>CAWEGS010000001.1:0-170398 GCA_963808675.1 uncultured Solirubrobacteraceae bacterium
AGCTTGCCTCGTGGGCGACGAACAGCAGCGACAGATCGCGGCTGTGCCGGTCCAGGAGCTGGCGTAGTTGAGCGCCGCAACCACGGTCTTGCCGGTGCCGGTCGCAGCGACGACGAGGTTGCGATGACGTCCGTGGCGCTCACGCTCGATCGTGAGCGCCTCCAACATCCGTTCCTGATGCGGGTATGGCCGCACATCGAGATTCGCGAACGAGATCGTCGAGCTCTCACCTAGTGACCGCAGGCTGTAGTCACGTAGCGCCTGCTCGAGCTCATCGCCGTTGACCTCCGGGTCGTACGCCGCGAAATGCTCGGACGCCCAGTGACTCTCGAACGTCATGCGCACCCGGTCGATGACGTGGCCGGCGTCCATCGACGAGAGCCGCACATTCCATTCGAGCCCGTCAAACAGCGCCGTGTGCGACAGGTTCGAGGAACCCACAAACGCCGTGCTCAATCCTGAACCGCGTTCAAGTAGCCATGCCTTCGCGTGCAGCTTGGTCGTGCGGGCATCGAAAGCTACCCGCACCTCGGCGCCAACAGCGACAAGCTCGTCGACCGCACGTTTCGGTCGCGCCCATGTACGTGTCGTGATCACCCTGATCCGTCCCCCGCGGGATGTGACGTCTCTGAGCGCATCGCGCAAGATGACGCACGCCGGACCAGATCACAAACGCGCAGATCAGATCGACCGAGTCGGCGCTCGCGAGCTCCGCCGCAGCTCCGACCCGACGTTGGGCTGCCTTCGGCATTGACCAGCAGATCGCTCTGGCTAAACGGCGTCGCGGGCAACGGCGGCAACGCGACGATGTCGCCGAACGGGGACCGGCCCTTGATCCCTTGCAGCAGCCGAGCCGGCAGCGCGACCTCGCCGCCGATGCTATCCCCCGCAAGGCTGCCGAGCAGCTCGTTGACCCGGCGCGCCTGCACATCGGCGGATTCATCCTCCGCCCCCAGCTCGCGCCGCAACTCGGCCATCGCGTGGCGCGCGAGGCGCTCAGGAGCCTCGGCGGCGTCCAACGGCGACTCTTCAAGCAGGTCGCGTGCGATCGCCGCCAAGTCCCGGTCAAGCGCACGGGTGATCAAGTGATCGCGCGGGCCTGGATCCGTCGCAGCCATCGTTGCTCAGTGGGAGCCTCGCGATGCGCACGATCGGTGCCCGGACCATGCCGATCGAGCCGACATCGGCCCACGCTGCCAATCGGGCCGCGAGGAGACCAGCGAGCACCGCCCGGACGCGTTCCTGCGGCGGTGGGCGCGATCAGCTCATGGGTCCGAGTCCGGGGCGGACATCGCCCAGTCGGGTGGCACGAGGATCCAAGTCGCCGGTGAGCTCGGGATCAACCCATCAGCAAGAGCGTATTCAAGTTCTTGCCCGCATCGTGGCAGTTGACGTCGCCGTCGAGCCGGGCGCTTGAGCGCGCGGTCCGGCTCCGCGCCGCAACCCGCAGACCTGATCGACAGCCGCCTAGCCTGGCGGCCGAATGGATTCGTCGCGAGCCGAAAGTCGACGCAAAGTACGCTCCGAGCAGGGCGTTCTAACAAAGCTTACAACTCTTCTTGCAATTGGCCTTATGACCACCTAAGCTGCGTTGCAAGTACGACCTATCCAAGAAGGGTGACATTGCAATGAGCCAGCAGATCGACCTGGATTCCGACATCTTCGAGTACCTGAAATCGAAGGCCGAACCATTCGTGGACACGCCGAACACCGTGCTACGTCGATTGCTCAGCCTCAACGGCGCAGGCCCACACCAAGTCGTCGTTCCGTCGGCCGACTCTTCCACGGATCCGTCGCGCACGAGGCAGACCACAAAGAGCAAGAAGAGGGGCGCGAAGTGGGGGATGTGCAAGTACGCGCGCGGCATCTGGCACGCTGCTTCCCGAGGAGCGCTACGAGATGCCTCTGCTACGGGCGCTAGTCGATGCCGGTGGTCAGGCGCCGTACCGCGAGTCGTGATGCAGTCGGCCGCGAGATGAACGGCATCTGATGCCAGCCGACTCGACAACCTCAATCCGGCGCCATCCGCTGGCAATCTCGCCTTCAATTTGTCCGGCTCCGCTGATCGAGCGGGGTTACCTCGATAAGAGCGCCGCGCGGCATCTGGGGCGTCACGGACGCGGGCCGCGGCGCTCCAGGAGGGGGAGCGGTCGTGAGTGCGCCGGTTCCGAATGTCGTCGACGGGGAGGCCTAGTGTGCCTGGAGCTCATGCGTGCGGACTCCGAAGAGGTGGTATCGTCTGACGACCGCTGGCTATGGAAGAACGCGGGCGCATGGCGATTGTTCAGCGATACTGAGAACAACTTCTCCACCATCGGCAACCAGCAGGCCGACGCCGTCGCGGCCTTCATAGAGAAGTTGATCAACGCCGAGGACGCCCGGCTCGTCAATGCTTGCTGCTTGGCCGGCTGTTGATCCCGAAGGCAACGAACGCGCCGACAGTCGATGCGTGCAGGCAGTCGCCCGTTTCTTCGAAGGGAAGCAGAACCCGAAGGACGGCGATGGCCGGATTCGGACTGGCCGGACACGAAGGCGACCGAGGAGGGGCGGCGGCTCACCGTCGCTGCCACCGGCAACGTGCCAAACCAAGGGCAGCCGAGTCTGACGGTGGCCGATCAGGGGAAGGACAGACGCCCGACGATTTCCCTGGACCTTCATGTCGCTGAACGAAGCAACAAGCTGCGCATCCCATTCGTCCAGGGCAAATACAACATGGGCGGAACCGGCGCTCTCCGCTTCAGCGAGCTCGAGTTGATCGTCTCGCGAGAGATCCCGCGCTTCTGGACCCAAACCATCTGCTCGTGATCGAGCAGTGGGGCTTTACGGTCGTTCGCCGCATGCCGCCTGCGGCAGGTGCACGGAGTTCTGTCTACAGATACCTGGCTCCGGTGTCTCTCCCTGGCATGCCCCTCCGGGCGTGCTGTAGCTTCTCTGCCAACGAGCTGCCGATCTTCCCGGAGGCTAACGAGCAGCTGTCCGGGACGCCTACCACCGCAGTCGAACTACGGCTCCCTGGTCAAGCTTATGAGTACACGTGGCAGGGCACGAAGTCGAACATCGTCTTCTCGGACGAAGGTCTGTTGCGACGGATCGACGTCGGGCCTACCGGAGCTGGCCCTCCCGTTCGCGTCTTCGAATGTCGACCGGGGTACTCGGGTCACAGCGGTAGCTTCGCAACGAACGCGCTCGGCCTCGTCGCTCGGCTCGACCGAGATAAGGCAGACAAGCTGGAGACCGACGAGCCGATCGGGGCGTGATCGCCATGGACGACGGTACGCAGATCAAGCTCCGGGTTTACGTCTTCAAGAATAAGGACAAGGCCAAGCAGTACCGCAATCGCGCCAGCGGTGTCGTCTTCGGTGTCAACGGGCAGATGCACGGGACCTACAGCACGGACTTCTTCACCAGACGCAAGGTCAATCTGAGTTACATCGCCGACTCCTGCTCGTGTACGCGGACTGCAGCCAAATCGATGGGCAGACCCGTGAAGACCTCTTCATGAACAGTCGTGACCGCCTGAGCGTGAACGCACTGTCGAAGCAGCTGGAGTCCAAGTTAGAGAGCTTTCTGCGAGGCGAAGCAACGCTCAAAGAACTGCAGTTGCAGCGCCGGCAGAGGCGATCCAGGACAAACTCGCTGATGACAAGCCCCTCAACAACGTGCTCCAGGGGCTGATGCAGAAGAACCCGATCCTGTCCAAACTGTTCCTGCTTGGTCAGGCTGTCTCGGCGCCCTTTCCGCCGGGCGCGTCTGGTAAGGGCGGTGCGGCAAGGCACGCACACTCCTTCGTCGGCAAGCGCTACCCAGAGTATTTCCGGTTCAAGGATCGGAAAAACGGCGAGGGCCTACGCCGCGCCACCCAGCTCGGTCGGCGCGCGCGGGTCACCTTCGAGACTGACGCCGAAGACGCCGACTTCGTCCGCGACCACGAGCCCGGCGCGTGGAACGTGCGGCGGAAGGTGGGCGGTAAGTGGGTCGACGCCGGAGGATGGAGCACAACAGGCCCAAAGTCCGGCATCGCGCATCTCACGCTTGACTCGTTGCCCGCCGGCACGAGCGCCGGTGACACCATCGAATACCTGATCGAGGTCACCGATCCCGTGCGCTTCGACGCATTCGCCATGGAGCTGACGCTGGATGTCGTGCCGATGGGCGTTGGCGGGGGCGGTGGCGGCGGCGGACCAAGACCAACACCAACAGCGGCAAGGGCGACGGCGGAGGAGCCGGCGCGAGCCTTAGCTCTGCCCAACATCACCACCGTGTCGCAGGCAGGGTGGCGACTCACGGCTTCGATGAGCTGAGTGTGCTGAAGGTCGTCCACGCTGGCACACCCAGCGACCCGCTAGCGCCGGTGTACGACTTCTTCATCAACACCGATAACAAGTACCTTCTGCACAGTCAGAAGGAGCGGCCGACGAATGCCGAGCTGCTCCGAAAGCAGTTCATCTACGGCTTTGTGCTCGTCGGGCTTGTCGTTGCTTCAGGATCACCAGAAGCAGATAACAGCAGTGTCACGGAGTCAGTCGAGGACTACGTCCTGCGTACCAGTCGCGCGCTCGGACCAATCCTCATCCCGATGCTCCAGGCGATCGGCGGCCTCGACGAGGATTGAGGCGCTAGCCGAGCCTGTGGACGAGCACAACCTCTCTGGAGGTGTGCTGGACAACCTCGGATCGGTCCCCGGCCCGCGCCCACCAGCGTCGACCGGGTACGTCTCTCCATAGTCGGCCGTCGTCATGGGTTGCAAGCCGATCAATGAGCACTCGGTGAAGCCCGCTCGGTTCATGGTGGTGAGGTAGCGCCGGAACTGGTCGTCGACGTCGTTGAACCCGACTACCTGAACCAGCCATGTCTCGCGTCGCATAATCTCGCGACATCTGTGTACGCGGCTTCCAGCCGCCTGAAGTACGTTCTCTGTGTCCGGTCGCTGCGCGCGGCCATCGTGTAATGCGCTAGGCCATGGCCGTCGCTCTGACCGGCGATGAAGTACGGAAGAGGGGTTTCCAGCCGTCCTCGTAGCTTCCAGCGGTGATAGTTCACGTAGACGCCGGGGTACGGCGGCGAGGTCACGATTAAGCCCGGCGCGGGATATCCCTTCAAGGAGGAGTGCCCTGCGACGCCGGGCAGTCCCTGATGCAGCACAGCGATCGTCGCGGGACATCGGAGATGTCGCTTGATCGGCTTTGCGATATCTCATCGTTGCCACGCGCGCCGCCTCGATCATCGACGTCGCGTTCTCGCGAATGGCCGCGCGCAACTGACTCGGCGTCGGAACCTCGCTGCGCATGTCCATACCCCACTGCGCACTACGGAGCAGGACGCAGCGGGCGAAGTCCTTGGCCCTTCCGTTGCAACTCCATCAGTGCGCGGAGCGCCGCGAGGACAACACCGCCGTTGCTCGGCCAGCGCTGGATCGTCGAAGTTGCGGTCGCGGAGGACGGACTGTTCGTCTGCTGGCCGATGGCCCGCGAGTCGCAGGAGCTAGGCGCGTTCTGCCCAAGCGTCGACGTCTTCGATCTCGGGACCCTTGTACAACCGCGTCTTGACATTGCTGACAAATACGGACAACGAGTTCAGGTCCGTGCCGAATCCGATCCGACCAGCCAGTCGAGCCTCAACGAGCGTCGTGCCGCCACCAAGGAAGTAGTCCGCGACCAGATCACCCGGCTCACTAAATGCCGAAATCGCGGCCGCTGCCAACCCCGGCGAAAACCGTGCTGGGTAGCGATAATACTCGTGGGGCGATCCCGTGCGACGCGAGCCGAGCGAAACCGGCGTCCGGCTGACAGCGGCGTTCCGAAGCCGCATGAGCGCTTCGGGCCTGATCGGGTCCGCTGTCACCGGGGCCGCGACTGGAGAAACGAGATCAGGTCCGCGCGACGAAACCGCCACCCTCGACCAACCTTCTGACCAGGCACCTTGCCGGCCGCCGCCAAGCGGTACAGCGTCTTCAGGCTCACGCGAAGATACGCCGCTTCCTCCGCCGTTAGGACATCGTCTTGCGCTGCAACCAATCTGAACCCTCCGGGACGTCAGACACCTTCCGGAAATGTTCGGACCGTATCAGTGCAGGCCGACGACTACTGGGCAATACTGTGCATGGGTGTCCCTTTATGTCCTCTCATGGGTGCTCGCAGACGGACTCGCGTGTCCTTGCCGCTGCATGCCGGAAGGCTGCCCGCTCGCGGCGACGTGCTGGATTCCCGTTATCCCCACGCAGGCTTGCACAGGCGATCCTCAAACACCCACTCCCCTCGGATTCGACGTCGACCTGATCGTCGCGGGCGCCGAGCGGGGAGGGCGCTGGGACTCGGCGTGGGGACGCTCGAAGCCGAGGAGCAGTTCCGCAAGGCGATCGGTTACGACCTCCTGCCTCTCGCGATCGCGATCGCGCGCCGAGTCCGCCATCACCAGCCCAACCCCGTCTACGACCCAGGAGGCCGCGATCGAGCTCACTTTGTAACGATCAACCGAGACCGTCGGAGCGAGTTCCACGAGGGAGGGGCCAACCCTTTCCGTTCGGCCATCGGACAGGCTACGCGGCCTCCTGACCCTCCCCATACGACGCCCAGGCGAGATCGATCTCCTGAGTCGCTCGGTGCTCACCGATGGTCATTTCCCACTCGTTGGTTACCGTGACATCGACGAGCGCCTCGTGCCAGTCGATCGTTTCGACGGCCCAGTCAGTCATTTCGAGAAGGTCCGCGTCGCCAGGATCGACGGTGTCATGCGTGATCATGTAAAGATGAAGCCGATTTCCGTCGGCGTGCCGAAACCGCAGTTCGGCGGTCATCGATCCCATGCCCGGGCCGTATCGGGGTGGCCCGTTGCTAGCGCCTTCCAAGCTTCTCTGATCGGTTCGACAATCCGCCGGGTGTCCTCGTCCGAGACGGCCTCACGCCCAAGCTGCCTGCCGAGCCACTCGCGAAAGACCGTTCTCCGAGAGCCATCCATCTGGGCGATGAGCTCGTTCTCTGGGCGATGCTGAATCAGCAGGCCTTTGTCGGCCTGTGCCTTGAACCGGTAATCGAGGATCTGAGCCGGCGGCCGCTCGCCGGATCACCGAGCCGGAAATAGCGAGCGCTGGTCAGGCTGTCCGCCTCGCGAATCACAGCTGGAGTCGACGTTTCGAGGACAAGGGCGAACTCGACGTACGGAAACTCCTCCGGAGGCTTCAGGATGTCGCAATCCTGCGAAATCAGGGCCATGCGATCTCCCGACTTTGCTGGTCGTGGATACACATACGGCTCGGTAAGTGCCCCGTCCCGAGACCTTGCAGCTGCGTCCTTCCGGGCCTTCAGCCCTGCGTCTTCTTCCTGCCAATCCACGCGATGGGCTCAATCGGTGCATCGGGTGGAGCACACTTCCGCCGCCAACCAGTGGCAAGAAGCGCATCTCGGTCGTAGCTCGGCTCGTCTGCCACCCTGACTCACTCCTCGTCATCCGGAGCCGGAGGCGCATCTCGACCACCTAGTTGTCTGCTGACGGCCCGACGCCCGCGCGCTTCCGCCCGCATAGTCGGCGTCGGGGGTGTTACGATCCTGATCGCTGGCTTCAGCCTGGTAGCTGCTCGGAGCGCGCGCCACCGCCCGCTGCGCATGAGATCGAGCGGACTGTGGTCGCTTCCTGGAAGTCGTGTTCGTAGCCATCGAGAGACGTCGGAATGTCGAATGGAGGCCGCTCGAAGCGCCGTCATCGCATCGTCCAGTTCGGGCCGTTCCCGTGGCTCAGTGGCGACCCAGTTTCGGATTGCTTGCTTTGTGACACCCAAGCCGTCCGCCCAATCGCGCAATGACAGAGCCGGGGCGAGAGCTCGGAGCTCGGCCATGCGCGTGTCGGTTGAATGAAACGGATTGCTTCTTATGTTGTCGTAGGTCAGCTCAAGGAACGACGTTCCGACGAGGACGGCGCTCAGATCATTGACGAACTCGACGGCTGTGACTCGGCTCCGCCCGGACAGCACGAACGAGCCGCGAAGGCATCTGTTTTTGAGGATCCCTACAGGGCCGTAGAGGTGCCCATGGCGTACAAAGGAATGGCGCGGGCCCAGTCGCCTCAATGTTCGGCCACTGCCATGGGCTCGCGGTGTGCCGGCACGGGATCCAACCCACGACCGCGAGACTTGTCGGAGGGCATTGATGCCACAACGCGCTCGGAGCGGTCTGAGGAAGGGTTTGACCCAAGAGGGCCGCATCGTCGCGTGCTTTGGGAGCAGCTGGCACCCGCGGTTGCATGGTGGTCGTCATTCTGCCTTTTCTCCCAAGACCGTCCGACGGCATGCAGTGTTTGTAGCCCAGGCGAACAATGTACGTATCTGGTCGTTGAAAGCGAGAGTTTGCTCGGCCACGGCGGCACCGCTGAGCGGCACAACCTCCTCTGAGAAAGCGTCAAAGTCCAGCAGGTAGAACGGCTCCTGAGGTACACGTGGAAGCGTGGCGCCTGGGATCGGGGGAACGGTCGTCCCACCTTGCGTGTTGAGGCCATGGATCACCTGGAGGATGGTGCCGTCGTTCGAATGGAGCCTGATGACGGACTGGGTGCTCTCGACGGTGGACGCCAGCTCGCCGACTCCCAGCGGGCCCAGAAGCAATGGATTGAACGCGCCTCGCACGTGATCAGCTAGGCCGCTCGAGTCGAACCGGAATTCGTTTGTGAAGCGCAAGCCCAACCGCATGCGCATCGCCGGGGCGAAGAGGGCGGCGACTAACTCAACCGCCTTCTTGATCCGCCCGATAACGTCCTCGATTGCGACGTAGTCTCGCGTTTCGACCGCGACAAAGTCCGTACCCAGGACCAGCATGACTCCGCTGTCTCGGTCGATAAACCGGTAGTTCCTCGCTCCAGTGTCTTGTTGCGCGACCCCCGAGGAGTGATCAGGAACCCAATCGCCTGTTCTGAGGCAAATCGGGTACTGAGCGCGGACTTCGTCCTGAAACCGTGCGACCTCCTCCTGCCGCTGTAGTCGCAGAACAGGCGAAAAGCGCACCTGGCAGATCACCTGGGCGATCTGGTGTTGCTCAAGCGTGAATTTGGGGAGCTGTGGGTAGGTCGCCAATCATGGATTGCCCTCTCTCGCTAGACCATCTCAGCTTTCTTCGTCAACCTTATCGTCAAGTATGATAGCTCGCTAAAGGCCGGAGAAGAACCGGCTCTCCTGCGAGGGCAGTTGCGACGGCTGACCGCGAACACGCGACCACCCGCTTATGTGCGGCGAGCGCCTCGTCCGCTCCGCCAAGGCGACGGTCGTGAAGCAGAGCCTGGGGATAAGCTCCGTTAGCCGGCGCGGCCGCCCACGGGCGAAGACGGGCCACAAGCTCGTATTCGCCCGCACGCAGGCCGGCGGCCATCTCAAGGTTCTCGCGCCCGCGCGGCTGCAACCCGGGCAGCTACGCCCTTCTGCCCAGCCGCCAATCCAGCCAAGTGCTGCCGCGAGTGCTACTCGACCGTTGAGATCCGCCCGATCGCAGCGCTCGTTCACCTCCGCCGCAATCTCGCGCACGGGCGAGTCGGAGCCGGGCGCCGGAAACGGCGGCGACGGCATCTCGTTGCTCGGGAACGTTGTCGGCAGACCCGGGGCGTGTCCGGCAAGCCTCCCCCTCGATGTGGCCCTCGTACCCACCCGTGCACGGCCGCCTGGAGCACCGGCGCGTCAGCGTCAGGCTGACTCGGTCGGCCGGTCAGCACGAGGTTGATCACGTGAGGAATCGCGATGTTTGGATGCTGGGTCATCAGCGGGCAACGAGCGCCAGCTCGGACCGGACGGCGACCCAGCGCTGGACGCGCTCAGGGCCGGCCATCTCGACCGGGCTCGGATCCACCAGGGGCGGGTCCACTGGCCGGCGCAAAGGCGCTCGTCACGAGTTCGGCGTCCTCCTCCCGCGGCGCGTAGTGCAGGTACTTCATCGTCGTCTGGATGTCGGCGTGCCCCATCCACTCCTGCACCCGGCGGATGTCCGCCTTGGCGATCATCCGCGTACCGAACGTGTGCCTCAGATCGTGGAACCGAAGGGCCGTAGCCCGGCCCGCGCGAGCGCGTCTCGGTACCGGCTGCTGAGCGCGTCGCCGTCGAGCGGCAGCCCGGCCTCGCCGGCGAACACGAAGTCGTCGTCGCCGGTGTACCGCTCGCGGTCGCCGAGCTTGCGCGAGCGCGCTCGCGACGTCGGGCGCCATCGGCACGGCGCGGACCTTGCCGGACTTCGGCGTCGTCAGCTTGCCGGCGGCGTAGCTCGCGCGGACCCTGATCGTCGAGCCGGCGAAGTCGACGTCGCGCCAGCGCAGCCCGAGCAGCTCGCCGCGGCGCAGGCCGGTGAACGCCGCGGTCAGGAAGATCGCCGCGTCGGCCTCGGACCCGGCGGCGCGGACGAGCGCCCAGACCTCCTCGGGCGAGAACACCTGGATGTCGCCGCTCGAGCGCACGCGGAAGCGATCGACGCTCGCGACCGGGTTCGCCGGCAGGCCGTAGAGCTTGACCGCGCGCCTGAAGATCGCGTGCATCAGCACGAGCAGGTTGTTCTTGGTCTTGTTCGAGAGCTCGCGCTGCGCGCGGGCGCTCGACATGCCCGGCGCGCCAGCGCTCGATCTCCTGCACCGTGATGTCCTCGAGCGTCATCGCGCCGAACACGGGCAGCAGGTGGACGCTTGATCGCGTTGCGGTAGCCGCGGACCGTCGAGGGCTTGCAGCCGCGATCCTCCTCGGCGAAGCGCAGGTACTCCGCGGCCGCCTCGGCGAACGTCACGCTCGCACGACCGCGCCGGGCCGCGCGGCGTCCGGCGCCGGCGACAGCGGACGCCGCCTCCCGCCGGACCTCCTCCAGCCGATCGTGCAGCCAGTCCTCGGCGAGCCGCTTCGTGAAGTGCCCCTCGGCGGGCCGCCCACGCCCCGCCCACACCGGCCCGATCTTCCGCTTGACCTGCGTCCCGTCGGGCAGCCGGTACTTGGCCCACCACGACGCTCCGCGGGTCTTCTCGAGCCTGAAAACGAAGCCGGACGGCCTGCTCACGGACCCCGATACTAATGCAGATCTTGGTACCCGTTTGGTACCCGTTTCGGAAAGCGAAGCAATCCGGGCAAAGAAAAAGCCCTCATTTCGAGGGCTTTTCTAGTAGCGGGGGCGGGATTCGAACCCGCGACCTTCGGGTTATGAGCCCGACGAGCTACCAGACTGCTCCACCCCGCGGTGGACCCATATTGATAGCAGACTGGGCTAAAGCTGCTCAAGTCTTGCGGGCGTGGTTGCGGCCGGCCTTGGTTCGGGAGCGATCGGGCGCTGGTCGACCGCTCAGCCCCGGGCGTAGGGAGGGAAGGGCAGGCGGCTCCACAGAATTGGTGCGGTTTCGCAACAGAATTGGCACGTTTGTGTCTAGATCTGTTGCAGGGGTCGGCCGCATCATCTCGGCATGGCGACGCTCGAGATGAAGGTTCTAGCCGATGTGCGGATGCGGGAGCTGTTGGAGCACCAGGGGCTGCCGGCACCGGATGTCGTGGAGTACGGGTTCGGAAGCGTCCGCTTCTACTTCAAGGACACGATGACGTGCGTGGTCGTCGACATCGACGATCCCGATCCCAGCGACGAGAACGAGCTTGGTCTTGCGCGCCCCACGTGAGACCAGCAGGCGGCGGGACATAGGCGCGCCCAGCCAGGCTGTCCCGCCGCCACCCCCTTATCGTGATGCCCGTTCAGCTGGCCGCACGGGAGCGGCCATTGGTGCCCGGAGGCGCCGCCGGCGATTTGACGGCCAGCCGGACCGCCGTGAAGATCGGTTGGTGCTCGGCGCCTCGCGGGAGACAGGCTTGGATCGGTCGGCCGGAGACCCCCTGGTCGCGGCCATGGCGAGGGTCGTGGGTGATGCCCATGTCCTGAGCGAGCCGGACACAACCGAAGGCTATGAACGGGATTGGACCGGCCGGTTCGCTGGACGGGCGCGATGTGTTGTTCGGCCTGGGAGCACCGCCGAGGTGGCGGCGGTGGTCGCGGCCTGTGTCGAGTTCGGCGCCGCGATCGTGCCGCAGGGCGGCAACACGGGCATGGTCGGCGGCGGCGTGCCCCGCGGCGGCGAGGTTGTTCTGTCGCTGCGGCGGCTGGACGCGGTCGAGCCGGTCGACGAGGCCACGGGCCTGGTCACCGTCGGAGCCGGCGCCACCCTGGCTGATCTGCAGGCTGTCGCCGGACGCGCGGGGCTCGACGCCGGGCTGGACATCGCCGCGCGGGACTCGTGCACGATCGGTGGGCTGGTCGCGTGCGATGCCGGCGGGGCGCAGGCGCTGCGGTACGGCACCGCGCGGGCCCGGGTGGCCGGCTTGGAGGCGGTGCTCGCTGACGGGTCGGTCATCGAGCGGCTGGGCGGGCTCGCCAAGGACAACGCCGGCTATGACCTGTCCTCGTTGCTCGTCGGGTCCGAGGGGACGCTCGGGATCATCACGCGGGTTCGCTGGCGGCTCGTGCCGCTGCTGACCGCGCGGGTGGCCGCACTCGTTCCCACGGGCTCGGTCGACGAGGCCGCTGACGTGCTCGCGTCGCTGCGGCGGCGGGCGCCGTCACTGGTGAGCTGCGACTTCTTCCTGGATGATGGGCTCGCGCTCGTGCTCGAGCATCAGCGGCGGGAGTCGCCCGTGCGGGTGCGGGCGCCCGTGTACGTGCTCGCCGAATGCGCGGCGCGGGACGATCCGACGGACGAGCTCGCGGCTGCGCTCGGGGCGGTGGGCAAGGCCGGGGACGCGGTGATCGCCGACGACACGGCGAGCCGGAGACGGCTGTGGGCGCTCCGGGAGGGCCATACGGAGGCGATCAGCGCGGTTGGCGTTCCGCACAAGCTCGACGTCGGCATCCCCCTCGACCGGCTGGCGCGGTTCATCGACGAGGTCCCGGGCGTGGTCGGGCGCGGCCGGCGGGTGATCCTGTTCGGGCACCTGGGTGACGGAAATGTTCACGTCAACGTGCTCGGTGCCGAGCCGGACGACTCCTCGGTGGACGACGCGGTGCTCGAACTGACGCTCGGGTGCGGCGGGACGATCAGCGCCGAGCATGGAATCGGGGTGGCGAAGGCGGGTTGGCTCACCCGGGCTCGGGGCGAGGCGGCGGTCGACGCGATGTGGAGGATCAAGCGGGCACTGGATCCTGAGAACCTGCTCAACCCTGGTGCGGTTCTGACTCGGGCGAGCGAGAGTCGCGCGGTCGCGAGCGAGAGTCGCGCGGTGGCGAGCGAGAGTCGCGCGGTCGCGAGCGAGAGTCGCGCGGTCGCGAGCAAGAATCGCGAGGTGGGGAGATCGCACAGATCAAGCTAAGTGGCGGATCGATCGAGCTGCTCGATCTGGCTGGCGCTGGCGCTGGCGCTGGCACTGGCGCTGGCGCTGACGGCGGCGGCGACCGCGACGACGACGGCGCCATCGTGCTGCTCCACGAGGGGCTGGGCTCGGTCGCGCTGTGGCGGGACTTTCCGCGCGCGGTGCGGGACGGCACCGGCAGGCGGGTGGTGGCGTTCTCCCGCTACGGCCATGGCGCGTCCGACCCGCCTCCTAAGGCGCGGACTCCGAGGTTCATGCACGAGGAGGCCCTGGAGGTCCTCCCGGAGCTACGACAACGGCTGAAGCTCACGAACCCGATCCTGCTCGGGCACAGCGATGGCGCGTCGATCGCGCTCATCCATGCGGCGAACCACCCCGTCAGGGCCGTCATCGCGATTGCGCCGCACGTGTTCGTGGAGGACGTGGCGATCGCAGAGATCACTCGGGCGAAGGACGTCTACGAGAACCGTGGACTGCGAGAGCGGATGAAGCGCTACCACGCCGACGTGGACGCGGCCTTCTACGGGTGGAACGGCGTGTGGCTCGACCCGGCATTCCGGAGCTGGGACTTGAGGCCGGAGCTGCAACGAATCGAGGCGCCGATCCTGCTCATCCAGGGCATCGACGACCAGTACGGCACGCTCGCCCAGCTGGACGCAATCGAGACGGCGGCGACGGCACCGACGCGGCGGGTGGAAATCCCCGGCGCCCAGCACCAGCCGCACCTGGAAAGGCCGGCGGAGACGCTGAAAGCGGTGACGGAGTTCGTTACTGGCCTGACACGCGGCGGTACTTCGCGACCGCCAGCGGGGCGAACACGCCCATGATCACGAACCCCCAGAGGAACGCGCCCCAGACGCTGTTGCCGGACGGGATTCCGACCCAGAGCTCGCGCATCGCGTCGACGGTGACCGTGAACGGGTTGACCTTGGCGAACGCGCGCAGGACGGCGGGCATCGAGTGGACCGGGACGAACGCCGACGAGATGAACGTCAGCGGGAACACGGCGATGAAGCCCACGGAGTTCGCGGCCTCGGGCGACGAGACGATCAACCCGAGGAACGCGAACACCCACGAGAACGCGTAGCCGAAGAGCAGCAGCAGTCCGACGCCGGCGAGCACGTGCAGCACGGGCGTCTGGAACGAGAAGCCGATGATCAGCCCGGTGACGGTGAGCACCACGATCGAGAGCGTGTTGGTGACGACGTCCGCCAGAGTGCGGCCGGCCAGCACGGCTGCGCGGGCCATGGGCAGCGAGCGGAAGCGGTCGATCAGGCCCTTGTGCAGATCCTCGTTCAGGCCGAGGGCGGTGACGAAGCCGCCGAAGGCGATGTTCTGGACGATGATGCCCGGGATCAGGAACTCGACGTATGGGATGCCGCCGGTGGCGATCGCGCCGCCGAAGACGTAGCGGAACAGGAGCACGAACATGATCGGCTGGACCGTGAACGCGAGCAGCAGGTCGGGGGCGCGCGGGAGCCGGACGAGGTTGCGCTCGGCGATGATCAGGGTGTCGGTGACGAGGCGCCTCACGGGCGGGCCTCGCGGTCGTCCGGGGAGCGGGAGGGCGCGGGTTCGCGCGGCGCGGGCTCGCGCTGGGCGGGCTCGCGCTGGGCGGGTTCGCGCGGCGCGGGCTCGCGCTGCGCGGGTTCGCGCTGGTGGGCTCCCCCAGGCCCGGGCCGCGCGCGCCCGAGAGCGGCTCGGAGGCGTCGCCGTCCTCAGCCGCGTGCCCGGTCAGCGTCATGAACACGTCGTCGAGGGTCGGGCGGCGGATCACGAGGTCGTCCACCCCCACCCCGGCGTCGCTCAATCGCTTCACCGCGTCGACGATCGTGCCGCGGCGCTGACGCACGCTCACACAGACAACGCCGTCGACGACAACCGGCGGATCGTCGGAGATGGGCGCCAAGGCCCGGGCGGCGGTCTCGCTGTCATCCGAGGAATCGAGCGTCACCTCCAGGCGCTCCCCTCCGACGCGGTCCTTCAACACATCCGATGTTCCCTCGGCGATGACGCGGCCGTGGTCGATCACGGCGATCGTGTCGGCGAGGCGGTCGGCTTCGTCGAGGTACTGCGTGGTCAGGAGGACGGTCGTGCCCTCGTCGACGAGATTCTCGATGACCTCCCACAGGCTGAGGCGGCTGCGGGGGTCGAGGCCGGTCGTCGGCTCGTCGAGGAACAGGACCGGCGGCTTGGCGACGAGCGCGGCGGCGAGATCGAGGCGGCGGCGCATGCCGCCCGAGTACGTCTTGACCGGGCGGTCGGCCGCCTCGACGAGATCGAAGCTCTCAAGCAGCTCGCGACCGCGGGCGCGGGCCGTGCTGCGGTCGGCGCCGTACAGACGACCGACCATGGTCAGGTTCTCGAGGCCGGTGAGGTTCTCGTCGACCGCCGCGTACTGCCCCGCCAGACCGATCTTCTCGCGTAGCTCGGTGGCCTGGCTCACGACGTCGAGGCCGACGACCGAAGCCGTCCCAGCGTCCGGTTTCAACAGGGTGGTGAGCACGCGCACGAACGTTGTCTTGCCGGCGCCGTTCGGGCCGAGCAGACCGAGCACGGTTCCGCGCGCCACGTCGAGGTCGACATCCACGAGGGCGCGGACGTCGCCGAAGGACTTCGACAGGCCGCGGACGGTGATGGCGGGCTCGCTCCAGTGCGAGTCGAACGGAGGGCGGGAATCCACGGTGCTGATGTCGCGGAAGGTCACGGTCCCCACAGTAGAAGATGCGCGCTCCGGGCCCTGAGACGGGGCAGGGGCGCGCGGGCGAGGGGGCGCGCGGGCTCGGGGCGCGCGGGCGATGGGGCACGCGGGCCCGGGGCGCGCGGGCCGAGGGGGCACGCCGGCCGGGCGCGGGCCGCAGGGGCAGCGGGCCGCGAAACGCCGAGCAGCTCAGAGCTGGCGCGAGGACCAGAGCACAGCCGACAGCGCGACGCTGACGACCGCGACGGCCAGCCCGATGATCCAGCCCTGGACCTTGTTGGCGGCGAGGATCGCGGCGATCACGACGCCGATGCCGACGATGCCCGCGGTGGCGATCAGGCGCATCAGCAGGCGCTCGGCGCCGAAGCGGCGGCGGGACCGGCCGGGAAGCATGTTGCGCGCGCGCTCAGGGGCCGCGGACGCGGGCTCGCTCGCGGAGGCAGGCTCGCCCGAGGACGCGGCGTAGGAGTCAGCCGGCGGGGAGACGTCCTGGGGGTCGTCGGAGCTGCCGGACGAGCCCGCTTGGGGCTCGTTTGGGAACGGGTCGGATCCGCTGCTGGTCACGACAACATGTTCCCCCGCTAGGGAAGGGGGAAACGACCCCGAAGATACCGGACGGGGCACCCCGGTCGCATGTAGGATCACGCTCTCGTGAGCGAGGACGGGGTGTCGCACCGATGAGCGCAGCCGGCACGTCGGTGGCGGACGTGGTCGGCCGGACGATCGCGGCGATGGGGGTCAGCGACGCGTTCGGGGTCCTGGGGAGCGGCAACCTGGTCGTCACCAACGCCATGCTCAGCCGGGGCGCGCGTTTCCATCCCGCGCGGCACGAGGGCGGGGCGATCTGCATGGCGGACGGCTATGCGCGGGTCACCGGCCGGGTCGGGATCTGCAGCGTGCACCAGGGCCCGGGCCTCACGAACACGATGACCGGGCTCACGGAGGCGGCGAAATCACGGACGCCGGTGCTCGTGCTTGCGGGAGATAGCCCGGCGGCGGCACTCACGTCGAACTTCCGGATCGATCAGCACGACCTCGTGGAATCGGTGGGCGCGATCGCCGACCGGGTGTTCAGCCCGCAGACGGCGGCCGACGATGCGCAGCGCGCCTACCACCGCGCGGTCGCCGAACGCCGACCCGTCGTGCTGATGCTGCCGATCGACATCCAGCCGCAGCCCGCGACGCGCACCGAGCCGAGCGCGCCGGCCCCGCCGCCACTGCACCCACCCGACCCCAACCCGGCGGCGATCGAGGCGGTCATCGAAAAACTCACGGACGCCAAGAAACCCGTGATCATCGCCGGGCGCGGCGCCGTGCTATCCGAGGCACAGACCGAGCTCGAGGCGCTCGGCGAGCTGATCGGCGCGATCACCGCCACGAGCGCTCCGGCCAACGGGCTGTTCGCCGGACTGCCGTACAACGTGGGCATCTCGGGGGGGTTCGCGTCGCCGTTCGCGCAGACACTCCTCCCCCAGGCCGACTGCGTGCTCGTGTTCGGCGCGTCGGTCAACCACTGGACGACGAAGCACGGCGCGATGATCAACCCGGAGGCGACGGTGATCCAGATCGACCTGGAGGCGAAGGCGATCGGGCGCAACCGGCCCGTCGACCTCGCGGTGATCGGCGACGCGCGGGCGACGGCGACCCAGCTCGTGACCGGGCTCGAGAACCGCAGCCACGCCAACCAAGGCTTCCGCACCCCGAAGCTGGCGGCCGACATCCACAGCAAGAGCTGGTACGACGAGCCCTACGACGACGCCTCCACCGACACCTACATCGATCCGCGCACACTCACCAAGGCGGTCAACGACCATCTGCCCGAGGACAAGTCGGTCGCCGTCGATTCGGGCCACTTCCTCGGCTACCCGGCGATGTTCCTCACCGTCCCGGACGCGCGCGCGTGGGTGTTCCCGAACGGGTTCCAGGCCGTCGGGCTCGGCCTGGGTAACGCGATCGGGGCGGCGATCGCGAGGCCCGACCGGCCGGCGGTCGCGGCGATCGGCGACGGCGGGGCGTTCATGGCGCTGGCCGAGATCGAGACGGCGGCGCGGCTGAAGCTCGGCAACCTGCTCGTGCTCATCTACGACGACGCGGCGTACGGGGCCGAGGTGCACCACTTCGCGCCGATGGGGCATGACGTGTCGCTCGTGCGCTTCCCCGACGCGGACCTGGCGGCGATCGCCACGGCGGCGGGAGCACGCGGCCACACCGTCACCACGCCGGACGACCTCGACGTGATCGAGGAGTGGCACCAGGAGCAGAGCGGCCGTCCGCTCGTGCTCGATGCGAAGGTCAACCCGACGATCTGCGCGGAGTGGCTCGAGGAAGCCTTCCGGGCCGGTTGAGACGAACACGAGAGGAGACACGCATGGACACCGAGGTCGCGGGCCTGATCGGAGGACTGGCGGACGGCTCGGTCGAGATCGTCGACCTGACCCAGCCGCTGAGCGAGAGCACGCCGGTGATCAAGCTGCCGCCGCCGTTCGCCAACACCCCGGGTCTCAGCCGCGAGGAGATCAGCCGCTACGACGACCGCGGCCCGGCGTGGGCGTGGTACACGCTGACGATCGGCGAGCACGTCGGCACGCACCTCGATGCGCCGATCCACTGGGTGACGGGCAAGGACGGCGATGACGTCGCGTCGGTCGCTCCCACCCGGCTGATCGGGCCGGCCTGCGTGATCGACAAGACGAGCCGAGACCGAACAGGACAACGACTACCTGCTGACGGTCAGCGACCTCGAACGGTGGGAACAGGAGAACGGGCAGATCCCAGACGGCGCCTGGGTGCTGTTCCGCACGGGCTGGCAGTCGCGCGCCCAGGACGAGGCGACGTTCCTCAACGCCGACGAGAACGGCCCGCACACGCCCGGGCCGGACGTGGAGGCATCCCGGTGGCTGGCGCAGACGCGGGCGATCGCCGGGTTCGGCGTGGAGACCGTCGGGATCGACGCGGGGTCGGCCGGCGGGATGGACCCGCCGTTCCCGCTGCACAACCTCCTGCTCGGCGCGGGCCGGCTCGGGCTGACGCAGCTCGCCAACCTCGACCGGCTGCCGCTCACCGGGGCGCTGATCGTCGTCTCGCCGCTGAAGCTGGTGGGTGGAACCGGGAGCCCGAGCCGCGTGTTCGCGTTCGTGCCCGAAGTAGCCCTCAGGGCGTGACCGCGGCGTCGAAGTGACGCTGCGCCGGCTCGGCCAGCGACTCGTACAGCACCCGGAACGTCTCGACCGCGCGCTCGCGCGGGCCGCGCCGAGCGGCGCGAGCGTCCTCGGGGAGCTCGGGATCGAGCTGCGGGAAGCCGCGGAACAGGTGGACGAGGCGCGTGCGGGCGATGAACGCCTCCCGGTCCCCCAGAGGCAGTGAGCGCAGCGGCGCGAACTCGGCGACGAACGCCTCGTAGCGATCGGCCAGCCCTTCGAGATCCCACGCCCGATCGACGAGCGCGCGCAGGCCGGGCGAGGCCGACGCGGCCGAGGCGAACACCGTCGCGAACGCGGACACGTCGAGCTCGGCCAGCAGCCGCCCGACCTCGCGCGGCGTGGTCGTGCGGGGAGACCCAGACGCTGTCCTGGACCGACCCGAACCCGAGGAACCGCAGCCGGCGGGCCAGCCGGCTGCGCTCGAGCCGCCGGTCCTCGGGGATCTGGTGCCAGAGCAGCGTCCACGCGTCGCCGGCGGAGCACCGGATCGCCGAGCGCGGAAGATCCGCCCGTCGCCCTCGGCCAGCACCCGGTCGCAGCGGGCGGTGAGCCGGTAGAAGACGAGCCGTCCCGAGCGCACCCGCTCGAGCAACCCGCGGCGCACGACGCGCGTCAGAGCCACCCGCGCAGCACCGGCCGAGAAGCCGAGCTCGCCGAGCAGCTCCACCAATCCGCCGGACCACACCACCACACCAGATGGCCGGACGTACGCGCCGAGCAGCGTGACGACGAGATCCTGCGGCTGGAGCGGATCAGACGACCCGAGGGACTCAGGGCCGGGGCTCGAGCACGGCCGGCTCGAACGTCCGCTGGAGCTCCTTGACGATCCCGTCGTCGCGACCGCTCGGCGGGGTGCGTGACCCGGCCCGGTACTGCGGGACCCACTCGGCCGCGAAGCCCTGGTCGGCGGCGGCGTGGAGCGTCCAGTGAGGGTCGTAGAGGTGCGGGCGGGCGAGCGCGCACAGGTCGGCGCGGCCGGACAGGATGATCGTGTTGACGTCGTCGTAGGAGGAGATCGCGCCGACGGCGATCGTGGGGATCCCGACCTCGTTGCGGATGCGGTCGGCGAACGGGGTCTGGTAGCTGCGGCCGAACGCCGGCTTCTCGTCCGGCGTCACCTGGCCCGAGGACACGTCGACGATGTCGCAGCCGTGGGCGAGCAGCATCCCGGCGAACGCCACGGCGTCGTCGTCGTCGAACCCGTCCGGCACCCAGTCGGTGGCCGAGATCCGCACGCTCATCGGCCTCTCGGCGGGCCACACCGCGCGGCAGGCGTCGAACACCTCGAGCGGATACCGAGCGCGCGCGGCCAGCGACCCGCCGTACGCATCCGACCGCCGGTTCGTCAGCGGCGAGAGGAACGACGACAGCAGGTACCCGTGCGCGCAGTGGAGCTCCAACAGGTCGAAGCCGGCAGCAGACGCCGCCCGGGCCGACCACACGAACTGGTCGCGCACGGCGCGCAGATCCGACACCGACATCTCGCGCGGAACCTGATTGCGACGGCCCGTAGGCGAGCGCGGAGGGCGCGATCACCTCCCAGTTGCCGGACTCCAAGCGGCTCGTCGATGCCCTCCCACATCAGCTTCGTCGAGCCCTTCCGCCCCGAGTGCCCCAGCTGGGCGCCCACCGCGCATCCGGAGAACTCGTGGACGAAGGCGACGATCCGTCGCCACGCATCGACGTGATCGGACGCGCCACAGCCCCGCGCACCCGGGCGTGATCCGGCCCTCCGGGACACGCACAGCATCTCGCTCATCACCAGCCCGGCCCCGCCGAGCGCCCGCGCCCCGAGGTGGACGAGGTGGAAGTCGCTCGGGACCCCGTCGAGGGCCGAGTACATGTCCATCGGCGAGACGACGACGCGGTTGCGCAGCCTCAGCCCCCGCAGCGAGAAGGGCCGGAACATCGGCGGCCGTCGGATCGTCGGGGTGGACCGAGGCCACGAACCCGGGGTCGCGCAGCCGCAGGTTGTCGTAGGTGATCCGGCGGCTGCGGGTCAGCAGGTTGAACGCGAACTGCGTCCGCGGCTGCTCGACGTAGCGGCCGAGCCCCTCGAACCACTCGAGCGAGGCCTGGGCGGCGCGCTGGGTGCTCTCGACGATCGGGCGCCGCTCCGACTCGTACATCGACAGCGCCGCGCCGATGTCCTCACCGGAGGTCTTGAACGCCCACGCCAGGGCGACGGCGTCCTCCATCGCCAGCTTCGTCCCCGACCCGATCGAGAAGTGCGCGGTGTGGGCCGCGTCCCCGAGCAGGACGACGTTCGCCGGCCGACCACGAGCGATTCCGGACGGTCGTGAACGTGATCCACTTCGAGTTGTTGGTGATCAGCGCCCGGCCCTCGAGCGCCGAGGAGAACAGCTCGGAGCAGAACTCGACGCTCGCCGTGTCGCTGCGGCCGGGCGGCAGCGGGCCCGGCGTGAGCCGGTCGAGGCCGGCGCGGCGCCACACGTCCTCGTGGGTCTCGACGATGAACGTGCTCATCGTGTCGCTGTACGGATACGCGTGGCCCTGGAAGACCCCGTGCTCGGTCTCCGCGATGAAGAACTTGAACGCGTCGTAGGCCACATCGGTCCCGAGCCACATGTACCGGCACCGGCGTGGCTCGAGCGACGGGCCGAACGCGTCCGCCAGCGACGAGCGCACGACCGAGTCGAGGCACCGTCAGCGCCGACCACCAGGTCAAACGAATCCAGCGACTCCAACCCCGGGGCCTCGGTCGAGAACAGGATCTCCGCGCCCAGCCCCAGCGGCCCGCTCCTGCAGCAGCGCGCAGCAGCTCGCGGCGGCCGAGCGCCGAGAACCCGTGACCGCCGGACGTGGTAGACGGTCCCGCGGTGGTGGATGTCGATGTCCGATCCAGCGCGTGAACCGCTCGGTGATCGCCGCGTAGGTCTCGGGGTCGGCGTGCTCGAACACGGTCAGCGTCTCGTCCGAGAACACGACCCCGAACCCGAACGCGTCGGAGGCGCCGGTTGCGCTCGTACGACGGTCACCGGCCAGTCGGGCGCGACCTTGCGCATGAGGATTGAGAAGTACAGGCCGGCCGGGCCCCCGCCGATGACGGCGATTCGCATCAGACGCCGATGTCGCTGAGGTGCTCGTAGCGCAGGGCGAGGCCGTTGACCGCGTTGTGCATCAGGGCCAGCGCGGCGCGCACGTTGGCGGCGGCGTTCGGCGGCAGGTCCTCGCCGCACAGCGCCTTGAGCTCCTCGTAGACCGCGAGCAGGCGCTCCTCGGCGGGCGTCAACGGCCGTCCGAGCAGGTCGACTGAGCTCACTGACCCCGCCGCCCCGACGGGCGCCTAGCGGAGGTCGACCGTCCGCTTGGCCTTGAGCTCGAACCGCGGGAGCTCGTTCTCCCCGGCCCGCTCGACCCGGAAGTTCAGCCCCTCGTGGGCGTGCGCGAGCCGGCGGTGCAGGGTGTCCGACAGCGCCGGCCAGCATTCCGAGCTGTCCCACGCGGGCTTGAGCTCGATCCGCAGGGTGATCTCGTCGCGGATCCCCTCGGAGGTGATCACGGTCTGGAACTCGTCGACCTCGGGGAACTCGCGGACGATCGACTCGATCGCGCGCGGGTACACGTTCGTGCCGCGGACGAGCTTCATGTCGTCGACCCGGCCCTGGATCCCGCCCTCGTAGATGTCGAATCCCCGGCCACACGCGCACGTCGCCGCGGGAACACGGCAGACGAGGTCGCCGGTGCGGTAGCGGATGAGCGGGATCGACCCGCGGCCGAACGAGGTGACGACCCGCTCGCCGGGCTGGCCGTAGTCGCACGGCTCGAGCGTCTCGGGGTCGATCACCTCCTCGAGCACGTGGTCCTCGATCAGGTGGGTCCCGCCCGGCTGCTCGGAGCACTCGAACACCATGATCGTCCCGATCTCGGTCATCCCGGCGGTGTCGTACGCCTTCGCCCCCCACTGCTCCTCGATCAGCGCCTTCGTCTGGGGGATCGAGCCGGCCGGCTCGCCGGACAGGATCAGCCGCGAGACCGCGGAGGCCGCGCAGGTCGATCCCGAGCACCTCCGCCTCCTGAGCGAGCCGCAGCGCATACGTCGGCGTCGAGGCGACGACGGTGGCGCCGAAGTCGGCGATCTGCATCACCCGCGCCTCGGTCGACTGGGCGCCGCCGGGCACGTTCAGGACCCCGACCTTCTCCATCGCGTAGTGCAGGCCCCAGAAGCCGATGAACGACCCGTATCCGAACGCGATGTAGGAGATGTCGGCGGGACGGACGCCGCAGCCCCAGATCGCGTACGCCCACATCTCGGCGATCCACGCCCAGTCCTTGCGGGAGTCGAGCGCCCGCAGCGGCCCTCGGCCGGTGGTGCCGGACGTCGTGTGGATGCGGATCGCGCCCTCGGCGCCGATCGCGGGCAACTCGCCGTACGGCGGCTCGAGCGGCCTGCGAGGCCATCCACTCGTCCCGGGTCAGCAGTGGCAGGCGCCGCAGGTCATCCAGCCCCCGAAGCTGAGACGGCTCGAAGCCGGCCTGCGGCGAACGCCCGCCGGTACCAGGGGCTGCGGGTGGCCGCCCACTCGCACTGGACCCGGAGCTTCGCGAGTTGCAGAACTTCCAGCTCGTCCCGAGCGAGCGTCTCGGTCTTGGGGTTCCAGTACGGGCTCGAAATGGCCACCGATCGCCTCGGCGCCGATCATATCCGACATTGCTCCGGACTTCTATGTCGAGTATCGTCGCCGACCGCAGCGATGGGCCACCGGATCGTCAACCCGCCGGAGCTCCCGCCCCGAGCGGCTTCTCGCACGCGGTCGTGGCCGGCGACGCGATCTATCTCGCGGGGCAGATCGGCGAGGGCGAGACGATCGCCGAGCAGTTCGACAGCGCCGCCGGGAACCTGCTCACCGCACTCCGAGCGGCCGGCGGCAAGCCCGAGGATCTCGTCTCACTGCAGGTGTTCGTGACCGACGTCGACGAGTACAAGAGCGAGCTGATCGGACTCGGCCGCGCCTGGCGCAAGCACTTCGGCCGGCACTACCCGGCGATGGGCCTGTTCGGCGTGAGCGCCCTGTTCGAGCCGACGGCGAAGGTCGAGCTGATGGGTATCGCGGTGCCGGCGACGCCGAGGCCCCCCGGCGCCGACTCGTAGAGCGGCTGGCGCCAGGCGGGCTTGGCCATCAGCATCTGCACGAGGCCGATCCGCCGCTCGGCGAAGCCGGCCTCGCAGTAGGCGAGATACAGCCGCCACAGCCGCTGGAAGCGCTCGTCGTAGCCGAGCTCGACCAGCCGCTGCGGAGCTCGCCTCGAAGTTCCCTCGCCAGCGCTGCAGGGTCTCGGCGTAGTGCGGGTGTGAGGTCCTCGAGCCCGACCGTCCGCATGTCGGTGCGGTTCGCCAGGCAGCGGCCGATGACGTCGAGCGAGGGCAACGAGCCGTTGGGGAAGATGTAGGTGCGGATGAAGCTCGGCGAGGCCTTCTCGACCTCGTAGGCGCGGTCGTCCATCGTGATCGACTGCAGGAGCATCGACCCGTTCGAGCACAGCAGGTTCGAGCAGCACTCGAAGAACGTGCCGAAGTCGCGCCAGCCGACGGCCTCGATCATCTCGATCGAGACGAGCTTGTCGTAGCGGCCGCGCAGGTCGCGGTAGTCCTCGCACAGCACAGTGACCCGGTCGCCCACGCCCGCCGCGGCCACGCGCTCGCGGGCGAACTCGTACTGCTCGCTGGAGATCGTCGTCGTCGTCACCCGGCAGCCGCGCGTCGCGGCCGCATAGACGGCGAACCCGCCCCAGCCGGCCCCGATCTCGATCACGTGGTCGCTCGGCCCGAGGTCGAGCTTCTCGCACACGAGCTCGAGCTTGGCCGTCGAGGCCTCGCTCAGCGTCATCTCGCGGCGCGGGAAGTACGCGCACGAGTACATCATCGTGTCGTCGAGCATCAGCTCGAACAGCTCGTTGCCGAGGTCGTAATGGGAGGCGATGTCGCGCCGGCTGGCCGCGCGGGAGTTGCGCCCACGGACGCCGCGCAGGGTCTGGAGCGGCACCCGGGCGGGGGCGACCCGGCGGCGCCAGCGTCGAGCGGGGCGGTGTTCTGGGCGGCGACGCGGATCGCGGCGGTGAGGTCCGGCGATTCCCACATCCCGTCCATGTAGGCCTCGGCGAGACCGCGGCTGCCGTGGAGCAGCAGCTCCCACGTGCGCGGCGAGTGGATCACGATCGTCGACTGGGGCGAGCCGTGGCCGAACACGCGGCGGCGGCCGTTCTCGACGATCGTCAGCTGGCCGTGGCGGACGCCCGCGCAGCAGCGACAGCACGAGTGCGCGAGCGGTCTGCTCGGAGAGCCGGCTCATGCGGCGGCCTCCGGGCGGGGATGGATGGGGACGCCCTTCAGCTTCAGCGCCAGCGCGTGGCCGTAGATGAGTCGCGAGGACGCTCGCCGGCGAGGTCAGGCGCGCCGCTCGCCACGCGGCGCAGGTTGAGCGTGGCGTCGAACGCGCGCTCGCCGCCCTGCGTCGACTCGATGTGCACCGACAGCGTCTCGCCCGGCTCGGACAGCCGCAGCGTGTAGCGCTGGTCCATCGCCATGAACGGCGAGACGTGCAGTCGCTTGTCGAAGCCGGCGCCGAGCACGGACCCGGGCCGCGAGCGGGCGAGCGACGTAGGCGTGGCGCTCGCCCCACGGCGTGCTCGTGACCTCGGCGACGGCCGCACCGAGCCGGCCGGCGCCGTCGAAGCAGTAGTAGAAGCTCACGGGGTTGAAGCCGATCGCCGAACCGCGCGGGCATCGTCAGGGTCCGCACGCGCCCGTCCGGCGCCGGAACGCCGGTCTGATCGAGCACGAGCCGGCGCACGGCGTCGTCCGAGGACAGGTGGCGGCCGCGACGCAGGCGCGGATCGTCGGCGTCGAGGTAGCGCGAGCGCGATCCGGTGGCGGAACCCGTGCGAGCGCACGGCGAAGCGCCGGTGGCGGATCGTCCCCTCGTAGCAGGAGCCCATCGCGGGCGTCGACGCGGTCACGCAGCCACCGCCTCAGCTCGCCGGGCGCCGAGCTCGCGACACGACCCGCAGCGCGCTCTGCAGCCCGTCCTCGTGAAAGCCCCAACCCCAGTATGCGCCGCAGTAGTGCGTGCGCCCGACGCCGCTGATCTCGCCCATGCCGGCCTGGGCGCGCACGCCTGCGCGCGTGTACACCGGGTGCGCGTACTGGATCGTCCGGATCACCTTCGCCGGGTCGATCGCGTCGGTGCGGTTCAGCGTCACGCACAACTCGTGGCGCGAGCGCAGCGACTGCAGGCGGTTCATGTGGTAGGTGACGCTCGGCAGCCCGGGGGTGGCGCCCAGGTGGTAGTTCCAGCTCGCCCAGGCCGCGCGGCGGCGCGGCAGCAGCGAGCGGTCGGTGTGGAGGACCGCCTCGTTGCGTTGATAGGGGATCGCGCCGAGGAGCTCAGCGCTCGGCGGTCGGAGGGATCGGCCAGCATCGCCAGCGCCTGGTCGGAGTGGCAGGCCATCACGACCGCGTCGAACCGCTCCGCTCCACCGTCCGCCGCCACGACTGTGACGCCCGCGTCGTCGCGGGATACGGAGCGGACCGGCGTCGAGAGCCGCAGCGATCCCGAAAACGCGTCGCAACAGGGCCTCCACGTAATTGCGCGAGCCGCCCGGCCACCGTTCGCCACTGCGGCCGGTCGCGGAACCCGAGCACGCCGTGGTTGTCGAAGAACTGGAGCAGGAACCGGGCCGGGAACGTCCACATCTGCTCGGGGTCGGCCGACCACACGGCCGCGGCCTGGGGGACGATCAGCCGCTCGACGAAGCCGCGGAGTAGCCGCGCTCGCTGCCAGCCACTCCCGCAGCGAGGGGTCGTCGTCGGAGGCGAGCAGCGCGCGGGCGTCGCGGTTGAAGCGGACGAGATCGGCGATCATCCGCAGGAACGCCGGGTCGACGAGGTGGCGGCGGTGGGCGAACAGGCCGTTCGGCGAGGCGCCGTTGTACTCGAAGTCCGCGGCCGTCGCTGACGCCGAAGCTCATCTCCGAGCGCTGGGTGGCGACCCCGAGCTCGGCCAAGCAGCCGCTCGAAACGCAGGGTAGTTGCGGTCGTTGAGGACGATGAACCCGGTGTCGAGCGCGAACGTGCCCTCGTCGGTCTCGACGTCGACCGTGTTCGTGTGGCCGCCCGCGTAATCGCCGGCCTCGAAGACGACCAGCTCATGCTCGCCGTGCAGCCGGTGGGCGCACACGAGACCCGAGATCCCAGCGCCGATGATCGCGATCCGCATGTGATCCTATTCGCGCGGGCTCTGCGTATTGGATCAGTGATGACGGCCGGATACGAGCTGCTCGACCGCGGTATAAGTCAATACATGAGCTCCCTGACAACTGGCGACCTCGCCCCTGATTTCACGCTCGAGGGCACGAACGGCGCGTTCACCCTCAGCGAGCACCGCGGCCAGCCAGTCGTGCTGCTGTTCTACCCCGGCGACGACACCACCGTCTGCACCAAGCAATTCTGCTCCTACCGCGACGACGCGGAGGAGGTCGCTGAGCTCGGCGCCCGGCTCGTGGGGATCTCGACCCAGGGCATGGAGTCCAAGGAGGCGTTCCGGGCCAAGTACGGCCTCACCACCGAGCTGCTCGCGGATCCCGGCGGCCGTGTCAGCGCGCTCTACGGCGTCTATTCGAAGCGGTTCAAGATGGCCAAGCGGGCGACGTTCATCGTCGCCGAGGACGGCCGGATCGCCGATGAGAGCAGCCGCTTCATGTCGCTCACGTTCGACAACGTGGAGGACATCCGGGCTGCGCTCAAGCACGCCGGCGGATGATTCAGCCCGGCGGCGCTTGAGGCGGGTCGGGCGGCGCGGCGGCTCGGGTCCCCGCGGAGATCGGGGCGACCGGGAGGACCGGGGCGGCCGCGGGAAGAACCCGCTCGTCCGCTCGACGTACTCCGCGTATCCCGGCCGGGCCGCCATCCGCCCCTCGAGCAGGCCCTTGCCCGACACCCGGATGAGCAGCGTCGACATCACGATCGGGCCGACGATCGACCACCACGCGCTGCCCGTGGACAGCGCGATCAGGTATATCCCCCACCACACCATGAAGTCGCCGAAGTAGTTGGGGTGGCGGGTATAGCGCCACAGTCCGCGGTCCATCACGGAGCCCTTGTTGGCCGGGTCGGCCTTGAACCGCGACAGCTGCAGGTCCCCGACCGCTTCGAACCCGATCCCCACGAGCCAGGCCGCGACTCCGATCCAGTCGAGCGGCCCAAGCGCATCGGGCCGCGGCGCCGCGGCCTGGACCGGCAGCGACACGACCCAGATCAGCGCCCCCTGGAACAGGAACACCATGCCGAGGCTGAGGAGCGGGAAGCGGGCGCCGTGGCGCTCGCGCCACTCCGCGTAGCGCGGGTCCTCGCGGCGCTCGCCGAGCTTGCGGAGCAGCAGGTAGCCGCCGAGCCGCAGCCCCCACAGCGACACGATCACGACGAGCAGCACCCGCCGGGCGGGGCAGCCGTCTCCGGCCAGCCACGCGATCCAGGCGACGATCACGAACCCGATCCCCCACCCGGGGTCGACGATCGAGACGTCGTGCAACGGCAGGCTGAGCAGCCACAGCGCGAGCACGTAGACGAGCAGCGCGCCGGCGCTGAGCAGCATCACGTGGCCGAGCATCAGCGGCATTCAAGCGTGCTCGACACCGAACCGCAAAAATCGCCAGACTCAGGCCAAGCGGTGCTTTCCACGAACTTCTGCCCATGAGCCGGACGGTCGTCGTCACCGGCGGGGCCAAGGGCATCGGGTTGGCGATCGTGGAGCGGTTCGCCGCGCTCGGGGAAACGGTGGTCGCGCTCGGGCGCGATCCGGCGGCGCTCGCGTGCGCTCGCAGCGCTCGACGAGCGCGCACGGCGCCACGAGCGCGAGCCGTGCGCCGGCCGAGTCCGCACCCACGTCTGCGACGTCACGGACGAAGCTCAGGTGGCAGCGAGCTTCGAGCAGATCGGACCCGTGGACGTGCTCGTCAACAACGCCGGAATCGCCGAGAGCGCCCCGCTGACCCGTACGACTCCTTGACGGCCTGGCACGCCCACCTGGCCGTCAACGCGACCGGGCCGTTCCTCTGCACCCGCGCGGTCGTGGACGGGATGCGCGCCCGGGGAGCGGGGCGATCATCACGGTGGCCTCGACTGCGGGCCGCGTCGGCACCCCATACACGAGCGCCTACACGGCCTCCAAGCATGCGGCGGTCGGGCTCACGCCGGGCAGCCGCGAGCGAGTTGGCGGGCACGGGTGTGCGCGTCAACTGCGTGTGCCCCACGTTCGTGGCCACCGAGCTGACCGAGCGCGCGGTGGCGCGGATCGTCGAGGCGACCGGACGCACACCGGACGAGGCCGCGGCGGCGATCGCCGCGAGCACTCCGCTCGAACCGGCTGCTGCACCCGGCCGAGGTGGCCGACGCCGTCGTGTTCCTTGCCTCCGATCAGGCCGCCGCGATCACCGGCCAGGCGCTCGTCATCGACGGCGGCGGGATCCAGGCATGAGCCGCTCAACCGGGCTCGCCACCCGCCGGGCGCTGGCCGTGCTGGCGATCCTCGTGCCGCTGGTCGCGCTGGCGGTGATCATCGAGAGCGCGATCCCGAGCGACTCCTCCCCCACGACCGCGACGACCCCATCGGTGCCGGCCGGCGCGCTGCGGGTGACGCTCGGCAGCCGTCCGATCAGCCGGTCGATCGGGAACGGATTCGTGGGGCTGTCGCTCGAGTACTCGGCGATCCCCGCCTACGCCGGCACCGACCCGGCCGTGGTCGACCCGGTATTCGTGCAGCTGATCCGCAACCTCACGCCGGCGCAGTCACCGATCCTGCGCATCGGCGGCGACAGCACCGACCGCACCTGGTATCCCGTCGCGGGCGTCAGTCCGTCGCCGGGGATTCGATACACGCTCACCCAGCGCTGGCTGGCGGTGACCAGGGCGCTCGCCCAGGCGCTCCATGCGCGGCTCATCCTCGGGATCAACCTGGAGGCGAACAGCACCGCGATCGCCGCCGGCGAGGCGAACGCGTTCGTGTCCGGGATCGGCCGGTCGTTCATCCGCGCGCTCGAGCTCGGGAACGAGCCCGAGCTGTATGGATCGTTCCCCTGGTACCAGTCCTCGCCCGGTGTCGGCGTGCGCGGCCGTCCGCCCGGCTACGGTCCGGCCGACTACACGCGCGACGTGGGCACATTCGCGCCGTCGCTGCCGGGCTTCCAGCTCGCCGGCCCTGCGACCGGGGCGCCGAAGTGGTTCTCGTACCTGAGCCAGTTCCTCACCAGCGTGTCGCAGGAGCAGCTCGTCACCCTCCACCGCTACGCGACCCGGGGCTGCTTCGTCGGCCCGCGCTCGCCCCAGTACCACACGATCGCCAACCTGCTCTCCGACCGGGCCACGACCGGCCTGGCCGACAGCGTTGCGCCCTACATGAACCTGGCCGCCCGGACCCGGATCGACGAGCTCAACAGCGTCAACTGCGGCGGCTACACCGGGGTGAGCGACACGTTCGCCGCCGGACTGTGGGCGCTCGACGCAATGTTCGAGCTGGCCCGGGTCGGCGCCTCGGGGGTCAACTTCCACACCTTCCCGGCCGCCAAGTACGAGCCGTTCGCGTTCTCACGCTCGGGGACCGCGTGGGCCGCGAGCGTCAAGCCCGTCTACTACGGCATGCAGCTGTTCGCGCAGTCCGCCGTGCCCGGGTCGCGGCTGCTGTCCGGGTCGGGGAGCGCCGGCCGCGGCGTCAACGTGTGGGGCCTGCGGGGGCCCGACGGGACGCGGCGCGTCGTGGCGATCAGCTACGGGACCGGCGGCCCACAGACCGTGGCGATCCGCGTGGACGGCGGTGGTCACCCGGCGACCGCGGTCCGCCTCGATGCCCCGTCGGTCCAGGCCACCACCGGCGTCACGCTCGGCGGCCAGAGCTACGGCGCCTCGACGAGCACCGGCAAGCTCGCGACCGAGCGGACCAGCACGGTCACGCCCGTCGGCGGGTACTACGTCGTTCACCTGGCGCGGGCGGGGGCGGTCGAGCTGACCGTCCCGCGCTAGTTCCCCGCACGCGCCCTCACTCGGCGCGCAGGATCACACGGACCGCCTCAACCGCGTCCCACACATCGACGAACCGGGTCGTGAGCGGGGACAGACCGAGGCGGACGACGTCCGGCCGCCGGAAGTCGACGATCACGCCGCGGTCGATCAGCCGCGCGCACAGCGTCCGCGCGTCCGGGTGGGCGAGGGCGACGTGGGCACCGCGGCGCTCGGGGTCACGCGGGGATGCGACGGCGGCGCCGAGCCCGGCCAGGCGATCGTCGATCAGGGCGATCGCCAGCTCGGTGAGCTCGACCGCCTTCACGCGGATCCGCTCGATCCCGGCTTCGGCGACGAGCCGCACGCCCTCCTGCACCGCGACGAGGGCGAGGACCGGCGGCGTGCCGGAGAGCAGCTTGCGCACGCCGGCGGCTGGGCGGTAGCCGGCGGCCATCGCGAACGGGTCCTCGCGGCCGAGCCAGCCCCAGATCGGCTGGCGCACGGTGTCGAGCAGCTCGGAGCTGACGTACATGTAGGCCGGCGCACCGGGGCCGCCGTTGAGGTACTTGTATGTGCAGCCCACGGCGAGATCGGCGCCGTCGTCGTCGAGCGCCAGCGGCACCGATCCGGCGGTGTGGCTGAGGTCCCACAGCGTCAGCGCACCCGCGTCGTGCACGACAGCGTCGATCTCGGCCATCGGGGCCACGAACGCGGAGCGATACGAGACGTGGGAGAAGGTGACGAGCGCAGTCTGGGGCCCGACCGCCTCGGCGATCGCGTCCGGGGTCGGTCCGAGCGCCGGGTCGAAGCGCAGCCAGCGCAGCTTAAGCCCGCGCTCGCGGGCGATCCCCTCGAGCACGTAGCGGTCGGTGGGGAAGTTGTCGAGGTCGGCCACGATCTCGAGCCGGCCGGGACGCAGCGCGAGCGAGGCGCAGGCGAGCTTGTAGAAGCACACGGTGGTCGAGTCGGCGACGACCGTCCGGCCGGGGCCCGCGCCGAGCGCGGCGGCCGCGAGCTGGTCACCGACGGTCAGCGGCAGGTCCAGCCAGCCGTCGTCCCACGAGCGCACGATCCGCTCTCCCCACCCGCGCTGGGCCACCTCGCGCATGCGCTTAAGGGTGGCCGACGGGAGCCGGCCCAGCGAGTTGCCATCGAGGTACACGAGGTCTTCGTCGGGGATCTCGAACCGGCCGCGGAACGCCCGCAGCGGGTCGGTGAGGTCCCGTTCGAGCGCGTCGGAGCGCGAATGCACCTCAGAGCGCGAATGCACCTCAGCGCCCCAGGTACGCCCGCTTGAGATCCTCGCTCTTGAGGAGGTCGCCGGCCGGCCCCTCGAGCACGATCTCGCCGGTCGAGAGCACGTAGCCGCGGTCGGCGATCGACAGCGCCATCGTCGCGTTCTGCTCCACCATCAGCACCGCGACGCCGGACTCGTGGACATCCTTGATGATCCGGAAGTTCTGCTGGACGAGCGCCGGGGAGAGCCCCATCGACGGCTCGTCCATCAACAGCAGCCGCGGCCGCGACATCAGCGCGCGGCCCATCGCCACCATCTGCTGCTCGCCGCCCGACAGCGTGCCGGCCAGCTGGTCGCGGCGCTCGTGCAGGCGGGGGAACAGCTCGTGGACGCGGTCGAGATCCTCGTCGAGCGTCTCGCCGCCGCGCAGCACGGCGCCGAGCTCGAGGTTCTCGCGCACGGTCATCTGGCCGAACAGGCGGCGGTTCTCGGGCACGATCGCCATCCCCCGGTTGATGCGGGCCGGGACCGGATATGCCGTCACGTCCTCGCCGTCGAGCGTCACGGTGCCCGAGCGCGGGCGGACGATCCCCAGGATCGTCTTCAGCGTCGTCGACTTGCCCGACGCGTTGCCGCCGAGCAGGCACACGAGCTCGCCGGCGCTTCACCTGCAGCGAGACCCCCTCGAGGATCCGCATCTGCGCGTAGTACGTGGTGACGTTGTTAAGCACCAGCAGCTCCATCAGGCCTCCGCCAGCGCCTCGGGGTCGCGGCCGAGGTACGCCTCGACCACCGACGGGTGCGAGGCGACCTCGTCGAAGCCGCCCTCCGCGATCTTCACTCCGTGGTCGAGCGCGACGACGCGGTCAGAGCAGCCGGCCACCACGTGCATGTCGTGCTCGATCACGAGGATCGCGACCCCGCGCTCGTCGCGCAGCCGGGGGATCAGCTCGGTGACCTCGTGGGTCTCGTTCGGGTTCATCCCGGCGGCGGGCTCGTCGAGCAGCAGCACCCGCGGACGGGTGGCCAGGGCGCGGGCGATCTCGAGCCGGCGTCGGTTCGCGTACGAGAGCGAGTAGGCGGGCTGGTCCCAGCGGTAGCCGGCCAGCCGCTGCCCGAAGAACGACAGCACCTCCTCGGCCAGCTCGCGGACCTCGCGCGCCTCGCGGCGAGCGCGCGGCAGCCGCAGCACCTGCTCGACGGGCGTCGCGCTCGTCCCCCCGTACGTGGCCGCCATCACGTTCTCGATCACCGACATGTTGAGGAACAGCCGCAGGCTCTGGAACGTGCGGGCCACGCCGCGGCCGGTGATCGCGTGGGGACTGCGCCCGACGAGCGACTCACCGCCGAGGCGGACGTCGCCCTCGGTCGGCTCGTACACGCCGGTGATGACGTTGAACACGGTCGTCTTGCCGGCGCCGTTGGGCCCGATCACGCTGACGATCTCCCGGTCCTCCACGGCGAGGTCCAGCTCGCTGAGCGCGCGCAGACCGCCGAACGCGAGCGACACCTTGTCGAGCTCCAGCACCGGCGCCACGGTCACACCACCTCGACCCGGCGCGAACCGAGCAGCCCCTGAGGGCGGGCGTTCATCATCACGATCAGGATCGCGCCGATCAGGATCTGACGGGTGACGGACGGCTCAGCGGCGAGCCGCGCCTCCCACACGCAGGCGGCGAGGTAGATCGTCGGCACGATCAGGACCGTCCGCCGTCGCCCGCGGAGCTGGACGATCGCGATCAGCAGGCAGATGAGGACGACGAACCCGACGTTGCCCGGGCCGGTCGGGTTGGACGGGGACGATCACCCAGTCGCGCACGAGGTCGGCGATCCAGCCCGTCGACTGCGGCGCGCCCGCCACGGCGCTCGCCGAGATCGCCTTGACGAGCGCGTGGGCGACGAGGCCGAGCACCACCGTCGAGCCGGCCACGATCGCAAGCCGGCGCCACGGGCGCAGCTTGAACAGCAGCGTCAACACGATCACACCGTAGAAGATGTAGCCCTCCTGGCTGGGACTGCGCAGGAACCCGTCGAGCGTGATGACGACGACGAGGCTTCCGGCCACCGCCCCGGCCAGGCTCCCCGCCCCGCCGAGGATCAGCCCGGCGTAGATGAGGATCAGGTACTGGGTGTTGAAGTTGTCCGGGAACACGTTGAGCTGCTGGGCAGCGAACACGGAGCCGGCGGCGGCGGCCACCACTGCGCCGAACGCGAACGCCATCAGCTTCAGCCGGTTGACCGGGATCGTCATCATCCCCGCCGCGAGCGGATCCTCGCGGACGGCCCGCCACGCCCGGCCGGTGCGCGAGGTGTCGAGCAGGTGGAGCACCGCCATCGTCACCACGAGCAGCGCGAGCATCACGTAGAAGTAGCCCTTGTTGGAGAGCACCCTGATGCCGAACCCCTGGATCGGGTCGATCCCGAGGATCCCGTTCGGCCCGCCGAGCTTCGTCGGCGCGACGTTGGTCGTGAACTCGACGAACGCCTCGCCGAAGAACAGCGTGATGATCGCCAGGTAGTCGCCGATCAGCCGCCGGGAGGGAATCGCCACGAGCAGCCCGAGCAGCGCCGCTGCCACCATCACGATCGGCATCGACTCCCACGCCTGCAGATGGATGCCGCTGGTCGACAGCTGATTCGAGGAGAGCAGCGCGAACCCGTAGGCGCCGAAGCCGAAGAAGGCGACGTAGCCGAGGTCGAGCAGTCCGGCCCAGCCGACGGCGATGTTGAGGCCAACCGCGAGCACGGCCAGCAGCAGGGCGTTGAAGCCGACCTGGAGCTGGAAGTCGTTGACGGTCAGCAGCGGGACCGCGGCGCCCGCGAGTGCCGCGATGCCCAGCCGCGGCCACCAGCCGAGCCGCTCGGCGCGGCGCTGGACCTGGCCGCGCCAGCCGGGCAGGTACTCGCGGCGGCCCGGCCGAGCGGGCGACCCATTCATCGACGCCGACCTGAGGCTCGATCGCCATCGCCGGTCGGTCCTCGGGGCCCATGGCGTCACACCTTCTGGAGCTGGACGCGGCCGAGCAGCCCGCTCGGGCGCACCAGCATCACGACGATCAGGATCCCGAACACGATCAGGTTCGTGTAGGTGGAGGAGATGTAGCCGGTGACGAACGACTCGGCCAGGCCGATCAGGAGCCCGCCGAGCATCGCCCCCGGGATCGATCCGATCCCGCCGACGACGGCAGCCGTGAACGCCTTCAGCCCGGCGAGGAACCCGATCGTGTTCGTCACCTGGTTGAACACCAGGCCGGCCATCACGCCGGAGACCCCGGCCAGGGCCGAGCCGAGGAAGAACGTGGCCGAGATCGTGAAGTCGACGTTGATCCCGAGCATCTCCGCCGCCTCGCGGTCAGCGGCCACGGCACGCATCTGCTTGCCGAGCTTGGTCTTGTTGACGAGCAGCCGCAGGCCGACCATCAGCGCGACGCTGAGGACGATCACCATGATCCGAACGACATCGACCTGGACCACGCCGATGTGGATCCCGTTCGAGAGCGAGATGAAGTCGGGGGTGTTGTACTCGCGGGTCTGGGCGCCGAACAGCAGCTGTGCGGTGTTCTCGAGGAAGAACGAGACGCCGAGCGCAGTGATCAGCGGCGCGATCCGCGGCGCGTCACGGAGCGGCCGGTAGGCGAAGCGCTCGATCGCCACGCCGAGCGCGCCGACGCCCCCGGCGGCGAGCGTGAACATGATCAACAGCAGCAGCGGGACCGGGATGGTGAGCGCCTGTGGTCCGCCGAACCACTGGATCACGAAGTAGCCGATGAACGCGCCGACCATGTACAGGTCCCCGTGTGCGAAGTTGAGGAGCTTCAGCACCCCGTAGACCATCGAGTAGCCGAGCGCGATCAGCGCGTAGAGGCTGCCCGTGGTGAGGCCATTCACCAGCTCCTGGACGAAGAAGTGCATACGTGGCGTTTCCGCCTCAGGCGGGCGATCCGCGGACGGCGCGCGCCCCTGACAGGACGCGCGCCGTGACGGTGTCCGTCGCTGTCAGCCGATCACGCAGTCGGGATCAGCGAGTACTTGCCCTTCGCGTTGATCTTGAACAGGAAGAACTTACCGTTGACCAGATCACCGTGCGAGTCGAACTTGATCGGCTGCCCGAGGATCGAGGTTGGCTCGTCGGTCTGCTTGATCGCTGCCAGCACGTTGCTGCGGCTCGGGGTCTGACCGCTCTTGCAGACCGAGCTGATCGCCTCATCGATCACGTGCTGGGCCGCGAACACGGGCGGTCCGAACGTGCCGAACCCGGGCGACTTGGCGGTCGCCGCCGTGACGAGCGACGCGTCGGCGGCGATGCCGCGGATGTCAGGCCCGAACGACGACACGTACGAGCCGGAGATCGTGAACGTGCCCGGCGAGAACAGACCGTCGGTGCCGAAGATCACGGCCTTCTTGTGCTGCTCGGTGAGGTTGCGCCCGAACTGCTGAGCATTGGCCGCCACCTGCCAGGGGAGCACGACCACCGTCGTCTGAGGGGTCACCTTCGACACGAGCGACGAGAAGTCGGTCGTCTTCTGCGAGACCGACTCGTGATCGACCGAGATCCCCGCGGCCTTGAAGATCGGCGTCATCGCCGCCACGAGGCCGGTCGAATACGCCTCCTGATCGTCGACGATCATCAGCGACTTCGGGTGCAGCGTGCTGACGATGTAGTGGGCGTCCTGTGGGCCCTGCACGTCGTCACGCGAGACGACCCGGAAGAACGTCGGGTTCTTGCCGGCGGTGAGCGTCGAGTTCGTGGCCGAGCCGCTGATGAAGGCGACCCCGGCGCGCCCGAACAGCGGGCCGACGGCCTCGACCTCCTGGCTGCCGGCGGGGCCGACGACCGCGATGATCTTCGAGTTCGAGACGAACTGCTGGGTGACCGTCGTGGCCTGGGCGGGCTGCAGCTGCGTGTCGCCCTGGACGATCGAGATGTTCGTGCCGTTGGCGGCGTTGTCCATCGACACCGCCAGCTGTGCGAAGTGCAGCTGCTCGGCTCCGAGCATCGCCACCATGCCCGTGATCGGTCCTTCGAAGCCGACCGAGGCGGTGCAGGTCTTGCTGCTCGAGCCGCTGGTGCTGGTGCCGCCGCTGCTGCTGGCGGTCGTGCTGCTCGAGCTCGAGCTGGTGCTCTTGCTGCTACCGCAGCCCGCCAGGGCGAGTGCGCCGAGCATCATCGCAGCGATGATGATGCGTCTGGTCATGGGGTTGTCGTCCTCCTCGAGATGGGGTTCCTGACGGTGGTCATGCGGTCTGGATCGGCGGCGCATCGCCGTACGCGGGCGTGCCGTCGGGGTAGTACGCGTTGGCCGGCGATCCGGCCGGTCGGAACACGCCGACGACGCGCATCGTCGCGGTGCCGGTGTTCTCCAGGCAATGGACGGTGCGCGCCGGAAGCTGGATGCACGAGCCGGGCCCGAGCGGCTCGCTCACCGCGCCGGCGGTGAACACGCCCCGCCCGTCGAGCACGTAGATCACCTCGTCGTAGGTGTGGAAGTGCTCCGGCGCCCGCACGGCCGGGATGTAGCCGACGAAGTGGGTGGCGGCCCGTAGGCCGGTGGCGGGCTCGGACACGATCCGGAACTCGCGGTCCGTGGTGGCCGCCTCCGTCTCCTGATCGGCGAGCCGGGACACGGTCCGCCGCGGACCGACCTCGGCCTGGCCGGCCTCGGGATCCGGGATGCGGACGCGGATCAGCTCGAGCGGCTCGGGGCCCGGGTTCTCGAGCCCGTAGCCGTCGCCGGGCGCGAGGTAGGCGCCGGTCTCGGGCTCGAGCCCGTGCGCCTCACCGCCGACGTGCAGCGTGCCGCGCCCGGAGAGCACGAACAGGACCTCCTCGCAGTCGTCGGGCGCGGCCGCCTCGGCGCGGCCCGGCGCACAGCTGAGCACGGCCTGGCTGAGCGCCTCGAAACCGGTGCCGGCGCCGAGCGTCGCGCGCTCGGTCACGAGCTCGGCGGTGCTCGCCGGGGTGGCGTCGGTATCGACGACGAGCGGGCCTGGCGTCATCCGGAGCACTTTCGCGTTCGGTCGGTGACCACCTGCAAACCCGCGTCAGCTGTCCGCGAGGCGGGCGTCGAGCGTGATCTCGGTCCCGGTCAGCACCCTTGACACCGTGCAGTCCTTGGCCTCGGCGGCCAGCGCGGCGAACCGCTCCGTGGCGAGGCCGGGGACGTCGGCCACCGCGCGCAGCTCGATCCGCGTGATGTTGAACGCACTCCCGACCTGCTCGAGCGTGACCCGTGCGGTCGTCCGCAGATCACGTGCCGGGTGGCCGGCCTCACCGAGCAGGTTGGCGAGCGACATCGTGAAGCAGCCCGCCTCGGCGGCGCCGAGCAGCTCCTCGGGGTTGGTGGCCGCCTGGCCCTCCTCGACGCGCGCCTTGAGCGAGTAGGCCCCCTCGAAGGCGCCGCTTCCGAGCGAGATCCGGCCGCCGCCATCGGGCACCGAACCCTGCCAGCCGGCGTCGGCGCTGCGGACGACGCGAAAACTCAGGATGCCCCTCCGATCGCTACTGCACGTTGGGCGACACCCCTCAGGGGTGGCGCGTTGAATGTGTAGTCTTGATCAAATCACGCGTGGACGCGCGGATGCAAGCTCTCACACGTTTGTGAACCGTTAGCCGGGATGACCAACGTGCTCAACACCCTCGACGTCGACGCGGTCCGCGCCCGGTTCTCGGCGCTGCAGACCGGGTTCGCCTTCCTCGACGCCCCCGGCGGCTCGCAGGTCCCCGACGAGGTCGGCGACGCGGTGGCCCGGACGATGCGCGATGCGAGCGCGAACCTCGGGGCCGGGTATGCGACCAGCCACCGGGTCAAGGAGATCCTCGAGCGGGCCGAGCGGCACGCCGCGGCGTTCCTGGGCTGCGACACCCACGAGGTGATCTTCGGGGCCAACATGACCTCGCTGGACTTCACGCTGTCGCGCACCGCAGGGCGGGCATTCGCTGCAGGCGACGAGATCATCGTCTCCTCGCTCGACCACGACGGCGGCGTCGCCCCGTGGCTCGAGCTCGCCCACGACCGCGACCTCATCGTCAAGCACGTCGATCTGCTGCCCGACAGCCGGTTCGACTACGACGACCTCGCCACCAAGCTCACGGATCGCACCCGCGTGGTCGCGTTCGCGTGGGCGTCGAACGCGGTCGGCACGGTCGTCGACGCCGCGCGCGTGTGCCGGATGGCGCACGAGGCGGGCGCGCTCGCCTGGATCGACGCCGTCCATTACGCGGCCCACGAGCCGATCGACGTGCGGGCGATCGACGCCGACGTGCTCGTCTGCTCGCCGTACAAGTTCTGCGGCCCGCACCTCGGCATCGCCTACGGCCGCGCGTCGGTGATCGAGCGCTGGCGCCCGTACAAGGCACGGCCGGCGCCGACCGACCCGCTCGGCCGCCGCTTCGAGACAGGAACCCAGCCGTACGAGCTGCTGGCCGGGTTCAGCGCGGCCGTCGACTACCTGGGGTCGATCGGCGGCTTCGACGCGATCGTCCCGTATGAGCGCTCGCTCGGCGAGCGCTTCCTGGCCGGGATCTCCGACGCGGTCACCGTCTACGGCCTGCCGGGGATGGAGGGTCGCGTGCCGACGTTCCTGATCAACGTCGATGGCGTCGCGGCCGCCGACGTGGCCCGGCACCTGGCGACGCTCGACATCGGCGTGTGGGCGCACGACTCGTGGTATTCGCTCGGGCTGTACAAGCGGCTCGGCTACGAGGACCAGGCGGTGCGGCTGGGGTTCATCCACTACAACTCCACCGAGGACGTCGACCGGCTGCTCGCCGGGCTGGAGTCCGCCCGCAACGCCGACTGACGAGAGGAGGACGACGATGCCGCTGCATCCCCAGGCGCGGAAGATGCTGCTGATGGTGCAGGAGCTGGGCGCTCCGAAGCTCAGCGAGCTCACGCCCCCCGAAGCGCGCCTGCAGGCGCACGGCCTGCGGGACCTGGCCGGCGCCGGCCCCGAGCTCCCGCTCGTCGAGGACTTCAGGCTGCCGACGAGCGCCGGGGAGATCCCCGCCCGCCGCTACGAGACCGATGCGCCGGCCGGGACGATCCTGTGGCTGCACGGCGGCGGCTGGGTGATCTGCGACCTCGACACCCACGACGCGATGTGCCGGCTGCTCGCCGAGGAGTCAGGCGCCCGGGTCGTGTCCGTCGACTACCGGCTCGCGCCCGAGCACCCGTTCCCGGCGCCGGTCGACGACTGCTGGGACGCGCTGCGGTGGGTGGCCGGCGAGTACGGCTCGGAGCCGATCGTGATCGGGGGCGACAGCGCCGGCGGGAACATGGCGGCCGTGTGTGCGTTGCGCGCCCGCGACCGCGGCGGCCCCGAGCTGGCGTTGCAGGTGCTCGTCTACCCGGCCACCGACCACGAGTTCGACAAGGAGTCATGCCGGCTGTACGGGGACGGGCCGGAGACGTTCCTGACCGTCGAGGACATGCACTGGTTCACCGCCCAGTACGTGCCCGATCCCGCCGACCGGAGGCATCCGGACGTCGCGCCGGGGCTGGTCGAGGACCTGTCCGGGCTGCCGCCCGCGGTCGTCGTCACGGCGGAGTACGACCCGCTGCGCGACGACGGGCTCGAGTACGTCGAGCGGCTGCGGGCGGCCGGCGTGAGCGTCAGCCACCACCACTACGACGACATGATCCACGCGTTCTTCTCGCTCGTGAACCTGCTGAGCCGCGGCAACGAGGCCGTCGCGCAGGTCGGCGGGGAGATCCGCGCGGCGGTCGCCCGCTCGGCGGTCGCGGCCTAACCGGCCGACGCGGCTCGCTCGGCGTCGAACAGCTCGACGAGCCGGCTCCGCGTCTCCCACAGGCGCGGCATCTGACGCTGGGCGATCAGCTTGCCGAGGACCTGCACGGGCGTCCCCTGGGTGCCGATCGTGTCCTCGCCGAGCGCGCGGGCGACGATCGTGTAGTGGCGGAAGCGCCACACCCAGATCCGCTCGTCCCACTCGGTCATCAGCTCGGCCACCTGGTAGAGGGCCTCGTGCTCGCGCCCGTGGCGATACAGGTCGGTGAGCGCGAGCCCGGCCTCGGCCAGCCGCGCATCGAAGGCACGCCACAACCGCTGGGTGGCGCCGGGCACGCGGCGGAAGCCCGGCGAGTCGAATCCGCTCCCGTGCCCGAGCACAACCCGGATCTCCTGGTACTCCCACGGGTCCATCTGGTTGAGCATCTCCATCTGCGTGGTGACGTACTGGAGCGCGAGCACCGCCCGGCGCAGCAGCCGCTGGGCGGCCGCGGCGTCGTCCCGCTCGAGGCAGCCGGCGGCCTCCTCCGCCTCGGTGACGCCGAACTTCAGCCACAGCTCCGAGGACTGATGGACGGTCTGGAACAGCAGCTCGTCGTGGTGGACGCGCTCCTCGGGGGTCTTCTGGAGCGCGAGCAGCTCGTCGGTGCGCAGGTAGCGCTCGTAGTCGCTGGCGCCGCGCCCGGGCAGGACAGGACGCCGCATCTCCTCGCGGGGGTCATCGCTCATCCTGCACCTCCGTTGTGGGTGAGGATCTCGGCCAGCGTGGCCAGGTTGATGTTGCCGCCCGACACGATGCACACGACCTTGCCGGCGCCGGCCCGGCCGGCCAGGGCCGCCGCGGTGGCGAGCGCGCCCGCCCCCTCGGCGATCACCCGCGCGCGCTCGGCGATCGTCCGGACCGCGGCTGCGGCGTCATCGATCGGGACCGCGAATGCCCCATCGATCAACGGCTCCACGAGCGGCCACATCGGGTCGAGCACCCGGCGGCTCCCGGCGCCGTCGACGAACGACGGCCGGTACTCGACCTCAGTCGGGGCGCCGGCCTGTACCGCGGCGCACAGCGCGGCGCCGGTGTCGGGCTCGGCGGTGTAGATCTTCGTCTGCGGCCGCAGCGCCCGGATCGCGCTGGCGATCCCGACGGTGAGCCCGCCGCCACCGTACGGGATCACGACGGCGTCGGGGTCGGGCAGGTCGTCGATGATCTCGAGCCCGATCGTCCCGTTGCCGGCCATCACCCCGACGTCCTGCACCGGGTGGACGAACAGCCCCTCGACGCCCTCGATCCGGCTCGTCACGATCACGTTCCACCACTCGTCGTACGGCAGCTTCAGTACGCGCCCACCGAGCCGCTCGATCGCCGCCAGCTTCGCCTCGGGCGCGTGCTCGGGAACGGCGATCGTCGCCGATAGGCCGAGTTCGCGCGCGGCCCATGCGACGCCCTGCGCCATGTTCCCCGCACTCGCGGTCACCAGCCCCTTCGCGCGCTTCTCGGGCGGGGCGCTGCGGATCGCGTTCGTCGCGCCGCGGATCTTGAACGAGTTGATCGGCTGCAGGCACTCGAGCTTCAAGTAGATCTCGGCGGGCGCCCCGTCGAGCCGCAGCCGGACGAGCGGCGTGCGCACCGCCGCGCCCTTGATCCGCTCGCGCGCGGCCTCGATCTCGTTCAGCGGGATCACAGCTCCACCTCCGACCCAAGCCCGTGCTCGCGTGCGGTTGCCACGGCCAGCTGCGCTGCCGCGATGTCCTCGACGGCGAGGCCGAGCGAGCGAAACAGGGTCAGCTCCTCGTCGTCGCGGCGTCCCGGCCGCAGCCCGGCCAGCACCTCGCCGAGCTCCCCACGGATGTGCTCCTCCCCGCCGATCAGGCCCTCCTCGATCGCCAGACGGAACTCCCCCGCCTCGTGGCGCAGCGACTCGCGGCCGATCGGTGAACAGCGCTGCGGCGGCCACGGTCGCGGTGTCGAGCTCGCGGGCCGCGGGCGTGCTCGCGCCGACGCCGTTGACGTGCGCCCCGGGCGCGAGCCACTCGCGCCGGAGCACCGGCTCGCGGGAGCTCGTCGCGGTGACGACGACGTCGGCACCACGGACTGCCTCCTCGGCGCTCGCGGTGATCGTGAGCGGCACCGCGACCCCCGCACCCTCCGCGTTCGCGATGAGCCTCGCCGCGTGCTTGCGCGTCGGCGCGTACATCCGGATCTCATCGAACGCCCGCACGCCGTGCAGCGCGACGCAGGTGCGAGCGGGCCTGGACCCCGGCCCCGAGGATCGCCAGCGTGCGCGCGTCGGCGCGAGCGAGCGCCCGGGTCGCTGCGGCGGTGACGGCCGCCGTACGGATCTCGGTCACGGCAGACGCATCGAGGATCGCCGTGGGCACGCCGGTCTCCCCGTCGAACAGCGTGACGGTTCCCTGGTGGGCGTCGAGTCCGCGCGACGGGTTGGTGGGGACGAGGCAGATCGCCTTGAGCCCGAACGCCGCCGGACGATCGGCGTGGCTCGGGCTCCACCCCGGCATCAGCCCGATGAACCCCGCCGCATCCGGGGGGAACTCGACGGAGCGCAGCGGGTTGAACGACTCCCCGCGCGCGAGCGCGGCGAGCGCGTCCGCCATCGCGCGCTCGCACGCGGCGGGCTCGAGCGTCGCCAGCACGGCGTCGTGGCCGAGGATCAGCACCCGGCTCACGCGAACGCCGCTTCGACGTCGACTCGCTCCTCGGGCGACAGCGGATGCTCGAGCGCATCGCGCACCGGGTCGAGGTGCTCGGGGCGCCCCGGCCCGACGACGATCTGGGTGATCCGCTGGTCGGCCAGCAGCCACGCGAGCGCCGTGGCGGACATCGAGGTCCCGCGCCCGGCCGAGATGGCGGCCAGCCGCTCGAGTGCGTCGAACGTGCGGTCGGTGTTGATCGCCGCGTACGGCTCCGGGCGCTGGGTCATCCGGGACCCGGCGGGGAACGGCGCCCCACGCCGGTACTTTCCCGTCAGCCAGCCGCCCGCCAGCGGGCTGAACACGAGGTAGGCGACGTCGCGCTCGGCGCACAGCGGCAGCGTCTCGTGCCGGTCGTCGCGCTCGAGCAGCGAGTGCGCGTTCTGGATCGCCTGCGGCGCCCCCGCCAAGAGCGCATCGGCGAGCTGGGCGGCGGTGAAGTTGCTCACCCCGTAGGCGCCGATCCGGCGCGCGCGGAGCGCATCCTCAAACGCGGCCATGGTGTCGGTCAGGGGCACGTCGGGATCGAAGTCGTGGGCGAGGTACACGTCGATGCGGTCGACGCCGAGCCGCTCGAGGCTGAGCTCAAGGTGGCGGGCGATCCGGTCGGGCCTGAGCCCGTAGTCGCCGCCTTCGTGCATCGGGTTGAACGTCTTGCTCGTCAGCATCGGGCGCACCCCGCGCGAGGCGATCCAGCGGCCGATCGCGCGCTCGCTGCGCCCGCCGCCGTACGCGTCGGCGGTATCGAAGTGGTGGATCCCGAGTTCCCAGGCGGCGTCCATCAGCGCGAACGCATCGTCGTCGCCGAGGCCCTGGCCGAAGAACGCGGGCGCCGACCCGATGCCCCCGAAGTTCCCGCACCCAAGAGCGACGCGCGGCACGAGCACGCCGGAGGAGCCGAGGCGGCGGCGCTCGATCTCGAGCGTCGCGCTCACCGAAGCACGCCGACGACCAGGCTCACTCTGGATATTCGATCAAATCCTCCGGAGCCTGGCAACCGCGCCAGACTTGCCGTTGTCGTGCCGCCCTCCCGTGACAGCGACCGCCTGCGCCGGGTCCTGGTGGACGAGCTGCGCCGAGCCGGCGCGATCCGCTCGCCGGCGACCGAGGACGCGTTCCTGGCCGTGCCGCGCGAGCTGTTCGTCGGCGCGGTGCTCGCCGAGCGCGGGCTCGGGGCGGTGTACGCCGACGAGGCGCTCATCACCAAGCGCGATGCGCACGGGATGCCGCTGTCCTCGTCCTCCCAGCCGACGATGATGGCGACGATGCTCGAGCAGCTCGAGCCCCGCCCGGGGGACCGGGTGCTCGAGGTCGGGGCCGGGACCGGCTACAACGCCGCCCTGCTCGCCCACCTGGTCGGCCGCCAGGGACAGGTCACGACGATCGACATCGATTCGGACCTCGCGCGCCGGGCGCGGCGCGCACTGCGGGCGGCCGGGGCCCGGGCGCGGACCGTGGTCGGCGACGGCCGGGCCGGCTTTCCGGCTCGGGCGCCGTACGACCGGATGATCGTGACCGCCTGCGCCGACGCGATTCCCACCGCCTGGCTCGAGCAGCTCGCCGACGGCGGGCGGCTGCAGCTGCCGCTTCGGCTCGACCCGGACGGCGCCGCGATTCAGCTCATCCCGACGTTCGAGCGCCACGGCGCAGTGTTGCGCTCGCGGACGATCACCTGGGGCGGGTTCATGCCGCTGCACGGGGGCGACGGCGGCTGGCGGCCGCCGCCGGACACATTGAGCGCGGCCCGGGCGAGCGCCGGACAGCCGGCCGTGCTCGCCTCGCTGAGCGGTGCCGGCCTGCGCGGGATCGCTCAGGGGCGCGCCCGCCACGTGCTGGCCGCGGTGCTCGCCGACCCGCCCGCCCCGGTGCGCCAGGGCGTCACCGACTTCGCCGGCGGCCACCCGCCGCTGCTGCTCCTGTTCCTGCTGCTGCGGATCGCCGGCCGGCGGCGGGTGTCGCTGTCGGGTTCCGGCCGGCTCGGAATCGGGCTCGTCGACCAGCGGCGGCGCGGCCTTGCCGTCGTCTCCGTGCGCACCCCCTGGCGACGGGGCTCGGCGGCCCCGGGCCGCCGGGCCCGCTGGCGTCTCGACGGCTACGGAGACCCCGCGGCGGCGACCGAGCTCGGCGCGCTGCTCGACGAGTGGCAGGCGCTGCAGAAGGCGGGACGCACTGCGCTGCAGATCACGGGGCGCCCGCGCGGCGACACCGTGTGGCTGCGCTTCGCCTGGACGTGAGAAGGTTCTGGTTCGCGCCGAGGCGTGACCTCGCGCTATCCGACCACCGTCTCCAGGGTGTCGATGGGCTCGAGCTGCGCGATCTCCGAGCGCCGATTCTCCCAGTGCGGCGGGATGCACATGTGCGTGCCGAGCTCGTCCTCGGCCTCGTCGATCAGGAAGCCCTGGGGCGTCGAGTAGGCCAGCTCGATCAACGCCCCGCCGGGGCTTCTCATGTACACCGAGAAGAAGTAGCCACGGTCCTTGACGTCGGACACGTCGGTGAACCCGAGCCCGACGATGTAGTCCTTGACCGCGGCCTGGTTCTCGGGCGTGACGGCGTCGAGCGCGTGGTGGTGGATGGTGCCCTCTCCGAACTGCCAGGTCCCCTGCGGGAGGTCGGGCTCCTCGACCAGCTCGAGCATGCGCCCGTGCCCCTGGTCGTCGCCGATCTGGAATTGGTGGTGGGGACCCTCGCTGCCGAGCAGGGTGCCGTTCAGCCCCTCCGTGAGGAAGAACGTCTGCGGCTCGGGTTCCCGGACCGACGTGGTCGTCCCGTAGGCGCCCCGGATCGCGTGCTCCGCCGGCACTCCGGCCCCGGAGTACGGCTCGCGGTCGTCGGGGTCGGGATCGCCGACCAGCGCATACGGGATTCCGCACGGATGGGCGAACGTGATGCGCTCGGTGCCGAACCGCTGCACGGTCTCGTGCTCGACCCCCGCCTCGCCGAGGCGGTCGGCCCAGAAGCCGATCGAATCGGCGGGCACCGACAGGAGCAGCGTCTTGCACTGGTTGGTGCCCCGCTTACCCATCCAGCCGGCCTGGCGGTAGGGGAACGCGGTGAGCAGCGTGCTCGCGTTGCCCAGCCGGTTGCCGTAGTAGAGGTGGTAGATCGGGATCGCCCCATCGAACAGCACGGTCTTCTTGACGCTCTTGAGCCCGAGCAGGCGGACGTGGAAGTCGTAGTCCTCCTGAGCGCCCCCGACGCAGAAGGTGAGGTGATGCGTCCCGCGAACGAATCCCGGGTTCGGCATGGTCCGGCTCCTCTCCTCGTAAGGTTCCCCCCGATCCTAGTTGCGCGCGCAAGGGGTTGCCGGCGCGGCCTTCGCCGGACGCATGCAGGCGGCGTCGACGGTCAAGCTCTCACGCGCGCGCGAGCAATTCGCGCAGCCCGGCCACGGCCCGGTCGCTCACGTGGTGCTCGCGGTCGTCGTGGACCTCGAACGTCACCCGGGCGCCCGCACGGGCAAACGCCTCGGCGGCCGCCCGTGCCCGCTCGAGCACGATCCACTCGTCGTAGCGGCTCGACCCCGCGTACACCTCCAGGCCGTCCTGCGGGAGCGGCTCGGTCTCCCGGCCGGTCGGTCCGAGCAGGGCGCCCGTGAGGATCGCCGCCCCGGCGAATGGGCGCGGCCGGCGCGCCAGCAGCTCGGCCACCACGCAGGCGCCCTGGGAGAACCCGCCCACGAGGACCCGGTCGGCGCCGAACCCGGCGGCCTGCAGCCGGTCGACGGCCGCCTCGACGGCCTCGATCGAGTGATCGAGCGCGGGCTGGTTGGCGTCGAGCTCGTCGTAGTAGCGGCCCGCGTACCACGAGCGCCCGTCGGCCACCGGCAGCAGGTAGCCGACGTCGTCAAGGGCGAGGCGGTGGACGACGTCGAGCATCACCTCGGGCCCCTGGTCGCGCCCGTGCACGAGCACCGCCGCGACGCAGGCGTCGGCGAGCTCGGCGCCGGCCGGCACCGCGGCGTGCGCGAGGTGCCGATTCACGCCACCGACTCCCCGGCGAAGATCACGGCCGAGATCGTAGTCTTCGGACGCGCGTGCATCGACCGAGAGGAGGAGCGGATGGAGCTGACCGACACGAGCTACGAGGTCGACCGCGGCCTGGCCTGGATCACGATCAACCGTCCCGACCGGATGAACTCGTTCCGGGCCCGGACGGTCGACGAGCTGATCCATCTGTTCACGCGCTCCTGGGCGGACTCGGGAGTCGGCGTGATCTGCCTCACCGGCGCGGGCGAGCGGGCGTTCTCGGCCGGCGGCGACCAGAAACAGCGCTCGGAGACCGGCGACTACGGCCCGAGCTCGTCGGGGCTGTTCGAGATCGAGCGGCTACACCGGCTGATTCGCGACGTGCCGAAGCCCGTGATCGCCGCCGTGAACGGCTTCGCGATCGGCGGCGGGCACGTCCTGCACGTCCTGTGCGACGTGACGATCGCGGCCGAGCACGCCCGCTTCGGCCAGGTCGGCCCGCGAGTTGGCTCGTTCGACGCCGGGTTCGGCAGCGCCTACCTCGCCCGCGTCGTCGGCGAGAAGCGCGCCCGCGAGATCTGGTTCCGCTGCCGCCAGTACGACGCGGCCACGGCCGAGCGCTGGGGTCTCGTCAACCAGGTCGTGCCGGGCGAGCGGCTGCGCGAGGAGGTGCGGGTGTGGGCCGACGACATGCTCGCGCTGTCCCCCACCGCGCTGCGCTTCCTCAAGCAGTCGTTCAACGCCGACAGCGAGCACATCGTCGGGCTTCAGCAGCTCGCGTTCACCGGCCTGTCGCTGTTCGTCGACACCGACGAGGCGCGGGAGGGCAACCGCGCGTTCATCGAGAAGCGGGCGCCGGACTTCGGCGCTCACCGCGGCAAGGCGTCGCACTGACGCCGGCGAGAGCTACCCGGACGCGCCGGCGAGGATCGCTGTCAGCAGCCCGGGGAAGCGCGCGTCGAGATCGGCGCGACGGAGCGAGTTGAGCTTCGTCGTGCCGTCGAGCCGCTGACGGATCACGCCCGCCTCGCGCAGGACGCGGAAGTGGTGCGTGCACGTCGACTTGACGACCGGCAGGTCGAAGCTCTTGCACGTCCGCTCCTCGCCCGCCGCCAGGCCGGCGACGATCCGCAGCCGGACCGGATCGCTCAGCGCGTGCAGGACGGCGGCAAGCTCGAGTCTCGGCCGCATCGGGGTGCTGCAGCGTCTCCCCGGAGACGGGGGTGCTCAACTCGGTGGAGATCAATGTGCCCATGACGTCATTGTACGACGGTCATCGAACTTTTGCTAACCTGTTCGATGATCATCGTACCTCGACGCCACGGAGTGACATGCCGGTACGACGCAGCAGCGCCCACATCTTCGCGCCACCCTGATCCTCGGCTGCCTCGCGCAGTTCATGGTCATCCTCGACGTCTCGGTCGTCAACGTCGCGCTCCCGTCGATCCGCGAGCGGGCTCCACTTCTCCGAGCAGGACCTCCAGTGGGTGGTCAACGCTTACACGGTGACGTTCGCGGGCTTCCTGCTGCTCGGCGGCCGCGCCGCCGACCTGCTCGGACGCCGGCGCGTGTTCGTCGCCGGGCTCGTGCTGTTCGCGCTCGCCTCGCTGGCCGGCGGCTTCGCCCAGTCCCAGGACGCGCTGATCGCCGCCCGCGCCGTGCAGGGCCTCGGCGGCGCCGTGATCGCCCCGGCCTCGCTGTCGATCCTCACCACGACGTTCGCCGAGGGCGCCGCGCGCAACCGCGCGGTCGGCATCTGGGGCGCGATGGGCGGCGCCGGCGGCGCGGCCGGCGTGCTGCTCGGCGGCATCATCACCGACGCGCTCGACTGGCGCTGGATCCTGTTCATCAACGTCCCGATCGGCCTGCTGGCGGCGCTGTTCACCCAGCGCTACGTCGCCGAGGGGCGCGACCCGGCGCGCGTCGCCGGCTTCGACCTGGCCGGCGCGCTCACCGCGACCGCTCGGGCTGTCGATGCTCGTGCTCGGGATCGTCCGCACCGACGTGACCGGCTGGGGCTCGGGCCCGACGCTCGCGCTGCTGGCCGGCGGGCTCGTGCTGCTCGCTCGTGTTCGTCGGCGATCGAGGGCCGCGTCGCCCGCTCGCCGCTGATGCCGCTGCGGATCTACCCTCGCGGACGCTGAGCGCGGCCAACCTGGTCGTGCTGCTCGTCGGCGGCGCCGACCTTCGGGATGTGGTTCTTCCTCTCGCTGTACCTGCAGCAGGTGCTCGGCTACTCGCCGATCGAGCGCCGGGCTCGCGTTCCTGCCGATGACGCTGTGCATCGTCGCCGGCTCGACGCATCGCCTCGCGGTCGTCGCCCGGTTCGGCGCCAAGCGGCTGCTGGTCGTCGGGATGACTCATGACCGACCGTCGGGCTGCTGCTGTTCGCCCGCATCTCGGCCGGCGGCAGCTACCTCGGCGAGGTGCTCGTCGCCGTCGCTGCTCGTGGCGATCGGGCATCGGCCTCTCGTTCGTGCCGGCGACGATCGCCGCGGTCGCCGGCGTCGAGCCCGGCGAGGCGGGGCTCGCCTCCGGGCTCGTCAACACCTCGCGGCTGTTCGGCGGCGCGCTCGGCCTCGCGATCCTCGCCGCGATCGCCGCCGCGCGCACGAACGCGAGCGTCCACGTCGACGAGCGGCGCTGCCACGCGGCGCTCGACCAGCGGCTTCGACCTCGCGTTCCTGATCGCCGGCGGCGTTCGCGCTGATCGGCGTGCTGGTGGCGGTGTTCGGGCTGCCGCAGGTCTCGGGTGTCGGCGCCCGGTCGGGCGCAGCGACCCCGCCGAGCACGCGACCGCGTAACGGCGGCCGACGCGGCAGAATCCCGGCGCGTGGCCCGCTGCTTCGTCACGCGTGAGCTCCCCGGCCCGGCGCTCGACCGCCTGCGCGACGCTCACGACGTCGACGTCTGGCCCGAGCGGCTGCCGCCGACGCCCGGAGGAGCTCGCCGCAGCGCGCGGCCGGCGCCGAGGGCCTGCTGACGATGCTCACCGACCGCGTCGACGCGGCGCTGCTCGACGCCCTGCCCCGGCTGCGCGCGATCGCCAACTACGCGGTCGGCTACGACAACATCGACCTCGAGGCGGCGACCGCGACGCGGGATCGCCGTCGGCAACACGCCCGACGTGCTCACCGACGCCACCGCCGACCTCGACGTTCGCGCTGCTGCTGGCCGCCGCGCGCGAGCTGCCCGAGGCGGTCGCCGCCGTCCGCGCCGGCGAGTGGCTGACGTGGGAGCCGGCGCGGCTACCTGGGCGCCGACGTGCACGGCGCGACGCTCGGGATCATCGGGCTCGGGCGGATCGGGCGCGCGGTCGCCCGGCGCGCGCGCGGGCTTCGAGATGGAGGTGATCCACGCCAGCGTCGCGCGGCTCGCGGGTCCGGCGCCGGAGCGCCAGCTCGACGCGGCCTGCTCGACACGGACGCTCGGACTTCGTCATCGCCTGCACTGCCCGCTGACCCCCGAGACCCACCACCTGATCGACGCCGAGGCGCTCGCGCCGATGCGCGCGACGGCGATCCTGATCAACACCGCGCGCGGACCGATCGTCGACCAGGACGCGCTGCGCGTCGGCGCTGGCGAGCGGCGCAGATCGCCGGCGCGGCGCTCGACGTCACCGACCCCGAGCCGCTGCCGGCCGACGACCCGCTGCTGAGCGCGCCGAACCTGATCGTCGTCCCGCACATCGGCTCGGCCACCCGCGTCGCCCGCGAGCAGATGGCCGAGCTCGCGGTCGAGAACCTGCTCGCCGGCGCTCGACGGGCGGCCGATGCCCCACCAGGTGAGCAGCTGATGATGCGGTCGCGGTCGTCGACATCGGCACGAACTCGACACGGCTGCTGATCGCCGACGTCGACGGACGGGCGCGTCGACCGCCGAGCTCGAGCGGCGCAGCGACGGTGACCCGGCTCGGCGCCGGCGTCGACGCCGACGGGCGGCTGCAGCGACGACGCGATGCGAGCGCGTCTACGCGACGCTCGACGACTACCGCGTCGCTGATCGACGCGGCGCGGGGCCGATCGCGCGGTCGCGGTGCTGACGAGCGCGGTGCGCGACGCGGCCAACGGCGACGAGTTCGCCGGCGCCGTGCGCGATCGCTACGGCCTCGAGCCGCACGTGCTGACCGGCGACGAGGAGGCGCGGCTGACGTTCCTCGGCGCCACCAGCGAGCGCGACCCCGACGACACGCACGCCGACGCTCGTGATCGACATCGGCGGCGGCTCGACCGAGCTCGTGATCGGCACCGGCCGCGAGGCCGAGTTCCACGTCTCCAACCAGGCCGGCGTCGTGCGCCAGACCGAGCGCCACATCCACACCGACCCGCCGACTGCACCGCGAGCTCGATGAGCTGGCGCGCCGACGTCCGCGCCGATCCTCGCTCGACGGCGTGCCCGCCGAGCGCCGCCGCGCGGTGCGAGCGGGCGATCGCGGTCGCGGGCACGGCGACCTCGCTCGGCGGCGATCGCGCAGCGGCTCGAGCCCTACGACCCGCGGAAGGTCCACGGGTACGTGGCTGACGGTCGACGAGGCGCGCGCGGATCCTCGGCGAGCTGGCCGCAGTTGCGCTCGAGCAGCGCCGCAGGTGCCCGGGCTGCACCCCGACCGGGCGCCGACGATCGTCGCCGGAGCGGTGATCCTGCTCGACGTGCTGCGACCTGTTCGGGCTCGACGAGGTGGAGGTCTCCGAGCACGACATCCTCCGCGGCGCCGCGCTCGGGCTGTCGTGAGCACAGGCGGCTCACGGAGGCCGGCGGCGGGCGTTACGCGCTCCGGCTGAGGCGCAGGCGGATGTCGTCGCACTCCGCGCAGACCTCGGGCGGTACGAGCCCGGCGCGCATCAGCAGCCCGAACACCTTGCACCCGAGGCAGTAGCCGGCGATCGACTCGAGCCCCGCGGCGACGATGAACAGGCCGAGCACGACGTCAGCGGCGGTGTGGTCGCCGAGCGGCAGCGCAAGCACCAGCGCGGCCGTCGCCATCGCCGCGCCCATCCCCTGGGCGAAGCGCTTCGGCGGCCCCGCCACCGGCTTCGACGGGCCGAGCCGCGGCGCGATCACCCGCTGCGCGAGCATGCCGAGCGGGCTGAGCGTCGGGCCCGTGAGGACCCGGGCCCAGAACCCGTAGGTGAGCGGGATCAGCAGCCAGTACCAGCCGGTGACGAGGATCACGAGCACTGTCGAGGAGCACGGCGGCGGCCACGGTCCGTGCCGCCTTCTCGTTGACCGGATTGGGAAATGACAGGAGCTCCCGCATCTCATTCTCAGGATATCCGGTCGGATTTCAGGGCTGGTCGGGGTTCAGGGCGGTCGGGCTTCAGGGCCGGTCGGGGTTCAGGCGGGTCGGGGTTCAGGGCGGTGCAGAGGCCCGGACGCAGCGATCCGCAATCCGTCGCGTCAGTACTCGTTTTTCGGGTCAAGCCGGTGTTACGGCCAATCGCTCTTCCGTCGATTGGCTGGCCAGCCAGATCTGGACGAATGTTCGATTGTTCGGGATCTGACCACCCGCCATGATCCGCGTCGGGGTGAAGGTTCGCGAGAGCGGATTCCGAGTCCCGACATAGGTTCGGGCGAAGCCGCAGACATCGGCGCCTCCCGCCGCCCGAGCCACTCTAACCGGCCCTTTCTGGCACGTACCCCTGCCCGTCCCGATTGGGCCAAACCTGGATCGGAAGCCGCCCGCTGAAAACGCGGGCGGTTTTCGCGTTAACGGTCGTCTGCGGGGGCCGGCGTGGCCGCGTCGTCCGTCAGGCGAGGTTCGACCGGCGCGGGTACGCGACCGCCGGGTCCGTCAGCACGTTGACTACTGTCGGGCGACCCGACGCGAACGCGCGCTCGAGCGCGGGCCGGAGCTCAGCGGGCTCGCGCACGAGCGAGCCGTCGCAGCCGAGCGCGTCCGCGACCCGGTCGTAGCGGGTCTCGGGGCGGAGGTCGGCGATCACCGAGTAGCCGTACAGCGATTCCATCGGATGCTTCTCGAGCGCCCAGATCCCGTTGTTGCCGATCACGGCGACGACCGCCACCCCGTGGCGGGCGAGCGTGTCGAGCTCCATCCCGGCGAAGCCAAAGGCGCCGTCGCCGAGCAGCAGCACGACCTGCCGGCCGGGATGGGCGAGCTTCGCCGCGAGCGCGTAGCCGGGGCCGGAGCCGAGGCACCCGAACGGCCCCGGGTCAAGCCAGCAGCCCGGCGCGTATGAGTCGACGACCCGACCGGCGTAGGAGACGAAGTCGCCGCCGTCGCCGATCACGATCGCGTCGCGGTCGAGCAGCGGAGCGAGCTCGCCGTAGATCCGCATCGGATGCAGCGGCGCCCGCGGGTCGGCCAGCTCCCCCGCCTCGGCGCTCCGGCGCTCGGTCTCGAGCTCCCGCAACCCCGCCGCCCACGCGTCACGGGCGGTGGCGGCGCCGGCGGTGACGCCGACCGCCGCGCCGACCCGCAGAGCGTCGAGCGTCGCCGGCAACGCTCCGTACAGCTCGGCGGCCACCGGCCGGGGATGCTCGCGCTCAGGCTCGGCCTCGTCGATCATCACGATCTCGGTGCTCTCGCCGAACACGGCACCGAACCCAAGCCGGAAGTCGAGCGGGACGCCGATCACGAGCGCCACGTCGGCGCCGGACAGCCCCGCGCTCCTCGCGCGCGAGAAGCACAGCTCGTCGTCGGCGGGCACGCACCCGCGGGCGAGTCCGTTGAGGAACACCGGGATCCGCAGCTCGGTGCAGAGCGCTCGCAGCGCCTCTTCCCCCCGCCCCCAGTACAGCCCGGTGCCGGCCATGATCACCGGCCGCTCGGCCTCGCGAAGGAGGGCCGCGGCCCCGTCCAGCGCGCGGTCGTCGGTGGACGCCGCGCCCCGCCACGGCTCGTGCTCCGGAGGCCCGTCGCGGACCGGCGGGGCCTCGGAGAACACGACGTCGAGCGGGAAGTCGAGGAACGCGGGTCCGGTCCGAGGGGTCAGCGCGGCGGCGATCGCGTCGTCGATCAGGCCGGGGATCTCGGCCGTCGACTCCGGGGTCGCGGCGAGCTTCGTGAGCGGGCGGACGAACGGGACGTGGTCGAGCTCCTGCAGCGAGCCCTGGCCCCAGCGGGACTGCGGCGCGCGGCCGCCGAGCACGAGCATCGGCGAGCGGTTCTGGCGGGCCGAGGCAATCGCGCTCATCCCGTTGGTGACGCCGGGCCCAGCGGTCAGCGCGCACACGCCGATCGTGCGGGTGACCTTGGACCAGCCCTCGGCCGCGAACGCCGCGGTCTGCTCGTGGCGGACGTCGATCAGCTCGATCCCCTCCGCCCGGCAGCCGTCGTAGATCGAGAACAGGTGGCCGCCGGACAGCGTGAACAGCCGCGTCACCCCGTGGGCCTTGAGCCGCTGGGCGACGAGCCGGCCGCCGTGGATCTGGGTGCTCGCCTCGGTGGTCATGATCCGGCGCGAACCCTACCCGCCGGAGTCCCCGCCGTCAGTAGCCCGCCAACCGCCTCTATTGCGAAGCCCATGGTGGAATCAATCATCTCGTACTACCCCCTCGCCGGGCGCGGCCCGCTGCGGTGCCGGCGTCCGCGGCGTGCGGGAACGGGCCTCGGCGTTTTGAACGGCGGCTGGGGAGACGTGATGAGCGCCAGCCCGGCGAGCCTTTTCGTTACACCGGACCACCGGCGGTCGTCTCGTGTAACGAAAAGGCCGTCACGCAGCCGTTTCGTTACATGCGACGGGCCGCGGTGGCACCGTGTGACGTTAGGGCTCGCTCGCGCGGTCGGCAGCCTGGGTATCTGATGGGAAAGGCCGAAGGGCCTGGGTATCCAACGGGAAAAATAGGCCCGTTAGATACCCAGGCTCACAGAAAACGGCTGCGCGCCCGGGACGACTGCGCCGGCCTCGACGCGTCCCCCAGCGCCGCGTGCTGCGGCGGGCGCCCGCCGAGAGCGCCACTCCCCCGAGCGCCCGTCGCCTTCCCCGCCGGCCGGGCGCGCCGGTCCCGCCCGAATACCCGACGAAAATCGCCGGGATCCGCCATGCCGCAACATTGACCACTAACGCATCGCGGCGTCCTTTTCACCCGCCCGCGGAAGGCTGAAAGCCAGAACCCCGGACCCCTCCCCCGCCGCCTCGGACGGGGCCACCACCCGACGTCAACGCGGAATCAATCATCTACCCGCGTTGCCCCGTGCCGGCGGCCTCGGGGCGGTTGAGCATCATCGTGTGCGCCAGCGGCTCGCGGCGCAACCGCAGGGCGTTGACGACGGCGCCGCCGAGGATGATCAGCGCCAGCAGGTAGAACCAGCCGAGCACGATCAGCACGAACACGATCGTCGTCCCGAACCGGGCGATCGTCGAGATGTTCGAGAGGTAGATCGGGAACCCGTAGTCGATCACGCCGATCGCGAGCGTGGCGCCCAACGCGCCGGGCCACACCACGCGCCACGGGGTGCGGCGGTTGGGGACGCGGGCGTAGATGACCGCGAGGCAGCCGAACAGGAGCGCGACGCTGACGACGAGCGAGCCGGCGTAGATCACGACCGCCACCCGGGCGAGGTCGAACGGGAGGTGCTCAGCGCCGGCCTTGAGCACGCTCTGGACGGTCGGGACGGCGACGGTCGCGACCATGAACAGGAGCACGACGCCGACCATCATGAAGCCGAAGCGCTTCTGCTCGAGCCACGACCGCGCGCGGCAGCCGTAGATGCGGCTGAAGGCGGTATCGAGCGAGCCCCAGAACGACGAGCCGAGCCACAGGCTGCCGAGGAGGGCGAGCACGCCCGTGCTCGTCGTCGTGTCCTTGACCTCGTCGAGCAGGGCGTTGAGCGTGTGCTCGGCGGAGCCGGGGAACACCTCCTGCAAGTCGGTGAGCACGCTCGTCTGGATCGCGTGGCTGGAGAGCACCTGCCCGGCCACGAATAGCGCGAGCAGCGCGACCGGGACGATGGCCAGCAGCATGTTGTAGGCGACCATCGCCGCCTGGCCGGTGATGTTGGCGTCCCAGGCCAGGCGCCAGAAGCGGCGGATGCCGCCGAGCGGGCTCATCGACGCGAAGTATGCAGGGCGCGACGCGCCGCATCGCCCTTACCCGCCGGGCCAGGACCGCTCCCACGCCCGCGACGCGGGACCGCTCCCACACTCGCGACGCCGCGGGCGGCCGGCGCCGGGTGATCAGCCCACGGGCGCCAGCGGCCGCTCGTAGCTGCGGCCCGCGCGCATGAGCGCGGAGGCAGCGGCCAGCGCGGTGTCGCCGTGGAACCAGTGGTCGCCGACCCGGATCGCCGGCAGCCGCCGAATCCCCTGCGAGCGCAGTCCACGCGCCGTCGCGTGCAGCTGGCCGTCCCGCGCGAGGTCACCGGCGGCACGCAGGCAGTCGTTCAGGCTGATCCCGGCCGCGGCGGCGGCCTCGGCGAGGATCTCCGGATCCTCGAGGTCGAAGCCGCCGCAGAACGCGAGGCGCGAGGCGGCCAGGGCGAAGCGGGCGCCGGCGCCGATCTCGGCGGCGTAGGCGGCGGCGCGCACGGCGCCACGGGCGGGAGCGGGGAATCGCTCGGGCCACACGAGCGGAAGGCGCAGCGCGACCGCGCACGTCTCAGCGTGACCGCGGACGGCGGCAGCGTGATCCCACTCGCCGCCTCGGTTGACCACGCCGCCCACGTGGGCACCCAGTCGACCTCGCCGAGCACGCGCTCGACGCGCTCGGCCGTCAGGTAGGAGAAAGGGCAGGCGAGATCGAAGAAGAAGGCAGGACGAGCGCTGGCGGTCGGTCGTGAGCGGTCGGCCCGGCGTTCGGCGAGGAGGATCAGTTCACCCATACCTCCCATAACGACCGCCGGAGCCGGAACTGGCGCAAACTTGTCCGGACTCGTCGAAAAACCTACGAAAGCTCCCTAAGCATCACACTCCAAACCGGCGTAAAATCGCCCCGATTTCCTGGCTGACCGGCCAACGGGAACTGGTTGCTTCCGGGAAGGCAGGCGTTAGACTCGATCTTGGTTGGCAAGCCCGTTTTCCGTCCACCTGTGAGGCTTCCGATTCCAAACGTACCCCCGCCCAAACGCCACCCCTATGACCAGTGGTCACCCGATGCACGCGCGCTTGATCTCGTCGGCGACAAGTGGACGCTGCTGATCGTTCGTGACCTGGCGGCTGGTCCCCGCCGCTTTGTAGAGTTGCAGCGCGTGCTGCCCGGGATCTCGACCGAGCAGCTGCGTTCGCGCCTGAACCGGATGGTCGCCGACGGCATGCTGACCCGGAAGCGCTACCGCGAGGTGCCGCCCCGGGTCGACTACGAGCTGACCGACCGTGCACGGGAGCTGATGCCCGTGCTGGCCGAGCTCGCGCGCTGGGGCTACGAGTGGGCGTGGAGCGCTCCTCGCGCCTCGGAGAGCGTCGACCTCGGCGCGATCTTCCGGCTCGCGCCCGGCCTCGTCCAGGCCGACGGCCTCTCGGGCACCGTCGAGTTCGCCGTGAGCGACGGGACGCAGGGTGGCGGAACCGCCACCTACTCGTTCTCGCTCGCCGGCGGACGCGTGACGATCTCCGAGCGTGCCAGTCGACCTAGCCGACGCCACCGTCACAGGTGACCGCTCGGCCTGGATCCGCGCGTTCTCGCCCGAACGCGATCGTGCGGGACTCACGATCTCCGGCGAGCATCGGCTCGCCGACCTGATGCTCGATCGCCTCGCGCTCAGCTCGTCGCACATCGCGGCGCGCGACGAGGCCCACGCGGCGTAGCCGCACCTGTCAGCCGGCGGCCCGCAGCACGGCCGCCGGTTGATCGACGCCCGCAGCTCAGGCCCGAAGGCCCGGGTATCTGATGGGAAATCGCCGTGATCCGCCGTAAAGCAAGATTAACCACTAAACGGTGTCACGGCGTCGTGTCACCCGCCGGCGGAAGGACCAAGGGCCTGGGTATCCAACGGGAAAAATAGGCCCGTTAGATACCCAGGCCCACAGAAACCGGCTCCGCCGAGCCGCCGCTCCGCCGCTCCGCCGAGCCGCCGAGCGCCCCGCCGCCCGCGAAAGGCCGCAGGCCGGGACAGCTAACGCCGCGAGTACGTGGCCTTCTGGATGTGCGGGATCTGGAACTGGCCCGCCGCGCCTGGCAGGGTCGGCGCGACCCAGCACGCCATGTGGCCCGTGCCCGGCGTGGTGTCGGCAGCCACCGAGCCGTCGCCGCCGGCGCCCGTGTTCTTGCAGTCCCAGGACGGGAAGTTGCCCTTCTGCAGGTTCTCCGGGTTGGCGAGCCACAGCGGGTTCGGATAGGTGTTGCCGCGGTTGTTCGGCGTCGCGGTTCGAGAACAGCGACAGCGTCTCGGGGCCGAGCGGCTGGAACTGGCGCAGGTAGTGGCCGCACGGCGCTGCCGTTGCAGGTCAGCCCCGCGCCGCCGAGCGCCGTCGTCTTGGCCGAGATGCCCGTGGCGCCGTTGGAGATGAAGTCTGAGATCAGCTGCTGGTGCAGCGACAGCCAGCTGAGGATCGGGTTGAGCTGCTCGAGGAACGGACCGAGCGAGGCGAGCAGCGGCGTTGCGCCCCTGAGACGTCTGCGACACGCCCGGCAGGCCGGTCTTCGACGCCGTGATGAGCGGGCCGAGGGTGACGAAGAAGCGCCTCAGGTCGGGCGAGAGGATGCGCACCGAACGGAGGGTCGGGCCGAGTTTCTGGGCGACGGGCTCGAGCTCCTTGATGAGCGGATCGGTGTCGAGCGCGAAGCTCTTCAGCCGCGTCATCGTCGCCTTCGTCTCGTTGAGGAAGGTCGGGAACACCTGGAATGTCTCGGCCAGCGCGTCGTTGTTGGCGGCGGTCGTGGCGAACGTCGTCTCGGCGCTGGTGATCAGGTTGCGCAGCGCCGACTGGTCCTGCGACAGGGCGGCGAACGTCGTGCCGCCGTTCTGCACGAGGCTGACGACGGCGCCGTGCTCGACGTCGAGCACCTTGAGGATGTCGGTGGCGTCGGCGGTGAACTGCGGCAGGTTCCCGAGCACGTTCGTTGAGGTTCTGGTCGTTGCCGGCCTGGATCGCCGTCGCCAGCTGTTGCTGCCAGACCTGGAACGCTTTGCGGGTCTTCGGATCGAGCGCGTTGAAGATGTCGCTGAGCTGGACTGCGTTCGTCACCTGGCCGCGGGGGAGCAGGCCTCCGTCCGGCACCGGTTTGGCATTCGGAGATCCCGGGGTCAGCTCGACGTAGGTCTCGCCGAGGATCGTCTTCTCCCGCAGGATCGCCGTCGCGTCCTGGCGGATCGGCGCGTACTTGTTCTGCATCTCGATCGTGGCGATCGTGCGGTTGCCCTTCGGGTCGAGCGACTTGCCGACCACCCGGCCGACCGAGACGCCGGCGATCCGCACATCAGCCTGGTCGGCGAGCTGCGAGGCGTTGGGGAACGAGATCCGGACCCGGTAGCCCTGGGGGTTGAACGGGATCGTGCCGCCGAACGACAGCCACAGGAACAGCAGCAGGCCGACGCACGAGAGCGCGAACAGCACCATCGTGACGATCTTGGTCAGTGACGGGGATCCGGTTTCCATCGGCTAGATCTCGGTCCTCATGGCAGTTTGCAGGTGGCTGCGATCGTCGGGGTTGAGCAGGGCGACGGCGAGCGCGTTGAACTGCAGCAGGCTGGCGTACGTCGAGCAGTTCGCCTCGAGGAACAGCGGGCGGAAGTCGCCGTTGGCGTCCTGGATCGAGAACAGGGTCCGCGCGTTGTGGTCGAGCCACGCGAGCCACCACAGGTAGCCGTGCTGGCCGCCGGCGGCGCTCGGGTTGTAGCCGAGCCATGTTGACGAAGTGGTTGAGGACGCGTGAACACCTTGCCGAGGTTCGGCGTCGCCTTGGCGAGGTTGACCGCGGCCGGGCTTGAGGTTGCGTACGACCGGGCGTGGCGGCGATCACGAACGGCCGGATCTGGTTCTGCACGATCGGGGTGCTCGGCCTGGCCAGCGCGGTCAGTGCCTGGTTGGCGGCCGGGAGTGCGCGGGCGGCGGGCAGCAGGTTCCGTGGCCGCGGGGCCGAGCTGGTTGGCGAATGCCTGGACCTTGCCGAGCGTCGTCGTCGTCTGGCTGAGCGTGCCCGGCAGATCGGCGATCGCCTGGCTGATGTTCTGGTCCTCGGAGGCGAACGCCCGGAACACCTTCGAGCTCGCGTCGACGAGCTGGACGATCTGCGTCTGCTTGGTGGCCAGCGCGGTGTTGAGGCGCTGCAGCGAGTTGACGAGCCGCCGCAGGTTCTCGCCGCGCTGAGCGACCGCCTGAGTTGAGCCGGGCGAGGTCCCGGTGGGTCGGCTCGAACCGCTCGAGCACCTGCGCCAGCTCGTTGCCGCCCTTGCCCTTGAGGCCCTGGCCGGCGCCGTTGACGAGCAGGTCGAGGTACGCACGGGTGTCGGCGTCGAGCGAGGCGAGGATCTCGTCGACGTTGATGTCGGGCAGCGTGTTCGAGACCGGGATCGTGAATCCGGGCTTGGCGACCGGCGAGCGCTGCGTGCCCGGGTTGACCTCGACGAACATGTCCTTCAGGCCGGTCCGGGGGCGCAGCAGCGCGGTCGCGTCCTGATGGATCACGTGCTTGTACTTCTGGTCGATCTGCAGCTGGACGACCGCCATCCCGTTCTTCAGCGACACGTTGCCGATCTGGCCGATCTGGACGCCGGAGACGCGGACGGTCTGACCCTGACCCGGGGTCACGGCCTGGCCGGTCGAGAACTGCGCGTTGATCGTGAACGGCGTCGACTGGATGAACGGGAACCGCAGCCGCTCGTGGTTGAGGATGTAGCCGGCGACCACGATCGACAGCACGAGCAGGACGATGATCGCCGCGAAGTCGCCGGAGTGCTTCTTGATCGCGCGGGTCATCCGTTCTTGCTCGCCTTCGTGGTGTTGGGAGTAGCCGACGTCGGCTTGATCACGGCCCTGGCGGTTCGAGGGCCGGTCCGCTCGGCGCCGATCAGCGCGGTGCGCGGCGTTCTGGTGCGGTCCGCTTCTGCAGGAGCGTCGGCACAGGCGAGGTGACCGTCGGCGGCGGCCCCGAGGACGGCGCGCTGAGGTCGGTGATCGGAGCCTGCGTCTCACACGGCACCTTCGGCTCGAGCGGCGGGCGCTGACCGCCCGGCGGCGCCTGCGGCTGCGCGCCCACGAGCGGATACAGCGCGCCGCCGATGAGGCCGGACTGCAGCGTCGTCGTGAGCGTGTTGCCGAGCGCGCCGAGGATCCGGATGTACGGGCCGTTGGCGTCGAAGTTGCGGGACTCGCCGGCGAGCCCGGCAGGAAGTCGACGCCCTCGACGTACACCTTGTGCGGCGGGAAGCCGTTGGAGGCGTTGAAGTTCGGGTCGTTGAGCGTCAGCTGCGACCACGGGTAGACGACGTTGGCCACACAGCTCGAGGCGGGCCGGACCCCGTTCGTCATCAGCGGGATCGTCGCGTTGGTGAGCTTGGCCAGCTTCGGCACCGTCACCGACAGGTCGGCGGTCAGCCCGCGCAGCTCCGCGCGGCTGGACGAGCTTGCGCAGCTGGGTGATGAACGGCAGGCTCGCGTCGATCGTCGGGCCGGTCGACTTGACGCCCGGGATCAGCGCCCGGGACAGCGCGCGCGAGCGGCGGGAACGCGGCGTTCAGCGAGTTGAACGCGGGCGTCGCGGCAGCGAGCGTCTTCGGCAGCTCGGCCACCGTGTTCTCGAGCGCGACGTTCTGGCGCGCGAACGCGTTGGCGGTCGTGTTGAAGTCGGTGATCAGGCTCTGGAGGTTCTGCGGGTGGGCGTCGAGCGCGCCGGCGACCGAGCCCATCTTGTCGATGTAGTTCGACAGGTCGTGCGGCTGGATCCCGAGCGCGTCGTGGGCGACGACCGCCGAGTACTCGTAGGCCGGCAGCCAGAACTGGATCGACGCGTTGTACGCCGGGCCACCCTGCTTGACCGCGGTCCCGTACTCCTTGAGCAGGAGCTGGAGGTTCTGGCGGGTGTTCGACTGCAGCGAGGTCAGCACCTGGTCGAGCTGGACCGGCTCGGTGCCCTGGCTGATCGGGAACGTGTGGCCGTTCTTCACCACCGGCGCGGACGGCGTGCCTGGGTTGACGTCGACGAAGAAGTTGCCCTCGAGGAAGATCCGCGGCCGGATCGAGAACGTCGCGTCGTTGTGGATCGGCAGGCCCGTGTTGCTGATCGTCATCGTCACCTCGGAGGCCTGGCACGCGTTCTGTGCTTGCACGCAGTCGCCGGCACCGGGGTGACGTCCGTGACGGTGCCGACGTTGACGCCGGCGATCCGCACCAGCGAGTCGGGGTTGCAGCCCGTTGGCGCTCGAGAACACCGCGTGGACCGTGAACTTGCTCGCGAACGGGTTGGCGAACTTCGTGTACGCCGCGTATGAGATCAGGACGAGCAGGACGATCCCGATCGCCCCGGCCTTGAACGTGCTCATCCCGCTGCGGCGGCGTCGGCGGCGGCGTCTCATGGGTTGCTCGGGTCGGAGGGGAGCTGGGGGCCGGTCTGCGGGTTGCGGCTGAACGTCTCGCCGGCGGGGACGCGCGCGCGGCCGTGGAACGTCGGGCCCTGGTCACCCGGGGTGTGCGGATCGACGGCGAGGTTGCGGCCCTGCGGGTCGAAGGCGTTGAGCTTCTTCGGGTAGCCGCGCTGGCCGGTCTCGCAGTCGGCGTTGCCCTGGTTGTCGATCGCGGCGCCGTACGGCTGCGCGTGCAGGAACTCGGGTCCGCCGGCCTGACCGGCGGCCGGCTGCGTCGCGCCCGCCGAGCCGACGTTGTCGGGCTGGGTGCCGTCGGTGAAGTTGAGCATCGCCCGCTGCGCGAACCCGAACTCGGTCTGCTCGGAGAGGTGCTCGGCCAGGTAGGTCCACCAGTAGTTCCAGTAGTCGCACACCGTCTGGTAGGGACCCAGGTAGCGGATCATCGGGTTGAGCGTGTGCGTGGTCGAGGCCAGCGCGTTCAAGGCCACGTTCGTGCCCGGCGCCACCGCCAGCGCCTTGAGACTGCGTCATCACCTCCTGCAGCTTGGCGTTCAGCACCGGCGTGCGCCTCAGCGTCCGGGTCCCGACCTCGATCGCCGGATTGATATCCGGCAGCGCCGCCTTCAGCTCCGCCGTGGCCGGCGTCAGATTCTTCCCGAACGTCGTCAGATCGACCAGAAACGGCTGCTGCACCCGCAGACTGTCCGTCGAGACGCTCAACGTCGACGGCGACTCCGCGATCGTCCGCTCCAAGTCATTCGGATTACGCGAAATCGCCGCGAACGTCGTCGCCATATCCGTGAACAACCGCGCGTTCGTCTGCGCCACCGGCGCGACCGTCCCCATGAACGCATTCAACGACGTGAAGAACCGAGTCAAGCTGCGTGCGCGGATCCGACAGATACTGCGCCACCGGCCGCAAATGCCACAACAACGGCGACAGACTATGGATCGTGTCATTCAGACTCCGACCCACGCCCCGCCAACGTGTTCCCGTACCCCGCCAGATCCTGCTGGATCGCCCCCCGCGTCTTCTTGTCAAACGTCTTGAAGATGTCATCGAACTGCACCGGCACCGTCGTCTGCGCGATCGGCAGCGTCCCGCCGTCCGGGATGATCTTGCGCTCGAGGTCCCCCGGTCAAGCTCCACGTACTTCAGGCCCAGCACCGACCGCGGCAGGATCGACACCCGCGAATCGGCCGGAACCTTGCCATTGGACTGATCGAGCTGCAACGTCAACTGCGCCCCCACCTGCCCATTCGAGAGCTCCATCGGCTTCATCTCCGACACCAGCCCGATCCGGAACCCACCCTCCCGCACATCGTTGCCGATCACCAGATTCGACCCATCCGCAATATCGACCTTCAACTGCCGCGTCGGCACGAACGGCAACCCCGCATTCGCGTTATACGCCAGGAACACGGCGACCAGCACGACCAGCACGGTGACCGCCCCGACGAGCACCGGGTTCGCGAACGCGGATTGCTGGGAGCGTCTCACGGGGCGAGGAGGTAGTTGAGGAGCTGTTGGGCCTGCTTGCCGGCGCTGCCGCCCGCGCCCGAGGCCGGGTCGCCGGCCGCGGCGGCAGCCCCGCCGGGCGCCGACGTGGCCGGTCCGGCCCCCGGCACGGTGTTCGCCGAACACGTTGAGCGCCTTGCCGAGCGTTGAACCGATCCCGAATGGGTCGCCGGAGCTCGTTGTCGGTGGCGAGCCGCTCTTGGCAGCGTTCGGGGACTTGGTGTTCGACGGGCTCGTCGTGTGCCGCGAGACGCGCACGGTGTTCGAGCGGTCCGAGGCGGAGCTCGCGGTGCACTTGGTCGCGTTCGTCGCCGGGCCCCTCTCCCCGGGCGGGGCGCCGCCCGGATCCGGGACGCAGGCGCTCGGGTCGGTCGGGTCGGTCTCGTTGACCCCGGGCTGGTTGGGACCGAGCCAGGCGTAGCACTGGCGGTAGTTCGCGCCGTAGTGCTGCAGACCGTTGGTGATGCTGTTGTTGCCCGTGTTCGGGGTCGTGAACGGCGCGCACCGCGGGTCGATGAACGCGTCGACCGTGAGCAGATGGCCGAACTGGCTGAACTGGTTGATCGCCAGCGTCTGGTTGAACGCGTACTGGAGCAGCGCCTCGAGGCCGGTGTAGCCCTGGCCCCCGGGGCTGCGGCTGTCGGGCTCGACGGCGCGGCTGCGGTCGTCGAGGTCGTGCAGCACGATCGCCAGGTTCTTGGCCAGCTCCGGCGCGGGCTTGGCGAACGTGTTGAGGTCCGTGATCGTCGGGCTGGCCGCGATCACCGCCTGGCGGCCGGTGACCGACGCCTTGCCGAGCGACTTGATCGCCGGGATCGCCGACTTGGAGAAGGCGGGCAGGTCCGTGAACAGGCGGTCGAGCTGGCCGGAGGCTCCGTTGAGGTTCTGGAGCACGGGGGTGTTGGCGTCGGCCGTGGCGCCGAGCTTCTGCATCGCCGGGCGCAGCTGAGCGAGGAAGCCGGGGAACCGCTGGAACGTGCCGCGCAGGTTGCTGTCCTGGGTGGCGGTCGCCGTCGCGGTCTTGTCGGCCTCGGTGATGAACCGCTCGACCCCGGTGCTGTTGTTGGCCAGCGCGGTGATCACCGTGTCGGAGTTCGCGGTCAGCGACTGCAGCGTGTGCGAGTCGTTGGCCAGCAGGTTGAGCAGGTTGTCGGTCTCGGTGAGCGCGGGAACGGCGCGCTGGAGCGCGGCCTTGAGGTCGTCAGAGCGACCGGCGACCGCGGCGCCGAGCTCGTTGATGATCAGCGAGAACCGCTCGCGGTACGGCATCCGCATGACGTCCTGGAGCAGGTCGGCGGGGATCGTCGACTGGGTGTGGGTGACCGGGATCGTGCTTCCTGGCTTCATGACCGGCCCGCTGTGCCCCGGCTGGCAGTCGACGAAGTACTCGCCGATCAGCGACTGCGGGCGCGACTGGCAGAACGCGTCGGAGTGGAAGTCGCCGAAGCCGGGCTGGGTGACCTGCACGGTGACCTGCGCGTAGCACGATCGTCGGCTGGCCCTTGACGCACGCGCTCGGGAGGTCGATCGACTGGATCGACCCGGCCTTCACCCCGGCGACCTTGAAGTCCGCGCCGGTGACCAGCCCGAACGCGTTGTCGAGCTGGATCTTGTACGTGCCGACGGCGCTGCCGTTCGAGGCGCCGAGCGAGGAGACGACGAACGCGACGAGTCCCGCGGCGACCAGGCCGCTGAGCAGGATCCGCTTCATGGGCCGGTCGGGACCTGGCTCGGGTTACACGGGAAGCCCGATCTCGGGGTACCAGGTCGCCGCCGCGCTCCATCGAGCCCGGGCACCGGTCGCCCTGCCCGGTCGTCAGCGGCGCCTTCCCGCTCGGCGAGCCGACGCCCAGGAACTGGAGCAGGAAGCCGGTGAGGCCGGTCGGAATCGGCTGCGTCAGCGAGCCCTCGGTCGAGGTGAGGCCGAACACCGGGGCGACGCGGCTGGTGCCGCCGTTGGCGTCGATCGAGCCCGGATGCGTGTATCCCTCGAACCAGCCGGTGAGGTCGACCGCGTACGGCCGGGCGGTGGCCAGCTCGGGGGTCGAGCCGTTGAGCGCGGTGACCGACTGCGGGAACGCACCGGGGCGGTTCTTGCCGTCGACGTTGACATTGCGGACCGTGGCCTGGGCGAGCGGGACGCCGAGCCGGACGAGCTCGGTGAGGTCGTTGTTGGCACCCGGCCGGCGGATGATGTTGGCGAGGTCGCGGACCGTCGGCACCGAGTCCTCGGCCAGCGGCTTGAGCTGGTCGAGCAGCTTCTGGAGCTTCGGCGCCACCGGCTTCGAGTCGTCGACGAGCGGGCTTGACGTCATCGAGCGCGTTGCGCAGGTTGACGAACGTCGTGTCGGCCAGGGCCATGAAGCCGGGGAGCCGCTGGATCGACTGCCCGAGCGCGGTCTTCTGGGAGGCGAGCGCCTCGGTCGTCGTGGCGAGGTGGCGGACGAGGCCGCTGAGGTCGTTGCGCCGCTGGGCGATCGTCGTCACCAGGTTCGAGGACTTGACGAGGAAGTTCGTGAACTTGCCCGTGTCGCGGTTGATCTCGCGGAACAGGACGCTCGTCGAGGCGATCGCCGGGTTGAGGTACTGCCAGGCGCGCTGCATCGCCTGGCCCTGGCCCTGGTACTGGCTGGCCGAGCCCTGGATCACGTCCTGGAGCCCCTTGCGCGTGGGCGCGTCAAGCGTGTTGAACAGCTGGTCGAGGTCGACCTCGCTGTTCGTGTCCTGCGTGCCGATGATCCCACCGCTCTTGCATCGCGGGGGCGTTGCCCGGGGCCAGCCGCAGGTCGACGTAGCGGTTGGCGATCCCCGACAGCGAGGTCTCGCGGATCGTCGCGATCGTTCCCTGGCGCAGTGGCTGGTAGGAGCTCGAGTTGATGTCGAGCGTCAGCTCCGCCTGCCCGCTCGGGGTCAGCGAGATGTTCGACACCGTGCCGACGTTGTTGCCGGACGCCTCGACCAGGTCGCCGCTGACGATCTGGCTCGCGTTCTGGAAGATCGCCTTGACCTGGTAGCTCTTGCCACCGCCCATGACGATCACCACGACCGCGACGATCACGATGACGACCGCCGCCACCGCGGCGATCCGCCCGATCACAGATGAGTTACGCACCGCCGGGACCTACCCAATCGTTCTCCTCCTGCCCGGGCGGGGGATCTTCCCGGTGCGAAGACTGGAGGCGACGCTAGCAAGGGCTTTGTTCGACTGTCAATTGGGAACCGACGGGGTGCCGAGCGAGATGCGATGCCATCCCTGGCGAAGCTCTGATACCCGGTTTTGCCCGCGTTCTCATGCCGCTTGAGCACACCAGTACCCGGGGCGGGACTCGAACCCGCAACGCTCTTGCGAGCAGCGCATTTTAAGTGCGCGGACTTTGCCAGTTTGTCTACCCGGGCGCGGAGGAGCCTTTAGAGGCTCCACGCCCGGATCTTAACCGCGTCGGTCGCGCTGCTCGGTGCAGGAGCACCACTTTCGCCGCGGGAGGCGCAGTTCCTACGCGTGCGCGAGCGCCTGCGCCTGCGCGCGGTACGGCCGGGGCCAAGACCGCAACTTATGCGCTGCTACGGTGTCCCCTCCAGCGAGAGGCCGCTCGTCCTGCGGGTAGCCCTGCAGAGCCGGTATGGAAGTCTCCGCACTCAAATACTCCGGGGGGATCGGCCTACACGGCCGCTCGCCGCTGCTGAGGCTGCAGTCCGACGAGCGGCTGGTGAGCGCTGACCGGCGGGGGAACACAGCCGCGTTCGAGATGCTCGTCGACCGCGTACGGCTCGCGGCTGCTGTCGTTCTGCCGGCACCTGCTCGGCTCGCGCGAGGACGCCGAGGACGTGCTCCAGGAGGTGCTGGCGGCGGCGTTCAACGCGATGCTCGCCGACGAGCGCCCGATCAACGTGCGGCCGTGGCTGTACCGGATCGCCCGCAACCGCTGCCTGAACCACCTGCGCCGGATCCAGGCCGTTGGCGTGGACACGATGGACATCCACTTCTCCGAGCACGGCGCCAGCACCGCCGACAAGGTCCACGACCGCGAGGAGTTCCGGCTGCTCGTCGGCGATATCAACGAGCTGCCCGAGACCCAGAAGACAGCGCTCGTGCTGCGCGAGATGGACGCGCTCTCCTATGAGCAGATCGCCGAGGCGATGGAGACGACCGTCCCGAGCGTCAAGTCGCTGCTCGTCCGTGCCCGCGTGTCGCTGGCCGAGGCGGCCGAGGCACGGCTGCTCTCCTGCGACGAGGTCCGGATCGAGCTCGGCGAGGTGGCCGAGGGGCTGCGCCGCCGGCCGAGCCCACTCGTCAAGCGCCACCTGCGCGCGTGCAAGCGCTGCGCCGGCTTCCGGGTCCAGCTCAAGCAGACGAACAAAGCGCTGGCCGCGGTGATGCCGATCGGCCCGCTCATCCTGCTGAAGAAGCTCGCGCTCACCCACATCGGGCACTCCGCCGGCTCGGGCGCCGCCGCCGGCTCGTCCGGCTCGGGCGCGGCCGCCGGCTCGACCGCCGCCGTGGCCGGCTCCGCCGCCGCCGGGTCGGTCGTGGCAGGGTCGACGGCAGGCGGCTTCGTGACCGCAGGCATCGGCGCGATCGCCACCAAGGCCGCCGCCGGCCTGGCAGCGGCAGCGCTCGTCACCGGCGCGGCGGTCGAGGTCGACCACTCCAGCCAGCGCAAGCCCGCCGCGGCCACCGGCACCACCGTGGCGCAGGTCCCCGCCGCCGCCCCGCAGGTCACGACCACCGCGGCCCCGACCTGGAGCACGCGCACGACCGAGGCCAAGCAGCACCGACCGGCCGTCAAGCCCCACGCAAGCAAGGCGCGACGCTCGACCAGAAGACGCTGATCGCACAGGTTCCGGCGACCACCACCGAGCCGACGACCACGACAGATCCGGCGCCGGCGCCCGGCCGCACGCAGACCCAGACCGACTCGACGGTGCTCAAGCCCCCCGGCACCTCGACCTCGACCACCCCGACGATCCTGATCGCGCCGCCGACGACGACGTCGGCGCCACCGCCGACCACGACCAGCCCGCCGACGACGACGACCGCCTCCCCGAGCACGACGACATCGCCGTCGACGACCACCACGCCGACGACGACGACCACGCCGTCCACCACGACGACGCCCACGGTGCCGGTGCCGACCACCGGGCCCGGCGCCCCTCCGCCGACCGGGCCGTAGTGGCCGCGCCCGACCACTCGCGGCCGCGTTGATCGACATCGATCACTTCAACGAGGTCGACATGCGGGTCGGCCGGGTCGCTCGCCGTCGACGACTTCCCCGAGGCGCGCAAGCCCGCGTGGAAGCTGACGATCGACTTCGGCCCTGAGTTCGGGACGAAGCAGTCCTCGGCGCAGATCACGAGCTACGCGCGGGAGCAGCTCGAGGGGTCGCTCGTGGTCGCCGTCGTCAACTTCCCGCCGCGCCGGATCGGCCCGTTCCTGTCCGAGGTGCTCGTGCTCGGTGCCCTCGACGACGAGCTCGGGGTCGTGCTGCTGCGCCCCGACCAGGATGCGGCGATCGGCTCGCGGATCGGCTGACCGCCGTCGCCGGCCCGCCGCCGTCTCAGGGACCCGGCGGGCCGCCGATCAGCAGCACGCCGCGCGGCCTGCCGTCGACGATCACCGGGTAGCGCCCGGCGCGCTGGCCGGGGATCAGGACGGCGGCGCTGCCGTTGGCGGGCACCTTGAGCCGGTAGGTCCGCCTCGCCCGGATCGTCACCCTGTGCGCGTGGCCGTCGCGGGACTGGACCGTGATCTCGACCGGCAGCTCCGACGGCGCCGCGACCGATGGCGGCGAGAGCTGCCCGGTGCCTGTGACGGCGAACGTGGCCGGCACCCGGACGTTGGCCGATCCGCCGCCCGCCTTCGGCTTCGGCCTGCCTCCCGAGCCCACCGAGCCGCCGCCGCCGCCGGACAGCGCGGCTCCGCCGCTGCCGTCGGTGGTCGTCGGATTGGTCGTCGTGTGCGACCTGCTGCTCGTGGTGCCCGGCGTGGTGCTCGCAGCTGCCGTCGAGCTCTGCGCCGTCGAGCTCTGCGCCGTCGAGGTCTGGCTCCGGGTCGCGGAAGGAGTGCCGGCCCCAGTCGACGACGTGGTCGCCGAACTCGAGGCGTGCGATCCCCCGCAACCTGCGATCGCGAGCATCAGGAGGGTCGCCGACAGCTGGGCCGCGCGACGGCTCACGCTTTCAGCATAGCCACCGGCACCTGTCCCGCAGTCGGCCCTAAGCTGACGCGTTCGCCCATGGCGATCGCGCTGCTCACCACCTATCTCGCTCCGTACCGGGTCCCGCTGTACGAGCGCCTGGCCGACCGTGGAGTCGAGGTGCTGTGCTTCGGCGGCGGCGAGCGCTACGTGCCGCCGTGGTTCGCCGACCTCGACGCTCAGCTGGCCGCGGCCACGTTCCCCGCGCGGCGCCTCGACGGTCTGCGCGCGGCGCTCACGGCCGCCCGGGGCTACGACGCGGTGATCGCTCCGTTCGCGGGCGGCGCCCGGCTGCCGGCGTCCTACGCCGGCGCACGGCTGTTCCGCGCCCCGTTCCTGTTGTGGGCCTCGGTGTGGTCCCAGCCGCGCTCGGCCGGACACGCGGTCGCGCTCCCGGCGATCCGCCGGATCTACCGGCACGCCGACGCGGTGATCGCCTACGGCGATCACGTCCGCCGGTTCGTCGCCCGGATCCGCGGCACCGCCCACGACGTGTTCGTCGCGCCGCAGTCGGTCGAGCCCGAGCTGTTCGCCCGCCCGGTCGACGCGGCCGAGGTGGAGGCGTTCCGCGCCGCGCACGGGCTTGGCGCGTCCCCGCTCGTGCTGTACGTCGGGCGGCTCGTGCCCGAGAAGGGCGTCGACGTGTTGCTCGAGGCGTGGCGCGAGCCGCCACCGGGAGGCGACGCTCGTGCTGATCGGCGACGGCCCGCTGGCCGACGCGGCAATGCGGACGCCGGGGGCCAGGCTCCTCGGCGCCCTCCCCCGCCCCGCGCTGCCCGCCGCCTACGCGGCGTGCGCGTTCTCCGTGCTCGCCTCGGTCCCGACCCCGCGGTTCCGCGAGCCGTGGGGGCTCGTGTGCAACGAGGCGATGCATCAGGGGCGGCCGGTGCTCGCCACCCCGGCGGTCGGGGCGGCGGCCGGCGGCCTCGTCCGCGACCTCGAGACCGGGCTCGTCGTCCCGCCCGGCGACGAGGTCGCGCTCAGCCGCGGGATCGACCGCCTGCTCGGCGACGAGCTGCTGCGCCGCCGGCTCGGTGCGGCCGCCCGGGCCGCCGTCGCGCCGTACGGCTACGACGCGATGGCCGCGGCGTTCGACCGCGCGTTCACGGCGGCCGGCGTGCGCGCCTGAGCGCTACTGCCCTACGGAGAACAGCGCCTCGAGGTCGTGCTTGGAGTAGACCTCGAAGGCGACCATCGTCTGCGTCCGCACGACCCCGGACAGCTGGGAGATCTGGCCGGTGACGACCTGCTCGAGCTGCTCCTGCTGGCGCAGCCGCAGGATCGCCACGAAGTCCCAGTCGCCGGTGACCGAGTAGGCCTCGGCGACGCCGTCGATGTCGGCCAGCTCGCCGCCGAGCGTCGCGAGCCCGGCGCGGTCGGCCTGGATCAGGACGATCGCGTGGGTCACGTCGAGTGCGTCTCCCCCGGCTCGAGCAGCACGACGCTCGAGCCGGTCGGCCGACTCGACGTCGGACTTGAACGCCTGAGCGTCGGTCTCGATCGGCGGGAACGTGTTGTAGTGGCACGGGATCACGGTCTTCGCCCCGACGAGCTGGGCGGCATCGACCGCGTCGACCCGGTCCATCGTGTAGTGGCCGCCGATGCACATCAGCGCGATGTCGATCGGGTGGCGCTTGCCGACCAGCTGCAGGTCGGAGAACAGCGCACGTGTCGCCGAGGTGGTAGACGATCGTGTCCTCGAAGTTGATCAGCAGCCCGGCAGGCGTGTTGACCGTGCCCTTCGGCGTCGTCGAGGTGTGCCAGGCCGGGACGAGCTTGACCCAGCCCCAGTCGAACTTCACGGTGCCGCCGAGGTTCGGGTCACGGACGTCGAGCCCCTCCTCGCCGAGCTCGTTGGCGATCTCGACGATCGCCACCGTCGTCGGCGCCGGTCCGCTTGGCGATCGCGACCGTGTCGCCGATGTGGTCGCCGTGCCCGTGGGTCAGCAGGATCGTCGTCGCCGCGACGTCGTCGGCGGAGATCGCCGCCTTCGGGTTGCCGCGTCAGGAACGGGTCGATCAGCACCGTCGTATCGCCGTCGGACAGCGTGAAGCACGCGTGCCCGAGAAACCGAACATCCATCCTCGATCACTCCTCCTGTGTCGTTGGGCTCAGTGGACCCGCAAGTTCACGCGCCAGCTCGAAGCCGACGGCGACGCCGACGAGCATCCCGAGCCGGGTCTCCTCGGCCAGCAGCGTGCGGACCGCGCGCTGCGCGCTCCTGCGGATCGTCGGCGCCGGCGGCCTCGCGGATCGCCTGATCGTGGGCGGTGTCGAACCATCCGCCCTCGGTCATCGCCGTCGCCAGCACGCGCTGGAGCGACGGAGCCGCCCGCATCACGAGGTCCTGGGCCTCCGCCAACCGACCCGGATCGGAGATCGCGTCGATCGCGGCATCGAGGTCGTCGTCGGTGTAGGCGCGGTCCACCACTCGCGTGGAGGATCATACGTACGTGGTCGTGCCGCTGACATCGCTCTCCCACGGGGCCGGGTGCGGCTGCAAGCTGCCCGCGGCAGCGATCGGACCGCTTCTGGCCGGCCTGCCGCGGATCGCCGATCCCAACGTGCTCGTCGGCTTCGACAACGCCGACGACGCCGGCGTCTATCGCCTGCGCGACGACCTCGCGCTCGTCCAGACCGTCGACTTCTTCACCCCGATCGTCGACGATCCCTTCGACTTCGGGCGGATCGCCGCCACCAACGCGCTCTCGGATGTGTACGCGATGGGCGCCACGCCGGTCAGCGCGCTCAACCTCGTCGCATTCTCGATGGCGGCGCTCGGCGCGGACGTCCTGGGCGAGATCCTGCGCGGTGGCGCCGCGGTCGCCCGGCGAGGCCGGGGTGGCGATCGTCGGCGGCCACTCGATCGACGACCCCGAGCCGAAGTTCGGGATGGCCGTGACCGGCGTCGTCCACCCCGACGAGCTGCTCACGAACGCCGGCGGCCGCGACGGCGACGCGCTCGTGCTGACGAAGCCGCTCGGGGCCGGCGCGGTCTCGACCGCGCGTCAAGCGTGGGCTGCCGGGCGCGCCGCTCGCGGAGGCGGTGGCGGTGATGACGACCTTGAATCGTGAGGCGGCGCGAGGCGGCCCGGGCGGCAGGGGCGCACGCGCCTCACCGACGTGACCGGGTTCGGACTCCTCGGTCATCTGCACGAGCTGGCGCTGGCCAGCGGCGTGGCCGCGGAGGTGCGAGGCCGAGGCGGTGCCGGCGATCGCCGGGGTGCTCGAGCTGCTCGCCGACACCGACGCCGGCGCCGTGGCCGGCGGGACCCGGCGCAACCGGGCCCACGCCGAGGAGTTCGCCGTGTTCGCGGACGGCGTCGAGGAGGCGCGCAGGTGGCTCGTGTGCGACGCGATGACCTCGGGCGGGCTGCTGGCCGCGGTGCCGGCCGAGGCGGCCGCGGAGATGCCGGGCGCGCTGATCGGGCGGCTCGTCGCGGGGGAGCCCGGGACGATCCGGGTCGCAGGCCCGGCTGAGGCGCGACGAGCGGCAGCCCGAACGCGACGCCGGCCACGATCCCGACGCCCACCTGGATCCAGCTCGCGTCGGTGACGGCCACCGGCATCAGCACGAGCACGACGCCGATCACGAGCGTGCCGAGCAGGTCGCCGTCGATCTCCTCGCCGGCCCGCAGCGCGAGCAGGTCGGGGATCGCCCAGGCGCACAGCGAGCGCGAGCGCGGACCCGACGCCACCGAGCACGACCGGCACCGTGTAGACGGCGGTGGCGGCCGCGATCCCGCCGACGCCCCCGACGAGCGACGAGGGCGATCACGGCCACCGGCCCGTGTCGGCGCTCGATCAGCCACCCGTACAGGCGCGATTGCGCCGAGCGCGATGAACGCATAGCCGGTGTTGTCGTAGGTGAACGGCGCGGTCAGCACGCGCCACCAGTGCGACCCGGGCGGGCCGATCACCGCCATGTCGCTGAGCGACACGAGCGTCGTGCGCCACACCAGGCAGCCGACGAGCCCGAGCAGCACGAGCGCGATCGTCGCGTACGGGCGCGGCGTCGGCCCGGATCCCCGGGATCTCGTCGCTGCGCAGCCGGGGCAGCGATGGGGTTGGTGGCCGGCGCCGGCGGCGCTTGTCGGCCACTCGGCCCTCGCGGTCGATCTTCGGAGCACGCTTGCGCAGCCGATTGCCGCAGTACGGGCACTCGGTGATATACGGGCTCACCTCGGATCCGCAGCTCTTGCAGATCACGAACAGGTCCGGGCCTCCGGCGCTCACGGACCGATTGTAGAACGGCCGAGAATTGGCCGAAACGGCTCTTCGGTTGCGCCTGCTCAGACGGCGGTCGCGGCGACGATCTCGGCCATCACCTCGCGCAGGTCGTGGTTGGCCTCGTACACGACGACCTGCCTCGCGGCCCCGTTCCCGCGCTCCAGCAGGTCCTCGACGGCCTCGAGCTCGGCCTCGGATCCGAGGTCCTGGCAGTGCTCGCGCATGCGGTCGATCAGCCGCCGGGCCAGCGTCCGGGTCGGCGACCCGGCTCGAGTCGGGGAGATCGACGATCTCGCCGTCGAGCCCGTGCCGCGCGGCCAGCCACTTGTTCTCGTCGAGCATCTCCCACGGATAGGTGGACAGGTGCTCGCCGTGCGGTGAAGTGCTCGCACATCTCCTTGATCAGCGCCTGGACGAGCGCGGCGAGCCCGAGCGTGTGCTCGATGTGGGTCTGCGAGTCCATCACCCGCACCTCGACGGTGCCGAAGCTCGGGTGCGGCCGGACGTCGTGCCACAGGTAGGTGTAGTCCTCGATCACCCGCGCCTTGATCATGAACTCGATCCGGCGCTCGTAGTCCTCCCAGCTCTCGTAGCTCGGAGGGATCCCGACCCGCGGAAAGGCACGGAAGATCGGCGTCCGGGTCGAGGCCAGGCCGGTCGAGTCCGCGCGCCAGAACGGCGAGTTCGCCGACAGCCCGAGCAGCACCGGCATGTGGACGCGCATGCCGTTGGCGACATGGATCGCCTTGTCCGGGTCGTCGATCCCGACGTGGACGTGCATCCCGAAGATGAGCTCCTGGCGAGCGACGAACCGCAGCGCCGAGATCAGGTCTCGGTAGCGGGGCCGGGCGACGATCCGCTGGTCCTCCCACATCGCGAACGGGTGCGTCCCGGCTGACCCGATCGCCAGGTTCTTGCCGGCCGCGGTCATGCCCACCTGCTTGCGCAGCGCGCGCAGCTGCTCGCCCGCCTCGGTGACGTTCGCGCACGGGGCGGTGGAGATCTCGAGCACCGACTCCATCAGCTCGGGCTTGATCTCGCCCGATGGGCGAGGCCTCGAGCAGCGACTCGATCGCGTTGACCAGCTCGAGCGTGCCGGCGTCGAGGATCATCAGCTCCTCCTCGATACCGATCGTGTACGCGGGCCCGGTGAAGGCGTGGTGCACCCGGTGCAGCCTAACGAGCCCGGGCACGCGGCAGGTCCGCATGCGCTGATGCCAGGAGCGCGCATTGCCGAGCGACCGCCGCGCCGTGACGTCACTAGACTGGCGGGACTCACGAACACAAAGGAAAGAGGGGACGCATGGCCCTTGGCTATGACGGAAAGCTGTACATCCTCGCCTTCGACCACCGGGGGTCGTTTCAGAAGAAGATGTTCGGGATCGAGGGGGATCCGACGCCCGAGCAGACCGACACGATCGCCGACGCCAAGCACCTGATCTTCGAGGGCATGGAGGAGGCCGTGAAGCGCGGCGCCGAGGCCGGGGCCGCCGGGGTCCTGGTCGACGAGCAGTTCGGCTCGGACATCCCCGAGAGCGCCCAGCGCGCCGGTCTGAAGCTGTCGATGCCGGTCGAGAAGTCCGGCCAGAACGAGTTCGACTTCGAGTACGGCGACGACTTCGGCGCCCACATCGAGACGTTCGACCCCGACTTCTCCAAGGTCCTCGTCCGTTTCAACTCCGACGACGACGCCGAGCTGAACAAGCGCCAGCTCGACCGGCTCAAGCGGCTCGCCGACTGGCTGCACGACAACGACCGCAAGTTCCTGTTCGAGCTGCTCGTCCCGGGCACCGACGACCAGCTCGCCAGCGTCGACGGCGATGGCGACCGCTACGACGCCGAGCTGCGTCCTGAGCTGATGCGCCGCGCGATCGAGGACATCCAGAACTTCGGGATCGAGGTCGACATCTGGAAGATCGAGGGCGTCGACGAGCAGTCCGACGCCGCGATGCTCGCCGAGCAGACCCGCTACGGGCGAGGGCCGCGAGGGCGTCGTCTGCGTTCTGCTCGGGCGGGGCGCCTCGACCGACAAGGTCGAGCACTGGCTCCGCCAGGCCTCCCCCGTCGAGGGCTTCATCGGGTTCGCGATCGGCCGCTCGATCTGGTGGGACGCGCTCAAGGCCTACATCGCCGGGGACGTCGACCGCGAGACGGCGGCGAGCCAGATCGCCGACAACTACCTGCATTTCATCTCGGTCTACGACAAGCAGGCTGTCGCCTGACGCCGCGACGCGGACCGTCGCCCACGGGCGACGGTCCGTCGCCCACGGCGACGGACGTCGCCCACGGCGAACCGCGGTCGCCTGATGGGCCTGCGGGGACATAACTTTGCGGCGGCGGGCCGTGGCCAGGTGCTAGGCTCGCCGCCGATGGCGATGAAGATGCGCCAGAGCCTCGCTCAGCTGGAACAGGAGTTCCGCCACGAGGCCCAGCTGGACCGGAGCCGCAGGGAGAACCTGCGACGCCGCGCTGTGTCGCGGTCGCGTATCCGCCGCCGGGAACGGCAGCTAAAGCGAAGTTCAGTGAGGTTTTGGGTGCTCGTCCTGTCGCCTGATCGCCACTGCCGTACTGGTTACTGTGGCGATGTTCGAGACCCTGTATTACCTGCTCGCTTAGCGCGTCACCGGGTCGGTGATGTCAGGTGAAGGTGCGCGCCGAGGGTCCTGCCGCGGCCGTCGCGAGGCGCCGGCCGGTCCACGTCTAACTGCTGCTCTCGCCGAGGCCCCGAAGTGCCGCGTCGACCTCTTCGCGGGCGCCTTTGCCTTCGCTCAGGCGCTCCTGCTGAATCTCGAGGTAGACCTCTTTGCGGAACACGGGGATGTCACGCGGAGCCTGAATCCCGATCGCGGACCTTCTCGCCGATGATCGCCAGAACGGACACCTCGATGTCGTCCCCGATCATGATGCTTTGGTTCGACTTACGGGTCAGTACCAACATGGGAAATTGCCTCCCTGCTCGCCGGTGTGGGGGTATGGAGAAGCCCAGCGTTTCCATCTAGAAACCCATTGGACCACCCGGGCTGAGCATACTCGGGCGGAGAGCCCCAGCACAAGCGTGCAGCCGCTCTGGCCGCGGCCTGTATTAGTCTCCTCGGGACATGGCACGCCGATCACTTCGACCCGAGCTGAACCGGATCCGCGCATGGGTCCGCCAGGGCCGCACAGATGCATGGATCGCCCATCAGCTCGAGGTCACCGTTCAGCAGATTCAGGCCTTCAAACGCGAGCAGGACCTCGAGCCGAGCGCCGAGCCGGACGGCGCGGTGGCGGCCGATTACGACGACGAGATCGATCTGCGCGCCGAGGACGACGCGCTGATCGCCGCCGAGCTCGACGCCGCCGAGGCGGAGCGCACGGAGGAGGACGAGGACTCCGACGAGGACGACGACGAGAAGCCCGCCCGTCGCCGCCGGGGCCGTCGCGGAGGCCGGGGCGGCCGCGCCCGCCGCAAGGGCCCCGGGACCCTCGAGGCCACATTCGACCACGGCGACGAGGGCTACGGTCTATGGCTCGACCCGGCCGTCCAGGACGATCCCGTGTACGCCGAGTACTGGGCCGGCCACCGGCCCGTCGAGGTCACGATCGAGGAAGACCAGATCGTGATCCGCCGCGCCGGCGGCGAGGACGGCGACAGTGATGGCGACGGCGAGGAGGACTGACCCCGGTCAGTCCTCTTGGGCCACCGTACGCCGGCCCCCGGCGTAATCACTGGCCGCCCGCACGTAGCGCGCGAACGCCGCACCCGCAACCGTCGTCATGTCCCACGCGGCCGGCTGCGTCGGGGCCACGCGGGTGGCGATTCCGAAGCACCAGTCGGTGCCCTGCTCGAGGTACAGCCGGGTCAGCTCGTCGGTCGTGAACGCCCCGCCGAGGCGGCGCTGCAACTCGGTCACGATCGCGTCGCGCACGCGCTCCATCGCCGGGCGCTCGCCGGGCTCCGCGCGCGCCAGCCGGCGCTCGCCCTCGTGCCACAGGCCGATCAGCGACTCGGGGCCCATCAGGCGCCCGGTGGGCGCGCCTCACGCGGTCCGCGTCCCGGGCGTGTCGTCCCCGCGAGTGGCTCGCTCGCGCGGGTCCGTCTCGCGCGTCCGCTCAGTGGCGGGGCGAGCCCATCACGACATACGGACGCTCGCCGGAGCGCACCATCCCGAGCGCTCGGGCGTCCTCCTGGATCGTGGTCGGGTTGTTGAGCGACTTCTGCTCGGCGGGCGAGCTGCGCGTTCTCGCGCGTGAGCCGGTTGACGATCGACTGCTGCTGATTGGCCTGGGCACGCGTGCTGAGGTACGACAGCGTGTGCTGCACGTACAGCCCCACGACGACGCCGAGCACGACGAGCAGGCCGACCCGCCCGATCCGATCCCAACGGACCTTGCCGCGCGGACCCTTGGAAGCCCCGACGCGCCGCGGGCGCGGATGTGGGCGTGCAGGCCGCGAGCGGCGCGGGGCGGCGGGTGCTGAGCGGGCTGGCGGCATCCCCTAGGCGCTTCGTTCGACGCTGGCGGGTTCCTTCCTCCTGCACGAAAGTATGCGTGGCGGCGCGGCGGAAGCTCACGCGCGGAACGCGCGGCGCCCCGGGAACGTCGCCTCCGCTCCCAGCGCCTCTTCGATCCGCAGCAACTGGTTGTACTTCGCCACCCGGTCGGTGCGCGACGGCGCGCCGGTCTTGATCTGGCCGCAGCCGGTGGCCACCGCGAGGTCGGCGATCGTCACGTCCTCGGTCTCGCCCGAGCGGTGCGACATGACCGCCGTGTAGCCGCTCTCGCGGGCCATCCGGATCGCCGCCAGCGTCTCGGTCAGGGTCCCGATCTGGTTGACCTTGATCAGGATCGAGTTGGCCACGCCCATGTCGATCCCGCGCTTGAGCCGCTCTGTGTTGGTGACGAACAGATCGTCGCCGACCAGCTGCAGCCCGTTGCCGAGCTTGTCGGTGAGCGTCGACCAGCCATCCCAGTCCTCCTCGGCCATCCCGTCCTCGAGCGAGATGATCGGGTAGCGGCCGGCGAGGTCGGCCCAGTAGTCCGACAGCTGGTCGGCGGTGAGCGTCCGGCCCTCGTGCTCCAGCACGTACGAGCCGTCCTTGTAGAGCTCGGACACGGCCGGGTCGAGCGCGATCGCCACCTGGTCGCCGGGGACGAAGCCGGCGGCCCGGATCCCGGCCACGACCATCTCGAGCGCCTCCTCGTTGGACTCGAGATCGGGCGCGAACCCGCCCTCGTCGCCGACCGCGGTCGACAGTCCGTTGTCGTGGAGCGTCTTCTTCAGGTTGTGGAACGTCTCGACGCACATCCGCAGCGCCTCGCTGAACGACCGGGCGCCGACCGGGACGATCATGAACTCCTGGAAGTCGACGTGATTGTCGGCGTGCACGCCGCCGTTGAGCACGTTCATCATCGGCACCGGCAGCACGTGCGCGGTCTCCCCGCCGAGGTAGCGCCACAGCGGCAGCCGCTCCTCGGCGGCGGCGGCGTGGGCGGCGGCCAGCGACACTGCCAGGATCGCGTTGGCGCCGAGCCGCGACTTGTTCGGGGTGCCGTCGAGCGAGATCAGCATCCGGTCGAGCGCAGCCTGGCTCGAGGCGTCCTGACCGTGCACCGCGGTGGCGATCTCGCCGTTGACGTTCCCGACCGCCTTCGACACGCCCTTGCCCATCCAGTCCGTCCCGCCATCGCGCAGCTCGGTGGCCTCGAACTCGCCCGTCGAGGCGCCGCACGGGACCGCAGCCCTCCCCCACGCGCCCGAGCGCACGCTCAGCTCGACCTCGACCGTCGGGTTGCCGCGGCTGTCAAGGATCTGGCGGGCGTGCACGTGCTCGATCTGGCTCATTGCGGGTCGGACTCCTTCGATCAGGCGGGCGCGGGCGTAGTACGCGAGTTGCTCATCGGGACCGAGATCGTTCCAGTTCCGGCCTTCGGATGCCGCGAGCTCGCCGCCGCTGCTGACCCGGGCCCGGAAGCGGTCCGCGGCCGCCCGCAGGGCCAGCTCGGGGTCGACCTTCAGCTTGCGGGCGGAGTTGACCGCCGCGAACAGGACGTCGCCGAGCTCGTGGAACTGCTGCTCGCGTGTCTCGGCCTGCTCGAGCTCCTCGAGCTCGGCCCGGATCGCCTCGTACGTCGGCTCGACGCCGGGGAAGTCGAATCCGCTGCTCGCCGCCCGGCGTTGCACCTTGCGCGCGTACAGCGGCCCGGGGAGGTTCTCGGGCACCTCGCCGAAGATCCCGGGCTCGCGCCCCGGCTCGGTCTGCTTGATCCTGTCCCAGTTGCGGAGCACCTGGCCGGCGGTCTCGGCCCGGGCCGTCGCCGAACACGTGTGGGTGGCGGCGGATCAGCTTCTCGGTGCAGTGATCGGCGACCTGCGCGAGGTCGCCCTGGCCGCGCTCCTCGAGCAGCAGCGACAGGAAGTGCACCTGGAACAGCACGTCGCCGAGCTCGTCGAGCAGCTTCGCGTCGTCCTGGCGCTGGGCGGCGTCGGCGAGCTCGTAGGCCTCCTCGACCGTGTGGGGGACGATCGAGCGCTCGTCCTGCTCGCGATCCCACGGGCATTCCCTGCGCAGCCTGCGGGTGATCGCATCGAGCCGCTGGAGCGCCTCCTGGATCGCGGCGGGCGTGGCCTCCGGCGCTCCGTCCGGCACCCGGGGGACGTGGCCTCCGGCGCTCCGTCCGGCACCGCGGGCTACTTCTTCTTCGTCGTGGTGGTCGAGCTCGTCGACGGCGCCGTGGTGGTGGACCCGGTGGTCGAGGTTGCCGTCGTGCCCGTGGCGGTCGGTCGGGGTCGCCGTCGTCGGCGTGACCGCGGAGGTCGTCGTCTTCGGCGCCTTGAACCCGCTGCAGTCGTTCATTGCGTACAGGTGGCCGCACGAGGTCTTCCCGAGCCAGTCCTTCTTGGCCCGGGCATCAACCGCGGTCTGGGCCTTCGTCTGCGTCTGGCCCCCGAGGATCTGCTTGATCAACGCCGTCGCCTGAGCGAGGGTCTGCTTCGTCGCCGCCTTGATCTTGGTGACCTCGAACACGTAGTAGCCGAACTGGCCGTGGATCGGGCCGGTGAGCTTGTTCGGCGGGAGCCGAGAACGCCGCGGTGTCGAGCGCCTGCTCCTCCTGGCCCTTGGTGACGCCGGACAGCAGGCCGCCCTTGTTCTTGGTGGAGGCGTCGATCGAGTACTTCTTCGCGACGGTCGTCCAGCTGCCGCCCTTCTTGAGCGCCTTCAGCGCGGCGTCGGCCTGGCTGGCGCTGTTCGTCCGCACGATCCGGATGTCCCGCGTCTCGGGGGTGCCGAACTGAGTCGGGTGCGCGGCGAAGTACGCGGAGATCTGCGCCGGCGTGACCGTCGTGCTGGTGCTTGGCCAGCAGCTTCATGTAGATCTGGTTGACCCGCACGCGGAACAGGATGTCCTGCAGCGTCTGACCGGACTGGGTGAGGAACGTGTTGAACGCCGCGTCGGTCTGGAACTGCTGCTTCTTGGCGGTCTGGAACGCCTTCTGGACCTGCGCGTCGGTGACCGTGATCTTCATCTTCGCCGCGTCGGCCTGGTACCAGTAGGCGCGGATCAGGAAGTCCATGACCTGGGTCGAGAGCGACGTGAACAGCTGGCTGCACTCGCTCTTGAGCTGCGTATCGGGCTGCTTGGCCAGCGATGGGAGCTGGGCCCGCACCTGCGCGATGCAGCCGGTGAACGTCGGCGGGTCGGTCGGGACGATCACGGGCGCGCCGGGGCTCTGGGCCGTTTGACCCTTCGCCGCGACGAACATCCAGTGCTTGTACGCCTTGACGGTGATCGGGTTGCCCGCGACCGTGGCAACGGTGCCGCCGCCCGCTGAGCCGCTGCTGCTGCTGCCACACGCCGACAGTCCGGCGGCGAGAACAAAAAAGGCGCCGAGCGCCAGGATGTACCGCATCCGCTTCATCTGCTGCCCGCCGATGGTAGCGGGCAACATTTTTCGAGGTCCCGACACTTCTGTGACTCTTACGTTTGACCTTGTCTGAGACGCGTGCCCGGGGCGCTCAGACGGCCGCCGGCTCGGCCTCGGCCGGCGCCTCACGCAGCACCGCGAGCAGCACGTCGGCCGCGCGCACGACGGCCGGGAACTGCTGCGCCGGATCGTCGGGGACCCTCATCGACAGCTGCGACTTGCCGGACTCGTAGAGCGCCTCGGGGATCTCGGCGCGCACCCGCTTGGCCCGTACCGAGTCGAGCTCGACGGGGGCCACCGCCAGCCGGCCGCCGCGGAACGTGACCGCCTGAGCGCCGGCCTGGCCGAGCTTGATCCGCGCCTGCTGGAGCGCGAGCAGGTTCAACAGCGGCTCGGGCGGCTCGCCGAAGCGGTCCTCGAGCTCGTCGCGCAGGACCACGAGGTCGGCGACCTCGCGGGCGCCGGCGATCCGCCGGTGGACGTCGACCTTGGCCTGCTCGTAGGGGATGTAGTCGGCGGGCACGTACGCGTCGACGTTGACGTCGAGGCGCACCGGTTCCCAGTCCTCGTCAGCGGACACGTCGTCCATCGCGGCCACCGCCTCGTCGAGCATCTGCATGTACAGCTCGAACCCGAGCGCGGCGACGTGGCCGGACTGCTCGTCGCCCAACAGGTTCCCGGCGCCGCGGATCTCGAGGTCGCGCATCGCGATCTTGAAGCCGGCGCCGAGCTCGGTGTAGTCCGACAGGGCGGACAGCCGCTGGGCCGCGTCGGGGGTCAGCGCCGCCGCGCTCGGATACAGCAGGTACGCGTACGCGCGCTCACGGCTGCGGCCGACCCGACCGCGGATCTGGTAGAGCTGCGAGAGCCCGAACACGTCGGCGCGCTCGACGATCAGGGTGTTCGCCTGCGGGATGTCGATCCCGGACTCGATGATGCTCGTGCACACGAGCACGTCGGCGTCGCCGCGTAGGAACGAGAGCATCCGCCGCTCGAGCATCTTCTCGTCCATCTGCCCGTGCGCGACCGCGAACGTCATCCCGGGGCACAGCGCCCGCAGGCGCTCGGCCGTCTCGTCGATCGACTCGACCCGGTTGTGCAGGAAGAACGCCTGGCCCCCGCGCTCGTGCTCGCGGATCAGCGCGCGGCGGACGAGCTCCTCGTCGTACTCGCCGACGTACGTCTTCACGGGCCGCCGGCCCTCGGGCGGCGTCTCGATCACGCTGATGTCGCGCACGCCCGCCAGCGACATCTGGAGCGTACGGGGGATCGGCGTGGCGCTCATCGCGATCACGTCGACCCGCAGCTTGAGCTGGCGCAGGAGCTCCTTCTGCTTGACGCCGAAGCGCTGCTCCTCGTCGACGATCAGCAACCCGAGGTCCCGGGCGCGGACGTCGCGGGACAGCAGGCGGTGCGTGCCGATCAGGATGTCGACCTCGCCGCGCGAGAACCGGGACACCGACTCGCGCTGCTCGGCGGCCGGGCGGAACCGGGAGACGTGCTCGATCGTCACCGGATAGTCCTTCAGCCGTTCGGTGAACGTGCCGTAGTGCTGCTGGGCGAGGATCGTGGTCGGGACGAGCAGCATCACCTGCTTGTCGTCCTGGACCGCCTTGAACGCGGCCCGCAGCGCCACCTCGGTCTTGCCGTAGCCGACATCGCCGCAGATCAGCCGGTCCATGGGCCGCGGGGCCTCCATGTCGGACTTGACGAACTCGATCGCGTCGCGCTGGTCGGGCGTCTCGGTGAACGGGAACGCATCCTCGAAGTCGCGCTGCCAGTCGGTGTCGAACGCGAACGCGAAGCCCTCACGGCGCCTGCGCTCCGCGTACAGGTTGAGCAGCTCCCCGGCGAGCTCCTGGGCCGCCCGGCGCGCTCGGGACTTGATCGTCTCCCAGCGGGTGCCGCCGAGCTTCGACAGCGGCGGGTGGGCGCCGCCGGCTCCGACGTAGCGGGAGATCTTGGCGAGCTGGTCGACCGGGACGAACACCCGGTCCGAGCCGGCGTACTCGAGGTACAGGTAGTCGCGCGTGACCCCGGCCACGGTCTTGGTGTCGAAGCCGGCGAAGCGGGCGATGCCGTGGTCCTCGTGGACGACGATGTCGCCGGTCCGCAGGTCCGCGAACGAGCGCAGGACGCCGCGGCGGCGAGCGCGTTCGGGGCGTTCGGGGGCCCGGCGCCGGCGGAACAGCCGGTGCTCGGGGATGACCGCCAGGTGGAACTGGGGGGCGATGAACCCGCCGGCCAGACGCGCGTGAGCGAAGGTGATCGTGCCATCGCCTCGCGAACCCGCGTCCTCGAGCCACGAGACCTTCAGCCGGCCAAGGTTGTACGCGGCCCGCTCCCCCTCCCCGCGCCGCGCGAACGCGACCACGGTCCGGTAGCCCGAGCGGTGGAGCTTCTCCAGCTCGGGCTCGGCCTCGCGCACCCCGCGCGCCGCGATCTCCGCCGACTGGGCGCGGAACGTGAAGGGCTGGTCCTGGTCGATGCTCGACAGCCGGATCGACGCGCGGGCCGCGAGCGCCGCCTCGACCTCCTCGGCCGACACGTACACGTGACCGGCGTCGGCGTCGTGGAACGCGGCGGTGACGTCCTGCCAGTGGTCGGCGAGGGCGGGCGAGACATCCTCCTCGCCGGCGATCAGCACCGACGCGTCCGCGGGCGCGAGCGACAGAAACGGGTGGAAGTTCTCGACCGGCAGCAGCTCGGCGATGTCCGGCCGGTCCTCGGCGTCCTCGAGCGCGGCGATCTCGGCCAGCTCGCGGTGCTCGGCGGCGAGCTCGGCGGCCGGGGCGATCTCGACGCACTCGGCGTCGCCGAGCGAGCGCTGGGTGAACGTCGAGAACCAGCGCAGCGATTCGATCTCGTCGCCGAACAGGTCGACCCGGACGGCCCGGTCCTCGGTGGCCGGGTAGACATCGAGCAGGCCGCCGCGGATCGCGAACTGGCCGCGGTCCTCGACCTGGTCGACACGCTCGTAGCCCGCCGCGACGAGGTCGAGCGCGGTCTCGTCGAGGTCCATCAGCTCGCCGGCGCGGAGCCGGAACGCGTGCGGGCGCAGCGCGGGGTCGGGCACCTTCTCCGACAGCGCGACGGCGCTCACGACGACCACCGGCGCCGCCGCTGCGTCGGCGTCGATCAGCGCGTCGAGCCCGGCGATCCGCAGGCCGGTGAGATGCGGCGGCGGAGCCAGGTGCGACTCGTAGCTGACGCCGCGACTCGGGTAGTAGCGGACCAGTCGGGGCGCGAGCCAAGCGCCCAGGGCGGACGCCAGGTCGCGGGCGGCGCGGTCGTCGCCGGCGACGACGATCGCCGGCCGGCCCGGCTCGCGCTCGAGCAGCGCCGCGATCAGGTACGGCCGGAGCGCCTGCGAGACGAACGCGCGGCCCCCGTCACGCGGCGAGCGCCGCGGTCTGCGGGTCGTTGTCGGCATAGGAGAGGAGCGCGCTGAGCATCTCCTCTCAGTCTAGGAACCGGCCGTCTCCTCCAGCACGAGCTGCTCGGCGGCGTCGGCGGCCCGTCCGATCAGGTCGGCGACCTCTACGCGGGGCTCGCGGAAGCGGCCGAGGACGTATGCGGCGACCCGGTCGGGATCGGTCGTCGGCGGGCGCCCGACCCCGACCCGCACGCGGCGGAAGTCCGGCGATCCGAGCGACGAGCGCAGCGACTTCAGGCCGTTGTGGCCCGCCAGGCCGCCGCCCGTCCGCACGCGGATCTCACCGAACGGCAGGTCGATCTCGTCGTGGAGCACCAGCACGCGATCGAGCGGCACGCCGAACGCGCCACGGGCCGGGCCGACCGATTCGCCGGCCTCGTTCATGTACGTCTGGGGTTCGAGCAACGCCACGCGCGGGCCGCCGGGGCCGGTGCGGCCCTCGCGCAACAGCCCGCGGTACTTGGACCTGGCCCGCGGGAGGGCCCAGCGCCCGGCGAGTACGTCGGCGATCTCGAATCCGATGTTGTGGCGCGTGCCGGCGTATTCGGCGCCCGGGTTGCCGAGCCCGACGATCAGCCAGTCGATCGGAGCCGGACGACTACTCGTCGGAGGCTTCGCTGTCGCCGCTCGAGCTGCCCTCGTCGCCCTCGGCGGCAGCTTCCTCGCGCTCTTCGCCCTCGCCCTCGGACACGAGCTCGGTCTCCTCCTCGATCCCCTCCTCCTCCTCCAGCTGGAGGCGGGGCGGAGTGAGGGTGGCGATCACGGTCTCCGGGTGGTCGACGAGGGTCACGCCGGCCGGCGCGGCGAGCTGGGCCAGGGTGACGGTGTCGCCGATCTGCAGCTCCGAGACATCGTGCTGGAGAGCGTCCGGAATCTCGTTCGGCAGCGCCTCGATGGTCAGCTCGCGGGTGACGTGCTCGAGCACGCCGCCCTCCTTGACGCCGGGCGAGTCGTCGGCGCCCACCAGCTCCAGCACGACGCTCGCCTGGATCGGCTGGTCGAGGCGAACCCGGAGCAGGTCGATGTGGACGGTCGCGCCGTTGACGGGATGGCGGACCAGCTCCTTGACCACCACCGGCACCGCGCTGCCGCCGTCGACGCTCAGCTCGAACACGGCGCCCGCGGTGGCGAGCGCGAGGCGGAGGTCGCGGGCCCCGACCTGGAACGAGATCGGATCCTCGCCGCCGCCGTAGACGACGCCGAGCACCTGGCCCTCGCGGCGCAGGCGGCGAGCCGCGCGCGATCCGGCGGGCTCGCGGTGGGTGACCGGGAGGGAGGTGGAGGTCGACGAGGCCATCAGCGGCGATCGATGGTAGCGAGCGCGCCGAGAAGCGGCCGTCTGAGCCCTTCCGGCCGGGTTGGTACCGCGCTAATCTTCGCTTTATGTCGGGCGAGGCTCAGCTGATGCTGATGATCGCCGGCGTGCACCTCCTCGGTCTGGCGTGCGTCGCGGTGCTGATGATTCCCGCGCTGCGCGACCCCGACAACCCGCCGCCGCGTCGCTCCGACTCCGGCTCGGACGAGGGCTGGGGGCGCGGCCCGACGCCGCCGCCGAAGCCGCCCGCGCCGCCCCGTGGCGGGATCCCGCTCCCGGACGCCGATCAGTCGCCGGTGCGCTTCCGCGGCCCCGGCCGGCTCGCCGACCGCCGGCCGGCGCGCGAGCGGCGACCGGCCCGCGAGCCCACGCGCACGCCCGTCGGCCGGTCGCACGGCTCGTACGACGGGCTCAGTAGATCTGGGCCGGACAGTTCGCGTCGCTGTGCAGCCGCCCGGTGATTCCGAGCAGCTCGATCCGCAGACCGCTCACCGCATCTCCGGCCCGGCGGACCTCGACGCACTGGACGATCGGCAGCGACGCGCCGACCTCGAACGCCACCCGCGCGAGCCCGACCGACCCGCCGAGCGAGAAGCCGGTCGAGCTCTGGAGCTGGAGCACCGACACCGAGCCGGGACGGCGCAGCGCAGCCGCGTCCTGGTTCACGCGCGCGCGGCACTGAGCGCTCGCCGCGCACCCCCGGATCTGGGCCAGCATCGCCGAGGCATCGCCGCGCGCCTCGGCCTTGATCAGCGTCGTCACCGCCGAGCGCTCGGCACCGTCGGCACTGAACACGCGCGCGAGGACGCCGCTGACCAGCAGGAAGATGAGGATCGCCGCGGCGATCAGGGCGAGGTATTGCCGGCGCACCAACGCGCAGGCTAGTCGTCGCTCATATACCGCTCAGCTCGAGGCGGGTCCGAGACCTCCGCCGGACTATCCGGCGGGCGGAAAGTCCTCGCCGCTCAGCTCGAGGAAGCGCTCAACCGAGGCCTCCTGGTGGTCGAGCCGGTCGGCCAGCGTGCGCGCGTGCTGGGCGGCCAGCCCGAGAAACTCGTCGACGCACCGAGCGGGGTCGTCGGCCAATGGGTAGATGCGGCTGAAGTCCTGCTGCGCGCACGCGATCCCGAGCGGCGGCCGACCCTCGGCGAGCGTCCGGGCGCTGCACACCGGAGTGACGACGAGCTGGGCGTCGCGGGCGACGAGCGCGGTCGGCAACAGGCGCGGTGCCGGCAGCCGCACGGACAGCTCGACGGAGTGGTCGATCGCGACCCCGCCGATCACGTCGGTGAGCGGCTCGCGCCACACATCGAGCACGAGGTCGGCGCCGACGAGCGCGTCGCGCAGCGTGGTCGCCTGCTCGACGTACAGCCGCTCGGCCTCCTCGCGGTCCTCGGCGTCGGCGAGGTCGAGGTCGCAGGGGACGCGCAGCAGCTCGCTGGCCGCCACCGTCGAGCCGGCCACGCGGCTGCCGCAGGCCACGTAGGTCTGAAGCGTGCCGAGGTCGCGGCGGGCGTGGAAGATGACCGTGACCGCCTCGGTCAGCGGGAGGCCGTCGACCCGCAGGGAGACGGCGACCGCCGAGGAGGTGTCCAGCAGGGCCCGGCGCAGCAGCTCATCGGCCTCGCGATCATCTCGATTGGGATCCTCCCCGATCATCACGCCTCCTTCAGCCGACTCCGTGCACTGGGTATTTACCCACACGGTGCGGTCGACCGCCAACTTCCTACCGGAGCGAAACCCGCGCCCGCGCTGTCCAGATGGCGCGGCGCTCAGAGCGGGTAGGCTCCGCGGCGATGAAGGTTCTGAAGCTTTTCTACAAGCCGTTCGGGATCGTCGCCGGGAAGCTCGCGGCGCAGGTCGGGCGCAAGACGTTCAAGGCGCTGTGGGCGAAGATCGACGATCAGCCCGCGCCGGCGTCGACGACCGAGTCGGCGAGCCTCCAGAAGGTGGTCGCGTCACGCGCGCTCGAGGCCGCGACGATGGCCGGAGTGGCAGCCGCCGTCGACCGCGCGTTCCTGCGGCTGTTCCAGCACCTCACCGGACTGTGGGCGGGACCGCCGCCGCCTGACGAGCTGCCGCCGCCCAAGGACTAGCCTGACGCCGGAGCCCGCGCCGCGCCGGGCACGCCGGCCGGCTCTGCCTCGACCACATACGGCGCCAGCCCCGCGCGCATCCACTCCGGGATCGGCGTCTTGCCGGGCCCGATCTTGCCGGGCGTCCCGATCCCGACGGTGACGTGACGGAGCGACCCCTCCACGAGCAGCTCCTCGCCGCGCAGGATCCGGTGGCGGGTGGGGATGTTCGTCGTGCCCAGCTGCCCGACCGCCACCTCGAGCGTCAGCTCGTCGTCGAACCGTGCCCCGCCGCGGAAGCGCAGGTGCGCCTCGGCGACGACGATGTCGATCGCCTTGGTCGAGCATCGCCTGATAGCTGCCGAACGCGGCCCGCCACAGCTCGGTCATGCCGACGTCGAAGAACGCGAGGTAGTGGGCGTTGAACACGACGCCCTGCACGTCGCACTCGGCGTAGCGCACGCGCAGCGGATGCCGGAACGGGGTCCCCATCAGGAGCCGCCCCGCAGCACGAACCCGCGCTCGGCCAGGTCGGCCAGCGCGTCCTCGAACCCCGCGAAGTCGCGCCGTACGAGCAGCTCGATCGGCTTGCCCGACGGCCCCGTGGCGCGGACCCACCGGCGGAGGGTCGCCTCCCCCGCCTGCTCGCGGGCCTCGGCCAGCAGCGTCGAGCAGGATCCCCAGCTCGGGCCGGTGCTCGAGCTGACCGGAGAGCAGCGTCAGCGGATCGGCGTCGAGCACGCGGCACAGCTCGTCCTCGGTGAGTCCGATCACGTCCATCAGGCGGGCGGCCTCGTCGGCCCCGGACGGCATGCTCAGAACAGCTGGTTCTCGCCGCCGAACACGTCGCTGACCGACCCGTCGGTGAAGATCTGGCGGATCGAGTTGGTCAGCAGGTCCGCGCAGGAGAGGACCCGGACGTTGTCGGGCGCGCCGGGGCGCAGCGGGATCGTGTCGGTCACGACCACCTGCTCGAACCGGGCGGCCGCCAGGTTCTCCCAGGCATTGCCGGAGAACACTCCGTGGGTGGCGGCCGCGTACACGCGGCGGGCGCCGGCGTCGCGGACGGCCTGGGCGGCGGCCTTCAGGGTGCCGGCGGTGTCGATGATGTCGTCGACGATCACCGCGGTGCGGCCCTCGACCTCGCCGATCACGTACAGGATCTCGGCCACCTGCTGGGCGGGGCGCTCTTTGTTGAGGATCGCCAGGTCCGCGCCGATCTTCGAGGCGAACATCTTGTTCAGCTTCACTCGGCCGGCGTCCGGGGCGACGACGACGAGATCCTCGAGCCCGAGGTCGGCGAAGTACTGGGTGAGCATGAACAGCGCCGTCATGTGATCGCACGGCTTCTGGAAGAAGCCCTGGATCTGCCCGGAGTGCAGGTCCATCGTGAGGAGCCGGTCGATCCCGGCCGCCTCGAGCATGCGGGCCACGAGCCGGGCGCTGATCGGCTCGCGCGGCTTGGACTTCTTGTCCTGGCGCGAATACCCGTACCACGGGCACACAGCGATCACCCGGTGAGCCGAGCCGCCGACCGCGGCGTCGACCATCTCGAGCAGCTCCATCAGCCCGTCGTTGACGCTGATCTGGTCGTGCGGGTTCTCGCAGGTCGGCTGGACGATGAACACATCAGCCCCGCGGACCGACTCCTCGAACCGGCAGTACACCTCGCCGTTGGAGAACGTCTTCAGCGTCACGCCGCCGAGCCGGACGCCGAGCTTGGCGGCGATTCGGGCCGCCAGCTCAGGGTTCGCGCGGCCGGAGACGAGCATCAGGCGCTTGTCGTTGTCGAGCCGCAGCTCGTGAGACGCCGGGCTCGTCTGCAGGACGCTCATCGCGCCTGCGAGTGTACGACGAGGTGCTGACGTGACACCGGCGGGAGCCTACGCCGCCCTCGGGCTTGCTCTCTCGTCGCTCGGTGTAGCCCTCGATGTTCTTCTGGCGTGCCCGCGCGATCGCCAGCGAACCCGCCGGAACGTCCTCGGTGATCACCGATCCGGCGCCCGTGTAGGCGTCGTCGCCGACGTGCACCGGGGCCACGAACGTCGTGTCGACGCCCCCCTTCACGCGGGAGCCGATCGTGGTCCGGTGCTTGTGCCTGCCGTCGTAGTTGGCCGTGATCGTGCCGGCGCCGATGTTCGTCCCCTCGCCGATCTCGGCGTCGCCGATGTAGGAGAGGTGCGGGACCTTGCTGCCCGGTCCGACCTCGGAGTTCTTGATCTCGACGAACGTGCCCGCCTTGGCCCCCTCGCGCAACACCGCCCCGGGCCGCAGGTATGCGAACGGCCCGACGCTCACCCGGTCGCCGATGTCGGCCTCCTTGACATAGGAGTGGAGGACGGTGGCCCCGTTCCCGACGCGCGTGTCGACCATCGTGGTCAGCGGCCCGATCTGGCACCCCGAGCCGATCGCGGTGCGACCGTGGAGGCTCGAGAACGGGGCGATCACGGTGTCCTGGCCCACCTCCACGTCGGCATCGACGACGGTCTGGAGCGGGTCGGCGACGGCCACGCCGGCGAGCATCAGCCGCTCGAGGATCCGCCGCTGCGCGAGCGCCCGGACCTCGGCGAGGTCGACCCGGTCGTTGATCCCCAGCATCTCGTTCGGGTCGGCGAGCTCGTACGCGATCACGGTCCGTTCGTGGGAGCGGAGCACCGGCAGCACGTCGGGCAGGTACAGCTCGCCCTGGGCGTTGTCGGAGCGGACCTCGTCGAGCGCGGACAGCAGCGCGGCCCCGTCGAACGCGAACACGCCGGTGTTGACCTCGCGGATGTGGAGCTCGAGCGCGGTCGCGTCGCCGGCCCGCTTCGTCTCGACGACCCGCTCGACGGTGCCATCGGGCGCCCGGACGATCCGCCCGTAGCCGCTCGGGTCCTCGAGCATGGCGGTGGCGATCGTCGCGGCGGCGCCCGAGCGCGCGTGGGCGTCGGCGAGGCCGCGGATCGTCTCGGCGGTGATCAGCGGCCCGTCACCGTTGATCACGATCACCGTGTCGGAGCCGGCGATCTCGCCGGCGGCCGCCTTGACCGCGCCGGCCGTGCCGTTCGGGCGTCGGCTGGACGGCGAGCACGGCGGTCCCGTCGAGCGTCGCCTCGAGCGGACGCTCGGGGTTGTCGACGACGACGATCCGGCTCGCCCCGGCCTCCCGGGCCGCGGCCACCGGCCAGGCCAGCATCGGGCGGCCGCACAGCGGGTGCAGGAGCTTCGGTGTCGCGGAGCGCATCCGCGTGCCCTGCCCCGCGGCGAGGATGACGACGACGGGCGCGGTCACGGATCCTGATCGTAGGCGATCGGCACGCGATCGCGCGGCTCGCGCAGCGGTCGTTCGCCGACGTGCCGACGCGGGTCAGGCCGCGAGCGCGAGCGTCCGCGCCCCCGCCGGCGCGGACCACACGTGCTGCAGCGCGTATGCGCGCCACGGCCGCCACCGCTCGGCCAGCGCCGTCGCCGCCCGCGGGGATCCGTCCTGCCCGAGCGCCTCGAGCCCGCGCCGGACCCCGAGGTCGGTGGGCAGGAACGCGTCGGGATCGCGTAGCGCCCGCATGGCCACGTATTCGGCCGTCCATGGGCCGATCCCCGGGAGCGCGACAGCCGCGCCCGCGCCTGCGGCCGGTCGGCGCCGGCGTCGAGCACGACGTCGCCGGCGGCGAGCGCCGCGGCGAGCCCGAGCAGCGCCCGGCGCCGCGACTCCGGCATCGGCAGCTCGCGCGGGATCGACCGCGGCCAGCACGTCCGCGGTCGGGAACAGGTGGGTGACCGTGCCGACCGGCTGCGCGAGCGCGTCGCCGTACGCGGACGACGAGCCGGCCGGCCAGCGTCGCCGCCCCGGCGACCGACACCTGCTGGCCGAGCACGGCCCGGACCGCCAGCTCGTGGCCGTCGGCGTGGCCGGGCACCCGGCGCCCGGGCGTGGCTCGGACGAGCGCGCCGATCACCGGATCGCCGCCGAGCGCGTCGACCACCGAGCCCGGGTCGGAGTCGAGATCGAACAGCCGCCGCGAGCGCTGGACCCCGACCGCGAGGTCGCGGATGTCGGCGAGCCGGAACCGCGCGGCGATGTGGCCGTCGGCCGGCGCCAGCTCGATCACCCCGGGGCCGTGCGGAAGCGCGAGGCTGCGCCGGTAGGTCCCGTCGGTCACCTCCTCGACGCCGGGCACGGCGCGGTGGGCGAAGAAGGACGAGATCATCGCGTCAGCCTCGAGCGGGGCGCGGTACGGCAGCCGCAGCGACAGCCAGCCGTTCTCGGGCGCCGGGCCGTGGCGCGCTGGCGCGCGTCCGAAGCTCGCCCGGGGGCGGTCGCGAACACCTCCCGGATCGTGTCGTTGAACTGGCGCACGGACCCGAACCCGGCCGCGAACGCGACCTCGGCGATCGGCAGCGCGGTCGTCTCGAGCAGCACCCGGGCGGTCTGGGCCCGCTGGGCGCGGGCCAGCGCGAGCGGGCCGGCGCCGACGACGCTCACGAGCTCGCGGTGGACGTGGCGATCGCTGTAGCCGAGCCGGCGGGCGAGCCCGGTGACGCCCTCACGGTCGACGACGCCGTCGGCGATCAGCCGCATCGCGCGGCCGACGAGGTCGGCGCGGCGATCCCACTCGGGCGAGCCCGGCGAGGCGTCGGGCCGGCAGCGCTTGCACGCGCGGTAGCCGGCCGCCTGCGCCGCGGCGGCGGTCGGGAAGTAGCGGACGTTCTCGCGATGAGGCCGCGCCGGGCAGCTCGGGCGGCAGTACACGCGGGTCGTCCGCACGGCGGGAAACCACCAGCCGTCGAAGCGCGGGTCGCGCGACTGGATCGCCTGCCAGAGATGGTCTGCGTCGAGGAAGCATGCGCTCACGATGACACACGGAGCCGCCCATTTCTGGCGGAAATCGGACATGGCACGAGAGCCGGGTCCGAATCCCGCGATGCTAGATTCGACGCCCGCCTTGGGGGGTCGTCCAACCGGCCAGGACACCGGGTTTTGGTCCCGGGAATCGGGGTTCGAGTCCTCGCCCCCCAGCCTCAGCCAGGCCCCCGCGGCCGAGCCGACCCGCGCGCCGGGCCGTTACGGATTCGCGATGATCCGGAACGTGTTCTTGGCCAGCGCCGGCGTGACCTGCGTCTTGAACGAGCTGAAGTCGCTGTATTCGTAGTCGATGTTCGCGGCCGAGTCGCCGGCGTTGACGAGCCCGCACCTGTCCACGAACACCGCGCCGTAGATGTTGGCGCCGCCGTGCACCGTGAAGATCGAGTTCGTACCGATCTGGGTCGACGTGCAGGCACCGCTGGACGGCACCGTCCCGTTGAGGTTCGCCATGTAGATGATCCCGTGGAACGTGACGTTGCCGTTGAAGAACAGCGTGCCGGTGCCGAATACCAGGTCGACCGGGGTGGACGCCGTGTTCCCCCAGCCGGTGTACGTGCAGCTCGCGCTCTCGACGAACACGACCCCGGTCACGCTCGTCGGCGGGCAGGTCGTCGTGTAATACGTCCCGGCCGACTGCGCTGTCGTACGGAGCGCGTTGATCTGGGCGGCGTTCAGCGTCGTGTAGCCGCTGCCCGGTGGTCCACGTCTGGTAGCTGCCGTCGAACTGGCCCTTGCTGGCGTCCCACCCGAGGCAGTGCGACCCGTACGAGACCGAGCCGGCGGAGCATTGCACGAGGATCTTCCCGCTCAGGTGCGAGGCCGGGTCGTTGGCCTCGATGATGACCTTGTTGCCGTTGTTGCTCGTGTCGACGCCACCCGCGGTGATCACGTTCTGCGGCAGGCTGAGCACGCTCGTCTGCTGGAGCATCTGGGCCACGACGATCCTGCGCTTGCCGGCGATCGTGGCGTCGGCGCGGATCCACAGCCGGCCGTCGGCGTTGGAGTCCCACGACGTGGTCGAGGAGGACAGCGCCGAGTCGTTGTAGTAGCTCGAGCCGCCCGTGTCGTCGATCACCTTCACGTTCCACACCTTCGTGCCGAAGTCGACGCCCGCGTACTGCGACGCGAACGCGCTCGTCAGCGAGGTGCCCGGGCAGCCGGCGACCGCGGTCGTGACCTGGTTGCACGTGGGATACGCGGCAGTCGACGTCGCGGGCCAGTTGCCGGCGAGCTGGTACGAGACCGCGTCGAGCGCGCTCTCGGCCAGGTTGAACGACGCCTCGCCGGCGACCTCGGCGCCGCTCTGGTGGCTCTGGACGACGACCGTTTGGATGATCGCCCCGGACATCGTCAGGATGATCATCAGCATCAGGATCGACACCACGAGCGAGAAGCCTTGCTCGTCGCGCGAGAGCCGGCGGAGTCTGTTCATGTCACCGTCACCGTTTGGGTCGTCGTGGAGGAGAGGCCCGTGGAGTCGCTCACCGTCAGGGTCACCGTGTACAGGCCGGCCCCTGGCGTCCAGTCGACCAGTCCGCTGGAGCTGCTGGTCAACTGGCTGGAGTTCGGGCACGTCCCGGAGGTGCAGGCCCACGCGTAGGTGAGCTGAAGCCCGTCGGGGCTGAACGATGTGGCCCCGTTGAGAAGCACGCCGCCGCTGCCGGTCGGCGGTGAACGTGAAGCTGGACGCAGGCGCCTGGATCTGGTTGCGCAGGAACACGCCGCTGCGAAGCTCGGTCTCGGCCGCGGACACCGTGGGCGTCGGGTTGACGAACAGGTCCATCTGGACCGAGGTGATCTTTGTCAGGTCGCTCGGCGCCGCTCCGTTGTCGTACAGGAACGCCGGCCGATCGGTGCGGCCCAGGTAGCGGTTGGTCACCGCCGGGATCACGATCGTCGAGGTCGGGGTCGACGTGTCAGGGCAGGGGATCGTCACCAACGGGTTCGAGCTCCATGGGCTGATGGGCGGGGACGCGGTCGTCCAGGTCTGCGTCTGGTTGATCAGCTCCTCGTTCGAGGAGCTGCCCGGCGAGGGGTCGTTCGGGATGCAGTAGCGGACACGCTCCGCCCCGGTGACGTTCGAGCCGCTCGGCGCCCCGACGGTCTGGAACACGACGTCGTAGGGCGCCGCCCGCTCGATCAGCTTCTGGGTCGAGATCGGACTCGAGATGTTGCGCAGCTGGCGGGCGATGAGGTCGATCGTCAGGCGGGCGCGATCCTGGGCGTCGTTGCGCTGGGTCGAGCCGAGCTGCTGGTGGCCGAACACGACGAGCATCGTCAGCGCGCCGCCGAAGATCGCCAGCGACATCCCCATCGCGATCAGCAGCTCGATCAGCGACAGGCCGTCCTCTCGCCCCAGCCGCCTCATCCGGTCACCACGTTCGAGCAGGAGGATTCGTTGAGGCGGTTGTCGATCGAGGTGACGCAGTAGCTCTGGGCGACCCCGCCCGGATCGGCAGATGTGTCGCTGTAGCTCGTCACCTGCTGGCCGGAGCCGTTGAGCACGCCCACGAGGTCGAGCCGGCTGCCGGGGAACTGCGCCGTTCCCGGCGAGGCCCACCGGTAGATCCGCCACGCGTCGATCGAGTCGCCGGCATCCGGGTCGGCAGGCGACGGCGCGGTCCAGCTGAGCGTCATCGTGCCGTTGCTCAGCGTGCCGCTGAGGCTCGTCGGCGCCGACGGCGGGTGGTCGCACAGGTTCGCGTCCATCGACGGCGACTGCGCGGTGCTCTCCCGCGGCAGGCCGGTCACCGGGTCCGTGTCGACCCCGACCACGTAGTACGAGTTCGAGGTGGTGTAGCTCTGTGACGGGTTCAGGCAGGTCGGGGTCCCGGTGGGGGCGGTGGCCGTCAGGTCCATGCAGCTCGTCCCGGTCACGTGGGAACATCCGGTGACGAGGGTCGCCGCTCCGGCTCCCACCTTGTGGTAGACGCGGTAGTAGAGGACGTCGCCGTCGACGCTCGGCACCCATTGGATGTCGACGCCGTGGATCTGGTTGTTCCAGCCGGCCGTGAGCGACGTCGGAGCGATCACCTGGTGGCGGTTGAGCGTGATCTGCAGAGAGGACGGCGTGCCCTGGTTGCCATTCGCATCAAAGCCGAGCGCCGAGATGCTGTATGTGCCGTCAGCAGTCGGGAACGTCCACGCGAACGCGGAGGGATTGGCGCTCGGCACGTACGGGTCAGTGGCACCCGACGCGATCTGCGCCGCCGGCGGAGGGTTGCCGTTGACCTGCCACTGGACCGCGGAGGCGAGCGCCGTCGTCGTGTCGTTGAAGGTCAGCGACGTCTGGCCGGCGCTCGAGATCGTCACGTTCGCACCCGGGCACGTGGCCGTCGTGCTCAGGCAGCTCGTCGCCGGCCCGTTGGTCGGCTCGGAGTAGATGAGCTCCGCCTGCTGCACGAGCGGGGTCGTCCTGCCCCCGAGCGGGTTGACGATGACCGAGACGCGCTTGTAGTCGTCGGGGTTGGTGTCCGCGGTGCCGCTCGTGGCCACGTCCGGGCACCAGCTCCCGCCGCTCGCCGGCGGCGCGCTGTGGCTGCCGTACCCATCGCTGGGGTCGTCGAGCGAGCACTCGGTGAACTGGACCTTGAACGTGTAGGCGGATCGGTTGACGAGCAGCGTCGTGCTCGACACCGTCGCGTTCGGGACCAGCGGCTGGAGCTTCGAGGCCAGCGTCGACTGGAGGATCTGGTCGTAGCCGAGCGTGCGCACGTCCTCGGTGACCTCGCGGGCGAGGCTCGTCCCGGCCTGGCGCAGGCGGTTGGTGGCCGTCGAGTGGGTCGCGGCGACAAGCACGCCGAGCATTCCGGCGAGCCCGACGACGAGCACGACGGCAGCGACGAGCGCCTCGATGATCGAGATTCCGTCTTCGGCGCGCAGGTGGTCGACCAGCGCCCACCGTCGTCCAGCCGAAGGCCTTTGACCCGTTCCCATAGAGCCTGTCGTCGACTGGGCGGCGCAAGATCTTGAGATCGACCGAATTCTGTTCTAGATCGCGACGGTCTCACCGGAATCCCGGCAAACGGCGTGTGGTCTACGGCGCGCGGCGCAGGATCCGCTCGAGCGGCGCCGGCAGCAGCGGATCGGCGAGCGCGGCTCGGACGTCGGCCGGGCGGTGCAGGGCACGCTCGGCCCGCAGGATGCCGATCTCCATGCCGTCGTCGCGGGCGGCGGTGACGGCCAGCGCCATCACGTCCGGGGCGCGCCAGGCCTGCTCGGGCAGCGCGAACAGCTTCGGTAGCGGCCGGGCCATCGCGATCAGGTAGAAGCCACCGTCGATCGCCGGGCCGAGCACGAGGTCGCAGCCGGCGGCGAGGTCGTCGAGCGCGGCTGCGGCGTGCTCGGGGCGCAGCCGGGGCAGGTCGGGCCAGGCGACGAGCAGGGGCCCGCCGTTGCGCGCCTGCACGCGGGTGACGGCGTCGGCCAGCCGGCCGGCGATCCCGTCGCCGTTCTGCGGGAACAGGGCCGCCGCGAGGCCGGTCAGCTCACGCAACTCCGGGCCTGCGTCGGGCGGGTCGTGGGCGACGTGGACCCGGCCCGGCGCGACCTCGCCCGCCCACTCGACGGCCTGAGCGATCAACAGCGACTGCAGCGCCTGGCAGCCGTCGGGGCCGAGCAGCGGCTCGAGCGCGCGGCGGACCTCCCCGCGACGGGGAGCCCGGGCCATGATCAGCACGGCCGGAGCCGGCGTCACGGCTACGGAGCCGAAGCGGTAGACGGTGCCGGCCGCGCTGGGGGCACCGGCGGCGACCCGACCCAGGGTGCCGCGAAGCACGTCGGCAAAGATCGCCGTGCTGCGCCCCATCAGCTCGATCAGCTTACCGACTGGCGTGGGGTCACCGGGCGTCACCTCGTTCGCGTAGTCGGTGACGAACCCGATCAGCGCGTACGGCAGCTCGAGCTCTCCGCACAGCACGGTCTCCGGCCCGGCGGTCTGGCTGACCGCGACGACGCCGCAGGCCGCAAGCTGCGCGATCTCGCTCGGAGTGTTGAAGCGGGGCCCGTCGACGTACCCGTAGGTCCCGCCGTCGCGCGCCGGGTGTCCGGCCTCGCCGGCCGAAGCGATGAGGGCGGCCCGCAGCTCGGGCGAGAACGGGCCGCCATGGAGGATCCAGTGCGCGCGGTCGGGGTCGCCGGGCTCGGTGAAGAACGTGCACAGGCTCCCATCCGGCATCCGGTTGGAGGGGAAGTGCAGGTCGTCGAACACGACCAGCGAGCCGAGCTCAAGCGAGGGATCGGCGGCGCCGCACGCCGTGCATCCGATCACGGCGCTCGCGCCGAGCTCCTTGAGCGCCCACACGTTGGCGCGGTGGGTGACGTGGTTGGACAGGCGCACGTGGCCCTCGCCGTGCCGCGAGAGGTGGACGGCCTCGATGCCGCCGAACCGGCCGCGGGTGAGCTGGACGTCGCCGTACGGCGTGCTGACGCTGACCGCCTCGCCGTCCTCGAACCCCGGCAGGGCGTGCGTGCCCGACCCGGTGACGATCCCCAGTGACATCCGGGCGCGATCCTACAAGCCCGGCCCGGCTCAGCTCACGCGGCCGCCGGCACCTCGACGGTGGCGAGGTAGTCGTCGAGCGCCTTCGCCTTCTGGGTGTCCTCGTAGACCTCGTAGTCGCGCATCAGGCCCCACCGCAGATGCCCCCAGATGACGTAGCGGTTCTCGTACACGAGCTCACCGCCGGGCGCGCGCATGTGGTCGTGCCCGCGGACGCACACGGTCTGGTTCCACGGGAAGCCCTTGACCACGACCTCGTCCGCGGCGATCTGCAGCCCGACCCGGGTGAAGCGCTCGAGCCACGGGCGGAGCTCACGCTTGCCGTGGAACTCACCCGACCACGAGCTGTCTCCCGGGAACCGGAAGCGGACGTCGTCGGCGTCGAGCATCAGCGTCGGCCGGATGTCGCCGGCGTTGAGCCTGCGCATGTTGAACGCGAGCAGCTTGTGGGCGAGCCACGAGATCATCGTCGCCTCCTTCTCGTACTAGATAGAGCGTGCTGCCTCTACCGTACGCCGACGCCTGTCCGGACGAAGCCGGGTGCGGCGGGCACAGTTTCCGCGGACTCAATGCGGCGGCGACGGCACTTCTCGTCGTAGAGCGCGCGGTCGGCCTCGGCGAAGATCTCGTCCGGGGCCAGCGCCGGGTCAACGGACGCCAGGCCCGCCGAGAAGCTGACTCCAGGGGGACACGCGCTCCGGATCCGATCGATGATCTGTTGAGCCTCGCCGGGGCCGCAGCCTGGAAGCAGCAGCCCGAACTCGTCCCCGCCCCAGCGGGCGAGCACATCGACCTCCCGCAAGCGGCTCGTCCACGCCGCCACGACATCGCGCAGGAGCTCGTCGCCGGCGAGGTGGCCATGCGCGTCGTTGTATTCCTTGAAGCTGTCGAGGTCGAGCAGGCCAAGCCACAGCGGAGCGCCGGAACGGCGAGCGGTGGCGAGCTCACGATCGAACAGCTCGCTCCACGCCCGGCGGTTGGGCAGGCCCGTCAGCTCATCGCTCCGGGCGAGATCCTCGAAGCGCGCGAGCAGGTCGCCGAGCTGTTCCACGAGGCGGATGATCGTGAAGGCGATGACGGTCGAAAGCACGGCGAACAGGAGACCGCTCCGCCAGCCTCCGGCTGGATACTGCGGCGGCCCGATGAAGGCGGTGGGCACCAGGTACACGGCTCCGACGCCGATGACCGCCACGAACGTCAGGGTCCGGCTGCCGCGGAGCGCGGCCCACACGACCGGGAGCAGGACGAGGGGTCCATAGCCGGCCGTCGGCGACGCGCCGTCGCGCAGCAGAGCGACTGACGCGAGGTAGGCCAGGATCCCGGCCAGCCCGAGCAGTCCGGGGTGACCACGGCTGGGCTCAGGCGGGACCGGAGCCCGAGCAGCAGGCCGACGACCAGCTGCAGCCCGAGCGCGGGACCGGCCTCGGCCCAGTTGACCGTTCCCCCGAGCGGCAGCAGCACGAGCTGGATGGCGCAGCAGATGACGTAGGCGCTCAGAAGCGCCGAGTCGAGCCGGAGCTGACCGACGTAGGAGTTGCGCCCGAGCCCGGGGTCGCGTTCTTCCGACGTCGGGCGACCGAACACGAAAGCGCCACGCATGCGACCAGTATCGGCGTGCGTGTGGAGGCGCTTGAGCGCCGCTCAGCGCGGGACCCGGCCGCCCTCGGCACCGGGCTCGGTGGCCGGCCCGCGGGGAGCGGCGATCCCCAGCACGCGCATCGCCTTGAGCCCAAGCGAGAGCTTCTCGCGCCCGTCCGTGGAGGACACGTCGAGCCCGGTCAGCTCCCGAACGCGCTCGAACCGGTAGCGGATCGTGTGCCGGTGGGTGATGAGCCTCGCCGCCGTGGCGTTGACGTTCGCGTCGCAGTCGAGGAACGTCGACAGCGTGCCGAGCAGGTCGGTCTCGTACTGCTCGTCGTACGCGACGAGCGGGCGGACCGTCTCGTTGTAGAAGCGCTTGAGCTCTGAGGGATCCCGCATGTACGGGAGCAGCAGCTGGTAGGTCCCGGTCTCCTCGAACCCGAGCAGCGATCGCTCGGGGTCCCCCTCGGCGACGTTGGCGGCCAGCAGCGCCTCGTTGCCGGCGCGATGGAGGCCGAGGGGATCCTTGGCGTGGCGGCTGCGGCCGATCGCGAACGCGAACCCGGCCAGCCCGGACTCGAGCTCGCGGATGATCGCGGCGGTCACCCGCCGCCCGGTCTCGGCGTCTGAATCGGGGACGAGGATCACGATCTCGCCGAGGTCCTGGTCGTCGGGGGCGGCGATCGCGCCCGGGGCGATCGAGCGCGCACCGCGGCCCGCGACGGCCAGCAGGCGCCGGCGCCAGTCGTCCTCGGTGGGGCTGCGCGGGTGAGCGCGGACGACGATCACGGTCCCGCCGGAGGCGAGGTCGGTGCCGAGCTCCTTGCCGCGGGCGACGAGGTCGTTCCGGTCGGCGATCCGGTCCTCGAGGACGGCGCGCTGGAACATTGTCGCCGCCTCCTCGGAGGCCCGCTCGGGCGCCCGCACGCGCTCGACCTCGGAGGCGATCAGCGTCGTCACGAGCCTCAGCAGGGCGGCGTCGGGCTCGTGGTCGCGGCCGCGCATCCGCAGCTGTCCAACCGTCGCCTCGGCCACCCTGAGCTCGATCGTGGTCACGTCGTCGGCGTCGCGCATCAGCGAGCGCTCGTCGGCCGGGGAGCGGGCGGCGACGGCGAGCACCGCGGCCGAGCGGTCGATCAGGATCAGGCTCGCGTCGAGCGCGCGGGCGGCGGCGCGGAGGATCTCCGGCAGCCCGGCGCCGGCCTCAACCGCGTCCGTAATCGCCGACAGCGCGGTCAGGTCGGGGGCGCCTCTGCGCGACGCCTCACGGGGGGGCGTTTCGGCCACGTCAGGCACCCCGGGTCAGAACAGCCGTGGCCATTCGAACACGACGAGCGCGCCGGCCAGCACTCCCACCCCGATCAGCGCCGCGAGGACGTAGACGGAGAGGACCACCACCGCCACCTTCTCGAGTGGGCGGCGGTAGGCGGTGATCGCGGGGACCACGACGAGCGTGAAGAAGGCCACCAACCCGAGCACGCCCATGCAGGCCGCGACGAGATATGTGATCTGCTGGTTGGTCATCTGTTCGTCTGGAAGTGTGCCGGACGCCGGGGATGGGTCATAGCCTCGGGCCGCCGATCACCGCGCATTGCGCGGCATTCCGAACTCCGATCGCACCGGCCGCGTCGCCGTGGCGCCGGGGAACTGCCCAGCCAGCGCGCCGGCCGCCGCCGCGGCCCGGCCCGGCGCGTCCTCACCCCAGAATAGCCCGGCCGTCGTCGGCCCGGAGCCACACACGAGGGTCTGCTCGGCCCCCGCCTCGGCCAGCCCGGCCAGTGCGGCGGCCACCGGCGGGCACAGCGAGAGCGCGGCTGGGGCGAGGTCGTTGACGATCAGCTCGGGATCGAGCGCCGCGCCGGGCCGGAGCGCCTCGACGAGCCGCCCGTAGCGCTCGTCGAGCGCGTCGTCGTCGCGGCCGAGCCCGAGCCGGTCGGCCTCCCGATACACGTCGGCCGTCGACAGCGCCAGGCCGAGCGGGACGATCACCACGGCGTGGCGGGCGAGCGGCTCGTACGGCTCGACCACCTCCCCCGCCCCGGTTCCCACCGACAGTCCCGGCATGAGCTGGCTGGGGACGTCGGCGCCGAGCTCGGCTGCGAGGGCCGCCACCTCCTGAGCGCGGCCGGGCGACAGCGCCGAGGCGAGCCGGAGCACCGCGGCGGCGTCGGCCGAGCCGCCTCCCATCCCGGCGGCGACCGGGATCCGCTTGACGATCTCGACCACGACGGGCGGCGCGTCCCAGCCGCGCTCGCGCAGGCCGCGCAGCGCGCGGGACACGAGGTTCTCGCCGTCGACGCCGGGGCAGCGGACCTCGTCGGGCGCCGCGGCGGAATCACGGGTCGACAGGGTGAGCTCGTCGGCGAGCGACACCGACTCGAACAGGGTCACGAGCCGGTGGCGGCCGTCCTCGCGGACCCGGCCGAGGAACAGAGCCAGATTGATCTTCCCGGGCGCCCGCGCGTGGAGCTTCACGCGGGCAGTTTCGCGGCCAGCGCGACGAACTCCTGCGGCGCGAGGCGCTCGGCCCGCTCGTCGGCGGGATGCCCGAGCTCGACGAGCGCGTGCCGTGCGGCGTCGCGGACCTCGGCGCCGCGGCCGCCGGCGGAGCGCAGCGTGAGCGCCAGCGACCCGGCCAGCGCCTTGCGCCGGTGCGCGAACGCGGCGTGCACGACCGCTCGCACGTGGGGCCCGGCCGGCGGGCCCGTGCGCCGCAGTCCGACGAGCACCGAGTCGACGTTCGGGACGGGGCGGAACACGGTGCGCGAGATGGCCCGGAGCACGCGGACCTCGCAGGCGATCTGGGCGAGCACCGAGGGGACGCCGTAGGCGCCGCTGCCCGGCGCTGCCGCGAGCCGCTCGCCGACCTCGCGCTGGACCATCGCCACCCACTGCTCGCACCCGGGCAGCTCCTCGATCGTACGGATGATCATGGTGGCGGCGATCCCGTACGGGAGGTTGGCGACGAGCTTGCTCGGCGGCGGCTGCAGGCCGGGCAGCGAGAGCGCGAGCGCGTCCGCCATGTGCAGGGTGGCGTTGCCGTGGGGCGCCAGCGTCTCGCGCAGCTGCGGCTCGAGCCGGCGGTCGATCTCCACGACGTGCAGGTGGCGGACCCGGGGCGCCAGGTGAGCGGACAGCACGCCCAGGCCTCCGCCGATCTCGAGCACCACGTCGTCGGCGGTCAGCTCGGCGAACCGCTCGATCACGTCAAGGATGTTCCTGTCGACGAGGAAGTTCTGGCCGAGCTCCCGGCGGGTGCTCACCACCCGAACACCGCGGCGGCGGCCCGCTCCACCCCAGCCTCCAGCTCCTGGTAGGACACGCGGCGCTCGACGGCGATCGCCTGCGCGGTGTGCACGACGTTGGCCGGCTGGTTGGGCTTGCCGCGCCGGACCTGCGGAGACAGGTACGGCGCGTCGGTCTCGACGAGCAGTCGCTCGGCAGGCACCTGGAGCGCCGCCTCCCGCAGCGGCGCTGCCTTCGGGTAGGTGGCGTTGCCGGCGAACGAGATCCACCAGTCGGGCTGGGCCAGGCATTCCTCGGTGCGGTCGGCCATCGAGAAGCAGTGGAGGATCACCTTCAGATGGGCGGCGTGCTCGCGGAGCGTTCCGATCGTGTCGTCGTCGGCGGCGCGTGTGTGGATGACCAGCGGCTTGCCGGTGTCCCGCGCGAGCTCGATCTGGGCCAGGAACGCTCGCTCCTGGTCGGCGCGGGGGGCGTAGTCGCGGTAGAAGTCCAGGCCGGTCTCGCCGATCGCCACGCACTTCTCGTGGGCGGCGAGCGCCTGGAGCTCGGCGAGGTCGGCGTCGTCGAAGCCGGTGGCCGAGTTCGGGTGCCGGCCGATCGCGGCGTACACCTGCGGGAATGCCTCGGCGGCCGCCAGCGCCGCGCGGCACGAGGCGCCGTCGGTGCCGACGGTGACGATCCGGGTGACGCCGGCCGCGGCCGCAGCCGCGACCAGCTCGGCGTCCGGCGGCTCGCAGAGCTGAAGATGGGTGTGGCTGTCGATCACGAGCGCTTCGGGAAGAGCGGCTCGAGCGGCGCTACGGCCGCGAGGCGAACGACCGGGACCGCCGATCGCCGTGAGCAGCTTGGCCGTGGCAGCCGGGATGTAGGGCTCGAGCAGGACAGTCACGGCGCGCAGGTGCTTGGCGAGCGTGGCCAGCGTTTCATCGAGCAGCGTGGGCCGTCGAAGTCTCCCTCGCGAGCCGCCACGGCGCCCGCTCCTCGACGTACCGGTTGAGCCGCCGGACGTGCTGCCAGATCGCTTCGAGGGCCTGAGTGACCTCCGCGCGGTCCATCAGCTCGTGGACGTTCTCGTCGAGCGCAGCGAACGTGCGGTCCAGCGCCGCGTCCGTCGTCACGTCCGGAACCTTGCCGTCCCGGTAGCGGATGATCATCGCGAGCGTGCGGCTGGCCAGGTTGCCGTACTCGTTGGCGAGCTCGGAGTCGTACCGCGCCCGGACCGCGTCCATCCCGACGGTGCCGTCGCTGCCGAACTGGACGTCACGCAGCAGGTAGAAGCGCAGCGCGTCGGTCCCGTACGCGTCCATCACCTCGAACGGATCGAGCACGTTGCCGAGCGACTTGCTCATCTTGCGCCCGTCGGCGCCGAGCAGGAAGCCGTGGACGAACACGTGGTCGGGGACGGGCAGCTCGGCGGCCATCAGCGTCGCCGGCCAGAACACCGTGTGGAACTTGAGGATGTCCTTGCCGATGATGTGGTACGTGGCCGGCCAGAAGCGATCGGTGAGGTCCTCTCCGGGGCGGGCGTACGACAGCGCGGTGTAGTAGTTGAGGAGCGCGTCGAACCACACGTAGAACACGTGGCTCGGGTCCCACGGCACCTGAATCCCCCACTTCAGGCGCGCGCGCGAGAGCGACACGTCCTGCAGGCCGGAGCCGATGAACGACCGCGCCTCGTTGTAGTGCCGCTGGGGCATCACGAAGTCGGGCTGGTCGGCGTACAGCCGCTCGAGCGGCTCCTGGAACGTCGAGAGCCGGAAGAACCAGTTCTCCTCCTGCTCGCGGGTCAGCTCGATCTCGTGGATCGGGCAGCGGTTGCCGTCGAGGATCTCGTTCTCGACCTTGAAGTCCGCGCACCGTGGGCAATACCAGCCCTCGTACATGCCCTTGTAGGTGTGGCCGTTGTCGTGCACCCGCTGGAGCACCTCCTGCACCTTCGCCATGTGCTCCGCGTCCGAGGTGCGGATGAAGAAGTCGTTGGACGCGCCGAGCTGCGGGGCGAGCGCCTTGAACCGCTCGGCGTTGCGGTCGGCGAGCTCCTTGGCTCGAGCCCCTGGGCGCGGGCGGCGTCGGCCACCGGCTCGCCGTGTTCGTCGGTACCGGTGAGGAAGAACACGTCCTCCCCGCGCTGGCGCATGTGGCGCGCGAGCACGTCAGCGGCGATCGTCGTGTACGCGTGGCCGAGGTGCGGCTGCGCGTTGACGTAGTAGATCGGCGTGGTGACGTAGAAGGACATCCTCCTTTCTAGGCTATCCGGGCCCAGGCGCCACTGGCGGGCTGGCAGCGACCGGCAGCGCTGCAGTAGATTCACGCTCGCGCACACAAGCAGTGGGGGTGGTGACGGTGCCACGACGGTCGTGGCCACGTTCAGGAGGATTCCGCGGAAATGGGAACCGGGGTGTCGGAGACGCCACCTTGGGTGGGCTGACGTCGGGTCTGCAGCGGCCGACAATCGCCGCATGCGGAGCTCGCGAACGCAACTGGCGATGTCGCTGCTGACGCCCACCGAATCGACGCGCCGGTCCGACTGGCTGATACGAGCGCTCACCTGGGTGCGCGAGCGGCTGGCGACGACGCCAGGAAGGCTCGTGGTCGGCTCGATCCTGCTCGGAGTCCTCGCGGTCGGCGTCGGCACGGCTGTCGGAACCGCCGAGCGCTCCCGCCAGCAGGCCGCCCACGCGGTGCGTTCCGAGACCGAGCCACTCCTGCTGCAGGCCGTGCGTCTGTACGCCTCACTATCGGACGCGAACGCGACCGCGACCACCACCTTCCTGACCGGAGGGCTCGAGCCGGCGTCTCGCCGAGCGCGGTATCTGGCCGACCTGACAGCCGCGACCGGCTCGCTCGCCACCTTGACGCGGGATGTCGGCGGCTCGGACGCCCGGGGCGCAGTCGTGACGCTCTCGGACCAGCTGCCGATCTACAGCGGCCTGGTCGAAGCTGCGCGAGCCAACAACCGCCAGGGCTTCCCTGTCGGTGCCGCGTACCTGCGGGCGGCGTCGAGCATGCTGACGACGAGCGTCCTGCCGGCGGCTGGTCGGTTATACGCGAATCGAAGCCCAGCGCCTCAGCGGCGATTACAGCTCCGGCACGTCGACGGTGACCGTGATCGTATTCGTGGTCGCTGCCGCAGTCTCGCTGGCGCTGCTGCTGCTGACGCAGGTGTACCTGGCCAGGATCAGCCGCAGGATCTTCAACGTTCCGGTCCTCGCGGCGACGATCCTGCTGGTGGCTCTCTGCGCCTGGGGCCTGATCGGCATCGTCGGTGAGCAGAACGCGCTCGCGAAAGCGCAGCGCGAGGGCTCCGACCCCGTGCAGGTGCTCTCGGCGACCAGGATCCTCAGCTTAAGGGCGCAGAGCGACGAGAGTCTGACGCTCGTCAACCGCGGCAGCGACGCGCAGGATCCGGCCGACTTCGCGATCGTGGCGGGCTCGGTCCGGACGTTGGTCGGCGACGTTGCGGCGCTCGATCGCCGTACGGGCACGAGCGGAGCAGCGACCGCATTGGCCGCCGCGTTCGCGGCCTACCGCGCAGAGCATGCGCAGATCGCCGCACGCGAGACGAGTGGCCAGATCCCGGCCGCGATCAAGGTCGAGGTCGCCTCCCAGGCCCACGGCGATTCGCCGGCGGATCGGATCAACCTCAACCTCGACCGTCAGATCGCAGCCGCCCAGCAGCGGTTCAGCCGCTCCGCCGCGGACGCGACGTCGGCGCTGGGCGGGCTGTCGATCGCGATCCCGGTGGTGACGGTCCTGATGGCGGGACTCGCCATATTCGGGCTGCGGCAGAGGATCAACGAGTACCGATGAAACCCACGGTGTCACGACTGATCGCATGCGTCCTGGCCGCCGCCGCGCTCGCCGGCTGCGGGGGGACCTCCGATAAGGCCCTGCGCATCACCCTCGCCGCGCTCGGAACCCACGCGGTGCCGGCTCGGCCCGCGGCGTCCACGCCGGCGGTGGTGTGCAGCAACGTCACCGCCAGTCTGCGGCCGCCGGCCTCGCTGCCCGCTCCGGGGACAATGCCCCGCGGGAGCTTCATGGATCAGATCAGGCACCGCGGCAAGCTGATCGCCGGGGTCGACCAGAACACGCTGCTGCTCTCCTATTTCAACCCCCGGCAGGACCAGCTCCAAGGGTTCGAGATCGACCTGCTCCACGAGGTCGCACGAGCGATCTTCGGCGATCCGAACAAGATCGAGTTCAAGGCAATCACCACTGCCGAGCGGATCCCAGCGATCCAGAACGGCAGCGTCGACATCGTCGCCGACGCGATGACGATCACCTGCGCACGCCGCCGGCAGGTCGACTTCTCGACCGTCTACTACGACGCCGGCCAGCGTGTCCTCGTCCCGTCGAATTCTCCGGTCCGCAGCATCCAGGGCCTGAGCGGCAAGCGAGTCTGCGCGACCAAGGGCTCCACGTCGGTCTCGACGATCCAGCGGACAGCTCCCCAGGCAATCGCGCACCTCGTCGACCAGCGCACGGACTGCCTCGTGGCCCTGCAGGCCGGCGTCGTCGATGCGATCTCGACCGATGACGCGATCCTCCTGGGTTTTCAGGCCCAGGACCCGTATACGAAGCTGGTCGGACCCCGACTCGCCGACGAGCCGTACGGGATGGCGATCAGCCAGGCGCACCCGGAGTTCGTCCGATTCGTCAACGGCGTGCTCGCCCGGCTGCGTGCCGACGGCGGCTGGCGTCGGGTCTACGCCCGCTGGCTGGGCGCCCTCGCCCCGACCCCCGCCCCGCCGGTGGCGCGCTACGACGGTTGACATGGCGCACCGACTCGACACCGACCTGACGCGACTCCGCGATGCGGCACAGCGGATCGGCCAGAATCTCGTCGACCTCGAGCTCGATTCCGGCCGCAAGCTGCTCGAATCCAGCCCGCTCGTCGGTGAGTCCGCGAGCCGCTGGTCGGCGGCGAGCGCCGCGCTGACCCAGCTGTGGCAATGGCACGCGCTGCTCGACGACTTCATCAATCGGGCGGGTCAGCTCCGAGATGGCCGGCACTTCGATCAGCTCGCCAGGGAGCTCAGAGGTCAATCGATCGAGCTGTCCACGACAGAGGTCCCGATCGAGCGGCGCGAGTTGCTGGGTAGCCCGGAGATCACGCTTCGTTGCACGCCGGACGACCTGCTGGCTCGGATGTCGAAGGCCTTCGACGAGGCCCGGACCGTCATCGCCGTGATCGGCCGCGCGTGGGAGACGCTCATCCCCCGTCTGGACGCGGCAGGGCGAGAGCTCGTCGCGTGTACGCGGCTCGCGGACGAGCTCGGTGGAGGCGACCCCGCTGACCTGGAGATCGCCGGTAGGAGACTGACCCTGCTCCGCAAGGCCCTCAGCGAGGACCCACTGTCGGTCGACGCGGCCGATGTCGATCGGATGGAGCATGCGCTGCAGACGCTTCGCCACGACCTGGACGCGCGTGCGGTGCTCAGGCGGGAGCTGGCGGGGCGGATCACGGCGGCGCATGGGCTCCTCGAAAACATCCGGGGCGTCATCGAGCAGGCGCGCGCCGCTCACGAGGAGCTGCTGATCAAGATCTCGGTGCCGGCGGCGCCCGGAGCGCCGCCAATGCCCGAGCGGCTCGGGGATCAACTTCGCGAGATCCAGGGTCTCGCGGACAGGGGCGAGTGGAGCGGCGCCGCGCACCGGCTGGACGGGCTGACGGCGCAAGCGCAGTCGGTGCTGGACCAGGCGCGGCGGACGCTGGAGGCCAATCGAGCCCCGATCGAGGCCCGGAACCAGTTCCGGGCGCTGCTGGACGCCTACCAGGTCAAGGCCAAGCATCTCGGGAGGGTCGAGGATCCAGAGCTGGCGGAGATCTACACCCTCGCTCGCGACGCGCTCTACAACGCCCCGACCGATCTGTCGCTCGTCGGCCAGCTCGTCCGGGGCTACCAGGACGTCCTCGGCGGTCACAAGCGGGAGGCCTCAGGATGAACTGCCAGCGCCCCGGATGCACGGGCACGATCGTCGACGGCTACTGCGATTTCTGCGGGATGGCTCCTGCGCCGACACCGGCGGCGGCACCGGACTCGGTACGGGCGGGCGCCTCGGCTGCCACGCCCACCTCGCTCCCGGGCAGCACGCAGACGATGGCGTCGTTCTCGGCCGCCCGTAGGACCGGCACGACCGGCACGCGGACGAGTGGGCGCAGCCGACTCGGCGCAGGCCTCGTGGAGGTTCCTCAGATTCCGTTCCGCGACCCGGCCGAAGCGGTGATGGCCGACCCGAGCGTGGCCGAAAACCGGCGCTTCTGCGGCCGCTGTGATTCGCCCGTCGGCCGAGGCCGCGACGGCCAGCCGGGGCGCGCGTCCGGGTTCTGTCCCAAGTGCGGGGCCCCGTTCTCGTTTCACCCAAAGCTCGACGCCGGCGACGTGGTCGCCGGTCAGTATCAGGTCGTCGGTTGCCTCGCGCACGGCGGCATGGGCTGGGTCTATCTGGCCAAGGACCGCAACGTGTCCGACCGCTGGGTCGTACTCAAGGGACTGCTGAACACGGGCGATGACGACGCGATGGCCGCTGCGCTGGCCGAACGCCAATTCCTGGCCGAGGTCGAGCACCCGAACATCGTCAAGATCTTCAACTTCGTCCAGCACGAGAGCTCGGGATACATCGTGATGGAGTACGTCGGCGGCCGCAGTCTCAAGCAGATTCTCGCCGCCCGCCGCGAGGCAACCGGCGGCGAGCCCGATCCGCTTCCCGTCGAGCAGGCAATCGCCTACATGCTCGAGATCCTCCCGGCGCTCGGCTACCTGCACGAGCTCGGCTTGCTGTTCTGCGACTTCAAGCTCGACAACGTGATCCACACGCGGCACTCGCTGAAGCTGATCGACCTGGGCGGGGTCTACCGGCTCGACCAGCCATCGGGCGCCGTGTTCGGCACGGCGGGCTATCAAGCACCCGAGATTGCCGCGCTGGGGCCGTCGGTGAGCTCGGACCTGTTTACGGTCGCGCGGACGCTCGCCGTCATCTGCTTTGACTTCCGCGGTTACCAGAGCACGTACAAGTTCACGCTGCCGCCACAGGACTCGGTACCCCTGCTGGCGCACTTCGACTCGCTCTACAGGTTCCTGCTGAAAGGCACCGCCACGAGCCCCGACGACCGCTTCCAGTCCGCTGAGGAGATGTCCGCTCAGCTGTACGGAGTGCTGCACGAGGTGGTGGCCGAGCAGACGGGACAGCCTTCCCCGTCGCCGAGCGTGCTGTTCAGCGGTGCGCAACGGGCAAGCACCGAGCGGCCGGATTGGCGGATGCTGCCACGCCCGCAAGTGGCCGGCGACGATCCCAGCGCCGGGTACTTGGCGACGATCACCGTGGCCGACCCCCAGCAGCAGATCGCGCAATTGCGAGCTGCACCCGAGCACAGCGTCGAGGTCCGGCTGCGCTTGGCTGCGACGCTCACGGAGACCGGCGAGTTCGGCGGCGCCGAGGAGTGTCTGGCCGAGATCGAGGGCGAGGACCCATGGGAGTGGCGGACAGGCTGGTACCGAGGGGTGATCGAGCTGGCGCGCGGGCGGCCCGCGAACGCACTCGCCCTGTTCAGGGCCGTGTATCACGCGCTCCCGGGCGAGCTCGCTCCCAAGCTCGCGCTCGGCGTCGCCGCCGAGAGTGCCGAGGACGTCGCGGACGCGAGTCACTGGTACGAGATCGTCTCGCGCACCAACCCGGCCTTCACCGGTGCCGCCTTCGGTCTCGCGCGCTCCCGCCTGGCCGTCGGCGATCAATCCGGCGCGCTCCAGGCCTACAACCGCGTACCTGAATCCTCGAGCGCATACGTCGAGGCGCAGGTCGCGCGGATCCGCTGCCTGGCCCTGTCCGGCGCTCCGACCGTGGAGCAGTTGCAGTCGGCCGGGTCGATTCTGGAGGCGCTCCCAATCGAGGGCGAGAAGCGCGTACGACTGACCGCGGAGCTGCTCGCAAGCGCCCTCTCGCTCACACGGAATGGCGGGGTCGACGACCAGGCGACCGCGACGCTGCTCGGGATCCGGGTGGCCGAGCGCGATTTGCAGTTCGGGCTCGAGCGCGCGTACCGGGCGCTGGCCCGGGTCGCGACGACCACGTCCGAGCGCATCGCACTCGTCGACACGGCCAATCGGGTCAGACCGAGGACGTGGACGTGAGCAGCGACACGGGACTCTGCTGCGCGGCGTGCGGCAACCCGCTTGGGGAACAGGACCGCTTCTGTGAGCAGTGCGGGGCACGGCTCGGCGACGTGTCTGCGGCCGAACGCGGCTGCCACGCATGCGGCGCGCCACGCGAGGCCCTCGACGAGGGCGGCTACTGCTCGATCTGCGGTGTTCGGGAGCGGCCCGCGGAACAACGCGTCGAGCTCGACCTGACGATCGCGGCAGTGGTCAGCGATCAGGGTCGGGTCCACCGGCGAAACGAGGACGCCTTCCATCTCGAGGTGTACGGTCAGAGCAGCGGCGCCGCGGTCATCTGCGACGGGATCTCCTCGGCAAGCTCCGGTGACGTCGCCGCCCAGGAGGCGGCCAAGGCTGCCGGAGAGCGACTCAGCCGCGCGGGCTCGGATCGATCGCTCGGTGCCGGCGAGGCGATGCTCCAGGCGATCGGCGCCGCGCATGCCGCTGTCGCGCAGGTGCCGTGGACAACCCGCGTCGACCGCGCAATGCCCTCGTGCACGGTGGTCTGCGCCCTGTGGCGCGAGGACGAGATCGCCGTCGGATGGTTGGGCGACAGCCGCGCCTACTGGATCGATCCAAACGGCGCGCGGCAGCTCACGATCGACGATTCCTGGGCGGAGCAACAGATCAGCGAAGGGCTGCTGAGCGCTCAGGAGGCGTTCCGGGACCCGCGCTCCCACTCGATCACACATTGGGTCGGCGCCGATGCACCGGCGCGCCCGCCCCGGGTCACCGTCCTGCACCCCGAGACTCCTGGCCGTCTTTTGCTCTGCACCGACGGGCTCTGGAACTACGCCCCCTCTGTCGGCGAGCTCGCCGGGCTGATCGAGGCCCTGCCCCACGGAGCCGCACCGGCCGCGGTCGCCCGCGCGCTGACCGAGACCGCGCTCGCCAGAGGCGGGCGGGACAACATCACCGTCGCCGTCGTCGACGTCGGCGCCGTCCTTGAGGAGCCGTCATGACCAACTTCACACTCCAGGCCTTCCAGAATGAATATCTGCCACGTGGGGGCACCGACGTCAACGCGATCGTCACGATCGCCTCGGCCAGGGGCGGGGGCGGGGGCGGGACGCCGGCGCCGGATGCCGCCGAGATCCTGATCATCGACACGTCCGGGTCGATGGCGGTCCCGACGACCAAGATCGAGGCCGCGCGGAGCGCCACGAGCGTCGCCATCGACTGCATTCGCGACGGAGTTCTGTTCGGGGTGATCGAGGGTTTCGAGCGTGCCCGCGCGGCGTATCCCACGGACGGCGGCCTAGCCGCTGCATCCGACGGGACGCGGTCGGAAGCGAAGCGAGCGCTGGCGCGGCTGACAGCAGGGGGCGGCACCGCAATCGGGTCATGGCTGACGCTCGCCCGTAGCCTGTTCGCCAGCGCCCCCGGCCGCATCTGCCACGCGATCCTCCTGACCGACGGCCAGAATCAGCACGAGACGCCGGAGCAGCTCAACCGAGCGATCGCCGGCTGCGAGGGGGTCTTCCAGTGCGACTGTCGCGGAGTCGGCACCGACTGGGAGGTCAGCGAGCTGCGCCGGGTCGCGTCGGGGCTGCTCGGGACCGTCGACATCATCGCCGACCCAGCCGATATGGCCGAGGACTTCCGCGCGATGATCGAAACGGCGATGGGCAAGGCCACGGGCAGCGTGTCGCTGCGGCTGTGGACGCCCCAAGGGGCGACTGTGACGTTCGTCCGCCAGGTCGCCCCGATGATCGAGGAGCTGACCGATCGCGCGGTCGAGGTGAACGCACTGACCGCCGAGTACCCGACGGGATCCTGGGGCGAGGAATCGCGGGACTACCACGTCTGCGTCGGGGTCCAGCCGCGCGAGCTTGGAGAGGAGATGCTCGCGGGCCGGATCAGCCTGATCGACGGCGGCGACCTCGTCGGCCAGGCGCTGATCAAGGCGATCTGGACCGATGACGAGCAACTCTCGACCCGAATCAGCCGGGAGGTTGCGCACTACACGGGGCAGGCCGAGCTGGCGGAGGCGATCCAGGAGGGGCTTGACGCTCGCAAGAGCGGCGACGACGCCACCGCGACGTTCAAGCTCGGTCGCGCTGTTCAGCTCGCAGCGCGGAGCGGCAACGACTCGACGATGAAGCTGTTGGAGGCGGTCGTCGAGGTCGAGAACCCGGCGACGGGCACGGTCCGGCTGCGGGGCGACGTCGCCGACGCCGACGAGATGGCACTCGACACCCGCTCGACGAAGACGGTGCGGGTGGAGTCGCCCTCCTGATGACGGTCACCTGCCCGGCAGGACACGCGTCCGCCACGACCGACTACTGCGATCACTGCGGCGCGCCGATTGCCGGACGAGCGGAGCCGCAGGTGTCGCTCGCCCCCCCGGCTGGCGTCGACGACGAAGAGCTCGACACCTCACCCGCCACGCCTCGGGAGCCATGCCCCACATGTGGGACGGCCCGCCCCGGCAGCGACCGCTACTGCGAGGGCTGCGGCTACGACTTCTTGCGCCCTTCCGCCCAGGCAATCAAGTGGAGCGCCGTGGCCACCGCCGACCGGAGCTACTTCGAGCGCCACACGACCGCCGGTGTGTTGTTTCCCGCGGATTACGCCCAGCGGTGCTTCACGCTCGATCAGCCGGAGCTGCGCATCGGGCGCTCGCGCGCAGGCGAGTCCAGCCCCGAGATCGACCTCGCCGGGGCCCCGGCCGATCCGGGAATCTCGCGACGCCACGCCGTACTGCAGCGCCTGGAGGACGGGTCCTACGGTGTGCGCGACCTCGGCTCGACCAACGGCACGGTTCTCAACGACGGCTCTACTCCCGTCGGAACCGAGGCGGCTGTGCCGGTCGGCGACGGCGACGAGATCCATATCGGAGCGTGGACGACGATCACCCTGCGCCGGGGGTGACGATTCAGAAGTCGTGCGGAGCGAGCACCCCGGAGCTGAGCACGATCGAGACCAGCCGGCTGCGCTTCTCATTCTGGGGGAGCTCGCCGAGGCCGAAGCGCTCGAAAAGGATCCGGAGGTGCGCTTTCACGGCATCGACGCTGAGAAACAGCTCGGCGGCGATCTGCGGATTCGTCGCCGGCGTCGCACTCGCCGAGGCGAGCGTCGCGCTCGCTGAGGCGATCATCGGCCGGCACAGCCCGATCAATATCTTGCGCTGCATCTCCGTGAGATGCACGGAGGCGGGCGCGCCGGGCGCCCGGGCGGTCGAGTCGCTGCCCTCCGCGGCAGTCGGCTCGTGATAGACGACGTAGGTATTGCCGAAGCACATCCGGTCCCGGTTGTGCAGCCGGTGGCGCCCGCGCACGCGGCTGCCGTTGACGAACGAGCCGTTGCGGGACAGGCCGTCGTCGACCAGTGTCCACTCCGCCCCTACCGGCTCCAGCAGCGCATGTGCGCGTGAGACCTCGGGGTCCCAGGTCAGCGGGACATCGGACTGCTCGCGCCTGCCGATCGTCACCCGCGAGCGCTCGCCGGCGAGGATCAAGATCCGCTGCTCACCGGAGCCGTCGCGCCAGTGCACAAACGCGACGCCCTCCCGCTCGGCTTCGATCAGCGCTTTGAGCTCGCGCGGGCTGGGAGCTCTGGTCTCGTGGGTCTCGGTCATCGTTGGATCGGGAACGCGGCCCGCGCCGCGGCAACTTCGCCGCGGCGCGAGCAACGATAACTCGCCGGGTTCTGACGCGCGGAGATCGCTACAGCGCTGCGTGAAACCCGACCGCTCCCGAGTCGCACTGGTCGGTCTGTCCGGACGGTGACACGACCGTCTCGTGCATCGTCCACGCGCCCGACAGTCTCGAGTGCCGGCGATTCAGCCTTCCGGCGAACGCATCTGATCCGCCGAAGATCCAGCCGTTCGACTGCTTCGTCGGCGGAAACGTCCGGTGCTCTGCGAATCTGCCGCCGGCGCCCAGCCGCAGGCCCCGGAACCCGTCCTGCGTCGCAAAGCTCAGCCCTGAGGTGCAGCGCGTCCAGAGCACGATCCGTCCGAGCGCGAGCGTCCTGCCGTCCCTCGAGGTCCGGAAGACGACCGGCCAATTCTGCGAAGTGAAGCCACCCAGGGTGGTGGCCTGCGCCGACGCCATGGACGACGCCGCGCGCGCCTGCCCGCCGGAGGCGAGCATCGCGATCGCGCTCAGCGTCGCTGCGAGCGCACGCCGAATCCATCTGCGTGTGTGTGAACTCATCGTGAACCTCCTAGTCATCGGTGCCCCGCTTCCTGGCCGATCCGCGCCGGCCTTCGTTTCAGATCACCGCGCCAGTCTCGGGCCGCCCGCCCACCTCCACCAGCCACCCAGGGGTGCGCCGGCCACACCGGGGTGTGGAGGACGCCCTCTAGGTGGGGCTGCGCCGGCCGCGCCGTCGATCGCGCTGCCGCCGGCTTCCGGGCACTACCGGTAGCCCTCCCCTGCGGGAAGCGACGGGGCTCCCCGGAGCCCGGTCCGACTGAGCGACATGGTTCCTCGACCGGCGAGTCCCGACGTTCGGGGAACGGCGGCATCGAGCAGGCCGGTGAGCGCCCCGTCCTCGCGTCGGCGTGCTCACCGTCGTTCGTCTCGCGACGGATATCGGCCCGCGGTTCGTCCAAGGCTCGCGGTGGCGGGAGCTGGGGCGGCGGAACGAACCACGGGACAGCTGGATGGGCTGCGCGATGCTGCCAACCCGCCCCGCCGCGTTCACCATCGATCCCGCCGTTTTCGCCTCGCCACCAGCCGGGGACCGGTGGATATTTGGCTCCATATTGGGGCCAAACTTCCACCGATCCTCCGGGCCGCGCTGCCGATCCTGATTCCGAGCGGGACCTGTGGATGTGGGTTGTGCATAGGGCGGCAAACGTCCGCCGATCAGCTCGCGGCCCCCGCCCGGGACGCCCGACCCGTGCCCTCCTCACCGGCCGCCCGCAACCGCGCGCAATCAATCATCCAGTGGACCCGCCCACTAGATTGCGCTTCCATACCCCGTCCTCAGGAGTGACCATGTCGACCACCGCCACCCGCCTGCTTGACAACTACATCGCCGGTCAGTGGACGCCGGCACGGGAGGCGACCGGGGAGCTCGACGTGGTCAGGCCCGCGGACGGGTCGGTGCTGGCCCGGGTGCCGTTGTCCGGCGCCGGGGACCTCGACGACGCCGTGCGGGCCGCCCGGGAGGCGCTGCCGGAGTGGCGGGCGGTGTCGACGATCGGCCGGGCCCGGCTCCTGTTCGGGCTGCGTGAGCGGCTGGTCGCGCGCGCCGAGGATCTGGCCCGGTCGGTGACCGCCGAGATGGGCAAGACGATCGGCGACGCCCGCGCCGAGGTGGCGCGGATGATCGAGATGGTCGAAGCCGCGTGCGCGATCCCGACGACGATGCAGGGACGGATCCTCGAGGACGTCTCGCGCGGGATCGACGCCGAGACGATCCGGCAGCCCGTCGGGGTGTGCGCCGCGATCGTGCCGTTCAACTTCCCGGCGATGGTCCCGTTCTGGTTCCTGCCGTTCGCGATCGCGTGCGGGAACACGTTCGTGCTCAAACCCTCCGAGCAGGTGCCGCTCACCCAGCAGATCGCGTTCGAGGAGCTCCACGAGCTCGGGCTGCCGGCCGGCGTCGTCAACCTGGTGAACGGCGGGCGCGAGGTGGTCGAGGGCGTGCTCGGACACCCGGGGATCGACGCCGTCTCGTTCGTCGGCTCGGCCCCGGTGGCGCGGATCGTCTACGAGCGGGCGGCTGCCGCCGGCAAGCGCGTGCAGGCGCTCGGCGGCGCCAAGAACCACATGGTCGTGATGCCCGACGCGGTGATCGAGGAGACCGTCAACGGGATCATCGGCTCGGCGTTCGGGGCCGCCGGCCAGCGGTGCATGGCCGGGTCGGTGGTGGTCACCGTCGGCGACGCACACGAGCAGCTGATGCCGGCGCTGGTCAGGGCCACCGAGGCGCTGACCGTCGGAGATGGACTGGTGGAGTCGGTCGACGTCGGGCCCGTGATCTCGTGCGCAGCGCGGGACCGGATCCGCGAGTGGATCGATCGTGGCGTCGCGGCCGGGGCATCGCTCGCCGTCGACGGCCGCGCGCTCGGCGAGGGGCTGCCGGCCGACGGCGCCTACCTCGGCCCGACGATCCTCACCGACGTCACCCCGGACATGGAGATCGCCCAGGAGGAGGTGTTCGGCCCCGTCCTCAGCGTGATCCACGCCGAGTCGCTCGACCAGGCGATCGAGATCGTCAACGCGAGCCGGTTCGGCAACGGCACGTCGATCTTCACCGAGTCGGGCGCGTCGGTCCGGCGCTACCGCCACGAGGTGCAGGCGGGGATGATCGGCGTCAACATCGGCGTCGCCGCCCCGGTCGCGTTCTTCCCGTTCTCGGGGTGGAAGGACTCGTTCCTCGGCGACCTGCACGCCCACGGCACCGACGCCGTCGATTTCTACACGCGCAAGAAGACGGTGACCAGCCGCTGGTTCTCGAGCGGGCAGGGCAGCGAGTCGTACTTCGTCGAGCGGTAGTGAGGTCTACTCGTTCGTCGTGAGCGCGCGGTACAGGGCGTTGGCCTTCGTGCCGGTCAGCTCGGCCACGACCTGAGCGGCGACGCGCGGCTTGGCGCCGGCCTCGACGAGCCTCCGGACCGCGGTGAGGGCGGGCGCGTCGTCGGCGTCGGCGGTCGGCTGGGCCGGACCGACGACGAGCGCGACCTCGCCCTTCGGAGGCGCCTGCGCGTAGCGGTCCGCGAGCTGCCGGGCGGGGCCGCGGACGACCTCCTCGTGGATCTTGGTGAGCTCGCGGCACACCGCGACCGGCCGATCGGGGTCAATGTCCGCCAGGATCGCCAGGGTCGCGGCCACACGCCGCGGCGACTCGAACGCCACGAGCGTCTCGGTCGCGGTGAACAGCCGCGCCAGCTCGGTTCGCTTGCGCGGGAGGAAGCCGACGAAGTGCCAGCGGTCGGCCGGCAGCGCGGAGGCGACGAGCGCGGCGAGCGCGGCCGACGGCCCCGGGAGCACCTCGACGGCCAGGCCGGCCGCCACGCATGCGCGGACGAGCACGAACCCCGGGTCGGACACGAGCGGCATGCCCGGCGTCGGATACGAGCGCGATCACGGCGCCGTCGCGCATCCGGGCGACGAGCTCGGACGCCCGCTCGCGCTCGTTGTGCTCGTGGTAGCTGACCAGGGTCGCGTTGACGCCGTAACGGTCGAGCAGGATCCGGGTGCGCCGGGTGTCCTCGCAGGCGACGACTTCGGCCTCGCGCAGCGCGGCCAGCACGCGCAGCGTGATGTCCTCGAGGTTGCCGATCGGCGTCGGGCAGACGACCAGGCGGCCGGTCATCGGGCCTGCGCCGTCTCGTCGAGCCCGTCGAACGCGAGCGCTGCGGCGCCGATCATCCCGGCCTCGACCCCGAACCCGGCGGCCACGACCTTGACCTCGTCACGCGAAGGCGGGAGCGCGCGGCGCTTGATCTCCTCCCGGGCCGGGGCGAGCAGCAGCTCACCGGCCGCGATCACGCCGCCGCCGATCACGATCACCTCGGGGTTGAAGATGTTCGTGAGGCTTGCGAGCGCGACGCCCAGCCGGGTGCCGATCAGCGCGAGCACCTCGATCGCGGTCTCGTCGCCGTCGTGGGCGAGCTCGGTCACGAGCGGCCCGGCGATCTCGCGGCCGGCGGCGAGCGCGCGGCCGAGGCCGGAGCGCGGGCGCTCCTTGGCCATGGTCAGCGCCTCGCGGGCGAGCGCGGTCCCCGAGGCGAGCGACTCGACGCACCCATGGCTGGGGCAGTTGCCCTGGCACGGCGGGCCGTTCATGTCGATCACGACGTGCCCGAGCTCGGCGCCGGAGCCGATCGCGCCTCGGTACGGGCGGCCGCGCAGGATCAGGCCGCCCCCGATCCCGGTGCCGATCGTCAGCATCACGACTTCGTTGGAGCCCCGGGCAGCGCCGGCCCGGTGCTCGGCGATCACCGCCGCGTTCCCGTCGTTGTCGACGAACACCGGCAGCCCGAGTCGCTCGGCCATGATGTCGGCGAACGGGATGTCGACCAGCGACAGATTGACCGCCACCACCGCAATGCCGGTGCGCTGGTCGATCAGGCTGGGGATCCCGAAACCGACAGCTGCAACGTCTCCGCCAGCCGCCTCTCGGGCTTCCTGAACCGCGTCGACTGCGGTATCAACCAAGGCTGACTGGTCGAGACCCTTGAGCGTCCGCTGCGTGCGATGGTGGACACCAAGGCTCCGATCCACCGCGCCAGCCAACAACTTGGTCCCGCCCATGTCGACGCCGATCGTGCGCGGGGTCGGCATGGCGTCACTATATGAGCCCGCCGATGCCAGGTGATCTGACACAGGAACCCGAGTACAAGGTCTACCGGACCCGCCCCAAGGGCCTGCGCGCCCGCCTGCGCGGCGAGGAGGAGGCGCTCCCGGGCCCCGGCGGCCCGGGCGGTTCCGACGGTTCCGGCGGTCCTGGCGGTGCCGGTGGTTCGGGCGGCCCCGGTGGTTCGGGCGGTCCGGGCGGGCCCGGCGGATTCCGGGACCCCCTCCGCCTGACCGGCGACGGTCAGCGCGATTGGCGCCGGATCGCCCGCCGGACCTTGAAGTACCTGGCGATCGCGGTGGTCGCCTGGGTGCTGATCTCGATCGTGCTGTTCATCGTCAGCGCCCAGATCGAGACGGGCAATCTCCCGAGCTCGGCGTCGGCCGCCCTGAGCTCAGGCCCGAACATGATCACCGGCACCGACACCGTGCTGATCATCGGCACCGACCAGCGACCGAAGGGCTCCAAGGAGCCGGGCGCGTTCACCGGCGGCGTGCGCTCGGACACGATCATGCTGTGGCGCGTGGGCGGCGGCACCTCCCGCCGGCTGTCGATCCCGCGCGACACGGTGGCGGCGATCCCCGGCCACGGCTCCTCGAAGATCAACGCCGCCTACGCCTACGGCGGTCCCGCGCTGACGATCCGCACGATCGAGCAGTTCACCGGCGTCAAGATCAATCACATCGTCATCGTCAACCTCGCCGCGTTCCCCCAGTTCATCGACGCGATCGGCGGCATCGACATCCGCACCGGCCGGATCTGCTCCGAGATCAGCGGCGGGGTCAAGAAAGGCGGCTTCTCGCTGTTCCTGAAGCCCGGCCTGCACCACCTCGACGGCCGTGACGCCCTCACCCTCGCCCGCACCCGCCACAACAGCTGCAACCCCGCCGACAGCGACCTCACCCGGATCAGGCGCCAGCAGGAGATCCTCAACTCGATCAAGGGCAGGCTCCTGTCGTTCGGCACCTTCTTCCGGTTGCCCTGGGTGTCCTGGGACGCGCCCAAGGTGCTGGTCAGCGACATGGGCGGGCCGACGCTGCTCACCCTGTTCGCGGCAGCCGAGCTCGGCGGATCCGCCCCGGTCAACGTGCTGAAGCCAACCGGCGCGGAGACCCTGCCGGACGGCGAGTCGGCCCTGACCGTGACGCCCGGGGCGGTGCACCGGGCTGTGTCGCGGTTGATGAACGGCTGATCCCGGGCCGCGCCCGCGCCTTGCGCTTCCCGCCGGCCGGCCGCGTCGGTCGGGCCTGGGTATCTGATGGAAAGCCGTGATCCCCCGTAACTCAAGATTAACCACTGAACGGTGTCACGGCGTCGTGTCACCCGCGGGGGCGGACGGCCAAGGGCCTGGGTATCTCGCGGGACAAATAGGTCCGTTAGTTGTCGTTCCGTCGCCCGCGCCCCCGGTTCCCCGCCGGCCGGGCGCGCCGGCTCGGCCTGATACCCGACGAAAATCGCCGTGATCCGCCATATCGCAAGAGCGACCGCCAACCTGGCCGTCGGCCTTCCGCGGGCGGGTGAAAATGACGCCGCGACACCTGGCGCTCGGGGGAGCGGCGCTCTCGGCGGGCGCCCGCCGCAGCAGGCGGGGGCGCGGGGGTTGCGCAGAGGCCCGCAGCCTCCCGGGCGCGCAGCCGTTTTCTGTGAGCCTGGGTATCTAACGGGCCTATTTTTCCCGTTGGATACCCAGGCCCTTGGCCGTCCGCCGGTGGGTGACATGGCGCTGTGACACCGTTTAGTGGTTAATCTTGCTTCACGGCGGATCACGGCGATTTTCCCATCAGACCCACCCCTCTTGCGCAGCCTCCCCCGAGCCAAAATGGAGACACCCCGCCGGGAAGACCCCGGCCTGCGGGCAGCGCCCGGAAGACCCCCGCCTGCGGGCAGCGCCGGAAGACCCCGGCCTGCGGGCAGCGCCGGGACTGCCTGCGAGCAGCGCCGGGAAGACCCCCGCCTGCGGGCAGCGCCCGGAGGGCCTTGGCCCGCGGTCAGTCCTGCTTCGACGACGAGGCCGAGGTCGCCTTCGACGACGAGTTCCCGGAGGGCTTCGAGTCCGAGGACGACGACTTCGAGTTGGACGAGTCGGACTTCGCGGACGAATCGGAGGACGAGGAGTCGCTCTTGCCCTTGCCGCTTTCCGCGGACTCCTTCAGCTCTCGGGAGCGCTTGCGGGTCCCGTAGTCGGTGTTGTAGAAGCCGGAGCCCTTGAAATGGACGGCGATCGGGTGGAAGACGCGCGCGACCGGGGCGGAGCAGCTCTCGCAGACGGTGACGGGGTCGTCGCTCATGCGCTGCATGACCTCGAACACGTGGCCATGCTGGCACTTGTATTCGTAGATCGGCATTGCCGGCTCAAGGATAGCGTGGACCTTGGCACTCTTGGGATGAGAGTGCCAAGGGTAGGCCCGCCGGTAGGATCGGCGGCGATGAGCGCCGATGTCGCGACGATGGACAAGATCGTGTCGCTGTGCAAACGGCGCGGGTTCGTGTTCCCGAGCAGCGAGATCTACGGGGGTTTGGGGTCGAGCTACGACTACGGGCATTACGGGGTGCTGCTCAAGAACAACGTCAAGGAGCAGTGGTGGAGGGCGATGCTCCAGGAGCGCGATGACATCGTCGCGCTGGACTCGGCGATCATCCAGCATCCGCGCACGTGGGAGGCGAGCGGCCACCTGGCCGGGTTCACCGACCCGATGGTCGACTGCCGCACGTGCAAGCTGCGCTTCCGGGCCGACCACATCGACCAGTCCGCGTGCGGGCGCAAGCCGTCAAAGCATCCCGGCGAGACGCCGGACTGCGACCTCACCGAGGCGCGCGACTTCAACCTGATGTTCGAGACGACGATGGGGCCGGTCAAAGAGTCGGGCTCGACTGTCTACCTGCGCCCGGAGACGGCCCAGGGGATCTTCCTCAACTTCAAGAACTACCTGCAGTTCAGTCGCAAGAAGCCGCCGTTCGGCATCGCCCAGATCGGCAAGAGCTTCCGCAACGAGATCACGCCGGGCAACTTCATCTTCCGCACGCGTGAGTTCGAGCAGATGGAGATGGAGTTCTTCGTGCCGCCGGATGAGACCGAGCGGTGGTTCGAGCACTGGCTCGAGCAGCGGATGAACTGGTACATCCGGCTCGGGATCCGGCCCGACCACCTGCAGTTGCGCCCGCACGACGCCGACGAGCTGTCGCACTACTCGAGCGCGACCAGCGACATCGAGTACCTGTTCCCGTCCACGGCCTCCGCCGGCGAGGCCCGCTGGTCCGAGCTCGAGGGGATCGCCAACCGCGGCGACTTCGACCTCACCCAGCATGCCACCCACTCCGGCCAGAAGCTCGAGTACGTCGACACGGCGACCGGCGAGCGCTACGTCCCGCACGTGATCGAGCCCGCCGCGGGGGCCGACCGGACGATGCTCGCGTTCCTCGTCGACGCCTACGACGAGGATGAGATCGGCGGCGAGCAGCGCACCGTGCTGCGCCTGCACCCGCTGCTGGCGCCGGTCAAGGTGGCCGTGCTCCCGCTCGTGCGCAAGGACGGCCAGCCCGAGCTCGCCGGCGAGATCTACCGGGCATTGCGTGAGCGGGTCCAGGCCGAGTACGACGAGGGTGGCGCGATCGGCCGCCGCTACCGCCGCCAGGACGAGATCGGGACTCCGTGGGCGGTGACCGTCGACCACCAGAGCCTCGAGGACCAAACCGTCACGCTGCGCGACCGCGACTCGCTCGGCCAGGACCGCGTGGCGATCGACGAGCTCGGCGAGCTGATCGAGCGGCGGCTGCGGGCGCCCTGGACGTCACCGCGCATCGCCGTGTGAGCTGGATGCAGCGTCGGCTTTGCAACGCGAACAGGCGGTCTTCCTCCAGAAATCGGTCTGAACGCGAGTGCGACGTCGTCGCCGCCTTATAGGGTGCCGCGCGAACCGGGAGGCGCCCTAGAGGAGGACGCTTGCGCAACGGCGCTCGGGGCCGATCCGAGATCGCAACTGAAGATGTCGTCGCTGGCCACCCTGGCACGGGGCGGCTACGTGCGGCAGCGGAAAATCGAGCGCCAGCGCACGCGGGCCGCGCTCCAAGAGGCCGAGGAGCGGTTGCGGACCGCCTTCGAGGACGCGCCGGTGGGGATGGCCGTAGCCGGGCTCGAGGGCGAACTGCTCGAGGTCAACCGGGCGCTGTGCGAGATGACCGGCTACTCCGACGAGCAGCTGCTGAGCGGCACGTTGCGCTCGCTGCTGCACCCCGATGACGCCCTCGCCGATGAGCGCGCGCTCGGGCGGCTGCTCAGCGGCGAGGCCTCGCAATACCGGGCCGAGCGCCGCTACGTCCGCGCGGCCGGCAGCACGGTGCCGGTCGACCTGAGCGTGGCGGTGATCCGCGACGCGGAGGGCTCGCCGCGGCACGTGCTCCTGCAGGCGCACGACATCACCGAGCGCAAGCAGTTCGAGGACCGGCTCCAGTACCTGGCCGACCACGACGCGTTGACCGGGATGTTCAACCGCCGGAGGTTCGAGCAGGAGCTGGGGCGCGAGCTCGCCAGGGCGGCGCGGTTCGAGACCCACGGGGCGCTCCTGGCGATCGACCTCGACCACTTCCGCTACGTCAACGACACGCTCGGGCACGCCGTCGGCGACGAGCTGATCGTCCAGGTCGGCGACATCTTCCGCCGCCGGCTGCGCGAGACCGACACGATCGCGCGGCTCGGCGGCGACGAGTTCTCGGTGATCCTCCCCGGCGCCGACGCCGAGGAGGCGGTGCTCGTCGCCACCGGGCTGCTGGCGGGGTTGCGCGAGCAGGGCCGCACGGTGTCCGACACGGGTCATCCCCGGCGGGTGACCGCGAGCGTCGGCGTGGCCCCGTTCGGCGGCCGGCGGATGACCGGCGAGGAGCTCGCCGTCGAGGCCGACATCGCGATGTACGACGCCAAGGAGGCCGGGCGCGATCGGGTCCGGCTGTATGACGCGACCGGCGAGCGCCGGCAGCGCATGCACTCACGACTCACGTGGGCCGACCGGATCCGTGACGCGCTCGAGGAGGATCGCTTCGTCCTGCACGCCCAGCCGATCCTCGCGCTCGGCGAGGACCTCCTGCCCCGGCACGAGCTCCTGATCCGGATGCGGGGAAAGGCCGGGGATCTGATCCCGCCCGGCATCTTCCTGTACATCGGCGAGCGCTTCGACCTGATCCAGATGATCGACCACTGGGTGCTCGAGCAGGCGATCGGGATCCTCGCCGAGGCCAAGCGCGCCGGGCGGCAGATCCATATCGAGGTCAACCTGTCGGCCAAGTCGGTGACTGACCCAGAGCTGCCCGACTACCTCGCCGACACGCTGCGCGGGGCCGGAACGGACGGCGCCGGGCTGTGCGTCGAGGTGACCGAGACGGCCGCGATCGTCAACGTCGACCGGGCCAAGCGGTTCGCGCAGCGACTCGGCGAGCTGGGGTGCGAGTTCGCGCTCGACGACTTCGGCGCCGGGTTCGCGTCGTTCTACTACCTCAAGCACCTCGCGTTCGACTACGTGAAGATCGACGGCGAGTTCATCCACAACCTGCCCGACAGCCACGTCAACCAGCTCGTGGTCAAGTCGGTGGTGGACATCGCAGCCGGCCTCGGGAAGCGGACCGTGGCCGAGTTCGTCGGCGACGAGCGGACGCTCGGGTTGCTGCGCAAGTTCGGCGTCGACTACGCCCAGGGCTTCTACGTGGCCCGTCCCAAGCCGCTCGAGGCGATGGACCTCACGCGGCGGCCTTCGGTGCCGACCGGCTAGCCCGGGGCCGGGGAGCGGTGAGGAACCTCTCACCGCGGGTTTACGCGGTCCTTCGACGGCCCGATGAGACTCGGGGGCGGATGCCCTCGACCGCCGCGCGATGCTGCCTGACCGCCCTCGCGGCGGCCACGATCGCGGGATGTGGAGGCGGATCGACGACGACCACATCGACCGCGCACCGCGCCGCCGCCCACGCGGCCCCGGGCCACCGACCGACGACGGTTGGGAAGCCGAAGCCCAGGCCGAAACCGAAGCCTGTCCTCCCCCGCGTGCTCGCGGCCGCCACCGCATCCGCGCCGACCGGATTCGTGCCGGCCGTCACGCTCGCCGGTTGGCCGGCGGCGTGGGTTGCACGGTCCGCGGCCGGGGTCGGGCTGATCTCGTTCGACCCGGCCCACACGACGCTCGCGCTGCACTCTGGGACCGTCGATGCCGGCGGCTCGGGATGGCGCTACGGCCCGGCGATCACCGGCGCCGAGCGACGCCGCGTGGTGGCCGCGTTCAACGGGGGCTTCAAGCTCTCTACCGGCGCCGGCGGGTTCATGTCGGGCGGGCGGACCGCAGTGCGTCTCCGCGCCGGGCTCGGGTCGATCGTCACCTACTCCGACGGGACCTCGGACATCGGAGCGTGGCACCGTGAGGTGCCGGCCCCCGGCCGCCCGGTGGTCTCCGTGCGCCAGAACCTGACGCTGCTGATCGACCATGGCCGCGCGGCCTCGAGCACCGGCTGCCAGCTGTGCTGGGGAGCGACGCTCGGCGGCGTTCCCGATCCGGCGCGCTCAGCGCTGGGCATCACGGCCGACGGCCACCTGATCTGGGCCGGCGGGGAGCACCTCACGGCCGGCGCGCTGGCCGCGGCGCTGCTGCAGGCGCGCGTCGTGCGAGCGGTCGAGCTCGACATCAACCCCGAGTGGGTCGCCGCGCTACCTGTACGCCCACCACGGAGGGCGCGGGTCGCTCACGCCGATCCCGGGCGCACCCGGCCAGCACGGGGTCCCGGGCTTCTTCCTGGCGCCGTACAGCCGGGACTTCTTCGCGGTCCTGACCCGCTGAGCGCCTGATCCGTCGAGCGCCTGACGCGCTGAGCGCCTGACCCGCCGATGCTCAGCGAGCCCGGCGGCGAGGCGGCGCATCGCGGGGCTGGGGCCGCGACGGCCGTGGCGCATCGCCAGGCTGAGCGCGCGACGGGCGCTGCGCGCGCGGCGGTTGGGACCGGGGCGGTCGGCCGCCGTCGCCCGGTCGCGCGAGGATCCCCGCGCGGCGGTCGCATGAGCGGCCGCCGTCGCTCGGCGGGCGCACCCGCGGCGCGCGGGGCGCACGGGGCGCACGGGGCTCACGCGGCGCACGCGGCGCACGCGTCGCACGCGCCGCGCGGCGCCCGCGAGCCGCCCGGGGCCCACGAGCGGCGCCGCGAGCTGATCAGGAAGCTCACCGCGCACGCGACGATCACGAGCACCGCGAGCAGCGCCGCAACGGCGACGCCCGGTGTGATGATCAGGACGACGACCGCGACGAGCACGGCGATCGCCACGTCGATGACGAGCGGGTTGCGGGTCCAGGCGGCTGGCGGGTTGCGGATCACAGCGGGAGCCTCCGGTAGATCGGTCGGGGGACGTGGCGGAGCAGCGCGAACACGGGTCGCAGGATCGGCGGCGCCCAGACGGTGTGCGCGGAGCCGGCGAGCGCCTTGACAGTCGCCTCGGCGACCGCGTCGGCGGTGGTGGCGAACGGGGCGGGCTTCAGCCCGGTGGTCATCTTGGTGGCCACGAACCCGGGGCGGACGACGAGCACCCGCACGCCGGTGCCGGCCGAGGCGTCGGCGAGGCCGTGGGCGAGCGCGTCGAGGCCGGCCTTGGCCGCGCCGTAGATCGCGTTGCCGGCGCGCGGGCGCTCGGCGGCGACGGTGGAGAGGACGATCAGGGTGCCGCGGTGCTGGGCGCGCAGCCGGCGCAGGCAGTGGAGCAGCAGCGACCCGGTGGAGACGAAGTTGACGCGCATCACGTCGAGCGCCTCCTGGGTACCGGCGTCGAGGCCCGCCTGGGCGCCGAGCAGGCCGACCGCGATGATCACCACGTCGGGAGGTCCGCCTCGGTCGAACGCGCGGGCGATCGCCGCCTCGTGGTCGCCGAGGTCGTCGGCGTCGAGCACCTCGACCTCACCGCCGGCGGCGCCGGCCGCCTCGAGCGAGGCGAGCGACTGGCGGAGCCGGGGCTCGTCGCGGCCGATCAGATACGGGCGCACGGGACCGTCGGCGGCGAGCCGGCGGACGATCGCGAGGCCGATCTCAGAGGTGCCGCCGACGAGCAGCACGCGGTTGACGGCGCCGGTGCTCGCGGCGCCGGTGCTCGCGGTCTGCGCGGCACTGATGCGCGCGTCGGTGCTCACGCGCCGGCCCCCTCGACGAGCCCGGTACGGACCGCCAGGTCGCTGCGCCACAGGCCGGCTGGGTCGAGCCCGTCGCGGATCCCACGCCACTCCTGCAGGCGCGGGTACATCGCCCGCACCATCTCCGGAGAGAGCCGCGCGTCCTTGGTCAGATACACACGCCCGCCGGCCTCGGCCACAAGCTCGTCGCAGCGGCGCAGAGCCGCCTCGAGCCCGGGCGCGGCGCTGGGGAGATCGAGCGCGAGCGTCCAGCCGCGGATCGGGAACGACAGCGGCGCGCTGTTGGCGGGCCCGAAGTCCTTGAGCACCGCGAGGTAGCACGGCACTCGCGCCGCGGCCAGGCTGCCCACCACCGCGTGCAGCACGTCGTGGCGCTCGAGCGGCACGACGAGCTGGTACTGGATGAAACCCGGCCCGGCCGTACAGGCGCGGCCACGCCTCGAGGCCGTCGAGCGGGAACATGTGCGGGCCGAAGGGCTCGAGCCGGCCGCGCTCGTGGCGGGGGCCCGCACGGAACCGCAGCTCGTTGAACGCGCCGACCGTCCGCGGCCTGAGCAGCCCGGACGGGAACCAGGCCGGGACCGTGGCGCGGGCGGCCACCGTCGCCCGGCCGGGGTCCGTGCCGGGCTCCTGAGCGGGCGCGTGCTCGGCGCGGGTGACGACGCCGCGGCCCGCCCGGGGGCCGAGCAGGTCGAGCCAGGCGACGCGATGGGGGCCGCCCGGGCTCGAGAGGATCGCCAACGCCGAGTCGAGGTCGCCGACGCGGTCGGTGTCGACGACGAGCAGCGCGCTCTGCACGCGGCGCAGCACCAGGCGCGCCCAGACGATCACGCCGGTCAGGCCCATCCCGCCGAGCGTCGCCTCGAACGCGGGGTCGCCGGGCTCGACCTCGAGCAGCTCGCCGCCGCTGGTGACGAGCCCGAGTGCCTGCACGTGGCTGCCGAGCGTGCCGGCGCTGCCGTGGTTCTTGCCGTGGATGTCGCTGGCGATCGCCCCGCCGAGCGACACGTGCTGGGTGCCGGGAACGACCGGCACGACGAAGCCGTGGGGGGCGAGCAGGGCGAGCAGCTCGCCGATCGTCACCCCGGCCTGGGCGGTGACGTACCCCGGCGGCGGGGTCGAGCTCGGTGGCGGTCAGCCGGGTGACGTCGACGACGAGGCCGTTCCGGAGCTGGGCCGCGTCGCCGTAGCTGCGCCCGCGTCCGCGGGGGATCGCGCCGACTCCGACGCCGGCCCTGGCACCGGCCCCGGCCGCAGCCCCAGGCCCAGCCCGCAGCGAGCCGATCAGCTCCTGCACCGCCTCGGGGTCACCGGGCGCGGCCAGCCGGACCGGCGCGCCGGGGCCTCCGCCCCACCCGCTGATCGTCGTGGCCCGGCTCCCGACCGCGCTGCCCAGGCGCGCGCCGGGCAGCGTGTCAGCTGGCGGCATGGACACCCAACGCGAATACAGCCAGCCACAGGGCGCCGGCGATCAGCAGCCAGCGGTCGCCGAGGAGCAGCTCCTCGGGCGCCTCGCCCTCGCCGGCGAGCACCAGCCGGCCGTATCGCAGCAGGCAGGCGGCGAACGGCAGGATCGTCAGCGGGCGCCACGGGATGCCGTTGACCGACGGCAGTCCGAACGCCCACACGCAGTAGGAGAAGAACCCGCACGCGGCGCTCCCGGCGAGGATCAGCCGCAGCCGCCGCTCGCTGTAGCCGTCGAGCACGCGCCGGCGCCCGCTGGCTGCCCCCTCGCTCTCGGTGCGCCGCAGCTCGGCGTGCCGCTTGCCGGCGGCGACGAGGATCGCCATGAACGTGACCACGAGCACGAACCAACGAGACAGCGTCACCGGCGCGGCGACGCCGCCGGCGACCGCGCGCAGCACGAACCCGCCCGCCACGGCGACGATGTCGAGCAGCAGGATGTGGCGCCAGATGAGCGTGTAGCTGAGCGTCAGCGCGAGGTAGCCGAAGCCGACCACGCCGAGCAGCGGCCGCACGGCGACGCACAGCCCGAGGCCGGCGGCCATCAGCCCCAGGCCGAGCGCGGTGGCGAGTTGGGGGTCGAGCTCGCCGGCGGCGACGGGCCGGAAGCGCTTGCGCGGATGGAGGCGATCCTCGGGTGCGTCGCGGACGTCGTTGATCGCGTAGATCCCGGAGGCGAGGAGGCAGAAGGCAACGAACGCGAGGCCTACCCGAACCGGGACGTCGTCGTCGCCGAGCGCGCCGGCAGCGCCGGCGGCGGCGATCACCAGCGCGTTCTTGATCCACTGGCGGGGTCGCATCGTCGCGATCGCAGCACGCAGCAGCCCGCGCGCGCGAGCTGGCGCAGGCATGGCGGCAGCGCTGGCCCCATGGGGAGTCATCGACGGAACGTATGGATTGTCCCTCAAATTTGCCTACGTGGTTGATGAGGACGCTCTCAGCATCTCTTTAGCCAAATCCCCCAGATACCCTGCCAATTTAACTACGATGCTCGCCCCTCCCAGAGCGCCCGAGCGGCCTTCCCTGAGCCCCTCCGTGCCGCGCAAGCCGTTGATCCCGGCCGCGCCGCGCTGGCACCGAGCACGGCGCATCGCGCTGCTCGCCGCGTGCGTATGCATGGTCCCGGTGGCGATCTCGTACATCGGCGCGGTCACCGGTCCGTCGAACTCCAGCCTCGGGATCCGCACCGTCGAGTGGTTGCGCGACAACGGCGCCCGGTGGGTGGTCAACACGGTCGAGAACTTCTACTACTCGCTCAACGCGCCGGCGACCGGTGGACCGGGGCTGCGGGCGCTGCCCAGCCAGGCAGGATTCGCCGCGAACGGATCGCGCAGGCGTCGCGCGCACTTCTACCGCCCGCGCCGGATCGCGCCCGTGATGCACCCCGCCCTCCGCGGCGAGGGCGTGTGGCGAGCCACGTTCCACGCCGGCGGCGCCCGCCCGCCGGTGCTCGTCACGAGCTTCCGGCCAGACCCCAACTACCCGCAGCTGGTGGCCGGCGTCGCATGGATGGACCACACGCGCACGACGACATGGCTGTATCCGGGCAGGCTCGAGCCGGGCGTCTCGCTGCCCTCGCGCGGCCCGATGGAGATCCCGACGACGATGCGCTCGAAGGTCGTGGCCGCGTTCAACAGCGGCTTCAAGCTGACGGACTCCGGCGGCGGGTTCGCCGAGAGCGGGCACACGTACGCGCCGCTCAAGGCCGGGATTGCCACGTTCGTCCGCTATCGGGACGGACGAATCGACGTGCAGGCATGGAACGGCGGCCCGAGTGCCGGGCCGGACATCGTCTACGCGCGCCAGAATCTCCCGCTGATCGTCAACCACGGCCGGCTCAACCCGAACCTCTCCGACGGCCCCGAATGGGGGGCGACGCTCGGCAACGCGGTCCGCGTGTGGCGCTCCGGCGTCGGCGTCGATCGCTACGGCAACCTCATCTACGCGGCCGCCAACGACCAGACGGTCGGCTCGCTGGCCCAGATCCTGCAGCGAGCCGGAGCGGTCCGGGCGATGGAGCTCGACATCAACACCTACTGGACGAGCTTCATCAGCTACCGCTACCCGGGCGCTCGCGATCCGGCTAACTTGCTGGCCAGCATGGATCGCACCCCACTCCGGTACCTGACGCCGGACGACCGCGACTTCTTCGCGGTCTACGTCCGCTGACCGTGCGGGGCGGTCTCCTGGCGCTGCCTGCGGTCGCGCTCCTGGTCCTGGGGGCGGCCGGGTGCGGCGGCGCCCGATCGCCCGCCGGTGGCGGCTCGGGATCGAGCGCCCAGGCTTCCCTCAAGGTCCCGGCCGGAACCCCGGTCAGCTCGACCTCGTCGTCGACCGCGGCCCCGGCGACGACCACCACACCCGCCCCCAGCGCTCCCCCGCCGTCCCCGGCGGGTCCGTTCCAGGTCGGCGAGCGGACGCTGACGCTCGTCGATCACAGCCGGCGTGTCCGGTTCCCGGGCGGGCACACCGAGCCGCGCACGCTCGTGACCGAGGTGTTCTACCCCACGAACGCGTCCGGGCCGGAGCCGCTCGTCGTGTTCGGGCACGGGTTCGCGGTGACGCCGGCGCCGTACACCGCGCTGCTGCAAGCGTGGGCCCGGGCCGGGTTCGTCGTGGCCGCCCCGATCTTCCCGCTCGAGAACGCCAATGCGCCCGGCGGCCCGAACGAGTCCGACCTCATCAACCAGCCGCGGGACATGAGCTTCGTGATCACCTCGCTGCTGCGCCGCAACCGGGCGGCGAGCGGCTTCCTGGCCGGGGCGCTCAAGGGCCAGGCGGTCGCGGTGAGCGGCCAGTCCGACGGCGGCGAGACCGCGCTGGCGGTCGCGTACGACTCGCACTTCGTCGACCACCGGGTCCGGGCCGCGGCGATCCTGTCCGGCGCCGAGATCCCCGGGATCGGCGGGTTCACGTTCCCGGCGGGCAGCCCGCCGCTGCTCGCCACGCAGGGGACCGCCGACACGATCAACCCGCCGCACTTCACCTACCAGTTCTTCCGCGCGGCTCCGCGGCCGAAGTTCCTGCTGCGGCTGTTCGGCGCGCCGCACCTGCCGCCGTACACATCCGAGGAGCCACAGCTGCGGATCGTCGAGCGGGTGACGATCGCGTTCTACGAGCGCTACCTGCGCGGGTGGCGCGGCGCGGTCGGGCGGCTCGTCGGGTTCGGCGACGTCCCCGGGATCGCGGGCGTCGAGGCCGCACGCTGAACGCCCGGGCCGAGCGCTGACTCACCGCAGGTGCGCCTGGGCGCTGACCGTGAACCCGCCCGCGGCCGGCGCCGCACTCACGCCCTCCACCCGCACGCGCGGATCGCTGAACACCGTCACGGTCGCGATGCGCACCGAACGGCACGTCGGGCTGGACCACCAGCGCTCCGTTCACCGCCCCGACCGTCGCGTCGACGGTGGCGGTGATGCCGAGCAGCGTCGCCGTCCCGCGCAGGACGAGCTGCCCGCCGGATGAGGCGACGGGCCGGACCGAATCGAGGAACGGGGCGGCCGCGCGGAGGTCGGCCTCGGTCACGGTGGCGGTCCCGGTCAGCTCGGACCCGCGCTTGCGCAGCGACGCGTCGCGCAGCCGCAGCAGGCCGGTGTCGAGCACGCCGACGGAGGCGTCGAGCGAGCCGGCGTCGCCGGTCTGCTCGAGCATGGTCCCGAGGTGCGCGGTGCTCGAGCGATAGTCGGCCATCCGCACGAGGACCTTGTCGGCGTGGTGCCACAGCAGCTCGATCGCCGGGAACGCGTCGACCTCGACGGACAGCACCCGGCCCGAGTGGCCGAGGCGATCGCGCAGCTGCTGCGCGGCGATCCCGGGGAGCAGCAGCTGGGCCAGCACGAGCACGAGCACGACGACGGCGGCCACGGCGAGGGCGACGATCCGGCGCATCGCCCGATGAGCCTACGGGGCGGCAGTCAACGCAGCGACCGCGCGGGCGGCGGTGAGCGCCTGCTCGGTGGCCGGGGAGAGATCGAGCTCGGGCTCGCTCAGGCGGCGGAGGGTGAGCCCGTCGGCGAGCGCGAACAGAAACGTGGCGAGCGCATCGGCGTCGGTCGAGATCCGCAGGACGCCGGCCTCGCTCTTGGCTCGGAGCGCGTCGGCGAGATGGCCGCGGGTCCGGCGGCCGAGCTCGGCCAGCTCGGCGGCGATCTCCTCGTTGCGGTGGCCGAGCGTCAGCATCTCGTAGAACATCACCGACGCCGGCGGCACCCTCGCCGAGGTACTCCTCGAAGCTCCTGACCAGCGCGGCGAGCACGTCGTCGGGCGTCTGGGCCCCGCCGATCGCCCGCTCGAGCCGTTCGACCCGAACGTCGCATTCCCGGCGAACGGCTTCGACCAGCAGCCGCTCCTTGGTCCCGAAGTAGTAGTGAAGGAGACCTCGGGAGACGCCGGCCTCGCGCGCCACGAGGTCGAACGTCGAGGACGCGATCCCGCGGGCCGAGACGCTGACCCGCATCGCTTCAACGATCCTGGCGGCCTTGTCGCCCGCCAGGTCACGACCGGAGCGCGACGGTAGTGCGGTTCCTGGCACCACTGCACAGAAGTGTAGAGCGAGAACGCTCCTTAAACGACCGAGGGCGCCGTCGCCGGCGCCCTCAGCACCGTTCTCTGCAGCCCGGATCAGGCGGAGCTGACGGGGGCGGCCGGCGGTGCCGGCGCGGTGGTGGCCGGAGGCGTGTACTCGAACTCCTCCTCCTTGCCGAACAGCGTGTCCAGCACCTTCGAGCGGAGCTGCTCGGAGCCCGCCAGGGCGAGGCCGCCGCCGAGCAGGACGATCATCAGCCGGCGCCCGCTGCGGCGCGCCTTGCGAGCGCGCTTCTTCGGCGCGTCGGTGAGCGCCATCGAGGCGTCGCGGACGGCCGCGACCGCCTGGCGGAGGTCGTTCTGCAGCTTGCGGTCCTCGATCAGCGCCTTGTGCGGCGCCTTGCCGTTGCTGAGGCGCTCGTACGCGCTCTTGCCCGACTCGATCGCCTTCTGGACGTTGTCACGCAGGCTGGCGTCCTCGATCAGGCGCTGGATGTACGGATTCGCCTTCGTGATGTTCGCCACGTCGGAGGCGGAGAAGGGAACCGCCGCCTTGACCTTCTTGCGTCGTGATGCCATAAGACTCCCTCGGTGCGGTGGGCTCGTGCAGCGCCCAGCATACGAAATGAAGGCGCCCGTGACGGGGTTCTACCCTAAATCGGCGGCCGCCCCACGTCCAGGGGATCTGTGGCTTGGCTCACCCCGCCGCCCGCTCTCGCCGGGTCGTGGCGCGGGCTCGGCCGGGGGCCGCGCGGCGCTGCAGGGCAATTTCGAGCACCTCGCCGATCTCCGCCACGAAATGGAACTCGAGGTCGCGCCGCAGGTGCTCGGGGATGTCGTCGACGTCCTGCTCGTTGAGTGCAGGCGCGATCACGCACTTGATCCCGTTGCGCTGGGCGGCGAGCGCCTTCTCCTTGAGCCCGCCGATCGGCAGCACCTGGCCGGTCAGCGTGATCTCGCCGGTCATCGCCACGTCGGAGCGGACCGGGCGGCCTGACAGCAGCGAGGCGAGCGCGGTGGCGATCGCGATCCCGGCGCTCGGCCCATCCTTCGGTGTGGCGCCGGAGGGGACGTGGATATGGAGGTCGTGGTCGGCGAACCAGTCCTCCGCGAGCCCGGAGGCGACCTCGTCGGCATTGGAGCGGACGTAGGAGACAGAGGCCTGCGCCGACTCCTTCATCACATCGCCGAGCTGGCCGGTGGTGATCAGCCGGCCCCGGCCCGGCATCGCGGTGGCCTCGATGAACAGCACCTCGCCGCCGACCGGCGTCCACGCGAGACCGGTGGCCACCCCGGGGCGCGCCGTGCGGCGCCGGGCCTCGGAGAAGAAGCGCCGCTTGCCGAGCAGCTCGCGCACCCGCGGCTCGGAGATCGTCACCTTGCGCGCGGCGGTGCCCTCCGCCACCCGCCGGGCGACCTTGCGGCACACGCTGCCGATCTCCCGCTCGAGCTGGCGCACGCCCGCCTCGCGCGTGTAGTCGGTGATGATCGCCTTGAGCCCTGCGTCGGAGAACGCGATCCGGCTCTTCGTGAGGCCGTTGCGCTCGATCTGGCGCGGCACGAGGTAGCGCCGCGCGATCTGGAGCTTCTCCTCCTCGGTGTAGCCGGCGAGCTGGATCACCTCCATCCGGTCGCGCAGCGCGCCGGGGACGGTGTCGAGCGTGTTCGCCGTCGTCACGAACATCGCCCCCGAGAGGTCGAACGGGAGGTCGAGATAGTGGTCGCGAAACGCGTGGTTCTGCTCGGGATCGAGCACCTCGAGCATCGCGCTCGCCGGATCGCCCCGGAAGTCGGCGCCCATCTTGTCGATCTCGTCGATCATCAGCAGCGGGTTGGCCGCGCCGGCGTCGCGCAGCGACCGAATCATCAGTCCCCGGCATCGCCCCGATGTACGTCCGCCGGTGGCCGCGGATCTCGGCCTCGTCGCGCACGCCGCCGACGCTGATCCGCTCGAACTTCCGCCCCAGGGACCGCGCGATCGACCGACCGAGGGAGGTCTTGCCAACGCCGGGCGGGCCGAGGAAGCACAGGATCGATCCGCGCGCGTCCGGCTTCAGCCGGCGCACGGCGAGGAACTCGAGGATCCGGTCCTTGACCGGCTCGAGATCGTAGTGGTCCTCGTCGAGCACCTTGCGCGCATGCGCGAGGTCGAGGTTGTCCTCGGTCGTCGTGTCCCACGGGAGCGCGGCGATCCACTCGAGGTAGCCGCGGACCACGCCCCACTCCGCCATCGCCGGCTGCAGGCGCTCGAGCCGGGTCAGCTCGCGGTCGGCCTGCTTGCGGACCGGCTCGGGGAGGTCGATGTCAGCCAGCTGCTGGCGAAGCTCGGCGACCTCGGCCTGGACCTCGTCAGCCTCCCCGAGCTCCTCCTGGATCGCCTTGAGCTGCTGGCGCAGGAAGTACTCGCGCTGCCCCTTGTCGAGCTCGGACTGGACCTGGGACTGGATCTTCGAGCCGATCGCCACGACCTCCAGCTCGCGGGCGAGGATCTCCGACAGCCGCCGCAGGCGACTTGGCTCACGTCGAGCTCCTCGAGCAGCTCCTGCTTCTCCTCGGTCTTGAGCCGCAGCGCGCCCGCGATCAGATGGGTCGAGGGCGCTCGGGTCATCGACGTTGGCGACCATGATCTGGAGCTCCTCGGGCAGGTAGGGCACCTGCTCGACGATGTCGGTGAACGTCTGCTCGACGTTGCGCGTGAGCGCGGTCAGCTCGGCCGACGGCGTGACCACGTCGGGCGCCTCGGCGATCTCCGCCACGAGGTATGGCTCGGTCGCCGACCCAGCTCTCGATCCGCACCCGCTGGCCGCCCTGGATCAGGACCCGCAGGGTGCCGTCGGGAACGCGGATCATCCGCGCCACGACGCCGAGCACGCCGACCTCGTAGAGCTCCTCAGGGGTCGGAGCCTCGACCTCAGGGTTGCGGCTGGCCACCATCACGATCGAGCGGTCGCCACGCAGCACATCGTTGATCAGCTCGATGCTCCGCTCCTGGCCGACGTTGAGCGGGATCAGCATGTCGGGGAACGTGACCGCGTCGCGCAGCGGGAGCACGCCGACGCGTTGAGGCAGCTCCCGACTGTCCAGCGACCGCGACCTCGCGCGGGCCGCAGTCCTGGAGGCCGACCTCAATCACCGGTTCGCTCTCGACCGGCACCGCACGCACGGGCTTGACCCCTGTGTGTAACGGCAGCTCGACCCGCAGCATCCCGTCCTCGTAGCGCGCCCGGGCCGCCTCGCTGCGCACCTCGGCGGCCAGCTCGACCGTCCGGCGAAACTCGCCGCGCTCGATCTCCACCTGCTGATACACGTCGCCCTCGACGGCCCGCGAGCCGCGCCGCCCCGACAAGATCAGGGTCCGGCCCTGGATCTCGAGGTCGAGCTCATCGGTGTCGATCCCGGGCAGCTCGGCGGTGACGATCGCGAGTCGGCGGATCGGTCCGGTAGACGACGTCGACGGCCGGCGAGAAGCCCGCGCTCCGGCGCCGCAGGCCACTGCGCTCGAGGACGTCGCCGAACAGCTCGTCCATCTCCCGCCGCATCCGGTCGAAATTGGCGAACAGGTCTCGGTCCATCCCGTCTGAAGGGTAGCCAGCGCGCACGGATTGTTCCGAGTTGAGCCGGCGGTGATCCAGTCGGGAGCGATCTCCGTATTGCGGTGCAGGTGGGTCGGCACAGCCCGGGAGGACGGACCCGGGACTGCGCCGGCCCCCATGCCCACGGCGCGGGCCACGGGGATCGTGACACCGGCCGTTTTCGCCTCGCCACCACCGGTACCGGTGGGTGTTTGGCTCCATATCGGAGCACAACTTCCACCGATCCCCGGGCCGCGCTGCAGAATGTCTAGGGGGCGGCGTCGACCTCGTAGACGGCGCCGTCGAAGGCGAGCTCGACCGGACCGCCGAACCCGTCGGACGCCTCGGCGAGCGCCCACTCTGAGTCGAGCTCGTCGGAGAAGTGGGTGACGACGAGGCGGCGGGCGCCGGCCTGCTGGCCGTGCTCGCCGGCCTCGCGAGGGGTGAGGTGACCGCGGATCCCGGTGCGCTCCGGGCGCGGGAGCGTGGCCTCGATCAGCAGCATGTCGGTTCCGCGGGCGAACTCCACGAGCGCATCGTTGGGGCTGCAGTCGGCGCTGTAGGTGAGCCGGCCGGTGGGGCTGCGCAGTTCGATCGCGTACGTCTCGGTGTAGTGGGGCACCTCACAGAAGCGGACGGCGAACGGACCGACGACGAGCTCGTCGGGGCCGTCGTACTCGTGCAGGTCGAAGGCGTGGTCGATCAGCTCCTCGTTGCCCCAGCACGGCGACGATCTGGCGGAACAGCTCGCCGGCGCCGAGCGGGGCGTGGAGCGCCGGGCGGGCCGGGGTCTCGGTGCCGGGCCATCCGCCGACGGCGACCGGCTGCTGGCGCGGCGCATACGTCAGCGCGTAGGCGAACGGGACGAGGTCGAGGATGTGGTCGGCGTGGAGATGGCTGAGCAGCACGGCGTCGACGGCGACGTAGTCGCAAAAGCCACGGAGCTTCGAGAACACGCCGTTGCCGCAGTCGACGAGCAGGCTGAAGTCATCCTCCTGGACGAGATAGCCGCTGCATGCGCCGCCCGCGTCCTGCCACGCCGGCGACTTGCCCAAGCACCGTGACTTTCACACCGCTCCTCTCTCGGTGCAGGTCGGCGAGAGGAGCCTCGCCGGGCCCGTGGTCTGACACTCTAACTGCGGTGGCTGCCGCGTACATGCACACGCTCGTGCCGGCGGTCACGGGGGCGCACGACTTCCAGGTCTCGGTGCTGGTGCTCGGAGCGGTGCTGGCGTGCGGGGCGCTCGTGGCCGGGCTCGCGCGCGAGAGCGTGCTGTCGCTCGCGGCGGTGTTCGTGCTCGTCGGGTTCGGGCTGGGGACGGGTGGGGCCGGCGTGCTCCACTTCGACGCCCGCTCGTCGTTCGTGGCCGACCTCGCCACCGTGGCCCTGATCGTGATCCTGTTCCGCGACGGGCTCGAGGTCGAGGGCGAGATGCTCCAGGAGCACTGGCGCCTACCGCTGCGCAAGCTCGTGCTGGCGATGCCGCTGACGGCCGGGATCATCGCGGTGGCCGCGCGCACGCTCGACCTCGCTGTCGTGGACCGAGGCGTTCCTGCTCGGCGCGCTGCTGTCCCCGACCGACCCGGTGCTGTCCTCGAGCGTCGTCACCAACCCCCGGGTCCCGCGACTGATCCGCCACTCGCTGAACCTCGAGTCAGGGCTCAACGACGGGCTGGCTCTGCCCGCCGTGCTCGCGCTGGCGGCGGCGCTGAGCAGCGGCAGCGGCCACTTCGTGTGGTGGCGGTTCGTGCTGCAGGACGTGACTGTCGGGTTCGCCACCGGGATCGTCGTCGGGTTCGCGGCCGCCGCCCTGCTGCGCTCGAGACCCGGCTGCGGGCCGGGATCCCCGACCACCAGCGCGCCCTGTACGCGCTCGGCACGGCGTTCGCCGCCTACGGGATCGCGGTGCTCCCGCCGAAGGGCAACGGCCTGATCGCCGTGTACGTAGCCGCGATCACGCTCGGGATCCGCCGCCCCGACGTCCGCGCGTACTTCGAGCGCCATGCCGAGGTGCTCGTCGAGATCGTCAAGCTGGGGATCTTCGTCGTGTTCGGCTCGCTGCTCACGCTCCACGGCCTGTTCGCCGACGGCTGGGCGGCGGTGGCGATCGTCGTCGTGGTGCTGCTCATCGCCCGCCCGGTGGCCGTGCTGGCAGCGCTGGCGGGCACCGCGACGGACCTCGCCACCAGGGGGTTCATGGCCTGGTTCGGGCCCAAGGGAGTGGCGACGATGACGTTCTCGCTGCTGGTGCTCGGCGACCGGATCGCCGCCGGCTCGCGCCTCTTCAACCTGGCCGCGCTCGTCGTCGTCTGCTCGGTGATTCTCCACGGGCTGACCGACACGCCCGGAGCTGAATGGATCGCCCGGCGCGCAGAGTCAGCGCGCGCGGCGGTGCCTCAGTGACCGTCGCCGGAGTCGGGGTGGCGATCGGGGTCCATGATCCACCCCATCAGAAGGGCGACCAGGACGAAGAGCACGAATCCGACGATCAGCGGCCAGTACATGGCGCGAACGATATACGAGCGGCGGTCAGCGGTCACCGTGCCCCGGGGCACCGTCTCGCTGCCCCCAGGGCGGCGATCCGCTGCCCGCAGCGCGGCCTTCCGCTGTCCGCTACGCGTGCAGCGCGACCTGCTCGTTGGCCGACGGGAACGCCCAGGCCACTTGCTGCTGGCGCTCCTGGCGGAACACGAACCGCATCTGCTTCGGCGGCCGGAGGCCTTCCGGCCGGTCCGGCCGATAGGTCGCGCACGGCGACGAGTCGCTGATCGCGCACAACAGATTCCGGTTGAAGAAACACGACTCACAACTTGCCTTCGGTGCCCCTGTACGCCCACTGCCCATTCTCTCTACCAACCCCTCGTGTGCTCGAAGCTCGATGCTGCGAAGGTGGGCATGAAAGCACCTCACCCCCCACGTGCAACGCTCGATTCCCGGAATACGCAAGAAGTTCACAACCGACGGTTTTCCCTGCTAGCAGCGGGAATTTTCGAGCGCCGACCGGAAACCGGCCGCAATTTCCGTAGCTTTCCCAGACCGATGCGCCAGCCCCACGCCCACCCCGACGCGGACCAGCTGATCTCGCTGGCCGACTACGAGCGCGCCGCCGTCCAGGTCCTCGCACCCCGACGCGCTTGGCTACTACGCCGGCGGCGCCGCCGACGAGATCACGATGCGCGACAACGCCGCGGCCTGGCAACGGCTGGCGATCCTCCCCCGCACGCTCGTCGGCGTCGGGCACCAGGGACCCGAGCGTGACGCTGCTCGGCCGGCGCCGGCCGCACCCGCTGATCGTCGCCCCGATGGCCTTCCAGCGGCTCGCCCACCCCGACGGCGAGCTCGCCACCGCTCAGGCCGCGGGCGCAGTCGGGGCGATCATGCACACTGGCGACGTTCGGGACGACGACGATCCCGGCACTGGCTCAGGCGGCGCCGGACGCCACCCGCTGGTTTCAGCTGTACGTGTTCTCCGACCGGGGCGTCAGCCACGATCTCGTCGCCCAGGCTGCGGATCAGGGATTCGAGGCGCTCGTGGTGACGGTCGACCTGCCGGTCGTCGGACGGCGCGAGCGCGAGCTGCGCGCCTCCCCCGAAGCCGACTCCGAGGCCGTTGCCAACGCCAGGGTGGCCGGCGCCGAGGGCCCGCTGACCCCGGCCGAGTTCGCCGCGCTCGTCGACCCCGACCTGCGCTGGAGCGATATCGAGCAGTTCGCGGCCGAGCAGTCGCTGCCCGTGATCGTGAAGGGCATCCTCACCCCCGAGGACGCCCGCCTCGCCGTCGACCACGGGGCGGCGGCGATCGTCGTCTCCAACCACGGCGGACGCCAGCTCGACACCGTGCCGTCCGGGGCCGCGGCGCTGCCGGCGATCGTCGACGCGGTCGGCGACGAGATCGAGGTGATCGTCGACGGCGGCATCCGCCGCGGCACCGACGTGGTCAAGGCGCTCGCGCTGGGCGCCAAGGCGGTGATGGTCGGCCGGCCGGTGCTGTGGGGTCTCGCTGTCGCAGGCGCCGGGGGCGCCCAGCGCGTGCTCGGGATCCTGCTCGAGGAGCTCGACGTCGCGCTCGCGCTCAGCGGCGCTCCGGTCGCCACCGCGCTCGACCGCAGCTTCGTCGCCCCGGCTCCGTGGGTAGCCGGAGCCTGATGCGGATCCTGCTCACCGGCATCACCGGATACGTCGGTTCGGTCCTCGCGCCCCGCTTGGTGCGCGATGGCCATGAGCTACGCGGGCTCGCGCGCAATCCGGGTGACTCCGCGATCCCGCTCGTGCAGGGCGACGTCGTCACGGGCCGCGGGCTCGAGCGCGCGCTGGACGGGATCGACGTGGCGTACTACCTCATCCACTCGATGGAAGCGGGCGCCAACGGCGCGTTCACCGTGCAGGAGCGGGTCGCGGCGGAGAACTTCGCGCACGCGGCGCGGGCGAGCCGGCGTGAAGCAGGATCGTCTACCTCGGCGGCCCGGTCCCGCTCGGTGCGGCGGTGTCACGTCACCTCGCCAGCCGGCTCGAGGTCGAGCGGATCATGCTCGAGGCGGCGCCGTGCTCGGTCGCATTCCGGGCCTCGATCGTGATCGGTGCCCGCTCCCGCTCGTTCCGGTTCCTCGTGCGGCTCGTGGAGCGGATGCCAGTGCTCCCCCTCCCCGCCTGGCGCGATCACCGCACTGCGCCGATCGACGAGCGCGACATCGTCGAGCTGCTCGCCCGGGCGGCGACCCATGACCGCGTGTGCGGAGAGTCACTCGACGCGAGCCGGCCTCGACATCGTCTCCTACGGCGAGCTGATCGACCGGATCCGCCATCACATGTTCGTCGGACGGACCACGATCGCTTCCGGCATCTGACTGTCACACCGATTGCAAGCCGAATTGCAGCGGTGATCGCCGGTGAGGACCACGGCCTGATCGGGCCGCTGATGGAGAGCCTCGAAACCGACCTGCTCCCGCGCGACGATCGCGCCGCCGAGCTGCTCGGCGTCCGCCGGCACTCGCTCGACGCGGCGATCGAACGGGCGCTGCGCGAGTGGGAGACGCACCGAACCGCTGGCCGCCCGGTGCGCGTGGGTTAGGGTCTGCGACGCCGAGATGAGCACAGTCCGCACCAAGATCATCGATCGACGCCCCTGTGCGAGCGCGTGTGGGAGGTCGTGATGGACCCGGAGCGCCTCGGCGACTGGGTCACGATCCACCGGTCCGTCAAGAAGGTGTCTCGACCGGCCGCTGAAGGCGGGGGCGACGATGGAGCAGACGTTGCACATGCGGGGCGTGTCGTTTCGCGTGCACTGGGAGGTCGTCCGACGTCCGACGCGCCGCACGTCGTCGAGTGGGAAGGCCACGGACCGGCCCATTCGCGCGCACGGATCCGCTACGAGCTGTCCGGCGACGGAGACGAGGGACCGACCGAGTTCGAGTACACGAACGAGTTTCAGGCCCCGGGCGGGCGGCTCGGGCAGCGTCGCCAGCCGCGTGATCGTGGGCGCCGCCTCCGAGCGCGAGGCGAACAGTTCACTGCAGCGTTTGAAGAACCTGGTGGAGCGCGCTTGACACAAGTGTGCGTGATTGCCGGTATCTTTTCCTCCGGAATAGTCAAACGACCAGGGGCATGCCAGGAGGAATATGGATGGCAGAATTCGTCGACAGTACCGTCAAAGAGATCGACAATCGTTTGCGGGCACTCAAGGAGGAGGTCTCCACGCCTCGAAGCAGCGCGTGCCGCTCTGACCGGCGCTCGGCGGCGGCCCGGACGCCCCGGCGGGCTCGGGCACGTCGCCGCCACTCAGCCGCCGGACCGGCCGACGGCCCGGACGGCCGCGGGGTCGCCGCGGGTGGCGCCACGCGGGCCAATCAGGCGCTGGAGCTCGTCCGCAGCCAGCCCGGGATCACGATCCCACAGATCGCCGAGGCGCTGAAGATCGAGCCGAATTACCTGTACCGGGTGATGCCGAAGCTCGTGTCCGAGGGCCAGATCACGCGTGACGGGCAGGGCTGGAACCCGGTCAGTTCCGCTTAACCATTCGAAACTGTCAAGCATGAAGGGCCGCGCCTCGGAGAGGCGCGGCCCTTTTGCTGCCGTTCGTCACACCTGTTATCAGGTGCGTCAGGTACGGTTAGCATCAGATCAGGCCGAGGCCCTTCACCGCGTCGCGCTCCTCCTTGAGCTCGTTGACCGTGGCATCGATGCGCTGCGCGGGAGAAGTCGTTCACCTCGAGGCCCTGGACGATCTCGTAGCCGCCGTCCGAGCAGGTAACCGGGAAGCTCGAGATCACGCCCTCCTCGACGCCGTAGGACCCGTCGGATGCAATCGCCATCGACACCCAGTCGCCGTCCGGGGTGCCGAGCACCCAGTCGTGGACGTGGTCGACGGCGGCATTGGCGGCCGACGCCGCACTCGACGCTCCGCGCGCCTCGATGATCGCCGCGCCGCGCTTCTGCACGGTGGGGATGAAGTCCTCCTCGAGCCACTGCTGATCGTCGACGAGCCCGGCCGCGTCCTTCCCGCTCACCTTCGCGTGGAAGATGTCGGGGTACTGGGTCGCGGAGTGGTTGCCCCAGATCGTCATATTGGTGATGTCGCTCACGGTGGCGCCGGCCTTGCTGGCGAGCTGGGCTTGGCCCGGTTGTGGTCCAGCCGGGTCATCGCGGTGAACCGATCGGCGGGAATGTCGGGCGCGTTGCTCTTGGCGATCAGACAGTTCGTGTTGGCCGGGTTGCCGACCACGAGGATCTTCACGTCGGAAGCGGCGTGGGCGTTCAGCGCTTCACCCTGTGGCTTGAAGATGCCGCCGTTGGCCTCCAGCAGATCGCTGCGCTCCATCCCCTTGCTGCGCGGGCGAGCGCCGACCAGCATCGCCACGTTGACCCCGTCGAACGCCTTGTTCGGGTCGTCGGTGATGTCGATTCCGGCCAGCAGCGGGAAAGCGCAGTCGTCGAGCTCCATCGCGGTGCCCTCGGCGGCCTTGACCGCGGCCGGGATCTCCAGCAGCGCGAGCTGCACCGGCGTGTCGGGGCCGAGCAGCTGGCCGCTGGCGATGCGGAACAGGATCGCATAGCCGATCTGGCCGGCGGCGCCGGTCACGGCTACTCGTACGGGCGTGTCAGTCACTGGTCGTTCTCTCCGTTTGGCTCGTTGTGCAACGGGCCTCGACTCTATACCCCTGACCGTCTCGGGGGCTGGCCCGCCGGCACAAGCTCTGTAGGGTCCTACGCGGCATGAAGATCGTCTACACCCACACCGACGAGGCGCCCGCACTCGCCACCCAGTCGCTGCTGCCGATCCTCCGCGCCTATGCGGCCGCGGCCGAGATCGAGATCGAGCTGCGCGACATCTCTCTCGCCGGGCGGATCCTCGCCCAGTTCCCGGATCGGCTCGACGCCGAGCATCAAGTGGCCGACGCCCTGGCTGAGCTCGGCGAGCTCGCCACGACGGCCGAGGCCAACATCATCAAGCTGCCGAACATCAGCGCCTCGGCCCCGCAGCTGAAGGCAGCGATCGCCGAGCTCCAGGAGCAGGGGTGCGCGATCCCCGACTACCCGGAGGAGCCCGCCGACGACGAGCAGCGCGAGATCCGCGCGCGCTACGACGCGGTCACGGGCAGCGCGGTCAACCCGGTGCTGCGCCAGGGCAACTCCGACCGCCGGGCGCCGGCTTCGGTGAAGGCCTATGCGCGCGCGCATCCCCACTCGATGGGGGCGTGGTCGGCGGACTCGGCCTCGCACGTGGCGACGATGAGCGACGGAGACTTCCGCTCCACCGAGCGCTCGGTCACGGCAGGCGAGGCCGGCGCGGTGCGGATCGAGCACGTGGACTCCGACGGAACCGTGACGGTGCTCAAGGACGAGGTGCCCGTCCAGGCCGGTGAGGTGCTCGACGCCTCGGTCATGCGCCGGGGAGCGCTCGAGCGGTTCCTCGCCGAACAGGTGCAGGACGCTCAGCGCCGCGGGGTCCTGTTCTCGGTCCACCTGAAGGCGACGATGATGAAGGTGTCCGACCCGATCATCTTCGGGCACGCGGTGCGGGCGTACTTCGCGCCCGTGTTCGCCGAGCACGCCGACGCCCTGCGCGCGGCCGGGGTCGACGCCGACAACGGGCTCGGGGCGCTGCTCAAGGCGATCGAGTCGCTGCCGGCGGAGCAGCGCGACGCGATCACGGCGGCGATCGAGGCCTGCTACGAGAACGGCCCCGGGCTGGCGATGGTCGACTCCGACCGCGGCATCACGAACCTGCACGTCCCGAGCGACGTGATCATCGACGCCTCGATCCCGGCTGCGATCCGCGCCTCCGGCCAGATGTGGAACGCCGCCGGCGAGCAGCAGGACGCGAAGTTCGTGATCCCCGACCACTCGTACGCGCCGCTGTACGCGGCCGCCTTCGATCACTGCCGCGAGCACGGTGCCTTCGACCCGGCGACGATGGGCTCGACTCCCAACGTCGGGCTGATGGCCCAGGCGGCCGAGGAGTACGGCTCCCACGACAAGACGTTCCGGATCGCCGGCGACGGCGTCGTCCGCGTGGTCGCCCACGCGGACGGCGATGCGCTGCTCGAGCACGATGTGGCCGAGGGCGACATCTGGCGGATGTGCCAGACAAAGGACGCCCCGATCCAGGAGTGGGTCAGGCTGGCCGTCGAGCGCGCCCGCGAGAGCGGAGCCCCGGCCGTGTTCTGGCTCGACGAGACGCGCGCCCACGACGCCGAGCTGCTGAACAAGGTTCGCCCGGCGCTCGACGCGCTCGACACGGGCGGGGTGCAGATCGAGATCCTCGATGTCGCCGACGCCGCCGCGTTCACCCTCGAGCGGGCCCACCGCGGCGAGGACACGATCTCGGTGACCGGCAACGTCCTGCGCGACTACCTCACCGACCTGTTCCCGATCCTCGAGCTGGGGACGAGCGCGAAGATGCTGTCGATCGTGCCGCTGATGGCGGGCGGCGGCCTGTTCGAGACCGGCGCAGGCGGGTCCGCGCCCAAGCACGTGCAGCAGTTCCTCGCCGAGAACCACCTGCGGTGGGACTCGCTCGGGGAGTTCCTCGCCGTCGGCCCGTCGTTCGAGCTGCTGGCCTCCCATGAGGACAACCCGCGCGCGCGGGTGCTCGCGACGACGCTCGACCGCGCCACTGGTCGCGTGCTCGAGGAGAACCGCTCGCCGTCACGGCGCGACCGGCGAGCTCGACAACCGCGGCAGCCATTTCTACCTGGCGATGTATTGGGCCGCCGAGCTGGCCGACCAGGAGGATGACCCGCCAGCTGGCGGCGGCATTCGCGCCGCTGGCCGAGGGACTGGCCGAGCACGAGGACCAGATCGTCGAGGAGCTGGCCGCCGTCCAGGGCGAGCCGGTGGACATCGGCGGCTACTTCCGGCCCGACCCCGAGCTGGTGGCCACGGCGATGCGCCCCAGCGAGACGCTCAACGGGCTGCTCGAGAGCCTCGGCCGGCCTCGAGCGACGCCGGTCTGAGACGGCTACAGCTCGATGCCGTAGACGTCGGTCAGCTTCGCCTTCAGGTAGGAGACGAACGGCTTGACCGAGATCGGTTCGCCGGTCACCTTGGTGAGCAGCTCGGCGGATCCGAACTTCGACCCGTGCCGGTGCACGTGGTCGCGCAGCCACTCGCGCAGCGGCATGAGCTCCCCGGCGGCGAGGTCGTCGTCGAGGCTCGGGAGGTCCATCCGCGCTGTCGCCCAGAGCTGCCCGGCGATCAGGTTCCCGAGCGAATACGTCGGGAAGTAGCCGATCAGCCCGCTCGACCAGTGCACATCCTGGAGGACGCCGTCGGCCGGGTCGGTGACGGTCAGCCCGAAGTACTGCTGAAAGCGGTCGTTCCACGTTTCCTCGAGGTCCTCGAGCTTGAGCGTCCCCTCGATCAGCTCCTGCTCGAGCTCGAAGCGCAGCACGATGTGCAGACCGTACGTTGCCTCGTCGGCCTCGACACGGATGAACGACGGCGCGACCTTGTTGACGGCGCGGTACAGGACGTCGGCCTCGGTGGGGGTGCCGAACGCATCGCTGACCAGCGGCGCGAGCACCGTCGCAGAACGGGCGCCCGCGACCGACCATGTTCTCCCACATGCGACTCTGCGACTCGTGCATGCTGAGCGATTCGGCGTGCCCGAGCGGGGTGCGCTGCAGCGCGTCGGCGATCCCCGCCTCGTAGAGCCCGTGCCCGCACTCGTGCATGGCGCCGAACAGCGACGAGGGGTAGTACGTCTCGTCCCAGCGCGTGGTGATCCGCACGTCGCTCGGAGCTGAAGCTGGTGGCGAACGGGTGCACGGCGTCGTCGATCCGCCAGCTGTCTCGGTTGAAGCCCATCCGCTCGACGACCCGGTCGACGAGCTGGCGCTGACGATCGATGGGGAAACTCCCGTGCAGCGAGGAGGCGTCGAGTTCGCGCTGGGCGAGCGTCGCGATCATCGGCACCAGCTCGGACTTCAGCTCGTCGAACAGGCGGGAGACGTCGACGGTGCGGGTGCCGGGATCGAAGTCGTCGAGCAGCACGTCGTAGGCGCATTCGAAGCCGTCGAAGCAGTCGACGTACGCGCGCGCAAGCTCGAGGTTGCGGCGCAGGTACGGGGCGAACGTGGCGAAGCTCGACGTCCGCCGCGCGTGCACCCATGCCTCCTGCCCGATCGACGCGGCGCGGGCGAGGTCGGCGGCGAGGTCGGTCGGGACGCGCCGCGCCTTCTCCCAACGCCGCTTGGACACGGCCACGAGCCGGGCCTCGTCCGAGTCGGCGGTGGTGCCGTTCAGCTCCGACTCCGCGGCCTCGATCAGGGTGCCCATCTCGGCCGAGACGAACTTCTCGTGCGTGATTCGCTCGAGCGTCGCGAGCGCCTCAGCGCGGGGAGCCGCGCCGGCCGGGGGCATCATCGTCTGCTGGTCCCAGCCGAGGACCTGCGAGGCGTTGCGCAGGTCCGCCAGCTCTGCCAGCTGGCGTCGAAGTTCGAGTATGCGTTCGGTCATCGCTGTCTCCGCTGTTTATACCCCGTTCATGCTGCCCGCCGCTAGGGCGATGCTGTGTCACCATTGCAGCATGTTTCGCCGTCCTGGCTCGATCAAGCTGATGGACGCGTTCGGGATCCGGATCGGAGTCGACGGTAGCTGGTTCCTGATCCTGTTCCTGATGATCTTCTGGCTGTCGCCGTCGTTCCGCAACGCACTGCACAGCTCGGACGGGATCGCCTACCTCACGACGGTGGTCACGGTGCTGCTGTTCTTCGCCTCGCTCGTGCTCCACGAGCTCGGTCACGCGCTCGTCGCGCGGCGCCACGGGATCGAGGTCAAGCGGATCGAGCTGTTCCTGTTCGGCGGGATCACGCAGATGGGCCGCGACGCGGCGACGCCCGGCGAGGAGTTCCGGATCTCCGGCGCCGGACCGCTCGCCACGGCGGGCTTCGTCGTCCTGTGCCTGGCTCTCGATCTGGCGATCGTCGGCCCCCACCGACTGCTGCACGCGGTCGTGCTCGACGGCACCGTGCCGATCACCCCGGTGCTGCTGTCCCTCAGCTGGCTCGTGCCGATGAACATCCTGATCCTCGTGTTCAACCTCGTGCCCGCGTTCCCGCTCGACGGGGGCCGGATCGCCCGCGCGATCGTGTGGCGGGTCACCGGCGACAAGCAGCGCGGCACGCAGATCGCCGCCCAGCTCGGTCAGGGCTTCGCGGTACTGCTGGCCGGGGTGGGGATCTGGTGGGTGCTGGTGACCGGGCACGCTCGGCGGCGTGTGGCTGATCGCGCTCGGTTTCCTGCTCGGCCAGTCGGCCCGCGGGGCGCTCGCCCAGAGCGTCCTCACCAGGCGGATCGAGGGCGTGCGAGTGGCGGACATCATGGATCGCCACCCCGTCGCGATCCCGGCCGAGACCCCGCTTGACCGCGCGCTCGACGAGTATTTCCTGCGCTACGGATGGTCCTGGTTCCCCGTCATCGACGGCGCCGGGCGGTTCATGGGCGTGGCCCGCCAGGAGCGTGCGCAGGCGACGATCGACGGCGGCGACGGCTGGCTGACCGCAGGGGCGGTGGTCGAGTCCGGCGAGGCTGGCGCCTGGCGCGTCGACGAGGACCGGCCGCTCACCGAGCTGATCGCGTCCGAGCCGCTCGGGCGGCTCGGGGCACTGATGGCCGTCGATCGCGAGGGCGTTCTGCGCGGCGTGGTGACGGTCGATCAAGTGCGCCGCGCGCTGCAGGCGGCGATCACCTCGCCCGCCGCTCCCTGACCGGCGGGCGCCATTTCGGGTGCGACGCTCCGGGGCGCCCACCAGCCAATACACTCCCCGCCCGGCGGCGCCGCGGGCTGCCGGTTGCGCAACCGACTGGGGAGACGACAAGTGAAGCTGATCGGCGCTGGCCTGCCGCGCACCGCAACCCTCACGCAGAAGGTGGTACTCGAGATGCTCGGTCTCGGTCCCTGCTACCACATGGTGAACGTCCTCGGCGACCTCGATCAGGTCCGCCTGTGGCGTGACGCGCTCGCCGGCCGGCCCGACTGGCATCAGATCTTCGACGGGTTCGAGTCGACGGTGGACTGGCCGGGCGGATTCTTCTACCGCGAGCTCCTGGAGATCTACCCGGATGCCAAGGTGCTGCTGAGCGTCCGCGACCCGGACGCCTGGGAGCGCAGCATGCGTGACACGGTGTGGAGCGTGTACTACGGCGGATCGCTCATGTGTCACCTGTCGCACGCGACCACCCGCGTTGACGACCCGTGGAACGCGTACATCGAGCTGATGAAGCTGCTGCTGTGGGATGAGCGCGGCACCCTGCGCGACGGCCGCGACACGCGGGAGGGGATGATCGCCGCGATGGAGCGCCACAACGAGGAGGTCAAGCGCACCGTCCCGCCCGAGCGCCTGCTCGTGTGGGACGCGAGCGAGGGATGGGAGCCGCTGTGCGCGTTCCTCGGCGTCGACGTGCCGGACGCTCCCGTCCCGCGCCTCAACGACAGCCGCGAGTTCAAGGACCGGGTGATCGACATGGCGATCACCAAGATCAACGCCTGGCACGAGCGCGAGCGCGCCGAGATGCCGGTGCCGAGCGCGCCATAGCCGGCCCGGGGCACGAGGTCCCCGATCGCTCAAACCCACCGGCGCTGTCGATCGCGACGGCGCCCGTTCGTCAACCAGGTGTCCTCGAACAGCTTTGGAGGTTGACGATGAAACGCTATGCGGTGCCGGGACTCGCGTGTGCAAGCTTGTTGCTGATGGAGGCGACCGCATCCTGACCGGCGGCGAGGTCGTCGAGCGCGTCTTCCGCGATGAGCGTGCGCGTGTGCTCGCGTCGCTCGTCCGCGCGCTCGGTGATTTCGAGCTCGCCGAGGATGCGCTTCAGGAGGCGTTCGCGATCGCACTGGAGCGGTGGCCCACGACGGGCGTGCCCAGCACGCCTGCCGCCTGGCTGCTCACCGTGGCGCGCAACCGGGCGATCGACCGGCTGCGCCGGCAGCGGACCGGCGAGGCGAAGCTCGAGCAGCTCGGCGTCCGGTCCGAGCAGGGCACGATGAGCGATCCTGGCGCCGAGTCGCTCGAGGAGATCGGCGACGAGCGGCTGAGCATGCTGTTCACCTGCTGCCACCCGGCGCTGGCGCCCGACGCGCGGGTGGCGCTGACGCTGCAGGCGGTCGGCGGCCTGACCGCGGCCGAGATCGCCCGGGCGTTCCTCGTCCCCGAGACGACGATGGCCCAGAGGCTCGTCCGGGCCAAGCGCAAGATCCGCGACGCCGCGATCGCGTTCGAGGTCCCGCCCGACGCGGCCCTCCCCGACCGGCTGCGCGCGGTCCTGGCCGTCATCTATCTCATCTTCAACGAGGGCTACGCGGCCACGTCCGGAGAGGACCTGCTCCGGCCCGCGCTGTGCGCCGAGGCGATCCGGCTCGGCAAGCTGCTGGCGGCGCTGATGCCCGACGAGCCCGAGGCACTCGGGCTGGTCGCCCTGATGCTGCTGCACGACTCCCGCCGCGCCACCCGGGTCGACGCGGGCGGGGAGATCGTGCTCCTCACCCGGCAGGACCGTAGGTTGTGGAATCGGAGCGAGATCGACGAGGGCGTGCGGCTGCTCGACGGAGCGCTGCGCCGCCGCCGCCCCGGGACCTACCAGGTCCAGGCGGCGATCGCCGCGCTCCACGCCCAGGCCCCGACCGCCGCGGACACCGACTGGCCCCAGATCGCCGCGCTGTACGAGGCGCTGCTGGCGATCGCCCCGAGCCCGGTGGTTGCCCTCAACCACGCGGTCGCGGTGGCCGAGACCGGGCGGATCGAAGACGCGCTCGCGCTGATCGACGCGATCGAGGGCCTCGACCGCTATCACCTGCTGCACAGCGCCCGGGCCGACCTGCTGCGCCGGCTCGGGCGGCGCTCGGAGGCGCTCGACGCCTACCGGACCGCGCTCGAACTGGCGGCCAACCCAGCCGAGCGCGCGTTTCTGCGCCGGCGGATCCAGAGCCTGCAGTGACACGACGCGAGCTCCGGGCCGGCGCAGGCGCGGCCGGCGCCGCTTCCATAGAATCGAACCCGTGCCCTCACATGACGTCTTGATCATCGGCGCGGGCCTCGCCGGCCAGCGCGCCGCACTGGCCGCCGCGCAGGCCGGTGCCACCGTCGCCATCATCTCCAAGGTCCACCCCGTCCGTTCGCACTCGGTCGCCGCCGCCGGGGGCATCAACGCAGCGCTCAACCCCGAGGACACGTGGGAATCCCACGCCTTCGACACCGTCAAGGGCTCCGATTACCTCGGCGACCAGGACGCGATCGAGGTCATGTGCCGCGAGGCGCCCGACGAGATCTTGTGGCTCGAGCACGCCGGGGTGACGTTCCACCGCAACGAGCGCGGGAACCTCGGGACCCGGGCATTCGGCGGCGCCTCGGCGGCCCGCACCTACTACGTGGCCGATATCACCGGCCACGCGATCCTGCACGTCCTCTACGAGCAGCTGATGAAGCACAACGAGACGGTCGACCGCTACGAGGAGTGGTTCACGACCGACCTGCTCCAGGATGCGGACGGGCGGTGCGTCGGCGCGATCTGCCGCAATCTCCGCGACGGTGAGCTCCAGGTGTTCAACGCGAAGTCGACGATCCTCGCCTCCGGCGGGGCGGGCCAGGCGTACAGGCCGACGACCAACGGCCTGATCGTCACCGGCGACGGGATCGCCCAGGCCTACCGGATCGGCGCCCGGCTGATGGACATGGAGATGATCCAGTACCACCCGACCACGCTGGCCGGCAACGGGCTGTTGATCACCGAGGGCGCCCGCGGCGAGGGCGCATGGCTGCTCAACGCCGAGGGCGAGCGGTTCATGGAGCGCTACGCGCCGAACAAGCTCGAGCTCGCCTCCCGCGACGTCGTCTCCCGCGCCGAGCAGACCGAGATCAACGAGGGCCGCGGGTTCCCGGATGGAACGGTCGCCCTCGACGTCACCAAGGTGCCGCGGCGGCGCACGCTCGAGGCGCTGCGCGAGATCGTCAACATCGGGCGCGACTTCGCCGGCACCGACATCACCCGCGAGCCGATCCACATCCGCCCCGGCCAGCACTACATCATGGGCGGGGTCAAGACCGACGTCGACGGCCAGACGACGATCCCCGGCCTGTACGCGGCCGGCGAGGTCGCCTGCGTCTCGGTCCACGGCGGCAATCGCCTCGGCGCCAACTCGCTGCTCGACACGCTCATCTTCGGCCGCCGCTCGGGCGAGCACGCCGCAGGGCTCTCGAACCAGATGCCGATGCCGTCGACCCCCACGTCGCGGATCGCGGACACCGAGAAGGCGATCGTCGAGATCCTCAACCGCAACGGGAGCGGCCGCCGGGTGGCGGCGATCAAGGATGACCTCGGCGACGCGATGAACAAGTACGTGGCCGTGTTCCGCGATGCCGACGGGCTCCAGCAGGCCCACGAGATCGTCCGGGGGCTCATGGAGGAGGCCCCGAAGGCGGCGATCGACGACAAGGGCTCGATCTTCAACCAGGACGTGATCGGGGCGATCGAGCTCGGCTACATGCTCGACTGCGCCGAGGCGACCGTGGTCGGCGCGATCGAGCGCAAGGAGTCTCGCGGGGCCCAGTTCCGGACCGACTTCCCGGAGCGCAACGACGACGAGTGGCTCAAGCACATCGACATCTCCGTCAACGGGGCCGACGTGCCGAAGGTCAGCTACTCGGAGGTCACGATCACCAAGTGGCAGCCCCAGGAAAGGACCTACTGATGCCCGAGTTCACGCTGCGGATCCGCCGGTACGACCCCCAGTCCGGGCAGGCCGCCCGCTGGGAGGAGCACACGGTCGACATGCCGGGGACCCAGTCGGTGCTCGACGCGATCCTCGAGGTCAGGGCGACGACCGACGGCTCGATCGGGATTCGCTGCTCGTGCCAGCAAGCGATCTGCGGATCGTGCGGGGTGCGGATGAACGGCAAGCCGGGCCTCGCCTGCAATACCCATCTCGTCGAGGCGGCCGCGCGGGCGCATGGAACCGGCTGGAACGCCGGGCGCGACGAGGAGCAGGCGAACGTGATCGAGGTCGAGCCGATGGGGAACATGCCCGTCATCCGCGACCTGATCGTCGACATGGACGCGGTCCACTGGAAGAAGATCCAGCGGGTCACGCCGTGGCTGATCAACAAGGAGCCGGTGCCCGAGCGCGAGTACATCGTGCCCCACGAGAACATGGTCGACGTCACCCAGACGATGGCCTGCATCCAGTGCGGGGCGTGCGTGTCTGACTGCCTGGCGATGGAGGTCGACCCGCTGTTCATCGGACCGGCCGCGCTGGCGAAGTCCTATCGGTTCGTCGGCGACCCGCGTGACGCCGAGCAGTTCGAGCGGCTCAAGGACCTTGCCGAGGACGAGCACGGGATCTACGACTGCACGCACTGCTTCAACTGCATCGACGCGTGCCCGAAGGGCGTCGAGCCGATGAGCCAGATCATGCGGCTGCGCCGCCGGGCCGGGTCCGACCACGAGATCGAGGACCGCAACAACGGCTATCGCCACGAGCACGCGTTCGTGAAGAACATCCGCCGCAACGGCTTGCTGCACGAGGCCGATCTGCTGCCCGACTCCTACGGCGGCAAGTTCCACCCGCGCGCCGTGCCGGAGCTGATCGGCTCGCTGCCGACCGCCGCTACGGCCCTGGCCCGCGGCAAGATGACCCCGAAGACGGCGCTGCTGCATCCGCACAAGGCGCCGAAGGAGGTCAAGCGGCTGTTCGACGCGATCGAGGGACGGGAGAAGAGGGTCGAGCTCAACATCTACGTGAGCGGCCGGGAGTCCGACCTCGAGGACGGTCCCGGCAGCGTGCCGGAGTCGCCGCCGGAGCGCTCGGCCCCAGCCACCTCGGATACCGAAAGCGAGAACGCATGAGAGTCGCCTACTGGCCGGGCTGCGTGAGCCGCGGGTTCACGCCGGAGCTGCACGGGTCGATGGCGGCGGTCGCGCCGCTGCTTGACATCGAGCTGATCGAGCTCGACCGGGCTGCCTGCTGCGGCGCCGGGGTCCTCGCCGAGCACAACCAGGAGCTCGCCGACACGCTCAACGCGCGGACGTTCGCGCTCGCCCAGCGCACCGACGGCGAGCTGATGATGAACATCTGCTCGACCTGCCAGGGCGCCCAATCCGAGTGCCAGGACCGGCTCGACGCGAGCACGGACTACCGCAACGCGATCAACGCGAACCTCGCCGAGGAGGGCCTGTCGCTACGAGAAGGGGCTGACGAACAAGAACTTCCTCTGGCTCCTGGTCGAGGAGATCGGCCTCGACGCGCTGCAGGCCAAGGTCAAGCGGCCGCTGACGAATCTCAAGGTCGGTCCCTTCTACGGCTGCTACATCGTCCGCCCGGTCCAGCGACTCGGGATCGACGCGGAGCACCCTCGCGACCGCTACCTGCACTGGGTGATCGACGCCCTCGGCGGCACCGTCATCGACTACGCCGGCGTCTACAAGTGCTGCGGCTTCCCGATCATCACGATGAACAAGCAGGCCTCGCTGACTCAGGCCGGCCGGCACCTCGGCGACGCCAAGGACGCCGACGCCGACTGCCTCGTCGTCCCCTGCCCGCTGTGCCACCTGAACCTCGACATGCAGCAGCCCTCGGCGGCCAAGGTCGTCGGCCGCGAGCTCGGCATGCCGGTGCTCCACCTCCCCCAGCTCGTCGGCCTCGCCCTCGGGCTCTCGCCCAAGGAGCTGGGGATGAACAAGCACATCGTCAAGCCCGACGTCGGTGATCGACTGGACGACGACCGTGGTCGCCGGCGCGGCCTGAGCGGCCGCCCGCCCTGCCCGCGCGGCCTGAGCGGCGCGGCCTGAGCCGCCGCCGGTCTGCCGGCGCGGCCTGAGCGGCGCGGCCTGAGCCGCCGCCGGTCTGCCGGCCGCGGCGGCCACCCCACGCGGCCGGCCACCGCACGCGGCCGGCCACCGCACGCCGCCGGCCACCGCCCACCGTCGGCCAGCCACCGCACGCCGGCGCGACCGAGGGGTGGGTATCTGATTGAAACAGCCGTGATCCGCGGTGAAGCAAGATTAACCACTAAACGGTGTCACGGCGTCATGTCACCCTCCGGCCGGGGCGCCAAGGGCCTGGGTATCCAACGGGAAAAATAGGCCCGTTAGATACCCAGGCTCACAGAAAACAGCTGCGCGCCGTGGAGGACTGCGCCGGCCACTGCGCGCCCGCGCCCCGCGTGCTGCGGCGGCCACGGGCCCTGTCTGGGCGGCCACGGACACCCCTGACACGCGAAAAGCGGGGCCATCTTGGCCCCGCCCTCGCATACCCCTGCACTGGCCCGTTGGGACGAACACCGGAGAGCCCCACGCCCTCCGGTAAGGATGCGTAGCAATTGTTACGTTTTCGAGGCTCGGAGTCGTCACCTGATAGGGGTGATCTTGGGGTGATGGGAAAGCGTCCATCGGGTGACGCTGTTCTCACCCCTGGCCGCCCACGCGCCGATACCCACTGTGTCCGGAACCGGACCAGCCCACCACCATGCTCCACCGTGTTCAAGTCTCCGTCGTCGTCGCCCAGTTCGAGGACATCGTCGCCCGCGGCCTGCGGGGGCTGATCGACGACGACGACAACCTCCGGCTCGTCGCCGCCGGCATTCCCCATCGGCTGCTGGCCGACACGATCGACCTCCACCGCCCCCACGTGGTGATCGTCAACTTCGGCTCGCTGTCGAGCGCGGCCGAGCTGCGCGAGCTCAACCTGCGTTACCCCGAGACGCGGCTCGTCGTCCTCGCCAACCGCCCCACCCCCGGCGAGTGCCGGCAGATGCTCGCGTTCGGCGCCACCGCATGCCTGGCAAAGAACACCCAGGCGCGGGACATCCTGCACGCGATCCACCTCGCGTCCAGGGGCATGCACGTGATGCCGCCGTCGGTGATCGAGAACCCGAACCCCGGGGGACCCGACCTCCTCACCCCGCGCGAGGCCGAGGTGCTCGACCTGCTCCAGAGCGGCCGATCGAACGCCGAGATCGCCCATGCGCTCCACGTCGGTGTGGAGACGGTCCGCACCCACGCCCGCCGGATCTACCGCAAGCTCGGCGTGCGCACCCGGCGCGAGCTGCGGGTCCGCAGCTCGTAGCCGGCTCAGCTCCGCTCGGGCCGCACCCTCGCCTCGTACCGCGCGTCAGCCAACCCCGCGCCGCCCGGCGCGCCAGGAGCTCGGCGATCTGGACCGCATTCGTGGCCGCGCCCTTGCGCAGGTTGTCGCTGACCACCCACATGCCGATCGCCCGCGGATGCGATTCGTCGTCGCGGATGCGGCCGACGAACACCTCATCGCGGCCCTCGGCGCGCAGCGGCGTGGGAACGTCCTCGAGCACGATCCCGGGCGCCTCGGCGAGCAGCTCGCGCGCCTCGGCGGCGGACAGCGGCTCGCGAGTCTGGACGTTGACCGAGATCGAATGCGCGATCCGGACCGGGACCCGCACGCAGGTGACGGCGATCCCGATCGCGTCGTCCTCGAGGATCTTGCGGGTCTCGAACATCATCTTGCGCTCTTCGTCGGTGTGGTCGTCGCCGGGCGCGAAGTTGCCGGCCGCCCCGATCACGTTGAACGCGATCGGCTCCGGATACACCGCCGGCGCAGGCGGCTCGCCGCCGTGCAGCGACGCCTCGGCCTGGGCGTCCAGCTCCTCGAGCGCGGCCCGGCCGGTGCCCGACACCGACTGGTAGGTTGAGACGACGAGCCGCTCGATCCCCGCCGCTCGGTGGATCGGCGCCAGCGCGACCATCAGCTGCATCGTCGAGCAGTTCGGGTTGGCGATCAGGCCCCGGTGGCGCTCGAGCGCGTGCGGGTTGACCTCGGAGACGACCAGCGGGATCTCCGGCTCGCGCCGGAACGCCGAGGAGTTGTCGACGACGGTCGCGCCGTGCTCGACGAACCGCGGCGCCCACTCGCGCGACGTCCCCGCGCCGGCCGAGAACAGAGCGATGTCGAACCCGCGGAGATCGGCGCCCGGTGCGAGCGCGCGGACGACGAGCCCGCCCGCGAGCTCACGGCCGGCCGAGCGCTCGGTCGCGAACGGGACGATCTCCTCGGCGGGGAACTCGCGCTCGTGGAGCAACTCGAGCATCGCCGTCCCGACCACGCCGGTGGCGCCGACGACCGCGACTCTCATCGGACTTCCTGCCCGAACGGCCGCTCCTGCCGGATCCCGCCGACGCCCAGCTCGAATGCGCTGTGCAGCGCGCGTACCGCCTGGGGGACCGCGTCGGAGCGGATCACGCACGAGATCTTGATCGGCGAGGTGGAGATCATCTCGATGTTGATCTCCTCGTTGGCCAGCGTCTCGAACACCTTCGCGGCCACGCCCGGGTGCGAGCGCATCCCGGCCCCGACGATCGAGACCTTGCCGATCTCCGGGTCGGTGTCGACGCGGTCGACCGCGAGCTCGCGGACGACCGGGTCGAGCGCCGCCTGGGCCGCGCGCAGATCCTCGCCGGCGATCGTGAACGACACCTCCGCGCCACGGCCCTCGCCGAGCGGCTCGTTCTGGATGATCGTGTCGACGTTGCAGTTGGCGATGGCCAGCGCGCCGAAGATCATCGCGGCGGCGCCGGGCCGGTCCGGGACGCCGAGCAACGTGATCCGCGCCTCCTCGGTGGAGTGCGTGACCGCGGTGATCAGGGGGTGCTCCATGGTCTCTTCTTCTCCTAGGACAACGGTACCTGGGCCATCCGCGAACGACGCGCGGCAATGGATCCGAACCCCGTGGGTACGGGCGTACTCGACCGACCGCAGCTGCAGGACCTTGGCACCCGAGGCGGCCATCTCGAGCATCTCCTCGAAGCTCACGTGGTCGAGCTTGCGGGCGTCAGGGACGATCCGGGGATCGGCGGTGAACACCCCGGCGACATCGGTGTAGATCTCGCACACCTCGGCGCCGAGCGCCGCGGCCACCGCCACCGCCGTCGTATCGGAGCCGCCTCGGCCGAGCGTGGTCACGTCGCGGCTGATCGAGACGCCCTGGAACCCGGCCACGAGCACGATCAGATCCTCGGCCAGCGCATCCCTGATCCGATCCGCGCGGACATCGAGGATCCTTGCTCTGGTATGAGACGTATCGGTAACGATGCCGGCCTGGGACCCTGTCAACGAGATTGCGCGATGGCCGAGGTCGTTGATCGCCATCGCGCACAGCGCGCAGGAGATCCGCTCCCCGGTCGACAGCAGCATGTCCATCTCCCGCGGATCGGGGTTCGGCGAGACCTCCTCGGCCATCGCGATCAGCTCGTCGGTCGTCAGCCCGCGGGCGGACAGCACCGCCACCACGCGCTTGCCGGACTCGCGCTGGGCCACGATCCGCCGCGCGGCGCGCTTGATCCGGTCCGCGTCGGCGACTGAGGTGCCCCCGAACTTCATGACGATCGTCTCCACGGTCACGGAGGTTACGCACTGAGACCGCCCCACCTCGGTGACGCCGGCGGCCCGGCCGGCGGACACCGCCGGCGGCGCCTGGTCGCGCTCGCGGTGGCGATCGCGGCGGTGGTCGGGGCCGTGGTCGCGGTGAGCGTGGGGTCGGGTGGAGGCACCCTGCACCCGCGTACGCGGACGACGACCGCACGCGCGAGCGTCACGGAGGCCCCCCGCGCGCGGCCGTCGGCCACCCGGCTCCGGATCCCCGTGTTCGCACCCGATCCCCGCGCGGTCACGCTCGCCAACCGGCTGCCGCTCGCGAGCCAGGTCGCCCAGCTGTTCATGGTCAGCGTCAACGGCACGACCTCGAGCGCGCCGGCGGGGCTCGGCCCACTCGACTGGGGCGGCGTCGTGCTCGACTCCTCGAACGACGCGGGCTCGGCCGCCGAGGTCGGCGTGATCGCGCAGGCGATCGCTGCGGGCGCCCGCGGCGCCAAGCGTACGCCGCCGCTGATCGCTGCCACCCAGGAGGGCGGTCCCCAGACGGCGATCCGCGGCCTCGCCCCGGAGTCCGAGCCGACGATGGCCGCGTCGGGCAGGCCGTCGGTCGCCCGCTCCCAGGCGCTCCTGTCCGCGCATCAGCTGCACGGGCTCAACATCGACATGACGCTCGCGCCGCTGGCCGACGTCGACATCCCGGACGGCGCGCTCAGCGGCCGGCTGTTCAGCGGTGACCCGGGCACCGTGTCCCGGTTCGCGGCCGCAGCGCTGGCCGGCTACAGCGCCGGGCATCTGATCGCCGCGGTCGGCCACTTCCCGGGCGCCGGCGCCGCTTCGGCCGATCCCGACCAGATGACCGCCACCGTCGGCGGGACGCTCGCGCAGCTGCGCGCCCGCGATCTGGTCCCGTTCGCCGCTGTGGTGCGGAGCGCGCCGGTCATCGTGATGTCAAACGCGTCGTATGTCGCGTTCGACGGCGTCACCCCGGCGGGCCTCCTGCGCGAGGCGGTCACGCTGCTGCGCGGCGCCTACCACTTCGGCGGCGTCGTGATGAGCGACGACCTCGACGCCACCCTGCAGCCGACCGGCTCGACGCCCGGGTCGGTGGCGCTCCAGGCCCTGCAGGCCGGCGACGACCTGCTCTACATCACCGGCCCGCCCAGCGAGCACCAGGCCGCATACGCGGGCGTGCTCGCCGCGGCGCAGCGCGATCCCGCCGTGCGCACCCTCGTCCACGAGGCGTTGCTCCGGGTGCTCACGCTCAAGGCCCGGTACCGGATCCTGGGGCGATAGCGACAGGTATCATCCTGGCCTGATCGTCGCCGATGGCGGAGCCTCGGCGGACGGGGAGTAATCCGGTGAAGCAGACCCCACTGTCCGAAGCGAGGATGGCCTGTGAACGGCGACGTGTCGTGCTGCTCGCCGACCGGCGCGCGGACGCACGCGCCGGCATGCGGGCGGCACTCGAGCACCACGGGTTCGAGGTGATCGCCGAGGCCAAGGATGCCGCCCACGCGGTGGCGCTGGCGCTCGCCCACGAGCCCCAGCTGTGCCTGCTCGAGATGGACCTGCCCGGGGGCGCGCTGGCGGCGCTCAGGGAGATCCGCGCCGAGCTGCCGCGCACGAGCGTGGCGATGCTCACCACCTCCCGGGCCGAGGGCGACGTCGTGCGGGCCCTGAGCGCCGGCGCCAACGGCTACATGCTGAAGTCCGCCGCGCCCGACCGGCTGGCCGCCGCGCTGCGCGCGCTGCTGCGCGGGGAGGTCGTCGTGCCGCGGGCGCTGACGGAGGCGCTCGTCGTCGAGCTGCGCAAGCAGGAGGCGTTGCGCGAGCTCGACACCCGGCATGGCTTCCGCGGACGGATCCTCTACGTGCCACGGTTCGCCCAGCACTTCGTCCGCCGGCGGCGGGCCCGGATGACCACGCGAGTGGCCTGGCAGTCGACGCGCAAGCGGATGGACAGCTACCGGCGCTGATCGCCGGTCACACCGCGCGGCGCCCCGCGAGGGCGCGCCCCAGAGTCAGCTCGTCGGCGTACTCGAGGTCGGCGCCGACCGGCAGCCCGCTGGCCAGCCGCGTGACCGCGACCTCCGGCGCGGCGGCGCGGATTCCGGCCGCGATGTGCAGCGACGTCGCCTCGCCGGTCGTCGTCGGGTTGGTGGCGATCACGACCTCCCGGACCTGGCCGTCGCGCAGGCGTGTGTACAGCTCGGCGACCTTGAGGTCCTCCTCGTCGATCCCGTCGATCGGCGACAGCGCGCCGCCGAGCACGTGATAGCGGCCGCGGAACTCGTGCGTGCGCTCAATCGAGATCACGTCCGAGGGCTCCTCGACCACACAGATCAGCTCCGGATCACGCCGCTCGTCCTCGCAGATCCGGCAGCGGGGGCCGTCCGCCAGGTTGAAGCACACCTCGCACAGGCCGATCCGCTGCTTGACCTCGCGAATCGCATCGGCGAGCGCCAGCGCTTCCTCGTCGCTCGCCCGCAGCATGTGGAATGCGAGGCGCTGGGCCGTGCGGCCGCCGATCCCCGGCAGCTTCGACAGCTCGGTGATCAAGCGCTGGACGGGTGGCGCGTACACGGGTTGCTCTCAGGCGGTTCTCAGGCGGTGCGTTCCGACGTGCCTTGCAGGCTGGTTACAACCCGGGGAGCCCGAGGCCCCCGAGCCCGCCCATCGCGCCGGCGATCCCGCCGAGCTTGGCCTCGGCCAGCTCCTGGGCCGCGCGCATGGCCTCGTTGACCGCCGCGAGCACCATGTCCTGGAGCAGCTCGACGTCGTCGGGATCGACCGCCTCGGGCGAGATGGTGATCGACTTGATCACCAGGTCGCCGGTCACCTTGGCGGTGACCATCCCGCCGCCGGCCGAGGCCTCGACCACCTCGTCCTTGAGCGACTCCTGGGCGGCCAGCATGTCCTGCTGCATCTTCTGGGCCTGCTTGAGCAGCTGCTGCATGTTCGGTTGGGGCATCTATCTCGCCTCGTCGTGTTCGGGTTCGTCTGGCTCGTCGTCGATCAGTTCCTCGGCGTCGAACTCCTCCAGGAAGCGTCGCACGAGCTCCTCCCCGGAAAGCGCGGGCGCGCCCGCGGGCTCCTGCTCCGGGTCGGCCTCCCGCAGCTCGTAGCGGAGGGTCAGCGCGTGGCCGGTGATCGCCCGCACCGCCTCCGCCGTAGCCCGGCGGTGGTCGTCCTGCTCGGCCTTGCGCTTGAGGAACGCCGCTCCGGGAGGGAACGCGAGCGTGATCTCGCGCTCGGCGACGGCCACCGGGCGGGCGTCGGTAAGAAGCGCGGCCAGCATCGCGTTGCCGCTGCGGACGATGTCGACGACCGCGGGCCACGCGGTGACGGCCTGGTCGAGACCGAGCGGACCGCCGTTCCCGGCGCTGGCCGGCTCGGCTTCGGCGGCGGACTGGGCCTGGGCGGCCTGGGCGGTCGCGGTGGCCTGGGCGGCGCGGGCTGCGTGCGACGGCCCGGCGACCGGAGGCGTGGGTGGGCGCTGCGCGAGCTCAGCGGGCCCCGGCGCGGCGACGGCCCGCACCGATCCCCCCGAGCGCACGGACGCCTCGAGCCGCTCGATTCGGGCCAGCAGCGCGGCCACCGATGGATCGACCTCCGGCGCGGCGGCCTTCATCAGGACGAGCTCGAGCTGGATCCGCGACTGGGCGCCGTTGGCGGTCGCGTCCAGCGCGGCCGAGACGAGGTCGAGCAGCCGGACGGCGTCGGTCTCGGCCAGCGCGCGGGCCTGCTCGGCCAGCCTCTGGTCACGGTCGGGGGTGACCTGGCAGCTCTGCCGGGACCTCGCCCAGCACCTGGACGGTGAGCAGCTCGCGCCCGTGGGTCTCGAGGTCACGCAGGACCTGGCCCGGGTCGCGGCCGGACTGCGCGAGCCCGGCGGCGGCGCGCAGCGCGGCGGCGGGGTCACGGGCGGCGATCGCGTCGACGGCGGCGAACAGCTGCTCGGCATCGGCCACCCCGAGCACGGAGAGCACGTCGCCCGGGTGGATCGGCTCGCCGCCGGCGTAGGTGACGAGCTGCTCGAGCGTGCCGAGCGCGTCGCGGAAGCTGCCGGTGGCATGACGGGCGATCAGCGCCAGCGAGGCGTCCTCGATCGCAATCGACTCCTGCTCGGCCACCCGCCGCAGGACGGTGGCCACCTGCTGCCCTGACGGCCGGCCGAAGTCGAACCGGTGACAGCGATCGACGACCGTCGGCAGCACTTTCTGGGCCTCGGTCGTGGCGAGGACGAAGATCGTGCGCGGCGGCGGCTCCTCGAGCGTCTTGAGGAACGCGTTCCAGGCCTGCTGGGAGAGCATGTGCGCCTCGTCGAGGATGTACACCTTGTGGCGGCCGGACACCGGCGCGTAGGCGACCTTCTCCCGAAGGTCGCGGATGTCGTCGACGGAGTTGTTCGAGGCCGCGTCCATCTCGATCACATCGAGCGACGTGGCGGCAGCGATCGACACGCACGAGTCGCACTCACCGCACGGGGTCACCGTCGGCCCGTTCACGCAGTTCAGGCAGGCCGCCAGGATCTTGGCCATGCTCGTCTTGCCCGTCCCCCGGGAGCCGACGAACAGGTACGCGTGGTGGACCTTGCCCGAGGTGACGGCGTTCTCGAGCGTCCGGACGACGTGTTCCTGCCCGACGACGTCGGCGAACGTCCGAGGCCGGTGGCGGCGGTACAGAGACGGTCCGGTGGACACGCGTTCGAGTCTAGTGCCGGACGCGGTTGCCTTTCGGGCGATCCGGGACCCGCACTCAGTCGGCTGGGCGAGGCGTGTCGGACGTCTCGCGATCGACCCGCGCGCGACGGGCCGCGTCACGCATCTCGAACGCCTCCGTGGCCCAATCGCCGAGCTCCCGGGTCACGTCCCGGCCTGCTGTGGCGATGATCGAGGCGATCCTCCCCACGTGCTGGAACGCGCCCTCCACCACCACCTGGATCGTGTCCTTGCGGGTCTCGAGGTCGTCGAGCATCCGCGCATTGTCGCAAGCCGCGGCGCGATCTGACCCCCGCGCGCTACGATCGCGGCTGACCGTGCTAGGCGGGGACGTAGCGGCGCCCTGAACCCGCAATCCGCTTTAGCGGGGCTGAATTCCCCCTCGAGGGGTGCAGGCCCCGGGTCAGCGCCCGGTGCGTGGTGCTGATGGCCCGGTCCCGCCACGATGGAGGCCCGTGAACCAGGTCAGGTCCGGAAGGAAGCAGCCTTAAGCGGTCACCTCCAGGCGTTGCGGGAGCGCCGGACCGGAGCCACAAGCCGAAGCTGCGACTCGGGAACCGACCTCGACAGGGGGTGCACGGTCACTTCGCGCTGATCCACCTCGCGAAACACCGCAAGAAGGTGGTGTGAGCCCCGGCGGGGCGCGTCCGCCGCTATCGTCCCCGCCATGTCCGTCGGGGTTATCGGGTTGGGATACGTCGGCCTGCCGCTGGTGGTGGCATTCGCGGAGGCCGGACAGGAAGTCGTCGCCGTCGACGTCGATCCGCGCAAGATCGCGGCGATCAAAGCCGGCGACTCGTACATCGAGGACATTTCCTCGGAGCGGCTCGAGGCCGTCCAGGGGATGATCCAGGCCACCTCGCACTATCAGCCGCTGGCGCGGACGGACGCGGTGATCATCTGCGTCCCCACGCCGCTCACGCCGAACCGCGAGCCGGATCTGGGCGCGCTCGACAGCGCCGCTCACGCCCTCGGCCACGTGCTCCAGCGCGGCCAGCTCGTCGTGCTCGAGTCGACCACGTACCCGGGCACCACGCGCGAGCATCTGGTACCGGTGCTCGAGGAAGAGTCCGAGCTGAAGGTCGGCACGGACGTCAACGTCGCCTTCTCCCCCGAGCGCGTCGATCCCGGCCGGACCGACTACACGCTGCGCAACACGCCCAAGGTCGTCGGCGGGATGACCCGCGCCTGCGGCGACCGCGCGGCCGAGATGTACGCGCTCGTCTGCGACGACATCGTCCGCGTCTCGACGCCCGAGGCGGCCGAGATGACGAAGCTGCTCGAGAACATCTTCCGCTCGGTCAACATCGCGCTCGTCAACGAGCTCGCGATCCTGTCCGAGCGCATGGGCATCGACATCTGGGAGGTCGTCGACGCCGCCAGCACCAAGCCCTACGGGTTCATGCGCTTCGAGCCGGGGCCCGGCATGGGCGGCCACTGCCTGCCGGTCGATCCCTTCTACCTCACCTGGCGGGCCCGCGAGTTCCACATGTCGACCGAGTTCATCGAGCTCGCCGGCAAGATCAACCAGCAGATGCCCTACCACTGCGTCGAGCGGATCGAGCACGCGCTCAACGACGCCGCCAAGCCGGTCAAGGGCTCGAAGATCGCCCTGCTCGGCGTCAGCTACAAGGGCGGCGTCGGCGACATCCGCGAGTCCCCCGCCCTGCGGATCATCGAGGTCCTCGTGGAGCGCGGCGGCGAGATCTGCTACCACGACCCGCACGTGCCCTCGCTCCCCGACGTCGGCCTCGAGAGCCAGCCCCTCGACGAGGCCGTGGCCGACGCCGACGCGGTCGTCCTGGTCACCGCCCACCCCGGCATCGACCACGCCGCCCTGGCCCGCGACGCCGCGCTGTTCGTGGACCTGCGCGGTATCACCCGCGGCCAGCACGCCGAGAACCTCGTCCGCCTGTAACGGCCGGCGTCCGGGCCGGCCCGCAGGACCAGGCTCGCCGACGCTCCCCGCCGCGGCCGCGTAGAATCACGCCCTCAGTCAGGGCGCGTAGCTCAGTGGGAGAGCGCTCGCTTCACACGCGAGAGGTCGCTGGTTCGAGCCCAGCCGTGCCCATCAAAAAAGTCCTGGTAATCAGGACTTTTTCTCTGTCTTCGGCGACTGCTCCGCAGTGTCGAAAGCATCAAATCGGGCCGCGGCGTTAATCACGGCGTTAAACCCCTCGGCTCAGTCGGCAGCAACGTCGTCGTCGCGGCCGTCGGTCAGCCGCTCGACCGCCTGATCAAACCCGCGGTCTTCGACGCTCGACGAGCCGCGCGGGTCCTGGCGCTCGAGGCGCGTGATCTGACGGCTGGGAACGCGCTCCGTGGGCTCGTCGGCGAACCGCATCAACGTCCACACCGCCTGCTCGTCGATGTAGCGACGGGTCGCCACCTGCTGGTAGACCGAGAACGTGAACGACGGGCTGACGTGCCCGATCTGCGCCGCAATCCATTTCGGGTCACGGCCGATCATTGCCCCGAACGTCGCCCACGTGCGCCGAAGGGAGTGCGGCGTGATCTCGGGCAGCGGCGCCAGGCCGCTCTGCGCGCGGTTTGCGTTCGCGCGCTCGACCGAGCGGGTGAGAATGCGATCGCGGAACCGGTTCGGGTCCCGGCGCTTGCCGGTCGCCGTGCCGAAGAAGTGCTCAGACGGGCCGAACGGCAGCCCCCGCGCCCGGCGGTCCATCGCGTGCTCGAGCAGCTCGTCGCGCAGGTAGAGCGTGATCTCGACCTCTCGCACTCCGGCCTCGGTCTTCGCGTCGACCAGCTTGAACCGGCTGCGAGCTAGGTCGACCTGAGCGACCCGGAGATCGATCATCTCGCTGATCCGAAGGCCCGCCAGCCCGAGCGTCGCGACCATCGCGCGGCGGCCGAGCCCCTTGAAGTCCGTACGCGCCTCAGCCTCGAGCTCGCCGGCGGCATCCAGCAGCGCCTGGAACTCGTCGACCTCGAGGAACGTTCGGTTCGGGCGCACTCGCTTGAGGAACCGGGCCGAGCGCCCGCCGACGCGGACCGCGTTGCGATCGATCAGCTCGTAGTCGAGGGCCTGCTGCAGGATCTGCCCGAGCAGCGTGATCATCGCGTTGATCGACGTGTTCGAGAGCGGTCGGCGCCTGCGCTCGTAGGTTCGGCCCCGCTTATCGGTCACGGTCTCCATGAGCGGACGTCGTCCCTTCTCCGTGCGGGCCCGCTCCTGAGCCTGGCGAATCGTCTCCGCCTGCTCGTGCAGCTCATCCCGGAAGCGGTCGACCACCCGCGGCGTGATCTCGCGAAGCCGGTAGCGCCCAAAGAACCGCTCCAGGTAGCCGAGCCGCCACTCATAGTCATTGATGGTGTCCTCGTCGAGACCAAGCTGCTTGGAGCGCCACCAGCGCTTGGCAAACACACGGAAGCTCTCGTCGACATGCACACCGAGCGTCGCCATCGCGTCCTCGAGACGGTCCTCGCGCGGCTCGAGCCGCGGCGGAACCCACGTTCCCCGGTCGATCTGCTGCGCGATCCTCTCCGTCTCCAGCTCGGCGCGGGTCCGGTTCCAGCCCTGCTTGTTGGTGCCGAACGTGACCTTCTCGTAGCGACCGTAGGCGCGCACTTGTGCGCCGTAGCTGACCGTCTCGCCATCTGCCCACGGGCGCTCGAAGACGTACCCAATCGTCGGCCGGGCCATCAGGCGACCTTTCTCAAATTCTGAAGCTGCATAGGGGATGACGGCGGGATCGGGCCGGCCGGACCGGTCAGCCACGGCCGGGGGCCTTACTCGACCGTCCCATCGTCGCACACGCCTCCAGCCAGTTCCGGAACGATCCAGCACTGTGCGACCCGTTTCGTTGGTCGCGCTGCCCCGCGGCAGGCGCTCTTCGGGACGAGTGACGGGGCGTTACCGCCGTCGCCTTCCATTCGGCCGGCGAGTTCGGGCCTCGAGCGCCTCTCGTGCGCGGTCGAGATCGAACCGGATCCGCGCCTTCGGCCCCGAGCCCAGGCGCATGGCCCCGAGCTCCGCCGCGTGCGCGTACACGTAGTCGAGCGAGACGCCAAGGCCTTCCGCTAGCTCGCGGGCGCCGATTAGCCCGAAGGTGGTGGGTGGAGTTGCGATGATCTCCAGGAGCTTCTGGGCGGTCGCCTCCGCGATCGCCTCTACGTCGCCCGGGGCAAGGACGGGACCGCCCTGCGACCGTAGCCGGACATCAGCTGAGGATCTGCCGGGTTCAGCTGGCTCGAGCGCTCTACTGGCGTCCACCTTGCTCATCGCGTGCTCACTGCGAGTGTCGGGCATGGCGACGGCTGCGCTTCGCCTGATCGTGTTCTCGTTCTCGGCATCACGGCTCTGAGATACAGGTATCGCGTTGCCGGCTCGAAGTCCCGCTCCGTGAGACGCTGACCACGGACGAACCTCACGGACAGCGAACCAGGGCGGTGCATGTCGCGTCTACCCGCACGGATGCGCGTCACGTGGTGAGGTATGTCAAGACGGTCGTTTGCTCCCTACTCGACGGCAGTCGTCCTCGGTTCCTCCGCTGCCGCGGCGAGCGCCGCCGCCCACGTGCCGAAGATCCCGCCGACGACGCTCGCCGAGGGCCAATCACCGTCGTTGAGTCGCTCCAGCGCCTCTCCCCCG
>CAWEGS010000002.1:0-232659 GCA_963808675.1 uncultured Solirubrobacteraceae bacterium
CTGGAGCGGCGCCGGTCCGGGTGATTCACGACGGGATCGCCACCGGCGTGTACGCCGCGGTCGAGCGCTCGCTGCGCGCGGGCACGCGGACGCTGGCGATCCGGGCGGGCGCGTCGACGTCGGTTCCATCCCTCGAGGCCACGCGCCGGGGACGCGCCGCGTTGGGCGTGCTCAACGCGATCCTGGGCGATGAGCTCGAGCGCGCCGGGAGTCCGCTCGCACTGCCGATGACGATTCGAGCGGCGTCGGACCCGACCGGACACCTCGCGGTGTTCGTCCACGGCCTCGGCGAGACCGACGAGTCGTGGCTGACGCGAGAGACCGTGTACGGCGAGCGGCTGGCGGGCGAGCTCGGATACACACCTCTCTACGTGCGCTACAACACCGGCCGCCACATCTCCGAGAACGGCCGCGACCTCGGGGAGCTGCTCGACGGGCTCGTCGCGCAATGGCCGGTGCCGGTGCGCGAGATCGCCCTGATCGGCCACTCGATGGGTGGCCTCGTGGCCCGCGGCGCCTGCCACTACCACGCCGACGGACCGTTCGCGGGGCGCGTCCGCCACGTCATCGCGCTCGGTTCCCCGCACCGGGGCGCGCCGTTCGAGCGCGTCGTCCAAGCTGCGTCCGCGCTGCTCGTCCGGGCGCCCGAGAGCCGCGCATGGGCGGCGCTGCTCGGCCGCCGCAGCGCCGGCATCAAGGACCTCGGCCGCGGCCATGTCGTCGACGAGGACTGGCGCGACGCCGACCCGCGGGCGTTCATCCAGCGCACCGGGAGCGAGCTCCCATACCTGCGCTCGGCCGACCACTACTTCGTGTCGGCGTCGGTCACCCGCGACCCGCAGGCGCCGCTCGGCAGGCTGCTCGGGGACATGCTCGTGCTCCGCTCGAGTGCCTGGGCGCACGGCGGGCGCGGCGAGCGGCTGCGCTTCCCCGTCGAGAACTATGCGCACCTCGGCGGCGTCGGCCACATGGACCTGCTCGGCCACCCGGCCGTGTACGAGAAGCTGCGCCGCTGGCTGACCGGCCCGCGCGCGCTCCCGGCACCCTCCGCCCCGGACGAGCAGTAGCGGCTCCCGCCGGGACTACCGTCCGTAGCGCTCGCGCCCGAGGACGAGCTGCTCGGGCAGCGCGATCCGCGGCGGCGGCGAGGGGTCGGCGATCACCGACACGGTCTCGGCGACGCTGACCGTCACGTACGACTGGCGACCGGCGGCGGTCACGGTCACCGTCTCGCCGTCGTTGGCGGCCACCTCGCCCTTGAGCCCCGGCTCGATCCCGACGTCCTTGAGGTAGTGCAGGAGGTCCTCGGCCTCGTTCTCGAGCCGCAGGATCATCACCTTGGCGCCGGGCGCGCAGTCGGCCAGCGGCACGCCGTCGATCCGCTCGCCGACCTTGATCGGGTGGCCGTGCGGGCAGGTGGCGGCGTCGCCGACGGCGGAGCGGACGTACGCCTCGAAGCGCGGAGTCATCGCGTGCTCGAGGTGCTCGGCCTCCTCGTGGACGTCGTCCCACGGGACGCCGACGACGTCGGTGAGGAACCGCTCGATCATCCGGTGGCGGCTGACGATCCGCTCGGCGTGCGCGCGACCGGAGTCGGTGAAGCTGATCGTCCGGTCCTGGTCGCGGGCCACGTAGCCGTCGCGCTCGAGCCGGCCGAGCATCTCGTGCACGGTCGGGGCCGACAGCTGCATCGCCCGGGCGAGGTTGGCGCCGGTCATCGGCAGCCCGGCCTCGAACAGCCAGAACAGGGTCTGGAGGTAGTCCTCCTCGGCGACGGTGGCATGCTCCGCTGCCATGCGTCTGATGCTACCGGCCGCGTTCCGGCGGCCCGGAGCGCCGTGGATATGCTCCGGTGGTCGTGGCCCTCCCGCTCAAGCCCCCGATCGAGCCCCAACTCGCCCGCGGCAAGCCGGAGCTGCCAGAGGGCGAGCAGTGGGCCTACGAGCCCAAGTACGACGGGTTCCGGGCGATCGCGTTCGTCGACGGCGACGAGTGCACGATCCAGTCTCGCGGCGGCAAGCCGCTGTCCCGCTACTTCCCCGAGCTCGATTTCCCGGCCGGGCGCTACGTGCTCGACGGCGAGATCGTGATCGACGACTCCGACGGCGGCCAGGACTTCGGCGCGCTCCAGCAGCGGATCCACCCGGCCGCCTCGCGAATCTCGATGCTCGCCGAGGAGACGCCGGCTCGCTACATCGCGTTCGACATCCTCGCCCGCGATGACGAGGAGCTGATCGGGCTGCCGTTCGCGGATCGCCGTGAGGCACTCGAGCAGCTCGCCGGCAGCGCGATCGACGTCACCCCGCTCACGCACGAGCGCGCCGAGGCCGAGCCCTGGCTGCTCAGCGGCGAGGGCGTCGTCGCCAAGGATGTGCGCGCGCCGTACCGCCCCGGCCAGCGAGTCGGGATGGTCAAGGTCAAGCGCGTGCGGACGATCGACGCGGTCGTCGCCGGCTATCGCCCCGGCAAGGAGGAGGGGACCGTCGGCTCGCTCATCCTCGGGCCTGTACGACGAGGGCGGCAAGCTGCACGTCGTCGGGCACTCCTCCGGGCTGCGCGCGGCCGAGAAGCGCGCGCTGGTGACGCGGCTCGCGCCGTACGAGACCGGCCACCGCGGGCACGGCGATCCGAGCCGATGGAAGAACGAGAAGGACCTCGAGTGGATCGAGCTGCGGCCCGAGCTCGTCGTGGAGGTGACGTTCGACCACTCGAGCGGCGGCCGCATCCGGCATGGCACGAAGATCCTCCGCTGGCGCGAGGACAAGCCGCCGCGCGACTGCCTGCTCGGCCAGATGCAGTCGTGAACAGCGATGAGTTCGCCCGTCCTGAGCGGTCTGTAGGGGCATGAGCGAGTTCCAGACAGTCACCTCCCCGGACGGCACCCGGATCGCCTACGTCCAGCGCGGCACCGGCGACCCGTTGGTGTTCGTCGGCGGCGCCTTCAACGACCGCACCGCCCAGGCCGACCTCGCCGCCGAGCTGGCCGGCCGGTTCACCACCGTCTGCTACGACCGCCGCGGCCGCGGGGACAGCGGCGACAGCGCCGAGTACGCGGTCGAGCGCGAGATCGAGGATCTCGCCGCCGTGACCGAGGCGGTCGGCGGCCGGGCGCGGCTGCACGGCATGTCGTCCGGCGGCGCGCTCGTCATGCGCGCCGTGGCGGCGGGCCTGCCCGTCCCGCGGTTCTCGGTGATGGAGCCGCCGTACCGCGTCAAGGGCGCCCCGCCGGCCCCGCCCCGCTACCTCGAGACGCTCCGCGAGCTGACGAGCACCGACCGCAACGAGGACGCGGTCGCGTACTTCATGACCGATGCCGTCGGCCAGCCGCCCGAGGCCGTCGAGCAGGCCCGGCAGATGCCGTTCTGGGCCGGGCTCGTGCGGATCGCGCCGACGCTCGTCTACGACGCCCACGTGATGGGCGACAGCTCGCTCCCGACCGAGATGCTCGCCGCCATCACGACCCCGGGCCTGGCCGTCTACAGCACCGACTCGCCCGCGTGGCTGCAGCACGCGGCGACCGCCGTGGCCGATGCGCTCGGCGACGCCCAGGTGGCCGGGCTGCCCGGCGAGTTCCACCGGGTCGCGGCACCGGTGCTGGCCGCCGCGCTCTCCGAGTTCCACGCCGTCTGATCCGAGCACCCGGGATACTGCCGCGGTGGCGCGGATTCCCGGGATCTCGGAGACGATCCTCGTCGCCCCGGACTCGTTCAAGGGCACGTTCTCGGCGCTCGAGGTGGCCGAGTCGCTCGGCGCCGGCGTCGCCGCGGCGGGACTGACCGCCGACCTGTGCCCGGTGGCCGACGGCGGCGAGGGCACGCTCGCCGCGCTCGCAGCTCCGCTGGGTGCCGAGCCCCGCACCGCCCGGGCGACCGACCCGCTCGGCCACGAGCTCGCGGCGCGGTTCGGGCTCGCCGGCGAGACGGCGATCGTCGAGACCGCGGCGGCGAGCGGCCTCGACCTGATCCCCGAGGCCGACCGCGACCCGTTCGCGGCGAGCACGTACGGGACCGGCGAGCTGATCCTCGCCGCGATCGAGGCCGGCGCGCGGATCGTGTACGTCGGCGTCGGCGGCAGCGCCACCACCGACGGCGGGGCCGGCGCCATCCGGGCGATCCGCGACGGGGGTGGCCTCCGGGGCGCGCGGCTCGTCGTGCTGTGCGACGTCCGCACGCCGTTCGAGGACGCCGCGCGCGTGTTCGCTCCCCAGAAGGGGGCCGACCCCGACGCCGTCCGCCGGCTCACACGGCGGCTGGGCGACCTCGCCCGGCGGATGGAGCGCGACCCGCGCGGCGTGCCGATGACGGGGGCGGCGGGCGGACTGTCCGGCGGACTGTGGGCCGCGTTCGGGGCGGAGCTCGTCGCCGGCGCCTCGTTCGTGCTCGACGCCGCCGGGTTCGACCGCCGCATGCGAGCCGCCCGGGCGGTGATCGCGGGCGAGGGCAGGCTCGACCGCCAGAGCCTGGCCGGCAAGCTCGTCTCCGAGGTGGCCACCCGCGCGCGGCAGTCCGGCGTGCCGTGCTTCGCGGTATGCGGCCGCTGCGAGCTGGACAGCTTCGGCCGTCGGATCCTCGACCTCCAGGCGGTGATCGAGGCCGGGACCCGCCAGGAGCTGGAGCGGGCAGGGCGGACCCTGGCAACGACGATCTGACACGGGGGCGGGCACCCTGCTCATATCGACAACTCGCGCTCATCCGCCGGCAGCTCGGCGAGCGCCGGATCCTCGACCGCGACGACGGGCATCGCGAGTCGGACCGTCACCCGGCGTCCGTCGAGCAGCACGCACGGCGCGGTCAGCGGCCCCTGCACCGCGCACAGCGGCAGGCCCCGCGGCAATGCGAGAACGAGATTCGGCTCGACCTCGGCGGGCTCGTGCTCGAACAGCGCGAGCAGGCCCGGGTGCACGACCTGGCGCGCCTCGCCCCGCTCGACGTAGAAGACGTCCGCCTCGCCGCGCGGGCGGATCAGGCTCCCTTCGAGTGGGTGCGGAGGATCGGCCAACGGGAACGCCCGCCCGCGCAGATACGCCGCCACCTCTCCGGCGAGCCCGACGAGCGCGCTGTCGCCGGGCGCCCGCACGACGCCGGCCAGCGCGCGTCCGAGGTCGAGCGCGACGACGTCGAGCTGCCGGGCCAGCCGGCTGCACAGCAGCACCCCGGGCACGGCCGCCGCCACGAGCACGACGTCGAATGACTCCCGCCGCGCGGCCAGCTCCGCGAACGCGAACGCGACGCGGCGAGTGTCGTCGAGGCCGACCGCGAGCCGCACGTCGAACCCGAGCTCGCGCTGGTGCGCGCGGCGCGCGACCCGGCCCGCGCGGCCGGCCAGCACGGTCGGGCATACGAGCGCGACCCGCCGATCGCCGAGCAGGGCCGGCAGCTCGGCCATCAGCTCACGCGCGACGTCCGGCCCGCACCGCAGCCGCGGGTAGAGGTCGTAGTGGAACATCGTGCGCTCGAGCAGCGGCGCGCCCGCGGCCTCGTCGCGGTCGGTCTGCACCCCGACCGCGTCGGCGCCGATGATCGCCTGGCGCAAGGCTGCGGCCGCTGCGCTCGGGTTGTGGCGGACGCCGCTGGCCAGCCGGTCGATCCGGGGCGCGGGCCACATACCGTGGTTGAGGACGAGCGCCTCCGGGCGGCCGAGCCGGATGAGCGCGTACCCGTCACCCGTGGCGAGCGCTTGCCTCAGCTCGGCCGAGACCTGCGTGGTGCCGGCCAGCTGCTCGGGCGCGATCGTGGCCGGGTTCGACGGCAGGCGCGCGGTGATCTTCGGCACCGGCGGGACGGCGTCCTCGACCGCCACTGGCGCGCCGATCTCGAGCGGCCACAGCGGCTTCGGGTCGATCATCGACACGAACGGGAGCCGGCGGATCCGGTCGGGATCGCCACGGACCGGCCGCCGGGTGCCGCCGTGCAGAAGCCACACGCGGTTCGTGCCCTGGGCCCGGTACAGGCTGACCGGCGGCCCGACCGGGAGTCCCTCGAGCTCCCCTGCGGCCGCGGTGTCGATCGACCGGCCGTCAGCGATCAGCCCCGGGGGCGCCTCGAGGTGGTGCGCCACCCCGCCGCGGACCTCGAACACGAGCCCGTCCGGATTGCTGAGCAGTCGGTCGGCGGGAGCAGGCGTCACATCCGAGCGCACGGCCGGGCGCCCGAACCGCGAGGCGGTCCGGTTGTGCCCGGTGGCGTCGAACGTGCGGTGCCCCGCGTGGTAGACGAACGTGTCGCCGGCGCACAGCGACCGCCATCCGGCCGCGGCCAGTGCCTGCCCGAGCGCACGGTCCTCCAGCCCGTGCCACGGGATCGCCTCGTCAAACCCGTCCGCCGCCTCGAACGCGGCGCGGCGGACGAGCAGCGCGAACCCCGCCAGCCAGTCGAGCTCGAACCACCGTCCCGGGTCGGGGTGGTTGAAGAAGCGCCCGAACCGGTCGATCCCGGCCTCGGTCGCGGCGTCGAGCCAGACCCCGCCCTGCGCGGCGCGCGAGAACGTCGTCCGCGGACCGACCGCCCCGACGTCCGCGGCCGAGTGCAGGGCGCCCCGCAGGTTGCGCAGCCACCGGTGCGTCACGAGCACGTCGCTGTTGAGGAACACGAGCTCGTCCCCGCTCGTCGCCTGCGCCCCGAGGTTGTTGGCCACCGAGAAGGTCAGGTTCGCGTCGAGCGCGACCATCCGCGCCCCGTAGCGCTCGGCCAGCTCGCCGTGCGCGTCCCGTCCGCGCGGGCTCGACCCGTTGTCGATCAGCACGATCTCGTACGGCCCGTCGGTGTGGCGAACGACGCCGGCGAGCAGCGCCTGCACCTCGACCGGCGTGTCGTGGGCGAGGATCAGCAGCGACACCTCGGGCCGACGCACCGCCGGGGCGCGGGGCGGAGCCGGTGGGGCGGCCGCCCACGGCACGGGTGCGCCGATCAGCTCGCCCAGCGCGGCGCCGTCAGCGGCGAAGTGGCGTGCGAGCGCGGCGCGCAGCCGGGGGCCGAGCGCCTCCGGCGCCGGGGCGGCGATCGTGTTCCACTCCTCAAACGCAAGCCGGATCGCGCCGTGCAGCCGGTCCGGGACCGCGGTGCTCAGGCGGGCGAGTAGCGGACCGGCCTCCTCCGGCGCCAGCCGCTCGGTGTCGCCGCCGGTCATGCGGCGCTCGCCGAGGTTGGCCGGTCGCCAGGCCGCGTCGACGCCGAGGAACGCCAGGATCCGCCCGAGCAGCGCGTCCGGATCGGAGGCCAGCTCGTCTGTGAACGCGACGAGCATCCGCTCGGCGGGCACGCGCTCGCGATAGGCGGCGAGGATCCGGCCGTACTCGCCGGCCACGAGGTAGCTGTTGCACTCGGTCGGGTGGGCGCGCGCGGCCGCCAGCGCCCCGGGCGCGAGCTGCTCGCCCAGCGCCTGCTCGAGCGGACGTGGCTCGATCCCGCGCCGCGCCGACATCCGGTGGTGGGAGATCGCTCGCCCGATCGGTTCGCGCAGCAGGGCGATCAGCCGCGCGCCGGGCACCGCGTCGGCGATCCGCTCGGCCACGAGCTCGACCGGGATGCCCCGCGTGCCGGGGCCGGCGGCGCCCTTCATGTACGACGGCGTCACCGTCCCGCGCAGCGCATCCGGGGCGGCATCCGGGAACATGCGCGCCAGGTACGCGGGCAGGCCGGCGGCGAACGCCTCCTCGTCGGTGAAGAACGGTGCCTCCTTGCCGGCCGGGAAGGCGAGTTGCGGGTGGCCGCTCAACAGCTGCCAGAGCGTCGTCGTCCCGCTCTTCTGTGCCCCGATCACCAGGAAGTCCAGTCCCGACATGCCGCGCGACACGCTACCAACGGGCCTCGCCGCCGCAGCGGCGCCGGACTACAATCCCGCCCGCGTTTTTCGGGGCGTGATGGACGGCATCCTCTACTCGGCCATCGGCGATCGGTACTTCGACGAGGCGCTCGCCTCGGCGCTCTCCTCGCTGCGCTTCAACGACGTCCCCCACGTGATCGTGAGCGACCGGGAGCGGCCGGCGCCCGACGAGCGGGTCCGCGTCGAGCGGCTCGATCCGACCGGCAACCCGTACGCGGACAAGATCGCTGGGATGCTCCGCTCGCCGTTCCGGCGCACGATCTTCCTCGACACGGACACGTATGTGATCGGCGAGCTCACCGGGCTGTTCGCGCTGATGGGACGCTTCGACGTGGCCGCATGCCTCAGCCCCGGCTACCGGGGGCTCGCCGATCCGGAGGTCCCGGAGGCGTTCTACGAGCTCAACACAGGCCTGCTCGTATGGCGGGCGACCGCCGGCACGAGGGCTTTCCTCGAGAGCTGGCACGCCACCTACATGCGCTGGTGCGAGCACCCGCCGTTCGCGCACGCCGGCAACGCGAACGGGTACGCGGACCAGCCGGCGTTCCGGCGCTGCCTCTGGGAGCACGACCTGAAGCTGTGCGTGCTCGGGCACGAGTACTGCTACCGCACGACCCAGTGCGCTCAGATCGCCGACGTCGTCCGGGCGATCCACGGCCGCCACGCCGACTACGACCGAGTCGCCGCGATCCTCAACCGCGAGCGGCGCGCACGGGTGTTCCCGCGCGGCACGTTCGACGGGATGTGAGCGCCGGCGCTCACGCCTCCGGATGCCACCGGAACGGCTCGCCGTCGGGCACGTCGAGCAGCGCGAAGTCGTCGATCTCGACGAGCGGCAGCTCGAGATCGAGCGGTCGCCGGCGCCCGTCGATCAGCAGGAACGGCGCGGTGAAGCGCTCGTGCACGATCGCCAGCGGGACCCCGCGCGCGAGGTCGCGGACGGCGTCCGGCTCGACATCGACCGGCTCGTGGTCGAACAGGGCGAGCAGTGCCGGATGGGTCAGCGGCCGCAGCCGGCCGCGCTCGACGTAGGCGACCTCCCCAGCGGGGACGCGGACGAGCCGGCCCTCGAGAGCATGGGGCGGGCCCGGGGCCGGGAGCTCCGATTCCCGCAGATAGCGACCGACCTCCCAGCGGATCCGGGCGAGCCGCTCGCCGCCGTCCGCGCTGAAGCCGGGGTGCAGGAAACCGGCCAGCGGGCGCCCGAGGTCGAGCGCCACGACCTCGAGCTCGGCCGCGAGCCGCACGCACAACGGCTTCGCCGGGACGTGCCCGACGACGAGCACGAGGTCGTATGCCTCGCGCTGCACGGCGAGGGTGGTGAACACGTCGTCGACCTCGCCGAGGTCGTCGAGGCCGGCGACGAGGCCGATGTCGAACTCGCCCCGGCGGGCCAGGTCCTCGGGCGCGCTCGCCGCCCGCAGCGCCGCCCGTCGCCGGACGTGATCGGCAAGCGCCGCCGGCCCGACGGCGGCCACCCGCCGCCCCTGCAGCAGCTCGTGGAGCCGGGTATGGGTCGGCTCGCCCGGGGCCGGTGGCTCGCCCGCCAGCAGGTCCCGGGCCACGGTCGGCGCGCACATCAGACGCGGCACGAGCGCGTCGCGGAACATGGCGCGCTCGAGCATCGTCGCGCCGACGAACCAACGCCGCTCCGTCGTCACGCTGACCGCGTCGGCTCGCTCGATCGCATCGCGCACCGCGGCGGCGGCCCGGGCCGGGTCCTCGCGCACCCCGATCGCGTCGAGCTCGGGGTCGCGCACCTTGAAACGGCCCTCGCCGAGCAGCAGCACCTCCTGGATGTCGATCCGGACGAGCGAGAACCCGGTCCCGTCGCGCAGCGCGGCGGCGATCCGGTCCGCGATCGCGTCGGCGCCGGCCAGGGTGTCGGGGTCGATCGTCAGGCGCGTGCTTTGGCGGGCGACAGGGGCGGCCGTGCGCGTCGCGGCGGGCGCGGCGGGGGCGGCGGGCGCGGCGGGGGCGGCGGCGGGGGCAGGGGCAGGGGGCTCTCGCCACGGCACCGTGACGCCCCACAGCCGTCGGAGCTCCTCCGCGTCGCGGGCGAAATGCGCGCGCAGTCGGGCCTGCAGCGGCGCCGGGAGCCTGTCGCGCTCGGCGCTCCCGAGCGTGTTCCACTCCTCGAGCGCGACGTCGTAGGCCCCGATCGGCGCATCCGGGACTGCCGCCGACAGCAGCCGTCGAAGCGTGTCGAGCGCCTTGGGGTCGACCCGCACGCGGTCGCCGCCGACGAGCCGCCGGATGTGCGGATCGGCCGGCCGCCAGTCGGGGTCGACGCCGAGGAACCCGAGCAGCCGCTCGAGCAGGCCGCCCGGGTCGGCCTCCAGCTCATCGGTGAGCAGCACGAGCAGCCTGTCCGGCGGGTAGTGCGCCCGGTACTCGGCGAGCACGCGCCCGTACTCGCCGGCCGTGATGTACCGCGTGTTCGTGTACACGCGCCGGCGCACGTCGGGCGCGACAGTGTCGCCGACCGGGCGCCGGGCGGCCTCGAGCGCGCCGGGCGCCAGCTGCTCGCGCAGCGCCTGGGCGACCGGTCGCCGCTCGTGCCCGCGGCGGACCGACATCCGGTGGTGGGAGATCGCCCGCTCGATCGGGTCGCGCAGCAGCGCCACCAGCTTCGCGTCGGGCACCGCGGCGGCGATCCGCGCGGCGATCTCGGCGACGCCCACCGTCGGGCTGTCGAACATGTACTGGGGCGAGACCGTGCCGCGCAGGACCCCGGCGCGGCGCGGCCCGAAGTGAGTGGCGGCGTAGTTCTCGATTCCCCGCCTGTAGATCCCCTCGTGCGCGAAGAACGGTACCTCCTTGGCGGCTGGGAGATCGAGCTGCGGGTGCGCGCGCAGCAGCTCCCACAGCGTCGTCGTGCCCGCCTTCTGTGCCCCGATCACCAAGAAGTCCAGCTCAGCCATGGTCCCCAGTCGCGGCGAGCCTACACGCCCGGCCGCGGCCCGTCCCGGCGACCTGCGGGCCAAGCGCCCGGCCCGGTCAGCTCGCCGCGGTCGGCGGCTGCGGCGTCGCCGAGTGCTCGGGCGGCGCCGAGTGTTGCGGGAGCGTGGCGAGCACTTCCTCCCCGGGCGACAGGCACGTGCGGCAGAAGTCCTCGCCGAACGGCGTCAGGTGGACGCTGCGTCGCACGACCTTCGCGTACGTGACCGAGTGGATCGCCTCGAGCACGTCCGGCTGCGCCTCGAGCACCTGGTAGCGCATCGGGTCGTGGAGCGTCTCGCGGCTGAACCAGATGAGACCGAGCCGGAACAGGTTGTTGAGGTATGCCGGCACGCGTTCGACGTAGCGGCAGCCGGACCGCGCGCCGATCATCGTCAGCCCGGGCGCGATCAGCTGCGAGCGGACCATCCCGAGCGGGCCACCGGTGCGCACGTCGACCGACGGCTGCGGGCCCTCGACGAGCATCAGCTGGAGGATCCGCGCCTCGTCGGGCGCCAGCTCGGACAGGATGCGCTCGTACGCGGGATGCGCATCGAACTCGTAGTTGACGTCCCGCGAGAGGCGCAGCAGGAGCTCGCCCTGCTCCTGCAGCGAGCGCGGCTGGCCGTTGCCGTTCCCGCTCCCGTGTCCGTTCGCGTGCTCGCCGTCGTGGCCGGACTCGGACGAGCGCACGGTCATCGGGACTGCGTCGGCCACCCGCTTGACGACATCGGCTGCGACGGTGGCCGCCTCGGCGGCGCCGGCCGCGGCGCCGGTCGGGAGCCGGTCCTCGAGGTCGAGCAGGTCGGCGATATCGCGCAGCACCGTGCCGGCGGCATGGCGCACCTCGTCGGCGAGGGCCGCGGCCTTCCGCGGCGAGGTGGCGGCGTCGAGCAGCCGCCAGCTGAGCCCGACCGACTTCTGCGCGGTCCATTCTGCGGTGTGCCACCAAGCGGTGGCGGCGATCCGGGCGAGGCCGGGCAGCGCGTCCAGGGCGCCCGCCGCGCCCGACCTCTGCTGTGGCTCTCGCACGCTCATCGCTATCCGAACAACGCCAGGTGGATGAATCCTCCGGCCAGACCCATCACCGCTCCATGTAAGTACAGCATCCATTCGTCCTCTTTGAAGGCAGCGCGGAGCATTTCCACGAAATCGCGGGGCGGCAGCTCCTTCGTCCGCTGCGCGATCAGCGTCCGCATCTGCTCGCTCTGCTGGCGGCTGAACTCGGGATCCTGGAATCCCTTCAAGGTGTGATCGGCCGCATCTTGGGCGACCGACTCGCGGATGCTGTCGTACTCACGCGTGCCGACCGCCACCCGGACCGCCGCCCGCGCCGGGCCGGCGGCGCGGTCGATCGCCGGCCCCATCGCATCTTCGAGCATCTGCCGGGTGCGGTCGCCGCGCGGGCCGTCGAGCAGGAAATTGCCGATGTTCTCGAGCGTCACCACGTCGTCGGCGATGATCCGCGCGTACACCTCGGCCACCTCGTCCTGGCGGCGGACGAACAGCCCCAGGAACGTGAACGGCCCGAACTTCCTCGGCTCGGGCGGTTCGAAGATCACGTACATGCCGAGCAGGTTCGTCGTCCATCCGACGACCACGCCGAGCACCGGCAGCAGCCACCACCACGGCAGGAAGTGGGTGATGATCGCGACCGGGATCCCGAACAGGAACCCGAACAGGAACCCGAAGTTGACCATCAGCCGCAGCTCGCGCTTGCCGATGTCCTGAAAGATCCGGTTGACGAGCTCCGGGTGGCGCTCGAAGTGGTCGACGATCATCAGCTTCGGATCGAGCAGCTGGTCGATGTGCCTGCCCATGTCGCTCGTCACGTCGTGGACGATGTCGGGCAGCTGCGCCTGCACGCGCGCGTACACGGCCTGCTTGGCGCGCGGCGGGACGTCGCCCCACAGCCCCGGGCTCTCGCGCTGCATCGTCCGGTTGACGATCTCTGGGATCTCCGGCTCGAACACGCTGACGATGTGCGCGGCCATCTTCTCCGGCTCGAGCTGCTCGAAGAACTCGGTCGGCGTCCCCAGCTTCGAGATCGCCTTGTCGGTCGAGATGCTGCCCATCTTCGCCGCCCGGGCGGGCACGATCCCCTGCCATCCGATCCCGCCCTGCATGATCCCCGGGACCTCCTGGAGCCGGCGGGGGAGCAGCGTCGAGAGCTCCTGCAGCCCCGGGATCCGGCGCCCGTGGAACTCCACGGGGTTGAACAGCATGATCAGCCCAGTCCAGTTGATCAGCCAACCGATCGCGCCGGTGAAGAACGGGATCGTGATCAGCTTCACCCATTCCGCCGTGGTCACGGCCCTGGACCCTAGCGCCGTTGACAGTGGTGTAGGTCCACAACCCTGGGTATTGCCCCCTGGGTGCGGTCAGTGAGAGAACGCCTTGCGCCGATCGGGCGCCTGGCCGGGCAGCGGGGCGTCGAGCGACTCGAGGAACTCCGTCTGCTCGCCCAGGTGGTCGAGCAGCAGGTCCGCCATCTCCTGGTTCATCCCGGCGCGGACGACGATCCGCAGCACGCTCAGGTCCTGACGGTTCTCCGGGAACGTGTACGCAGGCACGAGCCAGCCCCGTTGGCGCAGCCGGTCTGACACATCGAACACGGTGTAGTTGGTCACCTCAGGCTTGAGCGCGAACGCGAACACCGGCAGATCGCTGCCGTCGGTGATCAGCCGGTAGGGGCCGAGCTCGGCGACCTCGCGGGCGATGTACCGCGCGATGTCCTGTGCGGTCTGCAGCACGCCGTGATAGCCCTCCCACCCGAGGCTGGTGAACATGAAGTACTGCGCGATCACCTCGCTCCCCGGCCGCGAGAAGTTGAGCGCAAACGTCGGCATGTGCCCGCCGAGATAGTTGACGTCGAAGATCAGCTCGCGCGGGAGCGCCTCCTTGTTGCGCCACACCGCCCACCCGACGCCGGGGTACACGAGCCCGTACTTGTGGCCCGACGCGTTGATCGACTGCACCCGCGCGAGCCGGAAGTCCCACTCGAGCTCGGGCGCCAGGAACGGCGCGACGAACCCGCCCGAGGCGCCGTCGACGTGGAGCGGGACGTCGAGGCCGGTGTCGGACTGCAGCTGGTCGAGCGCCGCCGCGATCTCCTTCACCGGCTCGTAGCTGCCGTCGAACGTCGAGCCGAGAATCGCCACGACGCCGATCGTGTTCTCGTCACAGCGCGCCACCGCCTCCGGCCGCATCGAGGTGGAAGCGCTCGCCCTCCATCGGCACGAACCGCGGCTCGACCTCCCAGTACCGGCAGAACTTCTCCCAGCACACCTGGACGTTGACGCCCATCACCAGGTTCGGCCGGTCGGCCGGCTTGTTCGCGGCTGCGCGCCGCGCCTTCCAGCGCCACTTGAGCGCCATCCCCGCAAGCATCGCCGCCTCGCTCGAGCCGGTCGTCGAGCAGCCGGTCGCCTCCTCCTGCGCCGTCGAGCCCCACAGGTCGGCGAGCATGTTCACGCACCGCGCCTCGATCGCCGCCGTCTGCGGATACTCGTCCTTGTCGATCATGTTCTTGTCGGCGGTCTCGCTCATCAGCCGCCCGGCCACCGACGGCATCCACGTCGTCACGAACGTGGCCAGGTTGAGCCGCGACTGCCCGTCGAGCAGCAGCTCGCTGGAGATCAGCTCGTACGCCTGCTCGAGCCCCGCCCCTTTCGCCGGCAGCTTGTGCACCGGCATCTGCCCCCAGTGGGGCGCGTCCACGGGGCCCGTGATCGAGCGGCGGTGCCGCGCCTCCTGCCTGCTCAGCGGCATCGGATCTCCTTGCGTCGCATAAAGGTGTCCGCCGCGCACCCGCCTGCGGGGCGTGGCTCGCGCTCGTGACTCGGGGCTCGTCGGGGCTCGTCGCTCACGGCTCGTCGCTCGCGCAGCCTCGCACTCGCCACTCGCCACTCGCCACTCGCTCTCGCCACTCGCGCGCGGACCGACCCTAACGTTACGCGATGCCACGGGCGGTGGTTTCGTGTGACGTTAAGGCGCGCTGGCGACCTCAACGTGACATCGAACCCAGCGCAGTGGCACCGCGTAACGTTAAGGCTGGCCCGGGGCGCCGGCCGGCTCCGCCGCTCGGCCAGCCCGCTCGCTCGGCTCGGCTCGGCCCGCCGTACTCCCACCTCGACAGCGATCTCCCGCCGCACCGACGGCCGCAGGATCCAGGTCCGGATCTGCTCGTACACCGCGGGGTGGTTGAGCAGGTCGAAGTGATTGAGCCCGGTCAGCTCGAGCCCGTTGTCGACCTCGAACGGGATCCGCCGGCCAGTGCCGCGCCCGCGGCCGGACGCGCTCGGCATCCGCACGAGCAGGTCGCCGATCAGCTGGCCGACCGGGCCCTCGCTGAGGCACGCGCCGATGAAGTAGTAGTGGGCGTCGGCGAGGAACGGGACCTCGGTGCAGCGGTCCTTGAGGAACTCGTCGGGGTCGCAGTCGCTCCAGTCCTCCTCGGCGCAGGAGCCGTACCGGAGGTCCTTGATCCCGACGCTGCGGGCGTTGAGCAGCGTGCCGAGCGGGCGCGTCTCCGGCAGGCGGCCGAGCGCCCAGCCGAGCGCGTTGGCGCCCTTCTCGAGGTCGGCGCCAAGGTGGGGAGTGCCCAGGCAGAACACGTGACGGACGGCGTCGGTGAAGGCCAGCGCGTCGATCTCGCCGTAGTGGCAGGCGCTGCGCGCGACCAGGCCGCCCATCGAGTGGCCGATCAGCACGAGCTCCTCGACCGCCACCGGCCAGCTCGTCGACGAGGTCGTCGAGCAGCCGGGCGAGCGAGCGCCCGTTGGCCGAGATCCGCAGGCCGGTGTTGTAACGGATGCCGACGGGGGTGAAGCTGAGCTCGTCCTGCAGGCGTTCGCCGTACGTCCGGCGCCCGACGCGCTCGCCCCGGAGCGGGAAGATCCGCCACGCCTCCTCGGTCTCGCACAGGCCGTGGACGAACACCGCGATCCGCGAGGTGGCGTCGGGGTATGCCTCGGCCAGCGTCTCGGCGGTCACCGCGACCGGCTCGCCGCCGCGCCGGACCTCCATCCCGAACGCGTACCGGTGGCCGTGGTCGGCGAGGTGGTTGCCCCACAGGCCGTTGATGGCTCCGAGCGCGAACGAGCCTCCCGGAGTCGCCGACAGCGGCGGCGCGCCGACGTCGCTGCTGCGGGCCGCCATCGCCCTCCCGGCGCCGCGTGCGCCGGTCCGGAGCGCGCCGCGCACCCCGCCGTACACCGCCCGCGCGATCCCGTCATGGATTGCCCGCGCGGGAGCAGCCGACGGCCCGAGAGCGTCGAACGGCCGGCTGGCGATGCCCTCGTGCAGGTCCTTGATCAGCGTGCCGCCGGCGGCGAGCGCCTCCCCGGCCAGTTCGCCCAGCGCTTCGATGTCGTCCTTCAGCAAGCCGCCGCTCCTTCCTGCGCAACGAATCGGGAAAGTGTTGCAATCCTATACCGCACCCCCGTACGATGCAACACATCGCCATCGTGTTGCATACTCAAACGGTGACCGTGGCCCAGCGACCGGGCGCGGACGACGCGCTGCGCCTCGCGCGCGCCAGGTTCCTCTCGCCGGAGCGCCTCGACATGAGCGCTCTCGCCGACGAGCTCGGCGTCAACCGGGTCACCCTGTACCGCTGGGTCGGATCGCGTGACCGGTTGCTCGTCGAGGTCGTCTGGTCGCTCGCCTACGACACCCTCGCCCGGATCGAACACGACGTGTCCACCCGCGGCGCCGAGCGCGTCGTCGAGGTGGTCGGCCGCTTCGTCGACACGATCATCACCAACCCGGGCATGCGCCGCTGGCTCGCCGAGGAGGGCGAGCACGCGATGCGCCTCCTCACCCGCCACGACACCGAGTTCCAGCCTCGCCTGATCGCGGCGATCGAGCTCCTGCTCGAAGCCGAGGTCGACTCGGGCCAGCTCGACGTCCCGGTCGACGTGCACGAGCTCGCCTACGTGATCGTCCGACTGATCGAGTCCTACACCTATATGGGGCTGATCACCGGAGAGCCGCCCGACGTCGGCCGCGCCGAGCCGATCCTGCGGATGCTCCTGCGCTGACCCGCGGTCGCGGGCGAGCTCGAGCGCCCGTCGCCCCGCGCCACCGGCGGTCGGTCAACCCTCGTCCCACGCCGCCACGAGCCGCGGCGGCTTGCGGAACACCAGCCCGCGGAACTCCGCCGGCTCGCCAGGGTCGGGGTCGAGCCGCAGCCCGGGCAGCCGGCCGAGCAGCGCGGCGAGGCCGCGCCGGGCCTCGAGCCGGGCCAGGTGCACGCCGAGGCACACGTGCGGCCCCTGCGCGAACGCCAGGTGGCGCCGGCTCGGGCGTTCGAGCACGTAGCGATCCGGGTCGTCGAACACCGCCGGATCCCGGTTGGCAGCGGCGATCGACACGCGCACGAGCTCGCCCGCCGCAATCGGCGCATCGCCGAGCTCCACCGCGTCGGTGGCGTACCGGTCGACGACGGCGGCGGCCGGCTCGAGCCGGAGCGACTCCTCGATCGCCGCGTCGAGCAGCTGCCGGCTCGGATCGCACGTCCGCCAGCCGTGCGGGCTCCTCGAGCAGGTGCAGCAGAGCGTTGGCGATCATGCCCTCGGTCGTCTCGATCCCGCCGAACAGGAGCACGGCCGCGTTCGACACGATCTGCTCGCCGGCCAGCCCGGACCCGCGGGCCGCCTCGGCCAGCAGCGACTCATCGCCGGCGTCGATCACCGCCTGCAGCCGCCCGCCCAGCTCCGCGAACGCCCGCCGCCCGTCGGCGCCGTCGCCCCGCCCGGCGGTGATGTCGGTCACCGCGGCGACGATCGCGTCGTACCAGCCGAGCACGGCCTGCACCTCGCCGGCCCCCAGCCCGAGCGACCGCGCCACGATGGCGGCCGCCAGTGGACCCGCGAACGCCACGCCGCAGCTCGCCCCGCCCCGCGGGCGCGACCACGTCGAGCAACCGCTGCGCTTCGTCATCGGTGGCGGCGCCGAACCGCTTCTGCACCTCCTGGGGCCGGAACGGCGCGAGGAACGGGCCGCGGTGGCGCGCGTGCTCGCTGCCATCGAGGCTGAGCATGCTCGGCCCGATGACCTGTGCGGTCGAGAAGCGCGGATCGTCGACCGTGAACCGCGCCGGATCGCGCATCGCCGCCGCCGCCAAGTCGTAGCGGGTGACGAGCCACCCGTCCAGCGCCGGCAGCCACGACACCGGCTCGTGCCGGCGCAGCTCGGCGAACGCGGGATGGGGATCGCGGTCGAGCTGGTCGACCGTGATCGACGCTCCCAGCGGGAACGCGCGCTCGGTGGGCATTCGCCCAGGATGTCACCCGGGCGCGGGCGGTCATCCCCGCGCGGGTGGTCATCCCCGCGCGGGCGGTCACCCGGGCGGCGGGCGGTCATCCCCGGGTCGTACGCCGCGTCAGCCACCGCGTGGCGCTCCGGCCGGCGGCGGCTGGCAGCCCGCCTCGATCAGATACCGCGCGAACGCGAGGCGATCCCGGTCGGGATGGAACGGCTCGTTCCCGTCGCGCAGCACGACCGACAGGCGCTCGATGTCGTACAGCAGCGCCAGCTTGCCCGGCGGGTCATCCCACTCGCCCGAGTCGTAGCGGTGGACCCAGGCGGCGAAGGCGGCGAGCGCCTCGACCTGAACCGCGTCCTCCCACCAGCCGTTGCGGACCGGCAACCGGTAGCGGGTTCGCAGCGCGCACACGTCGCTCCACAGCCGCTCGAACCACAGCCACCGCTCGCGCGGATACAGCTCGTGCCAGTTGAGCGGCCAGCGCTGCTCTTCGTCCCAGGCATCCTCGCCGTAGTCCTCCCACGGGCCCTCGCCGGTGCCGTCCTGCCAGCTCATGACACGCCGGCCAGCCTCCGCAGCCTGGCGTCGTCGAACCACGTCCGCAGCCGCAGCTGCACCGGTGGGAGGCGCCCGTACAGGAGCAGCGCGTGGCGGTCGGGGAGCTGGCGCAGGGCCTCCGCGGCGATCAGCGGCCGGCGCCGGCGGGCGGTCGAGCGCGACGTTCCGCCCGCTCCGCTCGTGCGGGTGAGGTCGTGGGCCTCCTCCTCGCCGACGAGGCCCGAGAAGTACCGGAGCGTCTCCAGGTCGGCCACCCCGGGCAGCAGCATCCGCGCGCGGTGGCTGTTGACGACGGTCTCGGCCTGCTTGCCGTAGCGCGAGTGCGCCTGGGCGAGGTCGTGGAAGATCGAGACGAGCTGGATGTTGTGGCTCGGCGCGGTCGAGGCGATCTCCGCGAGGTTGGGCAGCGGCGCGACGTTGCCGGCCTCGTCCAGGCACAGCAGCAGCGGCAGCTCGAGCCGGCCGCCGTTGCGCGTCGCGCGCTCGTAGGCGCGGTCGACGACCTCGGAGACGAGTGCGAGGAAGATCGGGCGCAGCAGCTTCGACGCCTTGGCGTCGCCGATCAGGTACAGCGTCGCCGACTCGTCGAGCAGCCGGTCGGCGGTGATCTCGCACGAGCGCGCCGACTGGGCCACGCGCGCGAACCGGTAGGCGCGGAGCAGCGCCTGAGCCGTCGCCTCGATCGAGGACCGGGTGCGATCCGCCTGGGCCTCGAACGCCTGCACCGCATCGTAGGCGGCGTTCGCCGCGTCGAGCTGGACCTCGTCGCGCGGCGTCGCCGGCCAGCTGGGCGAGCGTCTGATCGAGCTCGCGTGTCCCCTGGCCGTAGGCCCACCGCACGACGGTGCCGATCGTCGCCCCGCTGGCCGCCGCCGCGTACAGCAGCGGCGCCAGCCGCTGCTCGGCGGCGATCGCCCAGAAGTCGCCGCCCTCGACCCGCGCTGGTCGAGCTCGCCGGCCGCCGCAAGCCGCCACGCCACCTCGAGCGCGCCGTCCCAGGTCCGAGCGCCGACCCGAGCGGCGACCACGTGTGCGCTGGCACTCCGGCCAGGTGGAAGGGGTCGAACACGAACACCGTCCCGAGCGCGTCCCGGCGCTTCTGAGGTCGCGGCCAGCAGGTCGGTCTTGATCGAGGACGCGACCGCTGGCCCATCCCACTCGAGCAGCGCCGGGACCGCCAGCCCCGCCGACTTGCCCGACTGCGGCGGCCCGAACGCGACGAGCGCGTGCCGCTGCTCGGCGTGGAGCACCCGGCCGCGGTGCACGCCGAGCACGAGCCTCCCGGCGCGCGATCGCGCCCGGGACCGCAGTGCCCGCAGATCCCCGGGTCCGGCCCACCGAGCCCCGTCTCCACGTCCGGCGAGCAGCCGGAGCCCGCCGGCCGCGGAGCACCAGCCGCAGCGGGCCGATGACGCCGGCGAGCACGAGCGCCGAGCGCGGCGTACAGGCCGGCCGCGCCGGGGAGCAGGGCGCGCACGCGCGGCGGGCCAGGCGGCGGCGGGATCGGCGAGCCGGGTCGGGACGCGGACGAGCACCGCCGAGCAGATCCGCCAGCCCGACCGACGGCCAGCCGTGCCCGAACAGCTCTCCGGCCATGCCGCCCCACAGCCACACGAGCCCGACGACGCCGGCGCCGCTGGCGAGCGCCCGAGCACGACCGCGTCCGAGACGCCCTCGCCGCGCGATTGGCTCGATCGACGCACCAGCCGCCGCGTACGACGCGCTCATCCCCGCACCAGCCCGGCGTCGGAGAGCCGCATGCCCGGTGTCGGTGTTCGTCAGCTCGTGCCTCGAGCCGGGAGCGGTGATGCTGGACGACGAACGACCGCGAGCCCGACGAGCCACAGGGCCTGACCCGCCGACAGCATCGCGATCAGCTCCGCCTCGCTCTCGGAGAGCCCGAGCAGCGTGCGCGTCAGCGGCACCTGGCTCTCGTCCTGGTGGTAGACGATCCGCGTCGAGGCGTCGGCGATCAGGCCCTCGGCGATCCGGGACGCGCGCGAGCCCGCGTCGCCGGCGGCGTGCAGGTCGGCGAGCTTGTGCAGCACGACGAGGTTCATCACTCCGTACTGGCGGGCGAGCTTGAAGTTCGACTGAAACCACTCGCCGAGACCCGTGTGCTGGACGATCTTCCACGACTCGTCGGCCACGTTGAGCAATCGCTCGCGTCCGGGCCGCTCGGCCATGCGGGCGAGGAGGGCGCTCATCCAGGCGGTCGCGCAGGCCATCAGGATGCCGACGGCGGGCGAGTCGCGGACGGCGTGGAGGTCGAGCACGAGCAGCCGGGCGTCGAGGTCGAGGCCAGGCGTCGTCGGCCCGTCGAACATGCCGCGCAGCGGGCCTTCGCACAGATCCTGGAGCGCCAGCGCCGCGCGCCGGGCGTCGGTGGCGAGCTGCTCGGGGGTCGTGCGCAGCGCGCTCGCCATCTCCGACGTCGGCGCGAACAGGACGGCGGCGATCTGTGGCAGCGTCGCGTCCTCTGAGGAGCGCGCGCGGACGGTGCGCAGCGCCTCGCGCAGCCCGGCCGCCTCGACCTGGGTGAGCGGGCCGCCGACCGCGGTCACCGCCACCGCCCGCAGCAGCTCGAGCTGCGCGTGCTCTTCGGGCCGCGACTGCAGCGGATTGAGCCGGACGCCGCCGCCGGGCACGAGCGCGATCGGCGTGACGCCGAGCGCGCGGCACAGCGGGCCGTACTCGCGCTTGACGTCGAGCACGAACGCCCGGCGGCCGAACAGGAGCATCCGCCACAGCAGCGTCTTGACGAGCGCGCTCTTGCCCTGGCCGAGCTTCCCGAGCACGATCACGTTCGGGTCGTCGAGCAGGCCATCGCCGTACAGGACCCACGGGTCGTAACAGAACGCGCCGCCGCCCGAGTCGCGTCCGATGAACACGCCGCGCCCGCCGAGCCCGCCCGTGGCCATGAACGGGTAGATCGCCTGCGCGTGGCGGGTCGTGCACCGATGGCCGGGGCGCTCGGCGCTCATCGGAGCCCTCGGCACAGTGGCAGCGTGAACGTGAACGCGTCGGCCTGCTGGCCGTACATGCGGTGAAGCTCGAGCCGGGCGCGGGCGGCCTGCTCGAGCACCTCGATCGCTGGCGCGCCGCAGCTCGTCGGGATCACGCCCGGTGACGGTCACGAACCCGGCAAGGCGAACCTCGCCATGGCCGGCGGCGAGCTCGGACTCGCGCCGGACCGTGGCGTCCTGGGCCTGGCGCTGGCGGGCGGTCTCGGATTGGCCGAAGCGGAGGCGGAGCTCGCGGTCGGCCTGGTCACGGGTGATCGCCGCCTCGACCTCGCGCGTCGAGCGATCGGGCGGGATCGGCTCGAATGTCACCGCGACGGTGCGCACGACGCTCGAGCGGCCGAGTAGCGCGTCCATGAACATCGGCGAGACGTCGACGCGCGGCCAGCCGCCGATCCAGTACGTCGCGTGGACTGCGCCGTCGCTGCAGTAGCGGTCCCACGACTCCTCGGCGCCGAGCGGCCAGGCGTTCGCCTCGCTGAGGCCGGCGCGGTCCGGGTCGGCGGCGTCGAGCGTGGCCAGCTCGGCGCGCGCGTAGGGATCGAACGCGGTCCGCAGCGCCCGCGCGAGCTGCTCGGGGCCGAGCGCTCCGAGCACCGAGCACCTCGGCCGCCTCGAGTCCCTGGGCGATTCGCTCGGTCTCCTCGATCAGCGCGCGCTCGCGGCGTCGGGGCCCCGGTCGCGGACGCCGCGCTCGTCGACCTGGACGGCGAGCAGGATCTCGTGCTCCTGCGTGACCCGGGCGCTCGTCGCCGATCAGCTCGAGGTAGGAGTCGATCATCGGCGTGCCCCGCAGCGGCACGGCGGGGTCGCGCTCGGTGTGCAGCCACCGGACCAGCTCGTCGCCGCGCGCGGGCGCGGTGCGCTCGACCCACTGGATCCGGCGGACGGCGGTGGCTGGCGATCCCGGACAGGATCAGCCCCCAGCGGGCGAGCCGCGCTCCTGCTCCTCGGGTCGAGCAGCGAGAACCCGACCCACGCGGCAGGCGAGCACGGCTGTCAGCCGGCGGCCGCCGCGCTCGGCCAGCATCCCGATCGTGCGCTCGCGGTAGGCGGCGCTGAGGATCCGCACGCCGCGCAGGGCGTCCGGGGTGGCCGGCTCCGGGGTGAGGATCGCGGGCTCGGATGCGGGCCGGCCGCGCAGTGCGCGGAATGCCGAGCTCCGGTACGGGCGAGCGAAACCGCGTCCGGCCCCGGATGCGCCGCAGCGCGAACCGCGAGACGACCGGCGCCCACTCCTCGAACGTGCGGCCGCCGAGTGGGGCGGTCGCCAGCGCGACGCCCACCGCGACGCACGCTGTCGCGAGGAACGCGCCGGAGGCGGTGGGCGAGAGGTCGAGCACGAGGATCGCAACGAGCACGCCAGCGCCGAGCACCGCGGCCTGGCCTGCCCGGACCGGGCCGAGGATCCCGCGGCGCTCGAGCGGGCCGAACCGGTACGCGAGCCGTCGCGCGGTCACAACCGTCCCTCGTCGGGCTCCTGGGCCGGCGGGCGCGGGTCCCGATCGTCGCCCGGAGGCTCGGCGTGGGAGGACCCGTGCGGCCGCGGTCCGGCCGTCGGCGGACGCGTCGTCGGAGGGCGGCGGCTGCGCTGGGGTCGCGGCGGGGTCGACGACGGGCTCATGGCCGCCGCTCGGGCTCCAGAGCAGCGTCGGCAGCTTGCCGTCGACCATCCGCGGCGCCATCGGCGACGGTCGCGGGCCGGGAGGGCCGGCGTCCGCGGCGCCGGCGTCGGCGTCCGCGCTGGGTGGCGCAGGTGAGCCGGGGTCGCCGCCCGAGCCCGGGCCACCGCCCGAACCAGGGTCGCCGCCGGAGCCCGGGCCGCCGCCGGAGCCCGGGCCGCCGCCGGCGCCCGGGCCGCCGGGCGCGCCCGGCGAGTCGGGCCCGACCGCCGCCCGCCGCCGCCGTCGGGGAACGGACCGTCCGGGAACGGACCGCCCGCTGCCGGCGAACCACCGCCGCCCGGGTCATCGCCGGCGAGCGGCGTCTCGGCCAGCCGCTCGCGCTCGGCGCGGGCCGCCCGGGCGGGCGCCCCCTCGTCATCGAGCGTGTCGCCGCCGGCCCGCTGCTCGAGTGCGCCGGCAATCGCGTTGCCGTAGGCGGTGGCGGTGCCGACCGACTGGCGCATGCGCCAGCTCTCGCCGCGCAGCGAGCCGGCCGCACTGCTCGCCAGCTCGGCCATCGGCAGGAACCGCAGGAGCGCCCAGGGCGCGAACGCGCCCATCGTCACGAGGACCGTGCCGGCGAGCATCCGGGTGATGCCGCCGGCGTCGCCCTGGCCGAGCGCCTCACCGCCGAGCGCGAGCACGGCGACGATCACGAACTTCGACAGGATCAGCGCCACGAGGAGCTCGAGCGCGCGGTAGGTCCACATCCGCCGGGCCGGCCACACGAACGACGCGAACGCGAGTGGGAGCATCAGCACCACCACGTACACGGCGGCCTCGCGCATCAGCAGCTCGAGCCACAACAGCACCGCCCCTGCGACCGTGAACAGGCCGACGACGACGACGACGAACGGCGCGCCGGCGAGCACCGCCACGCTCCCCGCCACAAGCCCGGTGTGGGCCAGGAACCGCGTGCCGTCTCCGCCCGCGGCCGAGGCGACGACCGCCGACATCTGATCGGAGGCGGCCAGCAGCAGCATCGTCAGCGGCGCGACGATGCTCACCGCGAGGACCGCCACGGGAAGCTGGACGAACGCGGCGCGGGCGAGCATCGCCAGGTCGGAGCGGATCAGGGCCTGGATCGCCGCGGCGAACAGGAACGGGAGCGTGAGTACGCGCCCCGATCCCCGCCATCCGCCAGTAGCTCGAGGAGAACCACGTGCTCGCCAGCTGGGGCGAGGTCGTGTGCGAGATGATCTTCGCCGTCTCGTCGAGTGCGACCTTCGCGCCGATCAGGACCCAGGCGGAGATCGCGGCGATGCCGACGGCACGGGACACCGTCGACGGGCCGCTGACCGTCGACGGGCCGCTGGCCGTCTTGCTCCCGCCTCCGAGCAGCTGTGCGCCGCCCTGGACGATCTTGCACGCCCGCCCGGCGGCGCCGCTGAAGAACCCGGCCACGCGTGCACAGGGCGCCCGCCGGGTTGAGCGCGGCGGCCGGAGCGGGCACCGCGGCCAGCGAGCAGGTCGCGCATCCGAAGGCGAGCGCTCCCGCGGTCAGCCGGCGTCGCCGCCTCATTTGGCCGTCGTCCCGAGGTGCTGGAAGAAGTTGACGAGGCCGGGTGCGGCGCCGACGACGAGTGCGGCCGCCCCCGAGATGAGCGCGGCCATTCGTCCGCGGCCGGCGTAGTGGTGGTTGTGCGTGTGGGCGGCGAGCGCCCAGATCCCCGCGCCCACGAACGCCCCGAGCAGCGCGATCGCCAGCGCCCACGCCTCGGCCCCGTTGACGAGCTGCTGCAGCACGTTGCTGCCCGGGAGTGCGCTCGGGTTGGGGTGCGCGGTGACCGCTCCAATACCGGGTACCGACATTGAGCCTCCTGAAGCTAATTGAGTCAAAAAGAGCAATACAGACACCTATCAATCGACCCGGACATCTGGTAGCGTCAAGAGCAACAAATTAGTCTCAATTAGCTTCAGTAGCTCAAGGAGGTCTGATGGCTGTCACCGCTCCCTGCGTGCTTCGCGGCGACGAGGACGGAGCTGTACCGCCGGCATCACGCGCCGCTGCTGCGTGCCGTGGCGTGCTCGGTGACGGCGCCGGCCGAGCTGATCGAGGACGCGTGTCAGTCGGCGTGGGCCGTGCTCCTGCGCCGTCAGCCGGACCGCACGCCCGCGCTGTTCGCGTGGCTGCGGACCGTCGCGGTGCACCAGGCCTACCGGCTCTCGCGGCAGGACCGCCGCGAGGCGCGGCTCGGCGAGTTCCTGTACGAGGCTCACTGGGACCGGCTGCTCCGCGAAGCCGGGTCACTGGAGCCCGCGCTCGAAGCCCGGCGAGCGCTGCGCGCGCTCGCCTCGCTGCCGCCCGGCCAGCAGCACGACCTCGTGGCGCTGATCGCCGGGTTCAGCTACAGGGAGATCGCGGTCCTCGACGGTCGCCGGCGATCGGTCAACAACGTCAACAAGCACCTGACCAAGGCGCGGGCGCGCCTGCGGCGGATCGAGGCGGTGGCGTGAGCCCGGGCTCTTGCGGCGGATCGAGGCGGCGGCGTCAGCTCGCGCGCGCGTCGGCGACCGAGATCCGAGTCGGCAGACGCTGCTGGCCGGCGGTCACGTTGGCGAACGACCGCGTGTCCGGTGCCGGCACGTCTCCTCCGGCGTGCTCGAACAGGCCGACTGCGAAGTACTGAAGTCCGAGCTGATGTCCGTGGGGCCGCAGCTTGAACGGGGTCAGGTACGCCAGGTAGACGGCTCCGGTGGACACGAGCCTGTCGCACCCGCTGACGCCTGGGCCGCCGGTCTGGCGCACGGCGAAGCTCGACGGCGGTCGGGAGCCGGTGACGCGCTGGACGAGGGTGACGTCGGAGACCGTCACCGGAATGCCGCCGATGCGCCGAACGCGACGGGATCCGGTCGCGCGGAGGAGGACCACCGCGACGGATCGGCGGCGCAGGTCGTGCAGGCTCCGGTAGGACGCCGCTTGATCGCAGGTGATCTGCGCGCGCGAGGTGCCCGTCTGCCCCGGTGCGTGAGTGGACACCTGGCTCCGATCCACCATTCGAACCGCACCCGGCAAGCAGGACCACGACACACGATCCCCACACACGGCGCCGACGCATATGCCGACACTACGTCGCACACCGGCGCCCGTCACGGCGCACGGCGGGTAGCATCGGCCGGGCCGATGGCGAGCGAGGAGCGCGTCACCTACTGCCGGATCTGCGAGCCGCTGTGCGGGCTCGTGGCGACCGTGGAGGACGGCGAGCTGGTCAAGCTCCGGCCGGACCGCGAGCACCCGCTGTCGAAGGGGTTCGCGTGTCCGAAGGGGATCGCGATGGCCTCGGTCCAGAACGATCCCGACCGCGTCACCCATCCGCTGCGGCGCCGCGCCGACGGGAGCTTCGAGCGGGTGAGCTGGGACGTCGCGCTCGACGACATCGCGCACCGCCTCACGGGGGTGATCAGCCGCGGCGGCGGCAGTGCGGTCGGCTGGTACCTCGGCAACCCGTCGGCGTTCTCGTACTCGCACCCGATCTGGGTCAAGGGCTTCATGGACGCGATCGGGTCGCCGAACCTGTACAGCGCGGGCTCGCAGGACGTCAACAACCGGTTCGCGGCCAGCCAGTTCCTGTACGGCTCGCCGCTGGTGGTCCCGATCCCCGACCTCGAGCGGACGCGGTTCCTGCTGATCGTCGGGGCGAACCCGCTCGTGTCGCACGGCAGCGTGCTGACGGCGCCGCGGATCAAGGACGCGCTGCACGCGATCGTCGCCCGCGGCGGACGGGTGGCCGTCGTCGACCCGCGGCGCTCGGAGACCGCGGCCGCGTTCGAGCACGTGGCGATCCGGCCCGACGGCGACGCGTGGCTGCTGCTCTCGATGCTGCACGTGATCTTCGCGGAAGGCCTCGAGGACGAGCAGGCGCTCGAGCGACAGAGCACCGGCGTCGAGGAGCTGAGGGCGATGGCCGCCGAGCGCACGCCCGAGAGCACCGAGGCGCGTACGGGGATCGCGCCCGAGACGGTCCGGGCGCTCGCCCGCGACCTGGCCGGCGCGGACGCCGCCGCGGTGTACGGCCGTACCGGCTCGTGCCTCGGCCGGCACGGGACGCTCGTCTCGTTCCTGCTCGACGCGCTCAACACCGTCACCGGCAACCTCGACCGCGAGGGCGGCGCGATCTTCGGCACCGGCCCGATTCAGCTCGAGGACCTGCTGCACCGGATCGGGGCCGATAGCTACGGGACGACACGCTCGCGGATCGGCGGCTTCCCCGACGTGCTCGGGCAGCTCCCGGCGTCGGTGATGGCGCGCGAGATCACGACCCCGGGGCCGGGCCAGATCAGGGCGCTGATCGTGTCGTCGGGCAACCCGGTGCTGTCGGTCCCGAACGGCGATGAGCTCGAGCGGGCACTGCCCCAGCTCGACCTGATGGTGGCGATCGACCTGTACGTCTCCGACACCGCCCGCCACGCCGACTACGTGCTGCCCGCGACCACGTTCCTCGAGCGCGAGGACTTCCCGTCGGCGTTCCTCACGTTCTCGACCACGCCGTTCGTGCAGTGGAGCGACCCGGTGGTGCCTCCGCGCGGCGAGGCGCGGCAGGAGTGGGAGATCATCGACGCGCTGTCCCGCCGGATGGGGATCACGCCGGCCAGCGCGTGGCCGCTGCGCGCGCTCGGCCGGCTCGGGCTGCGGATCTCACCGCGCCGGCTGGTCGATCTCGGACTTCGCCTCGGCCCGCGCGGCGACCTGTTCGGGCTGCGCCGCGGCGGGCTCAGCATCGGCCGGTTGCGTCGCCACCCGCACGGCATCCAGCTCGCGGACCGGCACCCGGTCGGCGTCCTGCACAGAAAGGTGTTCCATCCCGACCGACGGGTCCACCTATACGCGCCCGAGATCGCCGACGAGGTCGGCGCCCTGCTCGCCGAGGACGGCGACACCGACTACCCGCTGCGCCTGATCGGCCTACGCGAGCTCCGATCCCACAACTCGTGGATGCACAACGTCGAGAAGCTGATGGGCGCCGAGCGCGCCCACACCGCGCGGATCCACCCCGACGACGCCGCAGCCGCCGGCATCGACGACGGCGACGCCGTGCCGGATCACCTCGGCGGCCGGCGCGATCGAGCTCCCCGCCCGCCTCACCGACGAGGTCGGACCGGGCACGGTCGCCGTCCCCCACGGCTGGGGCCATCGCGGCGGCTGGCGGCGCGCCACCGCCGCCGGCGGCGCCAACGTCAACCGGCTCGCCTCATCCGCCCCCGAACACCTCGAGCGCCTCGCCGGCATGGCCCACCTCAACGGGATCCCGGTGAAGCTGGAACGCGTGGTCGGCACGCCAACCGCAGCGGCGGCGGCCCAAGAAGCGCGCGCGAGTTAGTCGTCCTGGCCTTCGGCCTTTCGCGGGCGGCAGCCGATGCGATTGTCGATGCGATTGTACGTCCGTGAGGCGTGGGGGCGGGTCTGGGCGTCAACGGCTTTGGCATCGAGGATCGGCGGCGTTGGCCCGCCGGCGCGGCTGGGCCTGGGTATCTAACGGGCCTATTTTTCCCGCCAGATACCCAGGCCCTTGGCCTTCCGCCGGCGGCGACACGACCGCCTTGACACCGTTTAGTGGTTAATCGTGCGTGAAGGCGGATGACGGCGATTTCCCGACCAGAGCGGGCACTCGTGTCCCGCAACGCGAGGGACACACACGGAGAAAGACCTACCGGGCCCGCCCCCGCTTACGCCGCCGCCGCTCGGCCGGACTCAGCTTGCGCTGCTTCGGCTTGGCCTTGGACCCGCTGCGTCCGCCGGCGGCTCCGGCGAGGGCGGCGTCGCGGTGGCGGACCGGGGCGCGACGGCGGGCGTCACGCCAGATGAAGAACGAGATGCCGGCGAGGACGACGACGGCGCCGATGCCGATCCCGACTGCGCTCGAGCCGCTGAGGGCGCCGCTGCCCGAGGTCGACGTGGTGCTCACGACGGCCGGGGTCGTCGTGGTCGTCGGGACGGTGGCCTGGGACGGGGGGACGCCGGGTGAGAACGGGTTGGTCGAGCCGCCGCTCAGCGGGTTGACCGCCGTCCCGCCGGCGCTGCTGCCGCCGCTCGCGCTGCTGCCGCCGGCGCTGCTCCCGCCGCTCGCGCTGCCGGCACCGGAGCTGCTGCCGCCCGCGGCCAGGGCAGCGCCAGGCAGGGCCAGAGCGAGGACCGCCGTGGCGAGAACAGCGACAGGAGCTCTGACCAGCGCGAGCCGCCTCACGCCAGTGGCTGCTCCATCGCCGGCGTCTCCGGGGCCTTCTTGTACGGCTGCTCGGGCTCGGTGTCCTCCTCGTGGTAGACGCTCTCGGCGTTGACGGCCCAGATGTCGTGGTGGGTGCCGAGGAGGATGTTGTCGACGGCGCGCATCGCCGTGAGCATCGAGTGGTCGGAGTTGTTGTAGCGGTGCAGGCCGTTGCGCCCGACCTGGATCAGGTTCGGGATCGTCTCGAGCCAGCCGCGGATCGTCTGGACCCGGTCGGCGTACTCGGCGTCGTAGATCGGGTACGCCTTGTGGACGCGGACGGCGAAGCCGGTCTTGACCATGTCGGCCGAGGCGAGGCCGATCTGCACGAGCTCGCCGGTGGCGAGCTTGACGAGTTCGTCGTCGTCCATCGTCCACAGCTTGTCGCCCTCGAAGCAGAAGTACTCGAGGCCGACGGAGCCGTCCTCGTCGTTGGGCACCATCCACGGGCTCCAGGAGCGGAAGTTCTGGATCCGGCCGACGGTGACGTCGGGCTCGTGGATGTAGATCCAGTTGTCGGGGAAGATGTTCTTCTCGTTGAGCACGAGCAGGACCGTGAGGAAGTCCCGGTAGCGCAGGCCGCGGGCGGCGTCACGGACGTCGTCCGGCGCGCCCGGCTCGGAGATCCCGACGGTCGTTCGCAGGGGCAGCGACGACATCACGTGCGACGGGCTCAAGGTCTCTCCGCCCGCGACGACCTCCACGATGCGACCGGAGCTGGGGTCGACGCGCAGCCGGGTGACCGGCGCGTTCATCCGGACCTCGCCACCGTGGGCGCGGATGTCGTCGCGCATCTGCTCCCACATCTGGCCCGGGCCGTAGCGCGGGTAGTTGAACTCGGAGATGAGCGACTTGATCTTGTCGCCGCTGTTTCCGAAGAACGCCGACTTGGCGGCGCTGAAGAACGACAGGCCCTTGATCCGCTGCGCGGCCCACTCGGCCCGGATCTCCGAGGTGGAGACGCCCCACACCTTCTCGGTGTAGGCCTTGAAGAAGTGGTTGAACAGCCGCTTGCCGAAGCGGTTGGAGACCCACTCCTCGAACGTGTCCTCACGGCCCTTGGGCTTGATCGCCGCCCACAGATAGGACATTCCGCACAGGAACAGCTCCCATGGACCGAGCTTGCGGATCACGTCCATGCCCTGGAGGGGATAGTCGAGGAACCGCCGGCGCCAGTAGATGCGCGCTCTGCCGCGGGCGCTTGAGGAACTCCTCCTTCATGATCTCGTGCCAGAGGTCGTCGACCTCCTTGACCTTGGTGAAGAAGCGGTGGCCGCCGAGGTCGAAGCGGTAGCCGTCGCGGATCTCGGTGCGAGCGATCCCGCCGACCTGGTCGGTCGACTCGAGCACGATCACGGGCTTGCCCTGCTTGGCCAGCAGGTAGCCCGCGGTCAGGCCCGCGGGGCCGCCGCCGAGGACGACGACGGGGTGCTCGGGAGTGATGTCGGCGCCGCCGGGAGCGGGGGCGCCGCCGGTGGCGGGGGGAGTGGAGTCAGTCATGGTCTCTTGGTCACGCGACCTTGCGGTACAGGATGGCGCTGTCCGCGACGCAGCACGCGCCGCGGTAGTTGTGCGGAGCCACAGCCACGGGCCGCAGGCTCGGATCGGTGGACAGGAGCTGCCCCCACTGCGCGGAGCGACGGCGGACGAGCTCCGTCCACGGCGCCTCCCAGCTTTTGGCGCCTTCCGTCAAGGGCCGCACGAACAGCAGCTGCTGGCCGGGTCTCAGGCTAGCAACGAGGCGCTGCATCGTCGCCTGCGGGTTGGCGGCCTGCAGCTGCGACAGCGCATCGATCCAGTTCATCGACTGCGGGTCCTTGGTGAACCCTCGGGGGTCTGCGAACCGCAGCCCGCTCGGGCAGGTAGTACCAGTTGAGCGGCACCTGCTCGGGCTGGCCGACGAGCGACGACGTCGTTGGGGTGCAGCAGCGGCGCCATCTCGGCGGCGACGTCGCGCACGTCGCTCTTGTACGTCGGCGTGTACGAGGCCGGGTTGGCCCAGAAGATGACGGTGAGGACGAGCGCGATGATCCCGACGCCCTTCGCGCGGGACATGCCCCAGGCGGCGAGCAGTAGCAGGGCGCCGAGGATCGGAGCGAAGTAGCGGTACTGCCAGGCCGGCGAGAAGCGCGAGATGATCCAGCCGCAGCCGAGCGTGCCGATCGGGAGCAGGATCATGATCCACATCCCGAGCGCCTCGCGTGAGCGCCGGTAGGCGCGGGTCCAGAACGGCGCCAGGCCGATCGCGGAGCCGAGCACGAGCGCGGTGGTCGCGCGGTCGCCCCCCATCAGGTTGCGCGAGATCTGCACGGGAGCGCCGAAGTTCGGGGACAGGTCCCACGGCGAGCCGGTGTGGGCGGCCTGGTAGAGCAGCGTCGGGACCCACGGAAGGAACAGCACGCCGGCGATCCCGAAGCAGATGATGGCGTCGCGCAGCACGCCCGGCCGGTCCTCGCTGTTGACGTAGACGGGGATCAGCGCGACAACCGCGCCGACCCCGAAGAAGATGCCCCACGCGTGCGTGTAGAGCATGATCGCCTGGCACACGGTGAACGGGATCAGCCATCGTCGCCGCCGGTGGACGAAGCCGTGGATCAGCCCGGCTGTGGCCACCAGCCCGAGCAGCGACATCAGCGTGTACATCCGTGTTTCCTGGCTGTACGCGGTGAGGAACGGGTTGAGCGCGAACAGCACGGCTGCCATCGCCGCCGACCAGCGTCCCCACAGGCCGTTCGCGATCCACGCGCCGACCGGGATGCAGAGGATTCCGAACACGACCGAGAGGGCGTGCGTGTCGGCCTCGGAGTTGCCGAACACGCTCATCCATACGTGCAGGAGCAGGTAGAAGAACGGCGGCGAGCCGTCGTGGCGGAGCACACCGGGGATCGACATGAACGAGTGCGAGGAGATCCCCACCGACAGGGCCTCGTCCATCCAGAACTGCCCGCTGATGTAGCGGGTGCGGAGGAACAGCGACAGTGCGGTGAGCAGCAGCATCCCGCCGCCGGCGACGAGCCACCAGGGCTGGCGCTCGAGCCAGCGTGGCTGGCGCAGCTCGAAGTTCGGGAGCGGACGGCGGGTGGGGGCGACGGTCGTGGCCATCAGAAGTGGCCCCACATTACTGGCAGTGCTCGAACACCCTGAAGGTGCGGGTCGTGGTCGTCTGCGTGTACGACGTCGTCGACCACTGGTGCAGGATCGGCAGCAGGTGGGCGTTGCGCTGGGCGCGGGTCTGGAACACGACGTTCGGCCCGGGCGTGTTCGGGGGCGGGGCGGTCAGCGGCGAGGCCTCGATCGTCAGCGTGTGGACGCCGAGGTAGTAGGCGAGCATCGGCACCTGGAAGCCCTCGGTCATCACCGACCCGCAGGCGAGCACCTCGCAGCGGGCCGCCGACTGCGGGCGATCGCAGCCTGCACGTCGGTGCGCAGCAGCGCCTGGTAGACGAGCGCGCGATGGGTCCGGCTGATGTGGACCAGGCCGCCGAACCAGCTGGGGACGAGGAACACGAACAGCGTCACGAACGCGACGGCAGCTGAGGCCACGCCGGCCCGGATCGCCGCCCCGCGCGTGCGCAGCGAGCCGCGACGGCCGCCTGGCCGAGCGAGATCGCCGCCCATCCCCAGGCCGTCCCGCCGGCCACCTCGATCAGCGCGGCGCCGAGCACGAGATAGCGGTCGTTGCCCGAGAACCCGGCCTGGGTCATGATCGCGATCAGGACCCACCAGGCGAACCCGAGCACGCCGGCGATGACGATCGCCGCGAGGCTCGCGCTCGCGGGCGGACTGCAGGCGCCAGCCTGGAGCCGCGCGCGGTACGCACGGAACAGCAGCCCGCCGGCGACGAGGATGCCGATGATCGCCGCGGCCTTGATCCGGCTCGGGACCGTCGGCCAGGCGTGCTTGCCGAGCTCGGTGCAGAACGGGCACTTGGCGAACGCGGGGCTGTTCGAGCGCGGCGTGTGCGCGCGGGTGACGCCCCGGAAGAAGTGGCCGGAGCCCCAGTACTCGGGTAGGAACCACAGCACCGGGATGAGCACGAACAGCCCGATCACGAGCTTGCGGGCGCCGGGGTCCTTCCAGTACAGCCACAGCCCGTAGGCAGCCCCAGAACAGCCAGATCTCGGGGCGATCGAGCGCGGCGAAGAAGGCGATCACGAACGCGGCGCGGCGCTGGCCGTCGAGGTGGCGCTCGACCGCGATCAGCACGATCGCGGTCATCAGGCCCTCGGAGTAGCCGAGCGCAGTCGCCGTGATGTAGCCGCCGGCGAACACGAGCCCGATCGAGGCGACGACGCCGGCGAGGATCGCCGGGCCGATCGCGGCGAAGCGGCCGAGCGCGCCGGAGCCGGGGGCCGCGGTCGGGCGCGAGCTGGCGGGTGAGCCGCAGGCACATCTTGAACACCATCCCGACCGCCATCACCGCGCCGGCGCGGCCGACGACCAGCCACATGTCGGGGGCGGCCTTGCCAAACGGCGCGAACAACGTCGTGAAGATGACCGGCAGCGGCTTCCACGTCGGGCCGCCGGTCGTCTGCAGGTTGAGATGCACGATCTCCCGGCCCCACACGAGCCAGGACCACGGGTCGTAGCTCGGGGTCGAGGGGATCAGCAGCGAGAGGCCGCCGATCACGAGCGCCACGGCCGCCATCACCAGCGTAGATCCGCCAGCCACCGAGCCACCGGGTCAGGGACGGGGCCGCCGCCTCACGGGAGGCGCCGACGGGCGGCATAGTCAGCTCAGCACTGGGAACGGACACGGGAAGATGATTCGGGGCGCCACGCCCGGAACCTCGAGTCACGGACACGTCCGAGTCTCGCACGGAGCGCGGCAGACACACGCGAGCCCGCGCTGGGACGCGGGCGATCGCGGGTCATTCTAGCCGGGGCCGCCGACCCCGCGCGTCGGCGCCTCGCGAACGCGCGTCAGGCGCCGGCGACCTTGCGCTTCAGCGCCAGGATCCGGCGGTAGGACTCATCGGCCGCGGAGCGGCTCAGCGACCCGCGCTCGAGTGCGCGGTGCAGCGCGGTCAGCTCGCCCGGTGGCGGAGTCGGTGAACAGCAGCACGTCGGCGCCGGCGCGAGCGGCGAGCAGGCCGGCCGTGATCTCGTCGTGCCCGGTCGGTGCGCCGAGGCCGTCGGTCATCGCCACGCCCTGGAAGTGGAGCCTGTGGCGGAGCAGGCCGCCGATGATCTTCGACGACAGCGCCGCCGGGGCGCCGCTGGGGTCGTAGGCCGGGAACCCGGCGAGGCTCACGAGCACCGCGTCGAGGCCCTGCGGGATCATCGCCTGGTAGGGCTCGAGCGCCTGCTGGCGCTGGCGGCGGGTCGGATGCAGCTCGGCGAGCTTGCTGTCGGTCGTGACCGCGGCCGAGCCGAGGCCCGGGAAGTGCTTGGCGGTGGCGGCCACGCCCGCGCCCTGGAGGCCGAACGCGAACGCGCTCGCGTACTTGCTGACGATCCCGGGGTTGAACGAGAACGCGCGTCCCTGGGTCCAGATGAACGCGCCCGCGAACGTCGGCACGTCGGCGACGGGCGCGAGGTCCCAGTTGATCCCGAGGCCCTTGAGGTAGGACCCGGTCGCATGGCCCTCGTGCGATGCGACGCCGACGTGGCCGGTGCGGGCGATCTGCGGCGGGGACAGGTCGGGCGGCCCGTTCGGCAGCCGCTTGACCTCGCCGCCCTCCTGGTCGGTGGCGATCAGCAGCGGCGGGTTGCCACCCGACTTCGCGGCGCGCTGCAGCGATCCCGTCAGCGCGCGCAGCTGCGTGCGCGTGCCGATGTTCGAGGAGAACAGGATCACCGAGCCGATGTGCCCCAGCCGGATCGCGTTGAGCAGCCAGCGGGGTGCACTCGTGCCCGGGAAGCCGACCATGATCCGCTGCCCGAGCAGGCGATCGTCGGGCACGCCGGCCGAGGACGGAGCGCCGACCGCCCGAGGAGCGACGGTCGCGGGAGCCGCGCCGGTCGCCCTCGGAGCCACGGTCGCGGGAGCCGCGCCGGCCAGCGCCAGCGTCGAGAGGAGGCCCGGCAGCAGCGCGGAGAGCACCGGCCGGCGGCTATCCCTTGACGCCCGACGTGAGGCAGCCCTCGACGACCGACAGGAGCGAGTCGGGCGCGGACCTCGGGTACAGCAGCGCCGCGCCGATCACCTCGGCGCCGGTCACCTGGCCGCGGATCTGGTCGGCCTGGGCGGCGCCGGACGTCGGCGCGAAGTTGATGATCGGGCCCGACGTGCCGGGGCCGATCTGCACCCACGTGCGGCCGATGTCGGTGGCCGGGACGTTGTGCGCGCGGATGCACGCGACGTGCTTCGTGCGCGGATCGTCGATCTGCGCGTGGCCGATCGTGGTGGCCGTCGGGGAAATCGTTCCGGCGGCCGGCTTGACGGTTGTCCCGCACGCCGACAGAGCGACGGCGCTGAGACCGCAGACGACCGCGACCTTCGCGGAGGGCATAGGTCGAGAGCGTAGATGATGGGGCAGCGCCCAGGGGGCGCTGCCCTTGGAGAAACCCGCCTCGGCCGGTGCGAGGCCCCTGCGCCGGCAAGCTAGGTTTCTCCCGCCTGGCCCTCCTGCCGGACCACTAATCTCTCGGCGCGTGACCCCATTCGCCGCGCTGACGGGACCTCTGCCGAAGGCGGGTGTGGTCGTGGTGGCGCTGCTGGCAGGGTGGACGATCCTCGCGCGTGAGCCCCGGTCGCGCGCCGGGGCGATGCTGTGCGCGCTCGTGCTCGCGCCGATCCTGCTGGTGGCTGACATCTGGCACTCGCCGCAGCTCTCGATTGTGCACCGGCATCCGCTGGAAGCGCTGGTCGGGGCGGCGCTCGCGCTCGGCGTGGTGGGCGCCGTCGCGTTCGTGATCGGGCGCCGGCGCTGGCTGATGGCGCCGCTGACCGTGCTGGCGCTCCCGTTCCGGGTGCCGATCCAGGCCGGCGCCACGACCTCGAACCTGCTCGTGCCGCTGTACCTGGTGGTCGCGGCGGGCTCGCTCGCGTTCGTGGCCTCGACGTTCCGCGCCGACCCGCTCGACGCCCCCAAGCGCGACCCCGAGGCCGGCTGGGTCGAGCGGCTGCTCGCGGCGTACGTCGTGCTGTACGCGCTGCAGTCGATCTACTCGCCCGACTTCGAGAAGGCCGCCCAGCAGATGGTGTTCTTCTACGTGCCGTTCTCGCTGTTGTTCTCGCTGCTGCGGCGGATGCTTTGGACCCCGCGGCTGCTGCGCATTTGCCTGGTCCTCGTGGCCGGGCTGGCGGTGCTGTTCGCCGCGATCGGGTTCGTCGAGTACGCGACCAAGACGCTGCTGCTCAACCCGAAGCTGATCGCCGCCAACAACCTCCACGCGTACTTCACGGTCAACTCGGTGTTCTTCGACCCGGACATCTTCGGCCGGTTCCTCGCGCTCGTGATGATCGTGCTGGCCGGCGTGCTGCTGTACGACGAGCGCGTGCGCGAGCAGGTCGGGACGATCGCGATCCTCGCCGTGCTGTGGGGCGGGCTCGTGCTCACCCTGTCGCGCTCGAGCCTCGGCGCGCTGCTCGTCGGGCTGGGGACGCTGTCGGCGCTCCGGTGGAAGGCGTGGCCGGCGATCACCGTGGCTGTCGTCGTGATCCTGATCGGCGGCGCGGCGCTGGCGATCTCGCCCAAGACGTTCGGGCTCAACCAGGGCCTCAACGGCGCCTCGAGCGGCCGCGCCGGCCTCGTCAGCGGCGGCGGCAGCCTGTTCGCCGACCGGCCGGGCTGGGGGTGGGGATCGGGGTCGTTCGTGAAGGAGTACCGCGCCCACCATCCCGGCAGCTCGCAGACGCTGTCGGCCTCGCACACCATCGCGGTCACGATCGCGGCCGAGCAGGGGCTGATCGGTGAGCTCGTGTACATCGCGCTCGTCGTGGTGGCGATCGTCACGCTCGTGCGCGGCGCGCGCGCGAGCCCCTACCGGGCGACGATCGCGGCCGCGTTCATCGCGCTCGTGTTCCACACGATGCTGTACGCCGATTTCCTCGAGGACCCGGTGACGTGGACGCTGCTCGGGATCGGGTCGGCGCTGGCGGTCGTCGCCCGCGCGGAGGCGCACGAGCGCTCACGCCGGCCGCGGCCGGCGGTCGTCGTGCCGGCCTGATCCCGGGGCCCATACACCCCACACCCGAGCGAGCGACATAGTCGGCGCCCGGGAGTAGGTGCTCAGGCTGGAGCGGGGGACAGCACCGCGGACAGGTCGGCCCCATCCCCGGCCAGGACCGCGTCGGGGAAGCCGGCGTCGGCCACGACGTGATCGAGCGACGCGGTGAACGGCGGCAGGTGGATCATCAGCAGCCGCTCGGCCCCCGCCGTCTCGGCCACCGCGGCCGCCTGCGCCGCCGACGAGTGGACGTCCGGGTTGCGCGGCGCGTCGCTCGGATACCAGCACTCGTGGGCGACGGCGCGGCAGCCGCGCGCGAACGCGGCCGAGTCCGGGTCATGGGCAGTGTCGGTGATCCACGCGAGCCGGTCGCCGAACCGGAGCCCGAGGCTCGGCGCGGAGTGGCGATCCTGGCGCCGCGTGGCGATCGCGGTGCCGGCCAGCTCGCAGTCGCCGAGCGGGAGGTCGCGCACGGCGATCTCCTGCTGGTCGAGGCGGACGGGGTGAAACGGCTGGTCCGACAGCCGCCCGATGATCTCCGCGGTCGGCGTCCCGTACAGCGCCCGCCCGGGCCCCCACAGGGTCGTCTGCGGGCACACCCCGACGGCCGGGAGGTACGCGAGCCCGGCCACGTGGTCGAGGTGGAAGTGCGTGAGCACGATGTCGAGCTCGGTGATGCCGTCGAGCAGCTCGGGGCGCTCGAGCAGGCGCGCCATGCCCGTGCCCGCGTCGAGCATCAGCGCCCTCTCGCCGTCGAGCAGCAGGGCGCAGGCCGTGTGGCGGCCGTGGGCCGGGATCCATCCACCCGATCCGAGGATGACCAGCCGGTTGAGCATTGGGTGACAACTATGCCGCGCTGTCGCCACGCGCGCGGGTCGTTTTTTCAGGCGGCTCCGGTGACGGCTCGGTCGCCGGTGGCCTGCTCAGCGGCAGCCGCGGCCTCAGCCTGCGCGATCTCGTCTGCGTGGACAGCGACCCGGAGCAGCATGTCGTGGAGCTGGTCGCGCTCCCGCGCGCTGAGCGGCGCGACGAGCTCGTCGTGCGCCTGCCGGGCGAGCCCGCGGCCCTGCTCCAGCGTGGTGCGTCCAAGCTCGGTGAGGTGCAGGGCGTGCGCGCGCCGGTCGTGCGGGTGGCGCCGGCGCTCGACGAGGCCCTTCGCCTCGAGCTCGTCGATCGCCGAGACCATCGAGCTCGGGTCGATCCCGACGCACTTGCCGAGCGCATGCTGGGTGAGTGCGCCCTCGGCGTCGAGCACGTTGAGCACGCCCCACAGGCGGACCGTCAGGCCGATCGACTCCATCCGGGCGGCGAACCCTCTGCGCGCCATCAGCGCGATCCGGTTGATCAGAAACCCGGTGTGGCGCGTGAGCGCGGCGTGCAGCCCGAACGGCTGGGGGTCGGTGGCGTCTCCCATGGGCAAACGATTGTAGCGTCAACCATCGTCGTCGGCAATTGTTTGTGATACACACGATGGGGCGCACAAACGAACCGTGGGAGTAAGACACCATGATGACCTCGATCACCCGGTGGGTCCTCGCGCATAGGCGACTGGTCACGGCCTTCTGGATCGTCGTGACCCTGGTGGGGATGGCGACGGTCAGCAAGTCGACCGGTGCGTTCAGCAACAAGTTCAGCGTCCCCGGCCGCGAGGGGTTCGTCACGAACTCGAAGATCCTCGCGCTCTACCACGACGGCGGCCGCTACGCACCGCTCGTCCCGGTCGTCACGCTGCCGGCAGGCACGACCATCACCTCGCCCGGCGTCCGCGCCGGGCTGATCCAGATCGGCGCGAAGCTCCGGCACGCGATCCCCGGCGTGCGCACAGCCTCGTACGCATCGACGGGCAACCGCGCGTTCGTGTCCGCGGACGGCCGCACGACGTTCGTGCTCGCCTACCCGCCGCCCGACAACGAGTCGTTCGGCAACAACACGAAGGCGGCCAAGCGAGCCGCCGCGGCGCTCGCCGGCGACACGATCGCCGGCGCCCCGGTCCACGTGACCGGAGTCGACGCGCTCCAGAACCAGACCGGCGGATCGGGCGGTCCCGGCGTGCTGCTCGAGTCCCTGTTCGGCGGCCTCGGGGCGCTCGTCGTGCTCGGGTTCGTGTTCGCCTCGCTGCTCGCGTTCGTGCCGATGCTGATGGCGATCGTCTCGATCCTCACCACGTTCCTGGTGCTGTGGGGCGTGACCGCGTTCACCGACGTGTCGATGATCGTCGAGTTCCTCGTCGCGCTGATCGGGCTCGGCGTGGCGATCGACTACGCGCTGCTGATCGTCGTCCGCTGGCGCGAGGAGCGCGCCCACGGCCTCGAGGGCGAGGAGGCAGTCGTGCGGGCGATGGAGACGGCGGGCCGCGCCGTCGCGTTCAGCGGCACGACGGTGGCGATCGGCCTGCTGGCGATGGTCGTGCTGCCGCTCCCGTTCCTGCGCTCGATCGGCTACGCGGGGATGCTGATCCCGCTGATCAGCGTGATCGTCGCCTCGACGCTGCTCCCGATCGTGCTGCTCAAGGTCGGCAACCGGCTCGACTGGCCGCACATCCGCAGCGACGACCAGGCGAGCCGCTCGTGGACGCGGTGGGCCGGGCTCGTCGTTCGGCGCCGCTGGGCGGCCGCCGCCTCCGCGGTCGTCGTGCTGGCGGTGCTGGTCGTGGCCGCGACGACGATGCAACCGGGCAGCGCCAACGTCAACACCCTCAGCAAGAAGGGCGACGCCCGCACCGGGCTGGTGGCGCTCGAGCAGTCGGGGATCGGGTCGGGCGCGCTCAACCCGATCGAGGTGCTGAGCCGCGGCGTCGACCCGGCCCACGGCGCGGTCGCGCTCGCGCGGCTCGCCGGCGTCCACGGCGCGGTGGCGCCGAGCGGCCCGCAGTGGCAGCGGGCGGGGACGGCGCTCGTCGACGTGATCCCGACCGCGGACGGCTCGACGTCGACCGGGCGCGACACGATCGACCGCGTCAAGGCGGCCGCCCACGACCTCGGTCCGGAGGTCAAGGTCGGCGGGACCGGAGCCGAGAACGCGGACTTCGTGTCGGCGATCTACGGGAGCTTCCCGCTGATGATCGCTCTGATCGCCGTGCTCACGTTCCTGCTCCTGGCACGGGCGTTCCGCTCGTTGCTCCTGCCGCTCAAGGCGGTGATCCTCAACGTCATCAGCGTCGGCGCCGCGTTCGGCGTGATCACGCTGTTCTGGCAGGAGGGACACGGCTCGAACCCGTTGTTCGGGATCGCGGCGACGCACTCGATCACGTCATGGATCCCGCTGATGATCTTCGCGTTCCTGTTCGGGCTGTCGATGGACTACGAGGTGTTCATCCTCGCCCGCATGCGCGAGGAGTTCGACGCCAGCGGCTCGACGAACAAGGCGGTGGTCACGGGCATCGGCCGCACCGGGCGGCTGGTCACGAGCGCGGCGCTGATCCTGTTCCTCGCGTTCGTGTCGATGGCTTCCGGGCCGGACACCGACGTCAAGGTGTTCGCCACCGGTCTGGCGGCCGGGATCCTGCTCGATGCGACGGTGATCCGGGCGCTGCTCGTGCCGGCGATCGTGTCGCTGTTCGGGCGCTGGAACTGGTGGTTGCCGGCGACGCCCGCGCGCTGGCTGCGTGTGCAGCCGTCGCTGCCGCCCCGGACGGCCTCGGACGCGGCCAGCGGGTAGCGTCCGGCGACGTGACGGGCGAGCTGTACGACCGGATCGGGACGTCGTACCTGGCCACCCGGCGTCCCGACCCGCGGTTCGCGTGCGTGATCTCGGGTGCTCTGGGCGACGCGGAATCCGTGGTCAACGTCGGCGCCGGCGCGGGTGCCTACGAGCCGCCCGACTGCAAGGTGGTCGCCGTCGAGCCCTCCGAGGTGATGATCGCCCAGCGCCCGCCGGGGGCGGCCCCGGTCGTGCGGGCCACGGCCGAGCGGCTGCCGTTCGCCGACGACAGCTTCGACGCCGCGATGGCGGTGTTCAGCGACCACCACTGGCAGGACCGCGAGCGCGGGTTGCGTGAGCTGGCCCGGGTGGCCCGCCGCCGCGTGGTCGTGTTCAACATGGACCCGGCCGAGCACGACCGCTTCTGGCTGACCGCCGAGTATCTGCCGGAGTTCCCCGACATGATCGAAGCGCGCTACCGGGTTCCGGGTGCCTGGATGCGCGAGTTCGAGGACGCCTGGGGCAATGCGACGTTGATCCCCGTCCCGATTCCGCACGACTGCTCCGACGGGTTCTACGGGGCGTTCTGGCGCCGGCCCGAGGCGTACCTCGACCCGGTCGTCCGCGCCGGGATCTCCGTGTTCTCGTCGCTCCCGGCCGATGTTGTCGAGCTCGGCATCGCCCGCCTTCAGGACGACCTGAGAACCGGCGTGTGGCACGAGCGCCACGCCGCCCTGCTCGAGCTGCCGGAGCTCGACCTCGGCTACGCCGTGGTCGTGGCCGAGCTCGGCTCAGGCTGAGGTTCGGCCCCCGACGCGCACCCGCTTGCCGACCCCGCTGTCCCGGTCGAGCGCGAGCTCGCGGCAGCGGAACCGCTGGACCTTCCCCGACGGCGTCTTCGGGAACGCGCCCCGGGGCAGGAACAGGCACTCGGTGATCCGCACCGCGGCTCCCGCTCGTGCGGCCGCGGCGATGTCACGCGCCATCACGGAGGGATCGGGATGGTGCTCGACCGGCTCGAGCACGGTGACCAGCGGGCCGTCCGCGGTCGCGGCGAGCGGCACCACCGCACAGCACCCGGGACGCGGATGGCCGGTGGCCTGGATCGCCGCCTCGATGTCCCGCGCGTACACGTTGCGACCGGCGATCGTCATCAGGTCGTCGCGGCGGCCGGTGACGAACAGCCGACCTTCGTGCAGGAACCCGAGGTCGCCGGTCTTCAGCCCGCCTGGCGTGAACTTGCGCGCGGTCAACTCGGGCGCCCCGAGGTAGCCCTCGGCGAGGCTCGGGGTCTGCACGCAGATCTCGCCGACGTCGGCGCCCACGCCCACGCCGTCGCCGCCACCGTCGCCCTCGCCGCGCACGATCGTCACGCCGACCCCGGGCAGCGGCCGGCCGGAGGCGGCCAGGGCGGCCGGCACGCCATCGCCCTCGGACACCGGGCGGACCGACCCTTCGCCGAGCGCGTCGGGGTCGAGCCACAGCACGGTCGGGCCCTCGCCGACCGGCGTCGTCGACACGGCCAGCACGCTCTCGGCGAGCCCGTAGGCGGGCAGCAGCGCGCCGTCCATCAGCCGCTCGGGGCCGAGCGCCTTGAGCGCGCGCTGCAGCGTTCCGGGCTGCACCATCTCGCCCCCGATCACGACCCGCCGGATCGGCGCCGGCGCGGGCGGCAGCGCGGCCGCTGTGCGGGCGGCGAGGTCGAGCGCGAAGTTCGGGCCGACGGTGATCGTCGCGGCGTGCCGAGCGCAGTCGCCGAACCATGTCCGCGGCCCCGACACGAACCGCTGCGGGGTCGAGAGCAGAAGCTCGGTGCCGGTCCAGTACGCGTGCAGCAGGAGCGCGCCGAACAGCCCCATGTCGTGCGACAGCGGCAGCCACGAGACGCACCGGTCGGCGGCGGGGTCGAGCTCGACGGCGTGCGCGAGCATCTCCAGCTGCCGGGCGATCGCGCCCGCGCTCAGCACGCACCCGTGCGGATCGCTCGTGCTGCCGGATGAGTACTGCACGAAGATCGGCTGATCGTCTCCGGGCAGGTCGGGATCGAACCCGCCGGCGCCCTGGATCGCGTCGAACCCGGACACCGGGACGCCGAGCCCGGCGCCGCTCAGCGACTCCGTGAACGCCGGCTCGCACAGCAGCTGCACGGGCTCGGCCTGGGCGACGATCCGCCGCAGCTGCTCGACGTAGCGCTCGAGCGCCATCCCGCGCGCGATCGTCGGCACCGACACGAGGCAGCCCCCGGCCAGCCACGTCCCGAGCACCGCCGCGCACGCATCGTGCCCGTTCGTGAGCAGGCAGGCGACGCGCTCGCCGGGTCGCACGCCGCGCTCGCGCAGGCCGGCGGCGAACCGCAGCGCCTGCGCCCGCCACTCATCCCAGGTCCACGGGTCGAACGCGCCATCGGACCAGGCGGACAGCAGCGGGCCGTCCCCGCGCGCCTGGTGCAGCGGATCCCACAGGCTCACCCCCCGACTCTACAGCGGCGTCGTGTAGGCGCCGGCGATCCCGCCGTCGACGAGGAAGTTGGTCGCGTTGACGTAGCTCGAGTCGTCGCTGGCGAGGAACAGCACGGCGGAGGCGATCTCCTGGGCGCGCGCGAACCGGCCCATTGGCACGTGCACGAGCCGCCGGGCCGCCTGCTCGGGGTCCTTGGCGTACAGCTCCCGGAGCAGCGGCGTGTCGACCGGTCCGGGCGACAGCGCGTTGACCCGCACCCCGCGGCGGGCGAACTCGACGCCAAGCTCGCGCGAGAGCGACAGCACGCCGCCCTTCGAGGCCGTGTAGGAGATCTGCGAGGTGGCGGCCCCGAGCGAGGCGACGAACGATGCGGTGTTGATCACCGAGCCGCACAGCGGCGGCGGGTTCTCGAGCAGATGGGGGATCCCGTGCTTGCAGCACAGGAACACGCTGCGGAGGTTCGCCTGCTGGACCCGCTCCCACGCCTCGAGCGAGGTGTCGAGCACCGACGTGTCGTCGGGCGGCGATATGCCCGCGTTGTTGAACAGCACGTCGATCCGGCCGAGCTCCTCGCGCGCCCGCGCGTACAAGTCGGACACCTGCTGCTCGTCGCTGAGGTCGGTTTGCAGGCGCAGCGCGCCGGTCTCGTGCGCGCGCATGTCGACGCCGACCACCTGGGCGCCCTCGCGCGCGAACAGGTCCGCGGTGGCGGCGCCGATCCCCCCGGCGGCACCGGTGATCACGCACACCTTGCCGTCGAGGCGGCCGCTCATGACGTGGCGTAGTAGATCGATTTGACCTCCGAGTAGGCGTCGAGCGCGTGCGGGCCGAGCTCGCGGCCGTAGCCGGACTGCTTGAAGCCGCCGAACGGGGTGGAGACGCGCACCGACGTGTTCGAGTTGATCGACAGCACGCCGGCGTCGAGCGCCCGGGCCACCCGCAGCGCGCGGGCGCCGTCGCGGCTCCAGATCGACCCCGACAGCCCATAGATCGTGTCGTTGGCCAGGCGTACGGCCTCCTCCTCGTCGGCGAACGGGATGACGGTGGCGATCGGCCCGAAGATCTCCTCGCGCGCCGCCCGGGCGCCAGGGGCGACCGGGCACAGGACGGTGGGGGCGAACCAGTAGCCCGGCCCGTCGGGGGCACTGCCGCGGAAGGCGACCGGCTCCCCGTCCTGGAGGAACGACTGCACCGCGTCACGCTGGCCGGCTGAGATCAGCGGTCCCATCTCGGTCTGCTCGTCGAGCGGGTCGCCGACCCGGATCGCGGTGACAGCCGACTCCAGGTGACCCATGAACGCGTCGAGCACCGGGGCCTGCACGAGGATCCGGGACCGCGCGCAGCAGTCCTGGCCGGCGTTGCCGAACACGGCCATCGGGGCCGAGGCGGCGGCCAGCTCGAGGTCGGCGTCGGCGAAGACGATGTTCGGTGACTTCCCGCCGAGCTCGAGCGTCACGCGCTTGATCGTCGCCGCGGCGCCGGCAGCGATCGAGCGGCCGACCTCGGTCGATCCGGTGAATGCGATCTTCGCCACGTCGGGGTGCTCGACGAGCCGCCGCCCGCACACGCTCCCGGGGCCGACGACGACGTTGACGACGCCGTCGGGCAGACCCGCCTCGCGAGCGATCTGCTCGAAGCGCACGGCGGTGAGCGGGGTGAGCTCGGCGGGTTTCAGCACGACCGTGTTGCCGGCCGCCAACGCCGGCCCGAGCTTCCACGCGGCGATCGTCAGCGGGAAGTTCCAGGGGACGATCAGGCCGACGACGCCGAGCGGCTCGCGGACCGTGAACGCCTGCCCGCCGGACACCGGGATCGTGTCCCCGAGCAGCCGCTCGGGGGCGCCGGCGTAGTAGCGGAACGTCTGGGCGACCATCCCCATCTCGCCGCGGGCGTCGCCGATCGGCTTGCCCGCATTCCGCGCCTCGAGCCGGGCCAGCTCCTCGCGCGCGTCCCCGAGCGCGTCGGCCAGCGCGTGCAGTCGCTCGGCACGCTCGCCCGGCCCGAGCGCGCGCCAGGCCGGGAACGCGGTGCGGGCGCGCTCCACGGCGGCGTCGACCTCCTCGACGCCGCCGCGCGGCAAGTCCGCCATCGCCTGCTCCGTGGCGGGCTCTATGACTGCTGACACAGCTCAGCTATTCCGCGCCCCCGGCGACGGCCGGGGCGGCGGGGGGCGGCTCGGGGGCGACCTCGAATTCCGCCTCGTCGATCGTGCGCACGGGTCCCTTGTACTTGTTCTTCGCGTCGAGCGCCCACCAGATGCCGACGATGACGCCGACGAGGAGCACGAGCGGAGAGTAGTTCACGGCGGTCAAGTCAAAGCCCTTGTTCCACGGAACTCCGATGAATGAGATCGGGATGTCAAGCGCATATACGACGAGCACGACGAACGCGATCGCACCAATGTTGACCCACTTGTAGCGGTGGCCGAGGGTCCACGGCCCAGGCTCGAAGCGGTCGCCCATCCTGAGGCGCAGGTACACCGGGATGATGTAGGCGAGGTACAGGCCCACAGTGCAGATCGCGGTGATCGCGAAGTAGGCCCACGGGACGCCGGCTTTGTTGCCGAAGTACGCGGGAATCGTGATGATCAGCGCTGCGATCGAGACACCGAGTACCGCGTACAGCGGCACGCGCTTTGCGTTGACGCGTCGGAAGAGCGTCCACCCGGGCATCCCGCGGTCGCGAGAGAAGGCGTACCACGTGCGCGACGCACTGGTCAGGCCGGCCGCCCCGCAGAACAGCTGGCCGACCGTGCAGATGATCAGCACGAACTTCGCCGCCCACGAGCTCAGGCCATGCTCGATGATCGGGATTGATCCACCGCCCGCCTTGCTGATCACGTCGGCGTTCGTTACAGAGAACAGGAGCGCGAGGAGCACTGCCCAGCCGGCGATCGCCGAGTAGAACACCGAGCGCCATACGCCTTGAGCCGCGGCTTTCGCGGCGCCGCGCGTCTCCTCGGCGGTATGAGCGGACGCGTCGTAGCCGGTCTGCGTGTACATCGTCAGGATGAAGCCGACCGGGATCACGTACAGCCAGAAGAACAGCCCGCTGGTGGCGCCCCCATGGAAGCCGGTGTTGTTGAGCCGATGGCCAAAGACGAACCCAAAACTCGCGTGGTGGCTGGGCACGAACGCGATCAGTCCGACGATCACCAGCACGCCGATCACGTGCCAGCCCACCGAGATGTTGTTGAAAACTGCGAGAAGGCGGTCGGCGAATATGTTCACCACCGTGTACAGGATGAGGATGATCAGGAAGAGCAGCCACGTCTCGTGGAGGATCGTCTTCGTGTTGGTGGTGGCAAAGTCGATGCCGAGGATGTTCAGGCCGTAGAGGCTGAGCGTCGCCTGGAGGAAGAACGCCGCCCCGTAGCCGACTCCGGCGACGATCCCAACCAAGCCGACGATGTTGAACCAGCCGGTGATCCAGCTCCAGCCGGCGCCCCCGAGCTTGGCCGCCCACCAGTAAGGCCCACCTGCGGTTGGCATCGCGGACGTCAGCTCGGCCATCGAGAGCGCGACGAGCAGCACGAAGCCACACAGGATCGGCCACCCGATCGCGATCCCGGCCGGCCCGCCGGCGCCCCACGCGAACGAGAAGTTCGTAAAGCAACCAGCGAGCACCGAGATGATCGTGAACGAGATCGCGAAGTTCGTGAAGCTGCTCCAGCCGCGGTGCAACTCCTGCTTGTAACCGAGGTCGGCGAGCGCGCGCTCGTCGGCCCCCATCCCTGCGGTCGCCGCCGACGTTCCTACTGCGTCATCCGCCACGGACTACCTCCCCAGTTGAGGGCCCCTTAATGGTGTAACCACCGAACCTATTGACGGCGGCGACGATACGCTTGCCGCCGGACGATGTCAACGCGATCAGCGGTCGAGGTCGTCCCCGGCCCGCAGCAGTTCTATCCCGCCAACCCCGGACCACGCGCTTGACGTGCGGTCCCTGCGCAAGTAAGGAGTACTCGTGTTCCCAACGCTCGACGGACGGCTGATCGCCGGGCCATGGTGGCGGCGCACGGCCGCGTACCGGTCGCTGGCATGACCCGGCTGCTGGGGATCGACGAGGGAACCTCGGCCGTGAAGGCCGTCCTCTACGACGCCGATCTGCGCCCGCTGGCCGAGGCTCGCCGCGAGAAGGCGCTCTCGCACCCCAAGCCCGGTTGGGTGGAGCAGGACCCCGAGGAGGTTTTGGCCGCCGTCGTGGCGGCGGTGGCCGAGGTGCTACGCGAGGCGCCCGGCGCGATCGACGCCTGCGGGCTCGACCACCAGGGCGAGTCGGTGCTGGCCTGGGATGCCGAGAGCGGCCGGCCGCTGACGCCGATCGTGACCTGGCAGGACAAGCGCTCCCAGGCCGTCCTCGATCGGCTCGAGGCGCAAGGGCGCAGCGACGAGATCCGCCGGCGCAGCGGGATGCCGCTCGATCCTTACTTCTCCGCGGGCAAGCTGGCCTGGCTGCTCGAGCACGATGCCGGCGTCGGCCAGGCGCTCGATCAGGGCAGGCTGCGCCTCGGCACCGTCGACTCGTTCCTCTGCGATCGGCTCGGCGCCGGCTTCGCCACCGACCCCTCCACCGCCTCGCGGACGCAGCTGGGCGCGCCCGGCTGGGACGACGCGCTGCTCGAGATCTTCGGTGTGCCCGCTGAGGTGCTGCCGGCGATCGCCGACACGGCGGGCGATCTCGGCGTCTTACGCCATCAGTCCTGGCCGGCCGAGCTGCCCCTTCGCGCGCGCTGCGTCGATCAGCAAGCCGCATTGGCCGGCGCGGGGTGCGTGAGGCCGGGCCTGGTGAAGGCGACTTACGGAACCGGCGTGTTCGTGCTCGCGCACGCCGGCACCGACCGGCCCGAGCCCGGCGGGGGCCTTCTGCCCACGATCGCCTGGCGGGTCGGCGACCGGCTCGAATGGGCGATCGACGGGGGCGTGTTCACCGCCGGGGCGTTACTCGAGTGGCTGAGCCGGGATCTTGGGCTGGCCGATGATCCCGCCGCGCTCGCGGCCGCGGCAGCGGCCGTGCCGGACGCCGGCGGCGTGCGGGTGCTGCCGGCCCTGTCCGGCGTCGGGGCGCCGTGGTGGCGTCCGGAAGCTCGCGCCGTGATCAGCGGCTTGACCGCGGGCACCCGCCCAGGGCACCTGGCCCGCGCGGCGTTGGAGGCGATCGCGTGGCGCGTGGCCGACGTGGTGAGCGTGATCCGTGAGACCGTCCCCGTCGATGTCCTCCGCGTTGACGGCGGCCTGACCCGCGATCCAACGCTGCTCCAGTTGCAGGCCGACGCGGCCGGTGTGACCGTGCAGCGCGGCGCGGTCGATGCGACCGCGGCCGGCGCCGCGGCGCTGGCCGCCGTCGGCGCCGGGGTCTGGGGCTCGACGCTCGAGATCGCGGAGCGGATCCCCACAGGCCAAGCCGTCCGGCCACAGCTCGACGAGGCCGCCCGGGTGCGGGAGCACGGCGAGTGGCGCGGCTTCGTGCAACGGGCGGTCGAGCTTTAGGACCGCCGGCGTCGGTGGGAGCTTCAGAGCTGCGGCAGCAGCCCGCCGAGGATGTGCTCGGTCCCGCGCAGGTGCTCGGCCATCTCCCGGGCCGCGGTCGCCTCGTCGCGCAGGCGCACGGCCTTCAGCAGCCGCCGGTGCTGGGCGTTCGCCGAGTCGAGCACCTCGGGCGGGTGGGCGATCAGCGAGATCAGGTCGCTCATCGCGCCCTGCACCTCGGTCATCGCGGTGACGAGCCGTGGGCTGCGCGTCGCCTCGGCGAGCCCGACGTGGAGGCGCACGTCCGCCTGGCGGTAGGCGGCGAAGTCCTCGAGCATGTCGTCGAGCGCCGCCACCAACTCGTCGAGCGCGTCGATCATCTCCGGCTCGGCCCGCTCGGCGGCGAGCACGGCGATCCCGACCTCGACCGCCATCCGCTCATCGCACGTGTCGCGCCAGTGCGCGAGCACCTCGGCCGAGGGCGGGTCGACCGGCGGCTGGGGGTCGGCGACGAACGTTCCGCCGTTGCGTCCGCGCGTGGCCCGCAGGTGGCCGCTCTGGGCGAGCGCCACGAGCGCCTGGCGCAGCGTCGAGCGGGCGATCCCGAGCTTCGCGCACAGCTCGCGCTCGGCCGGCAGCCGCGTCCCCGGCGGCAGCAGCGACAGCTTGATCGCGGTGCCCAGCCGCTCGACCGTCTCCTCGAAAGCGGTCTGTGAGCGGACCGGCGCGAACACCGTCCTCAGCGAGGCGACCGAGTCGAGCGAGGCGACGCCCGGAAGCTCGGTGCCGCTGCTCACAGGCGCTCGAACCCGCGGAAGCGCTCCCAGTCGGTCACCGCCGCCTCGAACGCGGCCAGCTCGACGTCCGCGGCGTGCGCGTAGTGGTCGACGACCGCGTCGCCGAACGCCGCCCGCGCCACCGAGCTGGTGGCGAACAGGTCGCGCGCGTCGCGCAGGGTGCTCGGCAGCCGTGGCTTGTCGTCGGCGTGGTACGCGTTGCCCGCGTAGGCGGGCTCGAGCTCGAGGCCCTGATCGACGCCGTGCAGCCCGGCGGCGATCAGCGCGCTCAGCGCCATGTACGGGTTGAGGTCCGAGCCTCCGGCCCGGTTCTCGAACCGCCGCGCGTTCCCATGGCCGACGACCCGCAGCGAGCACGTGCGGTTGTCCTCGCCCCATGCGACGGCGGTGGGGGCAAACGACCCCTCGGCGTAGCGCTTGTACGAGTTGATGTTCGGCGCCAGCAGCAGCGTCAGCTCGCGCAGGCAGGCGAGCTGGCCGGCGAGGAACGCGTCGAATACGGCCCGATCGGCGGCGAAGACCGAAGCGCCGTCGGTCGTGTTCGATAGCGAAAAGTGGATGTGGCACGAGCTGCCCTCGCGCTCGTTGTACTTGGCGATGAAGCTGATCGACATGCCCTCCTGGGCCGCGATCTCCTTGGCCGCGTTCTTGTAGATCGCGTGATCGTCGGCGGTCGTGAGCGCGTCGGTGTAGTGGAAGTTGATCTCGTGCTGGCCGTAGTTGCACTCGCCCTTCGAGTTCTCCACTGCCAGCCCGGCGCCCTCCATCGCGTTCCGGATCCGGCGGATCAGCGGCTCCACGCGGGCGGTCCCGAGCATCGAGTAGTCGACGTTGTAGTAGTTGGCCGGGACGAGGTCACGGTAGGCCTTGTCCCACGCCTGCTCGTAGGTGTCGCGGAACAGCATGAACTCGAGCTCGGTGCCCGCGTTCGCGCTCCACCCGCGCTCGGCGAGCCGCGCGAGCTGCGCCTTGAGCACCTGGCGCGGCGAGGCGACCACGGGCCGCCCGTCGCCCCACTCGAGGTCGGCGAGGCACATCGCGGTGCCCGGGTGCCACGGCACCGGCCGCAGCGTGCCGAGGTCGGGGCGCATCGCGAAGTCGCCGTAGCCCTTCTCCCACGACGCCATCTCGTAACCGTCGACCGGGTTCATGTCGACGTCGACGGCGAGCAGGTAGTTGCACCCCTCCGCTCCGTGGTCGGCGACCTCGCGCAGGAAGTGGGTGGCCGTCAGACGCTTGCCCTGCAGGCGGCCCTGCATGTCGGTCATCGCGAGCAGCACGGTGTCGATCTCGCCGGCGCCGACCCGGTCCCTCAGTTCGTCGAGCTTCATGGGCGGTGAAGGTATAGGAAGCGGGCCTTAAACGCTAGGTTTCCGCAGGTGGCCGCAATCGACGCGATCGTCAGTCAGCTGGAGCGCGACCTCGGCACGCCGGACGGGCCTCCCGAGCCGCTTGAGGGCGGCATCACGAACCGCAATTACACGGTGCGGATGGGCGGGCGCGTGTACGTCATCCGGCTGCCCGGCAAGGACACCGGCCTGCTCGGGATCGACCGCGGCGCGGAGCTGATCGCGGGCCAGGAGGCGGCCCGGCTCGGGATCGGCCCCGAGGTGGTGGTGGGCGGCGACGGGTTCCTCGTCACCGCGTTCCTTCAGTGCACGGCGATCGACGCCGACGCGCTCCGCGCCGACCCGGGGCCGGCGGCCCGCGCGCTGCGCGCGTTCCACGACTCCGGCGTGTCGCTGCCCGCGCGGTTCTGGGTGCCGGAGCTGCTCAGGGACTATGCGCAGATCGTCGCCGAACGCGGCGGACAGCTGCCCGGCGGCTACGCGGACATGCAGATGACGGTCGCCCGGATCGCGTCGGTGCTGCCGCTCGAGCACCCGGCCCCGTGCCACAACGACCTGCTGCCGGCGAACCTGCTGTCGCTGGCCGGCGGCGGCCTGGCGCTCGTCGACTGGGAGTACGCCGGAATCGGGCACCGTTACTTCGACCTCGGCAACCTGGCGGTCAACAACGCGTTCGACGACGCCGCCGAGGAGCGCCTGCTGGCCGCCTACTTCGACGAGCCGGCGAGCGACGGCCGGCGCGCGGCGCTCAAGCTCTACCGGATCATGTCGGACGCGCGCGAGGCCGCCTGGGGCGTCGTCCAGGGCGTTCTCTCCGAGCTCGAGTTCGACTTCACGGAGTACGCCACCACGCACTTCGATCGCCTGGCTGCGGCGGCCGGGGACCCACGCTTGCAGGAGTGGCTCGATGCCGCGGCCGCGTGAGCTGCCCGACCGCGCCCGAGTGGTGATCATCGGCGGCGGGGTCGGCGGCGCGTCGATCGCCTACCACCTCGCGCAGCTCGGCGAGCGCGACGTGATCCTGGTCGACCGCAACGAGCTGACGAGCGGCTCGACGTTCCACTCGGCCGGGCTCGTCGGCCAGCTTCGCTCGAGCGTGGCTCTCACCCGGCTGATGATGTACTCGGCGGAGCTGTACCGGACGCTCGACTGCGGGTGGGTGGAGTGCGGCGGGATCCGCCTCGCGTGCACGCCCGAGCGCGAGCAGGAGGTGCTGCGGCAGGTGGCGTGGGCAAAGACGTTCGGGCTCCCGCTCGAGCTGATCTCCGCCGAGCAGGCGCAGGAGCTGTTCCCGCTGATGGTCACCGACGGGGTGCGCTGCGGGTCGCTCCTGCCGACCGACGGCTACCTCGATCCGTCCCAGCTCACCTACGCGCTGGCCGAGGGGGCACGCGAGGGCGGCTGCCGCGTGTTCACGCACACGCGCGTGGACGGGATCGAGACCTCGGGTGGGCGGGTCACCGGCGTGGACACGCAGTGGGGGCACGTCGACGCCGAGGTCGTCGTCAACGCCGGCGGGATGTACGCCGCCGAGCTCGGCCGGCTGGCCGGGGTGCGGGTGCCGGTCGTCCCGTTCGCGCACGAGTACCTCGTCACCCAGCCGTTCCGCGAGCGGGGGGTAGGCGGGGACATCGTCCATCTCCCGACCCTGCGCGACCCCGACCTGCTCATCTACTTCCGCGAGGAGGGCGCCGGCCTCGTGATGGGCGGCTACGAGCGACAGAGCGCGCCGTGGTTCCTCGGGTCCGACCACGTCGACCGGATCCCGCCCGACTTCAACGGCCGCCTGCTCGAGGAGGACTGGCCGCGGTTCGAGGAGATCGCGCGCAACTCCTCGCGCCGCGTGCCCGCGATGGAGGACGTCAAGGTGACGCGCTTGATCAACGGCCCCGAGGCGTTCACGCCCGACAACGAGTTCTGCCTCGGCGAGACCGAGGTCGCAGGCCTGTTCGTGGCGGCCGGATTCTGCGCCCACGGGCTGGCGGGCGCGGGCGGGATCGGCAAGCTGATGGCCGAGTGGATCCTTGCGGGCGAGCCGACCGAGGACGTGTGGGAGATGGACGTCCGGCGGTTCGGGCCGCACTATCGCTCCCCGCAGTACACGCTCGCGCGCACCCGCGAGGTGTACGAGACCTACTACGACATCCGCTATCCCGGCCACGAGCGGGCAGCCGGGCGCCCGCTGCGGGTCTCGAGCGCCTACGACTGGCACCGATCCCACCAGGCGGCCTTCGGCGAGAAGTCGGGCTGGGAGCGCGTCAACTGGTACGAGTCCAACGCCGGCTCCGGTGAGGAGTCCCTGCGCCCCCGCGGGTGGGCCGGGATGCACTGGTCGCCGGCGATCGGCGCCGAGCACCGGGCCGCGCGCGAGACCGCGTGCCTGTTCGACGAGTCGTCGTTCGCCAAGCTCGAGGTCTCCGGCCCGGGCGCGGCCGCGCTGCTCGAGTGGCTGTGCGACAACCGCGTGGCCCGCGGCGTCGGGCAGATCACGTACACGCAGATGCTCAACCGCCGCGGCGGGATCGAGTGCGACTTCACGGTCACCCGGGTCGAGGAGGAGCTGTTCCAGATCGTCACCGGGACCGCGTTCGGCAACCACGACGCCGCCTGGATCCGCCGCCACCTGCCGGACGACGGGTCGGTGCGCGTCAGCGACGTGACCTCGCGGTGGTCGTGCTTCGCGCTGTGGGGCCCGAGGGCCTACGACGTGCTGTCCGCGTTGACGCCGGATCCACTCGAGTTCCCGTACATGACGATGCGCGAGATCGCCGTCGGCTCGGTGCCCGTGCGCGCCCTGCGGGTGACGTTCGTCGGCGAGCCCGGGTGGGAGCTGTACTGCCCGAGCGAGTACGGCGCCGGGCTGTGGCGCACGCTGTGGGAGGCCGGCGAGCCGGCCGGCCTGCTCGCCGGCGGCTACCGGGCGATCGACTCGCTGCGGCTCGAGAAGGGCTACCGCGTGTGGGCCGCCGACGTCACTCCGGACGAGACCCCGTTCGAGGGCGGCCTCGGGTTCTGTGTGGCGTCCGGGAAGTCGTTCCTGGGATCGGACGCGCTGGCGGGCACCTCGCCGCGCGCGCGGCTGCGGTGCCTCGTCCTTGAGGATCCTCGTTCGGTGGCCCTCGGCAACGAGCCCGTGCGAGTGGACGGCGAGGTGGTCGGCCGGGTGACGACCGGCGGCTACGGCTACACCGTCGCGCGCTCGATCGCGTACGCCTACCTCCCGGTGGCGGTCGAGATCGGGACGGCGGTCGAGGTCGACATCTTCGGCCGGTGGGTCGCGGGCGAGGTCGCGGGCGAGCCGTTGTACGACCCGAAGGGGGAACGGGTCCGGGCGGCGCTGGGCGCGCCGTAACCGCCTCAGACGGCCCGTCGCCGGCGCTGCGCGGACGCCGAACCCGCGAGCCCCCGCTACCCTTCCCCGCCGCATGCCCGTCACCGTTGTCGGTTCCATCGCGTTCGACGCCGTCACCACCCCGTTCGGCACCCGGGATCGGATGCTCGGCGGCTCGGCCGTCCACTTCGCGCTCGCCGCGTCGTTCTTCGACGAGGTCCGCGTCGTCGGGCCGGTCGGCGATGACTTCGGCGAGGCCGAGTACGCGGTGCTCAACGGCCGGTCGATCGACACCAGCGACATCGAGCACGTGGCCGGCGGCAGGACGTTCTTCTGGAAGGGCGAGTACGGCTGGGATCTCAACGATCGCGAGACGCTCGACACCCAGCTCAACGTGTTCGCCGAGTTCCAGCCGAAGCTGTCGGACGCCTCGAAGTCCTCCGAGCTGCTGTTCCTGGCCAACATCCAGCCCGACCTCCAGCGCGAGGTTCGCGCCCAGTGCCCGCGGGCGCGGTTCGTGGCGATGGACTCGATGAACCTGTGGATCGAGATCGCCCGGGACTCGCTGATCGAGACGATCGGCGTGGTCGACTGCCTGCTGCTCAACGACGCCGAGCTGCGCGAGCTCACCGGCCAGCCCAACCTCGTCCGCGCCGCCGCTCAGGTCCGCGAGTGGGGACCGCGGGTGATCGTCGCCAAGCAGGGCGAGTACGGCGCCGCGATGTTCACCGACGAGGGCTTCTTCGGCCTCCCGGCCTTCCCGCTCGAGACGGTCGTCGACCCGACCGGCGCCGGCGACAGCTTCGCCGGCGGGTTCATGGGCTACCTGGCTGCCCACCCACGGCCACGAGGCCGATCACGACGTGCTCACCCGCGCGATGGCGTACGGCACCGCGATCGCGTCGTTCAACGTCGAGGAGTTCGGTACCGAGCGCGTCGCCCGGCTGACGAGCGACGAGATCTCCCAGCGGGTCGTCGAGCTTCGGCGGATCACGCAGTTCGTCGATCAGCCGATCGCGCTGCGGGGCTGAGCCGGCGGCACGCGGCAGGCCGCGACCTGCCCGGTTTCAATTCGCGCGGAGAAAGGGTACGATCGAGCGTGCTTTGACCTGGGGATTCTTGTGGCTGATGGTGGCGCTGAAGATTCCGATCGCGGCGCTGATCTACATCGTCTGGTGGGCGATCAAGCAGGAGCCCGAGCAGGCGCCCTCCCAGGACGACGACGGTGGGCTGCGCCGCCACCCGCGGCCGCACCCGCGCAAGCCGTTCCCGCGCAGGCCGCGCCGCGGCCCGCATGGCGATCCGTCGCCGGCGCCGCCTCCGCGGGTGCGCACGGTCCGCGCCCGCGCCCGCAGCTACGGTCACTGATCCGCCTCCGCTGCCACACTTGCGCAGATGAGCAGCGGCGCCGCCTCGGTCCTGTCCGACGGGACGATTCTGGAGCTGGTGGAGAAGGGGCGGATCCGGATCGATCCGTGGGATCCCGACCTCGTCCAGCCGGCCAGCGTCGATCTGCGCCTCGGCGACTCGTTCCGGGTGTTCCACAACCACCGGGCGAGCGCGATCGACCTACGCCGCCCGCCCGAGAACCTCACCGAGGAGGTGAGGGTCCCGGCCGAGGAGTCGTTCGTGATCCATCCGGGCGAGTTCTGCCTCGGGCGCACGCTCGAGTGGGTCGAGCTCCCCGACGACATCGTCGCCCGGATCGAGGGCAAGTCGAGCCTTGGCCGGCTCGGGCTCATCGTGCACGCGACGGCCGGGTTCTGCGACCCCGGCTGGAAGGGCACGCTGACGCTCGAGCTCAACAACCTCACCCGCGTGCCGATCAAGCTCTATCCGGGGCTGCTGATCGCCCAGCTGTCGTTCATGGCGCTCGACCGGCCGGCCCGCCGACCGTACGGCAGCCCCGAGCTGGGCAGTCATTACCAGGGACAGCGGGCCGCCACCGAGTCCCGCTACCAGGGGGCGCCGTCCACCCGGATCGGATAGGCTCGCGGCCGTGCTGGGCCTGCTGATCGCCGCCTCGGAGCCCTCCAAGGTCCCGTTCTACTTCGCGGGCGGACTGCTCGCCGTATGGGCTGTCGTGCTGGCCGGGCTCGGGCTCACCCGCCCGAGCTTTCCATACAGCGCGCGCGGTCAGCGCGGGGTGATCACGATCAGCTTCGCGCTGATGGTGATCGCGATCGCGATGGCGATCGTCACCAGCAAGTAACCCGCCGCCCGCACGGCTCGGACGGTGCTCCGCCTTCTGGCAGGATGTGAGGAGTGACGGTCAGCCTCGTGAGCCCGGTCCTGGTGGGGCGCCAGGCGGAGTCGACGGCGCTGTCGGAAGCCCTGGAGCGGGCGATCGGCGGGGAGCCGGTCACCGTGCTGGTCGGAGGCGAGGCCGGGGTGGGCAAGTCACGGCTCGTCCATGAGCTCGTCGATCGGGCGCGAGGCGCCGGCGCCCGGGGCCTGGTCGGCAGCTGCGTCGAGCTCGACGGCGGCGGGATCCCGTTCGCGCCGCTGGTCGAGATGCTCCGCGCGCTCGCCAGCGAGCGTCGCCGACGGAGGAGCTTGAGGCGCTGCTCGGCCCCGCGCGCGGCCAGCTGGGCCGGCTCGTGCCCGAGCTCGACGACGGCGGCGGCCCCGGCCCCGAGCGGCGAGCGCGACCCCGCCCGCCTGCTCGAGCTGATCCTCGGCGTGATCGGCCGGCTGGCCGCCGGGCAGCCGCTGCTGCTCGTGTTCGAGGACGTGCAGTGGGCCGACCGGGCCACGCTCGACCTGATCGCGATGCTGGCCGCCGGCACCACCGCTCGTCGCCTGCTGCTCGTCGTTCACCGTGCGCTCCGACGAGCTCCACCGCGCCCACCCGTTCCGGCGCATGGCGGCGCGCTGGGAGCAGCAGCGAGCGGTCGAGCGCATGGAGCTCGACCGGCTCACCCCGAGGGACGTCGCCGTCCAGATCGAGGCGATCCTCGGCGAGCGCCCCGACGGCGAGCTGGTCGAGTTCGTGTTCGAGCGCTCAGAGGGCATCCCGCTGTTCGTCGAGGAGCTGCTCGGGCGCCGTGCGCGACGGGAGCGTCGACCACGACTACCTGCCGCCGTCGCTGCGCGACGTGCTGCTGGCCCGCGCCGAGCAGCTCTCCGCCGGGGCCCAGCACGTGCTGCGGGTCGCCTCGGCCGCGGCGCGCTGGGTCCCCGGAGCGCCTGCTGGCGATCGTCGCCGGGCTGCCCGAGCCCGAGCTCTACGCCGCCCTGCGCGAGGCGGTCGAGCATCAGCTGCTCGTCGTCGACCCGGCCGGGCGCGGCTACGGGTTCCGCCACGCCCTGGCCCAGGCGGCGATTCACGAGGACCTGCTGCCGGGCGAGCGGGCGACGCCTGCACCGGCCTACGCCGAGGCGCTCGAGGGCAGCGCCGAGCTCGCCGGCCCCGGGCTCGACGCGGCGTCGATGCTCGCCCACCACTGGCTCGCCGCCCACGACCTCCCGCGGGCGCTGCCGGCCTCGGTGCGCGCCGGGCGCGCCGCCGCCGCCGCCGTCGGCGCCGGCGGCCGCCCAGCGCCACTTCGAGCTCGCGCTCGAGCTGTGGAGCCAGGTCCCCGACGCCGAGCAGCGAGCCGGGATCGATCATCCCGACCTGCTCGAGGCCGCGGCCGACGGCGGCCCAGCTGGCCGGCGCGGTCGACCGCGCGCTCGCGCTCGTCGACCAGGCGCTGGCCGAGGTCGGCTACGGCGGCACGCTCGAGCGCCGCGCGATGCTGCTCGTCCGCGCGGGCGACGATCCTCGCGCGACCTCGGTCGCGACGAGGAGGGGCTGGCCGTGCTCGAGCAGGCGGTGGGGCTGCTTCCGCCCGACCTCCCGAGCCGGGTCAGCGCCCGCGTGCTGAGCTCGCTGGCCCGGGCGCTCGCGCGGATCGACCGGATCGACGCGCTCGGGCGAGCTGGCCCGGCGGGCCTACGAGGCGGCCCGGGCGGTCGGCGCCGAGACGACGAGAAGCGCTCGACGCCCAGCTCACGGTCGGCGCACGCGATGGTCTACGCCGGCGAGATCGAGGCCGGGCTGGCGGCCGGGCAGCGAGGTCGGCCGAGGCGGCGCGGCGAGCCGGATTCCGACCTGGCTCGCCGCACGGGCGTACGTCAACACGCTCCGACATGCTGCTGATGCTCGGCCGCTACGACGAGGCGGTGCGAGCTCGCCGACGAAGGGCTGGCGCTGGCCGAGCAGGCCGGGCTGACCCGCACGGTCGGCGCGTTCCTGCGCGGCAATCGAGGCGAGGCGCTGATGCGCTCCGGGCCGCTGGGACGAGGCGCTGGCCGCCTCCGACGCCGGCGGCGAGGCGGCCGGCGTGTTCGCCGGGGACGCTGCTGCTGCTGCGCGCCGAGCTGCATCGTGCTCGCCGGCCGGCTGGCGGAGGGCGAGGTCGAGCTGCGCGAGGCGCGCCGCCAGCTGCGCACCTCGAGCGCGGCGCAGTTCGCGCTGCCGATGGCGGGGATCGAGGCCGAGCTCGCCCGCTCGCGCGGAGAGCGCTGGAGCAGGCCCGCGCGGTCGATCGCCGGCGCGCTCACCCGCCCCGAGCCGGGCGAGGAGCAGCGCTACAAGTGGCCGGTGCTGTCGCTCGGCTGCCGGATCGAGGCCGAGCGCGCGCTGCTCGCCCGCGACGCCGGCGACGCGGCGCCAGGCGCGCTCGAGCCGCGGTCACGGAGCTGCGCGTGACCAGGCCGAGGCGATCGGCCGCCGGACCGCCCGCCGACCGCGGGCACCTGGCGCTCGTCCGCGCCGAGCACGCGCGGCTGACCGGCGAGCGGCGAGACCGAGGCCTGGGAGCAGGCGGTCGAGGCCTGCCGGGCGATGAACGAGCCGTACCCGCTCGCCTACGCGCTGCTGCGCCGCGCCGAGGTCGCGCAGCATCCGACGGCGAGCGACGGACCGCGGCCGAGCGCGGCGCGCCGAGGCGCTCGAGCTGGCCCGGGCGATGGGCGCCGCTCCGCTCGCAGGCGAGATCGAGGCGCTCATCCGGCGGGCCCGGCTCCGGGTCGACGCGCCGATGCGTCGCCAGCCGAGCGTCGCCGAGCGCGGCCGCGACGGCCGTCGACGACGCTCGAGAGCCTCGGTCTGACCGCGCCGCGAGCGCGAGGTGCTGAGGCTCGTCGCCGACGGGCGCCTCCAACAGCGAGATCGCCGCAGGAGCTGTTCATCTCGCGCAAGACCGCGAGCGTCCACGTCTCCAACATCCTGGCCAAGCTCGGCGTCGCAGACCCGGGTGCAGGCCGCGGCCGTGGCGCACCGGCGCGGGCTGACCGTCCAGGCCCCGGCGCCGGACTGAGGTAGCCCTGGACCGACGCGCCGGCCTGAGGTAGCGCGGGCGCGAATCTGAGGTAGGCGCGCAGGCGCAAGACTGGGCGCGCGCCCGATGTGCGAGGGTGGGGACTCAGGCGCATGCTGTGGGCATGCTCAATCAGCCTCCCTCAGCCCGCATCCCCGGCGGCCGCCCGTTTCGCCTCCTGCTGACCAGCCTCGCCGTCTCCTCGCTGCGGCGACTGGCTCTACAACGTCGCGCTGCTGGCGTTCGTCTACGAGCGCACCGGCTCGGCCACCTGGGTGGCGCTGACCACCGCCGCCCGGGTGCTGCCGATGGTCGTGCTCGGTCCGATCGGCGGCGCGATGGCCGACCGCCACGACCGCCGCGCGCTGATGCATCGCCTCCGATCTGATCGCGCGCCGGGCTGATGGTGGCGCTGGCCGCCGTCGCCGCCACCGGGCTGCCGGTGCTGCTGGCGCCGGTGCTCGCCGCGGCCTGGCCACCGCCGCGGCGTCGGTGCAGCCGCCTGCGTGGCGGCCTGCACCGCCCGGTTCGTCGCCGAGTCAGATCGCGGCGCGGCCAACGCGCTGCGCTCGGCGATCGGCCAGGCCGCGATCGTCGCGGGCCCGGCGCTCGGGCGCGCTCGTGCTGCTGGCATCGCCGGCCCGGCGCTGGCGATCCTGCTCAACGCGCTGACCTTCCTGGCCTCGGCGGCCGCGATCGCGCGCGATCGCGCCCGGGCGCCGGCGTTCCAGCCCTCCCGGCGAGGCCGATGACGCCGAGCTGCCCGAGCCTGCTCGCGGACGTCCGCACCGGGCGCCCAGGCGCTGCGCGGCGCCCCGGCGGCGGTCCGGCTGATCGCCGGCCGACATCCTCTGCAGCGCCGTCTACGGGCTGCTGACCGTCACCCTGGTGCTGGTCGGCCGCCGGGTCGGCGCCGGCGACGGCGGCTACGGCGCTGCTGCTCGGCGCGTTCGGGATCGGCGGCGTGCTCGGCGCCGATGCTGGCCGGCCGCGTCGCCGCTCCGGCGCGCTGGCGCGCGACGCTGCTGTCGCGCTGCTCGTCGTGGTCGGCGCGCTGGCTGCGCTCGGGTCGGTCGGCCGACGCTGGTCGCGCGCGACTGGGCTGGCGGTGCTGGCCGGCGCCGGCATGATCGTCGGCGAGGTCCTGTCCGAGACGGCGCTCCCCGGATGCTCGACGACGAGGTGCTGGCCCGCGCCTACGGGCTGGTGCTCCCGATCAACGTTGTCGGCATCGTCGCCGGCTCGCTGTCGCCGGCCCGCTGGTCGCGCTGCTCGGGGCTCCAGGGCGCGCTCATCGCCGCCGGCCTCGCCGTGCTCGTCGTCGGCGGCCTGCTCCTGCGCCGCCCGCTGGCCGCGCGGCCGCTCCGGTGGCCGTGCCGGCGTCCATGTAAGGCCGTCGGGAGCGTCCCGCCCGCGCTGTCCGGGTACTAGAGTGATCCTCATCTTACGCCCGGCGTTCGGCCGCCGAGGACCTCAACGGTGACAGGAGTGCCATGACGACGCAGACACAGGAATAGGATGGCGCCGGCGTAGCCAACGGCAACGACACGCTGACGATCACCGACAACCGGACCGGCAAGCAGTACGAGGTACCGATCGAGGACGGGACGATCCGCGCCACCGAGCTGCGGAAGATCAAGGTCAACGACGACGACTTCGGGCTGATGACCTACGACCCGGCCTACATGGCCACGGCGTCGTGCCGCTCGGCCGATCACCTACATCGACGGCGACAAGGGCATCCTCGAGTACCGCGGCTACCCGATCGAGCAGCTGCGCGGAGAAGTCGAACTACCTCGAGGTCGCCTACCTGCTGATCCACGGGCAGCTGCCGACCCAGGCAGCAGCTCGACGAGTGGGCGCACGAGATCACGATCCACACGTTCGTGCACGAGAACGTCAAGGAGTTCATGCAGGGCTTCCGCTACGACGCCCACCCGATGGGGATGCTGCTCGCCTCGACCGGCGCGCTCTCGACGTTCTACCCCGAGGCCAACGCGATCAAGGACAAGGAGATCCGCTACATCCAGGTCATCCGGCTGCATCGCGAAGATGCCGACGCTGGCCGCCTTCGCGTACCGCCACAACCAGGGCATGCCGTACGTCTATCCGGACAACGACCTTTCCTACGCGGGCAACTTCCTCTCGATGATCTACAAGATGACCGAGCTGCAGCTACGAGCCGGACCCGCGGCTCGAGCACGCCCTCGACGTCCTCTTCATCCTCCACGCCGACCACGAGCAGAACTGCTCGACGAGCGCCGTGCGCAGCGTCGGCTCCTCGCAGGTCGACCCGTACTCGGCGGTCGCCGCCGGCGTCGCCGCGCTCTACGGCCCGCTCCACGGCGGCGCCAACGAGGCCGTGCTGCGGATGCTCCGGCGGATCGAGTCGACGGACAACATCCCCGACTTCATCCAGGGCGTGAAGGACGGCAAGGAGCGGCTGATGGGCTTCGGCCACCGCGTCTACAAGAACTTCGACCCGCGCGCGAAGATCATCAAGACGGCCTGCGAGGAGGTGTTCGAGGTCACGGGCAAGAACCCGCTGCTCGAGATCGCCACCGAGCTCGAGAAGATCGCGCTCGACGACGACTACTTCATCTCGCGCAAGCTCTACCCGAACGTCGACTTCTACTCCGGCCTCATCTACGAGGCGCTCGGGATGCCGGTCGAGATGTTCCCGGTGATGTTCGCGATCGGGCGCACGAGCGGCTGGATCGCCCAGTGGCTCGAGATGATCGACGACAACGAGCAGAAGATCGCCCGCCCGCGCCAGATCTACACGGGCGCGCCACCAGCTCGACTACGTGCCGATCGCGAGATGCGCTCCTGACCCCAACGTCCCCGACGTGCCCTGGAAGCTGACCGTGCGCAGCGGCCCGCGGGTTGAGCACAGCCGCTACGACGGAGCTCGGGGAGGCGCTCGACGCGCTCGAGTCGCCGCGCCGGCGAGCTGTCGCGTGGGCCCTCCGCGCGCCTCGGTGGACACGAAGGTCAAGCGCTTCGATCCGATCCAGCAGGTCGCGGCCCGGATCGAGCTCGTCCGGGCCCGAGCGGCTGCTGCCGAGCGTCCGCGCCGGCGTCGACGTCCGCGGCGACGGCTCGATCGAGGCCTACACGGGCCGGGTCCGGCGCGAGGTGGTCGAGCAGCGCAAGGGGGAGACCGCCTATGTCGCGCTGCGCCGCGCGCTCGACAACGGGGGCTGACCAATGAGCGAGCTGCGTCAGATCGGGCGTGGTCACGCATCCCGACGCGCGACATCTCTGCCCCGGTGGCGGGAGATCCGGGCCTGGGCGCGACGAGGCGGGGGTGAGCATCGTCCAGGTGAGCGTCGGCCGGGCCGAGCGGGAGGTCGCGCCGCCGGGGGAGATCGAGTCCTGCGAGCTCGTGATCGCGGTCGGGGGCGACGGGACGACGCTCGCGGCGATGCGCGCCGCGGTGGCCGTCGACAGTCCGGTGATCGGGGTCGCGTGCGGCAGCCTCGGGGCGCTCACGACGATCCTCGCCGAGCGAGGTCGCAGCGGCGCTGGCCCGGTTCCGCGACGAGTGACTGGCAACCTGCTCGCGCTGCCCGCGCTGCAGCTCGCGTTCGACGACCGCGACGGTCTGTTCGCCCTCAACGACATGGCCGTCGTGCGCGCCGGTCAGGGCCAGGTGCGGACGACCGCACGGGTCAACGGCGTCGAGTTCGCCCGCTTTGCCGGCGACGGCTGCATCGTCTCGACGCCGGTCGGCTCGAGCGCCTACGCCCTTTCGGCCGGCGGTCCGCTGCTGACGCCCGGGACGCTCGGCATTCCTGCTGACGCCGCTGACGGTCCACGGCGGGTTCTGCCCGCCGCTCGTGCTGGAGGGCGGCTCCGAGCTCGAGCTCGACGTGACCGGCGGCTACGGGGGCGCCCGCCTCGAGGTCGACGGCCAGGTCGACGGCGACCGCTCGGGCCCGGTTCGGATCACGCTGCGCGCGGGCGTCGGCAACGATGGTCAGCTTCGACGGCCAGGAGACCTTCCTCGCCGGGCTGCGGCGGCGGCAGATGATCATCGACAGCCCGCGGATCCTGGCGGAGGACGGGCGGGGCTGAGCTGGGAGGCGCTGGCGGCTGCGCGCCGGGCGCGCCATTGGCGACGGTCCGGGCGTGCACCGGGTGCCAACTTTGGCTTCTGGCGCCGAATTCGGCATCCCGTGCATCGATCTGATGCACCGAGTGCCGAATTCGCCGGATCGGGGCGAGTTTGGCACCTGGTGCACGCCCCCCACGCCGCCCCGGCCCGGCCCGGCCCGGCGCCTACAGCACCAGCGTCGCCCCGTGCCGCCGCAGCCACCGGGCGTGCTCGCGGTAGTCGGGCCAGTGGGAGCCGAGGAGCGCCCAGAAGCGGGGGGAGTGGTCCATCACGTGGAGGTGGCAGACCTCGTGCCAGACGACGTAGTCGAGGATGGGCTCGGGGGCGAGCAGCAGCCGCCAGTTGAAGCTCATCGTGCCGGTCCGGGAGCAGCTTGCCCAGCGGGTCTTCTGGCCGCGGATCGTCAGGCGGTCGTAGGAGCCCGCCGGTCGCCTGGCAGGCCCGGTCGAGCCGCGGGGCGATCTCGCCGGCGGCGACCCGGCGGTACCAGCGCTCGAGCGCGGGCCGACCGTCCGCCCCGGCCGGGACGAGCAGCTCGTCACCGCGACGGTGCACGCGGGTGCGGCCGGACTGAGGGACGAGCCGGAGCGGCGCGCCGAGGTACGGAACCGTGTCGCCCCGGGCCGCCACCGCCGCCCGGGCGCCCTCGAGCTCGCGCACCGCCGCTCGATCCACGGCCGGAGCTCGCGGATCGCCGCCGCGGCCTCGCGTTCGGGGGCCCTGCGGGGCAGCACGACCTCGACGCCGCGGGCGCACGTCGACCGTGACCCGGACCCGCTGGGCGCGGTCGGAGCGGCGGACGCTGTATTCGATCGGCTCCATCGCCACAGCGTAGGACGACCCGGGACGCGACCGGTACGGTGCGACCCTGACGTGCCGAGCTTTCCGGATCTCACCGAGCCACTGACCGACGGCGCCGTGGTGCTGCGGCTGGCCGAGCGAGCGCGACATCCCCGAGGTGCTGATCGCCTACCAGGACGACCGCACGATGCACCTCAGGCTGGGGATCGACCGGCCGCCGAGCGGAGCCGACCTCGGGCGGCGCGCGGAGCTCGCCGCACGCGACCGCGCCGCCGGCGAGCGCCTCGCCTTCACGGTCCTCGAGCCGGGCTCGGACGTGTGCCGCGGGCAGATCGACACCTCGGGCGTCGACTGGCCGCACCGCCGCGCCGAGCTGGGCATGTGGCTGGCGCCGCAGGTCCGCGGGCGCGGGCTGGCGCCGCGGGCGCTCGGGCTGGCGAGCCGCTGGCTGATCGAGGCGGCGGGGTTCGAGCGGGTGCAGGTGCTCACCGAGCCCGACAACGAGGCGATGCTGAGGACGGCAGCCGCCGCCGGCTACACCCGGGAGGGCACGCTCGCGGCGTACAAGCGGCAGCGGGGCAGCCGCGGGGACTGGGTGATCCTCTCGCTGCTCCCCGCCGACCTGGAACCCCGGCAGAACCCGGGACCCGTGGCCGACCTGGAGCCCTGACCGGGACGATGGAGCAGCGCTGGCGTGTGAAGCTTCCCGCGGGCGTCCGCCCGCCGTTCGACGTGTACGTCAACGGCGTGCGCCAGGAGCTCGGTCAGGACTACCGGGTGTCGAGCGGCGAGCTCGTGTTCGAGCGCGAGCTCGTCAGCAGAAGCTTGGGGCCGTGGGCGTGGTTCATCGGCTTCTGGGGGATCGGGACCTACAAGCGCAACGACGAGGTCGACGTCCGCTACGAGCTCGACGGGCGGCCGATGGTCGCCCACGCGCTCAAGATCATCCCGCCGTCCGAACGACCTCGCGCCTGACCCACGGGCGCAGCAGGCGCAGGGCGGAGAGGATCGCCCGGGTGGCCGGCGAGCGGTTGAGCGTGTAGAAGTGGATGCCAGGCGCGCCGCGCGCGAGCAGCTCGGCGCACTGCAGGGTGGCGTAGGCGACGCCGAGCTGGAGCACCGCGTCGCGGTCGCTCGGCGCGCCATTCGAGCGCCTCCATCAGCCGCTGGGGGATCGAGGCCTTGCACATCCCGGTGATCGTCTTGATCTGGCCGACGTCGGTGATCGGGCATGATCCCGGGGATGATCGGGACGTCGATCCCGGTCGCCCGGGCCTCCTCGACGAAGCGGAAGTACAGCTCGTTGTCGAAGAACAGCTGGGTGATGAGGAAGCTCGCGCCGCCTGTCGACCTTGCGCTTGAGGAAGTGCAGGTCATGCGCGAGGTCGGGCGCCTCGGGGTGGACCTCCGGGAAGCACGCCGCGCCGACCGCGAACGGGTAGTTCTCGGTGATCAGCGCCGCGAGCTCGGTCGAGTAGCGCAGCCCGCCGGGGTGCGGCGTCCAGTCGGCGCTCGCCCTTCGGGGCGTCGCCGCGCAGCGCCAGCACGTTGTCGATCCCGCTCGCCTGGATCCCGTCGAGGATCGCCCGCAGCTCCTCGCGGCGAGGCGCCGACGCAGCTCAGGTGGGACATCGCCTCGATCCCGAGCTCCTGCTTGATCCATCGGGTCAGCCCGAACGTGCGGTCGCGGTCGCTGCCGCCGGCGCCGTAGGTGACCGACACGAAGTCGGGGTCGAACGCCCGCAGGTCCTCGAGCGCCAGCCGCAGGTTGCGCTCGCCCTCGTCGGTCTTCGGCGGGAAGAACTCGAACGAGAAGACGGGGCCGTCGCTGCTCGCGATGATCTCGTCGATCCGCACGGTCGCGCGGACTGTACCAAACATTGACACGATCATGTCAAGGTTCGCCGGGAGAGCCGGCCGCAACCCGCGGACTACGCCTCGACGGCCTCCCAGCGCTCATCCCCCACCGTCCGCACGCGCCCCGCCCCCTCAAGATGGCGCAGGTAGCACAGCGTCTGCGACAGCAGCCAGGCGCCGTTGGCCTGCGGTCACCGGCTCGTCGTAGACCTCCGGCGAGATCTCGAGCGCGGTCCGCGGCTCGCCGCTCCAGCGCCCCACGACGCGATCGAGCCGCTCGTGCACGAGCGCCCGGTTGCCCTCGATGTGGCCGTGGACGTCGACGAACGGCTTGCCGTGGCCCGACAGCGCGAGCCGCGCGTCGAGGGCGTCGACACGTCGAGCGAGCCGAGGAACTCGCCGACCGGATCAGGCGTCCAGCCGTAGTCGTAGTAGAGCGAGATCCGGCCGAGGACGTGATCGCCGGAGATCAGCAGCCGGCGCTCGGCCTGGTAGAGGCACACGTGCGAGGGCGCGTGTCCCGGCGTCTCGTACGTGCGAAACAGCGCCGAGGTCGGTCTCGACCGTCGACGCCGTCGACGAGCGCGCGATCGGGCTCGATCACCTTCGCGATGCCCGACGGCGATCCCCGACGCGTGGCGCTCGGCGTAGGCCGCGAGCGCCGTCTCCGGCACGCCGCTCTGGCGGCCGACCTCGAGCCGGCGGGCGAGCGCGGCCTCGCGGATCGTCGGCGGTCCGGCCGTGGCGTGGCGGTGATCGGGGTGCATCCACAGCTCGCACCCGGCGCGCTCGACGATCGGCGCCGCCTGGCCCCAGTGGTCGGAGTGGGCGTGCGTGCAGACGAGCAGCCGCACGTGCTCGAGGCGGAGGTTGACCTGGTCCAGCGCGCGCTCGAGCTGGGCGAGCGAGCCGGCCTCGTGCGTGCCGGTGTCGACGAGCACGATGCCCGGATCCGGCCGCGATCGCCCACGCGTTGCCGTGCGGCACCCCGGGCCACGGAAGCGGCAGCCGCAGGCGCCACAGGCCGGGCAGGACGCGCTCGCCGCGTCCGAGCTCTCGCTGCGGGCTCACCCGTCGCACGATATTCGCTCGACGCGTAGACTGCGCCGCTCCGATGCCCTCCTCGGCCGAGATCGCCAAGCAGTACTTCGCCGCGCTCAATGCGCACGACCTCGACGCGGCGCTCGCGGTGTGGAAGCCCGGGGCGACCGACCGCCTCGTCGGCCAGCAGGACCTGACCGCGCCTGACGGCATCCGTGAGTACTTCTCCGCGCTGTTCGCCGCCTTCCCGGACTTCTCGCTCGAGGTGCTCGAGACGACCGCAGCCCGCGGCCGGACCGCCTGCCGCTGGCGCGGGCACCGGCACATTCGCCGGGCCGGGACGGTTCCAGGGCTTCGCCCCCAACGGCGCCCGGATCGAGCTCGAGGGATGCGACGTCGTGACGGTCGCGGACGAGCTGATCGTCCACAACGACGCCTACATCGACAGCGGCGACATCGCCCGCCAGCTCGGCTTCCTGCCGCCCGCCGGATCGCCCGCCGAGGCCAGCGCTGGCGAGCTGGCCAATGTCCGCACGCGCCTGCGGCACGCGATGTTCGGCGTCGAGCCCGAGCTGATCGCCCCCGGCGTGTGGATCGTCCGCGGCGGCCGGCCGCAAGTCGATGAACGTCTACCTGATCGAGGACGAGGGCGGCGTGACCGTGTTCGACGCCGGCATCTCGGAGATGACCGGTGCGCTGCTGGCGGCCTGCGCGCGGCTGGGCGGGATCAAGCGAGTCGTGCTCGGCCATGCCGACGCCGACCACCGCGGCGCCGCCCCCGGCCTCGGACGCCCCGGTCTACTGTCACCAGGCGGAGCGTCAGGCGGCCGAGTCCGACGAGAGCTTCCGCCCGTACTGGGAGCTCGCGAAGCTGGCCGCGTACGCGCGTCCGGTCTACCGCCGGCTGATCGCCCACTGGGACGGCGGTGCGGTGCCGATCGCGGGCACGCTGGCCGAGGGCGACGAGGTCGCGGGCTTCCGGGTCATCGAGCTTCCCGGGCACGCGCCGGGGCTGATCGGCCTGATCCGCGAGTCAGACGGCCTGGCGCTCGTGTCGGACTGCTTCTACACCGTCGATCCCCAGACGGGACGCAAGAACGCCGCCCACGTCCCGCACCCGGCGTTCAACCAGGACACCGAGCAGGCGCGCGCAGTCGATCCGCAAGCTCGCGGCGCTGCGTCCGCGCGCGGCCTGGCCCGGCCACGCCGACCCGGTCACCGGCGACGTCACCGCGCAGCTCGAGCACGCGGCCAGCGGCCCCGGCCTGACCGCGTCGTGGGCCGCCGCAACCGCCAGCGCGAGAAGCACGACCGGCTCGCCGCTCCGGTCACGGACTACACCGACTCGGAGGGCAACGTCCTGCGGCTGCGCGGATCGCTCAGCCCGGCGCACCCGGCGTGAGTACGCCGACACGCTGGCCGGCGGGATCGAGCGGGAGGACGCCTGGCAGCGGGCCGTCGAGTTCCTGTTCGAGCGGCTCGCCGTCGGCTGGACGATCGCGGGGATCGAGACGACGAAGCAGAAGGAGCTGCTGGCGCGGCTCCGGGTGGCGACGCCGGAAGAGCGGCGCTTCATCCGCGACACGATCCGCGCGCACGTCAGCGACCACTTCCCCGAGCTGCAGGCGCCGTGAGGCCCGATCCCGGCGCGTTCGCCGGCCTGCTCTGCGACTGGTGCGTGCGGGTCGGCGAGGGCGACCAGGTGCTGATCGCGGCGACGCCGAGACTCGTTCGAGCCTGTCCGCTCGCTGTACGGGGCGATCCTCGACCGAGGTGGGTGGCCGCTGGTCCGCGTCCACCCGAGCGTGTTCGCCGCCGAGTTCTACGCCCGCGCGAAGGATCTCCACCTCGACTCGTTCGCTGAGCTCGAGCTGGTCGAGATCGAGCGAGCCGACTGCCGTGATCGGAATCAGCGCCCCGGCGAACACCCGCGCGCTCGCCGGCGTCGACCCCGCGCTGATCGCCCGCGCGAGCCGGGCGCGCCAGCCCGTCCAGGAGGCGCGGCTCGAGACCACCCGCTGGTGCGGGACGATCTGGCCGACCCCTGCGCTCGCCCAGCAGGCGGGGATGAGCGAGGCCGACCATGCCACGTTCATCACCCGGGCGCTGTTCCTCGACCGGCCCGACCCCGTCCAGGCGTGGAGCGCGCTGAGCGCGTTCCAGGCGCAGCTCGTCGAGGAGCTCAGCGCGGTGAGCGAGATCCACATCGAGGCTGAGGGGACCGACCTCACGCTGCGGGTGGACGGGCGCACGTGGGTCAACTCCGACGGCCGGCGCAACATGCCGAGCGGCGAGGTGTTCACGGGGCCGCTCGAGGACTCGGCGAACGGGACGATCACGTTCACCGTGCCGAGCATGCACGAGGTCGAGGTGACGAACGCCGAGCTGACGTTCAAGAACGGCAGGGTCGTGCAGGCGCGGGCCGAGCGCGGCGAGCAGTACCTGCTGGACGCGCTGGCGATGGATGACGGCGCGCGGTTCCTCGGCGAGATCGGGATCGGCACGAACAGCGGGATCGACAGGGCCACCGGCTCGGTGCTGCTCGACGAGAAGATCGCCGGCACCGTCCACCTCGCCCTCGGCCGCTCGTATCCCCAGACGGGCGGGACGAATCGGTCCTCCCTGCATTGGGACCTCGTCTGCGACCTACGCGACGGCGGGCGGATCTCCGCCGATGGACAGCTCCTTAACGACCGCCTCCGGTTCGTCGGCTAGCGTCCCGTCAGATGCGCCGGACGAAGATCGTCGCCACGATCGGGCCCGCCTCCAGCGAGCCCGAGGTGCTCGCGCGGATGGTCGACGCGGGGATGGACGTCGCCCGGCTCAACTTCTCGCACGGCAACCTCGAGTTGCACGCCGAGAACGCTGGAGCGCATCCGTGCGGCAGCGTCGGCGGCCGGCCGCCAGGTGGCGATCCTCCAGGACCTGCCCGGCCCGAAGCTCCGGATCGGCGCGCTGAGCGACGACATCGCGGAGCTGCGCGTCGGCGACACGCTCACGCTCGTGTGCGGATCGGACCTGATCGGCGACGCGACGCGGATGTCGGTGAGCTGGCGCGGGCTGGCGGACGCGGTCGAGCCCGAGGACGTGATGTACCTCGCCGACGGCGCGATCCGGCTGCGAGTCAAGCGCGTGCGGACGGACGAGTGCGAGGTCGAGACGATCGTGGCCGTCGGCGGCGCGGTCGCCTCGCGCCAAGGGCTCAACATCCCGGGCAGCACGCGCGGGCTCCCGGCTGTCCCCGAGGAGGACCTCGAGCTGCTCAAGTTCGGCGAGTCGATCGGGGTTGACCTCGTCGCGCTGTCGTTCGTGCGCACCGCCGAGGATGTGAGCACGGTGCGCAAGCACACCCGGCTGCCGCTGATCGCCAAGATCGAGAAGCCGCAGGCGGTCGACGCCGCCGAGGAGATCATCCGCTCGGCCGACTGCGTGATGGTCGCTCGTGGCGACCTCGGGATCGAGCTGCCGATCGAGGACGTCCCGATCGTCCAGAAGCAGCTGCTGCGGATCGCCGGCCGCCTCGCCCGCCCGTCGATCACGGCCACTCAGATGCTCGACTCGATGGTGTCCTCCTCGCGTCCGACGCGGGCCGAGGTCGCCGACGTCGCCAACGCGATCCTCGACGGGACCGACGCGGTGATGCTCTCCCAGGAGACGGCGATCGGCGCCTACCCGGTCGAGTCGGTGCGAGATGATGGCCGCAGTCGCCGAGCGCACCGAGAGCGTGCTCCCGTACCGCACCTGGAACGAGGAGCGGGTCCGGCGCGACGCGCGCGACCCCGCCTACACCGTCGCCTACAGCGCCTGCGCGGCCGCGCGGGAGCTCCACCTCGCCGCGCTCGTCGTGCCGACGCTGTCCGGGCGCTCGGCCCGGCTGCTGTCCGCCCACCGCCCGCACGTCCCGATCTACGCGCTCTCCCCGGGTCGCGAGACCGTCCGCCGCTGCAGCCTGATGTGGGGCGTGCAGGCCGCGTCGATGCGCCGCCACGAGGTGACCGAGGCGCTGATCGCCGACGCCGCCCGGCGGGTGGTCGAGCTCGGGTGGGTCAAGGCCGGCTCGCGCGTTGGGATCACCGCCGGACTGCCGAGCGGCCGGCCCGGGACGACGAGCCTCGTCCAGATCCAGCGGGTCTGATCGGGCCGCTCAGCCGGGCGGCGTGATCGTGCGCTCGCCGCCGGCGTCGCGCACGACGGCCTCGAACGCCCCCGACCGTAGGTCGCACGTCAGTACGGCGGTCTCCCCGTCCGGCCCGCTGAAGCGCAGCTCGGGCGTCGGGTCGCTGCCGCCGAGCGTCCAGTCGCCGGCGAACGCCGGGCTCGATCGCGCCCGTAGGAGCTCGAGCTGCGTACGGACGACGGGGCGCTCGAGCGCCGCCAGGACCTCGTCGCGCGCGTAGCGGTGGCGGTTGACGTCGCGTCCGACCCCGGTGCGCGCGTGGAGCTCCATGTCGTTGCTCCCGGCCAGCAGGCCGACGTAGTACACCTGCGGCGTCCCCGGCGTGAACAGCTGCAGCGCCCGCGCGAGCAGGTAGCGCGTATCGTCGCCCCCGAGGGCGTCGAAGTACGTGCAGTTGACCTGGTAGAGGTCGAGGTTGGAGGCAGCCGCGCCGGTGGCCGTCCGGCTCGTGCCGCCCGAGTTGGCGTGGATCGCCTCCACGAGCGCGTCGATCGCTGTGGCCTGGAGCAGGCCGTGCTCGCCGTGGTCGGCGCCGACGTCGATCACGCCGATCCCGTCGTGTGTGTCGAGCACGGTCACGGCGTTGCGCGGGCGCTGCTCCCACCAGGCGCGCAGCGGCGCGCCGTCGCCGGTCGTGAGCGCATGGAGGATCAGCGGCGGCAGCGCGAAGTCGTAGACGAGGTCGACCTGCCGGGCGATCTCCACCTGGCCGCGCCAGTAGGAGTGAACCTCGACGAGCACCTCGAGCCCGAAGCCGCGGGCCTCCTCGGTCAGCCAGGCGATGAACGCGAACGTCTCGGGCGTCATGAACGAGCTCGTGCCGGGTGTCTTCACCGCGTACCCGGCGGCGTCGATGCGAACGACCGAGACGCCGCCCGCGGCCAGCGCCGAGAGCACGGAGCGCAGGTACTCGACGCCGCGCGGATGGCGGACGTCGAGGTCGATCTGCTTGCTCGTGAACGTCGTCCAGACGAGTCGCCGGGTCCCGTCGGCGAGGACGACCGCGCGTGAACGGGAGGCCCGGCCGCGGGCGATAGATCCGCAGCAGCTCCGCCTCGGTCACCCCATCCCGGTAGACGCCGCCGAGCGTGAGGAACATGCCGGCGTAGCGCGACGCGTCGCCGTGCGCCAGCCAGTCGTGGAACGACGCCGCGTCGGCGCTCACGTGGTTGACGATCAGGTCGGCCATCACCTCGTGCCCGGACGCGAGCGACCGGACGTCGTCCCAGCTCCCGAGCCGCGGGTCGACAGCGGTGTGGTCGGTCGGGTCGAAGCCCGCGTCCGCTCCGTCGAACGGAGTGAAGAACGGGAGTACGTGGGCACCGCGCGAACACGCCCGCGAGCGGCCCGTCGAGCAGCGCGCGCAGTCCGCGCAGCGAGCCCCCGAGCCGGTCGGCGTAGGCGATCAGATGGGCGCCCGCGCGCATCGGCGCAGGCTATCCAGCAGAGGCCTACGCGGCGGCTCGGGCGAAGAAAGCGGCCTCGGCCTCCCCGAGCTCGGTCGCGGGCTCGTCGCCGTAGAACCACTCACGCGCGATCCGGTGGAAGTTCCCGCGCGCGCGGAGCTGGGAGATCACGGCCAGCGTGAGCACCTCCATCCGGCGGCCGAACAGGTGGTCCGGCGGCGCCGATTCGTGGCGGAGCATCCCGAAGTACTCCGAGCGCGGATCGCTCATGTCGATCAGCACCTGGGTCGCGTACTCCGGGCTCAGCTCGATCTCCTCGTCCGTCGTGTACCACGAGGTCGCGGCGCGGAAATGGGCGAGCACGCGCTCGGGCTTGAACTTGTCAGGCTCGGGGAAGAAGCCGGTCTCGGTCCCGATCCGCATGATCGTCTCGATGTCGCCCTCGATCACCGCGCGCGCGACGCCGATCTCGAGCTCGACGGTCCCCGGCGGCATCCGCTTGAACAGCCCGAAGTCGAGGAACGCCACGCGCCCGTCGGCGAGCAGCATCGAGTTGCCGGGGTGGGGGTCGCCCGAGAACTGGTGGTGGCGGTACAGGCAGCCGAAGTAGAAGCGGAACATGATCTCGCCGACCCGGTCGCGCAGCTCCTGCTCGCGGGTCTTGATCTCCTCGAACCCGACGCCCTCGACGAACTCGCTCACCATCACGCGCGCACGCGAGAGCGAGGTGACGACCTCGGGGATCACGATGAACGGGTGGCCGCGGAAGATCCGCGCCAGCCGGCGCTGGTTCTGGGCCTCCAGCTCGTAGTCGAGCTCCTCGTGGATCCGCTCGCGGATCTCGTCGCCGATCGCCTTCGGATCCATGCCCGGGGCGATCCGCTTCGCGACCCGGAGGATGAGCCCGAGGTTCTGCATGTCGGCCCGGACGGCTGCGTCGACGCCCGGGTACTGGACCTTGACCGCGACCTCGCGGCCGTCGTTCAGCCGCGCGCGGTACACCTGGCCGATCGAGGCCGCCGCGATCGGCTCCTCGTCGAAGTCTTCGAACACGTCGCCGAGCTTCTCGTCGAGCTCGGACTCGATCACCTTGCGCATCTGGCCGAACGTCACGGTCGGGGCCGCGTCCCGCAGCCGCGCCAGCTTGCGCTGGAACTCCTCCTGGTACTCGGGCGGGACGAGGCCGACGTCGAGGAACGACATCACCTGGCCGATCTTCATCGCGGCGCCCTTCATCGTCCCCAGGGCCTCGACGATCTGCTCGGCCGCCTCGATGTGCCGGCGCTCGAGAGCGGCGTCTCGCCCCTCCTTGGAACGGGTCACGTTGGCCGCCCGGGTGCCCGCTTGCCGGATTGCCTGTCCGGCGGCCAGCCCCCCGATCTTGGCGGTCCGCCCCACCCGTGATGTGGGGATCTTGTCTCGCGCCATTTAGTGGACCATGCTAGTGGGCCTCCCCGAAACGTTGCACCCGAAATTGCGGGCACGTTTTGGGCAGACCCACTAGCTACCGTTAGGCAGACGGTGAGAGCTGTCTGTCTGGGGAGATTGCGGCCGCACGGGCGAGCTTGCTCAGCATCGCCGTCGTGCAAGTCGAGTAGTCAGCTACTCCTGTGGGGAGCGCCGCGCCGTCGTACGGTGGCTGCATGGATCGCGACGCCGCCGTGGCAGCTCTGCCGGAGGTGTATGCCGAGCTCCTGCGATTGCGGGAGGCCGGAACCGATCGAGCGCGGATCGCCGCGCTGCTGGAGGTGGAGGTCGAGGCACTGGACCTGCTGCTGCGGGTCGCCGAGGCGAAGCTTGCCCTGCTGCTGGCCGCGCCGAGGGGAGCGACGGCAAGGGTGCCCCTGGGACGCCGTCGCCCAGGCCGGAATAGACACGGCGAGCGCCTCCGTCGCGAGGCTGGCGCATGACGACGGGCGAGCGCTGGCCGCTGGTCGGGCGCCGCGAGGAGCTGGCGCTGGTTACGGAGGCGCTGGCGAGCGAGAGCGTGTCCGGCGTGGTGCTGGCCGGCCGCCCGGGGGTGGGGAAGACTCGGCTGGCGCGCGAAGCCCTTGGTCCGGCCGAGGAGCTTGGGTACGCGCCGCACTGGGCGGCAGCCTCACGGGCGGCGGCGATGATCCCGCTGGCGGCGTTCGCGCACCTGCTGCCGAACCATCAGGATGCCGACGGCTTCAGGCTGCTCCAGGAGGCGATGGACCGGCTGGCCTCCGTCGCGGGCGATCGGCGCTCGCTCCTCGCTATCGACGACGCGCATCTGCTCGACGCGGCGTCGGCGGCGCTCGTGCATCAGCTCGCCGCCGGTGGCGAGGTGTTCATCCTCGCCACGGTGCGCACCGGGGAGCCCGCGCCCGATGCGGTGACCGCGATCTGGAAGGACGGCCTGGCCTCGCGCCTGGAGCTGCAGCCACTGAGCCGCGCGGAGGCGGCCGAGTTGGTCGTGACCGCGCTGGGCGATCAAGTGGACGGATTCGCCCAGCATGAGCTATGGCGGCTGAGCCGCGGCAATGCCCTGTATCTGCGCGAGCTGGTACGGGGTGGCCTGGACCACGGGCGGCTGACTCGTTCAGAGGGGATCTGGCGTTTGCAGGGGCCCGTCACGGCGCCGCCGCGTCTGCTCGAGCTCGTTCATGAGCGGATCGGTGAGCTGGTCGCGAGTCAGCGCCAGCTGCTCGAACTGGTGGCGTTCGGCGAACCGCTCGAGCTCGAGATCCTGCAGGCCGCGGGAGTCGGCTTCGACGACCTGGAGGAGGCCGAGCGCGCCGGGCTGGTGGTTACCGAGGCGACGGGCTCGAGCCTCGTGGTGGGCCTCGGGCATCCGCTGTACGGGGAGGTCGTGCGCGCCGGGAGCCCGCCACTGCGGGCGCGCGGCGTTCACCACCGTCTCGCGGACGCGCTGGCGTCAACTGGAGTGCCCCGTCCCGGCGACACGCTGCGCCTCGCCGCGTGGTGGCTGGCCGCCGGCGATCCCGGTGAACCCGAGCTTGTGCTCGCCGCCGCCCAGCGGGCGGCGGCCGCCGCCGACTATGAGCTGAGCGAGCGGCTGGCCCGGGCCGCAATGAGCTCAGGGGCAGGCTTTGAAGCCATGCACGCGCTCGCTGGCGCGCTGGTCGGCCAGGGTCGAGCTGAGGAGGCCGAGGCGATTCTGGTCAAAGCGGCCGCGGCGGCGCAGAGCGACACCCAGCGCGCGGCGGTGGCCAGCACCCGGGCGCTGAATCTTCACTGGGGGCTGGCCCGGCCGGTTGAGGCCGAGAACGTCCTGGTGAGCGCGGAGGCAGCGATCGCCGATCCCTCGCGGCGCGGTGAGCTGGCGGTGCTGCGGGCGAAGATCCTGCTCTACGCGGCCACGCGCGGGGCCGAGGAGGCCCTCGCCGACGTGCTGAGCCGTGCCGGCATCGGCGACCGGATACTCGCCTCGGCGCAGGCGGTCAACTGCCAGGTGCTGAACGCCAAAGGCCGCTACAGCGAGGCGATCGCAGTCGCGGAGCGGAGTTTGAACCGCGGCTTGGCCGAGCGCGATCCTGCCTGGTCGCTCGCCGAGGACGAGCTCGCCCGCGCCCAGTGCGGCGCCTACCTGTGGAGCGGAGACCTCGACCGCGCCGAGATCGTCGCACGAGAGCGCTACCGCCGGGCGCTGGAGGCCCGGTGGCCGCTGAACACCGCCGCTTGGGCCTCGCTGTTGGCGATGATCGCCGGGGCGCGAGGTGCCGCCGGGCCGGCGCTGGACTGGGCGCGGGAGGCGGCGGCGATCACGCGGGCGCACGTCCAGCTGCATCCCTACCAGGCGTTCACCGTTCCGGCGATCCTCGGCGTCCTCGCGCGGACGGCGGCGATCAGCGGGGAGGTGACGGAGGCGGACTCGGCGCTGGCCGAGGCGGACGCGCTGGCGCGACCGTCGCTGCGCATGCTCAACACCTGGGGCGGTCCGCCCCGGCCGTGGGTGGCGGCGGCCAGTGGCGACCTCGCGGCCGCGGTGAGGCTCGCGCTCGCGGCCGCCGAGCAGGCAATGAACGCGGGTCAGGCCGGCTTTGAGCTGATCGCCTTGCATGATGCGGCGCGTCTCGGGGCGCAGACGGGGGTCGTCGACCGCGTTCACGAGCTGGTCGCGTCGGTCGAGGGGCGCCTCGCGCCCCTCTGCGCCCTCCACATCGCGGCGCTCGCCGATGGCGACGGCGCCGAGCTCGACAGGGTCGCACGCTCGTTCGCCGCGCTCGGCTTCGCGCCGCTGGCCGCCGAGGCGGCGGGTGCCGCCTCCCACGCCCACGCCGAGACCGGCCGCCGCTCGAGCGCGCTGGCGTCCGCCGCCCGCGCGCGACGCTGGTCAACCGGGTCCGAGCGCGCGCCCGCGCCGGCGCTGCGAGAGCTGGACGAGCCGAGCGGGCTGACGGCGCGCGAGCTGGAGGTCGCCCGGCTGGCCGCCGCCGGAATGTCCAGCCGTCAGATCGCCGACCGGCTGACCGTCTCGGTACGCACCGTCGACAACGCCCTCGGTCGGGTCTACGCAAAGCTCGAGCTCGCCGGCCGAAACGAGCTCGCGGACGTGCTCGGCCTACCGGACGAGCCGGCCCCCAGTCGGCCCGCAGAGTAGTCGCCCGGCGCGAATTGGAGTAGTCGGTTACTCCTGACAGCGAGCGGGCGGGCCCATACCGTCGGGGGGTCATCTACGACATCCGATCCAACCGCCTCACGCTGGGAGAACACGGATGAGCACCATGCTCGAGCACGATCACACCGGTCAAGAGCACCGGGACGCTGGGCCAGCCCCGGCACAGAGGCGCGACGCCGCGATCGCTGCGATCGGCGGCCGAGCCCGATCGGGTTCGATCGCTTGGCTCCTGCTCGGGGCGCTGGCGACTTGCTGCCTGATCCTCGCCGCAGCGCCCCACGCTGCGCGAGCGGTCGACGTGTTCACGCTCGACAGCGCGGCCGACGGCCACGCCGAGGTGGCGGTCGACGCCACCGGGTCCGGCTACTTCGCCTGGGAGCACAAGACAGCCGCGGGCAGCGACCAGACCTGGTTCTGCAAGGTCCCCCGCGGCGGCACATGCGCGGCCCCAATCGTCCTGGCCACGCCGCCGCTCAACCCGCCGCCGTTCGACTCAACCGATGTCTCGGCCGCCTTCCCGGTGCTCGGCCCCGGCTCGACCGTGTACGTCGTGGGCCCGCGGTACGTGGCCGCGGACGTGGTCGTCTGGACCTCGACCGACGGCGGCGCGACGTTCGGACCGGCGGTGCAGGTGACCCAGTCGGGGGCCTACGGCAACTCCAACCCGACCAACGTACTGCTCGGCGGCGGGGGGTTCTACGTCTCCTCTCACAACCCCGGCCTGAGCGTCATCAGCGCCCGAGGCGCCTCGACGGCGACCGGTGCCGACCTGACTCCGGCCGGGGGTTTGACGAACATCACCGGCTCGGCGCTCGGCCTGGCCGGCGCGTCGGGAAGTCCGGTGGTGGCGTTCTCGATGGCCAACGGCGGCCAACCGCAGACGGTCGAGTTTCGCAGCTACCTCGGCGCCGGAGATCCGAACGACCCCGCGACCTGGAGCGCGCCGGCCGTGGTCGGAGCCGGCACGATGCCCAGTCTCGCCGGCGGGCCCAAGGGTCTGTTCCTGCTCTCCCAGGATGCCGTCGGCAACACCGGCAACTACGCGCCGGTCACGGTTCGCAGCTACGCCCCAGGGTCCGGTTTCGGGGCGCCCGTGAGTTTGCAGAGCGACACCACCAACAACGATGTAGGGCGCATCTTCCAGACCCCCGGCACCGGTCAGCTGATCGTCGCCTGGGAGGGAACCACGCGCAGCGACGGCGGCACGGCGATCCGCCTCTACCGGTCGAGCGACGGGGGCGCAACCTTCACCGGGGTGGGTGACGTCGCGGAAGGCACACCGAATTGGGCCTTCGACCCGGACTCGCTCCGGCTGGCGGCGGCCGACGACGGCCAGGGCTTCCTCACCTTCTTCGAAGGCGGCGGCGGTCAGAGTCTGCTGCGCGTCGCCGACCTGAACCCGATCACGACGTTGACGCTCGCCAACCACAGCGTGAAAGGTTCGACGATCACTGCCAAGTTGACCTTCGGCACCAGCGGGAAGCTGGTCGTGGCCACACGCATCCACAACACCGCCGCGCTCGCCTCGGCGGCAAAGGCGGGCTGTCGCAAGGGCCAAGTGCTCCTACGCACCAAGCACGGTCACAAGTGCGTGTCCAGCTCGTTCGGCGCCAAGACGGTGAGCATTCCCGCCGCCGGCACCTACACGATCCGGGTCTCGGCCAACGCCGCCGCCAGGCGGGCGTTGCGCCGCGGCAAGACGCTGCGGGTCTCAGAGAAGCTGACCTTCACTCCGACCGGCGCTCAGAAGGCGACGATCAAGACGTTCAACGCGAAGGTGCGGGGGAGCAGGCACCACAAGAAGCACTGAGCCAGCTCAGCCGCGCTCGACGCGCGAGCCCGGGACGATGTCGTCGGAGCCGTCCGGCCAGCGAACCCAGGCCTTGTGGCCGCCGTCGTAGTCGTCGCCGAACAGGATCAGCGTGGCCGGATCGCCGAGCGCGGTGCACGGCTCGTTGCCCTCCGGGTCGAGCCCGCGCCAGATCCGCACGAACCGGTTGTGCTCGAGCTCCTCGGCCACCGTCGTCGGGTCAGTGTGACCCGGATGGATCCGGGTCGAGGCGGGAAGCTTCAGCAGCGTGTCCATGATCGAGGCCTTGAGGTCGGCGTAGCCCGTCGAGCCCGGAGCGCGAACCCCGCCGACCGACCCCTTGAACAGGGTGTCGCCCGTGAACACGTCGGTCCCGCCGACGAGCAGCGACAGCATCCCGGCGGTGTGCCCGGGGGTGTGGAGCGGCTCGATCTCGAGCGCCCCGCTGTGGATCGTCTCGCCGGGGGCCATCGTCCCGGTCGCGCCGGCAACGCGGTCGCGCTCGAGCTCGTGGATCAGGACCGGCGTGCCCGGGTGGCGGGCCAGCACCTGGTCGAGCTCCGAGACGTGATCGTGATGGTGGTGGGTGAGCAGCACGTGGGTGAGCGTGAACCGCATCCGGTCGAGCACGCCGAGCAGGGGCGCCACCGGACCGCCCGCGTCGATCAGCACCGCATGCTGCCCGAGCTCGTCGGCCACCAGGTAGGTGTTCGACAGAAAGTCGTCGTTCATCGAGCGTTCGATGATCACGCCCGAGAGCCTATCCTCTCGGCCATATGAGCCTGATTCACACCTGCTACCGGATCCTCGAGGTCGACCGCTCGGTTGCCTTCTACGAGGCCCTCGGGTTCGAGGAGAAGCGCCGCGCGCCGATCCGCGACGAGGCCATCAACGTGTTCATGGGCCTCCCGGAGGACGGCGACGAGCCCCGACTCGAGCTGACGTTCAACTTCGGCCGCGACGAGCCGTACGAGATCGGCACCGGCTACGGCCACATCGCGATCACCACCGACGACATGGACGGCACCCTCGAGCGCCTCGCCCGCCAGGGCATCGAGCCCGAGAAGCCGCCCTACACGATCCGCGCTGGCGGCAACCGCCTGTGTTTCGTGCGCGATCCGGACGGTTACCGGATCGAGATCATCGAGCGGGCGTAGTCGCCCTAGCTAACTTAGCTAGCTGTCGCGGTATGATCTCGGCATGCCCCAGGTCGGGATGCACGAGGCCAAGACGCAGCTGTCGCGGCTCGTCGAGCGCGCCGAGGCGGGGGAGGAGATCGTCATCGCCCGCAACGGCACGCCGGTGGTCAGGCTCGTGCCGGTCGCCCGGACGAACGCGCTGGGAGCGGTGAGGGGCTCGCTGCGCGGTCAGGTGCGCTTCGCCGAGGACTTCGACGACCTGCCGGACGATATCGCCGAGGCCTTCGGCGCTCGTTGAAGCTCCTGCTCGATACCCATACCGCGCTGTGGTGGCTGGCTGACGACGAGCGCCTGACCGACACGGTCGCCCGGCAGATCACCGATGCCGCCAATCAGGTGCTGCTGAGCGCCGTAGTCGCCTGGGAGGTCTCGATCAAGCGCTCGCTGGGCAAGCTCGCCGCGCCCGCCGACTACCTCCGGCTACTCCTCGGCGCTGGCGCGCAGCCCCTGCCGGTGAGCCTGGAGCACGCGGCGGCGGTCGAGCGGCTGCCGTGGCATCACCGCGATCCGTTCGACCGGCTGCTGATCGCGCAGGCGATGCTCGAGGGCGCCGCGATCGCGAGCCGTGACGAACGGCTGCGCCCGTACGGCGTCGAGCTCGTCTGGTAGCGGCCGACTACGGGCGGGCCTGCCCGCTGTACTCCTCGTTGGGGAGCATGTTCGTGGCCATCGCCATGCGGTTGGTGAGGTTGTACATGGCGGCGATCTCGGCCACGTCCCAGGCCTCCTCGAGCGTCAGCCCGGAGTCGAGCAGGCTCTGCAGGTCGTCGCGGGTGAGCTCGCGGGGGTGCAGGGTGATCCGCTCGGCATAGGCGCAGATCGCGGTGCGGCGGGCGTCGAGGCCGGCGCGGCGCCAGTCGTAGGAGATCCGCTCGCCGAGCACCGGGTCGCCGAGCGCCTCGCGCAGCGCGGCGCCATGGGCGACGAGGCAGTACAGGCAGCCGTTGGCGGAGCTGACGACGACGGCGATCATCTCGCGGTCCGCCGCCGACAGGCCCTCGGTCGGCTGGTGGAGCAGACGGAAGTGCGAGAACCAGGCGCTGAGGCGCTCGGGGCGGAACGCGTACACGCGGAACACGTTCGGGACGAACCCGATCCGCTCGCGGGCCTTGGCGAACAGCCCGCGCAGATCGGAGGGCAGCTCGGACTCGTCGGGGACCGGGAACCAGGAGCCGGTGGTGTGGGGATCAGGGCTGTGTGACATGGCCAAACCGATTCTGCCGCTCCCGGGCAAACGGGGTAGCCTAGTGCCCGGTTTGCAAAGTTCGCACGCGTTCGAGGCACCCTGGCGGCGCCTGGCTTTGTCCTCGGACCCTCGTGTACCTCCAGTACACGTCGGGTCCGCGTCCGCGCCAGGCATCCACCAGTGGCACCTCTCGGTGCGCACGAACCTCACAAACAGGACACTAGGGCCGCGGATGTCCGATCCCAGCAAGATCGCGCACCTGCTCCAGCGCGTCGCGATGGGCGTGAACGCCCACGACCGCGAGAACCCGACCCACCACACCTGGGGGATCGGGATGGCCCACTTCGACATCGAGCGGCTGGGGCTCGAGGAGGGCGAGGAGCTGATCCCGGGCATCGCGCTGCAGGCCGACGGAGGCGTCACCGGCGCGTTCCGGATCCTCTGCGACGGCGACCACGACGAGGGTCTGGCCGAGGAGGAGGAAGAGGTGGTCGACGCGATCGCCTCCGAGGAGCTGTACGAGACCGTCGAGGCGCCCCGGTACCCGGCGCCGCCGGTGCGCCCTCCCGTGTAACGCGCACCCGTGTAACACGCGCACCCGGAGCGGCGAGAACGGGCGCGGCGCTGCGGCGCGCTCAGACCCGCGGCGCTGCGATCCCGGCCCGCTGCGCGATCGTGTCCGCCAGCCGGGCGATCGTCGGGCACGGCACCCCGGCACGCTGCCCGGCGCGCATCACCGCCCCCGCGATCGCGTCGAGCTCCGGTTCGCGGCCGGCGGCGAGGTCGCGCCGCATCGAGGAGCCGAGCTCGGGGTGCGCGTCGTCGAGCTCGGCGAGCCGCGCGGCCGGATCGATCTCCGCGCCCGACGCATTGGCGACCGCGCACACCTCCGCGATGCACGCGATCAGCGTCGCCCGCCACTCCGGGTCGGTGCGGACGAACCCGATCGGCTGATCGCTCGCGCTCGTCGTGCACGCGAGCGCGCACAGGCGGGCGAGCTTCGACCACAGGATCTGAGCCTCCCGGGCCTCGACGACCGCGGGAACGCCGGCGCCGACGAGCGCGTCCGCGAGCTCCGCCACCCGATCGGCGAGCCCCGGCTGCTCGGTCGCGAGATCGACGCGCACCGACGGGCTCGTCTGGACGACCCGGCCCGGCGTGGCACGGTCCGATTCGATCCGGATCACCCCCGCCGCCACGCGGTCGGACCCGAACCGGTCCCGGACCACCGCCATGTGGTCGAGGCCGTTGAGCAGCGGGACGACGAGCGCGCACTCGGCCCGGACCCGCTCGAGCGCGGGGGCGAGCGTCGTCGCCTTGGTGCACACGAGGAGCACGTCGGACGGCTCCTCGAGCACTGTCACCGCCGCCGGCCGGGCCGAGAACTCCCCGAGCAGCACGCTCTGAATCGCGAGCCCGTCCCGGGCGATGACGTCCGCGGTCGGCTCGCGCGCGATCACCGTCACGGGGCGCCCGGCGCGCTGGAGCGCGGCGGCCAGGAACCCGCCGACGCCGCCGGGCCCGAGCACCGCGATCGTCTCCATCGGGGCAAGCCTGCCAGACGCCGAGCTGACGCCGCGGGACGGCTATGCTCGGCCGCATCGTCCTGCGTCCGTCCACGGTGCATCCTGCCCGCCAGGGCACGTATTCGATCGTCGCGCGCGACCCCGACACGGGGGAGTTCGGCGTGGCCGTCCAGTCCCACTGGTTCTCGGTCGGCCCGATCGTGCCCTGGGCGCGTCCCGGGGTCGGGGCGATCGCCACGCAGGCCGCCGCCGAGGTGACCTACGGCCCGTACGGCCTCGGCCTCCTCGCCGAGGGCCTCGGTGCCCGCGAGGCGCTGGACCGGCTGCTGGCCGCCGACGAGGGCCGCGACGGCCGTCAGGTGGCGATCGTCGACTCCAACGGCGAGGTTGCGACCCACACCGGCCCGAGCTGCGTGCCGTACGCAGGTCATGCGACCGGGAACGGCGTCTCCTGCCAGGCGAACATCATGGAGCGCGAGACCGTCTGGCCGGCGATGCTCGCCGCCTACGAGAGCGCCACCGGTCCGCTTGCTGGGCGGCTGCTCGCGGCGCTCGAGGCGGCCGAGGCCGAGGGCGGCGACCTCCGCGGCCGCCAGTCGGCGGCGATCGTCGTCGTCCCCGCCGAGGGGGAGGCGTGGCGCTCGACGATGTGCCTGCGGGTCGAGGACGACGACACGCCGCTCGTCGAGCTGCGGCGGGTGATGCAGATCCATGCCGCCTACGAGCTGGCCGAGCGGGGCGACGAGTTCGTCAACCAGGGCCGCCACGAGGACGCGGCGCGGATGTTCCGCCAGGCCGGCGAGCTCGCGCCGGGGAACCTCGAGCTCCAGTTCTGGGCCGGGCTCGGCCTCGCGCAGCAGGGCGACCTCGACGCGGGCACCGAGACGGTCCGCGCCGTGCTCGACGCGGACCACCGCTGGCGTCTGTTGCTCGAGCGGCTGACGGCCGAATTCGCGCCTGCGGCCCCTGCCGTACTGGACCGGATCCGCCAGGGCTGAGCCGTGACGGCGGCGCGCCCGTGAGCGGATACGTCGACATCCACGCCCACGTCCTGCCGGGCATCGATGACGGCCCGGAGGACCTTAAGGGCTCGCTGGCGATGGCCCGGGCGGCCTCCGAGGCCGGCATCTGGACGCTGGCGGCCACGCCCCACCTGCGCTCGGACTTCCCGAACGTCCACATCCGCGAGCTCTCCGAGCGCTGCGCCGAGGTCAGCCAGGCGATCGAGCGCGAGCAGATCCCGGTGCGGCTCGTCGGCGGGGCCGAGGTGTCGCTGATCTGGGCGTTCGACGCCGACGACGAGGAGCTGAAGCTGGCCTCCTACCGCCAGGCGGGCAGTGACCTGCTCGTGGAGACGCCGCTCACGGGGGTGATCGGGCTCCAGCAGCACCTGTACGAGCTGCGGCTGCGCGGCATGCGAGTGACGCTCGCGCACCCTGAGCGCAGTGCCGACTTCCAACGCGACCCCGGCAAGGTCGAGGCGCTCGTCGACCAGGGGATCATGCTCCAGGTCAACGCGGGCTCGCTCCTGGCCGGCGAGCGCAACTCGGGCGTGCGCCGGCTCGCCGAGCATCTGTGCACATCGGGCCAGGCCACGGTCGCTGGCGTCCGACGGCCATCGCGGGACGGACTGGCGCCCGGTGACGAAGCTTGCCCGGGGGGTCGAGGCGGTCGCCGAGCTCGATCGGGCCCGAGCGGGCCGAATGGATGGCCCGCGACGCGCCCGCGGCGATCGTGGCCGGCTCGGCGCTCCCGAGCGCCCCCGCGCTCGCCGTCAAGCGCCGGTCGCGGCGGTTGTTCGGCAGGCGGTAGGGCGAACATCTCGAATTCCCGTGCACTGGCGGGCTCGCTGTCAGTCCAGCGCGCGTTCCTGCGTAGAGAGGGACAGCCTGGCTGGTTGCGGGCGATCCTGTTAGGCCCCTAGGAGGAAGGAAGGATTTGAAGAGGTACACCAACAAATGGCGGATGGCCGGACTGGCCGGGGTCATCTCGGCCGGGGCCCTGGCCGTAGCCGCGGCGCCTGCCAGCGCCACCCTCATCTGCCCGCCGGGCGTCACCAACAAGGCCTACTGCACCAACGTGCCTCCGATCGCGGTGACGAGCAACGCCAGCAGCGTCGGCGGCACCACCGCCACGCTCAACGGCACGAGCGGGCCTGGCGTCCCGAACGGCGACGTGACGAGCTTCTTCTTCCAGTACGGCTTGTCCTCGGCGACGTACGGGAACACGACGGCGACCGGTACCGTGGGCAGCTGTCCGACGGGCGTCGGCAAGCCGCCCTACTGCCAGGGGGTCCCCGCAGCTGAGGATGTCTCGGCCGGCATCGGCAACCTGGCGCCGTGCACGACGTACCACTTCCGGATCGTCTCGACGAACCCGGATGGCACGACGCTCGGCAACGACGCCGTGTTCACGACGGGCTTCGCGAAGCCGGTCCAGAGCTGGCACTCGCCAGGCAGCGTCAAGCACCACAAGAAGTTCACGGTCAGGATCACCCTCACCTTCGGAGCGAACCTGAAGATCTTCATCCGCAGGCATGGCAAGGACGTGAAGAGCGTCAACCTCGGATTCCACAACCCGGGGACGTTCACCACGAAGATCAGGGCCCCCAAGAAGAAGGGCAAGTACCAGATCCGCCTCGTGGCCTCCACGAGCTGCGGCAAGCAGACACTGAACCGCAAGCTCAGGGTTCACTGATCCTTCGCGGCCGAGGCCGCCGAAAGGGTGTGCGAGGGCCCGCCAGAGATGGCGGGCCCTCTGTTTTCTCTGGGCGCCTACAGCGCGCCGGTGGCCTGCAGCGCGCCCACGACGAGCACCACCGCACCGGCGAGCACGAGCCCGGCCGATTGCGCGCGCAGCCCATTCGGGCGCGGGCCGTAGCCGGGATCCTCGCGGACGAGGTAGCGGCCGAGCGCGCCGCGGAAGCCCGCGGCCGGGACGGGACGCTGGGCCTCGAGCTGCTCGGACAGCGCGCGCTCGCGCGGGCTGAGCTCCGTGTCGGACTGTGGCGGCTCGGCCGGAGGCTGCTCGGTCATCGGCGCGCGAACAGGGGGGAGCGAGGGTTCAGCGAGCGGGCCCGGCGGTACGCGGCCACCGACGCGCCGGCGTGGCCGGACTCGGCCTCGAGGCGTGAGACGACGAGCCACTCGCTCCAGTTGCCGGGCTCGTTGACGGTGGCGCGGCGCGCGGCTGCGAGCGCGGCCGGGTAGTCGTGCTGGAGCTCGAGCACGAGCGCCTCCTGCAGCTGCGGTGAGGCGGCGTCCGGGTCGAGCTGGGCCGCCGACCGCGCGTCGGCGAGCGCCAGCGTCGGGTTCCCCGCGGCGGCTGCCGCCTGACTCTTGCGCACGGCGCTGACGGTGGCGAGCGGAATCCCGATCGCCACGAGGCACGCGAGCGCGGTCACGACCGCCGCCGCCCGCGGGATCAGGAACCGGCGCCAGCCTGGCGCGGCCTCCCCCTCAGACGCGGACGCGGAACTCTGCTGAGCGCTCGCCCGGACGCGGCGGCCGGCGGGCGCAGGGGCGAGCACCGCCGCCGCGAGCAACAGGAACGCGGCAGGGAGGACGGGCAGCTGCCACGTCCAATCGGCGATCGCCGACACCGCGAACGCGAGCATCGCGGCGGTCGCGCCCGCCGCCTGGGCGCGCAGCTCGAAGGTCGACGCGACGACGAACCGCACGCCGGCGCCGAGCACGAGCACGAGGAACCCGACGAGCAGAGCGAGCCCGACGAGCCCCAGTTCCGCCAGCGTCTCGATGTACAGCGAATGGGCGTTGATCACGTACGTATAGACCGGGGCTCGGGGCTGCCACAGCAGCTGATAGGTCCCGGGCCCGGACCCGTTGAGCAGGTGACCGGAGGTCGAGTCGAGCGCCACTCGCCACAGGTCATAGCGGCCGTTCCCGGCGGTGCTCCCGAACCGTGACGGGCCGTCGAGACCGTCGTGCGCTGGACCTTGAAGTCGTGCCACGCGTGCGAGAGCCGCGACGGCGCCCCGGCTGCGACCGCGACGACGAGCATGGCGACGATCGCGCCGGCCAGCAGCGCACGAGCCCGGCCGGGCGAGACGTGCAGCGCTCGGGGGAGGGTCCCGTGCCTGGCGGCAATCCCGATCCCCGCCTGCGCCAGCCCGGTCCCGACGCACACGAGCACGATCGCCACGTACAGCTGCCGGCCCTCGACGCTCGTCGCGTGGCTCACGAGGCCGTGCTCGATCGCGCCGCGGTGGTTCGCGCCGGCGACGAGGATCGCGCCGCCGGCGGCTGCGGCGAAGCCGGTGGCGAGCTTCGGGATCCGGTCCGGGGCGAGGGCGAAAAACGCAACGACGGCCACGACCCCGGAGGCAGCGCCGCCACGCGAGAACGTCAGGTACTCGCACAGGATCAGGAGCGGCAGCGCGGCCGCGGCCAGCGCCTGCACGACGAGCCTGCCGCGCTGAGGTCGCGATCGCGAGCAGCAGCGGCAGGCCGACCGCCGTCAGTGCCGCCAGCCCGTTCCAGTAGTTGAGCGGCCAGGCGAGCCGGCCCTTCACTCCGCCGAGGAACGCCCCCGTCGTGTGCGACCCGCTGAACGCCCCCGGCGACAGCCTCGAGATCACCGCCACGCCGGCGACCGCGACGATCGCCACCGCAACCGCCGCGACCGTCCGCCGTACGGCGCGTTCGCGGTCCCGGTGCATGGCGATCCCGAGCAGCAGGACGCCGAGATAGCAGGCGACGCGCGAGAGCTCCTGCAGGCTGCGCTCGGAGCTGATCGACCAGCTGACGGCGAGTGCGTTCCAGACGACAAACCCGCCGAACAGGGCCAGGGCGCCCCACGCCAGCCGGGTCAGGCGGGTGGCGGGGAGGATCCCCCAGGCCGCGCACACGAGCACGATCCACCACAGGACGACGCCCACCTGCCCGCGCACGACGATGTCGTAGCCGCCGCCGTTGAGGCCGAGGTACAGGACGAGTCCGCCGGCCAGCGCCCAGGTCCCGAGCGCCGCCCCGTCGATGCTCGGGCGCGCAGTCCGGGAGCGCCGCTCGGCATGCGTGGCTGCGACCGTCTCCATCCAACGGCTATACGCGGATCACGTCTGACTGCTGACGCCGTGCATCGACGCAGGCGTCGCGAGATTTGCTTGAGATTCGCGAATCGGTAAAGATGCAGCCGGGTGCGCGTCCAGCTCTGGTCCTACAACTACGATCCCGAGCCCCAGGGGATCGCGCCGCTCAGTGGCAGTCTGGCCCGAGGGCTCGCCGCCCGCGGCCACGACGTGCTCGTCGTCGCAGCCCATCCGCACTACCCGGATCCGGCCTGGGGGCGCCGGTTGTGGCCCTACCGCGAGCAGCGCTCCGGGATTCCCGTGATCCGCGTCCCCCTGTGGCCGGGCCGGCATTCGGGCGTGGCCCGCGTGCGCCAGGAGCTGTCGTTCGTCGCCTCGCTGTCGGCGGTCGCTCCGCTGCTCCCGGACGCCGACGCGATGATCGCGGTGACACCGTCGTTCCCGGCGCTGTCGATCACGATCGCCGTGAGCCGGATCCGGCGCACGCCATGGGTGATGTGGCTGCAGGACATCGTCACCGACGCGGCCACGACCACCGGCGAGCTCTCCGAGGGTCGGCTGATGCGGGAGGCGCGCCGGTTCGAGCGGGTGACCTACAGCGCCGCGCGACGCATCGTCGTGATCTCCGAGGCGTTCCGGGACAACCTGATGAGCAAGGGCGTCCCGGGCGAGAAGATCGAGCGGATCTTCAACCCGAGTACGCGCGAGGCGCCGGAGCCGAACGACATCGAGGCCCTCGCCGTCCGGCCGCCGAGGATCCTGGCGATGGGCAACATCGGCCACTCGCAGGGGCTCGACTCGATCGTCGACTCGTTCCAGTCCAGCGACGCGCTGGCCCAGCTGGAGGCCACGCTCGTGATCGCCGGCAGCGGCGTCGAGGCCGAGCGCGTGCGTGCCCGGATCCTCAACAGCCGCGTGGCGATGCCGGGGGTCCTGTACGGCGACGAGCTCGAGCCGCAGCTGCGGGGGGCGTCGATCGGGCTCGTCAGCCAGAGGCCGGGGATCACCGAGTTCAACCTCCCCTCGAAGCTCATGAACTACATGGCCTACGGGCTGCCCGTGATCGCTTCGGTCAACCCGGGCTCGGAGACCGCGCGGATCGTCGAGTCGTCGGGCGCCGGCTGGGTGACCGACGCGGCCGATCCCGACGCGTTCGCGCGCAAGGCGGTCGAGGTTCTGGGCGACCGCGAGGCGCTCCGGACGGCTGGTCGTCGCGGCTACGAGTACGCGCAGTCGCACTTCACTCCGTCCAGCATCGCGGCCCGGTTCGAGCGCGTGCTCGAGACGGCCGTGACTGACGCTGCGACGGCCCCCGCCGCGACGTCAGACCCGCGGGCGGCCGAGCAACCGCCGGCGGTCGGGGGGATCAGACCGAAGTCGGCGATTCGATCCGACGCTCCGGAGAGCTCGCGCTGAACGGATCGAACCCCTCGCGCGCGAACAGCAGGTCGCCGAGAAGGCACTCGCCGGCCGCGCCGTAGGTCAGCGACCACACGCCGCGGCAGCTGAACCCGTGCTCGTGGGCGAACTTCCACAGATCGTCGGCCAGCGCCTGGCCTGAGTAGAGCTCGACGAACGACGCCTCCATGAGCAGCGCGTCGACCCGATGGAGCAGGCCGTCGGCGCCCTCGAGCACGCCGAGCTCGCCGCCCTGGACGTCGATCTTCAGCAGGACGGGCGAACGCAGGTCCCCCGGCTCGAGCACCTCGTCCAGGCGGCGTACCTGCACGGTCAGCGTCGAACTGGTCTGCGTGCCCGGGAACGCCTCGTGCTGGCGGTCGGTGCTGACGAGCAGCGACGACGAGTCATCGGCCCCGGCCAGATGGAACGGCGCGGACTCGTGGCGGGCGCCGATCGCCACGTCGAACAGCCGCAGCCGACCGGTCGGGCCGAGCACTCGCTGCAGCCGCGCGCGCGGGCCGGCGAGCGGCTCGAAGCAGGCGATCGTCGCCTCCGGAAAACGGCGCGTCGCGAACACGGCGAACTGGCCGCGGTTGGCACCCACGTCGAGCACGGTGGCGAAATCGGGGCGGAGCGGAATCGACTCGTGCTCGACCGACGCAGCGACGCCGTGACGGAGCGCCCTGCGATAGCCGGGGTCTCGCAGAATCCACAGTAGTTTGCGGGCGCGCGAGCCGATGCGAACTGCCCCCCCGGCCGTCAGGCGGGTCGGCATGGGCCTACTATATAGGCGGATTACCCGCGGCCAGCCAAGGGGGTCGGGAAGCGGTCGGGACGACCGTGCCTCATCGTTCGAACGCGGGACGCGTCCGGATCACGTCATCGCACGGCAGCGCAAGCCAGTCGCAGGAGCGCCCTCCCCCAGGGCAAGGAGGAACAGTCATATCCATCGCGATCATCACCGGCTCAGGCGGCCTGATCGGCTCGGAGTCGGTGCGCTACTTCGCCGAGCAGGGCTTCGACGTGATCGGCATCGAGAACGACATGCGCGCCGTGTATTTCGGTCCCGAGGCGTCGACGGCCGGCGTCACCGCCGCGCTCGAGCAGGACCTCGACTGCTTTCGCTCCGAGCCGCTCGACGTGCGTGACGCCGCGGGGATCCACTCGCTGTTCGAGCGCCACCGCCGCGACATCGAGCTCGTGATCCACGCGGCCGCCCAGCCCTCTCACGACTGGGCCGCATCGGACCCGCACACGGACTTCACCGTCAACGCCAACGGGACGATGAACCTGCTCCAGGCGTGCCCGAGACTTCACGCCGGACGCGACGTTCGTCTTCATGTCGACGAACAAGGTCTACGGCGACGGCCCGAACTTCCTCCCGCTCGCCGAGCACGAGACCCGGCTCGACCTCCCGCTCGACCACGACTACCACGGCGGGATCCCGACGTCGATGTCGCTCGATCACTGCACCCACTCGCTGTTCGGCGTCAGCAAGGCGGCGGCCGACCTGATGGTGCAGGAGTACGGCCGCTACTTCGAGATGCCGACGGTGTGCTTCCGCGGCGGCTGCCTGACCGGGCCCCAGCACGCCGGCACGCAGCTGCACGGGTTCCTCGCCTACCTGATGAAGTGCACGGTCACCGGCAGTCGCTACACGATCTTCGGCTACGGCGGCAAGCAGGTCCGTGACAACATCCACGCCTACGACGTCGTGCGCGCGTTCGCCGCGTTCCACCGCGCGCCCCGGTCGGCCGCCGTCTACAACCTCGGCGGCGGGCGCGAGAGCAACATCTCGATGATCGAGGCGATCGACGCCTGTGAGCGGATCAGCGGCCGCACGCTCGACTGGACGCTCGGCGACGTGCCCCGGATCGGCGATCACCGCTGGTGGATCTCGGATCTCGACGCGTTCAAGGCCGACTACCCGGACTGGGACCTGACGTTCGGAATCGACGACGTGCTCGAGGACATCTACGCTCGCAACGTGGGACCGGAGGCGAGGAGCGCGAAGCTCACTGTGATCGCCGAATGAGCGCGGCAATCAGGTGGCATCCTGATAAACGGTCAACTCGGCGGATCGCGCCGTCAACGGCGGATCGAGAGGCGATGGCCCGATTGGGGTACCGCGGGCGCGTTCGATTCAAGGTTTGCGGCGCTCGTCGGCGATGCGCTGCGTCAAGGGGCCGGCGGAGCGTGCATCGTCGACGTGGGCGCCGGCGCAGATTCTCCTTTCTGACCGGCTGCAGGCGACCGAAGCTGGCGCGTCATCGGGGTGGACATCGCGAGGATGCCCTTGCGGCGAACGGGCCTTGACGAATGGCACGTCGCCGATGTCGTCGCGGACGGGCTACCGCTCGGCGCCGAGTCGTCGGTCAGATGTCGTCACGTCTCGGTCAGCTGCTCGAGCACCTCGCTGACGTGTCGAGGCGTTCGTCGCAGCGAGTCGCCCGAGTGCTCGAGCCGGGCGGCTACTCGGTCCACATCTGCTCGTGTCGTCTCGCGCCGTTCGCGATCGCCGGACGGATCCTCCCGCACCGCTCTCGCGAGAAGCTACTGTTCGCCCTGCATCCCGAAGTCGTCGGAGACCAGGGCTTCGAGACCCACTACGACCGGGGCACACCGAACGGATCGCGGCGACGTTCGAGCGACACGGCTTCGAGATCATCGAACAACGCGTGTCGTACCGGTCTTCGCAATACTTCACCTCACTCGGACCTTGCTTTCCCTTGGCGCGCGCATATGAGACGGCCATCGCGCGGCTGGGCTGTGACGCGGTTGGCAAGCTACGCCACGATCATCGCTGCGCAAGCCCGCCGAGCACGTCGGACGAGCGCCACGCGGATCCCGGCCGATCGTCCCCGCGTCGTCGTACTGGAACTACATGCCGGCGCCGTACATGGTCGACCGCTTCAACGCGCTGGCCGCGCGGGACAGTCGATTTCAGGTGTGGTTCAACAGCCGACGGGAGCCGCATTGGAGTGGACCGTGGACAGTCGACGAGGGCTCATGGCATGTTCGATCACAGTTACATCCCGCACGTGTTCGTCGAGCGGGCGCAGCCTCGGGCTCCCCGCTTGGCCTGCTTCGGTCGGCGCGCGCCGTCGGTGATCTATTAGTCCCCACGGCGAACCCTCGTTTGTCCTTGGCTGGCGGGTCGCGCGTGCGCGCGGCATCCGGACTGCGTTCTGGGTCGTAGGACCTTCGACAGCTGGACTCCGCGCGTGCCTACAAGGAAGCTCTGAAGCGGTACATGTTTCCGCGTACCGACGCGATCTTCGTCCCCGGCGACGACGCTCGCGACTATGCCCGTAGCTACGGCGCGCCCGACGAGCGCATCATCGACCTTCCGCATCCCGTCGACAGTGAGTTCGTCCGTTTCGCCGAGGAGGTCTCGCCCGATGTCCGCGAGGAGCTCCGCTCCGCGCTCGGGCCTGACCGGCACGACGTTCGTTTACGTCGGACGCCTGTGGTGGGGGAAGGGGATCGAACACCTCTCTGGAGGCGTTCGGAGAGGTGCAGCGGGCCGGGTTCGACGTCTCGTTGCTGATCGTCGGCGACGGGGAGCAGCGGGCGCAGCTCGAGCAGGCGGTGCGGACCGGACGGGATGCGGCATGTCGTGTTCGCCGGCTTCCAGCAGAAGCACGATCTACCGCGGTACTACGCGGCTGCCGACGTGTTCGTGTTCCCCACGCTGGGGGACCCATTCGGGATGGTCATCGGCGAGGCGATGTCCTGCGGTCTGCCGGTTATCAGCAGCGCGTCGGTCGGCGAGATCCGAAGCCGGGTGCGCGACGGAGAGAACGGTTTCATCGTGCCGCCCGGGGACGCTCGCGCGCTCGCCCGGCGCATGGAGCAACTCGCCGGCGACCCGTCGCTGGTTTCGCGCATGGGTGCAGTGTCCGCAGACAGGATCCGCCCGTTCACGGCGGAGGGGTGGGCCGCCGACTTCGAGGCCGGAATCGCCCAGCTGTTGGCGACGCCGCCGGCTGCCCGCTCACGCAGCTGAGCGACGTGTCCCGCCCGCCCGGGCGAGGGCCATCTGCAGCTTGACAGCCGCGCGGGACTGAGCTGCCGACGCCGGCCCCCCACGAGCCCGTCGCATGCGCGTAGCGGTCGACAGCGGGGCGGCCTGACGGCGGTACCGCGATCACCTGATCGGCGACCAGAGTGACATAGTGATCCGGGTGGCTCGTCCGCAGGGAGTCGAGCACATCCATCAGAGACGGCCACTGCGAGGCATCGTGCGGAGGAGGTGGGGCCGCGGCGAACAGTCGTGCGTCGTCGATCACGATGCAGTCCTGCGGGTGGCCGGGGGCGATCGCGCGCAGCTCGTGCATGAGCGGACATTCACGCCCTTGCCCGGCGGTCGGGCCGGTGCTCCAATGCCCGTCCAGGAAGAAGAACGTGCCGCTCGAAACGGGCGGCAGCTCGGCGAGAACGGCTGCTGAGTCTCCCTGGATCGAGGTCGCGTTGGGCGCGTCACGCGCGAGGCGCTTGGCGGCAGCCGCCTGGAGGGCGGGAGCGAGCTCGATCGTGACGACCTCCGGGAAGATCCGGGAAAGGGCGACGGAGGTATCGCCCCGAAATGTCCCGGTCTCCACGGCACGATCAAGCTCCAGGGTCCGGCGCAGTTCCTGCGCGAATCCCGCCAAGTATGAACCCATCCCGAACATCAGCTGCACATCTCCACGGTCGGCCTTGCCGGTCAGTACGATACGTAACGCTAGGCCCGGATCAGGGGTGGGTCGCAGGGTCTGGGCCTCCCCGCGCACCAGACCGGTAGACCTTCGTTCCCCCAAAAGAGGAACGATTGGTCGCGAGCCACCTGCCCGCCCTCTCGGCGAGGGCGACGCGAGGAACCGAGATCTAGAATTGCGACAGGAAATGGAGTGCAAGCGGAGGGGCGACGCCGTGGGCGCGTCTGAGGACGGTTCGGGTTGGCGACGCGCGTCTCGCTGAGAACGGGCCCGGCCAGTCGCGCGCGCGCTGACACGATTCTTTCGGTCGGGACGGGCCTGGCAGGGCAGGCGTCAGTCGTCGTCACCGGGATCATTGCCGCCCGAGCCCTCGGGGTTGAGGACCGCGGTCATTTTGCGTTCATCTTTCTCGTGTCGCTGGCGTTCGCTCAGCTCGGCTCGCTCGGCGTGCCGATCGCAATGACGTACTTCATAGCTTCGGATCCCGGCGAGACTCGGCGACTGGCGGCGAAGCTCAGGCGATTTGCCGTCATCCAGGTCGCCGTGGTCACCGTGGTCCACGCGATCGTCCTGGTGGCTCTGTTCGTGTCGAGCCGAAGCGACATCCAGGTGGCAGCAGCAATCTCGCTGCCTACCTCGGGTGCGCAGGTCGCCCAGCAATACGCCCTCGGTGTCCTACAGGGGTTGCGCCGATTCCGCTCATTCAATGTTCTTCGGTTGATCGGGCCCATCGGCTACGCCGTGGCTGCTGCGGCCGCGTGGATCCTCGGCTACCGGAGCCTGATCGACATGACCATCACGTTTTCGGGCGCATACGTACTTGCCGGCGTACTGACCGCGATCGTCGTTCTCCGTCTCGAGCTGCCCCCGGATGGCGCGTCCCGTGAGTCGCATCCGGCCTTGGGCGAAATCGTGCGCTTCGGAATGAAAGGACTGCTCGGCGCCGCGTCGCCAATGGAGACGTTTCGCATCGACCAGTCGATCGTGGGACTCTTCCTTTCGCCGGTATCCCTGGGGTTGTACGTGAGCGCGGTGTCGTTCACGAACCTGCCGAAGTTCATCGCTCAGAGCGTCGGGATGGTGGCCTATCCGTATGTGGCTCGTCACCCGGACGAGGCGACGCGCCGAAGGACGATGTGGCGCTTCGCCGTGATGTCGTCCATTGTCTGCGCGGCGGTCGTCGTGGTCATGGAGCTAGTCCTCTCCCGGCTCATTCCGCTGCTGTTCGGCAACGCGTTCAGTGCGGCGACGCCAGTTGCCCGGGTCCTGCTGATCGCGGGGTTCCTGATCAGCGTGCGACGGATCCTCAGCGACGGAGCCCGGGGGATCGGGAAGCCTGGCGTCGGGACGATCGCCGAGGTCACCTCGTGGGTGTTACTGGTGCCGAGTCTCCTCGTCTGCGTCCATTTCGGTCTACAGGCGGTCGCGTGGGGCCTGACCGTCGGCGCGGCCGTCGCGGTCGCCGTGCTGCTGGCACTCCTGCTCGGCCGACCGCGGCTCGGGCGGCAGGCCACCTACGACGCTGCGCGTGATCCCGCCGGCGCCGTCGAAGAAGTGGTGATGGCGTCTGAGATCTGACCGGATCGTCTACGCATTCGCCGGCCTGATCGCGGTCGGCCTCGGCGCGCTCGCGGCTGGGAGTTCCACCACCGTCTCGCTCGTGCTGATCACCGCTTTCGTCGCCGTGGGCGTGATCAGGGGAGCTTGGAGCATCATTTCGCGTGCGCACAGACTTAGTGGCTTCCCCAGCTACGACATCCCGGACCGACGGTCGCTTCGTCGCTGTTCGGCGGCTTGTTTACGCGGGGCTTGCGACCAGCTGCCTACTCAAACTTCGCTTCCATGGCGTGACCTTGTCGGACGCGATCTTCCTGGCTGCGCTGGGCCTGGCTGTCCTTGAGGACGCGGCCACGACCACCCGCCGGGAAGCCGTTCTGCCGAGAGCCATCTGGCTTGGCGTGCTGCTGTTCGTCGCTGGCGGCGCCATTTCCACCGTGCTCGAGGCGAGCCACAAGCTCTCGAGCGTGGGCGTGATCCTCCGCGTCTTCTATCTCGTCGTCGCGTGGCTCTGGCTCGGCGCAGTGAGCCTTCGCACGAGAGATCAGATTTGGACAGCTCTGAAATTTTGGGTCATCCGGCTGCGATCTGCGGTGCGTGGGCGGTGGGACAGAAGTATTTCGGCCTTCCGGGTGGTCTCGACGCGGGACGCTTCGCCGGACTGTCCGACCACGTCAACGATCTGGGTGCGCTTACCGCGTGCGCGCTCGTGCCGGCTCTCGCGATCGCCTATCGTCAGCCACGCTGGTCGATCGCGGTGTTGGCGATAGGTGGCGGACTGGCCCTGTCGGGATCGATCGGCGGCGGCGTCGCCGCGCTGGCGGCGCTGGCGGTCGGATTGACCTCGCGCGAGCTGACGCGTCCCACGTTGATCGTGATCGTCGCCGGGGCCTTGGCCCTCGCGGTGGCCGGCCCGCTGCTCGGGAGCACGGCTATCTCCAGATTCTCGACCGCCACGAACTCGCAGGCGACTAACCAGCAGGACACGTTCAATACCCGGTTGCGCACGTACAAGGCCGCCTGGCATCGAGTCGTGTCGGACCCGCTCGTCGGGACCGGCCTCGATCTCACCAGCGCCCGCGTATATGACCCCACGAACGGGACCTACTATCAGGTGCACAACCTCTTCTTGGGTCGGCTTTACGACTCCGGCATCCTCGGATTCGCGGGGATCGTCGTGCTGGTCGGTGTGTTCGGCGTCGTCGGCTGGAGGTCGTCCTTTTCTCGCCCGACCGATACCTGGCTCTCGCCCTGTTCGCCGGCTTCGTCGCGTACCTGGGGGCAGAGATGAGCGAGCCCTCGCTCTACAAGCGCTACTCGCTCGTGCCCGCCCTGTTGATCATCGCCCTTCGGGCGGCGGCGCACCGGTTCCCCTTCGGAGTAGAGGTTCGGCAGGACCGAGCCCTTGCCGATGCGGCGCCGGCGAGCGTTTCAAACGGGGCGCACAGATTCCGCGGAACCGGTGCGCCCGTCGGTCTCGGTACCGGCGCCCTCGCCTCTTCCGATTTCTGAGCTCGCGCAGCCGATGTTCCGGCGCCCAGGTGCCTGAACGCCTCGCTGATTTAGGGCTGGCCGGCGCCCCGCGCTGCCGCGACAAGGGGCGGCGAGCTCGCTCCGTGGTCCCCCGTCTGAACCCACTTGGAACGGGCGGGGATCTTGTCCCGGTCGCAGCGATGCGCGTACGCGTGAGCGATCTCGGTGACCTCGGTCAGCAGGTCATCTTGAAGGCGAATAGGCTCGAGATCCGAGATCGAGTAGTCTGCCGGTTCTCGACAAACAGCTCGTTCTCGGGTGCCTCCTTTCGCGGGTTCTCGCACGTAGTCGATCTCGGCGCCCGTGAAGCTGCTCACAAGCTTCGCCAGGTCGTTGACACGATGGCACTCGTCATCTGGTTGAACACCCGGACCCGCTCGCCCCGTCGCGGGTGGGTTCTCGATCGCGAGCTGGATGCAGCGGCACCGTGTCCTGAATGTGGATGAACGCCCGGGTCTGTCCGCCGGTCCCGTGCACCGTCAACGGATAGCCGATCGCGGCCTGCATCAGGAAGCGGTTCAGCACCGTCCCGTAGTCGCCGTCGTAGTCGAAGCGGTTGATCAGGCGTTCGTCGAGCCGGGTTTCGGCCGTCTGGGTACCCCACACGATCCCCTGGTGGAGATCGGTCACGGCGACGCCATCGTTCTTGTTGTAGAACGCGAAAAGCAGCTGATCCTGCGTCTTCGTCATGTGATAGACGCTGCCGGGATTGACCGGATACAGGATCTCCTGCTCGACCTCGGCGCCGTCATCGGTGTCGATCTTCACCCGCAGGTAGCCCTCTGGGATCTTCACCCCCGCGGTGCCGTAACCGTAGACCCCCATCGTCCCGAGGTGGACGACGTGCGATCGATGCTCGGCCTCGACGAGCGCGGCAAGCAAGTTGTGCGTCGCGTTCACGTTGTTGTTGACCGTGTACCGCTTGTGCCACGAACTCTTCATCGAGTACGGAGCTGCGCGCTGCTCGGCAAAATGGACGACGGCATCGGGCCGGTACTGGACGAGCAGATCGAGCAGGTCGCGGTAGTCGTGGGCGACGTCGATCCGGTGGAAGGGGATGTCCCGTCCGCTGATCTCGCGCCAGTCGCCAGGCGGGTCCCGAGCGGGCTGAATCGGAGTCAACGATCAGCTTCCAGCTCGACGTCGAGCGTTGCGCCGCGACAGGTTGTCGACGATCGCGACGTCGTGGCCGGCAGCCGACAAATGCAGAGAAGTCGGCCATCCGCAAAAACCGTCGCCGCCTAGAATCAGAATCCGCATGATGCTCCTTCTCGTCCGTTGCGATTGGTCCTACGTGCTTGTCATAGCGCCGGGGACTCGCTAAGACTGAGATTGAGGGGGCCACGTCACCCTGGGTCTGTGCGACGGGCGTCAGGATCAGCCCGGCACGACGGACGTGACGTGCCGTCTACGTCTCGGTCTACTTCGACCTGGCTCGGGCCGCTGACAAGCAGGTTTGGATCGGCTGAGAATAGCGAAGGATCCAGCCGAAGCCGCTTTGCAACGGCGCGGGGCCAGGGCGCACGATCGAGCGAGGCTCGCGGGAGCATCCACCAGCATTCCCGGATTGAGGCTCAACGTGGGTTGTGGCAAGACGGTCGCGGATGGCTGGCTCAACCTCGACCGCTCGCCGTCAGTGCTGCTGAGTCGCCATCCCCTGCTGAGGCGCGCCCTGGGCGCTGCCCGCGTCCTCACGCCAGAACAGACTGAAGGAATTCCGACCGGGGTTGTGCGCGCCAACGTGGCCCGGAGCATCCCCGTGGAAGACACCACCGCGGACTACGTCTACTCGTCTCACATGGTCGAGCATCTCAGTCGTTGGGAGTGCGCCCGATTCATCCGTGAGTGCCGCAGGGTGTTGCGGCCTGGGGCGATCCTCAGGATCGCTACGCCTGACCTCGAGCGCATGATCAGGGATTACGTGGATGGGACTTCGCCGTTCCTGGCATCACGCGCGGTGACGGCCGCCGACGCGTTTTGCCTCGAATACCGCGCGTACGAAAACCCCGACTCGAATCCGGTCAGTCGTTTGGCCCGGAAGCTTGCCGGGGGAGATAGCCACCAATGGCTCTACGATCACGAGAGCTTGACTCGGCTGCTGCTGCAGTCCGGGTTCACGGACGTCACGTCGTGCTCATACCGCCAAGGCGCGACCCCGGATCTGGAATTGGTCGAGCACAGACAGCGCGGACTGTTCCTGGAGGCACGCGCGCCGGATCCGCTGCGCGGCCCGGACACCAGGGACCAGCTTGGACATGCGGGGACGCGCGTTCAAAAAACGCCGAGATGACGGAGGGACGAACTCAATGACTCTGCGGCTGCCTTTAGCGACGATCGTCGACCGGATGCCTGCGCCGATTGCCGAGCTCGTCGGTCGCAGCGAGCGGCTGAAATCCTTGCTCCGTCCGCTGGTCAACCGCTCCGTCCCACGTGCGGAAACGGTCATCACCGTCCGTGCTGGCGTCGGCCGCGGGCTCCGGCTCCTGGTCGATCCGCAGCGAGAGAAGTACTACTGGACAGGTGGCCACGAACCGCACCTGCAGCGCGCGATCGCCGAGCGACTCGCTCCCGGCGGCACGTTCTGGGACGTCGGGGCCCATATTGGGTTCTTTACGTTGCAGGCGGCACGCTGCGTCGGCGCGGCCGGGCACGTCATCGCGTTTGAACCGATACCGGACAACCAACGCCGGCTGAGCTGCAACCTCGCGCTCAACGGTGCGCAGAACGTTGACATCGTCGGCGAGGCATTAGCCGACGAGGCCGGGGAGATGCCCATCTATCCGCGCAGCGGCTCATCCTTGATGTGGACCCTGGATGCCGAGCGGTCGTCGACGGACGGTCAGATGGTTCGCGTGGGGACGCTGGACGGACATCGTGCGCTTCCGCGGCCCGACCTCGTCAAGATCGACGCCGAGGGCTTCGAGTCAGCCGTGCTGAGAGGTGCGCCTGAGCTGATCGCAGCACGTTGCACCGCCTTTCTCGTCGAGTTCATGAGCGACGAGCTCCTCGAGGACGGCAAGCGGCTGTTGGTCGGCTATTCGTTCACGCTCCTGGGTGACAATCATTGGCTGGCGACCCCGCCGCGCCAGACGGCCTGAGTCCGCAGTCGATCCTCGGCGTGGTTCTCGGGGCTTGGTAGCATCTCCGCCGGGCTGGGCAGGCACCGCGGCGCATCGCATATGGCGTACAGCCGGGGCCACGTCGAAGTCCTCTGATGGCGGGACATCCTTGATCAGACTTAAACAAGCACCCATGCCGAGGTCTATACTCTCGCGCGGGGGGTCATCAGCCGGACGTTCGGAGAGGGCAGCGTCGGCGTCACGTGTTACTGCTTCCACGCTCGACGAATGGAACCAATTCACAGCCAAGCTCCGTCTGGCATTGAGCAGGTCCTCAGGGTCCTTCGTCGTCGAGCGTGGATCGTCGTGGCGTGCGTGGTGCTGGCGACTGCGGGTGCGTTCGTGCCTCTCGGAGGCCCAGACCAAGCAGTACACGGCGACCGCGTCGTGTGCTCTTCACGAACACACAGCGTCGCGCAGCAGGCATCGGGGGTTCAGGCGACTGCCCAGACCGATCCCGTCGGCCAGCGCAGCACAAACCTGACGTCGTTCAGCTCGGCGATCAGGTGTCCGCAGACACCGCCCGCAACCTGGATCATGGGATCAGCGCGAAACAGGTCAAAGCTGCGATCACGGCGACTCCGCAGGGACAGTCCAACGTCGTCTCGATTTCCGCGACCTGGCCAAATCCTGGGCTGGCAAGGCGGATCGCGAACGCGTATGCGACGGCGTTCGTCGGCAACCGGCAGCAGTCCCAGGATCAGTTGACCGTCCAGCAGGCAAGATCAACCTGGTCAACAGTCAGTATCAGAGCCTCTCGAGGGCGGCGAAGTCGACGACACAGGGACAGTCGCTCGCCGACGATCTCGAGTCGCTGAGGATCTTGCGGTCGATGGAGAAGAAACGCGTCGATCGTGCAGTACGCGTCGGTGCCGAGCGCGCCATCCTCGCCGAAGGTGCTGCGCAACACGATCTTCGGCTTCATCCTCGGTGTGCACTCGGCGTTGCGGGGACACCGCATTCCTCCTGGAACGACTCGACCGCCGGATGCGTGAGCCGGACGAAGGAGCCAGTCCTTCCGCCTGCCGATGCTCGGACTAATCCCGCACGGGCGCAGCGGCGGCGCCACGGTGACAGGGGCCGAGGCGGCGGTCGGGCACGAGCCGTTTCGGATGCTTCGTGCCCACCTGCGCTATTTCAACGTCGATCGCAACCTCCAGAACGGCGCTGGTGACCTCAGCGCAGCCGGCCGAAGGCAAGACGACGATCGCCCCGCAATCTGGGCCTGGCCGCGGCCGGCATGGGGACGAAGACACTCCTCATCGAGGCCGACCTTCGTCGGCCGACCATCAGCCGGGTGCTGGGCCTCGACCCCAGCGTTGGGCTGGCCGGATCGCTCTGTGTCCTCCCGAATTGATTGAGGACGCGATCCATCACGTTGACGTCGAAGGGCGCACGAACGGCAATGCTTCTGGCCGTCTGCTGGATGTGCTTCCGCGGGCGCCACGCCGCCGAACCCCACCGAACTGCTCGAAAGCCGCGCGATGGCGAAACTGCTCGATTGGGCCAAGCGCAAGTACGAGCTGATCGTCATCGACATCGTGCGCGACTGTCGGCGGCGGCCGACTCGATCCCCCTGATCAAGCTCGTCGACGGCGTGATCGTGGTCAGCCGTCTCGGCCTCAGCAACAAGGATGCGGCGATGCGCCTGCGCGAGCTGATGATCGCTTGGTGCCCCGTCGCTGGGAGTGGTGGTCAACGACGCACACGCGCGCACGAGCGGCTACTACGGGAATACGAGTACGCGACGACGGCGTCAGGTCCGATCCCGGGGGCGGCCGCCGGCCGCGGAGGAGTCCGACGACCCTCGCGTATCGTCGGGGATCGGGCATCGCTCGACGCCTGAGCGCCCCACCGGGCAGCTGGTCACAAAATGGCTCCGGTCGCCTTTATCTGACGGGCTTACCCTTCTCGCATGAGGACAGCGCCTCATGCGATGCGACCGCGTCATGAGGCTTCGGCGTTCACTCTTGTTCTGCTCCGGCCGTTCCTGCGCGTACTCGATGTCGCGGGATGCCTACGTTCTCAGGGTCGTCGGGAACCGTCGCGGTCCAGTGCTCACCCGCCGCGAGTCGGCACCGGGGCCGAGGGACCATTCAGGATCGGTCTGACGGCTACATTCCTCGCCGCGCCAGCACGTACGGCACCGTCCGCAGCAGGATCTTGACGTCCACCCACAGCGACCAGTTGGTCACGTACAGGTAGTCGATCCGGGCCATCTCGTCGAGCGGCAGCCGGGCCGAGCCGAGGATCTGCCAGTGGCCGGTCATCCCGGGAGTGAGGCGCAGCCGGCGGCGGCGCCAGCCCTCGATCATCACGTCCTCCTCGACGACCAGCGGGCGCGGGCCGACGAGGCTCATCTCGCCGCTCACGACGTTGAGGAGCTGGGGAAGCTCGTCGAGCGAGGTGCGGCGCAGGAACCGCCCGACGCGGGTCGATCCGCGGGTCATCGGCGATCTTGAACAGCCCGCTGGCCTGGTTGAGGTGGGCGAGCGAGTTCTTGCGGTCCTCGGCGTCGGGGACCATCGTGCGGAACTTGACCATCTCGAACGGCTGGCCGTCGCGGCCGATCCGGCGCTGGCGGAACAGGATCGGGCCGCCGGAGTCGAGCAGGATCGCGGCCGAGATCGCGGCCAGCAGCGGGCTCAGCACGAGCAGGCCGAGCACCGAGCCGACGAGGTCCAGCGCGCGCTTGACGATCCGCGAGGACCGGGGCAGCGACAGCGGCCGCATCGACAGCAGCGGCACCCCCTCGATGTCGTCGATCTCGACCGAGGTCCCGACCACCTCGAGCACGCGGGGCAGCACGCTCACCTTGAGCCCGACCGTGGTCGCCGTGTGGACGACGTCAACGATCCCGGGCTCGTCGGCGCTGTCCGCGGTGATCACCAGCCGGTCGATGTCGAGGCGGCCGGCGAGCGCGCGCAGGTCATGCGGGCTGGCGAGCGTCGGACCGTCGGCGCGGGGACGCATATGCAGCGGCGACACCGAGCCGACGACTGTCGCGTGCAGCGACGGGCGCCGCGCGAACTTCGTCTGCATCCATACGCACGCGTCCTCGTCGCCGACGACGAGGCAGCGCTCGGACGGCGTCACCCACCGCGACAGCGAGCGGGCGGCGGCGCGGAACGCGAGCAGCAGCAGCAGCGTCGCGACCCACAGGAAGAACAGGCCGCGGCGCTGTAGTGCACCACCGGCGAGCGTCCCGTCGATCAGCCACACGGTGAGCGAGTACAGCGTGGCGAGCTGGAACAGTGCCGGAGCCTCGTCGAGCGTCGACTTGCGGACGAGCAGATCCTCGCGGTCATACGTGCCGATCACCTTGCTCATCGCGACAATCAGCGGCACGGTGGCGATCGCCGCGGCCCCGAGCCGGTGGCTGGTGGCGGTCATCGCGATCGATGAGCCCCCCGAGGGCGGCCAGCGCGTCGGCCACCATCAGGCTCCGGCGATACATCGCGTCGCGGTTCGCCTTGGCGAACCGGGCGGCCCGCTTGGCCGCGACGGCCAGTGGCTCGGCGACCTGCTGCGCGGCCTGCTCGACGGGGGCGGGCTCGGGGGGCGTCCCCACGCCGACGACGGTGGGCATGTGGGTTGCCGTCGCCGGGTCGGAGGCGACGTCCGGGGCGAGTTGCCCTCCGTGCCGGCTCAACACAGCCAGGCTCGCCCGTCGCTCACCCTCGGCTCGCCGCACATGCCGCCATGCTCATTCCCAACCACGGCCCTTCCCCCGTTCCGTGTGATCTCCGCCAATCGATCCGACACGTCCGGCGCCCCGAGTTCGGCGCGGCCGGACTTCGGGATATCTACCACAACCCCCGAGTGCAGGCGGGGTGATTTCGCATTCCCGTCGGTTCACGGCGGAAATCACGCACAAGTCGACCCCCGGGCCGCACCCGCTCACACGCGGCGCCGGGGAGCGGCGCGGTAGCCTTCGTCCGCTCCGACTTACCGGGTGGCGGCGCGCACTGGCTATGAATCGCGGTCCTTCAGATTTTGCGCGCGTGTACGAAGAGCACGTGTGGCGGGTGTACGGGTTCCTCGCCTACCGCGTGCGCAGCCGCGACGACGCCGAGGATCTGACGCAGGTGACGTTCGAGCGCGCGCTCCGTGCCTGGGCGCGGTTCGACCCCCAGCGCGCGTCCGAGAGCACCTGGCTACTGGCGATCGCGCGGAACCTGCTGATCGACCACCACCGGCGCGATCGCTCGGGCCTGCTCGAGCCGCTCGACGAGAGGGTCGCACCCGCGGTCGACGGCCCGGAGGAGCGCCTGACCGCGTCGGCGGAGCTCATCGAGGCGCTCGGTCAGCTGAACGACCGTGAGCGCGAGGTGCTCGCGCTTCGCTTCGGCGCCGACCTCAGCGGCCCCCAGATCGCCGCCGTGGCTGGGCTCAGCCTGGCCAACGTGCAGCAGATCATCTCGCGCTCGCTGCGCAAGCTCCGGGGACTGCTCGAGGAGCGTGGCTGGTCCGGCGCGGCCGACCGGCTCAGCGACCCTGCGTCCAGGTGAGGCTCGCGAGCCCGTGCAGCTTGCCGCGCAGGACGGCGCGGCCACGCAGCTTGACGCGCACGTCGAACACGTGACCCTTGCGCACGCGGACAGTGCGCAGCGTCTTCCACCGTCGCCCGTGCTTGGCCTGGATCCGCAGCTTGCCGCCGAGCGGCGCCCGGCCCCAGGCGGTGATCGACGACTTCGACCGCCGCTGGGTGACGAACGGGAACCGGAGCGCGAGCGCCGCGGGCTTGGCGGCGCCGGTGATGTAGTACATCCCGCCCTGGTTGGAGGCGGCGTAGCTGGGAATCGGCGGGGCATCGACGATCTGGAGCCACAGGACCGTGCTCACACCCTGCTGCCAGAGCACGTACATCGTCTGCTCGACCCACCGCGCCTGCCGGTTGATCGGGATCCCGTGCGGGTCCGGCGGCGAGCTGTCCCACGAGACCTCGGTGTCCCACAGCTGCTTCGGTCCGGCCGGCTGCACGTGGCCGACGCTCTCGGCGAAGTGCAGAACGTTGGCGATCTTGTACAGATCGGGCACCGACGCGTCATCAGGGTTGGCGGCGTGCCACAGCGGGCCGCCGACCCCGTACGGATGGTGCGAGAGGGCGTCGAGATGCGGCGGGTCCGGGCACGGCAGGGCGGAGAGCTCCGGGCCGTTCTGGATGCAGAACAGGTCGCGGTCGAACTGCACCGGCGGCACCCGCTGTCCGCCCGGCGGGTCGCCGAACGGCGCGGTGCCGGCCGTGACCACGAAGTTCGAGCTCGCCACGTGCTTGACCGCGCCGTAGAAGGCGTTGAGCAGCCCGCGGTAGATGATCGCCGCCTCGTCGGTGAAGCCCCCACCGGAGGCCGGCACCCACTGCGGGTTGATGTAGACGAACAGGTTGGGCTCGTTCCACGGCTGCCAATACGCGACGCGGGGCAGGGTCAAGCCCGGCGCGGCGGGATCGGGGAACGAACCGTCGTAGCGCGTCGCCGCGGCGGTGGCGAACGCCGCGTACTGGCCGGGATCGGGCCGCCACGTGCCGGCGGGCGCGCTGCTCGGCCTGCCTGCGCCCTCGGCCCACTTCGGCGCCGACAGGATCGTCAGCATGACCTTGAGACCGTGGCCTGAGAGGACGCGGACGGCGGCGTCGACCGCGGTCCAGTTGTAGCCAGGGCTCGACGGATCGGCCGCGTTGAAGCCGGCCGGCGGCGTGGCCGGGGCGACCTGCGACCAGAAGACGTTGAGGCGCACGATCGACCCACCTTCGTTGACCGCCCGGCCGTCCCACAGGTTGCTCGTCGCGGGATCCGAACTCGTCAGCTGGGGCGCTCCGTTGAAGCCGACGGTCAGCCCTCGAGCAGCGTATGCCGCGCCCGGCGCGATCGCGAGCAGCAGCAGACCGGCGAGGACGGCGAGGCGCAGGCGCATGCGCGGCGTCAGGAGGACGGGCCCGTCGTCCGCCGCCGCCGCAGCAGGGCCATCGCCGTCGCGGCGAGCAGACTGGCGATCAGGATGACCGGCAGCAGCGAGCCGAGTCCGCCGGTGGTCGCCGACCCCGTGAGGGCCTTGAACACCGAGCTCACGGGCGAGGAGCCTGCCGTGCCGGGCGTGGTCGCCGCGCTCGGGTTGCCGGAGGCGTTCGCCGCGCCGCCGTTGTGCCGGCGCGCTCCAGCGGTGCGCGCCGGACCGGCCCCGGCCGGCGCCGTCGCCGCGGCCAGCGCCGCGGCGGTCTGCCCGTCCGCGCCCTGGGCGGCGAGCGCGCGCTGCGTCGAGCTCGAGACGGCGCCGCCGCCTCCGCCCGAGCCGCCGCCCGCGTGACCGGCGCCGCCCACGCCGGAATGCTGGTGCGGATGCACCGTGTTGGCCGGCCGGTTGCCGCTCGCGGTGGGCACGTTCTCCACGTACTGGTTGATCGCCGAGTTGCCCGGGGGGGCGAGGGTCTGCGTGTTCGCCGTGGCCGCGGCGGGGAGCGCCAGCGAGGCCAGGGCAGCAGCAGCGAGGACGATGCGTCTCATCGCTATGAGGATACGAACGGTCCGCGCGGGGGCTGACAGCGCAGGCGAGGGTTTAAGTTCCGGGAGCGGGCCGCGACGCGTTTGCGGGGGATGTCCGCGACGGGTCGATCAGCACGCCGGGATTGAGGGCGCCGGTCGGGATCGACCGCGGCCTTCGCGCCCCGCAGCGCGAGCGCGAACGGGTCGGGCCGCTGGCGGTCGTACCACGGCCGGTGATCGCGCCCCACCGCATGGTGGTGGGTGATCGTCCCGCCCGCCTCGATCACCGCGTCCGAGGCGGCGCGCTTGACCGCCGCCCATTGCTCGAGCTCGTCGCCGCGCCGGGCCGGCGCGAGGATCGTGAAGTACGGCGCCGGGCCGTCCGGGTACACGTGCGTGAACCGGCACGTGACCGAGCCGGCCCCGCACGCGTCGCGCACGGCGCGCCGCGCGGCCTCGGTGACCGCGGCGTGGAAGGCCGGGAACCGCTCCCAGGTGATCGCGGTCTCGAACGTCTCGGACAGCACGCCCATCGCCACGAACGTGTCCCGCAGGTACGGCGCGCGCAGGAACGCCTCGCGCCAGCTGCCCACCTCCCCGGCGCCTTCACCCTGCTCTCGCCGTGGCTCCCAGGCACCGCCGTGGTCGCCGCAGCACTCGAGCGCCCGCGCCATCCACGGCTCGACGTCGTGCGTCGCGGACTCGAACCCGAGCACCAGCAGCGCGTGCGACCCGTCCCCCGCGCCGGTGAGTCGCCGCCTCGGCGGGGTCGATCAGGCGGCAGTTGGCCGGATACAGGCCCGACTGCGAGAGCGTCCGGACCGCCTCGACACCGGCGGCGAAGTCGGGGAATCGCACCCCGGCCGAGGCCCGGTGCGCGGGGCGCGGGCGCACCCGGACCCACGCCTCCGTGATCACGCCGAGCGTGCCCTCGGAGCCGATCAGCAGCCGGTCCGGAGACACGCCGGCGCCCGAGCCCGGCAGCCGGCGCGACTCCCACACCCCGGCTCGGTGTCAGCGCCCGCACCGACTCGACGAGGTCGTCGATGTGGGTGTAGAGCGTCGCGAAATGGCCGCCGGCCCGGGTGGCGATCCAGCCGCCGAGCGTGGAGAACTGCGAACGACTGGGGGAAGTGGCGCAGCGTCAGCCCGTGCTCGCCAAGCTGGCGCTCGAGCTCCGGCCCCGTGGCGCCGGCCTGGATCCGCGCCGACAGCGATACCGGGTCGACCTCGAGCACTCGGTTGAGCGCCTTGAGGTCGATCGTCACGACACCGGCGTAGCCGTCGCCGACGTCGGGCGAGACGCCGCCGACGACGCTCGTGCCGCCCGCCGAACGGGATCACCGCGGCGCCGGACGAGATCGCCCAGTCGAGTGCCGCCTCGAGCTCGGCCTCGGTACGCGGGTGCAGGACCACATCGGGCGGGTGGTCGAACCGGCCCCGGAATGCCCGCACGATGTCGCTGTAGGAGCGTCCATAGGTGTGCAGCGCGCGGTCGTAGGGCTCGCTGCAGGCGATCTCCTGCAGCGACGCCGGTGCGGCGACGCGCGGCGCGGGGAGCTCCACCGCGTCGAGCGGCACCGGCTGCTCGGGCTCGGGCGAGCCGAACCCGAGCCGCTCCGCCAGGAACGCCGCGGCGCCCGTGAGCTCGTCGGGCGAAGGCTGCTCGTCCTCGTATCCCCAGCCCCAGTGCTTGAGACGGCGCGCCACTGAGCGGGCAGCCTATCCGGGTCGGTCCCGCCGGTCTCGCCTCGCGGGTGGGGCCGCCCGCCTCGGCGCTACCGTTCCTCGCGTGACGCGCGCACCCGGCCTGCTGGCCCGTGGCCCCTGGGATCCCGCCCAGGTAGACGTGTCGTGGCGCGAGGACGAGTTCGCGGCCGACGCGGGCGCTGATCGAGGTGGCCGACGTCGCGCTCGACGCCCTGCGCGAGCGCGGCTCGCCGAGCCACGACGGGCTCGCTGGGCGGCTCGCCGGGTTCGAGGAGCGCGACGGACGGCTCCGGCTCGAGCTCCAGCCTGCCCGCTGGGCGCTGCGCCTCGATCCCGAGCGCGCCGCCCAGAGCATCGCCGTGCTGTGCGTCGTCCGGGCCGCCGACGGGCGCTGGCTGGCCGGCCGCCGCGCCGCGTGGCTCGCCTCGTGGGCCGGGCGCTGGGCGCTCGGCGCCGGCGGCTCGGTCGAGGTCGACGAGAACCCGGCCGACACGATGTCCCGCGAGCTCTACGAGGAGTGGTCGGTGACGGCCGAGCGACTGACGGTCGAGGCGCTGGTGCATGCTCCCGAGCGAGGTCGTCCTGCTCGTCGGGCTGGCCTGGCTGCCCAAGGGTGCGAGCGTCACGCCCGACGCCGAGCACGACGACGTTCGCCTGGTGGCCGGCGGACGTCGCCCGGTGGCCCGCCGAGGCCGACGAGCCGCTGCGGCGGATCGGCCACGTTGCTCGCGGCCGCCTAGGAACGGCGACGATGCGGGCGATCACGTTCGAGCGGCTGCGAGGTGGTCTCGTTCATCCACTCGACCGTCTATCTGTCCCTGCTGCTGTGCGCGTTCGCGTTCGGCAACCCGCAGCCGGAGACGTTCATCCTCGGGCTCAGCCACGGCCTGCTGTGGATCGGGATGTCGCTGGTCTGCATCGCCGCCGCCCGAGCGCGGATGATCCCGTTCTGGCTGGCCGTGACGGTCGCCGTGCTCGGCGGGCTCGGGCCGTTTGCCGGGACGATCGGATTCGTCGATCGCGGACCGCCGCCGGAGGGCCGGAGAGCCGTGTCCGGCCCCCTGAGCACGCGTTACAGTTGACATAGAACGATGTCAGTTGAAACCACAGTCTCAGGTCGTGATGCCCGCGATGGGCGACTCCGTGTCCGAGGGCACAGTGCTCGAGTGGCACAAGCAGGAGGGCGACACCGTCGAGGCCGACGAGACGATCGTCGAGATCTCCACCGACAAGGTCGACGCCGAGGTCCCCTCGCCCGCGGCCGGGACGGTCGTGAAGATCCACGCGGCCGAGGGCGACACCGTCTCCGTCGGCGCGCTGCTGGCCGAGATCGCCACCGGCGACGCCCCGGCGAACGGGGCGTCAGCACCCGCGTCCGACGCCCCCGCGTCCGACGCCCGCCGACCGGCGACACCCCCGAGGTCGCGGCCGAGACCCCCGTCTCCGGAGAGTCGCCGCCCACCTCGGCCGAGGAGGCCCTGGCCGGCGCGACGACCGAGGCCGAGAACGCGGCCGCCACCGAGGCGACGACCGGCACGACCGATCGACATCGTCACCCCGGCCGGCGGCGAGTCGGTCACCGAGGGCACGATCCTCGAGTGGTCGGTCAAGGTCGGCGACGCGGTCAAGGACGGCGACACCGTCGTCGAGATCTCGACCGACAAGGTCGACATGGAGCTCCCCGCCCCGGCCTCGGGCACGATCACCGAGATCCTCGCCGAGGACGGGGAGACCGTCACGGTCGGTCAGGTGATCGCCCGGATGACGACGGGCGCCCCCGCGGCAGCCGGCGCCCCGGCCGCACCCGCAGCCACGCCCACCCATGACGCACCCGAAAACGCGGGCATCGACGCCCGCCCCGACTGCCCCGGTGGCGCCGGCGGACGCCAACGGCGCCAGCGCCTCTCCCGTCGCCCGCCGGATCGCCGCTCAGGAGGGCGTCGACCTCGGCAGCGTCCAGGGCAGCGCCCGCGGCGGACGGATCACCAAGGCCGACGTGCTCGCCGCCGCGGCCAACGGCGGCACGGTCCCCGCCGCCGACGCCCCGGCCGCCGAGAAGCCCGCCGGCGCTCAGCCGATCCGCGGCGGCGGTGCGGCGCTCGCGCGGTACATGGACGAGAGCCGCTCGATCCCGACCGCCACCTCGTTCCGGACGCTGGCGGTCACGACCCTCGACGAGCGGCGCCAGCAGCTCAAGGCACGCGGGGCACCGCGTCTCGTTCACCCACCTGATCGCGTACGCGATCGCGCGGGTCGGCGACCGCCGAGATGCCGGTGATGGCCCATCACTTCGCCGAGATCGACGGCAAGCCGCACCGGATCGACGACGGCGCCGTCAACCTCGGGCTGGCCGTCGACGTCGAGAAGAAGGACGGCTCGCGGACGCTGATGGTGCCCGGTCATCCGCGACGCAGGCCGGATGAGCTTCGCGCAGTTCCTCGACGCCTACAACGCGCTCGTCGAGAAGGCCCGGACGAACACGCTCACCGCCGACGACCTCACCGGCGGCAACCTCACGCTCACCAACCCGGGCGGGATCGGCACGGTCGCCTCGGTCCCGCGGCTGATGGTCGGCCAGGGCACGATCGTCGCCACCGGCTCGATCGCGTATCCGGTCGGGCCTCGGCCGGATCGGCGACGATGATCGGCGCCGAGAAGGTGATGACGATGACCTCGACGTACGACCATCGCATCATCCAGGGCGCCGAGTCGGGCGCGCTTCCTGCAGCGGATCGAGGCGCTCCTCCAGGGCGAGGAGGGCTTCTACGAGGCGCGTGTTCCGCGACCTCGGCATCGAGCTCCCCGAGCTGCCGGCACCGCCCGGCGCCCGCCGCCGCCGCCGCCGCGGCCAGCGCCGCCGCGCCGTCCGCGCCGGGCGCCCCGCCCGACGAGGAGCTCCTGCAGGCGGTCCAGGCCGCCACCTCGCTGCTCAAGGCCCACCGCACCCACGGCCATCTGGCCGCCAAGCTCGACCCGCTCGGCCGCGAGTCCGAGGGCGACCCGGCGCTCGACCCGGCGCCGCTGCGGTCTCACCCCCGAGCTGATGGCGCGGATCCCGGCCCGGATCCTGCGCATGTACGTGCCAGGCGCGACGCTCGCCGACGCGCTGCCGCACCTGCGCGAGACCTACTGCGGCCCGATCGCCTACGAGATCGAGCACATCGCCTCGCACCGCCAGCGGCTGTGGCTGCGCGAGTCGATCGAGTCCGGCTCATTCCGCCAGCCGCTCACGACCGACGAGCAGAAGGCGCTGCTCAAGCGCCTGACCGAGGTCGACGCGCTCGAGCGGTTCATGCACAAGGCCTACCTCGGCCAGAAGCAGTTCTCGATCGAGGGCCTCGACATGACCGTGCCGATGCTCGACGAGCTGATCCAGCTGTCGGCCACCCAGCGGCGCGCGCGAGGTCGTGATCGGCACCGCCCACCGCGGCCGTCTCAACATCCTCGCCCACAACCTCGGCCGGCCGTACGGGTCGATCTTCGCCGAGTTCGAGGGCGCCTCGACGCTCGAGCCGATCACGACGATCCCCCAGGGCGGCACCGGCGACGTCAAGTACCACCACGGCGCTCAGGGCTCCTACCAGCTGCAGAGCGGCGAGTCGATCATCGTCCGGCTCGAGTCGAACCCGTCACACCTCGAGTTCGTCGCGCCCGTCGCGCAGGGCGCGACCCGCGCCGCCCAGACGACGCGCCAGGGCCCGCACGCCCACCAGGACACGAACGCGGCGATCCCGGTGATCATCCACGGCGACGCGGCGTTCCCCGGCCAGGGCGTGGTCGCCGAGACGCTCAACATGCAGGCGCTCGACGGCTACACGGTCGGCGGCACGATCCACATCATCCAGAACAACCAGGTCGGGTTCACCACCGACCCGGACGACGCACGCTCGACGACCTGGGCGTCGGACCTCGCCAAGGGCTACGACGTCCCGATCTTCCACGTCAACGCGGACAACGTCGCGGCCTGCGTCTCGGCCGTGCGGCTTGCGTTCGCATTCCGCCAGGAGTTCGGCCACGACGTGCTGATCGACCTGATCGGCTACCGGCGGTTCGGGCACAACGAGGCCGACGAGCCGGCCTACACGCAGCCCGAGATGTACCAGGTGATCAAGAAGCACCCGCCGGTGCGCGAGCTGTTCGCCCACCAGCTGATCGAGGGCGGCGTCGTCACCGAGGCCGAGTCGACCGAGATGACCGACGCGGTCTGGAGCGAGCTGGCCGACGAGCATCAGGAGCTCAAGGAGCAGATCGCCTCCGCCAAGGAGCTCGAGCACGCGACCGGCGAGTACCAGCTCGACCGCACCGCCTCGCCCGAGGTCAAGACCGCGGTCTCGCTCGACCGGCTGCGGGTGCTCAACGAGGAGCTGCTGGCGGTCCCGCACGGCTTCACGATCCACCCGAAGCTCGTCAAGCAGTTCGAGCAGCGCCGCGATGCGCTCGGCCAGCGTCGTGGTCCTGGCGCGGCCCAGTCGGGCGAGGCCGGACGCCAAGCGGAAGGAGAGGGCAAGGGCGGGATCGTGTGGGCGCACGCCGAGGCGCTCGCCTTCGCCACGCTGCTCACCGAGGGGATCCCGATCCGGCTCACCGGCCAGGACACCGAGCGCGGCACGTTCAGCCAGCGCCACCTCGTCCTGCACGACCCCAAGACCGGCCAGGAGCACTGCGCGATGCAGCACCTGCCGGGCGCGCTGGCGCCGATGGAGCTGCACAACAGCCCGCTGTCGGAGGTGGCCCCGGTCGGGTTCGAGTACGGCTACTCGCAGGAGGGCCCCGAGACGCTCGTCCTGTGGGAGGCGCAGTTCGGGGACTTCGTCAACGGCGCCCAGGTGATCATCGACCAGTTCATCATCTCCGGCCTGGCCAAGTGGGGCCAGACCTCGCGGCTGACGCTGCTGCTGCCGCACGGCTATGAGGGCTCGGGCCCCGAGCACTCCTCGGCCCGGCTCGAGCGCTTCCTCCAGCTCGCCGCCGAGGGCAACATCCGCGTCGCCAACCCGACCACGCCGGCCCAGTACTTCCACCTGCTCCGCCGCCAGGCGCGGATCGCCAAGCAGCGCCCGCTCGTCGTGATGACGCCGAAGAGCCTGCTGCGCCTCGCCCAGGCCACGAGCAGCGTCGAGGAGCTGTCCGAGGGCCGCTTCCAGCCGGTCCTGGCCGAGCCCGGGGCCGACGACGAGCAGGTCACGCGGCTGCTGTTGTGCAGCGGCAAGATCTACTACGACCTCGCGGGTCATGCCGCCCGCGCCGAGCGCCCCGCAGGTCGCGATCGGCCGGATGGAGTTGCTGTATCCGTTCCCGCAGGGCGAGGTGCTCGAGCTGATCGACCGCTATCCGAACCTCAAGGAGGTCGTCTGGGTCCAGGAGGAGCCGCGCAACATGGGCGCCCGCGCGCACATGTCGGCCCGCCTGCGCCAGATCCTGCCCGACGGGATCAAGTTCGGCTACATCGGCCGCCCGGAGCGCGCCGCCTCCGGCGAGGGCTACCCGGTCGCCCACGCCAACGAGCAGAACCGGATCGTCACGACCGCGCTCGACCTGCGCCAGACGGTCTCGCAGTTCCCCCGGATGCTTCCGGGCGAGCGGTAGCCCTACGCGCTCCAGACGACGTCGATTCGCGCGGCCTCCGGCTCGCACGCACCCGAGCGTCCGCTCGGCCTCGGCCTGGATCTCGGCGCGCGCCGCCCGCGGGACCTCCGCGTGCGGGGTCACGGTGACGAGCGCCCGCCCATCCTCGCGCGTGAGCTCCCAGCTGGCCGCGACCCGGCCGTCGACGGTCACCGTTGGCGAGCCGGACAGCGTGATCCCGACCGGGCCGAGCTCGCGCGGGAGGATCCGCTCGCGGTCGGCGTGGGCGAGCAGCTGCTGGTCCCAGTGGCCGAGCAGCCGGACGGGCAGCGGGGTGCTGGCCGGCGGCAGCGGCTGGCCGGGGAGGTCGAGCAGCTCGATCCCGTTCTCGTCGCGATAACTGACGGTCCGCACCCGGTTGCAGCGCGGGCGCGAAGTCGGCCTGCGGCGCGCCCGCCCAGGCGGACACGTCGCGCAGGCTGGCGGGTCCGAAGGCGGCCAGGTAGCGGCGCAGCACGAGCGCGGCGGCGGCCTCCGGCGTGGGCAGCCGCCCGGGGAGGACGGCGAACCGCGGCCGCCGGCGGTCCTCGTAGAACCCAGCCGGCGGCAGCTGGAGCAGCGGCAGCAGCGCGCGCGCGAACCACACCGCCTCCCACTCGTTGCCGACCTCGCCGATGTACGCCGGGACCCGCGCGCGGATCTCGTCGTTGCCGCGCGGGCGGCGGAAGAACGCCCGCAGCTCGCGGCGGACCTGTTCCTCCTCGAGCCCGGCGTAGCGCTTGCGCCACGTCCGCAGCCATCCCTGCCGGGCGAGCTGGGCGTACGCGGGATGCTCGGCCGCGCTCGACAGGTGCAGCGTGCGGCGCATCAGCGTCGACTTGAACACCCGGCCGGCTTCGATCGCGTGCTCGAGGTCGGCGCGGCGAAAGCCCTCGAGCCGGGCGGCGAGCCCGATGTATCCGGCCGCCGGGTGCTGGCCCTGCAGCGGCGTCAGCCGGGCGATCGCCTCGGCCGGGTCAAGGCGCTCGCGCGCGAGCAGCATCTGGCGGGCGGCCAGCGCGACGGTCAGCTCCCGGCGGGTGAGCGTCCGCTCGCGCTCGGCCGCGCGTGCGCTCACGCGGCCGGCGCTCGCCGCGCGGGCGCTCACGCCGACCAGCGCTCGGTCAGCTCCTGCCAGCTCGGAGCGGGCCCCGGCAGCTCGCCGTCCGCCCCCGGGCGCAGGCCATCGAGGATCACCGACAGGTAACGGCGGCGCAGCTCGATCGTCCGCTCGCGGCCGCCCACCTTGACCGCCGCCACGAGCTCGAACACCAGCCCGAGGTCGTTGACGACGACGCCGGGCCGCAGCACGCCCTGGACGCGCTCGAACAGCTCGGCGTTGAGCGTGTTCGCCCGCTCGGCGAGCGCGTACATCTCCGGCGTTGGCGTGAACGTCCCCGCCAGCGCGAGGGTCAGCGAGCTCGTGTCGGCGTCGACGAGGTCCCGCATCCACGTCGCGAACACCGTCCACGGCTCCCGGGTCGTCCGCCAGCGCCTCCTCGGTCCGGTCGACATACACCTGCAGGCCGTCGCCGCACAGCTTGCGCAGCAGCTCTTCCTTGCTCCCGTAGCGCGAGTACAGCGCGCTGATCCCGACCCCCGCGCGCTTGGCCACGTCGCTGATCGGCGCGCCCGGATCGGCCACGAACACGGCCCGGGCGGCCTCGCAGGATGAGCTCGTCGTTGCGGGCCGCCTGGGCGCGGCGCCCGGACAAGGGGGGCGAGATGGGCTTCTCGCGGACTTAGTCACCCCGGGGAGATTAGCACTGGAACGAAGTATTCCGTTCTGATATAGTGGAACGTAGTCGTTCCGTTCCGTTCTATCCTACAGGAGGTGCCGGGTGTCTTCTTCATCAGTCTCATCCCAGCGCTGGCGCTGGCTGGCGTTCGCGGCCGCTGTCGCGGCCGCCGTGATGGACCTGCTGGACACGACGATCGCGCAGGTGGCGGCGCCGGCGATCCGGCGTGAGCTCGGGGGCTCGTACACGGTGATCGAGTGGGTGACGGCCGCGTACACGCTGGCGATGGCGGTCGGCCTGCTCACCGGCGGGCGGCTCGGCGACCTGTACGGCCGCAAGCGGATCCTGCTCGCCGGGATCGGCGCGTTCGTCGTCACCTCGGCGCTGTGCGCGGTCGCCGCGACGCCCGCCGAGCTGATCGCCGCCCGCGCGGCGCAGGGCTTCGCCGGCGCGCTGATGGTCCCGCAGGTGTTCGGCCTGATCCGCGATCTGTTCGAGCCGGCCGAGATGGGCAAGGCGTTCGGCGTGTTCGGTCCCGGTCATGGGCCTCTCGGCGATGCTCGGCCCGATCGTCTCCGGTGGCCTGATCCACGCCGACCTGTTCGCCACCGGCTGGCGGATGATCTTCCTCGTCAACATCCCGATCGGGATCGCCGCGCTGGCTCATCGGCGCTCGGCTTCCTGCCGGCCGTCGCCCCGCAGCGCGCCGGCGCCCGGCTCGACCTCGCGCGGCGTCGCGCTCGCCGCGTCTCGGCGATGCTGATGCTCGTGTTCCCGCTCGTCCAGGGCCACGAGCTCGGCTGGCCGGTGTGGCTCGATCGCGATGCTCGTCGCCTCGGTCCCGGTCCTCGGGCGTTCGCCCGCTCGCAGGTGCACGCGCAAGCGCGCCGGGCGCGCGCCGCTCGTCGAGCCGAGCATCTTCACCCACCGCTCGTACACCGCCGGCGTCGGCTTCGACCTCGTGTTCGTCGGCTCGATGGGCGGGATCATCCTCATCTTCAACGTCCTGCTCCAGGCCGGGCTCGGCTTCTCGCCGCTGCATTCGGCGCTGAGCACCGTTCCGTGGGCGGTCGGCGCGTTCGTCGGCTCGGCGATCGGCGGGATCACGATGGGCCGGCTCGGGCGCCGCGTGCTGCACGCCGGCCTCGTGGTCGAGGCGGTCGGCCTGCTCGGCATCTACGCCGTCCTGCGCGACGCCGGCACCGGCGTCGGGAGCCTCGACCTGCTCGCCCCGATGCTCGTCGGCGGCATCGGCATGGGGATGGTGTTCGTGCCGCTGTTCGACATCGTGATGGCCGGCGTCGAGCCTGCGGAGATGGGCTCGGCGGCGGGCGTGCTGAAGTCCGTCGACGGGCTCGGGCATGTCGCTCGGCGTCGCCGGGCTCGGCGCGGTCTTCTTCGGGATCGTCGGCCCGGGCGGCGCCCACGCGTTCGTGAGCGCCGCCGAGTGGACCGCGCTGGCCACAGCCGGGCTGCTGGCGACGGCGTTCGTGGTCGCCTTCCGAGCTCCCGCGCCACGCGCCGGCGGCGGAGCGAGGCGCCAGCGCCGGCGTCGGCGACCCGGGCGCTCCGGAGGCCGCGGCTCGTCGCGAGCCGGGGCCTGCAGGGGGAGTCGCGCAGAGCGGGCGGCGCGGGTGACGCGCCGCCCGCTTTCTGACACTCTTGGGAATCCGCCTGCGTAGAGACGGTTCTCGTCGCGACACCTCCCGGCTGCACCTGGCGCCGACCTTGGGCGTCCACGACATGGCGATCGATCTCGGGACCGCCAACACGCTCGTGTACGTCGGCGGGCGCGGGATCGTCGTGTCCGAGCCGTCCGTGGTGGCCTCCGACGTCGCCACCGGCGAGGTCCACGCGGTCGGCGCGGACGCCGAGCGGATGATCGGCCGCACGCCGGCGACGATCTCGGCCACGCGGCCGCTGCGCCACGGCGTGATCGCCGACTTCGACGTGACCGAGCAGATGCTCCGGTACTTCATCCGCAGGGTGCTCCATCGCAAGATGGCCCATCCCCGGCTGATCGTCTGCGCCCCGTCGGGCGTCACCGAGGTCGAGAAGCGGGCGGTCGAGGAGGCCTCGCTGGCCGCCGGGGCGCGCCGCGTGCACCTGATCGAGGAGCCGATCGCGGCCGCGATCGGCGCCGGAGTGGCGATCGAGGAGCCGATCGGGCGGATGGTCGTCGACGTCGGCGGCGGCACCAGCGAGATGGCGGTGATCTCGCTCGGCGGGATCGTGATCTCGCGCTCGGTGCGGGTCGGCGGCTACGAGATGGACGAGGCGATCACCCACTACCTGCGCAGCGAGTACCAGCTGGCGATCGGCTCCCGGACCGCCGAGACGATCAAGATCTCGATCGGCTCGGCGACGCCGCTGCCCGAGGAGGAGACGATCGAGGTCCGCGGGCGGCACCTGATCACCGGCCTGCCGACGGCGATCCAGCTGCGCAGCGAGGAGGTCCGCGACGCGATCCGCGCCCCGCTCCAGGAGATCATGCGCGCGGTCCGCGAGACGCTCGAGCAGACCCCGCCCGAGCTCGCCAGCGACATCGCCCGCGACGGCATCCTGCTGGCCGGCGGCGGCACGATGATCCGCGGCTTCGGCGAGCTCGTGGCCGCCGAGACCGGGATGCCGGTGTTCAACGCCGATTCGCCGCTGACCTGCGTCGCCGTCGGCTCGGGCCAGGCGCTCGACCACTTCGACCGCCTGGCGGCCGGCAACCGCCACGGGCGCCCGACCTTCACCCCGGACTGGCGCACCGCCTGAGCGTGATGACCCGCCCCTCCCGCACGTAGTGGGGGCGTGATCGGAAGGCTCCTCGTGTGGCTTTCGCTTGCCGGCCTGGCCACCGGCGCCGCCGTGGCGATCGCGGCCGGGGGAGGCGGTCCCGGCCACGTGCGGGTCGTGGAGGCGCAGACGATGCTCGGATCCTTCGGTTGGGAGCTGCGCTGCGACCCGGCGGGGGGGACGGTGCCGGATCCCCGTCGCCTCTGCGCGGCGATTCGCCGACACCCACGTCTGCTCTACAGCTTCCCGGGTCCCGATCACTCGTGCCCGTTCGGCGCCGCCCGACGTCAGCCTGAGCGGAACCTGGCATCACCGCCGCCTGCGCTCGAGCTTCTCGGTGTGCATCGGCGGCCAGGAGCGGGTCGCCGGCGAGTGGGCGAGCCTGCTCCCGAGCCAGCGCACCCTCGGCGCCGTGCACCCCGGCCGCGGGATCGGGATGCTGTCGATCGGAGAGTCCGAGGCGGCTGTCATCGACCTGCTCCGCGGCGCCGCGCGACCCCCGCGACCGTGCGCGGACTGCCGGCGGTTCTTCAGCTCCGGCTATCGCGGCAGCCACGGCCCCGTCGGCTGGTGGGCGCGGTTCGCCGCAGGCCGACTCGAATCGATCGCCACGAACGCGCCGGATACGTTCATCGGGCATACGCCCCTGTTCGTCAGCGTGCACGCCGTGCGCCGCGCCCTGCCGGGGTGGACGGCACTGCGCTGCGTAGGGACGACCGAGCTCTACCGCGATGGGACGCTGATCATCTACCGCTCGGGCTTCCGCGGCGTCACCGTCGGCGCGGCCCCTCCGAGCTGCCCCTGAGCTCGGCTCAGTGGATCCCGACGATCCCGGCGCAGACCCAGTTCGAGGCGCCGGCGCCGTGGTTCCAGATCCGGGACGCGACGGCGTCCTGCTCGGCCTTGCCGGCCAGGTACGCGGCGGGCCCGGTGCCGCCGAACAGCTTCCAGGTGGCGGGCATGATCTGGTAGTAGCCGGACGCGCCGGCGCTGTTCGGCGTGAGGTTCTGCCCGCCGGACTCGCACAGCACGATCGCGTACGGGATCGCCCACCCGCCCGAGGGCCCGAACGTCGGTCCGGCCGGGGTCGGGCTCGCCGACTGTGCCGCCGCCGCTGCCGCCGCTGCCGCAGCGGCCGCGGCAGCCGCGGCCTGCTGGGCGCGGATCCGGGCCACGGCGGAGCGCAGGCGCGCGCTCCGGGCACGGCTCGCCGACAGCGCAGCCTGCTGTGCGGCCCGCGCGCGGTTGGCGGCGTTCTGGCGTGACTGGAGCAGCTCGTTCATCCCCGCCAGCGCCCGGGCGTGGATCGCCGTCGCCGCGGTGATCTGCTTGACGCTCGCCTCGAGCTTGGCGAGGCGGACGGCGGCCGCGTCGGCCTCGGCCTTGGCCTCGCGCGTGACCGTGATCAGCGACTGCTGCTGGACCTCCGCCTTGTGCAGGAAGTCGAGCTGCTCGAGCAGGTCGTTGAAGCCGTGGGCGTCGAGCACGACCGAGACGAGGTCGGGGTGGTCGCCCTCGTAGGCGGACACCAGCTGGCCCGAGAGGATCCCCCGGGCGCGGGCCAGGCGGGCCTTGAGCACCGCGATCCGCGCCCGCTCGCGGGTCAGCTGGCCCTGCACGCGCTCGAGCTCGGCACGGTCGCGGGCCAGGTCGGCGCGCACCGCGGCCTCGCGCGAGCGCACGAGCGCGATCTGGCCGTCGAGCGACCCGATCAGCTGCGAGAGGCGGCCGATGCTCGTCGACAGGCTCTGCGGGCGTGCCTGCTCGTGGCTGAGCTGCGAGCTCAGCTGGTTGATCGTGTCCGCCCGTGAGCGCCCGCCGGGGAGCAGCAGCGCGCCGGCCACGGCGAGCACCGCGGCGGCGATCGCCACACGGGTGAGGGTGATGCGGTTGACAGTCATCCGGTCGTCGTGCCTACGGGGTTAGCTGTCGGGCTCGCGCTGTCGCGCTACACCGCCATCAGGCGGCGATTCGCCCCCGAGAGACCTGGGTCCCCCGTTCTCCCGCGGCGGACGGGAGATTCGGCGCTGCGCACGTTATCAGCCGTGCGCGCCCGGCCGTATCCTGAACCGCCATGAAATCCCTGCGAGCGGCCGAGATCCTGGCCCGCGTGCGCGCCACCCCGAACGGGTTCGTGCGCACCTACGGCGACGTCTCGCCGGGCGCGCCGCGGATGGCGGGCGCGGTGCTGCACGACGTGCGAGGATCCGAGCGTGCCGTGGCATCGGATCGTTCGCGCGGACGGCTCGCTGGCCAAGGGCGAGCGCCAGCGCCGCCTGCTCGAGGCCGAGGGGGTGCCGTTCCGCGGCGACCGTGTCGACATGCGCGTCGCCCGCGCGGTGGGGCTCGAGTGATGTGGATCCAGCGCGAGATCCGGCTGCCCGCGGTGGCACGCGGCTTTCACCTGGTGACCCGGGAGATCGTCGGCGCCCTGCCCGAGCTCCGCGGGCTCGACGTCGGGCTGCTGCACCTGCTGATCCGCCACACCTCGGCCTCGCTGGCGCTCAACGAGAACGCCTCGCCGGACGTGCGCCGCGACTTCGAGTCGTGGTTCAACGACGCGGTGCCCGAGGACGCCTCGTTCTGGACGCACACGCTCGAGGGTCCCGACGACATGCCCGCCCACATCAAGGCCGCCCTGCTCGGGCCGTCGCTGACGATGCCGGTGTCCGGCGGGCGGCTCGCGCTGGGCACCTGGCAGGGGATCTACCTGTGCGAGCACCGCGACCACGGAGGGTCGCGGTCGGTGCTCGCCACCGCCTGGGGCGAGGGTCCCGGCTCGGGTTCCGCAGTAGCCCGAACGCCGCTGCCTGCTCGTGATCAGCGCGCGCGTGATCGGCGCGCGCGTGATCAGCGGCGCGCGCCTGCCACACCGGCGCGCGCCGCTCGGCGAACGCGGTGGCGCCCTCGCGAGCGTCCTCGGAGTCCATCACCGGCCGAACGATCTCCTCCTGGCGGGAGAAGAACTCGGCGTCCGGCCAGTCGACCGCGTCGCGCAGGATCCGCTTCGTGGCGGCGAGCGCCAGCGGGCCGTTGGCGGCAATCGTCTCGGCCAGCTCAAGCGCCGCCGTGACCGCCTCCCCGGGCTCGGCCAGCCGGTTGACGAGCCCGAGCTCGTAGCCGCGCTCGGCGAGGATCGGGTCGCCGGTGAGGGCGAGCTCCATCGCCACGTTGCGCGGGAGCATCCTGGGCAGCCGCAGCAGGCCGCCGCCGGCCGCCACGAGCGAGCGCTTGACCTCCGGGATGCCGAGCTTCGCGCCCTTGGCGGCGACGATCAGGTCGCAGGCGAGCGCGACCTCGAGGCCGCCGGCCACCGCGAACCCCTCGACGGCCGCGATCAGCGGCTTGTCGGCGGCGCGCTGGGTGATCCCGGCGAAGCCCCGGTCGCCCGCCCACGGGCGCTCGCCGGTGACGAACGCCTTCAGGTCCATGCCGGCGCAGAAGCCCTTGCCGGCGCCGGTCAGCACGCCGAGCGACAGCTCGCCGTCGGCGTCGAGCGCGTCGAGCGCGCCGGCGATCCCGTTCGCCACCGCGGCGTTGACCGCGTTGCGCTGGTCGGGACGGTTGATCGTGATCAGCAGGATGCGCCCGCGGCGCTCGGTCAGCACGGCCTGTTCGTCGGTCATGCCGCGAACAATCTCAGGTCCGGCGCGCGCTCGCCGCGCAGGACCGCGAGATCGACCTCAACGCAGCCGATCCCGCGCGCGCCGGCCAGCACCCGTGCCTGGGGCTTGATCGCCTGGGCCGCGAGCACGCCGCGGCACGAGGCGAACGCCGGGTCGAGCCGGATCCGCTCGAGGTAGCGCGTGAGCTGCTCGACCGCCTCGATCCCCGCCACCCGCTTGATCTCGACGGCCACCCACTGCTCGTCGGCGTCCCGGCACATGAGGTCGACCGGGCCGATGTCGGTCGGCCACTCGCGGCGCACGAGGCGCAGGCCCTCCGCGCACCAGTGCGGCTGCTCGGCGAGGAGCTCCTGCAGGTGCGCCTCGACCCCGTCCTTGGCGAGCGCCGTGTCCTCGTCCGGCGCGCCCATCTCGTGGCTGACGTCCGACAGCACCTCCGCGATCGCGATCTCGAGCCGGTCCTCGGTCTTGCCCGCCCGCTTGCGCACCACCATCAGCCCCTCGGACTCCTCGATCACCGTCGGCGGCGTCATCCAGTTCAGCGGCTTGTAGCCACCGGCATCGGCGTGCACGAGCACCGACCCGTCCGCCTTGATCATCATCAGCCGCAGCGCCTCGGGCAGCAGGGCCTCGAGACGGCCGGTGTAGCGGACCTCGCAGCGGGCGACGATCAGGCGCATGGGCCGGTCAGGCTACGTCGGTGTTCGGACGGACGCTGTTGTTCGATCGTTCATCAGCGCATCGTCTTAGTTAACGTATCCGTCCGAAACCTTTCTTAGACTCTGGGTTGGAAATGTTTGCTCCCTCATGGTCGCGGGCCGGCGAATTCGTCCAGCAACAGAGCGGAGCGGACGCGTTCTCGGCGTTCATTCCGCACCCACTTCCACCCGAGCCGCCGATCGTCATCGAACCGGCGCTTCAACGGCTTCTTGACCGAGCGAATCAGACCCTTGGCCGACTGGACGGCATCACGCTGCTCCTGCCCGACCCCGATGTGTTCCTGTATTCGTATGTGCGCAAGGAGGCCGTGCTCTCCTCCCAGATTGAGGGAACCCAGTCCTCGTTGTCCGAGCTTCTGCTGTTCGAGCACGATGCCATCTCGGGGGTTCCGCAAGGGGACGTCGAGGAGACATCTCGATACGTCGCCGCGATGAATCATGGCGTTGAGGCTCTCGCCAGCGGTATGCCGCTGAGCGTGCGCGTTCTGAGGGAGGTTCACGCGATCCTGATGAGGGATTCCCGCGGTGGCGATCGCCAGCCAGGGGAGTTCCGCCGCGTGCAGAATTGGATCGGCGGTTCACGGCCGGCCACCGCCCGCTTCGTTCCGCCCCCGCCTCAATTGGTGGCCGACGCAATGGCCGCGCTCGAGAAGTTCCTGAACGACGTACCGCAGGCAACGCCGGTGCTCGTCAAGGCGGCTCTCGCGCATGCGCAGTTCGAGACCATCCACCCGTTCCTCGATGGCAACGGTCGGCTTGGGAGGTTGTTGGTCACGCTTCTGCTCGTGGCCGATGGCGTTTTGCGGCAGCCGCTCCTATACCTCAGCCTGTACCTGAAGCGCCATCGTGACCTCTACTACGACCACCTTCAGCGGATCCGAACCGACGGAGACTGGGAGACGTGGCTTCAGTTTTTCCTGGAGGGCATCGTCGAGGTTGCCACGAGCACGACGGAGACCACCGCCAAGCTCGTGGCCATGATCGAGCGCGACCGCCGGCGAGTCCAAGGGCTGGGCAGAGCAGCTGCGACCGCGATTCGAGTGCACGAGCGATTGGTGCGCGACATCGTTGCGCGACCGGGCGATCTGGCTGGCTTGATCGGGGTCAGCGAACCTCCGGTCTACCAAGCGCTCGCTCGGCTGGAGCGTCTCGGAATCGTCCGAGAGATCACTGGTCGGCAGCGTGGGCGCGTCTATGTGTATGACGAATACCTGACGCTTCTCGGTGAGGACGACGCGTGAGAGCCGTCCTTTAGACGATCCCCCCGCGGGGTGTGCCACCCCCGGTTCGGACGTTCCCCGGCCTATGATCTCAGTCGCATGCGCAACCAGCTGCGACCCCTATTCGACCGGATCGTGATCAAGGAGCTCGATCCCGACCGGGTCCGCCGGTCGGGCCTGATCGTGCCGCCCGGATCCGACGAGCCGCCGCCCCAGCACGGGATCGTGCTCGCTGTCGGACCCGGCCTCGACTGGTGGGATCACGTGGGCGTGCAGATGCCGGTTCGCCCCGGCGACCACGTCGTGTTCCCGGCCTCGGCGGGTGCCTGGATCGAGGTGGAAGAGGAGCGGCTGCTCGTGTGCCGCGTGGGCGAGCTGCTGGGCGTGCTCGACGAGGTCGGCGAGACATCCGAGCGCGACGACCGCTCCGAGCGGACGAGCCTCGACGACTAGGCCGCCGTCCGCTCGCGCAGGCCTGGTGTCCGCCGGCTCGAGGCTGCAGTCCGCCGGCACTGCAGCAGCCCTCACGCAAATACCCAGTGGCACCTCGCGGTGCGACCGTCCTTCAGTGAGCGAGCACGAACCACGCCGTTGAGTTGCGCGGTCCGCCGGCCTCTGTGTTCTGAGAGGAAGGGCCATAACCGTGAATAGCTGATGGGAAGTCGCCGCGATCCGCCGGTAAAGCAAGATTAACCACTAAACGGTGTCAGAGCGTCGTTTCACCCGCCTGCCGGAAGACCGAAGGCCTGGGTATCCAACGGGAAAAATAGGCCCGTTAGATACCCAGGCTCGCCGAAACCGGCCGCGCCGGGGAGGACTGCGCCGGCCTCGGCGCGCCCCCAACGCCCCCGCGTGCTCCAGTGGGCGTGTCGCGGCGTCCTTTTCACCCGCCCGCGGAAGACCGAAGGCCAGCACAACGAACGGCTCTGGCCCTCCGCCACATCGGATTGCGCCCAAGGTTGGTCAAGTCGACACCGCGACCGCCTGCACACGTCGACTAGGCCGCGGTCCGCTCCCCGAGCTCGCGCGGCTGGGCGGCCTCGACGCGCGCCTTGAGGTCGGACACCTCGGGGTCCGGGCCGAGCTCGAGCGCCCGCCGGCACGCGTCGAGGCACTCGCGGACGCGGTCGGTGCGGGCGAGCGCGTGGGCGAACGTCGACCACGCGGCGCGGGACTTCTTGTCCAGGCGTGTGGCGGCCTCGGCGGCCGACACCTCGGCGCCTATGTCGCCGGCCAGGTGGTAGGCGAGAGCGAGATCGAGCAGCCCCTCGACGGTCGGTCCGACGAGCCGCGCGTGCTCGAGCGCGGAGATCGCGCCGCGGCGGTCCATCAGCCGCAGGCGCAGGCGGCCGAGGCGCACCCAGGCGGAGCCGTCGGCCGGCGCACGGTCGGCGGCGCGGGCCGCCGCGTCGGCGGCGAGGTCGATCGCGCCCATGTCCTCGTAGATCCGCGAGGCGAAGCGCTCGGGCGTCGGGCGATCGCGCTCGACGCGGGCCCAGTCGCGCACCGCGCGGGCGGCGGCGGGCAGATTGCCGGCCTGCCAGAACGCGACGGTGAGCAGCCGCAGGACGACCGGGTTCGACGGGTCGGCGTCGCGGGCGTACACGAGCCGTTGCGCGGCGAGTTCGGCGTTGCCCTCGCCCAGCGCGTGCTGGGCGGCGGTCATGAACCGTTGGACGCGGTCGGCGGCGGGGTCGGCGGTGGAGAAGTCGACGAACTGCAGCGACCCGGCCGGGATCGTGCGCACGCCGACCGCGAACAGCACCCGCGCCCACTGCTGGACGTCGTCCCCGTCGCCGGAGAAGTAGATGCCGTTCACCGTGCCGACGCCCCACTCCGGATACGACAGGCAGCGCGCATAGCGGTGGACCACCGAGTGGTCCGGCACGCGCGAGCCGAACGGATCGTTCTTGGCTCGGTCGGCGGCGTGGGCGCGAGCGCGCTGTTCCTCCTCGTAGGCGCGCCGGCCGGCCTCCGCGCGGGCCTTGCGAGTGGCCGCGGCGGAGACCTTGACCGCGTCCGCCGTGACCCGGCCGCCGCGCGAGGTGTCTGCCAGCTGCGCGAGCTGGTCGGCTGCCTCGTTGATCGCCTGCAGGTGGCGCTGGTGCTCGTGCTGGCGTCCCGCGGGGGCGATGTCCGGGTGCCACCGCTTCGCCATCCTGCGCCGCGCGAGCTGGACCGCCCGCTGATCGAACGGCGGCTCCAGCTCGAGCAGCAGGAGCGCTTGCTCGACGTCGAGGATCCGGGGCATGACCCCGTCAACGTTAGCGGCGTTGGTTAAGAGATCGGGCTCGTAAGTCTCTGCTGTGGCTGACTCCTCGATCCCGTCCCGGTCCGCCCACTCGAGCAGCGGTTCCAGCGAGAACACAGCGTCGTCGATCCCGGCGTGCAGATCGCCGTGCGCGCGGAAGCGCTCGGCGACCGTGTGGATCGTGCACTCCTCCGGGACGACGTCGTCGACCTCGCCCCAGTGGATCGGCGTCGAGACCGTCGCCTCCCGGTTGCCCCGGACGGAATAGGCGCTGGCGATCGTGTGGTCGCGCGCGTTCTGGTTGTAGTCGACGAACACGGTCCGCGGGTCACGGTCCTTGCGCCACCACGTCGTGGTCGCGTCCTCCGGGGCGCGCCGCTCGACCTCGCGGGCGAACGCGAGCGCCGCGCGGCGCACATCCGCGAATCCGTGGGTCGGCTCGATCCGCACGTACACGTGCAGGCCGTTGCCGCCCGAGGTCTTCGGCCAGCCGGTGGCGCCGATCTCGTCGAGCACCTCGTGGGCCACATGGGCGACGCGCTGGACGGTGGCGAAGTCGCACTCGGGCATCGGGTCGAGGTCGATCCGCCACTCGTCCGGCTTCTCCGTGTCCGCCCGGCGGGAGTTCCACGGGTGGAACTCGACAGTCGACATCTGCACCGCCCAGATCACGCTGCCCAGCTCGGTCACGCACAGCTCGTCCGCGTGGCGGCCGTAGCGCGGGAAGTGCAGGCGCACGGTCTCCACCCAGTCCGGCGCGCCCGACGGGATCCGCTTCTGGTGGACCTTCTTGTGCGTCGGTGCCGCCGGGGAAGCGGTGGAGCATGCAGGGCCGTTCGCGGAGCGCCCGGACGATCCCGTCACCCACGCTCATGTAGTAGCGGGCGAGGTCGAGCTTCGTCTCGCCGCGGGCCGAGAAGTACACCCGGTCCGGGCTGCGAGATCTTCACCTCGCGCCCGCCGACGTCGAGGATCGCCGGTTCAGTCCTGGTCGCCGCCATCTGTCCTCTACGACGGCAGCCTGGCACAAAACTCATCGCCAATCGAGGCGTGCCAACTGTGTGTCATTCCGGGTTTTTCGCGCGGGGGTGCGCGTAGCGTCGCTGCGCGTGCGGATCGGCGTCGTGATCGGAGGCGTGATGGCCGCGGTCACCGGCGCGGGGCTGGCCGCGGCGCTGCTCGCACTGGTCGTGCTCGGGCCCGGCTCGCGGTCCGGTGCGGACTGCGCGACGCCGGGTCCCGCCGGCTCGATCGTGCTCGGCCCGGCCGGGACCGGGGCGCTCGTCGGCGCCACCGAGTACGGCGGGCCGGGCGACCCGAGCTCCGGCATCATCGGCGCCCGCGGCGACAACCTGCTGCAGCACCCGGACACGTACGCCGAGCTCGGCGGCGTCACCTGGGGGACGGCGACGGCGATGGGTGGGCTCCCGTACATGACGCCGCTCCGGGTGTCGTGGGGCGCTCACTCAGCTGTCGCCTACAAGCGCGACTTCGGGCTCGGCGGCGGGCCCGATCGACGGCCACCCGCGGGTGATCGACCTGTGGTGGCAGTTCGCGGGCCGGCTCGGGATCCCGTATGAGAACGGGCTGTGGTCGGCCCCGGTGCGGATCGAGCGGCCGCCGGCCAGCGGGGCCGGCAACCTGCTGTTGTCGGTGCCCGCTCCCGCCTCAGTCCCGGCTGCGGGGTCGGCCGCGGACGCTGCGTCCTCGTCTGGCTGTGACCCCGCCGCCGGGGTGCCGCTGGTGGGCGGCCCGCGCGCCCGGCTGCTGGCGGACGGACAGGCCGCGGCGCCCGCGGGGGCGCCGCCGGCGGTCGCGGCGATCATCGCGGCCGGCAACCAGATCGCCGGCAAGCCGTACGTGTTCGGCGCCGCCCACGGTCTGCCCCTGTCCGAGGTGGCGGCGGCGTACGACTGCTCGAGCAGCGTCGAGCACCTGCTGTACGGCGCCCGGCTGCTGCCGGTGACCTACGGCGCGGCGTCCGGCCAGCTCGAGTCGTTCGGGGCACCCGGGCTGGGCCACTGGGTGACCCTGTACGCGAACGCCGGCCACGTGTACATGTACGTCGCCGGGCTGCGGTGGGACACCTCGGCGGTGGGGCCGGGCGACGGCAGCGATGGGATCGGCTGGCACATGCTCGTGCGCAGCGCGGCCGGGTTCGTCGCGCGGCATCCGGTGGGCCTATGAGCGCCGTCGTCGGCGCCCTGGTGGCGCGGGTGCTGTGCGTGTTGGCGATCGGCGGGTGTCCGCCGCGGGCCGGTCGCGCCGGCGCCGGTCGCGTCCGGGTCGGTCGTCTCGTCGCCGCGCCCGGCGGTCCGGCCGCACCCCACGCTCGCGCCGGTGGCGGCGATCCGCGCGTTCGCCGCCGAGTACATCAACTGGACCGCCGGCACCGTGACCGCCCACCTGCGCCTGCTTGCCGCCGCCAGCACCGGCCAGGCCCGCTCGGCGATGCAGCTGGCCGCCGCCGGCGCGGCGCGTGACTACGAGCTCCAGCACGGCGGCGTGGCCAACGCCGGCACGGTCGAGGCGGTCGCGCCGCTGGCCGGCTCGGGGCATCGCTACGTGGTGGTCACGCGCGAGCAGACGAGCGCGGCCCGGAGTGCCGCCTACCGCGGACTCGGGCCCGCCTGGCACGTGACCGTCGCCACCGTGTCGCTCGCCGCGCCCGGCCTGTGGGTCGTGAGCGGGTGGCAGCCCGAGAGCTGACCCTCAGCGCGATGTGACGTTGAGGATCACGGCAGTCGCGAAGCAGACGACGGCCCCCGCGCGGAGCGCCCAGCCGGCGCGGTCGCTGGGGCGGCCGGTGACCATGCCGACGATCGCCAGCGACATGCAGGCCACGGCGACGAGTGCGAACACGGCGGCGAGCGGACGCACCTGGGGATCGTCGCATGCCTATCCTGGGCTGCAGTGTCCTCGCAATACATCTTCACCACGTACAAGCTCTCGCGGCGCTATCCGCCCGACAAGGAGGTCCTGAGCGACATCTCCCTGTCGTTCATGCCCGGCGCCAAGATCGGCGTGCTCGGCTACAACGGCGCGGGCAAATCGACGCTGCTGCGGATCATGGCCGGGCTCGACACCGAGTTCGACGGCCACGCCCAGCTCGCCCCCGGCGCCACCGTCGGGCTGCTCGAGCAGGAGCCCCAGCTCGATCCGGACAAGGACGCGCGGGGCAACGTCGAGGAGGGCGTGGCCGAGACGCGGGCGCTGCTGGACCGCTTCAACGAGCTGTCGATGAACTATTCGGAGGAGACCGCGGACGAGTTCGCGCGCGTGCAGGAGCAGATCGACGCCGTCGACGGGTGGAACCTCGACACGACGCTCGAGATCGCGATGGACGCGCTGCGCTGCCCGCCTCCGGAGGCCGACGTCTCGACGCTGTCAGGCGGCGAGCGCCGCCGCGTGGCGCTGTGCCGGCTGCTGCTGCGCCAGCCCGACCTGCTGCTGCTCGACGAGCCCACGAACCACCTCGACGCCGAGTCGGTGGCCTGGCTCGAGCAGCACCTGCTCGACTACAAGGGCACGGTGGTGGCGATCACCCACGATCGCTACTTCCTCGACAACGTGGCCGGGTGGATCCTCGAGCTCGACCGCGGCCGCGGGATCCCGTACCAGGGCAACTACTCCGGGTGGCTCGAGCAGAAGCGCGCCCGGCTCGAGGGCGAGGCCCGCCAGGAGACGGCACGGCGGCGGACGATCGACCGTGAGCTCGAGTGGGTGCGGCTGAACGCCTCGGCCCGCCGCAACAAGCCGAAGGCGCGGCTCAACGCGTACGAGGCGCTGCTCGCCCAGGATCGCAACGTCAAGCTCGACCAGGTCCAGATCCACATCCCGGCCGGCCCGCGGCTGGGCGGCGTCGTCGTCGAGGCCGACGGGCTGCGCAAGTCCTACGGCGACCGGATGCTGATCGACGGGCTGTCGTTCACGCTGCCCCCGGCGGGGATCGTCGGGGTGATCGGCCCGAACGGCGCCGGCAAGACGACCCTCCTGAGGATGCTGATCGGCGCCGAGCAGCCCGACGAGGGGACGCTGCGGCTCGGCGACACCGTCCAGCTCGCGTACGTCGACCAGTCGCGCGACGCGCTCGACTCCTCGAAGACGGTGTGGGAGGAGATCTCCGGCGGCCAGGACCAGATCATGCTCGGGGACCGGTCGGTGGCGAGCCGCGCGTACGTCGCCGGATTCAACTTCAAGGGCACCGACCAGCAGAAGAAGGTGGACAAGCTGTCCGGCGGCGAGCGCAACCGCCTGCACCTGGCCAAGCTCCTGCGCAGCGGTGGCAACCTGCTGCTCCTCGACGAGCCGACCAACGACCTCGACGTGGACACCCTGCGCGCGCTCGAGGAGGCGCTGCTCGACTTCGCCGGCTGCGCCGTCGTGGTGTCCCACGATCGCTGGTTCCTCGACCGGATCGCCACACATGTGCTGGCGTTCGAGGGCGACTCGCAGGTGCGCTGGTTCGAGGGGAACTTCGATGCCTACGAGGCGTTCCGCCACGAGCAGCTCGGGGCGGACGCGGACCGGCCGAAGCGGATCACCTACAAGAAGCTCGTCCGGGGTTAGGCGGCGGCGTCGGGCCGCCGGCTTCGGAGGATGGCGCGGAGGCGGCCAACCTCCTGCGCCGGCCGCTCGGTCATCCGCTCCCAGGTGACCCTGAGGGTTGGGATCCCGAGCCGGGCGAGCAGGTCGGCGTCGCGGTCGCGGTCGCTTTCGAAGGACTCCTGCGACGAGTGGTAGGCATAGCCGTCGAGCTCGACGACCACCTGCTCGGCGGCGAACCAGGCGTCGACGAGGTGGCCGCCGACCCGGACGTTGGTCTGTGGCCGCGGGAGGCCGTGGGTCTCGGCGAACGCGAGGAAGGCGTCCTCGAACTCGGACTTCGTGGGGCCGCTGGGCGCCGTCACGAACGGCCGCAACGAGGGTGTGCCGGGGTGATGAGGGTTGCGCTCGAGCACGTCGGCGAGGGCGCCGAGCTGTGAGTCGGGCGCTGTCGCGGGCGTCGTTGACGAGCCGGGTGAGCTGCCTACGGGTGAGGGCGGGCGCGCAGTCGAGGATCGTCCGGGCCGGGGAGGTGGTTCGGATGCCCCGCTCGGTTCGGATGTCGGCGCGGGTGAGTCTCGCCCGGTGGGTGGTGATCCCGGGGCGGCGGTGGCTGGTCGGGGCGGTCACGTGGAAGGGGGTTCGCCATTCCTTGCGCCAGCCATACAGGGCGACGGCTGACTCGTGGCTGAGGACGGCCTTGGGACCGCAGGCGAGGACGGCGGCGCAGGCGCGGGCGATGGGGGTCGTGGGCGCGTGGCCGACGGCGTAGACGCCGTTGTGGACGCGGATCAGTCGTCCCTGCTTGACCCGGTGTCTGATGCCGTCGTCGTCGAGGCCGATCGCGAGCAGTTGCCGGCGGGTCACGTTTCCTTGCTGCCGGTGCGCCAGGGCTGAAATTGCGGCATCGAAGGGGTCGGGCATCGGCGTCTCCGCGGGTGCCGTGATCGAAAACTGGGTCTATAGACCGGGTTTTTGATCACGGCACCTTGGATAGTGACCCCGAAACGCGCAACCGGGGCCAAACGGCACAGAGTTGGAACGTTTTGTCGTAGGCTGCCGCCGATGCCCGCGTCCAAGGCCGTCCTCATCACCGGTTGCTCGTCGGGCATTGGCGCGGCCACGGCAGCCCGGCTGAACGGCAGACGGCCACACGGTGTACGCCACGGCGCGCAAACCCGAAGTGCTCACCGATCTCAAGCAACAGGGCTGCGAGACGCTCGCCCTCGACGTCACCGACGAGCAGTCGATGCAGGCCGCGGTCGACCACGTCACCGATGCCCACGGAGCGGTGGGGGTCCTGATCAACAACGCCGGCTACTCCCAGTCGGGGGCCGTCGAGTCGGTGCCGATCGAGGACATCCGCAGGCAGTTCGAGACGAACGTGTTCGGGCTGATCCGGATGTGCCAGCTGGTGCTCCCCGGGATGCGCGCGCAACGGCAGGGGAAGATCGTCAACCTCGGGTCGATGGGCGGGCGGCTGACGTTCCCGGGGGGCGGCCTGTACCACGCGACGAAGTACTCGGTCGAGGCGATCAGCGATGCGCTGCGGTTCGAGACCCGCGGGTTCGGCGTCGACGTGATCCTGATCGAGCCCGGGCTGATCGTCACGAAGTTCGGCGAGACAGCGCACGCCAGCGTGTCGGCAACCCAAGCCGAAACCGGTCCATACGCAGACTTCAACGAGAAGGTGGGCGCGATCACCGCTCACGCCTACAAGGGACCGATGGCCAAGCTCGGCGGTCCGCCCGAGACCGTCGCCGACGTGATCGCCAAGGCCATCGGCGCCAACCGGCCGAAGGCGCGGTACGTGGTCACCCCGAGCGCGCATCTGATGATCAACCAGCGACGGCTCACCCCGGACCGGGTCTGGGATCTGATGATGCGCGTGCAGTTTCCGACGCCGAAGCCGTAGCGATCCTCCCGGCGTGACAATTTTCACCCCCGCGAGGCCCGCGGCGAGGCAATGTATGCCTGTCATCTAGGGGCAACCACTCAGAAGGGGCACCACACATGTCAGACAACAACGTCTACCGCAAGGCACTCGAGGAGACGGCGATCGAGGGTCGCCGGCTCGGCCGCCACATCGTGCACGATCCGCGCTCGAAGGAGTACGTCGCCAGTCAGGCGCCGGCGATCGTGAGCGTCCAGCACGCGGCGACCGGGCTGCCGCTCGACCAGGGCCAGATCGGCTCGTGCACGGCCAACGCGCTGTGCGGCGCGCTCGACTCCGCGCCGAACTTCAACGGCGGCACGCCGCTCAACGAGGACAACGCGGTCAGCGTGTACGAGCTCGAGACGAAGCTCGAGGGCCAGCCCTACCCGCCCAACGACCCGGGCGGCAGCGGGCTGATGGTATGCAAGGCGGCCAAGGAGATGGGCCTGATCAGCGCCTACCACCACGCGTTCGGGATCGATCAGGCGCTGAAGGCGCTCGTCCAGCGCCCGGTGATCACCGGGATCAGCTGGTATGAGGGCTTCGATAAGCCTGACGCGAACGGGCTCGTGACGATCAGCGGCAACGTTCGGGGCGGCCACGAGATCGTCGCCGACCAGATCGATGCCGACAACAAGCTCGTGTGGTTCTGGAACAGCTGGGGAACCGTCTTCGGCGTCGGGCGGCCGGTTCTGCATGTCGTTCGACACCTGGGATCAACTCCTGCAGCAGCGGGGCGACGTGACGGTCCCGATCAAGTGATGAGCTCGGCGAGCGCCCGGCGCAGCGCCGTGGCGTCGCCCACCGCGGCATCGGCCGACTCGAGCTGATCGACGCCGAACGGGCCGGTGGCCACCGCCACGCAGCGGAGGCCATCGGCCCGGGCGCAGGCGATGTCCCGCGGGGTGTCGCCGATCACGATCGTCTGCGCCCGCGGGTACGGCTCGGCGGCCGTGCCCGCGCGGCGCCGCGCGATCGGCGGCAGCGACGTCCGGTCCTCGCTGTCGGAGCCGTACGCCCCCGGGCAGCCCGAGAAGTGCGAGGCGAGTCCCGCGCGGGCGAGCTTCATGCGCGCGATCGGCTCGTAGTTGCCGGTCACGAGGCCGAGCCGTCACCGAGTCGAGCCCGGACAGCCAGTGAGCACCTCCGGGATGCCCGGGACCACGGCGCGATGACAGCTCAACGTCGTCCAGCTCGCCGTAGCGCCGGCAGCACGCGTCGCGGACGAGCAGCGCGCGCTCGTCGATCCGCTCGGCCGACACCCCGGCCCGAGCAGCATCAAGCGGGCGATCTCGCCGTCGGTCCGGCCGGCCGCTGACACATTCAGGGCGGTCCGCTTCGCGTGCACCCCGTGGACCTCGTCGAGCGCCTCGACCAGGCACGCGGTGTGCGCGCGGGAGGCGCCGGTGACGAGCGTGCCGTCGATGTCGAACAGGAGCAGCATCCGCTCAGCGGATCGAACGACATGCCCGGCTCGAGCCGGCGCGCGAACGCGGCGATCAGCCCGGCGGCGGCGTCGAGGTCGCTGCAGCGAGATCATCTCGACCGGCGTGTGCATGTTGCGCACCGGGACCGACACGAGCCCGGTCGGGATCCCGGCCCGCGCCGGATGCACGGCGTCGGCGTCGGTGCCGGTCGACTTGCCGAGCGACTCGACCGTGATCGTCGATCCCCTCCTGCTCGGCCGTGTCCAGCAGGAGCTCCGAGATCGACCGGGTGGAGCATCGTCCCGCGAGCGACGACCGGCCCCGAGTCGATCGTGTGCGACGTGATCGGGCCGAGCTCGATCCCGGGCTGGTCGGTCGACACCGTCAGGTCGACGACGATCGCCAGGTCGGGGTTCTGCCCGAACGCGCTCGTGCGCGCGCCGGTCAGCGAGGTCTCCTCCTGGACGACGGCCATCGCCAGCACGTCGCCGGGCGCGCCCGCCGGACTCGGCCACGAGCCGGGCCGACTCGGCGGCGACGTAGCAGCCGACGCGGTTGTCGAGCGCCCGGGCCGACGATCCGCCCGTTCGACAGCTCGACCGGGTCGGCCGCGATCACGCCGACGTCGCCGATTCGCACGTGTTGGCGGGCTTCCTCGGCGGAGCGGGCGCCGATGTCGATGTGCAGCTCCTTGAGCTCGGGCGCCTTGCGGCGTTCGTCGTCGCCGAGGGAATGCACCGGCTTGCGCGAGATCACGCCGGCGATCACACCGTCGCGGGTGAGCAGCCGCATCCGCTGGCCGGCGAGCACGACCGCGTCCCACCCGCCGACCTGACCGAAGCGCAGGAAGCCGTCGTCGTCGATGTGGGTGATGTGGACGCCGATCTCGTCGATGTGGCCGATCGACGCCAGCGTCGGGCCGGCGGCCGTCCCGGCGACCCGCGCAACGACGAGCCGAGCTGGTCGGAGGACACCTCGGCGCCGAATGCTCCGGCACTGTTCCCGCCACACCGCGGCCGCCTCGCCCTCATGCCCCGAGGGGCCGACGGCGCGTCAGCAGGCTGTCGAGGAACGGTCGGGATCGACATCGGCGGCGAAGCGTATCCGGCTCGGCTCAGCCGGCGTCCTCAGAGCAGCTGGCGGAGCACGAACTGGAGGATCCCGCCGTGGTGGAAGTAGCGCTGCTCGTTCGGGGTGTCGATCCGGACCGTTACCGTGAACTACGTGTCGTCGGCCTTGACGGTCACCTCCGCGGGATCTCGTCGACGTCGGCGAGGCCCTCGATCGTGAACGTCTCGTGCCCGGTCAGCCCGAGCGACTCGACCGAGTCGCCGTCGGCGAACTGGAGCGGGAGCACGCCCATCCCGACGAGGTTCGAGCGGTGGATCCGCTCGAAGCTCTCCGCGATCACCGCGCGCACGCCGAGCAGCCGCGTGCCCTTGGCCGCCCAGTCGCGCGAGGAGCCGGAGCCGTACTCCTTGCCGGCGAGCACGACGAGCGGAACGTCTTCCTCGGCGTACTTCATCGCCGCGTCGTAGATCGGCATCTCGTCCGGCCGTCCGAGCCTGTCGCGCCGAGGTACAGCGTGACGCCGCCCTCGGTCCCCGGCGCGAGCTGGTTGCGCAGCCGGATGTTGGCGAACGTGCCGCGCATCATCACCTCGTGGTTGCCGCGCCGCGAGCCGTAGGAGTTGAACTCGCGGACCTCGACCCCGTGCTCGATCAGGTACGGCCCCGGCGGGGCTGTCCTTCTTGATCGAGCCGGCCGGGGAGATGTGGTCGGTGGTGACGCTGTCGCCAAGCACTGCGAGCACGCGGGCACCCTCGACGTTCGTGATCGGCACCGGCTCGGGCGGCAGCTCCGAGAAGAACGGCGGCTGGCGAACGTAGGTCGAGTCGTCATCCCAGGCGAACCGGTCGCCGGTCGGCACCGACAGCGAGTTCCACCGCTCGTCGCCGTCGAACACCTCGGCGTAGCTACTTGCGGAACATGTCCGACTGGACCGCGTCCTGGACGGTGTCGGCGACCTCGGCCGCGGTCGGCCAGATGTCCTTGAGGTACACCGCCTCGCCCTTGTCGTCCTCGCCGAGCGGCTCGCTCGTAGAGGTCGACGTCCATCGTCCCCGCGATCGCGTAGGCGACGCACAGCGGCGGCGAGGCGAGGTAGTTCATCTTCACGTCGGGGTTGATCCGGCCCTCGAAGTTGCGGTTGCCGGACAGCACCGAGACGACGGCGAGATCCGCGTCGCCGACCACCGTCGGAGATCTCCTCGGGCAGCGGGCCGCTGTTGCCGATGCAGGTCGTGCAGCCGTAGCCGACGAGGTGGAACCCGAGCGCCTCGAGGTACTCGGTCAGGCCGGCGCGGTCGAGGTACTCGGTGACGACCTTCGATCCGGGCGCGAGCGAGGTCTTGACCCACGGCTTGACGGTCAGTCCGCGCTGAACCGCGTTGCGGGCGAGGATCCCGGCGCCGATCATCACCGACGGGTTCGAGGTGTTCGTGCAGCTCGTGATCGCGGCGATCACGACGTGGCCGTGATCGAGCGAGCGTCTCGGTGCCGTCGGCGAGCGTCACCGGCGTCGAGCGTCGACGTGCGCTCGATCACCTGCGACGGCGCGCGGCCGGAGCCAGGCTCGTGGCCGTCGCCATTGGGCACGTGCGTGGAGACCGGGTCGCTGGCCGGGAAGCTGCCCGACACGGCCTCGTCCTCCTCGTCCTCGTCGGGGAGGAAGCCCTCGAGCGCCTTCTCGAAAGGCGGCCTTGGACGTCGGTCAGCGAGACCCGGTCCTGCGGGCCGCTTGGGGCCGGCGATGCTCGGGACGACCGAGGCCAGGTCGAGCTCGAGCTACGTCGGTGAACGTCGGCTCCTCCGAGTCCTCGTCGTGCCACATGCCCTGCTCCTTGGCGTACGCCTCGACGAGCTCGATCAGCTCGCGCGGCCGGCCGGAGAACTCCAGGTAGCGGAGCGTCTCGGCGTCGATCGGGAAGATCGCGCACGTCGAGCCGAACTCGGGCGACATGTTGCCGATCGTCGCCCGGTCGGCGAGCGGCAGCCGGGCGAGCCCGGCGCCGTGGAACTCGACGAACTTGCCGACGACGCCGTGCTGGCGCAGCATCTCGGTGACGGTCAGCACGAGGTCGGTGGCGGTCGCCCCCTCCGGGAGCTCGCCGGTCAGCTTGAAGCCGATCACCTGCGGGATCAGCATCGACATCGGCTGGCCGAGCATCGCCGCCTCGGCCTCGATCCCGCCGACGCCCCAGCCGAGCACGCCGAGGCCGTTGATCATCGTCGTGTGCGAGTCGGTGCCGACGAGCGTGTCGGGATAGGCCGAGGCCGCGCAGTCGTCGTCGACGAACACCACTCGCGCCAGGTACTCGAGGTTGACCTGGTGGACGATGCCGGTGTCCGGAGGCACGACCTGGAAGTTGTGAAACGCGCCCTGGCCCCAGCGCAGGAACGCGTAGCGCTCCTCGTTGCGCTCGAACTCGCGCTCGGCGTTGTGCTGGAACGACCTCGCCGTGCCGAACTCGTCGACCTGGACGGAGTGGTCGATCACGAGCTCGGCGGGGACGAGCGGGTTGATCTTGTTCGGGTCGCCGCCCATCTCGCGCATCGCGTCGCGCATCGCCGCCAGGTCGACGACCGCAGGGACGCCGGTGAAGTCCTGCATCACCACGCGCGCCGGGCGTGAAGGCGATCTCCTTGCTCGGCTCGTCCTTGGCGTTCCAGGTGGCGAGCGCCTCGATGTCCTCGGCGCGGATCGTCTCCCCGTCCTCGTTGCGCAGCAGGTTCTCGAGCAGGACCTTCAGCGAGAACGGGAGCCGGGCGACGTCGTACTTCGACTGCAGCGCGTCGAGCCGGAAGATGTCAAACGAGCGGTCGCCGACCTGCAGCTGGGCCCTCGAGTCAAAGGTGTTGGGTGTCATGTCCGTCTCCTCAAGATGTGGAGATTCCTACTCTACGCGGGCGCGCGCCACGACCCTGGCGGCGCCGCTCCTACGCCGGTCTTAGGCACGTCTTCAGCCGGCCTTCGCCGGGCCGCCGATCCTGATCGCTGCATGGATCACCGCGATCGAAGGAGCAGCGAGATGACAGTCCTGAGTTGGGCCCTGGCCGCAATCACGGCCGGCGTGCTGGGCGCGATGGCGGCGGCCGGCGCGTACACCGAGGCGCACCGTGCGCCTGACCAGTCGTGACGCGATGAGCGCGACGCTGAGATCCCCGCTGCTCGCCGAGCACCCGGCGCCCCGCGCCGCGGCCGCCCCCGACCTCCTCGTCGCCATCCCGGTCTACAACGAGGAGCGCGCGCTCGAGGGCTCGATCCGCCGCCTGCACGGCTTCCTGTCCCGGGAGTTCCCGTTCTCCTGGCAGATCGCGGTCGTCGACAACGCCAGCACCGACCGCACGCTCCGGCTCGCCCGGCGCCTGAGCTACGAGCTGGCCGGCGTCGAGGTCGTCCACCTCGCCGAGAAGGGGCGTGGCCGGGCGCTGCGGGCGGCGTGGTCGTCGTTCGACGCGCGGGTCGTGTCCTACATGGACGTCGACCTGTCGACCGACCTGACCGCGCTGCTGCCGCTCGTCGCCCCGCTGCTCTCGGGCCACAGCGACCTGGCGATCGGGTCGCGCCTGCTGCCGGGCTCGCGGGTCACCCGCGGCGCCAAGCGCGAGCTGATCTCGCGTGTCTACAACCGGCTGCTCCATCTCGTCCTGCGGGCCCGGTTCAGCGACGCCCAGTGCGGGTTCAAGGCCGTCCGCTCCGACGTCGCGCTCGAGCTCCTGCCGCAGGTCGAGGACCAGGAGTGGTTCTTCGACACCGAGCTGCTCGTGCTCGCCCAGCGGCGCGGACTGCGGATCCACGAGGTGCCGGTCGACTGGATCGAGGACACCGACTCGCGAGTCGACGTCGTCGCCACCGCGCTCGCCGACCTGCGCGGCGTGGCCCGGCTGATGACCCATCGCCGGCCGCAGCGTCTTACTTTGCTCTCACCCCGTCGTCCGATGCTGGCGCCATGAGCACGGACTCGCTCCCCTTCGACGACGTCTCGCTGCGCGCCCAGCGCACGACCGCGCGGCTGCGTGCTCGCGGCCGCCGGCGCGTCAGCGCCCGCCTCGACGGCCTCGTCCGCCGGCCCGAGCTGCTCGGTCTGCTCGGGCTCGCGGGCGTGCTCAACCTGTGGGGCCTCAGCATCAACGGCTGGGCCAACACGTACTACAGCGCCGCCGTGCGCTCGATGACGCTGAGCTGGCACAACTTCCTGTTCGCCTCGCTCGACCAGAGTGGCCTGATGACTGTCGACAAGCCGCCGCTCTCCCTGTGGGTGCAGGCGCTGTCGGCCCGGATCTTCGGCTTTCATCCACTCAGCCTGCTGATCCCGCAGGCGCTGATGGGCGTCGTCGCCACCGCCCTCGTGTACGACCTCGTGCGCCGGCGCTTCGGCCGCGCGGCCGGGTTCGTCGGGGGTCTCGCGCTCGCGACCACGCCGATCATCGTCGCCGTCTCGCGCCACAACAACCCCGATGAGCTGCTCGTCCTGTGCTCGGTCGCCGCGCTGTGGTTCGCCGCCCGCGCGCTGGAGACCGGTCGCACGCGCTGGCTCGTGCTGAGCGGCGTCGCCGTCGGCCTCGGGTTCGAGACGAAGATGCTCGTGGCGATGATGGTCGTGCCCGGGATCGCCGCGGCCTGGATGTGGGCGGCCCCCGTCCGCAGCCGGCTCGTCGCGCTGCGCCGGCTGCTCGCCGGCGGCGCGGCGATGGTGCTCGTGGCCGGCGCGTGGCCGCTCGTGGTGATGCTCACGCCGGCCGCCGATCGCCCGTGGATCTCCGGGACCTCGGACAACAGCATCTGGTCGCTGGTGTTCGGCTACAACGGGATCGGGCGGGTGGCCGGCCAGACCGGCGGACCCGGTGGCGGCGGGGGCGGACCCGGCGGCGCCGCGGGACCGGGCGGGTCGCTGTTCGGCGGCGCCACCGGCCCGTTCCGGCTGCTGCAGTCCGGGCTCGGCGACCAGGCCGGGTGGCTGCTCGGCTTCGCACTCGTGTCCGGGCTGGCGCTCGTCGGGCTCAGCCGGCTGCGCCGCCGCGACGAGCGCACCGGCTGGGTGATGATCGTCGGCGGGGCGTTCCTCACCACAGCGGTCGTGTTCAGCTTCGCCAAGGGGATCTTCCACCCCTACTACGTGTCGCTGCTGGCGCCGTTCGCGGCTGCCCTGGTCGGCGCCGGCGCGGGCCTGATCCTCCGGCGAGACCGTGCCGCGCGGGTGATCGCGCCGCTCGCGATCGGCGCCGGCGTGGTGACCGAGCTCGTCGTGCTCGGCGGCATCAACGGGTCGCTCGGCTGGGCCAAGCCCCTCGCGGTCGGACTCGGCGGCGCGGCCGCGCTCCTGCTCGCGCTCGACCTCGCCCCGCGCGTCCGCGCGGTGGTCCTGGCGGTCGGGCTCGCCGCGCTGCTCGCGGCCCCGGCGACGTGGGCGGCGGAGACGATCGGGCACGCCACGAGCGGGACGTTCCCGTCCGGTGGGCCGGCGAGCGCGAGCATCGGCGGCGCGGGCGGCGCGCCCGGCGGCTTCGGTGGTCCTCCCGGCGCCTCGGGCATCCGCGGCGGGCTCGCCGGTGGCCCACCCGCAGGGCTCCCGGGCGCCGGCGCCGCTCGAGCCGGCGGCTCCGGCGCAGGCGGCGGCGGGTTCGGCGGCGACGACGCCACCGTGAACGCCGCCGTGCGCTATGCCAAGACCCACGGCGGCGGGACGATCGGGGTCGAGAGCCAATCGAGCGCGGCGGCCGCGATCCTCTCGTTGCGCGGCAACGTGGCGGGCCTCGGCGGCTTCTCCGGGCGCGAGACCACGGTCAGCGCGGCCTGGATCGCCGAGGAGGTCAAGGCCGGCCACCTGCGCTGGGTGCTGGCCGACCAGGGCCAGGCCGGCGGCCGGCTCCCGGGCGACACCCGCGCCGGCAGCCAGGCGGCGATCGCGATCGTCGAGCGGACCTGCCCAGCGGTCACGTTCACGACCTCAAGCGGGACGAAGGTGACGATGTACGACTGCGCCGGGAGGGCGTCTGCGATCCTCGCGGCATCGAACACCCGCGCGAGCTGAGGGCGTGAGCCTCAAGTCCTGTCGGTCTCGTTCCGAGGACCGAGGTGTGCGTCCTTCGTTCCCGCGTGCCCTGCTCGCCGCTGCCGCCTGCGCGCTCGTCGCCGCGCCCGCGGCCGCAGCCGCACGCCGCGCCGCAGACGAACAGCAGCTCGAACTGGGCCGGCTACGCGATCCACCGCCCGGGCGTCTCGTTCGACCGGGTGAGCGCGATCTGGCGCCAGCCGACCGCCACCTGCCTGCTCGGCACCCGCTCGTACTCCGCGTACTGGGTCGGGATCGGCGGCTACGGCCGGCGCTCGAACGCGCTCGAGCAGATCGGCACCGAGGTCGACTGCGACGTGTTCGGACAGGTGCGCTCGAGCGCGTGGTTCGAGCTCGTCCCGGCGGCGTCGCGGACGATCCGGTTCCGCGTGCAGCCTGGTGACCTGATCGCCGCGACCGTGACGGTCACGGGCCACCGGGTCGTCGTCATGCTCCGCAACGCGACCGAGCACCGCCGATTTCGCCGGGTCCTGCACGCCAACCACGTCGATGTCTCCTCGGCCGATTGGATCGTCGAGGCGCCGTCGAGCTGCCTAAGTGTGACGAGCTGCGAGACGCTGCCCCTGGCCGACTTCGGGACCGCCTCGTTCGGGCTCACCTACGCCCGCACCACGACCGGCCACGTCGGCTCGATCAGCAACCGTGCATGGCGGGCCAGCGAGATCTCACTCGTGCCGAGCGGCCGCCGGTTCGTGTCAGCCGGCACGGCCACGACCGTCGGCGAGGCCATACCGACGCCGCTCACCGGCCAGGGCTCGGGCTTCAGCGTCGCCTACACGAGCGTCCCCATACCGGGCAGCGTGAGCGCCGCGGCGCGCCAGGCCGCGAGTCGCGCCGGGTACCTGGTGCACCCCGGCCGCTGAGCGGCCGCGAGTCGCGCCGCGTACCTGTGCGCCCGCGCTCGTACGGAGCTCTTACGGAGTTCGTACGCCGGTCTACGGGCGCGGATCGATGCTGTTTCCATGACCATCGATCCGACGCCTCACCTGTTCTGGATCACGAGCCGGGCGGCGGGCTTCGTCGCGCTCATCCTCGCCAGCCTGGCGGTCTCGCTCGGGCTGCTGATGAGCACGAAGCTGCTCAAGGGCCGCCAGTCCGACCTGCTCGTGACGCACGAAGTCCTGTCCCTGTCCACGATCGTCGCGATCGTCGTGCACGCCACGGCGCTGCTCGGCGACCAGTTCCTGCACCCCTCGCTCGCCGACATCGCGATCCCGTTCGTCTCGAGCTACAAGACGGCGTGGATGACGACCGGCATCGTCGCCGGCTGGGCAACGATCCTGCTCGGCCTCTCCTACTACGCCCGCCGCCACATCGGCGCCGCGCGGTGGCGCAAGCTCCACCGCTTCACCGCCGTGGCCTGGCTGCTCGGCGTGATCCACTCGGTCGGGATGGGCACCGACGCCGGCCAGATCTGGTTCCTGTCGATGCTCGCGATCGTCGCGCTCCCTGCGCTGGCGCTGCTGCCGCCGCTGGCTGCTGGCCTCGGGCGCGGCCGTGCCCCGCGGCCGGCGAGCCCCACAGCCGGCGCGCACCCCGCGGCCCCGTGTCGCCGACGGCTACAGCCCGGGCGGATGGCGGGCGACGAACCCGGCGGTCGAGGCCATCGACTGCGACCAGCGGGTGCCGCCCTCGGCGAGGGCCACGGTGTCGAAGCGCCAGCCGGCCACGACCATGAACGCGTGACCCGCGTTGGCGTAGACCGTGATCCACCGGCCCGGTCCGGCATCGCCCCAGCTCTCGAACCCGGTCGAGTCGAGCGGGGAGCTGAGCAGGCCGGCCGCGGCGAGCGCGTAGCTGACCGAGCCCGAGCAGTCATAGCCGCTGGCTTGGAACGAGCCGTGGCCGCCGCCCCAGATGTACGGCAGCGTGGCGATCGCGTTGCCGGCCGCGATCACCTGGGCGATGGCGGCCGGAGCGCCCGGGGGCGGCTGGACCATGCCGCCGGTGTCGACGGCGATCCCGCCGACCGAGGCGTTGCGGGTGGCGGCCGCCCGTGCCGCGGCCGCCGCGGCCTGCTTCTCGAGCGAGGCCAGGTGTGCGTTCAGAGCGGCGAGCCGTGAGCGGGTGTGGTCGCGGCTGCTCTCCTCGGCGATCTGGCGGCTGAGCAGGGCCTCCTGGAGCGCCGCCACCTGGTTGCGCTGGGCGAGGACCTGGTCGGTCAGCTGACGGTCGCGCTGCTCGAGCGCCGCGAGATGGATCGTCTGCGCTCGTACCTCCGCCCTGATCGTCCGGGTCGACCCGACGATCGCGGCGTCCTGGTGGCCGACGCGCTGCATGAAGCTGACCTTCTCGAGGAGGTCGTTGAACCCGTGCGCGTCGAGGATCACGACTGACGAGGTCGGGCTGGCTGTTCTCGTATGCGGCGACGAGGTTGGCGGCCAGTGCCCGGGAGGCCAGCTGCAGCCGGTTCTCGATCTCCACGAGGTGGTCGCGGGCGGCGACGAGCGAGGTCTGGACCGCGCGGAGCTGATCCTCGCGAGCGGTCAGCGTGCCCTGCAACGTGGCCAGCCGGCGCTCCGCGGCCTGGAGGCCGCCGGTCGTCTGGCGGATCTGCGCTTCGTCGGCGGCCACCGCGGAGCGCAGCGAGGCCGCGGCCGAACGGCTCGAGGCGATCTGCGACTGCAGGTCACCGGAGCTGCGGGCGGTGAGGTCAGAGCCGAACAGCGCGGCGAGGACGGCGCTCGCGGCCATGAGGGCGCGCAGGGTCCAGGGAAGGCGGCGGAGAACGGGCATCAGAGGGGGCCGGCGCCGGGGCGGTGCAGCCGAGCGGCAGGACCCTAACACGACCCGTCGCAATCTCCTCTGCTTCTCCTCGGTCTGCAAGAAATCCTGCAAAACCCTGGAATCGGCAGCCCGCGGCAGACGGTAGCGCCACCGGCCCGCGAGGAGCTCCCGGGGCGCATCCCGCGAGTAGCATCGCCGCCACGGTGGCCGAGCTCGACGCCCACAAGCAAGCCGAGATCGATCTCCGCACCCCCGCGTTCATGGCCGCCCAGTCGACCAAGCCGTTCGGGTGGGAGCCGTATCACTGGGTGAGATGGGCGACGATCGCCGACGCGCTGCAGCGGCTCGGCGTCGACCGCGGCGCGGACGTGCTCGACGTCGGCTGCGGACCGGGGTGGACGTCGCTGTTCCTCGCTGAGAGCGGCTACCGGGTCACGGCCACCGACCTCGTGCCGGCGAACGTCGAGCTCACCACGCAGCGGGCTGCGCGGTGGGGGATCGAGCTGCGCGCCGAGGTGGCCGACATGGAGGAGCTGGCGCTCGAGGGCCGCTTCGACCTGGCGCTGATCTACGACGCGCTGCACCACTCCGACCGCCACCGCCGTGCGCTGGAGCGTGTCGCCGCGCACCTGAAGCCCGACGGCTGGCTGCTGCTCGGAGAGACCTCGTGGTTGCACCGGATCTCGCCGTTCGCCCACCGCCACGCCCGCGAGACCGGGTGGATGGAGCGTGGCTTCACCGTGCGCGGACTGCGTGCCGACCTGCGGGCCGTGGGCCTGTCCGAGCAGCGGCGCTTCTTCCAGGGCACCCATCCGTACGAGTCGCGCACGCGGGAGTTCGGATGGCAGCTGGCGCGCCTGATCGCGGCCAACGTGGCCGTCGCCCCGAAGGCGGCGATCTGGCTCGCCGGCCGCCGACCGCAGCCGCCCGGGCCGGCGCGGTGACGCCCTCGCTTGCCATACTCGCGGGATGCACCTCTGGCGACAGCTGCTCGTGCTCGTGTCAGTCGCCGGCGCGATCGTGTTCCTCGGACCCGCCACGGCGCTCGCCACCGGGCCCTCGGCGGGCGACCAGCAGTACGTCGACCCCCTCGGCGGCTCGCACTCCGGCTCGCACCATTCCTCGGGCGGCTCGCACTCGACCACCCAGAGCCCCGCGCCGACGACCCCGACGACCGCCACCACGCCGGTGAGCTCGACGCCCACGGTCTCGCCGACGGTGACGACGACCGCGAGCACGACCACCCCGCCGACCGCGACGACCGCCTCGGCGACGTCCACCGCCAAGGACCCCCCGAAGTCGCTGCCGCGGACCGGGTTCGACGCCCTGTTGGCGATCGCGATCGGCGCCGGGATGTCCGGCGCGGGTCTCGCTGTGCGCCGCGGCGTCCGCCACCCGGACTGACCATGGCCGGCGCGCGCGACGCGCGCGTCGCGATCAACGCCCGGGCGGCGATCCGGGCCGAGATCGGTGGCGTCGAGCGGCTCGCCCGTGAGATGGCGGCGCGGCTCCCGCGGCTGCGGCCCGACCGCTACCGCGTCGTCCGCCCGCCCGCGGGCTTCGCGCACCGGGCCGGGCACGTGTGGGAGCAGGCCGCGCTGCCGCTCCTCCCCGGGGCGGCGCTCATCTACTCGCCGGCCAACCTCGCGCCGCTCGCCTCGCGGCGCAACGCGGTCGTCATCCACGACGCCGCCGCGCTGCGCCATCCCGAGGCCTACTCGCCCGGCTACGTCGCCTACCAGCGGCGGCTGCTCCCGCTCCTGGCCCGCCGCGCGCGGCTGCTGATCACGGTCTCGGAGTTCTCCCGCGCCGAGCTCGTCGAGCTGCTCGGCGTCCCGCCGGAGCGGATCACGGTGATCCCGGGCGGCGTCGACGAGCGGTTCTCGCCGGACGCCGATCCGGGGCCACCGGCGCGTGCGCTCGGCCTGCACGGCCCGTACGCACTCAGCGTCGGGACGGCGTCGGCACGGAAGAACCTCGCCGCGCTCGAGCACGCCGCCGCGGCGCTCCGGGAGCACGGGATCGAGCTCGTTGTGGCGGGTTCGGACCGCGGCTATCTGCGGGGCGCAGGCATCGCACTGCGGCGGCTCGGGTACGTCCCCGAGCCGCTCCTCCCAGGCCTGTACGCCGGGGCCCGGGTGGTGCTGATGCCCTCGGTGTACGAGGGGTTCGGATTGCCATGCCTGGAGGCGATGGCGAGTGGCGTGCCGGTCGTGGCCGCGGACCGCGGCGCGCTTCCGGAGACCGTCGCCGACGCCGGCCTGCTGGTCGATCCCGACGGCGCCGGGGCGCTGGCCGACGCGGCGGTGGCGGCGGCGACCGATGTGTCCCTGCGAGCCCGGCTGACGGCCGCCGGGACCGCCCGGGCGGACGGATTCAGCTGGGCGCGGACGGCCGAGCAGACCGACGCCGCGATCGCGGGAGTGCTGCATGCCGGGGAGAGTCATGTCTAGACTCGGGCCGGTCGTGCCTCGCCTCCGTCCACTGCTGCTCGCCCTCGCGGCGTGCGTCCTGCTGCTGGCTCCGGCGGCTCCACGCGCCGCCTCGTCGGTGGCGCTCCCGGGGACCCCGGTGCCCGGCGGGTTCGTCGGGGTCGACGCCGGCGGGCCGCTGTTCAGCGACAACGTCAACCTCGGCCGACAGTTCGACCTGATGGTCCGCACCGGCGTGCAGACGGTCCGCGTCGTGTTCAACTGGGCCTCGGCGCAGCCGTACCAGTCGATGTCCGACGTCCCGATCGATAAGACGGGCGACTTCGTCGACGTCGGCGGCGTCCCGACGAACTTCAGCTCGACCGACGCGATCATCGGCACCGCCGCCGCCCGCGGCCTGTCGGTCCTGCCGACCGTCCTGTTCGCCCCCGGCTGGGACCTGGGCACAAACCGCGACGGGGGGGCCGCGCCGCCCGCGCAGCCCGGCCCGTACGCCGCGTACCTGACCGCGCTCGTGCACCGCTACGGTCCGCACGGGTCGTTCTGGCGCACCCACCACCCCAAGCACCCGGTCCGGATGTGGCAGATCTGGAACGAGCCGAACATCCCCGCGTACTGGCCGCAGCCGTTCGCCAAGAGCTACGTGTCGCTGCTGCGCGCCGCCCACGGCGCGATCAAGGCCGCCGATCCACGCGCCAAGGTCGTGCTCGGCGCACTCACCAACCGCGTGTGGAAGTACATCGGCCAGATCTACAAGGTCCACGGGGCCAGGAAGCTGTTCGACGTCGTCTCGGTCAACGGCTTCACGGCCACGCCCTCCGGCGTGATCACGTTCCTGCAGCTCGTCCGGCGGGCGATGAACCACCTCGGCGACGGCAGCAAGCCGCTGCTCGCCACCGAGCTGAGCTGGCCCTCGGCCTCCGGCCAGCCCGTCCACCACGGTGACTGGGACACGACCCAGCGCGGCCAGGCACGGAAGGTCGGCCAGCTGCTGCCGCTGCTCGCCGAGCACCGCGCCTCGCTGAACCTCCTCGGCTTCTACTACTTCACGTGGGTCAGCCAGCAGCAGCCGTCCAACCACGACGACTTCAACTTCGCCGGCCTGCTCAACTACGACAGCAGCGGGCGGATTTCGACCAAGCCGGCGCTCAGTGCATATCGCGCGGCCGCCCTGCAGCTCGAGGGCTGCCGGCGCAAGGGCCGCACGGCGACGACCTGCCTGCACTAGTTGTCCTGACCTTCGGCCTTCCGCGGGCGGGTGAAATGACGCCGCGAAGGCGGTTCGGGCGTGGTGTCCGTGAGCCTGGGTATCTAACGGGCCTATTTTTCCCGTTGGATACCCAGGCCCTTGGCCTTCCGCCTCGGGGTGACACGACGCCGTGACACCGTTTAGTGGTTAATCTTGCTTTACGGCGGATCGCGGCGAATTCCCACCAGATACCCGAGGCCGCCACCGGCGTGGAATCAACCATCACGCTGTCACGAAACGCGCGTCAGCGGCGGACAGACGGGCCTCAGGTGGATCCCGGCGAGCGCGCGGAGCTGGCGGAGCTCGCGCTCCGCGTCGCGGCCCAGCGCCAGCTTCAACGCCCGCCGCGACCGGAACGTGACAGTCTGAGCGCGGTCGTCGCGCCGGGCGGCTCGCGGCCCGAGCCGGCGAGCGATCACGTCGTGGCGGGTCTGGGCGAGCGCGGCGAACGGCTCGCCGCCGAACTCCCGTGCGCTCGAGTGGGCGCGGTGGTGGATGACCGTGGCCTCGGGCCGGAACCACGTCTCGACGCCCGCGCGCGCGGCGCGCAGCCCGAGATCCATGTCCTCGCCGTACAGGAAGATCCGCTCGTCGAACGGGCCGAGCCGCCGCAGCGTCTCCGTGCGCGCGACGAGCGCCGCGCCGACCGCCCAGCCGACCCGGCGCGCGATGCGCGCCCGCCACGGCGCCAGCGTCGTCCCGAGCGCTCCGGGAACGGCCGCCGGGGGGACGAGCGCGCGCACGAGGTCGGCTGCCGACCCCGGGAGCGGATGCACGGAGTCCTGGAGCGACCCGTCGGGGTACACGATCCGGGGCGCGAGCAGCCGGTCGGCGTCGGCCAGCCGCGCCGCGAGCGTGGCGAGCGAGTTGTCGATCAGCTCGATGTCCGGGTTGACGAGCGCCGTGGCGGGCGCGTCCACGAGGTCCAGACCGAGGTTGCAGCCGCGGCCGAACCCGGCGTTCTCGGCCAGTGCGAGCACCCGGGCGCCGGCGGCGCGGGCGACGGCCACGGTGTCGTCGCTCGAGGCGCAGTCGACGACGACGACCGCCGCGCCCGGCGCCCACCGCTGCAGCGAGGTCAGCAGCGTGGTCAGCTCGCCCGCCGAGTTGCGGGTGACGGTGACGAGCGCGAGGCCGCTCACGCGCGGCAGCACCCGCACAGCGCGGCGGTAGTCCTCGACGGCCCGGCGCGCCCCGAACCGCACTGCCGCCCGCGCGCGGCCCGCGGCCCCCATCGCGGCGGCGGCCTCCGGGTCGCCCGCCAGCCGGACGAGCGCCTGAGCCGCCGCGGCGGCGTCGCCCGGGGGGTAGAGGAGACCGCACGACTGATCGACGATCTCGAGCGGCCCGGCGGCCGCCGGCACGACCACTGGCCGCGCGGCCGCGAGCGCCTCGAGCACGGCCATCCCGAACGGCTCGCGCTCGGCGCAGTGAAGGACGCAGCTCGCCGCCGCCAGCTCGCCCGCCACGTCCGGCACGGCGCCGGCCAGCTCGACCGCCCCGGCGAGGTCCGGCTCGCGCGCCCGCGCCCGCAGGGCGGCGACGAGCGCACCGTCGCCGTCGGTGAGCGGCGCTCCGACGAGCCGCAGGCGCACGCGAGGGTCCGAGCGCCGGGCGATCGCCACCGCCTCGAGCGCGAGGTCCGGGCGCTTCCATGCGGTCAGCGCGCCGACGACGAGCACGGGTCCGTCCGGCGAGGGGGGCGCCGCGTCGAACCGGGCGACGTCGATTCCCGGGTGGACGACCCCCATCCCGGCCCCGACCTCGCGGGCGATCGCGTCCGACAGCCCCACGGACACGTCCGCCCGTCGCGCAGCGGCCCGCACCAACGCACCGATCGCCCGGCCCGGGAGCAGGTCGTTGTGCTGGAACGCGACCCGTCCGCCCGGGCGCGGGCCCAGCACGAGCAGCGACAGCGCGGTCCGCATGCCCCACGCGATCACGAGCTCGGCGCCGTGCGCACTGGCCAGCGAGCGCACCTCGGCGCCGTGGGCGACGAGCCTCCAGGCCGCCAGCGCGCGGTCGCGCGGGCCGGCGCGCAGCTCGAGCCGGCGCGGGCGCAGCTCCGCCACCCGGTGCCCGGCGGCCCGGGCCCGGCCGGCGAGCGGACCCGGCGGGCAGGCGACGACGCAGCGATCCTCGAACGCCGCGGCGAAGTCGAGCAGCAGTCGCTCCGCGCCGCCAAATGCACCGGAATACGTCGCCATGAGCACCACCGCCCGCAGGCTATCCGCCTCCGCCGCCGCCCCGGCCCTCCGGGGTCCGCCCAAATGCCCGCGCCCCATAGACTTGGCCGAGGTGAAGGTCCCGTCCTCCAACTGGCGCCATCCCGCGCGAGTTGCTCTCGTGCACGATTTCCTGCTCGACGTCCGCGGCGGCGAGCGGGTGTTCCTCGAGCTGTGCGCGATGTTCCCGGACGCGGACATCTACACGGCCGTGTACGACGAGCGGGGGACCGAGGGCCGGTTCGCCGGACGGCGTGTGTACAGCTCGTTCCTGCAGCGGCTGCGCCCGTCGGCGAAGACGTTCCGGGCGCTGTTCCCGCTGTACCCGGCGGCGATCGAGTCGTTCGACTTCTCCGAGCTACGACCTCGTGCTGTCGAGCTCGTCGGCGTGGGCGCACGCGGTCCTGTGCGACGAGCGCACGCTGCACGTCAGCTACTGCCACAACCCGTTCCGCTACGCCTGGAACGACCGCGACTCGACGCTCGTGCGCCGCCGCAACCCGGTGACCCGCGCGTTCCTGCGAGGCGCGTTCCGGCGCTGGCGCCAGTGGGACTGGATCGCCGCCCAGCGGACCGACCGCTACATCGCGAACTCGCGCATGACCCAGGCGCGGATCCGCGCCTACTTCGGCCGCGACGCCCGGGTCGTCTATCCGCCCGTCGACGTCAGCCGGTTCTCGCCGGGCCCGGTCGGCGATCACTACGCGATGGTCTCCGAGCTGATGCCCCACAAGCAGATCGACGTCGCGATCGAGGCGTTCAACCGGCTGCGCCTGCCGCTGATCATCGTCGGCGACGGCCCGGCGGCCCGCGGGCTGCGGCGCCTGGCCGGCCCGACCGTCAAGTTCACCGGCCGCCTGTCCGACGCCGGCGTCGCCCAGGTCCTGCAGGGAGCGCGGGCGCTGGTCGCTGACGTCGGTGGAGGAGTTCGGGATCGCCGCGGTCGAGAGCCAGGCCGCCGGGCGCCCGGTGATCGCCCGCCGCGGCGGCGGTGCGCTCGAGACCGTGATCGACGGGGACGACCGGGATGTTCTGGGCCGGCGGCCCGGCCGAGCTGGCAAGCGCCGTGCTCGCGCTCGACGACGCCGCGGATCGACCCCGCCGCATGCACCGCAACGCCGCCCGCTTCGCTCCGGTCCAGCTTCCGCGAGGGGATCCTGGCCGAGGTGCGAGTGCCGCGCGCCGGGCGGGTCGCGCCCCGCCGCCGGCGAGCGCCAGCCGCTCGCCTCCACGCGGCTGATGCGCCGGGCGGTGCGGGAATCTCGCCTAGAGCTGATGACGCGAGGCGTCCGGATCGCCGCGTGCGCCGCGTTGCTCGCGGCGCCGACGGTGCTCGCCTTCTTCAGCGGAGGCTACTTCGACGGGCCGCGCGCGTGGGCCGGGCTGGTCGCCTGGGCTGCTCGTGGCGGTCGGCGCCGCCGTGCAGCCCGATGCCGCTCCCGCGCGGACGCGGCGCGTGGCTGGCGATCGGCGGCCTGGCGCTGTTCGCCGTCTGGACGCTGCTGTCGATCACCTGGGCGCCGCTCGCCGGCAGCGCCTACCACGCCGGGCAGCTCGTCGTGCTGTACGTCGGCGCGCTGCTGGCGGCCGTGATCCTGCTGCGCCGCGGGCCGGTCCAGCGCGCGGTCGAGCCGGCGCTCGCCGCCGGGATCCTGATCGTGATCGGCTACGGCATCTCCGAGCGGCTGCTGCCCGGGCCTGCTGCACTTCTCGCGCTCGACGAGCGCCCAGGGCCGGCTCGAGCAGCCGCTCACGTACTGGAACGCGATGGGCGAGCTGGCCGCGCTCGGGGTCGTGCTCGTGCGCCGCGTGGCCGGCGACGCGCTCGCGCCGGCGGTGGCTGCGGGCGCTCGCCGCCGCCGCGGCGGCGCCGCTCGGGCATGGGGCTGTACCTGAGCTTCTCGCCGCGGCGCGCTGTTCGCCTGCGCTGCCGGCCTCGTGACGCTGGTCGTGCTGGCGCCGCGCGCGCGAGCAGCTGCGCGCGCTCGGCTGCTGGCGATCGCCGCCGGCGTGCTGGCAGCGCGGCCGCGGCGCCGTTCCTCGGGCGTCACCTCGCTGGCGCGGCTCGCTCGGCACGCGCGAGAGCCAGGGCGCGATCGCGCTCGTCGCTGCTGGTGGTGATCGCCGCTCGCCGCCGGGCTCGTGCAGCGGCGGCTCGCGCGCCGCGCGGACCCGGCGCCGCTGCGGCTGCCCGCGCCGCGCCCCGCGCGATCGCGCTCGCGGTGATCGTGCGTCGGCCTCGCGCTCGCGATCGTGGCCGGCGCCAAGGAGAAGTCGACGGTCCGCCGCTGTCGGCGGGCGCGACGCCGCTTCGCGACGCTCGCAGAGCAACCGCTACGACTACTGGGGCGTGGCGCTGCGGGCGTTCGGCGACGAGCCGCTGCGCGGGCGTCGGCGCCGGCGGCTGGGCGGTGTACTGGCTGCGCTACCGGACGATCTCCGAGTTCGCCCAGGACGCCCACTCGCTGCCGCTGCAGACGCTGGCGGAGCTCGGGGTCGTCGGGCTGGCGCTGCTGGCCGTGTTCCTGGCCGGGGTCGCGCTCGCCGCCGCGCGCGGCGCTGCGGGTCGCGCCGGCGCTGGCCGCCGGGCCGGTGGCCGGCGTTCGTCGCGTACGTCGCCCACTCGCCGCTCGACTGGGACTGGCAGATGCCCGCGGTGACGCTGGTCGCGATCGGCCTGGCCGGGGCTGCTGCTCGCGCTGGCGGAGTCCGACGGCGTGCGCGACGAGTCTCGAGCCTCGGCACGATCCCGTACCCTCACAGCCGGCCTGACGGGCAACAGCGATGATCGCGTTCGGATCGGCAATCACGAAACCTGAGGTCTACCGCCGCTACGCCGAGGCCGGCATCCGCCTGGCCGCCGAGCCCGACTCGGAGGTCGTCTCGATGCCCTCGGTCGGCTCGATCTTCGCCAGCTACAACGCGCTGATCGACCGCGCCCGCGCCTGCGAGGACCTCGAGGCGCTCGTGCTCGTCCACCAGGACGCCGAGATCGTCGACGCGGACTTCTGCGAGCGTCGTCCGCGGCGCGCTCGTCGGACCCGGCCGTGGGCGTCGTCGGCTGCGTGGGGGCGATCGGCGTGCGCAGCATCGCCTGGTGGGAGGGCTCGGTCACGCTCGCCTCGTTCGTCCACCGCTACCACGAGCACGGCGGCGGCGATCTGCCGGCGTTCTCGTGGGCGTGGGACGGGGCGCCGCCGTACGCCCGCCTCGGCGAGGTCGACACGCTCGACGGCTTCCTGCTCGTGCTCTCGCCGTGGGCGGTGCGAGAACCTGCGCTTCGACGAGTCGCTCGGGCAGTTCCACGGCTACGACTTCGACTTCTGCCTGCAGGTGCGGGCCGCCGGCCGCAAGGCGGTGACCGCCGACTTCCGCGCGATCCACCACCATGCGCTCGAGCCGTTCGACGACCCCGAGCCGTGGATCGCCGCCCACATCCGTATGGCCGAGAAGTGGGACGGCAGGATCCCGGGCGTCGGCACCGGCCCGGGCACCTGGGAGGAGCGCGCGCTGCGGGCCGAGGCCGAGCGCGACGCGGCGCGGGTGCATCGACCACGCCAACGCGCTCCAGTTCGCGGGCCCGCGCGCAGGAGCTCGAGCACGGGCTGGCAGGAGATGCGCTCGCAGCATCTCGTGGCGGCTCGACCGCGCCGCTTGCGGCGGCTCGGCAGCCGCGCGGCCCGATGATCGCCTTCGGCTGCGCGATCAGCGAGCCCGAGCCGTACCTGCGCTACGCCGAGCCCGGGATCCGGCTGGCCGCCGAGCCCGACTCGCGCGGTGTTCCCGTTCGCGTCGGTGGGCACGATCGGGCGCAGCTACAACCTGCTGCTCGACGCGGCCGCCGCGCGCGACGACCTCGAGGCGCTCGTGATCGTCCACCCGCACGCCGAGATCGCCGATCCGGCGCTGTGCGCGACGCTGCGCGCCGCGTTCGGCGATCCCGACGTGGCGCTCGTCGGCTGCGCGGGCGCAACCGGCGTGCGCTCGATCGCCTGGTGGGACGGGCGGGTGAGCTGCGGCCCGGTCACCCACCGTTACCTCGAGCACCACGGCGGCGAGCTGCCGGCGTTCTCGTGGACTGAGCGGGGGCCGGCGCCGGCGGAGGTCGAGTCGGTCGACGGCTTCTTGCTGGTGCTGTCGCCGTGGGCGGTGCGGAAGCTCCGCTTCGACGAGGGGCTCGTCTTCGGGCACGGGTTCGAGCTCGACTTCTGCCTGCAGGTCCGAGAGGCGGGGCGCAAGGTGATGACCGCCCCGATCGCGGTCACCGAGCACCGCGCGCTCGAGCTCGTCACCGACCTCGAGCTGTGGGTCGAGGCGCACATCCAGCTCGCTCGCAAGTGGGACGGTCGGATGCCGGCGTGGCCCCGGCCCGACGACCGACTGGAAGGCCCGGGCGCGACGCGCGGAGGCCGAGCGCGAGGCGGCGCGGGCGATCGCCTACTCGCGCAAGCTCGGGCTCGACGCCCGCGTCGAGGAGCTGGAGCGCCAGCTCGAGCGAGGCCACGCAGACGACCTCGTGGCGGGTCACCGCGCCGCTGCGGCGAGTCAACCGGCTGCTACGCGAGGCCCGGGCGCGCCGCGCGGCCTGATCGACGCGCGCGCCGGGCTCGCCCGCGGCGCCGGATCAGTCCTCGAGCGCCCGGCGGATCTCGTCGCGCGAGATCACCGACTGGCCCGGCGCGACGCCCGCCCGCACGCGGAGCTTCGAGAGCCGCTCGGCGACCCCGAATGCGCTCGACTCGAGCAGCCGGCGCAGCAGCAGCTCCTGGCGCGTCTGGCGCTCCTGGGCCTTCCACAGGGCGACGCGCAGGGCGTGCTCCTGGGCGATGTGCAGGACGCGGTTGGCCTCGAGCCGGGCGAGCAGCGGGTGGCGGTCGTACGGCTCGAGGATCTGCGGCCACGTCGGCCGCCCAGGGCGCGTCCCGGTGCCAGACCGACGCCGAACCCGAAGAACGCCGGCACGATGGCGAGCCGCAGCGCCTCGTCGGACGGCGACGAAGTCCTCGACGGCGGTCAGCACCCCGTTGCGCGGCCCACCCTCGGGGGCGGCGGAGCGTCGGGTAGGGGAGGCCGTCGGGCCGCGACGCCCGGGTCCTCGGGCGCGATCCCGCGGCCCTCGCCGACGATCGGCTGGCGGTACTCGGCGGGGATCTGCTCGGGGTCGAAGTAGTCGTCGCGGCGCGCGTGGGGCCAGCGCGACGTCGTGGAACAGCAGCAGCGGCAGCTCGGCGCCCGGCGGCGCGCTCGGCGATCAGCGCGCAGCTCCTCGGTGGACCGTGCAGTAGTTGTGGTCGCCGTCGATGATCGCCACGTCGGGCAGCTCGATCCCGGGCAGCGCCGCGAGGCTCGTCTCGCGCACGAGCTCGAGCGCCGTCGTGCTGCTCGGCGAGCGCCACGAGCCCCGGCTGCGGGCGCGGGGTCGATCGCCAGCACCCGGGCCCCCGCGCTCGACGCCCAGTCCACCAGCACGCGGGTGAGGTCGCCGGCGTACGCGCCGACCTCGATCACCGAGCGGGCGCCGACCGCGTCGAGGCAGGCCCGCATCAGCTCGGCGTGGTGGGCCATCGAGGCCCCCCAGCGGAGCGGGTCGTTGAGGTAGGGATCGAGGTCGGTACGCGGTTGTCGGGCATGCGGGGCGGCGAGTCTAGAGCTGCTCGGCGATCCGCGGCGCCTCGCGGTTGAACACCCACACGGCGAGCACGCACACCCCGGCGTAGATCGCCATCGGGGCGAGCAGCTGGAGCCAGCCGCCGGCCGCCGCCACCGGCCCAGGCGCGCTCGGGCTGGATGATCCACTTCCGGGCCAGCTCGAAGATCGGGGCCAGCGGGTTGAGCCCGATCACGTGGCGGAGCGTCGGGTGGGTGCTGAGCGAGTCGACCGCGTACAGGATCGGCGTGGCGTAGAAGAGCGCGGTCGAGAAGACGGTCCAGATGATCGCGATGTCCCGGAAGCGGGGGTAGAGCGAGCTGACGATCATCGACACCGCGACCGTGAGCACCACGAGCAGCAGGAGGATCACCGGGAACAGCAGCCACGTCCACGTCGGCGTGACCCCGAAGCCGAGGATGAAGATGAGCACGACGACGAGGTTCAGCAGCAGGTTGAACAGGCTCGTGAGCACGACCGACAGCGGGATCACCACGCGCGGGAACTGGGTCTTGCGGACGATCGACTCCTGGCCCACCACCGACCCGACCGCGGTCAGCGTCGCCTCCTGGAAGAACCCGTACAGCACGACGTTCATCAGCAGGAGCACGGCGTAGTGGGGGATGTGCCCGACGTGGAAGATCTGGGTGAACACGGTGACGAGCACCGCGAACAGCATCAGCGGCCGCGCCAGCGACCACAGGTAGCCGAGCACGGTCCCGAAGTACATCCGCTTGAAGTCGATCGCCGCGATCAGGTAGAGCAGCTCGAGCGCGCGCCGCCAGCCGCCGCCGAGCGCCGACGGGCCGGGGACATCGCGCAGGATGAGCTCGTCGGATGTGGTCATTCGATCGTCGGCTCGATGTCGGTCTTGAGCGTGACGACGCCGTGCCGCGAAGCCGTCCCGTACACCTGGAAGTGCAGGAGGCGCAGCGGCTGCAGCGCGAGGTCCTTGGCCTGCACGTGGCGGCCGATCCAGCAGTCGAGCGAGTAGCTGCCCGGGCACGAACGGGTTCTCGATCCGCCCGCGCAGGCGGACCCGCTTGCCGGCGGCCAGTTCGCGGTCGACCACCTGGCTGAACTCGGAGATGATCGCCCCGTCGGCGTTGAGCACGTGGAAGGCGAACGTCGGGTTGGCCATCTCGCCGGGCGATCTCGACGACGACGTCGATCTCGATCGGCCGGCCGTGCTCGACGTTCTCGGCCGGCTGGCCGGCCTCGTCGAGCAGCTGAGCGCTCACGAGCCGCGCGTTGAGGTCGACCTCGCCCATCCAGTCACCGGGCGGGTTGACGCCCTCGCCGTCGGGTGGGGGCGGGCCCGCGAAGTTGAGCCGGTAGTAGCGCAGCGCGGCGTCCTCGGGGTCGCCGATGTACTGGACGCGGCCGTCGTCGATGACCATCGCGCGGTGGCACAGCGACTGCACCGTCGCCATGTCGTGGGTGACGAGCACGATCGTCCTGCCGCGGCGGCGGCGCTCGTAGAACACCTCCATGCACTTCTGGCCGAACGCCGCGTCGCCGACGGCCAGCACCTCGTCGATCAGCATCGTGTCGGCGTCGGCCTGGATCATGATCGAGAAGGCGAGCCGGACCATCATCCCCGACGAGTAGTTCTTGATCTTGAGGTCGACGAACTCGCGCAGCTCGGCGAAGTCGAGCACGGTGTCGAGCCGGCGGGCGGCCTCGCGGCGGCTGAGGCCCATCAGCACCCCGTTGAGCGCGTTGTTCTCGCGCGCGGTGAGCTCTGGGTTGAAGCCGACGCCGAGCTCGATGAACGGGGCCACCCGGCCCGCCGTCCGCACCCGGCCGGCGTCCGCCTTGTAGATGCTCGCGAGGATCTTCAGGAGCGTGCTCTTGCCCGAGCCGTTGCGCCCGACGATCCCGAAGAACTCGCCCCGGTGCACGTCGAACGAGACGTCCTTGAGCGCGTGCAGGTGCCGATAGCGGGCGCGGCTGAACGGGTGCGTGACCCGCTCCTTGAGCGTGTCCTTGAGGTCCTCGGGGATCCGGAACGTCTTGTCGAGCCCTCGCACCTCGATCACGACCGGGCCCGCGCCCGCGCCGGCTCGCGTCGGAGCAGCGGCAGGCTGATCGCCGGGGGGGAACGGTCCTGTCAGGGTGATGGGCTCTGGCACGGGGCGCCCGCCGGCGGGCGGTGTCTCACACCGCGAGCGGCGCGTACTCGACGGGGAAGGCCGAACCGCCGAAGAACCAGTTCTCGATCGCGAACCGGGCCCGCGGCATCGACGGGTCCGACGCGGTCTTGTGGAGGAACAGGTCGTCGAAGAACAGGGCGTCGCCAGGCTCGAAGATCGGACGCAGGATCCCCTTCTCGCCGGCCGCCTCGGCAGCGGTGGCGTCGGACACCTGGTAGCTGAGGAACACGTCGTCGCCTCCGCTCTTGACGAGCTCATCGAGCCGGCGCGGGACGATGTCGAGCCCCGGCGACTCATCGCCGCAGCGCGACAGCGACAGCCACAGGTTGAGCGCCCGGACCTCGCCCATGAACGCCCCGTCCTGGTGCCAGCCGCCGCCGACCACCGGCTCGGCCTTGCGCAGGGTCGTCTTGTGGACGGAGATCAGCGGCGCCTCGCCGAGGTACGCGCGGGCGAGCTCGGGGATCCCGGCCTCCCGGAACATCTCGAACATCTCGAACGCGAGCTGCGGACTGTCGGCGGCGAGCAGTCCGCCGCCCTCCTTGACCCACGGGCGTGCGTCCTCCAGCGAGGGCTCGTAGCGCGGGTCGCCGGCGAACACGTCGCAGTAGCCCTCGCCGACCTCCTCGCCCGCCTCGCGGCGCTGGCGCTCGGCGAAGGCGGCGTCGATGTGCTCGGCGAACTGGATCGCCTGCTCGGTCGCGACGAGGCCGCGGACGAGCAGGCAGCCGTCACGGAGGATGCCGGCGCGCAGCAGCTCGGGCGTGACGTCGGCGGCCGAGATCTCCGGCAGCGTCGCCGACTCGGGCAGGTTGGCCGTGTCAGGCTCGGGGTGCTGCGGCGCCGAGCCGCCGCGCTCCACGACGCCCAGTCCGATCGCGTGGCGGAGCGTCAGCAGCCGGCGCTCGTTCTCGGCGCTGCGCCCTGCGAGGTTGGCCGCGGTCAGCCGGGCGACCTCGGCGGTCAGCTCCGGCGCCGTCTGGGGCAGGTCGGCCGGGGGCCAGCCGGGCGGCTCGGCCAGCGCCGTGGCCGACGCGTGTCCGTTCTCGTTCCGTCGCCTGAAAATCCGCATGACCGCAAGCTATCACGGGGTTTGGCGAGGCCTCGCGGGCGCCCCGACCACCGTGACTCCGGGCGGAACGTCCTCGACCACGACCGCGTTCGCGCCCACCGTGGCCCCGGCGCCGATCCGCACGCCGCCGATCACCTTGGCCCCGGTGCCGATGCTCACATCGGCCTCGACCGTCGCGCCCTGCACGTCCCCGGCTCGCAGGCCGATCGTCACGAACGGGGCGATGATCGCCCCCGAGTGGATCTCGACCAGCCCGTCGGCGACGAACTGCCCGTGGATGATGTAGACGCCGGGGTGGACGAGGACGGGGTCGCCGATCGAGATCTGGGCGAGCATCATCGCCAGCCGGTGGGCGATCCGGGGCAGGACCGGGATCCCGCGGGCCTGCAGCCGCGTCTTGACCCGGTACAGCGCCTGGGCCAGGAACGCGTCGCTCACCCAGGCCAGGCGTGCGATCTGGATCGCGGCGTCGAGCCGCGAGCGGAACTCGTGGCGCTCGCCGCGATACCGCGCGGTGACCCGGGCGTCGGCGAGCAGCGCCTCGCCCAGCGGGGGGTGGCGCGCGTGCAGCGCGCGCCAGAACGCCGTGCTGTCGATTTCGCTCATCGGGTGCTTGGCTACGCTTCGACGCCGTGTCGCCGCCACAGCTCCACGTGCAGCTCGATTATGAGCTTCCGGCCGCGATCGCGGTCGGCCGCGGGACAGCCCTGTTCGTGTCCGGCTGGTGCTACTGCCCGCAGGACCGGATCGCCGCGCTCGACCTGCTCGTCGACGGCGAAGCGCAGCCGCTGCTCGCCTCCGGGATGCCGCGGCTCGATCCGTTCGTCGCCCTGCACCCCGGGATCGATCCGTACGCACACGACGTGGAGCGCGACGACGCCTCGGCCGAGGATCCGCTCCTGCACAGCTACCCGAGCGGGTTCTGGGGCTTCGCCCGGGTCGCGCGCCCGCCGGCCGGCGGTGCCTGCAGCATCGTCCTGCGTGCGCACCTGGCGGGCGGCTCCGAGATGCCCGCCTCCGAGGTGCGCGCCGAGCTCGGCCGTCCGCGCGTCGAGCCTCCGCCCGATCCCGCGCCCGTCACCTGGCCGGCGGGCGCGAGCGGGCCGCGCGTGGCGATCTGCATGGCCACGTACAACCCGCCGCCGGAGCTGTTCGCGCGCCAGCTCGACTCGATCCGCGCCCAGACCCACGGCAACTGGGTGTGCCTCGTCTCGACGACTGCTCGAGCGCCGAGCGCTACGAGGAGATCCTCGACGAGCACCGCCGGCGATGAACGGTTCGTCGTCTCCCGCTCGCCGGCCCGGCTCGGCTTCTACCGCAACTTCGAGCGCGCGCTGGCGATGGCCCCGCCCGACTGCGAGTTCGTGGCGATGGCCGACCAGGACGACGGCTGGTACCCGGACAAGCTCGAGGCGCTCCTCGGCGCGATCGGCGGCGCCCAGCTCGCCTACAGCGATGCCCGGGTCGTGTCCCGCGACGGCGAGCTGATCTCGGACACGTGGTGGAGCACGCGGCGCAACAACCACTCCGACCTGCTGTCGGTGCTCGTGGCCAACTCGGTGACCGGCGCCGCCTCGCTGTTGCGACGCGAGCTGCTCGACGACGCGCTGCCGTTCCCGCCGGCCCAGTTCGCCCACTTCCACGACCACTGGGTCGGGCTCGTCGCGCTCGCGCTCGGCGAGATCGCCTTCGTCGATCGCCCGCTGTACGACTACGTCCAGCACGGCCAGGCCTCGCTCGGCCACGCCGCCGCCAACGAGATGACCTCGCTGCGCGACCGGCTGCGCGGCCAGCGCCCCCCGCGCGAGCGCGTGCGGCAGTGGCGGCTGCACTACTTCGTCGACGTATGCCGGCTGCTGCAGCTGACCGCGATCCTGCAGATGCGCTGCGGCGAGCGGATGTCCGCACCGAAGCGCCGCGCCCTGGATCGGTTCGCGGGTGCGGAGCGCTCGCTGGGCTCGCTCGCGCTGCTGGCGGCGCGGGGCGCCCGGGAGCTGCTCGGGCGCGGCCGGCCGGAGACGCTCGGGGCCGAGTGGATGCTCGCCCACGCCTTCGCCTGGCGGCGGCTGCTCGGCGCGAGCGCCCGCGAGCGGCCCCAGGCCCGGATGCGGCTCGACGCGCTGCCGCCGGCCACGCTGATCCAGCAACCGCGACGCTCCGATCCCGACGCGCGCGCGGTCTCGGTGGCCGAGAAGATCCGCGAGCTTCCGTTCGCCGTGTCCGAGGAGGCGCCGCCGCGGATCAACCTGCTGATCCCGACGATCGACGCCAAGCACTTCTTCGGCGGCTACATCGCCAAGTTCAACCTCGCCCGCCGGCTCGCCGAGCGCGGCGCCCGGGTTCGGATCGTGACCGTCGACCCGGTCGGTCCCCTGGCTCCGGATTGGCAGGCGACGGTGGAGGCCTTCTCCGGACTGACCGGTCTGTTCGCGCATGTGGAGGTGGCGTTCGGCCGTGAATCGGCCGCGATCGAGGTGAGCCCGTCGGACGGCTTCATCGCCACCACCTGGTGGACGGCGCACATCGCCCGGCGCGCCGCCGAGGCGCTCGGCTCGCGCCGGTTCGTGTACCTGATCCAGGAGTACGAGCCGTTCACGTTCGCGATGGGGTCGTTCGCGGCGCTGGCTGCGGAGTCCTACACGTTCCCGCACGTCGCGCTGTTCTCGAGCGAGCTGCTGCGCGACTACTTCCGCCGCCACGGGATCGGCGTCTACCGCGAGGGGAAGGCCGAGGGCGACCGGCGCTCCGCGTCGTTTGAGAACGCGATCACGCCGGTCGGGCCCCCGAGCGCCGGCGAGCTCGCGGCCCGCCGGACGCGGCGGCTGCTGTTCTACGCCCGCCCCGAGCCGCACGCGGCCAGGAACATGTTCGAGCTCGGCGTGCTCGCGCTCAGCCACGCGCTCGACGACGGAGTGTTCAAGGGCGGCTGGGAGCTCCACGGGATCGGCACGGTGCAACGGGGCCGGCGGATCGCCCTCGGCGGCGAGCAGTCGCTCGAGCTGATCCCGCGCTCCGACCAGCGCGCCTACGGGCAGCTGCTGGCCGAGCACGACGTCGGGCTGGCGCTCATGTACACGCCGCACCCGAGCCTCGTGCCGATCGAGATGGCGGCGGCCGGACTGCTCACCGTGACGAACACGTTCGAGAACAAGACGCCCCAAGCGCTGGCCGAGATCTCGCCGAACCTCGTCGCGGTGCAGCCGACGATCGAGGGGATCGCGGCGGGGCTGCGCGAGGCGGCGATGGCGGTCGCCGACCACGAGCGGCGGCTGGCCGGCAGCGCCGTGCGGTGGAGCCGCAGCTGGCCGGAGTCCTTCGACGACGAGCTGATCGCGCTGCTGCGGGCGACGCTTGAGGGCGCCTCGGCGCCGGTGCCGTGAGCTACTTCTTCGGGGTGTGCAGCAGCGTGCCGATCTCCGAGAAGGCCCGGTTGACCGTCGGACCGTCGCTGGCCGACGTGGCGAGGCCGTACCACGCGTCGAGGTTGTCGGGCTCGTCGGCGACGACGCCGAGCAGGATCCGCTTGGCCGCGGGGCGATCGTTGCGCAGCAGCGCCACCCGCGCCCGGAGCACGTCGACCATCCGGTCGGGGTTGAGCGTGGCGGCGGCGTCGAGCTGGGAGTCCGCGGTCGCCGCCTGCAGGGCGGTCAGCCGGTTCTGGCCGTTGAGCCCGGCCACGAGCGACGTGACCCGGTCGATGTCGTGGGCCTGACGGACCCCGAGCGCGAACCACGCGCAGGCGACGACGCCGAGCACCACGAGCAGGGGACGGGCGATCCGCACCCCGGCATCATCCCATCTGTCACGTTCGTCGTCCCGAACTGGAACGGGCGGCGGTGGCTGCCCGGCTGCCTGGCGTCGATCGGCTCGCAGTCGCAGGCGGCCGCCGAGGTGATCGTCGTCGACAACGGGTCCGACGACGGATCGGTCGCGTTTCTCCATGCCGAGTACCCCGGCGTCCGGGTGATCGCGCTCGAGCGCAACACCGGGTTCGCGCACGCGGCCAACCGGGGGATCTCCGAGGCGGGGGGCGAGCTCGTGGCGCTCGTCAACACCGACGTCGTGCTCGATCCCGGCTGGCTGCAGCGGATGTCCGCCGCGCTGGTGGCGCATCCCGGGGCCGGGAGCGTGGCCTGCAAGATGCTCTCGCTCGAGGATCCCTCCCGGGTGTACGACGCCGGCGACATCCTCCGTCGCGACGGCGCCTGCGAGCAGCGCGGGCGGTTCGCGCGCGACGACGGGCGCTGGGATCAGCCCGGCGAGGTGTTCGGCGCGTGCGCCGGAGCTGCCCTGTACGACCGCGCGGCGGTGCTCGCCGTGGGCGGGTTCGATGAGCGCTACTTCGCCTATCTTGAGGACGTGGATCTGGCGCTTCGGCTGCAGCTGGCGGGGTGGCGCTGCCGCTACGAGCCGGTCGTCGCGCTGCACGCCGGCGGCGGCTCCTCGCACCAGCTCCCGCGCGGCCACGAGTTCCTCGTCGCTCGCAACACCGTGCTGCTGATCGCCAAGGCGTTCCCGGCCCGGTGGCTGCCGATGGTCGCCTACCGGCAGATGTCGTGGGCCTGGCACGCGCTGCGCGCCGGGCGGCTCGTCGATCACCTCCGCGGCCTGGCGGCGGCGGTCCCGCTGGTCCGGGCGATGCGCCGCGAGCGCCGGGCGCTGCTGGCCGGCGCGCGGGTGCCGGTCGAGGTCGCGATCCCGTCGCGGCCGTTCCGCGGACCCCGGGCCGGCGGCCATCCCGCGCAGATCGCCGGGCGCGTCCGGTGAGCGTCCGGGAGCTGGTCAGGCGCGCCGGGGAGCTGATCCGCGCCCACCCGGTGATCTTCGTCGTGCTCGCCGTGTGGGGGTTCGCTCCGCTCACCGTGCTCCTCATCTACACCGCCGTCCACGGCGGCGAGCTGACCGGCGCCAGCGGCACCGACGCCTTCGACCAGCTCGCGTACATGGCCTGGATCCGCAGCGAGGGCTCGCACCTGCTCGCCTCGAACCTGTGGCAGGTCACCCCGACCGCGCACGACTACCTGCACCCGATGTTCGTCATCTCGGGGCTGCTGTGGCGGCTCGGGCTGAGCGTCCAGCTCTCGTACATGGTGTGGAAGCCCGTGTCGCTGCTCGTGATGTTCCTCGGGTTCGCCGCCTACGCGCGGCGCTTCTTCGCCGACAGCCGCCGGCGGCAGGCGGCGGCGCTGTTCCTCGGCCTGTTCTACGTGACCCCGGTGCTGGCCCTGGCGGTGTGGACCGGACACCTCAACCCCCAGCACCGTTACGACATGCTGCTCGTCACCGACGACGCGTACTCGGCGCTCAACCTGTGGGGGTTCGACCACACAGCGATCACGATCGGGCTGATGCCGGTGTTCCTGCTCGCCTGCGAGGCGCGATTGCGGGTCGCCGGGCGCGATCGCGGCGCGGCCCGCCGCTACGACGTGATCGCCGCGGTGGCGGGAGCGCTCGTGTCGTGGCTTCACCCATGGCAGGGGGTGATGCTGCTCGGCGTGATCGGCGGCCTGTTCGTCGTCAAGCCGCCGCGCCGGCGCTATCTGCGCGCTGATCGTCCCCGCGGTGGCCACCGGCCTGCCGCTCGTGTACGGGTTCGTGCTCGCCCACGCCGACCCGGTGTGGCGCGCGTTCCAGGCCAGGACGATCGGCACCCCGACGGCCCCGTGGTGGGCGCTGACCGCGGCGTTCGGGCCGCTCGCGTTCGTGGCCGCGTTCGGCCTGCGCCGCCCGCGCGAGGACCGCGACTGGATGGTGCTGCTGTGGGTCCTCGCGTGCGCGGCCGTGTACTTCATCGTCCCCGAGTTCCCTCCGCACGCACTCAGCGGGTTGCCGCTGCCGCTGGCGGTGATGGCGGTCCGCGGCTGGGAGCCGCTGCGCGCCCGGCTGCGAGTGCCGCGCCGGATCGCCGCTGCCGCCGCCGTGGCGATGATCGCCCTGTTCACGGTCCCCGAGGCGATCTACCACGGCAACGACATCCGGGGCGACTTCCGCAACACGATCGTCGGGGCCGCCTCGCGCCAGCTGCTGCGCCTCGACCCCAACCAGGCGCAGGCGATGTCCTACATCGACCACGCCTCCCGGCCGGGGCCGGTGCTGGCGCCCTGGTTCCTGTCGATGTCGGTCCCGGGGCTCACCGGCCGCCAAGCCTACGCCGGGCACATCATGTGGCAGCCGAGCTCGCAGATCAACCAGACGAGCACCTTCTTCCAGACGACGCTGCTCGACCCGACAGGCGCCCAGCGCCGGGCGATCCTGCGGGCGAGCCGGGCCGCGTTCGTGATCGCCGACTGCGGCTCGCCGGCCCGCCTCGCGCGAGCGATCGCGCCGCTCGCCCGTGCGGTCAGGCGGTTCGGCTGCGTGACCGTGTACGAGACGCTATGAGCGGTAGTAGACGAGCAGCTCGGTCGGCAGCGAGCCGCGGTACAGCTTCGTCCGGAGCAGGTGCAGCCACGGCAGGTGCGGCGCCTTGATCCCGAGCGCGGCGGCGATCCGGAGGTCGAGGAACAGGTATGCGTAGGAGTGGTGCCGTACATCGACGTACGTCTTGAGCGTCGCGTTCTGCACCGGGTTGGGCACGTGGACCATCGACGCGATCGCGGGCTGGCCGATGAACGAGAACACGAGCACGCTGTCCCGGGGCTTGGCCACCCGGTCGACGTAGGCGGCCATCGCCCGGTACGGCTCGCGCACGTAGTCCGGGCCGAAGCTCCGGGCGGTGCCGAGCGCCAGCGTCACCGCGATCGCTCCGATCGCCACCCATCTGACCCGGTTCGGGAGCGCGAGCGCGAGCGCGGCGATCACGAGCATCGCGGCGGGGATCGACGCCGACAGCCCGCGCGGAAGCCACAGGTCGGTGAACAGCATGCTGTACAGCAGCAGCCCCACCGGGGTGGCCAGCGCCAGCGCGGCGAGCAGCAGCAGGTGCGAGCCGGGGTCGAGCCTTCTCGGGGTCGTGCGCCACCACCGGTGAAGGACGAACGCCAGCCCGCCGATCACCGTCAGCCCGAGGACCGCGAGCCCCCACACGGTCGGGATCTGGTTGAGCGAGGCGGACACGTAGCCGACGAGCGACCGCGGCCAGTCCTTGAGCACGTTCGAAGCGGTGAGCGGGTACAGGTAGCCGATCACCCCGAGCTGCTTGCCGCGCAGCTGCGGCAGCCAGGGGAGGTACAGGACCGCGGCCGCAGCGTTGGCGATCAGCGGCTGGCGCAGCCGGTCACGGCAGCGCCACAGCGACCACAGGCCCTGGACGAGCAGCACGAAGATCCCGGTGTAGTGGGAGTACGCCGCCGCGGTCGCCGACGCCGTGTACAGCACCCACCACCGGGTCTCCCGGCTCTTCACCGCCTTCAGCAGCGCGAACGTCGACAGCGTGACGAAGAACGTCATCGTCGCGTACGGGCGGCCCTCCGTGCCGTAGTACACGGTGAACGGGCTGATCGCGAAGAACGTCGCCGCCACCAGGCCGGTGATCCGCCCGAGCGTCTCGCGCCCGATCGCGTAGATGACCGGGACGGTGAGGCTGCCGAGCACGATCGAGGGGAGCCGGAGCCACACGGTCGGGTCGCCGAGCTTCGCCGACAGCCAGGCGAGCAGGAAGAACAACGGAGGCGAGTTCTCCCCGCCGGTGTGGACGTTCGTGAGGACCGCGCCGAACCCGCGCCCGCGGATGTCCCAGTAGCTGAACACCTCGTCGCCGAGCAGGCTCTGGTGGATCTGGCTGAAGCGCAGCGCGAACGCGATCGCCGTGAGCGCCGCCACGCCGGCCACGACCAACCGTTCGGTGGGGAGCTCGCGCGCCGCGGCGCGGGCGTCGTGACGCGGGCGAGTCGCCGTCAGACTCACGCGATCACCCTATCGAGCCTGGTTGCCACGACGGCCCCGGCGCCGGGCCAGGGCCGCCAGCGGCGGGCGGGACTGAGCCGCCTCGAGCTCGGCCCTGAGCTCGCCGAGCTGGGTCCGCAGGCCGGCCAGCTCGAGCTCCAGCTCGTACTCGCGGGCGGTGGGGATCTTGCGGCCGGTCCGCTCCGCGACGGCGCGCTTCGGTGTGCTCGCGGCTGCGGCCGCGCTTGCCGGCGCGCCCGGGTGCGCGTCGATTGGCGGGGACCCCTCGGTCGTCCGCCGCCAGCGGGCGCCCACCCAGTCGATCCGCTCGATCGGATCGGTGATCCCGTGCTCGGCGCGGAAGTCCTGCACCGCCTGGCGGCAGACCGGCAGGTGCATGTGGAAGTAATCGTCGATGACCAGCCAGCCGCCGGGTTGCAGGCCGGGATACAGGACGTCGAGCGCGAGCCGGGTGGCCTGGTAGCCGTCGGCGTCGAGCCGGATCAGCGACCACGTCCGGCCGCGCATCTGCTCGAGCGTGTCCTCGAAGAAGCCGGGCAGGAACTCGACTCCCCGATCGACGCCGAAGCGCGCGAAGTAGCTGCGGACGGCGTCCGACCTCGGGGGCGAGGTAGTCGATCGCGCTCATGTGGAAGTCGAGCTCCTCGTCCTCGCTGTCGGACTCCGGAGCCGGGAAGCCCTGGAACGAGTCGGCCACCCACACCGTCTTGTCGGCCGCGCCGAGCGAGTCGAGCGTCGCCCGGGTGAGGATCGACGCGCCGCCGCGCCACGCGCCGCACTCGATCACGTCGCCCTGCACGTCGTCGGTGACCGTGTCCTCGACGCACCGCTGCAGGTCGTCGAGCCGGCGCAGGCCGACCATCGTCAGCCCGTTGACCGGCCAGTCGGAGCCGTCCACGCGCCAGCGGCGCTGCGAGTCGTCCGGGAGCTCGCGGGTGAACAGCTCGCCGCCGTCGCCGCGCCACACCTGCTCGGTCGTGACGCCGGCGAGGTCGCACAGGGCGAGCTTGAGCAGGTCGAGATACGCGGTGCGCAGTCCCTCGGGGTCGGGCTTCGGGCCGGTGGCCCGGATCTCGCGCGGGCGGTCCGGGATCGGGGGCTCGGCGGGTGGGGCCCCGGCGGACTGGGGCTCGGCGGGTGGGGCCCCGGCGGACTGGGGCTCGGCGGGCGGGTCGGCCGACATCGGTCCCGGCGATTATGCCGGGACGACCGCGGCCCGCTTGCGCGCCCGGGCCAGCTTCACCCGTGCGGTCCCGTCGAGCTCGACCTTGCGCAGCCGCACCGCGTGGGGGGTGACCTCCACGCACTCGTCCTCGCGCAGGAACTCGAGCGCCTGGTCGAGCGACAGCTCGCGCTTGGGGATCAGGCGGACGAGCTCGTCGGCCGTCGAGGAGCGGATGTTCGTGAGGTGCTTCTCCTTGCAGGCGTTGACGTCGAGGTCCTCGGCGCGCGAGTTCTCGCCGACGATCATCCCCTCGTACACGTCCTCGCCCGGCGCGATGAACAGCGTCCCGCGCTCCTGCAGGTTGAACAGCGCAAACGCGGCCACGCTGCCCCTGCGGTCGGACACGAGCGAGCCGCTCCCGCGCGTGCGCAGCTCGCCGTGCCACGGCTCCCAGCGGTCGAACACGTGGTGGACGATCCCGGTCCCGCGGGTCTCGGTGAGGAACTCGGTCCGGAACCCGATCAGCCCGCGGGCAGGGACGAGGTACTCCATCCGCACCCACCCGGTGCCGTGGTTGACCATCTGCTCCATCCGGCCCTTGCGCAGCGCCAGCAGCTGCGTGATCACGCCGACGTAGTCCTCGGGCGCGTCGATCGACATCCGCTCGACCGGCTCGTGCGCGCGGCCGTCGATCTCGCGGGTGACGACCTGCGGCTTGCCGACGGTCAGCTCGAACCCCTCGCGGCGCATCAGCTCGACGAGCACCGCCAGCGCCAGCTCGCCCCGGCCCTGGACCTCCCACACCTCGGGGCGCTCGGTCGGGTTGACCCGGAGCGAGACGTTGCCGATCAGCTCCCGGTCGAGCCGCGCCTTCAGCTGCGAGGCGGTCAGCTTGTCCCCGTCGCCGCCGGCCAGCGGCGAGTCGTTGATCCCGATCGTGACGCTCAGCGACGGCTCATCGACGGTGATCACGGGCAGCGGGCGCGGGTCGTCGGGGTCGGTGAGCGTGTCGCCGATCGAGATCTCGGGGATCCCGGCCACCGAGATGATCTCGCCGGCCTGCGCGGCGTCCGCATCGACCCGGTCGAGCGCCTCCGTGACGTACAGCTCGGTGATCTTCACGCTTTCGATCGTCCCGTCGGCCTTCGACCAGGCGACCGTCTCGCCCCGGCGGATCTCGCCCTCCTTGACCCGGCAGATCGCCAGCCGGCCGACGTACGGCGAGGCGTCGAGGTTCGTCACGTGCGCCTGGAGCGGGTGGCCGGGGTGGTATGCCGGCGCCGGGATGCGGGTGGTGAGCAGCTCGAGCAGGGGTGTGAGGTCCGTCCCGGTGGTATCGGGATCGAGGCTGGCCTGACCCGCCCTGGCGTTGCAGTAGACGATCGGGAAGTCGATCTGCGACTCGTCGGCGTCGAGGTCGAGGAACAGCTCGTACACCTCGTCGACCACGTCGTCGATCCGCGCGTCCGGCCGGTCGACCTTGTTGATCACGAGGATCACCGGCAGCCGCGCCTCGAGCGCCTTGCGCAGCACGAACCGCGTCTGCGGCAGCGGCCCCTCGCTCGCATCGACGAGCAGCAGCACCCCGTCGACCATCGTCAGCCCCCGCTCGACCTCGCCGCCGAAGTCCGCGTGACCGGGCGTGTCGACGATGTTGAGCTTGACCCCGTCGTACCGCACGGCCGTGTTCTTGGCCAGGATCGTGATCCCCTTCTCCCGCTCGAGGTCCATCGAGTCGAGCACCCGGTCCTGCACCGCCTGGTTGGCCCGGAACGCCCCGGACTGCCACAGCAGGGCGTCGACCAGCGTCGTCTTCCCATGATCGACGTGGGCGACGATGGCGATGTTGCGGATGTCGTCTCGTGTGGCCACTACGTGCCTCACGATAGATGGCCCGCGTTCACGGGGCCGCCCGCGGGCGCCCTCGCCGATCGGTCGGGCGCCCTCGCCGATCGGCCGCCGGAGGTGATGCACCAGATGCCAAGCTCGCCGATTTCCGCCAAGTTCGGCACCTGGTGCATCAATCTGATGTACGGCGTACCGAATTCGCCGGATCTCCGCGACTTCGGCATCTGGTGCACGCCCCACCCACCACTCGTTGCCATGCCGTTCACGCCACAGGCCGTCCCCCGCGAAGGGTGCCGCGTAGATCCGGACGCCGGTCGGGCGGTTATCAAGGGTTGACATCGTCGTGCCCGGTCCGGTCGCGGTCACGTGACCGGACCCATGGAGATTTGGCTCGATATGGAGCCAAATCTCCATGGGTCCAGTGCGACGCCGGGCCGGTGCGACGCCGGGGCCGATCGGCGCCTACTCCCGCCGGTCGTGCTCCCGCAACGCCTCGCGGACCGCGTCCGCCTCATCCGACTCCGGCGCCACGCCGCCCGGGGCAGCTCCCAGCTGCGGGGGCTCGGAGGCCGCACCGGCCCCCCGCTCGAGCGCCCCATTCGACGGCAGGGCCGCCGGCGCGTCGTCGGGCGGGGCGGTGTCGACCAGCTCCGGGCGCGCGCCCGACGAGACCGCCTCGAGCATCGGCTTGACGAGGTCGATCGGCATCGGGAACACGATCGTCGAGTTCTGCTGGCCGCCGATCTCGCGCAGGGTCTGGAGGTAGCGGAGCTGGAGCGTCACCGGGTTCTGGCCGATCACGTCGGCGGCCTGGGCGAGCTTGGCGGCGGCCTGGTACTCGCCCTCGGCGTTGATGATCTTCGCGCGGCGCTCGCGCTCGGCCTCGGCCTGGCGGGCGATCGCGTGCTGCATCTGCTCGGGGATCTCGACGTCCTTGATCTCGACCATCGTGACCTTGATCCCCCACGGCTCGGTCTGGGCGTCGATCACGTGCTGGAGGTCCTCGTTGAGGCGGTCACGCTCGGCGAGCAGCATGTCGAGGTCGGCGCCGCCGAGCACGGAGCGCAGCGTCGTCTGGGCGATCTGCAGCGTCGCGTTGTGGTAGTTCTCGACCTGGGTGATCGCGTTGCGCGGGTCGACGACGCGGTAGTAGGCGACGGCGGTCACGCGCGCGGGGATGTTGTCCCGGGTGATGATCTCCTGGGGCGGGACCGTCAGCGTGATCGTCCGCAGGCTCACGCGCACCATCCGGTCGATCGTGGGCACGAGCAGGATCAGCCCGGGCCCGCGCTGCTCGGTCAGCCGGCCGAGCCGGAACACGACCCCGCGCTCGTATTCGCGCAGCACGCGGACGGCGGCGCTGGCCGCGGTGATCGCCAGGACGGCGAGCACGACGAGGACGACGATGATTGCGGTGAGCATCCCTACACCTCCCACTCCTCGGCCCGGCGCACCGACAGGGTCAGCCCGGTCAGCCGTTCGACGACGACCGGATCCCCCGAGTGGAACTCCAGGGCCTCTTCGTCCCCCCACGACCGCTTCGCGTGCCACAGGGCGCCGTCGACGAGCACCTGCCCGTCCGGGCCGGTCCAGGTCCGGACGGTGCCCATGTGCCCGACGAGCCCCTCGGCGCCGGTGCGCACCCGGATCCGCCTCACGGCGAGCCCCTTTCGCAGCGACACGGCGAGCACGCCGGCGGCGACGCTGGCCAGCACGAGCGCGATGGCGATCCCGAGCGCGATCCCACCGCCGAGCCCGCTCACGGCCAGCACCGCCCCCGCGGCGAGGGCCACGACGCCGGGCCCGCCGAGCATGCCGAGCGATGGCACGTGCGCCTCCACTGCGATCACGACGGCCCCGATCATCAGTAGCGACACGCCCAACGCGGTCATACCCGAATGGTACGCCCGCGGCACCGTCGCCGAACGCGGATGGACACCCGCGCGGATGGACCCCCGGTTATCCGGGCACGATCGCCAGGTCCCGGGTGGCCGGGGCCAGATGCAGGACACGCTCGGGCTGCAGCGCGGGGCCGAACACGGCCAGTTTGCCGCGCAGCAACGACGAGGTGACGACGTACCCGTGGCCGGCGTCGAGCTCGAACGATCCGTACGGCGTGTGCCGGGACCGCAGCACCCGCCCGGTGGCGAGGTCGACCTCCTCGAGCCGGCTCCCGTAGCCGCTCGTCACGTAGGCGGCGCCGCCCGCGAACACGACGTGCTGGGGCCCGGGTCCGACCGGGACGCGGAACAGCAGCCGGTGGGATCTCGTGTCGAGCACCGACACGTCGGGACCAGTCGCCGAGGTGACCCACACGCGGTGGCCGCCGGGCGCGAACGCGACGTCGTGCACGGGGGCGCCGGGGTCGAATCCGCCGATCACGCGGGGCCGGGCGGGATCGGAGGCGTCGAGGATCACGATCCGCCGCGCGGTCTCGCCCAGCGCCACCCACAGGCGCCGCCCGTCGGGGCTCGCGCTGAGATGGTGTGCTCCGGCGCCCACCGCGATCGTCGCCACCCGGGCGCCGTCCTTAAGCCGGATCACGCTCAGGGTCCCGGCGGCGTCGTCGGTCACGTACGCGTAGCGGCCGCCGGGCGCGATCGACGGGATGTGCGGGCTGTCGAATCCCCGGATCCGCCTCGCGACCACGCCATTCGACGGATCGAGCAACGTGACCGTGCCCGCCGACGCGCTGACGACGACCGCCAACGGCCCCCCGACGACGTTCTCGGGATCACGAGGCATCGTCATCCGCCGAAGCACGCGGCCGGTGCGCAGGTCCACGAGCAGCACCCGGTTCTCGGTCTCGGCCGTGACCAGCGCGCGCGCATCGACACGCGCGTGCGGCCGCCGAGCGCGAGCGCCGGGGACCGCGGTACGCGCCGCCTCGCGCACCGGTCCCGACGCGCCGGACGTCGTCGCACCGCGGGCACGAGCGTGATGCGCGCCGGCGCCCCCGCAGCCGGCCAGGAATGCCAGGACGGCGACGGCCGCGAGCGCGGGCAGGCGCCTCATCGGAGCGCCGCTCCCCGCCGCACCGGCGCGACCCGACGGCGCACGGCGAGGATCACACCCGCGAGCACGACGAACGCGGCGACGATCCCGAGCGCGGCCCACGTCAGATCCGACGACGACGACGCCGCCGTGTGAGCGTGCCGCCCGGGCGGTGACCGGTGGGGCGACACGGCACGCGCGGCTCGGGGCCGGACCGATACGCCGGGCGTGACCGCGAACGTGCGGGTGTCGATCGTGGCCAGCACCGAGTGGCCGTCGACGACTTGCAACTGGCGCGGGCCCCCGTGGCGCAGCGTCACGGTCCAGATGCTCTGCACGTGCGCGAGCTGGGGCAGGTCGACGCAGCGGGCGGTGAGACCGGCCGTGTCGAGCGCGTGGATGAACGGCTCGCCCGCGAGGTACAGCGTGTACGACCACCGACCGTCGGCGCTCGACGAGCCGGGTGACAGGCTGGCCGCGCATCTGCTCGCGGTCGCGGGGATCGACGATCGGGCGGGGCACGAGCCGGTGGGTACGCAGGTCGAGCGCGCGCACCTGGTAACGCGTCGGATTGTTGCCGCCGACGTGCTGGATCAGGTACAGCCAGCGGCCGTGCGGGGAGATCGCGTCGACGCTGAAGTCGCCGGGCAGCGCGATCCGCCCCGCGACCTGCATCGAGCGGGTGTCGATCACGAGCAGGTGGGTCGAGGGCTGCGGGAACCGGGTCCGCGCTCGGGCGAGGACGAGCGTGCGGCCGTCGTGCGACAGCCCCGACGTGCTGGCGTCGTAGGCGACGACCGGGATCAACCACTGTCCCGCGATCCGCAGCGTGCGGCGGGTCGTGCCGCCCACGATCTCCCGCACTACGGTCGCGTGCCGCTGCGTCGGGGCCACGAACCGCTCGGTGCCGTTCGCGGTCGTGATCCCGTGGGACGCTGTAGACATAGTCGGCGACCACGGGCAGCCCTGCCGCCCGCGCCGGCGCCGCGGTGAGCGCGAGCGCTCCGATGAGTGCAAACAGCAGTCGTCTGGTCATGGCCCCAATACGCCTGCCGGACCCGAAAAGGTCCCGGGACCTCTTGCGCACCCCGGCTCGTAAGAGGGACGATGGCGGTCGATCGTGTCCGGTCCTGCTGACGCGGCATCTGCCGCCCCCAAGCCGTTCGCTCTCGAGCGGCCGCGCCCGAGGGCGAGGATGACGCGCGCGCGCAGCGAGCGCGCGCTGATCCGCGGCGCGCAGGCGGGCTCGGAGGCCGACCTCGAGGAGCTGTTCCGCCGCCACTGGCGCCGTGCCTACCGGGCCGCGTACCTGATCGTCCACGACCACGCCGCCGCTGAGGACATCGCCCAGGAGGCGTTCGTGTCCGCGATCCGGACCCTGCACCGCTTCGACCGCAGCCGCGCGTTCTCGCCGTGGCTCGGCCGGATCGTCACCAACCGGGCGATCGACTGGACGCGGTCGCGGACCGCCCGGCGCGAGGCCGACCACGGTGTCCCCGAGGAGCTGGCGGCCCCGGACGCCGTCGCCGACGGCTACTCCGGCGAGCTGATCACGGCGCTGCGCACCCTGAGCCCCGAGCACCGCGCCGTGGTCGTGATGCGCTACGTGCTCGAGTACACCCCCGGCGAGATCGCCGAGGCGCTCGAGCTCCCGCGCGGAACCGTCAACTCCCGCCTGCGCCGCGCCCTCGACGCCCTCGACGCGCAACTCGGCGAGACGAGGCCGGCATGAGCGACTCCGGGCTCGAACGCCGCCTGCGCACCCTCCGCGCCCCCGACGAGGCGGGCTCCGAGCGCCGCGGCTGGGAGGTCGCGAGCGCGGCGTACGCGAGCCGGCCGCCGCCGCCACCCCGGCGACGTCGCCGGGCGCGGTTCGCGCTCGTGCCGGCGCTGGCCGCGATCGCCGGCGTGCTCGCGTTGACGCCCGCCGGTGCGGCCGTCCACCACTGGATCGACCAGACGCTCGGGGTCAAGCACGCGAGCCGAGAGCTGTTCGCGCTGCCCGCCCCGGGGCGGATCCTCGTATCGGGCCCGGGCGGTACGTGGACGATCGCCGCCGACGGGACGAAGCGCCGCCTCGGCCGCTGGCACGACGCGGCCTGGTCGCCGCGCGGGATCTACATCGTCGTGGCCAGCCACGACGAGCTGGCCGCCGTCGATCCGCGCGGAGTCCCGCAGTGGACGATCGGCCGCCCGGACGTCCGCTTCCCACGCTGGTTCGGGCCCAACGGCTACCGGCTGGCGTACCTGAGCGCCGGCACCCTGCGGGTCATCGCCGGCGACGGGACGGGCGACCACGAGCTCGCCACGCACGTGGCCGCAGTCGCGCCCGCGTGGCGCACGGGACATCCGTACCAGATCGCCTACGCCACCGGGCACAGCGTCGTCGTCCGCGACGCCGACACCGGACGTGCGGTGTTCACCCACGGCCTGAGCGCCCCCGCACGCGGGCTCAGCTGGACGGCGGACGGCTCCCGCCTGCTGATCCTCACCGGGTCTCGGGCGCTCGTGCTCGACGGTGCCGGCCACACGCTGGCGCGCTTCTCCCCGCGGGCCGGAGGGTCGCTGCGCGACGGCGCCCTCGCCCCCGACGACCATCACGTGGCGCTGCTCGACGGCCGCTCGATCACGCTCGCCGCGCTGCCGCCGCTGCGTCCCGCGAGCCGGGTGCTGTTCAGCGGGGCCGGGCTGCGCCAGCTGGCGTTCTCACCCGACGGCCACTGGCTGCTCGTCAGCTGGCCGGCCGCCGACCAGTGGATCTTCCTGCGCGCGGCCGGGATGCCCCGGATCGACGCGTCCTCGCGGATCACCGAGCAGTTCGCCGCCACCCGGCGCCAGAGCGGCTTCCCCGAGCTCGACGGCTGGTGCTGCAACGTGACGGGTGGCAGCGGGTAGCGTGCCCGGGAGCTCCGGCGTCGGTTAGATTCCGGCGCCCGACCGATTCGAGAGAGAGTGAGCCGACCATGCCTGAACGCGCCGCGATCGTCACCGGAGCCTCCCGCGGGATCGGCCGTGCACTGGCCGAGGCCCTCGGCGAGCTGGGCTACGGGCTGACGGTCACCGCCCGCAAGGCGGACACGATCGAGGCCGCCGCCGACGAGCTCCGCGGCCAGGGCTACGAGGTCGAGCACCAGGCCGCCAACACCGCGGACGAGGACGCGCTCAAGGAGCTCGTCGCCCGCCACCGGGAGCGCTTCGGCCGGCTCGACGTGCTCGTCAACAACGCGGGCGTGGGGATCGGCGCCGCCGCCGGCGAGCACCTGACCAAGCGGATCGACATGCAGTTCGACGTCAACGTCCGCGCGATCGTGATCCTGTACCGCGAGTGCCTCGAGATGCTCCGGGCCGCCGGCGCCGAGCACCGCGGCGCGCTCGTCGTCAACCTCGCCTCGATCGCCGGCAAGTCACCGCAGCCCTGGCTGTCGGTGTACTCGGCCACGAAGGCCGCAGTCGTCGCCTACACCAAGGCGATGAACAAGGAGCTGGCCGGCGACGGGATCAAGTCGGTCGCGTTCTGTCCCGGGTTCGTCGACACCGACATGTCCGACTTCGTCAAGGGCGAGGTCTCGCCCGACCAGATGATCCAGACGAGCGACCTCGCCGAGGCGCTCCGGTTCCTGCTTCGGCTCTCCCCGGCGTGCGTGGTCCCTGAGATCATCTTCGAACGGCCCGGCGAGACGGTCTAGCTTCGCAGCCGCAGGGTCGCGATCTCGCCCGGGCGCACGGTGCTCGGGTCAGCGGCGGTGGGCGCTTCGTCGAGGCGGCAGCGCGACACCTCGCGCGCGCCGTCGACCCGTCAACGTCACGACGTCGGTGCCCGGGTTGAAGCAACGGAGGATCGTCCCGTCGCCGTCCTCGGCGCCCTTCAGGCACGAGAACACCAGATCGCCGTCGAGCCGCAGCGGCGCCGCGCAGTCCGCGCCCGGCGCGAGCGCGAGGAACGCGGTCCGGTAGTCCTGCGCCGCCCGCAGCAGCGCGGCCGCGGACAGCCGGTCGGCGCCGGGCAGCAGCGCGTACTCGAGCACGTGGCGTCCGAGGCACTGGCCCTCGGGCGTGGGGGTCGCCGGACCCGCTGAGCGCGGCCGCGTCGACAGCACCCCGGCCGGCTGCGAGATCAGCCCGACCCCGCGCGCGAGCGTCAGGCACAGCTCGGCCTCGCCGTCGCCCATCGGGCGCGCCTCGTACTCGGGCAGCCCGCGGGTGAGGATCGCGAGCCGCCCGAGCGCGACGGCCCCGAGCGTGTGCTGGGTCGGGTCCGGGGGCTCGGCCCACTCCGCCCGCGGGGTGGTGGGAACCAGCGGGCGCTCGACGAGCGCGAACTGGCCCTCGGCGCGGACGGGGCCGCCGGCGGCGCCGACCGGGAACACGGCTCGCAGGCGGTGGTCGGGGCAGCCGTTGTGAAGCGTCGTGCGGAACTCGACGCGGTCGCTGCCGGTGACGAGCCGCACCAGCGTCGTGATCGTCAGCGAGCCTCCTGGGCGCTCGGCGTGCGCTGTCAACTCGAGCTCCGTGATCGGCGGCCGGTCCGCGAGCACCCGGATCTCGGCGGAGTCGCTCACCCAGCCGGGATCGCCGTCGACCGGGCAGAACGTGTAGAGGTCGCCCATGTCGAGCTCGTCCTCGAGCCGGTGCAGGCCCTCGAAGCTGCTCTCCGCTGGTCAGGTCGACGAGCGACAGGGTCCCGTCGGTGCCGGCCTCGACGCGGAAGCGGTCGGACTCGATCGCGACGCCCTCCCGCGGAGCTGGCGGCGCCGGCTCGGCCAGTGTGACCGTTCGGACCTCCAACCCGTCGAGCTCGGCCACGACGGGCGCGGCTCCCGGGACCTCGATCACCCGGGTGCGGCGGAACGGCAGCGGGTTGAACAGCCGCACGCTGTCCGTCGGCGGCCCAGGGCGGGCCCGAGCAGGTCGGACAGCGTCCGATGCAGCGACGCGTAGCGGACCAGCATGTCGCGGTGGACCTCGTCGCACGAGCAGCCGCAGATCGAGTCATGCGGCTGGTTGCGCAGCAGGTCGCGCCAGGCCAGGGTCAGCTCGGCGGCCGGGAACGGCGCCTCGCCGCGCAGCGCGCGCAGCGCGGCGTACGTCTCGACGGCGAGCAGCCGGTCCTCGGCCCGCTGGTTGGCCTGCTTGAGGTACAGCCGCGCCGAGTTGACCCCGCGCAGCACGTTCTCGAGCCGGCTGCCGAGCAGCTCGCCGTGCCACGCGCGGAGCTGGTCGCGCACCTGCTGCAGCGGACGCGCGCGTAGTCGCCGTAGGTGCCGATCCGCACCTCCGCGTCGCCGAGGCGGCGGTCGAGCTCGGCGCACCACGCCGGCATCTCGGGCTGGATCGGGAGGTGGTCGGAGCCGTTGCCGAGCACGACCTCGGTGACGCCCGAGCGCGTCGAGCGCGGAGGCCGAACGCCTCGGCGATCGCCCGGATCCGGCGCTCGCCGTCGTCGACCCCGCCGACGCTGGCAAAGTTGTCGTAGTGCGGGAGCAGCTGACACGCGACCACCTCGCTGCCGTCGTCGGCCCGCCAGCGGAACACGGGCCCGAGCTCGTCGAGCTCGTCGCCGAGCCCGCGCGAGAACAGGAACGTCCTGATCCCGAACCCCGCCAGGATCTGCGGCAGCTGCGCGCGGATGGCCGAAGCTGTCGGGCAGGTAGCCGGCGGGGGACGGCTCGACGCCGAACCGGCGGCACACCGCGCGTCCGAGCAGCAGGTTGCGGATCAGTGCCTCGCCGCCGACGAGCAGCTCGTCGGGCAGCACGTAGCTGGGCCCGACCTCGAGCCGGCCGGCCGCGAGCATCGCCCGCAGGCGCGGCTCGTGGTCCGGGCCGCACGTCGAGGTAGTCCTCGAGCACGATCGCCTGCCCGTCGAGCGTGAACGAGGTGAACGCCGGATCGGACTCGAGCGTGGCGAGCACGCCGTCGACGACCCGCCCGAGCGCGAGCCGGAAGTGCTCGAACGGGGCGTACCACTCGCGGTCCCAGTGCGTGTGCGGGACGACGACGAATCGGGTCACGGGCATCGGCTGACCGGGACGCTACCCGTCCCGTGAGGGCCGCGCGCCGTGTTCCTCGACGCGGGCGGCGTGATCGTCCTCCCGCACCGCGGCCTCTTGGCCGGCGCGCTGCGGCGCGCCGGTATCGCCGTCGACCCCGGCGCGATCCCCCGCGCCCACTACCGGGCCATTCGCCGGCTCGACCTCGCCGACCAGCGAGCCGACTCCTCCGCGAGCGACTACCTCCCGGCCTTCTGCGACGCGCTCGGCGTCCCGGGGCGCGCGGTTGGGGTCCTCGCCCGGCTGTTCGACCGCGCGCGTCGGGCGAGATCATGTGGAGCGAGCCGGCGCCCGCCGCGCGGAAGACGATCGACCGTCTCACCGACGCCGGGATCCCGGTGGTGGTGGTGACGAACTCCGACGGCCACGGCGAGCAGAACCTGCGCGACGCCGGGATCTGCCAGACCGGCCCGGGGCGGGGCGCCACCGTGCTCGGCGTGATCGACTCCACCGTGGTCGGGGCCGCCAAGCCCGATCCGCGCATCTTCGAGGCGGCCCTGGCGCTTGCCGGCGCCGAGTCGCTCGGAGGTCGTGCACGTCGGCGACCGCGTGGTCACGGACGTCGACGGCGCCCACGCGGCCGGGATCGCCCCGGTCCACCTCGACCCGTACCGCCTGTGCCGGGCCTCCGACCACCGGCACGTCCGGACCCTCGCCGGCCTCTGGCGCCACCTCTGAGCGAGGCGCGATGAACGGGCCCTGTTCGTTACATCGTCCCAGACGGCGGCCAGCCGCCACGTCGTCGCCCCGTCAGGGGCGGTCCCGCGCTCGACGAGGCCCTCGGACTCGAGCCCGATCAGCGCGTCGCGGAACGCGGGGTACGGGATCAGGCCGAGGCGCATGAGCTCCAGGTAGCCGACGCGCGTGTAGATCTCGTCGGTCGTCATCGGCTCGGCGGTGATCGCGGCCAGGAGTGCCGTGACGGTGGGCACGATGCGAGGCTACCCACGAGCGTGGCGGGCAACCGCGTCCCCCGCGCCGTACAGCCGGGGCGCCGGCTAACCAAACCAATTTGATTGACATACTTGACACGGGCGGTCGCCTCCGCTACCGTTCCGCCCGCAACGACGTTCCGCCACGTAGTTGCACGCAGACGGTCCGCGGCAGATGCCGGCGCCGCGGGATCGGCCGTCCCCAGCGCTCTTCTCCCCTGTGCTTGGCGACCGGTCTCGCGGCGAACCGTCTGCCTCTCCGCTCACCCGGACCGGGCCAGCTCCGGCCACCGGTCCCCGCCTTCTCCGCTCACCCGGCGCCGCCCGCCTCCGCCGCCCGGCGATACGGCTCCTGCTCGCGCCGGATCAGGTCCGGGTTCGTTCCGAGCGCATGGCTCAGCTCGAGCGTCAGCAACTGAAGCGCCACCCCTCCGGCCAGCAGTGCCTCGGTGACGCCGGCGACCGGCTCGCTCGGTCGCAGGGTCACCGGCTCGATCCCGATCTCGGCCACGGACGCCGTCAGCGCGGCGGCGCGGCCGTCGCGGGCGTCGGCGTGGGAGGGGTCGAAGCGCAACTGCACGATCCCCGTGCTCGCGTCGGCGGCGGGCAGGTGGCCGTGGAGGACCTTCTCGGCGCCGAGCGGCGTCGTCGGGACATGCGTCGCCTCCTCGATCTTGAGCGCCAGCTCCCAGGCGGTCACCTCGTCGACGCCGGACGCGACGACCACCAGGCGAGCGCGGCCGGCCAGCCGCTCGGCCTCGGCGCGGCGCGCGTCGCGGCCGGCGATCTCTGCCTCGATCACGGCGGTGGCACGCGCGACGTCGATCGTCCCGGCCGCCAGCGCAATCGTGAGCAGCGGCGACAGGTACGCGACCGTGTGGCACCACGAGCGATCGAGCCATGGCGTCCCGATCACCTCAACCTCGGCCGGTGCACGCCGCGGGCGCGCTGTGATCAGCGCGGCGTTCGCGCCGGCCGCGATCGCCTGGCGTACGGCGTCGAGCGTCGGCCGGGTGCCGGCCTCGTGCGAGATCCCGATCACGACCCCGTCGGCGGGCGGGGCGAGCTGCGCCTCGAACGCGTCAGCCGCCGCCACTGCCCGGCCCGGCAGCGCATCGCGCAGGATCGCCGCCGCGCCTCGGGCGGCGTGCTCGCTCGTTCCGCAGCCGGCGGTGAGCACGGGACCGGCGCCGGCGAGCACTCGGCCCAGGTGCGCGGGACCGGCGCCGGCGGCGATCTCCGCCGGCAGGTCCGCCTCCAGCAGGATCATCTCCTCCATCACCCAGGGAGGGCTGGGGCGGAGCTCAGGGGTCGGGTCGTCGTCGTCGTGCATGACCGGACTTATGGCGCCCAGTCGGCGAGCAGCCGCAGCCACACCTCGGTGCGGGTCGGGAACGCCGGGATCGCGTGCACGAGCCGGCGCAGCGGGACCTCGCCGACGATCGCGACGGTCGCCGCGTGGAGGCTCTCGGCCACGTCCGGTCCGACGATCGTGGCGCCGAGCAGCACCTCGCGCTGCACGTCGACGACCACCCGGGCGCCAGTGCGCCCCCCCTTCCCGACGAAGCTCGCGCCCGGAGTGGCTCCGGGGTCGGCGTCCACCACGCGCGCCTGGAACCCGTCGGCCAGGGCACGCTCGAGGGTTCGCCCGACGGCCGCGATCTGCGGCTCGGTGAACACGACCCGGGGGGTCAGCGGTCCGTCCCAGTGCGCCTCGGCGCGGCGGTTCATGATCGTCGCCGCCGCGATCAGCGCGTGGTACTTGCCCGCCTGCGTCTGCAGCGACCGCCCGTTCACGTCGCCGATGGCGTACAGCCAGCCGTGACCGCGCACACGCATCTGGTCGTCGACGGGTACCGAAGCGCCCGGCTCGAGCTCGACCGTCTCGAGCCCCAGGTCGTCGGTGTGCGGTCGCCGCCCGACCGCCACCAGGAGCTCGTCGCCGGTCAGCGTCTCGCCGCCGTCGAGCGTCACGGCCACGGTCCCGTCCCCGCCTCGTGAGACGGTGGTCGCCTGCGCATCGACGCGCAGGTCGATCTTCAGATCGCGCATCGACCCGGCGAGCAGTTCGGACGCGAACGGCTCTTCGCCGCTCAGGATCCGCGGGAGCGCCTCGATCACGGTCACCTCGGAGCCAAGCGATGCCCACGCCTGGGCGAGCTCGCAGCCGACAGCGCCTCCGCCGAGCACGAGGAGCCGCGCGGGCACGCGCTTCGACGTCGTCGCCGCGCGGTTCGTCCACGGCGCGGCGTCCTTGAGGCCGTCGATCGGCGGCAGCTTGGCGCCGCTGCCGGTGGCGATCACGACTGCGCGCCGGGCGGTGAGCGTCGTGTCCCCGACGCGCACGCAGCGCTCGCCCTCGAGCCGGCCATGGCCGCGGACCAGGGCGATCGAGCGGTCCTCGATCCACGGGAGCTGCACGGAGTCGTCGAGGTCGTGGATCACCTCGTCGCGGCGGTCGAGCACGGCCTGCACGTCGAGCCCGTCGGTGACCGCCTCGCGTACGCCGGGAACCCGCGCATCCTCGGCCAGCAGCTCGCCCGGGCGGAGCAGCGCCTTCGACGGCATGCACGCGTAGAACGAGCACTCTCCGCCGACGAGCTCGCGCTCGATCAGGCACACGTCGAGGCCCTCTCCGGCCAGGTGCCCGGCGCACACCTCCCCTGCCGGGCCCGCCCCGATCACAATCACGTCATGTTCGGACATCCTCCGGAGAGACGCTAGACGATCCCCCGGCTCCGGGCGGGCCTGTCCGCGCTGGCGGAGATTCGCGAGCGCCGCGGCGCTCGCCTGGGGCTAGGCCTCGCTCTCGGACGGCGCGGGCGTCGGGACGGTGGGCCTGCTCCGTGCGGCGCTCGCCTGCTGACTGCGCTGCACGTCGCGGCCGGTGGTCGCGAGGTAGGCCACGAACCCGAGGATCATGAGGGCGAGCACCAGCGCCACGCGTCCGGCGCCGAGCCCAAGCCCCCGGGATGCCGAGGGCTTGCCGAGCCAGTCCGCGAACGAGGCGCCGAGCGGGCGCGTCGCCACGTAGGCGAACCAGAAGCACAGGATCGAGTTCCATTTCCCCCACCGGAAGCCGAGCGCTGGGACGGCGATCACAGCCGCGAACACGAGCCCGGAGGCGAGGTAGCCCAGACCGAAGGTGATCGAGGTCAGGTCTCCGAGCGCCGTCCCCATCGCGAACGTCGCGACGACGGCGGCCCAGTAGAAGAGCTCTCGCCGAACCGTGTCGATCTCGTGGAACGACAGTGTCCGCTCGGTGCGATCCCAGGTGTAGAACACCGTTGCGAGCAAGGCCGCGTAGAAGATTGTCGAGACGCCGTACGGCACCCCGAAGCGCACGTGCAGCACGTCGGCGCACATCGTCCCGAACACGCCCACCCCGCACACGGCCAGCCAGTACGTCCAGGCGATGTACCGCCGGACCCAGAACTGCAGCGACAGGGCGACGGCGAACCCGCAGAACCCGAGGACCACCGCGATCACGGGGTCGATCGCATGCACGCTCCAGTCCGACGTCGATTCGCCCATCGCCGTCGAGAGCACCTTGATCACCCAGAAGTAGGCAGCGACCTCGGGCACCCTCAGTGCACCGTGTCGCGTCCAGCTCCCTGCCGCCGGTCGAGTTGCCACGCCGAAAGTGTGGCGGCGAAGCTAAGGCTCCGATCAACCTCTGTGGCATGGCCGCCTGGGTGCTCACGCTCAGCTCATAAGTCTAGAATATCAATCAATTTACTTGACAATATCGGCCGGGGGGCGTTACTTTCAGCAATCATGAGCGCCGCGATCCCGACGCACCGACGGTCGGTCTGCGGGACGGAGTGGCGGCTGCATATGGGCTCCGCTGCGGAGACTCGCCCGGCGTAGCCCCCCATCCCGGGCTCGACGCACCGCCGCTGCAGGTCAGACCCCATTCACTCAAGCAGGAGACATCCGTCGGAGAAAGGAGCGCAAGGTGCCGAGAATCACCATAGAGGCGGTCAACGCTGACGGCGAACCGCGCCGCTGGACCCTCACCGAGCGCATTGTCGCCACGAACCTCGACAGCGACCACTACGTCCACCAACTGGCCGAACGGCTCAGCTGGGCGACAGCCGACGCCGAAGCCCTCGAAGCCGGCTTCTCCAAAATCGATGACGACGACCTTCGTGGCGCGTGGCGCTCCCCACGGCCAGCCAGAAAGAGAGGCGACACCCGCGCCCGCTCGCCCCGGACGCCGGCCGAGACTCGAGTGAGAGCATGACGCCGCACCAGCCGACGTTCGCACCGCGCCGGCCCGAGCCCACCCAGACGCACGCACGCGTGCACACGACTCGTCTTGCCAACAGCGACCACGCCAACGAGATCGCCGATGCCGAGTGGCTGTACGCGTGGTCCCTCCAGAACCTGCGCCCCGCCGGAGAAGCGGTTGCCCCACGCATGACGCCGCCGGGCTGAGCCGGTGGCATCGGGAACGGCACAGAGCCTCCACCCGAGCGGCGGGGCGCGATGCATGTTCTCCTCGCCATGACGCCAGCGCACGGCTCAGCCGGGGGCGGGCGCGTCGTTCTCAGAGATGGGGGACGGTGCGCCTCGTTTTGCGCGGTGGTTGCCGAACGTCAGCCTCGACCTTGCGCCCATCGCCGATGGGAATGAGATGTCTATGGTGAGCCCGCCGTCTGGTCGGGCACTGGCTGAGAGTTCGGCGTCGTGGGCGTTGGCGATCGCTTGGACGATCGAGAGGCCTAGTCCGTGGCCGTTGTTGTGGCCGGTGCGGGCAGCGCCGAGTCGCTCGAAGGGTTCGAACAGGCGTCCGATCTCGTTGGGTGGGATCGTCGGGCCGCTGTTCGCGATTGACAAGAACGGGCGGCGATCGCGGGTTCCGGTGGCGATCTCGAGGTGTCCACCGGGGGTGTTGTGGCGGATGGCGTTGTCGATCAGGTTGGTGATCAGGCGCTCGAGCAGTCGCGGATCGCCCGTGGCCGGCGCTGAGTCGAGCGCCTGGCTCACGTCGAGGTTGAGGTCTTGCAGCTGTGTGTCGCGGGCGAGAATGGCTTGGGAGGCGAGGGACGGCGAGGTCTATGCGCTCGCGGCGTTCGAGCCCGGCTTGGCCGCGTGTGAGCGCGAGTAGCCCGTCGATCAACCGCTCCAGATCCGATTCGGAGGCAACCACGCGCTCGTGTGCTCTGCGAAGTGAGGCGAGGTTCGCTCCGGGGCTGGCGAGCGCGACCTCGCTTAGCGCTCGCAGGCGGGTCAGTGGCGCGCGGAGCTCGTGGGAGGCGTTGGCGACGAACTGGCGCTGTGCTTGGTAGGAGTCCTCGAGTGGTTCGCAGGACGCGCCCGGCCATCAGCCATCCGAGGCCGAGCGAGAGCAGCGACATCCCGGCGAGCGCGATCCCGGAATCGATCAGCAGCTGTTGCCGTACGTCTGTGCGCTGGCGGTTCTCTTGGGCCCATAGCTGGCCCTGATAGCGGTCCACGAACCCGCAGCCGACCGCCGCGGACCTGAACTGCGGCGACTGCTGGGCCGGCGGTCGGGATCGCGAACAGCGCTCCGTCGTGATCTGTCAGCACGACGCTGGTGCCGCCAACGAGGTGGGAGGGGGCCGTCGTCGTGGGATCGGGAAATTGGGGGACGCCGTGGTTGCGCATGCATTGCGCGACCTCGCGCCAGTGCGCCAGCGTCTGCGCGGAGGGGTGGGTCGTCAGGGGGAAGGGGGCAGATGGCGGCGCCGCGCGCGCCCGGTTTGGGGGCAGTGCGCCGACCGGCGCGGCGCCTGTGCCGTTTTGGAGGGTGAACACGAATCCGGCGTTGACCAGCAGCGCGTAGGCGATCGCCATCAGCGCCGCGCCGGAGAGCAGGAACAGGCCACCGTAGAGGAGCGTGAGCCGCAGGCGGACGGTGCGGTAGGACAGGTGTCGCCCGACCGCCAACCGGGTGAAGCGGCGGTTCAGACGCAGCGTCATGTTCATATGCGATAGCCCGCCTTGGCGACGGTCTCGATCACGGGGGGGTCGCCGAGCCTGGTCGCGCAGGCGGCTGATCGTGATCTTGACCGCGCCCGTGAACGGGTCCGCAGCCTCGTCCCAGACGCGTTCGAGCAGCTCCTCGGCGGACACGACCCGGCCCTCGGCGCCGAGCAGCAGTTCGAGCACGCCGAATTCCTTCGGCCGCAGCGCGAGCGGTCTGCCGGCTCGCTGCGCGCAGCGCTTGGCGGTGTTCAGCACGATGTCGTCGTGCTCGAGCACCGGCGGGATGCTCGGTTGCGCTCGGCGCGCCAGTGCCGTGATCCGGGCGACGAGCACCGCGAACGCGAACGGCTTGGGTAGGTAGTCATCGGCGCCGAGCCCGAGCCCGTCGATCAGATCCTGATCCTGGGCTGCGCCGGTAAGCATCAGCACGCGGCTGCGCGCACCCGCGGCGACGAGCCTTCTGCATACCTCGTCTCCGTGGACGGCCGGCAGGTCGCGGTCGAGGATCACCACCTCGTATTCGTGAACCAGCGCGCGCTCCAGGCCGGCCTCGCCGTCCAGCGCGATATCGACCGCCATCCGCGCGTCGCGTAGGCCGGCGGCGATGGTCTCGGCCAGTTCCTCGTCGTCCTCGATCACAAGCACTCGCATCGGCCACTCCTTCCCGGATGACGGTAGCCGCCCGAGTGTTTCACCGCGGTTTCACCGATCGCGCCACACGCGCGCTTGCGGCCAGGAGGTAGGAAACCGGGCGGAAACCACCGCTCGCGTAGAACCGACGTGGACACTGCCAGAGAACGGCAGAAGGAAACCGCAATGCGACACAGCACCCATCTCCCACGACCGATGAGCCCATGGCGCGCGCCCGCGATCAGGGGCCTTGGGCTGGCGGCGCTCGTCGCCGCGGCCGCGCTCGCGCTGGCGGCGTGCGGCGGCTCCAGCGGGCCGCAGCGTCGCGAGCCTGCCCGCAAGCACACACCGGGGCGAGCAGCACCGGGGTGAGCAGCACCGGGGTGACCGCATCTTCGACTCGGGCGACGACGGGGAAGAGCTCCTCCGCGACCAGGTCCGCGAAGGGCAACCCAACTGCGCTGCTGGACGAGTGGGCGACCTGCATGCAGAGCCACGGCGATCCCAACCAGGCCGCCCCGACCGTCGACGCGCTACGGGGTGATCAACGTCACGATCCCGAGCGGAGCATCGGCAGGCGCTGTCGGGCGAGGTCCACGCCGGGGCCGATCCCTGCAACCGCTACATGGCCGCCGCCCAGACCGCACTGCGCGCCGCGAACCCGGTCGGCCCCCCTCCGGACCAGACCGAGCAGATCAAGTGGGTCAACTGCCTGCGCGCCAACGGCTACCCCACGTTCCCCTACCCGCAAGGAAACCAAACCAATTTCAACGGCACCGGCATCGACCCGACCAGCCCAGCCTTCCTGAAGGGGAAGGCCAATCAGACGTGCGGCAAGCAGATCGGCGCGCCGTCCTGGTGGACTAACGGCACCGGTCCGCCCGGAGATGTCGTGGTCAGCAGCGCCGGTATCGGACCGAACGGGCCGGCGCCGGGCGCTTTGCCAAACCGCTCGCGACCCGTGCAGGGGCCGGCGGGCCCGGCAGGGCGACCCCGGTGCAGCCCGGTGGCTGAGCCGTCGCCCAGACGGGTCGCGGCCCTGGCCGCGGTCGTCGGCGCCGTGGTCAGCGGCGTGGTGGCGGGCGGGGTCGCGGCGCTGTCGGCCGGCGCCAGTCCCGGCAGCCCGGCGTCCTCCCCAACGGGAGGTTCGGTCGCGACGGCCGCGGTGGTGCGGACCACGCTCACGAACGCGGTGCAGGTCGGCGGTTCGATCGGGTACAGCGGCTCGTACACGATCCCGGCCCCGTCGGGTGCGAGCACGGGGCAGCTCGACCAGGCAGAACAGGCCGTTGCTCAGGACCAGCAGGCGCTGTCTGCCGACGAGCAGACAGCGTCCGCTGCAGCGTCCGCCGATCGCCAGACGACCAGTGCCGCCCAGGCGAACGTGGACACCGCCGCCGCGGCCCTCAGTTCTGACCGAGCCAAAAAGAGCAAAGCCTGCTCTGGCCACAAGGCGTCCACGGCGGCGTGCAGGCAGGACGTCCAGAAGGTCTCCCAGGACCAGACGCAGTTGACCCAGTCCCGGCAGCAGCTGACCACCGCCCAGACGTCCGCGACGCTCGACCACGCCCAGAACCAGGGCAAGGTCGGATCCGACACGACCAAACTGCAGGGCGATGAGACCAGCTTGGCATTGCTGCAGTCGACCGCGGCGAACCCCGGCACGGCCTACACCTGGCTGCCGGCGGTGGGGCAGGTCATCCGGCAGGACCAGCGCGTCTACTCGGTCAGCAACGAGTCCGTGCCGCTGCTGTACGGCTCGATCGCCGCCTACCGCGCGTTCTACCTCGGCATGTCGAACGGCGCCGACGTAGGCGAGTTGACCCGCGATCTGATCGCTCTCGGCTACGGTGCCGGGCTGTCGCACAGCAACCACTACTCCGACGCCACAGCCGCCGCGGTGAAACGCTGGCAGCGGGCGCGTGGCGTGGCCGCGACCGGCGAGATCCTGCTCGGCCAGGTCGTGTTCGAGCCCGGCCCGATCCGCGTGACGTCCGTCACGGCCTCTGTTGGCTCATCGATCGGCGGCGGGGGCGCAGGCGCGAGCGGCGCCAGCGGCGGGGGTGGCGGGACGGTGCTCACCGCGACCGGCACCACGCCGATCGTCACCGTCGATCTGGACGTGACACAGGAGTACCTGGTCAAGCCCGGCGACGCGGTCTCGATCGTGCTTCCCGACGGCACCTCGACGGTCGGCGGACACGTGGAAACGGTCGGCACCGTCGCCACCTGCGCAGGGTGGCGGTGGCATCGGCACCGGTGGCGGAGCGGGTGGCGGGACCGCCGATCAGTCTCCCGTGCTCCTCCGGCGCCGGCGCCTCCGGCGGCAACACCAACTCGACACCAACCGTGCCGGTCACGATCAGGCTGGACCGCACCCCGCCAGGGGCCAGGCTCGACCAGTCGCCGGTGAACGTCAACATCACCACGCAACGGGCGAGGAACGTGCTGGCGGTGCCGGTGAACGCCCTCCTCGCACTTAAGGGCGGTGGCTTCGGCGTCGACGTCGTCACCGCCCACGGCAGCCAGCTGGTCGGGGTCACGACCGGGCTGTACAGCAATACGCTGGTCCAGATCAGCGGGACCGGGATCACCGCCGGCACCCGGGTCGAGGTCCCCTCGTCGTGACCCTCGCCACGATCGAGCAAACCCCGCAGGTTCCGCCCTCCACCCCTGTGCTGGAACTGGTCGGCGTCGTCAAGGAATACTCCGGCGACCCGCCCGTCAAGGCCCTCGACGATGTCAGCCTGCGGATCAATGCAGGGGAGCTGGTCGCGATCGTCGGCCCGTCCGGGTCGGGCAAGAGCACCCTGCTGCACGTGATGGGAACCCTCGAGCGACCCACTCGCGGCGTGGTCCGCATCGCCGGCGAGGACACCTCGACGATGTCGGACAAACAGCTATCGGGGCTGCGGGCACGGCGCCTCGGGTTCGTCTTCCAGCAGTTCTTCCTGCTCGACGGACTCACCGTCCTCGACAACGTCGCCGACGGCCTGATCTACCGCGGCGGACGGATAGCCGACCGCCGCCAGATGGCCGAGCCCGCGATCGGGCGGGTCGGGCTCGGCCACCGCACCGCGCACCGTCCAAACCAGCTCTCAGGCGGCGAGCAGCAGCGCACCGCGATCGCCCGCGCGCTCGCCGGCCGACCCGCACTGGTGATGGCCGACGAACCCACCGGGAACCTCGACTCGGCCACCGGCGCCGCGATCCTGGAACTGCTGCGAGAGCTCCACGAGGAAGGCACGACGATCGTCGTCATCACCCACGACCTCGACGTCGCCGCCGCCACGCACCGACAGATCGAGATCCGGGACGGAAGGATCATCGGTGACACGCCAACCCCGTCCTGACAGCAGCGGCGGCGGCTCCCGGCTCACGCGCCGCGACCTGCTCCGGATAGGCAGCCTCGGCCTGCGCACCCGAAGAACCCGGGCGCTGCTGTCCGTGCTCGGGATCAGCATCGGCATCGCCTCGATCGTCGGCGTGCTCGGCATCTCCCAATCATCCAAATCTGGCCTGCTCAACGAGCTCGGACGCCTGGGCAACCTCATCACCGTCCAACCCGGCACCAACGCGTTCGGCCAGCAGACCGAGCTGCCCACCACCGCCGAAGGCATGGCCTCACGCATCGGACCGGTCACGAACGTGGCCGAGATCGGCGCGATCTCCAACGTGTACGTGTACCGCAACTCCCTCGAGCCCGCCAACGACACCAGCGGCATCTCCCTGACCGCGACCGACGCCACGCTGCCGGCCACCCTCGGCGCCAGCATCGCGCACGGCACGTTCCTGAACGCCGCTACCGCCCGCTACCCGGCCGTCGTGCTCGGCGCCGAGACCGCCAGCCTGCTGGGGATCAACAACCTCGCCAACCCCACCCAGATCTGGATCGGCGGGTACGGGTTCACCAGTCGTCGGGATCCTCCATCCCGTGCAACTCGTCTCCGAACTGGACAGCATGGCGTTCATCGGCTTCCCCGTCGCCGAGCACTACTTCGGCTTCGACGGGCACCCAACCGGCCTGTACCTACGCGCCATCCCCACCCAGGTCGCCGCGGTCGCCGGCGTCCTACCCGCAACCGTCAATCCCTCCAACCCTTCCAACGTGGCAGTCAGCTTCCCGTCGGACATCCTCAAGGCCAGGCTCGTCACCGAAGGCGCCTACAACGGGCTGCTGCTCGGCCTCGGCGCCGTCGCGCTGCTCGTCGGCGGCGTCGGAATCGCGAACGTGATGGTCATCTCAGTCCTCGAACGCCGCTCCGAGATCGGCCTGCGCCGCGCGATCGGCGCCAGCCGCCGCCACGTCGCCGAGCAGTTCCTGACCGAAGCCGTGCTCCTCTCCGCGCTCGGCGGCCTTGCGGGGACCATCATCGGAATCGCCGCCACCATGATCTATGCGGCAAGCCAGCACTGGTCGATACAAATCCCCGCACTGGCCCTGTACGGCGGCGTCAGCGCCGCCCTCTTCATCGGCGCCATCGCCGGCCTCTACCCCTCAATCCGAGCCGCGCGGCTCTCCCCGACAGAGGCGCTGCGCACCGTGTGAGCGGTCAGCCGGGCGGATCAAGCCCGACTTCGCCGAGGCTCTTGCACCGGACCTCGCGGAAATCACGAGCGGCCACCAGCACGGCCGCTTGGCAGCTCGCGCCGGGCGATGAGTTTGTGGTTCGAGCGAGGTCCTACACACGATTGGATACGTAGCTGATCTGATAACGGGAGGCGCTATGGAGTCACCAACGCAGGACCTCGACCCGCAGGATTGGCAGACCCTTGTGGGGACGTGGACGCTCGAGGCGACCCACCCACTACTCCCCGGCGACGAGATCCGAGGGGAGATGACCTTCGAGTGGCTTGACGGACGCCGCCTCCTGATTCAGCGCTCGCATTACGAGCACCCCGAGATCCCGGACGCGATCGCGATCTTCGGCGTGATCGACGACCAGCTGTCGATGCACTACTTCGATTCCCGTGGAGTCCATCGGATCTTCACGGTCAGCTTGAGCCAGGGCACATTGCGCTACGCACGAAACGCTCCGGACTTCTCGCAGCGGTTCACCCTCACCTTTAGCGACGATCGCGACACGATCGCTGGCCGGGGGAACTGTCGCGTGACGGCAGCAGCTGGCAGGACGATCTCGCAATCACATACCGTCGCATCGGATGAGCAGCGCCACAACATCCGGTGAGCTGAACACGACGGCGCGACGGGTCATCGACACCAACCACTACATGACGCTCGGCACGAGCGACAGCGATTGCCGCCCACGGCTCTCGCCCGTCTACTACACGTGCGCACGCTACTCGGACTTCTATCGGGTCGGCAGGGTACTGCTCGCCTTTGTTGCGGTGGGCGGCCTCGGTGATAGCCGGACGGGGTCGCGGGCGCGCGGCGGTGGCCAGCGGCGTCCATCAGTGCGGATTCCATTGACGACCGGACTGTCCGCGTCGCCGCGATCAGCCACCGCTCCATCGCCTACCGCACCAACCCCGCTGATGCCGGGCCCACCCGGGGAGCGACCGTCGATGGATTCCCTGATGTCCGCGCAAGCGAGGCGCTGGCTTCTCGACCTCGAGAAGCGGCTTCGGGATCGCACTGAGCCGTATTCCACACGACTCAGCCCGCCGGATTTGGTCGCCGGCGCGCCGAGAGAAGATTGAAGACGACGGACGGGTGAATGTTGAGCTCGCGGACGACGGCTGCATGGAGCCAGACGTTCCACAAACTCATCGTGAGCGTCGTCGCGACCGCGGCCCCGACCATCCCGAAAACAGGTGTCAGGACGGCAAGGAGAACAAGGTGGACAAAGGCAACCAATCCGTAGATCCGGGCGGCCACGTTCTGACGGCCTGAGAGCAGGATGAGCCACCCGACCGAGCCGGCGCCGGCATTGACGATCTGGCCGACGAGGAGGATGCGCAACTGCCACTCGGCGGAGCCAAATGCCGGCCCGAACAGCGTGAGGACGAGAGGGGCGCAGGCGGCGAGGACGATGCTGAGCATCAACGATGGCCAGAACACCCAGGCGGCTATCGCGGACACAAGTCGCTGAAGGTCGTGATGGCGGTTCTGCGCGAACAGGACGGAGAACATCGGTGCTCCGACCGCGTTGACCGATACCAGAATCAGCCCGACCAGGCTGGATGTCTTTGCGGCTGCGCCGTAGAGGCCGGCCGCGCGGTCCCCGAGGATGGCGCCGACGATCACGATGTCGGTCTGCTCGATGACGACTACGAAGCCCGACACGAGGAGCAGCGGAAGCGCCGCCCTGATCCAGACGCGCCGTTCGAACACGGCTCGCGCCGACAACACGATCGGACCGAGCGCGCGTCGGAACCCCCAAGCCTGGAGTCCGATCACGAGGCCTGTTGCCGTGGCTGTGAGTGCGAGAGCCAGGCTGCTGCCGAGGTGGAGACCGAACGCCAGGACACAGGCGGCGCCGAAGATGATGAGGCCGGGACGCAGCAGAAGAGACGGCCCGTAGGCGAGCCCGATTCTGCGGAAACTACGGACAATCTCCTGCTGGAGGGCCATCACGGCGACGAGCGGCACCAGGATGAGGCCGATCGCCATGTCGGCGACGGATGCTGGGCCCTGCCAGCCGACGGAAAGAACGAGCGTGATCCCGAGCAGCGCGGTCAACCCCCCGGTCAGGACCGTCCCGGCAAGGCTGGTAGCGAGTATGCCCTTCACCCTTCCCCAGTCCTCGCGAACCGAGTAGTCGGGTAGCACGCGAAGGACCATCGTGGGGAATCCCATCCCGGCCGCGATGGTCAGGATCCCGCTCCACGCAACGACGAAGGTGTATCTGCCGTAGGCAGTCGCGCCGAGCCACCGGGCGAGACAGAGTTGCAGCACGAACGCGCTCGCGGCGCCGCCTACCTGCAGTGCAAACCCGATCCCGACTCCGCGGGCAGGAACGCCCGCGCGCACGGACTGGGCGGCGACGAGATTCAGCGTCCGACGGTGAAGCGCCATTGCGGTCCCCGCGGTGGCGCCCAGGCCGATGATCGTCGCCGCCAGACGAGACGTGCCTTTGACATCGGCGAGATCCTAGTGGCGGATACGCGGGTGGGCTCACGCGCCCGAAGCGACGCGACGGGCGCCGAGAAGGCCGTCTTCAGGCTCCCGGCGCACAGCGCGATGCGCGACGATTCCCTCGACATCAAGGCTGCGGAGGAGAACTGTGGAATACCGGCAACTCGGGGGCTCGGGCCTACGCATCTCGGCCATCACGCTGGGCACGATGGGCTTCGGCGGCGACGGCGTGTTCGCCAAGGTCGGTACCGGCGGCGTGCACGACGCGCGACGTCAGATCGGCCTCGCCCTGGAGGCTGGCGTCAACATGATCGACACGGCGGACGTCTACTCGATGGGCAAGACGGAGGAGATCATCGGTCAGGCGCTCGGGGCGCGCCGGGATGAAGTCATCCTGGCCACCAAGGCCCGGTTTCCGACGGGCAACGGAGCGAACGACGCGGGCCTCTCCCGCCACCATCTGATCCGGGCCTGTGAGGCCAGCCTGCGTCGGCTCGGCACGGACCACATCGACCTCTACCAGTTGCACGAGTGGGACGGGCAGACGCCGCTAGAGGAGACGCTTGGCGCCCTCGAGCACCTCCTCCAGAGTGGCAAGGTCCGATACGTCGGGTGTTCGAACTTCGCCGGCTGGCAGGTCATGAAAGCGCTCGGCGTCGCGCGCGCCGAGCGGTTGCCGGCCTTCGTCAGCCAGCAGGTGTATCTGTCACTGCAGGAGCGCTCGGCCGAGTACGAGATCGTCCCCTCGGCGCTCGACCAGCGATTGGGACTGCTTGTCTGGAGTCCGCTGGCCGGCGGCCTGCTGACGGGCAAGTACCGCCGTGGCCAGCCAGCGCCCGAGGGCTCCCGGCACGCCACCGACTGGGACGAGCCGCCGGTCTACGACGAGAACAAGCTCTGGGACACCGTCGACACGCTGATCGAGGTCGCCGGGGAGCATGGCGTGTCCGCGGCGCAGGTCGCATTGGCCTGGCTGCTCGGGCGGCCGGGGGTCACGAGCCTGATCGTCGGCGCCCGCACCGAAGTACAACTCCGCGACAACCTCGACGCGATCAACCTGCAGTTGAGCGCGGAGCAGCACCAGCGCCTCGAGCGGGTGAGCCGCCCGCCGCTGATCTATCCGTTCTGGCATCAGCGGAAGACGGCCTCCGACCGGCTGGGGGTCGGCGACCGCTCGCTGATCACGCCGGGTCCGCTGAGTCTGATGGCGCGCGCGGCGCGAGCCCGCAGCGCTGCGCGTCGAAACCCGGCGCTCTGACGGTACGCACCCCGCCGGCAGGCCCCGCCGCGTCGGCCGCGCCGCGCCTTGACAAAGCCATCGTCAGGTGAGACCGTCCGCCAGCACAGATGATGGCCACTGGGGTAGGGCTGCTATCCAACCACAGTGTTTCGCTTCACCGCCGCGGGCTTGAGTTCGACGATCGGCGGAGCAGGTGCTGAACGACTTCCTGACTCAGGCGGCGCTCCGTTCACCTGAGGCCGAGGCGATTCGCGCCGGTGGAGCCACGCTGACCTACGGCCAACTCGCGCACGATGCGACCGCCGTGGCCCGCTCGCTTCACGCCTCCCGCGTGCGGGCCGCTGACAGAGTCGTCGTGCTCAGCCCCAACACGATCACGGCGGCGATCGGCTTCTGGGCCGTGGTGACGTGCGGGGCCGTGGCGGTGATGGTCAGCCCGCGAACGCCGGCTCACAAGCTCGCATGGGTGCTGGCCGACGCTGATGCGGCCGCGCTGATCACCGACGAATCCCTGGTCGACGTCGCCGTGGCTGCCGGATTGACGCAAGCTCCGTAGCGTGATCGTCGCCGGGCCTCCCTCCGCGCTCACCGACCTGTCCCACCTCGCTCACGCAGTAACGCTGGATGACGCCATCGCCGACGGCTCCGCCGCCGCCGACGACCTGGGCATGCCTGCTGGAACGGATCTGGCAGCGTTGATCTACACGTCCGGCAGCAGCGGGGAGCCGAAGGCCGTCATGGTGACGCACGACAACGTGGATGCAGCATCGACCGCGATTTGCGGCTACCTCGACCTCACCTCCCATGACGTCTTGCTGTGCGCGTTGCCGTTGTCGTTCGACTACGGCCTCTATCAGTTGATCATGAGCGTGAAGGTCGGCGCACGCCTGGTGCTGGAGCGGTCCTTCGAGCTCCCCGGACAGATCCTCAACACGATCGTCCGTGAGGGGGTGACCGTCTTCCCGGGGGTACCGACGATGTTTGCCATGCTGGCAAGATTCCTTCGCTCGAGCGCTGGGACTTGACCGGCGTCCCCACGATCACGAGCACTGGGTCCGCCCTTCGAGCGAACAGGTGGCTTGGCTCCGCGGTGCATTCCCACGGGCACAGATCTTCTCGATGTACGGGTTGACCGAATGCAAGCGTTGCACGTATCTGCCGCCCGCCGACCTCGAACGGAAGCCCGGTAGCGTCGGCATCGCCATCCCTGGCAACGAGATCTGGCTGGTCGACGCCGAAGATCGTGTGCTCGCGGCTGGTGAGGTCGGTGAGTTGGTCGTACGTGGTCCGACCGTCATGGCCGGCTATTGGCGCCGGCCCGAGGAGACGGCTCGACGCCTTCGCCCGGGACCGCATCCCGGCGAGTCCGTGCTCTACACCGGCGACCTATGCCGACTCGATGATGACGGATATCTCTACTTCGTCTCACGGATGGACGAGGTGATCAAGTCACGCGGGGAGAAGGTGGCTCCCGCCGAGGTCGAGGCCGCGCTGCGATCCGCGCCCGGCGTGCTTGAGGCCGCGGTCGTTGGCCGGCCCGACGAGGTTCTCGGTCAGGCCATCCACGCCTTCGTCGTCGTGGACGACCGCAGCCAGATGACGCCTGCCGTTCTTCGCGCAGCGTGCTTCGAGCGGCTCGAGCCGTTCATGGTCCCGCAAACCCTCGAAATCGTCGACGCCATGCCCCGGACGGCCAACGGGAAGATCGAGAAGGCCGCCCTTGTGTGATCCCAGTGGGCCAGCCACGCCGAAGAGCAGAGGAGATAGAGATGCCCACCGTCATCGCGCTCAAGGATGTTCTCGCCGACCTCCGCGGCGATCCGGACCTCAAGAATCTCCCTGATAACGCGAGCGTGCTCAGCGATGTCGGCCTGGACTCCCTCGAGTTGCTGCAGTTCATGCTCGAGATCGAGGCCAGCCTGGCGGTCGAAATCGATTTCGAGCGGCTGAGCTACGACCACCTGCGGTCGCTGGTTGATCTGGCCTCGTTCCTCGACTCAATGCCCCGGCAGTGAAGCCGCTCACCGTACTCACGTCGTCTGTGGGCCTCGGATCGTATGTCGCGGCCCTGCTGCATCAAGACCTGTTGCGCGATGCGGGGTGCCGAGTCGAAATCGAGGTCATCGAGGGCTGGTTCGCGGACCAGCACATGGAGCGCCACCTCATGCACCAAAAGGCCTTCCATCGAGACTTCCGGCTTGCGCTCGCCGGTCGGCGGATGGCTGGCAACGTCGAGGGTCGCCTCGACGACGAACGCATCAATCGACTGCTCACCACCTGGCGACAAGACGGCCGCGCCCGCTTTCTCGTTTGGTCCGGATATTGGCTGCCCGTGCTCGAGCGCTATGCGGCTTGCGTGCCGGACACGCGCGTTGAACTCGACTTCTGCCGCATCGACGCCGTCGAGAGCGATTCCTTTCGTATCCACCACGAACCAGCGGGCATCGTGCGGCGAGAGCTCTGGCTATGGAACTGGCGACAGCGCAGCTTGGGCAGGCGTCTCCCCCTGCCGGCGGGTGCTCCCCTGCCCTTCGATGCGCGAACACGGCGGCTTGTCGCCCACGGTGGCGGTTGGGGCTTGGGAACCTACGCCGAGGTGCTGACGGAGTTGTCCCTAGCCGGCTATGCGCTCGATGTTCTCGGTCCCGATCCTCCCGACTGGGACGGCCGGGGACCGCTCGACCGCTGCTACGTGAGCGATCCCGACTGGCACCCTTGGGTACGTAACGCTGCTGGAGACCTCACCTTCCCACCGCTCGGGGAGGTTCGCCCCAACGGCGAAATTCGCTATCGATCCCAGCTCGGCTTTCCTGCGGCACACATGAACGTTCGCGAAGCAATGGCCGTCGTCAGCAAGCCGGGGGGCGGCACGCTGCTCGACTCACTCGCCGCGGCCACGCCGATCGTGCTTCTCACCCCGTGGGGCCAGCCGGAGGCCAAGAACGGCGCGTTGTGGGAGGAGCTCGGCTTCGGGATCGACTATCCAGCGCTGGCGCGAGACGGGCTTCGATCACGGCGTGCTCGAGGATCTCCATCACAACCTGCTCGAGGCCCGCGCGCAAGACATCGATCCACTCGTAGCGGAGGCCGTAGGGTGACCACGACCGAGCTGCGTCCTGTCAGCGGGGGCCCATCGTGGCTCGTCATTCAGCTACTCGAGCGCTGCAACCTCCGGTGCAACATGTGCTACGAGTGGGGCGAATCCGGGGCGTATCAAGTCGTTGCCGAACCTGGCTGAGCTCGATCTCGACGTGCTTCTCAACCGGCTCGAGGAGTGCCTGCCCGAGCAAGCCCTGCATCGAGTTCTTCGGCGGCGAGCCGATGCTGTATCGCGGCGATCTGGAGACTCCTCCGGGTCCTCGGAGATGCGGGCTGCGAGGTTGCGTTCCCGACGAACGGCACGACCCTTCCCCGGCACGCCCAGCGACTCGTGTCCGCCAACCCAACCCGGGTCTGGGTCTCGCTGGATGGCCCGAGGGAGATCAACGATGCTCAGCGTGGTGCAGGCGTATACGACCGCGCGATCCGCGGTATCGAGGCGATCGACCGTCTCAAACGCGAAACCGGCCATCCGTATCCCGAGCTCGGGGTCGATCTTTATCGTCACGCCGGACAATCACCACACCATCGAGGAGTTCTTCCTCGGACTTGACCTCTCGCGACTCGGCGCCGTCAGCATCGAAATGCAGAGCTACGTTACGGCTGAGCAGCATCGCCACTACGCCCGTGTCGCCCACGAGAAGTTCGGAGTGACGACTACGCCGAGCGCCGCCGCCTACGTGCGCGACCCGGCATTTTTCGCGAACGTCGACTCCGATGCGGTCGCCCGCCAGATGCGTCGCGTACGCGACGAATGCCATGAGCGGGGCATCCGGTTCTTCAGCCAGCCGCATGCCCTGGACAGCCGAAACGCTCGCCGCATACCTCTCGGCTGACTGGACGGCGATGGCAGATCACCACAAGCGTTGCGCCGTACCATGGATGTACGCGGAGATCTCGGCGCGCGGAGATGTCACAACGTGCCACTCGTTCTACGACATTACGATCGGGAACATCTACGAGCGCAGCTTGATCGACATCTGGCACGGCGAGCGCGCGGCGGGCGTTCGCTCCCATCTCCGGCGTGAACTGTTCTCGATCTGCACCGCATGCTCGAGGTATTACTCGCCATCTGCGCATCCCATCGCCCAGACAACCCAAAGGCGGAGGAACGACTCATGGCCCATGTGAAGAGCACTCCCGTCGTTGACCGCGTGGCATTCGAGAAGCTGCGCCGTGTCGCGCCCGGTGCGCTCGCCGCACGGCGACCCGCCACGTCGTACGGCCGCTGCCCGATGAAGTCAGCTTCAAACTCACCAACCGCTGCAACCTACGCTGTCACCACTGCTACCAGTGGGGCGACGACGGCCACCACCGGACCCTCGAAGCCGACGACCGCAACCGCGACCTTGACATTAACGTGGTCGCCGAAGTCCTGGATGCGACGCGCCAGCCGGGGCAAACGTGTTCCTCTGGGGCGGTGAGCCGCTGTTTTATTCCGACTGGGACAAGCTCGTCGCACTCCTCGCTGAGCACCGCCGCTGGACGTCAGTGTGCACCAACGGCGTCTACATTGAAAAGCGCCTCGACTCGCTCCTGACCATCTCCGACCGCCTCGAGATGTTCATCGCACTCGATGGTTTCGAGACCCAGCACGATGCCCTGCGCGGAGCGCTGTCGTGGCGTCGCACGATGAAAGGGCTCCGGCGCCTGGTCTATGAGCGCAGGCAGGTAACTATCGCGGGGAGGTGACCGTCAACTGTGTGTTCCAGGACTCGATGGTGGGGAAACTGTTCGACTTCGTGACTTTCATGGAGGACGAAGGGGTTGATGCGGTCTACCTCAGCTACCCTGGCACATCTCCCCGCAGACCGCCTCGCTGATGGATGACTACGTTGCCGAGCACCTTCCCAGCGTCGCCGCACGTGTACCGCGGGGAAGCGGAAGCTGGCATTCCTACACGTTTGCCCTCAACCCCTCTGCCATCAGCGACCTTCGGAGTGACCTGGACCGGATCGAGACCGCAGAATGGCGCACGAAAGTGCGCTACAACCCGGAAATCGACGACGCGAGCCTCGAGGGGTTCGTGGACGGGAGCGACCGACCGGCCAACGGCCGGACTCGTTGCGTGTCGATCAACAGCCGCCTGGATGTGCTTCCGAGCGGCGAGGCCATCACCTGCAAGTTCTTCCCGGAGCTGGCCGTCGGGCAACTCGCTACGTCCGGCGTGGCCGAACGTCTGGCATGGGCCTAAGCTGTAGCAGCTGCGCCAGACCGTCGACCAGCATGGCCTCATGCCCGTATGCTCGAAATGCCCGATGCTGTATTCGCGGGGTGCGTGAACGCCAGCCACAACGAGATATCCAGCGTGCCGCTCGATGCGGTCGATCGCTGGATAGCGGCGCTCGGTGCCGTCCCACCGGCCGCAAGGGTGTATGACGTCACTCCCCGGCGAGCCGAGCTTGAGTTCGGGATCAATTCGGCCTTTGCGGAGCTCCTCTCAGAGCGCGGGTTGCCCCGGGCTTCGTTCGAAGGTGAGGCCAGATTCGCATGGTCCGACCTTCACTACATCGCTTTGCGGCTCGGATCTGCGCGGCTATACCTGAGGACCATGCGCTCGTGGGCAGACTCTGTCGCCAGCGCTGCCGGGCGGGGGTCGCACGTGATCGGGCTGCGCTATCGCACTTACGCAAGCCCCGGCGCGACCGTGAACGTGCTGCTGCCCGACGAGCGGCGCATTCAGACCGTAGTAGGTGAAGACCAGATCGTCGCCAGGCTCAGCGTGCAGATGGCGAACTGTGCGAGCGCCTTTCCCGCCAGTGTCGAGCGTGTCCTGCATCAAGCCGCTTCGTTCGACTTCTACCTCCTCCCCCCGACGCTGGCCGGCGATCTCGACTTCGCGCGCCGCACGAGACTTGCCGGCTGCATGACAGCGTCGCGGTTCGTCGTCAGTGAGTGCCAACAGCGCGGCATCGAGGCGCGGATGGCATACGGGCTGCTGCTGTCGCCGCCGTTGGGGACGCCACATGAGTGGGCGGAAGTCCGTGTGGGTGATGATTGGGCCCCCGCAGATCCTCTGCTGCTTGCCATCCTCGGGCGATTCGCCGGGCTCGATGCATCGCGCTGGCCCTGTACCCACTCGCCGAACGCCGTTCTGCTGCGCTTGGCCACGGTCAAGACGGCGATCGTCGACAGTGCCGGCGGGCCAGTCGAAACGTCGTTCATGGTCAGTGTCGGCGAGCAAGCTACATCCCTACCGACACGGCGCGCCGGATGACCGATGACCGACGCCGCCCGCGGCGGACAGACCTGATCGGGCGTGACCGATCCGATGCACGTGGGTTCGTATCTCCGACAGAGGAGACCCTGGCCGAGATCTGGTCCGAACTGCTCGAGCGAGGCGAGATCGGCCCGGAGGACGACTTCTTCGAGCTCGGTGGCGATTCGCTGCTGTCGGTTTGGCTGATGGAAGAGATCGCGGAGCGGACCGGACGAGACCTACCGCTGTCGCTCCTGCTGGAGGGCGCGACCATCCGGCACCTGGCAAGTGCGATCGACGCGCAGGGAGCACAACCCGGCATGTGGAGGGGGATCAACGTTCACGGAACGCGACCTCCGCTGTTCTGGATCCACGGGTGGGCGGAGCTGCTCTCGATGCGGGATCACTTCGACGCCGACCAACCGGTGTTTCAGATCCAGGATCCGCTTGCACGTCGGTGGCAGGTCAAGCCGCCGCTCGAGCAGACTGCCCGCGGCTACGTGGAGCAGTTGCGCCGAATCCAGCGGGAAGGTCCATACCAGCTGATCGGCTATTCGTTCGGCGGGGTGATCGCCTACGAGATGGCGCGGCAGCTTGTCGCGTCCGGGGAACGTGTCGGCCTTCTTGGATTACTCGACACGCCGGCACCGGGATACGTGTTCCCGTTGTCCGCGAGACTCCGCATGCATACGGCAAATGCCGCCCAGCTCAGGCGGATGCTCGCCGAGATGCGGACGAGATCTTGGCTCAGCAGAGGCACCTACATCAGGCACACGGTCCCGGCGATCACCAGGCACCGGTGGTTCAGAGTGCTCCTCAAGCGGCTTCCGCGCGGTTGGCGGGTGCCGACGCCGCCGGGGTCACTTGTTCGTATTCATTACCGTCCAAACAGCTACCCCGGACACATCGTGCTGTTCTGGGCCACCGAAGGCTGGGCGCATCTGGACGCTATCCCTGATCTGGGGTGGGCGGACCTCGCCGACGGAGGCCTAACGGTGCGAGCCGTCCCCGGTACTCATCGGACGATGGCGTACGGCCCCAACGCTCGGATCCTCGCGCGCCGAGTGACGGAGTGCCTGCCGTCGGCATGAGGTCAGCCGGTCAACCTCTCCAGCGCTTCGCTTGCGCGAGCCGCCGGATGGGGATCGCCTGATCGAACCGCGCGACGGTAGGCGGCCTTCGCGCCCTCCACGTCACCACGCTGCTCCAGCAGGACCCCGAAGTTGTACGCGCCCGCCGCAAGTCCGTGCTCGTCGGCACGGCGGTAGGCGGCCTCAGCGCCTACCGGGTCACCACACTGCTCCAGCAGAATCCCAAAGTTGTACGCGCCCACCGCGGGCCCGGGCGCCTCGGCGCTGCCGTAGGCGAGCTTGTACCGGCGATCGAGGGCCGCGCGATCTATGTCCAGCGGCTCGTAACCGAGTCGGCGTGCGGTATCGAGCGTCTGTTGGTGCCGCGAGATCAGATCTGGATCAAACGCTCGATCGGTCTGGTGGTGCCAGCGGTCGACCAGTTCGCCGGCGCGCGCAACCCAGCGCTCGTCCCAGTCGAGCTCCATCAGCTCGAGCATCTTGGTGAGCTCCGCTCGGTCGCCGGCCAGGAGTTTCTCCGACTGCACCCGGACGAACGGGGTCGCCGGCTTCCGGGCGGGGAACTCGAGGCCCGACATGTGCACCTCGGTCCACCAGAAGAGGCATTTTTCATACGCGCTGAGTTCGTGCCACCGCTCAGCGTAGTGCGGTTGAAACACGTGGGGATCGGTCGGTCTCAGCACGGCAAGCTTGGCCAACTCGTGCGGAGGTCCGCCGGGCCAGGTGTTGTGCGACAGCTGAGACAGAGCCGACGGCACCGGGTGTCGTGTGAGGTGAACGACTCGGAGGCGGTCGGGGAACCGGGCGGCCAGCATCGGAAGGGCCGCATGCACCGGCCATCCCGTCTCGATGTAGTAGTCGCTCCTGGCGATGCGCTCGACGTGCGCCGCTACTTCAGGCAGCTCGAGGATCTCCTCGGAGTTCGCGTAGGAGCGAAAGAACCTGCGCGGCCAGTACCGACCGCCTAACGGCTCGTGCTCGACATCCACCGACTGGCCATACAGCTCGGCGAACGTGGCAGCGAGCCATTGTGTACCGCACCGGCCGATGCTAAGGAACACCACCACAGGGCCCACGCGAGCACCGTAACAATCGAAGCGTTGGACGAGGTCCGCGACACCGCCGGATCGGTGGGTCACCGACGGCTGCGATCTTGAGCCCTCGCTAAAGGACGACGAGCGGGCGGCGCTGGTGCGCTCATACGCCGGCCTACTCGCGGCGGTCGACCGCTAGTGCGCGGCCACCGTCAGCATGGCTGCGCTCGAGGCGGGAAGCGTGAGCGTGTAGCGGCCGCCCGACGGGCGGAGCGACGTCGTCACGCGCGACCCGCGTGGCAGGCCGGTGGTCGTCGCGTCGAAGCTCTGACCGGCGAGCCTGACGCCGCCGGTGGCATACGCATCGGGAGCGAGCAGCCGGGAGACCGTGGCGGGGGCCGCCGTCGGCAGCCTCACGTGGATTGACGCGGCCTGCGTGAGGCTGGCGTTGATCGCGACCAGATGGATTTGATGCCCGGGGGTGAGCGTCGCCCACACGCGGATCTGGGAACCGCCGGCGTAGCCGAGACCCAGCAGCCTCGAGCCCGGCGGCGCCGCCTGGGCGAACATCAGCGCACCGTAATACTCGGGGCGCGCCCAGCCCTGCCACTGGCGGCCCAGCTGATGGAAGTAGAAGATCTCGTTCGGTGTCCCCGGCCACGGCGCCGTCTGGATGTTGACCCCGTCTGCGCCGCTGCCGGCAATCGCAAACAGCGCGTCAAGGACCCACAGGGCTGACGCGAAGCTGTTGCTGACGCCCCACGTCCCTCCGCAGGTGACGGGGCCCATCTCGGCGACTCGGAACGGGATTCCGCGGCTGTGCGCGATCGCGATCGCGTGGGCGGTGCCCTGCATCAACCCGCGCGAGGCAACCGGCGCGAGCAGGTTGGGCACGGTCGGATAGGCGACCGCCGTAGGCGTGGTGTGGCAGCGATGGAGCGGATAGCGGTGAAAGGTCACCAACCGAACCGATGGCTCGGCGCTGAGGAACCCGGCGAGACTCGCCAGAAGCCCGAAATTGCCCGTCGCCGGCGCAGCCAGTGAATACGCCGGCATCGCCGCTCGCGCCTGTGCGAAGTCCGCGTTCCAGTCGCCGCGGTTGTAGCTCGCGGGCCGGCCCATAATCGGCGTGCCGGTCGGAGTGCGCGACCACGGAAGCCTTCCGTACAGCTCAGGTTCGTTGCCGAGCTCGAGCGCGCGCACGCGCTGGCGTCCGATCCCGTTGATTAGCGCGTGCGCCTCCGCGCCTGAGACGAGCGGACGGTTGGCTTCCAGGTTGATGCCGACGATCGCGCCTGCGTTGGTCGCTTGAAGCAGTCCCCTGACAGTGGCGATCCACTTCGGCGTCAGCGCGTAGTTGACTCCCGCCGGCGTTCGGAGACCGCGCTGCGGCCACCAGGTCCAGTCGGTGCTGTCCCCCCCGATCCGGATCACCGGTGATTGCCCAGGCGCAAGGTTGCGGATCATCTGCTGGAGCACCGGATTGATCGCGGTCGGGTCGGGACCGGTATAGGCGACGATCCCGCGGTACTCCATCGCCAACCCGAGGAACGCGGGCGGGATCGGGCGGCCGAACGGGCGGAGCCCGACCTGGACCGAGGCGTAGGCCGGCTTTGGCCCACGCCGCAGGATCTGGCTGTCGGTCGCTACGCGGCCGGCGACCACCTCTGACGATGCAGCCAGCGACGCGGCTGCCACGAGCACGAGGACTCGCCGGCTCATCTGCATCGCAAGGTTAGCCACGGCCGCCAGGACGGCGCGGCGCGCGGCGAGCCCAAACCGATGACCGCTTCAGCGAGGAATCCCGCGCGGGTCGCACCTGTCGGCCGGATGCCTGGACGCTCAGCGTGCGCGCTGAGCGGACGGCGAGTACACGATCGCGCAGCCGAACACGTGCCGGCTGTAGCCGCGCGGTTCGAGCAGAGGCCACAGGTTCGCTCGAGCCCCGCAGGGCTCAAGCACGTAACGCGCCCCGGGTTGCTCGATCAGCGCCAGCGCCGCGGTCGGGCTGAGCGGCTTGCCCGGATAGCCGAACAGCCGACGGACGTAGTGCGCCCGTCGGGTCGCCTGCGGGCTCCAGACGGAGTGCCCGACGTAGGTGCTGTCGTCGGTCACGGCTGGTACCCAGATACCGACCTTCACGGTACTCAGCACACCGCCTCGGGGCTGGCGCGCGAGGTAATCGAGCGCATCGGCCTCCGAGCGGTCTAGCTGGGCGACGGCCTGACCGCCAACCCGGTACCTGATCAACAGCCGGGCCGTCGCAGGGAGCGAGCAGAGCAACAGCACGGCGACACCGGCGCTGACCATGAACCGCAAGACCCGCGGGTCGCGGCCTCCTAGGCTGCGCTTCTCAAGGACCCGTCGCCACCCCTGAACGGCCAGCAGCGCCAACGGGACTGACACCCCGCCGAACGCCTGGAACTTGCCGGTCGGCGCCGCGACGAACGTGATCAGCACCGCGATCGGCCACAGTCTCAGCAGCCGCTGACGGTCTGAGGTCGCGCGGGTCCGCCAGCCGGGGGCCGATGCGAGCGCGGCCGGCCCGAACGTGGTCAGCCATCCGAGCAGCGGGATGCCGGCCCGGTGCGGGCCTGGCCCACGGCCGGAGGTCGCCCAGCCGGCGTCGATCTGCGGCAGGATCAGGTAGTAGACGAGCGGCACCGCGATCGCTGCGAGCGGCAGCAGCAGCCGGACGTTGCGTCGCGTAAGCAGTCGGTTCCAGATCGCCAGTCCGACGGTCAGTATCGCCAGTTCAGCCCCCTGCCAGGGGTGGAGGAAGGCGGCGGTCGCGCCGAGCGCGGCAGCGGCGAGACCGGCCGGCCGAAACAGTTCCGCGCCGAGGGTCGGTCGATCCAGCGTGCCCATCATCCGATCCACCATCATCAGGTAGCCGATCATTGCGGAGACCGTGAGCGCGACCGGGAAGTAGCCGCTGATCCATTGCACGGCGTAGCTCTCGCCGGTCAGCAGCCCCATCCAGTGCGCGCCGTACAGCTTGAACTTGAGGTTGACGACCAGCGGGAAGAACGGGCTGACGAGGAACGTTGCGAGCGTCAGCGCGATCGCTCGAGCCCGTCCGTCGTTGCCGACCACGAGCTGGGCGTACCGGCGGAAGACGACGATCAGCAGGATCAGCGCCACTGCCTGCCACAGCCCGAGCAGCACCAGATATGACACACCTGTGTCGACGTGGAGCAGTCCGGTGACCAGCCAGATCGGGTGGAAGAAGACGTGGCCCCCGTTGTTGAAGCCGTACAGGTTCGCGATCAGCCCGTGGTGAGCGGCGTCCGTCGCCCACGCGAGGTACTGCATCGAGTCCTGGGCGGAGGAGCCCGCCGCGCCTAGGAAGACGCGGTTGTTGGCGGCTGCATCGACCGCATTGAGCCCGAAGAGCGCGAACGAGGCCACCGCGAAAACGGTGACGATCCCCCACTCCGGCCCGGTCAGCGGCAGACGTACGATCGATCCCGAAATAGTGCCGTGGACCGACAGCATTGGCACCGGTATGGCTGGCCTTTTCGAAGACGGCACTCGCCCTGGGGTTCGTTCCTAGTGGGTTCGCGGGCTGGGCCAGCGGGGCTGATTCTGGGTCAGCGTAATGCCGATTCTCGGTCAGCGTAATGCCGATTCTCGAGCTCAGTCGCGGATCAGGGAGCCGGTCCGAACAGCAGCGACCACGAACCCGCACCTCGATTCGTCTGAGCGCCGGGCATATCCACGCGATCTTGGCCGTGAGACCTCTCGCGGCGCAAAGCGGGGACCCGGACGGGCCCGCGCCGCGGGTCGCGACGGGCATCTGGCCCTCTCCGACAGAAAGCGGGCAAAGCCGAACGAGGCGGGTGTTCGAGGCTCCCCGTCATCGGTCGACGGGTCAGGTCGGCTCCGGTGCGGCTTGCAGCGGCTGGGATTTCGTCTGCAAGAGCGGGTCGGGGATCCGGTGGCCGAGTCGCAGGAAGCCGGCTGCGGTCAGTGCGAGCGTCAGGGCGCCGCCCCACCAGACGGCGTCGGGTGACGTTGCGAGCAGCGTGCCGCCGACCGCTGGGCCGAGGGCCACGCCTACGGTGAAGCTGAGGCTGTAAAGCGACATGTAGCGGCCGAGCAGATGCGGTGGTGCGAGCTCGGCGACGAGTGGGCCGAGCACGATGAACTGCGCGCACTCACCGATCGCAATCACGATCGCGACCCCGGCCAAGACGGTGGTAGCGGCGGGCGTCGAGCGCGTCAGTGTCGCGAGCAGGACCGCGAGTAGGCCGACTGCGAACAGCGCGCTGGTCGCGGCCAAGGCGTGTGTGCGGCGCATGCGCTTGACGACCCGTGTGGCGGGAACCTGCGCAACGACGATGAAGAAGGTGTTGATGAAGAAGACGACCCCGATCTCGCCCGGACCGACAGGCGTGTGCGCCTTCGCAAACGGCGAGAGGACATTGGAAAAGAATGCGCCGCCGACCATCACAAGCACGACGTTGGCGGCGATCAAGGCGAGTAAGAGCCGATCTCGAGCAACCGCTCGGAAACCTCTTCCGCTGCCGCTCGCCGACGCAGCATCCGCAAGGCGAGGATTCGGGATCCCCACGAGCACAACCAGCGCGAAGACAGCGAAGGTTGCTGCATCGAAAAGGTAGAGCGCCTGGAACGTGCGAAGGTGATCGGCGGAAGCGACGATGAAGCCCGCGACCGTCGCCCCGGCGCCCATGCCGAAATTGCCCGCGACTCGGCGGAGCGCGATCGAGGCGGCGCGCTGCTCCGGCGTGACCAGGGTCAGACTCAGAACTTGGTTCGCGGTTCCCGCGACTGCGAAACCGGCGCCGCCGACGGCCGAGCAGACGAAGCCTTGCCAGGGACGGTCGACGAATGCGAGACCTCCGTAGCCCAACGCGCTCACGAGATTGCCGGTGATCAGGATCGGCTTCGCACGGAAACGATCGAGCAGCGCACCCGCAGGGAGCGTGACCACCGCCGCCGTGCCCATGACCGCCGCCAGCACCAACCCTGCAGTCGCCGTCGGGAAGCCGCGGAGCTCGTGCAGGTAGATGATCTCGAATGGAAGGATCAGTCCAGTGCCGAAGTAGTTGACGGCGGTCCCGGCTTGAAGAACGATGACCGGCCCCGACAGCCCCGTCCGCCAATAGGCGAACACACGTGCAAGCGGCCTGCTCACGACCTCTCACTCCTCATCTCTTGATGCATCGGAAGCTCGGTCGCGGCGAGAACGGCCGTCGCGACGGCCCGTCCACCGCCGTCCGCTCAGTATCGGTACGCGGCTTGCGGCCGCCATGTGTGGCTCGTGCGTGACGCTACGGGCGAGGCGGATCGTGTGCCTCTGGGCGGCCTCGCGATGTAGGTCATCAATGCGAGCGGTCGGCGAGCGCTCGGCTGAGATGGTGCATTGGTCCTCCGATCAGAACGCGAATCTGCCTGTCGCGGGTTCTGACCCGGCCAGCGGGAGAAACTCGCCGACGAATTTCGAGCAGCGGTGGTGTCGCAGTGGGTGTGAGCTGCGATGCCAGACTTCGCCCGTGAACGACAGCGCTCTGATCCGTGCCCGTGCGGGCGACCATCAGGCGTTCGCCGCGCTCACGGACCCCTACCGGCGCGAGCTGCAGCTGCACTGCTACCGGATCCTTGGCCAGGTGCAGGACGCCGAGGACGCGGTACAGGAGACGCTCCTCTCCGCGTGGAGCGCATTGGACTCATTCGAAGAGCGCTCGACGCTGCGCTCCTGGCTGTATCGGATCGCTACCAACCGCTGTCTGAACATGCTGCGCGATAGCGGTCGACGCCCCGCGACAGCGGCCGGGGTGCCATCGTCCTCACCGGAGCCCACCCGCTACGGCGAGGTGCTGTGGCTCGAGCCCTATCCCGACGCGCTGCTCGAAGGCATCGTCGACAGCGCGGCCGGTCCGGAGGCCCGCTACGAGACCCGCGAGGCGGTAACGCTCGCGTTCCTCACCGCGCTTCATCGCCTCCCGCCCCGCCAGCGCGCCGTGCTCGTGCTTCGCGACGTGCTGGGGTTCTCCGCCACCGACGTCGCCGCGATGCTCGAAACCACCCAGACGTCGGTGAACAGCGCGCTCATCCGCGCCCGCGCGACGATCGACGAGCGCGGGCCGCACGCGCACGACCGAGCGCCGCTCCCCCGATCAGCCCAAGAACAAGAGCTCGTCGCGCGGTTCGCGGACGCCTTCGAGCGCGGAGATGTGGAACCGATCGTCGCGCTGCTCGGCGAGGACGCATGGTGGACGATGCCGCCGGAGCCTTACGGGTACCGAGGCCGCGACGCGATACAACAGTTCATCGCCCATGCGTTCGCGACGCGGGAAAACCCCCGCCGCCTCATTCCGACGCGAGCCAACACCCAACCTGCGTTCGGCCACTACGCCAAAGACCCACACACCGACGTCGGCCGCGCGCTCTCGCTGCTCGTGCTGACACTCGACGGCGACCGCATCTCGCACATCACCCGCTTCGCCGCGACCAGCGCCCTACCGCACTTCGGCCTCCCCCGAACGATCCCGTGGTAACCGCTCGCCCAGCGCGAGAGCTGGGGAGGTGTGGGGGCTCGGCGGCGGTCGCCCGCGGGGCGATGGCAGACCGCCGCCGGGGGTGCGGGTTTCAGGCGACGAGCGCGGGGTCGTAGGCGCCGGCGGTGATGTCGGAGATGAGCCCGGGCCGCTGGGTTCCCAGCCGAGGAGCTGCCGGGTTTGCGTGCTGGAGGCTGGTGCGTCAAGGGTGACGAATGCGCCGAGGAATCCGAAATGCTGAGCGGCCTGTTCGGCGGCCAGCGAGATTGATCGGCAGCTGGAGTCGACGCCCGATCGCCTCGGCGATGTGGCGGAATGGGATGCCGCCTTCGCCGGTCGCGTGCAGGACCGAGCCCGCGGGTGCGTGCTCGATGCCGAGACGCACGAGGCGGGCGGCATCAGTGACGTGTACGGCCGGCCAGCGGTTGTCGCCATCACCGACATAGGCAGCGCCGCCGTGCTCGCGATCGGCGGTGACGATGAGGGCGATGAATCCGTGGTCGCCCACGCCATGGACGGTGGGGGCAAAGCGAACGCTCATCGAGCGCACGCCGCGCTCGGCGAGCGCCAGCGCGGCTCGCTCGTTGATGATGCGGCCGCCGGGGCCGGGGGTCGGCTGGGGCCGGTCATCCTCGGTCGCGATCTCGCCCGACCGCAGGCCAGCGAGGCCAGAGGCGATAGCCAACGGTTTGTCGGTTCCGGCGAGCGCGTCGCCGATGGCCTCGATCGCCGCGTGGTCTGAGGCGACGGCGGTTTCGAAGTCCCCGGAAAACGCGACGTCGTGACGGAAGGCGAGGTGGATGACTCCGTCGCACTCTTTGGCGGCTGCGAACAGGACGGCAAGGTCGGTGACATCGACCGCGCCGCACTTCGCCGCCAGCGGCGGCGATGGCCTCGGCGGAGGCGTCAGAGCGAGCGAGGCCAAGCACTTGGTGGTTGTGTCCGAGCAGCTCGGCGACCACCGCGGAGCCGATCCAGCCTGATGCCCCGGTAACGAAGAGACGCATGATGTTTCCTCCAACAGAATGATGTCAGTTGCTGTCATCACAGTAGCAGGTATGACAGCAACTGTCATCACTGGAGGTGTCCGGGGTTGCCGGCCGCTACTCGGCGGCGATGGACCGGACTGGTTCGCGCTCACCGACGGCGGTGGTGCTCAGAAGGGTGAGTGCTTGGGCGCTTGGGCTGCCGGGTTCGGCGTGGTAGATGACCAGCGTCTGGCAGTTGGTGTCGGGGATCGGGAGCTTCTCGTAGCTGAGTTCGAGCGGTCCGACCTGAGGGTGGTCGAGCAGGCTCGTGCCGCTGCGCTTGGGCCTGGCATCGTGTCTGGCCCAAAGCTGACGGAAGCGTTCGCTGCGAACCGACAGCTCGCCGACCAGCTCGTTCAGCCGAGGATCATCGACGTCGGGGCCGACGAGGGCGCGTAGGCCGGCGACCGTGCTTTCGGTGACGTATTCCCAGTTGCCGTACATGTCGCGGACGCGTGGGTCGAGGAAGGCGGCGCGGACCAGGTTGTGCCCCGGCGCGTGGTACGGCGCCACCGCGGTCGCGAGCGGGTTGGCGGCGAGGACGTCCATGTAGCGGCCGTAGACGTAGGCGGGCGTGTGGCTCCACGACGCGATCAGCCGCAGGATGCTCGCGGGCACCTTCTCGGGCCGCTGGGTCCTGCGCCGCCGGCGCACCGGGGGCGACGCGAGACGGTGCAGGTGCGCGGTCGCGTAATCGTCGAGCTGGAGTGCCCGCGCGAGCGCGTCGAGCACCTGTGCGGAGGGGTGCTGGTCACGGCCCTGCTCGAGACGGACGTAGTAGTCGGCGCTGACGCCGGCGAGCATCGCGACCTCCTCGCGGCGAAGGCCCGGTACCCGCCGGTGGCTGCCGGCGTCGGGTAGCTCGACGTCCTCGGGACGCACGAGCTCGCGCCGGGCGCGGAGGTACTCGCCGATCGGATTCTCGCGTGCCATGCCACAACGATACGACCGTTCAAGCCGTCGATCGTGGCCCTGTCACTACCAGGATCAGCAGAGCTCTTGTACAGCCAGCCTCCCTGTCGGACACTCGTTGCATGACCCAGACCACAGACCTCATCCACACCCAGTTCGGGTCCGACTCGACCGCCGCCGCAGGTGATCGAGGGCATCGACCTATCGGGCAAGCGCGCGATCGTCACCGGCGCCTCATCGGGAATCGGTGTCGAGACCGCACGCGCCCTGGCGAGCGCCGGCGCGGAAGTCACGCTCGCCGTGCGCGACACGCAGGCCGGTGACCGGACCGCCAGCGACATATCCGCGACCACCGGCAGCGCCGTGCGCGTCGGGCGGCTCGATCTCGCCGACCAGAGCGTCCATCGCCGAGTTCGCCGCGATTTGGAATGGACCACTGCACCTCCTGATCAACAACGCCGGGGTCATGGCGCTGCAAGAGCTGACCGTGACCCCGGAGGGATGGGAGCTCCAGTTCGCGACCAACCACCTCGGCCATTTCGCGCTCGCCCTCGGGCTTCACGACGCGCTCACGGCCGCAGGCGACGCGCGGATCGTGTCGCTCAGCTCGCGCGGTCACCTTCGCTCACCGGTCGTCTTCGAGGACATCAACTTCAGCTCTCGACCGTACGACCCGTGGCTGGCCTACGGCCAGTCGAAGACCGCGAACATCCTGTTCGCCGTCGAGGCGACGCGGCGCTGGGCCGGCGACGGGATCACGGCCAACGCGGTCCATCCGGGCGCGATCGCGGAGACGAACCTCTCTCGGCACATGAACCGGGAAGAGCTCAGCAGCCTGCGGACTTCGGGCACGTTCCGCTTCAAGACGATCGGGCAAGGCGCAGCCACGAGCGTCCTGGTTGCAACTTCTCCCCAGCTTGAGGGGATCGGTGGTCGCTACTTCGAGGACTGCAACGAAGCACCCATGCTCGACGCGACCTCCCCGGGGAGCAGTCATGATCCCGGCACCGACCGGCCGATGCAGGAAGGTGGCGTCGCGGCCTACGCACTCGATCCTGAGAACGCGAGCCGGCTCTGGGACATGTCGCTCGCGGCGCTCGGCCAGCTAGGGCGCAAGGCATGAGCAGTCGCCTTGACTCCAAGACCGCGCTCGTGACCGGCGCCACGGGCAGCATCGGGCGCGCGATCTCCGTCGCGTTCGCGCGCGAGGGCGCCCGCGTGGTCGTGAGCGGGCGCGATCCACAGCGTGGCGCCGACGTCGTTGAGGAGATCCAGCGCGCCAACAACGCCGGGATTTTTCCTTCGAGCCCCAGCAGCGCGGCAACCGACGAGGACACGTTCGACCGGATCTACGCCGTCAATGTCAAAGCGCCGTTCTTCCTAACAGCCGCGATCGCGCCCGCGATGGCGCAGCGCGGGAACGGCGTGATCATCAACCTCGGCTCCTGGATCGCCCGCCTCGGGATCCCTGTCTCCTCGGTCTACAGCTCGAGCAAGGGCGCGCTCGAAACCCTGACCAGGGCCTGGGCCGCCGAGTACGGCCCCGTCGGCGTCCGCGTCAACGCGATCTCCCCGGGGGTCATCCTCTCCTCGACATCGCAGTCCCCCGCGGCCGAGGCAATGATGCGTGGAACCCCCGCCAACACCGCAGGCACGCCGGACGCGATCGCCAACGCTGCGGTATATCTCGCTAGCGACGAATCGCTGTTCGTGCACGGCACCGTCATCGACGTCGACGGCGGCCGCGTCGGTGTCGCCGTCATCGCGTCGAGCTGACCAGGCTTCAAACCCGGCGCTCGGGGCGCGCCGGCGACCTATGGCGCGCGTTCCGCGCAATCCGCGACTCCTGGCGAGTCAGGTGCGATTCGCGCGGCGCGTTCAGCGGTCTCGATGACCGGCGCCGCTAGCGACGTGTTCCAGCGCCGCGACGACTTCGTGGACGGGCGCCGTGGTTACGATCTCACGATCCGCGCCTGCGCGCAGCAGCGGCTCGAACGCTGCCAGGTCGTTGGTGATCTTCGTCCGGTCACCCGCCGTGGATCCGAACGGATTGGCCCGGTCGGCGACTCGACCGAGGATGACGTCGACCGGCGCGCTCAGCAGCACGACAGCGTCGAAGCGGTCATAGGCCGCGCCCTGATTCGCCACGCAGCCGGCGATGAAGAGCCAGCCCGTGCGGTGGCCGTCAATGAGCGCCTTGATCTGGTCAAGGTCCCAGAGCGGCTCAGGCCCACTCGCGGTATGGGTCTCGACGATCCAACCGGGATCGTCGGTGTCAATGACCCGGTGCCCACGGCGTTTCAGCTCGGCCAGGACCGTCGATTTTCCGCTGCCTGACATGCCGGTCACCAGCACCACCGATCGCGCGGACACACCCTCGCTGTGCTCTGCAGTCTGACTGCCGGTCATGGCTATGACAGCTTGAACGATCTCGTCCGGACCTACGGCTCGCCAGTCATCCTGTGCGAGATCCGCGCATACGAGGTGCGCCGACCCATAGGCGTCGAGTATCGCGCCACGACAGGTTGACCTATGAGCACGCTCGGGCACGATGCTCGGCTGACTGTTACGAGGTACGGGCAGTGATGGACGAGCTAGAGGACACGCCGAGGACCGAAGCCGAGGTTGCGATCGCCGACGCGTGACGGAGAGTCGGGCCTAGCGAGCCGGGCGGCGTGTCAGAATTTGGGTCGTGACCAAGGCTGACCTTCATAAGCTGGTCGACGAGCTCCCGGACACCGCGGTCGAGGGCGCCGGGGTGCTTCTCCGCGGGATCATCAAGGGTCCGATCGATCCCGACCAGGCTTGGTTCTGGACGCCCGAGTGGCAGGCCAAGGAGCGAGAGGCCGACGCAGATATCGCGGCTGGCCGAGGCGTCTTCTTTGGCAGCGACGAGGAATTCATCGCCCATCTAGAGAGCGTTCCCCCGGCAGAGTCGAAATAGGTGCCGACGCACGAAGAGCTGCCCCGGTTCCTCCGAGACTGGGAGCGACTCGGACCTCAGCAGCGTCAAGCATTCCTCAGTGCGCTCAGCGTTTTCGTCGTCGGCTTGACCAGCCAGTCGTTTGACCCGCAGCTGCGGGTCAAACGTGTCCAAGGCGAGCCTGGTGTATGGGAGATGACTTGGGCGGCCGACGGGCGCGCGACGTTCTCGTATGGCGCTGAGGTCATCGCCGGTCAGCCGCACGTCATCTGGCGGCGAATCGCCCGCGGTCGCGGGCGATTCGAGAGATGGAGCTAGGGGGACTCGAACCCCCGACCTCCTGGGTGCGATCCAGGCGCTCTCCCAACTGAGCTATAGCCCCGGGCGGCGGCGTCAGCCGCGCGGTTGCGAGACAGTGTAGCCCCGGGTGGCTGCAGCCCGGTGTGTCGAAACCTTGGTGTCGCGCCGATACGCTGCGTCGCGGCAGGGCCTCTTTCCCATGAGCTTTCGCACGCGCCTCAGCAGCTTCTTCGTCCTGATCGTCGTGCTGCCGATGATCGCGTTCGGGGTGCTCGTGTTCCGGCTCATCGGCCAGAGCGACCAGGGCAAGGCCGACGCCCGCGCGAACGGGATCGCGACGGTGGCTGTGAGCCTCTATCAGCACCGCCGAGCCTCGGCCGCGGCCGACGCAGCCGCGCTCGGACGGGACCTCCACTCGCTGAGCCCGCGGGCGATCCGGACACGCGCACCCGTGCTCGCCGCCCGCGCCGGCCTCGCCCGCGTGAGGATCACCGAGCGCTCGCGCGTGATCCTCGACACCGGCGGCCCGGCCGCACTCGCCCCCGGAGCCGCCACCGCCACGCTGCCCGGCCGCGGGGGACGAGCGCAGATCACCGTCTCGGAGCTGACGGCCGGCGAGTTCGCGAGCGCGCTGACCGCGCCCCGAGCGGGCGTCGTCGTGCGCAGCGGCCGGCGGACTCTGGTCGCGACGGTGCCCGGCATCCCGGCCCGGCTGCCCGGCGGCAAGGCGACGGTGACCGCCCACGGCACCCGGTACCGCTCGCTCACCGTGTCGCTGCGCGGGTTCGACGGGCCGGTGCGGGTGACCGTGCTCTCGAGCGTCGCCGCCACCGCCTCGTCGGGGAGCTCGGGCCTGCTGGCCGCGGGGTTCATCGCCGGGTTCCTGCTCCTGGCGGTCGCGTTCGCCCTGCTCGCGATGCGGCAGCTGCACGGGCAGATCAGCCGTCTGCTCGCAGCCGCACAGCGCCTCGGCAAGGGCGACTTCTCCTCGACGGTTCCGACCGAGGGCCGTGACGAGTTCGCTCAGCTCGGTACGGAGTTCAACCAGATGTCGGCGCAGCTCGCGGCGAGGATCGAGGATCTCGACCACGAGCGTGGCCGCCTCCAAGCCTCGATCCGCCGGATCGGCAAGATCTTCGCATCGAACCTCGACCGCCACGCGCTGCTCGAGCTCGCGCTGCAGACCGCACTCGATGCGGTGGGTGCCGACAGTGGCCGGCTCAGCAGCCGCCCGGAGGCCGATCACCCGCTCGGCGAGACGGTGCGGATCGGCTCACTGGAGGGCATGGCCGACACGGTGCTCGAAAGCGAGCGCGCGGCACTCGAGCAGGGCGGCCTGGGGGAGGCAGAGGAGGGCGAGCGCAGGTTCCTCACCGTCGCGCTTGGGCCGCCCGAGGCGGGCGGCCGCCCGCAGGCCCTGATCACCGTGAGCCGCACGGGGTCGCCGTTCGACGACAACGACAGGGACGTGCTGCGCTCGCTCGCCTCGCAAGCGGCGCTCGCGCTCGAGAACGTCGACCTCCACGAGCAGGTGAGCCGGCAGGCCGTCACCGACGAGCTCACCGGGCTCGCGAACCACGGTCGTTTCCACGCGATGCTCGGCCTGGAGATGGAGCAGGTGCGCCGCTACAGCTACCCGGTCGGGCTGATCATGCTGGACATCGACAACTTCAAATCGGTCAACGACACCCACGGCCATCAGCAGGGCGATGTCGTGCTCCGTCAGGTCGCCCGCGTGTTGAGCGACAGTTCACGCGAGGTCGACGTGGCGGCGCGCTACGGCGGGGAGGAGATGGCGCTGATCCTCTCGCACACCGACCTCGAGGGCGCCTACGCGATCGCCGAGCGCGTTCGCACCGAGATCGAGGGGCTGCGGATCCCCCGGCTCGACCAGGAAGGCGAGCTGCGGGTCACGGCCAGCCTCGGGGTCGCCGCCGCCGCGCGAGGCGAGAAGGACGAGCTCATTGCAGAGGCTGACGCAGCCCTGTACGCAGCCAAAAGGCAAGGTAAAAATCGAACGTTAAGAGCGGTTGCGGAGACCGCGAACGTGTTCGGTGCCGAGTAGCCTGTACCCATGGGTTTGCTAGACGACGCGATTCGCGAGCATCTGGACCTCAAGCGCCGGCGCGGAGCCGATCCGACCGAGATCGAGCGCGCAGAGCAGGAGGCGCTCGGACCCGTCCGCCGCGGGCCGGAGACGGCCGAGGCCGACGACCTGGCCCCGATCACCGGCGAGCACGAGGAATGGCACGAGGATCCCGCAGGCGTCGCCCCGGCCTACCCGGAGGCATACGCAGACGACCCCGGGGACTACGACGAGCCGACCGCATTGCACGCGCCCGAGGGGCTGCTCGAGGACGAGCCGGGCCTCTACGACGCGCCGCTCCCCCGCGACGAGCCGGATGCCTACCGGGATCCGCTTCCCCCGGACCCGGAGCCCGCCGCGCCGGCCCATTACGACGCAGACCCGATCGAGCCCGAGCACCCGGCGCCCCATCCCGCGCCGGCCTCCCCGACCCCCCGCAGCGACGACACGGCGGAGTACTCGCTCCACGACGCCCCCGCCGAGGGGCAGCCCGACGAGGACGTGCTGGAGGAGACCCCCGAGTTCCTCCAGGACGCCCCCGAGCACGACCGCCTCTGGTTCGAGCAGCGCCCCCCGCGCGACTTCGACTTCAACGAATAGCCGCCCGATCGCGCCCGTGATCGCCCCGACCCGGCGTTAGACTCGACCGCGACGGGGCCATAGCTCAGTTGGGAGAGCGCCTGCTTTGCAAGCAGGAGGTCGCCGGTTCGATCCCGGCTGGCTCCATTTCAATGAATCCCCGCAAATCAGGCGATTTACGCACCGTCGTCGACAGGGAATTGGAACGAGTCTACGCAGAAAGGGGGCATGGCGGGGGCATTGGGTCGACACGCCGGACGGTACGACCGTGTTCGTCGAAGAGAACACACGGCTCGGGGGGCGCAGCTGAGAGACCTGGTTTCGTGCTCGCGCGGGAGTGAGTCCGCCGTGCTCGGCGGCGGTTGAGCCGGCCCGGCGGATGCTCGCATTCCGCGTCTTTCGTGGCCCATGGCCGAGGTGCTCGCGGAGAAGCAAAAGCAGGGCTCGCCAGTACCGTAGCCGGCCGGGGGCAGAAGCGCATTCGCGTCAATTCGCAGCGCTTGAGACTTCTGCTGGTTCGTGAGGCTGTCGCATTAGAGCCTTCCCTCCGGCGGCGTCAATCGACTTCTGGGATGCCTCAGGGTGGCTTCGCTTGATGCGCGACACTCCGACAGTGCTTCGGGAGGTGAACGTGGTCCAGCAGAGATACCGGGCTTGACGGTGATCTGGCTTTGTCTCAGAACTCGTTCTTGAGCTTGTCGGCCTCCCGTCTTAGTTCACGGAGCCGCTGGTACGCTGGCCGCTCGCGGATGCGGTCGAGGGCCCACCGGATGGCCTCCGCGCGCGTGGCCGCGATTCCCGCCACGATCAGCGTGTCCACCGTTTCCAGGCCAGCCGGTCCCAGCCGCGCCAGCAACGGGGTGGCCTCGCCGTGCTCGCACTCCTGGATCTCCGGCAGTAGCTCCCCGACGGGATTGCTCGCGCGAGGCCCGTGGCCGTCGCGGGTGACGGGGTTGTCGCTGAACGTGTACTCGACCATGCTGATCTCCCGGAGTTTTGCTGCCAGGTACCCCGTGAACTGCTCTCTCGCCGTCTTGTTGGCTTGGTCGAAAGCCGTGAGGGTCTCCGCGTAGTCCTCCGGCCGGTCCGCGTCGAGCAGGACCCGGACCCACAGCTCCCCCGGCCCGATTTCCGGGTCGTTGCCGTACTGCAGCAGCACGGCCTGCCGTACCGCGTTGCCAGGGAAGCGTGCCCGCGCCTCCTCATCAATCTCGCGCTCGATCGTGTCCAGCACATCGCGGTCCATGACCTCGGCGGCGCATCTCGGTTCACGGAGCCGCTGGTACTCCGGCCGCTCGCGGATGTGGTCCAGGCACCACCGGATGGCCTCCGCGCGCGTGGCCGCGATTCCCGCCATGATCAGCGTGTCCACCGTTTCCAAGCCAGCTGGTCCCAGCGCGGCCAGCACAAAGGTAGCTGCACCGTGCTCCCACCCCTGCATGTCCGACAGGCACGGCGCGGTGTGCACGATCGCCCGGGGTCCCTTGCCGTCGCAGGTGACCGGGTTGTTGCTGAACGTGTATTCGACCTGGGCGATCTCCCGGAGCTTTGTTGCCAGGTAGCCCGTGAACTGCGCGATCGCCGTCTGGTTGGCTTGCTCGAATGCCGTTAGCGCCGGCTCCCAGTTGTCCTCCGGCCCGTGCGTGTCGAGCAGCACTCGGACCCACAGGTCCCCCGGCTCGATTTGGGGGTCGTCGCCGTACTGCAGCAGCACGGCCTGCCGTACCGCGCTGCCGGGGAAGCGTGCCCGCACCTCCTGGTCAATCTCGCGCTCGATCGTGTCCAACACATCGCGGTCCATCTCGGCCTCCTACAGTAGACGTGCGGCCTACTTCTGCTTTTTGCACTGGAAGCTGCGAAGCAGGACGCGGCGCATATGCCCGTCCCACGGGAAAGCATGAGTGTCGGCTACCCGGGCGCGAAGCCCTGCTGTTCGCCAAACCTGCGCACGCCGGGCCTGAGGTGTCCGGCGGCGCAGGCTCGCCGCCGGACACCTCCATTTCTCGTTCGATGGGTCCAGCGAGACGGCCAGTTTGTCGTGGGCGTGGGCCCGGTTCCAGTTGACGCGGAGTACGCTCCGGCGGACCGCCCAAGGTGCGGAGACGGGGTGGACGGAAGTGTGGACGGAAGTATGGACTTCGAGTCCACCCTTGGGCCGCGAACAGCCCCGCCGCACCTGCGCTTTCAGCTCGCTTAGACCGACTACCCGCCCGCTATGTCACAGGGAAGGGTGGGGTAGGGGGTCTTGCTTGATTGAAGGGGTGCGGCGGGCCTGGTCCACATCCGAGGGAAGCAAGCTCGTGCAGGCCAGCGAAGGATGCAGTCGGGGGCCGCGCGGTGAATTACGGAAGCAGCTCGAAGCCGTCGATGTGCTGAGGGCGGACGAGGCCGAAATGGCGTCTGTCAAGTGTGCCGATGCTGGTGGCGCCGAGTCGCTCAGCGATGGCGACGAGGCTGCTATCGACGCGGATCTCGCCGGCGGCTGCGGACTCGTAGAGCGCGGCTTCGGCTGCCGCTCCGAGCTGCCGGTCGATCAGCCATCCGGTCTCGGCGATCACGAGCTCGGTCGTGACGAGCGGTCCGGGATACGCCTCCAGCAGCTCCCGGCAGGCCGCGTAATCGGGGTCGCTTCGATCGGCGGCAGCGAGCAGCACGCCGGTGTCGACGACCAGCGTCAGCGACCGAACCCCTCGGCGAGCATGTCCTCCGCCTCCGCGGCGGTGCGTCCGGAGCTCGACGCGCCAATCGCGACGAACCCGAGCTTGCGTCGGGCAGGGATGTGCTCGGCCAGCACTCGCGCGGCGAGTTCGTCCGCGGTCACGGACTGGCGCGCCGCCTCCTCAGCTAGCAGGGCTGCGACGTCATCGGGGAGTCGCACGGTCACGCTCATGAGTCGAGTCTATCGGCGCGGGTTCCAGTCCCGAAGGCGTCTCCGCCGATCAGGTGCTGGTGGCGGGAGCGCGATTGAGCGGCGCAGAGCATGTCCGGAGCCGCGGCGGACCCGTTCAGGTGTGTAGGAAAGTGTGTAACGAAGGGTGTAATCCGATTACACACCTGAGCCCCCGCACATCTGCGCCGCACTGGGGTTTTGCGCGCCGATGGGCCAGACTACCCGCCCCCCACGTAGTCACCAGATAGGGTGCGGGTAGTCTGGCCCAGGGCTTCCCAGTGAGGGTGCGGCGGGGCTGCCCGGGGGTGGAGCTGGGAGCGCGGGCGAGGGTGAGCATCGGGAGGTGGTGGCATCCTTGGAGGCAACAGAGAAGAGCCAGGGAGTAGCGGCGTGGATCCTCGTTTCAGGGCATCGACACGGTGCCGGTCAAGGTAATGACTCCCTGAGCGGCGGTGAAGTTGGTCGAGCAGCTGCCGTGCACTACCTGCTCGATGAAGGCGTCATGTTCGGTTGCGCGCCCCGATCCGCTGATTCCCGTGTAGCTGCCAGTGCCGCCGGCGATCGTGTAACTGAATCTCGAGGACGCGGTCTGCATGCAGGCGGTCGCCGTCTCGGTCTTGGTGGTCCGACGGTGTGGCTTTTTGCGGTCGAGGGTGATCGTGCCTGAGGTGAGGTGCAGGGTCAGCTCGCCCTTGGGTTCGTGGGTGGCGATGCCACCGTCGATGAAGGCGCCCGTGGCGATGACGCTGTAATCCGGCTTCGTGGCGGCCGTCGAGGTGGTGATCAGCGTGAACCGCTCGTTCTTGATGGCGGCGCTCGCGCCGGCGGTGCCCGTCATCGCGATTGCGGCCGCTGCTGCGGCGGCCCCTGCTACCGGGATGATGTTCCTCTTGCGCATGTTCGACTCCTTCTGCTGGCCCGCTGGCCGGTCGTCGGTTGATGGCAAGAAGCGTCTCGCCGGGGGAGCTGGCTGTCGTCGGCTCGGCGGCCGATTTGGGGTTCCCGTCGAGCCGATCTGCGGTGGCCGTTTGGTGTAGCGACCACCCTGCGGTGTCATCCTCGGGGATGACCGCGGATCCTCGTTTCAGCGGACGCCCGCGACGCGGTTCGGCGCTAGTTTCCACGCATGGCCTTCCGGCGTCGACGCTCCCCGAGATCACGACGGATCGACTGGGTGCGAGTCGATTACCTGGTCGCGCTGGCGCTGCTGGCCGAGATCGAGCTTCAGGTCTGGCTGTCGAGGGGAATCCCCGATCGGCTGACGGCGACGGTCGTCGGCGTGGTGATCGCGCTGGCCGTGGCGTTCCGGCGGCGCTGGCCGCTGCGCGGGATGCTCGTCCTGATCGCGGTGCTGGTGGTCAGGACGGCTGTCGGCGGCGGCGGGGCGTCGCATCAGCCGGTCGGCGTGATGCCCGCGTTGCTCTTGATGGTCTACGGGATGGGCGCATTCGCGCCTCCGCGGCGCTCGCAATGGGCAGTGGCGCTGCTGGTCGTGGTCAGCGGCGCCAACAACCTGAGCAAGCCGGGAAATGGCCTCACGCAGGCCGTCGTCTCCGCGATCATCGTGGTAGGCGTGCCGTACGCGCTCGGTCGGTGGATGCGCGGTCGGGCTGCGCGGACGCTGGTCGATCGCGAGCATGCCGAGCGCCTCGATGCGACGCGAGACTTGAGCGCGCAGGCGGCGGCGGTCGAGGAGCGGACGCGGATCGCCCGGGAGCTGCACGACGTGATCGCGCACAGCGTGTCGCTGATGGTCATCCAGGCCGGCGGAGCGCGGCTGGTGATGGACGCCGAGCCGGATCGTGCCGAGGAGTCGCTGCTCAGTCGTCGAGCGCGCGGCCGGGATGCGCTGGCTGAGATGCGCGCCCTGCTGGGCGCGCTGGCGACGGTCGCGATCCCCGCGCGCTGGCCCCGCAACCCGGGCTCGCGGAGATCGACGGGCTCCTCGCCGCCGCGCGAGAGTCGGGCGTTGATGCCGATTTGCATGTCGCTGGTGAGCCGGCGATCGTCTCGCCGGCGCTGGATCTGTGCGCGTATCGGATCATCCAGGAGGCGCTGACGAACGCGATCAAGCACGCGGCCCCGGCGCACGCCCATGTCCGGCTCAGCTGGCAGGCGGGCGCGCTGGAGTTGGAGATCGCCGACGACGGCCGCGGGCCGGGCGTGGTGAGCGGTGCAGGCGGCGGGCATGGGATCGCGGCATGCGCGAACGGGTGGCGCTGCACGGTGGCCGGATCGACGCCGGGCCGCGAGCGGCCGGCGGCTTTACTGTTCGCGCGCAGATCCCGCTCGCTGAGGAGCTCGCGATATGACCACGCTGCGGGCCCGCGTTGCTGCCCTTGATCCGATCCGCGTCGACGTGATTGTCGCGCTCGCGGCGATCATCGAGCTCGAGCTCCAGTCCTCGTTCGGGCGTGGGATCTCCGCTATGGGCCGGCTTGTCACGGTGGTCGCGTGCGTGCTGTACGCCGCGCCGATCGCGGTCCGTCGTCGCGCCCCAGGTGTGGCGCTGGTGTTCTGTGCGGCGGTCGCGGCGATCGAGACGTCGCTAAATGGCCAGCTGTGGTCGGGGTCGTTCAGCGGGACCGCGGGCGACGTGGTGCCGGCGCTCGTGCTGCTCGTGCTCGGCTATGGCGCCGGTGCGTGGCTCGACACGCGTCGCGGCGTCGCCGCAATGACCGTCGCGACCGCGCTCGTCTTCATCTGCTCGTATCTGCCGGATGGTGGCGGCGCGCCGATCGGGGTGGGCGAGACCGCGAAGACCTTCTTCTACGCCGCGATCATCGTCGTTCCCGGCTGGCTGGCCGGGCGCTTGTCACGCGTACAGGCCCGCCGCAACGCCGGCTTCAAGGAGCTCGCCGTGGTCGCCGCAGCCGAGCAGGCCGCACGGCGGACGGCGGCGATCGCCTCAGAGCGCGAACGGATCGGCGGCGAGCTTCAGGACATCATCGCCCATAGTGTCAGCGTGATGGTCGTCCAGGCCGGCAGCGCCCGGCTGCTGCTGCGAAGCGACCCCGACCGGGCGCGCGCGTCGATCCTGAACGTCGAGCACACCGGCCGCGAAGCGCTCGCCGACCTGCGCCGGCTGCTCGGGATGCTGCGCAAGGACGACGACCCGCGTGCGCTCAGCCCGCAACCCGGACTGAAACAGCTTCCCGCGCTGATCGCCTCGATCCGCCAAAGCGGCTTCGCCTGCGAGCTTCGCACCGAAGGCGACCGGATCGACCTGACCCCTGGAGTCGACCTCGTTGCCTACCGCGTGATCGAGACCGCGCTCCGCGCGGCCGCCGAGCAGCGATCTCGCCCGCGGGTCCGTCACGATCCGGTACGCAACCGGAGGGCTCGAGCTCGAGATCAGCGGCGACGGTCAGATCCCGGGCATCGACGAGTGCCTGCGGGCAATCGCCGACCGGGTCGCGCTCTACGACGGCACCCTGCGCACGGCGAGCGCGCGAGGCAGCGGATTCGAGCTGCAGGCTCGCCTCCGACCCGGACCGCGGTGCCGGTATGACGATCAAGGTGCTGATCGCCGACGACCAGGCACTCGTCCGCGCCGGCTTCAGGATGATTCTCGAGACCGACCCCGAAATGCGCGTCGTCGCCGAGGCCGACGACGGGGCGCAGGCGGTCGAGGCGTCGCTGCGGACGCGGCCCGACGTCGCGCTGATGGACATCCGGATGCCGGGGATGGACGGCCTCGAGGCAACACGCCGGATCATGGCCGCGCCAAGCCCACCGCGCGTTCTGATCCTCACCACCTTCGACCTCGACGAATACGTGTTCGACGCGCTCGCCGCGGGCGCGAGCGGCTTCCTGCTCAAGGACGTCGCGCCCGAGCAACTCCTCGCCGGGATCCGGATCATCGCGCAGGGAGACTCGCTGCTCTCCCCGTCCGTGACCCGCCGGCTGATCGAATCCTTCGTCCGCGACGGGCGGCAGACGCGCGAGCCACCGCCGGTCCTCGACGAGCTGACACCACGCGAACTGGAGATCCTCCAGCTGGTCGCGCGCGGCCTGTCCAACACCGAGATCGCCGATCAACTCGTCGTCTCCAGCACCACGATCAAAACCCACGTCGCGCGCGTCTTGATGAAGCTCGCCCTCCGCGACCGCATCCAGGCCGTTGTATTCGCCTACGAAAACGGGATCATTCGACCTGGCACGGAGCCGTAGTCAGGCATCGCAACAGGCGCATCACGTGCCCGTGATCAAACGTGGCTAACACCGCGCTTGGGAGGCTTGCCGGCTGCGACCCGCGGGGAAGCGCTCGACCAGTACCGGCACGGACAGTGATACAGGTCTCTGACCGCGAAACGCGTGCGGGCCCGCTCATCGCCAAACTCGAGACCGCCGCGCACGGAGGCTGATCGGTCCGATTGTCACTCGGGCCGCCAGCTGCAAGCGTCAAAGCGGTCACGACGGCGTCGGCACCACGACTGCGGCTCCAGGCGTCGAGCGGCCACGGTGCACCGTGACACGGCCGAGAACGAGTTGCGAGGGGAGGGACCGCGTCGCGCGAGATGGCTACGCGGCCGACTGGTGCGGTGCCGGCTCGAGCGGACGCTCCGGGAGCGGCCAGCTGGCGCGACCACCGTCGATGCGCTACGCGAGTTCGTGTCCTCGTTCGACCAATTCGACGAGCACGCCAAGCTCCGCAAGCGGATCATCGGCGCGAGCGAAAGCCTCCGAACCAGCGAGCGTGCACGCTCGGCGCCGATGGAGGAGCTGGTAACCGAATCGATCGCCAAGGACCTCGGCAACGTCGGCCGGGACGACATCCGCCCGCGCCTGATCGCCGCCTCCGTCACGGCTGCCTTCAGCGCCGTGCGCGATCGCCTCCAGGACAATTCCGGCCAGCCGCTCCCCTACGAGTAGGCACTCGAGATCCTCGACCAGGTGCTCGAGTTCCTGCGCGGTGGCCTGGAAGCACTCCAACGCACGGAAGCTTGAGCGCTGGCGATCACGTCGTGGGCGGCGGGGTTTCGAGCACCTGTTTGAGCGTGGCGCAGTAGCCGGCGAATTGTCGCTTGAGCGTCAGGCGCAGGAAGGGCTCCGCGAGGCGCATCGCGCCGCTCGGCCCGGCCATGTGCATCGAATTGGACTCGCGTGCCGGCCTCGGTGGGCTCGAACGTCATCCGCGCGTGGATGGGTAGCGCTCCCTCGAGCATCCGCAGCGCGAACACGCGGCCGGGCTCATACTCGGAGACCTCAACGAGCGAGGCGAGCTGCTTGCCGCCGGGGGCGCGATGCACTTCGCGCACCCGCGTCCCAAGGCCGAGCGGTCGATCCTCCTCGACGACGGCTGAGATCGTGTTCGTCTGCCACGTCGCGAGCTTGCGTGGGTCGGTCACGTAGGCGAACACTTCCGTCGGGGGACGGGCGATCTCGGTCTGGACGGTGAACTGGATCATCTGGCTGGCCTTTCTCGGAGGATCTCCCACCAGGTCTCAAACGCGGCCCCGCGCCAGCGCGCGCCGGTGTCCAGGCCGGCGAACACGCGAGCGAGGAACGGGCCGGCCATCAGCTCGAGCGCCGCCTCGGGATCGATGTCCCGGCGGATCTCGCCGCGCGTCTGGCCCCGCTCGATGATCGATCGCACGATGGCGCGCCGAGGGAGCAGGATCGTTTGGCGGAACGCCTCGATCAGCTCCGGGTGGCGGTCCTGCTCGGCGATCAGCCCGCCGATCAGCCCCACATATGACGGACCGTCAGCGGGGAGGCCCTGCTCGACCGCGAGCCACAGCTCGGCGCGGGAGTCACCCAGGTCGGGCGGGTCAAGCGACGGCAGCTGACGGGAGATCACGTGGGCGACCAGCGCCGCCTTGTCGCTGAAGCGGCGATAGATCGCCGGTTTGCCAACGCCGGCCGCCTTCGCGACCGCCTCGATCGTCATGCGCGCGAAGCCGTGCTCGATCAGCAGTGTCAGCGCGGCGGCTGAGATTGCGTCATCGACACTACGGTCCAGCGTCCGCACCATCGCACGCATAACGTAACGCCAGCGTCACGTTATGTCAAAGCAGCATCGCCTTCGGCGCTCGCGTCGCTCGACCCATCCCCGGCTCAGAAGTTCGCGTTCGGCGATGTCCCGGCGCCGGGTGTGCCGGGCTTGCCGGGCTTGCCCGTCGTGCCCGCCGTTCCGGGCAGGCCGGCCGGGCCGGTGCCGCCGTTGCTGGCGCCTGAGCCGCCCGGGCCGCCGGCTCCTGCCCCTCCGCCGGCTCCGCCGGTGCCGCCGGTTCCGTTGGCGCCGCCCGGTCCGCCGGTCGCCTGATTGGAGGTGAAGATCAGCCCGGTCGCCGAGGCCGGCGTCAGGCTTGAGAACACGGCACCGCCGGTGGCCGCGCCGCCGTTACCACCGTTGCCGCCGGCGCCACCGGTACCGCCGTTGCCGCCGTTGCCGCCCGGTCCGCCGGTGCCGCCATTCCCGAGGCCGGCGGGGAGGAACTGGCCGCCCATCCCGCCGGCGCTCCCGCCGGCCCCGCCGCCAGCTGTGGCGCCATTGCTCCCGCTGTGACCGGCGCCGCCCTGTGCCTGGTCGCTGCTGAACGTGTCAGAGGTGAAGGTGGGCGCTGCGCCGTTGTCGAACACCGCGCCGCCGGAGGCGCTACCACCGTGCCCGCCGGCGGCGCCGCTGCCGCCGTTGTTGCCCGGGGCGCCGTTCCCGCCCGCGCCACCGGAGCCGGGCGGCGACCCTCCTCCACCCGCTCCGCCGACGAAGCCGCCGGTGCCCGGTGTGCCGGGAACCTCGAAGACGGCGCTCCCTCCGAGTCCGGCGATGGCCTGGTCGCCGGTGAGCGTGCTCGAGGACAGCGTGAGCGTGCCGCCGGGCTCGTGATCGATCGCGCCGCCGTGCGCGGAGCCGCCGGAACCGGATACGCCCGGCTTGCCGCTCGCCCCGCCGCGCCCGCCGTTCCCGGCGGGAGCGCCGTTGATCCCGCCGCCGGTGACGCCGGTGGGCTGGCCGCCGCCCCCGGTGCCGCCGTTGCCGCCGAGGCCCCCGCCGCCGCCGAACCCGCCGGACCCGCCGGAGCCTGGGGAGCCGCCAGTGCCGCCGGCGCCGGCATTGGCCGAGAGGGAGGCAAACGTGCTCGAGGCGATGGACAGGCTGGTGGTGCTGGCGATGGAACCGCCCTCGGCGGCTCCGCCGATGCCGCCCGCTCCGCCGTTGCCGGCGGCTCCGCCGATGCCGCCCGCGCCGCCGTTGCTCGCCGACCCGCCGGCGCCACCCGGGGCGCCCGCGCCGGTGCCGCATCCGGACGCCGTGGAGTCGTAACAGCCGCCTCCGCCGCCGTTGCCGCCGCTCCCGCCCTGGCCGCCGCTGCCGCTGGCGCCACCGGTCGCGCCGGCGCCGCCGGAGCCACCCGAACCGCCAGAGGCGCTGCCGCCTCCGGTCATCCCGGTGACGGTGAGCGAGCCGGTGTTGGAGATGTCGCCGCCGGCGGCCAGCGCGCCCGCGCCGCCCGGCCCGCCGGCACCGCCGGCACCGCCGGTTTGGCCGGGTGCGGGCAATCCGGCGGTGCCGCCCTGGCCGCCCGCCCCGGAGCTACGTCGTTGCCGTTGCCGCTGCCGCCGCTCCCACCGTTTCCGCCGAAGCCGCCCGCGCCGCCGTTTCCGCTGTTTCCGCCCGGGCCACCGGCGCCGCCCAGGCCGCCCCGGCCGCCCCGCACGTGGTTGCCGCCGTTGCGGGAAAAGTCGACATTCGTGATCTTGAGCGTGCCGGCGTTCGCGATCGCGCCGCCCTTGGCCGTCCCGCCGGCGCCACCCCGACCGCCGCTCGCGCCTATGCCGCCCGTGGTGCCCGCGGTGGCGTCGCCGCCGCTCCCGCCGCCGGCGCCGGCCACGCCGGGCGGCGACCCCGGTTGTGCGGGCGCATCGGTCCCATCCGCACCCTTGGAGCCGTTCGCGCCGTTGCCGCCGGCACCGCCGGCACCGCCGTTGCCGCCCGTGACCGTGTTTCCACCGATCTTGTCGTTCGACAGCGTCACGGTCGAGCCGGCGGAGATCAGCATCGCCCCGCCGGACGCGCTCGCGCCGCTCTTTCCGGCGCCGCCCGCCGTGGCGGCCTGCGATCCGGTGCCCGGGGTCCCCGCCGCGCCGGCGGCACCGTCGGCACCGGTGACCGATCCGCCCGTGAGGGAGATACCGGCGATGGTCAGCGTGCCCTTCTGCACGGAGAACAGCCGGTGCTGGTTGCCGTCGAGCTGCACGTTGTGGCCATTGCCCTCGATGTCGACGTTCTTCCCGGCACCGATCGTCAGCGTTCCGTTGAGAACGAGGTCAGGGCAGTCCACGGCGAAGTCGATCGTGCCACCGGCCCCGACCGCCGAGGCAAAGGCGGTCGGATCGCAGCTTGACAGCGTCGTGGCTCCCGCCGCCAGCGCGGACGCTGCCACGCCCCCGTATCCCGCGACGCCCAGCACCGCCAACGACACCATCATGCGCTCACGCATCACCGTCTGCCCCCACATACCAGCCTCCTGTATCGATCCTCATCCTGCCGACCCCACCGGTTCGGAAGCGGGCGCCGATCTCGGCGAGATCGAGGCACTTTGGAACATGAAGCCATACGCAACGGCCTTCGGCTCCCGATCGGAGGTGCGCACCCTAGCGGCGCGAGCGCGCCCGCGCATCGGGGGACACCCTAGAGTTTCACCGGACCGGGGGCCGGTTGCGGGAGCCGGCGAGTCAGCGCGCGCCGAGCGCGGCGGCGAGATGGCCGCGGCCGTGAATGCCAAGTTTGGTGTAGACCTGAGAGAGTTGGGCCTCAACTGTCTTGGTGGACACGAACAAGACCTGGGCGATCTCCCGATTGCTCAGCCCGTCGGCGGCGATTCGGGCGGTCCGAAGCTCGGCCGGGGTGAGCGCGTCGATGCCGCTGAGCAGTTTGCGTCGCGGGCGCGCGCCGGTGGCCAGCAGCTCTGTGCGAGCCCAGGCCGCGACCGTCTCCGCCCCCAGCCTCCAGGCGAGATCCTGTCCCTCGGCAAGTGGCCCGCGGGCGAGCTTGCCCTGGCCGCGCTCGCGCAGGCCGGCGCCGAGCGCGACGAGCGCGCGTGCGTGCTCGAGCTCCGCCCCTGACTGGCCGAGCATCTCGACTGCGTGTCGCAGGCTTGCCAGCCCGCCATCGCCGTCGTCGACGAGCCCCCGCGCCAGCATTGCCAACCCACGGCGGCGGGGGGCTCCGAAGGCGTTGGCGGCGGCCACCTCTCGGTTCGCCACCGCCCGGGCCTGCTCGCGCCGCCCGAGCCGGACCAAGCCGAGGGTCGCGGATGGCATCCAGTCGACAAGCACGGTGAGATCGCACGCCGCGGCGCTCGCCTGCCGATCCGCTTCGAGAATGTCTGCGACGCCGCGAGCGAGGTCGTTGTGCTCGATCCGCACGCGCCCGCGTTGCGCGAGCAGCACCATCGTCGGCCAGGAGTCCACGACCCGGCCGTCGGGGAGCACGGATCCGATGAGCTCGAGCGCCTCGACCGTGTCTCCGCGCTCGAGCAGCACCGCGCTCAGCGCCATGACGACAAACTGCTCGGCCCCGAGGTCGAGCGCCAGCTCGTAGGCCCGCCGTCCGTAATCCTCGGCGACGTAAAGGTCACCGGCGCGGAGCGCTGTCTCGCAGCGAAACGTTGCGAGCTGCATGAACATCGCCGCCCAGCCCTGCCGCTGGGCGGCGGCGATGCCCTCATCGAGCGCGGCGGCGGCGTCCTCCAGGTAGCCGCACCACGCTAGTGCCACGGCAGCGCTCACGTAGCCGGTATCCAGCCGCTCGCCGAGAAGCACTCCGTCGGCCAGCGAGCGTCGCGCCAGGTCGCCGGCTTCGGCCGCCGTCAGACCGGTCACCGCCCCCGTCATCGCCAGCGCGCTGAGCACTTCAGGATCGCGCGTCTCATCTCTCCGCGCTCGCGCAAGCAGCGGCCCCATCCGTGGTATCACATACTCCATTGCCGGCAGGCTTGGTGCCCCGCCGCTGATCTGCGATCCCTCGAGCCGCTCGACGAGCTCGGGAGCGAGCGCGTCGCGGTCCTCGAGCGCGCGTTCGAGCACCTGCATGCCCTCCTCGCTCCGGATCACCCCGAACAGGGCCAGTGCCAGCTCATTTGCCAGCTCGGCCCGCTCGGTCGGGTCGGTGGCCAGTGCCAACGCCTCCTCGAGCGCTCCGAACTCCGGGGCGGACGGCAGCCTCGTCTCCGCTCGGCCCAGCTCCACCAAGACCTGGAGGCGGATTCCGGGCGCGGGCGGCTCCGCCCGAGCCCGTCGCAGGTAGGCGACGGCCGCCTCCGGTGCGCCCTGCGCGAGAGCTCGAGTCGCGGCGTGACGCAGCGCGTCAACCACCCATTCCTGACCGTAGGGCTCAGCCGACAACAGGTGTGCAGCCACGTGGTCAGGCGCCTCCCCATCCGCCGCCAGCAGCCGAGCCGCCTCGGCGTGCAGGCCGGCCAGCCGCGATGGTGGCGTCTCGGAGAGCACCGCCTCACGGACGATCGGGTGGGCGAACGCCAACGCCCGGCCGGCCACGAGCACATCCGCCTCCCGGAGCCTGTCGGCCGCTGCCGCGGCGCGCGCCCAATCCAGGCCGGCGAGACCCGCTGCGTAGCGCAGCCCGGAGCCGGGAGCGAGCACCGCCAGCGCCTCCGCCAGACGGCAGCAGTCATCCCCCAGCCGCTTCACCCGAGACAGCAACCCTCCTGGCAACCCCACTCGTACCCAGCATCGCAGCCCGACCGACCGCCTCGACCGGCTGGAGTGCCGGCTCGCTGGCCAGAGCGCTGAGCAGCTCGTGAAGGTAGAACGGATTGCCACTCGTCGACTGATGACACGCCGCGCACAGCTCGTGCGAAGCGCGCGCGCCCAATCGGCGGCGGAGCAGCACGCGGTCGCCTCCGCAGTCAACTCTGCCGGTCGCAAGTCTCGTCTGCCAGCTCCGACATGTCCGCCAGGGCCACAGGGGCGGTCCGGTCCCCAGCGCGGATTCCGACGGCGATGAGCAGCGGCAGTGTGCGGACCCGCCGGGCCAGATACAGGGCAAACCGCGCCGAAGCTGCATCCAACCAGTGCGCATCGTCGATGATCAACGCCACCGGCCCCGGTCGGCCAGATCCGCGACGAGCCAATACAAACCGTGCACGATTCCCGCCACCCGCCCGCGATCCTCGACGCCCGACAGATCTTCGACGAATACCGGCGCCGCCAACCGAGCCGCGCCGTCCAGACTAACACCATCGATACCCCGGACGTGCGCGCCAGAGCAAATCCCTGACGATCGCAAACGACGACTCCATCACAAGGATGTCACCGGATGCACTCGCCACGGTGAACCCGGCGCTCACCGCCCGCCGACGACACTCGTCCAGCAAGCTGGTCTTACCGATCCCGGCCGGCCCCTCGACGACAACGAGCTGGCCGGCGCCGCTGCTCGCCTGTGAACAGCCCGGGCGAGCGCCTCGAACTCTCCGGCACGCTCCAGCAGCACCCCTTCGTCCACGCCGCCACCATCCACCGGCCGCGATCATACATATGCACGATCCACACTCGACAGCCCGCGCCGCTCACCGGACGGTGCGCCTCCTACAGCCCCTCGCACGTCGCCGGTT
>CAWEGS010000003.1:0-1211281 GCA_963808675.1 uncultured Solirubrobacteraceae bacterium
CTTCCAGAAGGCCGGCGCGGGGACGCGGTCTTCGACGGAGCCGCGAGCCGACCGCGGTCCGGAGCCTGATCGCCGCCATCACCCAGCAGAGCGCGGGGCGAAGCTGTTCGCGCCCTCGGCGCTCGACACGCCGGCGTTCGCGCAGCGGCCTCGCCGGCACGCCGGAAGCTCTACGTCTCGGCGCCGGGTTTCCTCGCGCAAGGACCTGACCCCGGCCGGGCAAGCAGTTCGTGAGCGATTCACCACCGCCTATGGCCACGCGCCGGCCGGCGGGGCGATCTTCGGCTACGAGGCGATGAAGGCCGTACTGGCTGTGCTCCAGGAGGCGGGCACGACGCCAACGACCGCACAGCGGTGATCAAGGACTTCTTCGCGATCAAGAACCGCAGCTCGGCGCTCGGGACCTACTCGATCTCCTCCACCGGGGACACGAGCATCGAGCCGTTCGTCTTCAGCCGGCTGAAGGCGGGGCAACTGACCCCGTTCACCTCGATCCAGCCCCAGGGGTGAGGCGGACCGTAGGTCGATGAGGTCGTGCGGGCGTGCAGCCGCGGTGGCGCTGAGCGCGGCCACGATCCTCACCGCAGTCCTGACGGGCTGCGGCGCCGGCACACAAGAGCATCCCCGGGGACCGGATCGCCGGCACCAGGCTGACGATCTACGCGAGCGGCCCGATGCGCGGCGGCGCCAGCCTCAACGCCCGCGCGGCGCTCAACGGCGCCGAGCTGGCCCTGGCCGGGATCCACGACCGCATCGGCCGCTACCGGATCGTGCTGCGGACGCTCGACGACTCGACCCCGCAGAAGAACGGCTGGGACCCGGGACAGACGACGATCAACGCGCAGGCTGGCGATCAACGACCCGACCACGATCGGGTACGTCGGGGAACTTCGACTCGGGCGCCAGCGCGGTCTCGATCCCGCTGCTCAACAAGCTCGGGATCCCCGAGATCAGTCCTGCCAGCACGGTCGTCGGCCTCACCTCGGCAGCCGCCGGCGCCGCCCCGGGAGAGCCGGTCAAGTATTACCCGACGAGGATCCGCACGTTCGCCCGGGTCGTGCCCGAACGACGCCGTGCAGGCGCGGGTCCAGGTCGGGATCCAGCAGCGAGCCGGGTGCCACCGCGTCTACGTGGTCGAGGACGAGGAGGTCGACGGTCAGGACATGGGCGACACCTACCAGCTCGTCGCGCGCTCGGCCGGGCTGCACGTCGCCGGCGTCCAGGCCTTCCAGCCCGGGGCCTCGGACTACAGGCCGTTCGCGGCCGCGGTCGCTCAGAGCGACGCCGACTGCGTGCTGATCAGCGCGGTCACGAGCCCCGACACGATCTCGGTCACGCGCGGCGATCGCCGCCGCGGTTCCGCAGGCTCGGCCTGTTCGGCACCGCCGGCGTCTCCGACAGCCGCGTTCACCGACCCGGCCGCCGGCGGCCTGCCGCTGAGCCTCGACTCGCGCCTGCTGATCACCGTGCCCACGCTCTCAGCGCATGTGGCCCGCCGGGCGCCCGGGCGTTCTACGCCGCATATACGAGGCGCTTCGGCTTGCCCCAGCCCGCGGCGATCTACGGCTATGAGGCGATGAGCCTGATGCTGTCGGCGATCTCGCGCGCCACCGACGCACGGCTCCGATCCGGCCCGGCGCACCAAGGTCCGGGACGAGATCTTCGACACGCACGACCGTCACAGCGTGCTCGGCACCTACAGCATCGACGCCGACGGCGACACCTCGATCCGGCGCTATGGCGTGTACAGGGTTGTCGACGGCGCTCTCGAATACTGGAAGGCGATCGACGGATGATCGCGATACGACACACCACAACGGATGATTGACGTTGCGTTAGGACGCCGGTCCCGGAGCCGCCTTCGCGGGGCCCCGGGCTTGCTGCGGATCCGAGCGCCACACTAGTCTGGCGGGCTGATCGGGTCATGTTTCCGGCCCGGTAGGCGACACACACATTAGGAGGAGCATGCGAAATCTCGGCAAGGTCATGACGGGATGCGTGCTCGCGGGCGCGGTGCTCGTTCTCGTCGCCTGCGGCAGCAGCAGCAGTAGCAGTAGCAGTAGCAGCAGCGGCGGCTCATCGAGTAGCCGCGGCTCGAGCAGCAGCGGCGGCTCCAACACCGTCGACATCTACTCGAGCCTCCCGATGCAGGGAGCCTCGAGCGCGCAGACGATTCCGCTGGTGAACGGGATCAAGCTTGCGCTGTCCCAAGCCAACAACAAGGCGGGGAGCTTCACGATCAACTACCAGGTGCTCGACGACTCGACCGCCTCGGCGGGCAAATGGGATCCCACGCAGACCGCCGCTGACGCGCGCAAGGCCGCGGAGGATCCCAAGGCCGTGTTCTACATCGGCGAGTTCAACTCCGGCGCGAGCGAGGTCTCGATCCCGATCCTCAACCAGGCGGGTATCCCGCAGGTCAGCCCGGCGAACACCTACGTCGGCCTGACGACGAACGAGCCCGGCAGCGCGCCCGGCGAGCCGCAGAAGTACTACCCGACCGGCAAGCGCACCTACCTGCAGGATCGTGCCGCGTGACACGATCCAGGCCGCCGCCGGGCCTGATCACGATGAAGCACGACGGCTGCACGAAGGTCGCGGTGGCCAACGACAAGGAGGCCTACGGCTCCGGCCTGGCGCGACTGCTCGAGCTCGAGAAGGGCAAGTACGGGATCACGATCACCAGCAACACCGGCATCGATCCGACCGCCCCGAACTTCCGCGCCTACGCCTCGACGGCGAAGGCGCAGGGTGCGGACTGCTTCTACTTCGCCGGCATCGTCTCCAACGGCGCGGTCCAGATCACCAAGGACGTCGCCGCTGCGATCCCGCACGTGAAGATCTACGGCGGCGACGGAATCTGCACCGGCTCGTACACCAACCCGTCGATGCACGGCATCCCCGCCAGCATCGACCCGCAGGTCCAGTGCACGGTGGCCACCCAGAACCTCACCGCGTATCCGGGCGGCCGGGCTTTCCTGGCCGCCTACAAGGCCAAGTACGGCACGCTCGAGTCCCGACCCGTACGCCATCTACGGCTACGAGGTCGGCCAGCTCGCGATCCAGACGATCGCCGGCCTGGGCCCGAAGGGCAACGACAAGTCGGCGGTCCTGGCGGCGCTGTTCGCCACCAAGGCCCGCCACGGCGTGATCGGCACCTACGGGTTCGACGCCAACGGGGACACGACGCTGCAGGTCCTACGGCCTGTACAAGGTCGGCAAGGACGGCAACCCGACGTTCGAGCGGACGGTCACTCCGTAGCAACGAATCCGGACGACTCCGGAGCGGGCGAGCTGATGCGCCTCGCCCCGGTCCGGTCTCCCGGATAGGGTTCCCCGCGCACGGTGGAAGCCAAGTCCTTCGCGCCCCCGATGCCGCCGCGGCGGCTAGGCGCGCTGGCGTCGCTGCGGCGCCACGCGGGCCGGTGGGCATTGCCCATCGCGCTCGTCGTGCTGCCGGTCGTGTACGTGGTCCACGACCTCACGAGCGGCTATCCCGGCTTCGCGCACGGGCACGCGGTCATCGCACCATGACCTGACGCTACATCGGCGCAGAACCTCGTCCAGGGGATCTCCAACGGGGCGATCTGGGCGCTGATCGCGATCGGCTACACGCTCGTCTACGGGATCATCGAGCTGATCAACTTCGCCCACGGCGACGTGTTCATGATCGGCTCGTTCGCCGGGGCGGGCTTCTGGGGCTCGATCGGCCTCGGCCTCACCACCGGCCCGCTCGGGCTCGTGCTCGGGCTGCTGCTGACGCTGATCGTCTCGATGCTCGTGTGCGGCTCGCTCAACGTGCTGATCGAGCGGGTCGCCTACCGGCCGCTGCGCAACGCGCCGAAGCTCGCGCCGCTGATCACTGCGGTCGGCTTCTCGTTCATCTTGCAGAACGTCGGCCTGCTGTGGCTCGGCGGCAATCAGGCCGGCGTCGACGACCTGATCAACGAGAACGCGACGGTGTTCAAGATCTCGGGGATCGTCATCCACCGCGCCGATGTGCTCGCCATCCTGGTCACGATCCCGCTCGTCATCGGGCTCGCCTGGTTCGTGGCCAGGACGCGGATCGGCCGCGCGATGCGGGCCACCGCCCAGGATCCCGAAGCTGCCGGCTGATGGGCATCAACGTCAACACGACGATCTCGGTGACGTTCCTGCTCGGCGGGATGCTCGCCGGGGCGGCGGGGCTGATCTTCGCCCTCTATGAGACGACGATCTGGTACTTCCAGGGCTTCGAGGCCGGGCTGATCGCCTTCACCGCCGCGGTCATGGGCGGGATCGGCAACGTCCGCGGCGCCGTGCTCGGGGGCTTCATCATCGGCATCATCCAGCAGCTTTCCGATGCCCGCTTCGGGCCGCAGTGGACGCCGGTCGTCGTCTTCGGCTACCTGATCATGATCATGGTCCTGCGCCCGCGCGGCCTCCTCGGCGAGGAGACCCGAGAGGCCGGCTAGCGTGGAGCGAGTTCATGCACAGCTCGTGCGTGAGTGGCGGGCGGCGCTGGAGCGCCCGGACCGCCGCGCTCGGGGCCCGGCTGCCGCGCATGGTGGTCACGTGCTCTGGCCGGCGCGCTGATCGTCTTCGGGATCCTGTTCCCGTTCTTCTTCACCCAGGGCAGCGGCTTCCTCAACGCGACGATCACCGCGCTCGCCTACGCGGTGATGGCGCTCGGGCTCAACGTCGTGGTCGGGTTCGCCGGCCTGCTCGACCTCGGCTACGTCGCCTTCTACGCGCTCGGCGCCTACTCGGCGGGGTGGTTCGGCTCGGAGTTCTTCTTCAACCAGCACGTCCACGTGCTCTCGTCCTCGGCGGTCGCCAGCCGCCTGATCGGGATCCACCTCAACTTCGTCCTGATCCTGCTCATCGCGATCGATCATCACCGCCGTGTTCGGGGCGCTGATCGGCCTGCCGACGCTGCGCCTGCGCGGCGACTACATCGCGATCGTCACGCTCGCCTTCGGCGAGATCATCGACCGCGTCGCGATCAACGGCCAGAGCATCCACCTCGGCGGCGGCACGACGCTGACCGCCGGCAGCATCGGCATCAGCGCGCTGGACCCGATCCACCTGCCCGGGCTCGGCACGTTCGACGAGCTGCACCTCAGACCCTGGTACTGGGTGATCTTCGTGATCCTGATGCTCGTCCTGTTCGTCAACGTCCGGCTGCGCGACTCGCGTCTGGGACGCGCCTGGATCGCGCTGCGCGAGGACGAGGTGGCCGCGGTCTCGATGGGGATCCCGCTCGTGCGCACGAAGCTGCTCGCCTACGCGATCGGGGCCGCGTTCGGCGGCATGTCCGGCGTGTTCCTGGCCATCGTTCCAGACGGTCGTCAGCTCCGACCGCTTCAGCTTCTCGTTCTCGATCTTCATCCTCTCGATGGTCATCGTCGGCGGCCTGGGCTCGGTGTGGGGGGTGCTGATCGGAGCGCTGCTGCTGTCCTACATCAACCAGTACCTGATCCCCGACGTGCTCAACAGCATCCCCAGCGATCTCGGACTGAACTTCAGCCTCACCGACATCGGGCTCGGGATCTACGGCTTCCTGCTCGTGCTCGTGATGGTGCTCCGCCCGCAGGGCCTGCTGCCCGAGCGAAGACGCCGGCTCGAGCTCGCCGAGGGCATCGGCGTCGGCGAGACGCTCGGCGTCGGCGATGCGACGCCCGAGATCGAGGCGGGCGGTCCCGATGAGCACCGGCCCCACGCCCGCGCGGCCCCACCGGCCCGCACCCGGCCCCACCGGCCCCACCGGCCCCACCGGCGCGGCCGACGTCGCCCGCCGCGCCGGGGACGGCAACGGCAACGGATCTGCCCACGCGCTGCTCGAGGCGCTGCACGTGTCCAAGGAGTTCGGCGGCCTGGTCGCCGTCAGCGACGTCTCGTTCTTCATCGAGCCGCACTCGATCGTCTCGATCATCGGCCCCAACGGGGCGGGCAAGACGACGTTCTTCAACATGCTCACGGGCCTCTACAAGCCGACCAGCGGCGAGATCACGTTCGACGGCCGCTCGATCACCCGCCGCCGTCCGGACATGATCACGACGCATGGGCGTCGCGCGGACCTTCCAGAACATCCGCCTGTTCGGCGCGATGACGCGCACTCGAGAACGTGATGATCGGCCGCCACGCGTCGCACCCATGGCGGCCTGTTCGGCTCGATCCTCCGCACACCCCGCGTCCGCCGCGAGGAGCGCGAGATCCGCGAGCGGGCCCGCGAGCTGCTCGGCTACGTCGGCCTGCGCACCAGCGGCGTTCGATCTCCTCTCCGGACAGCTCGCCTACGGCGACCAGCGCCGGGTCGAGATCGCCCGCGCGCTCGCAGCCGACCCGAAGCTGCTGCTGCTCGACGAGCCGACCGGCGGGCATGAACCCACAGGAGTCGGCGGCGCTGACCGATTTCATGCGCAAGCTCCGCGACGAGCTGGAGCTCACGATCCTGCTGATCGAGCACGACATGAAGGTCGTGATGGGCGTCTCCGAGCGCGTCACCGTCCTCGACCATGGCGAGAAGATCGCCGAGGGACCCCCCGCCGAGGTCCGCGCGAACCCGCGCGTGATCGAGGCCTACCTGGGGAAGCAGGGCTGACCGGTGGCCCTGCTCGAGGTCGACGACATCCACGCCCACTACGGCTCGATCGAGGCGCTCAAGGGCGTCTCGCTCACCGTCGAGGAGGGCGAGGTGGTCACCCTGATCGGCTCCAACGGCGCCGGCAAGTCGACGACGCTGCGCTCGATCTCCGGCCTCACCCCGGCGAGTGCGGGGACGATCAGCTTCGCCGGCGAGGACATCACCCGCGTCCCTGCGCACGAGGTCGTCGAGCGGGGGATCGCGCTCTCTCCCGAGGGCCGCCACTGCTTCCCCCGGATGACGGTCCGTGAGAACCTCGACCTCGGCGCCTACCGCCGTCGCGGCACCGAGATCCAAGAGGACCTCGAGCGCGTCTTCGGCCTGTTCCCGCGCCTGCAGGAGCGCGAGCGCCAGAAGGCGGGCACGATGTCCGGCGGCGAGCAGCAGATGCTCGCGATCGGCCGCGCGCTGATGGCCCGGCCGAAGCTGCTGATGCTCGACGAGCCCTCGATGGGGATCGCTCCGATTCTCGTCCAGCGCATCTACGAGACGATCGGCGAGATCAACCGCTCCGGCGTGGCGATCCTGCTCGTCGAGCAGAACGCCAACTACGCGCTCGAGATCTCCAAGCGCGGCTACGTGCTCGAGACCGGTCAGGTCGCGCTGCTCGGCGAGTCGGCCAAGCTGCGCGACGACCCCGAGGTGCAGAGGGCCTACCTGGGCACATGATCGTCGTCTTCGCATTGATCGGCGCCAAGGCGCTCTACCTGCTGTTCATCTGGCTCCTGTCGGCGGCCGGCGGCGCCTGGCTGGCCGACCGCAAGGGCTACGGCGAGCGGTTCGGCCTCACCTGCGGGCTGCTGCTCACGGTCGTCGGCTTCCTGCTCGTCCTGCTGCTCCCGGGCCGTCCGGGCTCGCGCTGGAAGGACGAGGGGGCGTTCCCGCGGCGCCGGCGCACCTGATCGCTTGCGCGTCTGGTCCCGGATCGCCGATGGCGGCTGCCTGTGCGTCAGTGGCCGGCCGCGGCCTCGGCCTCGATCTCCCGCGCGCGCTTGATCATGAACGTGCCCATCGCGCCGGCCATGGTCGCGACCACGGTGATCGCGTAGGCCTCCATCAGCACGTCGAGGACCCGGCCGCCGAAGCTGGCCGGGTTGTGGATCGATGAGGAGACGGTCAAGAGCTGGGTCGTGGTCCAGAACAGCGCGCTGCCGAACGTGCTGATATCCGTCTGCTGCGTATGGTGTTCGAACAGGTACGCGAGCACCGCGCAGATCAGGTCGATTCCGAGGGTGGCGATCGCGATCGCGACGAGCTTGTCGCGCAGCGCGCCGTGCGTGGGGGTGCCGGCGCGGGCGACCTGCGCGGCCTCGCGCGCGGCGCTGCGGAACGGGCGGAGCACATTGCGGTATTCGACGCCGGCCGGACGGCGTCCTGTCCAGGGTGTTCGCTGGGGCCGGCGCGTGGCGGTGCTCAGCGGGCGGGGAGGACCCGGAACTCCTCGGTGGAGCCGAAACCCATCTCGGCGCCGGCGTCGGCAAGCCCGCTCGCGCGTGCCTCGTCGGCCACCGCGAGGCGACCGCGCCGACGACCTCCCGGTTGAACACCGACGGGATGATGTAGTCCTCGCGCAGCTCCTCGGGTCGTGACGATCTCGGCGATCGCCCGGGCGGCGGTCGGTCTTCATCGCCTCGGTGATCTGGGTCGCCCGCACGTCGAGCGCGCCGCGGAAGATGCCCGGGAAGCAGAGCACGTTGTTGATCTGGTTCGGGTAGTCCGAGCGTCCGGTGGCCACCACCCGCGCGTACTGGGTGGCCTCCTCCGGCGCGACCTCGGGGTCCGGGTTGGCCATCGCGAACACGATCGGGTCGGGGTTCATCGCCTGCAGCGCTCGGCCGTCGAACAGCCGCGCGCCGGAGACCCCGATGAACAGGTCGGCCCCCTCGAGCATGTCGACGACGCCGCCGGCGCGCCGCTCGAGGTTCGTCGACCGCCGCCAGGTCGCGCTTGGCGCCCGCCATCGTCCCGTCGAGGTAGTCGGCGCGCTCGCGTGTGCACCGCGCCGCGCGAGTCGACGCCGATGATGTGCCGGGCGCCCGCCCGCGAGCAGGATCTTGGCCACGGCGACCCCGGCGGCGCCGAGGCCGGAGATCACGATCCGGATCGTCCTCGATCCGCTGTCCGGTCAGCGCGAGCGCGTTGATCAGCGCCGCGAGCACGACGACCGCCGTGCCGTGCTGGTCGTCGTGGAACACCGGGATGTCGAGCTCGGCCTTGAGCCGATCCTCGATCTCGAAGCACCGCGGCGCGGAGATGTCCTCGAGGTTGATGCCGCCGAACCCGGGCGCGATCGCCTTGACGACGGCCACGATCTCGTCCGGGTCGCGCGTGTCGAGGCAGATCGGGAAGGCGTCGACGCCGGCGAACTCCTTGAACAGCATCGCCTTGCCCTCCATCACGGGCATCGCCGCGCGGGGGCCGATGTCGCCGAGCCCGAGCACCGCGGTCCCGTCGGAGACGACGGCGACCGTGTTGCGCTTGATCGTGTACTGAAAGGCCTTCTCGGGGCTGCGGTGGATCGCGCCGCAGACCCGCGCGACGCCCGGCGTGTACGCCATCGACAGGTCGTCGCGGGTCTTCAGCGGACTCTTGTTCTGCATCTCGATCTTGCCGCCGACGTGCAACGTGAACGTCCGGTCGGTGGCGTCGAGCACGCGCGCGCCGGGGACCGCGTTGACCGCCTCGGCCAGCCGCGGCCAGTCCGCCGCGTCGGCGGTCTCGACGGTGATGTCCCGGATCGTGTGCGCGCCCTCCACCTGCACGAGGTCGACCGCGCCGATCGTCCCCCCGGCATCGCCGATCGCGCTCGCGACCTTCCCGAGCATGCCGGGCAGGTGGTCGATCTCGACCCGGAGGGTGAGGCTGTACTGAGCGCTGGGGGAGGTGGCCATCTCCGGTCTGCCGCTGGATCTTATGCTCGCCGGCCCGCGTGCCGTCGGCGCCGGGCGGCCCGGGACGCCCCGCATCCGCTGCCCGCCGGGAGATAGCCTCGAGGAGGATGCCCGACGAGCTCTTCCTGATCGACGGCAACAGCCTCGCCTACCGGGCGTTCTTCGCGCTGCCCGAGTCGATCGCCACCTCGACCGGGGTGCCGACGAACGCGATCTTCGGGTTCGCGTCGATGCTGGTGAAGATCCTCACCGACTATGGGCCGAAGGCGACGGTCGTCGTGTGGGACGCGGGCTACACCGGCCGCAAGGAGCTCTATACCGAGTACAAGGCTCAGCGCTCGACGCGCCCGGACCTGCTCAAGGAGCAGTGGCCGCACCTCGCGCCGCTCGTCGAGGCGTTCGGGTACCGGAACCTGAAGATGGACGGTTTCGAGGCCGATGACGTGATCGCCTCGATCGCCGAGCGGGCCCGCCACCAGGAGCCGCCGATCCCGGTGATGGTCGTCACCGGCGACCGCGACGCCTATCAGCTCGTCGACGACGGCGTGGTGAGGATCATGACCACGAGCCGCGGGATCACCGATACGCGCGTCTACGACCGCGACGGTGTGATCGACCGCTACGGGATCCCGCCCGAGCTCGTCCCCGACTTCATCGGCCTCAAGGGCGACACGAGCGACAACATCCCCGGCGTCCCGGGGATCGGCGACAAGACGGCGGCCGAGCTGCTCCAGCGTTTCGGCTCGCTCGAGAACGTGCTCGACAGCATCGACGAGATCAGCGGCGCCAAGCGCAAGCAGAACCTGACCGAGCATGCCGACGCGGCCCGGCTCTCCAAGCAGCTCGCGACGGCCAAGCGCGACATCCCGCTCGAGATCGACCTCGCCGACTTCGTCGCCGCCGAGCCCGACCGCTCGCAGTTGCGCGACGTGTTCCGCCAGTTCGAGCTGCGCGAGCCGCTGCGCCGGCTCGAGGAGGCGCTCGGCTCCGCCGACGCTGCCGCGCCCGGCGCCCGCCGCGGAGCAGGCGCTCACGCGCCGCGCTCCGGGAGACCAGCGTCGAGATCCTCGACAGGCGCCTGCCCCGCGACCGCCGGTCGTCGGTCGCGCTGCGCGCGCCCGAGGCCCCCGAGGGGGCGCTGTTCGCCGCCGAGGAGGGCTGGCGCTACGGCGTCTACACGGGATCGGCCGAGGTGCTCGGCGGGCGAGTGCGCCGAGCCCCGAGCAGCTCGTGCTGACGCTCGACCCGCGCCCGGTGATCGGCCACGACGTCAAGTCGCTCGGCGAGGTGCCCGAGATGATCGCCCACGACACCGAGGTCGCCGCCTACCTGCTCGAGCCGGCCCGCCGCGGCTACCCGTTCCGCGAGCTGTGCGAGGAGCGCGGGCTCGGCACCGAGCTGTCGGGCGAACGACCCGGCCGCCGGCGACGCGCGTGCTCGTCCACGCGCTCGCCGACTGGCAGCGCGAGGAGATCCGCGGCCGCGGGCTCGACCGACCTGTTCGAGCGACGTCGAGCTGCCGCTGGTCAAGGTCCTGCGCCAGATGGAGCAGGCCGGGCTGAAGCTCGACACCGAGCGCCTGCGGGAGATCTCCGGGCGGGTCAAGCTCGAGGCCGACACGCTCGAGCGCGAGATCTTCGACCTGGCGGGCGAGGAGTTCACGATCGGCTCGCCCAAGCAGCTCGAGGAGATCCTGTTCGGCAAGCTCGGGCTGTCGCGCAAGCGGCGCGGCAAGACCGGCTACTCGACCGACGCCCGCGTGCTCCAGGCGATCCGCCACGAGCACGAGGTGATCCCGAAGATCGAGCGCTTCCGCGAGCTGACCAAGCTCGCCCAGACCTACCTCGACGCGTTCCCCGAGTTCATCGCCGCCGACGGCCGGCTGCACACGACGTTCAGCCAGACGACGGCCACGACCGGGCGGCTGTCGTCGAACAACCCGAACCTCCAGAACATCCCGATCCGGACCGAGCTCGGGCCGCGAGATCCGCGGCTGCTTCGTCGCCGAGCCCGGGCAACCTGCTCGTCTCCGCCGACTACTCGCAGGTCGAGCTGCGGCTGCTGGCGCACATCGCCGGCGAGGACGTGCTCAAGGAGATCTTCCGCCGCGGCGAGGACGTCCACACCGCCACGGCCTGTCGCGTGTTCAACGTCACACCGGACCAGATCGACCCGGGCATGCGATCGAAGGCGAAGATGATCAACTACGGCATCGTCTACGGGCTGTCGGCCTACGGGATGGCCGACCGGCTCGACATCCCCCAGTCCGAGGCGGACGAGTTCATCCAGCGCTACCTGGCCGGGTTCCCGGCCGTCGGGCGGTTCATCGAGGAGACGATCGTGCAGGGCACCGAGCACGGGTACGTCTCGACCCTGTTCGGGCGCCGCCGCCAGGTCCCCGAGCTGCGTGCCCGCCGCTGGGACCTGCGCAAGCAGGGCGAGCGGTTCGCGGTGAACATGGTGATCCAGGGCACCGCCGCCGACATCATGAAGGTGGCGATGGTCCACTGCGACCAGGCGCTCCAGGAGGCCGGCCTGACGACCCGGCTGATCCTCCAGATCCACGACGAGCTGCTGTTCGAAGGGCCCGCCGGGGAGGCCGAGCAGGTCAAGGCGCTGGCGATCGAGCGGATGGCCGGCGCGTTCGAGATGGACCCGCCGCTCGCCGTCGACGCCGGGATCGGCCCCGACTGGCTGGCCGCCAAGTGACACGCCGGCTGGTCCTGGCGGCGCTCGTGTGCGCGCCGCTCGCGCTCGCGGTGGCGTCGTCGAGCGGCGCCGCGACGGCCGGCCCCACGCCGCCGCCGACACGCCCCACGTCCGCAAGTTCTTCGGCGGCATCGTCAGCGACCTCCCGACCGGGGCTGTGCGGCCGGCAGATCGCCCCCCGGACGGTCTCCCGAGCCGATCGCCCTCTGCCCGATCGGCCAACCTGCCTTATGGCGGCGGCCCGGTGCTTCACTCGAACCGCACCCACGTGATCTTCTGGCAGCCGTCCGGCTCGGGGCTGACGTTCGACGCCGGCTACGTGGCGCTGATCAGCAACTTCCTGATCGACGTGGCGACCGACAGCCGCAAGCCGACGAACGTCTACGGGCTGACCGGGCAGTACACGGACGCGAACGGGCCTGCGGCGTACAACTCGACGTACTCCGGCGCCGTCGTGGCCACCGACCCGCTGCCGCCGAGCCACTGCGTGGAGCCGCTGCCGCCGCCGGTGGGAGGCGGGCCGGGGTGGACGAGCTGCCTCGACGACGGCCAGATGGTCAGACGAGATCGAGGCCGTGATCCATGCCGAACGCCTCCCGACCACGTCGACCGACGTCTACTTCCTCGTCCTCCCCCAGGGCCTCGGCAGCTGCGAGTTCAGCGGACCGGACGAACTGCGCGCTCGGCGGCTCGACGGCGGGCAGCTACTGCGGCTATCACTCGGCCACGCGGCAACGGGTTGCTGTACGCGGTGATCCCGTACAACGCCGTCCCGGACCACTGCCAGTCGGGCAATCCGCGGCCGAACGCGAGCACCGCCGACCCGGCGCTCTCGACGGTCAGCCACGAGCACAACGAGATGGTCACCGATCCCGCTCGGCGACGCGTGGATCGACCTGGGCTCGAACAGCGAGGACGGCGACCTGTGCATCACGAGCTTCGGCCCCGCGCTCGGCGGCGCCGGCCCGACCGCCTACAACGAGGTGATCGGCGGCCACCACTACTACCTCCAGGAGGAGTGGAGCAACGAGGACAGCTCGTGCCAGCCGCGCGACGAGGCCGATCGCGTCTCGCTCTCCGGCTCCATCTCGCGCGCACGCGCGGGCGCCGGTGGAGTTCGACGGCCGCGCATCGGATCCCGACGGCTCGATCCGCACGTTCAACTGGTTCTTCGGCGACCACCGGACACGCCGCGGTCGCCATCCGGAGCACACCTACCGGAGGCCCGGCACCTACCGGGTCGTGCTGCGGGCCACCGACAGCTCCGGCAATTGGGGCTTCGACGTGACCCAGATCCACGTGGGCCGCCCCGCGCCGGATCACGGCCGGCGGTCGCGCTGACCCGCGTGGCTGTCCCGCGTGGCTGTCCCGCGTCGCGCCGCGCAGCGCTCAGGCCGCGGCGGCCAGCGCCCGCCCGGCCACCCCGCGCGGCACGCCCTCGGCGACGAACGACGGGTGCGCGATGTTCAGGTAGTGGTCGAACGACCAGTCCACGAACCGCTTGGCCGCCATCGCCCGCAGGCCGCCGGCAAGCAAGCGGGGCGCCACCCGCGGGACCGTCCGCTGGACGCCGGAGCATCCACCGGAACGCAAGCGCGTGGCCGGCCGAGAACGCGTGGTAGCGCGCGCAGCGCCTGCGGCGCGGGTTCGCTCGCCGGCGTACACCGCGCGCAGCTCGCGCCCGCAGGCGAGCCCGAAGTACAGCGCCGTGCGGATCCCCTCGGCCGTCAGCGGCAGGCAGTGGCCGGCGGAGTCGCCGGCGAAGAACACGCCCTCCTCGGTCCCCGGGCGCAGCGCATGCGGGATCCAGTTGCCCTGGTAGCGGACCGTCTCGGCGTGCAGGTCGTGGGCGAGCCGGACAGTCGGCTCCTTGACGTGGAAGCGCGGGTCGAACGACCCGACGCCGATCCGCACCTCGTGGTCGGCGGGGAAGCTCCATCCGTACCCGGCGGGCACGTAGCGGCGGTCGATCCACACCTCGAGGTCCCGGCTCGAGCCGAACGGGATGCACCTCGAGCCCGCGCGAGAGAAGCGCGTCGGGCGGCTGCACGTTCGCGCCGGCCCCGAGCACCCGGCGCCAGCCGAGCGCGTCGACGATCAGTGGCGCGCGGATCTCGCCCCGGTCGGTGTGCACCACGGATCCGGGACGGACGTCGAGCTCGTCGCCACGCGAACTCGCAAGGCGATCGGCGTCGGCGGATCGGCCGTTGACCTTGGCAGTCTCGAACGCGAACGTGCCCTGCTCAGCGAGCGCCCCGCACAGGGTGCGGTAGTCGAACGTCGAGAACGTCCACGGGAGGCCGTAGCGGACAGTCGTGTGCGGCGTATGGATGACCAGCTCGCCGAACGTCTGCTGCAAGGATTCGTGCAGGTCGCATCGCGTGCAGCCACGCGGTCGGGATACCGCACGCCGAGGTCTGTCGCTCGCCGATCTCGTAGCGGTCGATGACCAGCACCTCGGCGCCGCTCGAGGCGAGCTCGCGGGCGACGGCGAGGCCCGCGAAGCTGGCGCCGCAGATCAGCACATCGCAGTCGCGATCGAGCGGAGTGCGGCTCGGCTCCGCGCAGGGTGGCGCGTACCGGCATGGACGCACGATGATACGGACGGCAATTGGTGGCTATCCTCCGGATGAGTCATGTCCTCAACTACAACGCTTCCACCCGCCGCCGATACCGGCGCCAAGGTCGTCGAAGGCTCGAACGGCCTGCTGCTCGAGATCGACGGCCAGATCGTCCCCAACTACGACGCCACCCTCCATCCCTTCGCGGAGGGCGATGTCGTCACCGGCCACGTCGTCCGCATCGACAACGACGAAGTGCTGGTCGACATCGGCTACAAGTCCGAGGGGGTCATCCCGTCCAGCGAGCTGTCGATCCGCAAGTCCGTCGACCCGAGCGACGAGGTCGAGCTCGGCGAGGAGGTCGACGCGCTCGTCCTCACCAAGGAGGATCAGGACGGTCGCCTGATCCTGTCCAAGAAGCGCGCCCGCTTCGAGAAGGCGTGGCGCCGGATCGAGGCCGCCGCCGAGTCCGGCGAGCCCGTCGCAGGGCACCGTGATCGAGGTCGTCAAGGGCGGCCTCATCATCGACCTCGGCGTGCGCGGCTTCCTGCCCGCCTCGCTGGTCGACATCCGCCGCGTGCCGAACCTCGACGAGTACATGGGCCAGACGATCGAGTGCAAGGTGATCGAGCTCAACCGCTCGCGCAACAACGTCGTGCTGTCGCGCCGTGCGGTGCTCGAGGAGCAGCGCAAGGAGGACCGCGAGCGGATCCTCGACCGGCTCCAGCCCGGCCAGGTCGTCGAGGGCACGATCTCGAACATCGTCGACTTCGGCGCGTTCGTCGACCTCGACGGGATCGACGGGCTGATCCACATCTCCGAGCTGTCGTGGTCGCACGTCAACCATCCGTCGCGAGATCCTGTCGATCGGCGACACGGTCAGCGTCAAGGTGCTCGACATCGACCGCGACCGCCAGCGCATCTCGCTGGGTCTCAAGCAGACCCAGGAGGATCCGTGGCAGCGGGTCGTCGACACCTACAACATCGGCGACGAGCTCGAGGGCACGGTCACGAAGGTCGTCACGTTCGGCGCGTTCGTCGAGATCCTCGACGGCGTCGAGGGCCTCGTGCACATCTCCGAGCTGGCCCAGCACCACGTCGAGAACCCGCGCGAGATCATCCAGCCGGGCGACCCGGTCCGCGTGAAGATCCTCGAGATCGACTCCGAGCGCCGCCGGCTGTCGCTGTCGATCAAGCGGGTCGAGGGCCAGGTCCTGCCGGTCCGGCCGATCGTGCCGCCCGGCGACGGCGACGCTGGCCGAGCTCGACGACGTGCCCGAGCTCGGCCTGTCCGAGGACGTGTTCGCCTCGAGACGACGCCCAGCTGCCGGCCCCCGAGCCGACCGCGGCGGTCGAGGACGTCGCCGCCGGAGCCTCGAGGCTCGCGGCGCCACCGGCCGAGGACGTGGCCGCCCCGACGGTCGAGGAGGTCCCGGCGCCAGAGGCGGAGGCCGCCGAGGAGCCCGCCGCCGTCGAGCCGGAGGCAGCGCCGCGTGGCCGAGGCGGCTCCGTCGAGCCGGAGGCGGCGCCTGCCGTCGAGCCGGAGGCCGCCGCCGAGCCGGAGCCGGAGGCCGCGCCCGTGGAGCCGGAGCACCCGCCGCCGAGCCCGAGGCACCGGCCGAGTCCGCGGCATCGAGGACCAGCCCGCCTGAGCGCTTCCGTTCGTCGGCCTGACGGGCGGCATCGGCGCTGGCAAGTCGACCGCGCTCGCCGCGCTCGAGCGGCTGGGCGCGGCGGTCCTCTCGACCGACCAGGTCGTGCACGAGCTGTACGAGACCGAGGACGTGCGCGACGCCGTCCGCGAGCGGTTCGGTGCCGCCGGTCGCCCCCGGCGGCGCCGTCGACCGCGCCGCGCTGGCCACGCACGGCGTTCGCCACGCGCGAGGACGCGCGTGGCTCGAGCAGCTGCTGTGGCCGCGGGTTGGGGCGCGGATGGTCGGCTGGCGCCAGATCGCTGTCCGAGCGTTCCGACCCGCCGCGAGCGGCTGTGGTCGAGGTGCCGCTGCTGTTCGAGGCCGGCATGGAAGCGCGCGTTCGATGCCACGATCGCGGTCGATCGCGGAGGAGGAGCGTGCGGGCCGCAGCGGGCCGGCGCGCGGGGCCATCAGGCGCTCGCCGAGCGCTCCGCGCGGCAGCTCTCGCAGGAGGAAAAGGCGCAACGTGCGACCTATGTGGTGGTTAACGACGGCAGCGTCGATGCGCTGGCCAGTGAAGCTGTCGTCCGTCCTTGACAAGCTGCAGGATCGACCCGCCCGCCCGTGAGCCCCTCCACCGCCACCGTTCCCCGTCGCCGCGAGCGTCGAGCGCGGCCGCCGCGCGGCGGGCGCAGGCTCGCCGCCGGACGGTCCGCCGCCGGCGCTCGGCGTTCGTGCTCCTCGGCGTGGCGCTGACCGCGATCGTCGTGGTGCTCGCGATGCCGCTGTTCCGCCGGGCGGTCAACGAGCTCACGCTGCCGCTCTGCTACCCGGACGTGATCCGCGCAGCAGGCCGCCGAGAAGCACCTCGATCCGGCGCTGATCGCCGGCGTCATCTACGCCGAGACGAAGTTCGACCCGCGGCCCGTCGTCGGCCGGCGCGCAGGGGCTGATGCAGATCCTGCCGCAGACGGCGGAGTTCCTCGCCCACCGCTCCGGGGCGACCACGTTCACGATCGCCGACCTCGCCACGCCGCAGGTCAACATCGCCTACGGCAGCTACTACCTGCGCTACCTGCTCGACGAGTACCGCGAGCGCACGATGCTCGCCCTGGCCGCCTACAACGGCGGCGAGGCGAACGTCAACCACTGGCTCGCCGAGGCGCGGGCCGGCGGCCACCGCCTGACGATCGCCCGAGATCCCGTTCCCGGAGACGCGCGCGTACGTCCAGCGGGTGCTCCAGGCCCAGCGCGACTACCGCCGCACCTACGCCACCCAGCTCGGCTACCGGTGAGCGGTCAGGTCCTGATACGCGCGCCGACCGCGTCGGCCCGCTCGGCGGAGCGATCAGCTCGCCGCACCCTCCGGCTCGCGATTCCGTCCGCAGGGCCCGCTACGCTCAAAGGTCCCTCCGGATGCCCAAGTTCGAGCTCGACGCCGCCTACAGCCCGACCGCCGACCAGCCCGCGGCGATCGACTCGCTGGCCGAGGGCATCGACGGCCGGCGAGCGCGTACCTGACGCTGCTCGGCGCGACCGGCACCGGCAAGACGATGACGATGGCGGCGACGATCGAGCGCGGTGCAGAAGCCGGCGCTCGTGATCGCCCACAACAAGACGCTCGCGGCCCAGCTCTGCAACGAGTTCCGCACCTACTTCCCGCGCAACGCGGTCGAGTACTTCGTCTCCTACTACGACTACTACCAGCCCGAGGCGTACGTCCCCAGCAAGGACCTGTACATCGAGAAGGACTCGGCGATCAACCAGGAGATCGACCGGCTGCGCCACTCGGCGACCGCCGCGCTGTTCGCCCGCCGCGACGTGCTGATCGTGGCCAGCGTGTCCTGCATCTACGGCCTCGGCTCGCCGAAGACCTACGACGAGAACCTGCAGACGCTGACGCAAGGGCGAGTTCATCGACCGCGACCGGCTGCTGCGCAAGCTCGTCTCGATCCAGTACACGCGCAACGACACCGCGCTCGCCCGCGGGACGTTCCGCGTCCGCGGCGAGACGCTCGAGATCTTCCCCGCCTACGCCGAGACCGCCTACCGGATCGTGCTGTTCGGCGACGAGGTCGAGCACCTGCAGCACTTCGACCCGCTGACCGGCGAGGTGATCGAGGACGACCTCGAGCACGTCGGGATCTGGCCGGCCTCGCACTACAACGTGCGCGAGGGGATGATCGAGGACGCGGTGGCGGAGATCGGCCGCGAGCTGAACGAGCGCTGCGCCGAGCTCGAGGCCCAGGGCAAGCTGCTCGAGTCCCACCGCCTGCGCCAGCGCACCCAGTACGACATGGAGATGCTGCGCGAGATGGGGTTCTGCTCGCGGGATCGAGAACTACTCGCGGATCCTCGACGGGCGCAACCCCGGCGACCGGCCGTACTGCCTGCTCGACTACTTCCCCGAGGACTTCGTCTGCTTCATCGACGAGTCCCACCAGACCGTCCCGCAGATCGGCGGCATGTACGAGGGCGACCGCTCGCGCAAGCAGACGCTCGTCGACTACGGCTTCCGGCTGCCGAGCGCGCTCGACAACCGGCCCCAGACGTTCCAGGAGTTCCTCTCGATCACGCCGCAGATCGTGTTCGTCTCGGCCACGCCCGGGCGAGTACGAGCGCACGCACTCGCCGCGGATCGTCGAGCAGATCGTCCGCCCGACCGGGATCGTCGATCCCGAGGTCGAGGTGCGCGAGACGCGCAACCAGATCGACGACCTGATGAACGAGATCCGCGGGCCGGGTCGACCGCGACGAGCGCACGCTGGTCACGACGCTGACCAAGAAGATGGCCGAGGACCTGACCGACTACCTGCTCGAGATGGGCTTCCGGGTCCGCTACCTGCACTCGGAGGTCGACACGCTCGAGCGGATCCAGATCATCCGCGAGCTGCGCCTCGGCGAGTTCGACGTGCTCGTCGGCGTCAACCTCCTGCGCGAGGGGCTCGACCTGCCCGAGGTCTCGCTGGTCGCGATCCTCGACGCCGACAAGGAGGGCTTCCTGCGCGGCGAGACCTCGCTGATCCAGACGATCGGCCGCGCGGCGCGCAACATCGAGGGCAAGGTGCTGATGTACGCCGACAAGGAGACCGCGGCGATGCGGGCGGCGATCGGGGAGACCGACCGCCGCCGGGCGATCCAGCGCGCCTACAACGAGGAGCACGGGATCACGCCGGAGACGATCGTCAAGGGGATCTCCGACATCGCCGAGTTCCTCCAGTCCGACTCGAAGGTGCCGCGCTCCGCGCCGGCGGCGCCAGCGGACGCCGCCGGCGATGCCGCCGGCCGAGATCGAGAAGACGATCGTCGAGCTCGAGGAGGAGATGCTCGCCGCCGCCGAGGAGCTGCGGTTCGAGTACGCGGCCAAGCTGCGCGACGAGATCCGCGACCTCAAGCGCAGCTCGACCAGGCCGCCGGCGCCGGCGGGATCGCGCGCCGTTGACGTACGAAATGTCGGTGTGACGGCGCGGCTCGGCGCGCGATACGCTGCGCGCTGCAGGACCCAGATCTTCATCGGAGGTAGCCGACGTGGCCCTGGAACGACAGAGCATCGAGAAGAAGGACTTCCCCATCGGCCGCCGCGGCTACGACCCGGACGCGGTCGACGCCCACCTGCACGCGACTCGCCGACGAGATCGACGAGCTCAAGCGCTCCTCGCGCCGGCGCACCGAGACGCTCGCCTCGGCGGCCAGCGAGCAGGTGCGGGCGATCGTCGAGGCGGCCGAGACGAGCGCCGCCGAGATCCAGCGCCAGGCCGAGGAGGAGGCGCGCGAGATCCGCTCCGAGGCCGGCAGCGAGGCCCAGGCCACGCGCGAGGAGGCGACCACCCAGGCCCGCGAGTACGTCGGCAAGGTGTCGGAGTCGACCGCCGGGATGCTCCAGCGCCTCGACGCGATGGAGAGCGAGCTCGGCGCGCTGATCGAGTCGCTGCGCACCGGCGCCAACCGGCTCAACGCCGACCTCCAGCTGCTCGAGGGCAACCTCGGCGAGGTCCGGGACGCCGTGACCCCGCAGGCCGGGTTCGAGCCCGAGCCCGGCCGCACACCGAGCCGCGAGCCCGAGGCCGACCAGGAGCCCGAGCCGGTCGCCGGAGGCCCTCGGCCGAGGAGCCGCGCCGCCGAGGTCGGACGGCGGCGGCCGGACGAGGCCGACGCCGGGTCGCAGCCGACGGCCGAGCGCCGGCGCCCGCCGGCGTCGACGACGCCGAGGGCGCCCGCCTGATCGCGCTCAACATGGCGCTCAACGGCACCCCGCGCGAGGAGACCGACCGCTACCTGGCCGAGAACTTCGAGCTGAGCGACCGGCGCGGCCTGCTCGACGAGGTCTACGCCACCGTCGAAGGGTGATTTCCCGGGGGAAATCACCGTGGGAGTTTCCGCCTGATCTCGTCCGGACGTCGCTGCGCGGGCGTGCGAAAACTCCCGTGCGCCGGCTCGACGTAGCCGGGAAGTTCGGCCCGTATCCGTCGCGGGCCTCGGGGCGACGTTCAGGCCGAACTCCCAATGTCTGACGAAGTCAGACACGCGAACGTCTGTTCGGTCCTCTAGACTGGTTTATGTGGACCAACTGGTCGTCTCGGGAGCCCGAGAGCACAACCTGAAGGACGTCACGGTGGCGATCCCGCGCGGGTCGCTGACCGTGATCACCGGGCTGTCGGGGTCGGGGAAGTCGTCGCTGGCGTTCGACACGATCTACGCCGAGGGGCAGCGCCGCTACGTCGAGTCGCTGTCGGCCTACGCCCGCCAGTTCCTGGGGCAGATGGACAAGCCCGACGTCGACTCGATCGAGGGGCTCTCGCCGGCGATCTCGATCGACCAGAAGACGACCTCGCGCAACCCGCGCTCGACGGTCGGGCACGGTCACCGAGATCTACGACTACCTGCGGCTGCTGTGGGCGCGGATCGGCCATCCCCACTGCCACATCTGCGGGCGGCCGATCAGCGGCCAGTCGGCCGAGCAGATCATCGACCAGGTGATGGAGCTCGACGGAGGGCACCCGGTTCATGGTGCTCGCGCCGATCGTCCGCGGCCGCAAGGGCGAGTACGGCAAGCAGCTCGAGGAGCTCCGCGGCGAGGGCTTCAGCCGGGCGAAGGTCGACGGCGAGCTGCGCCGGCTCGACGAGGAGATCGTGCTCGACAAGAAGTACAAGCACGACATCGCGGTCGTCGTCGACCGGCTGGTGATGAAGGGCGAGCTGCGCAAGCGGCTGGCCGACTCGATCGAGACCGCGGTCGCGCTGGCCGACGGGCTGGTCGAGATCGAGCTGGTCGATGCGGATCCGCCTCGGCCACGGCTCCAGACCTACTCCGGAGAAGTTCGCCTGCCCCGTGCACGGGCCGAGCCTGGTCGAGCTCGAGCCGCGGATCTTCAGCTTCAACTCGCCGCACGGCGCCTGCCCGCGGTGCACCGGCCTCGGATCGCAGATGGAGATCGATCCCGAGCTCGTCGTGCCCGATCCGACGCTGTCGATCGGCGAGGGGGCGATCGCGCCGTGGGCGGTGAGCGCCTCGGAGTACTACGACCAGCTGACCCAGGCGATCGCCGAGCGCTACGAGGTCGACCTCGAGACGCCGTGGGACGAAGCTGCCCGAGCAGGCGCGCGACTTCTTCCTGTACGGGACCGAAGGCGACCGGGTCCAGGTCTCCTACCGCAACCGGTTCGGCCGCCGGCGCTCGTACGCGACGCACGTTCGAGGGGATCGTCCCGAACCTCGAGCGCCGCTACCGGGAGACCGAGTCCGAGTTCTCGCGGGAGAAGATCGAGGAGTACATGACGCTGCGGCCGTGCCCGGAGTGCAAGGGCGCCCGGCTGCGGCCGGAGTCGCGGGCGGTGCTGGTCGCGGGAACCGCCGATCCACGAGTTCGTCGCGCTGTCGGCCCGGCGGGCGCTCGAATGGGTCGCGCGGGCTCGAGCTCTCCGAGCACGACCGGCGGATCGCCCGGCTGGTCCTGCGGGAGATCGAGGAGCGGCTGCAGTTCCTCGAGAACGTCGGCGTCGGCTACCTGTCGATGGAGCGGGCGGCCGCGACGCTGTCCGGCGGCGAGGCCCAGCGGATCCGGCTGGCCACGCAGATCGGGTCCTCGCTCGTCGGCGTGCTCTACATCCTCGACGAGCCGTCGATCGGGCTGCACCAGCGCGACAACGAGAAGCTGATCGCGACGCTCGAGCGGCTGCGCGACCTCGGCAACACGGTGCTCGTGGTCGAGCACGACGAGGGGACGATGCGGGCCGCCGACCACCTGGTCGACATGGGTCCCGGCGCCGGCGAGCACGGCGGCCACGTCGTCGCGGAGGGAACGGCGGCCGAGGTCGAGGCGGTCGAGGAGTCGCTCACCGGCCAGTTCCTGGCCGGGACGCGGACGATCGAGACGCCGAAGAAGCGGCGCAAGCCGCTCGGGCTACATCGCGATCGAGGGCGCCTCCCAGCACAACCTCAAGTCCGTCGACGTCAAGGTCCCGCTCGGCGTGTTCACGCTGCGTCACCGGGGTCTCGGGATCGGGCAAGTCGACGCTCGTCAACGAGGTGCTGTACAAGGCCGTGGCCAACCGGCTGCACCGGACGCGGCAGCGGGCCGGGGCGCACCGGCGGATCACCGGGCTCGAGCAGCTCGACAAGATCATCTCGGTCGACCAGTCGCCGATCGGGCGCACGCCGCGGTCGAACCCGGCCACCTACATCGGGCTGTTCGACCAGATCCGCGAGCTGTTCTCCAAGACCCAGGAGGCGCGGGCGCGCGGCTACAAGCCCGGCCGGTTCTCGTTCAACGTCAAGGGCGGCCGCTGCGAGGTGTGCCGCGGCGACGGCCAGATCAAGATCGAGATGCACTTCCTGCCCGACGTCTACGTCCCCTGCGAGCAGTGCCACGGCAAGCGCTACAACCGGGAGACGCTCGAGGTCCGCTTCAAGGGCAAGACGATCGCCGACGTGCTCGAGATGCCGATCGAGGAGGCGCTCGAGTTCTTCGAGCACATCCCGAAGATCCGCCGCCGGGTCGAGACGCTGAACGACGTCGGGCTCGGCTACATGCGGCTCGGCCAGCCGGCGACGACGCTGTCGGGCGGCGAGGCGCAGCGGGTCAAGCTCGCCGCCGAGCTGTGCCAAGGTGGCGACCGGGCGGACGATCTACATCCTCGACGAGCCGACCACCGGGCTGCACTTCGCCGACATCCAGCGGCTGCTCGAGGTGCTCCAGCGGCTCGTCGACGCCGGCAACTCGGTCGTCGTGATCGAGCACAACCTCGACGTGATCAAGGTCGCCGACCGGATCATCGACCTCGGGCCCGAGGGCGGCGACGAGGGCGGTCGGCTGATCGCCACCGGGACGCCCGAGCAGGTCGCCGGGGTCGAGGAGTCCTACACCGGGCGGTTCCTGGCCGAGGTGCTGCCGGTCCGGGCGGCCCGCGCGCGGCGGCGGTGGCGGCTCGCGCCGCGGCACGCGCCGGCGGCGGCGGCGGTCGCGGCCGGCGCAGTCGCGACCACGTCGGCTGCGCGCACACCCGCGCGCCACGCCCCAGCCCCTCGGGCCGCGCGCTCAAGCTGTGGGCGCAGAAGTGGCTGTGGTACGAGCAGAACTCGCTGCCCTGGAACCGGGCTCGGATCCACTGGGAGTTCATGCGCCGCGGGGCGTTCGTCCGCTGGCCCGTCCACGGCAACGTGCTCGAGGCGCTGCGCGAGGGGCGGCTCGAGGTCGGCCCGGGCGTGCTGCTCGAGCCCGGGGTGTGGATCACCGCGCCCGGTGAGGCGCGGGTCCGGATCGGCGCCGGCACGTTCCTCAACCTCGGGGTGATGGTCGCCTCGGCGCGAGCTGGTCGAGATCGGCGAGCACTGCATGTTCGCCAACGGCTGCTTCGTCACCGACTCGAGCCACCGCTTCGACGACCCCGAGCTCCCGGTCACCTGGCAGGGGTTCACGAGCAAGGGCCCGACCCGGATCGGCGACAACGTCTGGTGCGGCGCCCACGTCGTGGTCACCAGCGGCGTGACGATCGGCGAGCGCTGCGTGATCGGCGCCAACTCGGTCGTCACCACGCGACATCCCGCCGTTCTCGATCGCCGCCGGCGCGCCCCGGCGCACGGGTGCTGCGGACGGATCGACGGCTGACCGCGCCGACGCCGACGCGGCGATCCGCCTGCGCGACTCGGGACGTCACGAGTTCTTGATGACGATCCCCTCGAGGATGTACGCGACCTTCTCGGTGGCGTCGATCGCCTCCTCGAGGCGCTCGTAGAGGTCCTTCCAGCGGATCACCACCATCGGGTCGATGCCGCCGTCGAACAGCGCCGCCACGCCCTCGCGGGTGATCCGGTCGCCCTCGTTCTCCAGCCGGTTGATCTCGACCGTGTAGTGCGAGATGTCCTGGAAGCCCTTGAGGCGGGGGATCGCCTCGGCGATCTGGCGCGGCGGCCGCCTTCAGCACCCGCGGCGAGCTTGATCGCCTGGTCCATCGGCGCCTCGATCTTGTACAGCCCGAGGTAGTCGGCGACCTCTTCGGTGTAGTCGACGATGTCGTCGAGCGCCGAGGCGAGGGCGAGGATGTCCTCGCGGTCGATCGGCGTGACGAACGTGTGGTTCAGCCGATCGATGATGTCGTGGGTGATCCGGTCGCCCTCGTGCTCGCAGTCGCGGATCTCCTCGGCGAGGTCCTTGCTGTCCGGGATAGTTCGACAGCATCTGGTCGAGCAGGTCGGCCGCGGTGAGCATGTTCGCGCCGGCCTCCTCGAACAGCTCGAAGTAGACGCGGTCCCGGGGCGTGAAGACTTGCGGGAGGCGCGGCATCCCCGGGGATCCTATCCCCGGGGACGGCGTCCGCCGCCCGCGCGCTCGTTCTGCGCTCCGTGCGGCCGGCAGGCGGCCCGGAGCGGTGTTCCGGCCCCTCAGAGGCCGGCGCGGAACTGCGCGAGCTCCGCGTCGTCGATCGAGTAGGTGTGCTCGGGCGCCGGGAACGCGCCGGCGCGGACCTCGGCCGCGTACTCGGCGACGCCGGCCACCATCTGCGCCTTGATCTCGCCGTAGCGCTTGGCGAACCGGGGCGCGTGGCCGTCGTAGATCCCGAGCAGGTCGTGGAACACGAGCACCTGGCCGTCGGTCGCCGGCCCGGCGCCGATCCCGATCACCGGGATCTCGAGCCGCTCGGCACGAGCTCGGCCGACACGGCCGCCGGGATCGCCTCGAACACGATCGAGAAGCAGCCGGCCTCCTGGAGCGCGATCGCGTCGCGCGCGACGTCGAGGGCCCGCTCGGCCGTCCGGCCCTGGGCCTTGTAGCCGCCGAGCGCGGTCGCGGTCTGCGGGGTCAGGCCCGACGTGGCCCATCACCGGGATCCCGGCGTCGACGATCGCGCGCGCCCGCTGGACGCTCGTGCCGCCGCGCTCGAGCTTGACGGCGTCACAGCCCGCCTCCTTGATGAACCGCTGGGCGGTGGCGATCGCCTGCTCGTCGGAGCCCTCGTAGGAGCCGAACGGCAGGTCGCCGACCAGCAGCGGCGTCCGCAGCCCGCGTCGCACGGCGGAGGCGAGCATCAGCATCTCATCGGTGGAGACCGGCACCGTCGAGGGGTAGCCGAGCACGGTCATCGCGCCCGAGTCGCCGACGAGCACGACGTCGACGCCGGCCTCCTGGGCGACCTGGGCCGAGGGGTAGTCGTAGGCGGTGACCATCACGATCTGCTCGCCGAGGCGCTTCTTCTCGGCCAGCCGCGGGAGGGTCATCGGCAGCGGCTCGTCGAGGCCTGCGGGACGGCGGTGCGGGGTGTGGCTGACATCGATCATCTCCTCCTACGCGGTGGTTGGCGCCCCGAGCAGGGTCGCCACCTCGCTGGTCGACGTTGATGATCTCGTTGCGCGCGTCGACGTGGACCACGCGCGGGATGTAGTTCTCCAGCTCGTCGGGGTCGTAGACGGCGTAGGAGATCACGATGATCGTGTCCCCGCGGTGCACGAGCCGCGCGGCGGCGCCGTTGACCTTCATCTCGCCGGAGCCCGGCTCGCCGGCGATCGTGTATGTCTCGAACCGGGCGCCGTTGTCCACGTCGACGACGGCCACCTGCTCGAACTCGCGGATGTCCGCGGCCTCGAGCAGCTCGGGATCGATCGTGATCGACCCGACGTAGTGCAGGTCGGAGTCGGTCACGCGTCGCCCGGTGGATCTTCGACTTCAGCATCGTCCGCTGCATTGGTCTCCTGTCGCGTCTGGTTCCCGCCGCCTCAGGTGAGCTCGGCCGCTGCCCGCCGGTCTCCGCGGCGCGGCCACGGCCTCGCGTCCGTCGGCGGTCGAGACCGTCGGATCGGTTGGTTGTCGATCAGGCGGGTCGCACCGACGCGGGCGGCGACGACGGCCAGCACCTCGCCGTCGATCCGCGCCACCGGCGCGAGCGTCGTCGGCGTCGACGAGCTCGAGGTAGTCGGGCTCGATCCCGGCGGCCGCCAGCACGGCGCGGCCCGGCCTGCCAGCGCCGCCCCAGGATCGCGCTCGCCCGGCATGCGACCGCGATCTCGACCGCGCGCAGCGCCGGCTGAGCGCCACCGCGCGCGGCGCGCTCCGCCGCGGAGAGGTGGACGTTGCGGCTCGACATCGCCAGCCCGTCGGGCTCGCGGACGGTCGGGCAGACCTCGATCCGCACCGGGATGTCGAGGTCGCGCACGAGCCGCCGGATCACGCGCACCTGCTGGGCGTCCTTCTGGCCGAAGTAGGCGACGTCCGGCGCGACCATGTTGAACAGCTTGGCGACGACCGTGGTGACGCCGTCGAAGTGGTCCGCGCCCACGGTGCTCGCCCTCGAGCGGCTCGGTCACCCGGCCGACCGACACCGTCGTCGCGAAGCCGGCCGGGTAGACCTCTTCGACGGACGGGGCGAACAGGACGTCGACGCCGTGCCCGCGCGGCGAGCGCGGCGTCGCGCCGCCTCGTCGGGCGGGTAGGCGGCGAGGTCGCGCGGGTCGTTGAACTGGGTCGGGTTGACGAACAGCGACACGACGACCTCGTCGCACTCCTCGCGGGCGCGGCGCATCAGCGACAGGTGGCCCTCGTGGAACGCGCCCATCGTCGGCACCAGCCCGATCGTCCGGCCGGCGCGGCGGGGCTCGGCGAGCGCGGCGCGCAGCTCGGCGACGGTGCGGATCGTCCTCATGCGGTCGCCGCTCCGGTACGCGGCCGCGAGCGCGCGCGTCGCGTCGGTCAGCGCGTCGAACAGGGCGAGCAGCTCGGGCGCGCGCTCGGCGACCGCGGCCCGCTGGCGGGCGACAGTGGCCTCGTCGCCGCGCGCGACGGGACCGGTCAGCGCGCGCTCGGGGCCGAGCGCGGCCCAGTTCTCGACCGCGGCCCGGACGAGCGGCACGAGCAGCGCGCGGTCGGCGCCGGCAGTCGCCAGCAGCCGCTCGGCGGCGGCCTCGAGCGTGACCAGGAAGTTCGACGCGATCGATGCGGCCGCGTGGTAGGACGGCGCGGTCCTGATCGGCGATCTCCACCGGCATGCATCCCGAGCGCCTCGGCGAGCTCGCCCGCGAGCGCCAGCGCGCGATGCGAGCTGCCGGCGATCGCCGCGCCGGCGCCGGCGAACCGGGCGCCCTCGGCGGTGACGGTCATCAGCGGGTGCAGCGAGAACGCCTCGCGGGCCCCGAGCACCCCGAGCGGGCTGGCGCCCGAGCAGTGGGCGACGAGCACGCCGGGGACGACGTGGCGCGGCGGCACCGGCGATCTCGGCGTCGGGGACGCACAGCAGCACGGCGTCGGCGCCGGCTGCCGTCGGCACCGCGGCCGAGCGGGCCGTCGACGGCGTAGCCGGCGGTCCCGCAGCGCGTCCGCCAGGGCCGGGCCGAGGCGGCCGCGGCCGATCACGGCCAGGCGTGCACGAAGGGGTCGGAGGAGGATCCCGTTCCAGTTCCCGCATCTGAGATACCGGTCGGTGGTGTAGAGAGGGGATGTCGTTGGGGCGAGGTCCATCCAAAAGTGACGGCCTCGCTCGGAATGGTAGACCCTGGCGAGCCCCGCCACGAGCGCCTTGTGTGCGAACGGTCACTCAACCGCGTTCGGGGGTGCTCGCCGCGGCGGGTCGCCTCGCGAGCCGGCGCCGTTTCGCCCAAATTCCAGGGTTAGCGGCCGTCGCCGTCCGGGCCGCGCCTACCATCGAGAAGGTGATCAGCGCAGCCGAGCGCCGAGAGCTGTTGAAGGTCGTCTACGAGGAGGCGAACGGCTGCGTCCGCTGCCCGCTGTCACCAGACGCGGACAACGGTCGTGTTCGGGGCCGGCAATGCCGACGCCGATCTGATGTTCATCGGCGAGGCGCCCGGCGCGAACGAGGACCGGCTGGGCCTTCCGTTCGTCGGCCAGGCGGGCAAGCTGCTCGACAAGCTCCTGGCCGAGATCGGCCTCGAGCGCGGCGACGTGTTCATCGCAAACACGTTGAAGTGCCGCCCGCCGCAGAACCGGGATCCGCATCCGAACGAGATCGAGTCCTGCCAGGAGTACCTGTTGCGGCAGGTGGAGCTGATCGAGCCGACCGTGATCTGCACGCTCGGGAACTTCTCGACCAAGTTGCTGCGAGCGGACACGACGGGGATCTCTCGGCTGCACGGGCAGCCCGAGGTGCGGACGATCGGGGCGCGGGCGGTGCGGCTGTATCCGCTGTATCACCCGGCCGCGGCGCTGTACACGCCGTCGACGCTGGAGACGCTGCGGGCGGACTTCCACCGGATCCCGGAGCTGCTCGCGCAGGGCCCGCCGCCGCAACCGGACGCGGCCCGGCGCAACGGCTCGGGAGAAGCTCAAGCCCACGTCGAAACCGAGGCCGAGGAGCCGCCCCAGCTTGAGACGGAGACCGAGGAGCCGCCGGCGGCGGGCAAGCCGGAGCCGGCGGCACAGCTCGGGCTGTTCTAGGCCCCTACTCGCTGACGCGCTCGATCAGGAAGGCGACGCGCACGTGTGCGCGCCACTCGTCGAGGTTGTCGCCGCGCAGGCCGACGGAGACGACATCGATCGCCTTGATGTTGCGGATGGTCTGCTTGGCGTCCGCGAGCGCCGCCTTGACGGCGTCGTCGGAGCCGGCCGAGGAGCTGCCGACCAGCTCGATGATCTTGATGACCGCCATCTCACTCCCTGGTGGTGTTTGACTGCTCGGACCCTACCCGGCGGGCAGGGTGCCGGCGGAAATCCATGGCCCGCGGCGAGGAGCGGCGGTCGGGCGGCGTCGCGGCTCGGGCGGCGTCGGGCCGCGTCGGGCGAGAGATCAGCCGATCATCGTGGGCTCTTCGGCATCCGTAGCCGAGTCCCGGGGAAGATCACGTTCGGGTCGCCGGTGCCGATCCGGCCCGCGTTCTCGTCCCAGATCGCCACGACCTCGCGCCAGATCTCCTCGTTGCTCGAACCGGGCGGGATCCGGCCGGCGGCGATCTTCCACAGCGAGTCGCCTGGCTTGACGACGATCCAGGCGCCCGCGCGCGTCTTGGAGTCGACCGGGACCCTCTGGCGCTTGGCCGAGTGGTGCTTCGGCGCCGGCCGGGTGAGCGGCGCGCCGCGGTCGACGACGGTGACCACCCGCACGCGCTGGCCGCGGGTGCCGACGACGATCTCCGTGTAGGCGACGCCGCTCTGGAGCTTGACGCCCTTGACCGAGAGCATCGGGGCGGAATGGCCCGGAGCGGTGGCCGCGAGCGAGTGGACGCCCGGCGGGACGGTCAAGTACGGCGTGGCCTGCATGAACCCGAAGTTCGTGGCGACCGTCTTCGAGTCGAACATGAGGGACGGGTTGCCGAACTCGGGGGCCGAGTGGATCACGCGGATGAGCGTCTTGCCCGGCTCGCCGGAGTGGTCCCTGTAGAGATGGAGCATGACCCCCATCTGCTTCATCCCCGAGCCCCTGTACATGAGGATGCCCGTGTAGGTGCCGTGGGGCAGCGTCACGTTGCCGTTCGCGAGCTCCTTGCCGTCAGGCGCCCGCAGGATCCACTTGACCGGCCCGGTGGGGACGGAGTGGAAGCCGCTGAACTGCCCGAAGCCGACGGTGCCGAAATCGACGGCGCCCTGAGGGCCGGTCAGCGACAGCGAGGCGTTTCCAGCACCGGGTACGGCGTGCACGATGCGGAGCAGTGCCTGCGCGAACGCCTGAGCCGGCCAGACGACATAAACGCAGAGAACGAGCACCAAAGGTGCCAGACTGCGGAGCCATGACTTGCGTCTACCGCCGATCGAAGCCTCCGTGCTCACGGCCGCGAGTGTACCAGCGTATGGTCAGCTTCTGAGTGGCTTGCTGACCTTTGGACGATGCACGTTGCCTCCCATCGACTGATCGATGCCTCGGCTGAATTGGCGCCGGGGGACCGGGCCTTGCTCAGCCTGCTGATCAACCACGGCCTCGACGACGGCGCGCTCGCCCGCGTGATGCACGCCTCGCCACGCGAGATCGCCACGCGCCGCGGCGCGCTGGCCGAGCGGTTGGGGGACGTCCTCGGCCTTCCGCAGCAGACAGTCGAGGAGGCGCTATGGGAGCTCGCGACCGACGCACGTGAACATCGAGCTGAGGTTGAGCCTTCGCCGGCTCCGGCTGACGAGGGGGCCGTCACCGGCAACGGCTCGGGAGCCCGGCCCGGGACGTCGCAGCACCCGCGCAGATGCCCACGGCAACGGCCGGCAAGCCGACGGCACCGGCCGGCGAGCCGACGGGAGCGGCCGGCGAGCCGACGGCCACCCGCCGGCGCCCCGGTCGCACCTGGCTGATCCTGGTCGCGGTCGTCGTCCTGATCGTGCTGCTCGTGGTCGTCATCGCCTCCGGCGGCGGTGCGACGAAGACCCACCACCAGGCGGCCGCCTCGACTGGAACCCAGGCAGCGACGACCTCGCCACCCGCCGCGAGCACCCCGACGCCGGGGCCGACCCCATCCCCGGCCAAGAGCCAGCTCGAGGCTCTCCCCGGCGGCTCCCCGTCAGTCAAGGGCGCGGTAGCGATCACCGGTCCGCTCGCCACGCCGAAGCTGACGATCACGCTGTCGGGTCTGCCGGCGCTCAAGCGGGGCGGGTACGTGCTGTGGCTGTACAACTCGGTGATCGACTCGCGCGAGCTCACGCCGCTCAGGGCGCCGGGCGGTCACACTCACGGTCGCGCTGCCCGCCGGCTACCAGCGCTACCGCTGGCTCGACGTGTCGATCCAGCCGCCGGGTGCCGCCAACCACAGCGGCGAGTCGGTCATCAGGGCCGCGCTGCCCCGGCGGTAGCGAGCGGCCGGCCGCTGTCGGCCGCGGCCCCAGCGGGCGGCGATCCGGTGGCCGAGGCTCGCGGGGGCTCAGGGCGCAGCGCGAACGCGAACGCCACGAGCGCGCCGACGACCTGGATCCCGAGCACGACGACGGCGAAGCCGACCGGCTTGTGCGAGGCCTGGAGCAGCAGGATCGGCTCGGCGACCGCCACCACGCCGACGGCGAGCAGGAACCACGTCCGCCGCAGCGCGAGCATGTACTGGATCGCCAGGTAGGTGCCGGCGAGCACCGTGAACGCGACGCCGAGCGGAAGCAGCGAGCTGGTCGCGAGCAGCCGCTTCTTCCCGAACGCGGCCAGTGAGGAGCGGGTGCGCGCCGAGCGCGAAGATGAGCAGCACCGGGATCGCGCACACGATGATGATCCCTAGCGCGCGGGCGAGCACCGGCCGCGTGTCCTCTCCGGCCGCGCGGCGGCGAGCCACCTCGGGGACGAGGTAGAAACCGGCCCCGATGGCGACCCACACGAGCACCTTGGCCGCCACGGCCGTCGCCGCGTAGGAGCTGGCCAGGTCCTTGGTCCCGTTGAAGCGGTGCTTGGCGGCGATGATGTCGATGTTCTGCAGGACGGCGATCACGATCAAGCCGGCGATCGGCGCCCAGGCGCGGCGAACGTGGGTCCACAGGCTGAGCGCGGTCTGCGGCGCGGCCGCCGGCGCGGTCTGCGGGGCCCCTGCCGCGGCCTGGGCCGCCAGGTCGCGGCCGAGGTGGCGCGCGCCTGCTCGGCGGCGACGTGCTCGGCGTGGCGCCGCAGCTGCACGGCGCAGTAGATGCCCATCGCGATGAACGACAGCGGCGTGCCGAGGTAGGCGCCGCTCACGCCAAGCCCGATCCCGGCCAGCGCGGCGCCGAGCACGAGCCGGGCCGCCTGCTCGCCGATCAGGCTGATCCCGACGCTCCTGTAATCGCCGACGCCCTGCAGCGCGCCACGGAGGATCGAGAGCTCGAGCCACAGGCACCCGGCCGGCAGGCCGAGGGCCGCGGCCCACTGGTCGTGCTTGACCCCGACCGCCGAGGCGATCGGCTCACGCAGCAGCACCGAGACGACCGTCAGCCCGGCCGTCACCCACAGGACCGAGACCGTCCAGCGGCGCAGCGTCGCGTTGAGTCCGGCGCCGGTGCCGAGGTGGCCGAGCACGCCTTCGCGCGCGGTCGCCACCTGGATCGCCTGGCCGGCGACGGACAGGATCAGGAAGTAGCTGATCAGCGCGGCCAGTGACCCGTAGTCCGACAGCAGCCGCGCGAACACCAGCGTGGAGCCGAGCGCCAGGACGTTATTGGCGATCATCGCTCCGGCCAGCCACACGGCCTTGGCGGTCTCCGAGTCACGCAGCGCGGACAGCGACGGGATCGAGCGCCGGATACTCATTTGCCGCTGACGGTACCGAACCATCCGCGCGATCGGTGCGACACGACGACCACCGACGAGGTGCGGTACGGCGTTCGGATCTCACCGGAGGGCGACCACTACTCTCGGCGGGGCAATGCGCAATCAGCGGCGCTACGAAACCGCGAGCGCGGCCGAGACCGAGGCGATCGGCGCCGAGCTGGCCGCCGGGCTACGGGCGGGGGACGTCGTCCTGATCGAGGGCGAGCTCGGGGCCGGCAAGACGACGTTCGTCCGAGGGGCCTCGCGCGCGCTCGGCGTGACCGCGGTCGTGACGAGCCCGACGTTCACGATCGGCCAGCGCTATCCGGCGCCGGTGCCGGTCTCCCACGTCGACCTGTACCGGGTGGCGTCGCTGGCCGACGAGGACCCCGAGCTGTTGGCCGACTACCTGCGCCCGGACATGATCGCGTTCGTCGAGTGGCCGGGCGAGGAGGAGCCCGCGCTGGCCGAGCTCGGCCGGATCGCCGCCCGGGTCCGGCTCGCCCACGCGGCCGCCGGCGGACGTGAAGTCGAGGTGACGGTCTCGTGAGGGTGCTCGCGTTCGACACCGCCACCCGGGCGACCGCCGTCGCGCTCACCGACGAGGCCCGGGGCCTCGTGCTCGAGGCCCGCGACGACCCGCCCCCCGGCGCTCGGCCCGGGCACGCGACGCGGCTGATGCCGTTGATCGCGGATCTCCTCCAGCAGGCCGGCGGCTGGCGCGCGATCGACCGGATCGCGGTCGGCACCGGCCCGGGCACGTTCACCGGGCTGCGGATCGGGATCGCCACCGCCCGCGCGCTCGCCCGCGCGCGGGGACTGCCGCTGGCCGGCGTCTCGACCCTCCGCGCGCTCGCGCACACCGCCGCCGGACAGCCCGCGGGACACCCCCACGCCCGAGGTCGTCCTGGCCGTGATCGATGCCCGCCGCCGCGAGGCGTTCGCGGCCGCGTGGCGTGCCGACGCCGTGGACGGCGGGCCGGCGCTCATCGGCCCGCAGGCGATCGGCCCGGACGCGCTGGCCACACTGGTCGCGGAGCTCCCCGGCGCGGTCGCTGGCGGTGGGGGACGGGGCGGTAGAATTCAGGGCGGTTCTCGAGCGCTCGGGGGCGTCGGTCCCGGACGATCAGTCGGAGCTCCACAGGGTCACCGCGGTCAGCCACTGCCGGCTCGCCGCCGGGGTCGAGACCGGGGCTCCGGACGAGGTACGTCCTGACTACCTGCGCGTGCCGGACGCCGAGATCACCCGCCGCGCCCGTAACCGATGACCATCGCCCCGACCGTGATCCGTCCGCTCAGCTACTCGGACCTGCCGCAGGTCATCGCGCTCGAGCGCCGCGCGTTCGCCACGCCGTGGTCGCTGGCGATGTTCGTGCTCGAGCTGTCCAAGCCCTCCGGTATCTGCCTGGCCGCGGTCGACGACGATCGCCGGCTCGTCGGCTACCTCGTCTGCTCGCGCTACGCCGACGTGTGGCACCTGATGAACATCGCCGTCGATCCCTCGGCGCGCCGGCGGGGCTACGCCCAGGCGCTGCTGGCTGAGATGCTCACGCGCGGCGGCCCCGACGACGCCTACACGCTCGAGGTCCGCGCCTCGAACACCCCGGCGATCGTCCTGTACGAGCGGTTCGGGTTCCGCTCGGCGGGAACCCGCCCGCGCTACTACCACGACACCGGGGAGGACGCCGTGATCATGTGGCGGGCGGCCCAGGAGCCCTCGCGACCCGGCGCGCCGGGATGATCCTCGCGCTCGAGACGAGCTGTGACGACACCTGTGCGGCGGTGATCGACACCGGCGGCATGATCTACGCCAACGTCATCTCCTCGCAGGGCATCCACGACCGCTACGGCGGCGTCGTCCCCGAGGTCGCTTCCCGCCACCACCTGGAGCTCGTCGGCGCCGTCGTCGACGACGCGCTGCGCACCGCCCGCGTCGAGCTCCGGGACCTGGATCTCGTCGCGGTCACCGCGGGTCCCGGGCTGGTGGGCGCGCTGCTCGTCGGGGTGAGCACGGCCAAGGCCCTCGCCGCCGCGCACCGGCTGCCGCTCGCGCCGGTCGATCACCTGCACGGTCACGTGGCCGCGAGCTGGCTCGGGGCCGAGCCGCTCGAGCCGCCGTTCCTCAGCCTGATCGCCAGCGGCGGCCACACGCTGCTGGCCCGGGTGACCGGCAGGGGGCCGAGGTTCGAGGTGCTCGGGCAGACGCTCGACGACGCCGCGGGCGAGGCGTTCGACAAGGGCGCCCGGATGCTCGGGCTCGGCTACCCGGGCGGTCCGGCGCTCCAGCGGCTGGCCGGCGACGGCGACCCGGAGGCGTTCGAGTTCCCGACCGGCGCGCGGCTGCCGGGCCTCGACTTCTCGTTCGCGGGGCTGAAGACGGCGCTCCTGTACCGGATCCGCGACCTCGGCGAGCACGAGGCCGAGCGCCGGCGGGCCGACCTCGCCGCCTCCTACCAGCGCGCGATCGTCGAGTCGCTCCTGATCCGGGTGCAGCGGGCGCTCAAGAGCACCGGCCTGCGGCGGCTGGCGCTCGGGGGTGGGGTGGCGGCCAACGGACCGCTGCGCGAGCGCGCCGGCGAGCTCGGGGTCGAGCTCGACATCCCGCCGCACGCGCTGTGCACCGACAACGCCGCGATGATCGCCAGCGCCGCCCGCTACGTGCCGCGGCTCGCCTACCCCCGCTACCTCGACCTCGACGTGTATGCCACCGGCGAACGCGCGCCGGCGGCATGACGCCGACCGTCGTCCTCTACGGGCGCCCCGGGTGCCACCTGTGCGACGACGCTCGCGCCGTCCTGGTCCGGGCCCGGAAGGCGGCTCCGTTCGCGCTGGTGGAGCGCAACATCGAGGACGACGACGCGCTGTTCCGGGCGTACCTGGAGCGGATCCCGGTGGTCGAGATCGACGGCGTCGAGGCGTTCGAGTTCTTCGTCGACGAGAGTGAGCTCGCGCCGACGCCTGACGGACGCCCGCCATCAGTAGAGTGGAGGGTCGGATGAGCTATACGGTCGGTCGCGGAGAACGCCCTTTCGCTGACGAGGACGGGCCCGTGGAGAAGCCGGGGGAGAAGCTCTCGCTGGGCGTCGCCGCCCGGCTCTCGCGCTACCTCCAGGTGCTCACCCAGGCCCGCAAGATCGGCAAGGAGACGATCTCCTCACAGGAGCTCGCCGACTACACGCACGTCAACTCGACCCAGATCCGGCGCGACCTGTCCGGGTTCGGCAAGTTCGGCAAGCGCGGGGTCGGCTACAACGTCGAGTCGCTGGTCACCCAGATCCGCAAGATCCTCCGGACCTCGGGCCAGCACAACATCGCCCTGTTCGGGGCCGGCCATCTCGGCACGGCGATCGCCACCTCGGACATCTTCGCCGACCACGGCTTCCGGGTCGTGGCCGTGTTCGACGTCGACGACGGCAAGGTCGGCACGCAGATCGGCACGCTCACCGTGCGGACCAAGGCCGAGATGTCCCAGGTGATCGATGAGGAGGAGATCGTCGTGGCGGTGCTGGCCGTCCCGTCGGCGGCCGCCCAGGAGCTGGCCGAGGAGCTCGTCGACGCCGGCGTGAAGATCATCTTCAACTACTCCGACGCGCTGCTGCAGGTCCCGCCCGAGGTGACGGTTCACACCTCCAGCCCGGCGGTCGATCTGCTCTACGCGCTGTACTTCTACCTCGCCTGAACGCCCCCACTCCGGACGTGGAGATAGACCTGGACAGCGCCCACGCGGCCTTCGAGTCCGGCACCGACTTCACGGTCGGGCTCGAGGAGGAGTTCGCGGTGCTCGACCCCCGCGACCTCGAGCTGACGCCGCGGTTCGAGGAGCTGCGCGACGCCGCCGGCGCCGATGCCGTGCTGGCCGAGTCGATCGCCGGGGAGCTGATCTCCTCCGAGATCGAGATCCGCTCGGGCCGCGGCGAGGACCTCGCGGCGGCGATCCTCGCTCAGCGCGATCGCCGGCGCCGGCTGTTCACGCTGGCCGCCGAGCGCGGGGTGGCGCTGGGGTCGACGGCCACCCATCCGTTCTCGGACTACCGCGCGCAGCACATCATCGACACCGACCATTACCACCGCGTGGAGGACGGGCTCAAGTACGTGGCCTGGCGCAACAACACGTTCTCCCTGCACGTCCACGTCGGCGTCCAGGGACCCGACCGCGCGGTCCGCGTGTGCGACCGGCTACGGCCGGTGTTGCCCGTCCTGCTGGCGATCTCGGCCAACTCGCCGTTCCTCGACGGGCGGGACTCCGGCCTGCACAGCGCCCGCAGCCAGATCTTCACCAAGAGCTTCCCGCGCTGCGGCGTTCCCGACGCGTTCGGGACCTGGGACGAGTTCTCCGCGCTACGTCGCGTTCCTGATCGACACGCGCTCGATCGTCGAGTACACGCAGGTGTGGTGGTCGGTGCGTCCCCACTTCTCGTTCGGGACGGTCGAGATGCGGATCTGCGACGCCCAGGCGACGGCGGCCGAGTCCGAGGGGCTGGCCGCCCTGATCGTCGCCTGCGTCGCCCAGGCCGCCCGCGACGTCGACGCCGGGGTGCCATGGGTCGACCTGCCCGGCCGGATGATCGAGGAGAACATGTGGCGGGCGATCCGCCACGGGCTCGACGGCGAGCTGCTCGACCTCGAGCGCGGTGAGCCCTATCCGGCCGCCGAGGCGCTCGAGCGGCTGCTCGACTGGACAGCCCCGGTCCGGTCGGAGCTCGGCCTCGAGGTGTCGCTCCCGGAGCGCAACGGCGCCCAGCGCCAGCGCCAGATGCTCGAGTCGGGTGCCACCCTGGCGGAGGTGTTCGCGGCGATGGTGGCCGAGACGCGCGACTCGTATGCTGGGTCGCTCGGTAGTCCAGCGGAGGTGACGCGATGAGCACGATCGGCGAGGATCCCACGAGCGCCGGAGAGCCCAGCGAGGAGGAGCTCCGGGCCGCCTACGAGGCGGAGATCAAGCAGATCCGCGTCGAGCACGTGCTGCTCGAGCACATCATCACGCTCGTCAACCTGGGGATGCGGCGGACCGGGCTCGGCCCCGGCACCGAGGACGAGCAGGACCTCGGCCAGGTCCGGATGGCGATCGAGGCCGTGCGCGCGCTCCTTCCGCTCGTCGACGAGGCGGCGCCGGGGCAGGGCAAGCCGATTCGCGACGCGCTCTCGCAGCTGCAGCTCGCGTTCGTGCGGATCGGGGGCCGGCCGGGGCCCACCGCGGAGTCGCCCGACACGGGCGCGGCCGCTGCCGCGGAGCCGTCCGCCTCGCCGGCCGGGCCGCCGGAACCCGAGGCGCCCAAGCCCGGGGAGGCCGGTCCCGCGCAGCGCAGCGGGCGGCTCTGGGTGCCTGGCCAGTAGGCGCGAAGCACCGGAGAGCGGAGTGACCTGCGTCAAGACGCTCCGTCCGGCTCCGCGCTAGTATCTCGCGCGTACCGGGCCTCCGCTCAGACACGGGTGGGTGGCCCTTTTGCAGTTGTTTGGCTGCGCTTCCCGCGCGCCTCACTCGAACTTAGAGCTTCCCGGAGGACCTTCTCTTGACCAGCTTTCTGACGCATCATGGCGTCCTCGTTGCGCTTGTCTGCGCCGCGGCAGCGGTCGTCTACGGCGTTGTCACATCGCGAGCCCTGCTCGCGCTGTCGCCCGGAAACGAGACGATGCGCCGGATCTCCGCGGCGGTGCAGGAAGGCGCGCGCGCCTATCTCAATCGCCAGTACACGACGATTGCCGGGGTCGGCGTGATCCTGTTCATCGTCCTCATCCCGGTCCAGAACATCCGGGTGGCGATCGGGTTCCTGGTCGGTGGCCTGTTCTCCGCGGCCGCCGGCTACATCGGCATGAACGTCTCGGTGCGGGCCAACGCCCGCGTGGCCGAGTCCGCGCGCGGCGGCATCGCGCCGGCCCTCTCGGTCGCGTTCCGCGGCGGCGCGGTCACCGGGATGCTCGTGGCCGGCCTGGCGCTGCTCGGCGTCGCCGGCTACTACGGGGTCCTCACCTGGATCGCCGGTGAGAGCCAGCGTCACGCCGTGGACGCGCTCATCGGCCTCGGCTTCGGTGGCTCGCTGATCTCGGTCTTCGCCCGCCTCGGCGGCGGCATCTTCACGAAGGCCGCAGACGTCGGCGCGGACCTCGTGGGCAAGATCGAGGCCGGGATCCCGGAGGACGACCCGCGCAACCCGGCCGTGATCGCCGACAACGTCGGAGACAACGTCGGCGACTGCGCCGGTATGGCGGCGGATCTGTTCGAGACCTACGCGGTCACCGCGGTGGCGGTGATGCTGCTCGGCGTGCTCCTCTTCAGCCAGCAGTCGGCCGTCGCCCTGTTCCCACTCGTGCTCGGCGGCGTTTCGATCATCGCCTCGATCATCGGCACCTTCGCCGTCCGCTCACGGGCCGGCAACGTCGAGCGAGCCCTCTACCAGGGCCTCATCGTGTCCGGCGGCCTGGCCGCCCTGGTCTTCCTGCCCATCACCTACTGGATGATGAACAAGGTGACGCTCGCCGACGGCGGCGCTACGCCGCACTGGTGGAAGTTCTACCTGTGCGCCCTGATCGGGATCGGCGTCACGGCGGCGCTGTTCGTGATCACCGACTACTTCACCTCGACGCGCTTCGCCCCGGTGAAGTCAACCGCGCGGGCATCGCAGACCGGCCACGCGACGAACATCATCCAGGGCCTGGCCCAGGGCTACAAGTCGACGGCGCCGCCGGCACTCGTGATCGCGTTCGGCATCCTTGGCGCCTGGAAGCTCGCCGGCGGTGGCTCGCAGGGCATCTACGGGATCGGCGTGGCGGTGATGGCGCAGCTGTCGCTCACCGGCCTGATCGTCGCGCTGGACGCCTTCGGACCCATCACCGACAACGCCGGCGGCATCGCCGAGATGGCCAACCTCCCCGAGGAGGTCCGGAACGTCACGGACCCGCTCGACGCGGTCGGCAACACCACCAAGGCGGTGACGAAGGGCTACGCGATCGGCTCCGCGGCCCTGGCGGCACTCGTGCTGTTCAACGCTTTCGAGCGCGAGCTCGCCGGCAAGGGCAAGACCCCCGACTTCGCCATCGGCAATCCGGCCGTCCTGATCGGCCTGTTGATCGGCGGCATGATGGTGTATCTGTTCGCCGCCCTCGCGATGGAGGCTGTGGGCCGCGCCGGCGGCGCCGTGGTCGAGGAGGTCCGCCGCCAGTTCCGCGAGAAGCCCGGGATCATGGAAGGCACCGAGGAGCCGGAGTACGGCGCTGCGGTCAGCCTCGTGACCCGCGCTGCCCAGCGCGAGATGATCCTCCCGTCGCTGATCCCGATCGTGATCCCGTTCGTCGTCGGGCTGATCTCCATCGAGGCCCTCGGCGGACTGCTGATCGGCGTGATCGTCGTCGGCCTGTTCGTGGCCATCTCGATGACCTCGGGCGGTGGCGCCTGGGACAACGCGAAGAAGCTGATCGAGGATGGCGCGTTCGGCGGCAAGGGCTCCGAGGCCCACGCCGCGGCGGTCACCGGCGACACCGTCGGCGACCCCTACAAGGACACCGCCGGACCCGCCATCAACCCGATGATCAAGGTCGCCAACATCGTCGCCCTGCTGATCATCCCGCTGATCACCTGAGCCGCCTGGCCGGCGCCGCGTTCGTCCCGGGGCGTGGCGCCGCCCGTCGACGCAGGCGCACGGCTGGCTGCATTAGAGTCCTTGGCGTGTTCATTCTGATCGTGGGGTGCGGGCGCGTGGGATCCGCTGTGGCCAAGCGGGCGCTCGACGCTGGGCACGAGGTGTCGGTGCTCGACTCCGATCCGCTCTCACACGAACGCCTCGATAAGGACCAGGCGACCAGCTGGGAGGACTCGGGCGGGCGCTTCACGGTCGGCACGGCGCTCGAGATCGACGGGCTGATGGAGGCCGGGATCCAGCAGGCGGACGTGTTTCTCGCCGCCACCAGCGGGGACAATACGAACCTCGTGATCGCGCAGATCGCCCAGAAGCGGTTCAACGTCCCGCGCGTCGTCGTGCGTGTCGCGGACCCCGGACGAGCTGCGTGGTATGCCCAGCAGGGACTGCTGACGATCTGCCCGACCCAGCAGGCGATCGACGAGGCGGAGCGCCTCGCCGTGTCCTTCCAGGGGGCCTGAGCGCGATGTACGTGATCATCGCCGGCGCCGGCAAGGTGGGCTGGAACCTCGCCCGCGAGCTGATCGCCAAGGACCGCGAGGTGACGCTGATCGAGTCCCACCACACCCGCTACCGGGTCGTGGAGGAGGAGCTCGAGCACGCCGTCCAGTACGGCGACGCCACCGAGCTGTGGGTGCTCGAGCGAGCGGGCATCCAGCGCGCCGACCTCGTGATCGCGGTGACCGGCGACGACGAGGACAACATCCTCATCTGCCAGGTGGCCCGTGAGAAGTACGGCTGCCAGCGGATCGTGGCCCGGGTCAACAACCCGCGCAACCTCCAGCATTTCAAGCTGCTCGGGATCCAGCCGGCCGTGTCGGCCACCGACCTGATCCTCCGGCTGATCGAGCATGAGGTCCCCGAGTACGGCCTGATCCAGCTGCTCGCGCTCGAGGAGGAGCACCTCGAGATCATCGAGCTCGAGGTGATCGACGGCTCGCCGGCCGCCGGCCAGCGAGTCCAGGACATCGTGCTGCCCGACGGGTCGCTGATCATCTCGGTGCTCCGCGGCGGGGCGGGGTTCGTGCCCAAGGTCGACTCGGTGATCGAGGCCGGCGACCAGGTCCTGCTGATCCTCGACCCAGGGCTCGAGAGCCAGATCACGCCCCAATTCAGCCCCGACGGAGCAGCGGTGGATGCCTGACCGGAGCGTCGACTACCTGCTGATCGGCGGCGGGATGGCCGCCGGCAACTGCGCCCGCTGGCTGCGCGAGGAGGGCACCGACGGCTCGATTCTGCTCGTCGGCCGCGAGCCCGACAAGCCGTACAACCGCCCGCCGTGCTCCAAGGGCTACATGACCGGCAAGGAGCAACGGAGCGAGGTGCTGTTCCGGCCAGACGACTGGTACGACGAGCAGAAGGTCGACGCGCTGACGAAGACCTCGGTGACGAAGCTCGACACCTCCGAGAAGGTCGCCACGCTCTCGAACAAGCAGGAGGTCGGATTCGGCCAGGCGCTCGTGGCCACGGGCGCCAACGTCCGGCGCCTCACCGTCCCCGGGGGCGAGCTCGACGGGATCTACTACCTTCGCACGCTCGGCAACAGCGACACGATTCGCAGGGACGCCGCCGGCAAGCGTGTCGTACTGATCGGCGGCTCTTACATCGCCAGCGAGGTGGCGGCGTCGCTCACCGAGCTCGGCTCGACCTGCACCATGGTGATGATGGAGGACGTCGTCCTCAGCCGCGGTTTCGGCGAGCAGGCCGGCCGGTTCTTCGAGTCGGCGCTCACCGATCACGGGATCACCGTGCACGGCGGCGACGAGCTCGACCGCTTCAACGGCTCCGGCGGGCGGGTCACGGGGGTGGTGACCAAATCCGGCCGCGAGATCGAGGCCGACGCGGTGGTCATCGGCGTCGGGGCGTTCCCCGACGTGACGCTCGCCAAGAGCGCCGGCCTGGCGATCGGCGAGCGCGGCGGCGTCGTCGTCGACTCGCGCCTGCGGACGGCCGTCGATGGGATCTTCGCCGCCGGCGACATCGCCGAGTATGAGAGCGTCGTGCACGACGGCGCCCGGATGCGGATCGAGCATTGGGATGTCGCGTTCAACCAGGGCAAGACCGCGGCCCTCAACATGCTCGGGCGCGATCAGGCCCACGACGTCGTCCCGTACTTCTTCTCCGACCTCTCCGACTGGGCGTGGCTCGAGTACGTCGGCCCCGCCTCGGCGTGGGATCAGGAGGTCGTGCGCGGCTCGATCGACGAGTCGAAGTTCAGCGTCTGGTATCTCAAGGACGGGCGCCTGGCCGCCACGCTGGCGGTCGACCGCTCCGACGACCTTGATGACGCGCGGCGCCTGATCGCCGCGGGCACCGACCTGTCGTCGAAGACGGGCGAGCTCGCCGACGTCGACAGCGACCTCGGCTCGCTCTAGCCCTCGCCCCGGTCGTCGCGGCCTCGAGCGGAGCGAGGACCGGCACTCTCCTATACTGCCCGCTGCGCCATCCAGGCCTGATGGGGAATGGTGTAATGGCAGCACGCGACGCTCTGGACGTCGAAGTTGGGGTTCGAGTCCCTGTTCCCCAGTTCTCCGCCCGGTGCGGGAGCCCGCCGCCGGGCGGGCTCCTCACAGCCGGGCCCTTCACAGCCGGGCTCCTCACAGCCGGGCTTCGAGCACGAGGTTGAACGGGGTCTCGGCCGCCCGGCGCACGTGCGTGAAGCCGCCGGCCGACAGGACCTCCCGCAGCCGCGCCTCGCCGGCCTGGGCGCCGAGCGCGAGCCCGACCTCCTGGTCACGCGAGGCAGGCGTGCAGACGAGCGTCGACGCGCCGTAGAACACCCGTCCGACCGCGGTCAGGTTGTCCTGGAGGCGGTCGCCGGCGTACGGCTCGACGATCATCCAGGTGCCGTCCGGGCGCAGCGTCGAGCGCACGTGCTCGGCCGCCCCGACCGGGTCGCCCATGTCGTGCAGGCAGTCGAACATCGTCACGAGGTCGTAGCCCTCGCCCGGGTACGCCTTCGCCGAGGCCACCTCGAAGGTCGCCCGGTCGGCAAGTCCCGCCTCGGTGGCGGCCCCCCGGGCGTGCTCGATCGAGGCCTCGTGGTAGTCGAACCCGGTGAACCGCGAGGCCGGGAACGCCTCCGCCATGAGCAGCGTCGAGGAGCCGTGCCCGCAACCGACGTCGGCCACGAGCGCGCCCGCCTCGAGCCGTGCCTGGACCCCGTCGAGCGCCGGGATCCAGCTCGCCACGAGGTTCGCGGAGTACCCGGGGCGGAAGAACCGCTCGGTGCCCGCGAACAGGTCGTGGTGATGCTGGTGCCAGCCGACGCCCTCGCCGGTCGAGAACGCGTGCCCGATCGTCTCCTCGTCCTTGACGAGCGCGGTCGCGAGCTGGAACGCCCCGGGGATGAACGCAGGGCTGTGCTCGTCGGCGAGCGCCAGCGTCTGCTCGGGGGTGAGGTGGAACCGGTCGGTTTCGGGGTCGTAGGCCACGTAGCCGCCGGCCGCCTGGTTGGACAGCCACTCCCGGACGTACCGCGCGTCGGTGCTCGTTCGCTTCGCGAGCTCCTCGGCGGTGACCGGCGCCGCGCCGGCCATCGCCCGGTAGAGCCCGAGCCGGTCGCCGATCACAACGAGCGCGGCGCTCAGCGTGGCCCCGAGGTCGCCGACGAACCGGCCCATGAACGCGTCGAGCTCGGCCTGGTCGATCGTCTGTGTCGTCATCTCGCGCCCCCGCTCACTTCTCGTCCCAGACCTGGACGACGGTCTGGCCGCTGATGTGCCCATCCTCGAGCTCGATCACCGTCGCGCACAGGACGTTGGTGCCGTCCGGGTAGCGGCATGCCTGGGTGTAGGCGGCGCCGGACTCGTCGTGCACGGTGTGGCGGACCGCGTGGGTCATGTCCCGCCCGTACATGTCCTCGAGCCAGCCCTTGATCTCGTCGCGGCCGTGCAGCACGCGCGGCGAGCCAGGCTGCGAGATCCGGTCGGCGATCGTCACGGTCGCCTCCGGGCCGTACATCGAGAGCTGGGTCGATGCGTCGCGCTCCTCGGCGGCCCGGGTGAAGCGGGAGAGATCGAATGACGTGGTGATGCTCATGGCGTCCTCCTTCGGTTGGTTGCGTGATGCCATGTAGCTGCGCATCGTCGTCCCGTCGCGTCTGAACGTCGTCAAACCGACGTCAAACCCGCGATATCCTTCTCGGACGGTGCTTCGCGCACGTCTGTTTGGGGCGCTCGAGGTCGAGCTGGAAGGACAGGCGATCGATCCGCCGGTTTCGCAGCGCCCGTGGACGGTGTTCGCGTACCTGGCGCTCTCGGACCGGCCGCGCACCCGGGCGGAGCTGGCCAGCCGGTTCTGGCCCGACGTGCTCGACCAGAGCGCCAAGGCGAGCCTGCGCAGCGCGCTGTGGGCGCTCCGCCGCCGGCTCGGCGACGCGCTCGTGGTCGACGGCACCCAGGTCGGCCTTGCCGACGATGTGTGGATCGACGCGCGGGAGTTCGAGCGGCTCGCGCAGGCCGCCCCCGCGGAGGCGCTCGCCCTGTGCCGGGGGGACCTGCTCGAGGGGATCGAGGACGAGTGGGCGCTGCTCGCGCGCGACCGCCACCGCGAGCAGGTGATTGAGCTGCTCGAGCGCCTCGCCGGCGAGGCGGAGGGGGACGGCCGGCATCGCCGCGCGATCGAGCTCAGCCGCGAGCAGGTGAACCGCGACCCACTCGATGAGGAGGCCCACCGGCGGCTGATGTCCCGGCTGGCGGCGGCCGGGGACGGAGCCGGGGCGATCCGGACGTACCGCAGTCTGGCCGAGCGGCTGCGCCGGGAGCTCGGCCTGGCTCCGTCCGGGCAGACCCGAGAGCTCGCCGAGCGGCTGCGGGCGGCCGCCGACGCTCCGGCGCGGGCCGCCGCGTCCCCGGTATCTGGCGGCGAGGCGACGATCGCCGGCGCTCGGTCCCGCGGCCCGGGGCTGCTGCCGCTCGTTGGGCGCGAGGCCGAGCTGGCCGAGCTCGAGCGCGCCTTCCATGCCGCCGTTGCGCCGGACGGTACGGGTGTCGTGGCCGTTGTCCGGGGTGAGGCCGGGATCGGCAAGACGCGACTCGTCACCGAGTTGCGCGTCCGGGCCGCGCGGGCCGGAGCGCGGACCGCCGCCTGCGCCGCGCTCGACCTCGGCGGCGTCGCGCCGCTCAGCCTGTGGGCGGAGCTGATCCGCGAGCTGCTGCCGACCCTGCCGGCGCCGCCGCCGGACGTGGCCTGGCCCGGGGAGCTCACGGTCCTCGTATCCGAAATGCCCGCGCAGTTCGTCCCGGCCGCGCCGCCGCCTGCCGGCATCGCCCCGGAGCTCCAGCGCACGCGGCTGTTCGAGGCGGTCGTGTCGCTGCTCGCCTGGGCCGCGCGCGAAGCGCCGCTGCTGCTCGTGCTCGAGGATGTGCACAGCGCCGACGCCCAGAGCCTCGAGCTCGCTGCGTATGCGGCCCGCCGGGCCGCCGACCGGCCGGTGATGCTCGTCCTCACCCGGCGGGAGCTGCCGCGAAGCCTGCACGCAGACCGCCTCGAACAGGCGCTGGCCGCCCGCGGGCTCGTGGCCTGCGAGCTCGCACTCGGGCCGCTCGGGACCGGGCCGATCGAGACGCTCGCCCGCAGTGCAGCGCGCCTGCGCGACCCTGACATCCGCCGCGTGGTGCAGCGCGCCGACGGCAATGCGCTCCTCGCGGTGGAGGCTGCCCGATCGCTCGCCCGCGGAGGCGACGACGTCGCGCCGGGACTGCGCAGCTCGGCACGGGTGACGCTCGGCCCGTTGTCCGGCGATGTCCTGCGGCTGATCGAGGTCGCCGCCATCGCCGCCCGCCCGATCGACCCGGCGGAGATGGAGGCGCTCGCGCTCACCGAGCCGGACGAGGCGGCCACCGAGGCACTCGCCACCGGGCTGATGCTGTGGGAGCAGGATCGGATCGGGTTCCGCCACGCCCTGCTCCGCGACGCGGTCTACGCCGAGATCGCCGAGCCTCGGCGCCGCGGGCTCCACCAGCGCTGGGCCACCGCGCTGCTGGCCGGAGAGGAGTCCGGAGCGATCCCGCGGCCCGCCGAGGTAGCGCGCCACCTCCGTCTGGCCGGCGCCGACCGGGATGCGGTGCCACAGCTCATTCGCGCGGCCGGGCAGGCGCGGTCACTGGCGGCGCTCGAGGAGGCCGCCGGCTATCTCGAGGAGGCGCTGGCGATCGCGCCCGACCGGGCGGACGTGTGGCTCGAGCTGGGGGAGATCGAAGCCTGGCGGCTGCGCCGGGATGCTGCCGGGACCGCGTTCGCTCAGGCCGTGAGCGTTCTCGCCGACGGTCCTGAGCTCGAGCGGGCGCGGGCCTGGCTGCGGCAGGCGAGGGCCTACCACGGCCCGATCTGCGTGCCGCGCGCGGTCCTTGAGAGCTCCCGCACGGCGCTGGAGCTGCTCGAGGCTGCGCCCGGGGACGTGTCCTCCGAGCGCAGCGAGGCCGTTGCCGCCCTGGCGTGGGCGGAGGCCGTCGCCGGCGACGTCGAGGAGGCCGAGCGCCTGCTGACGCGCCTGAGCGGCGAGCGCCACGAGCCTGACGAGCTCCGGATCTACGACATCGGTCATGCCCGTGCCCTGGCGCTGATGCGGCGCGGCCGGTTTCTGGAGTCCTATGGGCCCTCGATCGCGGCCGGCGAGGCGGTCGGACGCGTGGGGCGTCCCGACCTCGCATACGGGTGCTGGGCCAACGCGGCCGGTGCGGCGACGGCGACCGGGGAGCACGAGCGCGCGCTCGAGTTCCTCGACCGCGGGATGGCGGCGATCGCCGGCCAGGGGCTGCGGAGCCTCGAGGTGCACCTGCTGGGAGTGCGCTCGTTCGTCCTGCGCGGCCTCGGGCGCTTGGACGCGGCGCGCCAGGCGGCGGAAGCCGAACAGGAGCTGGCGGCGCAGATCGGGCAGCCCGAACTGATGGCGATGGCGAGCCACGACCGGGGGCACGTCGCACGCGAGTCGGGCGAGTATGAGCTCGCCGCCGAGCTGCTGGCCGCTGCGCTGTGCGACGGAGCGCCGATCAGCCGACCGCAGACCCGGATCGCGCTGGCCGAGGCGCTCGCCCGCGGCGGACATCCCGACGCGGCGGCGGAGCAGCTGCGCGCGGCCGTGCTCGAGCCGGTGCGCCCGAGCGACTTCCCGGCTGCGCTGGTCCCGCGGCTGGCCCGCGTGCAGGGCCTGGTCGCCCTCGCCCGCCACGAGCCCATCGAAGCCGCGCGCCGACTGGAGGAGTCGATCGCCGGCTGGGAGCGTCTGCTCACGCCGTCGATCGACGCCGAGAGCATCACCAGCGTGCTCGCCGACCTCGGCCGCCCGGTGGTCGGGCTCATCGAGCCCGCGCGCGAGCTCGCCCGCGCGCGAGCGGACCTCGCGCTCATCACACAGGAGGGAGTCAATGCCGTCGTTCCATGACACCGCCAGCTCGCCGGCCCCGCCCGAGGAGGTGTGGAAGCTCCTTTACGATCCGGCGCGGTTCCCCGACTGGTGGGCCGGGATCGGGACCGTCGAGGTGACCGATGAGGGCGCCTACACGATGTACCCGGAGGGGTACGCCGACTTCCCGATGCCGCAGCTCCTCGAAACCCAGCGCGACCAGCAGCGGGTGACCGTCTCCTGCCTCGTGTCCGACCTGCGGTTCGAGTGGGGCCTGCGGGCGCAGGACACCGGGACGCTCATCTCGGTCGACGTCGAGATCCCCGAGGCCGAGGCGGCCCGGCTCGACGACCAGCGCGCGGTGATCACGGCCTCGGTGCGGCGGCTCGCCGCGCTGGCCGCCCAGGCCTAGCGGCCGCCGCTAGTGGGCCTAGGGGTCGACGAACTCCGCGGGCTGCTTGGTCATCCCGGCCGTGACCGCCGCGAGCTGGTTCGGCGAACCGATCAGGCCGAGCTGGAGCTGCGCTTCGAGCGCGAGCGTCTCGTCTGGGTCTCCGGTCCACGCCTCGTCGAACAGCCGCTTGGCGGCGCGCACCGCATCGGGTGAGCGTCCCGCTATGTCGGCCGCAAGCCCCTGCGCCAACGCCAGCGGATCGTCGTCCACGCGCGTCACCACGCCGAGCGCCTGCGCCTCGCGCCCGTCGAAGATGCGCCCCGTGTAGGTGAGCTCCTTGGCCACGTCGATCCCCACCAGCCGCGGGAGCGTGCGCGAGATCGACATGTCCGGGACGAGCCCCCACTTGACCTCCATCACCGACAGCCTCGTGTCCGGCGCGGCGATCCGGATGTCGGCGCCGAGCGCGATCTGCAGCCCGCCGCCGAGGCAGTTGCCGTGGAGCGCGGCTATCACCGGGACCGGGACACGGATCCAGTCGTACGCGGCGCGCTGGAACCAGTTCGGGACCTCGCCGCGGATCGGGTCGATCAGGCCGTCGATCCCCTGGCCGGCGGCCATCACGCTCATCACGTCGAGGCCGGAGCAGAAGCTCGGGCCCTCGCCGTGCAGCACGACCGCGCGGACGCCGGGCTCGGTGCTCACCCGCTCGGCGGCGCCGATGATCCCCTCGAACATCGGCATGTCGAGCGCGTTGTGCTTGTCCGCACGGGTCAGCGTGACGGTTGCGACATGGTCGGAAACGTCGACCTTGACCCGCTCGGAGCTCATCGTGTCGGAAGCCTACCGGCCCCTCGCGACACGCTAGCCGACTGGCTGCACGGGGTCGCCGAGCCGCACGGGGCCGGGCGTGATCACCTCGCCGAAGATCCCGAACGGGAGCGGCTCGGTCGTCGGCGTCTCACCCCGGTAGGCCCCGAGCAGGTCGAGCGTCGGCAGGTCGATCTCGCCGCTGTCAGGGTCACGGCTCGTGACCAGGCAGCGGCCGACGTTGCCGCGGAAGCGCACCTCGGCGCGGCCGATCCGCACCCGCCGCCCGACCCAGCCGTCCTCCTCGTGGGGCGCGACTCCGTCGATCTCGATCAGCATCCGGAACCGCCGCGCGTCGATCGTGTCCTGGCCGGCCTCGTCGGCCAGGCGCGCGAGCGAGCCGCGCGAGATCAGCGACACCGCGCCGAGCGTCCCGCGGTCGATGCTGTGGCCGGCGTCGACGATCTCGACCTTGCGCCCGATGTGCTCGGAGAGCGCGGCCGAGAACGGCCCGCGCACGAGCCGGCCGGGGCGCAGGCCGGCATACAGCTTGGCCTGCACCTGGTCGCCGAGTGAGATCCGGTCCTCGACCTCGGCCCCGCCGGGGAACATGAGCCGCAGGGATCCGTCGTGCACCGAGGCCAGCACCTGCTGGAGCTCGCCCGAGCGCTTGCCGTTGACCACGCGCCCGCGGCCGTCGATCACGTAGAAGCGCCGGTTGCCGTCGGCGCCCTCGCGGGCAAGATCGATCGCGGGGACCGGGAACACGCGGGTGCCCTTCACCGGCGTGACCGACAGCTGCGTCACCTCGGCCATCGTCAGGCGGCGGCCTGCTCGGCCCAGTCCTGGTACAGCCGCCAGTAGTGGCCCTCGGCCTCGAGCAGCTCCTCGTGGGTGCCCTGCTCGACGATCTCGCCGTGCTCGAGCACGATGATCCGGCCCGCGTGGCGGATCGTCGAGAGCCGGTGGGCGATCACGATCGCCGTGCGGCCGGTCACGAGGCGCCGCAGGCCCTGCTCGATCAGCGTCTCGGTATGGACGTCGACGTTCGAGGTGGCCTCGTCGAGCACGAGGATCCGCGGATCGGCCACGAGCGCCCGGGCGAACGCGAGCAGCTGGCGCTGGCCGGCCGACAGCTGCACGCCGCGCTCGCCGACCTGGGTGTCAAAGCCGTCCTCGAGCGCCTCGATGAACCCGTCGGCGCCCACCGCCCTGACCGCCGCCTCGAGCTCCTCCTGGGTGGCGTCGGGCCGGCCGAAGGCGACGTTGTCCCGGACCGTGCCGCTGAACAGGAAGCCCTCCTGGGGGACGATCCCCATCTGCGAGCGCAGGGACTCCGCGGTGATCGAGCGAAGATCGTGTCCGTCGATGCGCACCGCGCCGTCGGTCGGGTCGTAGAACCGGGCGACGAGCTTGGCGAACGTCGACTTGCCGGCGCCGGTCGCGCCGACGAGGGCGACCGTCTGGCCGGGCGGGACGGTGAGGTCGACGTCGCGCAGCGCGTACGCGCCGTCGCCGTCGACCCCGTAGCGGAACGACACGTGATCGAAGCGCAGCTCGCCCCGGATCGTGGCCAGGGCGGTTGCGCCGGGCGCGTCGACCAGCTCCGGCTGCTCGTCGAGCAGGTCGAAGATCTTGTCGAGCGCGGCCATCCCGGACTGGTAGGTCGTGTACAGCTGCGAGAGCTGCTGGATCGGGTCGAAGAAGTTGTTGAGCGCGGCGATGAACCCGAACACGACGCCTGTCGAGGCGTGGCCGTTGATCACCTCGATGCCGCCGATCACGAGGATCTCGACGGTGACGAGCGCGGACAGCAGCTCGACCGCGGGGAAGTAGGCCGCGTTGAGCTTCACCGTCGTCATGTTGACCGCGCGGTTGTCCTCGTTGAGCTCGCCGAAGCGCTCGATGTGCCGCTCCTCCTGGCCGAACGCGCGGACCACCCGGATCCCCGACAGCGACTCCTGCAGATAGCCGGTGATGAGAGCGATCTTCTCCCGGGTCAGCCGGTAGGCGTCGGCGGAGGCGATCCGGAACAGGAGCCCGCCGACGGCGAGGAACGGCAGCGCGAGGAACGTGAGCAGCGCCAGGTGGGCGTCCATCACGACCAGGATCACGACGACCCCGATCAGGGTCAGCCCGGACTGGATCAGGGTCGCGAGCCCGTCCTCGACGAGCTGGTCGAGCGCCTCGACGTCGTTCGTGAGGCGGGAGATGATCACGCCGGCCCGGTTGCGCGAGTAGAACGAGATCGACAGCGACTGCAGGTGCGAGAAGAGCCGCACCCGCAGGTCCTGCAGCGCCCGCTGGCCGACCCACCCGACGAGGTAGGTCTGCAGGTAGGAGGCGACGGCGTACAGCAGCGCCGACAGCATGAACCCCGCTACGACCAGGTCGAGGGCGCCGACGTCGTGGTGTTTGATCCCGTCGTCGATGGCGAGCTTGGCGAGCGGCGCGGGGGCGAGCGCGGCGGCGGTCGCCACGACGAGCGAGACGAGCATCGCCGCCACCCGCCAGCGGTACGGCGCCAGCAGCTCGAACAGCCCGCGCAGCTTGCGCCCACGGCCGCGGGTGGCGCGCAGGCGGCGGCGGAGCTCGGCTGAGCTCGCGCTCGTGCGCGCGTTCGTCGGTGGGCGCGTCGCGCTCACAGGCCCGCCACCTCCGCCTCCAGCGGCTTGCGGGTCATGAACACCTGGTCGGGCATGCCCTTCTCGACGATCTCGCGGTACAGATCAGAGCGCTCAAGCAGCTGATTGTGCGTCCCGTGCGCGGCCACCCGCCCGTCCTCGAGCACGACGATCTCGTCCGCGAGGGCGATCGTCGAGAGCCGGTGGGCGATCACGAAGCGTCGTGCGGCCGGCCATCACCGCGCGCAGCGCGAGCTTGATCTCCTGCTCGGTCGACGCGTCGACCGACGAGGTCGCGTCGTCGAGGATGAGGATCCGCGGGTTGGCGGCGATCGCCCGCGCGATCGCGATCCGCTGGCGCTGACCGCCGGACAGGGTGAGCCCGCGCTCGCCGACGAGCGTCTCGTAGCCGTCGGGCAGCTTGGCGATGAAGTCGTGGGCTTGGGCGGCCTGGGCGGCGCGCTCGCACCTCCTCGCGCGTGGCGTCCTCGCGGCCATAGGCGATGTTGTCGTGCACGGTGGCCGAGAACAGGAACGGGTCGTCGGTGACGGTGGCGATCGCGTGCCGGAGGCTGTCGAGCTCGACGTCGCGGACGTCGGCGCCGTCGATCTTGACCGCGCCGGTGCTCACGTCGTAGAGCCGGGGGAAGAGGGATACGAGCGCCGTCTTCCCGGATCCCATCGGGCCGACGAGCGCGACCGTGCGGCCGGCGGGGATCTCGAGGTCGATGTCTGTGAGTGCAGGGCGCGGCGAGCCCTCGAAGGTGAGGCCGACGTGCTCGAGCTGGACCAGCCCGGGGCCGTCCGGCAGCGCCGGCGCGTCCTGCGGGCTCGCGATTCGCGGCTCACGGTCGAGCACCTGGAAGATCCGGGCCCCGGAGGCGGTCGCCCGCTGGGCGGCGCCAAGCATGTACCCGAGCGTCCGCATCGGTGAGATCAGCATCAGCAGGTAGGCGTAGAAGGCGGTGAACTGCCCGACCGTGAGCGATCCGTGGATCACGTCGCGGCCGCCGACGAGCAGGATCGCGGCGAGGCCGAGGTTCGGGATGAAGCTGATCATCGGCCCGTACAGCGCCTGGATCCTCGTGGCGATCATCTGCTGGTCGAACACGCGCTGGACCGACTGCCGGAAGCGGCCGAGCTGGCGATCCTCCTGCGCGAACGCCTTCACCACGCGCACGCCGGACACGCTCTCCTCGGCGTCGGCGGTGAGCTCGGCGATCCGCTGCTGGGCCTCCTGCATCGCCGGCCGCGAGCGGTGCCCGTAGCGGTTGGCGATCACGACGACGAACGGCACCGGCGCGAGCGAGATCGCCGCCAGGCCGGGGTTGAGCGCGAACATCGCGATCGCCGCCAGCACGATCGTGAGCAGCGACTGGGCGATGAAGATCAGGCCGTAGCCGAGGAAGAACCGCACCGACTGCAAATCGACGGTCGCGCGCGACATCAGCTGACCCGTCTGCTGGCGATCGAAGAACGACAGCTCGAGCTCCTGCAGGCGCCGATACAGGCTGTTGCGCAGGTCGAGCTCGACCCCAAGCGACACCTGCCCGGCGACGAGCCGCCGCAGCACGCTCAGCACGAGCCGCCCGAGCCCGGCGACGGCGATCAGGATCGCCCACGTGACCAGCTCGTTCCGGTGGTGCGGCCGCAGGCCCGGCGTGAGCAGGCCGTGCGTGCCCACCGAGTCGATCGCCCGCCCGGTGAGGTACGGGATCAGGACCGTCATCACCATCGCCCCGAACGCAAACCCGAACGACCAGATGACCCCTTTTCGATAGGGGCGCAGGAAACCGAGCAGGCGGCGGAACGTCGTCACTTCATAAAGTATAGTGAAAGGTCGCCGATCGGGCGATCCGGGTCAATGCGGCCGCGATCGGGGGCTTCGTGGCGGGTGGGGCTCCGGCGTGGCGGTGTGTACGGCGTACCGAACTCGGCGCGCGCCGCCGAATTCGGCATCTGGCGCAGCCATGTGATGCACGGCGTACCGGATTCGCGACGAAAGCTCGAGTTCGGTAGCTGGTGCACGCTCTGGAGCCGCGCCCCGCGCCCTGCGCCCGCGCCCCGCGCCCTGCGCCCTGCGCCCCGCGCCCACACCCCCGTCCCCCGCGCCGCGCCCGCCCCGCGCCCGCCGCCTTATTGGCACCCTGCCAACAAGATTGCTAGGATCGCCGTCGATGGCAGTCGTCATGACTGACGTGCTCGGAGGTCCACGTGGCTGACACAATCCTCGTCGTCGCGCGGACCGGCGCAGCGGCGACAAGCACCAGGAGCGACATCTTCCTGCAGCGAGCGCCATGTCGATGCCGACCGCGTGATCCGCGGTGGCTTTCGAGGGCATGCAGATGATGGGCGGATACGGTTACACGAGCGAGTACGAGATTGAAGGCCACGTGAGGCGGCAGCTCGTCGGCACGATCGTCGGCGGGACGAGTGAGATTCAGCGCGAGGTGATCGCGATGACCTATGGACTGTGAGGAGAACAAGCAATGACTGAAGCGCTGGTATACGACGCGATCCGCACGCCTCGCGGCAAGGGCAAGGTGAACGGGTCGCTGCACACGGTCAAGCCGATCGACCTCGTCGTCGGGCTGATGCACGAGACGCTCTCGCGCAACGGCGAGCTCGACCCGCAGCGGGTCGACGACGTCGTGCTCGGGTGCGTCTCGCCGGTCGGCGACCAGGGCGCCGACATCGCCAAGGCCGCGGCGATCAAGGCCGGGCTCCCGGACACGGTCGCGGGCGTGCAGATCAACCGGTTCTGCGCGTCCGGCCTCGAGGCGGTCAACCTCGCCGCCCAGAAGGTCGTCCTCCGGCTGGGAGGACCTCGTGTTCGCGGGCGGCGTCGAGTCGATGTCGCGGGTGCCGATGGGCTCCGACGGCGGCGCCTGGGCGATGGATCCCGAGACCAACTACGACACGTACTTCGTCCCGCAGGGGATCAGCGCCGACCTGATCGCGACGATCGAGGAGTTCAGCCGCGAGGACGTCGACTCCTACGCCGCTCGCTCGCAGGAGCGGGCCGTTGCAAGGCCCAGGAGGAGGGCCGAGTTCAAGGACTCGGTCATCCCGGTGCTCGACCTCAACGACAACACGGTCCTCGACCACGACGAGTTCATCCGCCCGGGCACCACCGTCGAGACGCTCGGCAAGCTGAAGCCGTCGTTCGCGGCGATGGGCGAGATGGGCGGGTTCGACTCGGTCGCGCTCCAGAAGTACCACTGGGTCGAGAAGATCGACCACGTCCACACGCCGGGCAACTCGTCCGGCATCGTCGACGGCGCGGCGCTGGTGACGGTCGGCAACGAGCAGATCGGCGAGGAGCTCGGGATGACGCCGCGGGCGCGGATCGTGGCCACGGCGCTGTCGGGCGCCGACCCGACGATCATGCTCACCGGCCCCGCGCCCGCGAGCAAGAAGGCGCTCGCCAAGGCCGGCCTGACGGTCGACGACCTCGACCTCGTCGAGATCAACGAGGCGTTCGCGGCCGTCGTGCTGCGGTTCGTCCGCGACATGGGCCTCGACATGGAGAAGGTCAACGTCAACGGCGGCGCGATCGCGATGGGCCACCCGCTCGGCGCGACCGGCGCGATGATCCTCGGCACGCTGATCGACGAGCTGCACCGGACCGGCGGCCGCTACGGCCTCGCCACGCTGTGCATCGGCGGCGGGCATGGGCATCGCCACCGTGGTGGAGGCGATCTAGCGATGGCCGAGAGCACCACGATCCGCTGGGAGCAGGACGAGGACGGCATCGTCCTGCTGACCCTCGACGACCCCGATCAGTCGGCGAACACGATGAACGCCGCCTACCAGGCATCGATGGCCGCGACGGTCGACCGCCTCGAGGCGGAGAAGGACGAGCATCACGGGCGTCGTGATCACCTCGGCGAAGAAGACCTTCTTCGCCGGCGGCGACCTCAACGACCTCAAGCGGGCCGACAAGGAGCACGCGGAGGAGATCGCTGAGGGGATCCGGGAGATCAAGCGCCAGCTGCGGCGCCTGGAGACGCTCGGCAGGCCGGTGGCGGCGGCGATCAACGGCGCCGCCCTCGGCGGCGGGCTCGAGATCTGCCTGGCCACCCATCACCGGGTGATCGTCGAGGACCCGAAGGCGGTGATCGGCTTCCCGGAGGTCCAGCTCGGGCTGCTGCCCGGCGCCGGCGGCGTCGTCCGCACCGTGCGGATGCTCGGGATCGTCGACGCGCTGATGAACGCTGCTGCTGCAGGGCCAGCGGCTGCGGCCGGCCAAGGCCAAGGAGCTCGGGATGGTCGACGAGGTCGTCGCCGACCCGCGAGGAGCTCGTCCCGGCCGCCAAGGAGTGGGTCAAGGCGAACCCCGAGGCCGTTCAGCCGTGGGACGTGAAGGGCTACAAGATCCCCGGCGGCACCCCGTCGAACCCGAAGCTCGCGATGAACCTGCCCGCGTTCCCGGCCAACCTGCGCAAGCAGATCAAGGGCGCGAACTACCCAGCCCCGCACCACATCATGGCCGCGGCGGTCGAGGGCTCGCAGGTCGACTTCGACAACGCGATCGAGATCGAGGGCCGCTACTTCGTCGACCTGGTCACCAGCCAGGTGGCGAAGAACATGATCCAGGCGTTCTTCTTCGACATGCAGGCAGCCTCCGGCGCCCGCGGGCGTCCCGACTCGATCGAGCCGTTCACGCCGCACAAGGTCGTCGTGCTCGGCGCCGGGATGATGGGCGCGGGGATCGCCTACGTGTGCGCCAAGGCCGGGATCGACGTCGTCCTCAAGGACGTCTCGCTGGAGGCGGCCGACCGCGGCAAGGGCTACTCGGAGAAGCTCGTGGCCAAGGCCGTCGAGCGCGGCCGCTCGAGCCAGGAGCAGGGCGAGGCCCTGCTGGCGAAGATCATCCCGACCGCCGATCCGGCGGACGCTGCCGGCGCGGACCTGGTGATCGAGGCCGTGTTCGAGGACCCGAAGATCAAGGCGCAGGTGTTCGGCGAGATCGAGCCACACCTCGCCGACGCGACGCACTGCTCGGCTCGAACACCTCGACGCTGCCGATCACCGGCCTCGCCGAGGGCGTCTCGCGCCCGGACGACTTCATCGGGCTGCACTTCTTCAGCCCCGTCGACAAGATGCCGCTGCTGGAGATCATCAAGGGCGAGAAGACGAACGACGAGACGCTGTACCGGGCGCTCGACGTCGCCAAGCAGATCAAGAAGACCCCGATCGTGGTCAACGACAGTCGCGGGTTCTTCACGAGCCGGGTGATCGGGACGTTCATCAACGAGGGCATCGCGATGCTCACCGAGGGCGTTCCGGCGCCGTCGATCGAGCAGGCGTCCTCGCAGGCCGGTTATCCCGCGCCGGTGCTCCAGCTCTCCGACGAGCTCAACATGAAGCTGATGCAGAAGATCCGCGAACGCCTCGCGCAACGCGATCGAGGCCGACGGCGGCACCTGGACGGGCACCCCGCCGAGCAGGTGATCGACCACATGGTCGACGAGCGGCCGCCCGGGACGTCTCGAGGGCGCCGGCTTCTACGAGTACGCTGACGGCAAGCGGGCCGGGCTGTGGAAGGGCCTGCGCGACGCAGTTCCCGCCAACCGGCGACCCCTCGGCGATCAACCTCACCGATCTCGAGGAGCGGATGCTGTTCATCGAGTCGATCGAGTCGGTCAAGTGCCTGGACGAGGGCGTGATCGAGTCGGTCGGCGACGCCAACATCGGCTCGATCCTCGGGATCGGGTTTCCCGGCTGGACCGGCGGCGTGCTCCAGTACATCAACCAGTACGAGCATCCCGGCCACGCTCGCGGCCCGGCGTCGTTCGTCGCCCGCGCGCGCGAGCTGGCGGCCGCCTACGGCGATCGGTTCGAGCCGCCGGCCTCGCTCATCGAGCGGGCCGAGAACGGCGAGCTGTACCTGGACAAGGCTCGGGTGCGCAGCATGAGCAACCCGTGATGTGACGCCTGGCGGCGGCGCGCGTAGTCTGATCGCATGCGCCGCGTCGCCGCCGGAACCCTCACGACCCTCGCGCTGGCCGCCTGCGTGCTGTGGAGCGCGGGCGGATCGGTGGCGGCGCGGCCGACCCGCGCGTCGAACCGACCGACCCGCGCATCGAACCGACTGACGCGCGCGTCGAACCGACCGACGCGGGCGTCGAACCGGGCCGATGCCACAACGGCCGCGGCCCGGCTGCTCGGCCTCACTCCGCTGCCGTCCGGGGCCACCGCGTCCTCGGCCGACCCCGAGAACGGCGCCTGGCTGCACGGCAGCACGGCGGAGCTCGCCTTCCTGCGAGTCATCGACGACCACGGCTTCTGGCGTGTGCCCGGCGACCCGCAGACCGTGATCGCCTGGATCCAGGCGCACCCGCCCTCTGGTTCCACCGTCTCCACGACCAGCCAGACCGGCCAGAACGGCACCCCGGTCGCATGGTCGGTGACGTTCGCGTTCTCGGCTCCGCGCGGCCGGATCGCCGAGGAGGTGCTCGGCGTCGGCGTCACGGCGGCGATCGGCGGTGGGACGGCGATGCGCGCCGACGGCGCGGCCGTGTGGCTCGTGCCCCGGTCCGCCGGCGAGGTCGTGCCCCGCGGCGTCCGCGCGATCGAGGTGTTCCGCGACCACTGGCTCGGCAGGGAGGCGCGCCGCGTCGCCACCGTCACCTCAAGAGCGAGGATCGCCCGGGTGATCCGGTTCGTCGACTCCCGCGAGATCGTCCAGCCCGGCACCGTGACCTCGTGCCCGGAGATCGGCCCCCAGACCCTCGTGCTCGACCTCCGGTTCGTGAGCGGCCGCATCCACGCGAGCGGACGCCCGTTGGCTCGTGTGCTCGAGGACGCCTGCGGCGGCCTGTCGTTCTGGATCCGCGGTCGTCGCGAGACCCCGCTCAGCGAAGCCGGCGATCTCGGACGCCTGGTGGGCGTCCGCGGACGCTGACGCCAGATCGACGCCGCATCACGGTTGTCACAGGACCGTAGCCAGCGACGGTTCCCGGTTGCGGGCCGGACATCGCCGGAATATGATGGCCGCCCTGAGGCGGGACCAGGACTGCGGCAACGAGGAGAGCGTCGGCTGTATGGACGTCGTACTGAGATTCGGCTACGAGCCGCTGCGCGGCTTCATCGAGACGATCGGCGCGATGGTGCTGCTGCTGCGGCGGACGATCGTCGCCGCGCTCACGCCGCCGTACAACTACGGCCCGGAGCTCGTCGACCAGTTCCTGTTCGCGCTGCGGCTGGGCTGGTTCCCGATGATCCTGGCCTCGCTGGCGTTCACGTACGGGCCGGCGGGGATCGAGGTCGGCGACTTCCTCAACCTGCTCGGCGCGCTCGACCGGCTCGGCGGGCTGTTCGTGATCATCGTGATGCGCGAGTTCGCGCCGCTCGTGTGCGCGATCGTGATGGCCGGCGTGGCGGGCACGGCGATGACCGCCGACCTCGGCGCGCGCAAGATCCGCGAGGAGCTCGACGCGCTGATGGTGCTCGGCGTCGACCCGATCAAGAGCCTGGTCGTCCCGCGGTTCCTGTCGCTGATGCTGCTGACGCCGCTGTTCTCGGTCTACGCGCTGCTGTTCGGGACGCTCGGCGGGGTCCTGGTGACGCTGTCCAACGGCGCGCCAGGTGGGGCCGTTCTTCTCGACCTTCTTCGCCCAGGCGACGACGGCCGAGTTCGAGGCGATGCTCGTGAAGTCCGCGCTGTTCGGGGCGCTGATCGCGATCGTCTGCTGTTACAAGGGGCTGACCGCGTCCGGCGGCGCGGAGGGGGTGGGGCGCGCGGTCAACCAGGCGGTGGTGATCGCGTTCCTCGGGATCGGGGCGATCGACTACACGTTCACGCAGACGCTGCTGGCCACCCACCCGGCCCTCGAACACGCCCCGATGAACGTGCGCACGAGCGACTCGGCCGAACCCGCTGACGCGTCTCGATGCGCTCGTCTCGCTCGGCGAGGCCTCGCGCTTCTGCGTGCGGATCGTCTGGAAGGTCTTCAACCTCCGGGTGCTGCAAGTTCATCGGCGAGACGCTCCGCCAGGCCGGGATCCTGATCACCGGCTCGGCGATCATCGTGCTCGGGCTGGTGTTCATCCTCGGCCTGCAGTGCGGGATCGAGGGCGCCTACGCGGCCAAGACGGTCGGGCGCGACCTCGGCGACCGGCGCGATCACCGCGCTGTGCGACCTGCGCGAGGTGATCCCGTACGCCTTCGGCTACATGATGGCCGCCAAGGTCGGGACCGGGTTCGTGGCCGAGATCGGCTCGATGCGGATCTCCGACGAGATCGACGCGCTCGAGGTGATGGGCTTCGACTCGATCCTGTACCTCGGCTCGACCCGGCTGCTCGGGACCTGGCTGGTGCTGCCGTTCCTGTACATGATCGCGGTCGCGGTCGGGTTCGTCTCCTCCTACCTGGCCGACGTGATCCAGCTCGGCCAGGTCTCCAAGGGCGGCTACCTGCAGCTGTTCTGGCAGTTCCAGTCCCCGCAGGACTTCCTCTTCTCGGGCATCAAGTGCATGGCGATGGCGACGTTCATCGTGCTCGTCTGCATCTACTACGGCTACCACGTGAGCGGCGGGCCGGTCGGGGTGGGGAAGGCGACGGCGCAGTCGATGGTGGCCAACATCCTCGGCATCCACCTGATCGGGATGGTCGGCACGCAGCTGTTCTGGGGCGGCAACGCGCGCGCGCCGATCGGAGGCTGAGCCGCCGTGGCGCGCGTCGCAGATCGCACGGCTGGCCGCGCTCGGCGCGCTGGCGATCGCGGTCGTGGCGGTCGTGGTCGTGCTGCTCAGCGGCGGCTCGACCTACGTCCTGCACGCCGACTTCTCCGACGCCGGCCAGCTCGTCAAGGGCGACCTGGTCACGGTCGCCGGCCACCAGGTCGGCTCGATCGGCGCGATCAAGCTCACCCACAACGGGCTCGCCGACGTCGAGCTCGACATCTCCGACGACAGCATCACCCCGGTCCGCGCGGGCACGCTGGCCACGATCGGGCAGCTCAGCCTGACCGGCGTGGCCAACCGGTTCGTCGGCCTCACGCTGTCGGGGCCGGGCCGCTCGATCGCGAGCGGCGGGACGCTGCCCGGTCACCCAGACGCGCGGGATCGTCGACCTCGACGTCCTGCTCGACGCGCTCACCCCGCGGGTGCGCGCGCTCGCTGCAGCAGATCCTCAAGACCGGCGCCTACTTCGTCAAGCAGCCCACCGCCTCGCAGCTCAACCAGGGCGCGCGCGTACCTCAACCCGGCGCTCAGCCAGACCGCGCAGCTCGGCGCCGAGATCGTCGCCGACCAGCTTCGCGCTCGACCGGCTCGTGTCCTCGAGCGCGCAGGTCGCGACGCGCGCTCGCCGCAGCGCAGCCAGCGACCTCGGCGGCGCGGTGACGAACACCGCCGACGACGCTGCGCGAGGTCGCGGGCGAGCGCGTCGGCGCTGGCCGACTCGCTCACCCGCGCGCCCGGGGTCCTGCAGCAGAGCACCGGCGTGCTGCGCGACGTCAACTACACGCTCGCACGTCGCTCGACCCGGTGCTCGTCCGACCTGCGCCCGGTGGCGCCGAAGCTGGCGACGCTGCTGAGCGCGGTCGTGCCCGCGGCCCGCAACGCGATCCCGCACGATCGCGGGCGTCGCAGGCGCTCGTGCCCGGGGCCAAGGCGGCGCTGCTCGGCCTCCCGCCGGTGGAGCGCAAGGCGACCCCGGCGGTCGAGTCGCTGACCACGGCGCTGCAGGGCGTGACTGCCGATCCTCGCCGGGCTGCGGCCCTACGCGCCGGACGTCGTGGCCGGGTTCTTCAACGGCGTCGGCGGCGCGACGCGGCGGGACCTACGACGCCAACGGCCACTACCTGAAGTCGCTGCTGCACGCTCCAGGGCGGCGGCTCGACTCGCTGAGCGGCCTGCTCAGCCTGCTCGGCGGGGTCACCGGGCACGCTCGGGCCGCTCAACGGCGCCCGCACCGCACCTGCTCGCGCCGTGCCCGGGCGGCGGCGGCCCGCCGCCGGCCGACGACAGCAACCCGTGGAACACCCCGGACGTCCTCGGCGACACCGGCAACGCTCTGCAACCCGGCGGACAACCAGAAGTGAGACGGCTCGCCGCTGATCGCGGTCGTCGCTGCGATCGCCGCGCGCTCGGCGCCGCGCTCGCGTTCGGCGCGAAGGCGCAGGGGAGCTCGACGGCGCGCTTCGACGTGATCTTCGACGACGCCCGCGGCCTGATCGGCGGGCCAGCTCGTGAAGGTCGCCGGCGCGCGGGCGGGGACGATCGACAACGTCGTCGTCACGCCCGACTTCAAGGCGCGCGTCGAGGCGACGATCGACAGCCGCTTCATGCCCTTCCACCAGGACGCGACGTGCACGATCCGCCCCGAGGGCCTGATCGCCGAGAACTACATCGACTGCGACCCGGGCAGCGCCGAACAGCCCGCCGCTGCGCGGCCGCGGCGGCCATCCGCCGACCGTGCCGGTCCAGAACACGACCGAGCCGGTCAGCCTGCTCGACCTGTTCAACATGTTCAACCTGCCCGACGCGCGAGCGCTTCCAGGTGCTCGTCGACGAGCTCGGGATCGGCACCGCCGGCGCGCGGCGACGACTTCAACGACATCCTGCGCCGCGCGAATCCCGCGCTGGCGCTGGCGCGCCAGGCGATCGGGATCCTCGCCCGCCAGAAGAGCGCAGCTGGCGACGATCGTCGACGCCACCAACACGATCGCCGCCGAGGGCGCGGCGCACACGGCCAGCGCTCCAGCGGTTCCTCGACCAGGCGCCGCGCGCTGACGACGCTCACCGCCGCGCACCGCGACCGCGCTCTCGCAGGCGATCGCCCGGCTGCCCGGCCTGCTCGCCGCCGCCCAGCCGGCGCTCCAGCAGCTCGACACCGTGGCCGTCGACGGCACGCCGCTCGTCCAGCAGCTCCACGCCGCGGTCCCGTCGCTGAACCAGGTCGCCACGCGACCTCGGGCCGTTCGTCAAGGCGGCCAAGCCCGGGCCTGCGCGAAGCTCGGCGGCGCGCTCAAGCAGGCGATCCCGGCGATCCGCGACACCACGCCGCTCGTCGAGCACGCTGCGCAGCTACACGCATCGCTCGCTGCCGGGCACGCAAGCTGTTCGCGCAGCTCGCCGCGAACCTCCAGCAGCACGGGTTCGTCGAGAACTTCCTCACGGTCGTCTACTACGATCGCCACCTCGCTGGCCCGCTACGACGCGACCTCGCACCTGCTCTCGATCCTGCTCGTCGGCCCGCAGAACGGGATCGTGCGGCAACTACGCGACGACGCCGGTCCCGGGCTGCAGCGCCCACTACGGCCAGCAGCCCGCCTACACCGCCGGTCAAGCGCCCTCGCCGCGGCGAGCGCCCGACGCGCCGCTCGCGCTCGCACGCCGCCAGCCGCGCGCGCTCGGCACGCGGCACGGCGCCGGCGCAGCCGGAGCGCGCCGCGCCGAGCACCACGACGACCACGACCCCGGCGCCGGCGAGCCCCGACCCGGCGCCGCCGCGGCCGCCCGGTCGCAGCAGACGCACCCAGACGCCTCCAGAACCTCGTCAACTACCTGCTCAAATGAGATCCGGCCGGCAAGACGGCACGCGAGCTGTTCGACAACCCGATCCTCGTCGGGACGATCACGATCCTCGTCGTGATCGTCGCGGTGTACCTGTCCTACATCGCCGAGAACGGGCTGCCGTTCGTGCCGACCTACAACGTCAACGTCGACGTCGCCAACGCCGTCGGAGCTGGTCAAGAACGCCGACGTCCGGATCGGCGGCGCGCGGGTCGGCCAGGTGCTGACGATCACCCCCGAGCCGGCCACCAAGCAGTGGCCGCATCCGTTCGCGCGGCTCGGGCTGGCGCTGCAGACGAGCCTCGAGCCGCTGCCGCCGGACACCCGCTACCAGGTCCGCCTCGCCTCGGTGCTCGGCGGCAAGTACCTCGAGATCATCCCCGGCACGAGCAAGGCCGCCGCGGCCTGCCGGACGGCGGCACGTTCACGCTCAACACCAACCCGAAGCTCAACCACAACGTCCCGTTCGTCGACCTCGACACGGCGTTCGCGACCTTCGGCCCGAAGACCCAGCAGGGGCTGCGCGAGCGCGATCGGCGAGTTCGGCGACGCGGTCGCCGGCCGCGGCACCCAGTTCAACGACGCGATCTACTCGCTGCGGCGGCTGATCGGCCCGCTCGAGAACCTGCTGCGCGTCGTCTCCGACCCGCAGCACCCGGCTGTCGGAGTTCATCAGCGGGCTGGCGGGGACGACCGGCGCGCTCGCCGCCGTCGCGCCCGACGATCAGCTCGCTGCTCGTCCGACGCCGCCACCACGCTTCAGGCGGCCGACGTGCCCGGCGCTCGGTCAGTCGATCGACCAGCTTGCCGCCGACCGAGTCGCTCGGCACGACGGTGCTCACGAACGCCCGGCCGGTGCTCGACCGATGCCGCCACGCTCGTGCAGGCGCTGAAGCCGTCGGCCGCGCTGCTCCCGACGGCCGCGCAGGCGCCTCGACGCGATCATCACCGGCGCCACGCCGGTGTTCCGGCGCGCCCCGGCACTCGCCGACCGCGCTCGAGACCGCGCTGCGCGGCCGTCGACGCGCTGGCCAGGGACCCCGCGTCGACGCAGACGTTCACAGGTCCTCGGCTCGAGCGACCTGGCCACGTTCGGCGCCTCGGCGTTCGTCGGCCTCGGCGCGATCCTGCGCGCAGCGTCGCCACCGCGCAGTTCGCCTGCAACACCACCGGGCTGTGGGTCCGCAACTTCCAGGACGCGCTCAGCGAGGGCGACGCGACCGCGCCCGTGGCTGCGGTTCGCGCCGATCATCGAGGGCAACCAGATGTTCGCCCAGAGCACGCCGTCGCCCGACCTCCACCTCAACCCGTACCCGATGGAGAACGCGAGCGAGTGCCAGGCCGGCAACGAGGTGCTACGCGGGCACCCAGCCGATCGGCGACCCGGGCAAGACCTCGACGACGGTCGACAACACGGCGCCGCCGCGCGGGCGTGCTGGCCGAGGGCAGGAAGGCGGGGCTGGTGCCATGAGCCCGATCGCCTGCGCCGCGGCGCGCCGAGACGCCGCCGGCGCCGCAGCCGGATCCACCCGCTCGTGATCGCGCTGGCGATGATCCTCGCGACGGCGTTCATCACCGTCTACGCCTTCAACCAGGGGATCCCGTTCGTCCACAAGTTCACCCTGTACGCGGTCGTCAACAACAGCGTCAACGTCCGCGCCGACTCGCCGGTGCGGATCGCCGGGATCGACGTCGGCAGCGTCGAGGGCGTCTCGCCGGACGGGCGCGCGTCGAAGATCGCGTTCACGCTCGACGACAGCGGCCAGCCGATCCACACCGACGCGACGATCCGGATCCGCGACCGGCTGTTCCTCGAGGGGGGCTACTACCTCGAGCTCGATCCCGGCAGCCCGTCGGCGCCGATCCTCCACGACGGCGGAACGATCCCCGAGTCCGACACGTCGTCGCCGGTCCAGTTCTACAACGTCCTCTCGACGTTCGACTCGGCCACCCGCCAGAGCCTCGAGAACCTCGTCGGCACGCTCGATCAGGGCTTCGGACAGCCGGCGGGCAAGCCGCTGTCGGCAGAGCGGCGCCGGCGGCGCTCAAGCAGGCCGATCCCGCGAGCTCACGCCCGATGCTCAAGGACATGGCGCTCGTCACCCGGGCGCTGCGCGGGACGCAGCCGGGCGACGTCGAGCGGCTGCTCAGCTCGGCCTCGCAGGTGACCGGCACGCTCGCGCCGCAACTCGCGCCAGCTCGTCGACCTGGTCGCCGGCCTGAACCGGACCTCGAGCGCGCTCGCGGCCAGCGACGGCGCGCTCGGCCAGTCGATCGTCGGGCTCGACCAGACGCTCCAGGTCGCGCCCCGCCGGCGCTGACGCGCGATCGACCACGCGCTGCCGCCGCTCGCGAATCTCGCGACGGCGCTCGACCCGTCGCTCAAGCTCGCGCCGCCGATCCTCGACCGCGATCACCGGCGCCGTCCGCGAGCTCGCGGTGGTCGTGGCCCCGGCCGAGCGCGGCAGCGCTGCTGACGTCGCTGAAGGCGACCTTCAAGCAGTTCCCGACGATCCTGCAGCCAGCTCGCGACCGCGTTCCCGATCACCAAGCAGGTCACCGACTGCCTGCAGACGCACGTCACCCCGATCCTCAAGCAGGTCGTGCCCGACGGATCGCTGACCAGCGGGCGCCCGGTGTGGCAGGACTTCGTCCACTTCCTCCCCGGCGTCGCCGGCGCGAGCGGCGGCTTCGACGCCAACGGCCCGTACACGCGCGTCGTCGCCGCGGCCGGGACGAACACCGTCAACACCGGCGTGCTCGGCAGCCTGCCCGGCTCTCGGGCAGCTGCTCGGCACCGCCCCGCCGGGCACGGCGGCAGCGGCATCGCTCACCGGGGTCAGCCCCAAGTGGGTCGGCGACCTGCCCGCCGTCGGACTTCCGGCCCGACGTCGCCGTGCGCCACCCAGAAGCTGCCGAGCCTCGCGGCGCCGTCGGCCGCCTCTGACCTGCATCCGCGGACGACCCCGGCCGCGCCGCCGGTCACCCGGGCCGAGCTGCGCGCCGAGATCGCGCCGGCGGCAGAGGCGAGGTGCCGCGCGATGAAGGGCCGGTTCGGACTCCAGCTCCGGCGCTACGGGCGGTCGGTGGCGATCCTGCTCGCGCTCGTGGTGCGTCGGCACCGGCGGCCGGGTTCTACATCCTGCTCCAGCAGCGGCTCCCGAACCCGTTCCAGAGCTTCTACACGGTCAACGCCGAGTTCTCCAGCGCGGCCGCGGTCGTGCCCGGGCTCGGCGAGCCGGTCAACGTGGCCGGCGTCCACGTGGGGGAGATCACCGGCGCGTCGCTGCACAACGGGCGAGGCGATCGATCCACATGGAGATCGACCCGTCGAAGATCGAAGCAGCTCTACCGCGACGCGCACGCCGAGCTCGTCCCGAACACGCCGCTCAAGGACATGCAGGTCAACATCTCGCCCGGCCACGCGTCGGCCGGCGTGCTCGCGCACGGCGGCGACGATCCGCGTCGGCGCAGACGACCGTGCCGGTCGACTCCGACGATCTGCTCGACTCGCTCGACACCGATACGCGGGCGTGGTTCACGAGCCTCGTCACCGAGCTCAACAACGGGACCGAGGGGCGCGGCAAGGACATCCGCGCGCTGCTGCACAACCTCGGGCCGACCGCGGCGCAGATGCGCCAGATCGGCGATCTGCTCGCCGCCCGCCGCGGCGAGCTCTCGCAGATCGTCCACAACCTCGGCGTGCTCAGCCAGGCGGCGGCCCAGAAGGACGGCCAGCTCCAGACCGCGGTGCAGGCCGGCGACAAGACGATCCAGGCGCTCGCGAGCCAGAACGTCGCGCTGCGCAGGCGGTCCAGCGGCTGCCGGGGACGCTGTCGACGACGCGCACGACGCTGTCGGACGTCACCGGCCTCGCCAACGCGCTCGGCCCGACCGCGACCGCGCTGCTGCCGACGGCGCGCAAGCTCCCGACGACGCTGCGCGACACGAAGACGCTGTTCGAGGGCGCGGCGCTGCTGCCGCTCAAGGAGATCCCGCCGTTCGTCAAGGCCGTCGTCCCGCTCGCCCGGCAGCTGCCGCCGCTCGGCCACTGACCTCAAGGCGGCGATCCCGCGCTGATCAAGTCCTTCAAGGTGCTCGCCTACACGACCAACGAGCTCGCCTACAACCCCGGCGGGCGGCAACCCCGGGTTCCTGTACTGGCTCTCCTGGTTCGCCCACAACGCCGACTCGTTCATCTCGCAACTCCGACGCCAACGGCCCGGCGTGGCGCGCGCTCGTCCTCGTCACCTGCTCGGGGCTGAAGTCGTTCTCCTTCGGCCCGCTGATCGAGGCGCTGCTCGGCACGACCTTCGGGTGTAAGAGCTGATGGTCACCCAGGCGCCCAGGAAGACCGCGGTGTTCGGAGCGCTCGCGTTCGCGCTCTCGTGCATCGGGCTGATGATCTTCGTCTGGACCCAGTTCGGCGGGACCGTCCCGTTCGCCCCGGAGGGCTACCGCGTCCACGCACTGTTCCGCGAGACCGGCCTGCTCGTGCCCGGGCGCCGACGTGCGGATCTCGGGCGTCAACGTCGGCAAGGTGTCGACCGTCGAGGCCCGCGGCGTCAACTCGCTGGTGACGATGGAGCTCAAGCCGCAGTACGCGCCGATTCCGGCCGACACGCGAGCGATCCTGCGCCAGAAGACGCTGCTGGGGGAGGCCTACGTCGAGCTCTCGACCGGCACCGGCTCGCGGCCGCAAGCTCACCGACGGCGGGACGATCCCGGCCAACGCAGTCGCAGGGCACCCAGCAGCTCGACCAGGTGCTCGGGTCCTTCGACCGGCCAACCCAGAAGAACCTCCAGGCGCTGCTGAACGGCACCTACACCGCGCTCGCCGGGCGCGGCCAGGATCTCAACGACGCGATCGGCAACCTCGACCCGACGTTCCGCGAGCTCGCCGCCGTCGTCGGCGCGCTCAACGACCAGCAGGGCAACGTCCAGCAAGCGTGATCGGCAACGGCGCGACCGTGCTGACCACCCTCGAGCGACCGCTCGGCGGCGCTCCAGACGCTCGTCACCGCCGGCGACCAGGTGTTCTCGGCTACCGCCCAGCGCAACACGCAGCTCACCGCCACGATCAACTCGCTGCCGCCGTTCCTGACCGAGCTGCGGACGACGCTCGGGACGCTCAACACGACGCTCGGGCTCGCGCGCCCGTCGCTCGACGCGCTCACAGCCCGTCGCGCCGCTCCTCACCCCGGCGCTCCGCGAGCTGATCACGCTCTCGGGCCCGGCCGTCGTCGCTGCTGCACGAGGCGCCGTCGCTGCTCGACGCCGCCGAGAAGGCGCTGCCCTCGATCACCCGCTTCAGCGCCGCGTTCAAGCCCGGCCGTCGACCAGCATCCTGCCCGCCGCCCGCGAGCTCGCGCCCGTGATCAGCTTCATCGGCCTCTACAACAAGGAGCTGGTGGCGGCGATGGCGAACCTGGCGGCCGACCTCGAGGCGACCGCCCCGTCGGACACCGCCGACCGGCACCGCCCACTACCTGCGCGCGATCTCGGCGATCACCAACGAGTCCGATCTACGGCCAGAGCGTCCGCGACCCGGCCAACCGCGACAACGCCTACTTCTCCCCGGGCGAGCTCGCCAACGTCGGCAACGGCGGCCTGCTCTCAGCCAGCTGCGCCAACACCTCGAATCCCGCCGAGGTCCCCGGCGGCAAGAACGTGCCGTGCCGCGTGCAGCCGCCGTTCCACTGGGGACACGGGATGCTCTCCGCGTACTACCCGCACGTGACGCGGGCGCCGCTGCCGGCTCACAGATAGCCATGGCGCACAATCGTCATTTCGCTCTCGAGCCGTCTGTCGAGCTGACGACCCCGCTGACGCGTCCGCTCGTCGAACGAACGGCACCGCCACCGGCACGACCCCCCGGCGCGGACGCAAAGCCGTAGCCGCTCGCGCAGTGGGCGCCCGCCGGACAATCAGGGCTTGTGTGGCGCGGCATGGTCGGGAACGATTGCGTCGTCGTTCCGCTGGTGCTCGCGACCTGGGCGGTCACGGCGTGCTCGGTGCCGGGCCACCAGGCGAGGTACCAGCCGTTCTTGACGGTCGCCTGGACCGAGGTTCCGTCGCTGCGGGCGATCGTCACGCCGCTCACGCCGGCGCCGAGCGGGCCGTCGACCATCGTCAGCGCGTGGCCGTCGGAGTCCGACTGGCCGGTGCCGTTGAGCTCGACCCTGCCGGCCGCGACCGCCGGGGGCCCTGCCGCCCGCGATGCTCGAGCTGATCGTGATCCCGTTGCCCTGGACGCAGGTCGAGCCGTCGGCGTAGACCGAGGCGGTGTACGGGCCGCGCGTGTCGGTGAGGATCGCGGCGCGGCCGCTCGTGCCGCACTGCCGCTCGGCCGCGACGAGCTGGCCGGGGGCCGGTGCCGTGGGGTTCGCTGTCCATCCCGCGAACGCGGGGGCGGCACTCGATCCGAACAGGATCGCCGCGCCGGTCGCGGCCGCGGCACCGCTCAGCCCGAGTGCCCCCAGCGCCGGCCGTGACGGCAGGCGGCGCGAGCGGGGGCGGTAGTCGACCGCCCGCAGCCGGGCGCTCGCGTCCTCGGTGATGAGCGCGGCCCGGTCGGCGAGGGCTCCGCGCAGGTCGTCTTCCAGCAGATGGCTCATGTCTCGGTGCTCCTGGGTTGGAGTGGAACTGGCTGCAGCGCCTCGCGCAGCCGCGCGAGTCCGCGTGAGGCGCTGCTCTTGACCGTCCCCGGCGAACAGCCGAGGACCTCGGCCACCTGGGCCTCCGTCAAGTCGTTGAAATAGCGCAGGACGAGCACGGCTCGCTGGCGCGTGGGTAGGCGCCCGAGCGCCTCGAGCAGCTCTGCGCGCAGATCGAGGGCGGCGAGGGGATCGACCGCGATCGCGCTCGTCGCCCCGCCCGGCTCGAGCTCGCTGCGGCGCCGGGCTCGGCCGCGCGCTCCGTCGAGCGCCAGGTTGACGAGCATCCGCCGGGCGTAGGCCCGCGGCTGGTCCATTCGGCTGATTCGGGGCCAGCGCCGCGCGACCTTCAGCAGGCACTCCTGGACGAGGTCCTCCGCCTCGGCCTCGTCCCAGACGATCAGATAGGCCGTGCGCAGCAGATCATCCACGTGCCGGGCGACGAAGTCGTCGAAGTCGCTCATCACCCTTTAAACGGCCGGCGGCTGCCAGAAGGTTCCCCCCGTTTTCACCTCGCCACCAGCGGGGACCCGTGGATATTTGGCTCGCGGCCCCCTAGTGCATCGCGCCCATCGCCTGCATCGCGTGATGAGCGGACGGGACCACGAGACCGGGCACGTCGTGGGGGACGGCCACCAGACCGATCGCCAGGGCGAGCAGCACGGCGGCTGTGCCCCACGTGGCGGCCCGCCGCCACGGGAGCGTCTTCTCCAAGGCGATCAGGGCGGCGACCACGATCATCCAGGTGATGCTCATCACGCCGAGCGCGAACAGGCCGGCCATCAGCGCCCAGCAGCAGCCGAGGCACCAGACGGCGTGCCTGGATCCCATCTCGAGCGCGCCGAGCCTCCCGTCGCGCCAGGTGCCGAGCAGGAACCCGAGCGGACTGCGACATTTGCCCAGGCACGCGTCCTTCAACGGTGTCAGCTCGTAGACCGCGGCGACGGCGAGGACGGCGCCGGCGAACCACCGCCCGCCGCTTCGCCAGGCCAGCTCGGCGCCGAACGCGCTGCGGCCAAGCCGGAACACCGCATACGCGCCGACTCCGGCCGCGCCCCACACGAGCAGGTAGCCGGCGGCGAACAGCAGCGGCCGGGTCGATCCGCGCCGTCGCGTCATCCGCGCGTAGAGCGCCACGGTCGGAGCCAGCGACGGGAACATCATCGCCGCCATCATCACCACCCACACGCCGACGAACCATCCCAGCGTGCCGAGATCGGTGCCCGGTCCGGCGTCCATGCCGGCCATCCGGTCGACCGTGGAGAGCCAGGCGACGGCCGCGAGTCCGAGCAGCAGCGCGACCACGCCGAGGCGCGCGCGGGCCGCCGCCCAGGCGCTCGCCAGCTCGCTCTGCTCGGCGCCGTCGCCGCCGAGGGAGATGGTGGCGCTCACGCCGCCCACGCGAACCGCGATGTGGAGAACGCGGCGCGTCCTTCGTACTGGATGCCGAACGCGTCGATCCGCGACCGTGTCGCCCGGGCGACGTTCAGCTCCGACGCGGCCGGGTGGAAGATGCCCGTCAGCCGGGCCGGCTCACCGGACTCGACCCCGAACGGCACCACGTCCTCGACTTCGAAGTCGATCCCGTCGCCGATCCGGACGGAGTGCAGCAGCCCGTCCTCGCGGACCTCGATCGGCACCCGCTCGACGCCGAGGTTCTCGGCGACCAGCGGCCCGAGCGCCTCCATCGGGCCCCCGAGCGCCCCGGAGAACACGCCGCCGAGCTTCTCGGCCTGCTCATCCGAGGCGGCCGCGTCGATGAACACCCCGAGGCGCCAGTTGCCCTCGCTCATCACCTTGGGCGTGTCGGCGATCGCGGCGACCGTCAATCCGCTCACATCCGTCCCCTCGACCTCCCCGTCCGCGATCCGGAACACGAGGGTGACTCGGCACCGGTCGTGCGTGGCACCGAGCGCCAGCGATGCCGTGCACGGGCAGATGACATCGCAGGAGCATGTCTCGAAGTAGGACCCTTGCAGCTTCCAGGACATCCGCCACCTCCACTCGTATGAACCGATGTCGCTCCGCGCCTGCGCCGCACCGATAACCCTAGCGCCGACGAACCGGCTCGGGAAGGGGCACGCGCTCGTCAGCTCGGATCGGTCGCGTCCAGCGCCGCGACGTCCAGCTGGCGCAGGCGCGTCCGGTCGGCGATCAGGTCGAGCTCGGCCACGAGGCCGTCCCGGATCGTGAACGCGAGCAGCGTCAGCGGCATCCCGTCGCGCACGGCCATGAGGCCGGGGGTGCCGTTGATCAGCACCGGGCGCGCGAGCGGGGCCAGGCGCGCGTAGCTCCGGGCCTGGCCGGCCACCGCGGCGGCGCCGTGGACCTCCCGGGAGATCCCGCCGCCGAGGTCGGCCCGGAACACGATCTCGGGGTCGAGCACGGCGACCAGCGCCTCGAAGTCGCCGTCGCGCGCGGCGGCCAGGAACGCCTCCACCACCTCGCGCTGGGCGGGGACGTCGGCGTCGGGGGCGGGGGCGCTGCCGACCCGCCGGCGTGCGCGGCTCGCGAGTTGGCGTGTCGCCTCAGGCGAGCGGTCGATGATCGCGGCGATCTCATCGAACGGCACGGCGAACATGTCGTGCAGGACGAACGCGAGCCGCTCGCCGGGGGTCAGCGTGTCGAGGACGACGAGCAGCGCCAGCCCGACCGAGTCCGCGAGGAGCGCCTCGTGTTCGGGGTCGAGCCCGTCGGCGCGGTCGACGATCGGCTCCGGGACGCGCGCGCCGAGCGGTTCCTCGCGCCGCGCGTGGCGCGAGCGGAGCATGTTGAGCGCCACGCGGGCGACGACCGTCGTCAGCCAGCCGGCCAGGTTCTCGATCTCGTCCGCGTCGGAGCGGCTGAGGCGTAGCCATGCCTCCTGCACTGCGTCGTCGGCCTCGCTCAGCGATCCGAGCATCCGGTAGGCCACCGCGCGCAGGCGGGTGCGGTGCTCCTGGAACTGTGCGGCAAGGAGCTCGTGCTCGGCCATCGGTTGCATCGTCACACACATATGACCCGCCGGCCGCCGCCGATGTGACATTCGGCTCGGCGGGTCACGTCGGCGGGTCGCCGCGGGTCATCAAGGGCGTGAGAGCCAACGAACAGCGGAGGTCCGCCGAGATGATCCCTTCACCCCTGTCCACCCGCCGCGGCAAGCTGACGCTCGCGCTCCTGTGCGCGGTCGCGTTCCTCGACTTCGTCGACGCCCCGATCGTCAATGTCGCGCTGCCGACGATCCGCCACGCGCTGCACTTCTCGGTCGCCGGCCTGCAGTGGGTCCCGAGCGGCTACCTGCTCACCTACGGCGGCTTCATGCTGCTCGGCGGCCGCGCCGCCGACCTGTTCGGCCGCCGGCGGATCCTGCTGGCCGGGATCGTCGTGATCGGCGTCTCGTCACTGGTCGGCGGCTTCGCCGCCAGCTCAGGGGTGCTCGTCGGCGCGCGCCTCGCCCAGGGCCTCGGGGCGGCGATGACATTGCCGTCCGCCCTGTCGATCCTCACGACCACCTTCACCGAGGGCCGTGACCGGCACACCGCACTCGGTGTGTGGGGCGGCGTCGGCGGGCTCGCGTCCGCCGTCGGCGTGCTGCTCGGCGGCGTGCTCACGCAGGGCCTCGGGTGGCGCTGGGTGATGTTCGTCAACCCGATCGCCTGCGTGCTCGTGCTCGCCGGCGTCCTGCGGCTGATCCCCGTAGACGTCCGCCGCCGGCGCCCGGAGACGTTCGACGTCCCCGGCGCCGTGCTCGCGACCGGCGGGATGCTGCTGCTCGTCTACGCCCTCGTCAACGCGCCGACCGTCGGCTGGGGGACCACCCGCACGCTCGGCGAGCTCGCCGGCGCGCTCGCGCTGCTGGCGGCGTTCGTCGTCAACGAGCGGCGCCACCGCAACCCGCTGGCGCCATTGTCGATCTTCCGCATCAACGGGCTCGCGTTCGCCAACGTGACCCAGCTGATCGCGTTCGCCGGGTTCCTGGCGATGTTCTTCTTCCTCACGCTGTACATGCAGACGGTGCTGCACTACTCGCCGATCCAGACGGGCGCGGCCTACCTGGCCGTCTGCTTCGCCACCGGAGCGGCCGCCGGGGTCGCCTCGCAGCTGCTCTCCCGGGTGGGGACGCGCCCGGTGATCGTGTCCGGCGCGCTGATCGCGGCGGCGGGGATCGCGTGGCTGTCGCGGATCCCCGTTCACGGGTCCTACGTCAGCGACCTGCTGCCGGGAATGGTGGTCATGTCGCTCGGGTTCGGAGCGGTGTTCGTTGGCGTCACCACGGCGGCCAACGCCGGCGTCCCGGCCGACACGGCCGGCTTGGCGGCCGCGCTCGTCAACGCCTCACAGCAGCTCGGCGGCGCGCTCGGCCTGGCGATCTTCACCGCGCTGGCCACGAGCCGCACCGATCACCTGCTCGCTGCGCACACCCCGCCGCTGCAGGCGTTCAACGCTGGGCTCCAGCGGGCGCTGCTCGCGAGCGCGCTGTTCGTCCTGGCCGCCGCGATCATCGGGCTGCGGGCGACGAACACCCGTGGTGAGGCGGCCCAGCCGGCCGCCCGCTCGGCGCCCCGGCCCGTGCTGTCATGACCCGAGCCGCGCGCGCAGGTATGCGTCGAGCATCAGCTTCGACTCGGCGAGCAGCGCGTCGTCCCCGCCACGGTCCTGTCGGAACGCCTCGCGGAGCAGGCCGTCACCGGTCAGGACGACCATCCGCGCCGCCGCGGTCCGGTCCTCGGCGGGCGCGTCCGGCCAATGGACGGTGAGGATCCGCGCCACGGAACGGGCGATCGCGCTCCGGGTCGGGCGGGTGGCGTCGCGGACCGGCTCGGTGCGCAGCCCGCCGTACCACAGCGCCAGGAACCCCGGCCGGCCGCGGAACCCGGCGGCCAGCGCGTCCAGCACGGCCGCGCCGGGATCCTCGAATGGATCACGTTCGTCGGCCTCTGCCGCCGCGGCCACCAGGTCCTCGAAGTCGCTCCAGTAGCGGACCGCAAGCGCCTCGACGATCGTCTCCTTGTCGGGGAAGTAGCGGTACACCGAGCCGACCGGGATCCCGGCCGCGTCGGCGATCTTCGTCGTCGTGAACCCGTCGGCGCCGTCGCCGGCGAGGATCGCGTCGGCTGCGTCGAGCACGCGCCGCAACCGATCCCGGCTCCGCGCCTGAACCGGCACATGGCGGAGCCTGCCCTCGAGGTCGGTGCGGTCGTCGGTCAGTGGGTCGGTTCGAGCTTGAAGATGAAGCCTCGTTCAGGTTATCGTCCCGGTGGTGCGTGTGGCAAATGCTCGAACGCGAGCGTGAACACGTCGCCGCCGCGGCGCGGCGGCTGGCGGGAGACGGGCTCGTGGTCGGAACCGCGGGCAACGTCTCGATGCGCCGCGACGAGCTCGTCGCGGTTACCCCGACCGGGGCCGCACTCGCGGAGCTGAGCGCCGCCGATGTCGCCGTCGTCGACCTCGACGGCACGCACGTCGACGGCGATCTCGCCGCCACGTCGGAGCTCGGCCTGCACCTTGGCGTGTACCGCCGCTACGACGCCGGCGGGGTCGTCCACACCCACGCGCCGTGGGCGACTGCGTTGTCATGCGTGCTCGACGAGCTGCCGGTCGTCCACTACCAGATGCTCCTGCTCGGCGGGCCCGTGCGCGTTGCCCCGTACGCGACGTTCGGGTCTCCCGAGCTGGCCGACGTCACGCTTGACGCGCTCGAGTCGCGCAGCGCCGCGCTGATGGCCAACCACGGCGCGATCACGTTCGGCCCCGACCTCAACGCGGCCGTCGGGCACACGGTGCTGCTCGAATGGGCCTGCAGCGTCTACTGGCACGCGGCCCAGATCGGGACCCCGCGCACCCTCGACGAGAGCGCCCAGCACGAGGTCGTCGAGGCCGCCGTTCGACGTCGATACGGCTCGACCCAGCGGAGCGGCGGGTGAGCGGCGAGATGCGCGCGATCGCGCTCGGGGTGCATGTCGTCGACGTGCTCGTGCGCCCGGTGCGGGAGATCCCGGCCGGACAGGGCGGGCAGCTCGTCGAGCAGATCCGGATCACCCCGGCCGGGTCGGCCGGCGGCACGGCGGTCACGCTCGCGAAGCTCGGTGCCACGGTCTCGAGCGCCGGCGCGCTCGGCGATGACGCGCTCGGCGACGTGCTGATCGACCTGCTCGCACGCCACGGCGTCGACACGTCGCTGCTCGTGCGCCGGGAGGGGGTCCAGACATCGGCCAGCGTGCTGCCGATCCGGCCCGACGGGTCGCGCCCCGCGTTCCACGTGGTCGGAGCGAACGCCACCTACTCGGCCGCCGACGCGCCCTGGGAGAAGATCTCCGAGGCGACCCACCTGCACCTCGGCGCGCCCGAGTTCATGGGGGGCGAGGAGGCGGCCAAGATCCTCTCGTTCGCCCGCGAGCACCGGGTGGTCACGTCCGCCGACCTGCTGGCGCCGGGCGAGCAGGCCGGCGCGATCATGGACTGGATCGCCCCCGCGCTGCCGCATCTGGACTACCTGCTGCCCAACGACGACCAGGTCCTCGGCCTCACCGGCGCCGAGGACCTGATCGACGGCTGCCGTGACCTGCTGGGCCGCGGCGTCGGCTGCGTCGCGGCCACCTGCGGCGCCGACGGCGCCGTCATCGTCGACGCCTCCGGCGAGATCCGTGTGCCGGCGTTCGCGATCGACGTGGCCGACACGACCGGCTGCGGGGACGCGTTCTCGGCCGGCTTCCTGCGTGGGCGCGCGCTCGGCCGCGACGCCCGCGAGTCCGCAGTGCTCGGTTGCGCCGCCGCCGCGCTCGTAGCGCAGGGACTCGGCTCCGACCACGGCCGGTTCGGGCTTGAGGAGGCCGACGCGTTCGCCCGCTCCACATCCACGCTGAACAACCAGGAGACCAACCCGCGATGACCAGCGACAACGACCCGATCACCCGACGCCGGTTCGTCGCCGGAACCCTGGCCACGGGCGCCGCCGCCGCGCTGCCCGACGCCGCCGAGGCGAAGAAGCGCCACGAGCACCACAAGCACAAGCATCACCACAAGCACCACAAGCCGCGCAAGAACCGCTCCGCCGACGTCGTCGTGGTCGGGGCCGGGCTGGCCGGGCTGACCGCGGCGCGTCAGCTGCGCAAGTCGGGCAAGTCGGTGATCGTGCTCGAGGCCCGCGACCGCGTGGGCGGGCGCTGCTTCAGCCGCTCGCTCGGGGCCGGCGCCAGCGACGTGGCGAACATGGGGGCGACGTTCGTCGGCCCGACGCAGCTGAAGATCCATGCGCTGATGTCCGAGCTCGGGATCTCGAAGTTCCCGACGTACGCCAACGGCCAGCTGCTCTGGTACGAGACCGGCAAGGGCACGCCGTACACGGGGACGATCCCCCCTGCCAACGATCCCGTGGCCGTGATCCAGCTCGGGACCCAGACACTGCCGAACCTCGACAGCATGGCCCAGACGGTTCCGCTCGACGCTCCGTGGAATGCGCCGAACGCCGAGGAGTGGGACTCGATCACCGTCAAGACGTGGGGCGATCAGAACATCTCCAGCCAGGACGGGCGCAACCTGTTCGCGCTCGCGGTCGAGGCCGTGCTGTCGGTCGAGCCCCGCGACGTCTCGCTCCTGTACTTCCTGTTCTACATCCACTCGGCCGGCAACGTGGAGGCGCTGATCGCCAACGCCGGCCAGGGCGGCGCGCAGGACTACCGGGTGAGCGGCGGCACCCAGGGGATCGCGATCAAGATGGCCCAGCAGCTCGGGCACAGCGTGCTGCTGAAAGAGCCAGTACGCGAGATCGACCAGGGCGGCCGGAGCGCGACCGTCCACGCCGACAACGTGAGCGTCAAGTGCCAGCGGGTGGTGGTGGCGATCCCGCCGCACCTCGCCGGCCGGATCACGTACTCGCCCCGCGTCTCGGCCGCGCGCGAGCAGCTCACCCAGCGGATCCCGATCGGCTCGCTGATCAAGACGATCGCCGTGTACGACAAGCCGTTCTGGCGCGACAACGGCCTCAACGGCCAGGCCAACAGCGACCAGGGACCGGTCAAGGTGACGTTCGACGCCTCGCCGGCCAGCGGCAGCCCCGGCGTGCTGCTCGGGTTCATCGACGCCGACGACGCCCGCGCACTCGACGACCAGCCCGCGAACGTGCGGGCCACCCAGGCGCTCCAGTCCTACGCCCGCTACTTCGGCTCCCAGGCCGCCAATCCCCGCATGTACTTCGACCAGGTGTGGGCGCAGGAGCCGTTCACCGGTGGGTGCCCGGTCGGGCTCACCCCGCCCGGCGTCCTCACCGAGTACGGGCCGGCGCTCCGCCAGCCCTGGGGACGGATCCACTGGGCCGGCACCGAGACGGCCACCACCTGGGCCGGGTACATGGACGGCGCCGTCGAGTCCGGCCAGCGGGCCGCATCCGAGGTGCTGGCAGAGCTGTAGGCTGGCCCTGACGGGCGCGATCGACGAGGAGACGAGCAGCCGATGGCGACGGTTCGCGAGGCGACGCTGGAGCTGTTCCGCGCGCACGGGATGACGACCGTGTTCGGCAACCCGGGCTCGACCGAGCTGCCGATGCTCCGCGACTTCCCCGACGACTTCACCTACGTGCTCGGGCTCCAGGAGCTCGTCGTGGTGGGGATGGCCGACGGGTTCGCGCAGGCGAGCGGCCGCCCGACCCACGTCAACCTCCACACCGCGCCCGGCGTCGGCAACGCGGTCGGCGGGATCTTCAACGCCCAGGCCAACAAGGCCCCGCTCGTGATCACCGCCGGCCAGCAGGTGCGGCCGCACATGCTGATGGAGGCCAACCTCACCAATCGCGACGCCGTCGTCGGCCCGCAGCCGTACGTGAAGTGGAGCCATGAGCCCGCGCGGGCGCAGGATGTCCCGGCCGCGATCGCGCGGGCGATCCACCATGCCTCGCTGCCCCCGCGCGGCCCGGCGTTCGTGTCGATCCCGATGGACGACTGGGGCGTGGAGGCCGACGAGGACCGCTCGCGTCAGGCGTTGCGCCGGACCGTCAATCCCCGCGCGATGCCCGATCCCGCGGGCCTCGCGCAGCTCGCCGTCGCGCCTTGAACAGGCGCGCAACCCGTGCCTGGTGGCCGGCCCCGACATCGACGCCAGTGGCGGCTGGGAGGACGCGGTCGCACTCGCCGAGCGCCAGCGCCTGCCGGTGTGGGCGACCCCCGCGCCGGGCGGCGGGCGGCTCGGCTTCCCCGAGAGCCATCCGAACTTCGTCGGCGTCCTGCCGCCGGCGATCGGGGCGGTGTCCGAGACGCTCAAGCCATACGACCTCGTGCTCGTGGTCGGCTCCTCGGTGTTTCCCTACTACCCGTATATCCCCGGCGCGCTGCTCGGCGAGGACACGGCCCTCGTGGCGATCACGAGCGATCCAGCCGAGGCCGCGCGGGCGCCGATGGGGGACACGCTGCTCGGCGACGTCGCGCTGGCCCTGGCGCAGCTCCTCAAGCTCGTGGGGGAGAGCGAGCGGGCGCGGCCCGAGGCCCGCCCCGAGCCGGGGGATCCCCCCGGCAGCGACCCGCTCACCGGTACCGACGCGATGGCCGCGCTCGCCGATGCCTGGCCGGCGGACGGGATCGCGGTCCTCGAGGCGCCATCGAGCACGATGGCGATGCGCAACCGCGTGCGGCTCGAGCGGCCCGGAAGCTACTTCTTCGGCGCCAGCGGCGGGCTCGGCTACGGGATCTCGGCCGCGGTCGGGGTGCAGCTGGCCCAACCGGGGCGGCCGGTCGTGTGCGTGCTCGGCGAGGGCTCGGCCCAGTATGGGATCACCGCGCTGTGGACGGCAGTCGCCTACGAGGTCCCGGTCACGTTCCTCGTCTTGCGCAACCAGGAGTACATGATCCTCAAGTGGTTCGCCGCGTTCGAGCAGGTCGAGGGCTCGCCGGGGCTCGAACTGCCGGGGCTCGACGTCGCCGCGGTGGCGAAGGCGTACGGGATGCCGGCGCGCGAGGTCCGGACCCGCGACGAGCTGACGGCGGCGCTGCGCGAGGACATCGCCGCCGACGACGGGCCGCGGCTCGTGCAGGCGCCGGTGGCGTCGGGGATGTGGCTGGAATAGGGATCGACGAGGGGTGACGCTCATGAAACGGTTCGTGTCCGTCGTGGTAGCCGTCGGGGTGACGCTGTCGCTCGCCGCCACCGTGGCCGCCGGGACCGGGCGCCCGCACAAGCGCCACCGGCGCCATCACCACCACACCCGCGTCACGCTGACCCGCTACTCGATCGTCAACGGCTGCTACATGGCCCGCGTGCCCGGCAGCTCGCTCGGCCCGTACCGGATGCAGGCCACCGCGCTCGGCCAGTACCTGCTCTACGGCATCCACGACGACTTCCTCTCGGCGGGTTTCGCGAGCGCCCCAGCGCCCGACACGAGCACCGTGTGGCAGGTCGACGGCGGCGGCTCGCACTTCAGGATGAAGAACCTCGGGACGGGCGAGACGACTCCCGTGACGTTCACGCCGGCATCGGGCTGCGCTGTGTACCCGGAGGGCGGGGTCGACGCAACCGGCACGCCGTTCCACGGTACCGGGCCCGAGTCCGGGGTGACCGGGACGATCGACGCCCACACTCACGTGACGGCATTCGAGTTCCTCGGCGGCGACTTCCACTGCGGCCGGCCGTGGCACCCGTTCGGGATCCCGTACGCGCTGCCGGACTGTGCGCCGTACGAACAGGGGAGCAACGGCCAGGCCGAGAGCTTCCTCGACTACGGCCAGCCCTCGCACCCGCACGACACGGTCGGATGGCCGACGTTCCGCGACTGGCCCTCGCCGACCGACCTGGCCGAGGAGGGCGACTACTACACCGGGATCAAGCGCGCGTGGATGGCGGGCCTGCGCGTGATGGTCACGCAGCTGGTCGACAACGAGGCGCTGTGCGAGCTGATGAGCGAGCGGCGCAACCCGTGCAACGACATGGACGCTGTGCGCCTGCAGGCCAAGGACCTACGCGAGCTCCAGGACTACATCGACGCGCAGTCCGGCGGCCCCGGCAAGGGCTTCTTCCGGATCGTCACCAACCCGTTCCAGGCCCGGCAGGTGATCAACGAGGGCAAGCTCGCGGTCGTCGAGGGGATCGAGGTCTCGCACCTGTTCAACTGCGGCGAGTACCTCGGCACCCCGCAGTGCGACACGGCCCAGATCGACGCCGGGCTCAAGGAGGTCGAAGGGCTCGGCGTCAGCACGTTCTTCCCGATCCACAAGTTCGACAACGCGTTCGGCGGGACGAAGATGGACGCGGGCGAGATCGGCGAGCTCGTCAACGCCGGCAACCACCTCGAGACCGGCCAGTTCTGGGATGTGCAGACGTGCACCGGGCCCGAGCACGACTCGACGCAGCTCAACACCGTGCCGCCCGGGGCGCTCGCCGACCTGATGAACGGCCCCGGCAAGGCGCTGCTCCCGTCCGGCACGCTGCCCACGTATCCGCCGCCGCCGCATTGCAACACGCGCGGCCTCACCGACCTCGGCGCCTACCTGATCAACCAGATGATCAAGCAGCACCTGATCGTCGAGCTCGACCACATGGACGCCAAGACCGCCGATGCGACGCTGTCGATCCTCGAGGCCCACCACTACGCCGGCGTGATCTCCGCCCACAGCTGGGACTCGCCCGAGGAGAACCCGCGGATCTACAACCTCGGCGGATTCGTGACCCCGATCGCCGGCGCCTCACCGGCGGCGTTCGTGTCGCAGTGGCGCGACAGCCTCAAGGTCCGCAACAAGCGCTTCTACGACGGCACCGGGTTCGGCTACGGCGCCGACATGAACGGCCTGGCCGAGGAGAGCCAGCCGACCTCCGGCACCCCGATCACCTACCCGTTCACCTCCTACGACGGGAAGGTCACGTTCAACCGCGAGCAGTGGGGCCAGCGCGTGTTCGACCTCAACAACGACGGCGTGGCCAACTACGGCATGTTCCCGGACTGGCTCCAGGAGCTCCAGGTGCTCGCCGGCCGCCCGATCCTCACCGACATGTTCCACGGCGCCGAGGCCTACCTCGAGATGTGGGAGCGCGCGTACGGCGTCGCGGCGACGGCATGCCGCCCGGCGACCGGCGCGCTGCGCGCGGGCGGGCTCGGCCGCGTGCGGCTCGGGTCCTCGTTCGCGTCCGTCCTGTACGCGGACGGACAGCCGTCGTCCCGGCCGGGCACCTCGTATCGCTACTGCGTGAGCGGGGCCCGGAGCGGCGGCCTGGCCGTCGTGTTCGGGCCGGCCGGCAAGGTGACGATGGTCGCGTCGTCGGTGCGCGGCTACCGCGCCGGCCGCGTGCGAGTCGGCTCGCGCGCCGGCCGGATCCGGCGTTCGACTCGGTCGCTCGGGCACGGGCTGTGGCTCGGGCGGCGGTTGCGCGGCGGCTCGCGCTACGTGTACGGCGTGCGCGGCGGCCGGGTGCGCTGGGTGGCGGTCGTCTCCCGCCGGTCGTCCCGTCACGCGCGCGCGGTGCGGAGCGCCGTGCGGGCGGCCGGGCTGAGGTGAGCTCGTCCGGTCCCGCGCCCGCGGGGCCGAGCGGGCGCCGGCTTCCGGCCGGGCTGTGCGACAGCTGCCGCCATCAGCAGCTCGTCGGCACGACCCGAGGGACCGAGTACTCGCTGTGCCTTCGCTCGCGCGACGAGCCCGAGCGCTTCCCGCGCTACCCGCGGGTCCCCGTGACGGCCTGCCCCGGATATGAGGCAACGGCCCGAGAATCGCCCCCAGGCGATTCTCGCTAGCGAATCGCGTCAGCGATTCGCCCTACTGGGGTGGGAGCGGGTCGAGCACCAGCACGCTCGACCCGTCCTGGGTCTGCACGAGCTGCTGCTTGAACAGGCCCTGGCCCGTGATGACGCTCACCAGCTCGGCCTCGGGCGCCGCCGTCATCTCGGTGACCGTCGGCGGGATCTGCTCGGGAAGCGTCGCCCGCAGCGGCGACGAGAGGAAGTGGTTCAGCGCGCTGCGCGCGAACACGACGGCGATGTCGAGCGTCTGGCTGCCCGTCACCTTGCCCGAGCTCGGCGGCTTCTTCGTGAGCGTGCTCGAGGCCTGCGTGTGGCCGGGCGGCAGGATCGCCACCACGTTCTGGACGCCGCTCACGTAGCGGAAGGTGTAGAGCGCCAGCTCGAGCGCCTCGCGGCGGAGCAGCAGCAGCCGGGCCGCGGACGGCGTGCCCTCGGCGATCGCGCAGTTAGGGCCGAGCCCGCACAGGGTGTAGATCGCACTCGTGCCGGAGATCGCCGACAGCGACCCGGTGTTCGGGTCGCGCAGGGCGAGCTGCGTCCCGTTGCTCGTGTCCGACACGTTGCGCACCGTGACCACGGCCAGCTGCGCCGCCGGGGTTGCCCGGTACAGCGGCGAGACCTCGTTGGCGATGTCACGCTCGGCGGCCAGGCCGGTGTCCGGCGGCGACCACGTCGACCACTGGAACGTGCTCGTGTGCGAGCGGCCGACGATCGCCGCGGTCACCGCGATCACGATCGCCGCCACCGCCACTCCGGTGAGCACGACCGTCGCGATCAGGAACTTGTGCGAGTGCGGTGAGGAGTCGCGCCTGGAGTCTCCGCCGCTCGTGACCGTCACCTGGGCCGCGTGGGGGCCGTCCGCCGCGTGCTCTTCGGCTGCCTGGACCATCGGCTCGGGCTCGTTCATACCGTCGGCCAAGTGCTCGCGTCCATGAGATCGATGTCGGGGCGGCGCAAACCGACGCCGGCCAGCAGATCGGTGACCTCGTCGCCGTGCATCTCCTTGCGCTCGATCAGCGTGTCCGCAATCGTCTCCACCTGGGCGCGGTTGGCGGCCATCAGCGCGTATGCGGTGACGTACGCCTGGCCGAGGATCTGGGCGGCCGCTGTTCGCTTGGAGCGGTCCGACAGGATCGCCCGCAACGGGTCGTTGTCGAACATCCCGCCGCCCCCGGCCCGGTTCATGATCGTGTCGCCGATCCGCTCGAGCCGCTTGAGCACCTGCTCGGTCTCCTCGGGGACGTCGAGGCCGGTGCCGATGTGCACGGGGTCAGCGCCCATGCCCCAGACTCCGACCATCATCGCGGCGTTGGCCGTCGCGCTGTAGACGTCGCCGCTCACCCCCTGCGAGTTCTCGCCGTAGAACACGTGCTCGGCCGCCATCGCCCCCAGGGTCATGATCAGCCGGCCCATCACGTAACCGCGGAAGTGGGAGAAGCGCTCGTCCTTCTCCATGCTCTGGTAGTGGCCGAGGGATCCGCCGCGCTTGCGGATCGAGAGCCGCGTGGAGAGCACGTCCTTCTCCATGTACACATGGCCGGCGGCGGCGTGGCCTGCCTCGTGGATCGCCACCGCCCGCGTCTCCTCCTGGATGTACTCGATGTTCTGCGCGGTTCCGGTCTCGACGGTCGTCATCGCCTCGACGATGTCCTCCCAGCCGAAGCGCGGGCGTCCCTCCGAGTGGGCGATGGTCAGCGCCATCGAGCAGCACTGCTCGATCATCGAGGGGGAGTAGCCGTTCGTGATCCGGGCCAGCTCGTCGCGCCGGCGCGGGTGGTCGAGGTCGGGCTCGTGGTCGACCTTGTTGATGTACAGGTCGAGGATGTCGAGCCGGTCGTCCTTGGTCGGGGTGCGGAACCAGATGTGGCGGCCCATCCGGCCAGGGCGGGTGAGGGCCGGATCGAGGACCTCGATCGGCACGTTGCAGGCGCCGATGAAGTAAATCTGCTCCTGCCGCGGGCGCGGCGGGCGCAGCCGCAGGCTGAGCGGGCCGAGCTTGCGCGGGATCACGAACATCGAGTCGAGGAACGTGTTCAGGCGATTGGTCACGACCTTGCGCATCAGCGGCGGCTCGTCGATGCCGTCCATCACGATCAGCAGCTGGTTGAGCGCCATCCCGCCCATGCCGCCCATGCCGAATCCGGGATAGAAGCGCCGGACGCGCTCGGTCGTGCGCTCGACGAACGTCATGTAGCCGGTCTGCGGCCGCTCGGCGCGCTCGGCGAACAGGCGCTCGCGCCACTCGCGAGACTCGACCACGAGATCGCCCGTGGAGGTGAGCGCCCCGCTCGGACCGTAGAAGCACAGGTCGTGGATCGAGCTGGGCTGGGTGCCGAGCCCGGTCCCGAGCGCTTGGCGCCGGGTTCCCACAGCGTCGATCTCGTCGATGAAGACGATGCACTGGCCGCCCCACTTCCTGGCCAGCTTGCGTGCCTTGTGGGCGAGGAACTGCACCGTGATCGCGTCCATACCGATGAACATCCCCGCGAACCCGGAGCCCGGGATCGTCACGAACGGGCAGTTGAAGTTGGTGGCGATCGCCTTGGAGATCATCGTCTTGCCGGTGCCGGGGGCGCCCAGGAACAGCAGCCCGCGCTCGCGCTTGCCGCCGGCCTTCTCGAAGTCCTCGCCGGACTGCCACAGCGTGATCACGCGGGTGATCTCCTCCTTGGCCTCCGCTTGGCCGCGGACGTCGTCGATCTTGACCCCCCAACTCGCGTCACCGGGCTCGTAGCCACGGATCTGGCGAACCGCGAAGAACAGGAACGGGCCGAAGAAGATCGCGAAGTTGACGAAGAACAGCAGCGGCAGCTGAACGAACACGAGCCCCAGCTGAGGCAGCGTGTCGGGCGGGAAGATCTGGCGCAGCCCCGCCAACGGATGCAGGAAGCCGGCGTGGATGCCCGCGAACGCGAACAGCAGCTGGCAGAGCAGCAGCAGCAGGACGACAGCGAGCACGTAGATCGGCAGGCGGCGGAACTTGCCGCGCCAGTACCAGTAGCGCCGGCGAGCGACGATGTCCTCGTCCTTCAGCGCCTCCTCGGCGCCGTACAGGCTGGGGGAGGGGATCAGCTTGCGGAAAACGACCTCGACGAGGCCGCGGAAGATCAGGACCGCCAGCGCGGTGACGATCAGCGCCACCACCACGTTCATGCGGTTTGTGTCGTAGAGGACGAGGAAGAACGCGGGGGCGGTGATCAGCGCGACCGCCGTCGCCGCCCGTCCGAGCCGCCGCCACTCGCGCGCGAGCGCCGGTGCGTGCTCGTTGATGGGCCCCCTCATCCTCGTACTCTGCTCCGCGTACGCCATCGGTTGGACTTGAGGGTACATGGGGCACCCAGCGGGGTGCGAAACTAGCCCGCGGATGCCTTTGAAGCTCTCCCGCCGGGTCGCCCGGTTCAACCGCCGCTACAACAATCCCCTGCAACTCCAGTACGCGTGGCTGGTGCCCCCGTGGGTGGTCATCTGCCATCGCGGCCGGCGCTCCGGCCGCCCATACCGCACGCCGGTGAACGCCTACCGCCACGGCCGCACCCTCGCGGTGGTGCTGCTCTACGGCGAGGAGTCCGACTGGGTCCGCAACGTGCTGGCCGGCGGCGGCCAGGTCGTGCGCGGCGGGCGGACGTACACGCTCCGGGATGCCCGCGTCGTCACCCCCGACGCCGACGAGCCGATCTCGTCCGTCGCCCGCGCCGCCGGCCGGGTGTCCGGAAAGCTGCTCGTGGCCGAGCTGGTCGGTCCCCAGCCGGGTTTCGGACGCGGCCCCGCCGCTCCGTGAGGAAGAATCACCCTCGCCGCGGCGTCTATGTGGTACGACGGACCGCAGTGCGGGCGACCTGACCCCTCCCACACCGGAAGGACCTATTGACATGACAGCGGTGACCATGAACTTCAGGCGGCTGGCGGCAGCGGGACTCGTGCTGATCGCGCTCGCCGTGGCGGGCTGCGGCGGCGGATCCTCGTCGTCGTCGTCCTCGACCAGCGCTCCCGCCGCCTCCTCGACCAGCGCTCCCGCCGCCTCCTCGACCTCGACCTCGGCCTCGTCGGGCAGCTCGTCGTCCATCCCACAGGGGCCGAATGCCGGCGACGGCGACTCCGACAACCGCGGCGCCCCGTCCGACGGCGACGGGAACCTCTAGCCGCCGGGTCCACTAGCCCGATCGCTCCCGGACATCGCTCAGACGTCCCCGATACATCCGTCCGGCTCCGTTTGCCCGCCTCCCGGATCGGGCATTCCTCGCCCCGAAGGATCAATTTTGTCATTGAACCGGAGGTTCTGATGGGTCTTGGTACGTCGTTGTTCCTGATCGCGGTCGGCGCGATCCTGCGCTTCGCGGTGAGCGTCACCACGCACGGCTTCAGCATCCACACGATCGGCGTGATCCTGATCGTGGTCGGCGTCCTCGGCCTGCTCATCTCGCTGCTGTGGATGACCGTGTGGGCCGATCGTCGCCGGCGCGGCACCGTCGTCGACGACGATCCCGCGGTCGTGCGCGACCGCCGCGTCTACCGCTGAGTCGTCGCTGATCATCGAGAGCCCCCCGACCGGTTGGGTCTGCCGGCCGGGGTGCTCCTCAGAGGTTGATCGCGACGTACTTCGTCTCGAGGTACTCGGCGATCCCCTCGGGTCCGCCCTCCCGGCCGAACCCGGACTGCTTGATGCCGCCGAACGGGGCGGCCGGGTTGGACACGATGCCCTGGTTGAGGCCGACCATCCCGGTCTCGAGCCGCTCGACGACGCGCAGCGCGCGTTTGATGTCGCGCGTGTAGACGTAGGCGACGAGGCCGTACTCGGTGTTGTTGGCCGCCGCGATCGCCTCGTCCTCGTCGTCGAAGCCCTTGACCGGCGCGACCGGGCCGAAGATCTCCTCGGAGAGCACCTTGGCATCGTCCGTGATGCCGGTGAGCACCGTCGGGTTGTAGAAGTAGCCGGCGCCGTCCCGCTGTTGGCCGCCGACGACCGCCTGCGCACCGTGGCTGATCGCGTCCTGGACGAGCTCGTCCACCTTGCCGCGCTGGGTGCCGTCGATCAGCGGGCCGACCTCGACACCGTCCTCGGTGCCGCGCCCGACCTTCATCGCGCCGAGCTTGGCGGCGAGCTTCTCGGCGAACTCGTCGGCGATCTTGCCGGCCACGTGGAAGCGGTTGGCGGCGGTGCATGCCTCGCCGATGTTGCGCATCTTGGCGATCACCGCGCCCTCGACCGCGGCGTCGACGTCGGCGTCTGAGAACACGACGAACGGCGCGTTGCCGCCGAGCTCCATCGACAGCCGCAGCAGGTTCTCGGAGGCCTGCTCCATCAGCGCCCGCCCGACCTCGGTCGAGCCGGTGAACGACAGCTTGCGCAGTCGCTGGTCGGCGATCAGCGGGCCCATCGTCTCGCTGGACGACGACGCCGTCACGATGTTGAGGACGCCACCCGGCAGCCCGGCCTCCTCGAGGATCTTGACGAGCGCGAGCATCGACAGCGGCGTCTGCTGGGCGGGCTTGACGACCATCGTGCAGCCGGCCGCGATCGCCGGGCCGACCTTGCGGGTGCCCATCGCCAGCGGGAAGTTCCAGGGGGTGATGAGCAGGCACGGCCCGACGGGCTGCTTCATCGTCAGCAGCCGGCCGGCACCGTTCGGCGCCACGCTGTAACGGCCGTCGATCCGGACTGCCTCCTCGGCGAACCAGCGCAGGAACTCGGCGCCGTAGGTGATCTCGGCCTTCGACTCCTTGAGCGGCTTGCCCATCTCGAGCGTCATCAGCAGCGCCAGCTCATCAGCGCGCTCGTTGATCGCCTCGAACGCCCGGCGCAGGATCTCCCCACGCTCGCGCGGCGGATGCTGGCTCCACTCGGCGCCCGCGGCGACGGCCGCGTCGAGCGCCGCCTTGGCGTCGTCGGCGGACGCGTCGGCGACCTCGCACAGCGACTCGCCCCTCGATGGGTCCTCGACCGCGAGCGTGCCCTTCGACCCGTCGCGCCATTCCCCGTCGATGTACAGCTGCTTGGGGACGCCGTCGACCGCGCGCTGCTCTTCTGTGGCTGTGATCGTGCTCATGTCTGCAACCTACTCCGTGTGCCTCGTGAACGCCGCGAGGCGCCAACCGTCCGGGTTGGCGCCTCGCGCGGGGGGGTGGTGGGGTGCAGTTGGCGGTTACGCGGCGGAGCGCAGCGGTAGCGGCTCCAGCGCGACGTTCAGGACCTCGTCGATCGTCATCGCGAAGTGGAACGTCATCGCATCGCGGACCTCGTCGGGAACATCGTCCAGGTCGCCGCGGTTGCGCTCGGGCAGGACCAGGTCGGTCAGCCCGGCCGCGTGGGCGGCGAGGACCTTCTGCTTGACGCCGCCGATCGGCAGGACCCGGCCCTGGAGCGTGACCTCGCCGGTCATCCCGACGGTGTGCCTCACGGGCCGCCCGCTGAGCAGCGACGTGAGCGCGGTGACCATCGTGACGCCGGCGCTCGGGCCGTCCTTGGGGATCGCCCCCGCGGGCACGTGGACGTGGAACGCCCGGTCATCGAACGCGACGGCCTCGATCCCGAGCTCCTCGGCGTGGCCGCGGACGTAGGAGAGCGCGATCTGCGCCGACTCCTTCATCACGTCGCCCAGCTGTCCTGTGAGCGTCAGGCCCGGCTTGCCGGGCATTCCGGTCGCTTCGACGAACAGCACGTCGCCGCCCGCGCCGGTCACCGCCAGGCCGGTGGCGACGCCCGGCACCGCCGTGCGGATCGCCGACTCCTGGAAGTGCCGCTGGCGCCCGAGCGCGTCGCGGACCGCGTCGAGGCCGATCGCGACCGGCGCCTGTTCGGCGTTCGAGGCGATCTTCGTGGCGATCTTGCGCAGCAGCGTCCCGAGATCGCGCTCGAGCTGGCGGACGCCGGCCTCGCGCGTGTACTCGATCGCCACCGTCTTGAGCAGCTCGTCGCTGATCTCGACCTCGCCGGCCCGCAGGCCATTGCGCTCGAGCTGGCGCGGCCACAGGTACCCGCGGGCGATCGCCACCTTCTCCGTGGTGGTGTACCCGTCGAAGCGGATCACCTCCATCCGGTCGAGCAGCGGGCCCGGGATCGTGTCGGCCACGTTCGCGGTCGCGATGAACAGTACGCCGCTGAGGTCGACCTCGACGTCGAGGTAGTGATCGCGGAAGCTGTGGTTCTGCGCCGGATCGAGCACCTCGAGCAGGGCCGCGCTCGGGTCGCCTCGCCAGTCGGCGCCGACCTTGTCGACCTCGTCGAGCATGATCACCGGGTTCATCGTGCCGGCGTCCCGCAGGGCGCGGACGAGCCGCCCCGGCAGCGCGCCGATGTACGTGCGCCGGTGGCCGCGGATCTCGGCCTCGTCGCGCACGCCGCCGAGCGACATCCGGACGAACTCGCGCCCGGTGGCGCGGGCGATCGACTCGCCGATGCTCGTCTTGCCGGTGCCGGGCGGGCCGATCAGCGTGAGGATCGCGCCTGAGCGCTTGTCCTCGGTGATCCCCCGCTCCTGCCGGAGCTTCTTGACCGCGATGTACTCGACGATCCGGTCCTTGACGTCCTCGAGGCCGGCATGATCGGCGTCCAGGACCCCACGCGCGTGCTCGGGGTCGAGCCGCTCCTCGGAGCGCTCCTTCCACGGCACCGCGATCAGCCAGTCGAGGTAGGTGCGGATCACGCTCGACTCGGCGGACTGCTCGCCGAGGCGCTCGAGCCGCCCGAGCTCCTTCTCGGCCTGCTCCCTGACCGCCTCGGGCATGCCCGCTTCCTCGATCTTCGTCCGGTACTCCTCGACGACCGACGCGTCGTCCTCGTTCAGCTCCTTGCGGATCGACTCCATCTGCTTGCGCAGGAAGTACTCCCGCTGCTGCTTCTCGGCGCCGGACTCGACGTCGTCGCGGATCCGCTTGCGGACCTGCAGCTCGGCCAGGCGCTCGCGCTGGAGCGTCAGGGCGAGCTCGAGCCGCTCGGTCACGTCGACCGTCTGCAGCAGCTCGACCTTGCTCTCATAGGTGATGTCCGGCGAGTAGCCGCTCGTGTCGGCGAGCGCGCCGGGCTCGGTGATGCTGCGCAGGAACGCGCTCACGCGTCCGTCGTCGCCGCGCAGCTCGAGGATCTCCTCGACCACCGCGCGGTACTCGCGCTCGAGATTGCGGGTCTTGCCGTCGACCGGCACCGGGTCGGGCCGCTCGTCGACCTCGACGAACAGCCGCCCGTCGGGCAGCGTCTGGGCCGCGCCCGCAACGCCACGGTGCAGGCCCTGCAGCGAGACCGCGCGGGCGCCGCCGGGCAGCCGCACGCGTTCGGCGACCTCGGCAACCGTGCCGACGTTTGCGAAGTCCTGCTCGTGCTTGGGGACGAGCAGGACCCGGTCCTCCTCGCCCGCGTCGACCGCGAGCGTGACCGACATGCCCGGGAAGACGACCGCGTCTTCGAGCGGGACTAGGAGAAGGCGACTCATCAGTTGGTGTTCACTTTCGCGAGTTGCTTACGAAGAATAAGTGGATGGTAGCACTCCATGAGTCGTCGGACGTAGACGATCTGAGTGCCTTGCACTGAGATTATCGGATGGAGTGCGTGGGCCTCCGCGGATGCATGAGGACGAGCCGGCCGCGTGGGGCGGCCGGCGCGAAGCGGCGCGTTTTGCGATCATCGGACGCGATGTCCGACCCGCCCATCTCCGAGCCCGCCCACGACGTCCTCGCGGCCGAGGCGTTCGCGGTGCCGGCCGCGGACCCGCGCTTGCACCCGCACCCGCTCGGCGTCCCCGACGACCCGACCGGGCCGAGCGAGCCCCACGACATCCTCGCCGCCGAGGCGTTCCCGATGCCGGCCTCTCTGCCCGCCCCGGGCGTCGTCCTCACCCGCGCCGAGCACCGCCGTCACCTGGGGGCCAGCGCCGCCCTCGGCGGCGTGGTCGCGCTGGCGCTGCGCCGGCTGCTCACGCGCCGTCGCTGACCGCCGCGCCCGTCGCTGACCGCCGCGCCGTCGCTGACCGCCGCGCTGGTTGCTCTTGTCGTCGCAATTCGGGGTCAACAGCAACCACTCGCGGTCGCGCTCGCCGCGCTGGCCGCCCAGCAGCACGGGGTCGTTGCTCGATGGCAGTTGTTGGAGCTCGGATTCGCGCCGGGGCAGATCGACCGGCGGATCGCGACCGGCCAGCTGCACCCGATCCACCGGGGCGTCTATGCCGTCGGCCATCGCAAGCTCACGACTCGGGGCCGCTGGATGGCCGCCGTGCTCGCGGTCGGCCCCGACGCCCTCCTGAGCCACCGAGCGGCGGCGGCCCTGTGGGACCTCCGCCCGATCCCCGGCGGATCCATCGACGTCACTGATCCGAACCGCGCGCGGCACAGCCGCAAGGGGATCCGGGTCCACCACCCCCGCGGCCTCACGCAGACAGGTACCAGATCGACAACATCCCGGTGACCGGCCTCGCCCGGACCCTGCTGGACTACGCCGACATCGCCACCCATCAGACTCCGGCTCGCGGTCGAGCCGCGACCGCAGGGACCTGCTCACCGTCGAGCCCTCGGCCTCGTCCCGCGCCCCGGCCGGCTCGCACCGCTCGAGCGGCGATCGGCGGTCACCGCGCCTTGGACACAGTCAGAGCCGAGCGTCGCTTCCTCGCGCTGGTCCGCGCGGCGGAGCTGCCCGAGCCGCAGGTGAACGCCGACGTCGCCGGCGCGCTCGTCGACTTCTACTGGCCGGCGGAGCGGCTGGTCGTCGAGGTCGACACGTACGGCACCCACAACGGCCGGACGAAGTTCGAAGCTGACCGTCGCCTCGACGCCGCGCTCCAACTCCACGGCTGCCGGGTCCTCCGGGCCACGGAGGACCGCATCGACCACGACACGAAGCGGCTTCAGAACGACATCAGAGGACTGCTCAGCGCGGGGCGCGCCGACGCGGCGGCATGAGATCCGTGATCGTGCCCTCGGCCATCTCCGCGCTGAACGCGACTGTCTCGGACAGCGTCGGGTGCGGGTGGACGCTCAGGGCGATGTCCTCGGTATCTGCGCCCATCTCGAGCGCCACAACCGTCTCGGCGACCAGGTCGCCGGCGTTCACCCCGACGATCCCGGCGCCGAGCACGCGGCGGGTGCCCGGCTCGTACAGCACCTTGGTCATCCCCTCGTCGCGGCCGAGGGACAGCGCGCGCCCGGAGGCGGCCCACGGGAACGAGGCCTTCTCGTACTCGACGCCGTCGGCCTTGGCCTGGGTCTCGGTGAGGCCCATCCATGCCACCTCGGGATCGGTGTAGGCGACCGACGGGATCGTGCGGGCGTCGAACTCGACGTCGTGGCCGGCGATCACCTCGGCGGCGACGTGGCCCTCGTGGGTCGCCTTGTGGGCGAGCATCGGGCCGCCGACGATGTCGCCGATCGCGTGGATCCACGGCACATTCGTGCGCAGCTGGCGATCGACGGGGATGAAACCGCGCTCGTCGACCGTCACCCCTGCGGCGTCCGCGTTCAACGAGCGACCGTTCGGCACCCGCCCGACCGCGACCAGCACCGAGTCGTAGAGCTTCGACGAGCCGTCAGAGAGCTCGACCTTCAGCCCGTTCTTCTGGGCGCGCACCGACTCCACCTTCATCCCGGTGTGGATCGCCTCGTAGCGCCCGGAGATCCGCTTCTGCAGCGGCCGCACGAGGTCCGGATCGCACCCCGGGATGAGTTGGTCGAGCAGTTCGACGACCGTGACGCGAGACCCGAGCGCGTCGTACACGCAGGCCATCTCGAGCCCGATGATCCCGCCGCCGACGACGAGCATCTTCTTCGGAATCCCAGTCGGCGACAGCGCGCCAGTGGAGTCGATGATCCGCTCGTCGTCGGGCAGGCCGGGGATCGACGCGGCCTGGGAGCCGGCGGCGATGATGCAGTGGTCGAAGGTGATCTCCCGGTCGCCGACCCGGACGGCGTTCGGGCCGCTGAACTGCGCTTTTCCTGTCACCACCTCGACCTTGCGCTGCTTGGCCAGCCCGGCCAGCCCGCCGGTCAGCCGCGAGACGACCGACGCCTTCCAGTCGATCAGCTTCCCGACGTCGACCGACGCTTTGCCGAACGTGATCCCGTGCGCGGCCATCTCCTCGGTCTCGGCGATCACCCGGGCGGCGTGCAGCAGCGACTTCGAGGGGATGCAGCCGACGTTGAGGCAGACGCCGCCGAGTGTGTCGTAGCGCTCGATCAACACGGTCTTCAGGCCCAGGTCGGCGGCCCGGAACGCGGCCGAGTAGCCGCCCGGCCCGGAGCCGATCACGACCACTTGGGCGTCGTGGTCGCCGCCGTCCGGACTCGGCGGCGGACCGCTGGGGGCCGCCGGCGCCGGCGCCGGCGCAGCCGAGGCAGCCGGTTCGGCGGCCTCGGAGGACGGTCCGGCGCCGTCGACCGACCCCTCCAGGGTGAGCAGCACGCTGCCCTCGGACACCCGGTCGCCGATCTTCACCGACAGCTGCTTGACGACGCCGGCCACCGGAGCCGGGACGTCCATCGTCGCCTTGTCGGACTCGAGCGTGACGAGCGGGTCCTCGACGGCCACCTCGTCGCCGGCGGACACGTGGATCTCGATCACGGGGACGTCGGTGAAGTCCCCGATGTCGGGGACGCGAATCTCGCTCACAGCAGAGCCCTCCGGAGGTCGGTCAGCGCCTTGACGAGGGCCACGACGAACCGTGCGGCGAGCGCGCCGTCGACCACCCGGTGGTCGTAGGACAGCGACAGCGGCACCATCAGCCGCGGCTCGAACTCGCGGCCGTTCCACACGGGCTTCATCGTCGAGCGGGTGACCCCGAGGATCGCCACCTCGGGCGCGTTGACGATCGGGCTGAACGACGTGCCGCCGATCCCGCCGAGCGAGGAGATCGTGAACGTCGCGCCCGACATGTCGGCGGGGCCGAGCTTGCCGTCGCGGGCCTTCCCGGACAGCGTCGTGAGGTCCTGGGCGATCTCGCGCAGGCCCTTCTTGTCGGCGTCCTTGATCACCGGCACGACGAGGCCGCCGGGGGTGTCGGCCGCGAACCCGATGTTGTAATAGTGCTTGAGCACCAGCTCGTCGCCGTCGAGCGAGGAGTTGACGGTGGGGAACTCCTTGAGCGCCGCCACGGCCGCGACGACGAGGAACGACACCATCGTGAATTTGACGCCGGCCTTGGCGTGCTCGTCGTTGAGCTGCTTGCGCCACGCTTCGAGGTCTGTGATGTCCGCCTCGTCGTTATGGGTGACGTGCGGGATCATCACCCAGTTGCGGGCGAGATTCGGGGCCGAGATCTTCTGGATCCGCGACCGCTGGACGCGCTCGATCTCGCCGAACTTCTCGAAGTTGACCTTCGGCCAGGGGAGCAGCGACAGGCCTTCTCCGGAGATCGTCGCCCCGCCCGTCGATCCCGCCGGCGCGGCGGACGGCGCCGCGCACGCCCCCGCCGTCGACGAACTGCTGGACATCGCTCTTGGTGATCCTCCCCTTGCGGCCGCTGGCGGGCACGCGGGAGAGGTCGACCTTGAGCTCACGGGCGAGGCGGCGGACCGCCGGGCTGGCGTAGATCGGACCGCCGCCGTTTGAGGGGGCCGGCGGCGCCTGCGCCTCGGATGGTGCAGGGGCGGGCTCGGATGGTGCAGCGGCGGGCGCAGGCTCCGATGGTGCAGGGGCGGGCGCAGGCTCAGCCGCCGAGGCGCTCGCGATCGCGTCGGGTGCGGCGGCCTCGGTCGGTGCTCCCTCGGAAGCGACTGCCGACGCGGCCGATGTCGCACCCGAGTCACCGTCAGCCGAGGCGCCGTTCCCGGACGTCTCGAGCGTCAACAGAGCCGTGCCCTGCGAGACCCGGTCGCCGACCGTCACGCGCAGCTCGCGCACGACGCCCGCGAACGGGGCCGGCACGTCCATCGTCGCCTTGTCGGACTCGAGGGTCAGCAGCGGGTCGTCGACGCCGACCGTATCGCCGGCCGCGACGAGGATCTCGATGATCGGGACGTCCTCGAAGTCGCCGATGTCCGGGACTTCGACCGTGATGGGATCGCTCATCAGCTCACACCGAGGTGGGGATCGGGGACTCTGGGTCGATCTCGTACTTCTTGATCGCCTGGGCAACCTTATTGGGCTTGATCGTGCCGGCGTCGGCAAGCTCCTTGAGGGCCGCGACGGTCACGTAGTGGCGGTCGACCTCGAAGAACCGCCGCAGCGCCCAGCGGAAGTCGCTGCGTCCGTAGCCGTCGGTGCCGAGCACGCGGTAGCGGCCGGGCACCCACTGGCGGATCTGGTCGGGCAGCGCGCGGATGTAGTCGGTCGAGGCCACGACCGGGCTCCCGTCGTCGGGCAGGCAGTCGGCCACGAACGGCGTCCGCGGCTGCTTCGAGGTCGGGTGAAGCATGTTCCAGCGCTCCACCTCGATCCCGTCGCGGCGCAGCTCGGTGAAGGAGGTGACGCTCCACACCTCGGCCGCGACTCCATGCTGCTCGGCGAGCAGGTCGGCGGCCGCGAGCACCTCGCGGAGGATCGTGCCGGACCCGAGCAGCCGCACGCGCGGGCCGTCGCCGGACGCCTCGCGCAGCCGGTACATCCCGCGCAGGATCCCCTCCTCAGCCCCCTTCGGCATCGCCGGGTGCTGGTAGTTCTCGTTCATCAGGGTGATGTAGTAGAAGACGTCCTCCTGCTCGGCGACCATCCGCCGCAGCCCGTCCTGGATGATCACCGCGACCTCGTAGCCGTAGGCGGGGTCGTAGGCGCGGCAGTTGGGCACGACCGAGAACAGGACGTGGCTGTGCCCGTCCTCGTGCTGGAGGCCCTCGCCGTTGAGCGTCGTGCGCCCGGCGGTGCCGCCGAGCAGGAACCCGCGGGTGCGGCTGTCGCCGGCCGCCCAGACGAGGTCGCCGACGCGCTGGTAGCCGAACATCGAGTAGTAGATGTAGAACGGGATCATCGGCGCGGCATGTGCGCTGTACGACGTCCCGGCGGCGATGAACGACGAGATCGAGCCGGCCTCGGTGATCCCCTCCTCGAGGATCTGGCCATGCGCGTCCTCCTTGTAGAACATCAGCTGCTCTGAGTCCTGCGGCTGGTAGAGCTGCCCGAACGGGGCGTAGATCCCGACCTGGCGGAACATGCCCTCCATCCCGAACGTGCGCGACTCGTCGGGGATGATCGGGACGATCCGGCGGCCGACATGCTTGTCGCGCAGCAGCGCCGCGAGCACGCGGACGAACGCCATCGTCGTCGAGACCTCGCGGTCGCCGGTGCCGTCGAGCTGGGACTGGAACAGCGTCAGGTCGGGCGCCTGGAGCGGCTCGGCCTTGGCGCGGCGCACGGGCAGCGGGCCGCCGAGCTCGGCGCGGCGCTCGCGCAGATACTGCATCTCCGGCGCGTCGTCCGGCGGCTTGTAGTACTCCGCCGCGCGCACCTGCTCGTCGGTGAGCGGGAGCTCGAACCGGTCGCGGAAGGCGAGCAGCGCCTCCTCGGTCATCTTCTTGGCCTGGTGGGTGATCATCTGGCCCTCGCCGGAGACACCCATCCCGTAGCCCTTGATCGTCTTCGCGAGGATCACCGTCGGCTGGTCGCGGTGCCTGACCGCCTCGTGGTAGGCGGCGTACACCTTCTGCTGGTCGTGCCCGCCGCGGTTGAGCAGCCAGATGTCCTGGTCGGACATGTGCGCCACCCGGTCGAGCAGAACCGGGTCCCGTCCGAAGAAGTGCTCGCGTACGTACGCGCCGTCCCGGGACTTGAACGTCTGGTAGTCGCCGTCGACGCAGTCCTCCATCACCTGCACGAGCCGGCCGTCGCTGTCGGCGGCCAGCAACGGATCCCAGCGCGCGCCCCAGATCACCTTGATCACGTTCCAGCCCGCGCCGCGGAAGTCGGACTCGAGCTCCTGGATGATCTTGCCGTTGCCGCGGACCGGGCCGTCGAGGCGCTGGAGGTTGCAGTTGACGACCCAGATCAGGTTGTCGAGCCGCTCGCGGCCGGCGAGCCCGATCGCGCCCATCGACTCGGGCTCGTCCATCTCGCCGTCCCCCAGGAACGCCCACACCTTGCGGCCCTCGGTCTCGGCCATCCCGCGCGCGTGGAGGTACTTCATGAACCGCGCCTGGTAGATCGACGTGATCGGGCCGATCCCGAGCGATACCGACGGGAACTGCCAGAAGTCCGGCATCAGCCACGGATGCGGGTACGAGCTGAGCCCGCCTTCGCGCGAGACCTCCTGGCGGAACCCGTCGAGCTGGTCGGCGGTCAGCCGCCCCTCGAGGAACGCGCGCGCGTAGTTGCCCGGGGAGGAGTGGCCCTGGAAGTAGACGAGATCCCCCCCGTGCGCTCCGCCCGTTCGGCGTCCAGCCTCACCGGATTGGGCGGCGCCCGGGCCATCCTGCTGCGCCTCGCTCGGCGCGTGCCAGAAGTGGTTGAAGCCGATCTCGTACAGCGTCGCGAGCGACTGGAAGCTCGCGATGTGGCCGCCGAGCTCGGAGGACGTCTTGTTCGCCCGCACGACGGTGGCGATCGCGTTCCAGCGGATGATCGATCGCAGCCGCCGCTCCATCGCCGTGTCACCCGGGAGCTTGGCCTCGCGCTCCGGCGGGATCGTGTTGACGTACGGCGTGTTGAGGCTGGCGATCGGTCCGGTGCCGCGTGCTGCGCGCGCTCGACGACGCGGGTCAGGAGCTGCCGGGCCCGATCGGGGCCGTCGTGCTGGACGACGGCGTCGAGGGCCTCGAGCCACTCGCTCGTCTCGGCGGCATCGACATCCGCCGCGCCGTTCGTCGATGTTGCCTGCGCGAGATCGCTCATAGCCTCGGGTGGTCGATGGACAGGGGCCTGGGGCCAATATACCCGGGGCATCGAAGCCGATCAGGGCGTCTGGTCGCCGATTCGATTAGCGTGGCGGACATGGCCCTCGTCGAAGTGCAGGGACCGCCCGGCGCCCCGTGGGACCGGCGCCTGGCGGGGACGTTCGAGCAACTCGTCGTCGAGTCGGAGCTGCTGGCGGGCAATCCGCTCGGCGATCCGGTGCGCCGGCCGCTGTACGTGTACCGCTCTCCCGGATCGCACGAGAAACCGGTGCCGTGTGTGTACGAAATCCAGGGCTTCACGGGCCAGCTCGACATGTGGGTGTCGCGCAGCGCGTTCGAGTCGACCATGATCGAGCGCCTCGACGCGATGTTCGCGTCCGGGGAGTGCCCGGACGCGATCGTCGTGTTCGTCGACGCGTGGACCTCGCGCGGCGGCTCGCAGTTCATCAACTCCGACGGCACGGGTCGGTACATGGACTACCTGTGCGACGAGGTGGTGCCGTTCATCGATGCTCGCTACCCGACACTGGCCGACCGCGACCACCGCGGCCTGGCCGGCAAGTCGTCAGGCGGCTACGGCGCGATGGTCGTGCCGATGCTCCGCCCCGACGTGTTCGGCGCGCTCGCGTCGCATGCCGGTGACGCTCTGTTCGAGTGCTCCTACGTGCCGGAGTTCCGGATCGTCGCGCGGACCCTGCGGGACATGTTCGAGTCCTCGTGGGAGGTGTTCCACGCCCAGCTTGCCGAGCAGGAGCACTTCGACTACCACCCGTGGGGTAAGCCGTTCGAGTTCTACGGCTACGGCTGCGCGTACACGCCGGACCCGGACCGGCCCGGGCATCCGCTGATGCCGTTCGAGATCCCCACCGGCCGGCTGGTCCCCGAGATCTGGGAGCGGTGGCTGAGCTGGGACCCGGTCCGGATGGCCGCCGGTCACGCCGACGCGCTGCGCAGCATGCGGCGGATCTATCTCGACGCCGGCCGCAGCGACGAGGCGTATCTCGACCTCGGCGCCCAGGCGTTCGCCGAGGAGCTCGCCAAGCTCGGGGCAGAGCACTCGCTCGAGTTGTTCGACGGCCGCCATGGCGGGATCGGGTACCGCTATCCCGGCGCGGTCCGGGCGTTAGTGTTGGCGCTTGCGCCATGACCGCCACCGCTGACGCAGAGCTCGTCTTCTCTGGACCCGCCGCGCTGGCCGAGTGCGTCCGGACGCGCAAGGTGACACCTCGCGAGCTCGTCGAGCTGTGCCTGGGCCGGATCGAGCAGCTCAACCCGCGCCTCAACGCGTTCCGGACGACGATGCCCGAGCAGGCGCTCGCCGAGGCCGACGCGCTCGAGAGCCTCGACGGCGCGCTCGCGGGCGTCCCGATCGCCGTCAAGGACGACCTGCCGGTCGCCGGCCAGGCGACGACGAAGGGCTCACGCTCGTTCGGTCCTCCGGCCACCGAGGATGCCGAGGCCGTCCGCCGGCTCCGCGCCGCCGGGGCGATCCCGATCGGGATCACGAACGTCCCCGAGCTGATGATCTTCCCCTGGACCGCGAGCGACGCGAACGGGATCACCCACAACCCGTGGGATTTGTCGCGGACGACGGGCGGGAGCTCCGGTGGCTCCGCTGCCGCGGTCGCGGCCGGGCTCGTTCCGTGCGCGACCGGGTCCGACGGCGGCGGCTCGATCCGGATTCCGGCCGCCTGCTGCGGCCTCGTGGGGATGAAGGCGACGCGCGGACGGGTATCGGCCGGCCCGGCCGGCGAAGGCTGGCTGGGGCTCAGCACCTACGGCGGGCTCGCCCGCACGGTGCGCGACAGCGCGTTGATGCTCGACGTCATGCACGGTGCGCTCCCGTCCGACACCTACTCGGCACCGCCGTTCGAGGGCAGCTACGTCGACGCGGCCGCGACCCCGCCGGGGCCGCTGCGGATCGCGATGTCGCGCAAGCTCCCGCCGGGGCTGATCGGACGCCTGTCGGCCGATCAGCGCGGCGCGTGGGAGCAGACCGGCCGCCTGCTCGAGGAGCTCGGGCACGAGGTCGCCGAGCGCGACCCCGCGTACGGGCTCGTCCAGATCGAGTTCCTCCAGACCTGGCTGCGTGGGATCTACGAGGAGTCCCGTCAGGTGCCCGAACCGGGGATGCTCGAGCCGCTGACCAAGCAGATGGCGACGGCCGGCCGCTACCTCGTCCCCGCGCGCCGCCGCGACGCGCTCCTCGCCAAGCGCGAGGCGACGACCCGGCGGATCCTCTCGCTGTGGTACGAGTTCGACGTCGTGATGACGCCGGGCCTCGCGACGACGGCGATCGCCGCCGAGGGCGGCTACGGCAAGCCCGCGCCGCTGGCGATCGACCGCGCGGGCCGGTTCACCCCGTTCACGCCCGTGTTCAACCTCACCGGCCAGCCGGCGATCGCGATCCCGGCCGGGATCGGCAGCGACGGGCTCCCGCTCAGCGTCCAGCTCGTCGGCCGCCACGGGGCGGAGGATCAGCTGTACGCGCTGGCCGGCCAGATCGAGGCGGCGCGGCCGTGGACGCACAACCGGCCGCCGCTGGTCTGAGCGGCTATCGGCCCCGGGAGCCCTCCGGGAACCGCGGCAGGTCGTCGAGGATCGGCTCCCACGGCGCCGCGTAGGCGACGAACTGCCGCCGGCTCGGGCGCACGCCGGGGTCGTCGTCGAACACGCCCAGCCGCACCCCGACGATGTCCGGTTTGGTCGGATGGCGGCTGAACATCGACGATCCGCACTCACCGCAGAACCACTTCTCGAACCCGTCCTCGGGCCGCCACGCCCGCAATCGGTCCTCGCCCTGGGTGACGTGGAAGCTGCCCGGCACGACCTGGGCGTTGGCCGAGGCGGCGGTGCCGCTGCGGCGCTGGCACCGGCGGCAGTGGCAGTAGCCAGCGCCGACGAGCGGCTCGCTGATCTCGAACCGGACCGCGCCGCAGTTGCAGCCGCCGGTCAGGGGTGGGGGCGCTGACTCGCTCATCCGACGCGGGGTGCGAGCTCGTCACCGATCAGCGCGATCTGGTCGAGGTCGTCGTGCAGGAGCAGCTGGCACATCACGCGGCTGACGCCGGCGTCCGCGAGCGTGCCGAGCTGCTCGGCGGCCTCCTCGACGGTGCCGACGATCCACCCATCGGGCGGGTCGGACAGCAGCGCGTCGCCGTCGCCGCCCATCTTGGCGGCCAGCCGGCCCGCCCGGTCGGCGAGCTCCGACGGGCTCGCGCCGACGAGCACCGCGGTCATCACCGAGAACGGGATCGGCTCGCGGCCCGCGGCCTCGCAGGCGTCACCGACGCGGGCGGAGTATGCGCGCACGTTCTCGACCGTCGGGAACGGCGTGTTGTACTCGTCCGCGTAGGCGGCGGCGATCCGGGCGCTGCGCGGCCCTGCGCTGCCGCCGATGATCAGTGGCGGGTGGGGGCGCTGCACGGGCTTCGGCCGGGCGTCGATGGCGTCGAGCCGATAGTGGGCGCCGTCGAATGAGAACGACCCGTCCGCCCACGCTCCGAGCACGATCTGAAGCTGTTCCTCGAGCACGTCGATCCGCTCCTTGACGGCCCCGAACGGGAACCCGTAGGCGGCGTGCTCGCGCTCGTGCCAGCCGGCGCCGAGACCGAGCTCGACCCGCCCGCCCGAGACGTGGTCGGCCGTGGCCACGGCCTTAGCCAGCATCGACGGGTGCCGGAACGTGGCCGGGGAGACGAGCGTCCCGAGGCGCACACTGGTCGTCGCCGCCGCGAGCGCGGCGAGGGTCGTCCAGGCGTCGGTCGCGACTCGCTCGGGGTGCTGCCCGTCGAGGTTCATGTAGTGGTCGGAGCGAAACAGCCCGGGGATGCGGTGCCGCTCACAGGCGAGAGCGATCGCCAGCCACTGCGGCCAGGTCACGTCCTCCTGGCCTTCGATCATCACGCACAGTTGCATGCGCTCGATCCTAACCCGCGGGCGCCGCGGTTATTCGTACTGGAGCGCGCGGAGCACGTTGAGCCGGCCGGCCCGCCGCGCCGGCAGGATCGCCGCCAGCAGGCCGGCGATCACCGCCGCGAACACGAACACGACGAGCGTGAAGACCGGGACCGTGAACACCGGGTACGACAGGGCGGCGCCGACGAGCAGCGCGAGCACGATCCCGAGCGGGATCCCGAGCGCGGCTCCGAGCAGCGCGGTGATCACGCTCTCCTGGCGGATCATCCGCCGTACCTGCCGGCGGGTCATCCCGACGGCCCGCAGCATCCCCAGCTCGCGCGTGCGCTCGAACACGGTCAGCACGAGCGTGTTGACGATCCCGAACAGGCTCACGATGATCGACAGCGACAGCAGCACGTACAGCAGGTTGAGGAGCGTGTTGAGCCCGGACAGCTGGTTGTGGGTGAACTGCGACTTGGTCTGGATCTTCGCGTCCGGGAATGTCCGCAGCGCGGCGGTCAGCCGGGCGCGTGTTGGCCGCCGTCACGCCGCCGACCGCGTTGACGAGCGTGAACACGTTCTCGGGGTTCGGGTAGGCGGAGTCGAACAGGGCGGTGGATACGGTCACGTCGCCGAACGGCGAGCCGCCCTTCGGTGGGTCGAAGATTCCGACCAGCCGCAGGTGCAGGACCGCCCCCGACGGCGTCTGGACCGACAGCGGCGAGCCGAGCCGGATGTTCTGCGCCTTCGCGTAGGCCTTTGACACGAGCGCGCCGTCGGAGCCGAGCCGGCTGGGGGCCTGCGAGCCGCCGGCAATCCACTTCAGTGACACGACCTTGGTGATGTCCGGCGAGACGCCGGAGACGTTGATCTTCCCGCCGTACGCGCGGCCCTGGCCGGCGCGGACGCCCGAGATCGTCTCGACGCCGGGGACCGACCTCAGCGCGTTCGCGGCCGCGATCCCGATCGGCGTGAAGTTGTCGCTCGAGGTGAGCGCGTAGTCGGCGGCGAACACCTGGTTGACCGAGTCCTGGAAGCGGGCGCGCAGCCCGGCCGCGAGCACCCCGACGAGCGTCACGAGCGTCAGGCCGATCATCAGGGCGGAGGCGGTCGAGGCCGTGCGGGCCGGGTTGCGGGTCGCGTTGCTGCGCGCGAGCGAGCCGGCCGCGCCGCCCAGCCGGGCCGCCGGCCAGCCGAGCACTCCGGCGAGCGGCGGCACGAGCCGCGGCGCGAGCATCGCGACGCCGAGGAACAGCAGCAGCGTGCCGATCCCGATCGCCAGCAGGCGCGTGCCGGTCGACAGCCCGCTCACGAACAGACCGACGAGCATCAGCGCGAGCGCGCCGAGCAGTACGCCGCCGGCCGGGTAGGAGCCGAGCTTGGCGAACCGGGTAGGGGGGAGGACCGCGCCCTCGCGCACCGCTGCGATCGGCGGGACGCGGGTGGAGCGGATCGCCGGCCGCAGCGCCGCGGCGAGCGTGATCAGGATTCCGACGGCCAGCGACACGATGATCGTCCGGGTCGCGAACACGGTGCTGGCCTGCGGGAGGTCGATCCCGAACGAGACGAACAGCTGGTTGAGGCCCTTGGCCAGCAGCAGGCCGAGGAACAGCCCGACGACCGAGGCGAGCGTCCCGATCACGAGCGCCTCGAGCATCACCGAGCGGAGGACCTGCCGGCGCGTGGCCCCGAGCGTGCGCATCGTGGCGAGCTCCCGGGTGCGCTGCGCGATCGTGATCGACAGCGTGTTGGCGATCACGAAGCTCCCGACGAACAGGGCGATCCCGCCGAACGCGAGCAGGAAGTCCTGGATGATGGTGAGGAAGCCGCTCGTGTCCTTCGAGGCCTGCTGTGCCTGCGCCTGGCCGGTGCGCACCTGCGCGCTGGCCGGCAGCAGCGGCCGGATCTGGTTGACCACCTGGGTGGGCGTGACGCCCTTGCGCGCGGCGACGTTGATCGTGTCGTACCGGCCGGTCTTGTGGAACAGCTGCTGCGCGGTGGGCAGCGTGAACACCGCGATCGTGGCGCCGCCCAACGACGAGACCCCGGCGATCTTGACGATCCCGGCCACCTTGAACTGCTGGACAGGGCCCTTGGCGATCACGCCGATCGTCTGGCCGACCGCGTAGTGGCTCTTGGAGGCGGTGGCCGAGTCGATATCGATCTCGTTGGAGCCGGCCGGCCAGTTGCCGCTGGTCAGCGTAAGCGGGTTGAACCGCTGCCCGCCGGGCGTGTAGCTGAACGCGAGGCCCGGAGCGCCGCCGCGAGCGATCACCTTGTCGTCGTGGCCGATCAGGCGCGCCTCGTCGGAGACCCCGCCCGTGGCCTGGAGCACGCCCGGCAGCTGCTGCACGCGCGTGAGCAGCGAGCCGGGGAGCGACGGCGTCTGGTTGGCGCCATTGTTGTTGTTATTGGAGCCGATCGCGCTCTTGCCGGTGATCACGGCGTCTGTGTTCTTGTAGACCGTGCCGAACACCGTCGAGAACGCCGCCTTGATCGTGTCGGTCAGCACGTACGTGCCGCTCACCATCGCCACGCCCAGGACGATCGCGACTGCGGTCAGCGCCGCCCGCATCTTGCGCCCGAGGAGTCCCTTGAGCGCGACCCGGCTCATGTCTGCAGCGTGCTGATCACATCGAGCACGTCGGACGCGCTCGCGCCGGTCAGCTCCTTGACGATCTGGCCATCGTCGATGAACAGGATCCGGTCCGCGATCGACGCCGCCCGCGCTTCGTGCGTGACCATCACGATCGTCTGGCCATAGGTGTCCGCGGAGTCGCGCAGCACCTCGAGGATCTCGCCGCCGGTCCGGGAGTCGAGGTTGCCGGTCGGCTCATCGGCGAACAGGATCGTCGGCCGGCTGATCAGCGCACGGGCGATCGCCACCCGCTGCTGCTCCCCGCCGGAGAGCTGTGACGGCCGGTGCGTCCGCCGGGCGCCGAGGCCGGTCTTCGCGAGAAGCTCGTCCAGCCACGCATCGTCCCTCCGCTCGCCCGCGATCGACAGCGGAAGCAGCACGTTCTCCTCAGCGTTGAGCATCGGCAGCAGGTTGAAGAACTGGAAGACGAACCCGATGTGCTCGCGGCGCAACCGCGTCAGCTTCGAGTCATCGAGCTTCGTGATCTCCGTCCCGGCGATCGACACCGTCCCCGACGTCGGCGTGTCGAGCCCGGCCAGAGTGTGCATCAGCGTCGACTTGCCCGACCCCGATGGACCCATGACGGCCACCAGCGATCCGGCTTCGACCTCGAGTGACACACCGCGCAGTGCGTCGACGGCCGTCGATCCTTCGCCATAGCGGCGGGTCAGATCGCGCGCCTCGACGACTGTGCTGCCAGCAGACACAGCAGGCACGAGGGCCACCTTACCGGCCGCCGCGGCGCTTCAAGTGTGGGATTTGTTAGGACGCGCCCGGGCGGTGGGCGCGCGGCCCCGCGGGCTGCGGGCCGCGGCCGGGATCACGTGACCTCGCGCAGCCGGCCCGACTCGACCTCGTAGACGAACCCGCGGACCGAGTCCTTCCGCGGGATGAACGGGGACGCCTTGATCCGCGCGATCGACTGGCGCACATCGGCCTCGAGGTCCGAGAACGCCTCCGCCGCCCACTCCGGCTTGATGCCAATCTCGTCCTGGATCGAGTTCCGGAACTCGTCGTCGGTGAACGTGAGCATCCCGCAATCCGTGTGGTGGATGAGGATGATCTCCTCGGTGCCGAGCAGCCGCTGCGAGATCGCGAGCGAGCGGATCTCGTCGTCGGTCACGACGCCGCCGGCGTTCCGGATCACGTGCGCGTCGCCCTCCTGAAGGCCGAGCGCGCCGTACACGTTCAGCCGTGCGTCCATGCACGCGACCACAGCCACCCTCCGCGCGGGCGGCAACGGCAGATCGGCCTTGTCGAACGCCGCCGCGTACCGCGCGTTGTTGGCCAGCAGCTCGTCGGTCGTGCTCATGTTGATCTCCTTGGGGCGGGGTGGTAGCGTCAGCGCATCAGACTAACGATAAATTCAATCGATTTAGTCCTAAATGCTCGCCGCGGGCTCACGCCGGCGACGACCGGGGTCTCCGCGCGCACCCTGCCATCGGCGGCCCCACCGGCCGTCGGGACGCCCGTTCGCGCCTGGCGGGCCGCGGCCCAACCGGCCATCGGGAGGCCCGTTCGCACCCGCGCCGCGGCTGCCGCTGCGGCGCTCCGGACCTGGCGCGGCTCGCTGCCCGACACGGGCGCTGCGGCGAGTCACCCTGCCTCGATGCGGGGCACCCGGACATCAGTCGGGTAGCAGCGGGACGGAGATCCCGGGGTCGCGGCCGACGAGGACGCCGCGGGTGATGGCGGCGGAGCCGAACCGCTCGCGGACGCTGTCGATGGTGGCGTCGAGGCCGCGGGTGCGGTCGAACGGGAGCTCGAGCTGGATTGCGTCCTGGTCGGCGAGGTTGGACAGGGCGATCCCGATCAGCGTGATCCCGCGCCGCTCGATCGTCGGCCATGACAATCGCAGCAGGCCGTTGGCGGCATGCAGGATCGTCCCCGTGTGGGCGGTGGCCTCGGGCATGGTGTACGACCGGGTGGCGCGGGAGAAGTCGGAGAACCGCAATCGCAGGACCACTGTCCGGCACACGCGGCGCGCTGCCCGCAGGCGGCGGCCGACCCGGTCGACAAGGGCGATCAGCGAGGCGGCGATCTCGGCTCGCGGGCGCGGGCGGCGGCCGAGCGCGCGCTGGGCGCCGATCGAGCGCCGGCGGCGGCGCGTCTGGACCGGCCGGGGGTCGTGGTCGTGCGCGAGCGCGTGGAGGTGGCGCCCCGACGCGCGGCCGAGCATCGCGACCAGCGTCGGCTCGCCGAGCTCGGCGACCTCGCGGACCGTGGTGATCCCGCGCGCCCGTAGCTTGGCGGCCGTCACCCGGCCGACCCCCCACAGCCGCTCGACCGGCAGCGGGTGGAGAAACTCGAGCTCGCCGCCGAGCGGAACGACGAGCAGGCCGTCGGGCTTGGCCACGGCGCTCGCGACCTTGGCGAGGAACTTCGTGCGCGCGACCCCGACCGTGATCGGCAGGCCGACATCCACACGCACGCGTGCGCGCAGCCGGACGGCGATCCGGGTGGGAGCGCCGCAGATGTGCTCGAGGCCGCGGACATCGAGGAAGGCCTCGTCGATCGACAGCCCCTCGACCAGCGGAGCCGTGTCCTCGAAAACGGCGAACACCGCCTTGCTCGCTTCGACGTAGGCGGAGAACCGGGGCGGGACGACCGCCGCGGCCGGGCACAGGCGCACCGCGGCGGAGACGCCCATCGCGGTCCTCACGCCGTGCGCCTTGGCCTCGTAGCTGGCGGCCAGCACGACGCCGGCGCCGACGATCACGGGCCGGCCGCGGAGCCTGCGGTCGTCGCGCTGCTCGACCGACGCGTAAAACGAGTCGAGGTCGGCGTGAAGAATCGTCGGTTCGCCCGACACGAACGTATGTTCGCACGGGCTCCGGCGGACGCGCGGACGGGCGTCCGGCGGACCCCCGTTAACGACCGCTGGCCCCGGGCCCCGCCCGGAGCCAGCGCTCGACATCTCTGAGGCCCGCCGCTCGGCCAGCCGGAGGGCCGGTCAGACGGAGGCCGTCCTACTTATCGCCGGTCAGTTTGTCGGCGACCGTGTCCACGGCGTCCTTGACCGAGGACTTCGCCTGATCGACCTTGCCTTCGTTCTTCAGGCTCTGGTCGCCGGTGAGCGCTCCCGCAGCTTCTTTGACGCGTCCCTTGCCCTCGTCAACGTTCTTGTCAGTCATGTGGTGCTCCTTCGCTGGCGTACCTGGGGTTACAACGATGCTGCGCAGAAACCTACCCGGTCGTAGCAAGTTGCAATCTGGGGTGCAGACGACTCGGGAGGTGACCCAGCTACGGCAAAAAGACGCACAAGCTGATTGACGGAAAGTGAACCCGGGTACGAATTTCTCGCGATGATTCCCGAGATGCACGGAGATCCAGGCCACTCGACCAGACCGATGCTGTCCGAACGCTATCCGGCCGTGGCCGAGTCGGTGCCGGTCGCGCGGCGCTCGCTCGTCGACTTCGCCGTCCGCTCTGGCGCGGGTGACGAGCAGGCGGAGGCGCTGAGGCTGGCTGCGTCCGAGGCCCTGACCAATGCAGTCCTGCACGGCTGTCGCGACAAGCCGTGCGACATCGAGGTGTCCGCCTGGGTCGTGTCGAGCGAGCTGTGGATGCTGATCGCCGACGACGGTGCAGGCGTGCGTGCGGGGACCGAGAGCCCGGGGCTGGGACTGGGGCTCGGCCTGATGTCGCACGTGAGCGATGGCCTCACGATCGTCGACCGTGCCACGGGCGGCACCGAGGTGCGGATCTGGTTCGAGCTCGGCGGCGCCGGGATCGGCGCGGACGATCAGCGGCGCGGATCCGTCTCGTCGGCCAGGCGCGCGGCTTCGTCACGCTTCTCCACCACGACGTAGCCGTCGCGCACCTCGACGACGGTCTCCATCTCCGCCGCCTGGTGCCCAGGGGCGACGATGAACCGGCGCGAATGGAGTCGCACGGCCTCGTACTCGCGCACGGTCAGCGTGACCATGCGGCTGCAGCCGAGGCGGGCGCATTCGCAGCGGAACGTGGCGGGCGCATCCTCTTCGCCGGGCCAGCTGCCCTGCCGCAGCGCCTCGTTGACATCGCGGAAGAACGCCTCGTCGAGACCGGCCTTGACCTTCGACTCGCTGGCGTCCACGGCGCGATCCTTGCACCTCGCGCGGGATCGCCGCAACATCTGACCGCCCGCGGTCATCGCCGCGCACACGACATGACCGCCGCCGCCTGAGGCAGACCCGGGATGAACACCCTGCTGCACCGCTACGCCGAGCGCCCCGAGCTGTGGGACGACACCGGCGAGGTCAGCGAGCAGGTGTGGCCGGAGTACAACCTCCACGGCGACGTCCTCAGCCGCCATTGGGGGCGGCTGTTCGATGCGTTCCCGGCGTTCCAGTTCGTGCTCTGCGACGCCGACTGCGGCGATGTCGTGGCCGAGGGGCACACCGCCCCGCTGCCGTGGGACGGGACGGACGCAGACCTCGGCGAGGGGATCGACGCCGCGCTCCAGCGGGCGCTCGAGGCCCACGCACACGGCACCCCGCCGACGGCGCTGTGCGCGCTCGCCGCGGAGATCACTCCCCGCTTCCAGGGGCGCGGGCTCGCGCCGCGAATGCTCGACGCGATGGCCGAGCTCGCCCGCGGGGCGGGGCTCTCACACCTGATCGCCCCCGTCCGGCCGAGCCACAAGGAGCGCTACCCGCTGACCCCGATCGAGCGCTACGTCGCCTGGACCAGGGACGACGGCGAGCCGTTCGACCCGTGGATCCGCGTCCACACCCGGCGCGGCGGGCGGATCGCCCGGCCACTGCCGCGGTCGATGCGGATCACCGGCACGGTCGCCGAGTGGGAGGCCTGGACCGGTATGCCCTTCCCGGAGGACGGCGCCTACGTGTTCCCGCGGGGGCTGGCGCTCCTTAACGTCGATCGGACGGCTGATCTCGGCGCGTACTGGGAGCCGAACGTGTGGATCGTCCACGGTCTCTGAAGCGTCGTGTGACACCCACGGCTACCACATCGCCCGGCCGGGGCCGCTCGCGGGCTGAGCCTACGCGGCCGCGGGCGCCGGATCGGGTCGCACGACCACGGTGTCGGCGACGCGGATGATCTCGTCGACCGGCAGATCGGCGAGCTCGGCGTGCCGGCGGATCGCCTCGGGGCTGGCGGCCTCGTACAGGCACACCGTGCCGACCGATCCGCCGCCCTCGTCGAGCACGTAGCTGCGGATCCAGCGCACGTCGTCGGGCATGTCCTCGTTGCCGACCTTGGCCGAGCGCCCGGCCGCCTGCTCGAGGTCGGCGCCCGAGCGCCAGCCGCTGCGTCTGAGGATCACGTAGAGGTCCATGTGTCTGCTCCCTTGCAGGGGGTGGATGTCATCGCAGTAAACGTAACCCGCGCAGCGGTGCACCGCCATCGGGAAAACCCCCTATCTTGGCGCGTGAGCGGGGCGCCCCCACGCTCAGCTCGAGGCCTGCTGGAACACCATCCACAGGCCATAGCCGGCCACGCCGCCGGCCACCAGCGTCAGCGCCCAGGCGAACAGGGCCGGCTGCCCGCGGCGGATCGCGAACCGCGGGTAAACGGCGAACACCATCAGCTGGCTCACCCAGAGGGCGGCGAGCGACGGCTTGAGCAGCGCGTCGTAGACGCCGTGCGGGTCGAGCAGCGTCAGCGGCGCGACCGCCACGATGAGGATCCCGATCCCGATTGCGACCGGCCGGATCGCCCACCCGCCGACCGCGTGCACGAGCCGGGTCACCGCCAGGTACTCGCATAGCATCACGCCGGCGATGCTGACCGCGATCCCGACCCCGATCGCGTCGGCGAGCGCCGGGCCGGAGAACTGCTGTGCGATCCGCACGCCGGGGACGTCCGTGCGGCCGAGGCCCGGCGCGGCTGCGAGCGGCGCCACCGCCAGCAGCACGATCGCGACCGTCAGCGCGTACACCCCGGTCAGGCCGCGCCGGATCGTGCGCGCCGGCCGGGCCAGCTCGCCGCCGAGGAACAGCGGCAGGCTCGCGCAGACGTACAGCACCGATGTCTGCGCGCCCGCCGTCGCCAGCGACGACCGCGACGCGCCGGCGCCAAACGTCGACAGCGGGGTCGAGACGTGGGCGAGGGTGACGCCGTCGAGGATCGCGGCCAGCGCCAGCTGCCCGACCGCCACCGCCCCGATCACGATCAGCGTCGCCGCACGCCCGGCGATCATCACGGCCGCCAGCGACACCGGGATCAGCACGGCGAGCGCCGTCTGCACGCCGCCCGAGATCGAGAACACCGCCGGCAGCAGGTCGTAGACGATCTGAACCGTCGTGTAGGCGAGGTACAGGACGTAGCTCACCGTCCAGATCGCGGCCTGGACGAGTGCCAGCCGGCGCCCGGCCGCCGCCTCGACGAATCCGGTCAGGCCGGCCGGGCCGGTGATCTCGCGTGCGTAGCGGATCCAGATCGCGAGCGGCGCGAGGAACGCGACCGCCCCGACCAGTGTCGCCAGCCCGGCGGAGTCCGCGGCGTCGGCAACGATCCCCGGAGCTTGGAGGGCCGCCAGCGCCAGCGGTCCGCCGAGCGAAGCGACCGCGACCGCCGCGAAGGCCCAGGGGCCGATGCGGCGCTCGACAGCCGGCGGCGCGGAGGCGCGCCAGGCGGCCGGCAGGTCCGCCCGGCGTCCTGGTGCCTGGATCAGCCCCAACCGCCGCCGGAGCTCGCGGTGCTGCTCGACGAGCTCGTGCCGTAGCCCGCGGACTTGCTCGGAGAGCTGCTCGACGAGGACGAGGCGCCCTTCGTGATGGCCGTTCCGGTCGGTGCCACCAGCCACCATTTGGCGCCGAAGCTGTTGCTGCCCTGGCCGGTCGCCTTCCCCACTCCCTTGTCCTCGATGAAGTAGTAGAGCGGGTGGCCCTTGTAAGTCACCTGCTTCTCGCCGCCGGACCGGGTGACGAGCCCGACGTCCGAGGCCTTGACCGCGCCCGACACGCTCGGCATCGAGCTCGCCAGCAGCGGCGGCCACACCTTGGCGCACTGACCCGAGCAGGCCGACTTGCCGCCGGCATCGGCCGCCCACAGGTACAGGGTGCGGCCGGATGCCCCGGTGAGGTACGTGCCGTCGGAGCTCGTGGCCGTCCCGAGCGTCAGCGCGCCCGACGAGGCCTGGCTCGACGACGAGGCCGAGCTCGACGACGAGCCGCTCGAGGCCGGGGCACTCGCGCTCGAGCTCGAGCTCGAGCTGCCGCACCCCGCCGCGACGATCGCCAATCCGGCGAACGCGACGACACTTCCGGCGCGGATCCGCCCGCGTTTGCGACTCCTCAGCATCTCGTTCCTCCTTGGCTCTCTGCGGACCCGCCCCGGATTGGCGGGTCGTCCACTCAGACCCCACGGCTGGGCGGATCCTTCCCGGGCGGCGCCGGATACCGTGTCGGCGATGCAGTCGGCTGATCAGCCGCCCGACGAGGATTCGTCCGGCGCCGCGCAGGCCGAGGCCGTCGGTCGCAGTCGCACGGCCATGGCGTCGGTGTTCGCCGCCGCCGGCCTCGTCGTCCTCAAGCTCGGCACGGGTCTCGTGTCGGGCAGCCTGGGCCTCGTCTCGGCCGGGATCGAGTCCTCCGGCGACGTGCTCGCGGCCATCCTCACGCTGCTCGCGATCCGGCTCGGCGGCCGCCCGGCCGACGAGGATCACCCCTACGGCCACCGCCGGGCGGAGAACCTGGCTGCGCTCGGCGAGGCGGCGATCCTGCTCGCGGGCGGGGTCATCGTGGTGGTCGACGCGATCGGGCGGCTGGCCGGCGGGGGCCGGGCGTTCGCCATCCACTGGTACGTGTTCGCGGTAATCGGCGTCGCGCTCGCCGTCGACGCCAGCCGGGTGCTCGTGTCTCTGCGCGCCGCGGACCGCTACCGCTCGGCCGCGCTGCGCTCGAACGCGTTCCACTTCGCCGGGGACACGGCCGGGTCGATCGCGGTGCTGGCCGGCCTGATCGCAGTCAGCGCGGGCCTGAGGCAGGGCGACGCCGTCGCCGCGCTCGTCGTCGCGGTGGTCATCTTCGCGGCCGCCGGGCGGCTGATCGTCGAGAACGCGCGGGTTCTGATGGACACGACCCCGGCCGACGCGCACGCGCTCGCGTCCGAGGCGATCAAGGGCCTGAGCGACGACATCGAGCTGCGGCGGCTGCGCGTGCGGGAGTCCGGCGGCCATTACTTCGCCGACGCGGTTGTCGCCGTCCCGCCCGGACAGGCCGCGGTGGCGGGGGAGGGGACGGCCGAGCACATCGAGGCCGCGGTCCGCGGGGCGCTGCCCGACACCGACGTCGTCGTCCACCTCGAGCCCCGCCGCCACGGGCTGGCACTGCGCGACCGGGCGCTGGCGGCCGCGTTCGCCGAGCCGCTCGTGCGCGACGTCCACGACATCGCGATCTACACGCATGGCAGCCGGACGAGCATCTCGCTTCACCTCAAGCTCGAGCCCGACGTTCCGCTGGCAGAGGCACACGCGGTGGCCGAGCGGGTCGAGGCCGTGCTGCGGGCCCGGCACGAGGTCGACGACGTGCGCACGCATCTGGAGCCGCTCGAGCACCCGACGGTCGCCCGCACCGCCTCGGACGAGAGCGAGAGCGCACGGATCGAGCGGCTGGTCAGGGACCGCACCGGCCACCCTCCGCGTGACCTGCGTCTGCTCCACACCGACAGCGGCCTCGTCGTGTTCGTGTCGGTGCTCGCCGGCAGCGATCGCCGGCTGCAGGAGGCCCACGAGCTCGCCAGCCGGCTCGAGGACGACATCCGCGCAGACCAGCCCCACATGGTCGACGTCGTCGTCCACACTGAGCCGTAGTGGTTCGGGCGGCCACTTGCGAGTTTGCGCAAGTCCTCGCCGCGGCGAGCGTTACAGAGTGTGAGGCGGCCTCACAGCGAGGGCCGGATGGGACGACTGCAACCCCAGGTCGGATCCGCTTTGGGCCGCACGTCGGGAGTACCCGGCAGGACGATGGCTCGCCTGGCCGTCACCCGGCCGGACAAACAGGGAACGCGGCGACCCGGTGGCGCCTCACCGGGTCGCCGTGAGCATCCCGGCGCCGTCCGTCCGCGGTCCCCTCCGCCGAGACGGTCACGCTCGAGCTGCCGGCGCCGCTCAGCCGAGCGTGACAGGCCCGGCGGGCAGGCGCTCCGGGTCGAAGCCATCGAGCAGCTCGCGCGCGGTGGCGAGCCGTTCGCCATCCGTGGCCAGGCCGAGCGTACGGGCGAGCAGCGCCAGCGTGGCCCCGATCGGCTCGTCGCGGTCGGCGAGCGTGGCGGCGCGGTGGCGCTTGGACAGCCGGGCGCCGTCGGGCCCGATCACGAGCCCGATGTGGGCGTAGCGGGGTGCGGGAGCCCGAGCAGCCGGGCCAGCAGGATCTGGCGGGGCGTCGAGTCCAGCAGGTCCGCTCCGCGCACCACCTCGCCAATCCCCTGTTCGGCGTCGTCGATCACGACGGCCAGCTGGTAGGCCGGCACGCCGTCGGCCCGCCGCACGACGAAGTCGTCGACGATGCCCTCGCAACCGCCCTGCAGCCGGTCCTCGAACGCGATCCGCTCCGCGCCCGCGCGGACCCGCAGCGCGAACTGGCCCCCGTCCGCGATCCGCCGCCGGCGCTCGGCCGGGCTCAGGTCCCGGCAGGTCCCGCCGTAGGCGCCCTCCGGCAGCAGGTCGTGGGGCGCCGACGCGGCTTCGCGGATCTCGGCCCGCGAGCAGAAGCAGGGATACAGCCGGCCATCCGACTCGAGCCGCGCGAGCGCCGACTCGTAGCGCCGCAGGCGCTCGGACTGGCGGACGGGCGGAGCGTCCCAGTCGAGTCCGAGTGCCTCCAGGTCGGCGAGCTGCCCAGCTTCGAACTCCGGGCGGGAGCGCTGCGGGTCGAGGTCCTCGACGCGCACCAGGAACCGCGCCGAACGCGAGCGCGCGAACAGCCAGGCGACGAGGGCCGTGCGCAGGCTGCCGAGATGGAGCGGACCGGTGGGGGAAGGGGCGAAGCGCCCGTCGGCTGACACCGGGCCATTGTCACCGTGCGCCGATCACCCCGCCGGCCCCTGCCAACATCGGCGACCGCCGGCGCCCCCCAACCGCCGGCGCCCCCCAACCGCCGGCACCCCACAATACGACGCGGCGCTCGTGACACCCGTTCGACGGCCACGATCGGTGGACCTTTTCGTTACACGGTGCCAACGGCCCGGGTTTCGCGTAACGAAAAGGCTCTGTGACGGCCTTTCCGTTACATGCGACGAGCCGAGGTGGTTCCGCGTAACGAAAAGGCTCATGTGACCGGCGTGGCGAGCGGCGTCCGCCGGCCCAGGCCCGTCCCCCGAGCGCCACCGCCGCCGACCACACGCGGTCGGAAGCCATCCAGTTCAATGCACGGACTATGGCCGGCGATGAGCTGACCGAGTGATCGCGCGCAAGCCCCGCGATCAGGTGGGGTCCGAGGCCTACGACGTCGACAACCTGCTCGACCGGCTCACCTGCTGCTCGACGCTCGAGCTCTTCGACCGCCACCAGCTCGCGCGGGAGACGGCGATCGTGCGGCGGCGGGTCCACCGCCGGCGCGACGTGCTGTCGGTCGGCTCCGGGCTGCATCCGGGCCGTCATCTGTTCCCGGCCTCCGAGTCCCGGATGCTGGCGATCGACGCGAACATCGACATGGTCGAGCACGTGCGTGCGCACGGAACCGCTGATGAGGCGCACCGTGGCGAGGCCGGGAAGCTCGAGCTCCCCGATGGCTCGTTCGACGTGGTCCTCGACCGGCTGATCCTCCACCACATCGCCCACCAGGGCGAGCTCGGGCCGTGCTTCGAGGAGGCCACCCGGCTGCTCCGGCCCGGCGGAGCCTTCGTGGCCATTGAGCCGGGGTCGTGGCATCCGGTCGGCGCGGCGCTCGCGCTCGCCAACAAGCTCGGCCTCGGGGTGGTCGTGCACGGTACGCCGGACGACATCCCGCTGTCACCGACCGGGCTCATGCGGGAGGCGCGGGCGGCCGGTCTCGTCCCCGAGCTCCACGCCGTCACCTACGCGTGGCGGCGGCTGCCGGCGGGGGTGCAGGCGATCGCGCGGGGGCTCGACGTGCTCGGCTCGCGGCCGCGGGCTGCGCGGTTCGGCCACACGCTGCTGCTGATCGCGAACAAGCCCTGAGCGACCAGACGGGGCGATGCAGGAGAATCGCGTCCGTCGGCGCCCGGCATGACCGCGACCTCTTCACATCTCCGACCGCGCGACGGCGCCGAGCAGCGGGTCACGGCCGTCGAGCTGTTCTTCGACCTGATCTACGTGTTCGCGGTCACGCAGCTCTCGCACCTCGTGATCAACGAGCACGTCACCGCGGCCGCGCTCGCCCGCGCCCTGTTCCTGCTGCTCGTCGTGTGGTGGGCGTGGATCTACACAACCTGGATGGTCAACTGGTTCGACCCGAGCTCGCTCGCCGTCCGGATCGTGCTGCTCGGGGTGGGACTCGGCAGCCTCGCGATGTCGGCCGCGATCCCGACCACGTTCGGCTCTGGCGCCTCGCTGTTCGCGGCCGCCTACGTCGTGCTCCAGGTCGGTCGCAACGTGGCGGGGGCTCTGCTGCTCGACCGCGACCACCGGCTGCGCGGGACGTTCGAGCGGATCGTCGTCTGGAGCACGGCGTCCGGCGTGCTGTGGCTGCTCGGCGGTTTCGTCGACGGCGTCCCACACCTCGCGTTCTGGGGCCCGGCGCTGGCCGTCGACCTCGGCGCCCCGCTGGCGGGCTACTGGACCCCGGGCCGCGGGCGCTCGAGCACCCTGGACTACATGGTCGAGGGCGGCCACTTCGCCGAGCGCTTCCAGGCATTCATCATCATCGCGCTCGGCGAGTCGGTCGTCGTCACCGGGGGCAGCGCGAGCTCGCGCGGCCTGTCAGCGCAGATCGTGCTCGCCCTGGTGATCGCGTTCGTCGGGACGGCCGCGCTGTGGTGGCTGTACTTCGGCGAGGTGGCCGAGCACTCGCGCCACCACCTGGCGACCGCTGAGGACCCCGGCCGGCTCGCTCGCGATGCCTACACCTACCTGCATCTCCCGATCGTCGCGGGCGTGATCATGGTGGCGATCGCCGACAACCTGCTGCTCGCCCACCCGAGCCACACGCTGTCGACGGCCGGGATCGCAATGACGGTCGGCGGCCCGGCGCTGTACCTGCTCGGCGAGTCGCTGTTCCGCCTGCGCATGATCGGCTCCGTCAATCCCAAGCGCCTGGCGGTGGTCGGTGCGCTCCTGCTGCTCGCGGTCGTCGGCGGCGGGCTGTCGGCGATCGTCCTCTCAGCGGTGGTCGCGGCGGTGCTGACCGGGCTGTCGGTGTGGGAGTACCCGCCGGGCGACGTGGTGATCAGCAGGCAGCGGTGAGGGTCCGAGGGCGACGAGTCTGCATCCGGAAGCAATCGGCGACGGGCGGCGTCCTTCCAAGGACCGTGCAGGCGACGACACGACCCCATGACATGCGCCCGGCGACCCGGCGATCGCGGTGCGGCCGGCCGGATCCCCGGCGTTCACGTCGCGCGGCGCCCGATCGTGGCACTGTTGCCGAGGCCGTCGAGATGGCTCGGACCGGATCTACCGCACACCGCTCGCTCGCACTCACCGTCGCGGTGCTGGCGGGCGTCGTCGTGTCCGCCTGCGGGTCGGGCGGTTCGCTGGGCCCCGGCGGCCAGCCGGCGCAGGTGGCCGGCTCCTCGGCGGTCCAGTCGGTCGCCGGCGCCGCCCGGCGCACGCTGGCGCTGACCGCCAGCGTCTCGCTCCGCCTCGACGGCTCGAGTGCGTTGGGCGGCGCCCGCGCGCCCGTGTTCGGCCAGGGCAGCTTCGACTTCCCCGCGAACGAGGGCACGCTCCTGCTCGACCTTCCGGAAGCCGCCCATCAGGAGCACGGCAACGAGCACGCGATCCTGTTCCCGACCTTGGTCTACCTACAGCCCAAGGGCACGAGCGCGGCGGTGCTGCCCCGCGGGAAGGCGTGGATGTCGGCGACGATCGCCGGCTCGGACTCGGTGACGACGAACTTCCCGCAATTCGTCGGCACGGTCGAGGGCGTCAATCCGGTGCTCGGCCTGTCCGAGCTCGCCTGGGGGGCGACGAGCGCCCAGCGGCTCGGCGAGGAGCTGATCAGCGGCGTGCCCGCGCAGCACTACCGGGTTTCCGTCGACCTCGCCCGGGCCCTCACCGTCCTGCGCGGACAGGGAGCGCTCGCGCTCGGCGCGGCGATCCAGCAGCAGCTGACGAGCGTCCCGTCGCACGGATCGGGAGCCGCCGCGACGTCGGTCCCGCTCGAAGTGTGGATCGACCGGACAGGACGCGTGATCGAATACCGCAGCACGTTCCCGGGCACAGGCGACGGCACCACGCTCATCCAGATGCGCTCGTTCGGTGCTCGTGTCCAGGTCCGCGCCCCGGCGGCCGGGGACGTCGTGGACATCACCCAGCTGACGCCCTCCGGCGAGCGCGAGAACAACGGCGGAGGGGACTCCGATGGCGGCTGAGGCGCCCCCGATCCTGATCGAGGGGCTGACGAAGCGGCTCGGCAGCGGGGTGCTCGCCGTCGACGGGCTCGACCTCGTCGTCGAGTCGGGCCAGGTGCTCGGCCTGGCGGGGCCGAACGGCGCCGGCAAGTCGGTGACGCTCAAGATCCTCCTCGGCCTCGTGCGGCCGACCGCCGGCCGGGTCGAGCTGTTCGGCGAGCCGGTGCGGCCCGGCGCGCCGGTGCTCGCACGCGTCGGCGCGCTCGTCGACGGGCCGGGCTTCGTGCCCCACCTGTCAGGGCTCAAGAACCTTCGCCTGGCGTTGCGGCTCACGCGCCGCGGCGAGCAGGACGCCGGGCTCGACCGGGCGATCGCGATCGCCGGCCTCGACGAAGCGATCGACCGCCCGTACAAGACCTACTCCCACGGGATGCGCTACCGGCTCGGCCTGGCGCAGGCCCTGCTCGGATCGCCCGAGCTCCTGCTGCTCGACGAGCCGACCACCGGCCTCGACCCTGCCCACATCCTCGAGGTGCGCCAGGCGATCGCAGACTGCGCCGCCGCCGGCACGACGATCGTGCTCTCGAGCCACCTGCTGTCCGAGGTCGAGCAGGTGTGCACGCATGTGGCGATCATGCAGCGCGGGCGGCTCGTGGCCTCCGGCGCGGTCGACGAGCTCGTCGGCGAGCGGGGCGGCACGCTGGACGAGGTCTACCTCTCGCTGGTGGCCGCTCCCGGCGCGCGCCCGGCCGACCAGCCCGAGGGCGCCGGCGAGGGTGCCCGGCCGTGATCCGGATCGAGCTCGCCAAGCAGGCGCGGCGGCCGCGGACGCTGCTCACGTTCGCGGCGCTGGCGGCGTTCTCGATCGCGCTCACGATCGCGCTCGCCGCCGGCGGCGCCGGGAGCCTCGAGCGCGTCGGCGACGTCCCGCTGCTGATCGCGCCGAGCGGGTCGGGCATGTCGGTGCCCGTAATCGCGCTGTCGAGCACGATGAAGTTCTTCCTGCCGCTCGCCGTGGCGATCTTCGCCGGCGAGTCGGTGGCCGGCGAGGCGGGGTGGGGAAGCCTGCGCTACATCCTCATGCACCCGGTCTCGCGGAGCCGCTATCTCGCGTCGAAGCTCGTCGTCGCGCTGCTGTTCTCGCTCGCCGCCGTCGTGCTCGTCCCGGCCAGCGCGCTGATCGTCGGGGTGATCGCGTTCGGCTGGCACCCGTTCCACGCGATCGACGGGAGCTCGTCGACCTCGGTCCACGCCGCCGTGGTCACGTTCGGCGCGGGCGCGTCGCTCGTCCGCCTCACGATCAGCACCGCGTACGTCGCGGCTGGGATGACGAGCATCTTCGCGTTCGCGTTCCTGCTCTCGACGATCACGACCCGGCCGTTCGCGGCCGTGGCGGGCGGTGTCGGGCTGACGATCGTCTCGCGCGTGCTGAACGCCGACTACCTGCCGGGCGTGGCCGTTGTCAACTCGTACATGCCCAACAACGACGTCGACCTGTGGCAGCACTTCTTCCAGCAGCCGGCCCAGACGGCCGGGATGGCGCATTTCCTCGCGCTCCAGGCCGCTTACGTCGCGGTGTCGCTGTCGATCGCGTGGTGGTGGTTCGCGCGCAAGGACATCCTCACGTGATCGCGATCGAGCTGACCAAGCAGCTGCGCCGGCCGCGGACGTGGGTGACGCTCGCCCTGCTGGCCACCATCGCGATCGTGCTGACCGCGGTGATCGGGACGAGCCGTGCGAGCATCTCCGAGCGGGTCGGCGATTGGGGATCGGTCGTGACCAAGACGTCGGGGCTGACGCTGCCGCTCATCTCGCTGAGCGCCTCGATGTTGTTCCTGCTCCCGCTGGCGGTGGCGATCTTCGCCGGCGAGCCGGTGGCCGGCGAGGCGTCGTGGGGGAGCCTTCGCTACCTGCTCGCGCGGCCGGTCCCGCGCTGGCGCGTGCTGGCGGCGAAGGCCGCCGTGGCCGCCGGGTACTCGGTGCTGGCCGTCGCGGTGGTCGTGCTCGTCTCGCTCGTGTCCGGGGTGATCGCGTTCGGCTGGAAGCCTGTGACGATGCTCGACCTCCAGCACACGACCCCGTTCATCGTCGCCTCGGCGAAGCTCGCGCCGCTGACCGCGCTGGCGCGGCTCGGGATCGCGGTCGCGTACCTGCTGTGGATGCTGAGCAGCACGTTCGCGTTCGCGCTGCTGCTCTCGACGCTCACCGACCGGCCGTTCAGCGCGGTGGCCGGGGGCATCGGGCTCGGGCTGTTCTCGCGCGCGCTCGACAACATCCCCGGCCTGCACGCGCTCAGCCCCTGGCTCCCGGTGACCGATTCCGGCACGACCCTGTGGACAGGCTTCTTCACCCGCCCGATGCAGACGTCGGGCATCGCTCACGCGCTGCTCGTCCAGACCGCGTACACGGCCGTGTTCCTGGCCGCGGCGCTGATCCGCTTCAATCGCGCCGATGTTCTCGTGTGATCCCGGGAAGGAACGGCTCCCTCACGCGGTCTGTCTCGGTGAGCAGGCATGAAGCGTCAGACGAGCACCGATCCCGCGCCGACCGCGCGACCGCGCCGCACACGTGCCGGTGTGGTCAGCGCCGGCGTGCTGGCGGCGCTCGCCGTGGCGGGGTGCGGTGGCAGCAGCCACGCCACGCGGTCGCGGACGCCTACAGTCGCCGTGGCAAGCACACCCACCACGACGACGACGGCGTCCGCGCCCGCACCCGCACCGCGCCTGCGGATCCTCGCCCCGCGCTCGGCCACGATCGGGACGCAGACGGTCACGGTCCGCCTCAAGCTGACCGGCGCCGGCAATCCCGGCCCGCGGGGGTTCCGCTACGTCCTCGACCGCACGACCGTCCGGCTCGGCGCGGCCCGGATGACCTTCCATGGCCTGGCCGCCGGCCGTCATCACCTGACCGTGATGCTCGCGTCGCGTCGGTCGGTGAGGGCCACACGGACGTTCGCCGTGCGGCTGCCGGTGTCCTCGCCGCCGCCCCCGCCTGTGACGACCACGACGGCTGTCCCGCCGCCGACGACGACAGCGCCGCCCCCGCCGACGACCACGACAGCGCCGCCCCCGCCGACGACCACGTCAGCGCCGCCCCCGCCGACGACGACGACCACTCCGTCCGGCGGCGGCATCCCCCAGGGCCCGAACGCCGGCGACGGCGACGGCGACAACCGCGGGGCCCCGAGCGACGGCGACGGGAACATCTGACCCACCGGGAGCCGTACTCCTTCAGGGCGATCGATACAAGGCTCGCCTCATCCTGCTGAGGCGGTGTCCAGTTCGTGCAACAGGCCGTGGACGCGGCGGTCGATCTCGTCGCGGGTGGCGCGGACCTCGTCAACGGGTCGTCCGGCGGGGTCGGGCAGCTCCCAGTCGACGTAGCGAACGCCGGGCACGAGCGGACACTGATCGCCGCATCCCATCGTCACGACGACGTCGGCCCACTCGGCCAGCTCACGGGTGAGCAGTTGCGGCGTGCGCCCGGAGAGATCGATCCCCAGCTCGTCCATCACCGCCACAACCGCGGGGTGCACTCGCTCCACCGGCGCGGTCCCGGCGGAGCGCGCCTCGTGCCGCCCAGCGGCCGTACGCTCGAACAGCGCCTGACTCATCTGCGAGCGCCCGGCGTTGTGCAGACAGACGAACACGACGTGCAACTCGGACTCCCCTCACAGGTCAGTGGTTGATCGAAGGTGGCCGGGGCGGCCGGCTGGTTCCACTCTATCCATTGACAGCTATCACTTCAATCGATATACGTATATCGATGAGCGTCGATCTGGAACTCACGCCGAAGACCAAGCGTCCACCCGGCGAGCCGTGCTGTCAGCCCGTTGTCTACCCGGACGTCGAACGCGAAGCCGCCGCGCGGATGGCGAGCATCGCCAAGGCGCTCGGCGACCCGGTTCGCCTGCAGCTCGTCGACGTGCTGCGCAAACACGCCGGGAAGGTCTGCGTCTGCGAACTCGTGCCGCTGTTCGACCTCTCCCAACCGACCGTCTCGCACCATCTCAAGGTGCTCCGCCAGGCAGGGATCGTCGGCTCGGAGCGCGAGGGGCTGTGGGCCTACTACTACGTGATCCCTGACACGCTGAAGGAGCTCTCGCAATGGCTGAGCTGACCCCGCCCACGCCCTCCCCGTGCTGCAGCACCGAGACGCAGGCCGGCTGTTGCGAGCCGCAGGACAAGGAGAGCTGCTGCACGCCGCAGTCGACCAGCTGCGGCTGCGCCGCCGGCGAGACCGCCGCCCCCACCACAGACGTCCGTGAGGTCGTCCGCGAGCGGTACGCCGCGGCCGCTCGTGGCTGCCGCGGGCTGCGGCGAGGCGGGACGCGGCTCTGCCGTCGGCGTCGCCGACGCGCACGGCACCGAGGTCTTCGGTGCAACCCTCTACGACGAGCAGGACGCCGAAGGTGCGCAAGGCGCCGTCGCTGCCTCGCTTGGCTGCGGGGTGCCGACCGCGGTGGCCGACCTGCGCCCCGGCGAGACCGTGCTCGACCTGGGGTCCGGCGCCGGGGCCGACGTTCTGATCAGCGCCCGCCGCGTCGCGCCGACCGGCAAAGCGATCGGACTCGACATGACCGACGAGATGCTCGACCTCGCGCGCGCGAACGCCGAGACGGCCGGCGTCACCAACGTCGAGTTCATCAAGGGCTACCTCGAGGACCTCCCGCTCCCCGACTCAAGCGTCGACGTCGTCATCTCCAACTGCGTAATCAACCTCTCCGGCGACAAGCCCAAGACGATCGCCGAGGCCGCGCGCGTGCTGCGCACCGGCGGACGGTTCGCGATCTCCGACGTCATCGCCGACCCCGACATGGACGAGCAGACGAAGGCCGACATGGCCGCCTGGACGGGGTGCATCGCCGGCGCCCTCACCGAGGACGGTTTCCGCTTCGCCCTGACCGACGCCGGCCTCGAGGAGATCGAGATCCGCCGGACCCACCAGGTTCACGAACACGCCTCGGCCGCGATCATCCGCGCACGCAAGCTGCGACCATCGCAGCCTCCGCGTCGTGGGGCTCGAGGAGCCGATCAGAGCTTCTCGACATCGAGCCGCCGCGCGCGGGCGGCCTGACGGATCAGGTGGTCGCGCTCGGCGACGTTCGTGGCCCGATGGGCGGCATCGGCGTAGGCGGCGGCGGCGGCAGGCAGGTCGCCGCTGAGCTCGTGCAGGTGCCCGCGGACGGCGTGCCACCGGTGCCGGTCGCCGATCACCTCGCGTAGCCGATCGGTCTCGCGCAGCCCGGCGGCGGCGCCGAGGACGTGGCCGACCGCCACCGCGCGCCCGAGCACGGCGGCGGGGTCCTGGCGCACGGGGTCGTCGGTGAGGGCGACGAGGTCGTCGTACCAGGCGAGGATCTGCGGCCAGTCGGTCTCCTCGGCGCTGGCCGCGTCGTCGTGCAGGGCGGCGATCGCGGCCTCGACCTGGTAGCGGCCTGGGCGGCGTTCCTCGGTCTGCATGGCGAGCGCCGACTGCAGGACGCGCACGCCCTCGGCGATCTCGCGGGTGTCCCACAGGCCACGGTCCTGCCGGTCAAGCGCGACGATCCGACCCTCTGAGTCGAGCCGTGCCGGCAGGCGGGCGTGGTTGAGGAGCATCAGTGCGAGCAGCCCGCGCGCCTCGGGCTCCTCCGTGGCGAGGGTGAGTTGACGCGTGAGCCGGATCGCCTCCCCGGCCAGGTCCACCCGGGCGGGCGGCCCAGTATGCCCGGCCGTGTAGACGAGGTAGAGCACGCGCAACACGACGGCGACGTCACCGGGCTGGTCCAGGCGACGCCCCCGCACGGCGCGCTTGGCCCGGCTGATCCGCTGCGCCATCGTCGCCTCGGGCACGTAGAAGGCGTCGGCGATCTCCCGGGTGGTGAGGCCGCCGACCGCGCGCAGGGTCAGCGCCACCTGGGACGCGGGCGCGAGCTCCGGGTGGCAGCAGCAGAAGAGCAGGAAGAGGGTGTCGTCACCCTCCACCGCTGGCGCCGGCGGCGGCTCGGGCTCGGCGTAGATCGCCTCCTCGCGGCGGAGACGGGCGGCCTCGCTGCGGCGGGCGTCGACGAGCCGCCGCGTCGCGACCGTCGCCAGCCACGCCCGCGGGTCGCGTGGCGGGTGCTCGGGCCACACCCGGAGGGCCTCCAGCAGCGCCTCCTGCAGCGCGTCCTCGGCGGCATCGAAGTCCTCGCCCCGCCGGACCACGCCCGCGAGCACCCGCGGGACGAGAGCGCGCAGCGCGCCCTCGTCCAGCCGCCCGGTCGGCTCGTCGGTCACGCCCGTTCAGTTGTCCGAGGGCGCGCCGGACATGACCTCGCGGACGTCGATCCACTCGTACAGGGGCTCTCCGTGCGGGCCGGGCTCGGAGGAGACGTACGCGGCGAGCTCAACGGCGCGCTCGTAGGACTCGACGTCGATCATGAACCAGCCCGCCACGAGGTCGCTCGTCTCGGGAAGCGGGCCGTCGGTCGTGACCGGCGCGGCGTCCGGGCCGCCGTAGCGCACCCAGGTGCGTGCCGGCGTGAGCGCCTCTGCGCCGACGTACTCGCCGTGCTCCTCGAGCAGTTCGATGACGTGCCGCTGGAAAGCGATGTGCGCCTCCACGTCCTCAGGCGCCCACTGGTCCATCGGCGGGAAGGGGTGGTGCGGCTCCGGGCCGCCGCGGTAGTGCTTGAGCAGCAGGTACTTCGGCATGATCGTCTCCTGGTGTGGTGGGCCGCGCCTGTCGAGGCCGTTCACCTTGTGAGCGGAGCCGGTCAGAGCTTCTCGACATGGAATCGTCATTCAGCGATCCAGTCGATGCTCGTTCCATGTGGGTCGGTCCAGGCGACAGGGCGTAGGTCGCACGTGAGCAGGAAGGGGTCGAACCCTGCGGGCCACGGGTGCTTCGGCGAGTTGGATCCGCCCAAGAGCTCTGGCGACTCGTTGGCAACCCAAACGGCGTCGAGCGACTGCACCATCCGACTGAATTCGGCACGCTCGGCCGGATCCGGGATGTACGCGAGGACCGCGGTGTGGAAGACGACGAGCGTTGCATTCCGGGGCGCTTGGGCGGCCAGTGCCCCAACTTCGCTGCGCAAGTCGCCACGCGCGATCGTGGGCGGCTCGCTCCTGGCCACATCAACGGCGGCGCGCAGAAGCTCCAGACGCTTGCCCTCGCCGGGCCAGACCAGCGCTTCCAGCCAGCTGACCTGAGTATCGTCTCTCAGGTCGATCGGGTCGAGGTCGAGGCCCGCGCGCCAAGCCACATCGACGTTGCGTGCGGGCAGCGGCGTCAGTCCGTTTGCGCGGCATGCGAACGTCGGGGGCGCGATGCCGGTCGAGTGTGACGGCGGCACGTGGTGATCGTCGAAGTCGTACCCGTAGCAGTCGGGGAGCAGGCACAGACCGGCAGCGGCGCCGACCTCCAGCAGAGCCAATGGTTGCGGCAGTCTCGCCAGCAGCGGCAGGAGCGTCGCGCAGCGTGCGGGTTCGTTCGTCTGGGTGCGGCGTGACTGGATGACGTCGACGATCTCGTCGCGGCGTTCCAAGACCCAGCCGCGGAACTGCCCCCAACCGTCTCCGGTTCCGCAGACGTATCGCACGGCGGCGAACAGCAGATTTGGTTGCTGCTTGGCCGCTGGTAGATCCACGAGTATCAGGAGTAGTTGGCGATCCTCCGCCACGCCGCGAGCCAGCTCCTCGTACAGCGGCGAGCGGCCGCGGGCCTCGCGCGCAGCGAACCGCGCATACACCTCTGAGAGACGGTCGTCGGTCGCTTCCATCGCCGTCACATGATCGAGCTTCGGGCTACCAGCGGCCACGTACGTCAAGCACAGGCCTTTCCCCGGCCAAACACGCCATGTGCCCCCGATGTCATGCACTCCGGCGGTAACTTCGGCGAGACGCTTGGCCGCAGGTTGCTGATCTTCAGTCCCGCAGGGATGGAGAACTTCTTTCTCGAGGTGGGAGGCCTGGACCATGGAGATTTGGCTCCATATTGGAGCCTTTTATCCACCGGTCCGTTCACGTGACCGCGACCGGACCGAGCACGACGATGTCAATCCTTGATAACCGCGAGACCGGCGTCCGGATCTACACTCTCCCACCCTCACGCCTTGCCGCGCGGTTCGGAGCCTGCCCTTGATGGCGGCTCAGACTGCTACGAAGCCGGAATCAGGGAATCCGGATGTCATGGACTGTGGCTCCTGCCTGGAGTTCGCTTGGGGTCGCTGAGCTTGGGTCAATCGGAACGACCGTCGCCCAATGGCTCCCGACAGGGCAGCGCTGAAATCTGTGACCGCCGAGGCGCACGGACTTCACCGATGCCAGCGGTATCCAGATCGTCGTAAAGACGTGTCCTGACGAGCATCGCACTGGCTGATCGAAGCGCTCAAACATGATTCACCGTTCGTTCGGAATCTCTCAAGAACCGAAGCGATCAAACCTTAGTGGTCGGTTTCGAGGCGCTGGCTGCCAGACCCGGGTAGCGTTTGGTCGCGTGTCGGCGCTAACGATGCAGTCCGCGGTGATCAGCGAGGTCGGTCGCCGCGAGCACAACGAAGATGCGGCGTTTGCCTCACCTCGCCTGATCGCAGTGGCTGACGGGGTCGGGGGTGCCGCCGCGGGCGAGGTTGCGAGCATGCTCGCGATCCTGAAGATGATCGGGCTGGACAAGCGCCGGATTGAACGTCCGCTTGAGCAGGAGCTCAATGACGCGGTGATCGACGCGAACGACGTGATCGCCTTTGCGACCTTCTGCGAGCCTCAGCACGCTGGGATGGGGACCACGCTGACCGCGGTCGCGCTCTCGAACGACGGCGAGTATTTGATCGCCAACGTCGGTGATTCGCGGACGTATCTGTTGCGCGATGGGGAACTGCGGCGGCTCACGCGTGATGACAGCTTGGTGCAGGCGCTGATCGATCAGGGCGTGCTCAGCGAGCCTGAGGCTCGCCGCCATCCGCAGCGTTCGGTGGTGCTCGAGGCGTTGGACGGGGTGGAGCGTCCGCTCGCCCCGGTCCGGAAGGTCCACGCGCGCGCGGACGACCGGCTGTTGCTGTGCTCAGATGGCGTCAGCGACTACGTGTCGGACGCCGAGATCTCCGAGGTTCTGAGGAACGCCGACGCTGGCGTCGCCGCCCGCGAGCTTGTCGATCTTGCGTTCGATCACGGCAGTCGTGACAACATCACCGCGGTCATCGCCGACATCCTCGCCTGCACGGATCCGCGCGACGGTTGGCTTCCCTCCCTTCCCGCCGCCGGCAAATCTGACTGACAGCGGTCGCTCCCGTCTGCCTCACAGGACGATTCGGTGCCATGCTCGTCCGAGATGCGTGTAAACGCGGGGCTTTCCTGCAAGCAGGCCGCGATCAGAGCATCGGTAGCGAAACGCGGTGATACCCGTCTCCCCGCTCCGCGAGCTCGCTGGTCGCGCCCATCGCCGCGTCCGCCGCAGCGCGGTCGTTGCGCAGCATTCGGAGGAATGAGAGTCGTGCGTCGAGGCGGGCGTATTCGGCGGCCGATCGCGCTGAGTAAAGGATGTCCATCCGGACGATCGGTGTGATCAACATGCGATCGTCGCTGGTCGCCTGCTGCACGAGCCGGGCGAGCTCAATCGGCAAGTCCGGAATCCGCCACCACGCCGACGTGTCGAGGGCGAACAGCCCGGCGCCGTCCAGCAGCTCGACGGCGTCCACCGGCTACTGCTTGGGTTCCGTCAGCTGCTCGATGTTCGCCAGCGTTTCCCGATGCAGCCAGTTCGGATCGACGATCAGCTCAGCCAGCTCCCGCAGTCCGGCGGCCCGTTCCTCGTCCGACATCGCTGTGCGCTCAGCCACCAACGTGATGTTCGTCTGCGATTGCTTGACGTAGTTCAGGTTATCGGCAGCCGCAATCCCCACGATTCATCGGTCCCGCCGATCTTCTCGATCAGGAGGCGCGGACCGTTAGCGTTCGCAGTTGGCCGCTAGCCAGCGATCGGTGGTTCCCGCTGGGTGAGGCGACGCGGTGGCGATGATCTCGTCTATGACGGGTAGTGGTGTGTCTCGGTTTTAGTTGGTGATTGCATCGAGGGTGACGCGGCCGCGGCGGACTTTGTCGAGGATCTGGTCGGTGGTGGCGGTCCATTGGAACGGTTCGGGGTTTTTGTTGTGCGCGGCGAGGTAGGTCTGGATCGCGTCGATGAGGTCGGGGACGGTGTGGAAGATCCCGCGGCGGAGCGCTTTGTCGGTGAGCTGGGAGAAGAAGATCTCGACCATGTTCAGCCAGCTGCTCGAGGTCGGGGTGAAGTGCAGCTCGAACCTCGGGTGCTTGGCCAGCCAGGCCTTGACGTTGGGGTGGTTGTGGGTGGCGTAGTTGTCGAGGATCAGGTGGATTCGCAGACGTTTGGGGACCTCTCGATCGATCGTCCGCAGGAACTTCAGGAACTCGACGTGGCGGTGGCGGGGCAGGCACTGGCCGATCACCGAGCCGGTGAGCACGTCCAGCGCGGCGAACAGCGTCGTGGTGCCGTTGCGCTTGTAGTCGTGGGTCATCGTCCCCGCCCGGCCGGGCTTGATCGGCAGCGACGGCTGGGTGCGATCCAACGCTTGGATCTGGCTCTTCTCGTCCATGCACAGCACGATCGCGTTCTCCGGCGGGTTCAGATACAGGCCCACGACATCGACGAGCTTCTCCTCGAACCGCGGGTCGTTTGAGAGCTTGAACGTCTCCACTCGATGCGGCTGCCAGACCCCTGCGCGGACCAGATCCGCTGCACCGTCGCCGGCGATACGCCAGCACGCGCGGCCATCGTCCGACAGCTCCAGTGCGTCTCGCCGACCGGCGTCTCTTGCAACGTCAACCGGACGATCTCCTCGACCTTCTCGCGCCGGAATCGACGGCTTGCGACCACGACCCGGCCGCACACTCGAGAAGTCCTTGAGCCCGTCCTCTGAGAACCGATCGCGCCACGCCTTCACCGTCATCGGCGCGACCCCCACCTCGCTCGCGATCCGCGTGTTCGCAAAACCATCGCCCGCCATCAACAAAGCCAACGCGCGCTGCACATCACGATGCGGCGCCGTGTGCGAGCGGATCAACCTCTCGAGCACCGATCGTTGCTCGTCGGTCACAGGGAGCGGGACGGTAGGAGCGCGGATGCCCCATACTACCGCAATCCCTAACTATTTGCGAGACGCACCACTAGTGGTGCGTCTCGGTTTTAGTTGGCGATTGCATCGAGGGTGACTCGGCCGCGGCGGACTTTCTCGAGGATCTGGTCGGTGGTGGCGGTCCATTGGAACGGTTCGGGGTTGTCGTTGTGGGCGGCGAGGTAGGTCTGGATCGCGTCGATCAGGTCGGGGACGCTGTGGAAGATCCCGCGGCGGATCGCTTTGTCGGTCAGCTGTGAGAAGAAGATCTCGACCATGTTCAGCCAGCAGCTGGAGGTCGGCGTGAAGTGCAGCTCGAACCGTGGGTGCTTGGCCAGCCATGCCTTGACGTTGGGGTGGTTGTGGGTGGCGTAGTTGTCGAGGATCAGATGGATTCGCAGGCGTTTGGGGACCTCGCGATCGATCGTCCGCAGGAACTTGAGGAACTCGACGTGGCGGTGGCGGGGCAGGCACTGGCCGATCACCGAGCCGGTCAGGACGTCCAGCGCGGCGAACAGCGTCGTGGTGCCGTTGCGCTTGTAGTCGTGGGTCATCGTCCCGGCCCGGCCGGGCTTGATCGGCAGCGACGGCTGGGTGCGGTCCAGCGCCTGGATCTGGCTCTTTTCGTCCATGCACAGCACGATCGCGTTCTCCGGCGGGTTCAGATACAGGCCGACGACATCGACCAGCTTCTCCTCGAACCGCGGGTCGTTTGAGAGCTTGAACGTCTCGACCCGATGCGGCTGCAGACCCCGCGCCGACCAGATCCGCTGCACCGTCGCCGGCGACACACCAGCCCGAGCGGCCATCGACCGGCAGCTCCAGTGCGTCTCGCCAGCCGGCGTCTCGTGCAACGTCAACCGGACGATCTCCTCGACCTTCGCCGCCGGGATCGACGGCTTGCGACCCCGCCCCGGCCGGACGCCCGAGAAGTCCTTGAGCCCATCCTCGGCGAACCGCTCGCGCCACGCCTTCACCGTCATCGGCGCGACCCCCACCTCGCTCGCGATCCGCGTGTTCGCGAACCCGTCTGAGGCCATCAACAGAGCCAGCGCGCGCTGCACATCACGATGCGGCGCGGTGTGCGAGCGGATCAACTTCTCAAGCACCGATCGTCTGCTCATCAGTGACCGGAAGCGGGGCGGTAGGAGCGCGCATTCCCCATCCTACCGCAATCCCTAACTATTTGCGAGACACACCACTAGCTCACGCATGCGCGGCTCGATGGTGGATTCCCCTACGAGCGCCTGCTGTCGGCACTAGCCCACAGCGCGAGCGGCAGCGGCCGTGCCTCCCACGCAAGCCCAGACACACTGCGTCGTTCACGCCAGCCGTCTCATCTCCAGCGCTGTGCAGCCTCCCTCAGGTCACAAAGCCGCTGGCGTCAGCTCACTGATGGGAAAATCGCCGTGATCCGCTGTAAAGTAAGATTAACCACTAAACGGTGTCACAGCGTCATGTCACCCGCCGCGGAAGGCCGAAGGGCCTGGGTATCCAACGGGAACAATAGGCCCGTTAGATACCCAGGCTCACCGAAACGGCTGCGGGGAGGACTGGGCTGGGGCCCCGCCGGCTCCCGGCCGCGAGCGCCCCCCGCCGATCGCCCGCCACCCGGTTCCCGGCCGGCCGCGCGCGTCGGCCCGGCCTGAGTACCGGACGGAAAAGTGATCCGCCATACCGCAAGAGTGACCACGAAACGGTGGCGTGACGTCCTTTTCACCCGCCCGCGGAAGGCCGAAGGCCAGGACCACTAACAAGGCTGAGATCTGTGGCAAGCGCCTGGGCGGGGACGCTACCTGACCTGGTGACGTTCAGGGCGTCCTCGACGCACGATGTGGTCCGGCACCTCGGTACCCTGACGTTCCCCGCGTCCGCCGGCCCGCGAGCTAACCGCGGCGGGGCCCCTTAGCCTGCTGGAGCTGGGCGAACCACCAGCGGGCTGATCTTGCTCTCGCTGTCAGTGCGTAGTAGGTTGAGCCGGTGGGCAATGCTCCGGGGGTGGTGCGGTTGATTGCGGCTCGGTTTGTACTGGCCGCGGTAGGGGCGACGCTGGTCTTGTCGACTGGTGTGGCTCGCGCCGACATTTTCGCCGCTGTCGACGTCAAAGCGCCCGGATTGCGCAGCGATTTCGACATCGAGATCGTCAACGCCTCGACGGGAGCGGTTGTGGCACTGCCAAGCGGGGTGAACACCGCCGCCGACGAGCTGCACCCGAGCGTCACCTCTGACGGGTCGGTGCTGACCTTCGAGCGCAAGGACAGTACGGCCGGCACCTTGCGCATCATCGCCGTCGACCTGGCCACCGGGCAGAGCACCGACCTGTTCAGCGCGTTCGAGGTCCTCCAAACACCGCCGTCGGACCCCTCGGTGTTGCCGACCGATGGCCCCAGCGAAGCCGAGGTCATGACTGGTCGCCCGATGAGCGCGGGCGCCACGGGTGGGGGCAATCCCGAGCTCACTTTCACGGGGGTGAGCTTTCCCAGCGGGTTTCACCGTCACGCGACTCTGGAGGTCTCCGGGACCGTCCCGGGCAGCGGCAGAACGGATCAAACCGCGAATCCCGGACCGAACGGCTGGCTGGCCCAGTACGTGTTCGATGACGGCAGGCCGAGCGGTGTGCTGTTCCTCCCGCCGGTGGACCTCCTGTCCAGCTTCAGCCGAGTCCTACGCGCACCCCGCGATGCAGTCAGGCAACACCGCTCCGTTCGTGCTCTTCGATGCGCGCAAGGTCACCGGTGATCCCAACGTCTTCATCCCCAACCGCCCTCTCGGGCCGGGCGACATCGAGTTTCGCCCGGGCACACCAGACGGTTTCCTCGGCACGCCGATTCCTCTGCCCACGATCGTGAACTCGCCGCTCGACGAGTCCCAGCCGGCCGTGACGGCCGACGGTCGATACGTCGCGTTCGTCCGCCACGGCAACGACGGTCACGACCGCCTCTTTCTCTGGGACACGGTCACCCAGCTGCTCGTCAATCCCGCTGGAGTTGACCTCGGAGCGTTCACTAGCCGGGACGTCGGCAACGTCTCGCTCTACACCAGGACACTGCTGTTCGTCCCCCGTCTGGTGCTCGATCAAGTCACTCTCACGCTCGCCCATAGCGCCGGCGTGGGGATCCTCGTGCAGCGTATCGTCGGACGGCACATGGTCCTGTTCCGCCACGAGTTCAAGCTACGCGCGGCCGGTCGCATCCCCCTCGGCCAGTTCAAGAAAGGCCATCACGTCATCCGCTGGAAGCTCCGGATCAACGGCAAGCGCTTGAGACCAGGACGCTATCTCCTCACCCTCCGCGCGCTGTCCAGCCGCGGCATTGTGCGAGAGCTGGCCACCCCGGAAGTCTTCCGCGTCCGCTAAACGCGTCGTCGAGCGCGCTATCCCGCATTGCAACATTGGGCCTCGCCGGCTGGAAGATGCCGGCGCCGCCATGGATGCAGAGCTGGCCGGTCGGCGCCGCTGGTCAGGCGCAGCGGGATGCCGGAGGAGGGACTCGAACCCCCGACACGCGGATTATGATTCCGCTGCTCTAACCGACTGAGCTACTCCGGCGGGGACCGTCGGGGCGCCGTCCAGCGGCCCGTCGGCTCGAGCGATCAAGGCTACCCAATGGCGGCCGGGCGGGCAGGGATGTAGCCCCGCCCGCCCGTGGTTCCGCCTGGGGTCAGAGGGTCAGCAGAGCTGGCGCAGCCAGCGCCTGCTGGGCGATGTTCAGCAGCGCGGTGAGCTCGCCGGCGACCGGGGGCGGCCCGTTGAGCAGGTTGGCCACATCGCACAGCAGGTTGCCGAGCAGGTTGCCCGGGCCCGACTGGGCGGTGATGTTGAGCACCACGGTGTTGAGATTGACCTTCAGGCCGAGCAGGTTGAGATGCAGCGGCCCGAGGACCAGGTGGAGGATCGGGCAGGTCGCGGCGGCGGTGCCGGCGAGGGCTGCCGGGCAGTGTGCTGCCGGTGGCGTTGTCGGTGATCGGCATCGCGACGCGGCTGCGCTTGACGAAGTGGCCGCCGAGCTTGCCGGTCAGCGTGCCGACCGCGTAGGACTTCCCGTGCCGGGTGACGAAGTGGTCGACCTTGTAGTGACCGGTGAACGACTTGCCGCCGCCGGAGGTGCCGGTGACCGGCACGGTCGGCAGCGAGGTCGCCTGGGTGGGGCTGGTCTGAGCGCCGGCGGCGACCGGAACGAGCAACGCAGCGGCGCAGGCCACGGCGATCGCCGTGGCGAGCTTGCGAATGGACATGCTTTCCCTACCTTCCGATGTGGATGTGTGGTCCCAGGTGGTCCCGGTGCGGAGAGCGCAGCACCCATCGATCGGCAGGGAGGCAGACGCCGACGATCGGGATAGCGAACGCGCTGGCCGGGTGCCGGCCGTTCAGCCAGGCACCGCGCGGTCGCGCCAACTACGTATCTCCGCGAGACAGCGCTACCCCGCCGGATTGCCGGCGATGCCCGACCGGACGGATGTCGGGGCCCGGGCCGAACCAAGCCCGGACGTTTGTCCGACGGCCCCCGAAGCCCCGGTTTCCGGGCCACCATATGATCCTCGGATGCCCGATCTCGGACCTGCTGTCAGCACCGTCGTCCACCGTTGCCTCGGGGTCGCCGAGGGCGAGGATGTGCTCGTCGTCGCCGATCCGCCGACCCGCGCGATCGGCGAGGCGCTGCGCGACGAAGCAGCCCGCGCGGGCGCCGATGCGGTGCTGACGATCATCGACGTCCGCGCCACCGACGGCACCGAGCCGCCGCGCCCGGTGGCCGCCGCGTTCACGGAGTGCGACGTGTTCATCGCGGCCACCTCGCGGTCGCTCAGTCACACGCTCGCGCGCAAGCGCGCAACCGAGGCGGGCGCCCGCGGGGCGACGATGCCCGGCGTCACCGAGGACATGCTCGCGCGGATGATGGCCGGCGAGTTCGACACGATGCGCGCCCGCTCGCACGCGACGGCGACGCTGCTCACCGACGCCACCACCGCCCGGGTGACGTGCCCCCGCGGCTCTGACTTCACGCTCGACCTCACCGGCCGCGAGGGGCTGGCCGACGACGGCGCGCTCACCGAGCGCCAGGCGTTCGGCAACCTCCCGTGCGGCGAGGGGTTCATCGCTCCGCTGAGCGGCGAGGGCGAGATCGTCGCGATCAGCCTCGCGCCGCTCGGGATCAGCGACGAGCCGGCCCGGCTGACGATGCGCGACGGCAAGATCGTCGGCGCCGCGGGCGGCCTCGGCCCGCAGTACCTCGAGCTGCTGCGCGTCCACGGCGAGCTGGGAACGAACCTGGCCGAGCTCGGGATCGGCACCAACGAGCGCGCCGAGCTGACCGGCAATGTGCTCGAGGACGAGAAGATCCTCGGCACCGTCCACGTCGCGTTCGGCGCCAGCATCGGGATCGGCGGCACGGTGTCGGTCCCGATCCATCTCGACGTCGTGGTCGCCGACGCGAGCCTCGAGATCGACGGCCATCAGGTGCTCGACGCCGGCCGCTGGGTCCTCGACGTGCCGCAGCCGGCGGCCTGAGCAGCGCGCGGCGTGAGCGCACCCGCAGCGTGAGCACGCTGATCGCCGTTCCGAACTGCTCGGAGGGTCGGGACGCCGCCGCGATCGCGGCGATCGCCGCTGGGTTCGGGGGCGGCCTGCTCGACGTCCATACCGACCCCGACCACAACCGCAGCGTGTTCACGATCGCCGGCGAGCCCGGCCTGCTGTCCGAAGCCGTCTGCGCGGGTGCGGGGGCGGCGATCGAGCAGATCGACGTCGGCATCCAGACCGGAATCCACCCGCGGGTGGGCGCGATCGACGTCGCCCCGATCGTCTACCTCGAGCCCGAGGACCGCGGCGCCGCCTGCGCCGAGGCGCTCGTGCTCGGCGACCGGCTCGGCCACGAGCTGGCGCTCCCCGTGTTCCTGTACGGGGAGCTGGCGGGTGGCCGCACCCGGGCCGAGCTGCGCAAGGGCGGCACGGCCGAGCTTGCGCGGCGCGTGGCCGCCGGTGAGCTGACGCCCGACTTCGGTCCCCGCCGCGCGCTGCACCCGACCGCCGGAGCCGTGCTCGTCGCGGCCCGGCCGCCGCTGCTGGCGTTCAACGTCGAGCTGGCGCCGCCCGCGACGCTCGAGCTGGCCCAGCAAGTCGCGGCCACGATCCGCGAGGGCGGCTCCGCCGGCCTGGCGGGGGTCCGCGCGCTCGGGCTGTGGCTTGAGCACCGCAGCGTCGCCCAGGTGTCGATGAACATCGAGAATCACCGGGCGCTCACGCTCGCCGACGTGGTGCAGGCGATCGCCCGCCAGGCGCCGATCGCGGCGGCCGAGGTCGTCGGGCTGCCGCCGGCCGCGGCGTACGCGGGGTTCCCGGAAGAGCTTCCCGTGCGGCATCGCCGGGTGCTCGAGGAAGCGCTTGCTGACGCATCGCGCCGGGCGCACTAAAGTCCAGAACACCATGGCTCAGACGAAGCGCAAGCGCCGCAGCAAGCACCGCGGGAACGCGGCCGGGACGATCGAGGCGCGCGGGCGCACGGGCCGGCCGGTGAGCGCCGACTCGCGCAAGCGCCAGGACCGCCAGACGGCCCGCGAGAAGCGGCTCGAACACGCCGCCGACCTGGCGCTCGTCGCTGACTCGAGCCGGGTTCGCATCGGCGATCCTGCTCGTGTTCCTGACGCTGACGACGAAGAGCCACAACGTGCTGCAGGCGCTCACGTTCGCCGTGTTCGCGCTCGCCCTGTACGTCCCCGCCGGCTACTACATGGAGATGTTCCTGTACAAGCGGCGGGTGCGCCGCAAGGCGCAGGGCAAATGATCGACGTCCGCATGTTCACGGTCGGGCCGGTGCAGGAGAACTGCTTCATCGTGCGCGAGAAGGGCTCCGAGCGCGGCGTGATCGTCGACCCGGGCGAGGAGGCCGAGCGGCTGGTCGAGGCGCTCAGCGCGATCGGGATCACCGAGCTCGACGCGATCCTGCTCACCCACACCCACTTCGACCACATCGGCGCGGTCGCGCCGGTGGCGCGGGCGACGGGCGCGCCGGTCTACTGCCCCGAGCTCGAGACCCAGGTGCTGGCCAACATCATGGACTACGTGCCGTGGCCGGGGTTCGGACCGTTCGAGAGCTACGAGGCCGACCACACGGTCGCCGGCGGCGAGACGCTCGAGCTCGCCGGCCTGACGATCGACGTGCTGTTCACCCCTGGCCATAGCCCCGGCCACGTCACCTACGCCATCCGTGATGGCCGGATGACGCGAGCGCGGTCCAAAACGGCGAGGCTGGATGCCGAGCGGACGCGAGCGAGCGGCCATCTTCTCCGGCGACGTACTGTTCCAGGGGTCGGTCGGCCGCGTCGACCTGCCCGGCGGGGACTGGCCGACGCTGCTCGCGATCGATCGAGACGCTGGTCGAGTCGTTCGGACCCGAGACGACCGTCTATCCCGGACACATGGCCCTGACGACGCTCGGGGCCGAGCGCGCCACGAACCCGTTCCTGCGCGAGCTCCAAGGCCTGTGATCCAGGCCCCCAAGGGCACGTTCGACGTGCTTCCGGACGATGCTGCCCGCCGTGAGCTGGTCGAGGCCCACACGCGCCGGATCCTGGGCGGCGCCGGCTACCGGCGGATCGAGACGCCGACGTTCGAGGCGACCGAGCTGTTCGCTCGCGGGGTGGGGGAGGCCACCGACATCGTCCAGAAGGAGATGTACACGTTCGACGATGGCGGCGGGCGCTCGCTGACGCTGCGGCCCGAGGGCACTGCGCCCGTATGCCGTGCGTACGTCGAGCACGGGATGCACAAGCTGCCGCAGCCGGTGAAGCTCTGGTACCTGTCGAGCGTTCTTCCGCGCCGAGGCTCCCCAGCGCGGCCGCTACCGCCAGTTCTGGCAGGTAGGCGCCGAGGCGATCGGCTCCGAGGCGCCGGAGACCGACGCCGAGCTGATCGTGCTGCTGGCGGACCTGCTCGACGCGCTCGGGGTCCGTGAGGTGACGCTCAAGCTCGCGAGCCTCGGCACGCCCGAGACGCGCGACGAGTACCGCGAGGAGCTGAAGGCGTACCTGCACGCGCACGAGGACGAGCTCTCACCGGAGGTCGCGCAATCGGATCGACCTCAACCCGATGCGCGCGTTCGACGCCGGCGACCGCGACACCCGGCGAGTGATGCGCGACGCCCCGAAGCTGCTCGACCGCCTCGCACCCGAGGACGCCGAGCACTTCGCCGCCGTGCGCGCGCTGCTCGACCGGGCCGGCCTGCGCTACGAGCTCGACCCGACGCTGGTGCGCGGCCTCGACTACTACACGCGGACCCTGTTCGAGTTCTCCAGCGACGCGCTCGGCGCCCAGTCCGGCGTCGGCGGCGGCGGCCGCTACGACCGCCTGATCGAGCAGCTCGACGGCCCGCCGACGCCCGCCTGCGGATGGGCCGCCGGCGTCGAGCGGATGCTGCTGGCCGGCGGGGAGATGCCGAGCGCGCCGCCGACGGTCGACCTGTTCGTCGCGCTCGGCACGAGGGACGCCGAGCACTCCGCCCGCGCGTTCGAGCTGACCAACCGCGCGCGCCGTGCCGGTCTGCAGGCCCAGCAGGAGCTCGCCGGCCGCTCGCTCAAGGGTCAGCTCAAGCACGCCGACCGGCTCGGCGCCCGCTACGTCGCGATCGTCGACGGCGACGGCTCGGCCACGCTCAAGGACATGCAGTCCGGCGAGCAGCACGAGACCGAGTTGCAGAACGTGATCCCGACGATCCTCAGAGGGAGCCGGCTGGCATGAAGCGCGCTCCGCGCCCGAACGCCTACCGGGACAGCTGGTGCGGCGAGCTGACCGCCGAGCGGGCCGGCACGCAGGCGCGCGTCGCCGGCTGGGTCCACCGCCGCCGCGACCACGGCGGGCTGATCTTCATCGACCTGCGCGACCGCTCCGGGATCGTCCAGCTCGTGTTCCACCCCGACACGGCGCCAGAGGCCCACGCCACCGCGCATCGCTTCCGCTCCGAGGACGTGCTCGTCGGCGAGCGGCTCGGTCGCCCGGCGCGATCCGGCGAACGTCAACCCGAACCTGGCCACCGGCGAGGTCGAGCTCGCGGTCGAGACGACCGAGCCTGCTGGCCGACGCCGACACGCCGCCGTTCCCGCTCGACGAGGACACGAACGTCGACGAGAGCCTGCGCCTGCGCCACCGCGCGCTCGACCTGCGGCGGGCGCCGATGCAGTACGCTGCTCGCGCTCCGCCACCGGGTGGTCGCGACGATGCGCGAGGTCCTCAACGAGCGCGACTTCCTCGAGATCGAGACGCCGAACCTGACCCGCTCGACGCCCGAGGGCGCGCGGGACTACCTCGTGCCCGCCCGCGTGCAGCCCGGCTCGTTCTACGCGCTGCCCCAGTCGCCGCAGCTGTTCAAGCAGCTGCTGATGATCGCGGGGTTCGAGCGCTACTACCAGATCGCGCGCTGCTTCCGCGACGAGGACACCCGCGCCGACCGCCAGCCCGAGTTCACGCAGCTCGACCTCGAGATGTCGTTCGTCGACGAGGACGACGTGATCGAGATGCATGGAGGCCGTGATGGGGGAGATCTTCGAGCGCGAGCGGTTCGAGGCCGCGCCGCCGCCGTGGCCGCGGATGACGTACGCGGAGGCGATGTCGCGCTACGGGATCGACCGTCCCGACACGCGCTTCGGGCTCGAGCTGCGCGACCTCGGCGAGGCCCTCGCCGGCTCGGAGTTCAAGGTGTTCTCCGCGGCGCTCGCCTCCGGCGGCGTCGTCCGGGGGATCAACGCGGGCACGCGCGAGCTGCCGCGCTCGGAGCTCGACGCGCTCACCGAGCTGGCCAAGCAGCACGGCGCCAAGGGGCTCGTGTGGGCGTTCGTCCAGGACGACGGCGGCTGGCGCTCGCCGATCGCCAAGTTCCTCTCGGCGGAGGAGCTCGACGGCGGTCAGCGAGCGGCTCGAGGCCGCGCCCGGCGACCTGCTGCTGATCGTCGCCGACGAGCCCGACGTCGCCGGCCAGGCGCTGAGCGCGCTGCGGATGGAGCTCGGCCGCCGGTTCGGGCTGATCCCCGAGGGCCGCCACGACATCCTCTGGGTGGTCGAGTTCCCCGCGTTCTTCTGGGACGACGAGGCGCGGCGCTGGGACGCCGCCCACCACCCTTTCACCGCCCCGACCGGGAACATGGACGATCCGGGCAGCCTGCTCTCGCGCGCGTACGACCTCGTGCTCGACGGCTCGGAGATCGGCGGCGGCTCGATCCGTATCCACGAGCTCGAGGTCCAGCGCCGGGTGTTCGAGCTGCTCGGGATCGGCGCCGAGGAGGCCCAGGCCCGGTTCGGCTTCCTGCTCGACGCGCTGCGTTACGGCGCGCCGCCGCACGGCGGGATCGCGATGGGGATCGACCGGATCGTCGCGATCCTCGGCGGCGCCGAGTCGATCCGCGACGTGATCGCGTTCCCGAAGGCGGCCAGCGGCGCGGACCCGCTGACCGGCGCGCCGGCGCCGGTCGACGCCGCGCAGCTGCGCGAGCTCGGGCTGCGGCTCATGTAGCGCCCGCCGGACGGGCGCGGCACCCGGCGCGGGACGTCCGTCTGATCGGGCCAGGGCTTATGTCTTTGCCCTCAGCTGCCGATGCACGCCCGGGATGGCAAACGTTTCGCGCCCGCTGATCGGCCTGCTGATCGGCACTGTCGCGTTCTTCGCGCTGTGGATCACCGCGCTCAAGCCCAGTCGTCCGGGAGCGGCGCGCCGAAGGGCGGCCTCGGCTCAGTACCAGTCGGCGATCTCCGCCGGCCCACCACGCCGTCCAGCTGTCCTCGACTGCCCCGGCGAGCCTGTCCTCGCCGGCGCTCGCACCCCGGCGCGTCCCCACGACGCTCGCGGGCTCGAGCACGGCGACGTAGAACGCACACGACCGCCACCACGAGCACCACCACGACCGCCGCGGCGCCGGCCGCGAACGGCCGGACGACGACGACGGGCGGAACCCACACGACGGCGCCGACGGCGTCGAAGCCTGGCTCCGGCTCGCAGACCACCCCGGAGCAGCAGCTCGACGCGGTCACCCGGGCCCTGGTCGACCAGCCGCGTCATCGCGCTCCTGTTCTACAACCCGGCGCTCGACCGACGACCGGGCCGTCCAGCCGGAGCTGGCCGCGGTGCCGACCACCGGGGCAGCGTGCTGCGGCTCGCCGTCCCGATCGACGAGGTGGCGCAGCTACCCGATCGCCAGCCAGATCCCGATCAGCCAGTCGCCGACGCTCGTGCTGATCGACCGCAACCGCGCAGGCGTCGACGATCGTCGGGTTCGCCGACCGGTTCGAGATCTCCCAGCGCGTGATCGACGCGCTCGGCACCTGAGCCGCCCCGAAGGCCGGCAGGCACCACCCCGGGCGTCTCTATCCTCGCCCGGGATGGACGCGCTCGCCTTCGAGCACCACCTCACCTCGCCGCAGGGACACCGGCTCACCCCGGCCGGCGCCCACACCGTCACCGCCGGCGGCGGCTCGTGCTGCGACCGAGATCCGGTTCTCCGTCCGGCTCGACGGGCGACACGGTCGCCGACGCCGGCTTCGACGCCGACGGCTGCGGCGCTGCGACCGCGGCCGGCAGCGCCGCGGTGACGCTCGTCCGGGGCGCGACGCTCCTTGACGCCGCCCGGATCGGCGCCCGCGAGATCGCGGCCGAGCTCGGCGGTCTGAGTCCCGGCAAGCTGCACGCCGCCGAGCTCGCCGCCGACGCGCTCGCGCGCGCACTCGGCGCGGCGGCCCGGGCCGGCGCCTCGCTCGGCGCGGCCCGCAGGCCGGACGCTCGTCGCGATGAGCGGTGGCGTCGACAGCGCGGTCGCCGCGCTGCGCTGCCGGACGGCGGGGCGACACCGTCGCGGTCACGCTCGAGCTGTGGGCCGACCCCGAGAACGACGCCGAGCGCAGCTGCTGCTCGGCGTCGCGCCGTCGCCCAGGCGCGGTCGCTCGCCCACGGTATGGGTCTGCCGCACTTCACGATCGACCTGCGCGACGAGTTCCGCGCCGGGGTCGTCGAGCCGTTCATCGCCGGCTACGCGGCGGGCGAGACGCCGAACCCGTGCGTCGGCTGCAACGGCCACGTGCGCCTCGACGCGATGCTCGAGCTCGCCGACCGGCTCGGCTGCGAGGCGCTCGCGACCGGCCACTACGCGCGCACGGCCGAGACCGATGACCCGGCCGGCCCGCTGCTGCGCGCCGCCGCCGACCCGGCCAAGGACCAGACGTACATGCTCGCCGCGCTGTCGCCGGCCTCGCTCGCGCGGATGCGGTTCCCGCTCGGCGAGCTGACCAAGCCCGAGGTCCGCGCGATCGCCGCGCGAGGCGGGTCTGCCGGTCGCGGGCAAGGCCGACTCGCAGGATCTGTGCTTCCTCGCCGGCACCAGCCGGGCGCGGTTCCTCGCCCGCCACGGCGATCTCGGCGACCGCCCCGGCGACGTCGTCGACGCGCACGGCGCGCGTGCTCGCCCGCCACGACGGCCAGCACCGGTTCACCGTCGGCCAGCGGCGCGGGCTCGGCGTCGCCGCCGGCGAGCCGCTGTACGTGCTCGACAAGGACGCCGCCACCAACCGCGTCGTCGTCGGCCCGCGCAGCGCGCTGCGCGACCGGGAGCGTGGCGCTGCGCGGCGTCACGCCTGCACCGACCGGGCGCGCGCGTCGACCGGGTCAAGCTCCGCTACCGCTCGCAGCCGCTGGCCGGGCGGCTCGCCGGTGACCCCCGCCCGGGCCGCCACCGCGCGGTGAGCGTCGAGCTCGGACGCCGGCGTGAGCGGCGCCGCGCCGGGGCAGCTCGCCTGCCTGCTGGACGGCGAGCTCGTCGTCGGCTGGGGCACGATCGCGCGCCCGGCAGGCCCCGGCCGCGGCCTGAGTCCGAACTTGCCCGAGCCCTGAGCGCCGCCTGAGCTGCCTGCCCCGGCGGCCGGAGTTCGCCGCCCGCGACGCGCCTACACTGCGTGCACGATGACCTCCGACGAGATCCGGCGACCTACATCGAGTTCTTCGAGGCGCGCGACCACCTGCGGCTGCCCTCCGCGTCGCTGATCCCCGCCGAGCTCGACCCGTCGGCGCTGTTCACGATCGCCGGGATGCACCCGCTGAAGCCGTACTTCCTCGGCGGCGAGCGCCCGCCGCATCCGCGCGTGGTGACCTGCCAGCCGACGTTCCGCACGCCGGACATCGAGATCATCGGGACGACCGACCCGGCACCTCACGTTCTTCGAGATGCTCGGCAACTTCTCGTTCGGCGACTACTTCAAGCGCGAGGCGGTCCGGTTCGCCTGGGACCTCTCGCGCGAGGGCTTCGGGCTGCCCGAGGACGACATCTGGATCACCGTGTTCGCCGGCGACGACGAGCTCGGCCTCGGACCCGACGAGGACGCGATCGAGGCCTGGCTCGAGGTCGGCGTCCCGCGCGAGCGGATCGTCGAGTGCCCGCGCTCGGAGAACTTCTGGCAGGTCGGGCCGACTGGGCCCGTGCGGCCCGTGCTCGGAGCTGTACCTCGACCGCGGGCTCGAGCTTCGGCGCGCCCGACGATCTGCCCGGCGGCGAGAACGAGCGCTTCCTCGAGTACTGGAACCTCGTGTTCATGCAGTTCGACCAGAACCCGGTCAACACGCTGACGCCGCTGCCGGCGCAGAACATCGACACCGGGCTCGGGCTCAACCGGCTGGCGGCGATCCTCCAGGGCAAGGAGACGGTGTTCGAGACCGACCAGTTCGCGCCGCTGATCGAGCTCGGCGAGGAGCTCTCGGGCCGCCGCTACGGCGCACGACTTCCCGACCGACCGGGCGCTGCGGATCCTCGCCGACCACGGCCGCGCGATGACCTTCCTGATCGCCGACGGCGTCGTGCCCTCCAACGAGGATCGCGGCTACGTGCTGCGGCGGATCATGCGCCGGGCGATCCTCCAGGGCCGCCACACGCTCGGGCTCGAGCCCGGGCTTCCTGCGGCCGCTACGCCGACCTCGTCACCGAGCTGATGGGCGCCGAGTACGAGCAGCTCCAGCGCGCGCCGGACCGAGGTCCACCGCTGGCTGGAGTCCGAGGAGGAGGGCTTCGGCCGCACGCTCGCGCAGGGCAGCAAGCTGCTCGACGAGCTGATCGCCCGCGCCCGGGACAGCGGCGCCGAGGGGATCGCCGCCGAGGACGCGTTCCGGCTCCACGACACCTTCGGGTTCCCGATCGACCTCACGCTCGAGATCGTCGCCGAGCACGACCTCGGCGTCGACGAGGAGGGGTTCGAGGCGCTGATGGAGGACCAGCGCCGCCGGGCTCGCGCGAGCGGCGGCCGCGACCGCGGCACGCGAGGCGAGCTGCGCGAGCGGCGCTCGGCGTTCTCCGGCGCGAGCCGGGTTCGCGACCGACTTCGTCGGCTACGAGACGACCGACAGCGAGACGACCGTCGGCGCGCGTCGACGGCCGAGCGACGGGCGGGTGCTGGTCAAGCTCGTCGAGTCGCCGTTCTACGCCACCGGCGGCGGCCAGGTCGCCGACGCCGGGCTACGTCGAGTGCGCCGAGCGGCGACTGCCGCGCGCGGGTCGAGGACGTGCTGCGGCTCGGCGACGACCAGGTCGTGGCGCTCGTCGCCGAGCGCGGCGAGCTGAAGCCGGGCGAGCGGGTCCACGCGCACGTCGACCGCGCCGCCCGGCACGCCACCGAGTGCAACCACACCGCGACCCACCTGCTGCACGCCGCGCTGCGCCGCGCGGCTCGGCGGCCACGTGCACCAGGCCGGCTCCTACGTCGGGCCCGACAAGCTGCGCTTCGACTTCACCCACGGCAGCGCGCTGACGCCCGAGGAGCTGCGCCGACATCGAGGACCAGGTCAACGCCTGGATCCTGGCCGAGCGACCCGGTGCACGCGATCACGACGACCCTCGACGAGGCCAAGCGGCTCGGCGCGACGGCGCTGTTCGGCGAGAAGTACGGCGAGGTCGTGCGGATGGTCGAGGTCGGCGACGGGTCGTTCTCGCGCGAGCTGTGCGGCGGCACGCACGTCCGCGACACCGCCGAGATCGGGCTGTTCAAGCTCGTCACCGAGACCTCGAGCGCGGCCAACGTCCGCCGGATCGAGGCGCTCACCGGGCCGGCTGCGGTCGAGCTGCTGCGCGCGCCACGACCGCACGCTGTCCGCGGCCGCGCGAGTCGCTGCGGGTCCCGCCCGAGCGCGTCGCCGACGAGGTCGCCAAGCTCGCGGCGCGCAGCCGCGAGCTCGAGCGCGCCGAGCGCCGCGGCGCCGCGCGGCAACGGCGCGGTCGACGTCGAGGCGCTGCTCGGCGCCGCGGCCGAGATCGACGGCGCGCACGTGCTCACCGCGGCGCTCGCGGGCGTCGACGGCAAGGCGCTGCTCGACGTCGCCGACCGGCTGCAAGGCCAAGCTCGGCGACGCCGCGATCGTGCTCGGCAGCGCCGGCGAGGACCGCGTCGACCTGGTCGCGAGCGTCGCGCCGGCGCTCGTCGCAGCGCGGCGTGCGCGCGGGCGAGATCGTCAAGACCGCCGCGGCGCGTCGTCGGCGGCGGAGGCGGCGGGCGCGACACGCTCGCGCGGGCCGGCGGCCGCGACGCGGCCAAGCTGCCCGGACGCGATCGAGGCCGCCCGCGCAGGCGATCGAGGACGCGCCCTGACACCGCTAGTGTCATGCGCGTGCTCGCGCTCGACTACGGCAGCGCTCGCTGTGGATGCGCGGTCAGCGACCCGACCGGGGTGCTGGCCACGCCGATCGATCCCGTGCTCAGCCCCGCGCACCCGCAGGGGCATCGGCGCGGCTGCGCGAGCTCGTCGCGCGAGCTCGAGGTCGACCGGGTGGTCGTCGGCCTGCCGCTGTCGCTGTCCGGCGCGGACACCGCGCAGACGACGGAGACGCGCGCGTTCGCCGAGCGGCTCGGCGAACGCCTGGCCGGTCCCGGTCGAGCTCTACGACGAGCGCTTCACGACGCGGCTGGCCGAGCGCACAGGCGGGCGGGCCAGCGAGGACTCGCGCGCCGCCGCACATCTGCTCGAGAGCTGGCTGGCCGCGCACGCCGTCCCGGGAGCCCGCGCGTGAGCGATTCGAGCGAGCGCTCGGCCGAGGAGCGCGAGGCGGCGCGCCGGGAGCGCGAGCGCCGGCGGGCCGGGCGGTCTCGGAGCGGCGGACGCCGCGCCGGCCGCGCCGCCGAGCCCGCGCCGCGCCCTCCGAGCCGGCGCGCGCGCCCGAGCCCGTGGTCCGGGGCGGCGGGTACGACCGCGTCGAACACGAGGACTGGGACGAGGGGTACGACGACGACGAGCTCGACGAGCCCCACGAGCCAGCGACCACGACGGACCACACGAGGCACCGGTCGGGATCCGGACTGTCGCGCGGGCCGAGCGGCTGCGAGGGGGCGCGCGGGCGGCCGCTCGCCGGGGCGGCGCCCCGCCAAGCGCCCCGCAGGCGGCGGCGCTCGTGGTTCGGGCGGCTGCTCGCCGTGCTCGCCTTCGCGCTGGTGATCGGCGCGCTGTGGTTCCTCAACTCGCTGTTCCAGCCGTTCCACGGGTCCGGCCACGGGAGCGTCGAGGTGACGATCCCGCCGCATTCGAGCGTCGAGCCAGATCGGCGACATCCTCGAGCACGACGGCGTGATCGACTCGAGCTTCTTCTTCAAGCTCCGCGCCTCACTGGCAGGCGACCGCAGCGACCTGCGCGCCGGCACCTACCACCTGAAGCTGGGGATGGGCTACGGCGACGTCCTCACCGCGTTGACCACGGCCCCGCGAGCCGCGCCGACGAGCAAGCTGCACGATCATCGAGGGCAAGTCGCGCCAGCAGATCGACGCGCTGCTGCGCTCACAGCACCTGCGCGGGAGCTACCTCGCCGCCACCCGCCACTCGCGGCTGCTCAACCCACGCACGTACGGCGCGCCGCGGAGCACGAACACGCTCGAGGGCTTCCTGTTCCCCTCGACCTACCAGCTGAGCGACCCGATCAGCATCAACGCGCTCGTGGCCGACCAGCTGCGGACCTTCCGCAAGGAGTTCGCGACCGTCAACATGTCGTACGCGCGCAGCAAGCACCTGACCCCGTTCGACGTGCTGACGATCGCCTCGATGGTGCAGGCCGAGGCCGAGACGAGCCACGACCGGCCGCTCGTCGCCTCGGTCATCTACAACCGGCTGCACGACCACATGCCGCTGCAGATCGACGCCACCACCCGGTTCGCGACCGGCAACTACACGAGCCCCGCTGACCGTCTCGCAGCTCAACTCACACTCGCCGTACAACACGCGGACCCACCCGGGGCTGCCGCCTGGACCGATCGACAGCCCCGGCCTCGCCGCGATCCAGGCCGCCGCTCATCCGGCGCAGACGCACCTACCTGTACTTCGTCGTCAAGCCGTGCGGCAACGGCGAGCACGTGTTCTCCTCGAACTACAACGCAGTTCCTTCACGACGCCGCGCAGTACCAGACCGCCCGCACCCAGCGGGGCGGCAAGTCGCCTGAGAAGTGCTGAAGCCGCTACCGCGGCTCGGCGTCCTCGGCTGGCCCGTCGCCCACAGCCGCTCGCCGGCGATCCACAACGCCGCGCTGCGGGCCGCCGGCCTGGGCGGCTGGCGCTACCAGCTGCTGCCGGTCCCGCCGGAGCTGTTCGCGCGAGACGGTGCGGGCACTGCCGGCGGCCGGCTTCCGGGGCGTCAACGTGACGATCCCCCACAAGCAGGCCGCGCTCGAGCTGGCGACGAGCGCGACGCCGAGCGCACGGGCGATCGGCGCCGCCAACACGCTGCTGTTCGAGCCGGACGGACGATCCACGCCGACAACACCGACGCGCCGGCGATCGTCGCCGCGCTCCCGCTCGATCCCGCCGGGCGCACCGCGCTCGTGCTCGGCGCCGGGGGCAGCGCCCGCGCCGCGGTGTGGGCGCTGCGCGACGCCGGCGCGCGCGAGGTCTGGGTCTGGAACCGCACCCCGAGCGCGCGCGCGCGCTGTGCGCCGAGCTCGGCGGGACGCCGGTCACCGAGGCCCGCGCCCGCCGACCTGCTCGTCCACTGCACGTCGAGCGGTCTCGACCCCGACCGATCCGATGTTCAAGTCACTTCCGCTCGACGCCGATGGGGTCTCTGGCTACGGATGCATCGTTGATCTCGTGTACTCAGAACGAGAAACCCCTCTCGTACGGGCGGCCCGCGCCCGGTCGCTGCCGGTCCTCGACGGCCTGGCGCTGCTCGTCGCGCAGGCCGAGCTCGCCTTCGAGCGCTTCACGGGGATGCGCGGCCCCGGCCGGGCGTGATGGCCGCGGCCGTGGACTCCGCATGACCGACAGCGGGCCCCATCTGCGGGCCGTCGACCCGTCGGCCGAGGCCGAGAGCCAAGCGCCCGGAGCATACCGGCATCACCCCTCCACGCAGCGCGCGGATCCTCGGGGCGGTTCCTCACCGACGTGCTGGTCGAGCTCGGGTTCACCGATCGCCGAGCGGGTCCAGCGGGCGATCGAGGACGCCCGCGCTGCGCGGCGGGACGCCGGAGAAGGTGCTGCTCGACCAGCGCGCGATCTCCGCCGAGCAGCTCTCGCTCGCGATCGCCGAGCGCTACGGGCTCGACCATATCGACTCGGGGATGTTCAAGGTCGACATGGCGGCGGCCAACCTGCTGAACGCCTCGGCGGCCAAGCGCTACGCCGCGGTCCCGGTCGCCTACGTCGACGAGCACACGCTGCTGCTGGCGATGGCCGACCCTGCGAACGTCCTCGCGGTCGACGACATCGCGATGCTGACCCGGCTCGACGTCAGGCCGGCCGTCGCCTCCGCCGAGGACATCGCCGCCCTCGATCTCGCGGATGAACCGCTTCGAGGACGCGGTCCAGGAGGCGGTCGAGGAGGGGGAGGAGGACTCAGCCCCGCTCGAGATCGTCGACCTGCGCGAGTCCGCGGAGGACGCGCCGGTGATCAAGCTCGTGCACTCGATCATCGCTCAGGCCGCCGAGCGCGGCGCCTCCGACATCCATTTCGAGCCCCAGACCGACGAGCGCGGCGGCTCCGGGCGCGAGCTCCGCGTCCGGATGCGAGTCGACGGCGTGCTCGAGCGACGAGATGACGTCCCCAAGCGGATGGTCGGCGGCGTCATCTCGCGGATCAAGATCATGAGCCGACCTCGACATCTCCGAGCGCCGGCTCCCGCAGGACGGCCGCGTCGGCCTGACGATCGAGGGCCGCCACGTCGACATCCGCGTCGGTCACGATCCCCAGCGTCCACGGCGAATCGGTCGTGCTGCGGATCCTCGACAAGGAGAACGTCAACCTCGAGCTCGAGCGAGCTCGGGATGCGCCCGAGGAGCTCGAGCGGTTCCGCAAGCGCGTTCAACCACGCCCACGGCTCGGTGCTCGTGACCGGGCCGACCGGATCGGGCAAGTCGACGACGCTGTACGGCGCGCTGCTCGAGCTCAACACGCCCGAGAAGAACATCATCACGATCGAGGATCCGGTCGAGTACCAGATCCAGGGATCACCCAGGTGCAGGTCAACAACAAGGCGGGGCTGACGTTCGCCACCGGTCTGCGCTCGATGATGCGCGCCGACCCCGACATCCTGATGGTGGGCGAGATCCGCGACCGCGAGACCGCGCAGATCGCGGTCGAGGGCGCGCTCACCGGCCACATGGTGCTCTCGACGCTGCACACCAACGACGCCCCATCCGCGATCACGCGCCTGATCGAGATGGGCATCGAGCCGTTCCTGATCGCCTCCGCGATCGACGCGGTCGTCGCCCAGCGGCTGGCGCGAACGCTGTGCCCGGCCTGCAAGCGGCGGACGATCATTCCGGCCGCAGGTCCTCCGCGACCACGGGTATCGCGACCCAGTTCGACCTCGAGGCCTACGAGCCCGTCGGCTGCGTGCGCTGCGGGTCGATGGGCTACCGCGGCCGGCTCGGGCTGTACGAGGTGATGACGATGTCGGAGGAGATCCGCGAGCTCACGCTTCAGCGTGCCTCGGCCGCCCAGATCGGCGCCGCCGCGGTCGGCGCAGGGGATGCGGCAGGCTCCGCGACGACGGCATGGAGAAGGTCAAGGCGGGCCTGACGTCCATGGCCGAGGTTTCGCGCGTAACGGGATCGGGCTGAACTGCCGATACGGCGGTCGATGGGAACCGACCTCGCCGTTGAACGGAGACGCTGCGCATGGAACATTGATTTCGCTGATGTCCTGCTCGAGGTCATCAGCCGCCGGGCATCGGACCTGCACCTCACGGTCGGGGCGCCCCCGATGGTGCGCGTCCGCGGTCGGCTGACCCCGCTCGAGGGCTTTCCCGAAGCTGACGCCGACGGACACGCGCGAGATCGTCTACTCGATCCTCTCGAACAGCCAGCGCCAGAAGCTCGAGAACGAACCTGCAGATCGACTTCGCCTACCAGATCCCGGGCGCCGGCCGGTTCCGCGTCAACGCCTACTTCCAGCGCTCCTCGCTCGGCGCCGCCTTCCGCCTGATCCCGTTCGAGGTGACGCCGCTCGAGAAGCTCGGGCTGCCGCCGGCGGTGGCCGAGTTCGCCAACCGGGCCGCGCGGGCTCGTGCTCGTCACCGGCCCGACCGGCTCGGGCAAGTCCACGACGCTCGCGTCGCTGATCGACGTGATCAACCTGGAGCGCGAGGAGCACATCATGACGATCGAGGACCCGATCGAGTTCCTCCACCGCCACAAGCGCTGCATCGTCAACCAGCGCGAGCTGGGCGCCGACGCCCCGACCTTCGCCGACGCGCTCAAGGCGGCCCTGCGCCAGGACCCGGACGTGATCCTCGTCGGCGAGATGCGGGACCTCGAGACGATCGGCACGGCGATCACCGCGGCCGAGACCGGCCACCTCGTGTTCGCCACCCTGCACACCCAGGACACCCCGCAGACGATCGACCGCATCATCGACGTGTTCCCGTCCGCCCAGCAGGGACAGGTCCGCGCGCAGCTGTCGGTCGCCCTGCAGGGGATCATGACCCAGACGCTGGTGCCCGAGCGCCGACGGCGCCGGGCGCTGCGTGGCCTGCGAGGTCCTCGTGCCGACGCCGGCCGTGCGCAACCTCATCCGCGAGGCCAAGAGCCATCAGATCTACTCGGTGCTCCAGACCGGCGGCGCGCACGGGATGCAGACGATGGACGCGTCGCTGGCCCAGCTCGTCAGGGCCGGCAAGATCACCCGGCCGATCGCTGAGGCACGCACGCACTCGATCGAGGAATTCCGGCGCTTGGTGGGCGGCGCCGGCCATCCGATGGCGGCATAGCCGATGGCAACGTTCGTCTTCAAGGCGATGGATGCGGCGGGGGTTCCCGCCAAGGGCGAGGTCGAGGCCGTCTCCAAGAAGGACGTGGCCGATCAGCTGCAAGCGAGCGCGGCCTGATCGTCGTCGACATCGCCGCACAAGTACCGCTCCAAGGAGCTCAACATCGAGCTGTTCGCGCGGGTCAAGGCCAACGATCTGGCGATCAGCACGCGGCAGCTCTCGACGATGGTGTCGTCGGGCATGACGATCCTCCGGTCCCTCTCGGTGCTCGAGGAGCAGACCGATTCAAAGCTGCTCAAGGAGACGCTGGTCGGGGTCCGCGCGCGACGTCGAAGCCGGCCTGCTGCTTTCCGACGCGCTCGCCCGGCACCCGAAGGTGTTCTCTCCACTGTACGTCTCGATGGTGCGGGCGGGGGAGACCGGCGGTGTGCTCGAGGAGTCGCTGCTCCGGACGGCCGACCAGCTCGAGAAGGATGCGTCGCTGCGCCGCCAGATCCGCGCCGCGACGATCTACCCGACGCTGGTCATCACGTTCGCGATGATCGTGCTGCTCGCCCTCGTCACGTTCCTGATCCCGGTGTTCGCCGGGGTGTTCAAGCAGTTCGGCGGCAAGCTGCCGGCGCTCACCCAGTTCATGGTCGACTTCTCGCACATCCTCAATCACCAGTGGTACCTGGTGATTGTGGCCGTCGTCGGCCTCAGCGACGTCGTTCATCTACTGGAAGAAGTCGGCCAGGGGCCGCGGCCAGTGGGACGCGTTCAAGCTGCGGATCCCGATGAAGATCGGCGACGTCGTCCAGAAGGTCGTGCATCGCCCGTTGGTCGCGCACGTTCAGCCTCGCTCGTCGCGGCCGGCGTCCCGATCATGCAGGCCATCGACATCACCGGCAGGACCGCGGGCAACGCGGTGATCGAGAAGGCGATGGCCGCGGTGATCGAGTCGGTCAAGGCGGGCGGCATGATCTCCACGCCGCTCCGCAAGGCCAAGGTCTTCCCGGCGATGGTCTCCCACATGATCGGCGTGGGCGAGGAGACCGGCGCCCTTGACGCGATGCTCTCCAAGGTCGCCGACTTCTACGAGGACGAGGTCGAGGCCGCCGTCAGGGCCCTCACGTCGATCCTCGAGCCCGCGATGATCATCATCGTCGGTGGCATCGTCGGCGTGATCGTCGTCTCGATGTACCTGCCGCTGTTCGACGTGTACAACCACATCCAGTAGCGGGGGCGTCCCGGGGCGCTAACGTCACCCGCTGTGATCGTCACCGACGTCGTTCACGACTATCTGCGGCAGCTGAGCCTCCAGCCGGACGACGTGCTGGCCGAGATGGAGGCCCACGGGGCCCGGGACCAGGTGCCGATCGTGCCGCCGGAGACGGGGGAGATGCTGCACGTGCTGGCGCTGGCGTGCTCGAGCCGGCGGATCGTCGAGGTGGGGACCGCGATCGGCGTCTCGACGCTGTACCTGGCCCGCGCGCTGCCGGCGGACGGGGAGATCGTCTCGTTCGAGATCGACGAGCGCCGGCATGCGGCGGCACGCAACTACCTCGACCGGGCCGGCGTCGGTGACCGGGCCACTCTCCATCTGCGTGACGCGCGGGAGGGCCTGAGCGCGCTCGAGCCGGAGTTCGACATGGCGTTCATCGACGGGGTCAAGGCCCAGTACGGCGATTACCTCGAGGCGCTCGTGCCGCTCCTGCGCCCCGGGGGCGTGCTGGCGATCGACAACGTGCTGATGGGCGGGAGCGTCGCCGAAGGACGGGCGAGCGCGATCTGGAGCCAGGAGCAGGTGGACGGCGCCCGGGCGTTCAACGCCAGGGTGCTTGGCCACGAGCTGCTGACCGGGACGGTCACTCCGGTCGGCGACGGGCTGCTCGTTGCCGTCCGCCGCTGAGCGAGCCTCACCGGTACGCTCGGGCGCCTCATGAACGGTGAGGCACCGCAGGACGACCCGCGCGCCGCGTGCACCCCGTGCCGGGGGTCGGGCACAGTGATGTCGAATCTCGGGGGCACCGAGCACAAGGTGCCGTGCCCGTGGTGCGGCGGCAGTGGGCGGTTCACGCCCGGCCGCAACGCGCAGGACGCGCCCGCCGAGCGCGGGTGGAGAGCTAGCGCGTCTCCACACGATCTGGACCGAAACTCGCCAATACGTCCATTGGGCGTAAAGAACCGCTGGAAACGGCCGATACGTTCTTCGCCAGAGAATTGAGGTGCCAAGGGCAAACCACCCGTGAGGGTGGGACGCAAAGCCACGGATCTTCTGATGTTGGGAGAGAGCCGGGCTGCCACCGAGTGCTCGACACTGCACGGGCGACGATGGCAGGGAACCAAGGGGATCTGGCGATCAGACCCATCCACACGATCCCAGGAGGATCCATGCTTCATAAGATGCGCCGTCGTGCACAGGACGAGAAGGGCTTCACCCTAATCGAGCTGCTCGTCGTGATCCTGATCATCGGCATTCTGGCCGCGATCGCGATCCCGGCATTCCTCAACCAGCGTGGCAAGGCCTATGACTCGAACGCCAAGTCGCAGGTGAAGACCCTGCAGACAGCTGAGGAGACCTACGCCACGGACAACAACGGCACGTACGCCAGCAACATCTCTCAGCTGACCGGCATCGAGCCGACGCTGAGCGACAGTAGCGCGGCGACCGCTGCCGTCGTGACAGGCAATGGCACCCTCGGCTACACGATCAAGTCGACTGCCAACCAGACCAGCGACGCATACACGATCGCCGAGCTCAGCGGCGTCTCGACCCGCATCTGCTCCGTCGGAGCCGGTGGCGGCAACCCGGGTGGCTGCAACGGCACCAGCTGGTAGTTCAGAACTAAAATCCCGAAACGGAAGGGTGGGCATATGCCCACCCTTTCGCATTTCATGACCCTTCGCGCCCGCCCGACCGCCACTGGGACGGCCGCCATCGCAGCGGCCGCCGTCGCACCGGCTCTCGCCGCCGCAGCAGCGGCCGCCCTGGCCGCGATCGCCGTCCTGGCGGCCGGGAGCGCGACGGGCGACTATGTGGCCCACGGCGCGGTCGGCGCCGACAACGCCGCTCCCGCCGTCGCCGCGCTGGCCGGTGGCCACCTCGCGCGGTTCGCCGCGGCGCAGCCGGTGATGGGCCTCACCTCGCTCATCCTCCGTTCACCGGTCCAGGCACTCGGTCAGGCGCTCGGCGCCGGGCCGACGATCCTCTACCGCCTCGGCGCGTTCGCGTGCGTGCTCGCGACCGCGCTGTTGCTGCTCACGCTGGTCCCGGGCCGCACGCGCCGCGAGCGCGCGGGACTGCTCCTCGCCCTGGCGATCGTGCTGCTCGGCCCCGCCGGCCGCGCCGCGCTGCGCAGCGGCCACCCCGAGGAGCTCCTCGCGGCGGCCCTCGCCACCGCAGCCGTCGTCCAGGCACTGCGCGGCCGCCCCCAGCTCGCCGGCGTCCTGCTCGCCGCCGCGATCGGGACGAAGGCGTGGGCGACGATCGCCGCGCTGCCGGTCCTGCTCGCGCTCCCGTCGGCCCGCCCCCGGCGCCGCGCCGCCGTGATCGGGGCCGCGGGCGGCCTGCTGCTCACACTGCCGCCCGTGATTGCGGACCCCGCGGCGTTCCGGCGGGCGTCCCAGGCGCTCGGCCACACCCATCTCGTCAACGCGCTCAGCGCCTGGTGGCCGCTCAGCGCCCACCCGGCGTGGATCTCCGCCAGGCTGCCGCTCGCCGGGGCGCTGCCGCTGCAGCTCACCAAGTCCTCGGCGCTCGCGCTCGGTCTGCTCCTCGCCGCGCCCCTCGCCGCGCTCGGCTGGCGGCACGCCCGCCGCCGCGATCACGCCCTCGACGCACTCGCCCTGCTGGCGCTGCTCGGCCTCTTCCGCTGCCTCGCTGACCCGGGCCCCGTGGAGTACTACTACGTCGCCCTGCTCGTGCCGCTCGCCGTCCACGAGGCGCACGGACGGCCCGGGCGCCCGCTGCTCACGGCGCTCGCCGGCGCGCTCGTCGCGCTCACGTTCGGCCCTGGGCTGACGCTCGGTGCGGGGCTGCTGATCGCGCTGTCGCTCGGCTGGGGCGTGGCGCTCGCGGCGATTCTGTGCGTGCGCGCGTTCGGGCTCGAGCGCGCCGGGCGGGCAGTCGCGCTCAAGGCACGATCGCCGCGGCCGATAAGTCTTTCGTGATCCGTCTCGGTCGTCACCTCGCTCTCGCGTGCATCGCGGCCGCCATGCTGATCGCGCCGGCCGGCGCTGCGGCCAGCCAGAGCGCGGGCGTCGTCTCCCCCCACGACGCGAGGCCGCCGGCGCCGATCGGCGCCAGCGCCGGGGTCGACCTCCCGTTCATCCGGGTCGGATCGCTGACCAAGGTCTACCCAGGGTTCACGACCGATGCCGAGCAGGCGATCCACGCCGCCGAGGCGACGCCGCAGATGCAGGCGATCCACCGGCGCCACCACCCCCTGACGGTGATCCCGGTCATCTACCAGGGCCCGCACTGGGGGATCGACTTCATCAAGGGGCAGTCGACGCTCGCCGAGGTGGATGTCAGCCCGAGCGGCCACGTCACCGAGGTCAACCCGGGCCCGCTCGCGATTGCCCCATACACACGCGGCCACTACGCGCCGATGTTCGACTCCCCGTGGGTGGTCGTGACGTTCTCGCTCCTGTTCCTCGTCCCATTCCTCGACCCGCGCCGGCTGCGGCGCCTGGTCACCCTCGACGCGGTGGCGGTGCTGTCGCTGCTCATCTCCTATTGGCTGTTCGACCATCGCCACCTCGAGGCGGCCGTGTGGGCGCTGTATCCGCCGCTCGTCTACCTCGCCGTCCGGATGGCGCGGCTCGGGCTCCGGCGGCGCCGGCCGGGCGAGCGCTTCAGTTCGCCGCTGTCGATGCGGACGCTCGGGATCGGCCTGCTCGTGCTCGTCGTCGCCCGCACCGCCCTCGGCCTGCTCGACCACCAGGTGATCGACGTGGGCTACGCCTCGGTGATCGGCGCGCACCGCGCCGCTCATGGGGAGCCGCTCTACTACGCGACGCTCACGCACCCGGACACCTACGGGCCGATCGCCTACCTCGCATACCTGCCGTTCGAGGCGATCTTCCCGTGGCGCGGGCAGTGGGACTACCTCGCCTCGGCGCACGTGGCCTCCGCCGTGTTCGACCTGATCACGATCTTCGGCCTCGTCCTGCTCGGCCGCCGGCTCGCGCCGGGCGCCGCAGGGCGCCGGCTCGGGCTCGTGCTCGCCTGGGCCTGGTCGGCCTGCCCGTTCACCCTGCTCGGGCTGATGGAGCACACCAACGACGGGCTCGTGGCGATGCTGTCGGTGCTGGCGTTGCTCGCGTTCGCCTCGCCGGGCGCCCGCGGTGCGCTGCTCGGGCTGGCGGCGGCTGCGAAGTTCTCGCCCGCCGCCCTGTTGCCGCTGTTCGCCGGCGGACGCAGGCTCGGCCGGCGCGACTTCGTCGTGTGCGTCGCCGTGTTCACGTTCGTGGTCGTGGCCGCGATCGGCCTGTACCTGCCGCCGGGCGGCCTCTCGGAGTTCTACGACCACACGCTCGGCTTCCAGTTCACGCGGATCGACGTGTTCAGCCCGTGGGCGCTGCATCCAGGCCTGGCGCCGGTCAAGACCGCACTCGAGCTCGTGGCGCTCGTGTTCGCCGTCGGCATCGCCCTCAATCGCCGCGAGCGGTCGATGGTCCAGGTCTGCGCGCTGGCGGCGGCCGTGACAATCGCGGTCGAGCTGCCGGCGATCCACTGGTTCTACTTCTACGTGATCTGGTTCCTCCCGTTCACGCTCGTGGCGGGGCTCGCGCCCGCCGCCGCGCCGGTCCCGGTTGCCGAGGCGGTCTCGGTCCGGAGGCGCGCCCAGTCGATCCCGTCCCTCCCCGAGCCGGCGCCCGCGGCGATCTGAGCCGATGCCCGCCGCGTTCGATGCCCTGTCGGTCGTGTTCGCCGCAGTCACCGGCGCAATCGTCGGGTCGTTCCTCAACGTCGTCGCGTACCGGCTGCCGCGCCGGGAGTCTTTGATCGCGCCCGGCTCGCACTGCGTCTCGTGCGGGACGCCGGTCAGGCCCGCGGACAACATCCCGGTGTTCGGCTGGCTGCTGTTGCGCGGCCGCTGCCGCTCATGCCACGAGCCGATCTCGGCGCGCTACCCGGTCGTCGAGGCGCTGAGCGCCGCGCTCGCCGTCGGCGTCGTCGTGAGCCGGCACTCCGCCCACGACCTGATCCTCGGGCTCGTGCTGGTGGCTCTGCTCGTGCCCGTGGCGCTGATCGACCTCGAGCACCGGATCATCCCGAACCGGATCACCGGCCCCGCCGCCGTGGCCGCGATCGTGATCGGATTGGCGACGAGGCCGTCCGGGGTGCCCGAGCAGCTGATCGGCGGTGCCGCAGCCGGGGGCTTCCTACTGCTGTTCGCGCTCGCCTATCCGCGGGGGATGGGCATGGGCGATGTCAAGCTCGCCGCGGTGCTCGGGCTGTACCTCGGGCGCAGCGTCGCCGTGGCCGTGCTCATCGGGGTGATGGCAGCGGCGCTCGTGGGCGGCGTCGTGATGGCGCGTCTGGGGGTTGCCCGGGGACGGAAGACGGCACTGCCGCTCGGGCCGTTCCTGGCTGCCGGTGGGGTGGTCGCTCTGTTCGCCGGAGCCCCAATCGTCCACTGGTACCTCCACGCGATGGTGTAGTGGTCGCGCCCTCAACCAGTGGCTGATGTCGGCGCTCTCGCACGCGGCCTCCCGAGACGGTGCCGGCTCCCCCGCACGTCGCCTCCGCGTCCCCGGTGGGTCGCTGGCTCTGGCGATCGGCGTTCTGCTGCTCGCCTGGCCCGTCCTCGTCCTCATCCAGCACGGGCCGGGGACGCTCCCGCTTCCGCGCGCCCGCGCGCTGGACGCGATCCGCACGAGCCCGGTGAGCCGAGGCTCGCTCGCCGGCCTGCACCCCACCCGCACCGAGGTCACCCGGCTCGACGCCCACCACGACGGGGTGCGCCTGTACGTGGGCGGACGCTCGGTGTTCTCCGCCGTCGTCAGCGATCGGGGAGCGGTCCCGTTCGCCGGGGCGACCGCGCGCAGCTCCTACGCGTTCGGCAGCGCGATCGCCAGCAACGAGCTGGTGCTCGCGCTCCTGTCGGCCGTGTTCGTGCTGATGCTCGGCGTGTGGCCCCTATGGCGGCTGCGCAACCTCGACGTGCTCGCTGCCGTCTCCGGCGTCGCCACGATCGTGCTGCTCAACGCGTGGACGTTCGGGCGGATGGTGGCCGCGGCGTATCCGGGGCTCGATGTACCTCGCCGGGCGCTGTGCCACGTGGGCGCTGCGGCCGGCGGCCGAGCGGACCGGCACGCCGCTGTTCGAGTTGCTCACGGCCCACTGGAGCGCGGAGCGCCGGCAGCGCCTGCTGGTGCTGATCGGCGGCGCGCTGGCGCTGGTGATCGCGATGGTGGGGCTCAGCTCGAGCAACGTCGTCGATGTCGGCTACGCCGTGATGGAGGGCGCCACGGACATCGTCCACGGGGTTCTGCCCTACGGCCACGTACCGGGCGTGTTCCACGGCGACACCTACCCGATCGGTTCCTATCTCCTGTACGCGCCGGTGGCGGCGCTCTCACCGGTGGCCACCACCTTCGACAATGTCGACGCCACGCTGCTCGTCGCCGTCGTGGCGGCGCTCGCGGCGACCTGGGCGCTGCTTCGCGCTCTGGGGCCCGGTGGGCTGCGGTCCGTCGTCGCCTGGCTGGCGTTTCCGCCGCTGCTGCTCACGGTCTCGACCGGCACGACCGACGTCCTGCTTGCGCTGATCATCGTGGGCGCTGTGCTCTTGTGGCGACGCCCGACCGCGTCGACGGGGCTGCTCGCCGCGGGTGCCTGGTTCAAGCTGTTCCCCGTCGTGCTGCTCCCGCTGTGGCTGGCCCGGCTGCGAGGCTGGGCGCTGACCAGGGCCCTCGCAGCGACCGCCGCGATCAGCGCGACCATGGTTGCGCTGCTGCTCGCCCTGGGGGGCCCGCACGCGCTCACGGCGATGGTTCACGCGCTCGGCTACCAGGACTCGCGCGTGGATCCCCGGAGCCTGTGGGGCCAGATCGGGAGCGTCCCGCTCCAGCAGCTTGCCCAGGCGGCGACGGTGGCGCTGATAGCCGGGTCCGCGGTCCGGGTCCGCCGCGATCCTGTGCTGGCCGGCGACCGTGCGCGGATCGCCGGGCTGTCGGCCGCCATCCTGCTCGGAGTCCAGATCTCAGCCGGCTACTGGGTCTCGCTGTACCTCGTGTGGACCTTCCCGCTCCTCGCTCTGTCCCTGTTCGCGCCGACACCGGACCCGCCCATGAGCGCGCTCCGCACCGAGCTCTGCGGCGGCCGATCCTCATCTCCTGTGCGGCTCGATCCGCTGGTCTTCACGGCCCAGTTCGCCACCTGGCAGGCCGTCGGTTCGGCGCTGATCTGAAGAAATCGTCGGACTAGGGCGATCAAACCCTCAACTTCCGCGGCCAAACAGCCGATCAATGTCACAGCCAAATGGGACGCAGCGTGGGCAAAACCGTCGTCGGGCTCGACATCGAGCCCGGGTACGTGGCCGCGGTCGAGACACGTGCCGGGCACGTCGCGGTCGAGCGCGCCGCGACGGCGCCGCTGGCGCCCGGCGTCGTCCGCGACGGCGAGGTCGTCGACGTCGAGACGCTCGCCGAGGTGCTCAGGACGATGTTCGCCGAGCACAAGCTCTCGCAAGCGGGTCCGGCTCGGCGTCGCCAACCAGCGGATCGTCATGCGCACGCTCGACCTTCCGCCGCTCACGCGACGCCAAGGAGATCGCCTCGGCCGTCCGCTTCCAGGCCCAGGACCACATCCCGATGCCGCTCGAGCAGGCGGTGCTCGAGCACCAGTCGCTCGGCATCGTCGAGACCCCCGACGGGCCCGCGCACCCGCGTCGTGCTCGTCGCCGCGCGCCGCGACATGATCGAGCGGCTGCTCGAGGCCACGCCGCAAGGCGGGCCTGCGCCCGCACGGGATCGACCTCTCGGCGTTCGCGATGATCCGCGCGCTGCACCACGCCGGCGACAGCGGCGCCGACGCTCTACATCAGCGTCGGCGGGCATGACCAACCTCGCCGTCGCCGCCGGCACCGACTGCGTGTTCACCCGCGTCGTCGCCCACGGCACCGAGTCGATCGCCGGCGAGCTCGCCGAGCGGCGCGGGCTGACGCTCGAGCACGCCCACGGCTGGCTCAAGCACGTCGGCCTGCTGACTGCCGTCGAGCGACGTCGACGGCGAGCGCCGAGATCGTGGTCGAGGCGCGCAACGTGCTCACCGAGGGCGTGCGCCGGATCGCCGACGAGGTCCGCAACTCGCTCGACTTCCACGGCATGCAGGAGGGCGCCGCCCGGCCGAGCGCGCGGTGCTCACCGGGCCGGCCGTCGCGATCCCCGGGTTCGCCGACCAGCTCGGCGAGGAGCTCGGGATGCCGCTCGAGCTCGGCGTCGTCACCGAGGCCGCGCCGGCGGGCTTGGCGGACGTCGACGCCGGCCGGCTCGCCGTCGCCGCCGGCCTGGCCAGTCGAGCGAGGTCGCGGCATGAAGGCCGTCAACCTCATCCCGCGCGAGTCCCGCCGCGGCGGCGCGCCCGGCGGCGAGCTCGCTCGGCCCCGGCACGCCGTGCTCGGCGCTGCTGGTCGTCGCCCTCGGGCTCGTGACCATGTACGTGCTCGAGCAACAACACGATCTCGAAGCGCAAGGCGCAGCTCGCGAGCGTCCAGGCCGCAGGTCAGGCAGGCGCAGGCGCCTGCCGCGCACCTCGCCAGCTACGCCCAGTTCGCGCAGCTCGCGCAGGCCCGGGCTCAGACGGTCCGCCAGATCGCCGCCACCCGCTTCGACTGGCAGGCGGCGCTCGGCCGACCTCTCCCGGGTCGTGCCCGCCGACACCTCGCTGCAGTCGCTGATCGGCCACCGTCTCCCCGACGGCGACGTCGGCCGGCGGGGCTCCGGGGCGCCGCCTCCGGCAGCTGCGCTGCGCGGCGACATCGCCGCGCCCGCGTTCGAGCTGAGCGGCTGCACGAAGACCCAGGACGACGTCGCCCGGCTGATGTCGCGGCTGCGGCTCATCAACGGCGTCACCCGTGTGACGCTCAGCGACTCGCAGAAGCAGGCAGCGACCCGGCGGCGCGCGCCGCCGCCGCCGGCACCGAGCGTCCGCGGCCGGCTGCGGCAACAACACCCCGACCTTCGACCTGGTCGTGTTCTTCGCGCCGATCCCGGGCGCCGCACCGGCCGCCAGCCGGCGCCGAGCCGACGCCGCGCCACGACCGGCGAGCCGACGACCACGCGACGCCGACGCACCACGCGCCACGACCGCGACGGCCCCGAGCGACCACGCCGCGACCGGATGAGCCGTGCGACCGGACCGTCGTGCTCATGGTCGCCGTCGTGGCGCGATCGCCGCGCCCTGGATCCTGTGATCCAGCCCAAGCGCGACCAGGCGGCCAAGCTCGGCTCCCAGCTCGACCACCGCCCAGGCGCAGCTCAGCGCCGCTCCGGGCCCAGCTCGCCCAGGGCCAGGCGGCGAAGAGCGCCTTCGCGCACAGCTACGCGTCGATCGCCCGGCTCGGCGAGGCCGTTCCGGCCGACGACAACGTCCCGTCGCTGATCTACCAGATCCAGAGTGCCGCCAGCAGCTCGCGGGTCGACTTCCTCGCTCGCTGCAGCTGCCGAGCGGCGCCAGGCGGCGCCGCCCGGCCGCCCCGGCGGACCACGGCCGCGACCGCGCCGCTCCCGCCGGGCGTCGACGCGTCGGCACGGCCGGCTTCCCGACCGAGCCGTTCACGTTCACCTTCCAGGGCAACTTCTTCCACCTCTCGAGCTTCTTCGGGCGCCTGCAGCGGTTCGTCGTCGCCACCAACACGCAGATCTCGGTCCGCGGCCGGCTGATGACGCTCAACGCGATCGGCTGGCCGCCGGCCCGCCGGGATTCCCGCAGATCGCGGCCACGATCTCGGCCACCACCTACCTGCTTCCCGCCGCGCAGGGCCTGACCAACGGCGCCACGCCCGCCGGGCCCGCGAGCGCGAGCACGCAGCCCGTGTCCGGCACGCCACGAGCACGGCATCCCGCCGCCGGCGCCGCGATCGAGCCCCGGTGCAAATGAGCCTCTTCAGAGCGATCCTCGCCGACCTCCGCGAGCAAGCGCCTGTGGCCGGTCGCGACTCGTGCTCGTGGTCGCCCTGGTCGCGGTGCCGGTGCTGCTCTCGACAACTCGCAGCCGCCGCGTCGGCGCCGCCGCCGCGCTCCGCCGGGCCGCCGGCCTCGGCGACCGCCGGCGTCCCCGCCGTCAGCATGCACCGCGACGCCGCTCCGTTCCCGCCTCACGGGCACGGCGCACGACCCCTTCAGCCAGCAGGGCGGGGCGCCACGCGGCGCACGGCGGTCGACCGCGGGCTCGGCGCGGGCACGACCACGAGCGCCGTCGGCTCCTCGGCTCGGCACGGGCACGACGGGATCGGCGGATCGACGCGGCTCGACCGGCGGAGCTCCGGCTCGACCGGCGGCGCCGCACGACCCCGCCGAAGCCGACCACACCGCCCGCACCGAGCCGCAGCCCGACGCGGGTGTACGCCGCACCAGTCCTATGCGTCACGCTCGCGATCACCAACTCCGCCGGCGGCTTCGACACCGATCGACCCGCTCCAGCGCCTGACCGTCCTTCCCGAGCTCCAGCGAGCCGATGCTCGTCGAGCTCGGCGTGCTCAAGGGCGGCCGGCGGCGTTCTGTTCGCCGTGCTCCCCGGGACCGTCGTCAACGGCCCGGGCAACTGCACGCCGGGCCCGATCGACTGTCGAGATCCTCTCGCTGGCGCTCGGCAAGGTCGAGAGCCTCGCCTGGCGCATGCGGACGGGCGGCATGCCGTGGGCGACTTCAACGTGACCGCGATCCGGAAGCGCACACTCGGCTGCGTGGCGGCCGCCGACGCCGCCCGCACCCACGTGTCCAAGGCGGGCCGCGAGCAGCTCGCCTCCTCGGGGCTGACCGCGCTGTCGCTGTTCCGCTTCGAGCGGCCGGTCGGCGCGGTCGTCGACCTTCGCAACCTGACGCGTGGGAGCCAACTGATGCGCCGTCTGACCCGCTCGGCCCTTGCTGCCGTGCTGGCGCTCGTCGTCTCGCTGCTCGCCGCCGCCGCGGCGCCCAGGCGATCGTGATCACCGACGCCGGCCTCAGCTTCGGCGTGGACCGCGTGCCCGTACAGCAGGGCTCCGCGTGGCCGCACCGGCGTCACCGCCGTCACCTCGAGCGCCACCTGCACCGACCCCTTGCTCCCCTCGGACCTCGTGCTGCCGCAGACACGGCCTGTGCTACGCCGGCGGCGCGGTGATCCATCAGAACGAGACGTTCGCGCTCACCTGGGACCCGGTCCGCAGCGACTGGCAGACGAGCCGCGAACTACGTCGAGCAGTTCCTGCAGCGACGTGGCCGACTGCAGCGGGGCGCTCAGCACGCCGTTCGCGGTCGCCACCCAGTACGCCGACCATGGCGGGCGGGCCGACAACGCCTCCAAGTACGGCGGCGGCTGCATCGACTTCGGCAATCCGGGTGGCTGGACGTGCGCGTTCGGCGACGCCGGCGGCTCGGGCGTCGGCAACGACTACCCAGCCAACGGGTGCACCGTGTCCGGCACGAACCAGTTCGCCGGCGGATCCCGGCGGCGGCTTCACCAACGCCGCCAACGACCGTCTGCCTGACCGACGCCCAGCTCCGAACGAATCTCGTCTCAATGGTCCAGGCGAGGGCCTCAACGGGCACACCGCGCTCAGCTACACGCCGCTCGTCACGCTGTTCACCCCGCCGGGCGTCGAGATCTGCCTCGATTCCGCCGGCAACGTGTGCTCGGCGAACGCCGACCGTCCGTCGCCCGCCCGGTTCTGCTCCTACCACTCGCGAGGTCAACGTGGGCGGCGCTCAGATCGCCTACGTCGTGCAGCCGTGGACCGCTTCGTGGGTCATCGCCAACGGGTGTGACGATCCGAGCATCGACCCGCTTCCAGACACGTTCACCGCCACCCAGCTCGCGATCAACATGGCCAGCCGGCTCGTCAGCCCGCTCGTCCAGAGCGAGCTCGCCGCGATCACCGATCCCGGCGCTCAACGGCTGGTTCGCGCTCGACGGCGATCCGAGATCAACGACCACGGCTGCATCGGGCTCGACAAGCACCTCGACGACGTCACGATCGGCTCGAGCGGCCAGAACCCGTATGACATCCAGCGCGAGTTCAACAACGCCGGGGTGATCGAGACCGACCCGAACGCGCCGACCTGCGCGCCGTTCGTCAACCTCGTACCGAGCTTCGTCGCCCCGAGCGGGGTGAGCCAGGGCGACATCGTCGCAGTTTGACGGCTCGCCGACGGAGTCGACGCTGATCGTGCCGAAGGCGAACTACAAGTGGAACTTCGGCGATGGCACGACCGCCATCGGCCCGAGCGTCGCGCACATCATTCGCGGCCGCCGGCACGTACAGCGTGACCCTGGCCACGACCGACCGGGGCGGCAACACAGCGAGCATCACCAGGGCCGTCACGGTCCTCGGCGCCACGGCCAGCCCGTGCCAACGCCGACTGTCCGGGCCGCCGTGCCAACGCCGACTGTCACGCCACCCTCCAAGGGCGGCTCCGGCGCCACCAAGCCGGCCCACAAGTTCAGCGTCTCGCTCCAACTGATGCCCAGGGGCTCTCGTTTGTGCTCCGTCACGGCGTGCCCGTGCGCGTGAGGTCGAACAGTCTGCCGACGGCATCGCCACCGTGCTCATCTCCCGCGGGGCCGCGCACAGGGCGCACATCCGGGCCGGCCGGCGTCCGGCGGTGGTCGGTCGGTGTCGGCACGGTGTCGTCGGTCCGCAACGGCATGGTCACGCTGCATCTGCGGCTCTCACGGGTCGCGATCGGCCACCTACGCCATCTCCGCCACGTGACGATGACGATCCGCCTCGCGCTCAATTGCGCCGGACGGTCAGCACCTGCGGATCGACGCGGCCGGCCGCTACTAACCGGGCGTCCGTAACCTACAGCGCCGTATGGCGCTCACGCTCACGACCGCGGGCGAGTCGCACGGCCCCGGGCTCACCTGCATCCTGCAGGGGATGCCGGCCGGTCTGCAACTGGACCGCGACGCGCTCAACCGCGACCTGGCCCGCCGCCAGCTCGGCCACGGCCGCGGCGGACGGATGAAGATCGAGCGCGACCAGGCGCAGGTGACCGGCGGGGTGCGCCACGGCCGGACGCTCGGCGGCCCGATCGCGCTGCAGGTCGTCAATCGTGACTTCGCCAACTGGGAGGACCGGATGAACCCCTGGCCGGTGGAGGGGGAGCTCAAGGAGGTCCACCTGCCCCGGCCGGGCCACGCCGACCTCGTCGGCACCCAGAAATATGGCCTCAGCGACGTCCGTGACATCCTCGAGCGCGCGAGCGCCCGGGAGACCGCCGCGCGGGTGGCGGGCGGTGCGGTGGCGAAGGCGTTCCTCAGCGCGCTCGGCGTGAGCGTGTTCTCGCACGTGATCCAGATCACCGGCGTGCAGGCGCCCCGCCGCCACGACCTGCGGCCCGAGGACTTCGCGCAGGTCGACGAGTCCCCGGTCCGCTGCCTCGATCCCGACGCCTCCACGGCGATGGTGGCCGAGATCGACCGGCTGCGCAAGGCGAACGAGTCGCTCGGCGGGGTGTTCGAGGTGATCGCCTTCGGGGCGGTGCCCGGTCTCGGCTCCCACGTCTCCTGGGAGGAGCGCCTCGATGGCCGCCTCGGCCAGGCGATGCTCTCGATCCAGGCGATCAAGGCGGTGTCGGTCGGCGACGGGTTCGAGGTCGCCGGCCTCCCCGGTTCCGAGGCGCACGACGAGATCTTCTATGACGACGCGCGCGGCTTCTACCGGGAGACGAACCGCGCCGGCGGCGTCGAGGGCGGGATGACGACCGGCGCCCCGCTCGTCGTGCGCGGCTCGATGAAGCCGCTGCCCACGCTCACCAAGCCGCTGCGATCGGTCGACATCGCCACCCACGAGCCGGCCCAGGCGCTGCGCGAGCGGACCGACTCCTGCACGGTCCCCGCCGCGGGGGTCGTCGGCGAGGCGATGGTCGCGTTCGTGCTCGCCGACGCCTATCGCCGCAAGTTTGGCGGCGACCACATCGACGACGTCCTCGGCGCGCTCGCCGCGTACAAGGAGCGGATCGGGTGGCGGGAGCCCTGACGCTCCCGGGCCGCGGCGCGATCGCCTGCATCGGGTTCATGGGCGCGGGCAAGTCGACCGCCGCCCGCGGGATCGCGGAGGCGCTCGGGACCGAGGCGTTCGACGTCGACGCGCTGCTCGAGGCCCGGTTCGGCAAGCCGATCGCCGAGGTGTTCGCCCAGGACGGCGAGCCGGCGTTCCGGGCCGCCGAGGAGGGGCTGACGCTCGAGCTGCTGCGCCGCCCGGGCCGCCCCGTGCTCGCGCTCGGCGGCGGCGCCACCGGATCGGCCGCGGTCCGCCGCGAGCTGTCGCACCCCGAACACCTCGTCCTGTGGATCGACGTCGACCTCGACACCGCCTGGGTTCGCTCGGCAGGGAGCGGCCGGCCGCTGGCCCGGGAGCGCTCCGCGTTCGAGCGGCTGTTCGCCGAGCGCGAGCCGGTCTACGCCGGGCTCGCCGACGTCACCGTCCCCTCCCTGCGCAGCGCTGCGCTCGCGCCGATCCTCCAGGCCCTCGACGGGATGCCGGCCGGCGCCCAAGCTCCTGTGGGCGGCGAGCGCGTCGGGTGACTATCCCGCCTACATCGGCGCGGATGTCCTCGGATTCTGGCCCGCCACCGTCTCCGGCCGGCGGTTCGCGGTCACCGACGGCCGCGTCGGGCACCTGTACCTGGAGCGGCTCGAGCCTCTGTCGGGACGGGTCGCGATCATGCCCGGCGAGCAGTCGAAGACGATCGCCCACGCCGAGATCGTGTGGACCGAGCTGGCCCGGGCCGGGATGACGCGCTCCGACGTGGTGGCCGCCGTCGGCGGCGGCGTGGTCGGCGACCTGGCCGGGTTCTGTGCCGCCACCTACCAGCGCGGCGTCCGCTGCGTCCAGGTGCCGACGACGCTCGTGGCCCAGGTCGACTCCGCGTACGGCGGCAAGACCGGCGTCGACCTCCCCGAGGCCAAGAACTACGTCGGCGCCTACCACCAGCCCTCGGCGGTGATCGCGGACACCAACGCGCTGTCGACGCTCCCGCCCGAGGAGCTCGCGGCCGGCTACGCCGAGGTCGTGAAGACCTCGCTGATCGCCGGCGGCGAGCTGTGGGAGCGCGTCCGATCGGGCGAGGACCCGGCCTCGCCGGCCGTGATCGCCGCGTGTGCGCGCACGAAGCTCCGGATCGTCGCCCGCGACGAGCGCGACGGCGGGCTGCGGCAGGTGCTCAACCTGGGGCACACGATCGGCCACGCGATCGAGACCGTCACCGGCTATGCCCGCTACCGCCACGGCGAGGCGGTCGCACTCGGGCTGCTCGCGGCGCTCCGGCTCTCGGGCCAGGGAGAGCTCCGCAGCGAGGTCCGTGAGCTGCTCGCCTCCCGCGGGCTCCCGGTCGCGCTCGACGGGACCGATCCCGACGCCGTCGTGATGGCCACCGCCCGCGACAAGAAGCGCGCCGGGGAGGGTCCGGTGCCGTTCGTGCTGCTCGACGCCCCCGGCCGGGCCCGCCCGGGATGCTCCGTCGAGGCTCGCGATTTGATCGGAGCCGTGCGAGAGTTGGTCGCGTGAACGCGCCGAACGTCGCCCGGAATCGGATCGAGGTCATGCACGGCGCCAATCTCGACCAGATCGGGCGGCGGGACCCGGAGCACTACGGCCGGCTGACGTACGACGAGCTCGAGCGCCGGATCGCCGACATGGGCGCGGACCTCGGACTCGAGACCCGCTTCTTCCAGACCAACCACGAGGGTGCGTTCATCGAGCACCTCCACCGGATCGAGGGGCTCGCCGACGGGCTCCTGCTCAACCCCGGCGCGTGGACTCACTACTCCTACGCGATCCGCGACGCGCTCGAGCTGACCGGGCTGCCGGCCGTCGAGGTCCACCTGTCCGACGTCGACGCCCGGGAGGACTGGCGGAAGGTCTCGGTGATCGGCGAGCTGTGCGTCGGCCGGATCGCCGGCCGCGGTGCCGACGGCTACCGCGACGCGCTCGAGCAGCTGCGCACCGAGCTGATGCGATGACCGCGCGGGTCGAGCAGCTGATCGATCTGCTGCCGGAGGCCGAGGTCGACGTGATGCTCGTCAGCCAGCTGGTCAACGTCCGCTACCTGACCGGCTTCACCGGCTCGAACGGGCTGGTCCTGGCCGGCCCGCGCACGCGGCAGTTCATCACCGACTTCCGCTACGTCGAGCAGTCCGCCGAGGAGGTCCCTCCCTCGTTCGAGCGCCGCCGGGCGCCGACCGAGCTGATCGAGGCCGTGGCGGACGGGCTTCCGTCCGGGCCGCTGCGGCTCGGGTTCGAGGCCTCGCACGTGTCGGTGCGCGCGTACGGGCGCCTGCGCGAGCTGCTCCCGGAGCGAATCGAGCTCGTGCCCGCGCCGCCGCTCGTCGAGCGCCTGCGCGCGGTCAAGGATCCCGACGAGCTCGAGCTGATCCGGGCCGCCGCGCATGCCGCCGACGAGGCCCTGACCTCGACACTCGCCGACGGGCTGATCGGCCGCACCGAGCGCGAGGTCGCGATCGCGCTCGAGACCGCGCTGCGCGTCCACGGCGCCGACCGGCCGGGGTTCGACCCGATCGTGGCGGCGGGTCCGCACGGGGCACTGCCGCACGCCCAGCCGAGCGGCACCGAGATCCAGTCCGGGGACGTCGTCGTGATCGACTGGGGCGCGGAGCTCGGCGGGTACCGCTCGGACTGCACCCGTACGGTCGCGGCCGGCGAGCCGAGCGAGGAGGCCCGCGAGGTGTACGCGGTCGTGCTCGCTGCGCAGCTGGCCGGGCTGGCCGCTGTCGGGCCAGGGCAGGACGGCCGCGACGTCGACGCGGCCGCGCGCGACCGGATCGAGGGCGGCGGCTACGGAGAGCACTTCGGCCACGGCCTCGGCCACGGGGTCGGGCTCGACATCCACGAGTCGCCACGGCTCTCTCAACGCTCCGACGACGTGCTCGTCACCGGAAACGTCGTCACCATCGAGCCGGGCATCTACCTGCCGGGCCGGTTCGGGGTCCGGATCGAGGACCTCGTGGCGGTCGCCGACGCAGGCGCCGACATCCTCACCGGGATGACGAAGGAGCTGATCGTCACAAGCTGAGGCCGGACGCCGCTCTACACTGGCCCGCGGATGATCTCGACCAACCAGTTTCGGAACGGCAACCACATCGACGTCGACGGGACGATCTTCAAGATCGTCGAGTTCCAGCACGTCAAGCCCGGCAAGGGCGGCGCGTTCGTGCGCACCAAGCTGCGCCGGGCCAGCGACGGCAACGTGATCGACCGCACGTTCCGCGCGGGCGAGAAGTTCCGCGCCGTGCGCACCGAGGTGCGGCGGATGCAGTTCCTGTACGGCGACGGCACCGACGCCCACTTCATGGACACCGAGAGCTACGAGCAGCTCACGATCCCCGAGGACTCGATCGCCGAGGCGCTGCGCTGGACGAAGGAGTCCGACGAGGTCGAGGTCCTCTACATCGACAACGAGCCGGCAGACATCCAGCTGCCGAGCGCGATCGACCTCAAGGTCACCGAGACCGAGCCCGGCCTGCGCGGCGACACCGCCTCCGGCGGCGGCACCAAGCCCGCCACCCTCGAGACCGGCGCGCGCGTCAACGTGCCCCTGTTCGTCGAGATCGGCGAGACGGTGCGGGTCGACACGCGCTCGGGCGAGTACGTGTCGCGTGCGTAGGACCGAGCAGCGCCGGGCGGCCGTCTGGGCCCTCTACCAGAGCGATCTCCTCGGCCGTCCGCTCGACTTCTCCGGCGCCGGGGACACCCACCAGTTCACGCACGCGCTCGCCGAGCTCGTGCGCGCGCATCAGGACGAGCTCGACGCGCTGATCCGCGAGCACGCCCGCGGCTGGTCGCTCGAACGCATCGCCCCGCTCGAGCGCTCGATCCTCCGCGTCGGCATCGCCGAGCTCCTGTACGCAGCCGACGTCCCGGGCGAGCACGCGATCCCGCCCGAGGGCGCGATCGACGAGGCAGTCGAGACCGCCAAGCAGTTCTGCGGCGCGGACGCCCCGGGTTCGTCAACGGGATCCTCGCGCGCGGTGCTGCGGGAGCGCAGCCCGGCGGCCCGACGGCCTGACGTCGGAGCGGTCCGTAAGGGCAGCGTAGGACACCGCACCGCGCCCGACCGACCACAATGGGCCATGCGATTGCTCGTGGTCGACGATGACCGGGCCCTGCGGGAGGTGCTCCGGCGGGCGCTGTCGCTGGCCGGGTATGACGTGCGGCTGGCGGAATCCGGCGCGCAGGCGCTGACCGAGACGAGCAGCAGCGTCCCGGACGCGATGGTGCTCGACATCGGGCTCCCGGACATCGACGGGCTCGAGGTGTGCCGGCTGCTGCGCCGGGAGGGCAACCGGGTGCCCGTCCTGATGCTGACCGCCCGCGACGCGGTCTCTGACCGGATCGACGGGCTCGACGCAGGCGCCGACGATTACCTCGTCAAGCCGTTCGACATCGACGAGCTGAAGGCGCGGCTGCGGGCGCTGATGCGCCGGGCGGGCGGGGAGGCGTCGGCCGACGGCGGGCTGTCGTTCGCCGAGATGCGGCTCGATCCGGCCCGTCATGGGGTCTCGGTCGCGAACACGTTCGTCGAGCTGACCCGGACCGAGTACCAGCTGCTCGAGCTGCTGATGCTCAACCCCCGCCGGGTGCTGCCCCACAGCCTCATCTACGACCGGGTGTGGGGCTACGACTTCGGGCCGACCTCGAACGCGCTGCGCGTGTACATCGGGTACCTGCGGCGCAAGCTCGAGGAGGCCGGCGCCACCTCCGAGATCCACACGGTCAGGGGGGTGGGATATGCGCTGCGTGAGGCGCCGCAGTGAGGAGCGTCAGCCTCCGCGTGAGGATGGGCCTGGCGGCCGGGATCGCCGTCGCGCTGGCGGTGATCGCCGTCGCGGTGTCGGCGTATGCGGGGACGCGCTCGGTGCTGCGCGGCCAGGTCGACAGCGCTCTGCGCGGTCTCACCCAGGCCCAGGTCAATAACCACGGCAACGGTCCCGGCCCCGGCAGGCCGCCCGGGAACGGGGTGTTCGGCGGAGATTCGGGCGACTCGAACGGCGTCGGGTCCGGCGAGCGACCGTGCGAGCGTGACGAGGGCACCGGGATCGACTTGCGCCGCGGTCCCGGGTTCGGGGGCCCGACCGGCCTCGTCGAGCTCGTGTACCCCGCGCGCTGCGGCGGCGGCAGCTACACCCCGCGAACGCAGTCGGTCAAGCTGCCGGTGAGCGCCGAGATGCGAGAGCTGGCCAACGGCGGTCATGGCCAGTTCGCCACCGACCTCACCGCCAGCGGCACCCACTTGCGCGCGCTCGTCACCGGGATCGGGATCGACGGGGCGATCGTGATCGCGCTGCCGCTCCAGGACGTCGACCACGCGCTCGCCAGCCAGCGGCTGCTGCTCGCCGTGATTGCTGCCGCCGGGATCGCGTTGGCGGCGCTGCTCGGCCTGCTCGTGGCTCGCACGGCTCTGTCGCCGATCGCGCGCTTCACCCGCCAGACGGAGTCGATCGCCGCCGACGTCGAGCGCACCGAGCGCGAGCGCCTCGATGTGATCGGCGACGACGAGCTCGCCCGGCTGGCTCGCACGTTCAACGCGACGCTCGACGCGCTCGAGCACTCGGTCGAGGCCCAGCGCAACCTCGTCGCCGACGCCTCGCACGAGCTCCGCACGCCGATCGCGTCGATCCGCGCCAACCTCCAGCTGCTCCGCGACGAGGCGCTGCTCTCGCCCGAGGACCGCGCCGCCCTGCGCGCCGACATGATCGAGGAGCTCGACGAGCTGACCGCGCTCGTCGGCGATGTCGTCGAGCTCGCCCGCGGCTCCAAGCACGGTGCGAGCCCCGCCGAGGTTCGCCTCGACTCGGTCGTGCAGGAAGCGGTTGAGCGCACGCGGCGGCGCGCGCCGGAGCTGACGGTCACGGCCCGGCTCGAGCCGACGCTGGTCCACGGCGAGGGCGAGCGGATCGCCCGGGCGGTCTCGAACCTGTTCGAAAACGCGGTCAAGTGGAGCCCGCCGGGCGGGACGATCGAGGCCGACCTGCACGACGGCGGGCTGAGCGTCCGTGACCACGGTCCCGGGTTCCACGAGGAGGACCTGCCGTTCGTGTTCGACCGGTTCCACCGGGCGCGGGACGCCCGTTCGAAGCCCGGTTCCGGGCTCGGGCTGGCGATCGTCAAGCAGGCCGCCGAGGCGCACGGCGGATCGGTGCAGGCGAGCAACGCGCGCGACGGCGGGGCGCTGATGTGGATCTCGTTCGGGCCGGTGCTCGAGCTCGAGCAGGAGTCCGAGCCGGAGACGCTCAGCGCGTCCTGACGTGTCGCCGGTGCCCTGGCCGGGGCCGGCGGCGATTGCGTCGCCGGCTCCCTGGCGCGCGGCAGCCGATGTGGTTGCGCCCATGCGGGGTCACGGTGACCGAGATCGAGCGCGCGCGCCTGCAGGACACGATCCGCAGCACCGAGGTGCCGCGGCGGGAGATGATCGTCCCGCCGCGCACGTGGACCGCGTACGCGCCGCCGTACACGAGCGACGGGGTCGCGATGTCGGTCTCGGCGCCGCGCCGGAAGGTGCCGGTGCCGCTCGCGCGGGCAGTCGAGAACGCGAGCCGGAAGGTCGAGCTCGCGCGGTCGAAGCTCCAGCCGGTCGGCGTCCCCGCGATCAGCTGCGGGTACGGCTCGACGAGCGCCCGCAGCGTCCCCATCACGAGGTTCGCGCCGGTCGGGGGCTTCGACGGGTCGAGCACGATCGCGGCGCTGCCGGTGTCGGTCGGGGTGCCACACCCGCAGTACGCCCACTCGAGCCACGGGACCATGTCGGCGTCGGCGCGGGCGAGCGAGTCCGTGAGGTATGGGGCGTCGGTGGTCGACCCGAACTCGGTCTCGAGCAGTGCGGTGCCGTACCTGGCCGCGTAGCCGAGCGCGTTCGAGAACACGAGGTTGTCGAACGGGTCACACCCGGCCGGCGATCCGGTCTCCGGCTCGCTCTGACAGTAGTCGTGGAACGCGAACCCGACGCCCGGGTCGGCGGGTGGCGTGACCGAGGTGCCGGCGCCGTTGTTGAAGAGCACGTTCGGCTCGTAGAACACGAGCGTCGATCGGTCGGTGGTTCGGATCGCGGTGTCGACTCGCTGGTAGAGCGCGCTCAGCTCGGAGTCGAACGGGCACCCGGAGATGGTGACGCAGGACGGCCACAGCGAGCCCGGGAACGGTTCGTTGAACAGCTCGTAGCCGAGCACGCCGGACATGTCGCGCATGCGCGCGGCGACATGAGCCCAGGCGGCCGCGAACCGGTTCTGGAGGCCGGTCCCGCCGGGGCCGGGCGCGTTCGAGAAGAACTGGTCGAGCGCGTGCTGGAGCGCCGGGTTGCCGAGGTAGTTGCCCGGGAAGCCGAGCTTGGGGTTCGGCAGACCGCCGTCCTGCACGGCCCAGTCCGGGGCGCCCTCGCCCTGGAACTCCTCGTTGTAGAGATCCTGGTGGAAATCGAGCAGCGACACGATCCCGTGGCGGGCAAGCGTGTGGACGGTCGCTGCGATCCGGTCCAGGTAGCCGTCGTCGTAGACGCCCGGCTGCGGCTCGACGGCCTTCCAGATCACGCCGACCCGGACCGCGTTGAACCCGATCGAATGCAGGAACGCGGCATCGTCCCCGTCGAACCCGACCGCAGCCGGGTAGTACGGCGCAAGCTTGTCGACCATGTTGATCCCGTGCGTGATCAGGACCCTGCCCCGCGCGTCGGTGATCCACCGGCCCGCGTGACTCAGCGGCATCGCGGGCGCCGGGCGCTGCGGGCGCCGCACCCGGGCGGCGGCGCTCGGCGCCGCCGCGGTCAGCGCGAGCACCGCTGCCGCGATCAGTGCGAGCACGGGCGCCGCAGATGCCGCCCCCGGCAGGCGGGGGACCGTCAACGCGGCAGGTGCCGGGTCAGCGTGACGACCTGCTGGAACGTCGGCCGGTTCTGGTACGGGAACGGCGGCAGCGTGATCGCCGAAGCGTAGACGAACGTGTTCTGGTCAGAGCACGACGGCTGCGGGTTGTTCGCGCACATGCCGCTGCCGTACGTCTGCTGCGGGGTGACCGTCAGCGCCGACGCGAGCGATGCCTGGAGCGCCTTGCGGCAGCGCTTGCGCAGGCCGCGCATCTTGAACTTGTGATGGAGGAGGTCGCCACAGTAGACCTGGCTGTAGCGGGCGCGCTCGTGCTTGCCGTACAGCCGCCGCAGGTCCTTGGAGACGTAGCCCCACCAGCCGTCGGCGAAGTCGGTGCCGCCGAACCCGGTGATCGTCTTGATCGCCGCGAACGCGCTCGGCCCGAGCATCGGCTGGAACTCCGCCTGCAGCAGCTTCGGCCACCACGCATCCATCAGCTCGATCACGGGCGTGTTCTCGTCGACCCCGTCCTGGTTGAGGTCGCGCCGGTGTCCGCCTGCCGCCGCCCACGCCTGGAGCTCGGCGATTGCGCCGCGCAGCGCTGCCGACTTCGGATGGCCGAGCGCGCGGACGAGGATCGGGGTGAGCTTCACGGCCCGGATGTCCTCGGTGGCCGGCTCCTCCATCGCCTGCACGAGCTGGGAGATGGTCATCTTGCGACCGCCGGCGATGTCGGCCCTGACCCGGTCGGCGATCAGCTGCGAGCGGTACAGCGGACCGTACGCCCAGTGATCGTCGGCCGCCGCCCACCCCGGCGCCTGCTTGTTGTTCCAGGAGACGAGGTAGTCCGGGTCGGTGACGTGCGGGTGCCGGTAGGACGGGAGCCAGTCGGCGGTGTGGGTGGCCGGGTCGTAGCCCTTCCAGTCGTACCGGCCCGTGCCGAGGATCGGGAAGTCCGGCGAGGTGTGCGGCGCCCGCTGCGGCATCCAACCCGACATGAAGTACGAGATGTGGTCGGCGTCGACGTAGGACCAGTTGAACAGGAAGTTGATGTTCGACACCGCCGACTGGAATGAGGCCGGGTCGCGGACGTAGTCCGGGTTGTTGAGGTCCGAGAAGCCGAGCGCGGAGTCCGCCTCGTGGAAGTAGGTCGAGCGCGCGTGGACGAACGCCACGGGCTTGCCGTGGACGGTGCCGCGTGCGTAGACGATCCCATGCACCGTCCGGTAGGCGGTCAGCGTCTCCGATCCCGACGGCGTGCTGTCGGCGAGGCTCGAATGCCAGGAGTCGGCCTGGGTCAGCTTCTCCATCGGCAGGCACTGGCCCTTGTACATGTAGTGGTTGGCGTCGCCGCCGCACAGCACCTCGGCGAACGTGTCGACGTTGTCCGAGGTGGAGGTCGTCGCGCTCCACGCGTAATCGCGGCCGTGGCCGAGCTCGACGTACTGGTTGACGCCGGGGAACGCCGCGCCGCGCGCGTCGATGCCGGGACCGTGGAGGTCCTCCTCCATCAGGATCTGCGGCACGTAGTAGCCGACCTGCGGTCCCATCACCGCCAGCGGGTGGCCGTTGGCCGAGTGGCGGGCGGCCACGAGCTCCCAGTTCGAGGCGTGGACCGGGCCATTGAGCGCTTTCGAAAGCTCGCCCCCGATGTTCGCCAGGTACCCGTGGCCGCGTACGAGCGGCGCGGCACCGGTGGTGGCCGACGCGCTCGCGGCGCGCGCGTCGGGCGCCGTGGCGGACGGCGACCCGATCGCCGGGAACGTCACCGAGTTGCGGTCAGGAATCGCCAGCCCGCGCTTGGCGAACGCGTTCGTCGTCTCATACGGGAACCGCTGCTTGATGATCGTCGTCGGCGCCTCGGGGTCGTTGGCCTCGCGGAAGTCCTTCCAAGCCTTGCGCCCGCGCTTGCGGCCGAAACGGGCCTCGATGGCGAGCAGCGCCTGCGCCGACTGGACCTCGCTGCCGCCGCCCTTGCCGAAGATGCCGCCGATCAGCGACGCCTCGGCGATCACGTCGGTGACGCTCCACGGCTGCGGCAGGCCGTCGCCGGCGGCTGCGTACTCGCCCGGCAGCAGCAGCGGGTTCAGATCAGCGGCCTGGATGTAGGCGTTGATCCCGTCGACGTACGCCTGGGCGTCCTGGACGAGCTGTACGCCCGCAGCGCCGTACAGCTTCGGCGCCTCGTCGACCTGGGACTGGAGATCCTGTTCGGTGTACGGCGCGATCTGCCACTGGGTCTCGTCCATCTGGCGATTGGCGAGCGACCCGCCGGCGAACGAGGCGAGCGTCGCGCGCGCCGTGTGGCGCAGGACGTCCATCAGGAACAGCCGGTCCTCCGCGGCGGCGTAGCCTGCCCCGAACATCACCTCGGCGCGGGTGTCGCCGTAGATGTGCGGCACGTCGTAGCCGGCGTCGCGCTCGATCGACAGCCCCGGCTCGGGGTGCTCGACCGAGGCGACGTCCCCGGGACGCACCCCGAACGTCGCGTCCTTGAAGTAGCTCGGGACCTGGGCGTCGGTGAGGGTCGGGTCCGCATACACGAGGTTGTCGTACAGCGGCTGCTGATCGTTGAAATGGGGCGGGATCGTGCCGAGCGCCTGGAACTGCCCGAGCGCCAGCGCGTTGTCGACCCCCGCCTCGCCCGGGGGCAGCACATTGAGGAAGCCGCCCGCATCGTTGGCCCCGTATGGGGCCGGGTCGGCTCCGAGCGCCGAGGGCGCCGGTGATCGCGAGCCCCAGGCAGGCGAGCACGGCGGCGACAGCGCGACTCCTCATTCCGGTGCGAACCCTATGTCATCCATCGCCCCGGCGTGCCGCTCACCGCGCAAGCAGCGGCGAGAGCGTCGGCGTGCACGCGCACGCCGCGCCGGCGAGGCGCGGCAGCCGCAGCAGATCCTCGATCACCTGCAGGACCGAGTAGTGGTCGACCGGTGTGGTCAGCCGGGCGCCGCGGCGGGCCACGCCGCCGGCCAGGATCGTCGCGATGTGGCCGCCGGAGGCCAGCCGGCAGCATCCGCTCCCGCTCGTACCCTCGTCCCAGGTGACGATCAGCAGGCCCCGCGGCCCGAGCGCGCGGAGCAGCGGCGGCACCAGCCCGCGGAGAAACCGGTCCGCGACGGAGGTGGCGCAGTCGTGGCCGTCGTGGCACAGGTTCGGGGTGATCCACGCGAACCGTGGCAGCGCCCCCGCGCGCTCATCGGCGGCTCAGCTCGCCGAGGCCGACGATCCGCCGGCACTGAGCCGGGTCGCCGGTCACGCCCGGGTAGTACGCGAACGGGTCGTGCTTCTTGGCGTAGTCGCCGGCCGAGGCCCCGAGAAAGCAGGGGTGCGGGAGATCCTCCATGTACGCCCTCCACGAGATCCCCGCGTGCGCGAGCTGGCCGGCCAGCCCGGCCCCGCGCGCGTGGCAGCCGGTGCAGTCGCTGTCGATCCCGAACGTCGAGCCGCCCGTCAGTGTCAGGTAGTTCGGCAACGACGGGTGGGTGATCGCGTACGACGCCGCGGCGAGGCTGTAGCGGCGGGCGAGCGCGTTGATGTACGGCGCCGCGTGGGAGCCGATCACCCCGGCGTACTCCTCGTTCTCGAGCACGATCACCGCGATGTGCCGGGGCCCGCCGGCGCTGAGCGCCGCCTGCGGGGAGGCGACGGTCTGGACCGGCGCGCCCCGGGCTCGAGCGCCCGCACCCCACCGCCAGAGCCAGGAGCGCTATCAGCGCCGCGATGGCGACCCGTGCCGGCCCGGACATCGGCGCGCTCAGCTCCTCCGCCGCCCCGAGCGAGGCGGGGCGGCCCGGCAGCAGCAGCGCCGACCCCGTCGCCACGGCGACCGCGCGGCCGTCGGCGTCGAACACGCGCGAGTTGGCCACCGCCACCCGCCGCCCCGAGTGGACGAGCTCCCCGCGGGCCACCGCCGGCCGGCCGTCGGCGGGCAGCGGGCGCAGGTAGTTGACCTTGAGGTCGATCGGCGCGAGTGCGGTGTCCGCCGCGACGACGCTCTGGATCGCCGCGCCGAGCGCGACCTCGGCGAGGACGGCGGTTGCTCCGCCCTGCACCCGGCCGCGCGCCGGCGCGCACAGCCATTCGCTCGTGGGCATGTCGAACGCGGCCTCCCCGGACGCGATCGCGGTCAGCCGCAGGCCGGTGAGGTGCGACAGCGGCGGCGCCGCGATCTCGCCGCTCAGCTGGGCGCTCAGCACCTCGAGGCCACTCAGCCGGGCCCACACGTCCTGGCCGACGATCTCACCCACCGCTGGGCGCGTCCAGGGCTCCACCCCAGAATGGGACCGGTCCGGGGAGCCGGCGCCGTCGCGGTTCCCGGATGGCACCAGCGAGACCGCCGGCTGGATGAAGCACAGCGTGCTCCCGTGCGCGATCAGCCGCCCGTCCTCGTCCGTGACGCTGCCGTCCGCCAGCCCGATCGTCTTGCGCAGTTGGATCACGCGTCCGCGCACGGTGACCGTGCTCCCGACGCGGGCCGGGGCGAGCAGCCGCAGCGACAGCTCGGAGGTCGAGAACGGGGTCGCCCCCGGCAGCTGCGTCTGGAGCGCGCACGCCATCGCGGCGTCGGCGGGCATCACCAGCGGGCCGATCCCGATCGTTCCCTGGGGCGCGCACAGCCAGCGTGTGAGCGGCATCGTGAACTCGGCGGTGCCGTCGCCGATGGCGCTCAGCCGCATCCCGGTCAGCCGGGAGATCGGCGGCTGCGGGATCTCGCCCTTGAGCATCGCGCGCAGATGCTCCGGCCCGCTCAGCCCGAAGAACCGCGGCGCCGGATAGCCACCTTGGACGGGCTCGGTCCAGGGATCGGCCATCGGCCGTTCAGGCCCGGGTGCCCGACCCGCGGAAGAACGGGACGGCCAGCATGCCGACCTCGATCCGCCAGCCGAGCCGATCGAGCCTGGCCTGCAGGGACGCCGGGTCGTGCGGCACCTTGACCGCCCGGAACGCGCTGCCGTTTTCCAGGCGGCGCTCGATCGTCGAGGACTCCGGCCCCTCGATCAGCTCGTCGTCGGTCCGGTACGCATCGTCGACGAAGTACACGGTCCCGCCGGGCGCGAGCGCGTCCGCGACGGTCCCCCAGAAGCCGTCGAACCGCTCGAGCGGCACGTGCGAGAGCCAGAACCCGAAGAAGATGAAGTCATAGCGCCGCTCCGGCCGCCACTCGAACAGGTTCGCGCGCTGGAACATCGCCCGTGGATCGTGGCCCACGCGCTCGGTGCCGATCTCGATCATCTCGGGCGAGGCGTCGACGCCGGTGAGCGTGGTCGCCCGGGCGAGCAGGTCCGGCGTGAACGTGCCGGGTCCGCAGGCAAGCTCGAGCACGTTGCCGAGTGGCGCGAGCGCGTCGAGCTCGGCGGCGACCTGGTGTACCGCCTGCGACACCTCGCTGTCGAACACGTCCGCCAGCGTGGTGGACAGATACTCCGGCGCGCGGGCTCGGTAGTAGGCGACCTGCTCGGCCAGCAGCGCCTCGAGATCCTCGGTGCGAGTCATCCGCTGATCGTAAATGCTCCGGTTCGTACCCTTGACCGTCGTGCGTGCCGGAGCGCTGTCCCACAGGCCGTTCCGGCTGCTGTTCGCCGGGCAGGCCATCTCCGCGGTCGGCGACCGGGTGGTGATCGTCGCGCTCGCGTTCGCCGTGCTCGCCCTCCACGGGTCGGTCACCGACCTCGGCCTCGTGGCCGCCGCGCAGAGCCTGCCGCTCGTGGTGTTCGTGCTGCTCGGCGGGGTGTGGGCGGACCGCCTCCCGCGCCAGCGGGTGATGCTCATGGCCGACCTTGTGCGTGCGGTCGCCCAGGGCGCGAGCGCGGCCCTGCTGGTCGCCGGCAGCGCGACGGTCGGCGAGCTGATCGTGCTGCAGATGGCGGCCGGCGCGGGCCGCGCATTCTTCGGTCCTGCCGCCACGGCGGTCGTCCCGCAGACGGTGCCTCCAGAGCGGCTCCAGGACGCGAACGCGCTGATCGGCCTCAGCCAGAACGTCGCCGCCATCGTCGGCCCGGCGCTCGCGGGCGCGCTTGTGGCCCTGATCGGCGCGGGCTGGGGGCTGGCGGTCGACGCCGCCACGTTCGTGGCCAGCGCCGCTTGCCTGAGCGCGATGCACGCCCAGCCGTCCTCGACGGCTCCGCGCGCGAGCACGTTGTCCGAGCTGCGCGCCGGGTGGGATGCGTTCCGCTCGCGGCGGTGGCTGGTGGTCGTCGTCGCGTTCTTCACCCTGTACCTCGGGTTCGTGTACAGCCCGTGGCTCGTGCTCGGACCGCAGGTCGCACGGACCGCGCTCGGCGGGGTGGGGGCGTGGGCGGCGATCAGCACCGCGCTCGGCATCGGAGCCCTGGCCGGCGGCGTGCTCGGCCTGCGCTACCGGCCGCGGCACCCGCTGCGGGTAGCGCTGCTCGCGTTCCTGCCCGCCGGCCCCGCCCTGTACGTGCTGCTCGCCGCGCACGCTCCGGTCGCGCTGATGGTCGCGTTCGCGGTCGTCGACGGCGTCTCTGGCACGCTGTTCAACACGCTCTGGTACACGGCGCTCCAGCGCGACGTCCCGCCGGGCGAGCTGTCACGCGTCGCCTCGTGGGACTACCTCGGCTCGGTCGCGATCCAGCCGCTCGGGTTCGCCTTCACCGGCCCGGTGGCCACGGCGCTCGGGACCTCGACGACGCTGTACGGGGCCGCCGTGCTGTTCGTGGTGCTGCTGCTCGGGGTGCTCGCGGTGCCCGACGTCCGGAACTTCACCGATCCGGCCGCGTAGGCCGCTCATAGCCGCCATGATCGAATGCGGCCCGCGCCACGGTTGCGGCCGGGACGTCCGGGTCGGCGCACAGCGTCAGCAGCTCCTCGCCGCCGAGCTCGATCACCTTGGCCCGGAGCGCCTCCGGCCCCACCGGTCGCTCGGGGGCGCCGAGCGGGCACGGCACCCGGGCGAGCTCGCGCCCGTCGCCGTCGTGCAGCACGGCGCCGAACTGTGGCAGCGACGGGTCCACCTCGACGCCGATTCGCGGCGCGTCGGCCGCCGCCGCCGGATCGACCGCCGTGAACGCCGGCGAGCCGCGGCGGCCCGTGCCGCAGCGTGAACGCCACGCAGTAGGGGATCGAGAACTTCGCCGACAGGCCGTCAGTGACGAAGTCGAGGTGGGCGGCCTGGCGCGCGACCGGGTTGCACCGTCGACGGTCAGCGGTCGCCCGGCGCAGCTGCGCGCGCGCGCAGCGTCGGCCGCGCCTCGATCGGCGCGTGCGTGCCAAGGCAACTCGGATGGAGCTTGATCCAGTTGGCGTCGATGGCTCCGGGAGCGTCGCCAGGCGTCGTCCAGCGGGCGCCGAGCACGCCGGTGAAGCCGAGCGGTCCGTCGAGCGCCGCGGCGGTCGACGCTGGCGCCGGCCGGAGCGAGCAGCGCGCCCTGGACGCCTGCGGCCGCGGCGAGCCCGACCTGGATCGCCTTGCCGTCGGAGCCGAACGCGCCGCGTGCCCTGCCGGCGCGCAGCAGCCCGATCCGGACGCCTGCCGGCGCGCGGCGTCGGAGAGCCCGAGCGACTGGGCGGCGGCGACCGCGGCGCCGATCGGGCCGCACACCGCGGTCGGGTGCCAGCCGCCGTCGTACAGGGCGGGATGGCTCGCCGCGGCGACCGCCGCCATCGCCTCGAAGCCCTCGGCGTAGGCCTCGAGGCCGCGCCGAGCGTTCAGCCGCGCTGCGCGGCGGCGAGCACGAGCGCGCGGGGGCGGTCGCGGCGCTCACATGCGCGACGCCGGCCGGAGAACGTGTCGTCGTAGTCGAGCACGTGGCCGGCGGTCGCCGCGAACATGACCCGCGGCGAGCAGGTCCTCGCCGGCGGCGCGGCGCGCGGCCACGGCGGCCCGCTCGGCCAGCCCGCCGCGGGCGCAGGCGAGCCAGTCCACGAACGCAGTCAGATAGGCCCGGGACGTGCGTCCTGCGGGCGCGGCGGACTCGCCGACGACAGCGATCGCGCCGAGCGAGTGGGCCTCGCCGCAAAGGGTTAGGAGACCGGGGCGACCCGGCTGCTGATCCGTGTTCCCGAACGTCGGGTCGGCGATCGTCGAGCCTGACGCTGCCGGCCGAGGGGATCGCGAGCGTGGGTGTCGAAGAAGCCCTCGGGGTTGGTCGTCGGTGACGGTGGCGAGCGGCGTCCAGGCGCTCGAGCCGGCGGGCAGGAACATCAGCTGCCCGCGCTCGGCGCCGGTGTGGGTCGGCGGGGCGGATCTGGCCCCAGACGTCACGTTCGGGCCGTGCTTCGGCGTGCGGGAGCCAGATCGGCAGCTGGAACGCGTGATAGCTCGGCTTGAACGTGCCGTCGGCCCGACGAGGCCGGTCTGGAACGAGCTCCAGTAGGCGCGGCTGCCGGCCGGCGTACTGCGTGAACGGGTGCGCTGTCGAACAGGAGGAACTGCGCGAACGAGCGGACGCGCGGATCGCGTCCAGGCCAGGTACTCGCCCTGGTTGAGCCACGTCGCCTGGCTCGGCGAGGCGAACTTGGCGAACGGGTCCGGCGGGTTGGTCTGGTAGCCCCACTCGGTGAGGTACAGCGGGAGCTTCGGTGCTTGCGCCGTAGGCGCCGCGGACGCGGTCGAGCACCCGCTCGATCCGCCCGAGGTCCGCGAGGTCCGCGGCCCCGGATCGCGCAGGTGGACGCCGGGGCCGTGGAGGAAGTCGTAGGGGTGGTGGGCCCAGCCGGTGGCGTCGAACAGGGCCGGGTGCGCGGCGCGGAAGCGACGCGCTGCCGGCCCGAGGCGGGGCATTTGATCAGGCGCGCGGCCTCGACCGGTGCAGCGGCCGGTAGTCGGTGCCCGACGCAGTACAGCGCGCGCAGGAAGGTCGAGCGGGCTCATGTCGGCGCCGTAGCCCTTCCACGGGAACCCGTAGGCGCCGGTCTCGCCGATCAGGATCGTGTTGCGCCGCGTCGCCGGCGGCCTGCAGCCCGCGCCACGCTGCGTCGACCATCCCACGGTAGATCGCCGGCGAGGCCTCGACCTGGTGGCCGTGGACGCGTGCGCCACTGCGGCGTCATCCAGCCGCCGATGTTCGGCTCGTTCCAGATCCCCCAGTAGTGACCAGCCCGTGGTAGCGGCGGCCGACCGCCTCCGCGAACTGGCCGAACTTCTTCGCCGAGGGATCGTGCGACTATCGGTAGCCCTGCGGCAGGCCGCGCGGCGGGGTGGCCCACATCGGCGCCGGCGCGGTGAGCTGGAAGTACAGCTTCAGCCCGACCGCCTTGGCCAGCGAGACGACGGTGTCGTAGCGCTCCCAGACGCCCGTCGGGTAGGCGTCGGGGTTGGTCGCGTCGAACGTCGGCTCGGTGTTCGCGTTCGGGTCGGGCGCGAGCAGCGACCACACGACCGACACCCGGATCCGGTCGACGCCGAGCTGACTTCATCACGTCCATCGCGCGAGCACCTGGCAGGCGCGGCTAGTAGATCATCCAGGTGTCGTCCTGCATGTCCATCTCCTGCGTGTGCGAGGCGAGCGCTCCCGACGGGAGCGACGCCGATCACGCAGGCGGTCACGGCCGCAAGCAGAAGCCTCTGACGACCTACCCATGCCCCGCCCGATCGTAGAGATCGGGCCGCCAGGCGCGCGCCGGCTGCCTCAGCCGAGGTAGCTGCCCGGGCAGGTGTGCGCCCGGAGTCGACCTGCTGGCGGCTGACCCGCGCTGCGATCAGCTCGCGCGTCCGGTCGCCGACCGGGGCGTCCCAGCCGACGAACTTGAGCCCGGTGCGCCCGGCGAAGCGATGGGCGATCTCGGCCAGCCCGGCCGAGCGGAAGTCCGGGCCGGCCAGCTCGAACCCGGCCAGCTCGCCGACCTTGAACTCGCCGCCGTCGATCAGCATCCCGCCCTCGGACAGGTTGAGGACGTTGCACGGCGTGTGGCGGTGCCCCGCCGCGTGCAGGTGCACGGACAGATCGCTCGTGTCCGTCGTGCGCGGGTGGATTCGGTTGAACGGCATTGGACTCCGATGTGAGAGGGAGATCTCTGGGCGATTGCCCGGCTGGTGTGCGATTGCCCGGCTACCAGCAGCCCCGCCTGCGGAGAGTGACCGCGTTCGCTATCGATCCCGCCAGTTCACCTCGCGACCAGCGGGGACCCGTGGATGTTTGGCTCCATATTGGGGCACAACTTCCACCGATCCCCGGGCCCGCGCTGCGTGCCTCGAATGCGAGCGTATTTGCGTGAGGGGCCACTGGTGGTGAATCCTTAGCGTTCTGGCGCTCGCGAGGCAAGCACGGGCGCGACCGTGCGCATGTGGCAGCATGTGATCCTGTGCGGATTCGTCTCGCGGTGCGCCGCCCTCAGGCGGGCGTGATGTTCTGGTTGAGGTGGAAGAAGTTGGTGGGGTCGTACTTCGCCTTCAGTCCCCGCAGCCGGCGTGAGGGTCTCTGCTTCGTAGGCGGAGCGGACGCCCGCGTCACCCTCGTCGGCGAGGAAGTTGACGTACCGCCCGCCGGTCGCATGGGGCGCGACTGCGTCGGACGCCGCCCGTGCCCAGGCGACCCCGGCCTCGTCCTCGGCCGGATCGAGCCACAGCGCGATGTAGTTCACCAGGAAGGGCGCGTCCCGGTTCCCGAACGCGGTGGCGCCGGCCGGGACGCGGCTCATCTCGCCGCCCATCTGGTGGATGTGCAGCTGGCCGAGTGGGGAGGGAAGGCTCTGCGCGCTCTCGTTGATGGCCTCGATGGCCGCGTCCGAGAGCTCGTCGAGGTAGCCGGAGCGCCAGTAGTTGCGCGATCCCCGCGGGACGCCGGCGTCGAACATCGCCTGCAGTGCCACGTACGGAATGGGTCCGACGACGTCGACCGCCGGCCCGAGCTCGCGCAGGGCCTGCACGTCGCCGGCCGCGGTCCCCTCGGAGTCGAGATGGCACATGGCGATCGCGAAGATCAGCGATCCCACGACCTCCGCCGGAACGAACGGCTCCGGCGGCGCGTACAGATACGCCGCCATCGTGCACAGGTCGTCCGGCGTGTCCTTGGTCCAGCGGCGCCAGACGCGCAGCACGTCCGGACCGGCCGCGGCCGGCCACGCCAGCAGGCCTCCCGTCACGGTCGACACCGGGTGCGTGCGGAACTCGAACTCGGTGACCACGCCGAAGTTGCCCCCGCCGCCGCGCAGGCCCCAGAGCAGCTCCGCGTTGTCGGCCTCGCTCACGTGGATCGTCTCACCGTCGGCGGTCACCAGCTCGGCGCCGATGAGGTTGTCGCAGGCGAGGCCGTGCTTGCGCATCATCCAGCCGATGCCGCCGCCGAGCGTGAACCCGGCGACCCCGGTCGTGGTCACGAGTCCGCCGACGGCCGCGCGGCCGGTCTTCTGCGTCTCGGCGTCGAGCTCTCCCCAGGTGAGGCCGCCCTGGGCGCGGACGGTTCCGGCTGCGTCGTCCACCCGCACCGCCTTCATGGCGGAGAGGTCGATCACCAGCCCGCCGTCGCAGACCGCGTTCCCGGCCACGTTGTGTCCTCCGCCGCGCACGGCCACGGTGAGCCCCTCGCTGCGGGCGAAGCGGATCGCGGCGACGACGTCCGCGGTGCCCGCGCACCGTGCGATCAGCGCCGGATGCCGATCGATCATCCCGTTCCACACCGAACGGGCCTCCTCGTACGCTGCATCCGTCGGCTCGATCAGCTCGCCCCGCAATGCGTCACGCAGCTCCCGCACCGTCGCCTGGCCGAGCCGCAGCTCGGAGATCTGCCCACTGGTCACGTCGTTCTCCTCCTGGTTGCCCTAGGTCGGAGGCGACGCTACGACGCGGCTGTTACTGCGGCGTTAACCCGGCGTTTGCGGTGCCGGTCATCAGCTCGGTGCACAGGGCGACGCCCCCGCGGTCACCTATGTGGGCACAGATCTCGAGTGCCTCGCTCAGCCGGGCCGGCTCGCTGTCGGGCTCGCCGAGCGCCAGGTCGAGCTCTCGCATCTCGAGCTGGAGGGCCGCGATCCAGCCGACCCGTCGCGCGAACGAGCGCCACAGCTCAGCCGCCAGCTCCAGGCGATCCCTCGCCTCGCGCACGCGTCCGGCGTCGGCCGCGAGGTGGCCGAGCTGCGCCGTTGCCGCGGCCCGCCCGGGCCCGTCATCGGAGCGCTCGAACACCGCCAGTGCGCGCTCCCCGGCCCGCCAGGCATCGGCGGGCGCGCCCGCGTGCGCGGCCGCCACTGAGATCGCGATCAGGGCGAGCCCGATCCCTCGGGCGTCGTGTGCCGCCTCGTGGATCGCCAGCGCCTCGGCGTGGGCCGCGCGGGCCTCCTCGTGCTTCCCCTGAGCCGAGAGCAGATTGCCCAGGCCGCGCAGCGCCTCCGCGCGGCCGAGTGGATCCTTGAGCCGTGCGAACGCCAGCAGGCTCTTCTCGATGAGGGCTCGGGAAGCATCCGGGTGGCCGGCGTCGCGCGTGAGCTTGGCGAGGTCGCACACGGCATACGCCGCCGCGCCCGCGGGCGACACGCGGCGCGCCGTGACGAACGTCTGCTCGAGGAACAGCCGGGCGGGCGACCGGCGCGGCCGGGCGTGCGCCCGTACCCCGCGGCCACCGGCAGCAGCAGCGGCTGCCCGTCCTCGGGGAGCCCGCGCAGCAGTTCGACGCTCTCGGCGACCAGCGCGCGTGCGGCCTCCGTGTCGAATCGTGAGGCGGTGATCACGCCGAGGGTGTGGATCACCGAGGCGACCGTCGCTTCTGCCCCGGCGCTTCGGGCCAGCGACAGGCTCTCGCCGCAGTACCTCTCGGCGGCCGCGTAGTCGGCGAACACCCAGCTCACCGTGGCGAGGTGGTGGAGCTCCTCGGCCACGGCCTGAGCGTCGCCGGCGGAGCGGAAGAAGGCCACCGCGTCCTCGGCGTTGGCCAGCGAGCCGCTGGTGGTCGCCCACCCGCAGCGCGAGCACCGACAGGCCGTGCTGCGCGCGGGCTCGCGGGACGGTGGGGGTGAGGGTCTCGGCGAGCGCCGCGGTCAGCCAGCGGATGCCCTCGGTGCGGTCTCCGCTGTCGTGCCAGTAGCGCCAGAGAGCCGCGGCGAGGCGAATCGCGGCGTCCGGCTCGGACCCGAGGGCGCCGCGCAATGCCGCCCGGAGGTCGTCTCCGGCGCGCGCCAGCTGGGCTCGAGCGGCGGGAGTCTCGCTGCGCGGCCCCAGCCGCTCGGCCAGCGCCAGGAAGTACGCGCGGTGCCGCGCCTCCGTCTCGGCGAGCTCGCCCGCCCCGACGAGCTGGTCGCGCGCGTAGTGCCGGACCGTGTCGAGCAGGCGGTAGCGGACGGTCGAGCCGTGGTCCTCGGCGACCACCAGCGACTTGTCGAGCAACCGTTCGAGCACGTCGAGGTCGCCGTCGCAGACCGCCTCGGCGTCGGCGAGCTCGAACGAGCCTGCGAACACGCCCAGCCTCCGGAGCAGGGTCCGCTCGGACTCGTCGAGCAGATCGTGGCTCCAGTCGAGCGTCGCCGCCAGCGTCTGCTGGCGGCTGAGCGCGGTGCGCCGCCCGCCGGACAGGACGGCGATCGAGTCGCGCAGGCGGGCGGCGATCTGCGCCGGCGCCAGGACGCCGACCCGCGCCGCCGCGAGCTCGATCGCCAGCGGGATGCCGTCCACCCGCCGGCACACCTCCTCGACGGCAGAATCGCCCGCGCCCGTCGCGCTGCCCGCCCGCTCGGAGAACAGCCGGGCGGCGTCGGCCGGGCGCAGCGACGGCACCCGCCACACGATCTCGCCCTCGCTGTGGAGCGGCTCGCGGCTCGTGGCCAGGATCCGCAGGCCCGGGCATGTCCGCAGCAGGGTCTCGGCAAGCTGTGCGCAGGCGACGACGACGTGCTCGCAGTTGTCGAGCAGGAGCAACAGCTCAGCAGCGCCCACGTGCGCGGCGACCGCCTGCTCGGACGGGCGCGCGGAGCGGCTCTCGACTCCCAGCGCCGCCGCGATCGCGTTGGCGACCAATGCGTCGTCCGACAGCCCGGCCAGCTCCACGAGCCACGCGCCGGCGGGCACCTCGGGCGCGAGCAGCGCCGCCGCCTCGAGGCTCAGCCGGGTCTTTCCGCACCCACCGGGACCCGCGAGCGTCACCAGTCGATGGCGTCGCACGAGTCCGACGACGTCGAGCAGCTCGCGATCGCGGCCGACGAAGCTCGTCAGCTGCAGCGGAAGGGCATGACCTCCCGCCGGGCGGGGCGTCGCCGGGCCGGCGGGGCGCGCAGGTCCCGAGTCGCCCGTGACGCGGCGGGTGAGGATGTCCTGGTAGAGCCGGCGCGTCTCCTCGTCGGGCTGATCCTCGAACTCGTGCCGCAGGGACGCTCGCAGCTGCTGGTACTGCTCGAGTGCGCGCTGACGGCGTCCGGTCAGGGCGTAGCCGCGCATCATCAGCCGGTGCGCCGGCTCGTTCAACGGCTCGTCCACCAACAGCTGCTGCAGGATGGCGAGCGCGGCAGCGTGGTCGCCCGACTCGAGCTGCAGTCCGGCGAGGCTGAGCAGGAGCGACAGGCGTCGCTCGCGCAACGCCTCGCGGCGCGGGGCTGCCCACTTCTCGAATCGGTCCTCGGGCAGCAGTTCGCCGCCGTACAGCGCGATCGCCTCCTGATATGCGGCGATGCTCGGCGCCTGGACCGCGCGCGCGGCGGCCAGCTCGAACAGCTCGACATCGGTGCTGAGGCCCTCACTCGAGAGGACGAGCAGATCGCGGGCGAGGCGAACGCGCTGACCCCCGTCGTCGCCGATGGAGTCGAGTGCCCGCCTGGCCGCGAACAGGGCCTGTCGGAGGTTGTTCGACGCGGCGGCCGGGTCCGCCTCGGGCCACAGCGTGTCGATCAACTGCTCGCGATGCAGGGTGCGGTCAGGGGCGAGCGCCAGGAGCTTGACGAGATTGCGGGCCTTGCGCAGCCGCCAGCTCGCCTCGTCGACGACCGACTCCGCCACTGCGACGCGAAAGCCGCCGAGCATGGTGACGCTCAGCACCGGTCTCCTACTCCCAGACATCCCCGCGTCAACCTTACGGCGCAGGCCGAGCCGCGGCAAGCGCGCCGCCCGCGGGGCGGTATAACGCCCAAGACCCGACGAAGGAGCCCCGCGTGGAGAGACAACCCTGGCATGGCGTGCTGGTCGCCAATCCGGTGATCCTGGACGCCGACTTGGAGGTGGACTTCGACCGCTACGCCGAGCACGTGGCGTGGCTGGCCGAGTCGGGCTGCGATGGGGTGACCCCGAACGGATCGCTCGGCGAGTACCAGGCGCTGAGCGACGAGGAGCGCGCCCGGGTCGTCACCACGGCCATCGAGGCCGCGCCCGACGGCTTCTCGGTCGTCCCCGCCGTCAGCGCCTACGGCTCGCGCCAGGCGGTGCGCTGGGCCGAGCAGGCCGCCGAAGCCGGGGCGCGGGCGGTGATGGCGCTGCCGCCGAATGCGTATCGCAGCGACGAGCGCAGCGTCGTCGCCCACTTCTCCGCGATCGCCGCCGTCGGCCTCCCGGTGATGGCCTACAACAACCCGATCGACACCAAGGTCGACCTCACCCCCGAGCTCCTCGCCCGGCTCCACGGGGAGGGGCTGATCGTCGCGGTCAAGGAGTTCGCCGGCGATCCTCGCCGCGCGTATGCGATCCGTGAGCGTGCGCCCGACCTCGATGTGCTGATCGGCTCGGATGACACCGTGCTCGAGGTCGCGCTGGCCGGCGGCAAGGGCTGGGTGTCCGGGTTCCCGAGCGCGTTCCCGCGCGCGTGCGCGAGCCTGTTCGCCGCCTCGGTGGCGGGCGACCTTCCCACGGCGGTTCCGCTGTACCGCCGGCTGCACCCGCTGTTGCGCTGGGACTCGCGGACCGAGTTCGTCCAGGCGATCAAGCTCTCGATGGACATCGTCGGCCGCGGCGGCGGGCCATGCCGGCCACCGCGGGTGGAGCTGCTCCCCGACCAGGCCGACGAGGTGCGCAGGCTGACCGAGGCGGCGATCGCGGCGGGCCTGCGATGAGCGCGGTGCGCTCGTTCTCGCCGCAGGCGCCGGACGATCTCGTCGGCGAGTTCCCGGAGGCCGGCGCCGCCGAGGTGCAGGCCGCGTTCGCGGCGGCCCGCCAGGCGCAGCGGGAGTGGTGGGCGCTCGGCGCCTCGGGACGCGCCGCGGCGTTGCACGGCGCCGCCGCCTCGCTGCGGGCGATGCGCGAGGAGGCCACCGCGCTCGTCGTTCGAGAGGTCGGCAAGCCGCTGACCGAGGCGGCGGGCGAGGTCACGCGCGCGATCTCGATCCTCGAGTACTACGCCCAGAGCTGCTTCGCCGCGGTCGGCGAGCACTACCCGCCGTCGCTCGGCGGCCTGCTCTACACCGAGCGGCGCCCCCATGGCGTGGCGGCGCTGATCACCCCGTGGAACTTCCCGCTCGCGATCCCGCTGTGGAAGGCCGCGCCCGCGCTCGCGTGCGGCAACGCCGTCGTGCTCAAGCCCTCACCGCAGAGCCCCGCCTGCGCGGAGCTCCTCGCCCGCGTTCTCGGCGAGAACCTGCCCGAGCGCACGTTCGCTGTCGTGCACGGCGACGCTGAGGCCGGGCGGGCGCTGGTGGCCGGCGGCGACGTCGTCTCGTTCACCGGCTCCGATGCGGTCGGGCGCCTCGTGGCCGCGCAGGCCGGCGAGCGGGGGATTCCGGCCCAGTGCGAGATGGGCGGCCAGAACGCCGCGATCGTGTTCGACGACGCCGATCCGGCTCGCACCGCGGCGATGATCGCCGGCGGCGCGATGGGCTACGCGGGGCAGAAGTGCACCGCCACCCGGCGCGTGATCGTCGTCGGCGACGGCGACGAGTTCATCGACGCGCTCGCGGCCGCGGTGTCCGGCCTGCCCGTCGGCGCCCCGGCGCAGGCCGACACGGTCGTCGGCCCCGTGATCACCGAGCAGGCGCGCGACACGGTCGCCTCGGCGGTGGGCCGCGCGCGGGCGGAGGGCGGCCGGATCCTGGCGGGCGGCGGCAACGATGACCGCGACGGCTGGTTCGTCGCGCCGGCGCTCGTCGACGGCCTGCCGCCCGGCCACGAGCTGACGCGCGAGGAGACGTTCGGGCCGCTCGCCACGATCCTGCGCGCGCCCAACGCCCGCGGCGCGGCCGAGCTCGCGAACAGCGTCCGATTCGGCCTGGTGACGTCGGTGCACGGCCGCGACCTCGACCAGCTGCTCGCCACCGCCGCCGCGCTCGACACCGGCCTGATCAAGATCAACGCGCCGACCACCGGCGTCGACTTCTACGCCCCGTTCGGCGGCGAGAAGGACTCGAGCTATGGGCCCCGCGAGCAGGGCCCCGATGCGCTCGCGTTCTACTCGACGACGCGCACGGTGACGATCGCCCCGCACGGTGGCTGAGCCGACCGGCGGCGTCTGGGGGAGGTCGTTGCGAGCGGCTGACGAGGGAGCTACGGGAAGTCGCTGCGGGCCTGGTTGACCAGGTTGCTGATGTAGTAGCCGCCCCCGGCAGAGTTCGTCTGCGCATTCTGGCCGCTCTGTACGCCGCACGCCCGCGGCCACGGCTCGCTGCCGAACCACGCGAAGTACGGTCCGCCGGACTGGCCCGGCCACACGTCGGCCTTGTGCCACAGGTCCTCGTCGGACGAGCCACCGGACGTGCTGTCGATCGGAATGCTCCCCTGGAAGGTCGGCCGCGCGCCTCCGGTGACGTCGCCCGGGTAGCCGATGTGCGACCACACCGTGAGGCCGTTCCAGCCGCTGTCGTAGCCGCGAGTGCCCATCCAGCCGCAGATGTCGCCGAGCCGCTGTTCGAGCACGAGCACCACGTAGTCCTCCTCGATGTCGTCATTGCTCAGCGTCGGGCCGACCACCTTCCGGTACGCGTACCAGTGCACGATGCCCGAGTTCCCGAACGGCGAGTTCCCGTCGAAGTAGGACGGGGTGAACGTGACCTGGTTGACTGTGTTGTCGGGGTTCCAGGTCATCATGTGCGACGCGCACAGCAGGTGCCGTGGGCCGACGAGCGCGCCCGATCCCCAGCCGCCGCCGACGTCGACCTTGCCGGCCGTGCACCACGGGAACGACGTGTCGGAGAAGACGTAGCGCTGGTCGGGCGGGAAGATCGTCGTGGCCAGATGCTGGCCCTTCCTGAGCTTCTGGCGCGCGGCGTCGAACGTCGGACGCCGCAGCCGCTTGTCCATCTCCGGGCGGCGCGGGTTGAGCGGTAGATGATCGGGGAGGTACCCCTCGTGCCCGCGCTCCTCGAGCGCGCGGATGACGACCATTCGCTCGTGCACGGCGGCGTCGAGCTCCGTGCGCAGCGCGCCCCGCAGCGTCTTCACGCCGTGCTCCTTGCGCAGCCGAGCGCTCTCCTCCTCGCGGATCGCGAGGTCCGGCCGCTCGAGCACGGTGCCCGCGACGGCCTTCGGGAACTCGCGCACCCCCACCTCCTTCGGCTGTGGCGGCGTCTCGTAGTGCAGCTCGAAGCGGGCCTTGCGCAGCGCCTTGCGCGGCTTCAGGCGGCGCGCCAGCTGCGCGCTCGTGAGTGGACGATCGGACATGGCGGTCCCTCCGGACGACGTCGTCGGTATGCCCAGATGTTCGACCGTGCGCGGCCGGTGTCGGTGTGGCATTTCGCACAGCTCGGCCGTGGCGGGCGTCTACGGCTCGAGCTCGAGGATCGCCTCCAGCACGGCCACCGACGCCTCCGCGGTGCGCTGGACGAGTCCGTCGATGTCGCGGCCCTCCACTGCGGTCATCAGCACCACCCCGTCGCGGTTGATGTTCCAGCCCAGCGCTGTCACCGCGCGTTCGGCCACGGTCCGCCACCCGCGTGGGCGCCCGGCCAGCGCGACCGCGGCGCCCAAGTCGTCGATGTCGTAGCGGTGGGCGCGACGCCGGACTCTGATCCGCACGGGCCGCCCCGGCGAGTAGGACAGGTTCGTGATGTGGACGAGCCCCGTGCGAGCGGCCGTTTCCTCAAGGAGCACGGACAGCTCGTCGGCGGCGACTTCGATCATCCCGGCGGTGACCCGCGCGCCGGCGCCGATCAGGGCTGTCGCGGCCCGCAGGTAGCCGTCGACGCGCTCGGCTGCGCCGGGCAGCGTCCGGGAGCCCCACGCCGTCCACGAGAGCGGCGTGCCGGGGTGCTCGCGGGGGCCGGCCATCGCCTCGGGGTCGGCCCCGCGCGCCAGCAGCAGCTCGGCCGTGCCTCCCCGGCCCCACAGGCCGGCGTAATGCAGCGCGGTCCCGGCGTCGACGCCCCGCGCGTCGAGCGGCACGCCGGCATCGATCAGCCGGGTCACGACGTCGTCGTCGCCGGCGCTCGCCCATCGCGGCAGCTCCTCGGCGTCGGATTCCCTGAGCACGAGGTGGGGATGGGCTGCTCGCACCCGGGCGGCCCGTTCGTGATCGCCGCGGACGATCGCTCCGATCCATTCCGCCGTGGGGTCGAGCTCTGTGCTCGCACCGGCCGCGGCCAGCAGCCGCATCGTCTCCTCGCTCTTCATGCGGGCGGCCCGCGCGTACGGGGTCAGTCCGTCGGCGTCGCGCGCGTCGAGTGCGGCGCCGTGCTCTATCAGTAGCGACACGACCGCGGGTGCGCGGGCGTGGAGCAGCGAGTCATGGAGCTCCGGATCGGAGGGGAGCAGGTCGCCCTGCTCGAGCAGCACCCGCACCTTCGCGGGATCGCGGATCGCGTTGCCGAGCGCGTTCGTGTCGCGCACGGTCGCCCCCGCGGACAGCAGCAGGCTGCAGACACGTCGTGTCGTCGGCCTCCACCGCGTGGTACACCGACTCGTGATCGTTGGGGTTCGCGCCTCGCTCGAGCAGCAGCCGCGTCGCGTCCGGGTCGTGGGCCACGCCGGCCGCGCCGTACAGCACGGACATCTCGCCGTACTCGTTGACGTGCACCTCGTTGACGTCCGCGCCGCGGTCGAGCAGCAGCTCGATCACCCTCCGGACGCCCGGAGCCCGGGGCGAGACCGGTCGCAGGAACACCGAATGGCACGCGCACGACAGCGGCTTGCGCCCGAGGCCGCGCAGGTCGCGGCCGACGAGGCCCGGATCACGGTCGAGCGCTGCCCGCACCGCCTCCGCGTCGCCGAGCACGAGCGCCACGTCGAGCCCCGCCGCCGCCAGCCCCGGGTCGTGCTCAAGCAGGCGCTCGGCGACATCCGCGCGGCCGGTCAGCGCCGCCGCCACGAGCCGGGCGCGCCGCTGTCCACGGTCGCCGGACTTCGACTCCTGGTGGGCGACGAGCGCGGGCCACGAGTCGAAGCCGAGCTCGGCGGCCACCGCCCGCTGGGCGTCGGCCAGCCTCGGTGGCCGGTCATCCCGGAACCGGGCCAGCACCTCGGCGTCGCCGGCCCGCGCCGCCCGCAGCAGCTCCTTCGCCCGCCGGCGCGCCTGTTCGATGTCGATATCGGTCACGATCACCTCCGCGGCGCGTGGTGCTCGCATCCCAGGCGCCCGAGTTGATCGCGAGCGTCGACGGGGTCACTGCTCCGGACGGGTGACGGGCCTCAGGCCCTGCCCGCGAGCCGGGCGCGCTCACCCGGGCGCGCCCGGCCCACCATACCGGGCCCGCTCCGCGATCATCACGCGTGTTGCGAGAACAGCCGAACGAGGAGGATGAGATGGGACGGATCGTGGTATCGGAGTTCGTCACGCTCGACGGCGTGATCGAAGACCCGGGCGGCGCCGAGCAGTCGACGTACGGCGGCTGGGCGTTCAAGTTCGAGCGGGGCGGCGAGGGCAACCAGTTCAAGGTCGACGAGCTGACGAGCGCCGACGCGCTCCTGCTCGGGCGCCGCACATACGAGGGGTTCGCGGCCGTGTGGCCGAACCTGACCGACGACCCGTTCGGCGAGCGAATGAACGCGATCCCGAAGTACGTCGTGTCGTCGACGCTCACCGACCCGAGCTGGGCGAACACGACTGTCGTGTCCGGTGACCTGCCCGATATCGCCGGTCGCCTCAAGGACGAGGTGGGAGAGCTCCTCGTGGCGGGAAGCGGGCAGCTCGTCAACGGGTTGCATGCGCACGGCCTGATCGACGAGTACCGCCTGATCGTCTACCCGATCGTCGTCGGCGGCGGCGCCCGGCTGTTCGCGGAGTCCGGTGAGCAGGCCAGCCTGCGGCTCGTCGACGCCCGGCAGTCGGCGGACACCGTGCTGCTGCGGTTGCACCGGGCGTGAAGTCCACGGAACGGGATCTAGTGGGCCTTCCCGCTAGCGGCTGTCGCGGCTGGGTGGGTGCGTGTAGGTCGCGGTGCTCGGACCGCCGAGCCCTGCGGTGTCGATCTCCGCGTGGTCACCGTCACTGTTGCGGTAGAGCAGCCGGCTTCCGTGCCACTGAAGGTCAGCCCACTGCACGCAACCGCCGAACGAGCCCGCTTGGCGGTGCACGGCGATCGCGGCGTGCGCGCCGGCGCGCAGCAGGTACACGTTCTCCGCAGTGGGGTGGCGGAGCGGGCCGGTCAGGCCCGTGAAGGCGACCGTGCTCGCACCCGGGCTGATCGTGAGGGCGCTCGTGATGCGATCGACGCCGCCCACCGGTGTCGAGGCGAACAGCGACCCGTCGGGACGCACCACTGCAAGGCGGCGATCGTCCAACAGCTCGACCAGCCCGCCGACCGGCTGCACGAAGGTGTTCGCCGACATCCCGACGCCGCTCAGGCTCGCGAGCCGCCACACGTGCGTCCCGCGTGCGCCGATCAGCACCCCGTGCTCAAGGAAGTAGAGACTGCCGCTCCCCAGATCGAACTGGTACTCAAGCGGGCGCCGCCCGACAGTCTTAAGGATCTCGCCGTTGTCGCGCCGCAGCAGCAGCTCCCGCCGGGGATACGAGTACGTGTAGAGCCCCGCGGCGGTCCATCCGAGCGGGAGCTCGCGCGCGGCGATCGGCCGCTCCGCGCCGCCGAGCGGAGCCATGTACAGCCGGTGATCGTGCTGGAAGGCCACCGCGTGCCGGCCCGCGGCGATCACGCCGATCTGGCCGGTGGCGAGCGTTTCGCGCGAGCGCCACACGGCCGTGCGCCCGCGTCCGACGATCACATGGCCGTGCTCGATCCGGTACCAGGTTCCCGTGCCCGGGAACCACACCCGTCGCGTGCGTACGCCGCGTCGCGTGGGTACGGGCTCTCCGACAGCGACACGCGGCTCACTCGCCTCACGCGCTCGTGCATGAATCCGAGCAGCAGCGGCGGGACCGCAACCACGGCCACCAGGAGCGCTGTGCGAACCACCCTCACGCCACCCATACGGCGCGCGCCATCGGGCAGGTCCGCGCCGTGATCCGGCGTAGGTGACGAGCCTGTCCATATCCAACCTATTTACTCGGAATTTTGTGCGCGCCGTGGTACGGTGGATGTATCCGTCGCGTTCCTTAGTGATTTGCGATCGTCCGCTCTCCCGGTCCTTCTTGACCTCTCTGCCCCGTGAGCGCCCTGCCTGAGAGGCACGCGAGGAGCCTCGATGGAACCTCAGCAGTCACACCACATGCCCGCCCCGCCGAGAAGGGTCAGGGTGTAGGCAATGGACGATCTCGCGATCACGACGCTGGTGAAGAGATTGGCGCGTCCGCACGCCTCCGGTGGAGTCGTCATCGAGCGCGCGGCGATCCTGGCAGCCGGCCCCGGCTTCCCGGAGGTCATGGACTGGATCATCGCCCATTCCGGCACGCCCGAGACAGCCACCTCAACGGCTCAGAGCCGCGGTCTCCACGGATCACGGATAAACAACGGCGACGCCCCTTCATCCGGGAAGCCGCTGCGCTTCGTGCTGCCGGCCGGCACGCTCTCCTGACCACCGCAGCGGATCGTCGCAACGTCCCGCCCACACACCGCGGGCTCCGGGCTCGTCGACTCGCTATGGGGCGCCCAAGCCGGTCGTTGCGGCGTTCTGGTGATCGGCGTCGGCTACGTGACTCCTCGTGGTGGGATCTGGTTACCGCCCGCTGCGGTCATCGTCCCGTGCTTGAAGCACAACGACCAGCCGGTGTCGTAGCCGACGACGTCGTAGTAGACGCAGCGCGTGCCGTGGCTGTTGCTCAGCGTCGCGAGCGGCTGCCCGAACCGCTCGCGAGCCGCCACTTCGACCCGCCCGCGCCGGTAGCTCTTGCCGAGCACGTTGCGCGCGATCCCGAACACCCATTGGTCGGCTCACCCTCTCGCGGGGTCGTAGCTGCCGATCGACTCGAGCGCGCTCGCGAACGTCTCGGCTGTGAGGTCGGCCGCGAGGTCCGGCTGGCCCGTCGCGCGCATGAAGAACCCGAGCACCGGCCGCTCGAAGTGGCGATACAGCGCCGCAAACGAGCTCGTCCCGGCCCGCGCCGCCAGGACCAGAGCGTCTTCGTCCACTCGATCTGATCTCGTCATCTGATCGCCCATTACCGTAACCCGACAACTTGTGACCGGCGGCCGTCGTCCAGATCGCCCCGCCGCCTGATCGCCCTCACATGCGGCTGCAGCCAGCGGATGAGCCGCGCAGCGGCCCAGCCGCTGCCCTGTGGTGCGCAGGCAACACGCCGTGACGCCCGATCGTGCTCAGCGGACGCTGAATTTGACTCGGTCGTGTCGAGCTGCGGTGAAGCCGGCGACAGGGGTGCCGATCGGGGTCACTGGCCGCGCGTAGAGCACGTAGTGTCCGGGCGGCAGGGAGTTGCGCAGCTTGTAGCGCCAGTGCTTGGTGCCCTGTGCGGTCAGCCATTGGAGGTGGTTGCAGACGCCCCTTTTCGCCGCGCGTGAGCTCAGTCGTCCGCTACAAGGTCGTTGCGTGCAGCCGCTACGGCGTGCTTACGGTCACGAGCCCGTCCCCCGGTGGGTGCGACCGGGAAACTGGGCGATCTGGGCGTACCGGTCGACAAACCCGCTGCCGCCACCACCACCACCGTCGCTTCCCACGGAGTCGCCTCCTGCGTCCCCCCCGAACCAGCCGCCACCGCCGGCCCCTGCTTGCATGTGGCTCGTACCGCCGATACCGAAGCAGCCGAGCGACTGGCCCGTGGGACAGGTGCTAAGGCCGGGAAATACGGGCTCCTGTCCTCCTCCCCCGCCACCGCCAGAGATCCCACCGCCGGAGCGCCCGCCGCCCGCTCCGCCGCCTGAGCCCTGGCCGGCACCGCCACCACCGCCGCCGACAACAATCCGGTCGCTGAACTCGCAGCCCGCGGTCCTCGTAGCACACGTATTACCGAGGCCGCCGATCCGCACATCCGACCCGCCGCCACCACCCGCGCTGCCGAGCGGCTGATTATTAGGGTCGCCCCTTCCTCCCGTGCCGCCGCCGTTGTAGCCACCAGCTCCCCCGGCCTGTCCGCTGTTATCCCCACCGCTTCCTCCGACCACGATCTCGAACACCTGCCCCGCCTTGACGGGCAAACGACCCTTCGCTTCTCCACCCGCCCCGCCCGACGTGATCAGCACATTGCCGTTGACGCCGTTGCCGCCGGAGGCGCCGAATACGTCGAAGGTCGCCGTTGTGATGCCCGTCGGCACGGTCCAGGTATGGGTGCCCGCGGTGGTGAATGTCGCGAGTATCGGGACGGTCCTCGGCGCCCCACTGGCCCCTCCGACGGCCAGCAGCGCAACGAGCAATCCCCCGATGACGGCGGCCCCGCCGCCCAGCACTGACTGAACCAGTCTCAACCTCTTGAACCTCATCGCCTCTCCTCCCGTCGATCTCGGGCGTCGCCCCCCGCACCGAGACTCCCCTGCGACACTACTCTGATCGGGGCAAACCACAACCTATTTCTAGAAGAAACACGGTGTACTCCGCGGCCGGGGATACGCGAGCTGCACTTCGGCTCAATCATGCCGTCGCTGGCCGCGCGCTGACGCGAAAGCCATTTCGGTTGCTCGAGCTGCCCGCTTCCAAACCGCTTCCAAACGGGGGTCCGACTCGATGCCACGCCGAACTCGTAGGAACAGAAAAACCTCCGATTCGGAGGGCTTTCTTGAGAGCGGCTGAAGGGACTCGAACCCTCGACCTTCTGCATGGCAAGCAGACGCTCTAGCCAACTGAGCTACAGCCGCGCGTGGGCGAGTATAACCCCGGTGGCTGGAGTGCCGTTGCGGCGAGGAGCGGGGCGAGACAGGGCGGAGTGCGCCGGGATCTGGCTCGGGGCGCCCACGCGTGAGGGTATGCTCGCCGCCCGGTCCCGGCCCGATGGAGGAGGAGATGAAACGAGCTCTCGCGCTTGGCGCCGCCGTCGTTGCAGGCGCATTCGTGGTCACGATGGCGCCCGCCGTCGCGGCGCGCACGGCCCCAAGGCCCCCGCCGTCGGCGGGCCGATCCCGGCGCCGCGGCCGCCGCAGAACCCGTTTCTGGCCCAGACACCGAACAGCAACATCCATGACGACACGTGGATGACGGATACGTACTCGCGCCCCGGGCCGACCGGGCAGACGCCGATCACGGATTCCACGCCGCTGCCGCCGTCGGTGTGCTCGGCGATGGCGTTCGACACGTACGGCCATATGGAGACGATCTGCCCATCGACGCTGTCGCCGCCGGTGCTTCGGGTGCTCGACCCGACGACCCTCGCCGTCCTCAGCTCGTACACGCTGCCGAATGCGCCGTCGCCGGCCGGCACGCCCGCCTACCAGGACTACACGGGCGGCGGCTACTTCTACCTTGACAACCAGAACCACATCTGGACGGCGACGAAGACCGGCCACTTGTATGAGCTGGCCCCGAGCCCCGACGGACTGAGCGTCTCGCTGATCGCGGACTACGACCTCACGAGGGTCGTGACGCCGAACGAGCGGATCACCTCGGCGCTCCCCGACTTCAAGGGTCGGATCTGGTTCGTGACCAAGCAGGACGGCAAGGTCGGCGTGCTCAATACGCGGACGCGGAAGATCCACACGTTCACGATCGGGCGCGAGGTGGAGAACTCGTTCGCGGTCGGCCGCCGCGGCGTGTTCATCGTCTCCGACCAACGGATGTATCGCTTCAGGGCGACGAAGTCGGGCAGGCCGCGGGTCGACTGGAGCATCCGCTACCGCAACTCGGGGATCCACAAGCCGAGCCAGGTCGACGCCGGCTCAGGCACCACCCCGACGCTGATGCAGGGTGGATACGTCTCGATCACCGACAACGCCGACCCGATGGACGTCGTCGTGTACCGGACCGCCAAGCACCTGCGGCGCCATCAGCGCCGGACGGTCTGCACGGTGCCCGTGTTCAACCAGGGGCAGAGCGCGACCGAGAACTCGCTGATCGGCTCGGGGCGCTCGATGATCGTGGAGAACAACTACGGCTATACCGATCCGCTCGGGCCGCAGTCCGGCGCGATCACGGTGCCCGGGTTCACGCGGATCGACATCCGACCGCACGGCCGCGGGTGCGTGAAGGTGTGGACGAACACGATGGAGGCGGCGCCCACGGTGGTCCCGAAGCTCTCCACGGCGACGCAGATCGTCTACACGTATACCCAGGCCGCACTCCCGCTGGGGATGCAGGAGTGGTCGTGGGTCGGAATCAGCGCGATCACCGGCGAGACCCTGTTCACCGTCCCGGCCGGCGTCGGCCTGCTGGCCAACAACAACTACGCGGGGATCACGCTGGGCCCGAGCGGCACCGCGTACCTCGGCACGATCGGGGGCATCCGGACGCTGCGCGACGGATGATGCGATCGCGCCACCGCGGGCGGGGCGCCGGCGCGGCCACGATCGTTGCGATCTTCGCCGCCTCCGCCGTCGTCGTCGCCGCCGGCCTGGGCCCGGCTCCCGCCGGGGCGATCCCGTGGGACATGGGCGGGGCGATCCCTCCGTCCGCGACCCCGGCCCCGACCCGGCCCGATCCACTCTGCCTGCAGAGCTACGCCGACGCCCCGCCGCGGGGCGGCCCGCGGCTGCGGTTCGGGATCGGTCCGGACCTCGCCGGTGAGGCGGGGACCGCGCAGACGACGCCGGTCGTGCCACAGAACCGGGCCAAGCGCGACGCCGCGCTCCTGCGCCTGAAGGGGCACAGGGGACTCACCGTGCGACTCAACCGGCTGTTCGAGTCCGACGGACGGACCGGCATCAGACGGTTCGCCCGAATGGCGCGCCACTACCGCCGCCTCGCGATCGACGTCGAGCTGCAGGTGCGCTACCACCCGACCGCGGCCGAGAACGGCGATATGAAGCGGTGGCTGTCGTTCGTGCGGACGGTGGTGCGCACGTTCGGGCCGATGCCGAACGTCACCGGCCTGCAGATCGCCAACGAGGTCAACCTGGCGATCTCGCCGAACACGTCGGACGGCGCCTTCACGGACGCGAAGCTCGCGCTCGTGAAGGGCGTGATCGCCGCCAAGCGCTTGTCGGAGAAGCTCGGGTACGGGCAACTGAAGATCGGCTTCAACTACGCGTGGCGGTTCGACCCCGTGTCCGACGCCGCGTTCTGGTCGACGATCGGTCGCCTCGGCGGCCGCAGCTTCAGGCGCGACACCGACTGGGTCGGGATCGACACGTATCCGGGGACGTTCGTCCCGCCGCAGCCCGTGATCGTCAACATCGGCGACGCGTTCCTCGAGAGCGTGGCCCAGGTCCGCGACTGCTATATGCCGTTGGCCGGGTTCGGCCGGCGCACGCCGCTGCGGATCGAGGAGACCGGGTGGCCGACGGGACCGGGGCGCTCCGAGCAGATGCAGGACGCCGCACTGAAGGCGATCGTGCTGACCGCGAACGCTTACCGCGGCACGTACGGGATCACCGATTTTCGCTGGTTCGACCTGCGCGACAACAACTCGCACGGCCCCAACTTCCAGTCGTACTTCGGGCTGCTGCGCGACGACTACAGCCCGAAGCCCGCGTTCGCGACCTACCGGCGGCTGATCGCGCGCTACGGCGCGAGCCGCCGGCGGAGGCCACGACTGGGGCGTCTGGTACCCGCGGCTCGACCAGATGCTGACCCTTGCCTCGCACGACATGAGTCAGGCCTGAGAGGCGACGACCGGAATCGAACCGGTGTAGACGGCTTTGCAGGCCGCTGCGTAGCCACTCCGCCACGTCGCCGCGGCTGAGAAGGGTAGCGGGGGCCTCCCGGGCGGGGCCTGCGGGCCGCCGGGGCCGCCGGGCAGCGGGCGTCGGCGGGCGCGGGCCCGCTCAGGACGCCGAGCGCAGGATGACCCGGTTGCCCGACGGATCCCGCACGAGCGTCCCGGCGTCGATCGCCTCCACGGGCACACCGCCGGCGTCGATCCGCGCGAGGACGGCGTCGAGCGCCCCGGCGTCCGGGAGCAGTACCTCGTAGGACCGCAGGCCGACGGCGCCCTCCGCCGGCGGGCCGGACCCGCGGCTGTGCCACGTGTTGAGCCCCAAGTGGTGGTGGTAGCCGCCGGCCGACACGAACAGAGCACCCGGGTAGCCGCGGACCACCACGTCGAAGCCGAGGATGCCGTGGTAGAAGGCCTCGGCGTCGGGGATGTCCGCGACCTGGAGGTGGACGTGGCCGATCGTCGCGCCGGCCGGCATCGCCGGCTCGAACGCGTCGTTCTCGGACAGCTCGCTCATGATGTCGTGGAGGTCGAGCGGGAGGGTCGACATCTCGAGGGTCCCGTCGGCGTAGCGCCACTCCGCGCGCGGCCGGTCGCGGTACACCTCGATCCCGTTGCCGTCGGGGTCGGACAGGTACAGCGCCTCGCTCACCAAGTGATCGGAGGCGCCGTCGAGCGGCCAGCGGCTCTGGCTGAGCCGGGCGATGAACAGCGCGAGGTCGCGCCGCTGCGGCAGCAGGATCGCGAGGTGGTAGAGGCCGGTGGCGCGGCGATCGAGCGCCGGCGCCGAGCCGTCGCCGCGGAGCTCGACCAGCGGCCGCCGCTCGTCGAGGCCCAGCGCGACAGTGCCGTCGTCGCGGTCGAACGGCCGCAGCCCGATCACACGCTCGTAGAACGCGGCCGACCGGGCGAGGTCGCTCACAGTGAGTCGGACGGCTCCGAGCGTGGTGTCGGGGTGGATCGAGGCGGTCTCGATCCCGCTGGAGATGGGCGTGGCCACTAACATCGCAGGTTACGCCGCCGCGGTGAGACGCTGTTCGCTCTGCACGAGCTCGTCGAGGATCTCGACCAGGCGGTCGCGCAGCTCGAGGTCGGTGAGCACGCCGTCCGCGTCGAAGCGCTCCTGGGCCTTGGCGACCGGGAGCTCGACGTCGAGGACGCGGGCGCCCGCGATGCCGAGCGCCTTGCGCAGGTGGTCCTGGGCCCAGATCGCGCCGTAGTCGGTGACGCTGGCGCCGATCACGGCGGCCGGCCTGCCCCACAGGGACGAGCCCTTCCCGTACGGGCGGGAGCCCCAGTCGACGACCTGCTTCATCTGGCCGGGCATGGTGCCGTTGAACTCAGGTGTCGAGAGGAGGATCGCGTCGGATGCGGCGATCTGCTCTCGCAGCCGCGTCACCTCGGCATCCGGATGGTCGGTGTCGAGGTCCTCGTCGTACGGGGGCAGGAGCGCCAGACCCTCGTAGATCGTGACCTCGACACCGTCCGGAGCGAGCTCGGCGGCGGCCCGCAGCAGCGACGTGTTGTACGACGCGCGCCGCAGGCTTCCGGAGATCGCAAGGATGTTCATGAACCTAGGCCGCCTTGACCGCCGACACGCTGACGACCAGCTTGACCTCGTTGGAGACGAGGAGGTTGCCGTTGGGGAGGGTCTGGTTCCACTTGAGCTCGAAGTCGCGGCGGTCGATCACGCCCTCGACCTCGAAGCCGATGCGCTCGTTGCCCCACGGATCGGCGCCACCCTCGGCGACCGCGCCGCGCAGCTCGATCGGCTTGGTGATGCCCTTGATCGTGATCTCGCCGGCGAGCTGGATCGCGCCGTCGTCGCCCGCGGAGATCGTGGTCGTGTGGAACGCGATCTGCGGGTACTGGTCGGCGTCGAAGAAGTCGGGGGCCTTGAGGTGGGCGTCGCGATTCTCGTCGCGCGTGTCGATGCTGGCCACGTCGACGGTCCCGGAGAGCACGGGGGTGTCACCGGTGGCGTCGATCTGGCCCTGGAAGCTGCGGAACTCGCCACGGACGGTGGCGATGCCCATGTGGCGAACCTCGAAGCCGACGCCCGAGTGGGACGGGTCGACGCTGTAGGTGCCGGCGGGAATCCGGTCCACCGAGATCGTTGTCGCTGACATGAAAGCTCCTTGTGTCGAGTCTGGGAAGATTGGTTGATCAGACAACAATCAGTCTAGCGGAAAAGCTTGCGCTGTCAAGTATTGAGAGCGCAACTGATTGTCAGGCTGGCGGGGAGGGGGTGCATCGACGCGCACCGCGCGGGGCCCGAGCGGCACCGACGCGGGACGGCGCGGGGCGGAGAGCGTTACTCAGCCGTGCACGCCCCGCCGCGGGCGGCCCCGGGGAGGCGGCTGAGCAGCGAGGCGAGCAGCTCGATCTCGGCTTCGCTGAAGTGCTCGAGGAACAGGCGGTGGATGCTGGAGACGTGGGTGCAGCCGGCCTCGCGGAGCTTGTGGTGGCCGGCTTCGGTGAGCTTGGCGTAGGAGACGCGGGCGTCGCTGCGGCAGGAGACGCGCTCGATCAGGCCGTTGGCGACGAGGCCGTCGACGAGCCGGGTGATCCCGGAGCGGGTGAGCATCGTGCTCTCCGCCAGCGCGGACATCGGTAGGCGCTGGTCCTCTGCTTGGGCTAGGTACAGGAGCACTTCGTAGTCGCGCGTGGTGATCCCCTGGTCGGCGATGAGCTCGGCGTCGAGCAGTCGCAGGATCGACGCATGACTCTGGATGTAGCTGCGCCACGCTTCCAGAGCGGAGCCATCGAGTCGGGAGAATGCCACTGTCGCCATACACGAATCGTAGTTCACGCGGCGCACGTCGCCGCGATCTATCTCACCACCGGGCAGCCGACGTATCTGTCATGGGTCAGCTGACCTCGGCCACGACGCCGCCGGGAATCGCGGCGATCAGCGCCTCGGTCGTGACCTCGAACACGGCGTGCGGCGTCCCGGCGGCGCACCACACGGTCGCGAACCGGAGCAGCGAGGCGTCGATCGTGGTCGGCAGCTCGCGGTCGTGTCCGAGCGGAGGGATCCCGCCGATCGCGAAGCCGGTCGCCGCCCGCACGGCGTCGGCGTTCGCCGCAGCGAGCCCGAGCCGGTCGGCATCGACGCGTCGGTCGCCCGCGCACAACACCATCACCGGCTCGCCCGCGCGTGTGAACACGAGCGACTTGACGATCTGACCGACCTCGCAACCGACAGCCGCCGCCGCCTCGGCTGCCGTCCGCGCGGACGACGGGGGCTCGACGACCTCGATCGCGAGCCCGCGGTCACGCAGGCGCTCCTGCACTCTTAAGGCGGTGGGGTGGGCCATCACGCGCACTCTGCCACCCGACGCTTAAGCAGGCGGAGCTCGGCCTCGTCGTGGGCGAGCTCGAGCGCGCGTGAGAACGCCTCGCGCGCCTCGCCGAGGCGCCCGAGCCGCCTGAGCAGCTCCCCGGGTCGAGTGCAGGTAGCGGTAGCCACCGAGCGAGAGCCCGTCGAGGATCGCGAGGCCGGCCTCCGGGCCCTTCGCCTCGGCCACGGCGATCGCGCGGTTGAGCTCGACCACCGGAGAGTCCGTGACCCGCACCAGCTCGCCGTACAGCGCCGCGATCTGCGGCCAGTCGGGCGGCTGCTCGGTGTGCAGCGCGGCGATCGCGGCCTGGATCACGTACGGCCCGCGCCCACGCAGCGCGAGCGCACGGTCGAGCAGCGCGCGCCCGCGCTCGATCTGCGTGGCGTCCCATAGCGAGCGGTCCTGGTCGGCGAGCAGGACGAGCTCGCCGTCGCGGAACCGGGCCTCGCGGCGGGCGTCATGGAGCAGCATCATCGCCAGCAGGCCGTGTGCCTCGGGCTCGTCGGGCATCAGCTCCGTGAGCGCGGAGCCGAGCCGCAGTGCCTCGGCGGCGAGCGCGGGGCGGCCGCCATAGCCCTCGTTGAAGATCAGGTAGACGACCGCGAGCACGGCCGCGAGGCGGTCGGGCAGGCGCTTGGCCGGCGGTACCCGGAACGGGATCCCCGCCGCCTTGATCTTGCGCTTGGCGCGGACGAGCCGCTGCGCCATCGTCTGCTCCGGGACGAGGAACGCGCGGGCGATCTCGGTCGTCGTCAGGCCGCCGAGCGTGCGTAGCGTGAGCGCCACCTGGGCGTCGATCGACAGCGCCGGGTGGCAGCAGGTGAACACGAGCTCGAGCCGCTCGTCGGTGAACGTCGTCTCGTCGATCACGTCTTCAGTCGCCTCGGGGACGTCAAGCAGGCGGGTCTTGGCCGCCAGCGTGCGGTCGCGCCGGATCCGGTTGATGGCGCGGTTGCGCGCGGTGGCCACGAGCCACGCGGCGGGGTAGTCCGGCACCCCGTCGCGTGGCCAGCGCTCGGCGGCGATCGCGAACGCCTCCTGGGTGGCTTCCTCGGCGAGGTCGAAGTCGCCGAGGAAGCCGATCAGCGCTGCGAGGACGCGGCCCCACTGCTCGCGGAAGGTCTGCTCGAGGATGACTACCAGCCCCCGATCGGCCGGATCTCGACCGCGCCGCCCCAGGTTGCGGCCGGGACCTTGGCCGCCAGCTCGATCGCCGCGTCGAGGTCGTCGGCCTCGTAGAACAGATAGCCGCCGAGCGCCTCCTTCATCTCCACAAACGGCCCGTCGGTGGTGAGCGTCTTGCCGTCCTGGACCCGGACGGTGGTCGCCGTCTCGGGCGGCTGCATCTGCTCGCCCGAGGTGACGCCGGGGGTCTTGTTGATCTCCTGATAGCCGGCGAAGATCGACTGCTTGTCCGCGTCGCTCAGCGCCTCCCAGGTGTCCGGGGTGTAGGGCGTCGGGGTCGTGCCCTGGTGGATCAGCAGCATGTACTTCATCACGGTCCTCCTGGTTGGGAATGGTCGCGGCTGAGACAAACGGTGGGCCGCGAAATCGACACCCAGGACCAAAATGTTCGCTCAGGCTGACAGCTGCTGCGCCACGAAGCGGCTCTCGATCCCCGCGCGCGCCGCAGTATGCTGCGGGCAAATACGGTCTACTGGGATCACCAAGTCATATGCCAAGGCGCTGGCCCCCCACGTGCGCGTGAACACGTTCGCGCCGGGGTTCATGGAGACCGAGGCGCTGCTGGCGCGACCGGAGTGGAAGGCCGGGCGCCAGCTCAAGACCGCGCTGGCCGACGTGGGCGGCGGGACCCCGATCAAGCGCAAGCGCTGACCACACCGCCCCGCAGATGACCGAGCACCGCACCCAGGTCGCGATCGTCGGGGCGGGGCCGGCTGGTCTGCTGCTCGGGCACCTGCTCCATCGTCAGGGGATCGACAACGTGATCCTCGAGGCGCGCAGCCGCGAGTACTGTGAGGCGCGGATCCGGGCCGGCGTGCTCGAGCAGGGCACGCGGGACGTGCTGCGCGAGTCCGGCGTGGGCGAGCGGATGGAGCGCGAGGGCCTGATCCACGGTGGGATCTACCTGCGATTCGGCGGCGCCGGCCACCACATCCCGATGGACCAGCTGACCGGCGGGCGGGTGGTGACGATCTACGGGCAGACCGAGGTCGTCAAGGACCTGATTGCCGCGCGCCTCCAGACCGGAGCGCCGCTGCGCTTCGAGTGCTCCGACGTGCGCGTCGAGGGCCTCGAGCAGGACCGGCCGGTCGTCCACTACGCGCGCGACGGTTCCGCGCACGCGCTGCACGCCGAGATCGTCGCCGGGTGCGACGGCTTCCACGGCGTGTGCCGGGCGACGATCCCCGCGGACGTGCGCACGCAATGGGAGCGCGTCTATCCGTTCAGCTGGCTGGGGATCCTCGCCTCGGTGGCGCCGTCGACCGACGAGCTCATCTACGCCGGCCACGATCGCGGGTTCGCGCTGCACAGCATGCGCTCGCCCGAGGTGAGCCGCCTGTACCTCCAGGTCGACAACGACGACGACGTCGCCAACTGGTCCGACGACGAGATCTGGGACGAGCTCGCGCGGCGGTTCGCGATCGACGGCGACTGGGAGCTGACCCGCGGCCCGATCACCGAGAAGTCGATCACTCCGATGCGGAGCTTCGTGTCGGCGCCGATGCGCTACCGCTCGCTGTTTCTGGCCGGCGACGCCGCCCACATCGTGCCGCCGACCGGGGCCAAGGGGCTCAACCTCGCGGTCGCCGACGTGACGGTTCTGGCGCGGGCGCTCGCCGACTACTACTGCAACGGCGTCGAGACCGGGCTCGAGCAGTACTCCGACCGCTGCCTCGCCCGCGTGTGGCGCGCCCAGCACTTCTCGTGGTGGATGACCACGATGCTCCACATCGACCCGAGCGGGGACGCCTACGGACGCGAGCTCCAGCGCTCGCAGCTGCGCTATGTCGTCGGCTCGACGGCGATGGCGACATCGCTGGCCGAAAACTACGTCGGCCTCCCGCTGTAGCGCTGCGTGGCGCATCCGCGCGGCCGCCTTCATCCCTTGTCTACGAACGTTCAAGCTCGCGGCGCAGCTGTCCGAAAAGATGTGTATGGGAGCAAGCGCCCCCTTCGGTGAAGAACACGAAATCTGCTGCTCGATGACGAGCGTCCTTGTCCGGCTGCTGCGCAGCCTGGGCGGCGAGGCGATGGTCCGCAGCGCCCTCGAGCTGTCCGGCAGCCCCCACGATCAGGCGTTTCTCGAGAACACCGACAATTGGGTGTCGCTCGCCGAGGCCGTCGCCCTGCTCGAGGTCGGGATCATGGTCACCGGCGATCCTCAGTTCCCGCGCCGCGTGGGCGCTGACGCCGTCCGCCAGCACGCCGGCACCCAGGTGGCGACGCTGCTGCGCTCGCTCGGCTCGCCCGAGGCGGTGTTGGGCGGAATCACCGCCACCGCCGCCAAGTTCAGCACCGTGACGGACCTCGCCTCGCTGGAGGCCGAGCCTGGCCGCGCGGTCGTGCGCGCGGTCGCCCGACCGGGGTACACGCGCAGCGCCGTCCTGTGCGAGTGGACGACCGGGTTGCTGTCGACGCCGTTGATGCTGTTCGGACTGCCCCCGGCCAGGGTCGAGGAGGTCGAGTGCCAGTGCCGCGGCGGGCGCGAGTGCCGCTACATCGTCTCGTGGGACGAGGAGATGGCGGCCGCCGCGATGGACCCGCAGCAGCAGATCACCGCGCTCGAGGCCCAGGTCGTGGCGATGGCCGAGCGGCTCGACAACGTCTACGCCACGGCCAGTGACCTCGTGTCGCCCGACGATCTCGACACCGTCCTGGCCCGAATCCTCGAGCGCGCCGCCAACGCGGTCCGCGCGCCCGGCTACGTGCTCGCCGTCCGCCGCGACAGGCACCACGACCTCCGGGTGTTCAGCCAGGGCCTGCCCGCCGACGAGGCCGAGCGGCTCGCCGCCCGGAGCGTCGACGGCGACGAGCAGGACGGCCGCGCGCTGTCGGTCCCGGTCGCCTCGAGCCTGCGCGACTATGGGTGCCTGATCGCCGTGCACCCCGCCGGGATGCGGTTCTTTCCCCAGGAGAAGCAGCTCCTCGGCCTGTACGCGAAGCACGCCGCCGCCGTGCTCGACACCGCGCTCGCGCTCGAGGCGGCGTCCCGGCGCCACCTCGATGTGAGCGCTCTGCTGTCGCTCTCGCAGGCACTCGCGCAGGCCGGCACCACGGAGGAGATCGCCACCCGCCTGAGCGAGGCGGTCGCCGGCGTCGTGGACTGCGACCGGGCGGGCGTATGGATCTGGGACGACCAGACCGACCAGCTGCGCCGCGAGGGGGAGCGCGACGAGCGCGACCAGGACGCCCCGGCCGTGTTGGGCTCGATCGCCCGCGGCGCGATGGCCCGCCTCGATCAGATGCTCAGCGATCCCCAGCCGATGTTCTTCGGATCCGAGGTCGACGACCCGGTGCTCGAGGGGATGATGAGCGACGCTCGGCTCGTCGGGCTGGCCGTCGTCCCGATCAAGGCGCGCGGCACCTTCCTCGGCCTCCTCACCGTCGGCGTGCACGAGCGGGCCGAGCGGCTCGCCAGCTCCCCCGAACTCCTCGAGAAGCTCCGCGGGGTCGCCGCGCTCGCCGCCAGCGCGCTCCAGAACGGGCGCCTGATCGACGAGCTCGAGAGCCAAGCCGCTCAGGACGGGCTGACCGGCGTGCTCAACCGCCGGGGCTTCGGTCGCTCGATCGAGGAGGTTCTGGCGACCGTCGAGCGTGACGAGACGCGGGCCGGCCTCCTGTACATCGACCTCGACGGGTTCAAGCCGCTCAACGACTGCTACGGCCACCAGTACGGCGACCAGCTCCTCTGCCAGGTCGCCGCGCGCCTGCGCGAGACCTTCCGCGGCCAGGATCTCGTGGCCCGGCTGGGCGGCGACGAGTTCGCCGTGATCCTGCCCCGGATCGCCGGGGCGGCGGACGCGCTGGCCGCTTCGGCTCGGGTCCAGGAGGCGCTTCGCGCGCCCGTTCGTCGTCGACGGCGTGACCGTCAGCGTCACCGCCAGCGTCGGACAGGCGCTCGCCCCCGACAACGGGACCACGATCGACGTGCTCGTCCGGCACGCCGACCAGGCGATGTACCGCCAGAAGGTGCTCGCCCGCGCCGCGGCGTAGGCCGAGCCCGCGTGGCGGAATCGTCCTCTGGTTCCCGGTCCGTCACGGTAGTCTCGGCGTCCCCGAATCGAGGATCGGCGATGGCGAACGGCAGCGGCACAAAAGATGACCCGTGGGTGCTCACCACGGCACCGGGCAGCTCTGAGTACACGATGTATCGCGACGCGCAGGCGGATCCGCCGGCACTCGTCTGCCAGGTCGGCTCGACGACTCTGCGCTACCACGCGAGCGCGATCGACGACCTCCACGTGTGGCTGCGCGAGCAGGGCGACTGGGTCCCGCTCGGCGCCGCCGACGAGAAGAAGGACGCCGCCGAGGGCACGGTCGAGGGCTGGGGGCGCTCGCCGGAGAACCCCGTCGGCGGCTGGTACGGCCTGCGCAACGGCTACCGGGGCCGGTTCGGCATGTACCTGCCGCCGCTGCTCGAGGCGCTCGGGCTCGCCGAGCTCACGCACGAGAAGCGCAACAACAGCATCCGAGCCGTGTAGGCGTCGGGCCCGTCGTCCGGCCGGCCCCGGCGTTTCAGCGGCGGCAGCCCTCGACGGCCGCGATCATCTTCTGGCGGGCGTTCGGGTCGGTGAGCTGGGCGGCGTCGAGCGGGCGGCTGCTGGCCGTGGCCACCCACCACACTGTGAGCGCCGAGAGCAGGACGGCGACGATCGTCGCGGTCGGGAGTGGCGGGGCGCCGCGGAATTTTCCGCCGCCGCCGCTGCGACGATCGCGCCGTGCCCGGCACGTCCGTCCTTGCCCACCGGGGGGCCTGGGGCGCCGCCCCGGAGAACTCGCTCGAGGCGTTCGAGGCCGCGATCGCGGTCGGGGCCGACTGGATCGAGTTCGACGTCCGCCAGACCGCCGACCGCCGGCTGATCGCCTTCCACGACCCATCGGTCGCGGGCATCCCGGTCGGCCGTCTGCTCCACGCCGAGCTGTCGGTCAAGCGCGGGTCCGCGCGGCCGCCACTGCTCGGCGAGGTGGTGGAGCTCGCGCGGGGGCGGATTGGGATCGACGTGGAGCTCAAGGAGCGGGGCTGCGCGGGCGGGGTGCTCGAGGCGCTGGCCGGGTGGGAGCCTGAGCAGTGCCTGGTGAGCTCGTTCCATGACGACGCGCTCGCCGACGTCGGCTCGCGGGCGCCGCACCTGCGCCGCTCGCTGCTGGTCGGCAGGGCGTCGCGGCGGGCCGGGCCGCCCCCCGCGGTCGCCCGGATGCGCCGCTGCGGAGCCGACGGGCTCGGGCTCGACCTCGCGCTCGTCGCCGACGGCTGGCTGGCGGACCGCGACGTGGGCTCGACAGCGATGTTCGTGTGGACGGTCAACGACGATGCGGCGCTCGACGCGTGCCTGGCAGATCCGCGGATCTGGGGTGTCGTCACCGACGTCCCGGCCCAGGCGCTCGCGCGCCGCCGCTCAGCTGGCCGACGGCGGTCCGTAGCGCCGAGCTGAGCGCCCGGGCCGCCTCGGCGAGCTCGCGCCGGCGGGGGTGGCACAGCGCGACCGTGCGCGGGCTGAGGATGTCCGGTGGCGCGAGCCAGGTGAGCGACGGGTCGACGTCGCCCGCCGCGCGGCGAGCCGGCCGATGCACGCGTGGCCGAGCCCGGCCGCGACGAGCCGCTGCATCGCGAGGTTGTCGTCGGTGCGGTAGACGACGCGCGGGGTGATCCCGCGCCGGCGCCAGGCCGCCTCGAGCTCGTTCTGGATCGTCCCAGCGCGAGGTCCAGGCGACGACGTCGGCGCCGTCGAGCAGCTCGAAGCTCGGCCGCTCGAGGCCCCGGCCAGCGCGCTGCGCGGCGGGTGAGCAGAACCCACGGATCCTCGAACAGCCGGATCACCTCGATCCGGTCGTCGGGGCTGCTGGTTGATCGTCAGCGCGAGATCGAGCTGGCCCTCGGCCAGCCAGTCGGCGAGCCGCGGGTCCTCGTCGGTCTCCGACAGCACGACCTCGACGCCGGGCCACTCGTCGCGCAGCAGCTGGAGCGCGGTGGGGAGGAGCTCGGCGGCGGCGGTCTGGAACACGCCGACCCGGACGACCGTGCGCTCGCCCCGGATGCGCGGCCTGCACGCCGGCGTCGAGCGCGTGCAACTCGGCCAGCGCGCGGCGGGCGTGCCGGTAGGCGGCCTCGCCGGCCACGGTGAGCACGACCTGCCCGCGGCCGCCGGGCCGGGTGAACAGGGGCGCGCCGAGCGCTCGCTCGAGCTCCGCGACCTGATGGGAGATCGCCGACTGGGTGTAGCCGAGCGCCGCCGCGGCGGCCCGGAACGAGCCCTGAGTCGGCGACCGCGACGAGGGCCCGCAACCCCCGGAGATTCGACATCGTCTTGTGATCGATTCTGCTGATCGTTCCGGCGTCATTAGTTCATCTTATGACCGATCTGCCGCATCCTATTTCTCTGTGCCCGTGCGTTCGCTTTCGTCTCGCCCCACTCCTCCACGCCCTGCTGTTCGTCGCCGCCGCCACGTAGAGCGCGATCGTCCCCCTGCTGCCGAAGCTCAGCCACGCCTACGGGCTGACCCCCGACCGGCAGCGCCGTGCTGCTGGCCGCGCCCGGCATGGCCACGCTTGCCGTGTCGCTGCCCGCCGGCGTGTTCGCCGACCGCCTCGGTGCCCGCCGGGTGACGGTCGTGGGCGACCGTGCTGCTCACGCTCGCGGTCCTCGCCCAGGCGGCGCCGTCGTACTACGTGCTGGTGGCGGGCCGGATCGCGTTCGGGCTCGCGTTCGGGATCGTGTGGACGACCGGCGTCGCCTGGCTGCGGGCGCGGCCACCGAGGCCGGGCTCCTCGCACCTCGGCGCGACCGCCACCAGCGCCGCCGCCGGAATGGTCGCCGGGCCCGCGCTCGGCGGGATCGTCGCGGACGAGTTCGGCCTGGCAGCCCCGTTCCTGCTCGTCGCCGCCGTCGCCGCGCTGCTCGCCGTTGCTGCTCGTCCGCCAGCCGCCCGTCGCCCGCGCCGGCCGCGCTGCGCGCGACTCGATGCGGCAGCTCACCCGCGTCGCCCCGCGCCAGCCCGGCGTGATGGCGGGCGCCTGCGTGCTCGCGATCGGCGGCGCCGTCGGGGGCGTCGCCCAGCTGCTGGTCCCGCTCCAGCTCCATCAGGCCGGGTTCACCGCGTCCGAGACCGGCCTCGCGTTCTCAGCGGCGGCCGGCGTGTACATCGTCATCAGCGCGGACGGTCGTGCGGATCGGGCGGCCGCGCGACGACGATGCGCGTCGCGTCCCTGGCCTGCGCTCGCGCTCGCGCTGTCGCTGCTGCCCGCCGCGCTCGCCGGCGGGACCGTCGTGCTGCTCGTCGTGCTGGTGCTGTCGACCGCCCCTCGCGCCGTGGTCAGCACCGTCGCCTACCCGCTCGCCACCGGCTCGGCGGCCGAGGTCGACCTCGGCGACGGGGTCATCATCGGGCTGCTGAACGGCACCTGGGCGATCGGCCTCGTGGTCGCCCCGCTGGCTGCGGGCGTGGTCGACCAGCTCGCCGGGGCCTCGGCCGCGTACCTCGGCGGCGGTCGTCCCGGGCGCCCTCGTCGCCCTCTGGCTGATCGCCCGCTCGGGCGTGCGGCCGGCGGCGCGGGTGCGGCTGGCGCTGGGCCGGGTGTAGCGGCGGGCCGGCGTCGCCCCGCACCGCGCCGGCCCCCACTGGTTGCTGTTGTCGTCGATATGCGGGGTCAAGAGCAACCACCCCCGTCTCTGGCAGCCCTCACCCCGCCCCGTCGACCCCGGGACTCTCGAGCCGGGCCCGCCGCTGCAGGTCGTACAGGTCGACGCTGCTGCGGACGTAGCGCATACGCGACTCGAGGTCGGGGTGGTAGTCCCAGCTGGCGTGGGCGCCGGCGGCGAGCGCGCGCGTGATCAGGTGGCGCTCGCGCTGGCTCTGGCGGACGCGCGCTGCCGATGTCGGCGAGGTGCAGGCGGGAGTCAAGCTCGGCGCGCAGCCTCGAGCACGACTGCGGCGTGGTCGGTCGACCCCGCCAGGTTCACGAGCTCGAGCGGGTCGGTGGACAGGTCGTAGAGCTGATCCGGATCGCCCTCGCACACGACGAGCTTGTGCGCGCCTTCGCGGACCATCGCCGCCGGCGCCGTCACACCCTCGGCGTGGAACTCGCACACCACGGGACCGCTCGCGGAGGCGCCGTCCCCGGAGAGCACTCCCGCCAGGCTCTGGCCGTCCATCTCCGCTGCCGCCACTGCGTCTGACCCCAGTGCCCATTCGAGCAGCGTCGGCGCCACGTCCACGAGCGATACCGGGGTCCCCACCCGCCGCGCCGCGCCTCCGCCGGGCGCCCGGACGATCAGGGGCACCCGGGCGGACGGCTCGAAGAACGACATCTTGTACCAGAGCCCCCGCTCGCCGAGCATCTCTCCGTGGTCGGCCGTGAGGACGACCGTCGTGTCGCCGTACAGGCCCGTGGTGCCGAGCGCGTCGAGGACGAGGCCGATGCGGTCGTCGACGTAGCTGATCGCGGAGTAGTAGCCGTGCCGGGCCCGGCGGATCTGGGCATCCGTCAACCCCGACTGCGTCGACGCCGTACATCGCGCGCAGCCGCCGGCTGTGCGGGTCGGCGCGACTCGAGCGGGATCGACCCCACCGCCGGCAACGCGATCGCATCGGTGTCGTAGCGATCCCAGTACACGCGGCGGGATCTCCCAGGGGTCATGGGGGTTCGTGAACGAGACGACCATGAAGAACGGCTGGTCGCGATCGCCCCGCGCGAGGTCGTGCAGGTGGCGCACGGCATGGAACGCGACCTCGTCGTCGTAGTCGGTCTGCATGCTCGCGGTCGTCCGTGCCGGGGTGAGCACGCTCTCCATCGAGTGGTACCAGGCGAGCGGGTCGCCCAGCTCGCGCGGACCAGTCGGGCGTCCAGCCCACCCCGGCCGGATACACGTCGGGCGTCAGGCGCTGCTCGAACCCGTGCAGCTGGTCGGGCCCGACGAAGTGCATCTTGCCGGCCAGGCAGGTGTGGTAGCCGGCGGCACGCAGGTGGTGCGTCACGGTCGGAACCGTGGCCGCCAGCTCGGCGGCGTTGTCGTAGACGCCGACGCGCGAGGCGCGGCGCCCGGTGAGGAGCGCCGCCCGCGACGGCGCGCACAGCGGGACCGCGCAATACGCGGCGTCGAACGTCGTCGCCTGGGCCGCCAGCGCCGTGACGGCCGGGGCGCTGACGATGTCGTGCCCGTACGGCGGCAGCCATTGCGCCGCCAGCTGGTCGGCCATGATCAGCAGCACGTTCGGTCGCCCCGAGCGAGACACGGTTCTCACGCCGCGTTGCCGCCCGCCCGGTGAGCCCGCGCGAGCCTCCGCTCGAGCTCCGCCGCGGCGGCGCGGCACTGCGGGCCGAGCACGCGGTCAAAGCCGGCGCGCAGCCGGTACTCCGGCCCGGACACGCACAGGGCAGCGACGCACGTCCCCGCGCTGAACACGGGTACGGCGACGCCGTGCAGCCCGGGCTCGAGCTCGCCCCGCGCCACCGCGTACCCGGTCCGCCGCACCTCCGCCAGCTCACGCTCGAGCGCCGATCGGTTCACGACGGTGCGGTCGGTCGCTCGGCTCCAACCGCACACCGCCCAGCCGGATCGCGCCGAACGCGAGCAGGACCTTCCCGTCCGAGGCGGAGTGCGCGGCCGTCTCGATCCCGACCCAGTCGCGCGATGAGACGAAGTGGCGGCTGGGGGCCTCGGCCACGGTGAGCACGCGCTCGCCGACGGGAACGGCCAGCGTCACAGCCTCGCCGGTCCGCTCGGCGAGTGCCTCGAGGATCGGCCGGGCGAGTGCCGGCAGCTCGGTGTCGAGCGCGATCCCGCCAAGCCGCGCGGTCTCCGGCCCGAGCCGCACGCGGTCGTCGAGGGTTCGCTCGAGGAATCCACGGGCGGTCAGGGTCGAGACGAGCCGCGAGGCCGTGCTGCGGTGCAGGTCGAGGTCACGGGCGATCTCGGTCACGGACATCGTCTGACCGCGCCGCGCTGAAGTGCTGGAGCACCTGGAGGGCGCGGTCCGCCGTCTGGAGAGGCGGCCTACCTGCGTGCATTATCTGCACAGCGTAAAGATTTATTTGCACGGTGACCAGAGTCCGAATTAGCGTACGGGCATGCCGTGGGAGTCGGTGGAGGGGGATGCGATCACCAAGTGTGGATCTTGACAAGCTCGTTGTCTCGACGTAGGTTGTCGACAATCCGAGGAGCTTGGGCGTGGTTGACAGTCACACGTGGGGCCTCACCGCCGTGGAACGCCGATCGACAACCGATCACGTGCTGGCGCAGCTGCGGGCCGCGATCGTGGGCGGACGGATCGGTGCTGCCGAGCCGCTGCGCGAGACCGCGCTGGCGAGCACGTTCGGTACCGGGCGCAGCGCGATCCGCGAGGCGATCCGGCACCTCGTCCAGGAGGGCCTCGTCGAGTACCGGCTCAACCGCGGCGCGTTCGTGCGGACGCTCAGCGTGCAGGACAGCGACGACGTGTACCTCGCGCGCGAGGTGATCGAGGGCAACGCCGTGCAGCGCGCGCTCGAGCTCGACCGGCCTCCGGACCTCACGGGACTCGAGGCGGCTTTCACCCGGATCTGCGCCGCCGCCGAGCGCAGCCCCGCCCACGAACCGGCCGGCGAGGAGCTGATCGCCGCCGATCTCGACTTCCATCGTGAGCTGGTCCGGCTGGCCCGCAGCCCGCGGCTCAGCCGGGCGCACGAGACGCTGGCCGCCGAGGCCGAGATGCTCTTGCATCACCAGCCCGTGTATCCGCTCGGCGACTACGCCGCCGACCACAGCGTGCTGCTGGACGGCGATGCAGCGGCGCGACCCGGCGACTCCCAAGCTCGTCCGCGAGCACCTACGTCTGTCGGCCGGGCTGATCGCCGGCGAGATCGTACGCCTGTCCCCGCAGGACCCACCCGCCACCCCACACAGGAGGAAGTACCAGTGAGCGAGCAATCACGGCCGGACCCGCTCGAGCGTCCTGTCACCCGTCGCCAGGTGCTGCACGGCGCGTTCGCGGGCGGGGTCGTGCTCGGGGCTGGTGGACTGCTGACCGCCTGTGGCGGCAGCAGCAGCGGCGGCAGCAGCGCGACGGCGACGAGCAGCAAAGCGAGTACAGGGCCGCTGAAGAGCGGGGGCACGCTGCGGGTCGGCGCCACCGGCGGGGGGGCCAAGGACGTGATCGACGCCCATCTCCCGACGGCTGACACCGACATCATGCGCGTGTGGCAGCTGTACGAGCCGCTTGCCGTGCGCCCGCCGGATTTCGGCCCGCTGGAGATGCTGCTGGCCGAGTCGCTCGAGCCGGAGAAGGGCTCCGCGAAGACGTGGATCGTCAAGCTCCGGTCCGGGGTCGAGTTCCACAACGGCAAGGCCGTGACAGCCGACGACGTGATCTTCTCGATCCAGCGGATCCTCGATCCGAAGAACCCCAAGGTCGGGGCGACGTCGATCGGCTACGTCGACGCGAAGAACCTGAAGAAGATCGACAACCTCACAGTGCGGATCCCGCTGAAGTTCGCCAACGCGGCCTTCCCGGACGACATCGGCCAGTACTTCAACTCGATCGTCCCCGTCGGATACGACCCGAAGAACCCGGTCGGCACCGGCGCGTTCAAGTACCAGAGCTTCACCCCGGGCCAGCAGAGCGTGTTCGTCAAGAACCCCAACTACTGGCAGAAGGGCCGGCCGTACGTCGACCAGCTTGTGATCATCGACTTCCCGGACAGCACCGCGCGTGTCAATGCGCTGCTCGGCGGGCAGGTCGACGCGATCGACAACCTGCCGTCCGGCCAGATCGCCCAGGTGCAGGGCAACTCCGGCGCTCAAGGTGCTGATCTCGCCAGACCGGCGAATGGCAGCCGTTCACGATGCGCGTCGACACGCCGCCGTTCAACGATGTCCGGGTGCGCCAGGCGTTCCGGCTGATCGTCGACCGCAAGCAGATGGTCGAGCAGGTGCTGAGCGGGCAGGGGCGGGTCGCCAACGACATGTACTCGCCGTATGACCCGGCCTACGACAGCTCTCTGCCCCAGCGCGTGCAGGACCTGGCGCAGGCGAAGTCGCTGCTCAAGCAGGCCGGCCATGCCGGACCTGACGGTCGAGCTCGTCACCTCGGACGTGTTCCAGGGCGTGGTGGCCGCCGCCCAGGTGTTCGCCCAGCAGGCCACCGGTGCGGGGGTCAAGGTCAACGTCCGCAAGGTCGACACCGGCACGTTCTACGGAACCGAGTACCTCAAGTGGCCGTTCGCCCAGGACTTCTGGGCCACGCGCGAGTACCTGCCGCAGGTCGCGCAGGGGAGCCTGCCGACCTCGCCGTTCAACGAGACCCACTGGTCGGACCCGACGTTCATCAAGCTGATCAACCAGGCCCGGGCCGAGGTCGACGCGAGCAAGCGCAACCAGATCCTCCAGGAGGCGGAGAAGATCGAGTACGACCAGGGCGGCTACATCATCCCCTACTTCTCGAACCAGATCGACGCCTACAGCGCCAAGCTCGGCGGCTTCGTCCCGCCGCGCTCGGGATTCCCGCTCGGCAACTACTGGTTCAAGAACGTCGGCTTCGACGGCATGAGGCAGCATGAGCAAGTTCCTGCTGCGCCGGCTCGTATTCGGCCTGCTGACGCTGTTCCTGGTCTCGGTGGTCGTGTTCGCCGCCACCCAGGCACTGCCCGGCGACGCGGCCCGCGCGATCCTCGGACGCGACGCGACGCCGCAGCGGCTCGCCGCGTTGCGCTCGCAGCTGCACCTCAACCAGTCGGTCGTCCACCAGTACATCCACTGGCTGGGCGGCATCCTCACCGGGAACCTCGGCACCTCGGCGGCCACCCAGCAGCCGGTCAGCCAGCTGCTGTCGGGCCGGATCGGCAACTCGGCGTTCCTCGTGCTCGATCGCGGCGATCGTCGCGATCCCGCTGTCGATCGGGCTCGGTGTCGTGGATGGCGATGAAGCGCGACCGGCTCGTCGACCACATCGGCTCGACGACGTCGCTCGTGTTCGCGGCGCTGCCCGAGTTCGTGATCGGGATCGTGCTCGTGCTCGTGTTCGCCACGCAGGTGTTCAAGGTGCTCCCGGCGGTGTCGCTGATCCCGCCCGGCGATCACGCCTGGCAGCACCTCAACGTCGTGATCCTGCCGGCGGCGACGCTCGTGCTGGCCGTCACGCCGTACATCAGCCGGATCATGCGCGGCTCGATGATCGAGGTGCTGGAGAGCGACTACGTGACGATGGCGCGGCTGAAGGGGCTGCCCGGAGCGCACGGTGATCTGGCGCCACGCGGTCCCCAACGCGATCGTCCCGGCGATCCAGGTCTCTGCCCTGCAGCTCGCCTGGATGGCCGGCGGCGTCGTCGTCGTCGAGTTCGTGTTCTCCTACCCGGGCGATCGGGGCCGCGCTCGTCGACGCCGTGGGCAACCGGGACGTTCCGACCGTGCAGGCGCTCGACGCTGATCATCGCCGCGGTGTACGTCGTGCTCAACGTGGCGGCGGACGTCACCACGATCCTGGTCACGCCGCGACTGAGGACGGCGGGACGATGAGCACCGCACGAAGCCATCGCCGGTCGCGAGCCGCGCCGGTCCCGGCGCCGCCGGCGCTCCGCCAGCGCCAGTGGCTGCAGACGCTGCGCGCCGTCGCTGCGCCTGCACCGCACGCGGGTCGGCCTGACGATCATCGTGGTCATGGTGCTGATCGCGCTGCTCGGGCCGCTGTTCGCGCCGCACTCGGCGACCGAGTTCGTCGGCGCTCCGAACGCCGGCCCGTCCGGCTCACGCGCTGTTCGGCACCGACGCGATCGGCCGCGACGTGTTCAGCCGCTTCCTCTACGGCGGACGCAGCGTGCTCGGCCTGGCCGTGGCCGCGACCGCGTTCGGCGTGTCCTCGGCGTCGTGATCGGACTCGCCGCCGCCTACGCGGGCGGCGTCGCCGACGAGGTCCTGATGCGGATCGCCGACGTGTTCCTCGCCTTCCCGCAGATCGTGTTCGCGCTGCTGCTCGTCTCCGCGTTCGGGCCGAAGCTGTGGCTGATCGTGCTGACCGTCGGCATCAGCCACGCGCCGCGGGTCGCGCGGGTGATGCGCGGCGCGGCGCTACAGGTGGTCGAGCGCGACTTCGTCAAGGCCGCCGAGGCGGTCGGCGAGAAGCGCAGCGCGGATCCTGTTCGCCGAGCTGCTGCCGAACGTCTCCAGCCCGCTGCTGGTCGAGATCGGGCTGCGGCTCACCTACTCGATCGGGCTGGTGGCGGGGATCAGCTTCCTCGGCTTCGGTCTGCAGCCGCCACACGCCGACTGGGGTCTGATGATCAACGAGAACCGACTTGACCTCACCATCCAGCCGTGGGCGGTCGCTGCTGCCGGTGCTGGCGATCGCGCTGCTCACCGTGGGCACGAACCTGGTGACCGACGGGATCGCCCGGGCGGCGATCGGAATCGAGCGGTCGTCATGAGCGCGACATCGAACACGCCCGCAGCCTCGCCGCCCGGCGGCAACGGCGAGAGCCCGGTCCGCGTCCGCGACCTGCGCATCGAGCTCACCGGACTCAGGCGCCGACATCGTCGACGAGATCGGGATCACGTGGTCTCGGCCGGCGAGGTGCTCGGGCTGGTCGGCGAGTCGGGCTCGGGCAAGACGACGGTCGGGATGGCGCTGCTCGGGCTACTGCCGTCCCGGCGGCCGGGTCTCCGGCGGCGCAGGTGCTCGATCGACGGCAGCGACCTGGCCGGGATGCGCGACCGGCGCTTGCGCGGGCTGCGCGGCGGCGACGTGTCGTACATCCCGCAGGATCCCGGGACGGCGCTCAACCCGGCGCTGCGGATCAGCACGCCAGCTGGCCGAGACGCTCGAGGCCCACAGCGACCTGCGACGACGCCGAGCGCGACGCGCGGATCCGCGAGGCGCTGACCGAGGTTGCGCTCCCGACCGACGACGAGTTCCTGCGCCGCTACCCGCATCAGCTCTCCGGCGGGCAGCAGCAGCGCGTGGCGATCGCGATGGCGTTCGCCGTGCCGGCCGCACGTGATCGTCTGCGACGAGCCGACGACCGGGCTCGACGTGACCACCCAGGCGCGCGTGCTCGAGACGGTCCGGGACCTGTGCCGGAGCCATCGGGTCGCCGCGCTGTACGTGAGCCACGACCTCGCCGTCGTGGCCGAGCTCGCCGACCGCGTGGCGGTCATGTACGCGGGGCGGATCGTCGAGTCGGGCACGCGCGATCAGCTGTTCACCGCCGCCCGGCACCCGTACACGCAGCGCCTGCTGCGCGCGGTTCCCGACCTCGCCGGCAAGCGCGCCGTGGTCGGGATCCCCGGCCGCGCGCCGCTGCCCGGGCACCGGCCGACCGGCTGCTTCTTCGAGCCGCGCTGCACGCTCGCCGACGAGCGCTGCCGCGAGGCGTTCCCGCCGGTCACCGAGCTCGGCGCCGGGCACAGCGTGCGCTGCTACCGGGCCGGCGACACGCGCGGAGTCGCTCGCCGCGGCACCAGGCGTCGGCGATCCCGGGGCGAGCGAGGTCGGCGAGCCGGTGCTGACGATCGACGGCCTCAACGCCCGCTACGGCTCGAGCGCCGACCCTGTTCGACATCGAGCTCGACGGTCGGCCGGCACGAGTGCGTGGCGCTCGTCGGCGAGTCGGGCTCGGGCAAGACGACGCTGGCCCGCTGCGTCGCCGGGCCTGCACCAGCGACTGGACGCGGCGAGATCCGGCTCGGCGGACGGTCGCTGCCGCAGTCCGCGCGGCGGCGCTCGACCGACGCGCGGCGCCAGATCCAGTACGTGTTCCAGAACCCGTACGCGTCGCTGAACCCGCGGCGCACCGTCGGTCAGACGATCGCCCGCCAGCTGCAGCTGTTCTTCCCGGGCTCCGCCGCGAGGTCGGGCGCCGGGTGGCCGAGTGCCTCGAGCGCGTGGCGCTGTCCGATGAGGCGATCAACCGCTTCCCCGATCAGCTCTCGGGCGGCGAGCGCCAGCGCGTCGCGATCGCCCGGGCGCTGGCCGCCGAGCCGGCGGTGCTCGTCTGCGACGAGGTGACCTCGGCGCTCGACGTCTCGGTCCAGGCGGCGATCATCGACCTGCTGCGCGACCTGCGCACGCGAGATGGGGCTGAGCATCCTGTTCATCACCCACAACCTCGCGCTGATCCGCACGATCGCCGATCGGGTGTGCGTGATGACCGGCGGGCGGATCGTCGAGACCGGCGCGCGGTCGGCGAGATGTTCGACGCGCCGAAGCGCCGAGTACACGCGCCAGCTGCTGGCCAACACGCCGAGCATCGAGGCGACGCTCCGCGGCCTCCCCGCGCGCGGCGACTGATGACGCACCCGCCGGCCCTCGCGCCGCCGGTCGATCTGCAGCGGGCCTTCGACCCGCTACGGGCGATGGAGCCCCACGAGCTCGTCGTGTCAGATGGCCGCACGGTGCGCTACATCGACGAGGGCGACGCCGAGTGGCGCCCGGTCGTGTTCTTCGGCGGCCTCGGCACGAGCGTCGGGGCGTTCGATCTGACCGAGTTCGCGCGCACGACCCGCGCGAGGCGCTGCGGCTGCGGGTGATCAGCGTCGAGCGCAACGGGTTCGGGGAGACGCCGTTCGATCCGTCGCTCGGGTATCGCCGACGCCGTGGACGACGTGCTCGCCGTGCTCGACGCGCTGTGTAGGTCGAGCGCTTTGCGGTCGTCGCGTTCTCGGGCGGGGCGCCGTTCGCCGCCGCGCTGGCGGCGCGGGTCCCGGAGCGCGTGCTGTCGCTGCACCTGGCGGCGGCCGCCGCGGGCGCGCTGATCGCGTCGGTGCGGATCGGCGCGCGAGCTGTTCGCCGACCCGCCGCGATCGCTGCGCGACCCGGTGGCGATGTGGGAGTACCCGGCCGAGAGCCCCGTCCACCGGATCCCCGGGTTTGCGCGGCGCGGCAGCGGACGAGGGCACGCGGGCGCTGGCGCGCAGGGGGACGCGGCGCGCGGGCGCTCGCGCACGAGTGGCAGCTGCTCTGAGCGAGCCGCTGCCCGACCTGCGGCGCCGTGGCCGCGCCGGCGTACCTGTACTGGGGCGCGGACGACGACGTCGTGCCGCCCGACCATGCGCGAGGCGTGGCGGCGCGCGCTGCCGAACGTGGTCGGCCGCTGCGCGCGCTACCCGGGGAGGCGCACGACGTGCAGTACCGCCACTGGGACCAGATCCTGCTCGACGTCGCGGGCCTGCGTGACGCTGACGACCGCGCGAGCCGCTCTGCTCAGCGACTGCGGACACGCGGCCACTCGCTGCCGGCTGAGGCGAGCGGCTGATCTCGGAGGTGTTCATCACCTGCGCGGTGACCGGGGCGGGCGACACCACCGGCCGCAGCGAGCACGTTCCGGTGACGCCGGAGCAGATCGCCGACTCGGCGATCGAGGCCGCCCGGGCCGGCGCCGCCGTCGTGCACATCCACGTCCGCGATCCGGACACCGGGCGTGGCGTCGCGCGACCCGGCGCTGTTCCGCGCGGTGGTCGAGCGGATCCGCGCCTCCGACGTCGACGCCGTGCTCAACCTGACGGCCGGGATGGGCGGCGACCTCGTGCTCGGCGGTGACGACTCGCCGCTGCCGCCGGATCCCGAGGGCACCGACATGGCCGGGCGCCGCCGAGCGGCTCGGCGCACGTCGAGGAGCTGCTGCCCGAGATCTGCACGCTCGACTGCGGGACGATGAACTTCGCCGCCGGCGGCGAGTACATCATGGCCAACACGCCCGGGATGCTGCGCGCGATGGCGCGCCGGGTGCAGGGAGCTCGGCGTGCGCCCCGAGCTCGAGGTGTTCGACACCGGCCATCTCGTGTTCGTCCACGAGCTGATCAGCGAGGGGCTGATCGACGATCCGCCGCTGATCCAGCTGTGCATGGGGATCCCGTACGGCGCGCCGGAGGATCTCGGCGACGCTGCTGGCGATGGTCGGCGCGGCTGCCGCCGGGCGCGGTGTTCTCGGCGTTCGCGATCGGCCGCATGCAGCTCGCCGTACGCCGCGCTCGCGCCGATCGTCGGCGCCAACGTCCGCGTCGGCCTCGAGGACAACCTCTATCTGTCCCGCGGCCGGCTGGCCACCAACGCCGAGCTCGTCGTAGCGCGCGGTCGCGCATGCTCGAGGCGATGAACGTGCGCGATCCTCGGCCCCGACGAGGTGCGCGAGAAGCTCGCGCTGCGCCGCCGTGGCTGAGCCGCCCGCGCACGTCGGACTGCTCGGCGGCGGCGTCATCGGCGGCGGCTGGGCCGCACGGTTCCTGCTCAACGGGGTCGACGTCCGGCTCTACGACCCCGATCCCGACGCGCCGCGCAAGCTCGACGAGATGCTCGCCAACGCCCGCCGGGCCTACGCCAGGCTGACGCTCGCGCCGCTGCCCGCCGAGGGCGCGCTCACGTTCGTGGCCTCGCCGGAGGAGGCGGCCGACGGGGTCGACCTCGTGCAGGAGTCGGCGCCCGAGCGGATCGAGCTCAAGCAGCGGCTGCTCGCCGCCGCCAGCCGCGCGGCCGGCCCGGAGACGCTGTTCTGCTCGTCGACCTCCGGGCTGCGGCCGTCGCTGCTCGCAGTCCGAGATGGAGCACCCGGAGCGGCTCGCTCGTCGGCGCATCCGTTCAATCCGGTCTACCTGCTGCCGCTCGTCGAGCTGTGCGGCGGCGAGCGCGACGGCGCCGGAGACGCTCGAGCGCGCCGCCGCGGTGTACCGCGGCGGTCGGGATGCACCCGCTCGTCGGTGCGCACCGAGATCGACGGGTTCATCGCCGACCGGCTGCTCGAGGCGCTGTGGCGCGAAGCCCTGTGGCTCGTGCACGACGACGTCGCCACGGTCGAGGAGGTCGACGACGCGATCCGCTACGGCGCCGGGCCTGCGGTGGGCGATCATGGGGACGTTCCTGACCTACCGGATCGCCGGCGGCGAGGCCGGGATGCGCCACTTCATGGAGCAGTTCGGGCCGGCGCTCGGCGCTGCCGTGGACGAAGCTCGTCGACGTACCCGAGCTGACGCCGGAGTTCCTCGAGAAGCTCGCGCCGCAGTCCGACGCGCAGGCGCGAGGCGGTCGGTCGCCGAGCTCGAGCGCGAGCGCGACGACTGCCTGGTCGCGGTCCTGCAGGCGCTGCGGGCGCAGGGCGTGGGCGCCGGGGAGACGCTCGCCGCCTGGGAGCGGGGGCTGATGCGGGTCGGCGGCGCCGCGGCCGCGCGCGCGCGGCGCGCGACGCCGCCGGCGACGGCGCGGCGCCGCCGGCGCCGCTGCGACTCGGCCCGCGCGAGGTCCCGCCGGACTGGATCGACTACAACGGCCACGTCCACGAGAGCCGCTACCTGCAGCTGTTCGGCGACGCCACCGACGCGCTGCTGCGGCTCGATCGGGGTCGACGCGGCTACCTCGAGAGCGGCGGCAGCTACTACACGGTCGAGACGCACATCTCGCACCTCGGCCAGCTGTTCGCCGGCGACCGGTCAGGTCGCCACGCAGGTTCTCGGGTGGGACGACAAGCGACTGCACCTCTTCCACGTGGTGACTGCCGCGACGGCGAGGACAGCCGGTCGCCACCGGCGAGCAGATGCTGCTCCACGTCGACACGACAACGGCCGGGCGCGCCCGCGCGCGCCGGCGTCCGCGACCGGATCGCCGCGCTCGCCGACGCCCACGCCGGGCTCGAGCGGCCGAACCGGGTCGGACGGAGCATCGCGCTCCCCGTGGCCCGCGACTGAACTACCGTTTCAAGCGACCCGTCGCCGATCACGCCGCCGAGGAGCCGTCCATGTCCACCGCGCCGCCGCCGCGCCCGCCATCAACCCGAAGGACTTCCTGGCCATCGACCGCCTGCTGTCCGACGAGGAGCGCGACATCCGCGACACCGTGCGGGCGTTCGTATCCGACAAGGTCGTCCCGAACGTCGGCGACTGGTTCGAGGAGGGGACGATCCCGCTCGAGCTGGCCCGCGAGCTCGGCCAGATCGGCGTGCTCGGGATGCACCTCGAGGGCTACGGGTGCGCCGGCGCGAGCGCGACCGCCTACGGCCTGGCGTGCATGGAGCTCGAGGCGGGCGACTCGGGCATGCGCAGCCTCGTGTCGGTGCAGGGGTCGCTGGCGATGTTCGCGATCTGGCGCTGGGGCTCGGAGGAGCAGAAGCGCGAGTGGTTGCCGAGGATGGCGGCCGGCGAGGCGCTCGGGTGCTTCGGGCTGACCGAGCCGGACGCCGGCTCCGATCCGGCTGCGATGCGGACGCGCGCGCAGGCGCGACGGCGACGACTGGGTCCTGCACGGCTCGAAGATGTGGATCACGAACGGCTCGGTGGCCGACATCGCGGTCGTATGGGCGCGGACCGACGAGGGCATCCGCGGGTTCCTCGTCCCGAGGGGGACGAAGGGGTTCACGACCCAGGACATCCACAAGAAGCTCTCGCTGCGGGCGTCGGTGACCTCGGAGCTGCTGCTCGACGACGTCCGGCTGCCGGACTCGGCGATGCTTCCCGAGGCGACCTCGCTGCGCGGCCCGCTGTCGTGCCTGAACGAGGCCCGCTACGGGATCGTGTGGGGCGCTGCCGGGGCCGCCCGGGCCTGCCTGGAGGCGGCGCTCGCCTACAGCATGGAGCGCGAGGCGTTCGGACGGCCGATCGCCGCGACCCAGCTCCAGCAGCAGAAGCTCGCCACGATGGCGCTCGAGGTCAACCGGGCGACGCTGCTGGCGCTGCACCTCGGGCGGATGAAGGACGCCGGCGAGCTGCTGCCCGAGCACGTGAGCATGGGCAAGCTCGGCAACGTCAACGCGGCGCTGGACGTCGCCCGCACCGCGCGCCAGGTGCTCGGCGCCAACGGGATCACGCTCGAGTATCCGGTGATCCGGCACATGAACAACCTCGAGTCGGTCGTCACGTACGAGGGCACCGCCGACGTGCACGCGCTCGTGATCGGCGGCGCGCTCACGGGGATCCAGGCGTTCCGCTGATGTCGCGGGCGCGCCCTGCGCTGCCCGAGTCGCGCCGCCGTGGTGATCGTCGGCGGCGGGGTGATCGGGGCGAGCGCCGCATTCCACCTGGCCGAGGCGGGAGTCGACGTCGTCCTGCTCGAGCGGGCGCGAGCTGGCCAGCGGGTCGACGAGCCGGGCGGCGGGCGGGGTCCGAGCCCAGTTCTCCGACGCGCTCAACGTCGCAGATCGCCCAGCGCAGCCTGGCCGCGTTCCGGGCCTTCGCCCACCGGCCCGGGCGGGGAGATCGACTTCCGGCAGGTGGGCTATCTGTTCGTGCTGGCGCCGGGAGTCCGACGTGGCCGCGTTCGAGGGCAGCGTGGCTCTGCAGCACGAGTACGGCGTGCCGTCGCGGATGCTCGTCGGCCGCCCAGGCGCGCGAGCTGTGCCCCTTGCTCGCCGGCGAGGACATTCTGGCCGCGCGCCTTCTCGCCCGAGGACGGGCATCTCACCCCCGAGGCCGTCGTCCAGGGCTACGCGTCCGCCGCCCGCGGGCTGGGCGCGCACGTCCGCACCGGCTGTGAGGTGCTCGGCGTCGGTGCACGCGGGGGCGAGATCGCCGGCGTGGTGACGAGCGAGGGCACGGTCCGCACGGGCGTGGTGATCTGCGCCGGCGGGCGCGTGGTCGCGCGCGGGTGAGGGGAGATGGCCGGGGTCGCGCTTCCGGTCACTCCGTTGCGGCGCCAGATCCTGTTCACCGAGCCGATCGAGGGGCTGCCCGAGGAGATGCCGATGACGATCGACTTCGCCACGAGCTTCTATTTCCACCGCGAGGGCCCGGGTCTGTTGATGGGCATGTCGGATCCGGATGAGCGGCCGGGGTTCGGCACGGAGACCTCGGACGACTGGATCCCGCGGCTGCTGCAGGTGGCCGCCCGCCGGGCTCCTCGCGTGGCGGAAGCGGGCATCCGCGGCGGGTGGGCGGGCCTGTACGAGATGACCCCCGACCACAATGCGATCATCGGCGAGGCGCAGCACGTCTCGCGGTTCCTGTACGCCACCGGGTTCTCCGGCCATGGGTTCCTGCAGGGGCCGGCGGTGGGGGAGATCCTCCGCGACCTCGTGCTCGGGCGCCCGTCGTTCGTCGACGTCGCGCCGCTGAGCGTCGAGCGATTCGACGCGGCCGCCCTGCGTCCGGAGTTCAACATCGTCTGAAGGCCGGGACCGCCGCCTTGACGCGGCCGACCGGATCGGATAGACGACTGCTGCACACACCGAACGGAGGTGGCGGGCGTATGAAGAGCGTGCGCAGGAGCTTCTGGCTCGAGTCGGGGCTGGCCGCCGTGGCCGCCGCCCTGGCGGTCCTGACCGCGGCCTGGCCGGCCTGGATCGAGGGGCTGTTCGGGGTCGACCCCGACCACGGCAGCGGCGCGGTCGAGTGGCTCGTGGTGGCGGTCTGCTGCGTGGCCGCGGTCGCGCTCGGCGCGCTGGCGCGGCGGGAGTGGCGCCGGGCCGCCGTGGCCGGCTGACCTACGACGTGGAGCCGCTGACGGGCGACGCCGGCACCGCGGATCGAGCCGGCGTGGCTCGCGGCGAGCTCGAGGATGCGCTCGACGGCAGCTGACAGGCTGAGGCGGGTGCCTCGCTGGTACGCGGCAGCGGCGTCCGCGCCCAGCGCGCGGCGACTGGCGTCGAGGCGTGGGTTGATCTCCTCGGCCCAGGCCGTCGTAGAGATCTCTCGGCCGGATGCCGACGGCGGAGAGCACGTCGGAGGCGCCGAGCGCCTCGAGCGCCTCGGCGGGTTGTCCAGATCGACCAGGGCGGCCGCGATTCCCTCGCTCTGGAAGGCGGCGCTGCCGATCTGGCCCGCCTCCAGGAACGCCCGTACTCCGTTGGCGTACGCCCCCAGCGCCGCGGCGGGGCGGCCGGCGAGCACGTGGCAGTCGCCGATGAAGCTGATCGCGCCCCGGGCCAGCCAGGTTCCGCCGCCGCGCGCGACCGAGGCCTCGAACGCCGACAGCGCCTCGTCCCAGCGGCGTTCGCCGAACAGGACGTATCCCTCGAGGTCGCTGGCGTGCTCGCGCAGCTCAGGCTGGGGCGCGTCGCGGAGCTGCTCGAGCGCCGCCCTGGCGGCGGGCCATCCGGGATCCCCGGCGCACAGGCCCGCGTTGACGTCGATGCCGGCGCACGTCCCCAGCAGCCAGCCGGCGAACAGCGGGTGGCCCTCGGAGTCGGCGGTGGCGGCGATCTGCAGCCACCCCGGACGGGACTCCCTGCCGATCCGCTGCGCCAGCCTGAGCAGGGCGGCCATGCGGCCGCTCAGCGTGCCCGCGGCCACGGCGCCGTCGACCAGATCGGCCCAGCGAGGGAGCTCGCCGCGCTCGATCAGCGGCTGGAAGCTGAGGGCGATGAGCCGCGCGCAGAGCTCGAGGTCGCGTGCGGCGCTCCACTCGATCAGACCGGTGACGTCCGCCATCTCCGCGTGGACGATTCGGTCCTGCTTCCCGCGGCCCGTGAGCGGCTGTTCGACAGCCAGCGGCGTGAGCTCGTCGATGAGCGCGTGTGCGTGCCGCCGGCGGAGCGTGTCGTGCTCGCCGGAGTCGTCGAGCAGCTCGCGCGCGAACGTCCGCAGCGCGGAGGGCAGCGCGAAGCGACCGTCGCCCGTCCGGCGCACGAGCGAGAAGTCGACCAGCCCGGCGAGCGACTCGAAGACGTCGTCCCCGTCGTCTCCGCACACCTCCTCGATCCGCTCGAGGCTCGCCTCCCCCGCGAAGTGTCCGAGCCGGCGGAACAGGGCAGCGCTGCCGGCGTCGAGCAGCCCGTAGCTCCACTGCATCGCCGCCCGCAGCCCGCGCTGGCGACCCGGCACGCCCCGCCCGCCTCGGCCGAGCGCATCGGGCGTGCGCCGCAGCCGGGCCAGAAGCTCGGAGGGATCGAGCATGGCCAGCCGGGCGGCGGCCAGCTCGATCGCCAGCGGGGAGCCGTCGAGCTCACGGCACAGCGCGGCGATCGCGGGGGCGTTTCCCTCGTCCACGGTCAGGCGGCGGGCGCTGGCTGCCGCCCGGGCGAGGAGCAGAGCGGCCGCCGGCGAGCGCGCGAGCTCCTCGAGCGTGTCCTCGGCGGGTACCTCCAGCGGCGTCAGGGGATAGAGCGTTTCCCCGGAAGCCGAAGCGGCGCCTGGCTGGTGACCAGCACGCGCAGCCGCGGAGCGTCGGCGAGCACGGTGCCGACGGCGGGCGCGGCGTCGAGCACGTGCTCGAAGTTGTCGAGCACGATCAGCACCTCTCGGCCGGCCAGCATCGCCGCCACGCTCTCACCGCCCCTGGCGCCCAGCACGCCCCCGATCGCCTCCAGGACGCCGTCCGATACGGCTCGCTCGGCCAGATCGACCAGGAACGCCCCGTCTGCCAGCTCGTCGACGAGCCGCTCGGCGACCGCCAGGGCGACGCGCGTCTTCCCGATGCCGCCGAGACCGGTGACGGTGACCAGCCGCTGCTCGCCGGTGAGTATGGCCGCGATCTCCCGCACCTCGGCGGCCCGACCGACCAGCGGAGTCGGTGCGCTGGGCAGATTCGTGCGCAGCGGATTGAGCGTTCTCGGCGCCGGATGCGGTCCCGGCCCGAGCGCGAACAGCTCGCGCGGATCCGGGAAGTCCTTGAGGCGATGCCGCCCGAGAGAGGTCACTGTCACCCCCGTGCCGGCGAGTGCCGCGGACGCGGCCGACAGCAGCACCTGCCCGCCGTTCGCCGCCGCGGCGACCCGGGCGGCGTAGTGGACGTCCTGACCCCAGTAGTCATCGTCCCGGATCCGCGGCTCGCCCGTGTGCATCCCCATCCGCACCCGCACCGCCACGCCGCGCGGCCACGCATGGCGCCCGATCGCCGACTGGGCCGCCGCACACGCCGCCACCGCCCGAGCCGCCGAGGCGAACGCCACGAAGAACGCGTCGCCCTCGGTGGTCACCTCCACGCCGTCGTGGGCGGTCCAGACGCCACGCAGCAGCTCGTGATGGGCGGCGAGGACGTCGCCCCATCCCTCGCCGAGCTCGACGGCGAGCCGGGTCGACCCCTCGACGTCGGTGAACACCATCGTCACGGTCCCTGCCGGCAGCTGGTGCTCCGCCATGCCGATCACGCGAGGGTCGAGCTCGCGGCGGCACGAGCGAGCTCCCGGGCCCGGTCGAGCGCCGGGGCGCCCGGAGCTGCTCGAGCGTGACGGTCGCCGCCTGTCGAGCAGCGAGGCTGCTTCGCCGGGCCGCTGCTGCTCGATCAGCCAGCCGGCGAGGTCGGCCTGCGAGACCGCGTGCCAGTAGGGGGCGGCGAGCTGCTCGAAGCCCGCGACCACGGCGCTGAGTTCCTCATGCACCGAATCGAGCCGGCCCTCGGCGGCGTCGAGCAGCGCCCGGCCTCGCCGAGCCTGGAGGCGCAGTGCCGGGGGGATGAGGCCGGATGGGGGCCCGCTGAGAAGCTCGACGACGTGCCGCGCATCATCGAGGTGACCGAGCTCGAGCGCTGCCTCCAAGGTGCCGGGCCAGCAGTGGCGCACCGACTCGATCATCTCGCCAGGCGACTGCGCGGCGGGCTCGAGCACGCGCAGGCCGTGCTCCAGGGCGTCGCTCGGACGGCCCTGAAGGAGGCGCAGCGCGACAAGGCACGAGTCGTGGGCGGAGCGTCGCTCGGAGTCGTCGACGTCCTTCCATGACGTCATGCCGGCCAGCGTCTGGCGCATCTTGTCGATTTCGCCCCGGGCCGCATACAGGTGGCACAGCGGGTAGCAGCAGTGCTCCGAGCCGGGGCGGCTGTGGGTGAGCAGCTCCTCGCCCATCCGCTCGCATTCGTCCCAGCGCCCCTGGAAGAGGTGGAGCGTCATCAGGTTCCCGGCGCCGATGCTCTCGCCGTAGCGGTCGCCACGACGCCGGTTCGCTGCGGTGGCGGCCTCGAGGTATCGGGCGGCGTCGGGAAGGTCCCACAGCATGCTCAGATATCCGGCGTTCGTCTGGGCGCGGGCCAGGATCTCGGCCAGGCCGTAGCGCTCGCCGACGTCGATCGCGGCGGCATACAGGTAGCGCGCCTCCTCCGCCCGCCCCGCGAAATCGCACAGCATCGCCTTGTTGCTGAGCGCCTCGCCGAACACGTCGGGGAGCTCGAGCGCCTGCCCGATCGCCAGCGCGGACTCGATCGCCGGCGCGGCCCGCGCGCTGTCGCCGGTGAACAGCAGCATGCGACCGAGCACCGCGTTCAGTCGGCCGACGTCAGGATCGAACTCCGTGTGCGGACCGATCGTGTCCAGCGCGGCGGTGATCCGGTCGATGGCCTCCCGATGTCGGCCGAGTGCCCGCAGGGACGCGGCCATCGGGAATGCCACGAGCGCGCTCGCCCGCTCCTCGCCGAGCCGCGCGTAGGCCTCCGACGCCGCGTCGAGCAGCCTGACCGCGTCCTCAACGCGACCAGACTGCGTTGCCATCTCACCGGCCGCCTGCAGCAGGGGCGCCTGCTCGGCCTCCGGGACGAGCTCGCAGGCCGTCATGTAGGACCGCTGCGCGACATCGGGCGCCCCACGGTGGCGGCGCGCTGCGCCGCCCGCCGCAGGGCCGCCACCGCCCGCCCCCGCAGCTCGGCGGAGTCCTGGTCCTCGCCCGCGGCGCGGTAGGCGTCGAGGCAGTGCGTGGCGATCACCTCGGCAACCTCCTCGCCGTCGTTCGGGAAGGCGCCGCGCAGGTGCTCGGCCGCGGCCAGGTGGCGCAGCTTGCGCTCCTGCCGGGAGAGCAGCTCGTAGGCCACCGTGCGCAGCATCCCCTGGGCAAACCCGTAGTGCCCACGGTCCGGGGAGAGGGGATCGGCTCGGATCGCCAGCACCTGCTTGCGCACCAGCCCGACCAGCGCCACGTCGAGCTCGTCCTCCGGCAGCTCGCTGAGGGCGAGGGCCGACCTCGCGAGGGAACGATCCCCCGAACACGGACATCACTTTGACCACGGTCCGCTCGTCGGGCTCGAGGGCGTCCAGGCGTGCGGTCAGCAACGCGTTGAGGCTCGCCGGCACCTCGAGCTCGCCGAAGTCGCCCTCGGCCACCAGCCACCCATCGCGGGCGGTCAGCGCTCCCGGTCGGCCAGCGCCCGCACCGTCTCGATCGCGTACAGCGGAATGCCCTGCGCCCGATCCACGATCCGGTCCGCCGCCTCGCCGGGCAGACCCTCGACGAGGCCGGCCAGGAGATCGCGCATCGCGTGATCGTCGAGCGGCTCCAGCCGCACAGTGGTGGCGCCACGCCGTCCGGCGGGCCAGCCCTCGCGCCGCGCGGCCAGCTCGAGGCGGGCCAGGACGACCATGAAGATCGGCACGTTCATCGACCAGTCGAGCGTCTGCTCGATGAACTCGATCAGTCCGTCGTCGGCCCATTGCATGTCCTCGAACACGAGCACCACCGGCTCATGTGCCGCCAGCCGCTCGAAGAAGAGGCGCCATCCGGCGAACAGCTCCGCTCGGTCCAGCCCTGGTTCGGCGATTCCGATCAGGGCCCCGAGCCGCGGGATCAGAAAGGCACGGTCCGCCTCGTCGGGAACCCACCGGCCAAGCCCCGCCTGGAGCTTCTCGGAGGCCTCCGGGACCGACGCGTCCTCGGGGATCCCGAAGCCGCTGGCGCACCATCTCCGCCAGCGCCCAGTACGCCACGCCGTCGCCGTGCGACAGACACCGTCCCATGTGCCACAGGAACGTGTCCGCGAGGCCGTCCATGTAGTTGGAGAGCTCCCGGCGAAGGCGTGACTTCCCGATTCCCGGCTCCCCGGCGATGGCCACCAGCCGGGCCGAGGAGCGCTCCACCGTCGCATGGAGCAGCTCCTTGACCAGCCGCAGCTCCGGGTCGCGTCCCACGAACGGCGCCTCGACTCCCTGCTCGCGGTCGGTCCCGCGCACGCCGGCCACCACTCGGACTGCGCGCCACAGGCGCAAGGGCTCGGCCTTGCCTTTCACCATGTGCTCGCCCGCGTCCTCGTAGGCGATCGCCGCCGAGGTGACCTGGCGGGTCACGTCGTCGACGTACACGGTTCCGGGCTGGGCGGCGCTCTGCACGCGCGAGGCCGTGTTGACGCGGTCGCCGACGACGAGGCCCTCGCCGGGATTTTCCAGCGACGCGACGCGCCCGGTAACGACGCCCGCGCGCGCCCGCAGGTCGGGCGCGCACAGCTCCTCGCCGAACGCGCTCACGGCGTCGACGATCTCCAGCGCCGCCCGGACCGCCCGCTCGGCGTCGTCCTCGTGCGCCACGGGCGTGCCCCACACCGCCATCACGGCGTCGCCGATGAACTTGCCGATCGTTCCGCCGTAGCGTTCGACCACCGTGCGAGCGGAGACGAAGTATCGGCCCAGGAGCTCGCGAACGTCCTCTGCCTCCCGACCCTCGGACAGCGTGGTGAACCCGACGAGGTCGACGAACAGCACCGACACGAAGCGCAGCTCGGGCACGACCCTCGCCGCGGGATCGGGGACTGCGGACGGCGCGCGATCGCCCTCGGCCAGCGGCGTGCCGCACTCGGCGCAGAACTTCTGGCCGGGCAGGTGCGGGGTCGCGCACTCGGGGCAGCGCAGCGCGAGCGGGGTCCCGCACTCGATGCAGAACTTCGCCTCCTGCGGATTCTCGGCCTGGCACGACGAACAGATCACGGACCCCACCTGACGTCTGGGCTGCGAGCCTACCAGTCCCGGACGACTGTGCCGGTCACCCGAGCACCGCCGGCGCGCCGCCCTGCAGCGCCTCGCGCGCCAGCGCGAGCGACCGCGGTCCGCATCACGTTGGGCGGCCGGTCAGGCGTGGCGGGGGATCATGCGTGCACCCGCGCCTCGAGGTCGCCGGCACGCTCCAGCCACGGCCTCGCGCCGAGGTCGCGGAAGATCGCCTGGGCCTCCTCCAGGGCCGCCTGGGCCCCGTCGAGATCGTGGGCCGCGCCGAGCGCCTCGGCCAGCTCGAGCAGCACCTGCCCGAGGTGCGGCCGGGCCTCGATCTCCCGGAGCACGCGGACGGCGGCCGATAGCTGCTGGCCCGCGGCCGGCGGGTCCCCGCGCCGGGCGGCCAGCAGGCCCTCGAAGCGGGCCGACGTGGCCCGGAACAGCGGTGCGCGCAACACGGGCGGCATCGCCGTCACGTGCGCGATCAGCCGCTCGACCGTGGGCTCGTCGTCGACGGCGAGCGCCGCCAGGCCGGCCTCGATCACCGCCTCGCGGCGCTCCTCGTTAGGGATGTGCTCCGCCGAGAAGGCGACAGGAAGGGCGAGTTCGAGCGCCTCCGCATGCCGGCCCTGCGCCCGGGCCGCCATCGCGTGGGCGACGATGGGTGCCGAGGAGAACTCGACGTTGGCGCTGCCCGCGCGCGTGGTGGCGATCGCTTCGATGCGCGAGAGCGCCTCGCGGTCTCCCCGGGCGCCGTACACCCGCGCCATGATCGGCAGGTACCCGAGCAGAGTGAGCTCGTCGCGCGCCATCGCCAGCACGTCGTCGAGCGTCGGAAGCCGGTCCCAGCGCCCGAGCGCGCCGTTGCAGGTGCCGATCATCATCTCCAGCAGCGCCTGCCACTGGCGCTCTCCGCGGGAGCGCGCGAGCTCCGCGCCGCGCTCGGCGATCTCGATCGACTCGCGGTAGCGGTCAGCCTGCAGCGGTATGTCCGCCTGGTTGTTGTAGAGGACGACCGCCTCGCGGCTGAGGTCGTGCTCGAGCGCGATCCGGAGCGCCCGGTCGAGCAGTGCCGCGGTCTCCTCGTTGCGGCCCTGGCGCAGGCGCATGTGCGCCGTCGTCCGGAACGCCCGGACAATGACCGGCCATTCCTGCAGCGGCTCGGCCACGGTGAGCGCCGCGCCGGCCGCGTCCGCCGCCTCCTCGGCCGCACCGAGGTACCCGAGGTGGGTCGAGAGCGCGGCGAGCGCGGCGGCCCGCTCGACGCTGCCATCCGGCAGACCCGCGACCGCGCGGCGGCCGAGCTCGATCGCCTCCTCGAGCAGGTCGTCCCGCGCGAGGGCATGGGCGAGGCCGGCCAGGGCCCGCGCCGCGGCCCCTCTGTCGCCGAGGTCTTCGAAGATGGCGATCGCCCGCCGCAGCCGCTCCTGGCCGCCGGCCGTGTCGGTGGCGGCCATCACCGCCGCCCCGCCGGCCTCCTCGAGCAGCACCGCCCGTGTCCGGTCGTCCTCGGCCAGCTCCGCGGCCCGGTCGAACGCCCGTTGCGCCTCGGGGCCGAGAGCCAGCGACAATGCCCGGCGCCCGGCGTCGGCCAGCGTCTCGCAGGCCATCCGCCGGATCTGGCCCACGTCCGCGGCATCCGGGTCGGCCTCGGCGGCGTCGACGAGATGGGCGGCGAGCACCTCGGCCAGGTCGGGCGCGCTGTCGCCCCACGCCTCCTGCAGGTGCCGGGCGACGGCGAGGTGCCGTTGCTTGCGATCGCGTCGGGAGAGCATCCCGTACGCCGTCGCGCGCAGCAGCCCCTGCAGGAAGTGGTACTGGCCGCGCTCCGCGGACAGGGCGTCGTCGTTGAGCGCGAGGATCTGCTTGGCCACGAGGCCGTCGAGCGTGCGGCGGACTTCGTCGACGCCGCGGCTCCCGAGCGCCGCCACGCCGGCCACCGTGAACGACTGCCCGAACACGGACGCGTCCTGCAAGACGGCCCGCTCGGGGGCGCTCAGGCCGTCGAGCCGGGCGGCGGCGAGCGCATGGAGGGTCTCCGGCACGTCGAGCTCGCCGACGTCGGCGGTCGGCACGTAACGGGCGCCCTGCTGGGCGAGCAGCCCGCGGTCGAGCAGCATCCGGACGGTTTCGACGGCGTATAGCGGGATGCCCTCGGCCTGGCGGAGGATCCGTCCGGTCAGCTCCGATGGGAGGCCTGGAACGAGGCCCTCGAGCGCGTCACGCATGGCCGCGTCGGGCAGCCGCTCGAGCCGGATCGTCTCCCACTCCGGGCGGCGCTCCGCGAGCTCGGGCCGGCCGAGAGCGAGCACGAAGATCGGCCGCTGGGCCGACCACTCGAGCAGGTAGTCGATGAAGTCGAGCAGCCCGCTGTCGGCCCACTGCAGGTCCTCGAAGGCGAGGATCACCGGGGCCCGCTCGGACAGCCGCTCGAAGAACAGCCGCCAGCCGGAGAACAGATCGGCGCGATCAGACCCGGACCGGTGCTCGAGGCCGAGCAGGTGCGCGAGCCTCGGCTCGATCAGGCGCCGCTCGCGCTCGTCGGCCACGTAGGTCTCGATCGCCACGCGCAGCTTCGCCCGCGAATCGTCGGCGTCCTCCTCCTCGACGATCCCCGCACGCGCCCGGACCATCTCGGCCAGCGCCCAGTACCCGACGCCCTCGCCGTACGCGAGGCACCGGGCCGTGTGCCAGAGGACGACCTTCTCGACGCCGTCCATGTGCTTGTCGAACTCCCACAGCAGGCGCGACTTCCCCGAGCCCGCCTCGCCGACGACCGCGATGAGCCGCGAGCGCCCGGTCGTCTCGGTCTCCTCAGAGGCGGCGATCACCCGCTCGAGCTCGCGCTCCCGGCCGATGAACGGCGCCTCGAGCCCAGCGCTCCGCCGGGCGCCGCCGACGCCGGCCACGACGCGCAGCGCCCTCCACGCATGGACGGGCTGCTCGCGACCCTTGACCTCGTGCGTCCCGCCGTCCTCGTAGGCGATCGCCGCCTCGCTCGCCCGCCGGCTGACGTCGTCGACGAGAACCGTCCCGGGCGCGGCCAGGGATTGCAGGCGCGACGCCGTGTTGACCGCGTCGCCCAGGACCATGCCCTCGCGCTCGGCCCCGATGTCGACGGCCGCGTTGCCGGTGAGGACGCCCGCGCGGACGCGCAGCTCCGGCATCCCCACCTCCTCGCCCAGCGCGGCTGACCGCCTGGGTGAGGGCGAGCGCGGCGCGCACCGCCCGCTCGGGGTCGTCCTCGCGGGCCACCGGCGTGCCCCACACGGCCATCACCGCGTCGCCGATGAACTTTGCCACCGTCCCGCCGAACCGCTCGATCAGCGTCCGGCAGCGCTCGAAGTACAGGTTGAGCAGCTCCCTGACCTCCTCCGGGTCCCGGTGCTCGCTCATCGTCGTGAACCCGACGAGATCGGCGAACAGCACCGTCACGAGCCGCCGTTCGCGCACCGCCGGCTGCGAGGGCGCGGCCGCCGCGCCGGCCACCGCCGCCCCGCACTGCCCGCAGAACCGATCGCCGGGCTCCAGCGCGCCGCCGCACGCCTCGCAGGCCAGCTCCAGCGGCGCCCCGCACTGCGTGCAAAATCTCCGCCCAGGCCGGTTGTCCGTCCCGCACCTACGGCAATCCATTGCCGCATCCTACTGTCGGCGCGGACCCAGCGATCCGCTCCACCAGGGGTTAACACGATGCACCTGACGAGGCGCGGCCGGCGATCGTCGTGCCGGCCTGACCCGGCGTCGTTCAACTGATCGGTTCCGGGGCCGAGGGCTGGCGCCTGTTCCGCCAAGGCTTCCCGGCTGGCTACGGCGCGGCCTCAAACGGCGGGTCTCTGGCCGGCTACCCATCTGCTGGCGAAACAGCCGTGATCCGCTGTAAAGCAAGATTGACCACTAACCGGTGGTATGGGGTTCGGTCACCCGCGGGGCGGGGGGTCGAGGGCCTGGGTATCCAACGGGAAAAATAGGCCCGTTGGATACCCAGGCCCGACCCGCCGGAACGCCCGACCCGTCGCGCCGGGCCGACGCGGGTCGCGCCGCGCCCCCCGGGGACGTCCACGGTTGGGGAACCCGGGCCGCGCGCGGGGGCTTAGGCGACGGCTCGGGCGACGGGGTCCGGGCGCGCGGGTGGACCAACGCCACCGATCCTCGATGCCAAAGTTGTTGACGCCTGGGCCCGTCCCCACGCCTCACGGACGTCAATCGCATCGACGCCTCACCGACGTCAATCGCATCGACGCCTCACCGACGTCAATCGCATCGACGCCCTCACCGACGTCAATCGCATCGGCTGCGGGCCGCGGAAGGTCAAGGGCCTGGGTATCCAACGGGAAAAATAGGCCCGTTAGATACCCAGGCTCACAGACACCACGCCCGAACCGCAGCGACGGCGCGGCGGCGCGGCGGCGCCGTCGGGCGCTGTTAGGCGCTACCGACGCCGGGTAAGCACCAAACCGATGCATGCATCGAGGGTGAGCCTGGCTGTCGCGATCGTCGCCGTGGCGGCGCTCGCGGTACCCGGAGCGGCGGCCGCCGCCAAGCGGGCGCCGATCACTGGACCCGTCAGCGGCCCGCACGAGACGGTCCTGATCAGCACGACGACCGAGCGTCCAGGGGCGAGCGCCGGCTTCGGCTACGCGGCCTCCTATCACGGCGGCACGCTGCGGCGGCTGGTCATCGTGCTGCCCCGGGGCACCCGGTCGGACACGAGCGTGCCCGGCCAGTGCACAGCCAGCGACATGGAGATCATGCTGCTCGGCGAATCGGCCTGTCCGGCATCGGCCCGCGTCGGCAGCGGCCAGGCGACGATCGAGCAGTTCGGCCTCGGGCAGGCCACCTACGATTCGGTCCTGTACAACGCCGCCGGCCAGCAGCTCGAGCTCGTCGAGTCCGGCGGGCGCGTGATCTCCGTCGTCCACACCTACGTCCACGGAAGAACCCTCGACGGCCCGGTCCCCACCTGCGTCACGGGCGGCAACCCGCCGAACGGATGCCCGTTCGACGAGGTCAGCCTGATCAGCAACCACCTGCAGACCGTCCCGATCTCCGCCGGCGGGCGCAACTACGGCACGACGCCGCCCACCTGCCCCCGCTCTCGCGTCTGGAAGGGTCGTCTGCGCTTCTATTACGCCGACGGATCGGTCGACCGGCTCGTATACCACGTGCCCTGCCGGCCGACACGTCTCAGGCGGACACCCCACGCGCCGGCCGGCACGCCGTAGGCCAGGATCATCTGCGGTGGGGCGCATGCACGGTCACCCGGCGGGGTATGTCCGCCAATGAAGCGTCATCCACTCGCGAATCGGAGGAACCGTGCCCCAGACGAAGGCTGATCGTTCTGCCGCGGCCAAGAAGGCAGCAGCCACCCGGCAGCGCAACAAGCAGAAAGCGGAGTCACAGACGGCAGGAACGAAGGCGGCGGCGACACGACAGGGAAACGCCGCGTCGAAGGCGGCGGCCGATGCCAAGCGGGCCGGGAGTGGCGTACTGAGCGGGGCGAAGTCTGCCGCGCGAGCCGCCGGCGAAGCGGCCAAGCAGGCGGGTAAGTCGGCGGCGACGCGAGGCCGCGCGGGCAACAGTCGCAAGAAGTAGGCCGCGAGGGGCCGCTCGGCCGGCTCGCTATGGGTCGTCGCGGTTGCTGGCCTTGATGTCCTCGGCGACCTTGTCCTTGAACGGCTTGAGGGTCTCGTAGAGCTCGTCCGGCGCGGTCTTCGCCTGCGGGTCGGACTCGCCGATCAGCCAGGGCGCCGCGTCCACGGCCGTGCGCCACGCCGACTCCTCCGGGTCGGTGTCCGCATTCCCGCCTGGATTGGGCTCGGCGGGCGCCGGCTCGACCTTGTCCACGTAGACGTTCGTGTAGTCGCCGCGCTGCTCTTCGTGGTACTCGATCCGGACGCGCTCTCCCTCGAGCTGGGTCGCCTTGTTCCCGATCGACTCACGGAAGGTTGTGTACTCCTTGCCGGCCTCGTCCCGGACGACATAGCGCACGTTTCCCGTCCGGGTCTCGAACGTCCGGACCTCCGCAATCGAGGTCACCACCTCCATGCCCGCCCGGTTACCCGACCCGCCGCCGGCTAAGCGCGCCGCGATCGGCGACCCGCATGAGCCGCTTTAGTCAAGCTTCACCACGGGTTACGGCTGCGGGTCGCGCGGGTCTGCGCGCGCGAACGGGCGATTAACGCTCGAGTAACGGGTGCCGCGTAGTGTGGGCGTCGTCGTCGTTCCGCAAAGAGGGGACACCACATGTGCACGCGAGTTTGCGATCAGCTGGGGCGATCGTGGCCAGCCACCTTCCGTGTTGCGTTCGCGCTCGCGGCCGGCCTCGCCGTGGGATTGCCATCGACGGCAGTCGCGGACACGTCGCTGAGCTCGTGCACCGCGGCCGCCTTCGACGCGGCGGCGGCGGCGGGCGGAACGGTGCACTTCACGGTCGACTGCCCCAACCTCGCGTTCGACAAGACGATCACCATCGCGTCCGGGAAGACGCTGGACCTCGAGGCCGACGGCCACACGGTGGCGTTGAACGGTGGTCAGCGGCGGCTGTTCACGGTCACCGGAACGCTGACGGTGCGGGGTCTGACGATCACCGGCGGTTCGGTCACCGGTGCCAACGGAGCAAACGGCGCCCCCGGCACACCCGGGGTCGACGGAAGCCCGGGCGCAAGCGGCGCGTCGGGCGGTGTGGGGGTCCCGGGACAGACCGGAGACCCGGGCGGGACCGCCACGGCCGGTGGCGCCGGACGCCCGGGGGGAGCGGAAAGCCTGCCACCGGCGGCGCGGTGCTCGTCAACGCCAGCGGGAACGCAACCTTCGACCACGTCACATTCACGAGCAACTTTGTGACCGGCGGTAACGGTGGCAGCGGCGGTGTCGGGGGACGCGGCGGCAACGGCGGCAACGGGGGCAACGGGGGCGGCGGTGGTCACGGACAGGATGGCAGCGGCGGAAACGGCGCGCAGGCCGGCGATGGCGCCGACGGCGGTGCCGCCGGCGCAGGCGGCAAGGGCGGCGGGGGCGGTGCGGGCGGTGCCGCTCGCGGCGGCGCGATTTACAATCTTGGCACGCTTGTCCTGTCGGCGGACACCTTCCGAGGCAACCTGGCCCAGGGCGGCGCTGGCGGCCCGGGCGGGGGAGGCGGCGTCGGCGGCCAGGGCGGAAGCGGCGGGACCTCCGGCGGTGGCGGTAACGGGGGCGGGGGCAGCTTCAACAACCTGGGTGGACCAGGCGGTCCAGGTGGTGCCGGCGGCCAGGCCGGGGTCGTCGGCGCATGCACGGTGCCGACCTGCACGGGCGGGGGCTTTGGACAGCCGGGGGCGATCGGTGGCGGCGGCGCTTTGGGGGGTGCCGGGGGCGAAGGGAGCGGTGGCGCCGTCTACAACGCCGGAAGCGTCCAGATCACAACCGCCGTCCTGGATCAGAACGGCGCTCGGAGCGGCACAGCGGGCGCGGGCGGGAACGGCGGCTTCGGCCAGCCGGGCGGCGGCGGCGGCGCGGAAGGGGCCGGCGGGGGCGGCGGGGGCGGCGGCAACGCGTCGGGGCTGACCGGGACAGGGGGCTCGGGCGGCTCTGGCTTCATAGGATTCTCCGGAAATGTCGCCGCGTCCGGCGGTCCGGGGTGGCGCCGGCGGAGCGGGCGGTCGGGGCGGCGTGGCCCAAGGCGGCGCGATCAAGAACACCGGAACGCTCAGCCTGGCCGGGGCCACGTTCACAGGCAACACGCTGACCGCGGGCCGCGGCGGCGCGCGGGTCGACCGGGGGTCCTGGCGCCACCGGGGGGCACGGCGGGTCAGGAGGGTCCGGCGGTATTGGCGGGAGCGGCGGGAGCGGGGCGGCAGGTTTCGGTCCCGGGCAGCCCGGCCGCGACGCCGGCGACGGCGGCAACGGCGGCAACGGCAGCAACGGCGGCGGCTCCGGCCGCGGAGGCCGAGGCGGGGACGCGACCGGTGGCGCGCTGTTCACCAGCGGGACCGTGACAACCGACACCGGCAACGCCTACAGCGGCGACACAGTGACCGCCGGGGCCGGCGGCGTGGCTCGCCTCGGGGGCACCGGCGGAGCAGCCGGCACCGGCGGCGCTGCCGGGCGCGGCGGGCTGGGCGGCACCGACGGCTCCGGCGCCCACCCCCAGCCCAACGGCGCGGACGGCAATCCCGGGACTCCCCGGCATCGCCGGCCGGAATGGCGCGTCGAGTGGTCCTGGCGCGTCCGGGGTGGCGACGTTCCCGGACCGCAACTGACCGACGGAGCCAGACGGATCCCGGCCGTGGCGGCCACGGGCCGAATCCCCTGCAACCGCGGGAGTGGGCGATGCTGGGCTCGAACCACTGACCTCCGGCCTTGTCGAGACGGAATCGCGTGGTCACGACGTGACACATCGCGTGGTCACGACGTGACAGGCAAGGTTAGTTGTCCTGGCCTTGGCCTTCCGACGGCGGGTGAAAAGGGACGCCCCGACACCGTTTAGTGGTCAAATCTTGAGGTGTCGCGGATCACGGCTATTTCCGTCCAGAACTCTGTGAGCCTGGGTATCTAACGGGCCTATTTTTCCCGTTGGATACCCAGGCCTTCGGCCTTCCGCGGGCAGGTGAGCGATCACCCGTCGACACTCGTCGCATTAGTGGCGTGATCGAGCGCCGACCCGGTCAGCCGTCGCGACGTGCTTGCGCGCGCGCTGACGCCGAGAGTCGATGCGAGAGAGCGGCCGCCGCGTCCCGGCCGTCGAGGCCATCCGGCAGGTCCGCGAGGAAGTCTGCGGGACGCACTCAGGACGCACCCGCAATCCTCGATGACCGGGAGTAGGCGAATCCCCTGCAACCGCTGGAGTGGGCGATACTGGGCTCGAACCAGTGACCTCCGCCTTGTCGAGACGGCGCTCTCCCAGCTGAGCTAATCGCCCTGGGAGGAGTCGTAATGTAGCGCGGGGCGGGTCGCCTTCGCCGCGAGCACTAGACTCGGCGGGCATGAGAAAAACCGCACTGATCGTGGGGGCGATCATCGTGGGGGTTCTGGCGGCGGCCGCGCAGGCCAGCATGCAGCGCGCGAATGTCGATCCGTATCGCGGACACCGGCGCACCCAATTCACCGTGAGCGTGCGGGTGCCGGAGCCGGCGATTCGCTCGGGCGCGGTCCAGCGCACGTATGAGGTTGAGGCGACGGGCCCGACGTGGAAGCACGGGTGCGTGAGCAGCGACTCCGTGCCGGTGGACAGCGCCTCGGCCAACGAGCTCGTGAAGGTGACGCTGAGCCCGCCCGCACCGGTGGTGCCGCGGCTGGTACGACGGCCAGGTGCTCGAGATGACCACACCGGTGTGCCAGCCGGGCCGGATGTGCCCGATGTTCGTCGAGCCGGCGCCGGAGACGATCGCCGAGTTCCGCTTCCACGTCCGCGCGTCGAGCCGGCGGTCGCCACTAGCATCGAGCTCGCAATGGACTACGAGCTCCCCGACGGCACCGAGCTGCCGCTGCCCGACGGCGCCACCGGCGCGGACGCCGCGGCGGCGATCGGCCCTGGACTGGCGCGCGCCGCGCTGGCGGTCAAGGTCGACGGCGAGGTCCGCGATCTCGCCCGGCCGCTCCCCGACAGGGGTCGCCGGCAACGGCGCGGGCAAGATCGAGATCCTCACCGAGCGCAGCGGGGAGGAGGCGCTCGGCGTGATCCGCCACGACGCCGCGCACGTGCTCGCCGCGGCGATGCTCGAGCTGTACCCGGGGGTCAAGATCTCGATCGGGCCGCCGATCGAGAACGGCTTCTACTACGACTTCGACTTCCCGGACGGGCGTCACGCTCAGCGACGCCGACTTCGAGCGGATCGAGCAGAAGATGCGCGAGCACATCGACGCCGACGAGCCGTTCGTCCGCGAGGACGTGCCCGTCGCGCAGGCGCGCGCGCGGTTCGCGCGACGAGCACCAGGACTACAAGGTCGAGCTGATCGACGACCTCGTCCGCAATGCGGATCCCGCCCACCCCGTCGAGACGGTCTCGCTGTACACCAACGGGCCGTTCACCGACCTGTGCCGCGGGCCGCACGCCCCGAGCACGAAGCGGATCAAGGCGTTCAAGCTGCAGTCGGTCGCGGGCGCGTACTGGCGCGGGGACGCCGAAGCGCAAGATGCTCACGCGCGTGTATGGGACGGCGTTCTTCTCGAACAAGGAGCTCGAGGAGTATCCTCGAGCGCCTCGAGCGCGCCCGCGCCAACGACCATCGCCGGCTCGGCCCGCAGCTCGGCCTGTTCAGCTTCTCCGACGTCGCCGCCCGGCTCGGCGTTCTGGCTCCCGGCCGGCACCGAGGTGTTCAACGAGCTCGTCGCCCTCAGCCGCGAGATGGGCCGCCCGCGCGGCTACACCGAGGTCAAGACCCCGCAGCTGTACGACAGCTCGCTGTGGGAGACCTCCGGCCACTGGGGCAAGTACCGCGAGAACATGTTCGTCACCGAGGTCCGAGGACCGGCCGATGGCGGTCAAGCCGATGAACTGCCCCGGCCACTGCCAGCTGTTCTCGCTCGAGCCGTCACTCCTACCGCGACCTGCCGCGTGCGCTACTCAGAGCCGGGCCTGCTGCACCGCAACGAGCCGAGCGGCACGCTGCACGGGCTCCTGCGCGTGCGGCATTTCGCCCAGGACGACGGCCACATCTTCTGCACCGAGGACCAGATCCAGCAGGAGGTGGCGGACTGCCTGGAGTTCGCGTTCGCCACCTACGAGGTGTTCGGCATCGACGTGCGGCTCGAGCTCTCGACCCGCCCGGAGAACCGGATCGGCTCCGACGAGCTGTGGGACCTCAGCGAGAGCGGCGCTCCAGGCCGCGCTCGAGACCCACAACCTCGAGTACGAGCTCAACCCGGGCGACGGCGCCTTCTACGGGCCGAAGATCGACATGCACATGACCGACTCGCTCGGGCGCTCGTGGCAGCTCGGCACGGTGCAGCTCGACTACAACATGCCCCAGCGCTTCGGCCTGACCTACACCGGGGCCGACAACGCCGAGCACACGCCGGTGATGATCCACCGGGCGCTGATGGGCTCCTACGAGCGGTTCATCGGGATCCTGCTCGAGCACTTCGCGGGCGAGCTCCCCGCTGTGGCTGGCGCCGGTGCAGGCGATCGTGCTGCCGATCGCCGACCGCCACAACGACTACGCCGCAGTCGGTCCGCGAACGGCTGCGCGGCGCCGGGCTGCGGGTCGAGCTCGACGACCGCCAGGAATCGGTGGGCGCAAGATCCGCGACGCCGAGCTGCGCAAGGTTCCGTACATGCTCGTCGTCGGCGATCGCGAGCAGGAGGCGGGCAGGTCGCGCTGCGCGAGCACAAGCGCCGGCGACGCGGGATCGGTGAGCGTGGAGGACTTCACCGAGCGTCTGATGGCCGAGGTGAAAAGTCGCGCTCGGGCCTAGATCGCGCCGCTATACTCGCCGTCGTTGATCCGACTGCAGTCATCACACACGGCCCGGCGCCGCTTGACATCGCGCCAACTAACTAGCTAGTGCCGGTACCAAGACGGTTCGACCGGCGCCCGCCCGAGCGGGACCAAACCCGGATCAACGACCGGATCCGCGTACCCGAAGTACGCCTCGTCGGCGAGGACGGCAAGCAGATCGGGGTCGTCAAGACCTCGGAAGCCCTCGCCTACGCGCAGGAACGCGATCTCGACCTCGTCGAGGTGGCACCCGACGCGCGCCCGCCCGTGTGCCGGGTGCTCGACTACTCCAAGTACAAGTACGAGCAGGCCCAGAAGCAGAAGGCCGCTCGCAAGCACCAGCAGCAGATCACGGTCCGCGAGATCAAGTTCCGCCCGAAGATCGCGCAGAACGACTACGACACGAAGAAGGGGCACGTCCGCCGGTTCCTGACCGGCAGGGACCGGGTCAAGATCACGATCATGTTCCGCGGCCGCGAGGTGACCCATCCCGAGCGCGGCATGGCACTGCTCGAGAGGCTCGCCGGTGAGCTGTCCGACGTCGCCGTGGTCGAGCAGACGCCGATCCAGGACGGGCGCAACATGACGATGATGCTCGCGCCGTCGAAGTCGATCCTCGGCGGCGAGAAGGACGGCAAGCCCCAGGAGGGCGGTAAGGCGCGAGCGGACGGCAATTCCCGGCCGGCGGAGCCCGACGGCCAGGCCGCCCCACCCCGCCCCCGCGGCGAGGGAGGCCGCGCCCGCCGACGCCACGCCGAGCGACCCCGCGCCGAATGACGCCGCCCCGAGTGACCCCGAGCCGAGGGTTGCCGCGCCGAGTGCTGCCGAGCCCAGCGACGCCGAGCCGAGTGAGTCCGACTCGAGCCGCGAGGCAGTCGCGGCCGAGTCGACGCCGAGCGACGCCGCGGCCTAAGCCGGTGGCCCCCTCGGGCGACCCCTACAAGGTGCTCGGGATCAGCCGCAGCGCGTCCGACCAGGAGCTGCGCTCGGCCTACCGGCGGCTGGTCCGCCTGCACCATCCCGACCACAACGGCGGCTCGCTCGAGTCCGCACGGCGCTTCGAGGAGGTCCAGGAGGCCTACTCCCGGATCCGCGAGCTGCGCAAGACGGGCCCGCCCCTCCGCCGCACCAACCCGGGGATCCCGGCCTCGACACCCGCCTGCAGGACATCGAGCGCGAGGTCCGGGAAGCCGCCGCCCAGGCCCGCGAGTCAGCCCGCCGCGCGCTCGCGAGGCGGCCAACGCCGCCGGGGTCCGCGCGCGCGAGCGCGAGCACGCGAGCGCCCGAGCGACGAGGAGCTCGGCTACATCACCACCGACGACAGCTTCTCGAAGATCGTCTCCGACGTCTGGGAGGAGCTGTCGGACCGCTTCTCCGAGGCCAAGGGCCACCCGTCGGTCAAGCGCGTCGAGGACCTGATCGATGACCTCCAGGGGCGTTACCGGCCCAAGCGCTGACCCGCCTCGGGGACGAGCCGCTCAGGAGGGGGAGACGTCGCGCTCCGTGCGATCGAACCTTCTGCGCGACTCCGGACGTAGATGTGACCATCAGCGGTCACAAATCACGCCGATTCGACAATAAACGGGGTGTGGAGCGGCACGACCCTCGCACCGACGGAGAGCTCCTCGTGGCCACGGCCGCCGATCCGGAGGCGTTCGGGATCTTCTACCGTCGTCACGTGCGCGGGGTGCTCGCGTTCTTCCGCCGCCGGACCGGCAGCGCCGAGCTCGCGCTCGACCTGACCGCCGAGACGTTCGCGGCGGCGCTCGAGGCGTCGGCGCGGTACGAGCCTCGGCCCGAGCCGGCCCGCGGCTGGCTGTACGGGATCGCCTGGAACAAGCTGCACGAGGCTCAGCGGCGAGGACGGGCGGATGACACGCGTCCGGCGCGCTCTCGGGATGGCCCCGATCGTGCTCACCGACGAGGGGCTCGAGCGGCTCGAGGCGCTGACGAGCACGCCGGCGCTCGAGCTGCTCGACGTCGCTGCCCGACGAGCAGCGCGACGCGATCCGGGCGCGGGTTGTCGACGAGCGAGACTACGCGAGATCGCGGCCGAGCTGGACTGCTCGCCGAGCGTCGATCCGCCAGCGGGTGAGCCGCGGCGTGCGCTCGATCAGCAACGAAGTTGGAGGCCCGAGATGCGTGACGACCCCTCGCCCTGCTCGAGCGTGAACTGGTGGGCGCGGCGCGCCGGCGGGCCGGGCGAGGCGATGGAGCTCGCCCGCGGCCGGGCGCCGCGCTGGGGATGGCCGCGAGCCTGCTGGTGGCGCTCGCCGTCGTCGGCCACGATCCTCGTGGCCGCGCCGCCGGGCGCGGCTCCGGAGCAGACCGCGGGCACCCGCCCGCCGGCTCGGCCGCGCGCCGGTCAGCGGCGCCGCGCACTGCTCGATGAGCTGGCCGTCCTGCGCCGCCCGCAGACGGCGGCCGACCGGGCGCTCCCGTCGCAGCTCGCAGGGAGCGGCGGCGTGCGGCGGCAAGCTCGACCTCGCGCTGGCTCGGCTGGCCACGATCGCCCCGTGGGGTGAGAGGGTCTTCCTCGTCCCGCTCGTGCCGGAGGGCAAGCTGCTCCCCGGTGCCTCGCCGCGGCCGTCAACGCGAGCTCCAGGCCGGCGTCGCGCTGACCGTCGTCACCGCCGCGCGGTGCGCGGGAGGCGACGCGACCGCGGCGGACCTCGCCAAGCGCGGCGTGCTCACATGGGAGGGCGCGGGCCGGGCGTTCGCCGGGGGCGGCACCAAGGCCGACCTCGTCGAGGTCGTCCCCGACGGCGTCGACCAAGGTCGGGTTCGTGTTCGCAGGGCGGCCGTGCCCGCGGCCGATCCGCGCCGTGCCGCGCCTGAGCGTCACGGTTCCGGTGCACGGGAATGTGGCGGCCGCGCGGGTCGACCGCAACGTCACGAGCCCGCCGCTGATCATCTGGTACGCGGCCGGCGGGGTCATTCTCAACGAGATCGGAAGCTTCAAGTCGCACCCGACGGTGATCCCGAACCCCGCTCCCGAGACGGCCCTCTCGCGCGCGGCCGAGCGCGATCCCTCGACCCCGAACCGGGTGTGGGTGACCCCGGCATCGGCCGGCCCGGCGCGGCGATTTCCGGGTGCGCTTCCGTGTGCTGCTCGATGGGGCCGATTACGCCTACCGGGTCGGCGGCCCGTCGTGCCCCGGGCTGCGGCCCTCGGGCGGCAGCGGGGCCGGCCCGCGGGACGTCCGCGGCGCAGATCTGGAACGACCCGCTGTCGGCGATCCAGACCGCCCGCTGGTGCCCGGGCACCTACCGGGTGAGCGGTGACGGTGTCGGACCTGGGGCTGCGGGGCGCACTCACGCACCCGGCGAAGCCGTTCGGCAGCGCCACGTTCACGGTTCGGCCGTGAGCCGTCTGCTTTACTAGCTGACCGTCATGCCGAAGATGAAGACCCATTCGGGCGCCAAGAAGCGCTTCAAGGTGACCGCCACCGGCAAGGTGCGCGGCCACAAGGCGTTCTCGAGCCACATCCTCGAGAAGAAGTCACCGAAGCGCAAGCGCCGCATGGGGCAGCCGGCCGTGATCTCGAAGGCCGATGAGGCGCGGGTGAAGAAGCTGCTGGGGGTCAAGCGGTCATGACGCGGGTCAAGCGATCGATCCACGCCCGCAAGAAGCGCCGCGCGACGCTCGAGCTGGCCAAGGGCTACCGCGGCGACGCGAGCCGGCATTACCGGACCGCCAAGGAGGCGGTGCTCAAGGCCGACCAGTACCGCTACCGCGACCGGCGCAACCGCAAGCGCGATTTCCGCCGCCTGTGGATCACGCGGATCAACGCCGCCGCGCGGCAGAACGACATGTCGTACTCGCAGTTCATGCACGGCCTGCAGCTCGCCGGCGTCGAGCTCGACCGCAAGATCCTCGCGGACATCGCCGTCCGCGACGCCGACACCTTCCGACGCTTTGCCGACCGCGCCCGCGAGGCGCTGGCGGCCGGCTGAGCAGCGAGCCGAACCACCAGCACCGCCACCCGGGCGCCGCTCCATCAGGAGGGCGCCCTTTTTCGTTCAATGACCATCATCAGCTCGCACAATCAGAGGCTCAAGGAGATCCGCAAGCTCAGGATGCGCCGCCGCGAGCGCGACCGGGCCGGCCGGTTCGTGGCCGAGGGCGAGGATCTACTGGCCGCCGCCGACGCCGCCGGCTGGTCGCCGGTCGAGCGCTACTGCGCCGCCGGCAGCGGGCTGGCGGGGATCGAGGTCGAGCCGAGCGCGCTGGCGGCGGCCTCCGGCCTGGCCTCGGGCACGCGAGCGCTCGCCGTCTACGAGGAGCGGTGGGCCCCGGCGCCGGTCGGGCCGCTGTGCGTCTACCTGCACGGGGTCGCCGATCCCGGGAACGTCGGCACGGTGCTGCGCTCCGCCGCGGCGTTCGGAGCGTCTTCGGTGGCGTTCGGTCCGGGCACCGCCGACCCGTTCTCGCCGAAGGCCGTGCGGGCGTCGATGGGGGCTGTGTTCGCGGTGCCCGTGGCCCGGGCGGCGTCGCTCGATGCGCTGCCCGGGACGACGGTCGCGCTCATGCCCGCCGCCCCGGATGCCCTGGCCGACCTCGACGTGTCGTCATTCCTTCCTCAGGGATGGCACACGATGACGCCACCTGCCGGGACGGGCGTCACGCTCGTCGTCGGAGCCGAGCGCGACGGGCTCCCGGCGGACGTCGTGCAACGGGTGGACCGCACCGCCCGGATCCCGATCCAGACCCACTCGCTGAACGCAGCCATGGCGGCCACCGTCGCGCTGTACGAGGTGACTAGGATGGCGCAGCCGCGATGACCGAGCGAATCGAAGAGCTGCGCCGCGAGGCCGAGGCGGCGATCGCCGCCGCCACCAGCACGGACGCCCTCGAGGACGTCCGGATCCGCTTCCTCGGGCGCAAGGCCGAGCTCCCGAATCTGCTCCGCGGCGTGGCCCAGCTCCCGCCCGAGGAGCGGGCGGCGACCGGCAAGGCGGCCAACCAGGCCCGCCAGGCGCTCGAGCGGGCGATCGAGGCGAAGGCGGGCGAGCTGGCCGCGGCCGAGCTCGACCAACGCCTCGTGCAGGACCGTGTCGACGTCACTCTGCCGGGCGATCCGCTGCCGGCGATCGGACGGCTTCACGTGATGACCCGGACGCGGCGAGAGATCGAGGACGTGTTCATCGGGCTCGGGTTCAACGTCGCCGAGGGCCCCGAGGTCGAGACCGTCTACTACAACTTCGACGCGCTCAACCACGACCTCACGCACCCCTCGCGGCTGCTGACCGACACGTTCTACGTCAAGCCCGTCGCCGACATCTTCGATCCGCAGGCGGTGCTGCTGCGCGTCCACACCTCGCCGGTCCAGATCCGCTCGATGGAGGCCGCGCCGCCACCGCTGTACATCGTCGTGCCCGGCCGCGTGTACCGCCCGGACTCCGACGCCACCCACACGCCGCAGTTCCACCAGCTGGAGGGACTGGCCGTCGACGAGGACATCACGCTCGCCGACCTCAAGGGGACGCTGCTCGCGTTCGCCCGGTCGATCTTCGGCCCCCAGCGCGAGGTCCGCCTGCGCCCGCATTTCTTCCCGTTCACCGAGCCGAGCGTCGAGGTCGACGTGTCGTGCTTCAACTGCACCGACGGCGTCACAACCGGCGGTGAGCGCTGCGGCCTGTGCAAGGGCACGGCGTGGATCGAGATCCTCGGCTCGGGCATGGTCGACCCGAACGTGTTCGGCTACGTGCGCGAGTACGGCTACGACCCCGAGAAGGTCCAGGGGTTCGCGTTCGGAATGGGGATCGAGCGGATCGCGATGCTCAAGCACGGAGTTCCCGACCTCCGGCTGATGTACGACAACGACGTCCGCTTCCTGGAGCAGTTCTGATGCGCGTTCCGCTGCAATGGCTCCACGACTACTGCGCGCCGGACCTCGACGCGAGCAAGCTCGCCCTCCGCCTGGCGATGACCGGCACCGAGGTCGAGCGGGTCGAGCGCCACGGTGTCACCGCCCTGGAGCACTTCGTCGTCGGCAAGGTGGTGCGGGCCGAGCAACACCCCGACGCCGACCGCCTGCGCGTGTGCCTCGTCGACATCGGGACCGGTGAGCCGTCGCAGATCGTGTGCGGGGCGCCCAACGTGGCCGCCGGCCAGACGGTCGCGGTGGCCACGCCGGGCGCGGTGATGCCCGACGGGAGGCGGCTCGGCAAGGCGAGGTTGCGCGGCCAGGAGTCGAACGGGATGATCCTGGCCGAGGACGAGCTCGCGATCGGCACCGACCACGACGGGATCATGGTGCTCGAGGCCGACGGGCTGAAGCCGGGGGCGCCGCTGCGCGACGTACTGCCGATCGCCACCGACGTGCTCGTCGTCGAGGTGACGCAGAACCGGCCGGACTGCCTCAGCATCTACGGGATCGCGCGTGAGGTGCACGCCGCCACCGGCGCGGCTCTCAGCCCGCCGCCGTGGAGCGAGGACCCCGGCAGCGAGGGCGACCTGTCCGACCAGCTGACGATCGCGGTGCAGGACCCCGACCTGTGCCCGCGGTTCACGGCGCGTGTGTTCGAGGACGTGACGATCGCGCAGAGCCCGCCGTGGCTGAAGGCGCGGCTGATGGCGTGCGGGCAGCGACCGATCTCAAACGTCGTCGACATCACCAACTACGTGATGCTGCTCACCGGGCAGCCGATGCACGCCTTCGACCTCGACCGGGTGGCCGGCCACGCGCTCACGGTCCGCCGGGCCGGCGACGGCGAGCACGTCGAGACGCTGGACGGCCAGACCCGCACGCTCGACGGCGAGATGATGCTGATCGCCGACGCCGACGGGCCGACCTCGATCGCCGGCGTGATGGGCGGCGCGCGCTCCGAGGTGCACGCCGGGACGACCCGGGTCGTGATGGAGGCCGCCAACTGGGACGGCGCCAACGTCCACCGCACATCGCTGCGGCTCGGGCTGCGCAGCGAGGCCTCGAGCCGGTTCGAGAAGCAGCTCCAGCCCGAGCAGGCGCTCGACGGCCAGGCGATGGCCGCCCAGCTGATGATCGAGCTGTGCGGGGCGCGGCTGCGCCCCGGCACGATCGACGTCGGCGGCGACGGCCCTGCGCCCCAGACGATCCGGTTGCGCGACAGCAAGCTCGAGGGCCTGCTCGGGGTCCCCGTCCCGCGGGAGCTGTCCAAGGCGATCCTCGGCGCGCTCGAATTCACCACCGTCGACGCCGGCGATGGGCTCGACGTCACCGTCCCCACCTTCCGCCGCGCCGACATCACTCGTGAGGCGGACCTGATCGAGGAGGTCGCCCGGCTCGGGGTGCTCGAGGACCTGCCCGCCACGCTCCCGAGCCGCCACGGCGCCTCCGGCCGGCTGACCGAGCTGCAGCGGCTGCGCCGCGAGGCAGCCGACGCGCTCACCGCCTGCGGCCTGCACGAGGTCGTGGGGTGGAGCTTCGCCTCGCCCGATGTCGCCGTCCGGCTGCGGCTCGCGGATCGCCCGTCGGTCGAGCTCGAGAACCCGATGTCGGCCGAGCAGGCTCAGCTCCGCACGACGCTGCTCGGGTCGCTGCTCGACGTCAGCCGACGCAACCTCGCCCACGGCGCCGGGACGCTGCGGCTGTTCGAAGCCGGCGCCGTGTATCACCCGGTCGAGGGGCAGCAGCTCCCCGACGAGCCGTACAACATCGCCGCCGTGCTCCTGGGCGCCGTCCGGCCGCCATCGTGGCGCGACCCGAGGCCGCCGGGTGCGGACTTCTTCGCCGGCAAGGGCGTGCTCGCCGGGCTGCTCGACACGCTGCGCGTGCCGTGGACGGTGAGCACGCACACCGAGCCGTTCCTGCATCCCGGGCGCTCGGCGGCGGTCCTGATCGACGGCGCCCCGGCCGGGTGGCTGGGGGAGATCCACCCGCAGGTGGCGGCAGAATGGGACATCGACGAGACCGTGGCCGGGTTCGAGATCGACCTCGGTCTCGCCGCCGCTGCCGCGGTGCGCACGCCGATGTTCGAGGACGTGACGAGCTTCCCGGCCGTCCGCGAGGACCTGGCCGTGATCGTCTCCGACGAGGTGACGGCCGAGCAGGTGCTGGCCGTGGCCGAGCGCGTCGGGGCGCCGCTGCTCGAGCGTGCGGAGGTGTTCGACGTGTACCGCGACCCGGAGCGGATCGGGACCGGCCAGGTGTCGCTCGCCCTGCGCCTCTCCTACCGGGCGCCCGACCGGACGCTCACCGACGAGGACGTGGCGCAGCGCCGGACGGAGATCAGCCGGGCGCTCGCGGAGGAGCTCGGAGGCCACGTCCGTGCCGGCTAGCGTCTCCGTGTTCGGCGCCGCGGGATACACCGGGGCCCTGGCGGCGCGGCTGATCGATCGCCACCCGTTCTTCAAGCTGCGGGCGGTCACCTCGCGCTCGGAGGTCGGCCGCCGGCTCGACGACATCTATCCCCACCACCGCGTGGCGCTGACGCTCGAGGAGCTCGACCTCGATCGCCATGGCGACGTCGACGCGGCGATCGTCGCCTACCCGCACGGCGCGGCGGCCCCGGTCGTCCGGGCGCTGCGCGCGCGCGGCGTGCGGGTCGTCGACCTCAGCGCCGACTTCCGCCTGCGCGACCCCGGCGTGTACGCCGAGTGGTATCGCGAGCACGAGGCGCCCGAGCTGATCGCCGAGGCGGTCTACGGCTTGCCCGAGCTGTACCGCGAGCAGATCCGCGAGGCCGACCTCGTCGCCAACCCGGGCTGCTACCCGACCGCGTCGCTGCTGGCACTGGCCCCGCTGGCCCGGGCCGGGGCGATCGCCGACGTCGTGATCGACGCCAAGTCCGGGGTGTCCGGGGCGGGCCGGGCGGCCACCGACAAGACGCACTTCGTCAGCGTCGACGAGAACGTCAGCCCATACGGGGTCCCACGCCACCGGCATACGCCAGAGATCGAGCAGGAGCTGGCGGCGCTGGGATCGGACGTGCGGATCACGTTCACCCCGCATCTTCTTCCGCTCGACCAGGGGGAGCTTGTGTCCTGCTACGTGACTATTAACCCCGGGGGGAACGCCAAGAACACCAAATCGATCTACGAAGATTTCTATGCCGGCGAGCCGTTCGTCGAGCTCGACCGACCGCCCCCCGGGCGTCCGTGACGTCCGTGAGACCAACATCTGCCGGATCGCCGTCCACACCGACGAGCGCACCGGCCGCGTGATCGCGTTCGCCGCGATCGACAACCTGTGGAAGGGCGCCGCCTCCGAGGCGATCCAGAATCTCAACCTGATGTTCGCCCGGCCCGAGGGAGAGGGGATCTCGTGAGCTTCTTCCGTTCCCGGTGGATCGAGGTCCCCGGCAACCTCACCGAGCTCGAGGGCGGCATGCCCCGGGGGTTCTGGGCCGCGGGCGTGGCCTGCGGGATCAAGGAAAGCGGTGCTCCCGACCTCGGCCTGTTGGTCTCCGGCGCGGCCGAGACGACGAGCGCCGCCCGGTTCACGCGCTCGGGCACGCTGTCGGCGCCGGTGCTGGTGACGATGGAGCGCTGCCGGCTGGACCAGATCCGGGCCGTGGTCGTCAACTCGGGCAACGCGAACGCCGCCACCGGGCGGCCCGGCCTCGACAACGCGGCCAAGATGCAGGGCGCCGGGGCGATCGCCTCCGGCGTCGGGTCCGCCGAGCACGTCGCGGTCGCCTCCACCGGGGTGATCGGGGTGCCGCTGCCGATCGACAAGATCACCCGCGGGCTCGCCGCCGCGGCCGGACAGCTGTCCCCCGACGGCGACGCGGCGTTCGCCGAGGCGATCCGCACGACGGACGCGTATCCGAAGCGGGCCTGCTTCGATGTGGAGCTGTCGACCGGGACCGTGCGGCTCACCGCCCAGGCCAAGGGCGCGGGGATGATCTCGCCGAACTTCGCCACCCTGCTCGTGTTCATCCAGACCGACGCCAAGCTGGCGGCCGAGACTGCCGACCTGCTGCTGGCGGTGACGGTCAAGCGGTCGTTCGAGCGGATCAGCGTCGACGGCCAGCTGTCCACGAGCGACACGGTGATCCTCCAGTGTGGCGGCGAGTCCGGCGTCCAGGTCGATCCCGAGACCCCCGATGAGCTCCACTTCGGCGAGGCGCTCGACGCAATCATGCGCCAGCTCGCGCTCGACATCGTGCACGACGGCGAGGGCGCCCGCCGGGTCGGCCGCGTGGTCGTCCGCGGCGGGGAGGAGGGGATCGTCGACCGAGTCGCCCGCGCGGTGGCCGACTCGCCGCTCGTCAAGACCGCCCTGTACGGCGGTGACCCGAACTGGGGCCGGATCGTCCAGGCGGTCGGGATGGCCACCCCGGGGATGGCGCCGGTGCCGGTCGACATCGCGATCGAGGGCGTGCAGGTGTGCCGCGCCGGCTCGTTCGTTCCCCACGACGCGCCGGCGCTGGCCGAGGCCGTCCAGGGCGGCGAGGTCGACTACGAGATCGGGCTGCCGGGCGAGGGCGCCCAGGCGGAGCTGTACTTCTCCGACTTCGGGCACGAGTACATCCACATCAACGCGCACTACACGACGTGAGGGACGTCGCCACTCTCCTCGAGGCGCTCCCGTACATCCGGGAGTTCCACGGCCAGACCGTGGTGATCAAGTACGGCGGCGCCGCGATGATCGACGCCGACCTCAAGGAGGAGTTCGCCCGCGACGTCGTCCTGCTCAAGTACGTGGGGATGAACCCGGTGATCGTCCACGGCGGCGGCCCGGAGATCACGAGCTACATGCAGCGTCTGCAGCTGCCAGTCGAGTTCGTCGACGGGTTGCGCGTGTCCGACGAGGCCACGGTCGAGGTGGTGAAGATGGTGCTCGTCGGCAAGGTCAACAAGGACATCGTGCTGCGACTCGGCCGCCACGGCCAACCTGCCGTCGGGCTCTGCGGCGATGACGGGCTGCTGTTCCGGGCCAGCCGGCAGGCGGCCCCGAGCGGCCAGGACATCGGCTTCGTCGGGCGGATCGACCGCATCGACGTCGACGTGCTCACGCACGTGGCCCAGGACTACATCCCGGTGATCGCCAGCGTCGCCGCCGACGCCGAGGGCCACTCGTACAACATCAACGCCGATGAGGCGGCCGGCGCGGTGGCCGGCGCGCTCGCGGCCCACAAGGTCGTGTTCCTCACCGACGTGGCCGGTTGGATGGTCGATCCCGCCGACCCGCAGACGCTCGTCTCGGAGGCGAGCGCCGGCGGAGGTCGCCCAGCAGCTGCGCCACGTCTCGGGCGGGATGCGCCCCAAGCTCGCCGCCTGCCTGCAGGCGATCGAGGGCGGCGTCCACGCCGCGCACATCGTCGACGGCCGGGTGCCGCACTCATTGCTGCTCGAGCTCTTTACGGACGCGGGGCAGGGGACGAAGATCGGACCGTCATGAGCCTCACCGAGCTCCAGGAGCTGGAGCGCGCGCACGCGATCGGGACCTATGTCCGCAGCCCGGTCGAGTTCGTGCGCGGCGAGGGCTGCCGGCTGTGGGATGACGAGGGCCACGAGTACCTCGACTTCCTGGCCGGGATCTCGGTCCTCAACGTCGGCCACTGTCACCCGCGGATCGTCGAGGTCGTGCGCGAGCAGGTCGGGCGGCTCACCCACGCGACCAACCTGTACTACACCGAGCCGGCGATGCGCCTCTCCGCGCGCGCTCGCCGAGAGCTCGCTCGGCGGCAAGGTGTTCCTCTGCAACTCGGGCGCCGAGGCGGTCGAGGCCGCGCTGAAGCTCGTGCGCCGCGCGCGCACCGGCGGCAAGGTCATCGTCCTGCACGACGCGTTCCACGGCCGCACGTTCGGCGCGCTGTCGGCCACCCCGCAGGAGGCCAAGCAGGCCCCGTTCGCGCCGCTCGTCCCCGAGTTCTTCGCCGTGCCCAAGGACCCCGTGGAGATCGACCGCGCGGTCGACGAGGACACCGCGGCAGTGCTGCTCGAGCCGATCCAGGGCGAGAGCGGGATCCAGATCGTCCCCGAGGAGGTGCTACGCGCCGCCCGCGCCGCCTGCGATCGCACCGGCGCCGCGCTCGTGTTCGACGAGATCCAGACCGGGATGGGCCGCACCGGGACGCTGTGGGCCTACGAGCAGACCGGCGTCGTCCCCGACGCGCTGACGACGGCCAAGGCGCTCGGCGGCGGCCTGCCGATCGGCGCGCTCGTCACCGGCCCGGGGCTCGCCGACGTGCTCCAGCCCGGCGACCACGGCTCGACCTTCGCCGGCGGCCCGCTGATCGCCTCCGCGGCGCTCGTCGCGCTCGAGCTGTGCTCGGAGCCCGCGCTGCTCGCCAGCGTCGTCACGCTCGGGGAGCGGCTGCTGGCCGGCCTCGGCGAGCTGCCGTACGTCCGCTCCACCCGGGGCCGCGGGCTGATGCTGGCGATCGACCTCGCCGAGGGCGTCTCGGCCCCGGACGCTGGCCCGTCGGGCGCTGCTCGAGCAGCGGCTCGTGGTCAACGCCACGGGGCCGGCGACGATCCGCCTCGAGCCGCCGCTGGTCGTGTCCGAGGCCGAGGTCGACGAGGCGCTGGCGCGGCTGCGCGCGCTCGGCTGATGACCGAGTATCTGCCCCCCGACGCGATGACCGTCGAGGCGGCGGGGGATATGCTGCTGACCGGCCTGGCCGAGGGCGGCGGCACCGTCCGGGAGCTCGACCGCACGTACCTCGACACATTCGACGGACTGCTTCACGAGGACGGTCTGTCGGCGCTATTGGGAGCACGGCCGGATGCTGCTGTCCGACCGCGAGCACGGGGGCCCAGCTCGCCTCCGACGCGACCGACCGGCCGACCGGCCCGCTGATGGCGTCCGTCGCTGCCCGGCGGCCCGCTGCGCGAGGTGCTGCTGCCGGTGTCCGGGATCCGGGCGCTGCTGCCGCTCGTGCGGATTCGCAGCCGGGCGCGGGCGCTGCGCGTGCTCGACGACGAGCGCAAGACCGTCGTGCGGCTGACGCTCGAGCAGCCCTCGCTCGTGCGTCACGGGCGGCCGCGAGGTGGCCCTGCGCCCGCGGGTGCGGCGTGGCGGCGGTGCGCGGCTACGACGACGAGCTGCGCGTCGTCCAGGACCGGCTCGAGCACGAGCTTGGGTTCCGGGCCGCCGAGGAGCCGCTCGTCGACGAGGCGCTGCGCGCCGCCGGCCGGCGTCCCCGGCGGCGTGTCGTCGAAGCCCGAGGTGCCGCTCGCCTACAACCAGCGCTCCGACGAGGCCGCGGCGCTCGTGCTGCTGCGCCTGCTCGAGGTCGATCGAGGCCAACCGAGCCGGGCACGATCGACGACGTCGACACCGAGTTCCTCCACGACCTGCGGGTGGCGGTGCGCCGCTCGCGCTCGGTCCAGCGCGAGCTGAAGACGGTGTTCGCGCCCGACCGCCTGGAGCACTTCCGGGCCGAGTTCCGGTGGCTGCAGCAGGCGACCGGGGACGCTCGCGACCTCGACGTCTACGTGCTCGAGTTCGACGCGTACCGGGCGACTGGTCCCGGACCCGATCCGCGCGCGACCTCGACCCGCTGCTCGGAGTCCTGCGCGCCCACCGCGCCGCGGCGCACGCGCGGATGGTCGAGGCGCTGCGCTCTGACCGGACGCGGACGCTGCTCGCCGAGTGGCGGCCGTTCCTCGAACACGCTCCCGTCGCTGGCCCAGGGCGATCGCCCCGACGCCGCCCGCCCGATCGGGGCCCTCGCCGCGGTCCGGATCGGCAAGGTCTACCGGCGGATGGTGAGGATGGGCCGGGCGATCGACGACTCGAGCCGAAGCCGAGGCATACCACGAGCTGCGCAAGAAGGGCAAGGAGCTCCGCTACCTGCTCGAGCTGTTCGCGGCCCCGCTGTACCCGCTCGAGGTCGTCAAGCCGATGATCAAGTCGCTCAAGTCGCTCCAGGACGTGCTCGGCCGCCACCAGGACCGCGAGGTGCAGGTCGGCGATGCTGCGCTCGCTGCGCGACGAGGTCGCCGCGGCTCGAGCAGGGCCGCCGCGCTGATGGCGATGGGCGTGCTCGTCGATCGGCTCGGCGCCGACGAGCGGGCCGCCCGCGGCGAGTTCGCCGAGCGCTTCGCGGCGTTCGCCGCCAAGTCGCAGCGCCGGCTCGTCAGGGAGACGTTCGCGTGAGCAGGTGCTCGCCACCTACAACATCAAGGGCGGGCGTGGGGAAGACCTCGGCCGCCGTCAACCTCGCCTACCTCGCCGCCCGCGACGGGCTGCGGACGCTGCTGTGGGACCTCGATCCGCAGGGCGCGAGCACGTACCTGTTCCGGATCAAGCCGAAGGTCCGCGGCGGCGCGCGCAAGCTGATCCGGCTGCGCAGCCCGGTCGGCGACGCTGCTCAAGGGCACCGACCACCCGGGGCTCGACCTGCTGCCCGCCGACTTCTCCTACCGCCACATGGACCTCGCGCTCGACAACTTCAAGCACCCGACGAAGCGCCTGTCGCGGGTGCTCGAGCCGCTGCGCGACGAGTACGACCTCGTGTTCCTCGACTGCCCGCCGAGCATCTCGCTGCTCTCCGAGAGCGTGTTCAAGGTCGCCGACGCGCTGCTCGTCCCGATCATCCCGGCGACGCTGTCCTCGCGGACGTTCGAGCAGCTCGAGGCGGCTCGTCGAGGGCGGCCCGCAGGTGCTGGCGTTCTTCTCGATGGTCGAGGTGCGCAAGGTCATTGCACCGCGAGGTGATGGCCCGGCTGCGCGGGATCCACTCGATGACGATGCTGGGCGCGGCGATCCCGGCCGCGGAGGAGGTCGAGCGGATGGGCGTCGAGCGCGATGCGGTCGGCGACGTACGCCCCGGGACGCTGGCGGCTGTCGCCTACGAGGCGCTGTGGCTCGACGTGTGCCGGCGGCTCGGCGTCACTCGTCGAGGTGCGAATACCCTTCGCTGATGCCCGCACCCGCGCTCCGAGCCCACGACCTCGTACGAGGCGCGCCCCGAGGACGTCCACCGGGTGCTGCTGCTCTACAGCGGCGGCCTCGACACGAGCGTGATGCTGAAGTGGATCCAGGACGAGTACGACGCCGAGGTGGTGGCGCTGACCGTCAACCTCGGCCAGCCCGGCGAGGACTACGAGGTGATCCGCGGCAAGGCGACGGCGCTCGGCGCGCTCGACTGCCACGTCGTCGACGCCCGCGAGGAGTTCGCCACCGACTACGTGCTGCCGGCGATCAAGGCCAACGCGATCTACGGGCTCGGCTACCCGCTGTTCACCGCGCTCGGGCGGCCGCTGATCGCCAAGCTCGCGGTCGAGTACGCGCGCCGGTCGGGCTGCGACACGATCGCCCACGGCTGCACGGGCAAGGGCAACGACCAGGTGCGGATCGAGGGGACGATCGCCACGCTCGCGCCCGAGCTGAAGGTGATCGCGCCGGTGCGCTCGTGGCGGATGGGGCGCGAGGAGGAGGTCGCGTACGCTCGCGAGCACGGGATCCCGGTCAAGGGCGGCACCGAGGCCGCGCCGTACTCGATCGACGACAACCTGTGGGGCCGCTCGAGCGAGGGTCGGTGGATCGAGGACCTCGACCATGCGCCCGACGACGACGTGTTCCAGCTCGTGACCCGGCCCGAGGAGGCGCCGGACGAGGCCGCAGACGGTGTCGATCGAATTCGATCGCGGGTGTTCCGGTGGCGCTGGACGGCGAGCGGCTGGGACTCGTCGAGCTGATCGAGCGCGCCGCCGAGATCGGCGCCCGCCACGGGGTCGGGATCGTCGACCACATCGAGGACCGGATCATCGGGCTCAAGGTCCGCGACATCTACGAGGTCCCGGCCGCGGCGATCCTGCTGCTCGCCCACCGCGAGCTCGAGGCGCTCGTCGGCACGATCCACCAGAACCAGTTCAAGTCCGAGCTCGACCAGCAAGTGGGGCTACCTCGTCTACGCCGGGCTGTGGTGGGAGCCGCTGCGAAGCGATCTCGACGCGTACATGGAGGCGGCCAACGCGCAGGTCACGGGCACGATCGGCGTTCGGCTGTTCAAGGGGTCCGCCCGGGTCGTCACGCGCTCCTCGCCGAACGCCGTCTACGACGCCGAGCTCGCCTCGTTCGCGCAGTCGGGCGGGCTGTTCTCGCAGGACGCCTCGCCGGGGTTCATCGAGCTGTGGTCGCTGCAGTCGCGGATGGCGTGGCGCGTCAGGAACGAGCGAGAGGGGTAGGTTTCGGGTATGGGATACAAGCTCCTCGGATTCGCCGTCTGGCAAGGCGGCAAGTGGTATGTCCGCCGCCGCGTGTCGGGCGCCGCCCGCAAGGCCGCGCTCGGAGGTCTCGCCGCGCTCATCGTGGGCGGCGCGATCGCCGTCCAGCGCCAGCAGCACCGCAACTGACCTCCGTCCAGGCGATCGGCGCACCGATTCCTGGCGTTCCCGCGACGGAGCGGATAGCGTCCCCCTGGGCGATGACAGCGACCGACGAGACGACCCCGGCGGAGCCACCGGCCGCCGTGACCATCGACACGGTCGAGCGCCTTCCGCTCAGCCGCTCGCGCTTCATCATCCGGATCGCGGCCCGCTGGGAGGACGAGCGCACGCGCGAGGTGGCACACGCCGAGCTCGTGGTCGAGACCGACGGGCGCGAGCAGCGCTTCCCCTCGATCCCGCAGCCCCGGCGCCCGGAGCTCGACCTTCCGGGGGCGTGGTCCGGTACCTTTGCTCTCCCGAGCTGGCTGATGTCCCGACTCGGCGGACACACGATCCTGATGCTTGACGACCAGAGCGTTCCCCTCCCCGAGCCCACCGGCGAGCCTGGCGATCCCGGCGCCCCCGAGGCCGAGGTCTCGGCGGAGACGGTCGAGGCGCTCCGCGCCGAGCTGCACGAGCGCTCGGCGGCCGAGGCGACGATGCGTGGGCGCCTGGCCGACGCCGAGTCCCGAGTGCAGGCCGCGACGGCGGCCCAGGCCCGGCTCGAGCCGATCCACAACGAGCTGCGCGGCGAGCTCGAGCAGCTACGGGCGCTCTTCGAGCAGCAGGACACGAGGCGCTCCGAGCTTGAGTCGCGGGCGATCACGCTGGCGGCGCGGGTCGAGTCGCTGGAGGAGGAGCTGTCCTCGGTGCAGGGCGAGCTCGAGCGCGAGCGCGACCAGCTCAGCTCCGAGCTCTCACGCGCTGCGCGGCGATCTCGCCCGGGCCGAGGTGGCCCGCGAGTCGGCGCAGAGCGAGGCCGAGGCACTGCGCGGCGAGCTCGAGCGGCTGGGTGTGGACCTCGCCACCGCGCGGGAGCAGGCCGCCGGGCGCCAGGGTGGTCTCGGCGAGGCCGAGGCGATGCTCGCCGAGGCCGCGGGCGATGCGGACACGGTTGCTGGAGCAGCAGGTCGAGGCTCAAGAGTCGCACGACTGACCCTTCGCGCGTCCGGCGGATCCGTCCGGCCCTCCGCTTACCGTCGCGCGTAATGTCGGAGACACCCGGCCTTCCCGTCCGCGCTCGGAATCGAAGCCGTGCAGTGGCTCGCCCAGGGCGAGACGGTCACGGTCCGGGTCCAGGGCCGGTGGCGGCGTCGGCGTCCGGGGTCGGGAGGGCAGGCGCTGCTCGTGCTCGAGGCGCTCGGCCAGCGGCACCGGTTCCCGGCGATGCCGGAGCCGCCGAGCGTGACCGGCGCGGCCCCGGGGACCTGGCAGCTGAGCTTCTCCGTCCCGGCGCTGCTGGCGCCGCCGCACGCCGAGCGGGCGTGGCTCCAGCTCGGGGCGGTCGGGGTGCCGCTGCCGATGCCCGTCGGGCTCGGGACGGAGCCGGTCGAGGTCCCCGGCGACGCCGAGCCCGCGGTCACCGCGCGGCGGGCCGACGCCGACGATGCACTCGACAGCGCCCACCGGCGGACGGCTGAGGTCGAGCAGATCGCCGAGCGGCTCGCGGCGAGTGTGTCCGAGCTCGAGCAGTCGCTCGAGGCGGCGCGGATCGAGCCCGCCCGGCTCACCGCGGCGCTGGCGGAGCTCGACCGGGCCCGCCGGGTGGCCGAGCAGCGCGCTCACGCCGAGCGCGCACCGGCGCCACGAGCTCGAGCAGGAGCTCGCCGAGCGCGAGCGAGAGGCGGCCGAGGACCACGCCGAGGAGCTGTCCGCATACCGGCAGCGCGTGCGCGAGCTCGAGCAGGAGGTGCGGCAGCTCGGCCGGGCCGTCGATGAGGCCGAGCATGCCGCGGCGGCCGCGCTGGTCGCCCGCGAGCAGGCCGTCGCCCAGGCGATCGGGGGCACGGTTGCCGAGGGTGTGTCGGCCGAGCTCGAGGCGCTCAAGCAGTCGGCGCCGGCACAGGGCGGCCAAGCGGGGGCGGCGCCGCTCGCGCACGACACCGGACTGATCCTCCGCGAGCGTGCCGCGATGCTGAACGGAGGGCCGGCGGTCCGTGCCGACGACACGCTCGCCGCGCTGAGGACGGAACTCGAGAGCCGGGCGAAGACCGAGGCGGCGCTTCGTGCCGAGATCGCCGAGCTCAAGGGGCGGCTCGCCACCGACCCGGCCCCGGCGGCCGAGATCGAGTCGGCCCTTGCCGAGCTCCGCGCCGAGCTCGACCGGCTCGGCCGGACGATCGAGCGCGAGGCGGGGCTGCGCGCCGCCGCCGAGTCGAAGGTCGCCGAGCTCGAGGCCGAGCTGCACCGCCAGCTCGAGCGCTCGGCGCGGGCCAGCCAGGGGATCGACAAGCTCCGCGAGGATCTGGCGCGGCTGGGGGTGCCGATGGGCGTGGTGGCGCAGGCCGAGGCCGCGTCGCCGCCCGCCGAGGCTCCGGGGCCGCCCGTGGCGGTGCCGCCGCGCCAGCCGCTCCCACATCGGCCGTCGCACTCGCCGCTGCCGTCCAGGGAGGCGCCGCCGTCGACCGTCGATCCGGAGCGGTTCTCGGCCGCCTTGTCGCGGTTGCGGGAGGCGAGTCCGATCGAGGAGGCGCCCCGGGAGCCCGAGCTGCCGGCCGTGGACTCCGAGCCCGACGAGCCGGACGCGGAGCCTGAGCGCCGAGCCCGACGCGGAGCCCGAGCCCGAGCCGGCCGCGGAGCCCGAGCCCGAGCCGGCCGCGGAGCCCGAGCCCGAGCGGCCGCGCCCGAGCCCGACGCGGAGGCCGAGCCCGACGCGCGCAGCCCGAGCACGAGCCGGACGCGGAGGCCGAGCCCGAGCCGGCGAGTCCCCCGCACGCCCGATCAGCCCCGACTGGCTCCCCCGCACCTTCTCGGCCCTCGCCGACCGCGACCTCACGAGCGCCGGCGAGCTCGTCGTCGCGCTGCTGCCCGCCCAGCACCTCGCCCACCCGGACGCGCTCGCGTACGACCTCGTGCTCGACCGCGGCACGTGCGTCCAGGTCACGGTCGCCGGCGGCGCCACCGAGGTCCAGGCGCGCCCGCGCCCGCGCGCGAAGGGCCGAGATCGCGTTCAAGGTCACCGGGGACCGCGGCGGATCGGCCGGCTTGTCTGGTCTCGGGTCATTGCGCCGCCGGCTGTCGGCCGGCGGATCGCGCGGATCTCCGGCGACCGCGCGGAGGCGGCGGCGCTCACGGGCCTGGTCCGGACGCCGGCGAGCCTCGCCGAGCTGCTCGCGCCGGCGTGGCCCTCGACCCTCGCTCGCGTTCCAGCTCGTGGCGGCGATGATCGATCCGTCGTGGAACGCGGGGGAGAGCTTCGTCGTCGCCCAGCGCCGCGACGACGCGCCGGGCTCCTGCGCGTACCTGTGGGTTCGCGACCGCGCCGGTGCGCTGGCCGGCGCCGGCACTCCGCAGGCGCCGGTCGCGGCTCGACGATCGACTGTCCGGACGCCGACGCTCCGCCGCTGCTGGCCGAGATCCACCGTCCCGACGTGGCCTCCCCGCAGCTCACGGGCGAGGCTCGGCTGCTCGAGCTGCTGCGGGCCTGGATCGAGCGCGCGCAGCGCGCGTGAGCTTTCGCCCCACAATGCGGGGGCGGCGCGCGCCGGGCGGTCCCGGCGGGAGCGAAACCGTCCGCTCGCGGTGCCTATGCTCGTGATGAGCTCTTCGACCGCGGGTTCGCACGCGCGCCGCGGCACGGGCCGTCTGACGAATGAGCCCGTCCTGCGCCCACCTCCACGTCCACTCCGAGTACTCGCTGCTCGACGGGGCGTGCAAGATCGACGACCTCGCCGCGCGGGCGGCGGCGTTCGGCCAGCCGGCGCTCGGCCTCACCGATCACGGGGTGATGAACGGCACCGTCGAGCTGTTCACCGCCTGCCGCAAGCACGGGATCAAGCCGATCTTCGGCTGCGAGGTGTACGTCGTCGACGACCACCTGCGGCGCGCTCCCGGGCCGGCTCGACCGCTTCCACCTGACGCTGCTCGCCGCCACGCCGACCGGCTACCGCAACCTCGTCAAGCTCTCCTCGGCCGGCTTCCTCGACGGCTACCAGCGCGGCAAGCCGTCGGTCGACCTCGGAGCAGATCGCCGCCCACGCCGAGGGCGTGATCGCGCTCACCGGCTGCCTGCAGTCGCGCTTCTGCCAGCTGCCTGCTGGCCGGCAAGCCGGCCGAGGCGCGCGCCCACGCCGACGAGCTGCTCGGGGCGTTCGGGCCCGACAACGTCTACTTCGAGGTGCAGAAGAACGGGCTCGCCGACCAGGACAGCGCCAACGAGGGGATCGTGCGGATCGCCCGCGAGCTCGGGCGCCCGCTCGTCGGCACCGGCGACGTCCACTACCTGCGCCGCGAGGACTACCACCACCACGCCGCGCTGCTGTGCGTGCAGACGAAGTCGACGCTCAGCCAGCCGAAGATCAGCTTCGAGACCAACGAGTTCTACCTGCGCTCGACCGACGAGATGGCGCAGGCGTTCGCCGAGTGGCCCGAGGCGGTCGCCACGACGCTCGAGATCGCCGAGCGCTGCGACGTCGAGCTCGAGCTCGGCCGCCAGCTGATCCCGCGCTACCCGACCCCGAACGGCGAGTCCGAGGCCGACTACCTGCGCGAGCTCGTGATGGACGGGCCTGCGCGAGCGCTACGGCGACCCGCCGCCGGCCGAGGCGCTCGAGCGCGCCGACTACGAGCTCGGCGTGATCGAGCGGATGGGCTTCAGCGGCTACTTCCTGATCGTCTGGGACTTCGTCAAGTACGCCAAGGACTGCGGGATCGCCGTCGGCCCGGGCCGCGGCTCGGCGGCCGGCTCGCTCGTCGCCTACTGCCTGCAGATCACCGACGTCGACCCGCTCCGCTACGACCTGCTGTTCGAGCGCTTCCTCAACCCCGAGCGCGTGTCGATGCCGGATATCGACATCGACTTCTCGGTGCGCGGCCGCGAGCGGGTGATCCGCTACGTGACCGACAAGTACGGCAAGGAGTCGGTCGCCCAGATCGTCACCTTCGGCAAGATGTTCCCGCGCGCGGCCACCCGCGACGCCGCGCGGGTGCTCGGCCACGACTACGGCGCCGGCGACCGGCTGGCGAAGCTGATCCCGGACCCGATCATGGGCCGGCCCGCCGAGCTTCGAGGACTGCCTGCAAGCCGGGCCAGCCGCTGCGGGCCGAGGTCGACCGCGACGGCACCGCCAAGCAGATCGTCGAGGTCGCCCAGGGGCTCGAGGGGATCGTGCGCAACTCGTCGATCCACGCCGCCGCGGTCGTGATCGCCGACCGGCCCGCTGACCGACATCGTGCCGCTCCAGATCGCCGATGCCGGCACCGACGAGAACGGCGAGAAGGTGTTCCGCACCGTCACCCAGTTCACGATGAAGCCGATCGAGCAGATCGGCCTGCTGAAGATGGACTTCCTCGGGCTGCGCAACCTCGACGTGATCGAGGACGCGCTCGACATCATCGAGCGCTCGACCGGCGAGCGGCCGGACATGGCGACGCTGCCGCTCGACCACGAGCCGACCTACGAGATGCTGGCCCGCGGCGACTCGATCGGGGTGTTCCAGTTCGAGTCCGAGGGCATGCGCGAGGCGCTCAAGAAGGTCCGCCCGACGGAGTTCGACGACCTCGTCGCGCTCAACGCGCTCTACCGGCCGGGGGCGATGGACCAGATCCCCACCTACGCGCGGGGCAAGCGCGACCCGGAGTCGATCTCCTATCCCGACGAGCGGCTGCGCCCGATCCTCGAGGCGACGAAGGGCGTGATCCTCTACCAGGAGCAGGCGATGCAGATCGCCAAGGAGCTCGCCGGGTTCAGCGGCGCCAAGGCCGACGACCTGCGCAAGGCGATCGGCAAGAAGAACCGCGAGGCGATGGCGAAGCTCAAGCCCGAGTTCGTCGCCGGCTGCCGCGCCTCGGGGACGAGCGAGCAGGTGATCGAGTGGCTGTGGGCGACGAACGAGCGCTCGGCCGACTACTCGTTCAACAAATCGCACGCCGCCTGCTACGCGCCTGATCTCCTACCGGACCGCGTGGCTGCAAGGCCAACTACCCGGCCGAGTACATGGCGGCGCTGATCTCCTCGGTGATGGACACCAAGGACAAGGTGCCGTTCTTCGTCTCCCAGGCCGAGCAGATGGGGATCTCGATCCTGCCGCCCGACGTCAACCTCTCCGACCACGAGTTCGTCGTCGTCGACGGCAACATCCGGTTCGGGCTCGACGCGGTCAAGGGCGTCGGCTACGCGGCCGTCGAGGCGATCAAGCGCGCCCGCGACACCGCGGCGAAGCCGTGGTCAGGGCGGCCCGTTCCGCGACCTGTGGGACTTCTGCGCCCGCGTCGACGGCCGCGCGGTCAACAAGAAGGCGATCGAGGCGCTGATCAAGTGCGGCGCGTTCGGGTCGACGGGCGACTCCCGCAAGGGGATGCTGGCGGTGCTCGAGCAGGCCCAGGGCGCCGGGCCAGAAGGCCCAGCAGGACGCGCTGATCGGCCAGGGCTCGATCTTCGACCTCGGCTTCGACGCCGCCGACGCCGGTGGGGCGGGAGCGCCGCCGCGGGGTTCGCGACGCCCAGCCACGCTCCGATCCCGGCGATGGAGTTCGACCGCGCCGAGCTGCTCGCCGCCGAGAAGGAGGCGATCGGCCTGTTCATCTCCGCCCATCCGCTCAAGGAGGTGGGCCCGGCGCTGCGGGCGAAGGCCGACTGCACGCTGGCCGAGCTGTCGGCCAAGCGCGACGGCGACTGGGTGACGGTCGGCGGGATGATCGTCGCGGCCAAGCGGATCCGGACGAAGAAGGGCGACCCGATGATGTTCGCCACGCTCGACGACCTCGACGCGGCGGTCGAGATCCTCGTCTTCGGCAAGGCGCTGGCCGAGTGCGAGGAGGCGCTGGCGCCCGACTCGATCGTGCTCGTGCGCGGCCGGGTCGACCACAAGGACCGCGAGAAGACGTGCATCGTCGCCCAGCAGATCGACCTGTTCGAGCCGAGCACGGCCGAGGTCGAGGCGGCGCGTCGAGCACGAGGCGAAGACCTCGCGGGCTCCCGAGCCACTCCGGCTGCGGCTCGACGCCGGGCTCCTGGCCGCCACCGTGCTCGGCGAGCTCAAGGACGCTGCTGACCGGGTTCCCGGGCGAGTGCGACGTGGTGATCGAGCTGAGCACATCGGTCGGACCGCGCAAGCTGCGCCTCGGGCCGGGATTTCGCGTCGCCCGGAGCGCCGGCCTGCACGCCGAGCTCGACGCGCTGCTCGGCGAGGCGATCCTGGCTGAGAGCGTGCTCGGGCTCGCCGCCACGGCCGAGCACGTCGGCGCCGCCTAGCCGGCGGCGGAGCGGGCGACCGACGGCTCCGGCTCCGGCTCGCGCTCCTCGGCGGGCGGCGGCGGCCCGGCCGGAGCCCGCGCCGATTCGCCCTCGACCCGGAGGTGCGGGAGCCGGCGCTCGAGCGCTCCGGGCAGCTTCCAGTTCGCCGCGCCGATCTTGATCATCAGCGCCGGGACGAGCACCGAGCGCACGATCAGCGCGTCGAGCAGCACGGCGCTCGCCAGGCCGACCCCGAACAGATCGATGATCCGCTCGCCGCCGAGGATGAAGGCGCCGAACACCAGGACCATGATCGCCGCGGCGGCGGTGATCGTCCGGCCGGTCGCGGCGAGGCCGTGGGTGACCGCCTCGCGGTTGTCGCCGCGGCGGTGCCACTCCTCGTAGATGCGGGACACGAGGAACACCTCGTAGTCCATCGACAGGCCGAACAGGATCGCGAACATCATCACCGGCAGGAACGCCTCGATCGGCCCGGTCTTGTCGATCCCCAGCAGCGTGTTGCCGACCCCGTCCTGGAACACCGCGGTGACGACCCCGAACGCGGCGGCCACCGACAGGAGGTTCATCAGCGCGGCGATCAGCGGCACGAGCAGGCTGCGGAACACGGTCATCAGCAGCAGGAAGCTGAGCAGCACGACGACGCCGAGGAACAGCGGCAGCTTGCGCGACAGCACGGTGCTGAAGTCGTCGAACACGGCCGTCTGGCCGCCGACGAGGATGTGCAGCCCGGTCCCGCGGGTCGCGTTCGGGACCACGCTCCCGCGGACGGTGTGCAGCAGGTCTGCGGTCGAGGCGTCCTGCGGCGAGCCCTTCGGGTACACGTCGGCCAGTGCCACGCTCGGAGCGCCCGGCCCGCGGCCCGGGATGAAGTGCGGGCGGCCGGCCCCGACGACGCCGGGCGTCGCGGCGACCGCGCGGTCGGCGCGGATGAACACGGCCCGCTGGGCCGGGGTCGAGATCTGCGCGACGAGCTGAAGCGGGCCGTTGTAGCCCGGGCCGAACCCCTTGGCCAGCAGGTCGTAGGCCTTGCGGGTGGTCGAGCTCGCGGGGTCCGAGCCCGCGTCGGCCGAGCCGAGGCGCATCGCCAGCGCCGGGGCGGCGATCGCGAGCATCACGAGCGCGGCGACCGCGGCGAACAGGGCCGGCCGCTGCTGCATCCAGCCCGACCACCGCGCCCAGCCGGCGGACTCGTCGCTCAAGCGCAACTGGCCCTGGCCGAGCGCGCGGCGCTCGCGGCGGCGGAGCACCTTGGTGCCGAAGAACCCGAGCATCGCGGGCAGCAGCGTGAGCGCAGCGAGCACCGTGAACGCGACCGCGATCGAGGCGGCGATGGCGACGCCGTAGAGGAAGCTGACGCCGAGGGCGAACATGCCCAGCATCGCGATGCAGACGATCATCCCGGCGAACAGCACGGCGCGGCCGGAGGTGTCGAGGGCCTCCACGACGGCATCCTCGCCGGACAGCCCGCGCAGCAGACCCTGGCGATAACGGGTGAGGATGAACAGGGCGTAGTCGACGCCGACGCCGAGCCCGATCAGCAGCGACAGCTCTTCGCTGAACGAGGCCATCTGGATGAGGTGCGAGAGCAGGCCGATCACCGCCACGCTGGTGCCGAGCGAGAGCGCGGCGGCCAGCAGCGGCAGCGACATCGCCAGCAGCGAGCCGAACACGAGGAACAGCACGGCGGCCGCGGCGAGGAAGCCGAACGGCAGGCCGCCGGGGCCCTGCTGGCGGGCGGCGGCGGCGATCTGGCCGCCGACCTCGATCTCGACGCCCTGGCCCGCGCCGGACTGGGCGGCCGAGACGAACGTCTGGGCCGCCGGGCCCTTGACCTGGTTGTTGAACACGTCGAAGGTGACGGAGGCGAACGCGACCTGGCCCGACGGTGAGATCTGCGAGGCGCCTGTCGCCGCGTACGGCGACGAGATCTCGGTGACGTGGGGGAGCTGGGCGACCCTCGCCAGCGCCGATTGCACCCGGGCGCGGACGGCCGGATCGGTTACCCGGCCGTGGGTGACGGCGATCACGACCTGCTCGGTGTCACCGGACGCGCGGGGGGCGGCGTGCTGCAGGAGGTTGATCGCGTCGAAGCTCTGCGTGCCGGAGAGGCGGAAGTTGTCGCTGTAGGCGCTGCCTGCAGCCGAGTGGATCGCGGTGAGGACGAGGAGCCCGGCCACCCAGGCCGCGAGGACGATCCGCCGGTGCCGGAAGCAGGTTCGGGCAAGGTTGCGCATCCGCCGATTATGCGGGGTCGGCTTGACAAGCGGCTGACAGCCGCCGGTCAGGCCGGGCTCCGACTCGGACCCGTTTCCGGAGCTTCGGCCGCCGCCGCGGGTCTCAGCCCTCGGGGATCCACGGACCGTGCCAGCCGCCGAAGCCCGCGACGAGCTCCTTGGCGGCCGCCGGTCCCCACGAGCGCTTGGCGTACGGCAGCACCGGCGGCGGTGAGTCGAGCAGTGGCTGCACGACCCGCCACGTCTCCTCGACGCTGTCCTGGCGGGTGAAGTGCGTGCTGTCGCCGGCCAGCGCTGCGGCGAGCAGCACCTCGTACGGCGTCGGGCCCTCGCCGCCCTCCTGAGCGAACTCCATGTCCAACGTGATCTCCTGCGGACCGGCGCCGTCGGCGCGGTGCGCGTCGAGGATCATCCGGATGCCCGTCCCCGGGTCGATCTTGAACACGATCTGGTTGCGCTCCGGGTTGCGGTGACGGGCGTCGATGAAATGCACGCTCGGGGGCTCCTTGAACAGCAGCCGCAGCTCGGTCTGGCTGGCGGCGAGCTGCTTGCCGGTGCGGATGAAGAACGGCACGCCCGACCAGCGCCAGTTGTCGATCTGCAGTCGTAGAGCGACGTAGGTCTCGGTGGACGAGCCGGCGGCGACGCCCTTCACCTGCTTGTAGCCGCGGTACTGGCCGCGGACGTAGTCGGCGGGGTCGGCGTCGGCCATCGCGCGGAACACCGCCACCTTGCCATCCTTGAGGATGTCCGGGTCGCGGCCGGCCGGCGGCTCCATCGCCGCGGTGGCGAGCAGCTGCAGGAGGTGGTTGACGACCACGTCGCGCAGCGCGCCGACCGGGTCGTAGAAGTGGCCGCGGTCCTCCACCCCGAATCTCTCGGCCATCGTGATCTGTACGCAGGCGAGGAAGTTGCGGTTCCACACCGGCTCGAGCATCGTGTTGGCGAAACGCAGGTAGAGGATCTCCTCGAGCCCCATCTTCCCCAGGAAGTGGTCGATCCGGTAGAGCTGGGACTCGTCGAGATAGCGGTGCAGGTCGCGGGCCAGCGCGCGGGCGGAGGCGAGGTCATGGCCGAACGGCTTCTCGACCACCACGCGGTGCCCGCCGGTGAGCAGCCCGGCCTTCGACAGGCCGGCGATCACCGTCGCGAACAGCGACGGAGGGATCTCCAGGTAGAACGTCGGGTTCGCGTGCGAGCCGAGTGCCTGCGCGACGCGCTGGTAGGTGGCGTCGTCGCCGAAGTCGCCGCTCACGTACTGCAGGCGCTTGGCGAACCGCTTGAACACGCGCTGGTCGACCCTGTCCTCGGTGGCGGCGATCGCCTCTTCGGCGCGCTTCCGCAGCTGCTCGACCGAGATGTCGTCGACCGCGACGCCGATCACCGGGCAGCTCAAGAGGTTGCGGCGCTCGAGCCGGTACAGCGAGCGGAACGTCATCTTCTTGGCCAGGTCCCCGGTGATCCCGAAGACGACCAGCGCGTCGGCCTGTCGTGAGCTCATGCGGCGCACGCTACAGGTCGGCGCGGGCAAACCGGGCGATTGCCACCGCGCCCACGATGGCGAGGTACGCCGCCGCCCACACGTCGAGCCCGGCGCCGCCGGCATGGGACGAGCCGAACGGCCCGAGGTTGACGAGCACGCCCGTGAACCCGGTCTGGTTGGCGGTCAAGGCGTGCAGCCCGGCCTGGTAGAGGGCCTCGAACGGCAGCGCCAGCGAGATGTCGTGCGCGATCGTCTTCAACGAGTCGGACTGCAGGCCGTTGCCGATCGTGCCGAGCAGGCCGCCGATGAGGCCGGCGCCGAACAGCATGAACATCGCGATCCCATTGGCCACCGTCGAGAGCAGAACCGACCCCAGCAGCGACAGCCCGACCAGGACCGTCGTGGCCGCCATCAGCGCCAGCCCCGGACCGACGATCGTGTCCGGCCAGCGGTGGCCCGTGACCTTCACGATCACGACGACGGCCACGAACAGCAGCGCCACGTACGCGGCGCACACGATGGCCGCCCCGGCGAAGCGGCCGAGCAGAAACTCCGGCCGCCCGACCGGGCGCACGACGAGCGGCTGCAGCAGCCCGCGCTCGGCGTCCCCGCGCACCGCGCCGAGCGTGAGGAACACCGCCAGCACGGTCCCCAGGAACAGGGTCGCGAACATCCCAAGCCCGGTGAGTGTGACCGCCACCAGCCCACGCGTGTCGAGCGAGCCGAGCCCGCCGCCGGGGCTGAACGAGTCGACGTGGCCGAACGCCTCGGCGTTCGCGAACGTGAACAGGGCCAGGAACAGCAGCGTCAGCACCAGCACGACCGAGAACACCCGGCGGCGCAGGCTCTCCTGGAGCACGTGCCGGCCGACGAGCAGCGCGGCGCTCATCTCGGCTCCTCGTCCTGGGCGCCGGCGACCGCCTCAAGGTACACGTCCTCGAGCGTCGAGCGCAGAACCCGCACCTCGTACACGTCGACCCCGTCGCGCACGAGCGAGGCGACGATCCCCGGGGCGTCCTCGCGGCGGGCGTCGGCAAAGGTGCGCAGCCCGTCGCCGGTCTGGACTTCGACGCCGCCCGCGCTCGTCAGCTCCTCGGGCCGGCCGGCCGCCTTCACCTCGCCGCGCGAGATGATCACGACGCGATCGCACACGAGCTCGACCTCGCTCAACAGGTGCGAGTTGAGCAGAACGGCGATCCCCCGTTGGCGCAGCTCCTCGAGCAGGGTCCGGACGGCACGGCGGCCGGCCGGATCGAGCGCGCTGGTGGGCTCGTCGAGGAGCAGCAGCCGCGGGGTGCCGATCAGCGCCTGGGCGAGCCCGAGCCGTTGCTGCATCCCCTTCGACATGCCGTCGATCCGCCGTTCGGCCGCGTCGGAGAGCCCGACGAGCGACAGCAGCTCGCCGCGCTCGCGAGGGCCGCCGTCGGAGCCGGCCAGCTTCTGGTGGAGCTCGAGCAGCTCGGTGGCCGTGCACCAGCCGGGAAACCGGAACAGCTCGGCGAGGTAGCCGAGGTGGGTGCGGGCGGGCCGGCTGCCGGCCGGCGCGCCGCAGATCGTGGCGGACCCGGAGGTCGGGCGCACGAGCCCGCAGGCGATCTTGACGAGCGTCGACTTCCCGGCGCCGTTGGGGCCGAGCAGTCCGACGAGCTCTCCAGCGGCGACGGTCAGCTCGACGCCGCCGAGCGCGACGACCGCGCCGTACCGCTTGTGCAGACCGCTGACCGCGAGCGCGGGAGCGTCGCCGATCATCGCCTGCGACGCGCCGCCCTGGACCGGGATGCCTTCCCGCGCCTGCGCAGCGTGAACGCAAGCTCGACGTCCTCCGCCGCCGGACCGCCCCCGTCTCGCCCGGTCTCGATCACGCACGGAAGCGCCTCGAACCGCGGCTCGGACAGGAACACGCCGCAGCCGCGCTCGCCGAGCTCGCCCTCGCCAAGGATCGCGTGGCGGTCGCGGTTGGAGGCGAACGTGGCCAGCGAGTCGTTGAGGTGCAGCGCGCCGAGCCGGTCGAGCCCGACGAGCCGGTCGCAGTCGTCGAGCGTCTGGCTGAGGCCCTCGACCGTGCCGACATCGAAGCCCGAGGCGTACAGGTGGCAGGAGTCGAGGCAGATCCCGAGCCGCTTGTCGGCCCCGCCGGCCTCGATCAGCGCCGCCAGCTCCTCGAACGAGCGCCCGAGCGTCCCGCCGGCCCCGGCCGTGTCCTCGAGCTGCAGCTGACAGCCCTCGGTCTCCTTGAGCGCCTCGCGGATCACCTTGCCGGCACGCGTGATCGCGCGCTTGACGCTCCCGCCCTTCGCCGACCCGGCGTGCAGCACGACCCCGACGGCGCCGATGCCGGCGCCGACGCGCAGCGACTGGATCAGCGAGGCGAGCGTCTTGTCCCGGATCTCCTTGTCCTCGGAGGCCGTGTTGAGCAGGTACACGGCGTGGATCAGGACGGCGTCGATCCGGCTCTTCTCCATCGCCTCGCGGAAGGCGGCGAAGTCGTCTTCGTCGTACGCGGTCGGACGCCACATCCGCGGGGATTGGTTGAAGATCTGGATCGCCCGGCAGCCGCGCTCGGTGCCGCGCTCGATGGCGTTGACCAGACCGCCCGCGTTGGACACGTGAGCGCCGATTAGCATGGGGCTGGATATGTCATGAGGGTTCGCTTTGCTCCATCCCCAACGGGCGCGCTCCACATCGGTGGAGCCCGGACCGCGCTCTACAACTGGCTGCTGGCACGCGGTCAGGGCGGCACCCTGGTCCTGCGGATCGAAGATACCGACCGGGAGCGATCGACTCCGGAGAACGTGGAGCAGATCCTCGACGCGCTGAGCTGGCTGAAGCTCGACTGGGACGAGGGGCCGATCTTCCAGTCCGAGCGGGCGGACCGTCACGGGGAGCTGCTCGAGCAGCTGCTCGAGAGCGGACACGCGTATCGCAGCGCCGCCACCACCGACGACGTCAGGGCCTTCAAGGAGCGCCACGGCGCCGATCGCGGGTTCCGCGGCGAGCCGTCGGACGCCGGCGCGGTCCGCCTGCGGGTGCCCGACGAGGGCCACACGGTCGTCGAAGACGTGATCGTCGGCTCGACGAGCTTCCCGAACGCGAGCATGGACGACCCGGTGATCGCCCGCGCCGACGGCTCGCCGGTCTACAACTTCGCGGTCGCGATCGACGATCTCGACGCCGAGATCACCCACGTCGTCCGAGGCGTCGACCACCTCTCGAACACGCCCAAGCAGCTGCTCGTGTTCGCTGCGCTCGGGCTCGAGCCGCCGCGCTACGCGCACCTGCCGCTGTTGCTCGGGCCCGACGGCAAGAAGCTCTCCAAGCGCCACGGCGCCGCGTCGGTCCAGGAGCTGCGGCTGGCCGGGTACCTGCCCGAGGCGGTCGACAACTACATCGCTTTGCTCGGCGCCGGGTTCGCCGCCGACGAGGAGTTCTTCACGCTGCCCGAGCTCGCCGAGCGGTTCCGGCTCGAGCGCGTGTCGAAGAACCCGGCCGTGTTCGACGAGCGCAAGCTGCGGCACCTGAACGGCCGCCACCTGCGCGAGTTGTCGGTGCAGGAGCTCACCGACCGGCTCGAGGCGTTCACGGGGCGCTCCGGCCTGCAGGGGGCGGTCGAGATCTCGGCCGAGAAGATCCAGACGCTGGCGGATTTCTGGCCGCTGACGGGGTTCGTGTTCGACGGCCCGGCCAGCGACGAGGCGGCGTTCGCGAAGACGATCGGGCGTGACGGCGGAGCTGAGGCGTTGCGCGCGGCGCGGGCGGCGCTCGCCGAGGTGAATCCCTTCACGCCCGAGGCGATCGAATCCGTCCTGCGCGGGCTCGTCGAGAGCCACGGCGGCAAGGCGGGCAGGGTCTTCCAGCCGGTGCGGGTCGCAATCGCCGGAACCACGATATCTCCGGGGATTTTCGAGAGCGTGGCGCTGCTCGGCCGCGAGGAGACACTGGCCCGGATCGATTCTGCGCTGGAGCAATCGTCCAGTTGATCTCTAAACCGCCCTCGTACATCTGCCGATAAACGTGGTAAAAGCCCATCCAGACCCTTTTGACCTCTCTACGTGCGCACTGAATCGCCCCTCGCTATGCCCGAACCCACCGCCGTGCCCAGCGACCGGGCAGAGCCCACGGATCCCTACGCGTCCCGTGAGCGCCACCACAACGAGGGTCATGGCCGTCGGCTGACGGCCGCCTTCGAGGCGCTCGAAGCCTTTCCGGTCCTCGTCGAGTCGCGCAACCGCGTGATGCGGCTATTCGAGGCCGGCGACCCGCCGACCGCCGACGTCGTCGCCGCCGTCGAGGGCGACGTTGCGCTCGCCGTCGCAGTGCTGCGCCTGGCCAACCAGCTCGACGGCCGCAGCCGGGGCAAGATCGAGACGGCGGTCAGCGCCGTCGAGGTGCTCTCGCCCCAGACCGTGCACTCGATCGCCAGCCGCGCCCGCACGTTCGACTTCTTCGAGCGCACGGCCGTGTGGCAGGGGATCCCCGAGCGCTTTCGCCTGCACGCCGTGGCCACCCAGCGCGCCGCCGACCGGCTCGCGCGCGAGATCGGCTACGAGGCGCGTGACCGGCTGATGGTCACCGCGCTGCTGCACGACATCGGCAAGCTCGTGCTCGTGCACGCATATCCCGGCTATCCGCGCCAGATCCACGGCGACGCCCGCACGCCCGAGGAGCGGATGCAGCGGGAGCGCCGCGAGCTCGGCGTGGACCACGCGCTCGTCGGCGGCGTGCTCGCCCGCCGCTGGGGCCTGCCGAAGTCGATCGGCAGCGTGATCGAGCGCCACCACGCCGACGACTGCGACGGCGAGGCTGCGCTCGTCCGGCTTGCCGACATGCTCGCGCACTACGTGTTCGGCGGCACGGTGGCGCCGTCGGAGCTGCTCGCGGTGGCCCGGATCGTCGGCGTCACGCCGGCCGACCTGCGGACGGTCATGTACGACCTGCCGCTGCCGAGCCCCAGCGACCGCCCGCGCCAGATCGACCCGTGCCCGATGTCCGCGCGCGAGATCGACGTCCTGCGCCGCCTGGCGCGCGGGATGGTCTACAAGCAGATCGCCGGCGAGCTCGGGCTCTCGACGAGCACGGTCCGCACCCATCTGCACAACGTGTACGGGAAGCTCGGCGCGATGGATCGCGCTCAGGCGGTCCTGATCGCCACAGAGCGCGGCTGGATCTAAGCGCCCGGCCGCACAAGCCGTCGCTTCCGACGCGCCGGTCATAAGATCGGACGCGGATGATCTCGATCACGACGAAGTCGCCGTACGCGCTGGCCGCGCTCGTCGAGCTGTATCGCCAGGGCGACGACGTCCCCGTGCCGGTCTCCGAGCTGGCCCGGCGTCGGCAGATCCCGGTGCAGTTCCTCGAGCAGCTCTTCTCGACCCTGCGCCGGGCCGGAGTCCTCCGCAGCCAGCGCGGCGTCAAGGGCGGCTACCTGTTCGCCCGGCCGGCAACCGAGACCACGGTGCTCGAGATCGTCGAGCTGCTCGACGGCCCGGTCGGCCAGGGGGCGACCGGGATCTTCGCCGAGGCGGCGGGCGCCGCCCGCATGGTGCTCACGCAGTCGACGATCGCCGACGTGGCGGCGGCCGAGGCTCGGGCCACCGGGGCCACGATGTACTACATCTGACGCGAAGGCCCTGTTTTGCAGGGCCTTCGTCGTTCGGGATGAGTCTCGCGCCTGGAATCGCGCCAGCTCATACACGTTGCTGTTGTGCACGTCTCCGTCGAGCGCGGGGACACTGTCCGACGAAACGCAGAGCGCAGGGCGACCGCCGCGGCGCTCGACGCCATGACGCTCGGGCGAAGCCATCCCATGCATTCGGACACTCACATCCAGTTTGGCCTGGGCCTGAGCGCGGCGGGCTACGAGCTGGACACTTCAGCGAAGCGTTCCAGGATCTCGCGCTGTCGACGATCGACGGCCGCCTCTCACCAGAACTCATTCCGCCCGCAGCCGTTGGACGCGTGGCCGGAGGTGAGCCAGGACGCATGGCTCTGCGAAACGAGGCCGGCCGATACGAGAATGGGGTTCGGCTGGAAGGTGCGCGTCAAGTGGGACGGATCCATCGGGATCTGATGGGAAGATAGCCGTGATCCGCCGTACAGCAAGATTAACCACTAAATGGTGTCAGGGCGTCACGTCACCGACCGGGCGGAAGGCCAAGGGCCTGGGTATCCAACGGGAAAAATAGGCCCGTTAGATACCCAGGCTCACCGAAAACGGCTGCGCGCCGGCCGGGCGCGCCGGCCGGGCGCGCCGGTCCGGCCTGCGGCGTCATTTTCACCCGCCCGCGAAAGGCCGAAGGCCAGAACAACTAACTGGGCAAGCGAGAGCCACGGATGAGCGGTTTGCGTGGCACAAGTTACGTGTCGAGCAATACACGCGCCTGTTGACAATCAGCAATGGCCTCTATGAGCGCGTGGCCGCGCACGCTCCTGTCTACGCACGGGCAGGAGTTGACTTCGATCTCGACCAGTACCGACTCTGGGCGCAATCGACGATCAATTCGTTGCCTCCCCTGATCGAGGCGATCGACCCGGAGCTAGCACGGCGCGTCTTGAGCATCGACCAGCGTCTTGACAGCTACGACGCCATCACGGCCACGGCGATGAACGTCGCGATGACGATCGGCCAGTGGCTCGAGCGCCCGGAGTTCTTCATCTACCCCGATGCGCAAACTTGAGGGACGAACATGCTCGTGCCCTCGCACTCGCCAGCGTGAGCAGCTCGGGACCTTCACGTAGGAGTAGGCGCTGGTGCTCACGCTGGACGCATGGCCCACGAGCAATCGCGCCGCAAACGCCCACGCTATTGAGGCTTCGGCGGACGCGATCCGGGAGCCGGCCGGCGCTGATGCCACCCGGGGGATCAGCGGCCGCAGTAGAAATCGCGGAGCACGGTGGCAGCACGATCAGCGGCCGCGGTACGGTTACAGGGTGAGCAGCGAGCAGGATCGACCCGGTTTCACTGCATGGCGGGAGATCCGGGCGAAGCGCGCCGCGAACGATCCGGACTTCGAGTCCCGTGTGGCCACTGAGCGTGGGCGCGCCGAGCGGGAGATCGATGTAGCCGATCGCCCAGGCACAGATGAGTCCGCAGCCGGCCGCGAACGCAACGAGACTCCCTAGCGGCAGTACGCCTTCAACGCGATGTCCGCGCGAGTCACGATGGCCTCGGCCGCATCCACACTGCTCTGAACGCCGGTCGAGATCGCCCGACTCAGGCCGACCCACGAATCAGACAACGACACGGGCGCGGTTGCACCGCTCAGGGGCGCTGCAAATGCCCCTACGAGGCGTCGGTGTACTCAAAGCGGGACGGCAAGAAAGATCCGCAAGACGTTCCCGACTCTGGCCGCCGCGGTCGCCTGGCGGGACGACGCGCGGTCAGCGGTCCGGCGCAACCAGCTTCGAGCGCCGGTGCCGACCACGCTCGACGAGGCGGCCAAGCAGTGGCTCGAGGGCGCACGGGCGGGGGTGATCCGCACCCGCTCCGGCGACCCATCCAAGCCCGAGCGCGATCCGTGCCTCCGAGCAGGTCCTGCGGCTGCGCATACTCCCTGAGCTCGGGAACCTCAAGGTCGGCGCTCTCACGCGCGTCGATCTGCAGGACCTCGTCGACCGGCTCGTCGCGAGCGGGATGAACGCGAGCACGGTGGGGGTGACGCTGCTTCCTCTCCGGCGATCTACAAGAGGGCGCTGGCGAGAGGGGAGGTGGGGGTCAATCCGACAAGTGGCCTCGCTCGAGATGCCGGCGGTACGGGGTGGGCGTGACCGGATCGCGTCGGCGGATGAGTGCCGGCAGCTTCTCGCTGCGCTTCCCGAGCGCGACCGGGCGCTGTGGGCGACGGCGATGTACGCCGGACTGCGGCGCGGGGAGCTGATGGCGCTGAGGATCGAGGACGTCGACCTGGCAACGGGGCTGATCCATGTGCTCCGCGGCTGGGACGCGATCGAGGGTCCGATCCTGCCGAAGTCGGGCAAGGGCCGGCGCGTACCGATCGCAGCGGCGCTCCGAGATCACCTCGACGAGCATCTATTGCAGCTGCGCTGGTCCGACGGCCTCGTGTTCGGCGCCATCGCTCACAGCCCGTTCGGGTCGCACACGGTCCGCAACCGCATCACGACCGCATGGGCGAAGGCGGGGCTGCAGCCGATCACGCTGCATGAGTGCCGGCACACGTTCGCGAGCCTGATGATCGCCGCCGGCGTCAACGCCAAGGCGCTCTCGACGTACATGGGGCACGCGAACATCTCGATCACGCTCGATCGCTACGGCCACCTGATGCCGGGCAACGAGGACGAGGCAGCCTGCCTGCTCGACGCCTACCTGGCGCGCGCCAACGAGCAGGCGGCTCGCGCCAATCTCGCGCCAGTCATGTCCTGATCCGACCGGATTCCATCGGATCCGGTCGGAGCGAATCCCCCGCGATTGCTGGAATCGCCCGCCGTTACAGGGGATTCGGACGAGGTACTACATCTAGAACGCCTCCAGGCGGGTCGGCAGATTGCCGACGAAGACTGCCAACGAACACTGCCGACGAATATCGGCGTCGCATATATAGGCTGGTCGCGCAGACCCTGACCTGGACCTGTGGAGATTTGGCTCCATATTGGAGCCTTTCATCCATGGGTCCGGTCACGTGACCGCGACCGGACCGAGGATTTACGGCGGCACCCTCATGTGAGGGCAAGTGCACCCAGCGGCTCGCCGTTCCTGCCGACACGGATCCTCGGACACTCCCGCGTCGCCGCCGTGTCGCTACCGGCGCTTCTTGAAGGCGCGGGCGAGGTAGCTGTGGCCGGCGTGGACGAGGATGGTCTTGTGGCGGTGGAAGTCGAGTACTGAGACGGTGCCGCGGTGCACTCGGGTGAGGGTGCCCGCGCATCGGTCGATCGTGTCCCAGACGGTGCCTTGTACGGTGCCGGCGCTGTAGCGGCCGCGGGTGCGGAACTGTCCGTGGTGGTCGCGCGAGCGCAGGACGTTGAGGTTGGAGACGTTGACCCGGGCGATGTGGCCGTCGGTGGCGTGCCGCGGTGCAGCTGGCGTAGCTGGGGGCGCCGGGGAACGCGCCCTCGAGCAGCGACAGGGTGGTCAGGCCCTTGTGGAAACCCCGGCGGGTCTGGGTGAGCTTGAACAGCCCGCTGGAGAACACCCCGGATTGGGTCTTGCCCTGGTGGCTGGTGGCGGTGGCGATCTTCAGCGTGCCGCGTCGCGCGTCGACCTGGGTGCCGATCGGCAGCTGCCGCGCCTCGGTGAGCGGGATGAAGCCCTGGCCCTTGGTGAACGCGGCGTTGGGTCCGAACTGGTCGGCGGCGCTGTGGCTGCCGGGGAACTTCACGAACACCAGGCCGTTGACGGGGAAGAAGTTCGCCTCCTTGCCCATCACCGGGGCGGGTGGGGCGGGGTCCTTGAGCGTCGTGAACGTCTGGTCGGGTCCGGTGGCCGTGCCGGCCGTGTTGGTGGCGACCAGCCGCACGTGGTAGAGCGCGTTGGGCACCAGCCCGGTGACCGTGGCGGACACGTTGTGCGCGGTGAAGTCCGATCCGACGCTCTGATCCGGTGTCGTCTGGTCGTAGACGATCGTCGTGCCGCCCGTGCCGGAGTACTTCGGATCCAGCCCATACTCGAAGTGCGCCGTCGTCCCCAAACCCTCCGGATCGACCGTGCCCGAGAACGCCGCGCCGGTGCTGCCGCCGACGGTCGGCGTCTGCGTCGTCACGCCAGGTGCGATCCCCGTCACGTCGACCTGATCGGTGGCCGACGCTTGGTTGGAGGCGTCCTGCGTGTCGGTGATCGTCACCGTGATCGTGAACTGACCGGCTGCCGGGTACGCATGGGTGCCGCTCACCGAGAACGAGCCGGCGCTCCCGCTCACTGTGCCGTCGCTGGGCTGCGAACCGTCGCCCCAGTTGATCGAGGCTGTGAACTGGCCGGCGGTCGCGGTCTGATCGGCCAGCGTGAAGCTGGCCAGCGTCCCGTTGACCTTGAACGGCGCCGGGCCGCCCAGCGCGCTCACGCCGTGCGCGGTGAGCGCGCGGCTCGGCGGGTTGTAGGTGTAGCGGTCGGCGTTAGTCGTGCCCGAGGTCCCGCCCGCGGGGGTGGTCACGGTGACGTCAACGGTCCCCGTTCCGGCCGGCGACGTCGCGGTGATCTTGGTCGCCGACTCGACCGTGAACGAGGTGGCGTTGGTCGTGCCGAACTTCACGGCGGTGGCGCCGGTCAGCAGCGTCCCGGCGATGACGACGGTGGTGCCGCCGGCCTGCGGCCCGTGGTTCGGGCTGATGCCGGTCACGGTCGGTGCGCCGTTGTAGGTGAACTGATCCTGCGCTGCTCGTGCCCGAGGTGCCGCCGGCCGGGGTGGTGACCGTGATGTCGACGGTCCCCGACCCGGCGGGGGAGGTGGCGGTGATCTGGGTCGCGGAGTCGACCGTGAACGAGCTTGCCGCCGTGGACCCGAACGCGACCGCGGTGGCGCCGGTGAACCGGGTGCCGGTGATCGTGACCGAGGTCCCGCCGGCCTGCGGGCCGTTGTCCGGGCTCACGCCCGTGACGGTCGGCTGCGGCGTTGTAGGTGAACTGATCCGCGCTGCTCGTCCCGCTGGTCCCGCCGGCTGGGGTGGTGACCGTGACGTCGACCGTGCCCGTCCCGGCCGGCGAGGTCGCGGTGATCTGGGTGGCGGAGTCGACGGTGAACGAGGTCGCGGTGGTGGTCCCGAACGTGACCGCGGTGGCGCCGGTGAGCAGGGTGCCGGTGATCGACCACGGAGGTCGCCGCCGGCCTGCGGTCCGTTGTTCGGGCTGACGCCGGTCACGGTCGGTGCGCCGTTGTACGTGAACTGATCGGCGTTGCTGGTGGCCGAAATGCCGCCCGCGGGGGTCGTGACGGTCACATCGACCGTCCGCGGACCCGGCCGGCGCGGTGGCGGTGATCTGGGTCGCGGAGTCGACGGTGAACGAGGTCGCCGCTGTGGCCCCGAAGGTGACCGCGGTGGCGCCGGTGAAGCCGGTGCCGGTGATCGTGACTGAGGTCCCGCCGGCCTGCGGCCCGTTGTTCGGGCTCACGCGCGGTGACGGTGGGCGCGGCGTTGTAGGTGAACTGGTCGCCGCGCTGGTCGTGCCGAGGTCCCGCCCGCCGGGGTGGTGACGGTGATGTCGACCGTCCCGGTCCCGGCGGGGGCGGTGGCGGTGATCTGGGTGGCGGAGTTGACGGTGAACGAGCTCGCCGCTGTGGACCCGAACGCGACCGCGGTGGCGCCGGTGAAGCCCGGTGCCGGTGATCGTGACCGAGGTCCCGCCGGCCTGCGGCCCGTGGTCGGGCTCACGCTCGTGACGGTCGGGCGCGCGCGTTGTACGTGAACTGATCCGCGTTGCTCGTGCCCGAGGTCCCGCCCGCCGGGGTGGTGACGGTGATGTCGACGGTCCCGCGACCGGCAGGCGCGGTGGCGGTGATCTGGGTCGCGGAGTTGACGGTGAACGAGGTGGCGTTGGTAGCGCCGAAGTTCACGGCGGTCGCGCCGCGTGAAGCCGCGTCCCGGTGATGACGACGGTGGTCCCGCCGGCCTGCGGGCCCGTTGTCGGGCTCACGCCGGTCACCGTCGGTGCGCCGTTGTAGGTGAACTGATCGGCGTTGCTCGTGCGCCGAGGTGCCGCCCGCGGGGGTGGTCACGGTCACGTCGACCGTGCCCGAGCCCGCCGGCGCGGTGGCGGTGATCTGGGTGGCGGAGTCGACGGTGAACGAGCGTCGCCGCCGTGGACGCCGAAGGCGACCGCCGGTGGCGCCGGTGAAGCCCGGTGCCGGTGATCGTGACCGAGGTCCCGCCGGCCTGCGGCCCGTTGTTCGGGGCTCACGCTCGTGACGGTCGGGCGGCGGGTTGTACGTGAACTGGTCCGCGTGCTCGGTGGCCGAGGTGCCGCCCGCCGGGGTGGTGACGGTGATGTCGACGGTCCCCGCGCCGGCCGGCGCGGTGGCGGTGATCTGGGTGCCGGAGTTGACGGTGAACGAGGTGGCGTTGGTGGAGCCGAAGTTCACGGCGGTCGCCCCGGTGAAGCCGCGTGCCGGTGATCGTGACCGACGGTCCCGCCGGTCTGCGGCCCGTCGCCGGGCTCACGCCGGTCACCGTCGGTGCGCCGTTGTAGGTGAACTGGTCGGCGTTGCCCGTCGCCGAGTGCCGCCCGCCGGGGTGGTGACGGTGACGTCGACCGTGCCCGCGCCCGCCGGCGAGGTGGCGGTGATCTGGGTGTCGGAGTTGACCGTGAACGAGGTCGCCGCCGTGGCCCCGAACGCGACCGCGGTGGCGCCGGTGAACCCGGTGCCGGTGATCGTGACCGAGGTCCCGCCGGCCTGCGGCCCGTTGTTGGGGCTCACGCTCGTGACGGTCGGCGGCGGGTTGTACGTGAACTGATCGCGCGCTGCTCGTGCCCGAGGTCCCGCCCGCCGGGGTGGTCACCGTGATGTCGACGGTCCCCGCACCGGCCGGCGCGGTGGCGGTGATCTGGGTCGCGGAGTCGACGGTGAACGAGCGTCGCCGCGGTGGCGCCGAAGTCGACCGCGGTTGCGCCGGTGAACCCGGTGCCGGTGATCGTGACCGAGGTCCCGCCGGCCTGTCGGGCCCGTTGTTGGGGCTCACGCCCGTGACGGCGGGCGGCGGTTGTACGTGAACTGATCCGCGCTGCTGGTGCCCGCTCGTCCCGCCGGCCGGGGTGGTGACCGTGATGTCGACGGTCCCGGTCCCCGCCGGCGCGGTGGCTGTGATCTGGGTGTCGGAGTCGACGGTGAACGAGCTCGCCGCCGTGGACCCGAAGGCGACGGCGGTGGCGCCGGTGAACCCGGTGCCGGTGATCGTGACTGAGGTCCCGCCGGCCTGTGGGCCCGTTGTTGGGGCTCACGCTGGTGACGGTCGGGCGCGCGGGTTGTACGTGAACTGATCGGCGGCGCTCGTGGCGCAGAGTCCCGCCGCCGGGGTGGTGACGGTGACGTCGACGGTCCCGCGCCCGGCCGGCGCGGTGGCGGTGATCTGGGTGTCGGAGTTGACGGTGAACGAGCTACCGCCGCCGTGGACCCGAATGCGACCGCGGTGGCGCCGGTGAACCCGGTGCCGGTGATCGTGACCGAGGTCCCGCCGGTCTGCGGCCCGTTGTTCGGGCTCACGCCGTGACGGCGGGCGCGCGGGTTGTACGTGAACTGATCCGCATTGCTTGTGCCCGAGGTCCCGCCCGCCGGGGTGGTGACGGTGATGTCGACGGTCCCTGTCCCCGCCGGCGCGGTGGCCGTGATCTGGGTTGCGGAGTCGACGGTGAACGAGGTGGCGTTGGTGGTCCCGAACTTCACGTCGGTCGCCCCGGTCAGCAGCGTCCCGGTGATGACGACGGCGGTGCCCCCGGCCTGCGGCCCGTTGTTCGGGCTCACGCCGGTCACGGTCGGCGCGCCGTTGTAGGTGAACTGATCCGCATTGCTCGTGCCCGAGGTGCCGCCGGCAGGCGTAGTGACCGTGATGTCGACGGTCCCGGTTCCCGCCGGCGCGGTGGCGGTGATCTGGGTCGCTGAGTCGACGGTGAACGAGCTTGCCACCGTGGACCCGAACGCGACCGCCGAGGCGGCGGTGAACCCGGTGCCGGTGATCGTGACCGACGTCCCACCGGTCTGCGGCCCGTTGTTCGGGCTCACGCTCGTGACGGCGGGCGGCAGGTTGTACGTGAACTGATCCGCGCCGCTCGTCCCGCTGGTCCCGCCCGCCGGGGTCGTCACCGTGATGTCAACCGTTCCCGACCCGGCGGGGGCGGTGGCCGTGATCTGGGTTGCGGAGTCGACCGTGAACGAGGTGGCGTTGGTGGAGCCGAACTTGACCGAGCTGGCGCCGGTCAGCAGCGTCCCGGTGATGACGACGGCGGTCCCGCCGGCCTGTGGCCCGTTGTTCGGGCTCACGCCCGTGACGGTGGGCGGCGGGTTGTACGTGAACTGATCCGCGCTACTCGTCCCGCTCGTTCCTCCGGCAGGCGTCGTGACCGTGATGTCGACCGTCCCGGTCCCAGCCGGGGACGTCGCGGTGATCTGCGTGGCCGAGTCGACCGTGAACGAGCTTGCCGCCGTGGACCCGAACGCGACCGCCGAAGCGGCGGTGAACCCGGTGCCGGTGATCGTGACCGACGTCCCGCCGGCCTGCGGCCCGTTGTTGGGGCTCACGCCCGTGACGGTGGGCGGCGGGTTGTACGTGAACTGATCCGCGCTACTCGTCCCGCTCGTTCCTCCGGCAGGCGTCGTGACCGTGATGTCGACCGTCCCGGTCCCAGCCGGAGACGTCGCGGTGATCTGCGTGGCCGAGTCGACCCTGAACGAGCTCGCCGCCGTGGACCCGAACGCGACCGCGTTCGCGCCGGTGAGCCCGGTGCCGGTGATCGTGACCGACGTCCCGCCGGCCTGCGGCCCGTTGTTGGGGCTCACGCTCGTGACGGTCGGCGGCGGGTTGTACGTGAACTGATCAGCGCTCCCGGTCGCGGACGTCCCACCCGCGGGAGTCGTCACGGTGATGTCGACGGTCCCCGTCCCGGCCGGCGAGGTGGCGGTGATCTGCGTGGCCGAGTCGACGGTGAACGAGGTGGCGTTGGTGGAGCCAAAGTTCACCGAGCTGGCGCCGCTCAGCAGCGTCCCGGTGATGACGACGGCGGTCCCACCGGTCTGCGGCCCGTTGTTCGGGCTCACGCCCGTGACTGTGGGCGTCGGGTTGTACGTGAACTGATCGGCGCTGCTGGTGCCCGAGGTGCCGCCCGCCGGGGTGGTCACGGTGACGTCGACGGTCCCTGTCCCCGCCGGCGCCGTGGCGGTGATCTGGGTTGCGGAGTCGACGGTGAACGAGGTGGCGTTGGTGGAGCCGAACTTGACCGAGCTGGCGCCGGTCAGCAGCGTCCCGGTGATGACCACGGCGGTCCCGCCGGCCTGCGGCCCATTGTTCGGGCTCACGCCCGTGACGGTCGGCTGCGGGTTGTACGTGAACTGATCCGCGCTGCTCGTCCCGCTGGTCCCACCCGCAGTGGTCGTCACAGTCACGTCGACCGTCCCCGAACCAGCCGGAGATGTCGCCGTGATCTGCGTGGCAGAGTCGACCGTGAACGACGTCGCGGCCGTGGACCCGAACGAGACCGCGGTCGCGCCCGTGAACCGCGTCCCCGTGATCGTCACCGAGGTCCCACCGGCCTGCGGGCCGCTTCCCGGGCTCACGCTCGTGATGGTCGGCGGCGGGTTGTAGGTGAACTGGTCCGCGCTCCCGGTCGCAGACGTCCCACCCGCGGGGGTCGTCACGGTCACGTCGACCGTCCCGGTACCAGCCGGAGAAGTCGCGGTGATCTGAGTCGCGGAGTCGACGGTGAACGAGGTGGCGTTGGTGGTCCCGAACTTAACGGCGGTCGCGCCGCTCAGCAGGGTCCCGGTGATGACCACGGCGGTGCCCCCGGCCTGCGGCCCGTTGTTCGGGCTCACGCCCGTGACGGTCGGCTGCGGGTTGTACGTGAACTGATCCGCGCTACTTGTCCCGCTGGTTCCTCCGGCAGGCGTCGTGACCGTGATGTCGACCGTCCCGGTCCCAGCCGGGGAGGTCGCGGTGATCTGCGTGGCAGAGTCGACCGTGAACGAGGCCGCGGCCGTGGACCCGAACGCGACCGCGGTCGCGCGGGTGAACCGCGGTTCCCGTGACCGTGACCGAGGTCCCGCCGGCCTGCGGCCCGTTGTTCGGGCTCACGCCCGTGACGGTGGGCGGCGGGTTGTACGTGAACTGATCGGCGCTCGAGGTCGCCGTGGTCCCCGCCGGGGTCGTGACGGTGATGTCGACGGTGCCGGTGCCCGCGGGTGAGACCGCGGTGATCTGAGTGGCCGAGTCGACGGTGAACGAGCTCGCCGCCGTGGAGCCGAAATCGACCGCCGAGGCGGCGGTGAACCCGGTGCCGGTGATCGTCACCGACGTGGCGCCGGCCTGCGGTCCCGAGGTCGGGCTGACCGACGAGACCGTCGGGCGCGGGACGACGGTCGCGGTCGACTGGGTGGCGGCGCTGGCGCCACCGGCATCGGTGATCGTGACGCTGACCGTGTCCGACGCGGCGGTGGTGTAGGTGTGCGTGCCAGTGACGACGAAGCCGCTCGTGCCCGCGCTGACGGTTCCCGAGGAGGAGCCGCCGTCCCCCCAGAGGATCGTGGCCGCGAAGTCGGAGGCGGTGGCGCCCGGGTTCGCGTCGCTGAAGTGGGCGACCTGGCCGCTGAACTGGATGCCCGTGGTGGCGCCGATGTTGTCGCCCGCTGCGGTCAGCGGGGCGTCGGCGACCTTGACCTCGAAGGCTCTCGTCTCCGGGAAGCCGTCGCTGTTGAGCCAGCTCAGCGTGCCGCTGTAGTCGCCCTCCTCTGCGTACGTATGGCTCCCGGTAACCTCGGCGTTGGTCCCGAGCGTGCCCGACGATGCCGCCGTGCCGTCGCCCCAGTCGATCGACGGGGTCCCCCGGACACCGCCTGATGCCTGGCCGACGACCTCCGAGAACAGCTGGCCCTCGTCGGGCTCGACGAGCTCGTAGGCCCCGATGTCGCACCCGGGCCCCTGCGGTCGCGAGACGTCACGCTGATCGGTACCGCTACAGCCGCTCGTGCCCGCCGGAATCGCGTCGACCGCGGGGCTTGTCGCCTTGAGCGCGAGCACGTTCGCGTTGCCGCCCATCTCGTCGAGCGAGTTGTTGAGGAAGCCGGGGTCCATGTTCTGCAGGTCGCCGGTTGAGGTGAAGCCGCAATCGGTGGCCGACTCGAGGTTGAAGCCGAGCGAGCTGATCCCTCCCGAGGCGCAGTTCGATGGCGTGCCGGTGGCCGGGTTGTCGACTGTGTTGAGCGCGACGATCGAGTTCTGCACCGTGATCGTGCCCTGCTCCGCGAGCAAGCCGCCGCCTGCGGTGCCGGCGGTGCCGCCGTCGTTGAAGGCGATCGTCGAGTTGACGATCGTCGTGGTGTTCGGCGACGCGGGCGGGGCGTTCGGGTTCTCGCGGCTGACGATGCCCCCGCCGAGGGCGGCGGTGTTGTTCGAGATCGTCGAGTTGGTGACGGTCAGGGTGCCCGTGCCGACGCTCGAGTCGCCGTAGTTGAGGATGCCGCCGGCATCGCCGTTGCCGTTCGCATTGGTGCTCGAGTTGGCGTCGATGAGCGAGTGGTCGACGGTCAACGTGCCGCCGTCGTTGGCGATTCCGGCGCCAGAGCCCGATGTTGCGCTGCCGTTGAAGATCTCGTCGTCGAGCAGCGTCAGCGTTCCCTCGTTGAAGATGTCGCCGCCGAAGCCGGCGGTGCCGATGCCGCCAAACGCCATCGCCAGCCCGGAGATCGTCACCGTGGGCCGGGTGGGGCTGCCTCGCGCCGGCCCGATCGCGAACACCCGGGCGGCCGTTGAGGAGAACTGGTCGAGGCTCGTCGTCCGGGCGCTGTCGCCGGCGATCGTCATGCTGTGCGTGATCGTCAGCTGGCCGTTGCTGAGGTCGTAGAAGTTGGCCGGCACGTCGATCGTGTCCCCGGGCGTCGTGCTCGGGAGCGCGTCCTCGAACGCGATCAGCTGCCGCAGCGAGCACGTGCCGGCGGCCGGGTTGGCACAGGTGCCGGTCGAGTCGCTGTTTTCGTGCCCACCGTGTACGTCGCCGCCTCGGCACGCGCCGCGAGCGCCGCGCCCGCGAGCAGCGCGAGCAGCACGACGAGGCCAGCCACACGTAGCGGATGGCGGATGCCCACGCCCGCCCGCCCGCCGACGCGCCGGTGCGGCGATAGCCGCGGTCCGGTCACCGAAAGTCCGGCCACACGCGCCCGGTCCTTCTCATCCCATCAAGCTGCCCCTCTATGCTCTCGGGCCGGCCCCTCCCGACCCTCCTGCACCGATCCTACAAGCGCCAGGGCGGGGCGTCAACGCGCCGCATGGCGGCTACTTGTGCCCGCGCTTCTTGAAGGCGCGGGCGAGGTAGCTGTGGCCGGCGTGGACGAGGATGGTCTTGTGGCGGTGGAAGTCGAGTACTGAGACGGTGCCGCGGTGCACTCGGGTGAGGGTGCCCGCGCATCGGTCGATCGTGTCCCAGACGGTGCCTTGGACGGTGCCGGCGCTGTAGCGGCCGCGGGTGCGGAACTGTCCGCGGTGGTCGCGCGAGCGGAGCACGTTGAGGTTGGAGAAGTTGACCCGGGCGGTGTGGGCGCCGGGGTCGGTGGCCTTCGCCGAGCAGCTGGCGTAGCTGGGGGCGCCGGGGAACGCGCCCTCGAGCAGCGACAGGGTGGTCAGGCCCTTGTGGAAACCCCGGCGGGTCTGGGTGAGCTTGAACAGTCCGCTGGAGAACACCCCGGACTGCGTCTTGCCCTGGTGGCTGGTGGCGGTCGCGATCTTGAGCGTGCCGCGTCGGGCGTCGACCTGGGTGCCGATCGGCAGCTGCCGCGCCTCGGTGAGCGGGATGAAGCCCTGGCCCTTGGTGAACGCGGCGTTGGGTCCGAACTGGTCGGCGGCGCTGTGGCTGCCGGGGAACTTCACGAACACCAGGCCGTTGACGGGGAAGAAGTTCGCCTCCTTGCCCAGCACGGGGGCGGGTGGGGCGGGGTCCTTGAGCGTCGTGAACGTCTGGTCGGGTCCGGTGGCCGTGCCGGCCGTGTTGGTGGCGACCAGCCGCACGTGGTAGAGCGCGTTGGGCACCAGGCCGGTGACCGTGGCGGACACGTTGTGGGCGGTGAAGTCCGATCCGACGCTCTGATCGGGTGTCGTCTGGTCGTAGACGATCGTCGTGCTACCCGTGCCGGAGTACTTCGGATCCAGCCCGTACTCGAAGTGCGCCGTCGTCCCCAGACCCTCCGGATCGACCGTGCCCGAGAAGGCGGCCGAACTGCTCGACAGCACCGACGGCTTGCCCGCGGTCACCGCCGGGCTCTGGTGGGTCACGGTCGCGGTACTCGTCGCCGTCGCGGTGTCGCCGGACGAGTCGGTGACGCGACGTGGTGACCGTGAACGAGCCGTCGAGACGTACGTGTGCGTGCCTGAGACGGTGAAGCTCCCGTTGGCGCCGCTCACCGTCCCGGCCGAGGCCGGGGTTCCGTCACCCCAGTTGATCGTGGCGCTGAGCTGCGACGCGGTGGCGAGCTGGTTGGCATCGGTGAACGGTCGCGGTCTGCCCGCTGAACGGTGAGTTGGTGGTGGCGCTCACGGGCGTCCCGGTCGCGGTCAGCGGGGACTTGAGGACCTTGACGGCAAAGCTCTGCTGCTCGCTGCCGCAGCCGTCGGTCCAGCTGACGGTGCCGTCATAGGTCCCGGCGGCCCCGTACGTGTGGTCGGCGTCGATCGGAGTCGTGTCGAAGTCGTTCGGTAGCGAGGTGGTCGACTGGGTGCCGTCGCCCCAGTCGATCGTCACCGTCGGATCCCCGTTCGTCCGCGCCGCGTGGCTGAGTGGATACCGGGTCGGGGACAGACAGTCCTGGTAGCCGACCTGGATCGTGCCCTGTTTGCCGGCGACCGGTTCGAACAGCTCGAACGCCCCGATGTCGCACGCGTCACCCTGCGGGCGCCCGACGCCGCGCTGGTCGGCGCCCGAGCAGAACGAGAGGCTCGCCGGGATCCTGTCCACGGCGGGGCTGTGGCGTCGAAGCCGAGAGTGTCGGTGTCGCCGCCGTTCGCCTGTGGCCGATCGGTGGCGACCGAGTTGAATCTCGGGTCGGTGTTTTGCAGATCGCCGACTGACGTGAAGCCGCAGTCTGTCCCGGTCTCCAGGTTGTAACCGCCCGAGCTGATCCCGCTCCCCGAGCAGTTGGCTGGGACTGGCGTCGTTCCCGGGACCGTGTTCCCGGCCACGATCGAGCCCTGGACCGTGATCGTCCCGCCGGCGCCGCCGCCGTTGGTGTCGACTTCGACGCCGCCGGCGCTTCCGGCGCCTGTGCCGCCGTCGTTGAAGGCGATTGTCGACAGCGTGATGTGCGTCGCGGCCCCGTTCACGCTGATCACTCCGCCGCCCTGCACGGAGGCGCTGTTACTGAAGATCGTCGAGTTGTCGACGTTCAGGACCGCGCTGGCGCCCGAGTTCGCCACACCACCGCCGTCGCCGACGGTCGGCGTCGACTGAGAGGTGTTCGCAAAGTTGTTCTCGACCAGCGAGCGCGTGATCGTGAGCGTCCCGTTGACGTTGGCGATTCCGGCGCCGATCGAGCCCGACGTGCTGCCGTTCTCGATCTGGTCGTCGCTGAGGCCGAGATCACCTCCCTGATTGAGAATGTCGCCACCCGCGGTGTCGGTCGGTGCGGTCCCGAACACGATCGTGAGCCCGGAGATCGTCACCGCCGGCTGCGGCTGGGCCCGCGGTCGTGTGATAACGAACACACGGTCGAGCGTCTGGGAGGACTGATTGATGGTCGTCGTCGCGGGGCTGACGCCGACGATGTTGACGCTCCGGGTGATGTCGATCGCTCCGTTCGTGAGGTCGTCGGTGCCCGATGGAACCTGGATCGTGTCCGGGGGGTTGGGTGTGCTCGGCAGCCCGTTCTCGTAGAGGACGAGCTGGCGCAGCGTGCACGTTCCGGTCGTTGGGTCGGGACACGCCGTCGTGCTGCCGTCACCGGCGGCGGCGGTGTACGTGGCCGCACTCGCTCGCGCAGCCGCCAGTGCGCTGCACGACAGCACGCCGAGCACGATCCCCGTTAGCAGCACGAGCCGCCGCAGGCCGCCGTGCGCTCGAGCCGACAGGTGCTGCGTCCCGGTGGTCTGCATCGGTCCCCTCGTCGCTTCAGTGGTGTTTGCCGAAGGCCTTGGCGAGATAGCTGTGGCCCGCGTGGACAAGGACGGTCTTGTGCCGATGGAAGTCCTGGACCGAGACGGTCCCGCGGTGCACGACCGTGAGCGTCCCGGCGCAGCCGTCGATCGTGTCCCACACCGTGCCGAGCACCGTGCCGGCGCTGTAGCGGCCGTGCACCCGGAAATGGCCGCCGTGGTCACGCCCGCGCACGGTGTTGAGGCTCTGGAAGTTGATCCGGGCCGCCGTTGCGTTCGGGCCGCCCGAGTCCGCCGAGCCGTGCGCCTTGCAGGTGGCGAACGTCGGCGAACCGGGGAAGATGCCCTCGAGCATCGACAGCGTGGTCAGGCCCTTGTGGAGCCGGGTCTGGGTCAACTTGAACAGCCCGGAGCTGAAGAGGCCGGTCTGGGTCTTCTTGCCGACGTTGCCGGTCGCCGTCACCAGCTTCAGGGTGCCGCGGCGGGCGTCGACCTCGGAGCCGTTGGGGATCGACCGCGGCTCGGTGAGCGGGAGGAACCCGTGCCCCTTCTTGAACGCGTCCTTGGAGAACCCGAGGGACTTGCCCGGCGGCGGCTTGATGAACACCACGCCGGACGTGACCGAGACGTTGAGCGTCTTGGCGATCACGGGTGCCGGCGGGGCCGGATCCTTCGAGGTCTGGAACGTCTGATCCGCGCCGACGGTGGTGCCGTTGATGTTCGTGGCCACCAGTCGCACGTGGTAGAGGGCGTTCGGTAGCAGGCTGCCGGCCGAGGCGCTCACCGGAACGGGGCTGAACCCGCCACCGATGTCCTTGTCGGGCGTCGTGTGGTCGTAGACGAGTCCGCCCGATGGGTTGTACTTGGCGTCGAGCCCGTATTCGAAGTGGACGGTGGTGTCGACGCCCTGCGGGTTGACCGAGCCCGAGAACCCGGCTGCGCTGCTGCTGTCGACAGTCGGCGGGCCGGTGGTGACGACGGCGCCGCCACCGCCGACCGACGCGGAGTCGGTGACGCTCGCCGAGTTGGCCGGGTTGGCGACCTCGGTGATCGTCACGGTGATCGTGTACGACCCGGCCGCGTTGTACGTGTGGCCGCCCGCGACCGTGAAGCTCCCCGAGCCGCCCGTGAGCGAACCGGCGCCGGTGCTCTGGCCATCACCCCAGTCGACGGAGGCCGAGAAGTCGGACGCAGCGGCCGAGTGGTCCGGCACGGTGAACGTCGCCAGCGTGCCGCTGACCGCGGCCGGCGCGGTGCCGGTGAACGTGAACCCGCCCGTCGCGGTGATCGCCCGGCTGACCGCCTGGTAGGTGAAGTGGTCGCCGGCGCCGTGGCGAGCTCGAGCCTTGCGGCGTGGTGACGATGATGTCGACCGTTCCGGCCGCTCCGGGGGGCGCGGTCGCGGTTATCTCGCTCGCGTTGACCAGGGTGAACGTCGCCGAAGCCGCGCCGAACTTGACCGCGGTCGCGCCGGTGAAGTTGGTGCCGGTGATCGTCACGCTCGTCCCTCCCGCAGCCGGGCCGGACGTCGGGGTCACGCCGGTTACCGTCGGGGAGGGGGGCGGGCCGCCGATCGAATAGGAGGAGGACGGAACGGGGGTGGTGTCGGAAGTGGTGGCCACCTGCAGGCTCTTGGAGCCTGTGGTCGGGTTGATGATCCCGTCCAGCTGGACGCTGACCTGGTCGCCCGCGGCGACCGAGCTGCCGCCGAACATGTCGCAGATCACGTCGACCGCGGTCGCGCCCTCAAAGCAATCCCCCACCTGCGGGTGCCCGGTGGCCGTCAGATCCACGACCGACGAGTTGTTCATCGACGCGGCACTGGTCCCCGACGGCAACGTCACCGAGATCTGACTCGCCGCGCTACCCGACAACCCACCCGTTGGGGAAGTCGCAAACGCGATCGTGTAGGCGACCCCGCTGGCACCAGGTTGCGAGTTACTCAAGGTCACCGAGGAGGCGGCCATCGCGTGCGCCGGCTGGATCGTGTACGGGCCGGAGTTGACCGGGGTGGTGTCCGAGGTGGTCGCCACCTGCAGCGTCTCGCTGGTCGCCGAGGCCACCGTCGGGTTGATGATCCCGTCCAGCTGGACGCTGACCTGGTCGCCCGCGGCGACCGAGCTGCCGCCGAACATGTCGCAGATCACGTCGACCGCGGTCGCGCCCTCAAAGCAATCCCCGACCTGCGGCTGCCCGGTGGCCGTCAGATCCACGACCGACGAGTTGTTCATCGACGCGGCACTGGTCCCCGACGGCAACGTCACCGAGATCTGACTCGCCGCGCTACCCGACAACCCACCCGTCGCCGAAGTAGTGAACACAACCGTATAGATCGTCCGCGCCGTCGACCCCGCCGAAGGCGGCGTATCCGTCACCGAGGAGGCGGCCATCGCGTGCGCCGGCTGGATCGTGTACGGGCTGGAGTTGACCGGGGTGGTGTCCGAGGTGGTCGCCACCTGCAGCGTCTCGCTGGTCGCCGAGGCGACCGTCGGGTTGATGATCCCGTCCAGCTGGACGCTGACCTGGTCGCCCGCGGCGACCGAGCTGCCGCCGAACATGTCGCAGGTCACGTCGACCGCGGTCGCGCCCTCAAAGCAATCCCCGACCTGCGGCTGCCCGGTGGCCGTCAGATCCACGACCGACGAGTTGTTCATCGACGCGGCACTGGTCCCCGACGGCAACGTCACCGAGATCTGACTCGCCGCGCTACCCGACAACCCACCCGTCGCCGAAGTAGTGAACACAACCGTATAGATCGTCCGCGCCGTCGACCCCGCCGAAGGCGGCGTATCCGTCACCGAGGAGCGGCCATCGCGTGCGCCGGCTGGATCGTGTACGGGCCGGAGTTGACCGGAGTGGTGTCCGAGGTGGTCGCCACCTGCAGCGTCTCGCTGGTCGCCGAGGCGACCGTCGGGTTGATGATCCCGTCCAGCTGGACGCTGACCTGGTCGCCCGCGGCGACCGAGCTGCCGCCGAACATGTCGCAGGTCACGTCGACCGCGGTCGCGCCCTCAAAGCAATCCCCGACCTGCGGCTGCCCGGTGGCCGTCAGATCCACGACCGACGAGTTGTTCATCGACGCGGCACTGGTCCCCGACGGCAACGTCACCGAGATCTGACTCGCCGCGCTACCCGACAACCCACCCGTCGCCGAAGTAGTGAACACAACCGTATAGATCGTCCGCGCCGTCGACCCCGCCGAAGGCGGCGTATCCGTCACCGAGGACGCGGCCATCGCGTGCGCCGGCTGGATCGTGTACGGGCCGGAGTTGACCGGGGTGGTGTCCGAGGTGGTCGCCACCTGCAGCGTCTCGCTGGTCGCCGAGGCGACCGTCGGGTTGATGATCCCGTCCAGCTGGACGCTGACCTGGTCGCCCGCGGCGACCGAGCTGCCGCCGAACATGTCGCAGGTCACGTCGACCGCGGTCGCGCCCTCAAAGCAATCCCCGACCTGCGGGTGCCCGGTGGCCGTCAGATCCACGACCGACGAGTTGTTCATCGACGCGGCACTGGTCCCCGACGGCAACGTCACCGAGATCTGACTCGCCGCGCTACCCGACAACCCACCCGTCGCCGAAGTAGTGAACACAACCGTATAGATCGTCCGCGCCGTCGACCCCGCCGAAGGCGGCGTATCCGTCACGGATATGTTGGTGACCGAGGATGCTCGCGCCACACCCGCAAAGGCGGTGTGGGAGGCGACCGACGAGGCCGACGCGGCCGACGGGATGATCGCCACACCGGAGAGGCCGAGGAGCAGGCAGAGCAGGATCCGACGCGCATGCCGGCGGTCCGCGCGAGCGCGCGGCGTGCGGTCAGGACGCTGGCACGGCCGCTCGGCGCCGACCGACAGCGCTGGCGGGTACGACCTCATCTCGGGAAGCCCCCCAATAGTTCCCCCAATTCAGTTCTCAGGCGAGCCCTCGGACGACGACTCTACCCGCCGCTCTCGGGCGAGTCAAACAGTCCCACGGACTCTCCGCGCACCGTCCCAGTGGGCGTGCGGGTCAGCCTTCCCGGGCGCGCCTCGTCGCGCCGACGCCGAGGCTGGTGAACGAGCCCGGAGTGGCGTCGATCGCCTTGACCGCGAGCGTCCCGAACAGGCTGGCCGGCTCGATGTCCTCCTCGCGGTAGCTGCCGCCGTCGCGGCGGTCGAGGATCGAGAGGGCGCCGATCGCCTGGCGTGCCGCGCCGCAGCGGCACGACGAGCATCGTGTGAGGGACGTACCCGGTCCCGGCCGCGATGCCGGCCGCGAACCGGGGATCGGTCCGGCAGTTCGGGACGGCGGCGCCGATCCCGGTCTGCACGACCGTGCCGGAGAGCCCGGCGTCCGGGAGGCAACCGGACCCCGACGATCTCGCGGGCGCCGGCGCCCCAGGCCGACTGGTAGACGAGCTCGCCGGTCGTCTCGTCGGTCAGGCAGATCGAGGCGGCGGCGGCGCCGAACACGCCGGCCGCGGTGTGGACGATCGCCTCCATCAGGCTGCGGGAGGTGTCGGGGTCGTCGAGCGAGACGGCGAGCGAGATGCCGCTGTCGGTCTGCAGCGGGGCGCCGAGCGCCTTGGCGAACGCGGCGATCGAGGCCACCCGCCGCTCGGGGATCATCTCGAGCCCGGCGGCGATCGTGCGCTCGAGCTCGGGCGTCACCGCGGGCGCGATCGTCGACAGCGCCGTCGGGTCCGCGTAGCGGGGCGCGCGGCCGGCGATCAGCGTCCACAGGGTGGCGGCGACGCCGAACACGTCGGTGCGCGGGGACACGCTGCCGCCGGCGAGCACCTCGGGGGCCATGAACCGGGGCGTGCCGATCCCCACCGTGCCCTGCTGCTCGTCCTCGTCCATCAGCCGGGCGATCCCGAAGTCGACGAGCACGACGCCCTGCTCGCCGAGGATCAGGTTCTGCGGCTTGACGTCGCGGTGGACGATCTGCTGCTCGTGGACATACTGGAGGGCCTCGCAGGCGTGGCGGACGTACTCGGTCGCCTGCTCGACCGGGAGCCCCGGATCGCCCCGCTGCTTGAGCAGCCGCCCGAGCTCGATCCCCTTGACGAGCTCCATCACCAGGTACTGGCCGCTCTTCTCGGTGAAGTGGTCGAGGATCCGCACCACCCGCGGATGCTGGAGGCTCGACGAGCAGCCGCGCCTCGGCCTCGAATCGAGCGTCGTGCTGGGGGTTCGTCGACTGCTTGAGCGCCACCTCCTGCCGGTCTCGGCGTCGACGGCGCGGTACACCGCGCCCATCGCCCCGGCCGAGATCGGCTCCGCCACGTGGTAGCGGTCCTTCAGCGTCAGACCGAGCACCTGGGAGGCGGTTCTGGGCTCCATCACCATGAGCGAGCCTAGCGAGTTACGCGGTCGGCGATCCAGTGTTCCGCCGACGCGAGCCGTCAGTGTCCGCCGACGTTGTAGCCGCGCCGGCCGAGGCGTCGTGATCGCCGCGCCGAGGGCCGATGAGGCGGCGCCGATCTGCTTCGAGGCGGTGGCGTACGCCCGGCTGCTGTGCGACCGCGCGGCTGTGGCGGCGGACGTGTACGCGCGCTGGAGGCGCTCGAGGGCCGAGACGATCGACGCATGGACGTCCTGCACGAGCGGCGGGACGGCGACCTGGCCGAGCTTGCGCGGCGGCCGAGGCGTAGGCGGCCGCCACCTTGGCCGCCGCCGCGGCCTGGGCGGCCGGGGTCCGGGCGGCGTCGAGCGCGGAGATCGCGGCGCCGCTTGAGGAGCGCAGGCCGCCGAATGCGGAGGACAGGGCCTTGGCGTACGCCGGGTCGGGGCCGAGCGGGGAAGAAGTCGTGCCGACGAGCTGGAGCGTGGCGGCGACCCGGTCGCAGGTGCTCGCGAACGTCGTGACCGGCTGCGCCGGGGCCCAGCATGCGATTGTCGCCACGCCCGAGGTCGTCGGGGCGGCGTACACGGTGACCGGCCCGGACAGGCCGCTGACCTGCAGGCCGCGATAGCGGTAGGCGGGCACGGTGCCGAGCGACACCGGCTCCGGGGTCGGGAGCGTGCCCTGGACGCGTGCGCGGAAGCCGGGCGGCAGCAGGGTCGGGCCGCCCGCGTTGCTCACCTCGCCGGCGTTGAGCTGCCCATGCGAGGCGGCGGTCGAGATCACCACCGGGCTCGCGAACGTCATCCCCGGCACCGACGGGGCTCTGGAGGTGAGCTGCCAGCCGGACGGATAGTGGAGCTGCACGTGCCCGACGCTCGCGAAGCTGCTGAAGCCGCCGGTGTTCGTGGTCTTGCCGCCGGAGTGCCCGATCAGGAACCCGGCGGCGATCGCGACCACGGCGAGAACGCCGGCCAGGATCGGCAGCGCGGGGGAGCCCCGGCGGGCCGCGGCGGGGGCCGTCGCCTCGGTCCGGTCTGCCGTCCGGCTGGGCGGCGCGGCGTCCGTTGCGGCTCCGGGGGCTGGGACCGCGCCGGGCGGGGCGGCGGACTGCCCGGCCCCGACGGTGGCGGCGGCGGGGGTCGCGATGGTCTCGATGCCCGGGACGCGGGTGCGCTGGTCGCGGATCTTGGCGATCGGGGCGGCGGGGTCGGCCTGATCGGTGGGGGCGCTGAGCCGGGTCTCCTGGGCCACGCTCGGCGCCGTCGGGGCCGCGGCGGTGCCCGAGAGCGCGACCGTCGCCTCGCGGATCAGCTCGCTCGCCGACGCGGGTCTGTCGGTCGGCTCCTTCGCCATCCCGCGAGCGATCACCTCGTCGATCGCCGGGGGCATGTCGTTGCGGCTGTCGGTCACCTTCGGCGGCGGCGCCATCACGTGCGCGTGGACCGTGGCCGCCTCGTTGGGCCGTGGGAACGGCACCTCGCCGGACAGACACTCGTACAGGACGCCGGTCAGCGCGTAGATGTCGCTGGCCGCGCTCGCCGGGTCGCCCTGGATCTGCTCGGGCGAGACGTAGTCGATCGTGCCGATGAACTGGCCGGTGCCGGTGAGGTGCGTCGACTCGTCCGATCCCTTGATCAGCCCGAAGTCGGCGAGGTACACGTGATCACCCCGGCCGATCAGGATGTTCTGCGGCTTGATGTCGCGGTGGATCAGGCCCGCCGCATGGGCGACGTCGAGCGCCTGGGCGACCTGGGCGAGGATCCGCAGGCTGCGGCGCGGATCGACCTCGCGACGGATGATCAGATCCTTGAGCGTGGGCCCGTCGATCAGCCGCATCGCCAGGAACAGACCGTGGTCGGTCTGGCCGGCCTCGTACACGGTGACGATGTGCTGGTGGTCGAGCGCGGCCTGCAGCTGACCCTCGCGCTGGAACCGTGTCCGGAAGCCGGGATCGTCGCCCAGCTCGGGCGTCAGCAGCTTGAGCGCGACGACGCGGTCGAGCGACAGCTGGGTCGCGCGGTAGACGACGCCCATCCCGCCCTCGCCCAGCACGCCGTCGATCCGGTAGCCCTCAACGATCGTGCCCCTCGCAAGCAAACCGGGTCGATTCTACTGTCGGGGTGGACGACTGACGCGGATTGGGCCGCGACGTGCAGGGATTTTCATGGCGCGCCCACGTGCTTCGCGGGCGCCGTCGTGGCTGACGCCGAGCTGGTCGTGTGCGGCGCTGCCCTCGCCGGCGACGTCAGCCGCTGATGATGACGCCGCCACCGCCACCGCCACCGCCGCCGCCACCGCCACCGGTCGATCCGCCGCCCGTGCTCGGGGCCGGGGTGCTCGGGGCCGGCGTGCTCGGCGCCGACGTCGACGGGGTGGAGCTCGTCGACGGGGCGCTGCTGGCCGGAGTGCTGCTCGTGGTCGGCTTGGACTTCGGCTTTGGCGGGGCCGGCTTCGGCTTGAGCGCCGGCAGCGCGGTGCTGCTCACCGGGGCCGAGGTGACCGCGGGAGCCGCCGTGGAGATGCGCAGAGGCGTGGGGCCGCCGCCGCCGCTCGACGAGCTGCTCGGGGCGGCTGCGCTACCGACAGCCAGCGCCGCGGCGAACAGAGCTGCCAGCAAGACGAGTAGGAGCCCGTAGCGGGCAGGTGACGGCTGTGTCAGTGACATGTCTTCCTCGGCTTTCGCGAGCCGGGCTCCGTGCAGCGCGTGATCTTGGAGAAGTTGCCCCGGACGATGTTGTACTGGATGAAGACGCCGATCGAGTGCTTGGCCGTCACGCGGATCGTGAGCGCCGAGCCGGCCGGCATGTTGACCTTGTTGAGGTTCGGGAAGGTCTCCGTCGCCGCCCCGGTCTTCGACTTCGAGCGGCAGAAGCGGCCGCAGCTGACCTTGACCTTCGTGGCCCGCGCGGTCTGCACGCTGAGGCCGAGCAGTTGGACGCCGTTGCTCGTCGGCGAGGCCCTGAGCGTGGTGTTGGCCTGGAGCCGGTGCGGGGGCGTGGGGAAGAAGTCGAACAGGAACTCGAGCGGGCCGCCGGCGGCGATCCCGGTTGTCGGGTCGACCACGCCGCCGATCTGGATCGTGTACGCCTTGCCCGCCTTGACCGATGCGTCGAGCTCCTCGGTGGGGAACGATCCCTGGTGGATGCAGCGGAAGCGGTTGTCGGGCAGGAACGTGCTCGTGCTGAACGTGTACAGCGCGATCACGTTGTCGAAGCCGGAGGTGCGGATCCGCACGTTGCCGCTACGGTCCGGATAGAAGTCGTACCAGATGGTCTTGCCGAAGTTGGTGCCCTGGCACTGGGTGTTCTCGGGCGGCCCCCCGCTCTGCGGCGGGTTGAATATGTCCGACTGCACCGTCGCGTTGCTCGTGTCACGCACGTCCTTGAGCGTGTCGACCGCGTTGAGCTTGTGCCCAGGCTTGTTGAGCTCCAGCGAGTTCACATAGTTGTCGTTGACCGGCGGCGGAGCGGTGTCCGCCGTCGCCGGTGCCGCCCACAGCACGCCCATCGTGATGATCGCAAGCGCCGATGCGATCCGCCCCTGGTGCTTCATACGAGAGATCGAATCTCCTATCCTGAACCCTTACCGGCGACGATCATACTGGATCGCCGGACCGCAAATCCAGCTTTGGACGCGGGCCAGGCGGCGCCGGCAGGGGCGCCGACGCCCGCGAACCACGCGCCCCAGCCATGAACCCAGACCCCCGCATCGGAACCCAGATCGGAACGTACGCCATCGACGGCGTGCTCGGCGAGGGCGGGATGGGCAAGGTGTATCGCGCCACCGGCGCCGACGGGACGCCGATTGCGCTGAAGCTGGTCAAGGAGGACTACGCGCGCGACGAGACGTTCCGCCGCCGCTTCTACCGCGAGGCCCGGATCGCCCAGACCGTCAAGCATCCCCACGTCGTCCCGGTGCTCGATACCGGCGAGCACGAGGGATTGCCCTACATGGCCCAGCGGTTCGTCGACGGCGAGGCGCTCGACCGCAAGCTCAAGCGTGAGGGCCCGCTCCCCGTCGCCACGGCCGTCGCGGTGTGCGACGACGTCGCCGCCGGGCTCGAGGCCCTGTGGGCGGCCGGCATGGTCCACCGCGACGTCAAGCCGGCGAACATCCTCCTCGACGGCGCCGGCCGCGCCTACATCACCGACTTCGGCCTCGCCAAGGACACCCAGGGCAGCCTGCTCACCCTCCCCGGCCAGGCCCTCGGCTCGATGGACTACATGGCCCCCGAGCAGATCCGCGGCGAGACCGTCAACGCGGCCAGCGACATCTACGCCCTCGGCTGCGTGATGTTCGAGTGCATCTGCGGCCGGCCCCCGTTCGCCGAGGCCCAGGGCATGCGGATCCTCTGGGCCCACCTCCAGAACGACCCGCCGGACCCGCTCACCCTGCGCCGGGACATCCCGCCCGCGTTCGCCGCCGCCCTGCTCGTCGCCCTCGCCAAGGAGCCCGAGCATCGCCCGCAGACGGCCGGGGAGTATGCCCGGCAGCTGCGCCAGGCCGCCGGGCTCTAGCCGCTGGGCCGACCGCAGACCTCAGCGCCAGCGCACGGCGAACAGCTCGTGCTCGCCGATGACGCCCTTGAAGTGGTGCTCGCCCCGGTCCTCGAAGGTGAAGCTCGGGTCGGTCTCGGTGTACTGCTTCAACGTGGCCGAGGCGAGGATCTCGCCGCCCTTGGCGCGGGCGGCGATGCGGGCGGCGAGGACGACGTTGCGGCCGAGGAGCTGCTCTGGGTTGGCGATCACGAAGCCGGAGTGGACGCCGATGCGCAATGCAAGGCCGTCGGCGCCGCCGGAGCCGACGAAGGTCTGCTGGAGCTCCAGCGCGGCGTGGAGGCCGCCGTGGGCGCTGTTGAACGAGGCGAGGAAGCCGTCGTTCTCGAACTTGACGACCTCGCCGTCGTGGATCTCGACGACGCGGCGGACGAGCAGATGGTGGTCGTTGAGCAGCTGCTGCCAGCGCTCGGGCCCGAGGCGCTGTGATTGGGCGGCGGCGTCGGCGATGTCGCTGAGCATCAACGTGACGGCGCCGTCGGGGGAGCTCATGCGGCCGGCGACGGGCGCCAGCGGCTCGAGCGCCGAGGCGATCACATCAATCGAGGTCAGCTGTATCCGCGATTCCACCAGAGCACCCTCCCGGCCGCCACGCGGCGGCTGCGACGTCTGTCGCGGCCCGAGCATAGCTTGACACCCATCGGGAATCGCAGCAGGATCCCTGGGAGATGAAGGGGGCCCAGGAGCACGGGACGCGAAGCAGCGCGTTCCCGCCGATCGCGGAGTACGCGTTCTTGTCGGACTGCGAGACGACGGCGCTGATCGCGCCTGGGCGGCAACGTCGAGTGGCTGTGCCTGCCGCGGATGGACTCGCCGAGCGTGTTCGGGGCGATCCTCGACCGTGACGCCGGCACGTTCCGGATCTCGCCGGCCGATGTCAACGTCCCGGCCGCCCGCCGGTACATCCCCGGCACGATGGTGCTCGAGACGAGCTGGGAGACCCGGATGGGCTGGCTGATCGTGCGCGACGCGCTCGGAATCGGGCCGTGGCGTCATGACAGCGAACGCTCGCACACCCATCGGCGCTCGCCGACCGACCACGACGCCGACCACGTGCTGCTGCGGATGATCGAGTGCGTCCAGGGCTCGGCCGAGATCAAGCTCGAGTGCGAGCCGGCATTCGACTACGGCGGGCTGGCCGCGGACTGGTCCTACTCCGGCGAGGGGTACGGCGAGGCGATCGCCGCCTCCGAGGGGATGGACCTCCAGCTCCGCCTGGCGACCGACCTGCGGCTCGGGTTCGAGGGCCCGCGGGCGCGAGCGCGGACGACGCTGCACGAGGGCGACCGGGCGTTCGTCGCGCTCGGGTGGGCGAAGAACGCGCTTCCGCAGGACTACGAGGAGGCCCAGCGCTGGATGCAGCGGACCGCCCGGTTCTGGCAGGAGTGGCTCAAGCACGGCTCATTCCCCGACCACCCGTGGCGCTCCTACCTGCAGCGCAGCGCGCTCACCTTGAAGGGGCTGACGTACGCGCCGTCCGGGGCAATGGTCGCTGCGGCCACGACGTCGCTGCCGGAGACGCCGGGCGGGGATCGCAACTGGGATTACCGCTACAGCTGGATCCGCGACTCGACGTTCATGCTGTGGGCGCTCTACACGCTCGGGTTCGACGAGGAGGCCAACGACTTCTTCTACTTCGTCGCCGACATGGCCGAGTCCGAGGAGAGCCGGCTGCAGATCATGTACGGGATCGGCGGCGAGAGCCGGCTGGAGGAGCAGCAGCTCGACCATCTGTCCGGCTACGAGGGCGCGAAGCCGGTCCGGATCGGCAACGGCGCCTACAACCAGGACCAGCACGACGTGTGGGGCGCCGTGCTCGACTCGATCTACCTCCACACCCGCAGCCGCGATCAGCTCCCCGACCGGCTGTGGCCGATCATCAGCCGCCAGGTCGAGGCGGCGCTGGCCGCGTGGCGCGAGCCCGACCGTGGGATCTGGGAGGTCCGCGGCGACCCGAAGCACTTCACCTCCTCGAAGCTGATGTGCTGGGTCGCGGCCGACCGCGGCGCCCGGCTCGCCCGGATCCGCGACGACGTGAAGACCGCCGCCCGATGGGAGGCGGCCGCCGAGGAGATCCACGCCGACCTGTGCGCCAACGGCATCGATGCGCGCGGCGTGTTCGTCCAGCACTACGAGACCGAGGCGCTCGACGCGTCGCTGCTGTTGCTGCCGCTCGTCCGGTTCCTGCCCGGCGACGACCCGCGGATCCGGGCGACCGTGCTGGCGATCGCCGACGAGCTGACGGAGGACGGGCTCGTGCTCCGCTACCGCGTCGAGGAGACCGACGATGGGTTCTCCGGCGAGGAGGGGACGTTCACGATCTGCTCGTTCTGGCTCGTGTCCGCGCTCGTCGAGATCGGCGAGCTGGCGCGCGCGCGGGCGCTGTGCGAGCGGCTGATCAGCCATGCGAGTCCGCTCGCCTTGTACGCCGAGCAGATCGACCATCACACGGGGCGCCATCTGGGCAACTTCCCGCAGGCGTTCACCCATCTGGCGCTCGATCAACGCGGTCGTCCACATCATCCGGGCCGAGCAGCAGGTGGAGCCCGGGCTCAGCCTGCTGACTGAATCGGGGCGATTCCCCCCAGCGGAGCGGGCGCCTCAGCCTGCTGACTGAATCGGGGCGATTCCCCCCAGCGGAGCGGGGGCCTCAGCCTGCTGCCTGAATCGCCGTGATCGCGATCGTGTTGACGATGTCGGTGATCTCGCAGCCGCGGCTGAGGTCGTTGATCGGCTTGCGCAGGCCCTGCAGCACCGGGCCGATCGCGATCGCGCCCGACGAGCGCTGCACGGCCTTGTAGGCGACGTTGCCGGTGTCGAGGTCAGGGAATACGAACACCGTGGCCCGGCCGGCGACCTCGCTGCCCGGCAGCTTCAGCGCGGCGACGTGGGCGTCGACCGCGGCGTCGTACTGGATCGGCCCCTCGACGGCCAGCGACGGGGCGCGCTCGCGGACGAGCTCGGTGGCGCGGCGCACGGCGTCGACCTGCTCGCCCTTGCCCGACGCTCCGGTCGAGTACGACAGCATCGCCACCCGCGGGTCGATCCCGAACCGTCCCGCGGTGGCGGCCGAGCCGATCGCGATGTCGGCGAGCTGCTCGGCGGTCGGGCGCGGGTTGACCGCGCAGTCGCCGTACACGAGCACTCGGTCGGCGAGGCACATGAAGAACACGCTCGAGACGACCGACACCCCGGGGCTCGCCTTGATGATCTCGAACGCCGGGCGGATCGTGTCCGCCGTGGTGTGGGCGGCGCCGGACACCATCCCGTCGGCGGCGCCGGTCTGGACCATCAGGGTCCCGAAGTAGCTTGGATCGACGACCGCGTCGAGCGCGAGCTCGGGGGTCATGCCCTTGTGCCTGCGCAGCTCGTAGTAGAGCTCGGCGAACTCCGCCCGCAGCGGGGACCCAGCCGGATCGACGATCGAGGCGCCGGCGAGCGACAGGCCGCGCGCAGCCGCGCGGGCGTGGACCGCATCCGGAGCACCGAGGATCGTCACCGACACGACATCCCGGCGCAGCAGGATCTCGGCCGCCGCCAGCACCCGGTCGTCGTCGCCCTCGGGGAGCACGATGTGGCGGCGCGCGGCCCGGGCCCGCTCGAGCAGCTCGTACTGGAACATCATCGGCGTCACCGCGCCGGTCCGCGGCAGCGCGATCCGTGACGCGAGCTCCGCCGGGTCGACGCCGGACTCAAATGCGCCGAGCGCCGCGGCGATCCGCCGGTCCTGGCCGGCGCTCAGCCCAGGGCGGACCGCGTGCACGGCGGTCGCGGTGGGGTAGGTCCGCTCGCGCGTGCGCAGGACCGCGAACGGGGCGTCGCGCAGGAGCGGCGCCAGCGTCGGGGCCGGCTCCGTCTCGGTCGTCAGCACGAGCCCGGACACCGACGCAAGGCCGGGGAGCGCCGCCGTCGCCAGGCAGGCGAGCACGATGTCGGCCCGATCGCCGGGCACGATCACGAGGGTCCCGTCGACGAGGTCGGCGAGGAACGGCTCGACGCCCATCGCGGCCACGCGGACGTCGCGCACCTCCTGCTGCAGGCCGTCGGCGCCGGCCGACAGCACCTCGGCGCCGAGCTCAGCTGCCACCTGGCCGACTGTCGGGTGGCCGAGCACCGCGCTCTCGGCGATCACGTACATCGGCTCGCCCGGGTCGTACACGACCGAGTGCGCGCGCATCTCGGCCATCGCCGCCGCGGGGACGCGGTTGACGATCACGCCGAACAGCGCGCACCCGCGGCGGTCGAGCGAGGCCCGCGCGACCCGCACCGCCGAGGCGATGTCTGGGACCGAGCCGCCGCGGATCACGACGAGCACCGGGCACCCGAGCTGCCGCGCCAGGCCGGCGTCGAGATCGAAGTCGAGCGCCGGCATCACGTGGTCGGTGCCCTCGACGACGACCACGTCGAACTGCGCCTCGAGCCGCTTGAACGCGTCGAACACCCGCTGCTCGAGCTCGGCGTGGCGGCCGGCGGCGAGCATCGAGCTCGCGTCGGCTGCGGTCACGGCGTACATCTCGCTGGCCGGGACGTCGAGTCCGTAGCGCGAGCGGATCAGCTGGAGCTGCGGGTCGTCGGGGCCGCCGGCGACGACCGGCCGGAAGAACCCGGCGCGCTGCGCCCGCCCAGCGAGCGTCTCCATCAGTCCCAGAGCGACGATCGACTTCCCGCTGCCCGCCTCCAGCGCGGTGATGTAGAGATTATCCGCCACCCCACGTCAATCTTGTGGGTTGGGCGCGGTCCCGTCAAGCGCGGTGCCGTGTCACAGTTCCGCCGACACCGAAAGCGAGGGACGATGACAGCGACCGAGCAGCTCCTGCACAACAACGACCGGTATGCGGAGGGCTTCGACACGGGCGGGCTCGCCGCCGCTCCCGCGCTCAAGGTCGCGATCGTCACGTGCATGGACGCGCGGTTGGACCCGGCTCGGGCGCTGGGGTTCGAGCCCGGGGCGGCCCACGTGATCCGCAACGCCGGCGGGGTCGTGACCGACGACGTGATCCGGTCGCTGTCGATCTCCCAGCACGAGCTTGGCACCGAGGAGGTCGTGCTCATGCACCACACCTTGTGCGGGATGCAGACGTTCACCGACGAGGAGTTCGCCACCGCCCGGGAGCGCACGGACGGGGAGCGCCCGCCGTGGCCGGCCCGCGCGTTCGCCGACCTCGAGGATGACGTGCGCGACAGCATCCGGCGGGTCCGCGAAAGCCCGTTCGTCCCCCGCAAGGAGAGCATCCGCGGGTTCGTGTTCGAGGTCGAGACCGGGCGCGTGCGCGAGGTGAGCTGAGCCCGGGGCCCGGCGGCTCGGCGCAAGGACCCGCGGCGAGGCCGGCCTACCGCCAGCTCAGCGAGTACACCCGGTGGCGCGCGGCGAGGCCCTTGAGGCTCAGCTCCGCCGTGCGGCCGTAGCTCCAGCGCTGGAGCCCCTCGGTGTAGCCGCGGGTCACCGCCGAAACGAGGATCTCGCCTCCGCCGGCCTGGCCGGTGATCCGCGCCGCGAGCACGACCGCCTTGCCGAGGAAGTCCTCGTCGGCGGCGTAGACCTGGCCGGTGTGGGCGCCGACGCGGACGCCAAGCTCCTCGTCAGGATGCTCGTCGTTGTGGACGGCGAGCAGCTCCTGGAGATGAACGGCGAAGCTGAGCGATGCCGCCGCGCTCGCGAACACGATCATGAACCCGTCGCCCTGGGACTTGACGACCGTGCCGCCGTGCGCGTCGACGCAGTCGCGGACGATCCGGTTGTGTGCATGCATCAGCTCGAGCCAGTGATCCTCGCCGAGCCGCTCCATCATCTCCGTCGAGCCGACGATGTCGGTGAACACGATCGTCGTCATCCCGTCCGGGGAGGTCTGGTCGCGGAAGCCGATCAGCGCGGGGTCGACCGCCGCCACGATCGCAGCGAGCGACGGCGACGTCTCGGCGATGGTCACAGCGCGCCCAGCCATGTCGCACGATTGTCCCCGATCTGGCAAGTCGGGATACGTGAGGAATTCCGCACCTGGCAGGGCAGCGGGCGGGTCAGGTAGGTTCCGCGCGATGTCGTGGGTGCAGGTGTTCACGGTCTTCCTGGTGTCCCATGCGGTCGGGGACTACATGTTCCAGACCGAATGGCAGGCGCTCAACAAGCACGGCGGACTGACCGGCGCGCCGGTGCAGCGCCGCGCGCTGGTCTCGCACGTGGCCACGTACACGCTGGCGTACGTGCCCGCGCTGATCTGGCTCTCGAGCAGCCTCGGCCTGGGCGTGCTCCTGCTCGCGCTCCTGATCGCGATCCCGCACCTGATCCAGGACGACGGCCGGCTGCTCAACTCGCTACGCGCTGATGGTCAAGAAGGCCGATCTGAAGGCGAATCCCGGGCTCGGGATCTCGCTCGACCAGTCGTTTCACCTGCTTGGCCTGTTCCTCACGGCGCTCGTCGCCGGGAGCTGAGAGAGCCGCCCGCGCGGGCGTTTGACGCATCCCAGAGGCGTCGTATAGGCTCGGGCGGTCATTACGACGATTCGGGGGAAGCGATGAGTCAGGAGTCCGTGGAAGCGGCGGCCGAGCCGAAGATCGTGTCCGTGGAAGATTGCGAGCCGGTGACCTACCGCGGCGGCGACGTGCGGACGCTGCTCGGGCCCGAAGACGCGCGGGGTCGACCTCAGGCTTCATGGGCGTGGCGACGATTGCGCCGGGCGACCGGATCAGCGAGCACTACCACCCGCTACTCGGAGGAGTTCATCTACGTGGTCAGCGGGAAGATCGACGCGCAGCTGGACGGCAAGTCCAACGCGGTGTCCGCCCGCCACGGCCTTCTCATCCCGATGAACATCCGGCACCGGCTGGTGAACGACGGTGACGAAGACGCCTTCCTCGTCTTCCATCTCGGTCCGCTGGCGCCCCGGCCCGACCTCGGCCACGTCGACACCGAGTAAGCGGATCGGAGCTGGGGTGGACGTGGTCTGGGGGCGCTCCATCGTGGGCATGTACGGAAAGGGAGCATCGGAGTGAGAAGAACTGCGATCACCGGGATCGGCGTGGTGGCTCCTGGTGGAGTGACCCGCGAGAGCTTCTGGGAGCAGATCACCGCTGGCCGGACCGCCACGCGGCGGATCAGCGCGTTCGACGCGAGCGGGTTCCGCTCCCAGATCGCCGCCGAGGCGGACTTCGATCCGCTCGAGGCCGGCCTCAGCGAGCATGAGAAGCGCCGCCAGGACCGCTACATCCAGTTCGCCACGGCGGCGGCGATCGAGGCGACCGGCGACTCCGGCCTCGACCTCGAGACCGATCGACCACGACCGGATGGGGGTCACGCTCGGCTCTGCGGTCGGCGGCACGATCGCGCTCGAGGACGGCTACGTCGCGGTCTCGAATCACGGTCAGGACTGGCTCGTCGACCCCGACTACACGCTGCCGTTCGCTCTACCAGGGCCTGATCCCCAGCTCGCTGGCCAGCGAGGTCGCGCTGCGGTTCGGGGCCCACGGGCCCGCCGTCGTCATCTCGACCGGCTGCACGTCGGGGATCGACGCGATCGGCTACGGCCATCAGCTGATCCAGGACGGCGAGGCCGACATCGTCATCGCCGGTGCGGCCGAGTCGCCGATCTCGCCGATCTCGATGGCCTGCTTCGACCCGATCAAGGCCACCTCGCAGCGCAACGACGATGCCGCCCACGCGTCGCGGCCGTTCGACCGCGACCGCGACGGGTTCGTGATGGGCGAGGGCGTGCGCGATCCTGATCCTCGAGGAGTTCGACTCGGCGCTCGCCCGCGGCGCCCACATCTACTGCGAGGTCGTCGGCTACGGGACGCGCGGCAACGCCTACCACATGACGGGGCTGCGGCCGGAGGCGTTCGCGATGACCGAGGCGATCCTCGACGCGATGCGCCAGGCCGACATCAAGCCCGAGGACATCGACTACATCAACGCCCACGGCTCGGGGACCAAGCAGAACGACCGGCACGAGACGACCGCGTACAAGAAGACCCTCGGCGAGCACGCCTACAAGGTTCCGATCAGCTCGATCAAGTCGATGATCGGCCATTCGCTCGGCGCGATCGGCGCGATCGAGATGGCCGCCTGCGCGCTCGCGATCGACCGGGGCGTGTGCCCGCCGACGGCGAACTGGGAGAACCGCGACCCGGAGTGCGACCTCGACTACACGCCGAAGGTGGCGGTCCGCAAGACGGTGCAGACGGCGCTGTCGACGGCCAGCGGGTTCGGCGGCTTCCAGTCGGCGATGATCCTGTCGCTTCCCGCCGAGGTCCGCGAGGTGGCGGCATGACCTACACGATGACCCCCGACCACAGCCGCCGGGCGGTGATCACCGGGATCGGCGTCGTGGCGCCGAACGGGATCGGGACCGACGCGTGGTGGAAGGCAACCAAGGCGGGGACGACCGGGATCGCCCGGATCGAGCAGTTCGACCCCTCGAAGTACGCCACCCAGCTCGCCGGCGAGGTGGCCGGGTTCGACGCGGGCGACTACATCGAGCGCCGCCTGCAGGTGCAGACCGATCGCTGGACGCACATGGCGCTGGCCGCCACGCAGATGGCGTTCGACGATGCCAGCTTCGATCCCTCCGAGTTCGACGAGTGGTCGACCGGGGCGATCACCGCCAGCTCCTCGGGCGGCAACGAGTTCGGCCAGAAGGAGATCCAGGCGCTGTGGGGCAAGGGCCCCAAGTTCGTCGGCGCCTACCAGTCGATCGCCTGGTTCTATGCCGCGACCACCGGCCAGATCTCGATCAAGCACGGGCTCAAGGGCCTGTGCGGCGTCGTCGTCGCCGAGGGGGCGGGCGGCCTCGAGGCGCTCCAGCACGCGCGGCGGTCGATCCGCCGTGGCGTCGACACGATCGTCGGCGGCGGGCTCGAGGCCCCGATCGGCCCGTACGCGCTCACCTGCCAGATGGGTAACGGCCTGCTGTCGACGGCCGATGACCCGGCGGACGCATACCGCCCGTTCGACGCGCGCGCCAACGGCTACGTGCCCGGCGAGGGCGGCGCGATCCTGCTCGTCGAGAGCACTGGGCGCGCCGAGGACCGTGGCGTCAAGCCGTACGCCGAGATCGCGGGCTACGGCGCCACCAACGACGCCTACCACTGGGGCCGCCCGGCCCCGGACGGGAAGCAGTACGCGCGCGCGATGACGGTCGCGCTCAAGGACGCCGGCGTCAAGCCGGACGAGATCGACGCCGTGTTCGCCGACGGGTTCGGCGTGCCGGAGTGGGACGCGATCGAGGTGGGGGCGATCAAGCAGGCGCTCGGCAAGCGCGCCGCCGACGTCCCGGTGACGGTGCCGAAGACGATGGTGGGACGGCTGTACGCGGGCGGCGCGTCGCTCGACGTGGCCGGTGCCGTGCTCGCGATGCGCGACGGCAAGCTGCCGCCGACGATCAACCTCGATGAGCCGGCCGAGGGAAACGATCTCGACTTCGTCACCTCTGCCCGCGACGCGGAGCTCGGGACGGTGCTCGTCATCGCGCGCGGCTACGGAGGCTTCAACGCGGCGCTCGTGCTGCGCCGGGTCGAGTAGGCGGTCGGGGGACGCGCGATGGCCGATGCCGCCGACCTCGCGGGGCTGGCTCGCAGCCCCCTGTTCGCCGCGCTGTCGCCCGGGGAGCTCGAGCGGGCGGGCGCGCGCGCCCGCGAGCGGAGCTTCGCGCCGGGCGAGCTGCTGTGCGAGGCGGGCGGTCCGGCGGACCGCTGCTGGGTGATCACCGGCGGGCTCGTCGACGTGCTCGGCGCGAGCGGCGCCGCCCCGGCGGCGGAGATCCTCGGCCGACTGCGCAAGGGCGCCGCGGTCGGCGACGTCGCTGTGCTGCTCGGCGAGCCGCATCCGCGAGACCGTGGTGGCGAGCATCCCCACGACGGCGCTCGAGCTCGACGCCGACGCGCTCCGGGCGCTCGCCGCCGATGCCCCGCAGCTCGTGATCAACGCGCTGCGCGGCCACCAGGGGCGGCTCGAGCACGCCCGGGCGCGCAGCGCCGAGCGCGAGCTGGGGGAGACGGTCGCGATCGCCGCCGCCGGTCCTCTGCGCCGTGTGGTCCCGCGGCTCGTCGCCGCCGCGCGGATGGTCAGCCCGCGGCCGGTGACCTCGCTCGACCGCGACTTCTCATTCGCGGGCGCGCTGACCGCGGCCGATGACCTCGTCGCCTCCCACGGCACCGTGCTGCTTGGCGCGGAGCTCGAGGCAGCGACGATCGCGCCGCTGCTGCGTGAGTCAGATCGCGTGATCGCGCTCGCCGGGAGCGCCGCCGATGCCGCCGAGCTCGGCCGACTGCAGCGCGCCACCGGGGCCGAGCTCGACGTCGAGGTCGTGCTCGTCGGCGACGAGGCGCAGGCGGCGGCCGGAGCCTGGCCGCCCGGCGCGCCGCTGCGGGTCGTCCGCCGGTGCCCGGCCGGTGAGCAGCTGCCGCTGCCCGACCGCGATCTGGCCTGGCTCGCCCGCCACGTGGCCCGGTGCAAGCTTGGGCTCGCGCTCGGCGCCGGCGGCGCCAAGGGCTATGCCCATGTCGGCGTGCTCCAGGTGCTCGAGGAGGCCGGCTACGCGATCGACGCGGTGTCCGGTTCGAGCATCGGCGCGATCGCCGGCGCGTACGTCGCGCTCGGGTTCGGCGCCGAGGAGATCGAAGCGACGCTGCGCGACGTGTTCGACCCGCCGACCGTGGCCGAGGTGTTCAAGGTGTCGCTGTCGGGGCGCTCGACGAGCCAGGAGCTGATGACGGACCTGCTGCGGAGGACGACCGGCGATCGGCGGTTCGAGGACACGCTGATCCCTCTGACGATCATGGCCGTGGACCTCGATGCGCGGGCGCCGGCGCCGCTGCGCGACGGCACTCTGTGGGAGGCGCTGCTCGCCGCCACCGCGCTGGCCGGCTTCAGACGGCCGTACGAGCGCGACGGCCACCGGCTCGTCGACGGGCTGGCGCTCGTCCCGGTGCCGACGGGGGCGCTCGTCGCCGACGGCGCCGACGTGACCGTGTCGGTGAATCTGATCGCGCGCGAGACGCTCCCGCACTGGCCGGATGCCGAGCCGCCCGAGCCGCCGCCCGAGCGACGCCGGCGCGGCGTGCTCGACGACCTGCTCGAGGTGATGGACCTCTCCCAGATGGCCGAGAGCGTCCGCCACGCCGAGCTGGCGGATGTGACGATTGCCCCTCTGTTCGGGCCCGGAGAATGGCGAGACTTCCATCTGGCCGACCTGTTCCTCGAAGCGGGACGGGTCGCTGCGCGCGAGCAGCTTCCGGCGCTGAGGGCGCTGGCGCTGCCGGGCGGGGCCGACAACCGCAGTCAACACCAACGAGGAGGAACCATTGAGCGAGCAGGCGCAGTTCGGATTTGAGGACCTGAAGCGGATCCTGGTCGACCGGGTTGGGCTCCCGGAGGAGGACGTCAAGGACGACCCCGACACGACGTTCGACGACATGGGGCTCGACTCGCTGGCGTTCGTCGAGATCCAGCTCGCGATGGAGCAGGAATACGGCTTCACGATCGCCGACGATGACGCCGAGAAGATCCACACCGTTGGCGAGGCGATCGACTACGTCAACGGCCGACTCGCCGAGGAGGGGTGAGATGGCGGCGCATACTGACAACGCGATCGAGATCGCGGCTCCGCTCGAGTACGTGTGGGACCGGATGATGGACGTGGAGGATTGGCCGAACCTGTTCAGCGAGTACGCCAAGGCCGAGGTCGTCGAGCGGGACGGCAACCGGATCGTGTTCCGCCTCACCACCCATCCGGACCCGGACTCCGACGGCCAGGTGTGGAGCTGGACCTCCGAGCGGGTCGCCGACCCCTCGACGCACAGCTCGAAGTCGAGCCGGATCGAGACCGGCCCGTTCGAGTACATGAACATCGAGTGGTACTTCGAGGCCACCGACGACGGCACCAACATGCGGTGGGTCCAGGACTTCTCGATGAAGCCGGCCGCCCCGGCCAACGACGAGCAGGCCGAGGCCTACATGAACAAGAACACGAAGATCCAGATGGGCGTGATCAAGGAGCGCCTGGAGGCGCAGGCGCCGGGAGGCTCGTCATGAGCGTCAAGCGCGGCCTGATCGTCGCCCGCATCAAGCCGGGCTCCGAGGACGAGGTGGCGAAGATCTTCGCCGAGTCCGACGAGACCGAGCTACCGCACCTGACCGGTGTGCGCCACCGCAGCCTGTTCGTGCTCGAGGACATCTACATCCATCTCGTCGAGACCGACGACGAGTTCGAGTCCGCGGTCGACAGCGTCCGCGACCACGAGCTGTTCACTGACATCTCGAAGAAGCTCGAGCCCTACATCCAGCCGTACAACCCGGCGACGTGGAAGTCGCCCAAAGACGCGACCGCCCGAGAGTTCTATAGCTGGGAGCCCGAGGGCGGCGGGAGGGCATAAACGGCGGCGTCCTTTCATGAGCTCGCAGTGACGCCGCCGTCGACGAACAGCACCTGACCGGTGATGAAGCCTGCGGCGGGTGAAGCCAGGAACAGCACCGTGCCGCCAAGCTCCCACACGGTCCCGAGCCGTCCGAGCGGGATCCGCCCGACCATAAAGCGGATGAACCCCTCGTTGGACGCCTTATCCTCCGTAAGCTCGGTCGGGACGAAACCGGGCGCGATTCCGTTGACGGTGATGCCGTGCACCCCCCACTCAGCCGCGAGCTGCCGTATCAGGTTGTTCAGTCCGCCCTTGGCGGCTGCGTACGCGGCGAATCCGCGGCGACCTCCGGCGACGCTGCGGGTTGAGGAAAAGTGAACGATCCGCCCGCCCTTGCCGGTCTCGATCATGTGTCGGGCCGCAGCTTGAGACAGCCAGAACGCGCCCGACAGATCGATCTCGATGACCTGGTCCCACTCGTCTTCGGTCAGCTCCTCGGCTCGGTTCTCGACCTCGATCCCGGCCAGGTTCACGACCATGTCCAGTCCGCCGAGCTCGGCGGTGATCCTTGCAACGGTTGACTTGATCGCGGTCCGGTCGGCTAGGTCGAGCGCCGCGCTCGTTGCCTTCCCGCCGCGTCCCCGTATTTGATCCGCGAGCTGCTCGGCCTTCTGCGGCGAGCGGCCGGCAATCGCCACGGTCGCGCCATGATGTGCGAGCAGCTTCGATGTCATCGACCCGATTCCGCCGTAGCCTCCGACGACCAGCACGACCAAGCCGTCGAGCCGGAAGAACGAATCGAAGTGGGGCATGTCGGGGGTGGGGCGCGGCTCCGGCGGCGGACCGCCCGGACTGGCCGGGAGACCTGACATCACTCGTCTCCTCTAGCTCGGCGGCGCGCCGCCGGGTCGTGGCATCACGACGATGCCGAGCTGGAAAAACGGGCCAAGCACGTCGACGATCCTGGACTTGGCGACGTCGGCGCCGGTCACGTGGTGCAACTTTTGGCAGTGGACCACGATGTGCTCCCCTTTCGGGCGAATCCCCAGCAGCAGGTGGGGAGCTTAGCCGGATCTTGCGATCCGTGGATGTTGCAGCTAGGCTCGGCCGACAGTTTTCGCGCATGGAGGGGGTACCGCGGTGGAGACGCTGGGCACGTGCCGGGAAGAGGTGGTTGAGCTATGAGCGCCACCGCGTTCGTGTTTCCTGGGCAGGGCTCTCAGAAGGTCGGCATGGGTCAAGAGCTGCTCGACACGCGCCCGGAGCTGTTCGATCGATATCTCCACCTGGCTGACGAAGCCTCGGGGCTGGCGGTGCGCCGCACGACGCTCGAGGGCCCACCGGAGGAGCTCACCCGGACGGATGTCGCCCAGCCGGCCTTGTTCGCAGTTTCACTCGCGATGCACGAGTTGGCGCAGGAGATGGGGCTGCGCGCAGATTTCGTCGCCGGCCACAGTCTCGGCGAATACACCGCGGCTGTCGCGGCGGGTGCGCTGCCCATGGAAGCCGGCATGCGCCTCGTGTCTCAGCGCGGCCGGTTGATGAACGAGATCCAGAACCAGCGTCCGGGCGCGATGGCCGCGGTGATCGGACTCGATCTGGATCGCGTCGAGGCACTGTGCGCTGAGGTGGTGGACAGCGGTGACGTGGCTCCGGCGAACCTCAACACGCCACAGCAGATCGTCGTCTCCGGCGAGGCGGCGGCGGTCGACAGGCTGGTCGAGCTCGCACCGGGGACAGGGGCAAGGCGTGCGGTTCGGCTGCAGGTGGGTGCGGCTTTCCACAGCAAGATGATGGAGCCGGTCCAGGCCGAGCTCGCGAAGGCGATGGAGGCAATCGATTGGAGCGACCCCCAGGTGCCGCTCGCCAGCAATGCCAGCGGTGGCCTGGTGAACACGTCCGAGGACGTCCGCCGGGCGCTGATCGCTCAGATCGCGAGTCCCGTGCGATGGACGGATTGCGTGGCCGTGCTTGCCGGGCAGGATTGCCGCACGTTCCTCGAGCTTGGGCCGGGACGCGTCCTCGGAGGACTGATACGGCAAATCGATCCTTCGCTCAGCGTGTTCGCCGCCGACTCGGGGGCGAAGCTCGAGGCTTTTGCCAAGGAGAGCGCCGAGTCGACATAGCAATGGCTGCGACTCGCGTCTGATCGGTCCTCTCACCGCTCGGCGTGGACCTCGACGACGAGCGTCGTGTGGCCGAGCTGGACGCGATCGGCGTGGCCGGCGGTCTCGATCCGAGTTATGCGCTTGCCCCGGACGTAGGTGCCGTTGGAGGAGTTGTGGTCCTCGACCTCCAGGCCGCCGAGGACAGGACGCAGCGTGGCGTGACGCCGCGAGAGCTCGGGATCGGCGATCAGCAGGTCGCCCTCGGTGCGGCCGATGGTGAGCTGCCCGGCGAGCTCGACCCGCTCGCCAGACCGCGTCCCCGCCGTGATGTGCAGCGTCACCGGCTGCGGGGCTGCGGGGCTCGAGGCCGGGTGCGGGGCGCCGCCAGCCGTCAGGTCCGGCCGGACGGTTGGGCGCCGGACCGCGATCATCTTGGTCGCACCGCTGTCTGGCGTCGGCAGCTTGACCGTCATCGCGGTCTGCCCGACGCGGATCTCGGCTCCGTCCCGCACCGTCGCCGAGCCGCCAAGTCGCACGCCGCGGACGTAGGTGCCGTTGAGCGATCCGAGATCCTCGACCTCGAGCCCGTCTGCCACGGGTCGCAGGGCCACGTGGCGGCGGGAGAGCTCCGGATCGTCGACGACGATGTCGGCGTGCCGCCCGAGCGTGGCGGGATCGTTCAGGCTGATCCGGTCGCCCGCGCGCGGGCCCTCCGTCACCACCAATGTGATCCGAGCCGGCGCGCGGAGCGCGACGAGGATTGCCGCGATCAGGACGAGCCCTGCTCCGACGTAGAGCGCGGCGTCATAGCCGGACACGAAGTTCTGCAGGTTGACGTGACGGCCGATGTTGCCCGCCTGCGAGATCAGGATCGAACCGAATATCGCGATGCCGATTGCGCCGCCGACCTCACGGGCGGTGTCGTTGACCGCCGATGCGACGCCCTGCTTGGCCTTGGGCAGACAGGCGAGGATCATCGAAGTGGCGGGCGGCCCGCACATGCCCATGCCGATTCCGAGCAGAAGGATGCCCGGAACGAGTGTCGGGTAGGACGCGTCGACCGTGCCGGCAAGCGCGCTCAGGATGAGCGCGAGCGCGATGATCGCGAGTCCGGCTGGACCGATCGATCGCAACCCTACCCGGCGCACCAGCTGCGGCACTCGGCGCCCGACCGCTCCGATCCCGGCAGCGAACGGGACGAACGCCGCCCCCGCAGCCAGCGGCGAGTAGCCGAGCACGAACTGGAAGTACTGGAGTGCAAGGAAGATCACGCCGTAGACGGCAAAAAACTGCATGAACACCGACGCGGCGCCGACGCTGAACCCACGGAGTCGGAAGAGGCGCGGGTCCAGCATCGGCGCCGGAGCCCGTGCCTCCCAGACCAAGAACGCGACGAGCAGCAGAGCGCCGGCGATGAATCCGGCGAGGACGGGGGAACTCGACCAGCCGAGATTCGGTCCCTCGATGATGCCCCAGACGATGCCGACCAGCCCCAGGGCGGCAAGCACAGCCCCAACCGTGTCGAGCTTCACCGACTCGACCCCGCCCGACGGGACAAAGCGCAGCGTCATCACGATCCCGAGCGCCGCCAGCACAACGCTCAGGACGAACACTGAGGGCCATGAGAAGAGCTCGAGCAGTACGCCGGCGGTGAGGACGCCGAACAGGCCACTGGCCCCGGCGACGCCCGTCCAGATCACGAGCGCCTTGTCGAGCGCGTCGGCGGTGAACGTCGTCGAGACGATCGACAGGGTCGAGGGCATCGTGAGTGCACCGCCGACACCCATGATCGCCCGCATGACGATAAGTAGCGTCGGGCTGCTGATCGTCGTCGCAACCGCAGCGGCGCCGCCGAACAGGGTCAGGCCGGCGAGCAGGGCCCGTCGTCGCCCGATCCGGTCACCGAGCGCCCCAGCGGGCAGCACGAGTCCTGCGAAGGCGAGGGAGTAGGCATCGACCACCCACTGCAGCTGGGTCGAGCTGGCCCCGGTCGCCCGCGCGATGTCGGGCAGTGCGACGTTGATCGACGACACCGCGCTGACGACGGTCGCCAGGGCCAGGCAGACCGAGACCAGGATGAGCCGCGTCTCGCGCGTCATCGCGTCGCGCCGGTACGCGCTGAGCCTCTGCTACGCCGTCCGTGCGAGCAGCCCGTCCGACTCCCACCGCTGCGGATCCAGGCTGATCGCATAGGCGTTGATCGTCGCATCCTCCGGCGGTGGCTCGGGCAGCGCCGTGGCCGCGCGGCGGAAGATCTCGACCGCGAGCTCCTCGAGATTGCGCTGCTGGGAGCGCAGTTCCTCGCGCAGCTCATCGTCGCTCATCGGCCTCATCAGCGCACCGAACACGCCGAGCGTGACGCGGACGATCAGCGGCGGGGCGACGCCCGGCGGGAAGCCGGGCGGCGGACCACCGGGAGGGAACCCAGGAGGCGGACCACCGGGAGGGAACCCAGGAGGCGGACCACCGGGAGGCGGACCACCGGGAGGGAACCCGGGAGGCGGACCACCGGGAGGCGGACCACCGCCGGGCATGCCGGGCGGAGGGCCGAACGTGCCGGGGGGACCCCCGGGAACGCCGCCGCCCAGTTCCGGCCCGACCATCTGCGGGGCCGGGCGATCGAGCTTGTCCCACTCGCGGAACATGGCGTGCATGACGTTGTTGAGGTTGAAGTAGCGCTCAAGGTCGGCATCGACGCTCTTCATGAACTCCAGATCGGTCAGCTTGTCCTTGATGAACAAGAGCGTGATCCCGCTGTGGCTCGCTGGGGTCATCCAGTAGAGCATCTCGAGCGCCACTCCCGGGTTGCCGAACAGCGCGTAGGTGTCGCGATATCGGTTGATCGCGAAATCGAAGGCTTGCTGGTAGAGCCGGTTGAAGTACTCGAGCCGCTCGGAGGTGTCCTCGCCGTCGAGATCCCGAGCGACCAAGTCGGCGGTCAGCGTGTTCCCGTAGCCGATGAAATCCGAACCCGGCGAGAAGAAGGGATCGGCGAACGCTGCCGCCTCGCCGACGAGCGCCCACCGGTCCGGCGAGTAGGTCTGCTCGACCGCGTATGAGAAGTCGCGGACGCGGAGGAAGTCCTCCACGTCGTCGAGCCGGCCCTCGACGGACGCGGCCAGCTGGGGCTCGTGCCGTCGCAGCCAGTCGAGCAGGCTGTCGAACGTGGAGATCTCCTCGAACGGGTGGTATCGCGGATCGGCGCACACCCCGATGCTGATCGGCCCGGTGGAGAGCGGGATGAGCCACACCCAGTACCCCTCGCCGAGGAGATGGTTGGTGCTGAACTGGCGGATGCCGGGACGCTTCATGCGTCCCATCCATGCCGGGTCGTGCTTGCCCCACTCCTCGAGGTCGAGACCGCCGCTGAGGCGGAACCAGGCCGAGTTGATGTGGTGGCCGGAGTCGGTGCCGAGACCAAGCTTGCGCTTCAGCAGGCTCGCCCGACCGGCGGCGTCGACGACCCAGCGGGCCCGGGTTGTGGCGGCGGTCTCGAACTGCTCGTAGCTGACGGTGTGGCCGGCCGGGTCGAGCGTGATCTCGTTCACCCGGGCGCCGCTGGCGACGTCGACACCGAGCGCACGGGCGCGCGCCGCCAGCTTGTTCTCGAACAGACCCCGGTCGATTTGATAGGTGTCGGTGGGAGGGAAGTCAGCGGGCCCCTTCTCAGGTCGCTTGCTGATGTCGCGGTTGCCGTCGAGCGTGGGGAAGAAGCGCAGTCCGAGCTTGACGAGCTGCTCCGTGGCGAGGTGATCGCGCATGCCGACGACGTCGGCGAAGTAGTGCGCGCCCGACGGGACGGTCGACTCGCCCACCTTGAAGGCGGCCAGCGGGGCCGGACCTTCGCGTTTCTCGAGCACCAGCACACTCGTGTCCGGACGCATCTGCCTGAGCTGGATGGCCAGCGTCAGACCCGCCAGTCCGCCGCCGAGGATGGCGATGTCGTAGCGTTGCCGGGGCGTCCGGATGGCGGCGACCTCCAGCATCGACGATCCACGTTGATCAGACATGCGGCCCCCTCTTCACAGCTGATAGGTGGACTCGTGTTCGTAGGTGCGCAACCAGAGGCGCTGCGGGATGGCGGATATGAGCGCGTCTCGGAAGCGAACCGCGGCAGGTGAGCGCCAGGCGTTCATGCTCCCCATCGTCCCGGCCTTCCGGACCATGCCCTTCGTCCTTGGGAGGCGCTTCCCCTCGTAGCGGGTGAGCGCCTGGGCGATCCTTCCCGCGTCTGCCAGGTCGCCCGCGGCTGTCAGCTCCCGGCTGAGAACGGCGGCATCCTCGATCGCCATACATGCGCCCTGGCCGAACGCAGGCAGCGTCGGGTGGGCGGCGTCTCCGAGCAGCGTCGCGGCTCCAGCCGTCCACGTCTTCACCGCCGGGCGCATGTACAGGTCGCCCTGGAACAGGCCGTCCTCCGGGGTCGCCTCGACCACCTCGGTGATTGACTGCGGCCAGCCGGCGAACGTTCGCAGGACATCGCGCTTGCGCTCCTGCTGGGCTCTCCTGACCGCCCTCCGGACGCACGTCACTCGCGTACCAGAAGAGCCGCTCGTTGCACGGGAACAGGCCGAACACGGTCCCGGGCCCCCATACCTGCTCGCACATGTCCAGCGGGATCGACGGGTGCTCGAACCTGGGCATCCCGCGCCAAGCGGTCATACCGGCGTAGCTTGGATCTCCATCGCCGACGACCTGGCGCCGGATCGTCGATCGCGCGCCGTCGGCTCCGACGAGCACGGCGCCCCGGACCTCGCTGCCGTCGGCGAAGCTGGCCGTGACGCCGTCGCCGGTCTGCTCGAAACCGACACAGGTCGAGCCGCATCTGATGACACTCTGGTCCTGTAGCTGCCCGAGCAGCGCCGCCAGCAGCTCGCCTCGATGCACCACGAACGCCTGCCGCCGGCGTGGTATCCGGGCGAGAACCTCACCGGTCCGAGCCGAGCGGATCAGCTGTGCTTCGAACGGACGCCCGCCGATCGCGCGTATCGCGGGCTCGATGCCGAGCTGCGCGAGCGCCTGGATCGCCACCGTCTGAATGCCGACGCCGGTTCCAAGCTCGCGAATCTCCGGCTGTTGCTCATGGACGACAAAGGCCACGCCGGCCCGCTGGAGCCCGACGGCAAGGGTCAGACCGCCGATACCGCCCCCGATGATGATGACCGTGCCGTCGCCCACCTGCACCCCTTCGGTTGTGACAACGTCGACGTAGAGTCGCGCGCGGAGTATAACCCCGGCAGCCTGACGCTCAGAGGCCGAACAGTGCGCGGGCGTTGCCCTCGAGGATGGCCTCGTGCTGCTCGGGCGCGAGCGGCAGTTCGCGCACGGCGGCGATCGCCGCCTCCAGCGGCGTTGACAGTGGCGGGGAGTCGGTGCCGAACATCATGCGCTCCACGCCCATCACCTCGACGTTGGCGAGGTGGTTGTGGAGGCTCGAATTGGCTGTATCGACGTAGACACGTTTGAGGTAGTTGCTCGGAGGCTTGCTTATCCGGTTCTCGTAGCGCGGCATGCCCGGCGGGCCGCCGCCAGCCGGAGGCCCATCCCCGCCAGGTGCTCCGGCTCCGCCCGGCGACCGACCTTCCGTTGGAGGCCCGGCCCAGTGACGCGGCGCGTACGCCGCGTCCAGCCGCCCCGCGAGCAGCGAGGTTGCCCCGCCTGCGGTGGCGGCGATGACGTTCAGCTCCGGGTGGCGTTCCAGCCGGCCAGCGAAGATGAGTGCGGCGAGCCCGACCGTCACGTCCATGAAGCGGCCGACCTGCTCCACCAGCCGGAAGTCCCCGAGGCTGTCGCTGCCCACGGGCTCGGCGGGCGGGTGCAGGAAGATCGGCAGGTCCAGCTCGGCGGCCATATCGAAGAACGCGTCGGCGCGGGGCGAGTCGAGATACTCACCCTTGACGCTCGTGTTGACAATGAGGCCGACAAAGCCGCCGTCACGTACCGCCTGCGCCGTCTGGGCAAGGACCTCGTCGCCGCCGAAGGGGTTCGTGTACGCGTAGGCGCCCAGCCGCGGGGCATGTTCCTGGACGGTCTCGGCGAGCCACTCGTGGAAGGACTTCAACTCGTCGATCGACTGCGCGTAGTTGTCGTGACCGCGCTTGCTCATCGTGCCGAAGCCAACCGGGCTCCCGACGATCGTCAGGTCGATCCCTGCGGCCGACTTGCGGTCCAGCATGCCTTCGATATCCGCGAGGGCGGCCGGCATCGGATACCGCTTGAACAACTCCGGATGCGTGATGTGCCCGTGGATGTCTACGATCATGAGGCCAGCCCGGCGCGCGTGAGAAGCGGTTCTTTCTAGTCCTGTACGAAGAAGCGCACGTCGTATTGCTCGGTCTTCGGCGGCGCGCGCAGCACGTCCTTGAGCTCACCGACCATCGCACGGGCGATTCCTGCGCTGGACTCGCGGTTCTCCTCGCTGTCCCACAAAGTGAGGGCGATGGCGTGAGGACCGCCATCGGGCTCGGTGAGGAGGATGTAGCCCTTGAATCCGGGGTGCTCGCGGTAGCTCGGGATGATCTTTTCCTCGGTCAACCGCATGGCTGCATCCACCCGGTCCGGGTTCCACTCGGTGGAGTTGAGTCTTGCGTACATGGCTCCACGCTATCGGCTTTCCCCTCCTGGCGGTGCGAGTCTCACGCAGCCAGACGCCGGCAGAAGGCGATCGAGACGAATGCATCCTGACCGCTTTCGCTGACATCCGTCTGCCCTTGCACGCCTGGGCGGGCGCAACTACGATCGCCTTTGGTCGGTCAGGTTCGCAACCGAGATGAAAGGTGGACGATGATGTTCTGCCGCGTCACGCACGTCCAGGCGCCCGAGGGCAGGGTCCAGGAAGGACTGAAGCTTTGGTACGACAATATCCTGCCCGTCACAAAGGCCCGTGAGGGCTTCAGTGGAGCACTGTCCCTTGTGGATACCGCAACGGGCAAGGCGCTCTCGATCACGTTCTGGGAGGGCGAGGAGTCGCTCATCGCCAGCACGGAGGCTGAGTACCACAAGAAGGCGGTCGAGCGGTTCGGCGAGTTCTTCGAAAACGCCCATCAGCCGGAGAACTTCCAGCTGCACCTGTACACGGGCCCGATCTTCAACGGCGATTTCGCCACCGACGAGGCCGGGAACCGCCTGCTCGAGGCCTGAAGGCGCGGCGTTCGTCGACCCGCGCACCGCCTGGATTGCAGTGGGCGTGCCCCCGGGGTACGCTCTGCGACGTGTGGAGGGGGCAGCAGCGACGACTTCCCTGGGCATTCGCGGTGCCGGATCAAGAGCGCTCGGCATGAGCGTGCGGCTCGTTGTCGACGTTCGGGTGAAGGACGGGGACGAGGAAGCACTGAGGCGGGCCTACGCAGACCTGGTGGCACGGGCGCGGGAGGCGCCCGGACTGATCGCCCACCAGCTCTGCCAGTCGGTCGACGAGCCGGGCCGCTGGCTGGTGATCAGCGAGTGGGGAGCATGGAGGAGTCGGCGGCGTGGGATCGCTCGGAGGACCACGGCCGGCTGCTCGGCCCGATGCGGGCGTGCTTCGCCCAGGCCACCAGGGCGGCGTTCGAGGTCCGTGACGGAGTCGTGCATAGAGGCGGCCGGATTGTGCGATTTACCTCTTCCACGCGTTTCGGAGCGCCAGGTAAGCTCCGAACGACCTACTCAAAGGAGGCGGAACCCTGCGACAGGGTGACGATCGTGTGCTGATCATCGGTGCGGGACCAGGCGGGCTTGCGTCCGCCATTGCGCTCCGGCGCGTCGGCATCCCGGCTGAGATCTTCGAGCAGTCCCCGCGGCATCAGGCGTTCGGCGGCGGCTTCACGATCCGGAGCAACACAGTGAGGCTGCTGCTGCGGCTCGGCGTGGGTCAGCAGCTGCTGGCGAAGGGCGTCGAGTATCGCTCGTTCGACTATTACTCCGCGAGCGGCCAGCGGCTGAACGGCCTCCCCGAGGGCGAGGTCGCGGACGCGTGGGGGACGCCGAGCATCGGTGCCCTGCGCGCCGACCTGTACGACGGCGCTGATGGCGGAAATCGATCAGGAAACGGTGCACCTCGGAGCGCAATTCGTCGATGCCGAGCAAGACGAGGATGGTGTCACGGCGCGTTTTGCCGACGGGCGTGAGGAGCGCGGCGCGCTGCTGCTCGGCTGCGACGGGGTCCACTCGGTCGTCCGTCCACACGTGCTCGACGGCGCCGAGCCGATCTACGCGGGCTTTACCTGCTGGCACAACGCAGTCATCCAGGAGCCCGTGATCGTGCCGAAAGGTGAGGCGCGCCTCTACCTCGGCGTGGGCCAGGCGATCGTCATGTTTCCATGCAGCGAGCGGCAGCTGTCGATGGACTGCTTCGTGCGGGGCCCCGCGGGTGGCACCGATACTCCCGGACGGGTCAAGGAGACACTGCTCAGTACGTTCGCCGGCTTCAGCGAGACCGTGCAACGTGCGCTGCAGGCCACAGAGGAGTCGAACTTCAGTCGCGGTGATCTGTACGAACGCGATCCCGGTCCCACCTGGTTCAAGGGGCGGATCGTGCTCGTCGGCGACTCGATCCACCCGACGACACCGTTCGTCGGGCAGGGTGCAGGTGCCGCGATGGAAGACGGCATCACGCTCGCCAAGGAGCTCGCGCTCACACGCGGCCTCGGTCATGCCGACGACCTCAAGGCTGCGCTCACTGTCATACGAGTGGCGGCGACGGGATCGCGCGGCGTGGATCGTCGGCTCGGCGGGGCGCCGGGGCAAGATGTTCGGCTTGACCAACCCCGTCGCTGCGAAAGGGCGCAACTTCGTCTTGAGCAGGCTTCCAGCGAAAGTTCTGCGTAAGCAGATGGAGCGGGCCGTCTTCTACGAGTAGCTCGGGAACCAAGACTCAGGTTCCCAGTACCACAGTGAGGATGAGGTGAATCGATGGTTCGGGCCACGTTGTACATGAAGGTCAAGGACGGCCGCGGGAGTGACTTCGAGCGCGAGTGGCTTGCGATCGCAGACGAGGTGCGCAAGGTCCCGGGGAACATCCGCCAGGCCCTCTCGCGCGATCCCGAGGACCCCGACAGCTTCGTCGTGACGAGCGACTGGCGGACGCGGGAGGAGTTCGGCAAGTTCGAGCGCAGCCCCGAGCAGGACGACCTGACCGCGCCGATACGCGAGCTACGCGAGTCGGCGCGCATGACGGTCCAGGATCTGATTTTCCAAATCGAAGGGGAGGCTGGCTGATGGCCGCACGCGTGATGGTGTTCGCCAATATCAACCGGGGCGATGAGGAAGCTTTTGAGGCGGCGTACGCCCAGGTCACATCGACCGTGAAAGGGACAGCGGGGCACATCGGCGACGAACTGCTGCGTCGCCGCGAGCCGGCGGACCCCGAGGACAAGCCGCAGTCGTACATCCTCCTCAGCGAGTGGGAGAGCCGGGAGGCATTCCTGGCCTGGGAGGACGCTCCGGTCCACACCGAGAAGCGCAACCCGATGACGCCGTACTGGACCGGCAAGGTGGAACGCATCATTTACGACGTCGCCCACACGATCAAGGGGAGCTGAAACACCGCCATGTACGCACGTGTGAACAAGACCCAGTGGAATCCCGAGCGCCTCGAGGCTGGGATCAAGCTCACCGAGGAGAAGGTCATTCCGAGCTACCAGGCGATTCCCGGCTTCCGTGGATACGTGCTGCTCACGGAGCCCGGTGGCAGTGGGGAGGCGATGGCGATCGCGCTGTGGGACAGCGAGGAGGACAGGGCCTCGAGCGACGGGATCGCTCGGGCGGTATTCGGCGAGCTGAAGGACGCCCTACGCGGGCCACCCAAGAACGAGGACTACGAGGTCCGCTTCTACATACCGGAATGACGGTTGCAACTTCGGGCTCGATCGGATAGCGTTTCGGTGAAGGGGTTGAGCCCTGGAACGGGGGTGTGCATGAACGGGAACGCGGTCGTGACGCTCAGTTCGCGGCGGTCCGACAAATGACGGACGTGCCGACAACGGCGGCTTCGGGTGGACCTACCCGCCGGATCGCCTATATCGGTCTGGGCATGATGGGCGGGGGGATGGCCAGCCGGCTGGTCGACTCCGGATACCCCGTCGCCGTGTACAACCGCACGCGGGCGAAGGCCGAAGAGGTCGCAAAGCTCGGCGCGCGTGTGGCCGATTCACCCGCCGACGCCGCGAAGGACGTCGACGTGCTCTGCCTGAGCCTGGCCAACCATGACGTCGTCACCTCGATGCTGTTCGGCGAGAACGGCGCGTTCGAGACTCTGAAGCCGGGCGCCTTCGTGGTCGACATGAGCACGGTCACGCCGGACTTCGCCCGCGAGCTCTCGACCAAGGCTCGCGAGGCCGGCTACCGCCCGCTCGACGCATGCGTGCTCGGCAACCCGATGCACGCCCGGTCCGGCGAGCTCCGCGTGATGGCCGGAGGCCATGAGGAGGATTTCCGCGCCGTCGAGGGAGTGCTCGAGGCGATCGGCAAGGAGGTCACCTACCTGGGCGAGAACGGCATGGGCGCGACGATGAAGCTCGTGCTGAACATGCTCATGGGGAGCCAGATGCCGGCCCTTGCGGAGGCGGTCGTGTTCGGCGAGCGCGCGGGGCTCGACCGGGACAAGATCCTGGAGATGATCTCCAAGAGCGGCTATAGCTCGCCGGTGATGAGCTTCCGCTGCGCGATCATGGGCCAGCGCAACTTCCAGTTCGCCGCGTTCAAGCTCGGGCTGATGCGCAAGGACATGACGCTCGTGCTCAGCGAGGCGGTGCAATACGGGGTGCCGATGCCGGTCACGGAGAGCGCCCACGCGATGCTGACCTCGGCGCAGTCGCAGGGGCTCGGCGACCTCGATGTCGCGGCGATCCTCGCGTTCCAAGAGCGGATGACGGGCATGACCGACTATCCGTGGCCGGGTACGCCGGACGAGCCTGCGTCCTGATCGTCGTTCACGGCCACATCACACATCTCGGGCTCTGAGCCCACCTGCCTGCGCGCGCCGCAGAACACTTCTCCGATGGGTGGGCGCTCTGGCGGCTGCTCAATGACACAAACGACGAGTTCACTCGCTCCGCGGTGATGGGCTGGGGGCGACGCGAGACGCATTCCTCAGTGTCGGGTTCGCCGGGTGTCGAGAGTGGAACTCGCGCTCGCGATGAGAATGATGGTCACCACAGCCGCGGTGGCCAGGCCCACAATTTCCAGTGACTTGTACCCGCGCGCTCGGAGATCTCGCTGTCACCGCGTCGTCCCAGCGGCGCGGGCGTGACGCCGAGCGCGCCCCAACGTCACGTGAAATCACCGCCGGGTGTTTACCGTGACGTTAGGTTCGGTGCGAGGCCTGAACGTGACATGAACGGCGGTGCGCGCTTTCCCGTGACACTCGGGCGGCCCCGATGGCGCTCAGACCCCGGGGTGGTTGCTCTTGTCATCGCTATGCGGGGTCAATAGCAACCACCGCGCCCGGCGGTGGTCCCCCGGCCCCGGGTGGTCCGCCGCCCCCGGGTGGTCCGCCGGCCCCGGCGGCCCGCCGGCCCCGGGTGGTCCCGCCCAGGCCCCGGCGGCGGTCCGCCGGCCCCGGGAGGTCCGCCGCCCCGGAGGCCCGGCGGCCCGGGAGGTCCGCCGGCCCCGGGAGGTCCGCCGGCCCCGGGAGGTCCGCCGGCCCCGGGAGGCCCGCCGGCCCCGGGAGGTCCGCCGGCCCCGGGTGGTCGGAACCTGAGGAACAGGCGCGGTCGGGTCCCAAAAGGCGTCGATACCGGGACACAGCGCCCGCGCCTCCTCGATCGTCAGCCCGGACCCGTCGAACAGGCCATCGGCTTCCCACTTGGACGGGTCGAGTCCGACGGCGAGGGGGTTGACCGGGCCGTCGATCGCCGGCGCATCCGGCACCGCCTTGAGGGCCTGGGCGAAAATAGCCACGAGGAATGCCTCTTGGTTGCGGATCTGCAACTGCAGTTCAGCGCGCAGCGCGTCGTCGTCCGGCAGCGGCTTGACGACGCCGAACATCGCTTCGATCGCCGGCTTGATCATCGGCGGATGCAGCGTCGGCAGCGTGTCGCCGACGCCCAGGCCGTGCCACTCGCGGAACTAGCCCCAAGGCTCTCACGTTGAGCTTGGCGAGGTGCTCGAGCAGGTGGTCCGAGCCCTTCATGAACTCGATGTCGGCCATCTTGTCCCTGATCATGAGGAAGGCGGGGCCGCCGTGGCTCGACATGAAGATCCACGTCAGGCCCGCTGCAATCACCCATGGATCTCCAAACACCGGATACATGTCCCGGTAGCGAGACATGACGCCCTCGAACGTGCGCTTGTACAGGCTGTTGTAGTACTCGACGCGCTCGGAGATGTCCTCGCCGCCTAGATCACGGACGACCAGCTCGGTGGTCAGCGTGTTGCTCAAGCCGATGAAATCCGAGCCTGGGGAGTAGAACGGATCGGCGAACGCCGCGGCCTCGCCCACCAGCGTCCAGCGGTCGTCAGAGCACATCTGCTTGACGTCGTAGGAGAAGTCCTCGACGCGCAGGAAGTCCTCGACGTCCTCCAGCCGGTTCTCGACTGATGCGGCGAGTTGCGGTTCGTGCTTGCGCAGCCATTCGAGCATCGCGTCGAATTCGCTGATCTCCTCGAATGGATGGAAGCGCGGGTCGGCGCACACGCCGATGCTGATCGGGCCCGTCGCCAGCGGGATCATCCACACCCAGTAGCCCTCGCCCAACAGGTGGTTGGTGCTGTACTGCCGGATCCCCGGCTTCGACGTCAGTCCCATCCACTCGGAGTCCGACGCTCCCCACTGCTCGAGGTCGAGCCCGCCGGCCAGCCGGAACCAGGCGGAGTTGATGTGGTGGCCGGAGTCGGCGGCGAGCCCGAGCTTGCGCTTCATCAGCGAGGCGCGTCCGGCGGCATCGACGATCCAGCGTGCAGTCGTCGTCGACCGCTCGCCGAACAGGTCGTAGCCGATCGTGTGCGGATCACCGAGGTCGATCTCCTGGACCCGGGCTCCCCCGGTGAGGTCGACGCCACGCGCTCGGGCACGGGCGGCGAGCCTGTTCTCGAACAGGCCACGGTCGACCTGATAGGTCTCAAACGGCGGGTAGGCCATCGGACCGAGCTCGACGCGCTTCGTGATATCCGTGTTGCCTTCGGCCGGCGGGAAGAACCGCAGACCGCATTTGATGTTCTGCTCCTTGCGGAGGTGGTCCGCCATGCCGATCACGTTCGCGAAGTAGTGGGCCCCGGCCGGCACGGTCGACTCGCCGACCTTGAACGCCGACAGCGGCGCGGGTCCCTCTCGTTTCTCGAGCACGAGCACGCTGGTCTCGGGACGTCGCTGCTTTATCTGAATGGCCAGCGTCAGACCGGCAAGGCCGCCGCCCAGGATCGCGACGTCATACCTGTCGCCGGGCGGCCGCACCGACCCGATCTCGACCACCGACCGACTCCGCTCGTTCACGACGGTTGCCCCTCTTCTCGCTGTCTCGGTTCGTGCCCAGGCCGCGCCTGGTGCTCAGCCAGAGTCATGCACTCCGGACCGAAGCGATCATATTCCAGATATCGATCAGATTCCAGGTCGGGGGCTCGGGTTGACGAAGCTCCGGCTTCTCACTAGGCTCCGGGGAGGGACAATGGTGGGCTTGATGATCACGACGGGCGCGATGCAGGGGCAGCGGATCGAGTGCGACCGCCCACTGGTAATCGGGCGCGAGGACGTCGGCGACGGCGTCGATGTCGTGATCGACGATGCCGAGATGTCGCGCCGGCACGCGGTGGTGACTCCCGCCGCCGGTGGGCTCGAGATCGAGGATCTCGGTTCACTGAACGGCACATTTGTGAACGGAAACAGGATCTCGGGCAAGGTGATCCTCGGGCCGAACGCGGAGGTGAAGCTCGGCACCACCCAGTTCACGGTCGAACTGCCGCCGGCTGAGACCCCGATTGTCACTCCGAGCAACCCGACGGTGATCAGTCAGGTCGTGACGCCGGCGAGCGACGAGCCGATCGCTCCGCAGTCGCAGCCGACCGTGGTCCGTCAGCCGATAGCGCCCGCGTCGGACGCGGATGCGCCGAGTGAGGCGCCGATCGCTCCGCTGCCGCAGCCGACCGTGGTCCGTCAGCCGGTAGCGCCCGCGTCGGACGCGGATGCGCCGAGTGAGGCGCCGATCGCTCCGCTGCCGCAGCCGACTGTCGCCCGCAGCGCTCCGATCGTTCCCGATACGGCCAAGACCGCACTGCGGGACCAGCCACTGATCTCACCGCAGGAACCGACAGTCGTGCGTGACGTGGCGAAAGGGCTCCCAACCGCCCAGCCGCCCGGTGGTGCGGGTGGCCCCGCCGGCGGACCACCGAAAATCCCCGCGCCGGTGCGGATGGTGATGAAGTCGCCCGCAGGCAAGCTGCTGCTGCCGATCATGTTCAAGCTGCCGCCGAAGGCGAGGCCACTCGTCCCGATGCTGTTCATGGTGTTGGTCATCGCGATGCATCGTGGTCGTGGTTCTCCTCCTGGTCTGAACCGACCTCCACTTCTCTCTTGCCCCGCCGGCCCACCCGATTGCGGCCCGTGAGCGGCCCGTCCGGAGGGCGGCTGACCCCGGCCTCGACAGTCAATCGACGATCTGTAGCAACGTCTGCCCGAGCGCGATCTGATCACCGACGCGAAGCTGCTGCACGGCGGTCACGCGCCAGCCGTTGAGATACGTTCCGTTGGTCGACCCGAGGTCCTCGAGGACCAGGATCCCCTCAGGTGTCCGGGCGATCCGAGCGTGCAGGCGGGACAGCTCCGGATCGCCGCCGAGGGATCCACCGCCGTGGCGGCTACGACCGATCACCAGCTCATTACCGATCGGGATCTCGGTGCTGACGGCTGGACCGGCGAGAACCTTGAGTCGGCCGATCCGCATCAGGAGCAACCGTCCCAGCCCGCGGCCTCCTGACCGGCATCCCGGCGCGGAACCGTAGCGCGAAGTCCCCAAGCCACCCCGCGTATCATGCCATCTCAGGGACGGTGGGTGCCAAATCGGGCTGAGATTCAGCGGGGACAATCAAGCGGTGAGTCGCCGAGTCTGGATTGGCCCGAGCGCCTCGGACGACAGGCCCGGTTCATGTACGCTTCGAGGTCGAGTGGCTCGGACGAGATCGTGCGTGACCGGGCCCGGTAAGGAGGGGCGTTGAGCGAGGCTGACCGTGTACTGATCATCGGGGCCGGACCCGCGGGCAAGACCACGGCAGTTGCGCTGAGTCGGGTCGGGATCCGCTCGGAGCTGTACGAGCGCGTGAGCGAGTTCAAGACGCTGGGCGTCGCGTTCGGCGTCCAGACCAGCGCGATGCGCGGGCTCCTGAAACTCGGGATCGGCGGCAGGCTGGTCGAACGGGCCCTCGTCGCGGATTTCCACGATATGTACTCGTTCGATGGCAAGGAGCTGGGCCGACTCCCGGTGGGCGAGCTGGGACGGGAGACCGGCATGCCGGCGATGGCGGTCCTCCGGCGAGACTATGAAGAAGTGCTGATGGGGATGATCGATCAGGACACCCTCCATCTCGGTCACGAGTGCGTCGGGGTCGAGCAGGATCCGGACGGGGTGACGGCGCACTTCGCCAACGGTGCCAGCGCTCGCGGGACGGTCCTGATCGGCGCGGACGGGCTGCGCTCAGCGGTTCGGCGCTACATGGTCGGCGACGCGGAGCCTCGCTTCTCCGGTTACGTGGCCTGGCGAGGCTGCACCGAGGTCGAGCAGCATCCGATTCCTGACAACGTCATCCGCTTCTGGAGTGGGGTGGGCGGGCAGGCCGGCTTGTTCCCGCTCCCCGGGAAGAAGCTGGCGTGGGGAGTGGTCGCCGCGGCCCCCCAGGGCGGGAGCGATCCGCCGGGCGGGCACGCCGAAGCGGCGATCGCGACGCTCCGCCGCATGCCGCAGGTCGTTGCCGACGCCGTCAGGGCCACCGACGATGCCGCGATCGTTCGCGGGGATCTGTTCGACCGTGACCCGATCACCAAGTGGACCACCGGGCGGGTCGCGCTGCTCGGCGATTCCGCGCATCCGACGACGCCGTTCCTGGGCAACGGGCTCGGACTGTGCATCGAGGACGCCGTCGTGCTCGCCAAGGAGCTGGCGCTGACCGACGGGCTCGCCGACCGCCAGGTGATCACGCTGGCGCTGAAGACCTACGAGCGCTTCCGCATCGACCGCGCGGCTCAGATCGTGCTCGACTCGCGCAAGTTTGCCGCGAACGCGCTCGAGGGAAGCGCCCCCAAGCGCGCCATCTCTCAGCGCGCGATGCGGATGATGCCTGCCAGCAGATGGCGCAAGATCGTCGACGACATATCCGGCTACGAGGTCTGAGCCAGGGAGGCGGCTGGGGCGGCAAGGGCGCCGTGAGCCGCCGGTCAGGCCATCGGGAAGTTGAACACGCCTGATTCGCTGACGCTCTTGGACCGCTGGAACCTGGGGGCCTTGATCGCGGTCGCGAGCAGCATCGTCAGAATCGCCACGCCGAGTGGGCCGATCAGCGCGACCTTCATCGCGGTCACGTAGGCGTGCTGGAACACCTCGGCCGACGCGTGCCCGATCTGGGCGGCCGTCGACGAAACGGTGTGGCTGGACGTGTGAGCGCTGGCCCCGGGGTTCAAGGCGGACACCGCGCCGTGTGAGAAGCTCTGCACGAACTCGGGTCGCGACTGGGCCGGCAACTGCTTGGAGAACACGATCGCCTCGTGCTTCTGGGCAGATGCGAGCCGCAGCTGGAGGATCGCGCCGACGATCGCCGACCCGGCCGAGGCCCCGAGCTGACCCGAGGTCTCGATGAAGCCCGATGCCGGGCCGCCGTCCGCCGGATTGATGTTGCGCACCGCGAGCGTGGTCACCGACGTGTACGACAGTCCCATCCCGAGCCCGAAGATCACGAACGGCGGCACCGTGTCGATGAACTTGCCGGTGGTCGACACTTCCGCCATCGTGTAGACGATTCCCACCGCGAGCAGCAGCAGGCCGACCGGGAGTACCCATTTTCCGTTGGGTTTGTCGACCAGGTTGCCGCCGATCCCCGAGGCCACACAGATCCCGAGGGCCAGCGGCAGGAACGCGAGCCCGGTCTTGATCGCCGAGAACCCGAGCACGGACTGCAGGAAGATCGTCGCCGGTCAGGAAGATCCCGAGCACGGCGAAGTTGACCGCCCCCTGCGAGAACGATCCGATCGAGAAGTTCCGGTCGCTTGAACAGCTTGAGCGGGAGCAGTGGCTCGGACTGGCGGCGCTCCCAGATCAGGAACGCGATCAGCAGCACGACGCCGTAGAAGAAGATGGTCGGGATGCTCCACAGGCTGCAGTGCAGCCCAATCACGTCGAACTTGAGCGTCTTCGAGATGCGGCCCCAGCTGTACGTCTGCCCTTCGACGAAGCCGTAGGCGATCAGGGCAAGTCCTGTCCCGACGAGGAGCACGCCGGCGATGTCGAGCGAGTGCTTGTCGCGCTGCCGGACCCGCGGGACCATCAGGAACGCGGCGATCATCCCGATCAGGCAGATCGGCACGTTCAGGAAGAAGATCGCGCGCCACGTCACGTCCTCGGTCAAGATGCCGCCGAGCAGCGGCCCGGCCACGACTCCGAGCCCGGCGACCGCGCCCCACACGCCGACCGCCTGGCCGCGTTCCTCGGGCGGGAACATGTGGGTGATCAGCGCCAACGTCTGTGGCAGCAGCATCGCTGCGCCGATCCCCTGCACGATTCGGAAGGCGATCAGCAGGTCGGCTCTGTTCGCCAGTCCACAGATGAGCGAGGCGGTGACGAACACCGCAAGGCCGCTGATGAACAGGTTCTTCGGACCCAGCATCTCGCCGAGCCGCCCGAACGTGATCAGCAGGACCGCGAATGCGAGTACGTACGCGTTGACGATCCACAGGGTCTCGGCCAGCGACGCGTGGAGGTGGCTCGAGATGCTCGGCAGGGCGACGGTCACGATCGAGGTGTCGAGCACAGTCACGAATGTGCCGAGCGCGAGGATGATGAGGATGACCCAGCGGCTGACCTGATCGGAGCGGGATCGATCGAGATCTCGGAGATCGACGAGAAGCTGCGGGTCTGCGCCCGCGCGGGCATTGCCGCCCCGGCAGGCGCTGCGGCGCCCGCGGGCGCTGCCGCGGCCCGGCAGGCGCTGCGGCTGGCGGCCCGCCAGGCGCTGCGGCTGGCGCCCCGGACGGGGTCTGCGAGGCCCAGCGCGCGGGCATCTCGCCTGGCGGGGTGGCGCGCACCTCCAGCGTGGTCGTGCCGATCCAGAGCCGGTCGCCGGGACGCAAGGCCCGCGCCGCGCTGAGCTGCTCGTCGTTGACGTAGGTGCCGTTGGTCGAGCCGAGGTCCTCGATCATCAGCGAGCCGTCCGCGGACCGCCTCACCGCGCATGCTGGCGCGACAGCTCCGGGTCGTCGCCGAGGCGAGCCTCGATGCTCTCGGCGGACCGCCCCAACATCACGTCACTCTGCACGAGCAGGTCGACGCCGCGCGCCCGGCCCTCCGAGACGTGCAAGTAAAGCTGCGTTGTCCGTGCCGTCGGTCATCGTGCGAATTCGCCCCCTTGCTGGTTTGCGCAGATCCTATCCCGGCCGATTCGACCGGGATAGAGGTCTGCTGGCCTCGAACGTGTCGCCTACGATTTCGGCGGGAGACTAGCGCGCCGTCTTGACGGTCCCACCCGGCCGACAGAGCTCCCGCGGTGGGCCGCTCCGAGAGCGGGGCGATGTCGTCTCGAGCCGGCATAGCAGGCCTCGGTGTGACAGCATTGGGGCAACGTACGGGACCCAGCTATGCATGAAGGTGGGCCAATCAGATGATCATCGACGCGCACTGCCACCTGGCGCCGCCTGAGTCGCCTGGTGCGCCGTCGCTGAAGGATGTCGACGGCTTCCTCGAGCGCAAGGCGCAGGACGGGATCGACCGTTCGGTGATCGTCCACGGGATCGTCCGCCTGCCAGGTGTCGGAGGTCTGCTCGACCGGCTCAAGCGATGGAATGAGTTCAATCTCGGCGTCCGTGAGCAGTACCCGGACCGGGTCTCGGTGATGGTCGGTGTCGACGCGTTCGAGGGCGGGGAGAACCTCGAGGAGGCGCGGCGCGTGCGTCGAGGCCGGGAGCTGCGGGTTCTCGGTCAGCGCCATCGTCGACGGCCACCGGCTGGACGATCCGCGGGCCGAGGATTTCTGGTGCCTTGCCGAGGAGCTCGACGTCCCGGTCCTGATCCACCCGACGGTCAGCCCGTTCGCGGTGGGTGATCCCGCGGCTGGAGGAGTTCGGCAACCGGGCCGTCGAGGTGGGGCTCAGCCTCGCCGCGGCGATCTTCGCCGGCGTGCTGGACCGGCACCCGTCGCTGCGGCTGATCGCAGGAGCAGGGGGTGGCGGGGTCGCCGCTCTGGCGGGCCGGCTCGATGCCGGCTACAGGATTCCGGCGCTCGCGGGCGCGGCGCTGGGCGGACCGCCCGGAGGTGCGCCAGCTCAGGGCGGACCGCCGGCCGGTGCGCCGCTCAGGGCGGACCGCCGGCGGTGCGCCACCTCAGGGCGCACCCGCGCCGGCCGAGACGGAGCCGGTCCCGGCGGAGGCACCAAGCGCGTACCTGCGCCGGGTCTATGTCGACACGTTGACGTTCAGCGAGCCGGCGCTGCGGTGCGCGCAGGCGGTGTTCGGTCCCGATCGGCTGCTGTTCGGGACCGACTGGCCGCCGGTGGGGATTCCGACGGCCGTCTCGCGGATGCTGATCGACCGGCTCGACGTCTCAGACGACGAGCGCGCCGGGATCCTCGGCGGGAACGCGGCGGCGCTGCTCAAGCTCCAGTAGGTCCGGGCCCGCCGCCCGCGCCGGGCGGTCCGCCGCCCGCGCCAGGCGGTCCGCCGGCCGCGCCGGGCGGTCCCGGCAGGTCCGGCAGCGGCGGCAGCGCACCGAGCTGCCGCAGGGTCGTCGCCATGTCAAGGTAGACCCGCTCGCACAGCAACTTGTCGCCGTCGAACTCGAAGATGCACGCCGAGCGCGACCGGATCTTCTTGCCCGTCGGCTTGAGGCCCGCGAAGAAGCCGCTGTGCGTGCCGGTGGTGATGCACTCGACGAAGACCGCGTCCTCCAGATGGCGCAGTTTGCCGGGCTCGGCGTGGATGTCCGGCAGACCACGGTAGAGGCCGGAAATCAGGGCGCGGACCTCCTCCTCGCCATCGTGAGTGCGGCCGAGATGCATCATCTCGTAGTGGGGCTCGTGGAAGGTGGCGATCAGGGCATCGAGGTCGTGCTCGTTCTCGGCGCGGAAGTGCTCCATCACCTTTGCCTCACGCACCGCCTTCAGGCTCGTCGTCGACCATCACGCAGCCGCCATCGGAGGACCGCCGCCGGGAGGACCGCCGCCGGGAGGACCGCCGCCGGGAGGACCGCCGCCGGGAGGACCGCCGCCGGGAGGACCGCCGCCGGGAGGACCGCCGCCGGGAGGACCGCCACCGCCGGGCGGCTTCAGCCCCTGCTCCCGAATGATCCGCGGAATCGTGGACGGGTCGATGTCCAGGCCGTACCTCACCCAGACCGACGACATCTCGTCGCGCCTGCCGGCCACGATCAGCGGGGTCACCTCTTGGAGATACTTGTCATAGCCGCCTGGGGTGAACATCACCAGCAGGCGGGCCGGCTGATCGGTCGGATTCCAGATCGCCATCGGAACGTCGCGCTCCTGGATGACCATGTCCCCTGCCTTGGCGTGGAAGACCTCGCCGTCGAGCTCGAAGCCGACCTCTCCCTCGAGGATCAGCTGATACTCGTCCTCGAGCGTGTGCGTGTGAACGGGGGCAACCACCGATTGGGGTTTGCACGGGATCTCGAGGAGCGTGATGCGGCCCCCGGTCTCCTCGCCCGTCAGGAGGTATCTGATGCCAACCGCGTCGACGAATACAGAGTTCGTGTCACCCTGCGGGATGTGCACCGGCCGTCCGCTTGACGTGAGTCGTTCCGACATCGCTGAAACCCCCGGTCGTTTGCTCAGGCGGCATCATAATTCATCCATCAGCCGACGGGTCGACCCCGACAACGGGCTCCCGGCATCAAGGTGGATCGTCTGTGTTTCTGGTTTGGCGGATCGAGCAGGGGGTTCTGCTCGATGATCGGCGGTCGAGGTCGTGCTGCTCCTTCGGTACGGACGAGGCGGCGGGATCTGGCGCGTCAGGATCGTGGGTCACGCATGAACTCCAGCACGTTCCCGCGCACCCCGGGTGTCGGGTCAGCCTCGCTCATGCGGTCGTTGACTGTGAAGAGGCCACTGTCCACCGGCCGGCCTCGAATACGAGCCGCAGAGTCTCTGAGTCCCCCACCGTCAGCAGGGCCTCGCGTGCCTCGACGTCGACGTGCACGCTCAGTACCAGCGGCGAAACCGGCTCGTTGACCGGCTCGGCAGGCGGGGCGACCGGAGCCGGAGGCGAGGGCGGTGATGCCGCGGAATCCGCCGGAGCCGGAGGCGCCACGGCGGCCGGTGACTGGGCCACCGGGGCCGGTTCGGGCGGCGGGGCCGTTCGGGCGGCGGGGCCGGTTCGGGCGGCGCGGCCGGTGGTTCGGGCGGCGGGGCCGGTTCGGGCGGCGGGGCCCGGCACCGGGGCGGCGGGGCCGGTTGCGGGCGGCGGGGCCACAGGCGGCGGGGCCGCGGCGGCGGGCGCCGGGCCGGGTCGGCGGCGGGACCGCAGGCGCCGGGGCCGCAGGCGGCGGGGGACACCGGGGCGGGTTCGGGCGGCGGGACATCGTGGGGAGCAGTGACGTCCGGGCCGGCCGCCCTCGGGAGCTCCTGCACCACGACTGTCGTGCCTCCGAGCTCGATGGTGTCACCCTCCGACAGCGTCTGGGGGGCGGAGATCCGCAGGCCGTTGACATACGTGCCGTTGGTCGACCCGAGATCCTCGATCGCGCATGACCCCGCTGGCGTCAACCGATAGGCGCGCGTGCGAGCGGGAGATCTCCTCGTCGCCGCCGAGTTGCCCGGGCCCCCCGACGAAACGGCCGATGATCAGCTCATCGGTGACGAACAACGACTGCCCGGCGGCCTTGCCACCGACCACTTCCAGCCTCGCGCCGGCATCACTCATCAGTGCGGCCCCGGACGGCCAGCCGAGAACGTCACTCGTCCCACCGCCTGGTGATGAGCGTCTCCATCGCGGACTCCATGAAGTACTTGCGAGCCCCCTCGGGGTCGACATGTCGCGCGGCGTTTCGAGGTACTGATCCATCTCATCCTCGAGCGCCCTGATCGCCGGCTCCGTCCCAGGTGCGGCGCCACGTCCATGAAGTTGCCCTCGAACTCGAGTGCCCGGACGAGCGTGGTGCCCTTCATGAAGACCTGCGTGGAGACCAGCTTGCCGACGACGTTGCCGTCCTCGTCCTTGACCTCGTGTTCGGGACGGCCTAGTCGCACTCCTCGCTCCCGTGGCTTGACCCTCCAGGTGATCGCGAAGTAGTTCGACATCTGATCGTCTTGCCTCCTAGCTGGACCAGCTCCTCGCCCGGTTTGCGTGCATGACCCCCATGCAGAACGCCTCCGCGTCGAGGGGTCGGGGACCTCCACGTCGAGGACGGAAGAGCAGCTCTTTCTACCTCCCAGGACCTTATGCGATCGGTGCCGCGCCGCGCAAGCGAGGGGATCCCAGACCGGAGCGCTCGGAGCGCGTGATCCCCTGGACAGCAGTGGTATGTTGCGTCGCAGATGGCGCGCGCGGGGTTGCGAGTCGTGGGCGGGCCGGGCGATGGTCGTAGCTTTGATGTTGAGGATGCGGTCGAGCTCGGTCGTGGCGTTGAGGGCTCACCCGAGCTCTCGGACCCCGCGATCTCGCGTCGTCACGCGCGGCTGTCGATCGACTCTGCCGGGCGCCTGACGATCGAAGATCTCGGCTCCCGGAACGGGACCCTCGTGAACGGTCGCGTGATAACCGGCGTCGAGACGCTGGCCGTCGGGGATGTCATCGATCTCGGCGACACGACGCTCGAGGTTGCTGCCATCGAGCCCAGCCTCGTCGCGCCTGACGACAGCGGCACTTCCGCGCACTAAGGCTCCGGCCGAGGCGGCGAGGCGCGTGACTCGAAGCCGGTCGATCGCGGCCGGTCTGCCGGTGCTGTCCACAAGGGAGTTGGTCAAGCGAGTGCGCATTCGAGGGGCGATCGCCGCCATCGCCGTTGCCGTGGCGCTATGGCTGGTCTTGTACGTGCAGCTCAAGAACGGCGACGACCCAGGGCTGAAGAAGAGTGCCGCCGTCGTGCAACCCGCGATCCACGCCGATCGGCACATCTCCACAAACGACGACGAGCACGTCGCCGACAACGACCGCCACGACAACCAAGGCGTCGTGAGCTTCCCGGAGGTCAACTGGTCGTTCCCGTGCTTCGGGGGCGAGGCGAACGTGCACGTCGGGTTTGCCAAGTCCGATCCGGGGCCGATGCGACTGATCGCAACGCGGCGTCCGGACACCGGCCGGCTCGTCATCGAGCAGAGCCCCGACGGGCATGGCCCGAGCCACGCGAGCAGCGGCGGATGTGCAGTCGCTCCTCGATGACATCTCCGGGCGGCTGACGCGCTTTGATCCGCCGAGCGAGCTCTGCGCTCTGAACCGCGACCCGCGGGAGATCGTGCCGGTCTCGACGCTGATGGCTCGCTTCGTCCAGTCGGCGATCTGGGCGGCACGGCGGTCGCGGGGACTCGTTGACGCCGCGCTGCTCGACGAGCTGGAGCGCAGCGGCTATCGCGCCTCGATGCCCGCGCGGCCATCGGCCAGGGTGAGTCCGCGCAGTGCCTGTGACCGCGCACGGGTCGCGGCACGCGCCCGGGTCAGCTCGCCGTGGCGAGCGATTCGCTGCGACGTGCACACGGGGACCGTGAGGCGACCACCACGGGTCCGGATGGACAGCGGCGGGATCGCCAAGGGCATGGCGGCGGACATGGCTGGGGAGCTGCTGGCTGGACAGCCGACGTTCGCGGTCGACTGCGCGGGTGACATCTGCGTTGGCGGGACCGCCGGGATCGCCCGGCGCGTCGTCGTCGAGGACCCGTTCCACGGTGGAGCGCTGACGGAGCTTGCGATCCGGGCGGGAGGCGTCGCCACCAGCGGGATCCTGCGTCGGTGCTGGGCTTCGCCCGCTGGAGAGCAGGCTCATCATCTGATCGACCCCGCCTCCGGCAGGCCCGCGTTCACGGGTGTCGTTCAGGTCACTGCGGTGGCTCGGACGGTGCTGGAGGCGGAGGTGCTGGCCAAGGCCGCGCTGCTGGCAGGGCCGCAGCGTGCGCCGTCATGGCTGCCCCACGGCGGCGTCGTGGTTCTCGAGGACGGCACGCACGCGTTGTACCCGACGAGACGGAGGACGGATGCTGATCCCGCTTGCGACGGCCGCCGGCAACCACGAGTACTGGCTCATCAGTCGTGCTACCGGCACCGCGGCGATGATCTTCTCCAGCGTCGCGATCTGCGTCGCCTTCTACTACAGACGGGTCGCGGACGACCGGGAGCGAGCCATCAAGCTGGGCGCTCTGCACGAGCTGCTGGGTCTCGCGACGATCGTCGCCGTGGCCGTGCACGGCTTCGTGCTTCTCGGCGACAGCTACCTGAAGCCGAACTTCGCGGACATCGTGGTTCCGTTCGCAGAGCCCTACAAGAGTGGACACATCGCGTCGGGGATCGTGGGGGGCTACGTGATGACGGTGCTGGCGCTCCTGTACTACGTGCGTCAACCGGATCGGTCCGGCGCGGTTCAAGCTCATTCATCGCTTCACGTTGATCGGCTGGTTCCTGTCGGTGGCCCACACGTTCAACACCGGCACGGACACGAGCTCTGCCTGGTACAACATCGTGCTGGTGCCGTTCCTCGTCGCCGTGCCGGTGATGTTCGTCATGCGCCTGGTGCGCGGCCGGAAGTCCGGCCTCCAGGCCTCCCCTGCACCGAGATAAACCATTCCCACCGCGCTCCCCGCGGTTATGCTATCCACGCACGCCGGGGCGAAGGTGATCGGCGGGCTGAGCTGGGTGGCGATCACGAGAGGGGATGCATGGATCTCGGAGTGGATGGAAAGCGGGCGCTGGTCACCGGTGGGTCACGCGGGATCGGCCGTGCAATCGCGCTGGAGTTCGCACGCCACGGCATGCGGGTTGCCGCGGCGCACGTGCGCGATTCCGAGGCGTCGGACAGGCTCGCCACGGAGCTCGAGGCATTTGGCAACGGAAGCCACACCGTCAAGGCGGACCTCAGCGGCGACGAAGCATCCGCCCAGGGCCTCATCGACGCTGTCGTCGGAAAGTTCGGCGGAATCGACGTGCTCGTGAACAATTCCGGCGTCGTGAGCCATGCGACCCTGGACATGGACCTTGACGAATGGCGCCGGGTGCTCGACACCAACCTCACCGCGATGTTCCTGGTCACGCGCGCGGCCGTGCCGCACATGCCCGACGGCAGCTCGATCATCAACATGACCTCCGCCGCCGCGATGGTCGGGATGGTCGCGCGAACGCACTACACAGCGTCGAAGTCAGGCGTCATGGGCTTCACTCGCTCGCTGTGCAAGGAGCTCGGACCGCGCCAGATTCGCGTCAACGCGCTTGCCCCTGGGATCATCGACACCGATCAGGCATCGGGGCTGAACGAACAGCAGCGGGCGCGCTACGCCGGCTTGGCGGCGCTCGGCCGCCTCGGGGGCGGCGACGACATCGCCGGCCCCACCCTGTTCCTCGCCAGCGATCTGTCGCGGTTCGTCAACGGGGTGATCATGAACGTGGACGGCGGGATCTGAAGTCGATCGCGATGCGGCCGGATGGGCGATCAGCTCGGCGGCCGCGAGGGCTTCAGAACAGCCAGCTTTGACGCCGACATCCGCCTCCGGATAAGCTGGCGCGGCGGTCGAAACCAGCCGCGGCGCGTAGTGGGCGTCGGCGGGAGCACGAGGGCGAACAGGAGGATCGTGATGGCAGCAAACGTACCGCAGGCAGTCCTCGACTACCTGGACGGACAGAAGCTCGTGAGGTTGGCCACTGCGACCTCGGATGGCACGCCTCATGCGAGCACGTTCATGTACGTCAACGACGGTTCGTCGCTCTACTTCTGGGCGCGGCCGACGTCCAGGACTGCCCAGCAAGTCCGCGGGAACCCGACCGTTTCGTTCACGATCGACGAATACGTCGAGGACTTCAACAAGGCGAAGGGCGTCCAGGGCGAGGGCACGTGCGAGCTGGTCTCCGATGGCGACGAGCTGGCCCAGGCCATCAAGCGGTTCGCGGACAAATTCCCCTCGCCCTCGTCGGGCGCCTCGACGACGAACATCTCGTTCTACAGGATCCGGCCGACCCAGCTGCGCTACATCGACAACTCAGGATCCAACGTCAGCGTGTCCGAGGAGGACTTCGGGATGGACTTCCACCGCGAGGAGGTCCTGTAGTACGCGCTACTCGCCCACCAGCCGGTACTTGCCCCCGTGGAACACCAGCGGCAGACCCTCTGGATCGCAGCCGATCTCCAGGACCTCGCCGATGAAGATCTGATGGTCCCCGGCGGCGTGTTCGGCGTGCACCTGGCAGTCCAGGTAGCCGATCCCGCCCTCGAGGATGGGCGAGCCGGTGACGCCGGTTCGGTGCGGGACGTCTCGGAAGGCGTCGAGGCCCCGTGGCCGGTCGCGGGAGGCGAAATAGCGGGAGATCGGCTCCTGTTCGGCGTGCAGGACGTTGACTGCGAAGCAGCCGTTGCGCTGGATGTGATCACAGCCCTCGGACGGCGAGATCACGCACACCAGCACCAGCGGCGGATCGAGCGACACCGACGAGAACGCGTTCGCGGTCATCCCGTAGGCGTGCTCCTCGCCACGGGTGGTGATGACCGTCACGCCGGTGGCGAACGAGCCGACGGTTGAGCGGAAATCCTTGCTCGTGAAGCCGGTCATGCCGATCGGGCTCGGTCAGTCGCCGGCCTGGGCGTCGAGCCGGTCGCGGATCACCTGATCGAAGTCGGGGGTGATCTCCATCGCCTGGGCCATGAGGTCGCGGAAGCGATCGCGATCCAGCGCCAACAGCCTGACATCGGAGCTCGCACGCAGCGTCGCCGACCGCGGCTCGTCGCGCATGATCGCGACCTCGCCGAACAGCTGCCCCGGTCCCAGCGAGGCGATCGAACGCGACTCGCCGTCCTCGTCGCGCAGTACCTCGGCGGTGCCCTCGACGAGGATGAAGAACTTGTCGGCCGGCGCACCCTGGCGCACGATTGTCTCGCCGGCCCTGACCTGGCTGGGTTGAAGCGTGGCGATCACGTTCTGCACGCGCTGGGTGGGGATGTTCATGATCACGCTGTAGGAGCGCTCCCGGTGAAACTCGGCCCCGAACGTGCCGCCGGCGCCCGCGGCATTCTCGGAGCCCGCCGTGTTGTCGATGAACTGCAGCTCGGTCGGCGTGATTCGGAAGAACGAGATGCTCATCGTCGAACCCGGGGAGAGATCCGGGAACTTCTGACCAAACAGGTCGGCGACGCGGGCAATCTGCTCACCGCTCAGGAGCACCGAGCACTCCCCGACACCCTGGACCCCCTGCGTCTGGTTCAGGTCCCTGGCGTAGTCGTCGACCGTGAATGCGACCGCCGGATTCTGTCCGATCTGCCGGGCGGTGACGGTGGTGGCGCGGCTCCAGAAGTAGAGCGTCGGGCCCTCGTTGACGTAGAGGAACGTGCTGGCGCGCGGCACCGCGGCGGGCGATGCAGTCGCGAGCGTCAGGGTGTTGTGACGCTCCAGGTACTCGAGCACGGTGGGGGGCACCTCAAGTGTCTGCCGGCGTGCGCTCATGCAGTTGATCCTTTCTGGTTCAACTCGGGTGAGTCGGCGCGCCAGGCGCCCTCGTCGAACACAAGTCGCACAGGTTCGGACGCCCTGTCGACGAACAATCGCGCTGCGCGCGCGGAGAAGTCGACCTCCAGCCTCAGCTCGAGCGTGGGAATGGGTTCTGGCTCCTCGCCGACCGGCTCGCCGGGTGCGGGGGGCAAGGCCTCGGCGGCTGGCCCCGCGGCGGAGAACGCCTCTGTGGGTACGAGCGGGTCGAGCGGTGGGGCCGGGCCAACGGCTTCGTTTGGGGGCGGGGCTGGATCGACCGACGGTGCCGCCGGCCCCTCCGGGCCGGTCCTGATGCCCGCCGCAATGGTGTGCCGGCGCCCGGGGCTCTCGGCGGCGGCGGCGTCAGCGCCGGAGGGGACCTCTCGAACCACCAGCGTAGTGGCGCCGATCTCGATCGTGTCGCCGACCGCCAGTGTCTGCGGCGATGAGATCCGGAGCCCGTTGACGTATGTCCCGTTCGTCGATCCGAGGTCCTCGATCGCGCAGAAGCCGCTGTTGTCCAGGGCGACCCGGGCGTGCGCGCGGGAGATCTCGTCGTCGTCGGCGAGCCGACCGGCGCCTTCGGAGTGACGCCCGATGAGGAGCTCGTCCTCGATGAGGATCGACATCCCGGCGGCCTTGCCGGCAACCACCTCGAGACGGGGCGCACGGGAGTCCATGAGCGGACTGTATCGAGCGGCGCGCGAGCTAGGGTATCGAGCGGCGCGAGCCAGGTCTGGAGCCAGCCCGTTGGTTCGACGATCCGACATGGCGGTGTTGCCATCGCGGCCGGGGAGTACTCTGCGCGGCGATGGCGAGCCTGAAAGTGAACAACGGGCCGTCGGCCGGGCGGGAGATCGAGGTAGAGGGCGATGTGATCATCGGTCGAGAGACTTCAGATCTGACGATCGAAGATCCCGAGATATCGCGACGTCACGCGGTCGTCCGACTCGTGACCGGCGCGATCGAGGTCGAGGATCTGGGCTCCTCGAACGGTACGTTTGTCGATGGCAGTCGGATCGACGGACCCACCCGGGTTGCCGGCGGCGGCCAGATCCGGTGCGGGACGACGTTGTTCGACGTGAGCGCGGCCTTGCCGGCGCAGGAGACCCAAATCAGGGCGGTGAAGCCGGCGCCGCCGGTCGGCAGCTTCCGCCCCCCGTGCGCCGGCGCCGCCGCGGCCTCGCCTCGCGCTCGTGGGTCCCGGTCGCGCTGTCGTTCGGCACTGTGATCGTCGTCGCCGTGGCGCTCGTCATCTACTTCGCATCGCGCTGAGACGGCGCTCGCCGGCCGGCTGAGGGCGGTCCGGCCTCGGTCGCGCAGGGTCCACTAGCGCAGGGCGAAGTACAGGATCAGCGCCAGCGCGACGAGAACGAACAGGGCGAGAGGCGCGAGCTGCGCGCGCCGCCGGACGCGGATGTCGAGGTACTTCTCGAGCTCCGGGTTGCCGTGCCGGGGAGCGGCTGCCTGCCCCTCCGCCCGGGCGACATCGGGATTGACGTAGTCGGGACGCCGCGCCGCGGCCGCGAGTCCGGGCGGGATCGCGATCGCCGCGGAGGCCAGGCGGCGCAGATCGTCGGCGCTGCGCAGCTGCAGCAGCGTGATGCCGATCAGCAACTCGTCCCCGGGATCGAGCCGGGCGGGCCCGATCAGCTCGTTGTGGTTGAGGAACGTGCCGTTCGCCGACCCGAGATCCTCGACCACCGCCGAGCCGTCGGACGCGGGCGCCACCGTCGCGTGACGCCGCGACACCTCGCCGTCGTCCAGCACGAGATCGGCCTCCTGGGAGCGCCCGATCGTGATCGCGCGGTCGACTGCGATCTGCCGCCCCGCGCCCGGCCCCTCGATGATCTCCAGAGTCAATCCGTTGCTCACCATCGCGAGGATACGCGTCGCCGAGCACCGCGCAACCCTCGCGGCGGGGCTCGCACCGGTCATTTGCAATGCGGCCACAGCCGCGGCTACAGTCCGCACGACGTGGGGGCAACCGCGCCAAGAGACTCGGTGATTGCTGTCGTGGGCGACGGGTTCGGCTCGCTCGTGGTGCATGCTACGGCGCGCTACCTCGGGTTCACGAACCCTGAGATCACGATCTTCGGGCCGAGCGACAACCCGGTCGGCACCTACCAGCAGTTCGCCTACAACCTCGGTCAGACCGTGCTGCGCTCGGAGTCCGAGTCGCATTTCCTCGCGCCCGACTGGCCGACGTTCGCCCAGCTCGACGCGTGGGCGCACCGCTCGCTCAAGCCCGCTGTGGCGCTCGGTCAAGCGCAAGTACAACCCGGGGGTGGCGGAGATCCTCACCGAGGCTGCGGTGGTCAAGGAGCGGACGGGCTGGGAGGACGCCCGGATCCCGACCCGCGTCGGTTGGCTGCAGCGCGAGATGGAGCCGACGCCGCACTTCGTCGTCTACGACGAGCAGGCGAACTTCGATCGGCCGCGCCAAGCACGTGATGCTGGCGCCGGGCCACGGTCCGCTGGCGTTCCCGCCGGTGCTCGCCAAGGCGCGCAACGACCCGCGGATCGGCGATCGCATCGTCCAGGCGTACGAGCCCAAGCAGTACGCGCCCGGCGGCCGCTACATCGTGCTCGGCGCCGGGATCGCCTCGGTCAACGAGTGGGCCAACATCCTCGACGTCGGCGGCTCGGTGCTCGCATTGACGCGCAACCCGCAGCCCGAGACCCAGGACCTCAACGTGCCGCGCTGCCTGTTCGAGTCACGGGGAATCGACGCGTTCGTGTCGATGCCGTTCGAGCAGCGGATCCAATTCCTCGGCGAGGTCCTCCGCGGCACTCGCCCGAAGCGGCGCGAGTGGATCTCGCGGATCGAGGCGGGCCGGCAGGAGGGACGCTTCGACGCCCTCGTCGGCGAGATCTCCGCCGTCGAGCCCGGCCGCGCCGGCCTCCGCGTCCACGTCGACGAGCCGACACGGCGAGGACCCGGGCTGGCTCGATGTCACGGGCGTCACCGCCGGCACCGGCTTCAACAAGTCGGCGCTGACGATCCCCCTCCTGCGCCGGCTGATCGAGTTCTACAACGTGCCCCTCACCGAGGGCCGGCTGCGGCTGCAGACCAACTGCGGGGTGCCGGGGCTCGATCGCCCGGACTCTCGGCTGTGCTGCATGGGCCTGATCGCCAACGGCGTGATCCCGCACGGCGACACGATCGCGGGCCTGACGTACATCGGCCGCCGGTTCGTGGCCGACTGCGCGCGGGCCGAGAAGCTGCGCAAGCGCTCGTTCCCGTCGCGGCTGGCGGTGCAGTACTCGATGGGCCGCGACGTCGCCCACGCGCTGCGCACCGTGGCCCCAACCCAGCAGCTCGCGTAGGAGTCAGCGATGTGCCCGACCGTCCTCGGCCGCGTGCAGACCCGCTGGTCGATCCTGATCATGCCGGCGATCATCGCCGCGATCGTCTCGCTGATCACGAGCAACGAGGGCTGGATCGTGCTGCTCGGCGTGTACTTCGTGCTCGGGGTCGCGCTCGACACCGCCTTCTATCCGTTCATCATCCGCTGGCAGCCGCCGTGGCTGACCTTCACGCTGGCGTTCGGCGAGTTCATCCTCGTCTTCATCCTCGCCCACGCGCTCAAGGTCGGGCTGACGAACGTGCGAGGCGATCCTCGAGTACTGGATCGTCTGGTGGATCGCGATCTGGACGAAGGTCGTCGTGCTGCCGTTGATGTCGCTCAGTTGGATCGAGAACGCGGGCGAGTTCCGTGCGACCGACTGGTCGGTGGCGCCCGAGTATCAGCCGCTGCCGATCACGGTGTTCACCCCGCCGCAGCAGGGCGGGGGTCCTCCGCCGCTCGCGCGCAAGTTCTCCGCGGCGGTGATCGAGATCCCGGAGGAGCTCCGCCGGGCCCCGAGCCCGTCGGGCATCCACCGGATCCCGACCGGGCCGCCGCCGGCCTGATCGCCGGCCGCGACACCGGCGTGAGCGCACGGCGCCGACCTCCGCTGCGCAACGGTTGCGCCGGCGCCTGAACAGCCGTACGCTTGGCCCGGTGGGGGCGCCCACGACACCGCGTGACGGCCAGCCGGACCCTGCGGGCGCGGCGCCGGAACGTGTGATATCCCGCGCGCGCATAGGCGTGTACTACGCCGTACTCGTCGCGGTCACTGCGGTCGTGGTGACGATCGTGATCGCGGTCGGCTCCGGCGAGCACGCGCAGCCGACGATCGCCGGCGGCTACGACGTCACGTTCGGCTCGCAGTGCCTCGGGCCGAAGGTCGACGTCAGCCAGTCGGGCCAGTTCGTGACGATCGGCAACGCGCAGGGCACGCTCAGCGGCAACCTCACCTTCAAGGGCGGCGAGCTGTCCGGGACCGTCCACTGCACGACCGGAACCTCGACGGAGCTCGGCGCCCATTTCGTGGACGGCCGGCTCGCCGGGGCCGTCCTCGGCAACCCGATGTTGGCCACGCTCAAGCGCGATCCCCCGGCGCCCGGCACGCCCAAGCCGCGCGCCCCCGGCTCGATCGCCGGCACCTACTCGGTCTCGCCGAGCTCGGCGTGCCTCGGCTCGAAGTTCGTGCTCGCGGGCTCCGGCGCCGCCGTCAAGCTGTCGACGGCGTCGGTCGTGCGCGGGCTCATCCATTACCGCGCCGGGGCGTTCGCAGGGACGGGTGGCGTGCTCGCACGGCGGCACCCGCGCGGTCACCGGCACCGCCGCCGGACGCGCGCTCGACGTGATGCTCATCCCATCCGGCGCCGTCGCGCCGACCTCGCCGCTGAGCACCCCGGCCACCCCGGAGCACGTGACGGCGACCCTCAGCCGCACGGCGGATCAGACCGTCGTCGCGTTCTTCATCGCGCTGCTCGTCGTGATGCTGTTCGCGCGGCTGTGTGGCAGCGTGATGCCGAGACTCGGCCAGCCGCGGGTGATGGGGGAGGTGCTGGCCGGGATCATCCTCGGGCCGACTGTGTTCGGCGCGGTCGACCCAGGCCTGCAGACGAAGATCTTCGCCTGCGACATCGTCCCGTTCATCGGAGTCGCCGCCAACCTCGGGCTGATCTTCTACATGTTCCTGATCGGGCTCGAGGTCGACTTCAGCCAGCTTCGCGGGCGGTTGCGGACGACGCTGGCGGTGTCGAACACCGGCCTCGCGGTTCCGATGATGCTCGGGATGGCGAGTGCCCTGCCGCTCTACCAGCTGCTCGGCCCGAACAAGAAGTTCGTCGCGTTCGCGCTGTTCATGGGCGTCTCGATGTCGGTCACCGCGTTCCCGGTGCTGGCCCGGATCATCTCCGAGCGGCGGATGCTCGCAGCGGCCGATCGGGATCCTGGCGCTGTCGGCCGCCGCCGTCGACGACGTCTCGGCGTGGTTCCTGATCGCCCTCGCCACCGCGGTCGCGGGCGCCGGCACCGGCGTCGACGTGCTCGAGATCATCGGCTGGACGATCTTGTTCGGCCTCGTGATGGCGTTCGCGATCCGGCCCGTGCTGGCGCGGGCGGCGGTCGCCTACGACGAGGCCGGCAGCGTGCCCGGCACGTGGATCACGATCATCTTCGCCGGGGTCGTGCTCGCCGCCGTCGTCACCGACACGATCGGCGTGGCGGTCATCTTCGGCGCGTTCGTGATGGGCCTGGCGATGCCGCGCCACGCCGGGCTCAGCCACGAGGTCACCCGGCGCGTCGAGGACTTCGTGCTGACGTTGCTGCTGCCGCTGTTCTTCGCCTACACGGGCCTGCGCACCGACATCGGCCTGCTCGGCCGGGCGGAGCTGATCCTGATCACGCTCGGTCTGATCGCGATCGCGATCGTCGGCAAGTACGGCGGGACGCTGATCGCCGCGCGCACGATGCGGCTGCCGTGGCGCATTCGTTCGCGCTCGGCGCACTGATGAACACGCGCGGTCTGACCGAGTTGATCGTCCTCAACCTCGCGCTCGACCAGGGCGCGATCACCCCGGCGCTGTTCACCGCGCTCGTCGTGATGGCGCTCGTCACCACGTTCATGACCGGGCCGATGATGCGGCTGATCGACCCGACCGGCGAGTTCGGCGGCGAGCCCGAGGAGGAGCTGGCGGCTGCCGAGCGGCTGCCAGTCCGAGCAGGCGCCGGCCCCGGCCCGCTCGATCCTCGTCGCGCCCCAGTCCGACGCCGCCTCGGGCCGCTGCTGTCGATCGCGCGCGCCGCTCGCGCACTCCGAGCCGCCGCGCGAGCTGATCCTCGCCCGCTTGATCCCGCCGCCGCGTGGCTCGACCGTCCGCGGTGGGCTGCAGACCGAGCGACGGCTCGTCCGCGAGGCCTCCGAGCAGCTCCAGCGCGAGCGCCTGTCCCTGCTCGACTTCGGGATCGCGAGCCGCGCGGTCGCGCTCGCCTCCGCGCACCCCGGGCGCGACCTCGCCCGGCTGGCGGCGAGCTCCGAGGTCGACCTCGTCCTGCTCGACGGCCGCCGGCCGCTGCTCGGCGACGGCGTCCCGCGCGAGGACGTCGGCGTCGTGCTGCAGCGAGGCGCCGTGCGACGTCGCGGTGCTCGTCGCGCGGGAGGGGACGGTCGAGGGTCTCGACGCCGACTCGAGCGTGATCGTCCCGTTCGGCGGCGCCGAGCACGATTGGGCCGCGCTCGAGCTCGCCTCGTGGCTGTGCGCCACGACCGGCGCGTCGCTCGAGCTGCTCGGGCCGCCCGGCCAGACCGACGAGCGGCAAGGACGCCTCGCACATGCTCGCCAACGCCGCGCTGCTCGTCCAGCAGTTCGCGGGCGTGTCTGCGTCCGGGACGGTCGGCGACGCCGGGCGCGACGGGCTCGTGCCGCCGCCGCCCGCGCGACGCTGCTCGTCATCGGGCTGTCCGATCGCTGGCAGCAGGAGGGGCTGGGGGAGACCCGCCGGGAGCTCGCCCGCTCGGCTCCGGCGCCGATCGTGTTCGTCCGCCGCGGCGAGCGGCCCGGAGCGCTCGCGCCGTCGGCCGACGTCACCCGGTTCGCCTGGTCCTCGCCGACGGTCGGCATGCCGCGCAACATCAGCCGCGCGTTCAGCCGCGTCGTCCAGCCGCGCCGAGCCTGCCCCGGATCTCGGACATCGACGGGAGCTGAGAGTGACCGACGCTGCGCTCACGGTCGTCATCGCCGACGATCATGCGGTCGTGAGGCAGGGGATCCGCCTGCTGCTCGAGGCCGAGGACGACCTGGTGGTCGTCGGCGAGGCGAGCGACCTCGCCGAGACGCGTGCGGTGCTCGACGATCGCTGCGCCCGGCCGTGCTCGTGCTCGACCTGCACCTGGGCGCGAGCTGAGCCTCGGCGCACTGTCGCGAGCTGCGGGTCGCGATGCCGGCGACCGCGGTCGTGATCCTGACCATGGAGGACGACCCCGCGTTCGTCGCAGCCGGCCTGGAACGCGGGCGCGTCGGGATACGTGCTCAAGGAGGCCTCGCGGGCCGACCTCGTTCGCGCCGTGCGCACCGTCGGGCGCGGCGGGCGCTACCTCGACCCGGCGATCGGCGGCCTGGCGCTGACCAACGACCGCGACGCCGCGCTCACCGACCGCGAGCTCGAGGTGCTGCGGCTGTCGCGCTCGGCTACACGAACCCCGAGATCGCCAAGCAGATGTTCATCAGCACCCGGACCGTCGAGACCCACCGGGCCAACCTCCAGGGCAAGCTCGGGTTGAGCGGCCGTCCCGAGCTCGTCCGGTACGCGCTCGAGCGCGGGGTGATCCACCGGTGACCGCGACCCGCACGCGCCGGCTCGAGTTCGAGGCCGCTCGCCACCGGGTCGTCGAGGGCCTGCGACCGGGCGAGCCGGTCGGGTCCTCGACCCGCCGGGCGGTGGTCACGATCGCCGCCGCCGCGCTGTTCGCGCTCACGTTCGCGGCCCGGCTGGCGATCAACGACCCCGCCGCGCTGCTCGCCAACTTCTACGTGGTCCCGATCGCCCTGCTGGCGATCGAGTTCGGGACCCGGGCCGGTGTGCTCGGGCGCGGTGCTGGCGCTGGGCCTCGTGTTCGCGTGGAGCGCGATCCAGACCGTGCACGTCAACGCGCTCGGCTACTCGCTCGCGCGGTGCGGCGCTGCTCGTCGCCGGCGCCGTGATCGGCCGCTTCTCCGAGCGGCTGCGCCACGACATCGCCGAGCGCCAGCGCGCCCAGCGCGACCTGTCGCTGTACGCCGATCAGCTCGAGCGCGCCAACGAGACCCTCGGCCGTACCGTCGAGCAGCTCGAGGCGTTCGCCGAGATCGCCCGCGCGGTCGGCGGCGAGACCGACCTCGAGCGGGTGCTGTCGCTGATCCTCGCTCACGGCCGCGAGGTCGTTCCGGCCGACCGGCTCGTGCTGTTCCTCCCCGACGGCGACCAGCTCGCCGCGGCCGGAGGCGACGAGCTCGGCGCCGTCTCGCCGCGGCTGGCGCTGCACGGATCGCTCGCCGGATGCCGTGCTGCTCAGCCGCAGCGCCACGGCGCGTCTCGGCCGGTGACCCCGAGCTCACCCGGCTGAGCCGCGACGCGAGCGCCGCGATCCTCGTCCCGCTCGTGTTCCGCGGCGAGCCGCTCGGCGTGCTGGCGCGCGATCCAGGGGCCGCAGAGCCGCCGGCTCGAGGACGAGGACGAGCAGCTGCTGATGTCGGTCGCCGCCAGCGCGGCGACCGCGGTGGCAACCGCCCGCTCGGTCGCCGCCGCGCGCCTGCGGCTGAGCCTCGAGGCCGCCGACGTGGCCCGTGCCCGCTGGGCCCGCGAGCTCCACGACGAGACGCTGCAGGGGCTGACGGGGATCCGCATGCTGCTCTCGGCGAGCCTCGCCCGCGACGACCCGGCGCGCTGCGGACGGCGGCGGAGACCGCCGACGGCCACCTCGGCGAGGAGATGCGCAAGCTCCGCGACTTGATCGCCGAGCTGCGTCCCGCCGCGCTCGACGATCTCGGCCTCGGCCCGGCGATCGAGTCGCTGGCCAAGCGCCAGGCCGCGAGTCGGCGGGATCGCGGTCGAGGTGCGGATCGCGCTCGGCCGTCCGCGACCGCCTCGCTCGCGACACCGAGACGGCGATCTACCGGATCGCCCAGGAGGCGCTGTCCAACGCGGTCAAGCACTCAGGCGCCCGCCGGGTCGTGCTCGATGTGCACGGCGGTCGCGGACGGCGTGCGCGCTCACCGTCCAGGACGACGGCCACGGCTTCGACCCGGACGCGGCGCACGACGGGTTCGGGCTCACGGGGATGCGGGAGCGGGCGATGCTCGCCGGCGGCCGGCTCGCGGTGAGCTCCAAGGACGGCGGCCCGACCTGCGTGACCGCCGTCCTGCCCTCAGCCGGTGATGCTGCCGGTCACTGAGCCGCCGGAGCGCCGGTCACCGACGGTGCCGGGGATCGCCGGCATCCCGACCATCGACCAGTTGAACTGGGTGACGTCGCTGCGCGGGGCGAACAGCCCGGGCCGCGTGCCGCGGCGCACGAACAGCACCGGAGCCGGAGCCGCCTTGGCGATCTCCGACCGGGTCGGGCCGAGGCCCTCCCGGCGCCAGCGCTCCGAGAGCCCGATCACGAGCAGCCCGGCGCCGGCCGCGGCCGCCACGATCCCGTCGCGGCCACCGGCGACGACGAGCGGCTCGGTCGAGACGCCCGGTGGCCTGCTGGACGAGCAGGCCCGGCGTCGGCGAGCATCCGCGTCACCGACTTGCCCTCGTCGGTCTGACCGGCGGCCCCGAGCAGCTTCAGCGGGGCGCCGGTGCTCGAGGCCAGCCACGAGCCGAGCTCGAGCGCCGCCCAGTCGTGCTCGGCGCCGCCGAACGGGACGAGCACCGGACGCTCGGCCCCGAGCTCGAGCTCCGAGCCCTCGCGGGCGACGAGCACGGCGACGTCGCAGGCGGCCTGCTCGAGCAGCACGCTCGACCTCGCCGAGCGGCACGCCCTCGCCGATCAGCCGCCGGCGGCCCTCGGTGAGGACGAGGTCGACGGGCTCGTGCTCGACGATGTGGGCGAGGTCGCTCCCGACGTTGCTCGAGGTCAGCGCGACGCCGCGGGCGGCGACCTGATCGGCCGCCAGGCGCGCGCGCAGCTCGTTGATCGCCTGGGTCGCCTGCTCGAGCTGCAGGTTCTCGGTCTGCAGCGCCGCCGCGCACGCCCGCCGCGCGCGGCGGCTCGACGAGCCGGGCGATGATCAGCTCGTGCGGCGGCACGGCGTGCGGCTGAGCGGCTCGGCCAGCGCGACGAGCTGACCGAGCGCGGCGTCGGTCTGCGGGGCGACGAGGATCGAGCGCTCCGGCCTGACCAGGTCCGGATGCTCGCTGGCCGCCGCCTGCGCCGCGGCCGCGAACTCGTCCTCGACCTCGGCGCCGTACTCGTTGCGCGGGTCGAGCAGCTTCAGCAGCGGCCCCGCCATCAGCGTCGTCACGATCGCCATGAGCACGAGCGCGGCGAACAGCGCGTTCGAGATCGCACCCGACGTGAGCGCGAGGTTGAGCACGATCAGCTCGGTCAGGCCGCGCGTGTTCATCAGCGTCCCGATCACCGCCGACGCGCGCCAGTCGTACCCGCTGACGCGGGCGGCGATCGCCGCGCCGGCGAGCTTGCCGACGATCGCGATCGCGATCAGGGCGAGCGTGATCAGCCACAGCGCCGGGCGGTCGAGCAGCGTGACGTTCGTCTTCAGCCCGGTGTAGACGAAGAACAGCGGCAGCAGCAGCATCACCACGAAGTCCTCGACCCGGCGGGTGACCTCCTCGGTCAGCCGCGCGTGGCGCGGCATCACGATCCCCATGATGAAGCCGCCGAAGATGACCGCGATGTTGATCGTCTCGGTCACGTAGGCCGAGAGCAGCACGCCGACGAAGATCGCTGCGAGCCACCCGCCGGGGATCCGCCCGACCTCGTCGAACGCGGTCGCCATCCGCGCCAGCACGCGCCGCACGACGAACAGCATCACGCAGCGTGAACGCCGACGGCCTCGGCGATCGTCACCACGACGTCGCCGAACGAGCCGGAGACGGCGACGTCGTGGCCAGCGCGATCAGGAACCACGCGGTCACGTCGTCGATCGCCGCGCAGGCGATCGCCAGCGCGCCGAGCGGGCGTCTTCGAGCATCCGCCGCTCGGCGAGGATCCGCGCGAGCACCGGGAACGCCGTGATCGACATCGAGACGCCCATGAACAGCGCGAACGCGACGAACTTCTTGTCCGGGCCGACGAGCTTGTACAGCGGCAGCGCGACCGCGATCCCGAGCAGCATCGGCAGCGCGACGCTCGCGTTCGAGATCGCCGCCGCCGGCGCGGCCCGCCCCTTGAGCTGGCTGATGTCGATCTCGAGGCCGACGAGGAACATGTAGAAGATCAAGCCCAGGTTGGCCGCGACCCCGAAGGCGGGCAGGATGTCGGACGGGAAGATCGTCGCCTGCAGGCTGGGCGAGAACGCGCCCAGCAGCGACGGGCCGAGGAAGATGCCGGCGATCACCTCGCCCATCACCCGAGGCTGGCCGACCTTCACGGCCAGGATCCCGAACAGGCGGGCGACGACGAGCACGATCGCGGCGGCCAGGAGGAACGCGCCCACGAGCTTGTTGAAGTCCGCGCGCTGCTTGGTGGCGGTGAACCTCTCGCCCGCCGGACCAAGGCCCGACGGCGTCGTCAGCACCGGCTTGGCCGCCGTCGCCTGGCCCGGCGCCGGGGTGGCCGTGTCGAGCGGGATCAGCGTCATCGTCTGCAGCGTGAGGTCGTTGGCGGTGGCGCTCAGGCGCACGTGGCCGCCGCGCACGCAGGCGACGTCGCCGCTGACGGCGCCGGTCTTCGTCGAGTAGCCGACCGGCCCGAGCTTCGCGCCGCCGGCCGAAAGGCTGTAGCTGCGAGCCGCTGCCGCTCAGCGTGAACGAGCCGCCAAAGCAGGTCGAGCGCGGGGAGGCGGCGTACTTGCCGGAGATCCCGCTCGGAATCCGCGGCTGCGGCGAGCCCGGATCGGGCGGATCGCGCTTGAGGTCGGCCACGAACGGCGCGCCTCCGAGCGAGCCGGTGATCGCCGTCTTCGGGCCGACCGCCACCATCGCGTCGAGTGGCAGGCTCTTGCCGGACACGCAGTCGACGGTCCCGGTCAGGTGACGCGCGGCGGTGCCGGACCCTGGGTGCAGCCGGAGCTGGCCGCCGAGCGTGTTCTGCGTTGTTGGTGATGTTGAGGAACTGTCCGGACTGCACGAGGTTGAACGACGGGCCGCCGGGCTTCGCCTGGGCCGGGGCGGTCGACGGGAGCGGCGGGCCGCCCGGAGGCGCCGGGTTCGGGCCGATGCACGCGGCGGTGCCCTGGGCGTCGTAGCCGCCGGCGATCACCGGCTGCGCCTTCTCGCCCTTGCCCTGGTCGATCACGATCACGACGACCGCGATCGTGACCGCGGCGATGATCGCGTAGAACGCCATGAGCCGTCCGGCCGCTCGGCCGTGCGGCACTCCGCTACCTGATCCCATCAGACCGCCCCTTGTATGCGTTGTCTGCCCCGGTGCAGGTCCCACTTTGCCCTGGGCCCCGACAGGTGGAGCACGGTAACCGAGGGGAGCGGCCCGCGCATCCGGCAGCCACCATCGAATCGCATCCGTAGAACCCCGCAAGTCGGCTGCGTAGAGCCTCGCCCGACGTGACGTTTCGCACTATTAGTTCGCCCTGGGATCTCCTATGCTGTGCCGAGGAAGGCATAACACCGGCCGCAACGTGGGGCAATGACCAATCAAGGGGTGGAAGACGTGACCGATGAGCGCATCGGCACACGAGTGGGCGAATACCTGATCGACGCCGTGGTCGGCGTCGGCGGGATGGGCACCGTGTACAGCGCCACCGGCGCCGATGGCGCGCGCGTGGCCCTGAAGGTCGTCAAGGATCGCTACGCGGCCGACGAGACCTTCCGGGTCCGGTTCGAGCGCGAGGCGCACATCGCCCGCACGGTCCGGCACCCGAACCTCGTGCCGGTGCTCGGCACCGGCGAGCAGGACGGGATCCCGTACATGGCCCAGGAGCTGATCGAGGGCCGTTCGCTCGAGGTCAAGCTCGAGTCCGATGGCTGCCTCGACATCGCCGCCACCGTCGCGATCTGCGCCGGCGCCTCCGCCGGGCTCCAGGCGCTGTGGGACGCCGGGATGGTGCATCGAGACGTCAAGCCCGGGAACATCCTGCTCGACACGGCCGGCAAGATCTATGTCACCGATTTCGGCCTCGCCAAGAACCGGCTGGGCAGCGTGCTCACGCTTCCGGGCGAGACCGTCGGCTCGCTCGACTACATGGCCCCCGAGCAGATCCGCGGGGACGAGGTGACCGGCGCCGCCGACATGTACTCGCTCGGTTGTGTGCTGTTCGAGTGCCTGCAGGGGCGGCCACCGTTCGGGGACCGCCAGGGCCTGCGGGTCCTGTGGGCGCATCTCAACGACGAGCCCGCCGACCCCGAGTCGGTCCCGCCTGCGTTCGCGGCCGCGCTGAAGTCGGCGCTGCGCAAGGAGCCGGGAGACCGTCCGGCCAGCGGCGCTGAGTACACCGCCGAGCTCACTCGGACCGCGGGCCTTCCGCTCGCCGCCCTCGCGGGCTAGGCTGCTCCCTAACTTGCTCGACTGCACCTACCGAGTTCAGGTTCCGCATCGGACCGGACAGCTCGCGCGCGTGATGACGGCAATCGCGGAGGGCGACGGCCTGATCGGCGACGTGGTCACTGTCTCGGTCGGCCGCGAGCACTCGATCCGCGAGATCACCGTCGAGGTCCGCGACAACGAGCAGTCGACGACGATCGCCGAGCTTCTCGACCAGCTCGAGGGCGTGCGCGTGCTGTGGTATCAGGACCGCGCGATGCTCCGCCACGAGGGCGGCAAGCTGTTCATCGCGGCCAGTCACCCGGTGCGCACCGTGCAGGAGATGCGCGACGTGTACACGCCCGGCGTCGCTCGCGTGTGCCGGGCGATCCAGGAGCAGCCGCACCTCGCGAGCCGCTACACGATGATCTCCAGCAGCGTCGCGATCTGCACGAACGGGACCAGGGTGCTCGGCCTCGGGGACATCGGCCCGGTGGCGGCGATGCCGGTGATGGAGGGCAAGGCCGTCTTCTACCGGCAGTTCGCCGACATCTCGGCGATGCCGATCCTGGTCGACGCCAAGGACGTCGAGACGTTCGTCGAGACTGTCGTGCGGATCGCGCCCGGGTTCGGCGGCATCCACCTCGAGGACATCTCGGCGCCGGAGTGCTTCGAGATCGAGTCGCAGCTGATCATGCGCCTGCTGCAGCCGGTCATGCACGACGACGTCCACGGCACCGCGGTCGTCGGCGTCGCGGCAGCGATCGTCGCCTGCCGGCACGCGGGGATCGATCTGAACTCCGCGACGGTCGGGCAGCTCGGGCTCGGGGCGGCGGGGTCGGGGATCTCGGCGCTGATGGTCGAGGCCGGCGCCCGACGCGTCCTCGGGTTCGACCCGCTCGAGGCCTCGCACCGGCGCGCCCGCGAGAGCGGCGTGGAGATCCATGACATGGAGACCGTGATCCGCGAGTCCGACGTGCTGGTCGCCACCACCGGCCGCGCCGGGCTGATCGAGCCCTCGATGGTGCGCCCCGGATCGGTGATCCTCGCGCTCACCAACCCCGACCCGGAGATCATGCCCGAGGCGGCGCGCGCCGCCGGCGCCGCGTTCGCCGCCGACGGCCGGAGCGTCAACAACGTGCTCGGCTATCCCGGGATCTTCCGCGGCGCGCTCGCCGCGGGGGCGCGGATGATCACGCTCGAGATGAAGCTCGCCGCGGCCCACGCGATCGCCGAGCTCGCCGTCGACGACGAGCTCGTCCCCGACCCGCTCGACCAGAAGGTCCACGACGCCGTCGCCAAGGCAGTCCGCGAGGCCGCCGAGCTGAGCGGCGTGTCGCGGCCGGAGATGGCCACCGCCGCGGTCTGATCCCGGCGTCCGACGCCGGCTCGTCCCCGTCGCGAACCGCGGCTCGTCCCCGGTCCCGGTCCAGGCTCCGAGGCGGGTTAGAATCGGCGCATTGCCATTGCCGGGCCGCAGGCCTGTCCAAGTGGGGGAGGTAGTCAGCCGTGTCCGACGCGATCGCCCGGCCGAACGTCAGCGTGCTGGATCCGTTCCAGGTCACGCTGCTCGAGTCGCTCAAGCCGTACATGGAGCGCGTGCAGTTCGCCCCCTCGGAGGTGATGATCGAGCGGGGCTCGGTGAGCGATGCGTTCTACGTGATCGAGGAGGGCGAGGCGCGCCTCGAGATCCACTCCGACGAGATGGACACCGACGGGGTGCTCGACTACGCCGGTCCCGGGACGTTCGTCGGCGAGGTCGGGTTCCTGGCCGGCGGGCGCAACGAGTTCACCGCACTCGCCGAGACGACCGTCACCGCTGACCGGATCTCGACCCAGGGCCTGCGCCAGCTGTTCCGCGAAAACCCCGAGGACGGGGTGTCCGTGATGCGCACGCTCGCGCGTGACACCGCTGTGAAGCTCAACAACGCCAACCGCAAGATCGGCGAGCACCTCGCCGACGACACGCGCGACCCCGACGCCGACGCGATGGTGGCCACCGCAGTCGCCGCCCAGAAGGCGTTCGTATCGTGGCCCGAGGACCGGGTCGACGCGCTGCTTGGGGCGATGGCCCAGACCGTGGCCGACCACGCCCCCGAGCTGGCCGAGGCGACGGTCAAGGAGACGACGCTCGGCAATGTCCCCGACAAGACCGCGAAGATCACGTTCGCCTCGCTCGGCGTGTTCAGCGCGCTGGCGGGACAGCCCGGCCACGGCGAGATCTCGCGCGACGACGAGCGCAAGGTCGTCGAGATGGCCGAGCCGGTTGGCGTGATCCTCGGGCTGGTCCCGGTCACCAACCCGGTGCCGACGTTCATCAACAAGTCGCTGATCGCGCTCAAGGGCCGCAACGCGATCATCCTCTCGTGCCATCGCATGTCCCAGGGCGTCGGCAACTCCGTCGGCGAGCTGATCCAGGGCGTGCTGCGCGAGCACGACGCCCCGGTGGGGCTCGTCCAATGGATCCGCAACCGCACGAGCCGGCGCAAGACCGCCAAGTTCATGGCCCACGAGGACGTCGCGATGATCCTCGCCACCGGCGGCCAGCCGATGGTCCGCGCGGCCTACAGCTCGGGCAAGCCGGCGATCGGCGTGGGGGCGGGCAACGCCCCGGCCTGGATCGCCCCCGACGCCGACCTCGACCACGCCGCGCTGGCGGTGATCAGGTCCAAGGGGTTCGACTACGGGCTGATCTGCGGCTCCGAGCAGCACCTCGTCGTCGACGCATCCGTCCAAGACGCGTTCATCGACGCGCTCGAGCGGGGCGGGGCGGCGGTGCTCGGCGAGGAGGAGACCGAGCGGTTCATTGCGGCGGCGTTCGAGCCCAACGGTGACCTGAAGATGAATCTGGTGGGGCGCTCGGCAGGGACGATCGCCGAGCACAGCGGGATCGACCGCGCGCTCGACGCGAAGCTGATCGTGTTCCGCGCGCTCGCCTCCCGGCCCGAGGGCGCCCAGGCCCGCGAGCGGCTCGCCCCGCTCCTGTCGCTGTTCATCGTCAGCGGCGACGACGAGGCGATTGACCTGTGCCGGCGGCTGCTCGAGTACGAGGGCGCGGGCCACTCGGCCAACATCCACACGGTCAGCCAGGAGCGGATCGACCGGTTCGCGGCGGCGATGCCGGCCAGCCGCGTGCTGGTGAACGTGCCGTCGGCGCAGGGGTGCTCGGGCGGCGCGACCGGCCTGACGCCGTCGATGACGCTCGGCTGCGGCACGTACGGCGGCAACTCCACCACCGACAACGTCGGGTACCGCAACCTGCTGAACATCAAGCGGGTCGCGTACTCGACGATCGACTGAGCTGGGCGCGATGGCCTCCGCCGGTCCGACCGCGCTGGTGCTCGCGGGCGGCGGTGCGCGGGGCGCGTTCGAGGCGGGCGCGTTGTCGGTGATCCTGCCCGAGCTCGAGGCACGCGGCGAGCGCCCGAGCCTGTATGTGGGCACGAGCGTCGGGGCTTTGAACTCGACCTTGCTGGCGTCGACCCAACACTGGACGGCGCGCGAGCAGGTTGACTACATGGTCGAGCTGTGGAGCGACCTGACGATGGGCGACGTGATCCGGCCGCTCGTCGGACGCACCGGCCCGGTCGACCTGCTGCGGATGATCGGCCAGCTGATCCCGGGCAGCGGCGTGCGGCTCGAGGGGCTGATGGATCCCGCGCCGCTGCTGGCGAACCTGTCGCGCTGGATCGACTGGGGCGACCTGCGGCGCAACGTCGCCGACGGGCTCGTGTCCGCGCTGGCCGTCGTGACGACGTCGGTGCGGAGCGGGCGGACCGTCGTGTTCTTTGGGTCGGCCACGCCACCACGGCTGCACCGCTCACACGCGGTTGCGTACGTCCAGACCTCGATCGGGTTGTCCCATGTGGCCGCCTCGGCGGCGATCCCGGTCGTGTTCCCGGCCGTGCGGGTGTCCGAGCCGGCCCGGGCGCGCGGATGGTACTTCGACGGCGGGACGCGGCTGAACGCGCCGATCAAGCCCGCGCTCGACCTCGGCGCCGACCGGTTGGTGGTGATCGCCGTCGACTCGATCTCCGGCCCGGTGCTGAGCCGCGGCTCGGACGACCCCGACGGCCTGATCCCCGATGACGATCCACCCGACATCGGCGAGGGCATCCTCCATCTGCTCGAGGGCACGCTCGTCGACCCGCTGATCGAGGACATGCGGATGCTCGGCAACATCAATGCCTTCTTCACCGGCGAGGGCGCCGTCGGCGCCAGCCTCTACCGCGGCGTCCGCGGCAAGTCCCCGTACCGCCGCACGCCCTACCTGTTCGTCGGCCCCTCCGAGCGCGGCGCGGTCGGCCGGATCGCCGCCGAGGTCTTCCAGCAGCGCTACTCCGGCCTGCGAGCGCTGCGATCGCCCGACATGACGCTGTTGCGCCAGGCCGTCGGCGGCGCGACCGAGACCCACTCCGAGCTGCTGTCGCTGCTGTTCTTCGACCGCCATTTCTGCCGCGAGCTGATCGAGCTGGGCCGGCGCGAGGCCCGCGCCTGGCTGGAGTCCGAGCACGACGAGGAGGGCCCGTGGCAGCTGGGGCCGCTCGGGGTGTTCACGCGGCCGCGGCAGTGGACGGCGGGATAGCGCCGGCGCGAGACGGGCCGCGGCGGGGGCGGACCTTAACGTGACATGGTGCCACCCGTCGTGGTTGCGTGTGACGTTAAGGCGCGCGGGCGACCTTAACGTCACAGCGATCCTGACGCGCCGGTGGTTCGGCGTAACGTTAAGGCTCGCCCAGCGCGGGCCGCAGACGCGACACCGAGGATGGCCAAGAGTGGGCGCCGGCCGAGTGGGCGGTCCTACCCTCCCAACCAGGAAACGCGAGAAAACCGGCTACGCGTCACCCGGAGACGACCCCGGGTCGACCCGCAGCGCCGGCATGTGCCCCGACTCCGAGCGCAACGGCCCCGCGGCCGCGAGGGCCTGCTGGAGCTGGGGGGCCTGATCACGCCGCACGGCGATCGTGCGGGCCGTCGGTGCGGGCGATCGCTGCCTCTTGGCGCTCGGACTCCTCCCACTGGATGCCGAAGTGGTCGCCGGGCCCGAGCGTGCGGAGCACGCGTGGCGGTGCATCGCCGGAGCCGGATCGGGGAGCTCGACGATGTCGACCTCGCCGTCGACGATCACGTGGATGTAGCGGACCTCGGAGCCCTCGGTGGTGATCGTCTGGCCCTGCAGGTACACGTGGGGGTGCAGGTCGAAGTCCTCGGCCCGGGACACAGCCATCTGGACCACGTCGCGGCCGACGATCGGCCAGATCGCCCAGTCGGCGAACAGGCGCAGGCGGCGGTCCCAGCTGGGGAAGTAGTAGGTCAGCAGCGAGCGCCAGACGATCCAGGCCGGCAGTGCCCCAGATCTCGAGACCGTAGAGCTCGGCGACTGCGTATCGGTTGCCGACCGAGGCGCCCTGGCCGAGGCCGCGGAAGCCGAACGGGCGCGGCTGCTTGTGGTCGAGCCCGCGGGCGATGTTGCGCGCCGATCCGGTCGCCGTGCTTCATCGCGTACAGGGCGACCGGCGGCGAGATCTGCCCGTGCGGGTCCTGCACCGCGGCGCAATCGCCGGCCGCCCAGACGCGGTCATAGCCGGGCACCCGAAGAGTGCGCTCGGTGATGATCCGCCCGCGGGGGTCCTTGGCGAACGGCAGCGAGGCCACGAGCGGCGTCGGCCGGGTACCGACCGCGCTGATGATCGTCCGGGTGGGGATCGTCTCCCGGCTCGAGAGCGTCACCTCGCTGGCCGAGCAGCCGGTCACGAACGTGTTCGTGCGCACCTCGACCCCGAGCAGTTGCTGGCGCTCGACCGCCTTCTGCACCAACCGGGGATGGGCGCCCGGACCGGCGCCGTCGCGGCCGTAGAGCTCCGGGAGAATCGACGGCCCGGGCTCGACGAGCACGAAGCGCGCCTCGCCTGCCCGGACGCGCGGGTACTCGTGGCCGGCCAGCCGGCGCAGCAAGTCGGCGATCTCGCCGGCCACCTCGGTGCCGGCGTATCCGCCGCCGGCGACCACGAACGTCAGCAGCCGGCGGCGCTCGTGCTCGCTCGTCCTCGATCTCGGCGAGCTCGAGCATCTCCAGAATGTGGTTGCGCAGCGCGAAGCAGTCCGCGTAGCGCCGCAGCCGGTAGGCGTGCTCGGCGAGGCCGGGGTAGGCGTCGGTGCGGTCCTCGGTGCCGAGCCCGACGACGAGCTGGTCGTAGTGGAGCTCGTGGCGGCGGCCGTCGATCCGCCTGCTCACCCGGATCACCCGCGCGTCGAGGTCGATCTGCTCGACCTCGGCCAGGTCGAAGTCAGCGGGGGCGAACACGCGGCGCGCGGAGCTGAGGATGCTGCCGGGGACGACGCGGCCGGTGATCATCTCGCCGACGAAGCCGTGGAAGGCGTGGAAGTTCTCGCGGCTGACGACGGTGACCCGGATGCGGCCGGAGCGGATCGGCTTGGCCAGCTTGCGAACGAGGTGGGCGGCGACGTAGCCGCCGCCAAGGATCACAACATGAGGTCGTCCCCCAGCACCCACGCGGCGATCATAACCGAGCGCCCGCGGCAGCCGGTTGACGGCCATCCGGCGACGGCCATAGGCTCGGAGACGCACTGATGGCGACCCTGGACGACAACGAGCGGCTGAGCCGCGAATGGTCGCTGGCGGGGGTTCCGCTGCTGGCGGCGATGGCCTCGGAGATCGGCACCACGCTGGCCGCTTCGCCGTGGGGCAAGCTGGTGGCCAAGTTCAAGCAGGTCCACGTTTCGGCGGGCGACTGGCTGTTTCGCGAGGGCGATCCGGCGGACGACCTGTACGTGATCGTGTCCGGGCGGCTCGAGGTGATGATCGAGGAGCCCGAGCCGACGGTGATCCGCACGCTCGGCGTCGGCGACGCCGTCGGGGAGCTCGCGATCCTCGCCGAGTCGACGCGCTCGGCGTCGGTCCGGGCGCGGCGCGACAGCGAGCTCCTGCGCGTCTCGCGCGAGGAGTTCACCGAGATCCTCACCACCGACCCGCAGCTGGCGATCCCGATCATGCGGCTGCTCAGCCGCCAGCTCCAGCAGAGCCGCGCCCGCGCCGGCGCGGCGGACGCGCTGCCGCGGACACTGGCGATCATCCCCGCCCAGGTGGGCGATGCCGCTGATGCGTTCGGGGCCGAGCTGGCCGCGGCGCTCGACCCGCTCGGCGGCGTCGAGGTCCTGCGCGACGAGGTCGAGCCGGGGGAGACGGTCGAGACCGCCGGGGCCCGGTTCGCGTTCCTGGTCAACCGGGCCGAGCGCGCCGGCCGCCGGGTGCTGCTGATCGCCGGCGAGCTCGCCGCGCGGGCGCCGTGGACGCGGTTCTGCATCCACACCGGCGATCGGGTGCTGCTGTTCTCAGACGTGCGGGCCGATCCCGGTCGGCTCGCGGGGCTCGGGGTGCAGGCCGGGGCCGACCTCGTACTGATCGGGACCGCGCCGTCGAGTGGGACGATCACCCAATGGCGCGAGCGCTTCGAGCCGCGGGCGATCCACCTCGTCCCGGACGGCGCCGGGCGCCGCGAGGCGATCGACCGGCTCGCGCGGCGGCTGGCCGGACGGGCGCTCGGCGTCGTGCTGTCCGGCGGCGGCGCGCGGGGGTTCGCCCACCTCGGCGTGCTTGACGAGCTCGAGGGCGCGGGGATCAAGATCGACCGCGCGGCCGGCTGCAGCATGGGCTCCTATGTCGCTGCCCAAGCGGCGCTCGGACTGCCGGCCGAGGAGATCTACGAGCGTTGCGACGCCGAGTTCGTCAAGCGCAACGTCCTGTGGCCGTACACGGTGCCCTACGCCTCGGTGCTGCACGCCGGCAACGCGACCCGGATGCTGCGCCGGACGTTCGGCTCGGTGTGCATCGAGGAGCTGCCGCGCGAGTTCTACGCGGTCAGCTGCGACCTCGTCAGCGCCAGCCTCACGGTGCACCGCTCGGGGCCGCTGTGGCGGGGGGTGGGGGCGAGCATGGCGCTGCCCGCGATCTACCCGCCGATGCCGTACGCGAACGGGCTGCAGGTCGACGGCGGGGTGCTCAACAACCTCCCGGTCGAGCAGATGGCGGCGACCGGCGAAGGTCCGGTGATCGCGGTCGACGTGAGCGGCGTCTACGAGCCCTCGATCCATCGCAGCCGGTTCCTGCGCCGGCGCCGGGCCGCTTGGCTCAGCCGAGCGTTCTTCAAGCTGCTGACGGGGTGGGAGACGCCGCTGCCGTCGATCGTCGAGGTCGTCGCCCGGACCGTTGTGCTCGGCAGCATCGACCCGCGCGAGGCGGCCGAGAAGCATGCCGATCTCGTGATCGTCCCCGGAGGCACCCCGGACGTCGGGATGACCGACTGGAAGCAGATCGACGCGATGCGCGAGGCCGGTGCGGCCGCCACCCGCAGCGTGCTCGACCGCGCCGTCGAGCTCACGAACGCGCCCGCGGCGACGTAGACGACGACTACAGGTCGGGGACCCGGAACACCCCGCTCGTCACCCGCGACGCGCTCCCGTCCCGCGCGCTCGACGGCCACCACGTCGCCTCCCCGATCAGCCGCACCAGCGCCGGCACGGCGATCGTGCGCACGATGAACGTGTCGAGCAGGACGCCGATCGCTACCGTCATCCCGATCTCGAGCAGGATCCACAGCGGCAGCGTGGCCAGCGCGGCGAACGTGCCGGCGAGGATCAGCCCGGCGCTCGTGATCACCGGTCCGGTGGCGACGAGCGCGCGCAGCAGGCCGGTGCGCGTGCCGTGCCGGATCGCCTCTTCGCGTACCCGGCTCATCAGGAAGATGTTGTAGTCGACGCCGAGCGCGACCAGGAACACGAACGTGATCAGCGGATAGAACGCGTCGGGCGACTGGCCGAGGATCTCGCGCGTGATGAACACCGAGATCCCGAGCGAGCCGAGGAACGACACGATGACGGTGGCGAGCAGGAACAGCGGCGCCACCAATGCCCGCAGCAGCACGATCAGGGTGAGGGTGATGACGAGCAGCACCGCGGGGACGATCAGCTTCGTGTCGTGGTTGACCGCGTCCTTGTAGTCGAGCCGGGCCGATGTGCCCTCGCCCATGAGCCCGGTGAGGCCGGGCGCGGGGTGGGCGACGAGCGAGCGCAGGCGCCGGGCCCGGGCCAGGGCAGCGTCGGAGAACGGGTCGCCGGAGTACACGACCGAGAACGTCGCGTAGCCGTGGTCGCGCGAGACCCTATCGACGGCCGAGACGTCGGCCACGCCCGGAACCGCCGCGACTCCGGCCGCGCACCAGCTGGACATCCGCCGGCCGTCAGCGGCGCCGGACGTTCGGTGGACGATCACGGTCTCCGGGTAGATCGCGCCCTCCGGGAACCCGTGGCGCAGGAGGGCGAGCCCGCGGGTCGAGTCGTTCTGGCCGCGGAAGTCGTTGGTGACGCTGACCTTCTCCTTGAGCGTCGTCAGGCCGGCCGCGCCGACGCCGAACACGACCACGGTCACCGCCAGCGCCGCCCACGGCCGCCGCGTCACCCGAGAGGCGATCCGGAACCAGAGCGACGGCTTCTCGGCGAGCGCCGAGGCCCCGTCGCGCACGCCGGTCTCGGTCGGCACCGCCTGGACCGCCACCGCGCGCCCGTTCGGCCAGAATCCGCGGCGGCCGACCGCGGCGAGCACCGCCGGGAGCAGCGTGACGCCGGCGATCATCACGACCGCGATCCCGATCGCATTGACCGGCGCGAGGATGTGGTCGGTCTTCAGGCTCGCCAGCAGGAACGTGAGCATCGAGGCGATCACGGTGCAGCCGCTCGCCAGGATCGCGTGGCCGACGCGCCCGATCGTCCCCGCCATCGCCACGTGCGGATCGGGCTCGGCGCGCAGGTCGGCCGTGAACCGCGAGATCATCAGCAGGCAGTAGTCGGTTCCGGCGCCGAACATCAGCACCGCGAGCAGCGTCAGCGCGTTGCGGTCGACGACCGTCCCCGCCGCGACCGCGTACAGGTAGATGAGGCCCTGGGCGATCGCGTACGCGATCCCTACGACCACGAGGGGAATGAGCGCCGCGACCGGCGAGCGATAGGTCCAGATGAGCAGCACGAGCACGAGCAGCACAGTCGTCGCCAGCAGCCCGAGGCCGGCCTTTGCCACCGCGGTGTTGAAGTCGCTCTGAAACCCGACCGGGCCGGTGAGCCGGACTTGGAGGCCGCCGCTGCCGGTCCCGGTGAGCGCGCGGATCGCCTTCACCGCGGTGTCGCGCTTCATGCTGTCGTGGGTGCTCAGCGGGAGCACGGTGATCGCCACCTCGCGGTTGCGGGCCACGAGCTCCGCCGGGGATCCCGGTGCGAACGCCGCCTGGGGATGCCCCACATTGGGCAGCCGGGCGATCCGCACCGCGTCCGAGGCGATCCGGGCGCGGTCGGCGACGGTCAGCCCGGTTGGGCGGTAGTAGACGAGCAGCGCGTCGAACCGCTGGCCGCCGGGGAACTGCTCACGCAGCAACCGTCCGACCTGGGCCGACTGCGAGCTCGCGGGGAGCGCGTCGTCGCTCTGGACCTGGGCGTTCGTGCGGCCGTTCAGCTTGCTCCCGAAAACCCCGCCGAACACGACGGCGAGCAGCAGCCAGATTCCGATCACGACCCACTTGCCGCGCCGCCCCGCGACGGTCCCGGCCCAGCGACCCACCGGCGCCGGCGGCGGTGGGGGCTCCGGCCGGATCGCCCCGCGCACACGGGTGACGCTGCGGTCCTCCACGCCGGACGGCGGCTCGCAGCATCACCGAACCGTCAGGGCCACGCTCCTCGAGCCGCCCCCGCGACCCGCCGAGCTCGAGCGTCGATCCCGGCGCAAGCAGCTCCGGGGCCACGATCCGCACCCCGTCGATCCAGGTCCCGTTGAGCGAGCCGAGGTCCTCGAGCTCGACCCCGCCCGGCGCCGGTCGCAACAGCGCGTGTCGGCGCGAGATCTCCGGGTCGCCGAGCAGCACGTCGGCCCCCACGCGCCCGAGTGACACCTCCCCCGACTCAGGGACCGGGACGCGCACGCCCGCTGCCGGCCCCTCGAAGAAGGCCAGCTCGCTCATGGCGTCACCGCGAGGGCCCGGGCCGGCGCGAGCCCTTACGCGGCCGCGGCGGTCTCGCCGGCCAGGAAGTGCTCGACGAAGTCCGTCGAGACGTCACCGCTGCGGAACTGGGGATCGGCGAGCACCCGCCGGTGGAACGGGATCGTCGTCTTGACCCCCCGGCCCTCGATCTGGAACTCGCTCAGCGCCCGGTCCATCCGGTCGATCGCCTCCAGGCGCGTCGGCGCCCACACGATCAGCTTGGCGATCAGCGAGTCGTAGAACGGGGCGATCTGCCAGCCCGGGTAGCAGTGCGAGTCGACCCGCGTCCACGGGCCGCCCGGGGCCACGTACGTGTCGAGCCGGCCGGCCGCGGGGGCGAAGTCGCGGTCGGGATCCTCGGCGTTGACGCGGCACTCGATCGCGTGGCCGTGGAGCTTGACGTCGTCCTGCGTGACGGACAGCGGCTCGCCGGCGGCGACCCGGATCTGCTCCTTGATCAGGTCGACGCTGGTGATCATCTCGCTGACCGGATGCTCGACCTGGATCCGGGCGTTCATCTCCATGAACGACAGGTTGCCGTCGTGGTCGAGCAGGAACTCCATCGTGCCGGCGCCGGTGTAGCCGACCGACAGCGCCCCGGCCACGGCCCGCTCGCCGATGTCGCGGCGCTGCTCGTCGGAGAGATGGATCGACGGCGCCTCCTCGATCAGCTTCTGGTGGCGGCGCTGAACCGAGCAGTCGCGCTCGAAGAAGTACACGCCGTTGCCGTGGCTGTCGCACACGAGCTGGATCTCCGTGTGCCGGGGCGCCTCGAGGTAGCGCTCGATGTACACGGCGCTGTCCTTGAACACCGCCTGCGCGGTGGCGCGCGTGGTCGGGTACAGCCGCTCGAGGTCCTCCATCCGGCGCACGACGTTCATCCCGCGCCCGCCGCCGCCGGCGACCGCCTTGATGATCACCGGGAAAGCCGATCGAATCGGCGATCTCCCTCGGCCTCGTCGGCGGTCTGCACCGGCTCGATCGTGCCCGGGAGCAGCGGCAGCCCGGCCTTCTGCATCAGGTCGCGGGCGATCGCCTTGTCGCCGACGTTCTCCATCACCTCGGGCCGCGGGCCGATGAACGTGATCCCGTTGTTGGCGCAGATCTCGGCGAAGAACGGATCCTCGGAGAGGAATCCGTAGCCCGGGTGGATCGCGTCGGCCCCGGTCTTCAGCGCGGCGCCGATCAGGTTGGGGATGTGCAGGTAGCTCTTGCCTGGGTGGGGGGGACCGACGTGGACCGCCTCGTCGGCGAAGCGCACGACGGCCGACTCGGCGTCGGCGGTCGAGTACACGGCGACGGACTTGATCCCGAGCTCACGGCAGGCCCGGGCGACGCGCAGCGCGATCTCGCCGCGGTTGGCGATCAGTACCTTCTCGAACAACTACGCCTCCGGCGGTTCGAGGTACATGAGCACCTGCTCGAACTCGACCCACTCGCCGTCCTCGACGGCGATCTCGGCGACCTTGCCCGCCTCCGCGGCGACGACCTCGTTCATCATCTTCATCGCCTCGACGATGCACACCGGCGCGCCGGCCTCGACCGTGTCGCCGACCTCGACGAACGGCCTTCTCGCCTGGCTTCGGCGAGCGGTAGAAGGTTCCCACGAGCGGCGCCAGCACCGGGATCCGCTGGTCGGCCATCTGGTCGAGCGAGAACACCCCGGAGGCCATCCGCGCGCCGGGGGCGACGCCGAAGCCCGGACCGGCGCCGGTCGCGATCGGCTGCGCCGCTCGGCAGCGCCGAGCCGCTATCGGCGGCCGCGGGCGGCGGCGCGGCCGGGGCGGGGGCACCGCGCTCGATCTCGATCTTGTACTCGCCGGCGGCGACCGCGAAGCGCTGCACGGTCGAGCCCTCCAGGCGCCGGATCAGGTCGCGGGCCTCGGCCCAGACCGACTCGATCATCTCCCGGTCGGGTCCCGTTGATTGTGTCGGACACGCTCATGTCTCCTCTGTGATCGGCGGAAGGACGGGTTGGCGGCCCGGCGCACCGAACCTGCGGAAGCGCTCGTAGCGCTGCGCCAGCAGCTCGTCGGTACCCAGCGGCAAGCAGCTCCGCGAGGCTCGCGACGATGCGCGGCGCGCAGGTTGGCGGCCGCCGCGGCGGCGTCGTTCTGGGCCCCGCCCTCCGGCTCGGGGACCACCGCGTCCATCACCCCCAGCCGCAGCAGCTCGGGGCTCGTGATCCGCAGCGCCCTGCGCGGCCCGCGGGGCCGCGGCGGCGTCCTTGAACAGGATCGTCGAGCAGCCCTCGGGGCTGATCACCGAGTAGTAGGCGTTCTCCATCATCAGCACCCGGTCGCTCGTGGCCAGCGCCAGCGCGCCGCCGCTGCCGCCCTCGCCGGTGACGACGGTGACGAGCGGGACCCGCAGCCGGGACATCAGCATGATCGACTCGGCGATCGCGACCGACTGGCCGCGCTCCTCGGCGCCGAGCCCGGGGTAGGCGCCCGGCGTGTCGACGATCGTCACGATCGGCAGCCCGAACCGCTGCGGCGTAGCGCATCAGGCGCATGCCCTTGCGGTAGCCCTCGGGCTCGGGCATGCCGAAGTTGTGCTCCATCAGCTCGCTCGTCGTGTGGCCCTTCTGCTGGCCGATGACCATCACCGTCAGCTCGCCGAGCCGGCCGAGACCGCCGATGATCGCCCGGTCCTCGCGGAACAGGCGGTCGCCGTGGAGCTCGTGGAACTCGTCGAACGCGGAGCCGCCAGATCGAGGAACCGCGGGCGGTCGATGTGCCGGGCGAGCTGCACGACGTCCCAGGGCTCGCGGGCGGCGAGCGCGTCGGGGTCGGACACGGGCGCCGCACCCTCGGTCTCCGGCAGCCGCTTGACGCGGCCGCGCACCCTCGCCGCGGGCGGCCTCGGCCCGGGCGTGGAGCTCGAGCAGGTTGCGGAGCGTGCGGCGCAGGTTCTCGCGGGGCTCGACGATGTCGAGCATTCCCGTGCTCGAGCAGGAACTCGGCGGTCTGGAAGCCGGCGGGCAGCTGCTGGTGGATCGTCTGCTCGATCACCGACGGCCCGGCGAAGCCGATGTGCGCGCCGGGCTCGGAGATGAGGACGTCGCCGAGCGTCGCGTAGGAGGCGCTCACCCCGCCGTAGGTGGGGTCGGTGAGCAGCGAGATGAACAGCACGCCCTCCTCGGCCATGCGCGCCACCGCCTGGCTCGTCTTCGCCATCTGCATCAGCGAGACGCAGCCCTCCTGCATCCGCGCGCCGCCCGAGGCGGAGATCACCAGCAGCGGCGTGCGCGTCTCGAGCGCGTAGCTCGGCGGCCCGGGTGATCGCCTCGCCCACCGCGCCGCTCATGCTGCCGCCGATGAACCCGAAGTCGATCGCCGCCACGACGATCCGGCAGCCCGTCGATCGTGCCCGTCCCGTACAGGGCCCCGGACTTCATCCCGGTCTTGCGCTGGGCGTCCTTGATCCGGTCGGTGTACGGCTTGGTGTCCCGGAACGAGAGCGCGTCCAGCGGCTCGAGGTCGCCGCTCGAGCTCCTCGAAGCTGTCGGCGTCGAGCAGCTGGCCGAGCCGTTCGCGGAGCCGCAGGCGGAAGTGGTGGTTGCACTCCGGGCACACGCCGAGGTTGCGCTTGAGCCGCTTGTGGTAGACGAACGCCTCGCAGTTGGGGCAGCGGAACCACTCGGCCGAGACGGCGCGAGGGCTGGCTGCGGCGAGATCAGCCAATCGGATCTCCTGCGCGTCAGGCGGCGGTCGTCGACGAGCATGCTGCGGTAGTCGGCCAGCGATGCGCGTGAGCGCCGACTCCACCTCGGCGCGGGACGGCGCCGGGCCGTCGTCCTCGGGGCGTCGCCGAGCTGCTCGCGCGGGAAGGCGGCGAGGTCTGTGCTCAGCCCGTGCGGGTCGATCGCCGCGAGCTGGGCGACGAGCTCGCGGACCGCGGGCCACCGCTCGCGGCCGATCTCGACGTCGATCATCCCGTGGAGCGGATAGGCCTCGTGGCCGGGCACGTCATCGAGCTCGCGCAGCCGGTCGAAGGCGGCGCGCGGATTCGTCGAGCTCGCCGACGGCGAGGCTGAGCTCGGCCACGTCGAGCCATGCGAGCACGTCGTCCGGGGCGCTCGGAGGCGATCCGCCGGGCCTGGGCGAGCGCCTCCGTCGAACTGGCCGAACGAGCGGTACATGTCGACGAGGCTGATCGACGCGGTCGACGCGCCGCCGCCGATGTCGGCGGCCTGGGCGAGCAGCCCGACGCCCTCGTCGTTGCGGCCGGCCGCCAGCGAGGTGTGGCCGAGGTGGCTGAGCGCGACCTGGTCGTCGGGATCGAGCTCGACGGCCCGGCGGAACGCCGCCTCGGCCTCGCCCGTGTCGCCGTCGGCGGCGAGCGCCTCGCCGAAGTGGTGCCAGGCCGCGGCGTGATCGGGGGCGAGCTCGGTCGCCCGGCGCAGGTGGCCGGTCGCGTCCTCGGAGTCGAGCTCGACGCCGGCGCGTCCGGCGAGCACGAGCAGCTCGACATCGTCGGGCGCAGCGCCCAGACCGGCGGTCGCGCGCCTTCGAGGCTCGGCGCCGTAGTCGCCGGCGTCGAACAGATCGCTGCGCCCGCTGCGCGCGCGTCAGCGTCGGTCACTGCCATGGCCCCCCGTCTCGCACGTTGTCGATTCTCGTCCACCGCCTCGGCGACGGTCAAGCACGGCCCGCTCATGCGGGCGCCGATCCGCCGCTCGGCCACACCCAGTCCTTGATCTCCGGCGGGTCGTCGCCCTCCTCGCGGACCTGGTGGCGCAGCTGCCTGCCAGCCGCGCCGAGAACTTCTCGATCGCGGCGCTCGCGCCCGGGACGATCCGCACCGCGAACGCGCCGGACATCCCGCGCACGATCTCGCTGACGCTGATGTCGGCGCGGCTGATCGCGTCGATCGCCAGCTGGAAGCGGTCTACGCCGTTCATCGCCAGCAGGTCGAACGGCGTCGTCGTGGTGCCCTCCTCGGCGTAGCCGCGCACGTGGAAGCGCTCCTGGCGCGGGCGGCGGTGGATCAGCTGGTGGACCGCCGACGGATAGCCGTGGAAGTTGAAGATCACCGGCCGGTCGTCGGTGAACAGCGCCCGGAAGTCCTCGTCCGACATCCCGTCGGGGTGGGCGTCGGGCCGCGCCAGCGCGAACAGGTTGGTGACGTTGACGAACCGCACGCTGCAGCTCGGGGACCTCCTCTCGCAGCAGGCTCGCGGTCGCCAGCAGCTCGATCGTCGGGATCGTCCCGCAGCCGGCCAGGACGACGTCGGGCTCGTCATCGCCGTCGTTGCTCGCCCACTCCCAGCGGCTCGCGCCCGCGGCGCACGTGCTCGATCGCCTCGTCCATCGACAGCCACGTCGGCAGCGGGTGCTTGGAGGCGATCACGAGGTTGATCCGGCCGGTCGACTCCAGGCACTCGGCCATCGTCGCCAGCAGCGTGTTCGTGTCCGGCGGCAGGTAGACGCGGGCGGTGTCCTCGCGGCGGTTGAGCATCGAGTTGATGAAGCCCGGCATCTGGTGCGAGTAGCCGTTGTGGTCCTGGCGCCAGCCGACCGAGGTCAGCAGGTAGTTGAGCGAGGCGACCGGCTCGCGCCACTTCGCCTCCTCGCGGGACATCTTCAGGAACTTGCCGTACTGGTTGACCATCCCGTCGACGATCGGGATGAACGCCTCGTAGCAGGGGAAGATCCCGTGGCGGCCGGTGAGCACGTAGCCCTGCAGCCAGCCCTGGCAGTTGTGCTCGGAGAGCACCTCCATGATCCGCCCGTCCGGCGACGTAGTCGGGGCTGATGCTCGTGTCGACGGGCCACTCGTAGGCGTGGTTCTCGACCTCGAACACCGCGCCCAGCCGGTTGGAGGCGACCTCGTCCGGGCACACGATCCGGAAGTTCTTCTCGCTCCGCGTTGAGCGGGAACACCTCGGCCAGGTAGCTGCCGAGCGTCGCGAGGGCGCTGTCGTTGGCGGCGCCCGGCGCGCTCACCTCGACGGCCGTACTCGAGCAGCGCGGGCAGCTGCAGCGGCACGCGGAGCTTGCCGCCATTGACGTGCGGGTTGGCGCCCATCCGCTGCTCGCCGGTCGGGCAGCACGCGAGCACCTCGGCGCTCGGGCCGCCGTCGGTCGTCGAACAGCTCCTCGGGTGCGTAGGAGCGCAGCCACCCCTCGAGCGCCCGCAGGTGCTCTGGGTTCGACTTGGCCTGCATCGCGGGGACCTGGTGGGCCTTCGAGGTGCCCTCGATCCGGATCCCGTCGAGCTCGCGGATCCCGGTCCAGCCCTTCGGCGAGCGCAGCACGATCATCGGCCACCGCGGGCCGCTCGGGACGGTGGCCGCCGCGGGCGGCGTCCTGGAGCTCGCGGATCTCGGCGTAGGCGGTGTCGAGCGCGCCGGCCAGCGACGTCGTCGAGGTCCTCGCCGGCGACGATCATCGGGTGCCAGCCGAAGCCCTCGAACAGCTTCGTCAGCTCCTCGTCGCTCATCGTGCCGTAGATCGTCGGGTTGGCGATCTTGTAGCCGTTGACGTGGAGGATCGGGAGCACCGCGCCGCTGGTCGCGGGGTCGAGGAACTTGTTCGAGTGCCAGGCGCCCGCGGTCGGGCCGGTCTCGGCCTCGCCGTCGCCGACGATGCAGGCGACGATCAGGTCAGGGTTGTCGAGCGCGGCGCCGAACGCGGTGGCGAGCGCGTAGCCGAGCTCGCCGCCCTCGTGGATCGTGCCCGGGCACGATCGGGGCGAGGTGGCTCGGGAAGCCGCCCGGCCAGGAGAAGTAGCGGACCAGGCGGCCGAGGCCCTCGCGGTCGCGCGAGAGCTCGGGCTGGATGTCCTCGAGGCAGCCGTCGATCCACAGGTTGGCGAGGTTGGCCGGCGCGCCGTGGCCGGGGCCGGTGACGAGCAGACGCTCGAGATGTCGTGCTCGAGGATCAGCCGGTTCAGCCCGGCGTAGACCAGGTTGATTCCCGGGACGGTGCCCCAGTGGCCGAGCAGGCGCGGCTTGATGTGCTCGGGGGCCAGCGGCTCCTCGAGCATGTGGTTGCCCTGCAGGTAGATCATCGCCGCCGCGATGTAGTTGGTGGCGCGGCGGTACAGCGCGAGCTGGTCTGCGCCCACGGATGGTGCCTGCGTACGACAACTGCCCCTCCTCAGTTCCCCTTGTTCACGTACGAACCTACACGTTCGGAGCGCCTGCCTGCAAGGGCTCCGATCGCTGCTCTCCAGCCGACTGTCCCGGCTCGGGCAGCGACCACAGCTCCATCTTGGCGACGCGTCCGCGAATCTCGGTGTCGCCGACGAAGATCATGTCCTGCACCGGCTCTCTGAGCGCCTCCTTGGTGGCCCCGGACAGCAGCAGCTGGTTCGGCGTGCCCTTGGTCAGCGCCCTCGATCCGCGACGCGGTGTTCGTCGTGTCGCCGACCGCCGTGTACTCGACCCGGCGCTCGGACCCGACGTGGCCGGACATCACGTTCCCGCTGTTGAGGCCGATGCCCATCCGGAACCCGTCGTTGATCTCCTCCGCCCGCAGCCACTCATTGAACCGCGGCAGCCGCACGTCGCGCATCTCGAGCGCCGCGCGCAGCGCGCGGTCGGCGTGGTCCTCCTGGGGCAGCGGGGCGCCGAACACGGCCATGATCCCGTCGCCCATGTAGGCGACGAGCGTGCCGCCGTGGTCGAGGATCGCGTCGCTCATCTCGCTCAGGTAGCGGTTGAGGATCTCGATCACGCGCGCCGGGGTCAGCGACTCCGCCGCCGAGGTGAAGCCGCGGAGGTCGGAGAACATCACCGTCCCCTCGCGCTGGATTCCGCCGAGGCGAAGGCCGTCGGCGCTCGCCAGGACCTCGTCGACGACGTCCTCGGGCACGAACCGCGAGAACAGGTCGCGGACCCGGACGCGCTCGAACGCCTCGGTGACGAGCTGCACCGACAGCGCGCCGCGCCGCGCTGATGCACGAGCGCGCCGAGCGGATACACGAACGTCACCACCAGCCCGCTGTCGAACGCCAGCTGCGCCAGCGATCGCGAACACCACGGCGAGCGCGAACGCGAGCCCGGTCGACGATACAGCGGCTTCAGCCGCAGGCTGGCCAGCGGGACGGCGATGGCGAGGAGGATGATCAGAACGACGTTGAGCCAGCCCGGCGCGGAGGCGAGCGGGTTGCCGCGCAGCACGGTGTCGATCGCGTTGGCCTGGATCTCCGGCCCCGGCATCTGGCCGTCGGTGGACGTGGGGTGGAGGTCCTGGAGCGAGGGGCGGTGAGCCCGACGACGACGATCTTGCCCTTGAAGAAGTTCGGCGGCAGCTGGCGGTTGTAGCACGTGCGAGAACGAGCACCGACGGGATCGTCCCGGCCGGCCCGCGGAAGTCGATCCAGTTGTGGCCGCCGGAGAACGGCTCGACGGCTGATCGTCTTGCCGGTCGCCACCTCGGCGGTGACCACGGCGAACGTCTTCAGCTCGTTGATCTCGTAGTCCATCTGCCGGATCACGCCGCCCGACTGGAACGGGAACAGCGTCGAGGCCGGCCGCGAGCCGACCTGCTCGAGCAGCTTGCGTCCCCTGGTCGAGCCCGAGGAACGGGACGTGGCCCTGGTTGTCGGTCTGCGGTGAACGAGAAGACCGTCTTGTGGTGCGCGTCGTCGATCGCGTTGCAGCAGCGACCTCGTCGTCCTTGTTGCCCCTCTGGCTCGGACTGGCGAACTGGATGTCGTAGGCGATCGCCGCCGGGTGCTCGGCCGAGATGATGTTGATCAGCCTGGCGTGGTACGCGCGCGGGTACGGCCACTGGATCTTGAGGTCCGACAGCGTGACGTCGTCGACCTTGACCAGGACGATGTTGCTCGGCGGCTTCTCGGCCCCGCGGATCGAGAACCGCCCATCGATCGTGCTTCCTTCGAGCGCCTTCAGCAGCCCAGTGGAGTAGAAGACGATCCCGAGGCCGCCGGCGAGGAGAGCGACGCCCGCAAGCAGCAGCATCCGCATTCGCTCCCGTCGGAACAGCCGCGTGCCTCTCTTCTCGCCACTCATCCGGTGCCCTTACCCCTCGGACCTGCGCAGACCCACCCGGGCGCGCTGCGCTCACGCCGTCACTCTGGTGACGCGGGTCAGTCTAGGCCGAATCGTGGATGCTCACAAGGGACGAATGTCACATCGGCTGCGGCTCTTACACTCGCTGCCATGCTCCGCCGCGCCGTCGTCGCCCTCGTGCTGGTGCTGGCGCTCCCGGCGGGGGCCGCTGCGCGGGTGCCGCAGGGGTTCGTCGGCGTCGACCTGTCGGCGCCCGTGTTCCCCGTGAGCGGTCAGGCAGCGGCAGCGGGGCTGGCCTCGCAGTTCGACCAGATGGTCGGCGGCCGGGGTCGAGAACGTCCGGGTGGAGTTCAACTGGTCCGCGGCCCAGCCGTACGCGAGCTTCGCAGACATCCCGCACGGGGCTGACCGCGCCGTTCACGAACGTGAACGGGATCCCGACCAACTTCAGCGGATTGGACCAGATCGTCGCCCAGGCGGCGCTGCACAGGATCTCGCTGCTCCCGGTCGTCGTGTTCGCGCCCAGCTGGGACGAGTCGATCCACGGCCCGGGCACGTACCCCATGCCGTCCTCGAACCTGCCCTACGCAGCGTTTCTCACCGCCCTGATCGACCGCTACGGGCCGCACGGGACGTTCTGGGCCACGCACTTCCCGAAGCTCCCGATCCGCGCCTGGCAGGTGTGGAACGAGCCGAACATCTCGGTGTTCTGGCCGCAGCAGCCATTCGCCTCGAGCTACGCGGCGCTGCTGCAGTCCGCCCACGACGCGATCAAGGCCGCCGACCCGGGCGCCAGGGTCGTGCTCGCCGGGATGCCGAACTTCTCCTGGAGCGCGCTCGCGAGCCTGTACCGGATCCCCGGCGTGAGCAACCTGTTCGACGTCGTCGCGGTGCACCCGTACACGCGCACCCCCGCGGACGTCGTGACGATCCTCGAGAAGGTGCGGCAGGTGATGAACCGGCAACGGCGACCGGCACAAGCCGATGATCGCCGACGAGATCAGCTGGCCCTCGTCGCTCGGGAGCACGGCGACGAGCGAGGGGTTCGACTTCGCCACCACGGAGAGCGGGCAGGCGCGCGATCTCGCGAAGCTGCTCCCGCTGCTCGCCCGCGATCGCCGCCACCTGCGGCTGATGGGCTTCGACTACTACACCTGGGCGACGGCCGAGCAGCCCGGCGGCGTCGCGTTCACGTACGCGGGCCTGCTCGCGCTGCGCGGGGGACGCTACGTGCCGAAGCCGGCGCTGGGCGCGTTCCGGCGCGCCGCGCTCGCGCTCGAGGGCTGCCGGGCGAAGGGCGCGACGGCGACGATCTGCCGGGCGCGCGGGGTGAAAGCGAGGCATCGACACCATGCCCGCTGACCTGCTGCGACGCGCCGGGCCCGGGCCGGCCCCGATCGCCGAGCAGGTGGGGTGCACCCCGATCGTGCCGCTGTCGCGGATGACCGGCGAGCTCGAGGTCGAGCTGTTCGCCAAGCTCGAGGCGTTCAACCCGGGCGGCAGCGTCAAGGACCGGATCGGCGTGGCGATGATCGAGGCGGCCGAGCGCGAGGGGAGGATCGAGCCCGGGGTGACGACGATCGTCGAGGCGACGAGCGGCAACACCGGGATCGCGCTTGCGTTCGTGTGCGCGGCCAAGGGCTACCGGCTCGTGCTGGCGATGCCGCAGGGGATGAGCCGTGAGCGCGAGTCGCTGCTGCGGATGTACGGCGCCGACGTCCAGATCACCGAGTCGATGGGCGGCATGAACGAGGCGGTCGACGCGGCGCGCGCGCTCGCCGCGGGGCCCGACGTGTTCCTGCCGGACCAGTTCTCGAACCCGGCCAATCCCGAGATCCACCGGCGCACGACCGGACCGGAGATCTGGGAGGCGCTCGACGGCCGCGTCGACGTGTTCGTCGCCGGAGTCGGGACCGGGGGCACGATCACCGGCGTCGGCGAGGTGCTCAAGGCACGCAACCCCGGCTGCCGGATCATCGCCGTCGAGCCCGCGTCGTCGGCGGTGCTGTCCGGCGGGACGGCCGGGCCGCACCGGATCCAGGGGATCGGGGCCGGGTTCATTCCCGTCGTGCTCAACCGCGAGGTGCTCGACGAGGTGTTGCCGGTGAGCGACGAGGACGCGATCGGCACCGCCCGCGAGCTCGCCCGCCGCGAGGGCGTGCTGATCGGGATCTCCGGCGGCGCGTCGGTGTGGGCGGCGCTCGAGGTCGCCCGCCGCCGGGAGAACCGCGGCGCCCGGATCGTGGCGATGGTCCCGGACTCGGGCGAGCGCTACATGTCGGCGCCGTTCTTCGCCCCGTAGGCGTGACCCGGGTCGCTAGCCTGTGCACGAGATGCTCGGGCTCTCGCTGATCGCCCGCACCGCCTCGGAGATCCGGCGCGACGTGGCCGCGGCCCACAGCCGCGATCCCGCCGCCCGCGGAGTCTCCTCGCTCGAGATCCTCGCCACCTGGCCGGGGGTCCACGCGCTTCTCGCGCACCGCGTCGCCCACGCGCTGTACGACGCCGGCGCGCCGGTGCTGCCGCGCGCGATCGCCGCCGCCGCCCGCTCGGTGACCGGGATCGAGATCCACCCGGCGGCCCGGATCGGCGACGGGTTCTTCATCGACCACGGGATGGGGGTCGTGATCGGCGAGACCGCCGAGATCGGCCGCGACGTCACCCTCTACCAGGGCGTCACGCTCGGCGGCACCGGCTTCGCGGCGGGTAAGCGCCATCCGACGGTGCAGGACAACGTGACGATCGGGTCGGGCGCCAAGCTGCTCGGGCCGATCATCGTCGGCCACGGCTCGAAGATCGGCGCGAACAGCGTCGTCATCCACGACGTCCCGGCGAACTCGACCGTCGTCGGCAACCCCGGCCACCCGGTCCGGGTCGAGGGTCGCCGCCCCGAGGGCCCCGACGCCGACTGGGTCCACCTTCCCGACCCGATCGCCGATGCGATCAAGGGACTTGCCGGCCGGATCTCCGCGCTCGAGGACGCCGCCGGACTGTCCCCCGAGGAGCGCGCGGCGCCGAGGTGCGCCAGTTGCGTCCGGGCCGGGCCATCGGGCCGAATCCCGCCGGGGGGTGAGCCTTCGGCCCGGGGCCGCCGCGATCGTCCGCGGCGGCCCCGGGCGAGACCGCTAGGAGAACCAGCAGCCGTTGCCGGTCGTCTGGAACTGGTAGTTGCTGAACGTCGCCTGGATGGCGAACGTGCCCTGCGAGAAGGTCAGGTTGCGGAAGTAGCCGGGCAGCGTCCACTGCAGGCACTTGTCCGCCGTTCTCGTCGCCGGCGACGTCCTTCCAGGCGTTCAGGTAGGGGTCGGTCTCGGACTCCGAGTACTCGTGGCCCCCGACGATCGAGACGCCGTCGAGGATGCCCGCGGTGCCGGCGTTGACCTGGTTCTCCCCGCAGTCCGGCCGCGGTCGGGCATGTACGGCAGGCTCGTGTACGAGATCGCAGAGCTCCCGGACCACGTGTAGTTGTGCCATGCGCAGTCGCCGCTGGTGAGCGAGGTCTGGTCAGCGTGGCCGCGGGCCAGCGCGATCACGTATTGCGCGTCGATCGAGCGGTCGCCGAAGTAGGTTGCCGCCTTCTGAGCCTCGAGCTGCAGGTCGGCCGTGGTCGGGTGCAGCCGGGATGGCCGCATGGTCGTACACCTAGCCCTTCACCTGACCGGTCGGGTTGGTGATCCGCGCGCCGCTCGCGCAGCCGATCGCCCCGAGCGCGCAGTTGTAGCCGTACTGCGTGACGAACCTGTTCCATGGACTGCCGCCGACGCCCTGGTAGAAGCGGTAGACGATAGTTCTGGAGGTTGTAGATGTCGCCGGTGGTCGTCCAGTCGCCCCAGAACAGAACGTAGATGTGCGGCGAGGGCTGGATGTAGCCGCCGTGATAGGTCAGGTACGTGCTGACGCTCGCGGCCCCGATGACGTCGCGGCGGAAGCGATGCACGCGGTGTCCGGGCTCTGGCGTGGTCGGCGGCGTTCGCGGCGGCAGGTCCGGCTGTCCGGCGCGGTGCAGCACACGCGGCGGGTCAGCCCGCAGGACGCGGAGGTTGAGGGGCATCACGTTGGTGGCGGTGGCCGCCCGGATCGCGCTGGGCGGCGCTTGCGCGGACGCGCTCGCGGCACACGTGACCGCCCCCACAGCGGCCACCGCCACGCTCGCGCGCAGCCTTGATCTAATCGACGTACTCACGGTGCTCCTCCTCGCCTGAGACAGTGGAAGAGGAGCTTCCGTCACCTGACGCGGCGTGCCCAGATACCCAAGGGCTGGACTTGCCACCCCCTTGGGCGGCCGCGCTCAGCCCTCGGGCGTACTCGCCGCGCGAGGCCCGGCGGGGTGCTCACTGCTCACGGGCAGCGGCTGGGGTGGGCCGACGGCGTCGGCCTCGGTGAAGTTCCGGCGCGCCTGCACGAGGTACAGCGGGCGGCCCTTGACCTCGTCGTAGATCCGCCCGACGTACTCGCCGATGATCCCGATCGCGATCAGCTGGATCCCGCCGAGCAGCAGCACGGCGATCGTGATCGCGCCGAATCCGGGCAGGTAGGAGCCGAGGAGGCGCAGGATGATGACCACCGGGATCGCGATGAACGCGAGCGTCGAGATCAGGAACCCGAGCAGCGTGGCCAGCTGCAGGGGCCGGTGCGAGAACGATGAGATCGCATCGAGCGAGAATCGCAGCATCTTCGACAGCGTGTACTTCGTCTCGCCGGCGTAGCGCGGGTCACGGCGGTAGGAGACGGCGGCCTGGCGGTAGCCGACCCACACGGTCATCCCGCGCAGGAACCGGTTGCGCTCGCGCATCGCGAGCAGCGCATCGAGCGCGCGGCGGTCGAGCAGGCGGAAGTCGCCGGAGTTGTGGTGGAGCTCGACTTGGGCCAGCTTGTCGAACAGCGAGTAGAACCACTTCGCGGTCGTGAGCTTGAACCGCGACTCGCCCTCACGCTCCTCGCGGACCGCGTACACGACGTCGCAGCCGGCGCGCCAGTGGTCGAGCATCCGCAGGATCAGCTCGGGCGGATCCTGGAGATCGGCGTCGAGCATCACGACGGCGTCGCCGGACGCATGGTCGAGCCCGGCGGTGAGCGCCGTCTGGTGCCCGAAGTTGCGCGACAGGTACACGACGTGGACGCGGGGATCGGTGGCGGCGAGGCGCTCAAGCGCGGGGCCGGAGCCGTCGGTCGACCCGTCGTCGACGAGCACGAGCTCGAACGGAAGCCCGTCGAGTGCGGTGCACACGCGGCTGTAGAACTCGTCGATCAGCGCCTCCTCGTTGAAGACGGGCGCCACCACACTCAGCAGCTCCAGATCCCGGACGACTCCGCCGGGACCGACGATCGGGTCACTCACGGTCATGATGTTAAGCCGGTGTTCTTAAGAGCACCGTCAAAGTCCTCCATGGGGGATGTATCCGAACACCTGGATCGCTTGGACGATCCCGGTCATGGCGATCGCCACTCGCCACAGCCGCCGGTCGCTGGCAAGCGCGGCAAGCGGGGTGAGCCACGCGACGTACCAGGGCAGTAGAGCGCTCGCGGTGAGCAGCAGCACGACCGTCGTCCACGCCGCGCCGTCGATCCAGTCGAGCCGGCCGGTCCACACCTTCCGCAGCAGCCACGCAAACGCGCCCGCGAACACGACGGCCAGGCACGTGCCGATCACGTGGCCGACGCCCGGCAGTCCGAGCCGGGTCGAGAACAGGCCGGCGAGGCTGTGCCAGTCGCCTTCGCTCTGGCCCCTCTGCACGGTGGACACCATGTGCAGGACGCCCGTCCCGAACACGGCCAGGCCGAGTGCGGCCACGAAGGCGGCGCTGACCCCGGCGCCCAGCAGGATGCTCCGGCGCCGCTCGCGGGTGGCCGGCCCGCTGCGCGCGGCGAGTGCAAACGGCAGGTACAGGCCGGCGGTGAGCTTGACCGCCGCGGCGAGCACCATCGAGGCGCCGCCGCCGCGCTCCCGATGGGCGAGCACGAGGTAGATCCCGGCGCCGAGTGCGGCCAGCATCAGCAGGTCGTTGTGGCCGCCGCCGACGCCATACAGGACGAGCAGCGGATTGAGTCCGACGAGCGCGACGGCGCGCACCGGGTCCAGCCCGCGCAGCCGGGCGGCGTTCCACACGCAGCCCACGAGCACGAGGCTCGACAGCGCCGCCACCGCCTTGTACGCCAGCACGCTCGCAGCGATCGACAGTGGCGCGAGCGCGTAGCTGAACACGGTGAACACGGGGCCGTACGCGGTCGGGATGTTGACCCACTTGGCGTCGATGAACGGGTACAGCGGATCGAGCGCGATCGCGTGCGGCGTCTGAAGGTAGGGGTTCGCGTGGTAGACGGCGCCGATCCGCGCGTACGCCTGGTAGCTGAACACGTCGGTCGAGAGCAGCGGCGGGGCGAGCAGCACAAGGGCGTGGAACGCGGCGATCGCCATCAGCACCGTCCGTCCGGACAGCCGCACGGCCGACTGCGCGGCCACCGCGTAGCAGCCGAACATCACGACCAGCAGCGCGATCAGCGGCGCGACGCCGAGCCCGAACCCGGCGGCGCCGAACGGCCCCGCGAGCCAGTCGGGGATCGGACGCACCGATTCGGGCAGCAGCGAATCCGTTCCAGGGGCCGCGATCGTGATCACGAGCGCCGTGGCGAGCAGGCCGGAGAGCGCCACGGATCCCACACGCGCGCGCACGCGCGCGCGACCGGAAAGTCCGCGCGAGGCGCGGGCGGGCGTGCGGAGTTCGTACGCGCCCGTGTCGGGGGTGGCGCCCAGCGGGCCGCGAAGGCTCATCGGACTGAGGATGCCCGCGCGGCCGTCACGGCCCGTAGGGCTAATGTTGGAATTCGGTTAAGCCGCTGGGCGTGACATGGGGCCGCCGGCGCCGAGCGCGGCCCGCGCCGTCCTCCGCAGGCGAGGCACGAGCAGCATCGCCTCGAACGCGATCCGGCTCGACATCTTGCTGGCGCCGGCGGTGCGGTCGCTGAACACGATCGGAACCTCACGAACACTGAATCCTGCCAGCACCGCCCGATAGGTCACCTCGATCTGGAACACGTAGCCCTCGGCCCGGACGCTGTCGAGGTCGATCCCCTCGAGCACGGCGCGCCGGATGCACTTGAAACCGCCGGTCAGATCGCGCACGCCGGACGCCGAGGATGATCCGCGCGTACAGCCCGCCGCCGCGGCTGATCAGCCGCCGCACCAGACCCCAGTCGCGCACCCCGCCGCCCGCGATGTACCGGGATCCGAGCACGAGGTCGGCCGTCCCGGCGGCGGCCAGCAACGCACCGAGGTAGCGCGGGTCGTGCGAGAAGTCGGCATCCATCTCGACGACGAGCTCGGCGCCGCCGGCCAGTGCGAGTGCGAACCCGGCCAGGTACGCGTGTCCGAGGCCGTCCTTGGCGGGCCGATGGAGCACCTCGACCGGCTCGAGCTCGTCAGCCAGCCGGTCGGCGATCGCGCCCGTGCCGTCGGGCGAGTTGTCGTCGACGACGAGGATCCGGAACGGGCCGTCGGTCACGCGCTCGAGCTCGTCCACCGTCGCGCGCACGATCCCCTCGACGTTGGCCGCCTCGTTGTATGTCGGGATGATGATCCACACGGACTCGGGCATCCGAGGGCAGCGTATTACCGGTGGCGCCCGATCGAGCTGCACGGAGACATGCAGGATTTCGAGGCCGATTTATGCATGGCCCACCCCGACCCGGCATCATGGCCGGGGGGATCCGATGGACGATGGAGTGACCGCACTACGCGACGGGCGGGGCCCGCACGCCCGATCCGGAGCCGGCCCGGCCGGCTCCCGGGCCAGCACGCTGCCCCACCATCGCCGGCGCCGTGCGATTGCCTTGATCGGCGCGGTGGCCGTCCTGTCGCTGCTCGTCGGGGTCGTGACTGGCGCGATCTCGCACGGCTCCGGACCGGCGACCCCGGCCGCGCCGACGGGGGCCGGCTACTTCGCCCGTCTGGCCACGCTCGGCGGGGACGGCCCGACCTCGTTCACGGCGATCGAGCAGCGGGCCGAGAACGCGGCGATCAACCAGACCCTGGCGCAGATGCCCTACGTCCGGGTGGCGGGCTCCCAGCACAAGGAGATCGCGCTCACCTTCGACGACGGTCCCGGCCCGTACACGCCACAGATCCTCTCGATTCTCGAGCGCAGCGGAGTGCCCGCCACATTCTTCGAGGTGGGGGTGGTCGAGCGCTATTTCCACGCCTCGACGACCGCGATCGCCGCCCGCGGCTACCCGATCGGCGACCACACCGAGAACCACGAGGCGCTGGGGAGGCTGTCCCCGCGCGACCAGCGTGCCCAGCTGCTCCAGCAGATCACCGCCACCAGCGCCTACGGCGCCCCATACCCGCGGATGTTCCGGCCCCCGTACGGCTCCTGGGACAACGCCACCCTGCGCATCCTCCACAAGCTGAAGATGCTGATGGTTCTGTGGACGGTCGACACCAACGACTACCGTCACCCCGGTGTGGCGGCCGTCGTCCACGCCGCCGTGCAGGGTGCCCGCCCCGGGGCGATCATCCTCCTCCACGACGCCGGCGGCGACCGCGCCGAGACGGTCGAGGCGCTCCCGAGGATCATCAAGGCCCTCCACGCGCGCGGGTACAAGCTGGTCACCGTCCCCCGGCTCCTGCTCGACAACCCACCGCCGGCGAACCAGCAGATCTCGGCCGTGCTCGGGTCCGGGGGCTAGGCGCGCCGCCCATCCGGTCAGCGCTGGCCGAGACCGGGCGTGTCCGGGTCCGCGCTCAGCGGCGGACGTAGGCGACGCGGTTCCAGCTCGGCTCCGGCGCGAGCTCGATCGGCTCGCCGTCCCGGTCCGGCTGGATGTACAGGAAGGCGCTGGCGTCTTCGTCGTAGGCGATGTCGAGCTCGCCCTCCTTGACGCGCTGGTCGAGCCACGCGCCGCGGAAGATGAGCCGCCTGCAGCCAGTGGACGAGTGAGCGTTCCGACGGTCCGACGAGCTCGGGCCAGCAGTCGTTGACGTGCTCGCCGAGTCCGGAGGCGGGATCGGTCACCTCGCCGTTGACGACGAGGTTGATCAGGTCCTCGGCTTCGTCCTCCTCGACGCAGCCTTCGAGGAACCCGAGCTTGCGAGCAGCCTGCTCACACCGCTCGCGGAAGTCTCGCTCGTTGAACGTGAAGCGCAGTTCTCCGTATTCCAGCACGAAGTCTTCGCCCGAGCTGTAGTTACCGCGTCGGTACATGGAGCGTCGGGATCATATGTGGGAATCCTGCCTGCCCGCAGGGCATGAACGCGATGTTGCAAGAACGGCCTTGCGTGCGCGTCACCAGGGGGTGAATGTGTCACCTCCGGGCGCTATCTGCTGCATGGAAACCGCCAGCGCCACGATTCTCATCGTCGACGATCATCGCCTGACGCGCACGTTCCTCGCCGACCAGCTCTCGGCCGACGGCTACGAGCCCCTGGAGGCTGCGACCGCCGGCGACGCCCACCGTCTGATGGAGGCCAAGCTCCCCGATCTCGCCGTCGTCGACCTCGGCCTCCCCGACCGCGACGGCCTCGAGCTCCTCCGCGAGGTGCGCGAGTCAGACCGCATCGCCGGCCGGCTCGACCCCGAACTCCCGATCATCGTGCTCACAGGCCGAGCCCGCGAGCTCGACCGGCTCCGCGGGTTCTCGCGCGGCGCCGACGACTACCTCGCGAAGCCCTTCTCGTATCCCGAGCTCCACGCCCGGATCGGCGCGCTGCTGCGCCGGGCGCGGCGGCGGCCGGGGCGGGGCGGATCCGGGTCGGCGTGCTCGATGTCGACCCTCTGTCGCGGCAGGCGTGGGTCCGAGGCGAGCCGGTGAGCCTGTCGAAGAAGGAGTTCGCGCTCGTCCGCGCGCTCGCCGAGGCGCCGACCAAGGTCCACACCCGCGAGGACCTGCTCCGGGGCGTCTGGGGGTTCCAGGCGATCGGGGCCACGCGCACGCTCGACTCGCACGCCTGCCGCCTGCGCAAGAAGCTGAACGCCCAGGGCGACGCGTTCGTCGTCAACGTGTGGGGCGTCGGCTACCGCCTCCTCGACGGGGCGATCGAATGACCCCCGGGCTCGCCGGCTGGCTCGTGGCCGGAGTCGCGGCTGCGCTGGTCCTCGTCCAGTGGCGGGCCGGGGTGGGCCGCACCGTAGCGGTCGCGCGCGCCTGCCACGAGCTGCGCGGGCCGCTCGGCGCCGTGCGGCTCGGGCTCGAGCTGAGCGAGCGGATGGGCGGGCTGACGTCGGGTCGCATGCGGGCGATCGAGCTCGAGCTGGGACGGGCGGCGCTTGCGCTCGATGACCTCGCTCGGGCGGGGCGGGGCGTCCGCCGCCGTGCGCGGCGGGTGCCGCTGGCGGGCGGCGAGCTGGTCAGCGCCGCCGAGCTCGTGCGGGACTCGGTCCTCGCCTGGAGCGCCACCGCCGAGCGGGACGGCGCGTGCCTGCGCCTGCGCTGGGACGGCCCCGACGCGATCGTCCGAGGCTCGCGGCTGCGGCTGGCCCAGGCGACCGGCAACCTGATCGCCAACGCGATCGAGCATGGGGGAGGGTTCGTCGAGGTCGCCGGGCGATCGGCTGCGGGGCGGGTGCGGATCGAGGTGACCGACGGCGGCCCAGGCCTGCCGGCGCCGGTGGCGGAGCTGGCCGCCGGTCCGGGTCTTCCCGGCCGCCCGGGTCGCGGGCGCGGCCTCGGTCTCGGTCTCGGTCTGGGTCGCCTGGGCCGCCGCGGCAGTCGTGGCCCGGATGGCGGCGGTCGTGGTGGCCGATGGTGGCCGTGGTGGCCGTGGTGGCCATGGCCGTGCCGCTCGCCGGCCCGGCCACCGGGGCGGGGCGCGCGACGCCCGCGGGCACGGCCTCGGGATCGCCTCCGCCGTGGCCGCTGCCCACGGCGGCCGGCTCGCCGCGGCGCCGAGCGAACGCGGCGCCCGCCTCGTCCTCGAGCTGCCGCTCGCCGACGCCGAGGACGGCTCGGCAGGGCCAGTCGGGTCGCTCCCCGCGGCGAACTGAAGCCAGTTCGGCTCGCATCGGCGGCTGTAGCCAGCTGCCGTGCTCAAAAACTGGGTCTATAGACCGGGTTTTTGAGCACGGCACCCGGCGCCGCGGGCCACCCGGCGCCGCGGGCCACCCGGCGCCGCGGGCCACGCCCGCGGGCACTGCCGCGGGCCACCCGCGCCGCGGGCCACCCCGTGCCGCGGGCCACCCGCGCCGCGGGCCACCCCGGCCCTCCCACGACCTCCCACCTGGAGCACACCTGCCGGACGGAATCGGGCCCGGATTGCAACCCTGCGCCCAGGCGGGCGATCTGCAGGCGATCGTGCAGGTGGAGGAGGAATCGGTGGAGGGTGGGCGGAGGGCCGCAAACGCCCGTCGGTGGGGCACTTTCGCCCCGGCGGGGTGGCAGCTGGACAGCAGCGTGGGATAAAATGTGGGATCTTGGTTGCATTGTGGGAGAGCGTGGGTTACATGTCCGGCCGCATGCGGAACCCGGGTGGCAGGGCTCCTCCCACCCAGCCACCCGGGTTCGCTTTCTCCGCCAGCTGAATGAGCCCACTTGATCTTCCGCGGAACCTTCGAACACGCGCTCGACGCGAAGCACCGGCTGACGGTGCCCTCGAAGTTCCGCGCGGCGCTGGCCGGAGGCGTGGTGCTGGCGGCCTCGCCGGAGACGAATCCGAGCGCTCCCCGGTCGCTCGCGATCTGGACGTCGGAGGGCTACGACGCCTATACGACCGGCGCGCTTGCTGGAATAAGTCCTTTGTCGCCGGAAGCGCGTGACTTGAAGCGCTTCTTCTTCAACTTCTCTCATGACACCGAACTTGATTCGGCGCACCGCGTAATGGTCCCCCCGGCCCTGCTGGATTACGCCGGGCTTGACAAGGAGGTTGTGGTGGTGGGATCCGGTGAGTGCCTCGAGGTGTTCGACCGGGCGAGCTACGGCGGCTACAGCAAGGACGTTCTGACCCGTGTCCCCGATATCGCTGCGAGCCTTGGCCACACTGCTTGACATGACTCAGACGCACATCCCGGTGCTGGCCGGCGAGTTGATCGACGTGATCGATCCACAGCCCGGCGAGGTCGCCGTGGACTGCACGTTCGGCGGCGGCGGCCACGCACGGCTGGTCGCCGACCGGATCGGCCCGGCCGGGACGCTGATCGGCGTCGACCGCGACCCGGCCGCCGAGGAGCGGTTCGCCGAGCTGGCGGCCGAGCTTCAGTGCCACACGCGGTTCATCCGCGCGGACTTCGTCACCGGCGCTCGACCAGCTCCGCGAGGAGGAGCTGACCGCCGACCTGATCTACCTCGACCTCGGGCATGTCCTCGATGCAGGTCGACACCTGGTCACGCGGGTTCTCCTACGCGTACGACGCGCCGCTCGACATGCGGATGGATCCCGAGCAGGAGCTGACCGCGCGACGAGATCGTCAACGAGTGGGACGAGCGCCGGCTGGCCCGGCTGCTGCGCGAGTACGGCGAGGAGCGCTACGCGGGCCAGATCGCGCGCGGGATCGGGCGCGCCCGCCGGCGCGAGGAGCTCGTCTGCACCCAGCAGCTCGTCGAGGTGATCAAGGCCTCGGTTCCGGTCCCGGCTCAGTTCGCAGGCGGCCACCCGGCGCGGCGCACGTTCCAGGCGCTGCGGATCGTCGTCAACGACGAGCTCGCCCAGCTCGACGCCGCGCTGCCGGCCGCGTGGGAGATCCTGCGCAGTGGCGGCCGGCTCGCCGCGATCTCGTTCCACTCGCTCGAAGACCGGCGGGTCAAGCGGTTCCTCGGCGATCGCGCCCGTGGGTGCGTATGCCCGCCCGAGATCCCGATCTGCGTGTGCGGCCGTGAGCCCGAGGCCGAGCTGCTCACCCGTCGCGCCGTCGCCCCGACTCCCGGGGAGGTGGCCGCGAATCCCCGGTCCAAGTCGGCGCACCTGCGTGTCGCCCGAAAGCTGGAGGTCAGCGACATGACGCCCGAAGGCGACCCCGCCCAGCGGACGAGCCACGGCCGCGCACGCCAGGCCGGCAGCGGGACGGCACCCGGAGTCAGGCCGGCAGCCGAGCCGGCGGCACCGGCCACCGCCGCGCGATCCGCCAGCCGCCGGCGCCCCGTGCGCCGCGCCGCGTGTCCGGGCCCACCCGCGGCCGGATGGCCGCCACCGCCGCCGCCGCCGCCACCGCCGCGCGCCGGCGCCGCCGCGCCGCGGATGAACGGCGGCGGCGTTGCGCTCCCGCTGCCGGGGCTTCGCCCCCGGCGCGCCCCCGGCCGCGAGACGCCGAGGCGGTCGCGCACCGGCGCCCGCGGGGCTCGCGCCGGCGTCCTGCTCGGCGCCCGCGCGGCACGGTTCATCCGCGCCCTGCCCGACCACCGCGTCCTCGACCGGGTCGTCCGCGGCCGCGCGTGGATCCTGATCCTCGGCGTGATGCTCGCCGGGATCGTCGCGATGCAGGTCGAGGTGCTGAAGCTCGGCGCGAGCATCGGGCGGTCGATCGAGCAGAGCACGGCCCTGCAGAGCCGCAACGAGCTGCTCCGCGCGAGCGTGGCCTCGCTCAGCCGACGATCAGCGGATCGAGCGGATGGCCGCGCGGCATGGGGATGGTGATGCCGCCTCCGACCGGCGTCGACTTCCTGAAGCTCCGTCGCAGCGACGTCCGCCACGCGCTCGGCGCCATCCACGCGCCGGACGCGGCCACGTTCCTCACCGCGCTTGCGGCCAGCGAGGCCCCTCCCGCGCAGCCGACGTCGAGCTCGGCTGCGACCGGCACGTCGCCCAATGGCGCGATGCCCCTCGGGGCCGCGGCCAGCAGCACCGGCACGACGAGCCCGACCGGCGCCGGCACGACCGGTGAGCCGACGGGTGCCGGCAGCGGCGCGGCGACCCCGACCGGCACAGCCCCCACCGGCACGGCCCCGACCGGCACGGCGACCCCGACCGGCACAGCGCCCGACCGGCACGGCACCGGCCGGCACAGCACCCACGGGCACGGCGCCGACCGGCACGGCACCGACCGGCACCGCCACCGGGACGCCCGTCGCCCCGGCCGGAGCGACCCAGGGCACGAGCGACGACCGGCGGCGCCTCGCCGACCGGCGGCTAAGTGACCCCCAGGGTGGGCTCGATCGACCGCCGGATCGGGCTCCTGTTCCTGGCGTTCCTGGCCCTCCTGGCGATCGCGATGGTGCGGGCCACCTATCTCGGGGCGGTGCGCTCGAGCTCGCTGCAGAAGGCCGCGGCCACGCAGCAGGTCAGCACGGTCACGGTGCCGGCCGAGCGCGGAACGATCACCGATCGCAACGGGGTCGAGCTGGCGATCAGCGAGTCGGCCGACCAAGTCGTCGCCGACCCGTACCTGATCAAGAGCCCGCAGACGGTGGCCACCCGGCTGGCGCCGCTGCTCGGCCGGCGCGAGAGCGAGGTGCTCGGCCTGCTGACCAAGCCGCACACCGGCTTCGTCTACCTCGCCCGCCAGCTCCCGGGCGACCGCGGGGCGGCGATCCAGAAGCTGCGGATCAACGGGATCACGCTCACGCCGGAGGTGAGCCGCACGTACCCGCGGTCGTGGGAGGCCTCGCAGGTGCTCGGGACCGTCGGGGTCGACGGGAACGGCCAGAGCGGGATCGAGTACGCGTACAACAAGGTGCTGCTCGGCACGAGCGGGGTCCGGAAGATCGTCAACGCCGCCGATGGCCAGCCGATCTCGATCGACGACGTCCGCGCCACGGTGCCCGGCAAGACGCTCGGGCTGACGATCGACGCGCCGCTGCAGGGCGAGGTCGAGCAGGTGCTGGCCGGCGTCGGTGCGCAGTACTCGCCGAAGGGCGCGACCGCGATCGTGATGAACCCGAACACCGGAGCGATCCTCGCGCTCGCCAACTGGCCGCGGATGAACGCCAACGACCCCGGTGGCGCGCCTCCGATGGCGCAGGAGGATCAGGCCGTCAGCTTCAACTACGAGCCCGGCTCGACGTTCAAGGCGATCACCATCGCCGGCGCGCTGCAGGACGGGCTCGTCGCGCCGGGCTCCGTGTTCAACGTGCCCTCGGTGCTACAGGTCGCCGACCGGCAGATCCGCGACGCCGAGAGCCATGGCGACGAGACGCTGTCGGTGTCCGACATCCTGCGCGTGTCGAGCAACATCGGCGCCGACCTGATCGGGATGCGGCTCGGCGCACCGCGGTTCGACTACTGGGTGCACCGGTTCGGGTTCGGGTCGAACACCGGCATCGACCTGCCCGGGGAGTTCCACGGCTACGTGCTGCACCACTGGCAGTACTCGGGCTCGTCGATGGGCAACCTGCCGTTCGGGCAGGGCGAGTCGGTCACGCCGATCCAGATCGCCACCGCGTACGCCGCGATCGCCAACGGCGGGATCCTTCGCTCGCCGCACATCGTCGGCTCGGTCGGGGGTAAGCCGGTTCCGACGCCCTCGGGCCACCGGATCATCTCGAGCACGACCGCGGCCGAGCTGCGGGACATGTTGATCGGCGTATACGGCGAGGGCGGCACGGCGTCCGGCGCCGGCATCCCCGGCTACCAGATGGCGGGCAAGACCGGCACCGCGAACATCGCGATCGGCGGGCACTATTCCGACAGCGCCTACGTCGCGTCGTTCGTCGGGATGGTCCCGGCCAAGCACCCGCAGCTGCTCGGCCTCGTCGTCGTCGATCAGCCACAGGGCTCGATCTTCGGCGGCGCGGTCGCCGCCCCGGCGTTCCAGAAGATCGTCGGCTGGGCCGTGCCGTACTTCGGGATCTCTCCGAAGTAGCACACCCCGGTTACCGCTTCCACCGCAGCCACTGGGCCAGGAACGGCTCGCTGATCGCTGCCCGACCGCCTGAACGGCTGACGAGCTCGGAGCGTTCGAGCGCCTGGAGCGCCCGCTGGACGCTCGATGCGGACGGGAGGCCGTGGCGGGCTCGGTACGCGGCGGCGAACGGGTGGCCGGCCTCGGCGGCGAGCGCCTGCAGGAGGACGCGCTGGATCGAGCTGGCCGACGACCACACGGCGGTGAAATGGGCGTCCTCGGAGCGCAGGACGTCGGTGAGCGCCTCGCCGACGCCGGCGGCCGTGGCCATCGCGCCCGGGTCCGTGCGCTGCCACAGGAAGTAGCAGAGCTCCTGGGTCGCGTACGGGTGCCCGCCGGTGATCTCGAGCACGACGTCGAGCGCCAGCGGGTCGATGGTGCGGCCGGTCGCCTCGTAGCGGTCGGCGATGAACGGGCGGAAGCGGGCCGGGTCGATCACGCCGAGCTCGGTCCGCTTGGCGCTGCGCCAGAACGGCTCGTTCTCGTCGTTGAAGATCCGCTCCATCGTGTGGCGCTTGCTGCCCAGGTAGATGTGGGAGACCTCGGGCTGGCGCTGGAACACAGAGCGCATCAGCCGGGGGAGGGCGGGGTCGATGTCGACGACCTCCTGGAACTCGTCGAGCACGAGCACGACGCGGCGGTTGCGCTCGCCGGCCAGCTGGCCGGGCAGCTCGAGGAGCCGCTCGACGGTCGCGATCAGGTCGGCATGGGCCGCGGACGCGGTGAACCCGAAGCTGATCGAGCCGTCGGCGGGATCGATGCTGATCGACGGCGTTACCCGCAGCCCCTGGAAGATCGCGGAGGCGCTCCTTGGCGCGGAACAGGGGAGAGGCGATGTCCTCGTGGATCGTATGCGCGAGCTTGTCGGCGAGCCGCCCCAGCGTCGGCGTCGTCATCAAGTCGACCTGGGCCACGAGCGCCCGACGTCGGACCAGCTGCTGGGCGGCGCGCCACACCAGCGACGACTTGCCGAACCGCCGGGGTGCGAACAGGACGACGTCCTGGCCGGCCAGGGCGTCGGCGGTCAGCGCGGCCAGCTCGTTCTGGCGATCGGCGAACGCCTCGTCGAGCGCGAGCGCGCCGAACCGGAACGGATTGGAATGCGGCGAACGGTCTGCCATCGCTCACCGATTATACAGACATGCATAACGCACATCTGCATAACGCATGCCTGCGTAGTGCCTTACCCCAGCTGCCGCCGCAGGGCCGCCAGCCGCTCGTCCCAGTCCGCGCCGACCTCGGCCATCCACGAGACGGCGTCGGACAGCGGCGCGGGGGTCGCCCGGTAGCGGACCTCGCGTCCGCTGCGCTCGCGGTCGAGCGAGTCCGGCCTCGGCGAGCGCGCTCAGGTGCTTGAGCACCGCCTGCCGGGTGATCGGGAGCTCCGCGGCGAGCTCGGTGGCGGTCGCCGAGCGCTGTCCGGCGATGCTGGAGAAGAGCGCCCGGCGGGTCGGGTCGGCGAGCGCGCCGAACACGGCGCCGGCACGGTCCGGGGGGAGGATCAAGCCGCCACCAGCGCAGGGCCGAACGTCGGGCCGCTGATCCCGGGGAGCGGCATCCCGACCAGGTCGAGCAATTCGAGCGGGCGGGTCTCGACGACACGCACCAGCGTCAGCTCCTCGCCCTCGGTGACGGTCAGCTCGACGCGGGTGGCCGGCTCGCCGTCGATCGCCCACCAGAACGCCAGGCGCTCCGGGGCGCACACGTCCTCGACCCAGCCGGTCTTCACCCCGCCGTCGCCGTCGCGGAACGCGGCGTCGCCGCCGGGCGACAGGACGAGCTCGACCTCGTCCGCGAGCCAGCCGGGCGCGGTGATCGCGTCCCATACGTCCTCGGCCGAGGCGGCGATCAACAGCTCTCGTTCGATCCGGTCGGGCATGGAGGCCTCCTCGCGCCATCATGTGCAACCCATAAGTTGCACGTGTGTTATCGTGGTCAACGCAACCGACTGGTTGCACCTTAGCACTCACCGAGGAGGTCGCCATGCCCCTGATCCCGATGGTCGTCGAGCAGACCGCGCGCGGCGAGCGCTCGTTCGACATCTACTCCCGGTTGCTCAACGACCGGGTCGTGTTCCTCGGCGGGGAGGTCCAGGAGGAGTCGGCCAACCTGATCGTGGCCCAGCTCGTCCACCTCGAGTCCGACGACCCCGAGAAGGACATCCATCTGTACATCAACTCCCCCGGCGGGTCGATCTACGCCGGTCTGGCGATCTACGACGCGATGCAGTTCATCCGGCCCGACGTGCAGACCATCTGCTACGGGATCGCGATGTCGATGGGCTCGCTGCTGCTCGCGGCCGGGGCGCCGGGCAAGCGGATGGCGCTGCCGCACAGCCGGATCCTCATCCATCAGCCCTCCGGGGGCTTCCAGGGACAGACCACTGACATCGAGATACACGCGCGCGAGGTGCTGGAGCTGCGCGCCCGGGTTGACGAGATCTACGCCAAGCACACGGGCCAGTCGATCGAGCGCGTCCACGCGGACATGGAGCGCGACCGGTTCTTCAGCGGCGCCGATGCGCTCGCCTACGGCCTGGTCGACCGGGTGCTCCAGCAGCGGGAGCTGAGCGGGCGCGGTCGCGGTTTCGGCCAGGGCTGAGGACCGGTGCGACCCCGCCCGCAGGCGATCTCCCCCGTCGCCCCGGAGAAACCTCCCTAACCGAGTTGTGGGGTATCGGCGAGCATGTCCTCACGCGGGCTGCAGGGCCGTCCGCCGGGGTCGACGGGGGCCGCCCGGCGGATCGGGCTGTGCGCTGCGCCCAATATTCCTAAAATCGGGGAGCTTGAGCGAATTCACGAAATATCAAACAAAAGTCTAGGGGTCCCCCCTGGTGCGAACACCGACAGCAATGGTTAGAAATTCGGTCCTGCGGCAGGGCTCGGTGTCTGCGCTTTGGAGCGAGGGCTCAGGCCGCGCGTTTGCAATGGACTTCAATCTGGAAGGTCGATAACGGATAATCATCGAGGGCATCTCTTCGGACTGTATGAGCGACGGATTGGCAGGGCAGGGGTCGCTCGTGGCGGAGCAGTTCGATGGGGGGTTTCTCAGCGTGCGAGGGGCCGTCGTCAGTAGTACGTAGCGACAAACGACGAATAGATTTTCGGCGACCGGCGGAGGTTGCCGGGGGTGGCTCAGGCGCGCGCCTGACGGTAGTGGGGAGAATTTTGCGTCAAGAACGGTCGGTCGAGACGGGGGAGAACGGGGCTGTGGGCAGTGATCATCACCGGGCACCGGTGAGACGACAGGCTGCCCTGCGGACTCATCAGGGACCGAAGCACGCCGCCGCTGAGGCGGCGGTGCAGAGCGCTGGGGCATCATCGGTGGCGGCTGGAGCTGCGGCCTCGGCGATGCGCGACACGGTCGGCAGCACGGCGGCGGTCTCGAGCCGCGGGGCGTCCTCGCTGGCGGCGGGAGCGGCCACAGCGCGGGCGACCGACACGAAGACGTCGACCGGGATCGTCCAGGCGCTCCGCGGTGGCCGGCCCGGCCGGCGGCTCCTGTCGCTGCCGGACGCCGGAACCCCGGCCACCGTCTCGATCGCTCGCCGCGACGCCATCTACCGGCGCACGCTGGCCGTCGCCGACGCGCTCGCCGCGACCTTCTCGCTCGTGCTCACGAACCTCCTCGTCGGCGCCGAGCAGCCCGACGTGGCCACGATCGCGGCCGTGCCGCTGATCGTCGTGATCGGCAAGATCGTCGGTCTGTACGACCGCCAGGAGTCGGTCGTGCGCAAGTCGACGCTCGACGAGGCGCCCGTCCTGTTCCAGCTCGCGACGCTGTACGCGATGGTGATCTGGCTGATCAACGGCCTCCTCATCACGAGCACGAACAGCCGCCGCGAGCTGCTCGTCGACCTGGTCGCCCTGTTCGTGCTGCTGCCGATCCTGCGGTCGATCGCCCGCAGCATCTCGCGCGGCGCCACCGATCCCGAGCGCTGCCTCGTGATCGGGGACGGACCGACCTGCGACCGGATCGCCGAGAAGCTCGAGCATCGCCACTCGCTGCACGCGACGGTCGTCGCCGGCGTTCCGATCGACACCTTCGGGAGCGAGCACGAGAGCCTCGGCGTCCTCTCCAACGAGGGTGATCTCCGGGCGCTCGTCGTTCAGCACAGCGTCGACCGGGTCATCATCGCCCCCGAGAGCGCGGACGCCGACGAGGTCCTCAACGTGATCCGGGCGGCCACCTCGCTCGGGATCAAGGTGAGCGTCGTCCCGCGGCTGCTCGAGGTCGTCGGCTCCTCCGTCGAGTTCGACGAGGTCGAGGGCATGCCGCTGCTGTCGATGCGCAGCGTCCGGCTGAGCCGCTCCTCGCAGCTCGTCAAGCGCGGCCTCGACGTCGCCGTCTCGCTGATCGCGCTCGTGCTGTTCGCGCCGCTGATGTTCATCATCGCGATCGCGATCAAGCTCGACTCGCGCGGCCCGCTCCTGTTCCGCCAGCCCCGCGTGGGCCGCGACGGCGAGCTGTTCGAGATGCTCAAGTTCCGGACGATGGTCGACGGCGCCCACGCTCAGCGCGAGGCGCTGCGCCACCTCAACGAGTCCGACGGGCTGTTCAAGATCACCGACGATCCGCGCATCACCCGCGTCGGCAGGATCATCCGCAAGACCTCGATCGACGAGCTTCCGCAGCTGATCAACGTACTGCGCGGGGACATGAGCCTGGTCGGGCCGCGGCCGCTCGTGGCCGAGGAGGACCGGCGGATCCAGGGCTGGTACCGCCGGCGTCTGCAGCTGACGCCCGGCATGACCGGCCACTGGCAGATCCTCGGCTCCGCCAGGATCCCGCTGCACGAGATGGTCAACATCGATTACCTGTACGTGACCAATTGGTCGCTGTGGAACGACGTCAAGATCCTGCTCCGCACGATCCCGTATGTCGCCGCACGGCGGGGGATGTAGGACATGGTCGTGATCGAGACCACCCACGACCCGTCGCTCTCCACGGCTGCGGTCCTGGCCGACGCCCGAAGCCCGTGGTGGCTGCGGGAGCTCCACGACGAGCGGGCTGAGATCCTCGGCTGCGCGGTCGATCGCGTCGACCTCGAGCAGGCGATCACCGTCTGCGAGGAGTTCATCACCACGCGCACGTTCGGGCAGCACATGGCGATCAACGTGGCCAAGCTGATGGCGATGCGCGACGACCCGGAGTTGCGAGACAGCATCGAGCAGTGCGAGCTGATCACCGCCGACGGCCTGCCCGTCGTGTGGGCCTCGCGCCTGCTCAGCGACCCGCTTCCGTGCCGCGTGGCCGGCATCGACCTGATGCACGGGCTGCTCGCGCGGTCCGCCGAGAAGGGCTACCGCGTCTACATCCTCGGCGCCAAGCGCGAGGTGCTGGAGAAGGCAGTCGAGCAGATCGAGGCCCAGCACAAGGGCATCAACATCGTCGGATACCGCGACGGCTACTACGAGGACGCCGAGGAGGCGACCGTGGCCGAGGAGATCGGAGCCACGCGGCCGGACATCCTGTTCGTGGCGATGAGCTCGCCGCGCAAGGAGTACTTCCTCGCTCGGCACCGGCGCACGATGGGCGTGCCGTTCGTGATGGGCGTCGGCGGGTCCATCGACGTGGTCAGCGGGATCACCAGGCGCGCGCCGAAGCTGCTTCAGCGGCTCGGGCTCGAGTGGCTGTTCCGGCTCGCCCAGGAGCCGCGCCGGCTCGCCCGCCGCTACTTCAAGACGAACACGAGGTTCATGCTCGTCCTGGCCCGCCAGCTGATCGCGCGCTCGGCGAGCGCCCCGGTTGCCCCGCGCCTGCAGGCCGCGCCGGCGACGGACCGCGCTCACGGCGCCCGCTCCGCCGGGGCCACGGTGTGGCTCGACGGCCCGGCCGCGTCGCTACCGCTGGCCGCCGCGCTCGAGGAGCGGATCGCCCGTCGAGGCCGGCCGACCTACCTGCTGGACGGCGAAGACCTGCGCCACGGGCTGAGCAGCGACCTCGGCCTCGATGACGACGAGCGGCCCGAGAACGTGCGCCGACTTGCGCACGTCGCCCGGTTCATCGCCGACTCGGGCGCGATCGTGATCGTCAACCCCGAGGGCGTGGATGCGTCCGACTACGAGACTGCTCTGCGGATCCACGAGGAGCGCGGCGTCACCTTCGTGAAGGTGGTCGCCGAGGACCGGCGGGCCGGATCGCCCGTCGAGGGATCGACAACGCAAGGACGGCACGACGCTCTGGCTCTCGGCCGAGCGACCGGCGGGGCGGGTGGGGAATGGGACGACTCGCTTTCGTCCGACGGAGGACTGGACCCTGATGAGCGGGGGCTCGACGACGTGGCCGAGCAGCTGCTCGCCACGCTCCATGGGCGTGGCACGGTTCCGGGAGGGGTCAGTTGACGCGTATACCGACAACAGCATCGACAGTGCGCGCCACGTGTGGGCGCCAGGAGCTCGTGCGGCTGCGTGTCCCGCGCGGGCGACCGTCCTACCAAAGGGAGGGCACATGAAGATACGTATCCTGCTGGCTGCAATTGTGTCGGGGGCGCTTCTCGTCGTCGGCGCATCGCCCGCGCTGGCGGCCACGAAGCACCACCGCATCGGCATGCGGGCCACGGCGACTCGCGCGCCGCTGCACTCGCTGAAGCCGGGCGGCAAAATCGCGGCGCCGACGCCGCCCAACCCGCAGAGCCCGGTGACCCCGCTCGCCGAGGGTTACAAGTGCAAGGTGTTCGTCGGCTACGCGACGGCCAACAACCCGCGCTCGGTCACGACCTTCGACTCGGAGACCCACGGGTGGCTGTTCCTGGACTCCGTGGGCAACATCGGGGGCGTGCTGGTCACGACGTGCCAGGGCCAGCTCCCGACCTCGAGCGTGCACGCACCAGGGACGTTTGAGTCGCAGTGCTTCCAGCCGAACTTCTTCCCGACCGGCGGGCCCACGATCAAGGGCGTGTCTGAGACCGTCGTGTTCCCGGACGGGCAGTATGTCGGGACCTGCGAGTCGATCAAGGATCCGTTCTCCTGATCGGTCACATTTCCGATGGCGTCGCAACCGAAGGCGAGGAACTGAATATGAGCGAAGACAAGAACGTGCAGGACGTGGACCGCACGTCGGAGTCCACGGACGCCGACCGCACCGAGCGGCCGGAGGTCCGGGTGCTCGGATCGCTGGAGGAGCTCACCAAGGGCGGCAACCAGCCGATCACCGACGGGATGGTCGGGGCTTCGTAGCCGCGCGTCACTGCCGTTGAACGACGTCGTAGGAGCGAGCGGAGGGGCCATCGGTCCCTCCGCTCCGCTTTTCCCCGGCCGCGGTGACCTCGCGCCCGGCCGGCGTGATCTGCTCCCGAGCCCGCTCGAGGTCGCCACCGGGTTTCTGTTCGGTCTGATCGAGGAGCCGGGCGACGCCGGCCCGGACGGCGAGACACCGCGGGCGGCGCTCGAGGCGGCGGTCCGGCCGGCACTCGAGCGCGGTCCGTGCGCGATCGGGTTCTCCGGCGGGCGCGACTCCTCGGCGCTGCTGGCGATCGCCGCCCGGCTCGCCGAGCGGGAGGGCTGGGATCCGCCGCTCCCGGTCAGCCTCCGCTTCGACGATCCCGACACCCGCGAGAGCGAGTGGCAGCAGCGGGTCGTCACCCATCTGCGCCTGAGCGACTGGCTCCGCCCCGAGCTGACCGACGAGCTCGACTTCGTCGGCGAGCTGGCGGCCGCCGGCCTGCAGCGGCACGGCGTGCTCTACCCGCCCAACGTCCACCTCGTCGCCGCCCTGGCCGAGCACGTCCCGGGCGGGTCGGTGCTCACCGGCGCCGGCGGGGACGAGGTGTTCGGGGGCTGGGCCTGGTACGACGTCGGCCACCTGATCGCCGGCCGTCGACCATTCACCGCCGCCGACGTTCGCCGGCTCGCTCATCTGCTCGCGCCGCTGTGGATCCGCCACGAGGTCGGCCGGCGCCAGAACACCCTGTCGTTGCCGTGGCTGCTCCCGGCTGTGCGCGCGGAGATCACCCACAGGGTCAAGGACGAGCTGTCCGGCGCACCGCGGACGTGGAGCGCCCGCATGGCGTGGCTCGCCCGCTGGCGGGGCTGGAGGGCCACCGCCTGGAGCGCGGCACGGCTCGGGTTCGACCGCGGGATGATGGTCGGCTCGCCGCTGATCGAGCCCCGCTTCCTGGCGGCGCTCGCCCGTGCCGGCGGCCGCGCCGGATGGGGCGACCGGACGGCGACGATGCGTGCTCTGTTCGGCGACCTGCTGCCCGTGGAGCTCATCACCCGCCGCACGAAGGCCACATTCAGCCGGCCGTTCTTCGGCCCGCACACGCAGGCGTTCGCCCAGAGCTGGGACGGCGTCACCGGGATCGACTCGGCGGCCGTCGACGCGGGCGCGCTACGGCATACGTGGGCCGACCGCTATCCGCACTTCTTCTCGGCTATGTCCCTGCAGGCGGCGTGGCTGGCCACCCAGCGCCACGACTGAGCCCGGCGGGCTCGAGCCGCGGCGACCACGTCCGCCGGCGCAGCAGCACCGCCGCGGCCACTGCGAACCGCCCCACGACGCGGAGACCATGCCCGGCGACGGCTCCCGCCCCGCGAGTCGGCGAGGGGTCGTCGAGCACCTGCTCGCGGGGCAGCAGCGAGAACTGGCGGCGCACCACCTCGCGCCAGCCCAGCGGCGGGGTCAGCGCCCAGTCGACGAGCCGGATGTTGGCCTCGATCTGGTGGCGGCTGCCCTCGAGGCTCCAGTTCCCGAGGCGCAGCGCGAGGCCCGAGGCGCCGGCCAGGAACCGCGCCGGGAGCACACGGTCGGCCGGGACCCCGACGAGCCGATCGGCCAGCACCAGCGCCGTGCTCAGCGATCGCGCCAGTGGCGGCTGGTCACGCGCGATCGCAGCGATCCGGCCGAGGTCCGGGCGCTCGGCCTCGGGCAGCTCGCCGTAGCGATCCCACCAGGCGGCGAGATCGGCGGCCAGCCGCAACCCCGCGAAGCCGTCTCGGGCATACACGAGCAGCAGCAGCCCGAGCTCGTCGGCGGGATCGGCGACGAGACAGCCGTCGGGGCCCATCCTCGCCCGCTCGAGCATCTGCGCCGAGAACCGCTCCTCGCTCCAGTGCACGCGCCAGTGCAGCTCGACGGCCGGGAGTCCGCTCGGATGCACCATCCGCTCGTGGAGCACCGGCGGGTTCGCGCTCGAGAGCGGCAGCAGCCGGTGGCGGCGGTAGCCGAACCGACCGAGCACGTCGACCGCGGCGGCGAGCCCGGCGAGCGGAACGAGCAGGTCGATGTCGGCCGACGGCCGCGCCCCGGAGTCGCCGTACAGGCGCTCGGCCATCAACGGCCCCTTGAGCGGGAGCGCGCGGATGCCGGCCGCGGCGAGCGCCTCGCTCAGCTGCACTGTGAGCAGCTGCTGGTAAGCGCCGATCCGGCGGGCGCGCTCGGCATACTCCCGGACCGCGGCGGCGAACCCGGCCGAGATCGGCTGGCCGTCGGCCAGCCGTGCGCCGATCAGCGACAGCAGCCCCTGATCGCGCAGCGAGACCTCGAGCGTGGCGAGGTCGGTGCGGGCGGCGAGCTCGGAGATACGGTCGGCGTGCCGCGCCCGCGCCCGGCTCGTGCCGGCGAGCCGCAGGGTCAGCTCGGGCTCGGCGGCGGCGCTCATCGCCTCGGGCCGGGATCCGCCGCGCGTCCCGGCCGACCGCCGGGCTCGGGCCCGGCGCTCTGCTTAGATGTCCGGCGAGTGTCGATGCGGCGCGAGCGTCCGATGGGGATCCGATCGTAGTGGGAGCGGCGCGGTCCACGGTCGGGTTCCGGGCCGCCCAGCTGCGGCGGCGGCTGCGCCATGTCCACGCGCTGATGCGCGCCGACGTGCCCAGCCTGCGCGCGGCGGTGTGGGCGTTCCGCAGCGCCCGGCGGGCGGCGATGGGGGTGCGCGAGGCCCAGGCGGGCGCGCCGTCGATCCCGCCGCCCCCGCCGGTCGGGCCGAGAGGCGAGCAGGCGGTCCGCACGGTGCTCGAGCTGCCCCGCTACAGCTGCCTGCAGCGCGCCGTCGTGCGCCAGGCCTGGGATGCGGCGCAGGGTATGCCCCGCGAGCTGGTGATCGGCGTGATCCCGCGCGGGGCAGCGGTCGGCGCCCACGCCTGGCTCGAGGGCGATCCACCCGAGGAGTACGAGGGGTTCGTGGAGCTGGCCCGCTGGCCCTCGCCCTGAGCGCTCAGTACTGGGTGAGCGTCCCACGCCGGATCGTGTGTCGCAGCGCGACGGTGAACAAGCCCAGCGCCAGGGCCATCGCCGCGACGCCGAACACGGCGAGATAGAGGCTCGGCCGGACCCAGCTCCCCTGCCCGAACTGTGCCGCCCGCACGGCCGAGAACGCGTATCGGGTGGGGAGTATGTCCGAGATGAAATGCAGCCAGTTCGGGAGGACGCGCGTCGGGAAGAACGCGCCGCCGAGCAGGCTGATCGCGAACGAGCCGAGCGATCCGACGGCATCGGCCCGCTTGAACACGAGCACGATCGCGGCGAGCGCCACGCCGAGCGCGGTGAACGCGCCGCCGGCGACGAAGAACGCCACCACCAGGCCGATCGCGTCCGTGTGCCCGAAGCTGAGGCCGAGCAGCAGGCCCGCCAGCAGCAGGTACACGAGCGCCCGCAGGACGGCGAACAGGAACGAGAACCCGGCCAGCCCGAGCGCGAGCTCGGCCGGCGAGATCGGCTGCACGGCGAGCACCTCGAGTGTCCCGGTCAGCTGTTCGTCGCGGACCCGGCGGGTGAGGCCGAGCGCCGCGGTCTGGAGCACGACCGACAGCGCGACCCCGCCCGAGGCGAACGCGAAGTAGTTCGGCGCCCCGCTGAGATGCCCGCCCTGCCCGACCTTGAAGGAGCGCGAGATGAAGTAGTAAGCGACGAGGTTGAGGAACCCGAACAGGATCTCGGACGCGAGCGCGGCCCGGTAGGAGTAGGTGATCTCGAAGTCGCGGCGTGACAGGGCCCGGATCGGGCCGAGCCCCTTGCGCGACGCAGGCGCCTCAGCGGGCCGGCTGAGCGAGCTCGACGGTGCGCTCACAGCGACTCAGATCCTCGTGACGGTGGGTGGCGATCAGTAATGCGGTGTGGGGGCGGCGCGCGAACGCCGCCCACAGCCGCTCGGCGGCCTGGTCGTCGAGCGAGCGCGTCGGCTCGTCGAGCAGCACGAGCCGCGGCTCACCCAACAGCGCGCGGGCCAGCGAGAGCTGCTGGATCATCCCGCTCGAGCAGCGGTCGACGCGCTGCGCCGCGATCGGCGCGATCTCGAGCTCCTCCACGAGCTCGGCGACCGCGCGCCGAGCGAGGGCCGTGGGATAGCGCAGGCGAGCGAACGTCAGCAGGTTGACGTGCCCGGTGAGGCGCAGATAGAACGAGCGTTCCTGGGAGAACGACACGCCGGTGAGCGCGCGCGCCGCCCGGCTGCCGGCGACGTGCCCGAGCATCCGCACCTCGCCCCCGGTGGGGGTCAGCGACCCGGCCACGCAGCGCAGCAGCGTCGACTTGCCGGCGCCGTTGTGGCCGACGATCGCCACCCGCTCGCCCTCGGCGACGTCGAGGCTCAGGGGGCCGAGCACGCGCCGCCCGGCAAACGAGCGGGTCAGGGCGGAGACGGCGAGCATCGCGGGTGCAGCGCAGGACGGCCGGCGCGCCGGCTCATACCCCGTCGGCCTGTCGCACCAGGCCGTGCGTGCGGAGCGCGGCCAGGAAATCGCGGGCATCGCGTGTGGCGGCCTCGCGGGTGTGGCCATACGCGTCGCAGAGCCGATCGACGAGCTCCGGCAGGGTGGCGCCCTCGTCGGCGATCGCCTTCCATAACAGCGTGCCGGCGGGATTGATCCCGAGGTACGTCCACGTGCGCCGTTCGAGGACGATGACCTCGCCCTCCACCTCGCGCCACGTCAACCGCTCGTCGTCGAGCAACAGTGTGGCGGCCGCCTCCAGGGGCCCGTGAGCTGATCCGTCAACTCCCACAGAATCGGAGCCTAGCGGGTTTCTTTAGGGGGTCGGAACCTCTGCCGGGAGCGAAACGAGGTCTACGATCCCCGCGGAATGGGCCATCAAACCGGAAAGGCGACCGCCTGCGGGGGCCGGGATGCGGCGGACGCAGAGGATCGCTTCGGGGCGTACGGTCTGTCCCTCCCGGATCTCGCCGGCGCCCGCGAGCTGCTCGTTCCCGCGCCCTCGCACTGGATCCCGTGGTCGATCGAGCGCAGGATCGGCGAGGGGCGGCCCGAGGAGTTCGTCGGCGATGGCCATGCTCGGGTGTGGTCACAGCCGACCGGGTGGGTCGAGATCGACCGGGCGCGGCGGACCGCGACGCTCAACCTCCCCGCGGTGCCCGGAGACCGCGAGGTCGTGCACCCGTTCATGGCCTCGACGGCGATCGTCGTGGCCCGCTGGAACGGCTGGCAGTGCTTCCACGCCGGGGCGTTCGTGCTCGACCGCCGAGCATGGGTGATTCTCGGGGCCAAGGGAGCCGGCAAGAGCTCGCTGCTGGCCTCGATCGCGCTGGCCGGGATCCCGGTCCTCACCGACGACGTGCTCGTGGTCCGGCACGGATGGGGGCTGGCCGGGCCGAGGTGCGTCGACCTGCGCACCGAGTCGGCGCAGCGACTCGGCGTCGGCGAGCCGATCGGCGTCGTCGGCCAGCGGGAGCGCTGGCGCGTGCCCGTCGGTGCGGTGCAGCCGGAGGTGGCGCTCGGTGGGTGGGTGTGCCTGGAGTGGGGGGAGCGGCGGTTCGAGCGCGTTCCGGCGGCGGAGCGCCCGGCGTTGCTGCTCGGCAGCCTCGGGCTCCGGGTACCGCCAACCGAGCTTGATGCGATGTTCGACCTGCTCGAGCTGCCGACGTTCCGCCTGCGTCACCCGCGCGGGATCGGCGAGCTCCAGTCCACGTGCGAGCTGCTCGTGGAGCAGCTCTCCGCGTGAATCGTCCTCAGCACTTCGGCGTCGGGACCAGGTCCGTCGTCGGGCACACCGGCAGGACCACCGGTGGCCGCGGCGACTGGCTGAAGTCGAAGTCCGACAGCAGGCTGCCGAGCTGCGAGGCGTTCTCCCGGACGTCGGGGCGCGGGTCTGGCCGGCCGTCGGTCTTCGGGTCGAGCCGCTGCCCGCCGAGGAAGTCGTCCTCGATGAACTTCAGGTACGCGTCGTGGCTCAGCGTCTGGTGGTCGATGTAGCCCGAGCGGGCGTACGGGCTGATCACCATCGCGGGGACCCGCAGCCCGTAGCCGTTCTGGTCGACCGACGGCGGTTGCACGTGGTCGTAGAAGCCGCCCCAGTCGTCCCACGAGAGGAAGATCGCCGTGCTGTTCCAATCCGGGCTGCGCATGATCGCGTTGATCAGGCCGGTGACGTATGTCTGGCCGGCGCTGACGAGCGCCGCCGGGTGCTCGGACACGGTGTTGTTGGGGATCACCCAGGACACGGCCGGCAGCGAGCCGGACCTGGCCGCCGTGAAGAAGTTGTTCAGCGACTGAACATTCCCGAGCTGCTTGTCCTGGGTGACGTCGGTGAAGTGCGGAAGCGGATTCCAGATCGATGCCGTGCTCGCCGCCTGGGCGATCGGCGCGCACTTCATCGCTGTGTTCTGCTCGCAGTCGGGCTCGGTGCCCTGGAACACGTAGTAGCCCCAGTTGACGTTCTGCTTGTGCAGCAGGTACGTGAGGTCGGTCCACGCGTACAGCGGGCGCTGATCGTTCGGCTTCAGTCCCTGGACCGAGTTGGGCGAATCGATCGCGTTCGAGCACGTGGACGGGCTGTTCGGACTGGTGCACAGGGCCGACCATCCAGACACCATGTACAGGTGCGAGGGCTGGCTCGAGGAGCCGAGCGGCTCGAACATGTGATCCTGGAGCACGAAGTCCTTGGCGTACGTCCAGTAATTGGGGATGTCCGAGCCGTTGTGGTAGCCCATCACATCGCAGGCCGCCTGGGCCGCCTTGCACGGGCTGCAGTTCGGGTTGTTGGTACTGCACGAGACGCCGTTCTCTGATTGGGCGACGAACCCGTCCATCTTGCCGTGGTCGATGTCGCCGATCGAGTTGACGCTGCCGTGCGGGCCGCCATAGTTGCGGTCCTGGGTGTCGTGGTAGGGCTTGACGCAGCCGCCGTGCTGAGGATCCGGGACGCACACGCCGGCCGGGATGCCGTCGGCGCCGGGATAGGTTCCGAAATAGCTGTCGAACGACCGGTTCTCCTGCATGATCACGACGACGTGCTGGATCTTGTGGATGTCGCCCCCGACGTTCCCGGTCGTGACCTGCACCTCCTGTGAGAAGGAGCGGGCCTGCTTGCGAGTCGACGGGACGAGCAGGCGCAACGTCTTCGTGCCGTTGCTCTTGAACGACTTGCGCACGCGGTAGCGGGAGTGGCGATCGAGCCGCGGCCGGGCGATCGTCCGCCACCGGCGGCCGAACTGCTGCTGCAGGCGGACCTTCCGGTGGGCATGTGAGGGGAACACCTTGCCCTTGAAGGTGATCTTCTGGCCGGGCTTGGCGCTCGTCGCCGAGGCCGTCAGCGTGACGACCGCCGTGACCCGCTCGTGGAGCGTCTTCGAGCGCTTGCCGTGCGAGCTGACGTACCACTGGCGGTTGACCAGCACCCGGTGCTTGGGGCGGACGATCGCGTACGCGCCGGCGGTGCTCGCGACCGTCTGGGCGATCCGCTTGAACGAGCGGTGTCCGGCCACCCGCTCCCACAGCACGACCGTGGCGCCGCCGGACGGCGCGTGTCCGGTGATCGTGACCGGATTGCCCGCCGCGACGGGGTTCGGGGAGGTGTGGATCGTGAAGCCGGGTGCGGCGGCGGTGACTGCGGCCGTGGGGGTCGCGGCAACGGGCGCGCTCAGCGGCCGTCCGGAGGACGAGCCGAGCGCGCAGCAGCACGATCGCTGCGATGGCAACCGAAGCGAGGACCAGTGCAACACGGGTACGACGAATCATCGGCGCCTCTGGAGGGGTCGGGCTTGTAGGGACGGCTGGACGGTCGGCGATCTTAACATCGCCGTTCAGTCGAAGTCGCGGTTCTTTGGCGGACTTTTATCCGGGGTTATCCGCGTGCGAACGTGGCTCCGAGGGATCTCTCAGCGTCGCCCGCCGCGAACGGCGATGAGCGACTTCGGGATCCCGAGGACCCGCTCGCTGAGGATCGCGGAGTCGGGGAAGTAGACGCGCATCTCGGCCTTGGAGAGAAGCTCGATGCTCTGCGCGCCGACCACCGAGTAGCCGAGGTCCATCGTCTGCAGGCGGCTCCCGTAGGCCGTGGAGAACGGGGGCTGGGCCCGGATCTCGGCTTGCGGCCAGTCGCGTGAGAACTTGAGCATGTGCCCGAGCGGCCAGCGACGCATCACGGCGGCCCGCATGTGCATCGGCATGAACTGTAGGCCCGGAATCAGCGTGTGCGCCTCGATTGGGAAGTAGCGGTAGGGCGTCTGCACCCAATGGCGGTCGGCCAGGCGGTGGATCGAGTTGGCCAGCTCGACGCGTCGCTGGTGGCCGCCGACGTGCTCGATGACCGAGTTGCAGTAGACGAGATCGAAGTGCTGGCCGAGGATCTCCTCGGGCGGGTCGCAGGCGTCGCCGAACAGGTAGTGAACCGTCGTGCCCTCGCCGAGCTGCTCAGTGGCGCGCACGACGCGCTCCTCCCAGGCCGGCACGTTGAGGACGACGATCTCACGCGGGAGCTGTGGCGCGTCGAGCCAGGCGTCGGCCAGGCCGCCGAGATCGAGCACGCGCATCTGCCCGATGTGGGGAAAAGCCTCTAAGAGGACCTGCCAGCGTCGGCGCCGCAGCATGCTGCTCGCCGAGGCGGCACTGTGGTCGGTTAGTAGCGCGGTGAGACGATTGCCGATGCCTGACGAAGCCGGCGGACGGTCCGACCCCTGCGTGTCCGGAGAGCGCGGCACAGCGCCGGACCGTACCAGAGCGCCCTACGTGGCCACCGCGACTTGGGTACTCTTGACTCCGAGCCGATACAAGCAAGGTTGCTACTGGATCAGGCTGACATCCGGGACGCCTCGGCGTGCGCCATCGGGCTTCCCAAACCGCCTGCAATGCGGGACAATCGCCGCTCCAGCGGTGGTTGTGGACGATGCGAAGCCGTGATTTAAGTAAGGACGCGACAATCGTGCGAGCTGTCAACCGGACAGCCCGATAGCCTCTGACCCACCCCGATCTACCACTTCCAGGTTTTCTGATATGCCGCGGCGCCCTCGACCAAAGATCCGCAAGCTCGCACAGAAAAACGACGCCAAGCGCCTCGTCTCGGCGCTGTCATATCGCGACGAGATGAGCGACAGCCACGGCCGGCTGTTCGACTTCGGCGCGGGTGTCCGGCGAGATGCGGCGCTCGCCCTGGCCCGGGTCGCAGGCTCGAACGGGGTCGACGTCGGCGAGGCCCTGATCAACACCCTCGGCGACCACTCCGGCGAGGTCCGCCGCGCCGCCGCCTGGGCGCTCGGCGCCCGCCGCGAGGAGCGCGCCGTGCCGGCGCTCACGCAGGCCGCGCTCACCTGGCACGAGCCGCGCTACGACGCTGCCCGCGTCGCCGCCGGGGAGGCGCTCGTCGAGCTGAGCGGGCCTGGCAGCGCCGAGCTCGTCGTGAAGGAGGTCGTCCACCGCGACGACGCCGACCTCGAGTCGGCACGTCCGATCGTCACCGGCATGGTGGCGTCCGGCGGCCACCCGACGGCCAAGGCCGCGTCGGCGGCCGCGATCGACGCGCTGCTGCGCGGCCAGGGCCACGCCCCGGGCCGCGGGGCGGAGGTTCTCGTGTGGCTCGGACCCGAGCACACCGAGGAGCTCCTGTCGGCCGTGCAGAGCTCGGGCGACCGTTGTGTTCCCGGGATCGTCGCGCTTGGCCGTCTGCGTGACCTGCGGGCCACCGACACCCTGACGCGGTATCTGTTCGACGGGCGCCCCGAGGTGCGGCTCGCCGCCGCCCGCGCCCTCGGCGAGATCGCCGACCCGCGCGCGCGTGACGCCCTCAACGCGGCCACGACCGACGGCGACTACGACGTCCGGACGGCCGCGCTCGAGGCGGTCCAGAAGCTCGGCATGGCCGGCGGCTCAGGCGCGTCAGCCCCCCCGGCGCCGTCCCGCCCGCGCCAGGCGTTCACAGGCTCGGACTTCTTCGACGAGGATCCGGCCCCGGACGACGAGCCGCAGGTTGACGACGAGCCGCAGATTGACGACGAGCCACAGGTTCACGACGAGCCCGAGGCACACGAGGAGCCCGAGGTCGTGGCCCAGCCGACCGTCGTCCACGAGGCCCAGCCGACCGACGTCCACGAGGCCCAGCCGACCGTCGTCCACGAGGCTCAGCCGGCCGAGGGTGAGGCCGCGCCCGCCGACGGCGGGGCGACCCACGCGGCTGCCGTGGAGGCGGTCGCCGACACCGATGCTCACTCCGACGCCGAGGGGCAGACGGACGCCCCCCAGGCGCAGGCCCAGGCGTCCGATGCCGAGGCCCCCGAGGTCCAGGGGCCCGACGCCCAGGCCGAGGAGATGCCCGGCGCTCCCGAGGAGGCGCCCGCCGACTCCGAGAGCGGCGAGCGCCAGGTCGGCACGACGGTCCGGCGCTGGTTCCGCTCCAACCGCTGAGCGACACCCATTGACGAGAACCGCCCGGACCGGCCGTGGCCGATCCGGGCGGAACCCGATGCCTGAATCGAGCTGCCTGGTCTAGGGCCCGGGGTCGCCCGAGCCCGGCCGGGAGCGGCGGCCGCTGCGGACCGGGCCGCTGGTCGTGGCCGAGGCACCACGGGCGCTCGGGTCCGGGGCCCACGACGGGGCGGTGAGCGCCCGCCGGGCCACCCAGTTGGCGCGCAGGGTGGCCAGCGCGACGCCGACGACGAGGCCGGCGAGGAGCGCGGCGAGGATCGCGATCTCGAGCTTGGACGTCTTATCGCTGCTGGCGTTGCTGGCCGATGTGATCGGCTGCAGCAGCGAGGTGACGGCCTCGGTCAGCACGGTCGTCTGATAGTTGGAGGCGGCGCCGCTGACCTGCACGCGGGCCGTCGCCAGCGCGGCGGCGAGCTTCTGGTTGTTCGGGCTCAGGGGCCGCTTGGTCTGGTTCGAGGGGCCGACCGCGGCGGCACGCTGGTAGGTCAGCTCCGAGTCCTGCAGGATCTTCAGGAGCCGGGCGGCGTCCGGGTTGTCCTGGTTGAACTTGGTCAGGAACGCGACGAGCGACGTGCTCGCCGCGTTCGCGAGCTTGACCGCGGCCTTGGCCGAGGTCCCCGTCGCGTCGACGCGGACGATCGAGCTGCTCGGCACCTGCGTCGACGACAGGTGTGAGCGCACCTCCTTGGGGGTTGTGCCGAGCTGCTGGGCGACCGGATCGACGACGCCGTCGGCGTCGATCACCAGGGGATAGGTGGCGGCCAGGTCCTGCGCGGCCTGGGCGAACCCCTGCACGGCGCCCGGCGTCGAGACGTTGAGACGGCCCACCATCAGTCGGGCCTCTGCGCTGAACGTCGGAGTGCGGTTCGAGGCGACGACTGCGGCGATTGCGACGAACGCCACGACGGGAGCGAGGACGAGCCACCAGTAGCGCTGGATCGCCTGCAGCGCGCCGATCCGCGGGAGCGGCTCGAACTCTGCGGCCAGCGCGCTGGCCGCCCACTCAGGTGGACTTGACGACCTACTTTCACGATCAGGCATCGGGCCCTCCGTTCTCACGCGACCGCTTCCGTTGCGGCCGCGCTGAGTTTGCTCCCACCGCGCCAGTCAAGACGACGTCAGGCCTTGCACTGGCGACACCCGCCGAAATGTAGCAGTGCTGCGCGCTCAGCGGGCCATGGTCAGGCCAACGGCGAGGCGTCCGTCCGCGTCTGGACGCCGCGGTGGACATTCGTTCTAACCCTGCTGTCGGGCGTCGGTCCAGCACAGCGCTCCGTCGACATTCGAGGTGACCACTTAGACGCGCAGCGAAAGGACCGGACATGGTCAGCAAGAAAATCTCGATTCGCGCAGTGCTGCTCGCCCTGTGCGCCCTGGTGACGGCGTTCACGGCCGGCCCGGGTGTGGCAGCGGCGCATTCCTCCCATCACAACCGCGCCCACCATCGGCGTCACGCGCACGAGGCCCGGGCGGGCAAGTTCCATTTCACCAAGGCCACCAACCCGGTCGGCGGCGTGATGTTCGCCGCCGGCAGCGTGTGGAACCGGGTCGTCCCCTTGACCGCACCAGTCGATCCGAACTCCGCCGCGATGGTGAGCGGCCTCGCCACCGAGGCGGCCGCCGAGGCGAACGCCCGCACCGGCCCTTGGATCGACACGTCGAGCTCGAGCAGCCCGATCTACCGCGTCGCGCCCAACCAGCCCAACGTGATCGTCCAACTCGACAACCCGACCGCCTGGTGGCGCGTCGGCCTGCAGTCCGCCTTCGACTCGGTGCCGATCCCCGCCAATGCGGTCCCGGCCCGTGGCAGCGACAGCGAGATGGTCGTGTGGCAGCCCGCCGCCAACAAGATGTGGGAGTTCTTCCACATGCGCCTCGAGTCCGACGGCTGGCACGCGGCCTGGGGCGGCGCGATGGACAACGTCTCCCAGAGCCCCGGCTACTACACCTCGTCCTCGTGGCCCGGCGCTCTGCCCCAGTGGGGTGCCACCGCGACGAGCCTCCCGGTGGCCGCCGGCATCATGACGCTCCCGGAGATCGCCAACGGCCAGGTCAACCACGCGCTGTCGATCGACCTGCCCGCCCCGCGCGCCGGCGTCTACACCCTGCCGGCCGAGCGCACCGACGGAACCGGCAGCGCCCCCAACTCGATCCCCGAGGGCGCCCACCTACGGCTCGATCCCCGGCTCAACCTCGCCGCGCTGCACCTCTCGCCGTTTGCGCTGATGATGGCCCGGGCCGCGAAGCGCTACGGCATCATCGTCCGCGACCAGACGCACAGCGGGATCAGCTTCTACACCGAGGACCCGACCCCGGTCAACCCGAACCTGTTCTACACCAACGGCACCCCGAACACGACCGGTCCGTTCCAGGGCCAATGGCCGATGGCTTTCCTGGCGCAGTTCCCGTGGAGCTCGCTGCAGGTGCTCCAGATGAACCTGCAGCCGAGCTCCGGCTGAGCCCACTCGCAGCCCCCCTGACTGCGCCCGCGCCCCGGCGCGGGCGCAGCTGCGTGTGCGCCTCGCTGCCGGGGCTGGCAGCCAGTGGGACGGAGGGCCAAAACCGTTAACAGTTCAAGGTTCTGGCCCTCGCTCTTCCGGGCTGCGGAGCGCCACGCGTCCGGTATTGTGGCTCGCAGGGCACGGAGGGAGCAATGAGCTCCAGGGGTCGGCGCGGGCCGGCTTAGGCCCCAGACGGGAGTAGTGTGAGACACACCCAGAAACGCCAGCGGTCACAGCGGGGCGGCGAGCCGCGCCGTGGGTCGCTCTCCGCTGGGCTCAGCTTCGGCGCGGTCAGCTTCCTCGGCACGACCGCCGTCGGGCTGTTCACGAGTATCTTCATCGCGCGGCTGTACGGGATCACGGTCGTCGGCCAGTTCGCGCTCGTGTACGCGCCGGTGCTCGCGTCGTGGCTGCTCTCGACGGTCCGTGAGCAGCCGGCGCTGATCCGCGCGGCGGCGACCCTCCCGCCGCGCGACGCGCGCGTCACCGCCCTGTTCTATGCGGTGTTCACGTTCTCGACCGTGCTCACGGTCGTCGTCTCGGCGATCAGCGCGATCGTCGTGTACTTCGTCTTCCACGGGCCGATCAAGCACCCGGGGCTGTTCGCCCCGTCGCTCGTCAGCCTCGCCGCCTACACCGTGTTCACGAACACGTGCGTGAACTTCGACTCGGTGTACATCGCGTTCCGAGACGGGCGCGGGCTGTTCTGGCTGCGCATGCACCAGGCGGTTGTGTATCTCGTGCTGGTCGTCGCACTGCGCCCGGTGTCCAACTCGGTGTGGTCGCTCGTGGCCGCCACCGGGCTCTCCTGGGCGTTCCCGTGCGTGCATCGGTTCATCACCGTGCGCAAGTGGATGCGCTTCCGGATCAGCCGGGCCGAGATCCGCGAGGGGTTCACGGCGCTCCCGGAGATGCTCCGCTTCGGGCTCAAGCTCACCCCCGGCAGCCTCCTGTGGGGCGCCTGCGACCAGATCGGGACATGGGTCCTCGGCTCGGTGTCATCGATTGCCGCAGTGGGCGCCTACAACAGGGCCTGGTTCGTCGCCCAGCGGTTCCTCGACGCTCGCCAGAAGCTCTCCGAGCTGCTGTTCCCCACGCTCGTCGAGCGTCGCGAGTCAGGCGACAACGAGGGTTTCGACCGCGCGCTGATGGACTCGCTCCGATATACGACCGCGTTTCTCCTTCTCTTCGCCGGCGTCGGGGGCGGGGCCGCGACCGGGATCATGTCGGTGTTCGGCCCGGGGTTCTCGAAAGCGTCGACAGCGCTCATCTTCCTTCTGCTCGTCCCGGTCTCGACGACGATGGTCAGCGTGCTCTCCCAGGCGCTGATCGCCAACGACCGCCCGCTGGTGACGAGCATCACCGCCGGCGTCCGGCTGATCGCGACGTTCCCGGCCGTGGTGATCCTCACGCACACCGACGGGATCACCGGGCACCGCGCTCGGCATGGCGATCGGCGGCGCCGCGCAGCTCGTCTGCCAGCTCGTGGTCTCCCAGCGGGACGTCCTCGGTTTGTTCGCCAAGCTGTGGCCGCGGCGACAGGTGATCGGGCAGATCGCCGCGTACGCGGGTGGCTTCGGCGCCGCCAGGGGCGTCTACCAGGTGCTCCCCGGATACGGCGGGCTCGTCGTGGCCCTGGTGCTCGGGACCCTCGCGTACTTCCTCATCCTGTGGCTGATCGGCGGCCTGCTCGACCGCGACCGGATGCGAATCGACCGGATGCTCGTGGGGCTGACCTCGCGCATCGGCCCGCTCAAGGGCATCTCCCAGCGGCTCGCGGCCGGGCAGGCGGCCGCCCGGGCGGTCGAGGAGGTCGTCGCGGCGGCCGGGCCCGAGGCGCGGCCCGCGACCGGGGACGGCCGCGCCGTGGTGCGCGTCGGCCTCGAGCTCGAGGAACAGGGCGACGTCGAGGGCGCGCAGGCCGCCTACGCCAAAGCGGATGAGGCAGGCGCCGCCGCCGCCGCCTGCAACCTCGGTGTGCTGCTCGAGGCGAAGGGCGATCTCGAGGGGGCCGCGGCCGCGTACGCGCGTGCCGACGAGCGCGGCGATGCCGCTGGGGCGTTCAACCTCGGGCTTGTACTCGAGGAGCGCGGGGACCTGTCAGCCGCCGAGCAGGCCTACGCGCGCGCCGACGCCCGCGGGCATGCCTCGGGGGCGTGCAATCTCGGCGTCCTGCTGCAGACGCGCGGGGAGCTCGAGCGGGCACGCGAGGCCTACACCCGCGCCGAGGAACGCGGCGACGTGAGCGCGACGTTCAACCTCGGGCTCATGCTCAGCCGCGACGGGGCCGGCGCCGGGGCCCGCGCGGCGTTCGAGCGCGTTCAGGGCAGTGACGGCGAGCTCGGCGAGCTCGCGCGGACCGCGCTCGAGGCGCTCGCCGAGATCGACGGCGCCGAGGCCCGGCGCAGCGGCCCGCGGCACCGGCTGCGGGTCCTCTCGCGCGGCCTCCTTTAGGCGCACGCCGTTCCGCGGGCTCGCGCCCCGGATCCGTGCATTTTCTGTACACCCTCTCGGGGTCAGGCCCCATCGGTACGATCGAAATCGCATGGGGCACAGGCAGGCTTCCCGTGGCATGCGGCGATCGCGACTGGTCGTGACCGCGGCGGTGGTGATGGCCGCGCTGTGGATGGCCATCGGCAGCTCGGTCGCGGGTGCCACCGACTCGCTGGCTCCGCCCGGCGCCCCGCCGGACTGGCTGCCGTCGATCGGGTGGGTCCGCCAGCGCTGGCTGCCCTACCGCGAGAGCGACCTGCTGCGGATCCTCGATCTCCCGCAGAACGGCCTCGCCCGCTACATCACGAACTCCAAGGGGCTCGACACGATCGTCCGCAAGCGCGGCTTGCAGCTGCAGCGGGTCGAGCGCGAGCTGCTGGCGCCGTGGCACGGCCGGGTGTCCGCGCCCGAGTATCGCGTGCTGCTCGAGCACACGAACGAGACGTTCACCCAGCACCACCTCGCGGTGCACATGTTCTTCCACAACTTCCACCTGTGGTCGGTGTCGAACACGCTGCTGGCGCTCACCCACCTCAGCTACCCGCAGATCGGACAGCTGCGGACTGCCGGCCTGTCGCTGATGGACATCGCTGTCCGTCAGGGCCACACGCAGGGCCAGGTCATCGCCGCCATGGACCGGGCCCTGCGCTCGGCCGCGCGCCAGGGTGTCCGCGAGCACCAGGTGCTGCCCGACCAGGAGGCGATCTGGCTCGGCGAGAACCTCCGTGGGATCGGCGCGTTCATGCGCTGGAAGCCGTCGGCCGTCGCCACCGACGCAGCCGGCCAGTCGCTGTTCAGCTCGGCGGCGCGTACCGACGTGCCCTCGATCCACCTGTTCTGCCAGTTCTGAGCCGGCCGAGCGATCCGCGCTCAGCCTCGGGAGCCGCCGCGAGGGGGCGGCCGAGCCGGAGCCGAGGCCGGGCGGCGTCGATGACCTCATAGGCTGTCGGCGTTGAAGGTGTGCGTCGCGACGTTGGCACAGGCCCAGCCCGGGGTGAGGCGCCCGATCGGCGTCTCGGAGTATTCGGTGGGTGAGCCAGTCGATGCGGTTGAAGACGATCGCCCTCCCGTACCGGCCGGCGGAGTCCTGGCTCGGGCGGATCAGCTGTCCGTCGCGGAGGAACAGGTGCCCCCCGGGGTGCGCGCTGCGCACGTCGGACACCACGGGGTTCATCGGATGGGGCGTCCACGGGCCGATGAGATCCTCCGAGTGAAACAGGAACAGCTCGTCCGCGATCGCATTCGGCACCTGGGCCAGCTCCGGCACGACCATGTTGGCGAACATCCAATGCCGCCGTTGTGTCGATACCGTCGCATCGACGGCATGGACGTCGCGCAGCAGCGTCTGCTCCAACGTCCATCCGCGCGGGAAGTCCTCCGCGCGGTAGAGCTCAACGCTGGCGTTGGCTCGCGTCTCCGGGACCATGTACCACGTGCCTTTGGTCTGAAAGACGCACGGATATGACAGGTGGTAGGGCCGCTCGAGCACCACCTCGCAACTGCTGGGCCGGCCTCGATCTCCCAACGTGACGACAGAGATCAGCCCTTTCCCGGCCGTGGTGTCGTAGTCCTCGACGAACAGGTGGTGGCGACCCTGGTCGGCGGCGAGGAAGGGATCGGCGAACCACCGGGTCGGGGAGACGCGAGCCGCCTGAAACGCTTACCGCGCGCCAGCGGGCTCGAGGGGATACGTGGCGGGATCTCGACGGCTGCCGCCGATCGCGGCCAGTACCCGACGTACCACTTGTCGTCGAACACGCGCTTGTACAGCTGTCGCCCGGCGATCCCGTGGAGCAGCCGGGCGAGGAATACCAGCATCTGCCGGTTCGTGGGGGTCCGGTAGATGGGCTTCTCGTACGGAGTGCGCTCGTTGTAGTCGGGCCTTGACTCGATTGCGGTCCAGCCGCGACGGTGAAGCTCGGCCAGCGTCCGGATGACGAACTCGGCGGTCTTCCAGTACGCGGCGTTCTTGCCGCGTGACATCGACGTCAGATCGGTGGCGGCAAACGACCGGTAGAGGATCCCACCGGCGTCGAGCTCGTCGGCGAGCACCTGGAGCATCGTCCCGGTCACCGGGTTGCGCTCGTACATCTCCCAGAAGAAATCGGCTGCCCCCGATATTCGCGGTTGTCACCGTGGTGATATGACCACACTCCGTAGCGCGCCGTTTCGAGGATCTGCGCGCGGATGATGTTGAAGCCGAAGCGCAGCAGCACGTCGAGATCGGCGGCGCGGATTCGCTCTACGGCCTCGGGCGGGAAGCGGTGCTCGTAGGCTGGGGCGGTGCGGCACGACTCGCACTCGATCGACCTCGACCAGGAGATCGGCGACATCGACGATCGCAACGCGCTCGGCTCGGCGCTGAACATCCGTTGGTCGACGCGACGGTAGAGATTGAGAGAAGCTGCCGGCGGCGCGTCCCGCGCAGCCTTGACAGCCGCGGCTGGGCCATCGGAGTCTCGTCGTTGCGCACGACCATTGAGAGCTCGACGAACTCGGCCTCGACGAGCTGGCGCAGGATCTTCGCGATCCAGGCCGGCGCGTCGTGCGAGTTGAGCATCACCCCCACCTTAGCGGACGGCGGCTGTCGGGAGCTGGTTGCCTGGCGGTGTCCATTCGCTCGGTGTCCGTCTCGCGACGGCTGTCCACAGCATCGTGAGGTCGAACAGTAGTCGATGAGGAGGAGGAGGGGAGAGAGAGGCCTGTGGGAGCCGGCGGGGCGGGCCTTGCTAGCCTGGACAGGGACGGGTCGTTCAGGAGGCAACTGACCGCCGATGAAGACGTCTGTGCGTCCGCGGGCGCGTTCGATTCTCGCGGGGCTTGTAGTGCTCGTGATCGTGGTTGTGGCTGTCGTCGTGATCTCCGGCGGCGGTTCGAACGCCCGTCACGACAAGCACGACCACGACAACGACACCGACGCCTCCGCCAACGCAGCGGCTGTTCTCCGCCTCGAGCGTGTGGAACGCGCCGCTGTCCGCGAACGCCGCGATTGACCCCACCTCACCGGCGCTGATCCAGGCATTCGACGCCGAGGTGGCGACCGAGCAGAGCCACGGGATCGGCCCCTGGATCACGACCGGCAAGGCGAGCACACCGATCTACGTCGTCCCGCAGAGCCAGCCGACGGTCCACGTCGCGCTCGACAACCCCACCCTGTGGTGGCGCCGGGCGCTCTCGCGTGCTTTCCAGGCTGTCCCGATTCCGCCGAACGCCCAGCCGGCCACAGGCCACGACGCCCACATGACCGTGTGGCAGCCGTCCACGAACACACTGTGGGAGTTCTTCCACATGCGCAAGGAGGCCGACGGCTGGCACGCCGGGTGGGGCGGGGCGATCCACAACGTGTCCGAGAGCCCGGGCTACTACACGCCGGCAGCGTGGCCCGGCGCGCTCCCGCAGTGGGGCGCGACGGCCACGAGCCTGCCGGTGGCCGCGGGCGTGATCACGCTCGCCGACCTGCGCTCGGGGAGCATCGACCACGCGCTCGCGCTCGACCTGCCCGCGCCGCGGCAGGGCGTGTTCGCGTTCCCGCCCAGCGCAGCGACGGTACCGGCGGCCCGGGGACGATCCCCGAGGGTGCGCACCTGCGGCTCGACCCGTCGCTCAATCTGAGCAGTCTCAAGATGCCGCCGGTGACCCGGATGATCGCCCAGGCCGCCCAGCGCTACGGCCTCGTCGTCCGCGACCAGACGCACTCCGGGATCAGCATCTTCGCGGAGTTACCACAGTCATCCGCGGCCGTCAGGTGTACTACGCCAGCAACGGCTTGTTCCACGGCGAGTCCCCGCTGGAGCTGCTCAAGAGCTTCCCGTGGAGCCATCTGGAGGTGCTCCACATGCACCTGTGCACGCGCGCTCCGTGCCAGGCCTGAGGGCCTGCGCGCCGCGGCGACGGCGGGGTGGGCCTGACGCTATGCTGACCGCGGAAGGGACGCCGCAAGGACGGCACGTGGGGCAGGGAAAGCGCGAGGGACCATGGCCATCCAGCCGATCTTCATCTTCTCGATCACGCGGAGCGGGTCGACTCTGGTGCAGAGGGTGATCGCCGCGCACGAAGGCGTCGCCACCGTCTCCGAGCCGTGGCTGCTGCTCCCGTTCCTCTACACGATGCGCGAGGACGGCGTGGTCGCCGAGTACACGCACTGGCTGATGGCGCGGGCGATCGATGACTTCTGCGAGCAGCTGCCCGGCCAGCGCGACGCCTACCGCGAGGAGCTGCGCGGGCTGACGCTGCGGCTCTACCAGCGCGCCGCCGGGGAGGGCGCGCGGTACTTCGTCGACAAGTCGCCGCCGTACTACTTCGTCGTCAACGAGATCATCGACCTGTTCCCCGACGGGAAGTTCGTGTTCCTGTTCCGCAACCCGCTCAGCATCCTCTCCTCGATCATCGAGACCTGGCACGACGGCAAGCTGTATTTGAGCGCCAACCGCGAGGACCTGTTCATCGGGCTGCCCCGGCTGATCGCCGCCTACGCGGCCCACGGGGACCGCGCCCACCGGATTCGCTACGAGGATGTGGTCGCCGGCGAGGAGCGCCACCTGCGGCCGCTGATGGATTACCTGGGGATCGAGTACGACCCCGGGGCGATGGAGCGGTTCTCCCGGGTGACGTTGCACGGGCGGATGGGCGATCCCACCGGCCGCCATCAGTACGCCTCGCTCAACAGCGATCCGATGGCGAAATGGGCCACGACCCTCGGCAACCCGATTCGCAAGGAGTGGGCTCGGCGCTACCTGCGCTTCCTCGGAGCCGACGGCCTGCGGGTGATGGGTTACGACCAGGCCGAGCTGCTGGCCGAGCTCGCCGCGCTCCACACCGGGACGGACAAGCTGGCGGGGGACCTCCTGCGGCTCGTCAACGACATCGCTCGCGAGCCGATCCGCGCTCGCAACCGCCGGCTGGGGATCGGCGGACCGAACCCGCTGCGGGCGCTGCTGTAGCCGACGTGCCGGCGGAGCCCATGACCCCACGCCTGCCGGTCGCCGTCGTGATCCCCGCCTACAACCGGGCGGGGACGCTCGAGCGCTGCCTCGGGAGCGTGTTCTCCCAGCGCCCGGCGCTGCCCGCCGAGGTGATCGTCGTCGACGACGGGTCCGCTGACGACAGCGCCGCGCTGGCTGAGTCGCTCGGCGCCACCGTGATCCGCCATGCCGAGAACCGCGGCCTGGCCGCCGCCCGCAACACCGGTCTCACCTCGACCGAGTGCGAGTTCGTCGCCTTCCTCGACTCCGACGACGAGTGGCTCCCGAACCACCTGGCCACGCTGTGGGAGATCCGCGACGGGCACGCGCTGATCGGCAGCGCAGCCCTGCACCGCAGCGAGAGCGCGTTCCGCTACCACGGCACCGTCACCCGCCGGCCGCTCGTGCTGCGCTCTCCCGACCAGCTGATCGCCAACTACAACATGTTCAACGTCAGCGCGTGCATGGTGAAGCGCGATGTGGCGGTGGAGCTCGGCGGGTTCCAGCCCGTGTGGGGCGTCGAGGACGTCGACCTGTGGGTCCGCGTGCTCGAGCGCCACACCGCGGTGTCCTCGCCGATCGTGAGCGCGGTCTACCACATCCATGCCGAGCAGATGTCCTCGGCTACCGACCGGATGATGGCCGGCCATCGCGCCGTGGCCGAGGCGCACATCGGCCGCACCGGCGAGTCGCGCGCGGTGCTCGACCGGTGGGAGGCGTGCAACGCGTGGAACCGGGGGCGCGCGGCGCTGGCCGAGCGCCGGATCGGACCGGCGATCCACGAGCTCCGCAGGGCACTCGGCAGCCCTCAGGGCGCGATTGGGGTCAGCCAGCTGCTGTGGTCGCGGTTTCGCTCCCGCCGGCGGTCGTCCGAGATCGACTTCGACGGTCGACCGACGGTGGCGGTGATCGTGCGTGACGAGCCGCTCCGTCGCAGGGTGCTCGAGCGGCTGTCCGGGCGGCCGGTCCGGGACCTGTCGAGCCGGCCGGCGAGCGCGCTGCTGTCGCTGCTCACCCGGCCCGCCGGGCTCACGGTCGTCGGATCGCGCCGCGGGGCCGCGGTGTTGCGGCGGCTGGGGATCGCCGCCGTGGCGTCCGATGAGCCGCTCGAGCTGTAGACGCGCCGGGGCGTCTATCCGGGGAGAGGTCGCGGCGACCGGTTCCGGCGCCGCCGGAGCCGCGCCCCGCCGCCACCGGGAGGTGTCGTAGGCGCCACTGGCCACGACGCCGGTGAGCATCATCAGCGAGAGCATCGGAAACAGGCTCGGCGGGACCGAGTTGGATATGACGATGAACGCCGAAGCCACGGCGAACAACGCCACTCTCCAGGCGCGGAGATCCGGCGGGCCCTTGATCATCAGCGCACCGCCGATCGCCAGGAGCAAGCCGAAGCCCCACAGGGCCAGTCCGGGCAGCCCGAGCTCGACCGCGTAGGTGAGCGGGACGTTGTGGATCCCGAACGTGGTCGCGGTGAGCGGGAAGTCCTGGCTGCGCCGGAAATACAGCTGCGACGAGGCCTGGAAACGCGACCAGCCGAAGCCGGTGAGCGGCTTGGCCTGGATCATGTTCAAGCCGGCCGTGGTGAGGTTCTGGCGATCGTAGAGCGTGCCGACGTCGTTGACGCGGTTGTTGTACGTGCGGCTGACACCGGGGATGAATGCGAACGCGGAGGCCGCGAGAACCGCGACGACCATCGCCACCGGCACGAACCAGCGCCGGGACTCGCGAGTGGCGAGCAGCGCGACGATCGTGCCGACGCCGATCCCGATCCACACGGAGCGCTCTTGCGAGGCGAACGCAACGGCGAAGCACAGCGTGCCGATCGCCGCGGCCGCGATCCGCGCGCGCCGTCCTTTCCAGTTGGCCACCGCCACGGCGCAGATCGTCGAGCAGAAGAACAGGGCGAAGCCGTTCGTGACGGCCTCGAGGAACGGCCCGCGGCCGCGCGCGTAGTGAATGCCGAGCTGCTTGTTCAGGATGTAGCGCGGGAACACGAGCGCGTTGACGTGGGCGACCTCGAACAGCGTCGTCAGCCCGAGCCAGGCCGCCATCACGACCAGGGTCGTCAGCAGGATCCCCCGCTGGCGCGCAGTTCGGAACGCCAGCGGCGCCACGAACAGGCCGAGGAACGGCAGCAGCCCGAATGCATCGACGAGCTTCAGTCCGGTGTCCTTGACGAACAGCGTCTGGGCCCGGTAGGCCGACACGACCGCCCACAGCACGGCGAGCCCCAGCAGCACGTGGGGGACGGTCACGCGGATCCGAGGCCGGTCGCGGATGCCCGGCGAGCGGAACAGGACTTGGAGGATGCCGACCGCCAGCAGCAGACGATCCGGGTCCGCTCCGGTCGGGAAGTGCAGATCGTGCCAATTGCCCGCGATCGGGCTCAGGAGCAGCGCGAAGCTCAGCGTGTACGCCGGCTCGAGCTGCCATACGAGGTACGCGAGGCCCGCGACCGCGGGAAGCCCCAGCACCGCCAGCAGCGCCGTCAGCCCGAGCACCAGCCCGACCGCGAGCGCCAGCACGCAGTACCCCGCGATCAGCAGCGGTAAGACCAGCCCAGTCCTGGAACGAGTTGTCGTGATCGGCATGACGATGGCGAGCTGGCTCCCCTGGCTCTGCCCGCACCTGACGGAGCAGCTCCCCCATCCAGGTGAGCAAGCTCGCCCGGAAGGATAACCGATCCCGGCCCAGGTCTCGTTGGTACGCTGCCCCGCCATGCGGCAGGGTCCTGGGCAACAACGGTCGCGTTCGAGCGCGTCACTCGGCCGCCTCGCCAAGCGGGTGGTCAGTCGTGCCCGCGGCGAGCTCGACACCGACTGGCTGGTGGCCAACGGGCTGATCCTCGGCACCCGGACCTTCATCGCGCGCAACGCCTACATCGACCCGGGCTGGCCGTGGCTGATCACGATCGGCGACGAGGCAACCATCGGCCCCCGCGCGATCGTCCTCGCCCACGACGCCAGCATGCAGCGCCACATCGGCCGCACGATCATCTCCCCGGTCTTGATCGGTCGCCGCGTCTTCGTCGGCGCGGGCTCGATCATCCTCGCCGGCTCAACGATCGGCGAGAACGCCATCATCGGCGCCGGCGCAGTGGTCCGCGGCGAGATCCCCCCCGACGCGCTCGTCGTCGGCAACCCCGGCGAGGTCGTCTCCTCCGTCGAGAAGATGGCCGCCCGCCACACCGACGCCGCCCAGACGGCGCCCCGCTGGCCCCACGCCGGCTGGACGTTCCATCGGGGAATCACCGAGGAGCGCAAGCGGATCCAGCGGGAGACGCTCGCCTCCGGCATCGCGGGGTACATGGATCACCTGCCGGCTGATCCGGCGCCGTTCGAGGACCCGTCCGCGTCGGCTGGATAAGCCCGCTCCGGTCTGGCCGCGCGTGTCACGCCGGCCGTCCCCGCCGGGGTGGTTGCTATTGGCACCGATATGCGGGGTCAATAGCGACCAGTGCGTGTGCCGGTCCGGTCGGCGCGTGCGGGCCCGACCGCTATAGATCGGCGAACGAGCCCACCCGAAACCCCGCGAGCCGCTCCGCCCACGGGGGCGCGAGGAGCGCGCGGCGTTCGGCGTCGTACGCAGGGTGGGTCATGACCTCGACCGCGGCGTTCCGGGCCGCGCCGAGCGCCGACGACGCCAACGGCGGGGAACGCGATGAAGCGATCGGGCGTGAGGAACCGGCGACGCAGAATGGCGTTGTCGATCGCCGCGAGCGCGCGCCGGACTCCGAGCCTGGGTGCCGGCGGTCCGCTTGCGGTGACCCGGGCGCGGGTGAACCCGGACAGCGCCGCGGAGAGGGCGACGGTGGGGCAGAGGTGGATGTGGTGGTGACCGTCGAGGTGGGTCGGCGGGCGGCCGAAGGCGTCGTGAAAGGCGACGAGCTGGTCGTTGATCGCGGCGTCGATCACCCGGCGCATCCGGGGGTCGTAGACGTTGCGGGCGACGCGGCTGCCGAAGTACACGACCAGCCGGGCCTGGCGCTCGCGGATCGCCACCGGGACGCCGGGGCCGTTGTAGCCGAACGTGAGGTTGAGGTGGAGCCCCACCGGCAGCCCGCGCTCGGTCGCCAGCGACGCCGCGCGCGCGGTGTCCTGCATCATCGTCATCGCCGTCGCCGAGCTGATCGCGCCGGCGGCGAACACCTTAAGCGTCGCGTCGGTGACGTCGGGGCGCAGCCCGAGATCGTCGGCGTTGACGATCAGGAGCCCGCGGCGGGTGCCCACGGGAGGGTGACGCCGGTCAGCTCGGCGAGGCGGGCGCTGTCGTCGCGGAAGCGGGCGCCGAGCTCGGCGCGCATCGCGTCGCCGGCCGGCTTGTAGGCGCGGGATCCGCGCGCGGCGAGCTCTGATGGGGTGTGCTCGAAGAGCCCGAGCCAGGACTGGACGCGGTGGACGGTGGCCCGCGGGTCGGCGAACAGGTCCTCGCTGGCCACCACGAGGATCTGGTCGGCCCCGAACAGCGCGTACCAGCGCTCGAGCTGGCCGGCGTAGAAGCCACGGGCCGCGTACGAGTAGTGCTGGTGGGCGAACGACTGGTACCTCGGGTCGGCGACGATCTTCTCCTCCTCGCCGGCCAGCCGCTCGGGCTCGCGGGCCAGCGCGGTGGCGAAGTCGAGTTGCTCGAAGCCCTGCTCGAACTGGTGGTTGTGGTGCGAGCGGGCGCGGTCGACGGGATCGCGCAGCACCGCAATCAGGCGGGCGTCGGGCACCGTGGCCCGGACTCGCGCGGGCGCGCACGGGTGGAACAGGTAGTACGGGCTGCTCTCGATCGCGTGCGGGTACTCGCCGATCCGGGGGAAGTGCGCCCGGTACCAGTCGAGCCCGCGGTACGAGTTGTGGCTGAAGTACTGGACCTCCTTGATCGCCGAGGAGCCGACGGCGGGATGGTCCGCCAGGTACTCGTGCAGGGAGGTGGTGCCGCCCTTCTGGGCGCCGATCACGATGATCGTGGGCAGCATCCGGGAGCCGGCGGTCGCCCGCCGGAGCGTCATCTCAGAGCGCTCGCGGACGTCGCGCAGCGGCCGCCGTAGCCGGCTGCCCGGTGCTACGGCGTCTCTGGCGGCGGCGGCGCCGCGGGCGAAGCTGCGTCCGAGCGTCATGCGTGTGGAAGCGATCGACCGACCCCTGCGCGGGCGATGCTAGCAACCGTCCGCAGCTGGCCGGGGCACGGGCAGCAGCCGAACCGGGACCGGCCGCTACCCTCTGCCGAGCCATGGTTGGCCAGCGGATCATGAGGCGGGTGCGGGCGCGAGGAAAGCCGCGGGCGCATCTCATCCACATCGGCAAGACGGCCGGGACGGCTCTGAAGTGGGCGCTGCGGCCGGCCGAGACCAGTGGGACGTACCGGATCGTGCTCCACGAGCACGCGGACGCGCTCAAGGACATCCCGGAGGGCGACAAGGTGTTCTTCGTCGTGCGTGACCCGATCGAGCGCTACGTGAGCGGCTTCTACAGCCGCCAGCGCCAGGGCCGCCCGCGCTACGACTATCCGTGGTCGCCCGACGAAGCAGTCGCGTTCGAGACGTTCCCGAGCGCCGACGCGCTCGCCCGGGCGCTCGTGTCCCCCGACGAGCAGGAGCGCGAGGCGGCCACCCACGCGATGCGCTCGATCCAGCACGTGCGCGACTCGTACTGGCGCTGGTTCCACGACCCCGAGTACTTCGCCCGCCGCTCAGGCGACGTCCTGATGGTGATCTCCTCCGAGAGCCTCAACGCGTCGTTCCCGCGACTGTGCGAGCTGCTCGGCGTCGAAGGCGTGTCGCTCCCCACCGACGAGGTGAAGGCGCACCGCAACCCGTCCGTCGACCGGCGGCTGAGCGACGAGGCCCGGGCCAACCTGCGCGAGTGGTACGCGGAGGACTACGCGTTCATCGACGCCTGCGCGGCGCTGCCGGGGTTCGCGGGCGAGCGCCCGCCGGCGGCGACCGAGCCGACCCGGGGTCAGGGACGCGGATGATCGACACCGACCTGTCCGCGGCCGGCCCCTCGCCGAACGGCCATCCCGGCAGCGCGCCGGATCCGTCGCTGCGCGTCGCGTTCATCACCGACATCGCGACGCCGTACATGGTCGCCGTTCACCAGGCGCTCGCGCGGATGGTCGACCTCACGGTGATCTACTGCTCGCGCAGCGGCACGCGCGGGATGGAGTGGGAGCTGGTGCTGCCCTTTCGGCACGAGGTCGCCGACGGGCTGACGATCTCCCGCGGCGTCGACGCCACAGACTTCTACCTGAGCCCGAAGATCCTCGCGGCCGTCCACCGCGCCCGGCCGCAGGCGATCATCAGCGGCGGCTTCTCGGTCCCCTCGCTGTACGCGGCGCTGTTCGCCCGCGTCCGCGGGATCCCGCTGCTGATCCACAGCGACGGCACCGCGCAGTCCGAGCAGATCCTCGGCCGCCCGCACCGGATCGCTCGCGAGGTGCTGCGGCGCCTGGCCTGGGGGGCGGTCGCCAACAGCGTCCCGGCCGGCGCGCGGTTCGCCGAGATCGGGTTCCCCAGCGAGCGGATCTTCCACGCCCTGCACGCCACCGAGCTCGAGCCGTTCTGGCAGATCCCCGCCGAGCGTGACCGGCCCGACTCGGCGCCGATGCGGCTCCTGTTCGTCGGCCGGCTGATCCCGCGCAAGGGGTGCGACCGGCTGCTGGAGGCCTACTCCAAAGCGCGCGCGGAGGGCGCGAACGTCGAGCTGACCGTGGTCGGCAACGGCCCCGACGAGGATCGCCTGCGGCGGATGGCGAACGAGCTCGGCGTCCCGGTCACCTGGCGCGGGTTCGTCGACCAGCCCGGCCTCCCGGCCGAGTACGCCCAGGCCGACGCGTTCGCGTTCCCGACGCTCGACGACCCGTTCGGGATCGTCGTGCTCGAGGCGGCGGCCGCATCGCTGCCGTCGATCGCGTCCTCGAAGGGCGGCGCCACGGACGACATCATTCGCGACGGGATCAACGGCATCGTCGTCGACCCGTCTGACACCTCGGCGATGGCGGACGGCATCGTGCGGCTCGCCGGCGACCCCGAGCTGCGCGCGCGGATGGGGCGCGCCGCGTGCGAGGCCACGCGCGACCGGACCCCGGCGGACAGCGCGGCCGGATACCTGCAGGCGGCCCGGGCGGCTCTCGCCCAGCGCAGGGGCTGACCGCGCGCCGATGAAGATCGGATACGTAGTCGGGCGCTACCCCGGCGTCACCCACACGTTCATCCTGCGCGAGGTGCGGGCCCTGCGGCGGCTCGGCCTCGACGTGCAGTGCTTCTCGATCTGGCGGACCTCGGAGGAAGAGCTGCTGTCGGCCGCCGACCGCGAGGAGCAGTCGTCCACCGACGCGCTGCTGCCGCCCGATCCGCAACGCGCGGGCCGCGCCCACCTGCGCGCGCTCACCCGCTCGCCCGGCGCGTACGCGAGGCTGTTCGCCGAGGCGCTGCGGCTCTCGTGGACGGGCGCGCGGGCCCGCGCGCTCGGGCTCACCTGGTTCCTCGAGGCGGTCATGCTGTGGGACGCCTGCGAGCGTCGCGGCGTCCGGCATCTGCACTCCCAGCTGCAGGGCACCGCGCCGATGGTGGCGATGCTCGCGGTGCGCTTCGCCAACGACGTCCCCGGCGGCGAGCCGTGGACCTTCAGCCAGCGCGTGCATGGGTCCAAGGAGTTCTACGACGTGTACCGCGAGCGGCTCGAGACCCGCGTCGGCCGCGCCAGCTTCACGGCGGTGATCAGCGACTACACGCGCAGCCAGGTGATGGCGTTCGTCCCCGAGGAGCTGTGGGACAAGCTCGTCGTCGTGCGCTGCGGGGTCGACCTCGCCGACTTCGTCCCCGCGCGGCGCGAGGACCCTGACCGGCTGCGGATCCTCACGGTCGGGCGGGTCGACGCGATGAAGGGCACCGCGGTGCTGCTGCAGGCGCTGCGGCGTCTCGTGGCCGACGGCATCGACGCGACGCTCGCGATCGTCGGCGACGGACCGAGCAAGGAGAAGGTGAGCGCGATGGCGCGGGAGCTCGACCTCGCCGATCGGATCGTGTGGCACGGCGCGGTCGGGCAGGATGAGGTCCGCGCGATCTACGCGGAGTCCGACGTGTTCTGTCTGCCGAGCTTCGCGGAAGGCGTGCCGATCGTGCTGATGGAGGCGATGGCGATGGAGATTCCGGTCGTGGCGAACGCGATCACCGGGATCGTGGAGTTGGTGCAGGATGGCGTGAGCGGGATCCTGGTGCGGCCCGGACGGGTCGACCTGCTGACCGACGCGCTCGCCCGGCTGCTCGGGGACGCCGAGCTGCGGGCCTCGATGGGCGCGGCCGCCCGCCAGGCCGTCGCCCGCGATTACGACCTCGACGAGAACGCGCGCGCGCTCGCGCGGCTGTTCACCGACGGCCTGCCGGCGCAGAGCGCGCCGATCCCGGTCGCGAGCCCCGCCGCCGAGCAGGGAGCGTCCGTCTGATGTGCGGCATCTGCGGCATCGTCGGCGCGGCCGACGAGCGGCTCGCCCGCACGATGGCCGACCGCATGCGGCACCGGGGCCCCGACGGCGAGGGGATCCTGGCGATCCCGTCGACCAACGGCCACGCCCCGGTGACGCTCGGGCACCGGCGGCTCAGCATCATCGACCCGACCGAGCGCGGGGCCCAGCCGATGACGCTGGAGGGCGGTCGCTACACGATCACCTACAACGGCGAGATCTACAACTACCGCGAGCTGCGGCGCGAGCTCGAGGCCGACGGCGTCCGGTTCCACTCGGACTGCGACACCGAGGTGCTGCTGGCGATGTACGCGCGGGACGGCGCCCGCGTGCTCGACCGGGTCAACGGGATCTTCGCCTTCGCGGATCTGGGACGACCTCACCGGCGAGCTGTTCCTGGCCCGGGACAGGCTCGGGGTCAAGCCGCTCTATTACGCCCAGGACGACGACCGGCTCGTGTTCGCGTCCGAGATCAAGGCGATGCTGCCGGCGCTGCCGCGGCCGTCGCTGCGCACCGAGTCGGTGCTGGACTACCTCACGTTCCTGTGGGTGCCCGATCCGGACACCCTGTTCGAGGGGATCTGGAAGCTGCCGCCCGGCCACTACGCCACGTACCGGAACGGCAAGCTGGCCGTCACCGAGTACTGGGACATGGACTTCAACGCCGACGAGCGCACGATCGAGGCGTGGGCGCCCGAGCTGCAGCTGGCGATCCGCGAGGCGGTCAACCGGCAGATGGTCTCTGACGTGCCGCTCGGAAGCTTCCTCAGCGGCGGGCTGGACTCGAGCGCGATCGTCGCCGAGATGGCCGCGACCACGGGCAACGTGACGACGTACACGATCGGGCTCACCCAGGCCGACCTCGAGCATGAGCCGGTCCCCGACGATGTCCGCTACGCGCGGCAGATCGGGCGGCAGTTCGGCCTCGACTATCACGAGGAGATGCTGTCGCCGAAGGTCGTCGACCTGCTGCCGAAGCTCGTCTGGCACATGGACGAGCCGATCGGCGACCCCGCCTGCATCTCGGCGTACCTGGTGTGCCGGGCCGCGAGGGAACGGCTGACGGTCGTGCTGAGCGGGATGGGCGGTGACGAGATCTTCGCCGGCTATCCGCGGATCCTGGCGGCCAGCTACGGCCGGATGCTCGACCGGGTCCCGCTCGGCGCGCGGGCGGCGTTCAAGGGCTTCCTCGGCGAGCACCTCACACTCGGGCCGCCCGGGCGGATGCGGGCGCACCGGCGCAACCTGATGAAGTTCGCGCGCGGGCTCACCGATTCGCCGCTCGAGCGCTACCTCACCTACCTGTCGTACTACCGGCGCGAGGAGCTCGGCCCGGTGCTCGCGCCCGAGCTGCGGGCCGGCACCGGCGGGCACGACCCGTTCCGCCACCACCGCGGCTACCTCGACCGGGTGCAGGAGCGAGCACTGGATCAACCAGCTGCTGTACCTCGACATGAAGACGTTCCTGCCGTGCCTGAACCTCACCTACACGGACAAGATGAGCATGGCCAGCTCGACCGAGGTGCGCGTGCCGCTGCTCGACGACGAGGTCGTCGCCCTGTCCGGCCGGATCCCGCCCGAGCTGAAGCTCCGCCGCCGCGACCGGAAGTACGTGTTCAAGCGGGCGATGGAGGGCGTGCTCCCGCGCGAGGTGATCTGGCGACCGAAGGCCGGCTTCACCGCGCCGGCCCGGTCGTGGCTGACCGGCGAGCTGCGGCCGATGGTGGCCGACCTCCTCAGCCCCTCGCAGGTTGCCTCCCGCGGCCTGCTCGACCCCGACGCCGTGCAGCGCCTGATCAGGGCGAACGAGGCCGGGACCGAGGACAACGCGCTGCGGATCTGGGCGCTGCTGACGCTCGAGCTCTGGCAGCAGGCGTTCTTCGACGGTCAGACCTCGGCCGCGGCCTGAGCCGCGTGCGGTCAGACCTCGGCCGCAGCCTGATCCTCGTCGAGGATCGCCGCGCCGCCGGCCACGTCGAGAGCGCGCAGTGTCACGGCCATCGTGTCGAGCTCGCTCGGCCCGCCCGGCGCCACCCCGCCCATCGACTTGCGGAACGCGACGAACTGGGCGTCATGACCCTTGTCCTGGCGCTGCTCGCGCGGCTTGCCGGGATCGCGGCCGCCTGACAGCTCGAGCCTGCGGAAGTCGTCGAGCACGGCAGAGCGCCCGCCCGAGTGCGCCTCGACGAGCTCCTTGGAGATCGAGTTCGCGGACTCCGAGCCGTACAGGATCGTCGCGATCGACTCGTTCGGGAACGTGAGCGTGACCGCGAACCGCTGGGCGAGCTGGAGGCGGCCGCCGGTGCGGGGGATCGCGGCCGAGACCCCGGTCGGAAGGCCATCCATGAACCAGCAGGCGAAGTCGATGAAGTGGCAGCCCTCGCCGAGCAGACGGCCCCCGCCGTCGACGGGATCGTTGAGCCAGTGATCGTCGGGCAGCCGTCCGGCGGCGACCCGGAACAGCAGCTCGACCGGCTGGCCGGCCCGACAGCACGTGGTCGCGCATCTCGATCGCGAGCGGCGCGAACCGGCGGTTGAACCCGACCTGCAGCACGCCCCCGGCGGCCGCTTCGCGGAGCCGGCCGAGCTGGTCGGCGTCGAGCGCCGGCGGCTTCTCGACGAACACGGCCCGGTCGTTCTGGAGCCCGGCGATTGCGTAGTCGGCGTGCGAGCCGTGACGGGACGCAATGCACACGGCGTCGAGGTCGGAGGCCGCCAGCACCTCGTCCGGGGTGACGGCGCGCTGAAACCCGAACCGCTGCTGGGCGCCGCTCGCGCTGACGCCGCTGGCGCTGGCCACCATCGACAGCGAGAAGCCGGCCGACTTCAGCCCCGGGATCAACACGCGCTGGGAGAAGCTGCCGGCGCCGATCACCCCGGCCGCCGGCGAGCCGCCGCGGATCCGCAGCCGGCGGGTCCGGGAGGGGGCCGGGGCGGGGGAGACGCGGCCGTTCTCGCTCGGCTCGTAGGTGAGGACGAGGCCGAGCGGCGTCTGCGGGCCCTCGAGCAGCCGGTCGTAGGCCTCGGGCGCGGAGTCGAGCGGCAGCTGCGCCGTGATCAGGTCCTCGACCGACAGACGCGAGCCGGCGAGCAGGTTGACGAACGCGGCCAGGTTGCGCCGCTCGGTCCACCGCACGTAGCCGATCGGGTAGTCGAGCCCGCGCTCCTCGTAGGCACGGTCGTAGCGGCCGGGGCCGTACGAGCGCGACAGCCGCAGGTCCAGCTCCTTGCCGTAGTAGGAGGACCGCGGCACGGACATGCCGACGTCGCCGACGACCACGACCCTGGCGCGGTCGCGGCCGAGCGCTCCGGCCAGCACGACCGGGTCGTCGGAGGACGTGGCGGCGGTGATGATCACGGCATCGCAGTCGGCGGCCGCCGGGGGCAGGGCCTTGGGGTCGAGGTCGGAGCGCAGGTAGCCGGCCGAGGCCCCCGCGGTCACGGCGCGCTCCACGAGGTCGGGCACCATGTCGATCCCGATCACGTCGCAGCCGGCGGCGAGCAGCAGGCGGCAGGCGAGCTGGCCGACGAGCCCGAGGCCGATCACGGCGACCCGCTCGCCGAGCTGCACCTCGGCCTGGCGGACGCCGTGCAGCGCGATGCTCCCGACCGTCCCGAACGCCCCCGCCTCGAACGGAACGCCATCGGGCAGCCGCGCGCACAGGTTGCCGGGCACGTAGTTGACCTCGGCGTGGACGGCATAGCCGGCGCCCGCGCAGGCGACCCGGTCGCCGACCGCGAGATCGGAGACGAGCGATCCGACGGCCATCACCACGCCGGCGCTCGAGTAGCCGAGCGAGGAGGGCGCGTTGAGCCGCGTGCGGACGGCGTCGAATGTGGCGGCGACCCCGTCGCGCTTGGCCTTCTCGATCACCTGGCGGGCCTGCTCCGGGCGGGCGCGCGCCTTGCCGATCAGCCCCCGGCGGGCCGTCTCCACGGTGCTGCGCTCGGTGCCGGCGCTCAGCAGGCTCGCGCGGACGTCGACGAGCACACCCTCGGGCGCAAGCACCGGGGGCGGAACGTCCATCACTTCGATCCTGCCGTTACGCAGGCGTTGCGTGACCTGTCTCATCCGCCGAAGTTCCTCCCTGACTGGCTTGGGATCGGTTCGCAGGATAGCCGAGGCCCTGTCAGCCGAAGATCCGAGAGAGCCCGGCCGTCAGCTCGCTCAGGACCTGCTGGTTGACCTGGTTCGCCCTCTTGCCGTGCTGCTTCGCGATCGACGCCAGCGACGTCCCCCGGATCACCTCGGTCTGCACGAGTCCCGGCTTCAGGTTGAGGAACAGCGCGTACGCGTGCGACGCGTAGAAGCCGCCGAGGCCGGCCCCAACCTGGCCGGTGCGCAGTGCCTTCTCGACCGGCGCCTGCACGGCCTGCTTGATCGCCGCCACCGTGGTCCCGTTCTGCTGGGCGACCTGCTGAGGCTTGCCGCCCTTGACGAGCTCCGATTGCAGCTGGGCGGCCGGGATCCCCAGGAATGCGGCTGCCGCGTTGTAGACGTAGTAGGTCGTCAGGGTCTTCAGCCGCATCGCTCGGCTGGGGGCCGCCGCGGCACCGGTGACGACGCCGGAGGGGGACACCGGGCTGTGCGCCGGCGTGATCATGTCCGTGTGCGGGTTGACCGGCAGCAGCACGGGTGACAGCGGCGCCTGCGAGAAGTCGAAGTCCTTGCTGAGGTCGCCGAGCAGCGAGCTGTTCTCACGCACGTCGGGGCGGGGGTCGGGCCGGCCATCGGTCTTCGGGTCGATCCGCTGGCCGCCGAGGAAGTCATCCTCGATGAACTTCAGGTACGCGTCGAAGCTCAGCGTCTGGTGGTCGATCGTCCCCTTGCGCGCGTACGGGCTGATGACCATCGCCGGCACGCGGATGCCGTAGCCGTAGGCGTCGACGCTCGGCGGCTTGACGTGGTCGTAGAACCCGCCCCAGTCGTCCCAGGCGAGGAAGATCGCGGTGCTGTTCCAGTCCGGGCTGCGCATGACCGCGTTGATCAGCCCGGTCACGTAGCTCTGCCCGGCGCTGATGAGCGCCGGCGGGTGCTCGGAGACCTGGTTGGTCGGGGTGATCCAGGACACCGCGGGCAGCGTCCCGGACTGCGCGGCCGCGTAGAACTTCGTGAGCGGCTCGATGTTCGAGAGCTGGTGATCCTGCTGGACCGTGGTGAAGTACGGGAGCGGGTTCCAGATCCCGGGCGTCGTCGCGTTCTGGCGCACGGGCTTGCAGGAGATCGCGGCGCTGTTCTCGCAGTCGGGCTGGGTCCCGCCGAACACGTAGTAGCTCCAGCTGACGCGGTGCGTGTGGAGCAGATAGGTGAGGTCGGTCCACGCGTAGTTCGGGGCTGATGTGCCGTGGTAGTCGGGCGGCAGGTCCGGGGTCGCCGGGTCGCTGCGGCAGCTCGAGGGGTCGCCCTTGACCGTGCACTTCGCCGACCACGCCGAGACCATGTACAGGTGCGACGGCAGGCTCCAGGACGAGACAGACGCGAACATGTGGTCGTTGAGGACGAAGTCCTTCGCGTACGTCCAGTAATTGGGGATGTCCGAGCCGTCGTGATAGCCCATCGAGTCCGGCGTGCTGCTGCCCGCCCGTCCGCAGGCGGGGTTGACCGCCAGTGTGCACCCGGCGAGCGCCGTCTGCTGCTGTCCGACGAACCCGTCCATCTTGCCGCGGTCGACGTCGGCGGCCGAGTTGTTGAATTGGTGCGGGCCGCCGACGTTGCTGTCGTTGCGGTCGTGGAACGGCCGCACGCAGGCGCCCTTCGGGTTCGGCACGCACACGGTCGGCTGCCCGTTCTTCATCGGGATGCCGTCGGCGCCCGGGAACGTCCCGAAGTAGGAGTCGAACGACCGGTTCTCCTGCATGATCACGATGATGTGCCGGATCTTGTGGATGCCCGGCCCGGCGGCGGGGACTGAGCCGGTCGATGACGTCGAGCCCGTCGTCTTGTGATGCGACGAGCCGCCGCAGCCGGTGGCGAACAGAGTCGCGGCCAGCAGCAGACAGGCGATCGGGAGCAGCTTCCTCAGGCCCAAGGCCACTAGCGGACCCGCCCGCACACTAACTCTCGCCCTTGCGGTGCAGCACCTCGGCCAGCTCTGAGCGGGAACGGATCGACAGCTTCTGGTAGATGTGGCGCAGGTGAAACTCGATCGTCTTCGGGGTCACGAACAGCGTCTCGGCCATGTGCCGCGTGGTCAGTCCCCGGGCCGCGAGATCGGCGACCCGGCGCTCGCTGGGAGTCAGCGAGTGAACGCCTGACAGCATAAGCCGCCGCGACCGCGCGCCCGTCGCCGCCAGCTCCGCCCGGGCCCGGCCGGCCAGTGCCGTCGCCCCGCCGTCGTGGGCCAGCTCGAGCGCCTTGAGCAGCGGCTCGCGGGCCGCCCCTCGCTGGTTCGTGCGACGCAGCGCCGCCCCGAGGTCGATCAGCGCGCATACGTGCTCGAGCCGTGGCGGGTGCTCGTCGCCGGTGTCGACCGCCTCGGCCAGCGTGTCGACGCCGCGCTTGCCCCGCCGGGCCAGTCCCAGCACGCGCAGATCGCGGATCACGATCCGGGTGATCCCCAGCTCGCGAGCCTGCTCGAGCTCCTCGCCGGCCAAGTCGACTGCCCGTCCCGGCTCTCCAAGCGCGAGATGGGCGAGCGCCGCCGTCGAGCGCCACGCGATCGCGCCCGGGGTCGGGTTGCCGAGGTCCACCTCGGCCAGGCTGCCGGCCTGGGCGGCGTCCTCGAGCGCCTCGCTCGGGCGCAGCTGGGCAAGACGCAGCTGCGCGCGCACGTCGAGCAGGAAGGGCAGGTGGATGCTGTCGCGGACCTCGCCGCGGTCGAGGATCGACAGCGCGCGGTCAGCCCTGTCGAGCCGGCCGGCCTGCAGGTGGCAGCACGCGATCGCTCCCGCGGGGGAGCGCACCGACGTCCGCCAGTCCCCGGCCTCGGTCCCAAACGCCGCCTCGGCCGCCGACGCGGCGTCGCCGATCCGGCCCTGCTCGTACAGCGGCCACGCGCGGTGGCCGGCGATCGCGGCCACCGCGTCCGCCGAACGGCCCCGGCCGGTGGCCGCTTCGCAGATCTCGAGGTCGCGCTCGAGCTCGTCGACGAACAGCAGCGCGCTCGACAGCAGCGGCCAGCTGAGTGCGTCGGTCGCATCCTGCGCGATCAGCTCTCCGTCATCCCAAGCGAGGTCGACGAGCCGCAGCACGCCGTCGCGGTCCTCGCCGTGGAGGCTCCGGTACGCGGCCACCTGGGCGATCGCGCGCCGCTGGGCCGCCGTCGGCCGGTTGCCCGCACGCTGCAGCAACGTCCGGGCGCGCGCCCGTGCCTCGTGGTCGAGCTCGGGGACGAGCGCGGCGGCGGCGATGAACGCGGCACCGAGCTCATCGGTGAGCACCGGGTCGCGGTCGCCCAGCTGATCGATCACGGCCCCGACGGCCTCGGCTGCCTCCCGATACTGGCCGCGGTCGCACAGCCCCTGGCTCTGGGCGAGCACCAGCGCTCCGCGGCGGGGAAGCTCGTCGGTGGCGCGGATCGCGTCCGCCAGCCGGTCGATCGCCTGCGGGAGTCCGGCGGCGAACTCGGCCTGGGCGAGCTCGGCCAGCACCTCGGGGTGGAGCTCCGGCGGGGGACGCTCGAGCAGCGCTCGGCGCAGGAACACGATCCCGCGCGAGTCGCTTCCCTCGGCGAGCGCGTCGCGCGCGGCGCGGCGGAGGATCTCGACCGACGCGGGGTCGGACTGGGGCGGGGCGGCGGTGAGGTGCATCGCCACCTGCTCGTCGGGCGCCCGCTCCTCGGCCAGGATCGTGGCCGCCCGGCGATGGCCGTAGCTCAGCTCGAGCGGCGACATCGCGGCCACCACGGCGGTGCGGATCATCGGATGCACGAACGACAGCTCGGTCGCCCTGTGGAACAGGCCGTGGCGGACGAGCGCGTCGGCCGCGAGCGAGGCGCTGAGCATGTCGAGGTCGGCCAGGCGGGCCGCGTCGTGCAGCCGGGCGCCGTTGCCGAACAGCGCCACCGCTGAGGCGACCGACGCGGCCTCGGGCGCCATCGCGCCCAGGCAGGCGGCCACCGCGCTCACCACCCGGGCCGGGGCCAGCTCGTCGAGCTCGCCGGCTGCCTCGGCGCTCGGCGGGATCCCCGCCAAGCGGATGTGGTCGATCAGCTCGGCCAGCAGGAACGGGTTGCCGCCCGTGACCTTGGCGCAGGCGGCGCGGAACGCGTCGTCGGACTGCGGCAGCCGAGCGGCGACGATTGCCGACACGCCCCGCGGCGTCAGCGGGGCGGGCGCGAGCACCGCCTCGCCGGCCGCCCGCTCGAGCACGGTGATCGCGGCCGGCTCGCTCGGCCGGGCGCCACTCAACACGGTGGCGATGATCGTGACCGGGAGCCGCTCGAGGCGCTCGGCCAGGTAGCCGAGGAACCGCAGCGACTGGCGATCGGCAAGGTGCGCGTCGTCGACGAGCAGCGCCAGCGGCACCCGGCGCGGCGGGTCGGAGGCACCGGAGCTCAGCTCGCGCACGAGCCGGAAGAGCGACCGTGTGACGGCGTAGCCGTCGGCCCGGTCCTGACCCCCGGGGCCGGGCCAGTAGGACTCGAACAGCTGGTTGGCGACGGCGAACTCGTAGTCGCGCTCGAGCTCACGGCCATGCGCGCTGAGGACCTGCATGTCGGAGGCGAGCGCGATCTGCGCCGCGATGCTCAGCAGCCGCGTCTTGCCCGCGCCGAGCGGCGCGTCGATCACGACGACTCCGCCGGCGCCGTCGCGAGCGTCGGCCAGCCGCTGCTCGAGCGCGGCCAGCTCGTGCTGGCGTTCGACCATCTGCATGCGCAGGCGCAGCGTCTCCCGGCGAGGTCGCAGATCAGATGGATCGGGCACGGTTCGCGAAGTGTATGGGCATGAAATCGCTGCTCAGAGACGTGCTCAGGGTGGCGAGTCCGGGGTCCGGACGCGCCGGTACGCTCTGCCCGGCGATGCGGCTGGACCAGGTGATCCCCGGCTCTGCGGCCTCGGGCGCCGATCCTGAGGTCCGGGGGCTGGCCTACGACACCCGCCAGGTCACGGACGGCACGCTGTTCTTCTGCGTCCCCGGGTTCACCCGCGACGGGCACGAGTTCGCCGCACAGGCGATCGCCGCCGGGGCGGTCGCGCTCGTCGTCGAGCGTCCGCTCGGAACCTCCGTGCCCGAGGTGATCGTGCCCTCGGTCCGGGCCGCGATGGCCCCCGCCGCGGCGCGCTTCTACGGAGATCCGACCGCGTCGCTGCACACCGTCGGGGTGACGGGCACGAACGGCAAGACGACCACGGCGTTCCTCGTCACCGCGCTGCTCGGGGCCGACGGCCGGGCGACCGGGCTGCTGGGCACGGTCACGAGCATCGTCGGCGGGGTCCAGCGCGAGGTCGTGCGCACGACGCCCGAGGCGATCGACCTCCAGCGCACGTTCCGCGAGATGCTCGACGCCGGCGACCGCGCCGTGGTGATGGAGGTCTCCTCGCACGCGCTCGCGCTGCACCGCGCCGACGCGATCCACTTCGACGTGGCGATCTTCACCAACCTCACCCAGGACCACCTCGACTTCCATCCGACGATGGAGGACTACTTCGCCGCCAAGCGGAGCCTGTTCACCGAGGCGCGCCCGCGGTTCTCGGTCGTCAACCTCGACGACCCATACGGGGCGCGGCTGGCGGCCGACCTGCCGGACGCGATCACGTTCGCGCTCGACGCCGACCGGGCCGCTTACCGCGTGACCGGGTTGGAGACGAGCCTGGCCGGGTCGCGGTTCACGGTCGCCACCCCTGACGGACTGGTCGAGCTGCGCTCGCCGCTGCGCGGGCGGTTCAACGTCTCGAACGTGCTCGCCGCGCTCGCCGCGGCCCGGGCGCTCGACGTGCCGTTGGCGACCGCTGTGGCCGCGATCGAGACCGCGGGGCAGGTGCCCGGCCGGTTCGAGACCGTCGACGAGGGGCAGCCGTTCGCCGTCGTCGTCGACTACGCGCACACGCCTGACTCGCTCGAGAACGTGCTGCGCGCGGCCCGCCCGCTCACCACCGGGCGCGTCGTAGCGGTGTTCGGGGCCGGCGGGGACCGCGACCGGGGCAAGCGACCGCTGATGGGTGCGATCGCGGCGCGGCTCGCCGATCGCGTGATCGTCACTTCGGACAACCCGCGCTCCGAGGACCCCGAGGCGATCATCGCCGAGGTGCTGGCCGGCACCGGCGGCGGCGCCCACGTCGCCCACGACGCCGACCGCCGCCGCGCGATCGGCGAGGCGATCCGGATCGCCGAGCCCGGCGACGTCGTCGTGATCGCCGGCAAGGGCCACGAGCAGGGCCAGGAGTTCGAGGGCGGGCGCAAGATCCCGTTCGACGACGTCACCGTGGCGCGCGAGGCCCTGCGGGGCGCCGCTAGACTCGCCCGCTCTTGATGGGCCAGGGAACAGTGGGCCGGGGGCAGGCGCTCTCGCGGCGCTCCGAGGCCGCCGCGCAGGCAGCGCTTGCACTGACCGAGTCGGCCGCGCGCCGGCACTGGCATGGCCCGGACCCATTCGACGGGCTGTGGTGGAGCTGGCCCGCGCCGCTCGTCAGCGGCAAGCTGCGCCGCCAGGCGATCGCCCAGGCGCACGCGCGCTCGCCGGTCGACTTCCGCCCGCTGTACCGGCGCCGGCACCCGCTGCTGACCAAGGCCGCCGCCGCGTTCGCGTCCTCGGCCGTGCGGCTGTGGACCCTCACCGGCCGCGAGCGCTACCGCGAGCTCGCGCTCGACGCTCTCGACACGATCGACGCCGACGTCCAGGCCGGCGACGCCGCCTGGGGCTACTGCTGGGACGTCCAGACGCGCTGGAGCTTCTACCAGGAGGGCAGCCCGAACATCGTCGTCACGACGTTCGCCGCCCACGCCCTCCGGGACGCGGCCGACGCGTGGGGGATCGACCGCTACGCCGAGCGCGCCCGGCGGGCGACCGAGTGGGTCCGCGACAGCTTGTGGCTGGCCGACCCCGGCTACTTCGTCTACCACCCCGGCAGCGCGGTGCTGATCCACAACGCCAACCTGCTCGGGGCGGCGCTCGTCCGCCGCATCCTCCCCGACGAGGACGCCGCCCGGCGGGCGCTCGAGGTCACGCTCGAGGCCCAGTCGCCCGACGGCTCGTGGCCCTACGGCGCCGGCGCGGACAACCTCGCGTTCGTCGACTCGTTCCACACCGGCTATGTGCTCACGTGCCTGGCCACGTTTGCGGGCGATCCGGCCGTCGACGCCGCTCTGCAGCGCGGCGCCGCGCACTACGCGGCCCAGTTCTTCGATGGGCGCGGCCGCGCGACGATGTGGGCCGGCCGCCCGTACCCCGAGGACGCCCATTCGGCGGGCACCGGGCTCTCGACCCTGGCGATCCTCTCGGGGCTCGGGCTGGTCGAGCCGGCGCTGATCGAGCTGGTGCTCGACCGCGTCCTCTCGCACGTGATCCAGGGCGAGCACACCGTCCATCGCCGCAACCGCCGCTACCGGACGTTCGTGCGCTACATGCGCTGGTGCGACGCGCACGTGGCACTCGGGCTCGCGGGCGCCGCACGGGCGCTGGCGCCGGCCTGAACGCGCCCGATTGCGTTCCGCTCACCCGTTCACCCGCTCACGGTCGCGGTCCCGCGTATTGTGTGGCCATTCGTCACTGCAATGGTTTGCAGTACGAGCGTCCCGGGGTAGCTTGCAGCCGCTATGGGTGTGTCGGCGACTGTGGTGTTCGGCTCGGAGGCCCTCGCGGCGCCGTGGTTGAGCGAGATGCTCGACACGATCGCCGAGTTCGGGGACGCCAGCATCGGACTCGTGGCCTGGGAGCTGTCGCTGCCCGAGGATGCCCTCGATGCCGCCTGGGCCCAGGCACTCGAGGTGGGGCTGATCGAGGCGAGCCGCCGCTGCTCACAGACCTCGGAGCTGATGTTCCGGCTCGCCGCGGCGGCGCTCGAGCCGATCGACTGACAACCGGGGGCTCCGCGCGGGCGGGTACTCTCCGGCAGCGATGCGCGCAGACCACGCAGCCGCCCGCGGCGGGCTCCGGGCGGCATGAGGACCTGGGACGCCGACCGGATCGCCCGGGTCTCCGGCGCGTCGCTCCTCCATGGCCCGGCCGTGGACGACGGCCCCGAGCGGGTGGTGATCGACTCGCGCGAGGCCGGCCCGGGAACACTGTTCGTCGGGCTCCCCGGCTCCCGGGAGGACGGCGGCCGGTTCGCCTCCGCCGCGCTCGCGGCCGGGGCCTGGGGGACGCTGACGACGCCCGAGCACGCCGAGGCCGCGACGGGGCGCCGTCCTCGCGACCGCTGACCCGCTCGGCGGCGCTCCAGCCAGCTCGCGCTCGGCTGGCGCCGGCACCTCCGCGCCCGCGGTGATCGGCGTCACCGGCTCGACCGGCAAGACCTCGACCAAGGATCTGCTGCTCGCCGTCCTCGCCCCGCACCGACGGACCGTCGCCTCGCGCGCGAACCTCAACACAGAGATCGGGCTGCCGCTCGAGATCCTCTCGGCGCCGGAGGGGACCGAGGTGCTCGTGCTGGAGATGGCGATGCGCGGCGCGGGCCAGATCGCCGAGCTCGCCGCGATCGCCGAGCCCGACGTCGGGGTGATCGTCAGCATCGGCCCCGTCCACCTCGAGCTGCTCGGCTCGATCGAGGCGATCGCCGCCACCAAGGCGGAGCTGATCGCCGGGTTGCCGCCCGGCGGCACCGCCGATGATCCCGGCAGGCGAGCCGCTGCTCGCCCCCACCTGCGCCCGGACGTCGACACGGTCACCTTCGGGACCGGGCGCGGAGGCCGACGTGAGGCTCGCCGGCGCGGACGGGGAAAGGCTCGAGATCGACCACCGCGGCGAGCGGGTCGTGCTCGAGCTGCCGGTCACCGCAGCCGCACATGCGGGTCAACCTGCTGGCGGCGGTCGCGGCCGCCGGGCGATCGGGGTGATGCCCGGCGGCCGGGTCGAGTTGCGGCTGTCGCCCGGCCGCGGCCAGCGGCGCGCGCTGGCAGGCGGCGATGACGCTGATCGATGACTGCTACAACGCCAACCCGATGTCGATGCGGGCCGCGCTCGAGGACCTGGCCGCTACGGCGCCTCCCGTCCCGAGGGCCGCCGGGTGGCCGATGCTCGGCGACATGCTCGAGCTCGGGCCCGATGAGCGCCGCTACCACGCGGAGCTCGGCGAGCACGCGGCGGCCGCCGGCGTCGACGTGCTCGTCACGGTCGGCTCGCTTGCGGCCGCGATCGCCGACCGGTATCGGCGGGGAGGCGCATGCAGCGGCCGACGCCGCTGAGGCCGCCGCGATCGCCGAGGGCTGCTCGTGCGGCCGGGGGACGTGATCCTGGTCAAGGCGTCGCGCGGGGTCGGGCTCGAGCTCGTGTGCGACGCGCTGTCGGCCGGGGTCACGGCCTGATGGCGTCGCGGGCCGGAGTCACGTCGTGATCGTGTCGGCGGCCGCGCGGATCGCGTCGTCGAGCCCGGGCTCGATCTCGGGTCGGATCCTGATCGCCGGCACCGCCTCGCTGCTCATCTGCCTGTTCCTCAGCCCGAAGTTCATCGAGTTCCTCCGCGGCCGTGAGTTCGGGCAGAACATCCGCGAGGAAGGGCCGGAGGGTCACCAGACGAAGGCCGGCACTCCGACGATGGGCGGGATCATCATCTTCGCCGCGTTCGCCGTCCCGTTCGTCGTGCTCTCGACCCGCACTGGCCGGCGATGGGCGTGTTCGGCGGCGCGCGTCGCCTGCGCGCTGCTCGGATTCGCCGACGACTGGACGAAGATCGTCAAGCGCCGCTCGCTCGGGCTGCGGGCCCGGACAAAGCTGATCGTGACGATCATCATCTCGCTTGGGCTGTGGTGGGTCGCGACTCAGAAGGTCGGCCTCAAGCCGACGATCAAGGTCCAGTTCGTCGACGTGACGATCGACGTCGGGCCGCTGTACCCGCTGTTCATCTACCTCGTGGTCGCGGGCACGACCAGCGGGGTCAACCTCACCGACGGCCTCGACGGCCTCGCCGCCGGATGCGCCGCGATCGTGCTGCTCGCCTACATCGGGATCACGTTCATCACGAACGGCGACCGCGACCTCACGATGCTCGCCGCCTGCCTCGTCGGCGCCTGCATCGGATTCCTGTGGTTCAACAGCTTCCCGGCCAGCATCTTCATGGGCGACACCGGCTCGCTCGGGCTCGGCGGGGCGATCGCCGGCCTGGCGATCATGACCCAGACCGAGGTGCTGCTGATCCTGCTCGGCGGGATCTTCGTGATCGAGGCGCTGTCGGTCGTGATCCAGGTGTTCGCGTTCCAGACGTTCCGCAAGCGCGTGTTCCTGATGGCGCCGATCCACCACCACTTCGAGCTGCGCGCGTGGTCGGAGACGAAGATCATCCTGCGCTTCTGGATCGTCGCCGCCGCGTTCGGGGCGATCGGGTTCACCGTGTACCAGCTCAGCATCCGAGGCTGAGCCGGGCGCAGCTCGCCACCTCCGAGGCGGAAAGTAGCCTCCGGGCGCGTGAAGCTCCGCCCGCCCCTGCCGCCCGGTCCCTACCTCGTGATCGGACTGGCCCGCTCTGGCGTCGCCGCGGCGCTGGCGCTGCGGGCCCGCGGGGCGGAGGTGGTCGGTTGCGACACCGGCGGCAGCGGGCGATCCGCGCCTCGCCGAGGCGGCGGGAAGGCTTTCGGCGGCGGGCGTCGAAGTGCACCTGGATGCGTCAGGCGACGTCTTTGCCGCCCGCGCCGGGACGCTCATCAAGAGCCCCGGCGTACCCCCAATCCGCTGCCCGCGGTGCGCCGCGGCGCGCGGCCGCGGCATCCCGGTCATCGGGGAGCTCGAGCTGGCCTGGCGGCTGCTCTCCAACGAGTTCGTCGCGGTGACCGGCACCAACGGGAAGACCACCACCACCGAGTGGATCGGTCACATCCACCGTGAGGCAGGGGCGCCCGTCGCCGTCGCCGGCAACGTCGGCACGCGCGCTCGTCGAGCCTCGTCGGCACGGTCGGCCCCGACGCGACGATCGTGTGCGAGGCGTCCTCGTTCCAACTCGAGGACACCGACGTTCGTTCTCGCCCGAGGCGGCGGTCGCTGCTCAACCTCGCACCCGACCACCTCGACCGCCATCCGAGCTACGAGGACTACGTCGCCGCCAAGCTGCGGATCTTCGTCAACCAGGGCAACGACGACATCGCCGTGGCGCCCGAGGATCTCGAGGTCGAGGACCTCGGCGGCTGCGCCCGGCGGATCCCGTTCGGCACCTCGCAGACCGCCGAGCTCGCCGACCGCGCCGGCTACCTGTGGTGGGACGAGCAGCCGCTGATCGCCACCGAGGAGCTCGTCGCTGCCCGGCGCGCACAACCGCCAGAACGCGATGGCCGCCGCCGCCGTGTGCCTCGCCCGCGGGTTCGAGCCCGGCACCGTGGCCGGCGGGCTGCGGAGCTTCGCGGGCGTCGCCCACCGGCTCGAGCTGATCGCCCGGCTCAACGGGGTCGCCTACGTCAACGACTCGAAGGCGACGAACGTCGCGAGCACGCTCGTCGCGCTGGCGCGCGTACCACGGCGGCGTGCACCTGATCGCGGGCGGCGACGGCAAGCAGCAGGACTTCTCGCCACTCGCGCCGGCTCGTGGCCGAGCGCTGCCGGGCCGTGCACCTGATCGGCGAGGCCGCGGGCGAGCTGCGCGCGGCGCTCGGCGACACGGGGGTGCCGCTCCACGACGACCGACGAGCTGGCGCACGGCCGTCGCCCACGCCCGCCGCGAGGCCGTCGCCGGCGACACGGTCCTGCTCTCGCCCGCGTGCGCGAGCTACGACCAATACCGGAACTTCGAGGAGCGCGGCGAGCACTTCCGTGCGCTCGTGACCGGGGTCGCGGTCTGATGGCCCGCGCCGCCGCCGCCGCTGCGGGACCGCGCGAGCCGGACGGCCGAGCGCGAGCCCCCGAAGCGCGCGGCCGAAGCCGCCCACCCGGCGGGTCGCCGCCGCCGCTCGAGCACCGGATCCTGATGACCGCGACGCTGTGCCTGCTCGCCTTCGGCGCCGTGATGGTCTACAGCGCCTCCTCGCCGCGCGACCTGCTCGGCGGCTCAGGGCAACGGCACCGGCACGTTCATCCGCTACCTCATCTTCGGCGGCGATCGGGCTGGTGGCGATGCACGTGTTCGAGCGCCGCGGGCTGGCGCTGCTCGAGCCGCGGCTCGTGCGGCTGCTGCTGCTCGGCTCGACCGGCCTGCTCGTGCTCGTGCTCGTCCCCGGGTTCGGCGTGCAGGTCAACGGCGCCCGGCGCTGGTTCGCCGCTCGGCCCGATCCAGTTCCAGCCCTCGGAGCTCGTCAAGCTCGCGCTCGTCCTCTACGTCGCCCGCTACCTCGCCGACCATCCGAAGCGGTTGCGTGGCTTCCGCCAGGCGATGGCGCCGATCGCGCTCGCCGCCGGTCCGGCGTGCCTGCTGGTGCGTGGTCGAGCCCGACCTCGGGACGACGCTCGTGATCGCCTTCTCGCTGACCGCGCTGATGATCGCGGCCGGGATGCCGGCCCGCCATCTCGGGCTGCTCGCGCTGCTGGCGATGGTCGCGGTGCTGCTGATGGTGACTCGCCCAGCCCTACCAGCAGGCGCGGCTGACCTCGTTCCTGCATCCGTGGTCCTCGAAGTCGACGGCCGGCTTCCAGGCCGTCCAGGGGCAGATCGCGCTCGGCTCTGGCGGCCTGCTCGGCGTCGGCCTCGGCAAGTCGGTGCAGAAGATCTTCTACCTGCCCGGAGGCCCAGACCGACTTCATCCTCGCGGTGATCGGCGAGGAGCTCGGCGTGCTGGGGATCTTCGGCGTCGTGTTCCTGTACGGGATGATCGCGTACGCCGGACTGCGCACGGCGCGCCGGGCCGCGACGCCGGTATGCGAAGCTGCTCGCCAGCGGGCTCACCTCGCTGATCCTGTGCCAGGGCATCCTCAACATCTTCGTCGTCCTCGGGCTGGCGCCGCTGACCGGCGTGCCGCTGCCGTTCATCTCCTACGCGCCCGACGAACCTGTGCGTGATGCTCGCGGCGGTCGGGCTGCTGCTCAACATCTCGCGTCCCGGGCGCGCCGGCGCCTCCAGGCCGTGGGCCCGCGTGAGCGGGCCGCGGATCGTGATCGGGGCCGGCGGGACAGCCGGTCACGTCGTGCCGGCGCTGGCCGTGGCGGACGCGCTGCGCGCTGAGGGCGCCGAGGTCACGTTCATCGGGGGCGAGCGGGCCGAGCTCGAGCTCGTGCCCGCCGCCGGCTACGAGCTCGAGACGCTCCGCGTGCAGCCCCTGCACCGCCGGGCGCCGGTCCGCGCCGCGCGCGCCGCGCTGATCGACGGCGCCGCGGTCGGCCGCTGCCGCGCCGGATGCTCGGCCGGCTCGGGCCGGCCGCCGCGCTCGGCGCCGGCGGCTACGTCGCCGGTCCGGTCGGGCTCGCCGCCGTGCTGCGCCGGATCCCGCTGGTGCTGATGGAGGCCGACAGCCATCTCGGGCTGACCAACCGGCTGCTCGCCCCGCGGGCCCGCCGGGTGTGCCTCGCGTTCCCGATCGAGGGCCGCGACGGCGAGCGCTACCGGGTCACCGGCCGGCCGGTCCCGCCGCCGGCCACCGACCGCGCCGCCGCCCGCGGCCCGGTTCGGGATCGGCCCGGCGGAGACGTGCGTGCTCGTGTTCGGGGGCTCGCAGGGCGCGCGCTCGATCAACCACGCCGCGCTCGAAGCGTTCGCGGGCGCCCGCTTCCGCGTCCTGCACGCCGCCGGCGAGCGCGACCTCGCCGAGCTCGCAGTCGCCGGGCCCGCACTACGACCTGCGCGGCTACATCCCCGACTTCGGCGAGGCGCTGCTCGCCAGCGACCTCGTCGTCGCGCGCTCGGGCGGCTCGATCTTCGAGATCGCCGCCGCGGGCCGCCCTGCGGTGCTGATCCCGTACCCGCACGCGACCGCCGATCACCAGACCGCCAACGCCCGCTTCATGGAGCGGCCGGCGCCGGCGATCGTGATCCCGGACGGCGAGCTCACCGGTCCGCGGCTCGCGCCAGGAGGTCGGCGGGCTGCTCGCCGACCGCGGCCGGCTGGCGGCGATGGCCGGGCGTCCGCCGAGCTGGCCAAGCCCGACGCGGCGCGGGAGATCGCGGGCGAGCTGCTGAGCGCGGCCGGCGTAGCTGTTCGCTGGTGAGCGCGGGCGGTGGGCTCGCCCCGCGCGCTAGCTCTGGACGCGGTGCCTCAGGCGGTAGGCGAGGTAGAAATGCAGTGCCGCCGCCGGGACCAGCAGCGCTCCCCACCAGCCGCCGCGGCCGTAGCCGTACAGAATGGCGGTAAGGACAACAAGCCGATACCGGTGCCAACGCGGACGGGAACATGACACGGGCGTGCCGGTACTCCCGGCGGTCGGCAGCCGCGTGTGGCGCACTCGCATGAAGACTCCATTTCTGAGCAGGTCGACGGACTCCGCCAATCGCGGCCGCCGCTGGCTCTTCGCAGCGCCGGCCATCAGCACGGAGATGATCTCCTCCTGATGCTCGCGGCGGAACGCTTTGGGGTAGAACGCCAGCAGTCGTCGGTAGCGGCGCTCCAGATGCGCTGAGTCGGTCATGCCATCCCTCCGCTCAGCTCCAGTCGTGACATCGCGACAACGCATTGGCATGCAAGCGGGCCGCCTCATCGGCCAGCCGCTCCGCGCCCGTGGACGTAAGCTGGTAGTAGCGGCGCAGCCGGTTGTCGACGATCTCCTCGCGGTCTACCTCGATCAATCCGTCCGCGCGAAGACGGTCCAGGGCCGTATGAGGGTCCCGGCCCGCAGTCGACTCGCCGGTTCGAGATCTGCTCGACGTCGGTGATGATCCCGTACCCATGCTGGCTGCCTCCAGCCAACGCGGTCAGGATCAGGAACGTCGCCTCCTGCATCGCGCGCTTGCCCTTGCTCATATAGACGTATATATCGTTAAACTATCGGTGGTCAAGTCGTGCGATCAAGGCGCCGCCCCGCCGGTACTCTCACGGGTCATGCTGTTCGGACAGGATCACGTCAAGCGCTATATCGAGACCGACGGCGAGGAGGGCCACGAGTGGCAGGGCGTCACCACCCTGATCCTCACGACGACCGGCCGGCGATCCGGCGAGAAGCGGAGCACCCCGCTGATCTACGGCACCTCGGGCGATGACTACCTGGTCGTCGCCTCCAAGGGCGGCGCCCCCGACCACCCCGCCTGGTACCTCAACCTCAGCGAGCACCCCGAGGTCGACGTCCAGGTGCGCGCCGATCGCTTCCATGCCCGCGCCCGCACCGCGACGGCCGAGCGAGCGCCCGGAGCTGTGGAAGGTGATGGCCTCGATCTGGCCCGCATACGACGAGTACCAGACGAAGACCGACCGCGAGATCCCGGTCGTCGTGCTCGAGCGGACTTGAGCGCGTCCGCCGGCGGCGGCGAGTGGTCCGGGCGCCGGCTGCATTTCGTCGGGATCGGCGGGGCCGGGATGAGCGGCCTCGCGCTCGTCGCCCGACGCTCGGGGCCTCGGTCACCGGGCTCTGACCGGGCCGACTCCTCCTACACCGAGCGGCTGCGCGAGCACGGGATCGAGCCGGTGATCGGACATGCCGCCGCCAACGTCCCCGGCGGCGCCGAGGTCGTGTACTCGACGGCGGTCCCACCCGAGAACCCCGAGCGAGCGGCCGCCGGTGGGCGCGAGCTGCACCGCGCCGACCTGCTCGCCGAGATCGCCGCGCTGCGGCGCTGCCTCGCGGTGACCGGCACGCACGGCAAGACGACGACGTCGGCGATGGTCGTCCACGCGCTGCGCGGCTGCGGGATGGATCCCGCGCTACGTCGTCGGGGGCGAGCTGCGATCGACCGGCGCGAACGCCGGCGTGGGGGAGCGGCGAGTGGATCGTGATCGAGGCCGACGAGTCCGATCGCTCGCTGCTGAAGCTCGATCCGGAGATCGCCGTGCTCACCAACTGCCGAGCTCGACCACCACTCGACCTACGCCTCGCTCCACGACCTGCAGGAGACGTTCCGCACGTTCATGGCCCGCGCCGGCGACGGCGCGGTCGTGTGGGACCGCCCGGCGCTGCGGGCGCTGTGCCCGCCGGCGGCGCAGCGCCTACGACGCGCCCGACGCCGGAGCCTCGGGCCGGCCGGGTCGCGGTTCGTGTTGCGCGGGGTCGCAGGTGCGCGCTCGCCGTGCCCGGCGCCCACAACGCGATCAACGCCGCGGGCGCGCTGACCGCGTGCGCGCTCGCCGGGGCCGACGTGGCCCGCGGCGGCCGCCGCGCTGGCGCGACTTCCGCGGGGCCCGGCGGCGGTTCGAGCTGCTCGGGCGCACGGCGGCCGGGGGCCGCGGTGTACGACGACTACGCCCACCATCCGACCGAGGTCGCCGCGGTGATCGCCGCCGCCCGGACGCTCGCACCCCGCCGGCTGGTGGCCGTGTTCCAGCCCCACCTGTACTCGCGCACGCGGGCGCTCGCGCAGCGGTTCGGCGCCGCGCTGGCCGCGCGCCGACGTGTGCGCCGTCCTGTCGGTGTACCCGGCCCGCGAGCGCGCCGAGGACTTCCCCGGAGTCGAGGGCACGCTCGTGGCCGCGGCGGCCGCCGACGCCGGCGGCGGCCGGACGGTCGGCCTGGCTGCCGGCGTTCGACGCCGCCCGGGCGGTTCCTCGGCGCCGATGCTGCGGCCTGGCGATCTGTGCCTGATGATGGGGGCCGGGAACATCGACGCGCTCGGCCGGTCGCTGGTCGTCGGGGACGACGCGCGCTCGGGGCCCCGCCCGCTCGCCGATGTAGCGGCCTGGGTATCTGGCGCGCGACAAATAGGCCCACCGGACGGATGTCGCCATCTCGGCCCGACCCGCCGGGAGACGCCCGACCGACGCGCCGGGCCGACACGGCGTCGCGACGCGCCCCCCGGGGACGTCCACGGTCGGGTAACCCGGGGCGCCTCGTCGCCGACTGTCAGGCTGCGGGAGTCGCCCGGACGGTGAAGCTCACCGACGCGCTGCTCGCCGCGACGGCCGTCGAGCACGGCGCTGCGGGTGGACCAACGCCGGCGATCCTCGATGTCCGACAGCTGATTGACGCCTGGGCCGGTCCCCACGCTTCGACGGATCGTCGACTGGCATCGGCTGCGGCGCGCCGAACCACCCGCACCGCACCGCCGAGCCAGCCGGACCCCCTTCTACAGTCCCAGCCCATGAGCGTCCTGCCCGCAGGCGTCGCGCGCGACTACCCGCTCGCCCGGCTGACCACGATCCGCACCGGCGGGCGCGGCCGAGCTGTTCGCGCGGCCGGCGAGCGTCGAGGAGCTGCACGAACTGCTCGCGTGGGCGGGGGGCGAGGGCATCGAGGTAGGGGTCGTGGGCTCGGGGTCGAACCTCCTGATTGCGGACACGGGGGTCCGTGGACTGGTTGTGAAACTCGACAAGGAACTGCAGACCATCGAGCTCGACGGCACCCACATCCGGTGCGGGGGCGGCGCGCGCCTGCCCGCGGTGTCCGCACGGGCGGCCCAGGCCGGGCTGACCGGGATCGAGTTCGGGGTCAACATCCCCGGGACGGTCGGGGGCGCCGTGCGGATGAACGCCAACGCGTACGGCGGGGAGCTGGCCCGGGTGCTCGAGTTGGTCGACGTGGTCAGCGCCGGCGGGGTCAGCCGGCGGAGCCCGGACGAGCTCGGGTTCTCCTACCGGCGCTCGAACCTCACGCCGGGGGAGATCGTCGCCCGGGCCTCGTTCGCGCTCGCCGAATCGCACGCGCCCGAGGTCAAGGCGACGCTGGCGGACATGCGCCGTCGCCGCAAGGAGGCCCAGCCGTCCGGCATCAAGACGTTCGGCTCGACGTTCAAGAACCCCGACGATCCGCGCGCCGAGGGCCGCACCGCCGGCCAGCTGCTCGACGCCGCAGGCTGCCGTGGGCTGCGGATCGGCGGCGCCGGCTTCTCGGAGAAGCACGCGAACTTCGTCGAGAACCTCGACAACGCGAGCACCGCCGACGTGATCGCGGTGATGGCGGAGGGCCGGCGGCGGGTCAAGGAGGCGTTCGGGCTCGAGCTCGAGCCCGAGGTGCAGTCGCTCGGGGCGGTCGCCTTCCCGGCGGATTGGAGCCGCAGGTGATCGCCGACAGCCTGCGTAGAGCCGGCTCGTGCAGGCCGGGGGGGACGGCGCGCGCCCCGCGGCCGGGACGCGGCGCGGGCGCCGCCCGCTGCATCGGCGGCTCGCCGGTGGGTCGTGACCCGCGCCGGCGGCGGGTGTGCCTGGCCCTGCTGATCGTGCTCGCGCTGCTCGGCGGGATCTGGCTGTGGGTGCGGGATTCCTCGCTCGTCGCGGTCAAGCGCGTCACCGTCATCGGGGCGAGCGGTCCCGACGCCGGCCAGATCCGCCACGTGCTCGTCACCGCCGCCAGGAACATGACGACGCTCGACGTCAACCAGCAGCCAGCTCGCCGTCGCCGTCGCGCCCTACCCGGTAGTCAAGTCGCTGCAGCGTCACGACGCAGTTCCCGCACGGGATGCGGATCGACGTCACCGAGGAGAGCCCGGTCGCGTCGGTCGAGATCGGCGGCCGCTCGGTGCCGGTGGCCGGCGACGGGACGCTGCTCAAGGACGGCGCCGCGAGCGGCCCGCTCCCGACGGTGCCGCTGCAGCTACCCCCCCGGCGGGACCCGGCTGAGCGACCCGGCCGCGCTGTCGCGCGGTCCGGCTGCTGGCGGCCGCGCCGTACCAGCTTCTCTCCCGGATCAGCCAGGCGACGACGAGCTCCACGCACGGACTCGTGGCCCAGATCCGCAGCGGCCCGGCGATCTACTTCGGGGACAGCGGCCGGCTCGCTGCCAAGTGGCACGCCGCCGCTGCGGTGCTCGCCGACTCGCGCTCGGCCGGGGCCCAGTACATCGACGTCAGCGACCCGATCCGTCCCGCCGCGGGGGCGAGCGCTCCGGGCGGGAGCGCCACGACCTCGGGAACCGCCGGGACCCCCGCGACGCCCGGAGCCGCGGGTGCCACGACCGCCGCGACGGCCACGGACGGAGTGGGGACGCCCGCGACGACGTCCGCCACAGGGACCCCCGCGAGCGCGACCTCAGGAGGCTGACCCTCAACCTGAGGTTGAGCCGGTAAATTCCCAACTCTCGGCCACTGATCGAGAATTCGGCGTTCTGCAACAACCGTTGCGTGGGGGCGGATCGCGTTGACGGCGCGTAACGTCAGGCCATATCGTGCGAAACTCCCGTTATACGGCCACTGGGGTCGAAACACTCAAGGCTACCTCGAGGCTCGGACGGTCATCAATGGAAAGCGGAAGTTATCTCGCAGTCATCAAGGTCGTCGGAGTCGGCGGCGGTGGAACGAACGCGGTCAACCGGATGGTCGATGCCGGCCTCCGTGGCGTTGAGTTCATCGCCTGCAACACCGACGCGCAGGCGCTCGCCATGTGCGACGCCGACATCAAGCTGAACATCGGCCACGAGCTCACCAAGGGCCTCGGCGCCGGGGCGAACCCCGACATCGGCCAGGGCGCGGCGGCCGAGTCGCGCGACGACATCAAGGAGGCGCTCAAGGGCGCCGACATGGTGTTCGTCACCGCGGGCGAGGGCGGTGGCACCGGCACCGGCGCCGCGCCCGTGATCGCCGACATCGCCAAGAACGAGATCGGCGCGCTGACCGTCGGCGTGGTCACCCGGCCGTTCTCGTTCGAGGGCTCGGCCCGCGCGCGCCAGGCCCAGGACGGGATCCAGAAGCTCCGCGAGAACGTCGACACGCTGATCGTCATCCCGAACGAGAAGCTGCTGGCGATCGTCGAGCGGCGCACGACGATCCTCGACGCCTTCCGCGAGGCCGACAACGTCCTGCGCCAGGGCGTCCAGGGCATCACCGACCTGATCACGATCCCCGGCCTGATCAACCTCGACTTCGCCGACGTGCGCACGATCATGCGCGATGCCGGCACCGCGCTGATGGGCATCGGCTCGGCGAGCGGCGAGAGCCGCGCCGCCGAAGCCGCCAAGGTGGCGATCTCCTCGCCGCTGCTCGAGGAGTCGGTCGAGGGCGCGATGGGGATCCTGCTCAACATCACGGGCGGCCACGATCTCGGGCTGTTCGAGGTCAACGAGGCGGCCGAGATCGTCCAGAGCGCCGCCGACGCCAACTCGAACATCATCTTCGGGGCGGTGATCGACGACTCGATGGGCGACGAGGTCCGGGTGACCGTGATCGCCACCGGATTCGACCACGGGCATGTCAGCCCGACCACCGCGCGCGAGACGACGCGTCAGCGTCGGCGGGATCGCGACGTCACGATGGACGATCGCCAGCGCTCCTCGCTGGAGATCCGCGACGACGAGATCGACATCCCGTCGTTCCTCAAGGACCGCTGATCGCGGTCCACCCCGCCGCCGGGCCGGCCGCCGGGCCGGCTCGGTTAGCGTTCCGTTGGAGCGCCGCAACGTTCGTGGCGTTGCGCTGTTCTACTGATGTTGGGTCTCGGACTGACAGGGCAATCGTGCTGATGGCTGAGCGTGCCCGCGTTGCGTAGCGCGATGCGGGCCGCGAGGGCCGGACGGCGGGCGGTGACGCTGGCCGCCGTCGCGGCGACCGTCGGGATGGCGCTCAGCGCCGCGCCCGCGGCAGCCCAGCCGACGGCCGGCCAGCCGCATGTGCTCGACGGCCCGAGCGCCGACATCGCGTCGGTCAACGGGATGTCGATCGCCCGCGACGGCAGCGGCGGCCTCGCCTACGTGAAGAACGTCGCCGGGACCCCGCACGTATTCGTCTCGCGGCTCGTCAATGGGGTCTTCCAGGCCGCCGACGAGGTCGACGCCGGGCTGCCGGGCGGCTCCTCGCAGCCGGTGATCGCGGCCTCCAACGGCGGCTTGCTCGTCATCGGGTTCATCAACTCCGGGTCGCTCTACGCGGTCACCCGCCCGAGCACGAACGCGGCCTACACGCAGCCCGCCGACCTGTTCAACGGGGCGTCGAACCCGGCGATCTCGATCACCACGCTCGGCAAGGCCTACATCGCATTCACCGCCGCCGGCGCGGGCGGCCACGACGTGCGCGCCGCGTACTACGACAACGGGCAGTGGGGTGTCGAGGCGTCCGCGCTCGACGCGAACCCGGCCGACGACGCCGGGACCGGCACCGGCCGCCCGGCGGTCGCCGCCGCGGGGGACGGGGTCGCGATCGTCGCCTGGGGCGAGGCCGGCCACGTGTACACCCGCCGGGTGTGGGCGACGTCGCCGAGCATCGTCTACGAGCAGCCCGACGTGCCGTCGCTCGGCGGCTGGAGCGAGGTGGCCGCGGACGAGCCCGCCGTCGCCACCGGGGGCGACTCCTCGTACGCAGCGGTGGCCTTCCACGAGGTCTTCGGCAACGGCTCGCAGACGCAGTCGCGAGTGCTCATGCAGCGCCTCCATGGCTCGGTCTACGACGGGCTCGTGCAGCCCGATGCGCTGACCACACCGGGGCCGGAGGGCGCCGACCAACCGCAGGTCGACGCCGGCGAGTACGGCGAGGGCTTCGTCATCTCCGGCCGGACCGCGTCCGATCAGCTCGTGGCGATGCGCCTGACCGGCAACGAGAGCCCGAGCTACATCCAGCGCGTGGACTCGCTGCAGAACACCGCGATGCCCGGTGGCGTGCTCGGCGCGATGGGCTACCACTCGACGGTGATCGCCTGGGAGCAGAACCCCGGGCTGCTCGGCACGCCGGACATCCGCATCCGCTACTTCGACGGCGCCAACCTCGACGCCGAGCAGGTCCTGTCGAGCCCGTCGATGGGTCCCGCCGAAGCGGCCCAGGGCCTGGTCGTCGCCGGCGACGGCGCCGCGGACGCCGCCGTCGCCTGGATCCAGGGCACCGGCGCCGGCACCCAGCTCGTCACAGCGCAGCTCTACCAGCCGCCCGGGGGCTTCTCGGCCACGAACTCGTTCCAGTACGTGCGCAGCGTCCAGCCCACGCTGACGTGGTCGGCGCCGCGCGAGCCGTGGGGGCCGGTGCGCTATGACGTCCGCGTCGACGGGTCGCTGGTCGCCCAGACGATTCTCGCCGTCAGCCCGCAGTCCCGGTCGCGCTCTCGCAGGGCCCGCACACCTGGATCGTGACGGCCAACAACCCGGCCGGGCTGACCGCGCTCTGACCGCGCCGCCCGGTTCTTCGTGGACGCGATCGCACCGGTCGTGAAGGTCAGGGTCGCCGGGCGGCGGCGGGTCGACTCGGCCGTCCACATCATCGTCCACGCCAACGACGCCACCGTCGATCCCGCGAGCCGACGCGTCCGGCGTCGCGAAGATCCGGATCCGCTTCGGCGACGGCACCAGCTTCGTCGGGCACGGGGGCAAGTACCACGTCTACCACCGGGCCGGCCGCTACACGGTGACCGTGTTCGTCACCGACCGGGCCGGGAACCGGACCAAGGTCGTGATCCACATCCGGATCGCGAAGTCGAGGGGACGCCATGGCCACCACTGACACCCGGCGTACCGCCGCCCTCATCCTGACGCTGATCGCCGCGCTGGCGCTGGCGGCCGCCCCCGCCCGCGCCCAGGGGCCCGCGTACAGCGCCCGGCCGCCGACCAAGGGCGCGCTGTACCGCGACGGCCAGGACGGGCGCTACCTGCTCGACGGCGCCTGGCTGACCCGCCAGGACCTCTCCAACGTCGGCCTCAGCTCAGGCTGGTATCGCAACGTGGCCTCGAGCGACGGCTGGTCGCCGGTGAGCGTCCCCAACTCGTTCAACGCGAACGACCTGTCCGGCGCCTCGATGACCGGCTGGGTGCAGTGGTACCGCAGGGACTTCACGCTCCCGTCCGGCGCCTTCGCGAACTATGTGAAGAAGCAGGACCGGCGCTGGATCGTCCGCTTCGAGTCGGTCAACTACGGCGCCACCGTGTGGCTGAACGGACGCAGGATCGGGAGCCACTCCGGCGCGTTCCTGCCGTTCGAGCTCGACCTCAAGGGCCTGCACGCCGGGGTCAACCGGTTGATCGTGCGCGTCGACAACCAGCGCAATGGCGGCGACCTGCCGCCGGGTCCCGGCGGCGGCTGGTGGAACTACGGCGGGATCCTGCGTGAGGTGTACCTGCGCGCGGTCCAGCGCGTCGACATCACCCGCGCCCAGATCCGGCCGATTCTGCCCTGTTCGAGTTGCACCGCCACGATCACAGAGCAGGCGCTCGTGCGCAACCTCACCGGGGCGCCGCAGACGGTCACGGTCCGCGGGCGCTACGGGCACGTGCCGCTCGACTTCGGCACCAAGACGATCGCCCCGCACGCCACCTGGACGGCCCAGGCGTCGGCACGCCTCAAGCACCCGCACCTGTGGTCGATCGACCGCCCGACCCTGTACCGGGCGACGATCACGGCCACGGACGCCAAGCGCCACCGGCTCGCCGGATACACCGACTACTCGGGAATCCGGAGCATCAAGCTGGCCAAGGACGGCCACCTGCTGCTCAACGGCCGCGTGCTCAACGTCCGCGGCGTCGACATGCACGAGCAGGCGGCGGGCTTCGGCGGCGTGCTCGACCCCGCTCACATCCAGCGGATCATGGGCTGGGTGCAGGGGCTCGGGGCCCACATCATCCGGGCGCACTACCCGCTCAACCCGGAGATCGAGGAGGCCGCCGACCGCGATGGGATCCTGCTGTGGTCGGAGATCCCCGTGTACAAGGTCTCGGCCGACATCATGGCCCAGGGCTGGTGGCTCACGCGCGCGTACGCGCTGCTCAAGGACAACATCCTCACCAACCAGAACCACCCATCGGTGCTCCTGTGGAGCATCGGCAACGAGCTCACGAGCCCGGCGACGTCCGGCGAGCGCAACTACATCGCCGGCGCCACCCAGCTCGCTCGCCGCCTCGACCCGACCCGGCCCGTCGGCCTGGCGGTGAGCGGATGGCCGGGCCTCGCCTGCCAGTCGGCGTACGGCCCGCTCGACGTGATCGGCTACAACGACTACTTCGGCTGGTTCGACGCCGGCGGTGGCACGACCGACGACCGCGACTCGCTGGGCCCCTATCTCGATTCGCTGCACGCCTGCTACCCCCACCAGGCGCTGATGGTCACCGAGTTCGGGTTCGAGGGCAACCGCAACGGGCCGGTCGAGGAGCGCGGCACCTACCAGTTCCAGAGCGACGCGACCGCCTTCCACCTCGGTGTGTTCGCGTCCAAGCCGTATATCTCCGGGGCGATGTACTTCGCGCTGCAGGACTTCGCCGCCCGGCCCGGCTGGGGCGGCGGCGACCCGTGGCCGGACCCGCCCTACGTACAGAAGGGACCGGTCGACCTGCAGGGCAATCCGCGGCCGGTCTACCAGGTGATGGCCGCGATCTACAACGGCACCAAGCAGATCGCGGCGGCCACCGACACGGCCCGCTGACAGGGCATTTGGACCGTTCGGCGGTCGCTGGGCGGACACGCCCGTCGACCCGGCTGTTGCAGGCCTGCCGACGTGCGTGTGTACTTGTGGGCCTCCCCAAAACGTTGCACCCGAAATGGCGGGCCCGGATGACCACTGGCCTTGGTCCTCGGAATCTCACGTGGCAGGGCCACGCATCGATTCCTGCGTCCTCGGCCAGCGGCCTCCGGACCTCGCCCTTCCAGGCACAACGTTTCGGGCAGACCCACTAGCCTGAGCACGTGTCCGCCGCCGCCGATACCGCGCTGCGCCGCACCCCGCTGTACGGCCGTCATCAGGCGGCCGGGGCGAGGCTGGTGCCGTTCGCTGGATGGGAGATGCCCGTGCAGTACTCGGGCATCAAGGAGGAGCACCTCGCGGTTCGCCGCGGGGTGGGCGTATTCGACGTCTCGCACATGGGCCAGGTGGAGACGCGCGGGCCGCAGGCGCTCGCGTTCCTGCAGCACCTGCTCTCCAACGACGTCCGCCGGCTCCCCGAGGGCGGCGCCCAGTACAGCGTCATGTGCCGCGAGGACGGCGGCGTGCTCGACGACCTGTTCACCTACCGGCTGGCCGACTGCTGCTTCCTCACCGTCACGAACGCCGCCAACCACGAGCGCGATCTCGCCTGGATGCGGGCACACAGCGCGGGCTTCGACGTCGACGTGCTCGACAAGGCCGATGCGTTCGCGATGCTCGCCGTCCAGGGGCCCGAGGCCCGGGCGCTCGTATCGCGCCTGGCCGACAGCCCGCTGCCGACACGCTTTCACTGCGGCGAGCCGGTCGTGGCGGGGGTCCCGATGCTCGTGGCCGGCACCGGCTACACCGGCGAGGACGGGGTCGAGCTGCTGATCGCGCCCGAGGACGCGCCCGCGGTGTGGGACGCGCTCGTCGAGGGCGGCGCGACCCCGATCGGCCTCGGCGCGCGCGACACGCTGCGCCTCGAGGTGTGCTTCCACCTGTACGGCAACGACCTGAGCGAGGACCGCGACCCGATCGGCGCCGGCCTCGGCTGGTGCTGCCGCGAGCAGACCGGTTTCATCGGCTCGGAGCCGATCGCCGGCATCCGCGCCGACGGACCCGCCGAGAAGCTCGTCCCGTTCGTGATCGGCGGACCCGGGATCGCCCGCCAGGGCAATCGCGTGCGCGGCGGCGGCGTCGTCACCAGCGGCACCTTCTCGCCATGCCTCGAGCGCGGAATCGGGATGGCCTACGTGCCGGCCGACCGGGCCGAGCCCGGGACCCCGATCGAGATCGACGTCCGGGGCACGCCCCGTCCTGCTGTGATCGAGCGCAAACCGCTGTATCGACAAGGATCGTGAGGAGACATGGCTGAAGCGAGCTATCCCGAGGACCTGCTGTACCACCCGGAGCACGACTGGGCCCGGGTGGAGGGCGAGACCGCGACGTTCGGGATCACCTGGTACGCGCAGGACGCGCTCGGCGAGGTCGTGTTCTTCGACCCGCCGGTCCTCGGCGCCCAGGTGAGCAAGGACCAGACCTACACCGAGGTCGAGTCGGTCAAGGCAGTCTCGGACGTGTTCGCGCCGCTGTCGGGCGAGGTCGTCGAGGTCAACTCCGGGCTGTCCGAGAAGCCGGAGACGATCAACGACGACCCCTACGGCGACGGGTGGCTCGTCAAGGTCAAGCTTTCGGACCCGTCCGAGACCGAATCGCTGATGGACGCGGCCACGTACGAGGGCTCGTTGTCGTGACCCGCTACGTCTCCGCCACCGACGCCGACCGCCGCGAGATGCTCGAGGCGATCGGGGTCGGGTCGATCGAGGAGCTGTTCGCCGACATCCCCGAGAGCCTGCGGCTGGGGCGCCCGCTCGCGCTCGACGCCGGCCTCTCGGAGCAGGAGGTCTACGAGGAACTCCGCGCGCTGGCCGCCCGCAACACCTCGACCGAGGACGAGCTCTCGTTCCTCGGCGCGGGCATGTACGACCACTACGTCCCCTCGCTGATCGACTCGATCATCATGCGCTCGGAGTTCCTCACCCCGTACACGCCCTACCAGCCCGAGATCTCCCAGGGTGGGCTGCAGGCGATGTTCGAGTACCAGACGGCGATCTCCGAGCTGACCGGGCTCCCGGTCTCGAACGCCTCCGTGTACGAGGGCCCGAGCGCCGTCGCGGCGGCCGGCTACGTGGCCAAGCTCGCCAACTCCCGCGGGCGGTTCGTCGTCTCCCGCGGTGTCCATCCGCATTCGCGCGAGGCGCTCGCCACGCTGGCGCACGGGTGGGGGATGGCCATCGCCGAGGCGCCGCTCGAGCACGGCGTCACCGAGCTCCCCGAGCTCGACGACGACGTCAGTGCGATCGTCGTCCAGCAGCCGAACTTCGTCGGATCCGTCGAGGACCTGAGCGCGCTCGCCGACGCGGCCCATGCCCACGGCGCGCTCGTCATCTGCGCGTGCGACCCGCTGCCGCTGGCGTTGCTGCGCACGCCCGGCGAGTGCGGGGTCGACATCGCCGTCGGCGAGGGCCAGACGCTCGGCAACCGGCTCGACTTCGGCGGGCCGTCGTTCGGCTTCTTCACCGTCACCGAGGCGCTGATCCGGCGGCTGCCCGGTCGGATCGCCGGCCAGACCCACGACGTCGACGGCAAGCGCGGGTTCGTGCTGACGCTCCAGACCCGCGAGCAGCACATCCGCCGTGAGAAGGCGACCTCCAACATCTGCACGGCACAGGCGCTCAACGCGCTCGCCGGCGTGATCTACCTCAGCTGGCTCGGCCAGGAGGGGATCGTCGAGCTCGCCGAGCTGATGCTCCAGCGCACCGCGTACGCGCGCGAGCGGCTGCAGGCGATCCCGGGCGTCAGCCTGCTCCACGACCAGCCCGTGGTGCGCGAGTTCGCGCTCGCGCTCGACGGCCGGGTGGACGAGATCATCGACCGCTGCCGCGCGGCCGGCGTCAACCCCGGCTACGCGCTGCACCGCGACTACCCCGAGTTCGAGCACGGCCTGCTGGTCGCCATCACCGAGCGACGCACGCGCGCCGACATCGACCGGCTCGCCGAGGTCCTGGAGGGCGCAATGTCCGGGCGCATCCAGACGCTCGAGGGGGTGGGCGCATGAGCTTCACCGCGGCAGACGATGAGCTGACCATCTTCGAGCGCTCGCGCGCAGGCCGCCGGGCGTTCGTCGCCCCGGCCCTCGACGTTCCCGAGCACCCGCTCGACGAGCTCCTCCCCGGCCACCTGCGCCGGACCGAGCCGCCGCAGCTGCCCGAGGTCTCCGAGCCCGAGATCGTCCGGCACTACAACCGCCTGTCGAAGCGGAACTTCGATCTCGATACCGGCTTCTACCCGCTCGGGTCGTGCACGATGAAGCACAACCCCAAGCTGCACGAGCGGGTGGCCGCGCTGCCCGGGCACGCGAAGCTCCACCCATTCCAGGACCCCGCCCACGCCCAGGGCGCGCTCGAGCTGATGTGGCGCCTGCAGCACGCGCTTGGCGAGATCGCCGGGCTTCCGCACGTGTCGCTGCAGCCATCCGCGGGCTCGCACGGCGAGCTGGCGGGCGTGCTCCTCACCCGCGCGTTCCACGAGGACCACGGCGAGCGCCGCACGAAGGTCCTCACCCCGGACACCGCGCACGGCACGAATCCGGCCACGGTCACAATGGCGGGCTATCAGGTGGTCAAGGTCGGCACCGACGCGCAGGGGAACGTCGATCTCGACGATCTCCGCGCCAAGGCCGACGAGGACGTCGCATGCCTGATGCTGACGAACCCCTCGACGGTCGGGCTGTTCGAGTCCGGGATCGAGGAGATCGCCCGCATCGTCCACGACGTCGGGGCGACGCTGTACTACGACGGCGCCAACCTCAACGCCGTGATGGGCATCGCCCGGCCGGGGGACATGGGCTTCGACATCGTCCACTTCAACCTCCACAAGACCTTCACCCAGCCGCACGGCGGGGGAGGCCCGGGGGCGGGGCCGATCGCGGTCTCGGACCGGATCGAGCCGTTCCTGCCCAGGCCTCAGGTGGTGCGCCGCACGTCCGGCGAGAACGGCTCCTCCGAGCCGTACTACGACCTCGACTACGAGCGGCCGAAGTCGATCGGCCGCCTGCGCGGGTTCCAGGGCAACTATGGCGTGTTCGTGCGTTCGTACGCGTACATCCGCTCGCTCGGCGCGGCCGGCCTGCGCGAGGTCTCCGAGGTGGCGGTGCTGAACGCGAACTACCTCCTCGCCCGGCTGCGCCGCGAGGGCGTGTTGGAGTACCTCCCGGCGGCGTACGAGCGCTTGTGCATGCACGAGTTCGTGCTGTCGGGGGCGCCGATGAAGCGCGAGCTGGGGATCAGGACGCTCGACCTCGCCAAGCGACTGCTCGACTACGGAGTCCACCCGCCGACCGTCTACTTCCCGCTGATCGTCGACGAGGCGCTGCTGATCGAGCCGACCGAGACCGAGACGAAGGAGACGCTCGACCGGTTCGCGGCGATCGTCGCCGAGATCCTCCGCGAGGCCAAGAAGGACCCGGAGATCGCGCGCATGGCGCCACATTCGACCCCGGTGCGGCGGCTCGACGAGGCCGGCGCGGCGCGCAACCCGGTGATCCGCCAGCCGCTCTGACGCACACGTCAGGGGCTGCATCGGACATCGGGCCAGTCGGGCGTCCCTGGCTCAAGATTGCCCCGCGCCCCGCCGTTAAGGTGTCGCCGCCATCTGCCGATACGGCTCGTGGTGTGAGCGTGGGGTGAACGGTGCGACTGACATCGCGGTGGCGCGGCTGAGGTCCGCGCTGGTGATCCGGCGTGAGGAACGCCGGCTCGCCGGCCTGTTCGGGGGCGCGCTGTTCATGCTCGGCGGACTCCTGCTGCTCGCCTTCACCGTGATGCCGGGGATCGATGCATCGCCACACCGACGTGCTCCTGTTGCTGGCCGGGATCGCCGAGGCGTTCGGGATCGCCGCGATCGCCGCGATCGACTGGCAGCGCACACCTGGGTGGGTGCTGCTCCCGATCACCGTGTTCGGGCTCGGGATGATCGGCGCCGCGATCGGGTCCTCCGGCGGCGCCGAGTCGCCGGCCTGGGTGTTCCTGTTCTTCGCGGTGGTGCTCGCCGCGTACTTCTTCAGCGCGCCCGCCGCGTACGTGTTCGCGCTCGGCTGCGTCGCGACCCACGCGAGCGTGCTCGTCTACGACGGCCGCGCGACCCGGGAGGAGTTCCTCGCCCAGTTCATGGTGGCCGCCCTCGCCTACCTCAGCCTCAGCGGCGCGATCGTGGCCGGCAAGCGGCGGATGTGGGCGCTGCGGCACCGATCGGAGCGGCTGGCTGCCGAGCAGGGTGCGCTGCGCCGGGTCGCCACGGCGGTCGTGAGCGGTGAGGAGCCTGGCCAGATCTACGCCCGCGTCGGCTTCGAGGCGGCGGCGCTCCTGCGCGGCGGGGCGGCGGGGATCCTGAAGCTCGAGAATCCCGAGACGATGGTCGTCACCGGCGTCTGGGCCGACCATCCGGCCGGCCGCTACGACCCGGGCACCACGTTCGCGATCGTCCCCGGCAGCGACGTCGACGAGGCCCTGCGCACCGGCCGGCCCGTGCGCACGGCGCAGCACCCGCCCGGGAGCGTCGTGGCCGAGATCGGCTACAGCTCGAGCATCGTCGCCCCGGTCCGCGTGTCCGGCGCGCTGTGGGGCGCGCTCGCCGTGTCGGCGGCGGCGCCTTCGTGGTTCACGAGCGCCGACGAGCAGTACCTCATGGAGTTCTGCGACATGCTGGCGACGGCGATCGGCAGCCTCGAGGACCGCGCGAAGCTCGCCGCCCAGGCCTACAGCGACCCGCTCACCGGGCTGGCCAACCACCGCGCGCTGCAGGAAGCGCCTGGCGGCCGAGGTGGCGCGGGCGGTTCGCCACGGGACGCCGCTGTCGGTCGCCGTGCTCGACATCGACCACTTCAAGGCAGTCAACGACAGCGCCGGGCACGAGACGGGCGACGACATGCTCGTCGGCGTGGCCGAGTGCCTGACCGAGCTCGCCCGCGCCGAGGATACGCTCGGGCGCATCGGCGGCGACGAGTTCGCGTGGCTGCTGCCCGCAGACGACCCGCGAGCAGGCGCTCGTCGCGGTCGAGCGGGCGCGGCGGATGATCGCCGCCCGCCTCCGTCGCCCCTACCGGATCACGGTCTCGGCCGGGATCTGCGACACGAGCGTCAGCGAGGACGCCTCACAGCTCATCAACCTCGCCGACGGGGCGCTGTACTGGAGCAAGGCGCACGGGCGCAACCAGTGCTGGATCTACGACCCGGCCGTGATCGACGAACTGTCCGCCCAGCAGCGTGCCGAGCGGCTCGAGCGCTCGCAGGCGATGCTCGGCCTCCGTGCCCTGGCCCGCGCGATCGACGCCAAGGATCCCGCCACCCGCCGCCACTCCGAGCGGGTGTCGGACCTCGTCGGCCGCCTGGCGCTGATCGCCGGCTGGTCGCCCGAGCGCGCCCGGCTGCTGAGCGAGGCCGCGCTCGTGCACGACGTCGGCAAGATCGGGATCCCGGACAACGTGCTGCTCAAGCCCGGGCCGCTGACCGACCTCGAACGCGAGCAGATGCGCAACCACGCCGAGCTCGCCGCCCGGATCGTCGAGGACGTGCTCGTCCCCGGAGCAGGTCGAGTGGATCCGCACCCACCACGAGCGCCCCGACGGGAGGGGCTATCCGCGCGGCCTGCGCGCCCCCGAGATTCCCGACGGCGCGGCCCTGCTGGCGGCGGCCGACTCGTGGGACGTGATGACGATCAGCCGCCCCTACAGCCTCCCGAGGCAGACCGACGAGGCGCTCAGCGAGTGCATCTCGCTCGTCGGGCGCCAGTTCACCGAGGAGGCCGTAACCGCGCTCGTGCAGCTGCACAATGAGGGCGAGCTGATTCCGGCGGGCGTCACATCGGCGATCCTCTGACCCGCTGCGAGGGCTGCGGGGAATCCGTACGCTGGCCAGATGGATCGCCTGATCGCCGCCGACGCCGAGGAAATCGGCGCCCGAGCCGAGGCCGAGCTCGCCGCTTTGGTCGAGATCTCCTCGCCCTCGGGCGACGTCTCGGGAGCCGAGCAGGCGCTGGCCGTCTGCGCGGCGCTGCTGCCGACCGGCGCCGCGGTCGAGCGGGTGCCGTGCTCGACCCCGGGCAGCGCCGACGATCTCGTGGCCCGGATCTCCGGTGGCGGCTCTGGGCGCGTGATCCTGCTCGGCCACATCGACACGGTCATCGCCCACGACGCGCACACCCCGCCCCGGCGCGACGGCGACCGGTTGTACGGGCCGGGCACGGCGGACATGAAGGGCGGCGTGATCCTGTCGCTGGGGGTGGCCCGGGCGATCGCCCGGCGGCCGGAGACGTTCGCCGAGATCGTCGTGGTCCTCGTAACCGACGAGGAGTGGCGCACGCGCGAGTTCGTCCACGCGGCGCCGTTCTCCGGCTACGACGCCTGCCTGTGCTTCGAGGCGGGCGAGCGCACCCGGGCCGGGCAGGAGGGCGTCGTCGTCCGGCGCAAGGCGGCCGGCACGCTGCGGGTGACCGCCAGCGGACGCGCGTCGCACTCCGGTAGCGCCCCGGACCATGGCCGGAGCGCGCTGCTCGCTCTCGCCAGGACGGCGATCGACGTGGCCGCGTTCCACGACCCGGCGGGCCCTGATCGCCTGAGCGTCGTCCCGACGATCGTCCGCTCCGGCGACGCCTTCAACGTGGTGCCGGCGGCCGGCGAGCTGATCTTCGACATGCGGGCGGATCGGCTCGAGGCGTTCGAACCCGTCCACGCGGCGGTCCCGCCCGAGCGTGACGAGGTGGGGCTCGAGGCGCGGATGGAGCGCCAGTGGCCCGGCATGGACGCGATCGAGCTGACCGCCGAGCTGCTCGCGCGAGCGAGCGCACGCGCGGGGCGCGAGATCGTCGGGGTGGCCCGGGGCGGGGCCAGCGACGCGAGCCATTTCGCGGCCGGCATCCCGCTCACCGTCGACGGCCTCGGGCCGCGCGGCGGAGGGGCTCATACCCCCGGTGAGTTCGTCCTCGTCCCGTCGCTGCGGGAGCGCGCGGAGGTGGCGCTGGCCGTGGCCGCGGAGGTGCTCGCCGCGGCATGAGCGACGTGCTCGTAGCGATCGTGGTCGGCGAGCGCCGGGTCGGCGTGGTCCGGGATGGCGAGCACGTGGTGCTCACCGACGACGTCGATGGCGCGCGCGGCGGGACAGTGCTGTCGGATCACCGCCCCGCGGTGACCGGCATCGAGGATCTCACGGTGCAGGGCGGACTGCTGCCCCCGGGCGCGACGGCCGTCGAGGTGGTCGACCGCCTCGGCGAGCGCGTTTCCGCTGCGGTCGCGAACGGAGCCTGGGTGGCCCTTCTCGACGGGCCTGTCGACGGACGGGATCACCCGGTCCGCTTCACGGCTCGGGCAGGGGAGACAGTCCACCGCGCCCCGCTGCCGGCCGAGTGGCCGCGCACGGAGGTGGCCGACGCGGGGGAGCCGTGTCCGGCCTGCGGAGCGGCGGTGTGGGATGAGGTCGTGCCGCTCGACCGGTCGCGTGGCAGCCGGGGGAGCGGCGGGGCGATGGACCCGACCCCGGTCGTCGTGTGCCGCGTGTGCGGCCACGAGGAGGTGGAGGGCTCGATCATGCGCCTCGCCGCGCCCGACAACGCTCCGCCGCCCGACCCGGAGGCCCTGCGGGCCGCCGCCGAGCTGCGCCGCGACCACGTGCGGATGGCGTTGACCGACCTCCCGTTCCCCGTGTTCGCGGCCGCGGGCCGGCACCCGGAGTACGACGGGAGCGGCAGCCGCGGGAACGAGCCGACCTCGATCCGGATCAGCCACGGCGAGGCGCTGTCCGTCGAGACGAGCGTCGACGAGCTGCGACTGAGGTCGGACCGCGAGCAGGCCCGCCAGGCGCTCGAGCATCTGCTGTGGGACGTCGGCCTGCGGTCGAGGTTTCCCGACGACGCGTCCGATGCGGCGGTGTCGCTGTGGTTCGCGGCCCGGCGGCGGGAGGGTCAACAGGCGGCCGCGCGCGCGGCCGGGCACTCGGCGGTGTTCCGGGTCGACGGCCGCTCGGAGGTCTTCGAGGTGGTCGAGTCCGGCGAGCGCTGGGCCGCATTCGGTTGGCTGGGGGAGGTTGCCGTCACGATCACGGCGCGCGGGATCGACCCCGAGTCGGTGGTGCTCGAGCGGCTGGAAGACCCGACGGTCGCCGTGCCGTCCGTGCCGGACCCGCCTGCGGACCCGCCGCACCGGCCGCCGGATGCCGGACCCGCCGCCGGACCCGCCGGCGTCGGCGCCGTGAACTCTTCGCGATCTCTTCGCCAGCCCGGGCGCGCAGGTGCGATCCTTTATCCACGATGAGCACAACCAGCGTCAGCCGCCGAGGTCAGGTTCAGCGCGAGGGCATCCAGGTCGTGGTGGGGATGGCCGCCGTGATGTGGGTCCTCGAGGTGATCAACACGCTCGACTCGAACAACCTGAACACCGAGGGTGGCATCCACCCGCGCAGCATCAGCCACCTGTGGGAGATCATCACCGCGCCGTTCCTGCACGCCAGCTTCGCCCACCTGATCGGCAACACGATCCCGTTCCTCGTGATGGGCCTGATCATCGCCCTGCGTGGCGCGCTCCGAGTCGCCGCCGTGACCGCGATCGTGATCCTGATCGGCGGGCTCGGTACGTGGCTGATCGCCCCGGCCAACTCCACCACGTTCGGCGCCAGCGGCATCGTCTTCGGCTACGCCGCGTATCTCCTGGCCCGCGGCATCTTCAACCGCTCGGCGTTCGAGCTCCTCTCCGGCGCCATCGTCGCCGTGCTGTTCGGCGGGGCCCTGCTGGCGAGCCTCGTCCCGCACCCCGGGATCTCCTGGCAGGGCCACCTGTGCGGCGCGATCGCCGGGGTGATCGCGGCGTACCTGCTCTCCAACGACCGCACCGCCGCAACCCGCGGTGGGGGGCGGGGGAGCGGGAATGCGCTGGATCGCGTGCTGGCCAGCTGAGTGGTAATCCGCCACTGAGCGTCGCCATCCGCCGGCGTGAGCCGCGGACGTCCTGTATCGAGCGGCGGGATGACGCGCTGGCCGCGCTCGCTCGCCGCCACCGGTGCACCCGATACCGAATTCGCGCATTCCGCCTGAGTTCGGTACGTGGTGCATCAATTTGATGCACCAGATGCCAAATTCGCTCGGAGGCGCCGAATTCGGCATCCCATGCACCCCCCGCGGCTCCCGTGCAGGGCGGCGCCGCACCGCCCACCCCCCCGCGCCCCGCGGCAGCCGCGACGCCGATCCCTACCCCTCCTTGCCAAAACGCGCCCGATCCCGCGACTGGGGCGACGCGGACGGCGGCCCCGGCCCGAAGCTCCGGATGTGAGGAGAGGGCCAAGCGTCTGGGCTCGCCGCCCGCGGCGAGAGTCGCGTGCATCAGGTGCCAAACTCGCCCGATCCCGGCGGATTCGGTACGCCGTGCATCAGATTGATGCATCGCGTACCGAACTCGGGCGGAATTCCCGAATTTGGCACGTGGTGCACGGTGCCGTGCTCGCCCGTGCGCCCGTGCGCCGCGCGCGCGCGGGCCGGCGGAGCGGTCTCGCGGCCAGCGCCCCGCCGCTGGCGCATCCGAGGGCGACCGACCGCCGCGCCCCCCCGGCTCGGACTGCGTCGGCCCAAGCCGGTAGCTACCCTCGCCACACCGTGCGCATCTTCTCCGGCATTCAGCCCACGGGGCGCAAGCACCTCGGCAATTACATCGGCGCGATCACGCAGTACGTGGCGGGTCAGGAGCGGGGCGAGGCGCTGTACTGCGTCGTCGACCTGCACGCGATCACGGTGGCGTATGACCCCGTGGTGCTGCGGTCGTCGGTGTACGACACGGCCGCGACGCTGCTGGCCGCAGGCCTCGATCCGGAGCGGTGCATCTTCTTCCGCCAGAGCGATGTGCGGGAGCACTCGGAGCTGTGCTGGCTGCTGTCGACGGCGTGCTCGTTCGGGGATCTCAACCGGATGACGCAGTTCAAGGAGAAGGCGGGCAGCCAGCGGGACCTCGTGTCGGCCGGGCTGTTCTTCTATCCGGTGCTGCAGGCCGCCGACGTGCTCGCCTACCGGGCTCACGAGGTGCCGGTGGGGGAGGACCAGCGCCAGCACATCGAACTGATGCGCGGCATCGCCGAGCGGTTCAACACCCGATTCGGCGAGACGCTCGTCGTGCCCGAGGCGCGGATCCCCGAGATCGGCGCCCGGATCATGGATCTGCAGGCCCCGGACAAGAAGATGTCGACGACCGGCGGGACCCCGCAGGGCACCGTGCTCGTGCTCGACGACCCGAAGACGATCACGAAGAAGATCCGCTCGGCCGTCACCGACTCCGGGGGCGAGATCCGCCGCGCCCCCGACAAGGCCGGGGTGACGAACCTGATCGACATCCTCGCCGCCGTCCGCGGCGCCACTCCTGAGTCGATCGAGCAGGCGTTCGACGGCGGGGGCTACGGGGCGTTCAAGCAGGCAGTGGCCGACGAGGTGGTCGCATACCTGGCGCCCGTGCGCGAGCGCTACGAGGTGCTGCGGGCCGACGAGGCCGGGCTCGAGGAAACGCTCGCCGCCGGCGCGGAGAAGGCGCGGGCAATCGCCTCCGAGACGGTCGGCGACGTCCGGCGGGCGATGGGCGTCGGCGCAGTCCGGTAGCACCGCTAACGTCCCCATCCGTGCGGCTGATCGACCTCGAGCTCGACCTCGACGTGTTCGCGGGTCCCTTCGACCTGCTGCTGACGCTCGTACTGCGCGAGGAGGTCGACCTGCTCGAGGTCGACCTCGCCGACGTGGTCATCTCCTACATCGATCACCTGGAGCGGCGGGGCGAGCTCGACCTCGAGGCGGCCACCGAGTTCCTCGTGCTGATCGCCGCCCTGCTGGAGCTGAAATCCCGGCTGATGCTGCCCGGGGAGGACACCCAGGAGATCGAACTCGACCCCGGCGAGGCCGCCGAGGAGCTGCTCGCGCGGCTGCTCGACGCCCATCGCTACCGGGCGGCGGCCGCGAGCCTCCAGCGAGCGCCTTGAGGTCCAGCACGGGTTCCGGTTTCGCTCGGCGCCTCTGCCGCCGTCGCTCAGGCGGGCCTCGCTGCGGGACGCCGCGCGCCGTGTACGAGCCCGCCCGGCTGGCCCGAGCGATCGGCGACCTCCTGATCCTGCCCCCGCCGGTCGACATCCGCCACATGGCGACCCCGAAGGTGACGGTCGCCGAGCGGCTCGCGCACCTGCGGGGGCTGCTGCGCCGCGGGAGCTTCAGCTTCGATGAAGCGGTCGCCCGGGCGGACCGGGTGACGGTTGCGGTCACGCTGTTCGCCGTGCTCGAGCTGTACAAGCAGGGCGAGCTGAACTGGACCCAGGACGAGCCGTTCGGCGAGATCCGGATCGACGCCCGGACGCGCGCGGAGGCCACCGGCGCACACCCACGTCCACGGAGCGGTCGCATCGTGAGCGCCGAGCTCGAGCGCACCCTCGAGGCGCTGCTGTTCCTGTCCGCCGAGCCGGCCACGGTCGAGGCGCTCGCCGACGCCACCGAGGCCGAGCTGCACGAGGTGGCGACGGCGGTGCAGCGGCTGCGCGAGCACTACGAGTACGAGCGGCGCGGGCTTGTGCTGCGCGAGCTGGCGGGCGGCTGGATGCTGTCCTCGCACCCCGACGCCGAGCCGGCGGCGCGGCGGCTGCTGGCCCGGCCACGTACGCCGCCGCTCACCCCGGCCCAGGCTGAGACGCTCGCGATCGTCGCCTACCTGCAGCCGGTGTCGCGGCCCGAGATCGCCCGGATCCGCGGGGTCAACGCCGAGTCGGCGGCGGCGACGCTGCTCGAGCGCGGCGTGATCGAGGAGGCCGGGCGCTCGCAGTTCGGCGCCGTGCTGTACCGGACGACCGAGCTGTTCCTGCGGCTGTTCGGGCTGAACGCGATCGATGAGCTGCCCGAGATCGGCGCGTTCGACCCATCGCCGGAGCTCGAGGAGGAGCTCCGCGAGCGGCTGCTGCGCGCCGGCGAGGCGCGGTCCACCGCGTAGGCGACCTCCGAAGCCTCAGCATCGGCGTGCGCCCGTCAGGGCGGTGGGGGCCGAGCGCGCGGCGAGCTGCCCGCAGGCGGCGTCGATGTCGCGCCCACGGGTGAGCCGCACGGTGGCGTCGATCCCGTGGCGCTCGAGCTCGGCGCGGAACGCCTCGATCGCCTTCGGGCTCGAGCCGTCGTACACCGAGCCGGTCGGGTTGTACGGGATCAGGTTGACCTTGAAGACGCGGAAGTCGAGCAGCTCGGCGAGCTGCACGGCCTGGGCGTGGGAGTCGTTGACGCCGGCGAGCATCACGTACTCGATGAACACCTTGCGGCGCTTGCGCTCGTAATGGGCCTCGCAGGCGGCGATCACATCGGCCAGCGGGTAGCGGTCGTTCACCGGCATCAGCTGGGAGCGGAGCGCGGGGTCGGCCGCGTGCAGGGACAGGGCCAGGCGGATCGGCATCGGCTCGGCCGCGAGCCGTTCGATCCCGGGGATCCAGCCGACCGTCGAGATCGCCGTCCGCCGGTGGGTGATCCCGACGTCGGGCAGCCGCCGGCACGCCTCGAGCACGTTGTCAAGGTTCATCATCGGCTCGCCCATGCCCATGAACACGGCGTGGTCGACCCGCTCGGAGCGCCGGAAGTGCAGTGCCTGGTCGACGATCTCCGAGGCGGTCAGGTTGCGGCCGAAGCGCATCTGCCCGGTGGCGCAGAACGTGCACGTGAGTGGGCAGCCGGACTGCGAGGACAGGCACAGCGAGCGCCGGCCGTCGCGGAACCGCATGAGCACCGCCTCGACCGGGCGGCCGTCGCGGGTCTGCAGCAGGGCCTTGGTGGTGCCGTCGCGGGCGTGAGCCTCGTCGCGCAGCTCGAGCGAGGAGAACGGGACCCGGACGGCCAGCCGCTCGCGGAGCGCGAGCGGCAGGTTGGTCATCTCCTCAAAGCCAGTCGCCCCCTGGGCCGCCCATTGCCAGATCTGCCTGGCGCGGTAGGCGGGCTCCCCGAGCTCGGCGAGCGTCGACTCGATCATCGCGAGGTCCACGCTGACTATGGTGGCAGGCGTGCGACTGGCCAAGTACCTGGCCGCCGCCGGCGTCGCCTCGCGCCGGGCGGCGGAGGAGCTGATCGCCGCCGGCCGGGTGACGGTGGGCGGCGCAGTCGTCGAGGATCCCGCCCGGGACGTGGCGGAGGCCGATGGCGTGGCGCTCGACGGCCGGCCGATCCGGCGCATGCCCGAGCGCGTCGTGTACGCGGTCCACAAGCCGGCGGGCGTCGTGTCGACCGCGCGGGACCCCCAGGGCCGCCCGACGGTCGTGTCGCTGATCCCCGCGGCCGGCGTGCGCCTGTACCCGGTCGGCCGGCTCGACATCGACACGACCGGCCTGATCCTCCTCACCAACGACGGCGCGCTCGCGCACCGGCTCACGCACCCGCGCTTCGAGGTGCCGAAGACCTACCTGGTGCGGGTGACGCGCGGACCGATCCGAGACACCGCGGTGCGGACGCTGCGCGCGGGGGTCCGGCTCGAGGACGGGCTCACCGCGCCGGCCCGAGTGCGGCGGGCCGGCGCCGACACGCTCGAGGTCACGATCCGCGAGGGGCGCAACCGCCAGGTGCGGCGGATGATCGAGGCCGTCGGCCACCGGGTGGCCGAGCTGCAGCGGGTCCGGTTCGGCTCACTCGAGCTGGGCGAGCTGCGCCTGGGGGAGCACCGGCGGCTCACCGAAGCCGAGACGGCCGCGCTCAGCGCGAGCGCCGGCCCGGGCGCGCCACGGGGGGCGACGCCGGGCGCCCCGCCGGGCGCGGCTCAAGGTTCGTAGACGAGCCCGTCCCGCGGCAGCGTCGTCGTCACGAGCGCGCGCGACAGCTCGCGGCGCGTGACCGGCAGCGGCCGCGTCGCGACGAGCCGCGTGACCGTGAACTGCAGCACCCGGCGCTGCCACAGCTCGTGGAAGCCGGGCACGAGATAGCTGTGCTGGGCCACGGACGGGGAGAGGTTGCACGCCGCTCCCCACCAGCACAGTGGTTCGTGGGGCGCGCTGATCGCGACCGCGTCGATCTCGTCGGCCACCCGCGCCGCCGTGTCGCGCCATTCCCTCATGCCCGGTAGGTACAGCGACAGCGGCAGCAGGTCGCGGTAGTGCTGCAGCACCAGCACCCGGCCGCCCGCGGGCGGCACGCCGAGCAGCCGGGCGACGGGGCGCCAGTCGGGGCGCTGGAGCGACCGGGACGCGGCCACGCCGACGACCGCCGCCAGCCCGGTAGCGCACAGGACCACACCGACCGCGATCCCCGCGCGGGCGGCTCGCGCGCCGAGCCCGCACGCGACGGCGATCGCGGCTGGGACCCACAGCGCGATCAGGTTGCGGGAGATGAGGTCGTCGATGCCGGCGGCGACGAGCCCGAGCATCAGCATGAGCCCGCCGACGCATCACCCCGAGCAGCGACAGCGCCAACCGCCGCTCGCGCTCGGAGCCCCGCACGAACGCGAGCCCGAGGCCGGCGAGCGCCGCCACTGCCGCGATCGGCTCGAGCACGTCGTAGGCGGGCGCGCCGGTCCCGATCACCGACCTGGGGGAACAGCTGCCCGAGCCGCGGAAGCAGTGCGATCCGCCCGATCCACGCCGCGTTGCCGCTCCCGTTCTGGCCGAGCGCGAGCGGGATCAGCGCGAGCCCGCAGGCGGCCACGACGGCCGCCGCGGCCACGACCCGGCGGCGCGCGCCGGCTCGCCACGAGCAGCCACACCGCCTGCGGCACGATCGCCAGCACGGCGTAGTAGTGGGTGGCCAGTGACAGCACGGCGGCGCACGCCCACGCGCCGAGCGCCCGCGGCTCGAAACCGTCGAGCGCGGTGCTCATGGCGAGCAGTGCGGTGGCGGTGAGCAGCACGAGCAGCGCGTAGGAGCGGGCCTCCTGCGAGTACCAGACGAGCAGCGGGCTGAAGCACGTGAGCGCGGCGGCCACGAGGCCGATCCGGCGCGCGCCGGTGAGCCGCTCGGCGGCCACGTACACGACCGGGATCGTCACCACGCCGGCCACCGCGGACAGCGATCGCAGGCCCGCCTCGCCGAACCCGAACGCTCGCGCCCACACCCACGCGGCGAGGTAGTAGAGCGGCGGGGTCGACTCGCTCTGTGGGATCAGCCCCAGCATCTTTCCCGGCGACAGGTGGACGAGCAGGGCGGTGTTGCCCTCGTCGAACCAGAACCCCTGGTGGCCGAGCCCGCCGAACCGCAGCGCGGCACCGGCCGCGGTCAGCGCCGCCAGGGCAACGGTCGTGGAACGGCTCAGTTCGGCGCGCCAGAGTGCAGGCGCCGCGCGCCGGCCGGGGCAGACAGCCCTCCCACGCTCACCGCCGCGAGGTTAGGTACGCAGCTTAATGGGAAGATACGTGGTCGGCGGGGGCGCCGCCGATCCCTGGAAACAACGACGCTTAACCAGATTCCAACGGACGCCAGACCCGGGTCTTATGACCGGCTCGGCACCATCTGCGAGTGATGCGCCCGGATACGCCCCAGCCAAACGGCACGATCGTGCTCGCCACCGACGCCGGCAACCGCCCAGGCGGATCCGGCGATCGCGCTGCCGCGCGTCGAGCTCGGGCGGCGGTTTTCGTGGACGCGCCCACGGATCGCCCTGCACCCGCTCGCCGGCCGCTACGCGCTCGCGCTGCTGATGCTGGCAGCACTGGCCGAGGTCGTGTTCGCGACCGCCGGCCCGTCCGTGCTCGTCCCGCGCAGCAACGAGACGTTCCCGAACTGGGAGGCCGGCCCACTCGGATCGATCCTTGGCCACATCACGCGCGATCCGCTCGGCCTCGACATCGGCCTGAGCGTGGCCGTGGTCGCGATGCTGCTGGCCTACCTGGTCGTGCTCGCGTCGGTGCGCAACCTGTCGATGCGGCTGATCGTGGTCGTCGTCGTCGCGCTTCACGCGGTCCTGCTGCTGAGCCCGCCGCAGCAGCTCACCGACGTCTTCAACTACCTCGGCTATGCCCGGCTCGGCGGCCTGCATCACCTGAACCCCTACAACCACGTGATCGCCAACGAGATGCACGACCCGATCTACCGGTTCGCGACCTGGTACCACCTGCCGAGCCCGTACGGGCCGCTGTTCACGGTGATGTCCTACGGCCTCGCGCTGATGCCGCTGGCGGCCGCGTACTGGACGCTCAAGGTCGTCACGATCCTGATGAGCCTGCTGTTCGTGGCGCTCGTCGGCAAGTGCGCGAAGCTGCTCGGCCGCGACCCGCGGTTCGCCGTGCTGTTCGTGGCCGCCAACCCGGTGTTCCTGATGTACGGGCTGGCCGGGTTCCACAACGACTTCTTCATGCTCGTGCCGTCGACGGCGGCGATCGCGCTGCTGCTCGCCCGCCGCGACCGCCTGTCTGGCGCCGCGCTGATGCTGGCCGTGGCCATCAAGTTCACGGCGATCCTGCTGCTCCCGTTCCTGATCGTCGCCGCCGCCCCGGCGCTGCGCCGCCGGCGTGTGCTCACGGGCGCGGTGCTCGCCGCGATCCCGCTCGGCGTGATGTACCTGGCCGAGTTCGGCTCGACGCTGCCGAACCTGTCCGACCAGAGCACGCTGCTGACACCGTTCAGCGCTCCGAACCTGATCGGCGTCGTGCTCGGGCTCGGTGGCGGCGCGCCCGGACTGCTGCGAATCGCCAACGTCGTGCTCGTCGTCGCCGTGGCACTGCTGCTCCAGCGCCGGCGAGAGTGGATCGCGAGCGCGGGCTGGTCGACGCTCGTGCTGATCGCCAGCCTCGCCTGGCTCGTGCCGTGGTACGTGGTGTGGCTGCTCCCGCTGGCCGCGCTCGGCAGCAGCATGCGGCTGCGCAAGGTGGCGATCTGGGCGACCGTCTACCTCGTGTTCGCGTTCATCCCGACGACCAGCATCCTCCTGTCGAAGGCCCACATCAGCCTGATGGGCGGGAAGGCGGGCCAGGCCTCGCGCGTGCTGCAGAAGAAGCTCGAGCAATAGTCGCGTCAGCTCGGGATAAGGTTGATGCGGACCTCGCGGCCCGGAAAAAGGACCAACTGTTAGCGTCGGATTGATGCGAGTCGATCTCGGGACCGCACAGCCGCCCGTGGCAGTCGACGTCGACGAGCGCGGCCTCGCCGCGCTCGCGCATCGACCGCTTCGAGCTCGGCGTGCTGATCGCGTTCGGCGTCGTGTCGTTGTGGGTGCTGGCGCTCGACTTGTTCCAGGTCGTCGTCCACGGTCGCGTGTGGACCGGCACCGACGGCGTCTACATCGTCGACCAGATGCAGTACCTGGCGTGGATCCGCAGCGCCTCGCACCATCTGCTCGCCTCGAACCTGTTCGTGCTACGCGACACCCCGAACGACTACTTCCAGCCGGCGGTCGTCATCTCCGGCGGGCTGTCCGCGCTCGGGATGGCGCCGTGGCTGTCGCTGCTGATCTGGAAGCCGGTGGCCGTCGTCGGGCTGTTCTTCGCGGTGCGGGCGTTCGTGCACCGGACGCTGAGCGGCACGTGGCCGCGTCGGATCGCGATCCTGCTCGCGCTGTTCTTCGGCTCGTTCACCTCGATCTACGGCTCGGTTGGGGTGATCGGCGACATGTTCCCCGGGTTCCTGTCGTGGGGCTACGAGTTCGGGCTGATCGCGCTGGCCGCGATCGTGTGGGCGATGGTCGGCTACGACCGGGCTCGTGCCGACGGGCCGGCTCGTGTTCGTCCCCGGGCTGCTCGGCGGGCTCGCCAGCCTCCTGCACCCGTGGCACGGGGAGCTGATGATCGTCGTGATCGTCGGCGCCGAGGTGATCCTGTGGGTCAGCCGCCGACCGACGCGCCGCCAGCTCGAGCTGTTCGTGCTGACGATGCTGCTCACGGGGCTGCCCCTCATCTACTACGTGGCGCTCGGCCGCCTCGACCTGTCCTGGAAGCTCGCCAGGGTCGCCAGCCGGCACGCGTTCCCGCTCAGCTCGATCCTGCTGGTGATCGTGCCGCTGATCATCCCGGCAGCGTTCGCGTTCCGCCGGCGCGATCCCGGCTTCCTTCCGGCCGCCGTGCGCTCGTGGCCGCTCGCCACGCTGATCATCTACTTCGTCTCGGCCACCGGCCTGAGCGCCACTCCGCTGCACGCGTTCCAGGGGATCACGGTCCCGCTCGCCGTGCTGGCCGTCGAGGGTGTGCGGCGGTTCAGCTGGGACCGCGTGCCGTACCGCGGCGTGATCGCCGGCGTGGCCGTGTTCCTGTTCACGGTGCCGGCCACCGCGGACGAGCTCAACACGGCGCGCAAGCTCGCCAAGCCGACCAAGGACAACGCGAACTTCATCGCCCAGGACGAGCGGGCCGCGCTCGACTACCTTCAGGACTCAAAGCAGCCCGGCGGCGTGCTCACCCGCAGCTACCTCGGGGCGATGGTGCCCGAGAAGACCGGACGCCGGACGTTCGTCGGCGACTGCCTGTGGTCCGAGCCGAACTGCTACGAGCGAGAGCACCAGGCCCAGGCGATGTTCGACGGGCAGACGCCCCCGGCGGCCGCGCGGGCGCTCGTGCGGCGCTCCGGCGCCACGTTCGTGCTCGCAGATTGCAGCGCCGCAGCCGATCTCAGCCAGACCCTGACGCCCGTCGTCGTGTCGGTTCGGCACTTCGGGTGCGCCACCCTGTATCAGGTCGGGTCGGCGTCGCGCGCGACGGGGCCTCTGGCAGAATCACGCGGCGATGCGGCTCTTCGCGCTCCGCGGCGCCAACAGCGTCACGGCTAACGAGGCCGGCGCGATCCTGAGCGCCACCGACGAACTGATGCGGGAGCTGATGGAGCGCAACGCGCTCACGCCCGAGCACATGGTCAGCTGCATCTTCACGCTCACCCACGACCTCGACGCCGAGTTCCCCGCCGTCGCCGCTCGCCGCCTGGGACTCGACCGGGTGCCTCTGCTGTGCGCCCGCGAGGTGCCGGTGCCGGGCTCGCTGCCGCAGGTGATCCGGGTGCTCGTGCACTACTACGCCGACCCCGCACACGAGCCCCGCCACGTGTACCTGGGCGACGCGCGGTCCCTGCGGGCCGACCTCGAGTCGGCACAATAGGCCGCATGGCCCTGGAGTTCGCGCAGCGCATCCGGCGCATCCCGGCGTACCCGGTGGCGTCGGGCTACGACCTCGGATCCGACGTCGCGATGCTCGCCTCGAACGAGTCGGCGTTCGCACCGCTGCCCGCCGTCGTTGAGGCCGCGGCGGGCACGCTGACGGGCACCAACCGGTACCCGGACCCGGGATACGCGCCGCTGCGCCGGGCGCTCGCCGACCGCTACGGGATCCCGCCCGAGCGGATCGCGCTCGGCAACGGCTCGTGCGACATCCTGCTCGCCGCCGGCGAGGCGCTGCTCGAGCCCGGTGCCGAGGTCGTCTACGCGTGGCCGGCGTTCAGCGTCTACCCGCACCTGGCCGCCGCCTCCGGGGCCCGCGCGATCGAGGTCCCGCTCGACGGCTCCGACGTCCACGACCTCGAGGCGATGGCCGCCGAGATCACGGTCGCCACCCGGCTCATGCTCGTCTGCAACCCGAACAATCCGACCTCGACAGCGGTCGGCCTCGACGCGATCGAGGCGTTCCTCGAGCAGGTGCCGCGCCACGTCTGCGTGATCCTCGACGAGGCCTACTGCGAGTTCGCGCTGACGCTGGGCGACACCTACGCGTCGGTCGAGCTGCTGCGCCGCTACCCGAACCTGGTGCTGCTGCGGACGTTCTCGAAGGTCTACGGGCTGGCCGGGCTTCGCGTCGGCTACGGGCTGTGCGGCTCGACCGAGCTGCGCACGGCCGTCGACCAGGTCCGCCAGCCGTTCTACCTGAGCGTGGCGGCGCAGGCGGCCGCGGTCGAGGCGCTGCGCCACCAGGACGAGGTCGAGCGACGGGTGGTCGCGACGATCGCCGGGCGCGGGACGCTGGCCGACGGGGTGGGGGAGCTCGGGCTGTGGGTGGCGGAGTCCGACGCGAACTTCATCTGGGTCCACCTCGCCTCCGAGGAGCCCGACGACGAGGCCGCCGTGGTCACCGGGCTCCGTGAGCGAGGCGTCCTGGTCCGCGCGGGCGCGTCGCTCGGACGCGCCGGCGTCGCTGCGGGTGACGGTCGGGACCGACGCCGAGAACGAGCGCTTCCTGACCGCGCTGCGCGAGCTGGTCTGATCGCCCGCGGTTCGGTGGTGCTCGCCCGCGGGCCCGCGGCGGCTGAGGCTGGCGAAAGTTTCACCGCTCAGGGTTTCCGCTGCTGTACGGTGCTGGTGGGGATTTTGTCTGACCAAATGGGGTGAGGAGATGGCTGCTCGGTCTCGGCGTACGCTGGGTCTGTTTGTCGTGCTCGCGTGGGCGCTTGTCGCCGTGCCGGCCGCTAGCGCGAGCTGGACGGTTGGCGCGAGCGCGAACGTGCCGCCCGGGCCGCCGAACGGCGAATGGGGGGCGGTGGAGTGCCTGTCGGCGTCGGATTGCTGGGTCGCGGGTTCGCCGATCACTCCCGGCGGGGAGGTCGCTGAGCATTGGGATGGCATGGGCTGGAGGGTGGTCTCGATCCCGTCGTTCAAGGGCGGCACCCCGGAGATCACGCACATCGCCTGCCGGGCAACGGACGCGTGCATCGCGATCGCGAGGGACGCGAGCGTCTACTACGAGTGGAACGGCGCAGCTGGAGTCCTCGGTCGGTCGCGGCCGTCGATGGCACGGCGGTCAGCCTCCAGGGAGCCGCGTGCGCGCCCGGTGGGCGCTGCCTCGTCGTCGGCGGCTACAAACCCCACGGCGCCAGCGTGAACCGGGCGCTGGCCGCATGGTGGCGCCTTGGCTTGGTTCCGGTGCCACTGGCAGCGCCGCGCACTTTGGCCGGACCCGGCGCCGGGCTCAGCGCCGTCTCGTGCGCGAGCTCGAGCGCCTGCCTCGCAGTGGGCACGGCGGGTGGCCACGGCATCTCGCTGCAGGTGGCCGGCTCGCGGTGGTCGAAGGCGACGATTCCTGACGCGATCACTTCGGGGGCAGCCCCGCGCCGGTCGACCCCGTCGACGTGTCGTGCACCCTCTCGGGAGCGTGCGTGGCGGTCGGCGCCTACATCGATAACTTCTCCGCGATCCCCAGCCGGCCGGCGCTGCTGACCTGGACCCACGGGACGTGGACCATCGTCACGGGCCTTCCGATCGATTTCGTGCACGGTGGCATCGCGTGCGTGACGGTGGCGGATTGCACGGTCGTGGGGGAGAGCGGCGTGCGGTTCGACGGCTTCTCGACGGCCACGGCGCTCCACTGGAATGGAACCGAGGCGAGCTCAGTGCCGGCGTACGAGCCTCCGGGTTGGTCGTCTTTCTTCACCGCCGTCGCCTGTCCGAGCGAGGGCGGGTGCGTGGCCGTCGGCGGCCAGGAATTCCGGGATGGTCCGTTCTTCGAGGCCCAGCCATTGATGGAGACCTCCGCGGGCGGATCCTTCGCGCTCAGCGCGACGCCGCCCCCGGCGGGGCCCGGATCGGCTGGTTTCGGTGCGATCTCGTGTCCGACGAGCTCGGATTGCGTGGCTGTTGGCTCGGCTGCCAGCCCGATCAATGAACGGTCGGAGGGGGATGCCGATTCGGTTCCGTATGCGGCGCGGTGGGATGGGGCCCGTTGGAGGGTCCGGTCTCCAGCCCGGACGCCGGGTCAGAAGGCGTTCCTGGACGCGGTGTCGTGCCCGAGCAGCACGGCGTGTGTGGCGGTGGGGGGGACCGAGCCGGTATCGGCGTTCCAAGCGCAGTTCACGCCGCTGGCCGAGCGCTGGAACGGCAGCGGGTGGACGACACTACCGGTGCCTGACGGTCTGTCCGGCCAGTGGACCGGCGTCTCGTGCGTCTCGGCGAGGTATTGCGTCGCAGTCGGCTCCGGTGCCTTCGAGGTGTGGGACGGCAGCTCGTGGACGGCACAGCCACAGGCGAACGCCGGCGACACGCTCGACGCGGTGTCGTGCTCCGCGGTCGATGCCTGCACGGCGGTCGGCTGGGCGAACGGCCCGGTGGCGTTTGTCGAGCGATGGGACGGGACGGCGTGGCGTGAGCAGGCGCCTTCCGCCCAGGCTCCGTTCGCTGCCGTCTCGTGCGCCGCGGCCGATGCATGCCAGGCGGTGTCGCTCAGCCCGTTCCAGGCGATGGGCTACGACGGGACGGCGTGGGCGAACGAGCCGGTGCCGGCCTCGACCCCCGGCTCCGACATCCGCGGCGGGATCGACTGCGCCGCGCCCGCCAGCTGCGAGGCGGTCGGCGGCACCCCGTTCGCAGTCGGTTGGGATGGGACCTCGTGGCGGCGCCAGTGGCTTCCGGCCAAGCTCCAGGGTTCGGGCCTCGACGCGGTCTCGTGCCCGACGCGCACCGCCTGCTTCGCCGTCGGGTCTGGCACCACGGCGCTGGCCCGGTACGTCTCCCCGGCGCGGTCGGCCGCGACGCGCGTCCGCCTACCGCGGAGTCGGCGCAGGTAGCCAGACGGCGTGCATCTATCGTCGCGCCGGGCGAAACAGGAGGGGCCGACGGTGAGGGCAGGGGCGGCGTGGATGCGGTGCAGCATCGGGGTGCTCGTGACGACGCGACTACGTGCCGCGCTGACCCCGGCCCGGGGACGCGGAGTTGGCTTCGCGGGCTCCGTCTGGTTCAATTAATGAAGCGCGTATGACCGACCGCAGCCCCCACACCATCTTCGGCTGGTCCTCGTACGCGAGCTTCTACGCCTGGCGATTTAGCTAGGCGCTCAGCCTGACACCCCGTTCCCGCCTGGTCAGCGGGCTCTTTCGGAGGCGAGCGCCGTCAATCCCCCGGGATGTCCCACGTCATCCCCGATCCACTTCCGTACGATTCCCGCCAGCTGTAGAAAGGACCGAAACATGATGATCGTGATGAAACCGGAGGCCTCCGAGCAGGAGGTACAGGCCGTCATCGACCGGGTCGAGAGCGTCGGCGCCCGCACGCACCTGAGCCGCGGCGACGAGGTGACGGTGATCGGCGCGATCGGCGACCGCGAGCACGTCGCCCGGCTCGAGCTCGAGGGCGCACCCGGCGTCGACCGCGTGGTCCCGATCCTCAAGCCGTACAAGCTCGCCTCGACCCAGTTCAAGCACGGCGAGCGGAGCGTGCTCGACATCGCCGGGCGCAAGGTCGGGGGCAACCACTTCGCGATGATCGCCGGTCCCTGCACCGTCGAGTCCCGCGAGCAGACGCTCGAGACGGCGCGGATCGTCCGCGACGCCGGCGGCACCCTGTTCCGCGGCGGCGCCTACAAGCCGCGCACCTCGCCGTACGCGTTCCAGGGGCTCGGCCAGGAGGGCCTGCGGCTGCTCGCCGAGGCCAAGGAGGAGACGGGCCTGCCGATCGTCACCGAGGTGATGGACGTGCGCGACCTCGACCAGGTGCTCGAGGTGGCCGACGTGCTGCAGATCGGCGCCCGCAACATGCAGAACTACACGCTGCTCGCCGAGGTCGGTCGCTCCGGGCGCCCGGCGCTGCTCAAGCGCGGGTTGTCGAGCACGCTCGAGGAGCTGCTGATGGCCGCCGAGTACGTGCTCAAGGAGGGCAACGAGTCGGTGATGCTGTGCGAGCGCGGGATCCGCACGTTCGAGACCGCATACCGGTTCACGCTCGACCTGATGGCGGTGCCGGTGCTCAAGGAGCTCAGCCACCTGCCGGTGATCGTCGACCCGAGCCATGCCGCCGGCCGGCGGGACCTGGTGCTGCCGCTGTCGCTGGCCGCTGCCGCAGTGGGCGCCGACGGGATCATCGTCGAGGTCCACCCCCGCCCGCACGAGGCGATCTGCGACGGGCCGCAGCAGCTCGTGGCCGACGAGTTCGGCGAGTACGTCGACCGTGTCCAGGCGGCGGCCGCCGTGGCCGGCAAGGCGCTGTCCGGCGTCGCGGCCGTGTGAAGGTCGCGGTTCTCGGCGTCGGGTTGATCGGCGGCTCGATCGCGCTCGCTGCCCGTGAGCGGCTCGGGGCGGAGGTCAGCGGCTACGACGCCTCCGCCGACGCGCTGTCGCACGCGCTCGAGCGCGGCGCGCTCGACGCCGCTTTCGACGACCTCGCCCAGGCGATCGACGGCGCCACCGTCGCGTTCGTCGCGGTCCCGGTGGGGATCCTGCCCGCGATCGTCGACGCCGCCCTGGCCGCGGCGCCGTCCGACTGCGTGGTCAGCGACGTCGGCTCGACGAAGCGCGCCGTCGCCGGGGCCCATCGCGACCCCCGGTTCGTCGGCGGCCATCCGCTGGCGGGGGCCGAGAACACCGGCGTGGCCCACGCTCGCGCCGATCTGTTCGACGGTGCCACCTGGTACCTGACCCCGAGCGCCGCCACCTCCGGGGTCCTTTACGAGCGCCTGCACCGCTTGCTCCACGGCCTCGGCGCCCGCCCCGCGGCGATCGAGCCCGACATTCACGACACGATCCTCGCCGCCGTCTCGCACCTCCCGCACGTGCTGGCCAACGTGCTCGTCTCCCAGGCCGCCCAGACGCTGGCCGCCGGCGGCGAGCGGCTCCCCGCCACCGGACCCTCGTTCCGCGACGCCACGCGTGTGGCCGGCGCTCCGAGCGCGATCTGGACCGACATCTACCTCGCCAACCGTGACGCGCTCGTGGCCGAGATCGACCACGCCGTGACCCGGCTGGGCGAGGTCCGCGCGGCGCTGGCCGACGCCGATGGCGACGCGATCGCCGCCTGGAACGAGGCGGCGGCGGAGGATCGCCGGCGCCTGCTCGAGTCCCAGCTGGCCGGCGGTCCGCTGTTCGAGCTGCGTGCCTCGGTCCCCAACCGCCCCGGGGTGGTGGCGGAGCTGGCACTGACGCTCGGGCGCGCCGGCGTCAACATCACCGACATGGCCCTGTACCCGGCGAGCGACATGAGCGAGGGCGTGGTGGCGCTGTGGATCGCCGGCGAGGAGCCGGCGGAGCGCGCCGAGGCGCTCGTGGGCCGGCTCGGCTTCCCGGTGGCGCGGGCGTGAACGTGCGCTTTCACCCCAGCGGCCCGCTGCGCGGCCGCGCAACGCCTCCGCCCGACAAGTCGATCTCCCATCGCGCTGCGCTGCTCGGCGCGATGGCGTCCGAGCCGGTGCGGATCCGCAACTACCTTCACGCCGACGACACCCGCTCGACGCTGAACGCGATCCGGGCGCTCGGGGCGATCGTCGGCGAGCAGGGCGGCGAGGTGCTCGTCCGCGGCGTCGGGCTGCGCAACGTCCAGGAGCCCGGCGGCCCGATCGACGTCGGCAACGCCGGCACGCTGATGCGCCTGCTGCCCGGCTGGCTCGCCTTCCAGGACGGCTGCCGGATCACGCTCGACGGCGACGCGTCGATCCGGCGCCGGCCCGTCGACCGGATCGCCGAGCCGTTGCGGTTGATGGGGGCCGGGGTCGCAGGCGCGGGAGGACCGCTTCCCGCCGTTCACCGTCGCCGGCTGCCCGCTGAGCGGGATCGAGTACGAGCTGCCGGTCGCCAGCGCGCAGGTCAAGTCGTGCCTCCTGCTGGCCGGGCTCGCGACCACCGGGACGACCGTCGTCGAGCCGGTGCCGAGCCGCGATCACACCGAGCGGATGCTGCTGGGCGCCGGGGCGGCGCTCACGAGGGAGGGCGAACGGCACGCTGCGGACAACGATCGGCAACGTCGACGAGCTCGAGCTGGACCTGGTCGAGGTGCCCGGCCGACCCCTCGAGCGCGGCGTTCCTGATCGCCGCCGGGGTGCTGGTGCCGGGCTCGAGGCTCGTCCTTCGAGAACGTCGGGGTCAACTGGACCCGGACCGGGTTCGTGCGGATCGTGCAGCGCATGAGGGGCATCGTGCTCGGCGAGCTCGAGCCCGAGGGGACCTTCGAGGCGGCCGAACCGGTCGCCGACCTCGACGTCACGGCGGCGCCGATCGAAGCGACGGTGGTCGAGGCCGACGAGGTTCCGCTGGCGATCGACGAGCTGCCGCTCGTGGCGCTGCTCGGGTGCTTCGCCGAGGGGGAGACGATCGTCCGAGGAGCCGGCGAGCTGCGTCTCAAGGAGTCCGACCGGATCGCCACCGTCGTCGACGGCCTCCGCGGCCTCGGGGCCGACATCGAGGCCGCGCCGGACGGGTTCGCGGTGCGCGGGACCGGCGGCCTGCGTGGCGGCACCATCGACGCCCACGGCGACCACCGCCTGGCGCTGCTCGGGGCGGTGGCCGGGCTGGCCTCGCGCGAGGGGGTGGAGGTCGTGGGGATGGAGGCCGCGTCGGTCTCCTATCCCGGCTTCGCCGCGGACGTGGCCACGCTGATCGGATCCGCATGAACGTCCGGGGCGCGGCGTGATCGTGGCGATCGACGGACCGGCCGGGGCGGGCAAATCGAGTGTCGCCCGCGCGGTCGCGCGGCGGCTCGGGTTCACCTACCTCGACTCGGGCGCGATGTACCGCTGTGTCGCACTCGCCGCCGCGCGCCGGGGCGTCGATCCGGCCACGGTCGCCGCGCAGGTGCGGATCGAGCTCGGCGAACGCGTGCTGCTCGACGGCGAGGATGTGACGGCCGCGATCCGCAGCCCCGAGGTGTCCGAGGGCGCCTCGCGGGCCGCCGCCGACCCTGATGTGCGGTCCGCCATGGTCGCCGAGCAGCGGCGCCTGATGGCCGCCGGCGACTGGGTCGCCGAGGGCCGCGACATCGGCACGGTCGTCGCGCCGGAGGCCGAGGTCAAGGTGTTCCTGACGGCCGACCCGGCCGAGCGAGCGCGCCGGCGGGCGGCCGAGCTGGGCGTCGATCCGGCCACCGTGCTCGCCGAACAGACGATCCGCGACCAGCGCGACGAGGGCCGCGAGCACTCACCGCTCGAGCCGGCGCCCGGAGCCGTCCGGCTCGACTCGACCGGGCTCACGCTCGACCAGGTCGTCGACCGGGTTCTCGCCCTGGTCGATCGGGGCACCCGCTCGTCCTGATCGATCGGGCCGGGCCCCACGACGGACTGGACGTTTGCGCAAGTTTCGGGGCCGTTTTGCGCAAGTTTCCGGGCCGGGCAGCGTTTCCAGATGCATGTTCAAACGCTTCCTTCTCTCGACATGCGTCGCCCTGACGGGCGTTCTCGGCATCGGCGCCGCGGCGGCCCAGGCCAACCCGATCCTCATGCCCACCCTCGCCAAGGAGATCCAGCAGCAGAAGGCGATCTGGCAGAACCACGTCTTCGCGCCCGTCGGCAGCCTCACGCCGCCCGCGCCCCCGTGCCCCGAGAACGGCATGCTCCCCGCGCCGTTCTCCAACTGCGGGCTGCCGGAGTTCCCGGCCACCACGCTGCCGTTCCCCGGCAACATGGCGTACTGGGGCGGCCACGTCCAGACCTCGCCGAAGATCTACGTCGTCTACTGGGGCTGGGGTCAGAAGGGCGCCTTCGCCGGCCAGACCTGCGCTCCGGAGACGCTCACCGAGGGCGCGGCAACGGCCACGCTGAAGTGCGACCCCGCCGGCGCCGGCAAGCGGATGGCCGACTTCGTGTACCAGCTCGGCGGCACCCAGTGGGCCGGCGAGCAGACCCAGTACTTCCAGACCGCGGGCAGCACGACCACCCACATCACCAACCCGGCCGACCAGCTCGGCGGCCTGTGGGCCGACGACACCGATCCGGCCGCCGGACTGGCCAAGACGACGTCGAGCGCCGCCCCGGGCCCGGGCAACACGTACACCGACCTGGCCGCCGAGGCGCAGCGGGCGATCGCCCATTTCCACATCAAGGACCTCAGCAACAGCGACATCGTGGTGGCCCAGCCGCCGAAGTTCAGCGACCCCAACGCGCTGTCCTCCGGCTACTGCGCCTTCCACGACTACACGCAGCCGAAGCTCGAGGGCGGCATCTATAACGCGCTCAACCCGGGCATCTCGTACACCAACATGCCGTACTCGCTGGCCATCAACCAGGCGCCGACGACCGGTGGCTCGCCGTCGAACGTGTGCGGCGAGAACGCCGTCAACAGCGGCGCCGCCGGCAAGCTCGACGGCTTCACGATCGTGCTCGGGCACGAGATCGAGGAGACCGTCACCGACCCGGGCGCCGAAGACATCCTCGGCAGCGGGACGAGCGAGACGAACCTCGGCGGGTGGTACGACGCCGCCGACGCCAACGAGAACGGCGACAAGTGCGCGTGGGTCGGCGAGCAGCTGATCGGCGGCATCCCGGGCGAGCCGCAGGTCACGCCGATCCCGGGCGCCCTGGGAGACATCACGGGGAACCACGGCACCACCTTCGCGGTGCAGTCGCTGTGGAGCAATCAGTCCGCTGCGGGAGCGGGCTATTGCGCAGGGGCAGGGACTGACCTGCCAACTGGCTGACCGATCCAGGTCATGGGTAATCGCTGACGCGATTACCTGACGAGTTCGCCTGGCGGCGAACTCGGGCGGGCCCGGGGCACGCTAGCCTCGGGCCCGCCCATGAAAGTCGCAATCGTCGGCTATCCGAACGTCGGGAAGTCCTCCCTCGTCAACCGCCTCACGGAGACCCGTGAGGCGGTCGTGCATGAGCGGCCGGGCGTCACCCGCGACCGCAAGGAGCTCCACACCGACTGGAACGGCCGGCCGCTGACCCTGATCGACACCGGCGGGGTCGACCTCAGGACCACGAGGTCCTCGCCCGCGAGATCCAGGCCCAGGCCCGCGCCGCCCTCGCCGACGCCGATGTCGCCGTGCTCGTCGTCGACGCCCGCGCCGGCCAGCGGCCCGGCGACCAGGAGATGGCCGAGCTGCTGCGCCGGGCCACGATCCCCGTGCTCGTGGCGGCCAACAAGATCGACACCGTCGCGGACCTGCCGCTGGCGGCCGACTTCTACGCACTGGGGCTCGGCGAGCCGATCGCCGTGTCGGCCGCCCAGGGGCTCGGGACCGGTGACCTGCTCGATCGGATCGTCGAGGTCGGCCCCGACGAGGACGCCGACGAGGCGGCCGCGGACCCGATCCGGCTGGCCGTGATCGGCCGCCCCAATGTCGGCAAGTCCTCGCTCGTCAACCGGTTCCTGGGCGTCGACCGGGTGATCGTGTCCGACGTGGCGGGCACGACCCGCGACGCGATCGACCTGCCGCTCCGCTACGAGGACCGTGAGCTCGTCCTGATCGACACCGCCGGCCTGCGGCGCCAGTCGAAGGTGGGTGAGTCGCTCGAGTACTACACCTCGCTGCGCTCCCGCCGGGCGGCCGAGCGGGCCGACGTCGCGCTCGTCGTGTGCGACGCGGGCGACGGGATCACCGCCCAGGACCTGCGGGTCGCCGAGCTGGCGATGAAGAGCGGATGCGCGACCGCACTCGTGCTCAACAAGTGGGACATCTCCGACGAGCTCGACCTCGACCACGAGCGCGCCCGGGCGGCCCAGAAGCTCCGCCTGCGCCCGCGCGTGCTGACGGCGAGCGCGAAGACGGGCCGCCACGTCGAGCGGCTGATGGTGGAGGTCGTCGGGCTCGCCGACCGCAGCCGCGGGCGAATCCCGACCCCCCAGCTCAACCGGTTCCTGTCCGAGGCCGTCGGCGCGCGCCAGCCGCCGTCAGGCGTCGGCCCGCGCGGGCACCGGCTGCGCCTGCTGTTCATGGTCCAGACCGGCGAGCGCCCGCCGCGGTTCTCGATCCAGGTCAACAATCGCGCCCGGGTCACCCGCGACTACGCCTACTACCTCGAGAACCGGTTGCGCGCGCGCTACCGCCTCGAGGGCATCCCGCTGATCATCGACTTCGTGGAGCGCAGCCAGCGCCGCGCGGCCGGCGCGCGCGACGCGGCCGCCTGATGTAGTGGGGCCGGTGACGGCGCTGCGCAGTCGGCGGCTGTGGCTGGCGGCGGCGCTCCTCGTCGCCGTCGCGGCGGTGCTCATCGCGGTGTTGAGCGCGAGCGCCGGGGCGAGCGGACCGCCGAATGGGGCGGCCACCGTCGTGCCCGCCGACACGCTCGTGTACGTCCACGTGTCGACCGACCCCGGACGCCCACAGGTACGGGCGGCGTTGGCGCTCGCCCGGCGGTTCCCGAGCTACGCCGCCGTCCAGACCGGCGTGCTCGGGCGCCTCACCGCGATCGTCGACGGCGGTGCCACCGGGATTGACTTCGAGCGCGACATCCGGCCGTGGCTCGGCCGCGAGGCGGCCCTCGCGCTGCTCAACACGACAACCTCGACCGCCAGCTCGCTGATCGTGCTGGACGTCTCCGACCTGCGCCTGGCGCGGAGCTTCCTCGCCCGGGGCGGCGCGCGGCCGGCCGGCACCTACCGCGGTGTGCAGCTTCTTCGCTACGCGGCCGGCACGGAGGCGGCGATCGCCCCCGGGCGCTTCCTCGTGGTCGGTGACGACGCGGGCGTTCGCGCCTCGCTCGACGTCGCCTCCGGCGCCGCGCCGTCGCTCGCCGACGACGCGGCCTACAAGCGCGCGGCCGCGACCGAGCCTGGAGACCGGGTGCTCGACGCGTACGCCTCGACGGCCGGCCTGCGGCGGGTGCTGGCGCTCCAGGGCGGGGTGATCGGTGCGCTCTCGTCGCTCGTGGACCGGCCCGCGCTCGAGGGCGTGGCGGTGTCGCTATCGCCGGCCGGATCGGTCGCCCGCCTCACGATCCACAGCGTGCTCGACCCCTTGCTGCAGCGGTTGAACGGCGGCTCACGGGCGCCGGCGACCGCGGCGGGCTTCCAGAGCGACATCCCGGCGGGGGCCGCGCTGCTGCTTGACGTCCCCGGGCTCGACACGCTCGCCCCGCGGATCCTGGCCGCCGCCTCGATGGCGGGGGTGGCGGGCCAGCTGACGCCGTTGCTGCACCGGCTCGGTGGCGCGCTCGCCGCCGAGGGGGTCAACGTCTCGCGGCTCCTCTCGGTGTTCCGCGGGGAGAGCGCGGTGGCGGTCGTCCCCGGGCGCGAGTCTGACCGGCGCGCCGTCGGTGGTGGTGATCGCCCGCGAGCGCGATCCGGCCGCCGCGCGGGAGGCGCTGGCCACGCTCGAGGTGCCGCTCGCCCAGCTGTTCGCGGCCCCGGCGGCCGGGCCCGGGCAGGCGCCGGAGTTCAACGACCGTCAGGTCGACGGGGTGACCGCCCACCAGCTCGCGCTGGCGCCGGGACTGCAGCTCGATTACGCCGTGTTCGACGGCCTCGTGGTCGTCGCCACCAGCCTCGACGGGATCGCGGCCGTCGTCAGCCATCGCCCATCCGCTCGCCCGCGAGCCCTCGTTCGCCGCGACCTCGGGGGCTCGCCCAAGCCGACCTCGCTACTCTTTCTCGACCTCAGCCAGCTCCTCAGCCTTGGCGAGCAGACGGGCCTGACGCGAAGCGCGCGGTTTCTCGCGCTGCGGCCGGATCTTGATCTGATCCACGCGATCGGACTCAGCTCGACGAGTGGGGAGGCCGACACGACAGCGGAGCTGCTCCTCCAGATCTCATGACTGACGCTACACGACAACGAGTACCTGTTCACTTCCGAGTCCGTCACCGAGGGCCACCCCGACAAGATCGCCGACCAGATCTCCGACGGCGTCCTCGACGCGGTTCTGCGCGACGATCCCGTCCGGACGCGTGGCCTGCGAGACGCTCGTCAACACCGGTCTCGTGGTCGTGTCCGGCGAGATCACGACCGATACGTACGTCGACATCCAGGACATCGCCCGGGAGACGATCAAGAGGATCGGCTACACGGACGCCGAGTTCGGCTTCGACTACCACACGTGCGCGGTCATCAACGCGATCGACAAGCAGTCCGCTGACATCGCCCAGGGCGTCGACCTCGCGTACGAGTCGCGGACCCGGCCGGGCGACGACGACGAGTTCGACATGGCCGGCGCCGGCGACCAGGGCATGATGTTCGGCTACGCCTCGAACGAGACCGAGGAGCTGATGCCGCTGCCGATCTCGCTCGCGCACAAGCTCGCCAAGCGCCTCGCCGACATCCGCAAGGCCGAGATCGTCCCGTACCTTCGGCCCGACGGCAAGACGCAGGTCACCGTCCGCTACAAGGACGGCCGACCGGTCGAGATCGAGAAGCTGTTGATCTCCACCCAGCATCGCGAAGGCGCCGAGTCGCTGATCAAGGACGACCTGTGGGAGCACGTCGTCGAGCCGGTCCTGCCCGAGGAGCTGTTCGACGCCCGCAAGCTCAAGCGCAACTTCCTCGTCAATCCGACCGGGCGGTTCGTGATCGGCGGCCCGATGGGCGACTGCGGCCTCACCGGGCGCAAGATCATCGTCGACACCTACGGCGGCATGGCCCGCCACGGCGGCGGCGCGTTCTCCGGCAAGGACCCGTCGAAGGTCGACCGCTCGGCTGCCTACGCGGCGCGTTACGTGGCCAAGAACGTGGTCGCGGCGGGGCTCGCGGACCGGGTCGAGGTTCAGGTCGCCTACGCGATCGGCGTCGCCCACCCGGTTTCGGTGATGGTCGAGACGTTCGGCACCGAGAAGATCGGCCGGACGAGGATCCTCGAGCTGATTCGCGAGCACTTCGACCTGCGCCCGGGCGCGTTCCGCCAGTACCTCAAGCTGCACCGCCCGATCTTCCAGCGGACCGCCGCGTACGGTCACTTCGGCCGCGAGGAGCACGACTTCACCTGGGAGCGCAAGGACAAGGCCGAGGCGCTGCGTGCGGCCGCCGGTCTGGGCGCGATCGAGGTCAGCGCCTAAGCGCTCGTCAAGCTCGTATGGCGGCGCGGCCGGCGCATCGCCGGCCCGCCGCCCGTCATGGTCCGGTGTCCGGCCGCCTGGCGGTCACGGCGCCCGACGCCTCCGCCTGCCGCAGCGCCCGGTCGACGGTCCTCACGATCATGTGCGGGTCGGCGACGCCGCGGAACTCGAAGTCGTAGTCGTCGCCGCCCGCGGTGTCGAAGTCGACGTCGCCGACGCGCACGAGCCGGTCGATCAGCGACTGGTTGACGTTGACGTTCTGCACGCGCACGAGCCGCGTCTCCTGCAGCGAGCGCGAGAAGATCCCGGTGCGGATCGTCAGCCGCTGGTCGGAGATCGTGTAGGTCGTCTCGATCCGCCGCACGAAGCCGGCGACGAGCACGATCACGAACACGATCAGGACCACGACGATCACCGTGCCCACGTCCACGCTGTTGCCGGCGATCCGGGTGATCACGCCCGCCAGCGGCCCCGGCCACCACGGCCACCGCGAAGCCCTTGATGTAGAAGCCGAGGATCGAGCGCCACGACGGGTGGCCCTGGAAGAAGACCTCCTCGTTCGGCTCCGGCTCCGCTGTCACGTTGCCGAGCCTACCGGCCGGACCGCGGGAGGAGGCACCGCCGTCAGCCACCGAGCGCTGCGACGACGATCGCCAGCCCGAGCAGCCCGCACGCGAGCAGGCCAAGCAGCCCGGCCAGTGGCGCCGGCTCGACCTCGACCGGCCCCGAGGGGTGGAACATCGCGAACCACGCCACCGCCGGGCTCCCGCCGAGCACGCACAACCAGGTGAGGTCCTGGCGGTCGGTGCGGGCGGCGGCGATCGTCCCGAGGGCGCGGGCGCACGCGTCGAGCGAGAGCCCGAACGCGAACAGCATGTGACCGCCGGTCACGAGCGGTACCACGCCGACGTAGACCTCGATGAACAGCACGCAGACGAGGGCCAGGCCAACGATCAGGCTCGGGGCCCGGAGTGGGGCGGCGCGCGACCGGATGGCGCGGCCCGATCCCGCGGCCCGGCGAGCGCGGCTGCGACCGGGGCGGCCCGATCGGGTGGCGCGGCGGGTGCGGCTGGCCCGGGGTGCGCGGCCGCGGTCCGGGCGGCGATCACGCGCGCCGCTCGCTCGGCCGCCGCCGCGCGCTGGCCGCCGGTGGGAACCGGACCCGCTGGGGAGAGCGGCGCCAGCGGCTGGGTCAGGGAGGCGACAGCCCGGGCGATGACGCTCTCCTCGACGCTCGCCCTGGTCGGGCGGGGGCGGCGCCCGCAGCGGCCCCAGCTCGGCGATCAGCGCCTCGATCGCCGCCTGCGGACCGTCCTCGTCGTCCGCCAGCTCGTCGGGGTCGAGCTCCAGGAGCCGGAGCCCGTGGGCGGGGATCAGCTCCCCGTACAGCCGCGCCGTCTCAGCGCCGGCGGCGGTGCAGTGGACGACGAGCCGGTGGCCGGGATAGTAGGCGTCGACGGCCAGCCACTGGTCGCGTCCGGCGGCCGGGTCGCGCAGCCAGCCGAACAGGTGGCTGCGGCGGCCGACCTCGCCGAGCACGGCGTCGCAGATCGCGAGGATCGCCGAAGTCGGCAGCGGCATCCGCCCGAACGCCCGCGCCCGGGCCCTCCCCGGTGAGACCATCCGCGCTCATCCTGGGCTCACTCTACTCTCGGCTCCCCATGCTGTCGCCGACTGAATGATCTCCGCCGCGCCTCCACACAGCCCGCCGCACCGATGACCGACGCTGCCTCGGCACCAGTGATCGCGCGGGTCCAGCCGCTCACCCGCACGCGTGCGGTCCGCGGCCCGTTCGACTACCGCCTCCGCCCGGACCAGGGCGCAGTGGCGATCGGCTCGCTCCTGCGCATCCCGTTCGGGCGGAGCCGGACGCTCGGAATCGTCGTCGACCTGCGCGCGAACTCCGAGCTCGCGCCCGAGCGGCTGGCCGAGCCCGAAGCCGTTCTGCCCGCGGCGCTCCCGCCCGACCTCGTCGCGCTCGCCGAGTGGATGGCGCAGGAGTACTGCTCGACGCCGGCGCGGGCGCTGTCGCTGCTGCTCGCTCCCGGGGCGGCCACCGGCGCCCGGGCGCGCCGGCAGCTCGTGGCCGCGCTGACCGAGACCGGCCACGCGGCCGTGCGCTCGCCGGAGGCGACGCTCACCGACGGCCAGCGGACACTGCTCGAGACGCTCGAGCGGTCGGGCCCGACCGTGGCGGCATCGCTCGGCACCGCGGGCCTGCGCCGGCTCGAGGCGCGTGGGCTCGTGGAGATCGCCAGCGAGGTCCGCCGCCGGGTGCCGACCCGCCACCGGCTGGGCGCTGCGGCGCCGGTTGCCCCGTCGCTGACGGCCGATCAGACGCGGGTGGTTGGGGAGATCGTGCCGGCGCTGGCGGCGGGTGTCGCCCGCGAGCTGCTGCTGCACGGCGTGACCGGCTCCGGCAAGACCGAGGTGTACCTCCGGGCGGTCGCAGGCGACGCTCGCGGCTGGGCGCGGGGCGATCGTGCTCGTGCCCGAGATCGCGCTCACCCCGCAGACGATGGAGCGGTTCGTCACCCGCTTCGGCGACGTGGTGGCGGTGATCCACTCGGCGCTCAGCCAGGGCGAGCGACACGACGAGTGGCAGCGACTGGCCGGGGGGGAGGCGTGTGTGTGCGTCGGCCCGCGCTCGGCCGTGTTCGCGCCGCTCGCGAACATCGGACTGATCGTCGTCGACGAGGAGCACGAGAGCTCCTACAAGCACGAAGGTGATCCTCGCTACGACGCCCGGACGGTGGCGCAGCGCCGGGCCGCCGACCACGGCGCGGTGCTGCTGCTCGGCTCGGCCACGCCGCGGCCCGAGAGCGCCTCGGGGCCGGCGCGTCTGCGGCTCCCGCAGCGCGTCGACGGCCGCCCGATGCCGGCTGTCGAGATCCTCGACATGCGCGGCCAGCACCATCCGCTGCACCCCGAGGCCCGGATCGCTCTCGCCGACCTGCGCCGGGCGGGCGGGAAGGCGATCGTGCTGCTCAACCGGCGCGGCTGGTCGAACTTCCTCTCATGTCGCTCGTGCGGCGAGGTGTGGATGTGCCCCAACTGCGAGGTGGCGCTCGTGCTCCACCGCTCCGGTGGGTACGTCGCCTGCCACCACTGCGGCCACCGGGCGCGGGTCCCCTCGCGCTGCCCGGCATGCCAGTCGGTCGCGGTCGCTCGCCACGGTGCGGGGACGGAGCAGATCGAGCACGAGCTGACCGAGGCGCTCGGCGGCGACGGGTTCCCGGTCCTGCGCCTCGACGCCGACTCCGCCGGACTCGACACCCGGGCCCGGACGCTGGCCGCCTTCGGGGCCGCCCGCGCAGGCGTGCTCGTGGGCACGCAGATGATCGCCAAGGGCCACGACTTCCCCGACGTCTCGCTCGGGATCGTGCTCGACGCCGACCAGACGCTGCGGTTCCCCGACTTCCGCTCCGAGGAGCGGACGTTCGCGCTCATCACCCAGCTCGCCGGGCGCACCGGCCGCGCCTCGGTCGGGGGCCGCGTGCTCGTGCAGACGCTCGCGCCGGAGGCGCGCTCGATCCGGTTCGCGGCCCGCCACGACTCCGACGGGTTCATCGCCGACGAGCTGACCCGCCGCCGCCCGCTCGGCTACCCGCCGTTCTCCTCGCTGATCCGGGTCGTGTGCTCCTCCGTGCAGGCGGGCGACGCCGCCGAGGCCGCCTCGGCGCTCGCCCGCGCGATCGACCCGCCCGATGCCGTGCTGCTCGGTCCTGCGCCGCTGTTCCGCCTGCGCGGACGCGCCCGCAGCCAGATCGTCGTCAAGGCCCACGACCGGGCGGCGGCGATCCACGCCGTGGGTGCGGCCGTCGACGACCTCGGGCCGGGGGCGGCGCGGCGAGGGGTGAACGTGAGCGTCGACGTGGATCCCCAATAGGCGGCGGCGGTCGCCAGCCCGGCCCGGACGCCGACCGCCCCCGGATCAGCGCCGGCCCGGGCCGGATGCGTGCCCCGCGCCCCGCCCACAGCTCGCTCCGCCCACAGCTCGTTCCGCTCGCGCAACGCATGTCACGTTAAGGCTCGCGGCGGGCCCTAACGTCACACGGTGCCAACGGGCTCGGTCGCATGTGACGTTAAGGCTCCCGGTGGGCCCTAACGTCACATCGTTGGGTCGCCGGTGGCACGGCGTAACGTTAAGGCTCGCGGCAGGGCCGCTCACCGCCGGTGACCGACCCCTGGCCCGGCGCGGATAGAAGCTGTATCGCAGCTCGTCGGCATGCCGGGCCGAGGACCTCGGCCCGATCCGCCCGGCCCCGTTCCCCCGTGCGTTCGAGCGCGCGGGGCCCTCGACGTAGACTGACGCCATGGCCGAACAGGCGACCGACATCGAGACCGACGAGCTCGACCCCGACTTCGCCTCCGAGGAGGAGGAACAAGAGCAGGAATACCAGCTCGACCCCGAGACCGCGGCCCGCCGGGACTCGGCGCTCATCCACGTGCGCAAGTTCGGCGACCCGGTGCTCAAGACGAAGGCACGGCCGATCCAGCACGTCGACGACGCCCTGCGTGCCGAGATCGAGCGGATGGGCGAGCTGATGATCGACTCGATCGGGGTCGGCCTCGCCGCCACCCAGCTCGGCGTCCTGCACCGCGTGCTCGTCTACCGAGTCCAGCAGCAGCAGCCCGTGGCGGCGCTGATCAACCCCGAGATCGAGTGGAAGGGCAAGGAGCAGGAGATCTCCGACGAGGGCTGCCTCAGCCTGCCCGGCGTGCTCGTCGCGGTCGAGCGCCCCGTCTACGTCCGGGTCCGCGCGCTCAACGAGTGGGGCGAGCCGATCGTGGTCGAGGCCTCGGGGCTCGAGGCCCGCGTCATTCAGCACGAGATGGACCACCTCGACGGTGTGCTGATCCTCGACCGCACCTCGCGCGAGCAGCGCAAGGAGGCGATGAGGATCCTCCGCGAGGTCCAGACGCCGGCGTAGTGCGCGCCGGCAGCCCCCCGGCCACGCCGTCCCGCCGGACCGCGCTCGCGCCATGAGGACGGTCTACCTCGGCACCTCCGAGTTCGCCTCGGCCGTCTTGCGCCGGCTCGCCGACTCGCCCCACCGGCCCTCGCTCGTCGTGACGCGCCCCGACCGTCGCAAGGGCCGCGGCCGCAGGCTGTCACCGCCGCCGGTGGCCGACACCGCGCGCGAGCTCGGGATCGACCTCGACCAGCCCGCGTCGGTCAACGACGACGATGCCCGCGCCCGGATCGCGGCCGCTGCGCCCGAGGCGGTCGTCGTATGCGCGTTCGGCGCCCTGATCAGGGAACCGTTGCTTTCCGAGCACTGGATGATCAACGTCCACCCGTCGCTGCTCCCGCGCTGGCGGGGCGCGGCGCCCGTCGAACGGGCGATGATGGCCGGCGACGCCGAGACCGGCGTCTCGATCATGGTCGTCACCGCCGGCCTCGACAGCGGCCCGGTCTGCGCACAGGAACGCGAGCCGATCCGCCCCGGCGACACATACGGCAGCCTCTCCGAGCGCCTCCAGGAGCTCGGCGGCCGCCTGCTCGTCCGGACCCTCGATGAGCGGCCGGCGTGCGCCGAGCAGGACGACGCGCTGGCCACCTACGCGGAGAAGATCGTGGCCGCCGACCGAGCGCTCGACCCCGCCCGCTCTGCATCGGAGCTCGCGCGGGTCGTGCGGGCGCTCAGCCCGCACATCGGGGCGCACGTGGAGCTGGCGGGCGGGGAGTGGCTCGGGGTCTGGGAGGCGGTCGCGCTCGACAGTGTGGTCGCAGCGGTTCAAACCCGCGCGCCCGCCGCGCCCGGTCCGACGACGGTGCCCGATCCGACGACCGCGCCCGGTGGGACGACCGTGCCCGGTGGGGTCCCCGCGCCCGGCGCCATCACGTTCGACGGCCCGCGTCCCGTGCTCGTGTGCGCGGAGGGCGCGCTCGAGCTCACCGTCGTGCAACCGCCGGGCAAGCGCCCGATGACCGGCGAGGACTACCTGCGTGGCCGGCGCGGGTAGAGCGGGTGCGCCCAGATCCGGCCCCCGCCGGCCCGGCGGCCCTGCGCCCGGTGCGAGCGCGGCCGCCGCGTCCCCCGCCCGCGTCTGCGCGTTCGCGGTCGTCCGGCGCGTGTTCGAGCAGGGCGCGTACGCCGACCGCGCTCTCCACCATGAGGCCGCCGGCCTCGACCCGCGCGAGCGTGGGCTGGCGACCGCGCTCGCTTATGGCGCCGTCCAGCGGCGCCTCACGCTCGACCACATCGCCGGCGGGCTGTGCTCGCGCCCGCTCGCGTCGCTCGATCCGCCGGTCCTCGCCGGTCTTCGCCTCGGCCTGCTGCAGCTGCTGTTCCTCGACGGGATCGCCGACCACGCGGCAGTGCACGAGACGGTCGAGCTCGTCAAGCGGGCGAGTCACGGAGGGGCGGGCCTGGTCAACGCGGTCCTGCGCCGCGCGACGCGCGAGGGCCCGGCGATGCTCGCCGCGCTCGACGACTCCACTCCCGAGCACGCCGCCGTGTGCCACTCCGTCCCCGAGTGGCTCGCGCGCCTGTGGTGGGACGAGCTCGGCGCCGAGGAGGCCGTCGCGCTGCTGCGGCAGGTCAACGAGCCGGCCGAGTCGGCGCTCCGGGTCAACACGCTCGTCAGCTCGGTCGAGGAGGTGCTGGCGGCGCTCCCGGTCGGAGCCGCTGCCGCCCCGGATCTGGCTGAGGGGCTTGTGCTCAAGGGCGCCTACGACGCCCACGGATCGGATCTGTTCGCCCGCGGCGCGATCATGCCGCAGTCCCGCGCCTCGATGCTCGTGTCCCGCGAGCTCGATCCGCAGTCCGGCGAACCTGTCCTCGACATGTGTGCCGCCCCGGGGGCGAAAACGACCCACCTGGCGGCTCTTATGAGTGATGAGGGATCGATCACAGCCGTCGAGCGCAATCCCGGGCGCGCCCGGTCGCTGGCCGCCACCTGCGCCCGCCTGCACGCCGGGTGCGTGTCGGTCCACGTCGCCGACGCGGCCCGGTTCGACGGGGCGAGGGGCTGCGCGCGCGTGCTCGTCGATCCACCGTGCAGTGGCCTCGGCACGCTCCAGTCTCGGCCGGACCTCCGCTGGCGGGTCACCGAGGAGTCGATCGCGCAGCTTCCGTCGGTCCAGTCGCGGATCCTCGCGGCCGGCGCCGCGGCCACCGCCCCGGGCGGCGCGCTCGTCTACTCGGTATGCACGATCTCCCGGGCCGAGAGTGCGGGGGTGGTGGACGGGTTCCTGAGCACACACCACGAGTTCGAGCTCGCCGGCGAGCCCCGGCAACTCCTGCCGCACCGTGATGGGACGGATGGGTTCTTCATCGCCCGTCTGCGGCGGAGGCACGGCTGAGCCGGCCCGGGTTGGGCGGCGGCCCGCTGACACGGGGCGGCGCCCACGGGCCCGGCGGCCCGGTGACACGGGGCGGCGCCCACGGGCCCGGCGGCCCGGCTGACACGGGGCGGCGCCCACGGGCCCGGCGGCCCGCTGACACGGGGCGGCGCCCACGGGCCCGGCGGCGCCCGGTGACACGGGGGCTTGCGCGGGTTGGGACGAGAGGTCGGGCCCGCCGGTTAACCTTGTGTTGAAGTGACCGACGCCCCAGTCAAGCTCGGGCCGGAGTGCCCGTCGTGTGGAGAGCCGTGGCTGCGGCCGACGGCGGTGCCCGGACGCTATCGCTGCGTGTACTGCCTGAAGCGCTACGAGCTCGTGTCGGTGTGCCCGAACTGCGGGGAGCACTCGACGATCGTGCGCATGTCGACGACGGCGATCGTCGCCTGCAATCACTGCCAGGGAAGCATGCTTCGTGCCGTCTGATCCGGCCGGGCGGGAGCTCATGCACGAGCTCCGCGTCGCCCCGTCGATCCTGTCGGCCGACTTCTCCCGCCTTGGGGCGCACGTCAAGGAGGTGCTCGACGCCGGCGCCAAGGTGATCCACGTCGATGTGATGGACGGGCATTTCGTCCCGCCGATCACGTTCGGGCCGCTGATGGTCGATGCGCTGGCCGACATCGTCCACGGCGCGGGGGCGCTGATCGACGTGCACCTGATGATCGAGCGTCCCGACCGGGTCGTCCGGGACTACGCCAAGGCGGGCGCGGACAGCATCACGATCCACGTCGAGGCGACCCCGCACGTCCATTTCACGCTGAACGAGATCCGCGACGCCGGCTGCGGCGCCGGCGCGGCGATCTGCCCAGCCACCTCGCCGCAGACCCTCGCCGAGGTCGCCGGCGAGTCGCTCGACCTGGCTCTGTGCATGAGCGTCAACCCGGGCTGGGGCGCTCAGAGCTTCATCCCCGCCTCGCTCGACAAGCTCGCCCGGATGCGCCGCGAGCTGCCCGCCCACGTCGCCCTCGAGGTCGACGGCGGCGTCAACGGCGAGACCGCCCCGAAGGTGGCCGAGGCGGGCGCCAACCTGCTCGTTACCGGCTCAGCCGTGTTCGGGTCCGATGACCCCGCCGCCGCGTACCACGCGATCGCGACGGCCGCGGGCGCTCTGTGATCGTCGCCGGCGCCGCCCGCCGCGCTCCATATCGCTGAGCTAAAGATCAGATAGGGTGCCCGGATGCTCGCTCCGAAAAAGTGGACTGCCCTCGGCATCGCCGCGATCATCCTCATGCTGGCCGGGTGCGGTGGCGGCGGGTCCTCCAGCGGAGTCAGCCCCGCGTCCTACGTCAAGGGCATCTGCTCCTCGATCGGTCCATATGAGAAGGACGTGGCTGCCCGGAGCAGCGCGCTGAACCTGTCCGCGATCACGAACGTCGCCGACGGGAAGAAGGCGCTCGTCGGATTCCTCAACGCGATGGTCTCCGACACCGACAAGGCCCTCAGCCAGCTGAAGGCGGCGGGCACCCCGAACGTCAACAACGGCAAGGCGATCGCCAGCGGGATCGTCGGAGCGTTCACGAAGCTCCGTTCGGCCCTCTCAACCGCGGCCGGTCAGGCGAACTCGCTGCCGACGGCAAGCCCCGACGCGTTCAAGACCGCAGCCACGTCGCTGGGCACGACCGTGCGTGACTCGATCAGCTCGATCGGCGGGAGCCTCAACGGCCTCAAGAGCCAGGCGCTCGAGCAGGCTGCCGCCAAGGACCCGACCTGCACATCGCTCGGGCAGTAGCTCAGGCGGGCGCCGACGTGGCGTCGGCGGCCGCCGGCCCGCGGCGGTAGATCAGCCACAGCATCCCGCAGAGCAGGAGCGCGGCCACGAAGTAGCCAACCTCGACCCGGGTCACCTCGGCCGAGATCCACGGCGCCGCGACCAGCACGACGAACAGCACCGCGGCGGTCAGCCAGGCCCCCGACGCCCACGCCGCCCGGCCTCGGGCCAGCGCCGCCTGGTTGAGCGTCCCGGCCACGAGGTGCAGTCCCATCCCGAGCCCGACGACAGCGAGCCCGAGCCGGGCGTAGTGGAAGCCCTTGTTGCCGAGCAGCGCGGTCATCACGAACGGCCCGATCAGCAGCAGGCCGAGCGCAACCGCCCCGGCGAACGCAGCGATCACGAGGATCGTCAGCCGGATCGCGCGGTGGAACTCATCGGCGCTCTCGCGGGCCTCGAGGCCCGCGAGGTGGGGAAGGATCGAGGTCTGGATCGCCTGGAACAGCTGGAGTGGGGCGCGCACGATCAGCAGCACGTTGAACACGAATCCGGCGAGCGCCCGGCCGCCGCTTCCGTTGACGATCAGCACCGCGGCGTTCATCAGCGTCTGCTCGGCGAGCATGATCCCGACGACCGCGAACGCGAACCCGCTGCCGTGGCGCATCGAGAGGTCGAGCGACGCCTCCTCGACGCCGGCGTGGGCCGGCCCCTCGCGGGCGGCGTCGGCGATCTCGATCCCGGTCGGGCCGCTGCGGCTCACCCGCGAGAACGCGAACGGGATCACCGACAGCGACACGAACGGCGCCGCGGCCATCCCGAGCCCGACGATGCCCTGCCCGGACCCGACGCCGACCGCCACCGCCAGCGCGAACAGGAATCGCGACGTCGACTCGAGGAACACGAGGCCGCCGTACAGGGCGAACCGCTGGTGACCCGCCAGCCAACCGCGGGCGAAGTAGCTCGCCGCGTACGCGAGCACCCCGACCACGAGGATCCAGTACAGCGCGCTCGACCCATCGAACAGCCCGTGCTCGATCTGATGGCGCAGCGCGAGCGCGACGGTCAGGAACACGAGCGCGAACCCGGTCTGGATGAGCGCCGGGACCCGCAGCGGGTGGCCGTGCAGCCCCCGGGCCCGCCGGTCGGCGATCGTGCGCGACAGCAACTGCTCGATCGGCCGGTAGATCACCGACAGGATCACGAACATCACCGCCCAGCACAGGGAAACGCGGCCGTAGGCCTGCTGGTCGAGCACGTGGCTCGCGGTGGCCAGGTACGCGAACGTGAAGATCCCGGTCGAGGCGATCCCGATCGACAGGATCCGCGCGCCCGAGGCGAACGAGCCGTCCTTGTCGGCGCCGTCGGGCGGCAGCGCGTCGTCCGCGCCGGGCTCGGGCGCCGTCTCCACGTGGCTCTGCATCAGCCGACCGTGACGAGCAGCATCGTCCACGGGAACGGTGAGCGCGCCTCGAGCACCTCGCCGTGCCGGGACAGCAGCTCGATGAACGAGCGCTTCGACCAGTGGTTCACGTGACCGGGCGTGTTGCCGAGCTCGCGCAGGTAGGCGCCGCGGGCGACGTTGAGCATCCGCCAGAGCGGCTCGCGCGGGACCGAGATCAGCAGGTGCCGGCTCGCCACGCGGGCCATCTCGGCGAGCGTCCGAGCCGGGTCGGGCACGTGCTCGAGCACCTCGATCGCCGCCGCCAGATCGAACTCGCCATCGCCGAACGGGAGATCGCCGCCCACGAACGCGCGGTACTCGAGGTTCGGGCGCTCGCGGGTCGCCCACTCGCCCCGGAGCTTCGGGTCCTCGAGGTCGATCCCGACGATCCGGCCGCCGCCGAGGCGGTCTGCCCATTGCGCGGTGAGCACGCCCTCGCCGCAGCCGACGTCGAGCACCGATGTTGGCGCCGCGCGGGTGAACAGCTCGTCGAGCGTCCCTTTGAACGACGCCATCAGGCGCCTGACAACCGGGTTCGAGGATCCGTACTTGTCGTAGGTGTTGCCGGTGGGGACGGTCTCGGCGCCGGCGGTCATACCTCGAGTGCCTCGCGGTCCGGGCCGTCCTTCGCGCCCGGCCGGGTCTCGCCGGGGCCGGTCGCCCCGCGTCGCGGCTGCGGCGCCGCGTCGCCCGGGACGGTGTCTGCGGGGGCGCCGCGCTCGTAATGCGACGGCTCGACGCCGAGCTGCAGCTCGATCCGGCGCACGCGCTCGAACGTCCGCTGCGACAGCGTGCGCTGGGCGGCGAGCAGGTCGCCGATCACCCCGAGCGCGCCCAGCAGCATCGCGGCGATGAACAGCACCGCGCCGAAGATGAGCGACTGGACGTGGCCGGAGTGCCCGCCGTGCTCGATGAACGTGACGATGAAGCGGATGAACAGCGCGAGCGCGGGGATGCCCATGATCACGGCGCCGCCCCAGAACACCTTGAGCGGCTCGTACTGGGTGTAGATCCTGAAGATCGACAGCGCGTTGCGGCGGATGTACGCCGTCGTCGACGGGAACAGCCGGGACTCGCGCGTCTTCGGATTCGTGCGCACCGGCACGTGGTCGATCGCCACGGTCAGCTTGCCGGCCTGGATGATCGTCTCCAGCGTGTAGGTGAACTTCGACACGGCCTGGGTCTGGAGCGCGGCCTCGCGGTTGTACGCGCGGAACCCGGAGGTGGTGTCGGGGATCTCGGTCGAGGACGCCTGGCGCACGACCCATGAGCCGAGCCGCTGGAGCACCTTCTTGGAGCTCGAGAAATGGGCGACCGTGCCGACCTGGCGATCGCCAACGACCATGTCGGCGCGCCCGGCGAGGATCGGCGCGACGAGCTTGGGGATGTCGGCGCCCTCGTACTGATTGTCGGCGTCGGTGTTGACGATCACGTCGGCGCCGAGCTTCAGGCCCGCGTCGAGGCCGGCCTGGAACGCGGCCGCGAGTCCCTTGTTGTTCGTGAGCCGGACGACGTGATCGACCCCATGGGTGCGCGCGACCTCGACCGTGCGGTCGGTCGACCCGTCGTCGATGATCAGCCATTCGACCACGTCGAAGCCGGAGACCGCCCGCGGCAGCCGACCCAGCGTCACGGGAAGCTGATCCTCCTCGTTGAAGCAGGGAATCTGGATGATCAGTTTCATACCTGCGAGCGAACGGTAGCGGTCCGGGCCGGGGCTGCGCCCGAGCAGCCGACAGCCGCGGCGGCGATACTCACGGTCGGACGATGGATGCCGTGACGACCACGAGGCCGGCCGCCGACGGCCCGCCGGCCGGCGGGCGCGCGGTGCGCAAGCGCCGCCGCCCGGGACCGGTGTCGGTGCGCCGCGGTCATCGCGAGGTCCATCGCCCCGCGCTGTTGGTGCTGCTCGCGGTCACGTTCCTGCTGCGCCTGTGGGGCATCAGGCAGGGGCTCCCGTACAGCTACAACGTCGATGAGGCCACGCATTTCGTTCCTCGTGCGGTCGGGTTCTTCTCGCACGATCTCAACCCGCACTATTTCCTCAACCCGCCCGCGTATTCCTACCTGCTGTACATCGTGTTCGAGCTGTGGTTCGGGAGTGCGGACGCGGTCATGCGCGCGTACGCGTCGGACCCGACCACCGTGTTCGTCGTCGCGCGGCTCGTGGCCGCGGTCCTCGGCACGATCGGCGTCCTGTTCACGTACCTGGCCGGCGCGCGATTCTTCAACCGGACGGTTGGGCTGCTGGCCGCCGCGATGCTCAGCGTCGCGTTCCTGCCCGTCTTCTACAGCCACCTGGCGCTCAACGATGTGCCGACGCTGGCGCCGGTCGCGCTGTCGCTGTGGGGAATCGGCGGAGTGCTGCGCCGCGGGCGGCGGGTCGACTATGCGGTCGCGGGCATCAGCATCGGGCTGGCCTCCGCGACCAAGTACACGGGCGGGATCACGCTCCTGTGCCTGCTCGCCGCCTTCGCCGCCGACGCGGCCGGCGGGAAGCTGTTCTGGATGGCCGTGCGCCGGCTGGCGATGGCGCTCGGGCTGGCGCTGGCCGCGTTCCTGATCGCCAATCCGTACGCGCTGCTCGACTTCTCGGCATTCCAGGCCGGGGTGTCCTCGCAGGCGTCGCTGGCGGCCGGCGAGGACCCGGTCAAGCTCGGCTCGGCCGCGGGCGGCGGGTTCACCTATTACCTGTGGACGTTCACGTGGGGTCTCGGCTGGGGGCCGGCGATCGCCTCGATCGGCGGGGCCGGCCTGCTGCTGTGGCGCCGCCGGGTGGCGATGGCGCTCGTCCTGATCCCGGCGCCGATCGCGTTCATCATCTTCATGGGCGGCCAGCAGCGGTTCTTCGGCCGCTGGCTGATGCCGATCTTCCCGATCGTGGTGATCCTGGCCGCCTACGCGGTCGTCGAGTGCGTCAAGTGGGTCTCGCGCACGACCGGCCTGCCGGCCTCGTTCGCGGGGCCGGTGGCGGTGATCCTGATGCTCGCCCAGAGCCTGTTCGCAGTGCTCCACGACGACGCCGTGCTGTCGCGGCCCGACACGCGCAACCTGACCCGCGCCTGGATGGTCGCCCACGTCCCGGCCGGGGCCAAGGTGGTGATCGAGCCGGTGGTGCCGGACAACTGGGCGACGGACGTCGGCCGCGCCCTCGACGCCACCCCGACCGGCGACCGCTGGCACCGATGGCCGACGTGGCTCACGAACCTCGACCCGAACGGCAACCCGCTCGCGTCAGGCCAGCGCCGCTACGTGGTCGTCGATCAGTACGAGCGCGTACTCCGTCCGGCGCTGCTCGACAGCTACGTCCAGGGGGGCTACTGCTGGCTCGTGATCGGCTCCCTCCAGGCCGGCCGCGCGTTCGCCCAGCCGGCCGCGGCCCCGGGCGCCGTTCAGTACTACGCCGCCCTCGCCCAGCGGGCCAAGCTCGTCTACCACGTCACCCCGTTCTCGCACGGCGCCCAGGCGGTCCCGTTCGACTTCGACTGGTCGATCGACTACTACCCCCGCCAGTACCGCCGTCCCGGGCCGGAGATGAGCGTCTATCACCTGACCGGGGGGAAGTGCGCGCCGTAGCCGGTGGGGCCGCAGGGGCGTTGCACCTCCTCCTATCCTTGAGGGCACAAATCATGGCCCTCAAGACCGCCACCGACCGCCGTCACCTCGCTCGCGCGATCGAGCTGGCCGAGCAGGGTCGGGGCCAGGTCAGCCCGAATCCGCTCGTGGGCGCCGTGATCGGGCTCGATGACGAGGTCATCTCCGAGGGCTTTCACCGGGCGGTCGGCGCCGCCCACGCCGAGGTCGAGGCGATCTGGGCCGCCGGCGGGCGTGATCTCAGCGGCGCCACGATGTACGTATCGCTCGAGCCGTGCTGCCACCACGGCCGCACCCCGCCGTGCACGGATGCAATCCGCGAGGCTGGAATCGGCCGCGTCGTGATCGCCTCGGACGATCCGAGCGAGCACGCCTCCGGCCGGGGACTCGGGATCCTCCGCGACGAGGGGGTCGACGTCGTGGTCGCCGACGGCGACCTTGCCGCCCGCGCGCGGCTGCTCAACCAGCCGTTTCGCAAGCGCGCCCGGACCGGCCGGCCGTGGGTGCTGTTCAAGTCCGCGATGACGCTCGACGGCAAGGTCGCCACCCGCAGCGGCGACTCGAAGTGGATCTCCCGCGAGGAGAGCCGCTACATGGCCCATCACTGGCGCGCCGAGTGCGACGCGGTCGCGGTCGGGATCGGCACCGCGCTGGCGGACGATCCGCAGCTCACTGCGCGCGTCGAGGGCGTCGTGCGCCAGCCCCGCCGGATCGTGTTCGACTCGCTCGCGCGGTTGCCCCTGCGGGCCCGGCTCGTCCACGACGCAAGGAAGATCCCGCTCACGGTGGTCGTCTCCCGTGCGGCCCCGCGGGCGGCCACCGACGCGCTCGAGAGCCACGGCATCGACGTGATCGTCGCCACCGGCGAGAACGAGCCCGCCCGCGTGCGCTCGGCGCTCGACCAGCTCGGGACCGGCGAAATCGGCTCGATCCTGCTCGAGGGCGGTCCGCACCTGGCCGGCGCGTTCCTCGACGCCGGCGAGATCGACGAGATCCGGCTGTTCCTCGCCCCGATGATCCTCGGCGGACGCACCGCTCGCGATCCCCTCGAGGGCGAGGGCGTCGACATGATCGCCGATGCCGCCCGGGCGCTCACGCTCGACTGCGAGCGGGTCGGGGCCGACCTGCTGATCTCCGCGCGGATGAAGGAGTGGTAGGTGAATCCGTCGATGAGACATCGTGCGGTCGACCGAGCCCTGGGAGTCGGATTCGCCAGGGCGAATCCGGCGGGGTCGACGGAGCGCTGAGAGGCGGATTCGCCATGTTCACCGGGCTCGTACAGGACCTTGGACGCGTCACCGACCTCGAACGGTCCGGCGACGGCGTCCGGATCACGATCGGCACCGCGCTCGCCGGCGAGATCGCCGAGGGCGACTCGGTCGCCGTCAACGGCGTGTGCCTGACCGCGATCCGCACCGACGCCGAATCGTTCGACGCCGAGGTGATCAACGAGACGCTGTCGCGCTCGTCGCTGGCCGCCGCGGCGCCCGGCCGGCCGGTCAACCTCGAGCTGTCGCTGCGCGCGACCGACCGGCTCGGCGGGCACATCATGCAGGGCCACGTCGACGGGACCGGCTCCGTGTCGGAGGTCGCCGACGATGGATTCGCGCGGCGTGTCCGGATCGACGCACCCACGGATCTGCTGCGCTATGTCGTCGAGAAGGGGTCGATCGCGGTCGACGGCGTGTCGCTCACGGTGGCGAACCTGGACTGCGAATCCTTTACCGTTTCTCTCATACCGGAGACCCTGCAGAGAACGAATCTCGGGACGGCAACGCCCGGGACGACAGTGAACTTGGAGGTCGACGTGCTGGCCAAGTACGTGGAGCGGCTGATCGGGGCGAGGCGATGAGCACCAGCCGGATCGGATCGCCGTTCGCGACGATCGAGGACGCGATCGAGGACATCCAGCAGGGCAAGATGGTGATCGTCGTCGACGACGAGAACCGCGAGAACGAGGGCGATCTCACGATGGCCGCCCAGTTCGTGACCCCCGAGTCGGTCAACTTCATGGCCAAGGAGGGACGCGGGCTCGTATGCCTGGCGCTCACCGACGAGCGCTGCGACGCGCTCGGGCTCGACCTGATGGCGGCCAAGAACGAGTCGGCGTTCGAGACCGCGTTCACGGTCTCGATCGAGGCGCGCAACGGCGTCAGCACCGGGATCTCGGCCGCCGACCGGGCGCGCACGATCCAGGTGGCAATCGACCCGAAGACGAGCCCGCGCGAGCTCGTCCAGCCCGGACACGTGTTCCCGCTCAAGGCCAAGGCCGGAGGCGTGCTCGAACGCGTCGGACAGACCGAGGCGGCGGTCGACCTCGCCCGCCTGGCCGGTCTCATCCCGGCCGGGGTGATCTGCGAGATCATGAACGACGACGGGACGATGGCCCGGGTGCCCGACCTCGCGTCGTACTGCGAGCGCCACGGGCTGAGGATGATCACGGTCGCCGACCTCGTCGCCTACCGGCGGCGCACGGAGAAGCTCGTCGAGCGGGTCGTCTCGACCAGGCTCCCGACCGGGTTCGGCGACTTCGTCGCCGTTGGCTACCGCTCGCTCGTCGACAACAAGCACCACGTGGCACTCGTCAAGGGCGACGTCGAGGGCGTCGAGGACGTGCTCGTCCGCGTCCACAGCGAGTGCCTCACCGGCGACGTTTTTCACTCGCTGCGCTGCGACTGCGGCGAGCAGCTCGAGTCGGCGCTGTCGATGATCGAGTGCGAGGGGCGGGGCGTGCTGCTGTACCTGAGCCAGGAGGGCCGCGGGATCGGCCTGCTCAACAAGCTCCGCGCCTACAAGCTCCAGGAGGAGGGGCTCGACACGGTCGACGCCAACCTCCGGCTCGGCCTCCCTGCGGACCTGCGCGACTACGGCATCGGCGCCCAGATCCTCGTCGACCTGGGCCTCAGCTCGATCCGGATCCTCACCAACAATCCCAAGAAGATCTCCGGCCTGGCCGGCTACGGGCTGTCGGTGGCCGACCAGGTTCCGATCGAGCACGTGCCCAACCCGCACAACGAGGCGTACCTGCGGGCCAAGCGTGAGAAGCTCGGCCACACGCTCCATCACCAGGGCCTGGCGTTCGACGAGGAGATGATCCACTCCGAGAACGAGCACGATCGCCGCCGCGTCGATGAGCGCTGAGGATCGGGTCGCGCTGTGCGTGGCCCGGTTCTACGGTGAGCTCGCCGCGAAGCTCGAAGACGGCGCTCGCCGGGCACTGGCTGAGGCCGGGATCGAGGACGTTGATGTATTCGACGTCCCGGGCGCGTTCGAGCTGCCGCTGGCGGCCAAGTATGCCGCCGAGTCGAGCCGTTACGCGGCCGTCGTGTGCCTCGGCGCGGTGATCCGCGGCGAGACCGATCACTACGCCTATGTGTGCGGCGAGACGGCTCGGGGGATCCAGAACGTCCAGCTCGGGACCGGCGTGCCGTGCGGCTTCGGCGTGCTCACCGTCGACTCGATGGAGCAGGCGCTGGCCCGGGTGGCCGGGGGCGAGAAGCGCGACACCGGCGCGCACGCGGTGGAGGCCGTGCTGGCGACGCTCGCGATCAAGCGCGAGCTCGCAGGGCGCCGCGGTCCGGCGGGATTCGCCGTCTGAACGGACGCGCCCCGACGCCGTCCGGGTGGGACGCGGCGAGCAGCCGGCCGCCCGCTCAGTCGCCCTGCGAGTTCCCGCCGAAGCTCTGACCCGCTCCGCCGTCCTTCGGTCCGTGCGGGTGACGGGGCGCGGTGCCGCCGCTGCCGCGGTACTTCTGGCCGACGGCCTGCAGCGCGAGCTGGAGCTCTTGGCGCACGACGTCGGTCTGGTTGGGGATCTGCAGGCGACGGTAGAGGATCGGGATCGCCGCCTGCGGATCGCCGCTCAGCCGCAGTGAGCGGCCGAGGTCGAACAGGGCGTACGCGTACGTGAGGCTCGTGGGGGAGGCGGAGTCGACGGCCTGGCGCAGGATCGGGATCGCGGCTGCGTAGTTGGCCGCGTCCATCAGCGCGTGGCCCTGGGCCTGGAGGCCCGCGGGGGAGCCCGACGTTGGCGTCGTGGGCGAGGTGGAGGTCGTCGGCGCCGAGGCGGTGGTCGACGTCGCCGGCGCGGGGCGGTGCGCCTTCGGGTGCGCGCGCGGCTTCTTGGGCGGGGTGGAGGCCCTGGTCGAGTGGGTGCTCTGCGCGCTCTTCGCGGGGCTCGGCGAGGAGCCGCCGCTCGCCAGGGCGATCACGGCGGCCACGGCGGCCACGGCGAGTGCGGCCAGGACGGCGGCCACGCGGGAGGGGGTCGAGCGGCGCTCGCCGCGCCCGGGGCCCGGCGGGACCGCGCCACGCCCGGACAGGACCGCGCCACGCCCGGACGGAACCCCGGCACGCCCCGGCGGGACCGCAACGTGACGCGACGGTGCCGCGCCGCGCCCGGTGAGAATCCGCGTGGGGGCGGTCCCGTTCGCGCCACGCGGGCGGCGCCCGGCTCCGGTCATCGCGGCGGCGATCGACTCGGCAAACGCGCCGGCGCTCGGCCAGCGCTCCTGCGGCTGCTTGGCGAGTCCCCGGGCCAGGACCCGGTCGACCGCGGCCGGCAGTGCCGGGTTGAGCTCGGTGGCGGCCGGCGGCTCGGCCTCGAGATGCTGGCGGGCCTGAGCGGCGAAGTGCTGGGCGGTGAACGGACGCTCGCCGGTCAGCAGCTCGAACGCGGCCACCGCCAGCGAGTAGCGGTCGCTGGCCTCGGTGGCCTCGCGCCCGAGGGCCCGCTCCGGCGCCAGGTAGGCGGCAGTTCCGAGCACCTCGCCGCTTTGCGTGATCGTGTCCTCGGTGCCGATCCGGGCGATCCCGAAGTCGGCGACGTGAAGCACGCGGTCGGTGTCGAGCAGGAAGTTGGCGGGCTTGATATCCCGGTGGACGATGCCGCGGGAGTGGGCGAAGTCGAGCGCGGCGGCCGCCTGGCGCAGCCACTCGACCGCCTCTCGCCGGTTGATGGCGCCGACGCGCAGGGCGTCGGCGACGGTACCGCCGGCCAGATACTCCATGACGATGAACGCGCGGCCGCCATCGGGGCTGCTCGCCTCGCCGACGTCGTAGATCGTGACGACGTGGCGGTGGCTCGAGAGCCGGGCGGCGGTCCGGGCCTCGCGCTTGAAGCGCAGGACGCCGTCGGGGTCGTGGGCATACCGCTCGCTGAGCAGCTTGATCGCCACGCTGCGCCCCAGCGTGCGGTCCCTGGCGCACCACACGGAGGCCATGCCCCCGTTGGCGATTCGCCGGCGAACCTCGTATCGATCGGGCAGCTCTACGTCTAAGGGCAGGGGTGACCGGTCGGCAGTTCTCGCCATCCGCATGTGACTACCCATGTTCCCGAATCGCAATCCCGATGTCACGGGTTGGGCGAGACCCTGCTCCCGGCCGCTCGCGGGGCCGGGTTTCCGGCCGTCCGCGTGTCCGGAGCTCCGGCCGTCCGCGCGGCTATACTCGCCCGCGATGCCCAAGGTCTGCCATGTCTGTGCAAAGGGTCCGTCGTTCGGCAACAACCGCTCCCACTCGATGGTGGCGACCAGGCGGCGGTTCGATCCCAACCTCCAGCGGGTGCGGATCGACGATGGCGGAACTCCCCGTCGCGTGTACGTGTGCACGCGGTGTCTGAAGGCCGGCAAGGTCATCAAAGCTCGCTAAGGCACCCGCAGTTTTACCCATCGCGACGTGCGGAGGACCGGACGCCGCAGTCCACAACCGCCTATGACTGATCCCAGCATCGTCCGTTTTCGCGCGATCGTAGAAGCCGGCCTCGCCGCGCTCGAGGCGCGCCGGGAGGAGGTCAACGACCTCAACGTGTTCCCGGTGGCCGATGGTGACACCGGCGACAACATGGTGCTGACGCTCCGGGCCGTCCTGCAGGAGCTCGATCGCCTGTCCACCGCGTCGGGGGACCGCACGATCGACGACATCGGCCGTGACGAGATCGTCGGGTCGGTGGCCCGGGCCGCGCTGCTCGGCGCCCGGGGCAACTCCGGCGTGATCCTCTCGCAGCTGATCCGCGGCGCCGCCGAGGAGCTGGCCAGCCGCCCCGGCGAGCTCGTCGACCCGGTGCTGATCGGCGCCGCACTCGCTCGCGCGGCCGACCAGGCGTACGGCTCGGTGCGCGACCCGGCGGAGGGGACGATCCTCACCGTCGTGCGGGAGATGGCGCACAAGGTCGCCTCCGAGCTCGCCCACATGCACAACGGCCGCCTCGGCCCCGACGCCACCGACGCGGACCAGAACGAGGTGATCGCCGAGGTGATCGAGCGCGCGCTCGACGCCGGCCAGGAGTCGGTCAAGCGCGGCCCCGACCTGCTGCCCGTGCTGCGCGAGGCGGGCGTCGTCGATGCCGGCGGGTACGGCCTGACGGTCCTGCTGGCCGGGATCGTCGGGGCGCTGCGCGGCACGGAGGGCCCCGTGATCGACCATCACGCCGCGGCCCGGGTGACCCACCCGCAGCACGCTTCGATGACCTTCCGCTACTGCACGAACTTCGCGGTGAGCGGCACCGGCCTCGAGTCGCGCCGCTTCGTCCGCCAGCTCGAGCGGCTCGGCGACTCCGTACTGGTCGTCGGCGATCAGACGACCCTCAAGGTCCACGTCCACACGGACGACCCGAACGCCGCCACGGCCGTGTTCGCCGAGTACGGCAGCGTGTCCCACCTCGACGTCGCCGACATGCGCGAGCAGGTCCAGCAGCGCGACCAGCGCCTCGCCGTCCTCGTCGACGAGGACGCTGTGTGCGGCGCCCTGGCGGTGGCCAGCGGGGTTGGGATGAAGGAGCTGTTCGAGAGCTTCGGGGTCCGCGTGCTCGACGGCGGGCCGACGATGAACCCCTCCACCTACGACATCCTCGCGGCGATCCACGCGATCCGAGCGGAGGAGGTCATCGTGCTCCCGAACAGCCCGAACGTGGCGATGGCCGCGGAGCGCGCCGCCGAGCTGTCCGACAAGGTCGTCGCGGTCGTCGGCTCGCGCTCGATGCAGGCCGGCCTCGCCGCCGCGGTCAGCCTCGATCCCGACCGCGGCGCCGACGCCAACGCGGTGGCGATGTCGGCGACGCTCGGGCGCGTTCGGACCGGCGCCGTCGCCCCCGCCGCGCGCGACGATGTCCAGGGCCGCTTCCGCGAGGGCGACGCCGTGGGGTTCGTCGAGGAGCAGCTGGTCGCCTGGGGCGAGCCTCGGGAGACATTGCGCGACGTGCTCGAGCGGCTCGCCACCGACGCCGAGCTGATCACCTGCCTGCGCGGCGCCGAGGCTCCGCTCGACGACGACACGGTCCAGGCGCTCGGCGTCGGCGAGGCGGAGTTCGAGCTGAGCAACGGCGGCCAGCCGAGCTACTGGTGGCTGCTCTCCGCTGAGTAGCTGACCGCCGCCCGGGTCATCATCAGCGGCCAGATGGCGCTGACCGAGTTCGGAACCGACCGCCCGCTCGAGCCCGGCGAGCTGTCCGGCGCGCCCGTCCACTACCCGCGGCCCTCGCGGCTGGCCGCCCCGCTCACGGTCGAAGGCTCGGCAAAGGTCAAGAAGGCCGCGGAGTCGCTCGGCCTGCACACGGTCGGTGACCTGCTCCAGCACCTCCCGCGCGACCGGCGCGAGTCCCGCGCCGTCGGCCAGCTCGTGCCCGGCGAGAACGCGACAGTCGTCGTCGAGGTGCGCAGCATCAGCTCGCGCTCGGTTCGCCGGCGCGGGATGCGCCCGCTCGTCGAGGCGACGGTCAGCGACACGACCGGCTCGATGAAGGCGACGTTCTTCAACCAGCCGTGGCTCGTGCAGAAGTACCCGGCCGGGACCCGCCTCGTGCTCCACGGCCACTACCAGGCCCGCAACCGGTTCAGCGTCCAGGGCCATGCCCAGACCACCGCGGCCGCCGGCGGCGACGGCTCCGTCGCCCACTACCCGGCCACCGACGGGATGTCCTCGACCCAGATCCTGGCGCTCGTGCGCGCCCACGCACGCGCGATCGCCGACGTCACCGAACCGCTCCCGGCACGCCTGCGCTCCCAGCTGGCGCTCGCCGATCGCGCGGGTGCGCTCGCCGCCGCGCACTTTCCGTTCAGGGAGGACGACCAGGAACAGGGCCGCCGCCGGCTCGCGTTCGACGAGCTGCTGCTCGTCCAGCTCGCGCTGCTGCGACGCCGGCGGATGCGGCGCGGGACGGCCACGGCCCCCGCGCTCGACGGCGCCCCCGAGCTGACGACGCGCTGGATCGACACGCTGCTGCCGTTCCCACTCACCCACGACCAGCGCACGGCGCTTAAGGCCGTCGACGACGACATCGCGCAGGCGACGCCGATGCAGCGGCTCCTGATGGGCGAGGTCGGCTCGGGGAAGACCGTGGTCGCGGTGTACGCGCTGCTGCGGGCCGTCGAGCAGGGCTTTCAGGGAGCGCTGATGGCGCCGACCGAGACGCTCGCCGAGCAGCACTTCGCAACCGTGCAGGCGCTGCTGCCGGGCGAGCTCGTCCCCGTCGGGCTGCTCACCGGCTCGACCCCCGCCGCTCGCCGCCGCGACCTGCTGGCCAAGCTCGCGACCGGCGAGCTGTCGCTGATCGTCGGGACCCACGCGCTGATCGAGGACACGGTCCGGTTCGCCCGGCTCGCAGTGGCGGTCGTCGATGAGCAGCACCGCTTCGGAGTCCGCCAGCGGGCCGCGCTCGACGCCAAGGGCGTCACCGGGCACAGCCCGCACATGCTCCACATGACTGCCACGCCGATCCCGCGCACCCTGGCGCTGGCCGGCTACGGCGATCTCGACTTCACGGTCCTGCGCGAGCTCCCGCGCGGCCGCCAGCCGATCGAGACGTACGTGTGCTCGACCGACAACGAGCGCGCCCGGGCCTACGACAGGATCCGCGAGGAGCTCACAGCCGGACGCCAGGCGTTCGTCGTGTGCCCGCTCGTGTCGGAGTCCGAGGCGCTCCAGGCCCGGGCGGCGACCGCCGAGTTCGAGCGGCTGCGCGACGGCGAGCTGCGCGATTGGCGCGTCGTGCTCCTGCACGGACAGCTGCGCTCCGCGGAGAAGCAGGCCGCGATGGCCGCGTTCGCGTCCCGGGAGGCCGACGTGCTCGTCGCCACCTCCGTGATCGAGGTCGGGATCGACGTCCCCAACGCGACGGTGATGCTCGTCGAGGACGCCGAGCGCTATGGGATCTCGCAGCTGCACCAGCTCAGGGGCCGGATCGGGCGCGGCGAGCATGCCTCACTGTGCCTGCTGTTCGGGGCCAAAGGGTCACCCCGACTGCGAGCGTTGGCGAGCAATTCGGACGGGTTCGACCTCGCCGAGATCGACCTGCAGCTGCGCGGCGAGGGCGAGCTCGTCGGGGTCCGCCAGAGCGGGCTGGCCCAGTTCCGCGTGGCGGAGCTGCCGCGCGACGCGGAGCTGCTCGAGCGCGCCCGCGGTCAGGCGCTGCGGATCGCCGACGAGGATCCCGACCTGGCCGACCCCGAGCACGCGCTGCTGGCCGACGCGCTGCAGCGCGCGTACGGATCCGAGGCGGCGGCGCCGCTGCGCGCGTGAGGGTGATCGCCGGCCGCCTCGGCGGGCGGCCGCTGACCGCACCGCGCGGGCGCGCGACCCGCCCGACCTCGGACCGCGTCCGCGAGGCGCTGTTCTCGATCCTCGGCGAGCTCACCGGGCTGACGGTGCTCGACCTGTTCGCCGGGTCCGGGGCGCTGGCGATCGAGTCACTCTCCAGGGGGGCGCGGACGGCGGTGCTGGTCGACTCCTCGGCGGCTGCGATCACGGCGATCCGCCGTAATCTGGAGGGGCTCGAGTTGGCCGCGGAAGTGCACCAACAGCGGGCGCTTCCCTACCTCCAGCGCGCACGAGGCGCCCATCGTCAATACGATCTCGTGTTCGTCGATCCCCCATACCGTTACGCGAGCGACCTCGGACGGGAGCTCTCGACCGCGCTGGAGCCGGTGCTCGCACCCGAAGCCAGGGTGGTCGCCGAGAGCGACCGTCGAGCCCCGCTCACGCTCGACCTCACCCAGCACGACGAGCGAACGTACGGCGACACATTGATCCGCATCTATGGCACCTGACCCCCGCATCGCAGTCTGCCCCGGCTCCTACGACCCGATCACCAACGGGCACGTGGACGTGATCACTCGCGCAACGGGGATGTTCGACAAGGTGATCGTGGCCGTCGTCAACCTGCCGGTGCGCAAGGGCGGAACCCTGTTCTCGGCGGAAGAGCGGGTCGGGTTCGTGCGGCGGGCGACGGCCCATCTGGAGAACGTCGAGGTCGATACGTTCAGCATCCTGGTGGTCGAATTCGCTCGTAACCACGGCGCCAAGGCGATCGTCAAGGGCCTGCGCGCGATCTCCGACTTCGAGTACGAGCTGGAGATGGATCAGCTCAACCGGCGGCAGGCTCCCGACATCGAGTCCGTGTACCTGATGGCGTCTCCCAAGTACAGTTTCATCAGATCGAGCGGTGTCAAGGAGCTTGCGACCTTCGGCGGGAACATCGACGACATGGTGCCCGACGAGGTAGCCGCCGCATTGAAGGAACGGCTCAGCCGCTGACGAAACAGAGGTTCGCCATGGACGTCCTGGTACTCATCGACAAGCTGGACGATCTCGTCCACAACGCCAAGCCGGTCCCGCTCACCGATCAGGTGCGGGTCGACAAGGAAGAGATCTACGACATCCTCGATCAGATGCGTGCCACGATCCCAGAGGAGATCAAGCAGGCGCGCTGGATCGTCAAGGAGCGCCAGGAGATGCTCGCCGAGGCCAAGCGCGAGGCCGAGCGGATCGTCAAGGAGGCGCGGGAGCGCCAAGAGCGGCTGATCTCCGAGGAGGAGGTCACCAGGCAGGCCGAGCGGGCAGCCGACGACATCGTCGAGGACGCCCGCGCCCGCGAGCGGGAGATCCGACTCGGCGCCGAGGACTACGCCGACGAGATCCTCAACACGCTCGAGGTCAACCTGACGAAGTTCATCGCCGCTGTCCAGCGTGGCCGGGACCGCCTGGCCGGCAGGGACGAGCCGGCTGAAGTCGGCTGATCACTTCGTGATCAGCTTGCGAGTTTGCCTGGCGGCAAACTCGGGGGTGGTGCGGTTACTCGCGCGATTCCCTTACGAGTTTGCCTGGCGGCAAACTCGGGGGTGGTGCGGTTACTGAGGCGATCAGCCTGCGAGTTTGCCTGGCGGCAAACTCGGGCTAGTCTGGCTGGGCGATGACGTCGATCGAGGTTCTCGAAACCGACATCACCTCGCTCGAGGTCGACGCGATCGCCAACGCCGCGAACACGCGGCTGCTCCACGGCGGTGGCGTGGCGGGCGCGATCTCTCGCGCCGGCGGCGAGTCGATCGACCGCGAGAGTGCCGAACGCGCGCCGATCGGGCTCGGCGAGGCGGTCGAGACGAGCGGCGGCGCGATGCCGTGCCGGTGGGTGATCCACGCGGCCACGATGGAGCTCGGCGGCCCGACCTCGGCGGACATCATCCGTCGGGCGACCGAGAGCACGCTGCGCAGGGCGGATGAGCTCGGCGCGCGGTCGCTCGCGCTCGTCGCGTTCGGCACGGGGGTCGGCGGGTTCCCGCTGGCGCAGGCGGCGGGGATCGAGGTCGACGTCGTGCGGTCGTTCGTCTCCCGGGGGAGCTCGCTGGAGCGGATCGTGTTCGCGGTCCGCGGCGAGGCCGCGCGCTCGGCCTTCGAGCAGGCGCTGTTGGGGTGACGCGACGTCGGCGAGGGTCGTGTAGGCGCCTGGGACGACCTGGTCGCTATTGACCCCGGATATCGGTGTCAATAGCGACCAGTCCTCCGGTCAACCGAGGCCGAGTCCGGTCAGCAGAGGTCGAATCCCGCGAGGCCTTCCGGTGACTCGGCCGTCACCTCGACGTTGGTCACCTCCGCCCGCGGGGGCCCGGTCCGGAGGAACTCGACGACCTGATCGACATCGTCCGGCGAGCCCTCGAGCACTGCCTCGACGGAGCCGTCGGATCGGTTGCGGGCCCAGCCGGCGACCCCGCGCGCTTCGGCACGCTCACGGATCGAGGCGCGGAAGAACACGCCCTGGACCCGCCCCTCGACGACAGCGCGGCGGCGGATGCGATCGGGCATCGGGGCGATTGTGGCAGCGGATCAGGTGCGTACGCGGTGCTCCCTCGCGTCCGGTCGCCGTTCCGTCCGGTTCGCGCGCCATCCTCGATGGCGTGAACGCATTTTGGCTGCTCATCGGGCTGATTCTGGGCGGCGCGATCGTCCTGATCGTGATGCGTGCGCGGATCCGGGTGCTGAGCGCCGAGGCGGCGCGCGGAGGGGAGGCCGAACGCGAGCTCGTTCGCGCCAATGCCGACCTCGAGCACGAGCGCGCGCTCGGCGCCGAGCGCCTGCGGACGCTGGGGGACGCGCAGGAGCGGCTCTCGCAGTCGTTCAGGGCGCTGAGCGCCGAGGCTCTGCAGTCGTCGATGACCCAGCTGGCAGAGATGGCTCGCGCCCAGCTCCAGGCCTCCCAGGCCGAGTCGAGGGGCGAGCTCGACAAGCGCCACACAGCGGTCGAGCAGCTCGTGGGACCGATCAAGGAGCAGCTCGGGCGGGTCGACGCGAAGCTGCTCGCGCTCGACCAGGAGCGCCGCGAGTCGCGCGGCCGGCTCGAGGCGCAGATCCGCACGCTCAGCGAGACCGGGGAGAAGCTCCGCACCGAGACCGGCGCGCTCGTCACCGCCCTGCGCAAGCCGAATGCCCGCGGCCAGTGGGGGCAGATGCAGCTGCGCAACGTGGTCGAGCTGGCTGGGATGGTGCGCCACTGCGACTTCGTCGAGCAGTCCTCGCTCGCCACGGACGACACCACCCTGCGCCCGGACCTCGTCGTACGGATGCCAGGTGGCAAGCACGTCGTGGTCGACGCCAAGGCGCCTCTCCAAGGCGTGCTCGACGCCTACCAGGCGCGCGACGAAGAGGAGCGCGTGCGGTTCCTGCGTGACCACGCCCGGCTGCTGCGCAAGCACGTGAAGGCGCTGGCGGACAAGGAATACTGGGCCCAGCTCGATTCGGCCCCGGACTTCGTCGTGCTGTTCCTGCCCGGCGAGCACCTCTACAGCGCAGCGCTCGAAGTGGATCCAGAGCTGATCGAGGATGCCATGGCCCGCCGCGTACTGATCACGACGCCGACCACCCTGCTCGCGATCCTGCATTCGGTCTCGTATGCCTGGAAGCAGGAACGGGTGGCCGAGTCCGCCCAGGCGATCTCCGAGCTCGGTCGCGATCTGCACGCCCGGCTGGCGAAGCTCTCGACGCTGCTCGGCACGCTCGGCCGTCGGCTCAACAGCGCGGTCGGGGCCTACAACGAGACGATCGGCTCATACGAAGCCCGGGTGCTTCCGGGTGCCCGCCGCTTCGCCGAGCACGGCGCGGTGTCCGAGAGCCGCGAGATCCCGCAGCTCGAGCCGGTCACCCTCGCCGCCCGGACGGTCCACACCACCGAGGTCGACCCGCACGAAGAGCGGGATGACGCGGAGCAGCTCACTCTGCGGCGGCTCCGCGCGGCCGAGTAGCCCTACGGCGTCACGGTCCGCGCGTCCCACCACCGGCGCAGCTGCTCGCGCTGGTGGGGCAGCGGGTCGGCGGTCGGCTTGCGGCGCTGCACGAACGCGAGCGCCTCGTCGATGTCGATGCCGTCACGCAGCGCGATCACGCCGGCGGCGACAGCGGCGGAGCGCTGCCAGCCGGCGCGGCAGTGGACGTAGCTGCGAATGCCGGCGTCGACCCAGCCGCGCAGCTCCTGGACGGCGGACTCGAGCTGCTCGGCGGGCAGGCCGCCGTAGTCGACGAGCGCGTGCCGGTGCTCCTCGATCCCCGCCTCGCCCAGGGCGGCCTGGACCGACTCGCGCTCGCCCTCGTCGTACTCCTCGTCCTCGACGAGGTTGAGCACGCGCCGGACGCCGGCAGCCCGCAGCGACCGGACGTCGGACTCGTCGAGCGGGTAGGCGCCGACGAGCAGGTCGTCGAGGATCGCGGCGAAGCCGTAGGTACGAAACCAGCGGGACACGAGGCCAATGATGACGCTGGCGGATAAGCGCTCGCACATGGCCCCCAGACCTCGCCGGTGGCGCCCCGGCCCGCCGCTAAGCTGAACCGTCGTGCCCCTGCGGACCGACACGTTCGACTTGGGCGGCCTGCGTCTCACAGCCGGCGAGGGCCGGCGCCTCGACCTGACCGCCGCGATCGACCCGTTCGAGCTCGCAGGCGAGCATTACGCGGTCGACCCGGCGCTCGTGCCGGTACGGGTCGACGTGTCGCGGACGACCGGCGACGGCTACGCGCTCCGGCTGCGATTCGAGGCGTCGCTCACCGGCCCGTGCATGCGCTGCCTCGAACCGGCGGCGCCGGCGTTCGAGGTGGACGCGCGCGAGATCTCCCAGCCGGGCGGCAGCGAGGAGCTGAGCTCGCCCTACGTCGAGGAGCGCGTGCTCGACCTGCGCGGGTGGACGCGCGACGCACTCGCCCTGGCGCTGCCGGCCACGTTGCTGTGCCGGCCCGAGTGCGCCGGCCTGTGCCCCGTGTGCGGCGTCGATCTCAACACCGCCGGGCCGGATCATCACCACGAGCGCGAGCCCGACCCGCGCTGGGCGAAGCTGTCCGAGCTCAAGTTCGACTGAGCCGGGCGCCGTCGGCCCGGTCCCGACCCGGCGGATCGGGCCGTCCCTGCTAGCCTCCACGCCCCAATGGCCGTCCCCAAGCAGAAGCAATCTCACGCGCGTACCACGCAGCGACGCTCGCAGCACAAGATCAGCGCGCCGACGTACAACGCCTGTCCCACGTGCCACAGCCCCCGGCTGCCGCATCGGGTGTGCCCGACCTGCGGGAGCTACAAGGGCCGCGAAGTGATCGCACCGCGCGCGGACGAGCCCACGCTCTGACATCCGGCCGATGATCACGGTCGCCGTGGATGCGGGCGGGGCCGATCTCGGACCCCGCGAGGTCGCACAAGGTGCCGCTCAGGCGGCGTCCCAGGGCATCGGCGTGCTGCTGTTCGGGCCGGCCGGCGAGATCGGCGCGATGCCCGACGGCGTTGAGGTGATCGACGCTCCGATCTCGATCGCCAAGGCGGCCGACCCCGCGTACGCCGTCCGTTCGACCCCTGAGGCCTCCATCGTGCAGGCCGCCAAGGCAGTCGCCGACGGCCGCGCCCAGGCGCTCGTGTCGGGCGGCTCGACCGGTTCCGCGCTCGCCGCAGGCTTGTTCAACCTGCGCCGCGACCGCGGCATCTACCGCCCGGCGCTTGCCCTGCCGGTGCCGATGCCCGCCTCGACGCCCGTGTTGCTGCTCGACGTCGGCGCCAACGTCAGCTGCCGCCCCGAGCACCTCGTCCAGTTCGCGTACATGGGCTCGGCCTTCGCCCAGGCGGTGATGGGCCTCGCCTCGCCGCGCGTGGCGCTGCTCTCGAATGGCGAGGAGCCCGCCAAGGGCACCCCTGAGCTCGTCTCCGTCCACGAGCAGCTGGCCGCCGCCGGCCGGCGGGCTCAACTTCATCGGCAACGTCGAGGGGACCCAGGTCACCGAGGGAGTGGCCGACGTGGTGGTGATGGACGGGTTCACCGGCAACATCACGCTGAAACTGATCGAGGGCGTTTCGGGCCGAACGCTCCGGGCTGTCCGCGAGGCGGCGATGAGCTCGTCGCGGGCGAAGCTCGGCGGCCTGCTGCTCCAGCCCGCCGTGCGCGCGCTGCGGGAGCAGATCGACCCCGAGTCCCAGGGCGGCGCCTACATGCTCGGGCTGCGCCAGCTCGGCGTCGTCGCCCACGGCCGGTTCACGCGCCACGGCTTCGCGCGCGCCATCGAGGTCGCCGCGCGAGGCGTTAAGGAGGACGTGATCGCCAAGACGCGAGCCGCGCTGGAGGAGGCGGGCGCGCTGAGGGCCCCGCGCTCGGAGCCAGACGGGGACGCCTCGTCCGAGCCGGCGGCTACGGTGTCGGGCCCATGAATCGCGAGCAGGTCTTCTCGCTGATCCGCGCGCACCTAGCCGACGAGCTCGAGGTGGATCCCGACCGTATCCAAGAGTCAACCCGGTTCAAGGCCGACCTTGAGGCGGATTCGCTCGACCTCTACACCCTGGTACAGGAGCTTGAGGACAGCTACGGCGTTAGGATCTCCGACGAGGAGGCCGCCAAGATCCTGACTGTTGGTCAGGCGGTCGAGTTCGTGCTCGCGAGTTCAGCGGGTGGTGCCCAGCCATCGGCGACAGCGAGCCAAAGCCCTGACCCTGAGTGAAACCAACTGCCAAGGGAGTGAGCGAGCGTCGCGGCAGCATGCCGGGCGCTTTGCTTCGCGATCTGCTCGACCAGCTCCCCGACAAGCTGGCCGCCAACGTGTTCACGCACGCCTCGTGGACGGCGCGCCGGTCGGACTCGTACGAGCGCCTGGCGTTCCTTGGGGACAGCGTGCTGTCGCTGGCGGTCACCGCACATCTGTACCCCCGGCTCGAGGCCGAGCGGTTCGGCGCCGGGCGGCTCACCAAGATCCGCGCGCAGGCCGTTTCGGGACGCTCGTGCCGGGTGGTGGCCGAGCGGCTCGACGTGCCCGACCGGCTGCGGGCGGCGGCGCCGCCGGCGGCTGCCTCGACGGTCGAGGCGCTGATCTCCACAGAGCGCGTGCTCGCCTCGGTGATCGAGGCGGTGATCGGCGCCGTGTATCTCACGTTCGGCTACGAGCGGACGGCGGATGCGGTGGTCGAGTCGTTCCAGCCCGAGATCGACGACGCGCTCGAGCATCCCGTCGACTACAAGTCGGCGCTCCAGGAGCGGCTTGCGCGCCGCGGGGCGCTCGTGACCTACGCGGTGGTCGAGGAGGCGGGTCCGCCGCACAACCGCACGTTCGCGATCAGCGCCCGGATCAGCGGCGTCGAGGTCGGGCGGGGCACGGGCCGCAGCAAGAAGGACGCCGAGCAGGAGGCCGCGCAGGCCGCGCTCGAAGGGCTCGCCCCCGAGTAGCCGCGCCGCCCAGCCCACGGGAGGCGCGCGCGTGTACCTGAAGTCGATCACCCTCAAGGGCTTCAAGTCGTTCCCCGACCGCACGCGGCTCGAGTTCGGGCCGGGCGTCAGCGTGGTCGTCGGCCCCAATGGCTCGGGCAAGTCGAACGTCACCGACGCAGTTCTGTGGGCGCTCGGCGAGCAGTCGCCGGTGGCCGTCCGCGGCCAGTCGATGCAGGACGTCATCTTCGGCGGGACGCCCGGGCGCCAGGCCGGCAAGTCGGCCGAGGTCGAGCTCGTGCTCGACGACAGTGCCGGCGTGCTCGGGCTCGGGACCGCCGAGGTCTCGATCCAGCGCCGGCTGGACCGCAGCGGCGAGGGCGAGTACCGCCTGGCCGGCGCGCGCTGCCGGCTGATCGACGTGGTCGAGCTCCTGTCCGACACCGGCCTGGGCAAGGAGATGCACTCGGTCATCTCCCAGGGCCGGGTCGAGGCGATCGTCACCTCCAAGCCGCGCGACCGGCGGCTGTTGATCGAGGAGGCCGCCGGGCTCGGCAAGCACCGCAAGCGCCGGCGCCGCGCGCAGCTGAAGCTCGCCCGCACCCAGGACAACCTCGACCGTGCGCTCGACGTCGAGCGCGAGGCGCGTTCGCGGCTGCGGCCGCTCAAGCGACAGGCCGAGGCGGCCGAGCTCCACGCCCGGCTCGAGCGCCAGACGCTCGAGGCGCGCTGGGAGCTGGCCGCGATGACGTTCGCGCCCGCAGGCTGTCGCTCGCCCGGGCACAGGAGGCCGCCGCCGAGGCGCGCGCCCGCCGCGAGCAGGTGGAGGGCCGCCTACGGGAGGTCGGCAAGCGGCGCGATGCGCGCCGAGGAGGCGCTTGCCCAGCGCAGCGCCCAGCGCGAGGAGCTCTCGCGCCGCAGCTACGCCGCCCAATCGGCGGCCGAGCGCGTCGAGTACAGGACGGAGGCCGTGCGCGGCCACGCCGCCACGCTGGAGCGCCGCAGCGCTCACGCCGCGCAGTCGCTGCAGGCACTGCTCGCCGAGGCGCCGGCCGATGTCCCCGACGAGGCCGCGGCCGGACGGATCGAGGCGCTCGAACGAACGCATCGCCGCGCTCGACCGCGACCGCGAGGCGGAGCTAACCCGGCAGCTCGCCGAGCTCGAGGCCCAGCGCGCCGGGGCGGCCGATCGCGCCGTCGCCCGGACGGAGGCCGTGACCGGGGCGCTCCGGGCGCGCGAGGCGGCCGAGGAGCGCGTCGAGCAGGCGCGGACGGCGCTCCGCGGTGGCGAGCGCGAGGTCGAGGCCGCCCGGCGCGAGGCCGCCCGGATCGGCGGGGAGCTCGCCGCCGCCAACCAGTTCCTGCGCGCGCACGCGCCCGCCCCGGGCGGCGCGTCGTCGCTCGCCGACGAGCTCGACGTCGACCCCGGGTTCGAGCTGGCTGTGGCGGCCGCGCTCGACGGCCGCCTCGGGGCCGCCGTCGTCGCCGACCGCCGCGCCGCCGCCGAGCTGCTCGACCGCGCCGGTGCCGACGGCGGCCGGGCGCTGATCACGCCGGCCGGCGATCCGGCCGCGCCGCGAGCGGGCGGCGGCCTCGCCGCCTGCGCTCCGCTCCGAGCGGCTCGCCGACCACGTCCGTGGCGATGGCCCGGCATCGGCGCTCGCCCGGGCGCTGCTGCACGAGACGTGGGTGGTCGAGTCGATCGAGGACCTGCCCGACACCTTCGCGGGCGTCGGCGTCACGCGGACCGGCCGGGTGTGGTCGGCGCCGTCGAGCGAGGTCCGCCAGGCGCCGGCCGTCGGTGCCGAGCGCGTGCTCGCCGAGCGCAACCGCCGCGAGAAGCTCGTGGCCGCCAGTGAGGCCGCCGCCCAGGCCGAGCTCGCCGCCAAGCGTGCGCTCGAGGAGGCCAGCGCGGGCCTGGCCGCGATCGAGGCCGAGCGCGAGCAGGCGGTCGCCGCCCACCGCGCGGCGGTCGGAGCCCGCGACGAAGCGGCGGAGGAGGAGCGCCGGCTGGCCGCCCAGATCGAACGGCGGCGGGCGGCGCCGGACGACGGCCCGAACGCCGGGCGCCGGGCTCAGCTCGCGGCCGAGCTGACCGCCGAGCGGGCGATGCTCGAGCGCGCCGAGCGCGAGCGCGGGGAGCGGGCCGCCCGGATCGAGCGGGTCCGGTCCCGGATCACCCACGGCGAGGCGCTGGCCCCGGCGCTTGCCCGGCTGATCGCGGCGCTCGAGCTGACGGCGGAGGCGATCGCCGAGCGGCGCACGGCGTTCGCCGCGGCGCTGGCCGCCGACCGCGAGGCCGGTGAGCACGTCGCCGCTGAGCTGCGCGAGTGCGCGCAGCTCGAGGCGAGCCTGCACGCCGAGCTGCACCGCGAGAACGAGACGGTCACCGAGACCGAGGTGCGCCTGCACCGCTCGCGGGACCTGCTCGCCGAGTCCGAGCGCGAATTGCGCGAGCTGGCCGGACGGCTCGAGCTCGAGGCCGAGCCGGCGACCGATCCGCTGGCCGAGGACCAGCGCGAGGGCGCTCACCACGCGGGTCGAGCGCCTCGTCCGCCGCCGCGAGCAGCTCGGGCCGGTCAACCCGCTCGCCCAGGAGGAGTATGCGCAGGCGCTCGAGCACGTCGAGGAGCTGGAGCGCCAGCGCTCCGACCTCGAGACGGCGCTGCGCGAGCTCGAACGGCTGATCGCGGACACCGACCGCCAGATCCGAGAGACGTTCGAGGAGACGTTCATGGCGGCGGCGAACAACTTCGAGGAGGTGGTGGGGCAGCTGTTCCCCGGCGGGCGCGGCCGGCTGCGGCTCGTCACCGAGCGCGAGGCCCCGTCGCGGGTGCTCGGCGGCCAGCCCGCGCCGGCGCCCGACTCCGATGACGGCGCCGAGTCTGCCCGAGGCCGAAGATGTGGAGGAGCGCTCCGACGAGGACCTGCTCGGGGTGGAGATCGAGATCACGCCGGCCGGCAAGGAGATGAAGCGGCTGTCGCTGTTGTCCGGAGGGGAGAAGTCGATGACTGCGCTGGCCTTCCTGTTCTCGGTGTTCCTCGCCCGGCCGTGCCCGTTCTACATCCTGGATGAGGTCGAGGCGGCGCTCGACGACCTCAACATCGACCGCTTCCTCAACCTGCTGCGCCAGTACGCCCAGCGCGCGCAGTTCATCGTCGTCACCCACCAGAAGCGCACGATGGAGGCGGCCGACTCGCTGTACGGCGTCTCGATGGGGTCGGACGGGATCTCGAAGGTGATCTCGCGCAGGCTTCCACGCGAGGAGGAGACGCCGCGGTCGCGTAGCCCGGGCGCGCCGGGCGCGCCAGGCGCCGTGGCTCCGGTGGCGGGAGGGGGCGGGCGCGCGGGCGGCCGTTGCTAACGTCGCGCGCCACATGGCACGCGACTGGCAGGACCTGTTCATCGTCGACGGAGTTCCCGTCGACAGCGGCGAGGAGGCGGGCCCCGGGAGGAGCGCCGCATGGGGCGCTTCCGCCGGTTGCGCGAGAACCTCCGCAAGACCCGCCAGGCGCTCACGACCGAGATCCAGGCGACGCTGTTCGAGGACCTCAGCGAGGAGACCTGGGAGCGCCTCGAGGAGGCGCTCATCTACGCCGACGTGGGTGCCAGCACGACGGCTCAGGTCGTCGCGCAGCTCGAGCAGGAGGCGACCGCGGGCGACATCTCCGGCGGCGAGGCGCTCACCCAGCGGCTGACCGAGCTGCTCGCGCAGATCGCCCAGACCGGCGATGACCGGATCGACCTGCGCCACGAGCCGACCGTGATCCTCGTCGCCGGCGTCAACGGGACCGGCAAGACGACGACGGTCGGCAAGCTCGCCTGGCACCTGCGCAAGGAGCTCGGCCGCTCGGTCGTGCTTGGGGCCGCCGACACGTTCCGTGCCGCCGGGGTCGAACAGCTCGAGCTGTGGGCGCAGCGGGCCGGAGTCGGCTTCGTCAAGGGCCCGGAGAACGCCGACCCGGGCTCGGTCGCCTACGACACCGTCGCCACCGCCAGGCGCGAGGGCGCCGACGTCGCGCTGATCGATACGGCGGGGCGCCTGCACACCCAGGACGACCTGATGGCCGAGCTCGCCAAGGTCCGCCGGGTGATCAGCAAGCAGATCCCCGACGCCCCCCACGAGACGCTCCTCACCGTCGACGCCACCACCGGCCAGAACGGCCTGCGCCAGGCCCGCGTGTTCTCCGAGGCCGTCGACGTCACCGGCCTCGTGCTCACCAAGCTCGACGGCACCGCCAAGGGCGGGATCGCGCTGGCGATCGCCCACGAGCTGAAGATCCCGGTGAAGCTGATCGGGGTGGGGAGCAGCTCGAGGACCTCCGCCCGTTTGACCCGGGGGAATTTGCGAGAGCCCTGGTCGGCTGACCGACGGCGTGTGACGCGCAAATTCCCCGATTTTGCGAGGGCCCTGGTCGGCTGACCGACGGCGTGTGACGGCGCAAATTCCCTTAGGGAATTCGCCTGCGGCGCGTCGGGTCGGATCGCCCGCGGGGCGAATTCCCCGTGCACGCGCGCTGCTGACCCGATAGCGGGGCGGCCGGCCGCAGTTCAGCCGATCGGCGCCGACGTGAGGGTCAACCGGTGAGCGGCGAGCCGGCCTGGCAGCGGATGTCCGCGTGGGTCACCTGCCCGTTGCTCACGAGCGCGCCGGCGATGCACTGGCCCGCGGTCAGCGTGTAGCCACCGACCGGGAGCACGAACCGGTAGCTGTGGCCGCCGGCCACCTGCTGGGTGGCGACCACGGCGCCGGTGTTGTCGGTGGCGACGACGGTGTAGGCGGCGGGCGAGCACTGCTCGGGGGCGCCGGCGGGGCCGCCGGGCACGTACTCGCCGCCGACGATCGCGCCGTCGCCGGAGGGCAGCGGCGTGTTGGCGCTCGGAGAGCACAGCACGGTGAGGTGGTCGCTGAGCGTGCGGCTCGTGGCCAGCACGTGACGGCCGTTCACCATTGCCACCCGCAGCGAGATCCGCCCCGAGGTGCCCGATGGCACTGGCCAGCTCACGGCGAACCGGCCGTTTGAGCGCGGCGTCGCGCGGGCGACTGTCCGCCACCGGCGGCCGTGACGCTGGAGCGCGACCGTGCTGCCACTCGGGGCGGCGTGCAGGCGACCGCGGACGCGGACTGTCTGGCCGGCGGACGACGGCAGAGTGGTGTGGCCGATCGAGACCGATGGCTTCGTCGTGCCCGCCGCGAGGGCCCCGATCGCGCCTGTGCCTGCGGCGGCGCAGGCCCCCGTCAGAGCGACGACCACTGCGCGTGCAGCGACTCCCATGCCTTCATTATCGCCGGAGTCGGGGCGGTAATCTCGCTGGTGATGGCCGGATGGGTCCTGTGGGTGATCGCTGCCGCCGCCTTCGGGATCGGCGAGATGCTCACGACGTCGTTCTTCCTGGCGCCGTTCGCGCTGGGTGCCGGCCTCGCCGCGGCCATCGATGCGGCGGGGGCGGGAGGTGTCGTGTCGTGGCTCGTGTTCGTGCTCGCCTCGCTGCTGACGCTCGGCGTCGTGCGCCCGATCGCGCGCTCGCACATGCGCACGCCCGCGCAGCTGCGCACCGGGGCCGCGGCGATGGTGGGCAAGCACGCAATCGTGCTCGAGCGGATCGCGAACGACGAGGGTGTGGGCTGCATCAAGATCGACGGGGAGGTGTGGACCGCCCGGTCGCTGAACGACGACGAGGTGATCGCGCAGGGGGCGCGCGTGGAGATCGTCGAGATCAAGAGGCGCCACGGCGCTCGTCATGGAATAGCCACAAAGAAAGGGAGGCCCGGACATGGCTGGTGCAATCGTCGCGATCGTCGTAGTCGTGTTCCTGCTGGTCCTGTTCGCCCGGACCGTGCGGATCGTCCCGCAGGCGCGGGCCGGGATCGTCGAGCGGCTCGGCCGCTACAACCGCACGCTCAACCCCGGGCTGACCGTGCTGATGCCGTTCGTGGACCGGCTCAAGCCGCTGATCGACCTGCGCGAGCAGGTCGTCTCGTTCCCGCCCCAGCCCGTGATCACCTCCGACAACCTCGTCGTGCAGATCGACACCGTTCTGTACTTCACGGTCAACGACGCGAAGTCGGCCACGTACGAGATCGCCAATCCTCTCCAGGCGATCGAGCAGATCACCGTGACCACGCTGCGCAACGTGATCGGCTCGCTGTCGCTCGAGGACGCGCTCACCAGCCGCGACCACATCAACGCGCAGCTCCGCGGCGTGCTCGACGAGGCGACCGGCAGGTGGGGGATCCGCATCAACCGCGTGGAGATCAAGTCGATCGACCCGCCGGGCACCATCCAGGAGGCGATGGAGAAGCAGATGCGCGCCGAGCGCGACAAGCGCGCGGCGATCCTCACCGCGGAGGGTTTCAGGCAGTCGCAGATCCTCACCGCGGAGGGGCAGAAGCAGGCAGCGGTGCTCAACGCCGAGGGTGCGAAGCAGGCCGCGATCCTGCGGTCGGAGGGGGAGGCGAAGGCGATCGCGACCGTGTTCGAGGCGATCCACGAAGGCCGGGTCGACCGAGAGCTGCTCAGTTACCAGTACCTGCAGATGCTCCCCCAGCTCGCCCAGGGCGACGCGAACAAGGTGTTCGTGATCCCGTCGGAGTTCGCCGAGGCGTTCGGCGGGATCAGCCGGGCGTTCGCGGCCGGCAACTCGAGCGGCGCACTGCCCGCACCGCCACCGCCCGAGACCCCGCGCGACTGATGTCCGACCGAACCTCGTGATCAGCGCGTTCGCGCGCTATAACTGGCGGCGTCGCGTCGCACCAGGGCGGAACCGTTCCGGCGCGGGCTGCTCGCCGTCGGTCAGCACCCTTGGCAGGGGCCTCTACCACGAGCTTTTCAAGGAGGAAGGATCTAGATGAGTTCTCGGACTGCCCTGCGCACCCGCGCGCTGCGAGTGACGCTGCTGGCGCTGACCGCGCTCGCCGTGCTCGCCGCGGGCGCCGGCGCGAAGACCACCTCGGTCTACGCGCAGGGCCATGCCTATCGGCACGGCGCCGTGCCCGAACGCGGGACGCAACAGACGCGCGCGCTGGCGCCGTCGAACAACCTCACCTACGGCGGCGGGGTCGACGGGGTCGGCGTGACCACCGGCGCTCCCGCGCGTGTATCTCGTGTTCTGGGGCTCGCAGTGGGGGACGCAGTCGACCAATGGCCAGGGGAACGTCACCCTGTCGGGCGACACGAAGGGGATGGCCCCGGACGTCGAGGCGTTCATGAAGGGCGTCGGCACCAGCGGAGAGACCTGGTCGGGGGTGATGACCCAGTACTGCGAGGGCGTCGCGACCGGCGCCCAGACGTGTCCGGCCAACTCCGCCCACGTCGGCTACCCGACGGGCGGGGCGTTCGCGGGCGTCTGGGTTGACGAGTCGGCGGCCGCGCCAAGCAACGCCACCGGCCACCAGCTGGGCGTCGAGGCGGTCAACGCCGCCACGCACTTCGGCAACACGACCCAGGCCTCGAACCGCAACACCCAGTACGTGATCATCTCGCCGACCGGGACCCACCCGGACGGCTTCAACACCATCGGCAGCCAGTTCTGCGCGTGGCACGACTACACCGGCGACCCGACCCTCCCGGGCGGTGCCGTGACCTCCCCGGACGGCGAGCTGGCGTTCACCAACCTGCCCTACATCCCGGACGCGGGGACGTCGTGCGGAGAGAACTTCGTCAACAAGACGGGCGGCACGCTCGACGGGGTGACGATCGTCGAGGGGCACGAGTACGCCGAGACGATCACCGACCAGTTCCCGGCGGGCGGCTGGACCGACAGCTCGGGCAACGAGAACGGCGACAAGTGCGCCTGGATCACCTCAGGCCAGGGCCACGCACAGGACATCACGCTGAGCACCGGGACGTTCGCCGTGCAGTCGACGTGGGCCAACGACTTCAACAGCGGCGCCGGCGGCTGTGAGGTCTCGCACCCGATCGTCGGAGCTCAGAACACGGTGACGGTCACGAATCCAGGCAGCCAGGCGAGCACGGTCGGCACCCCGGTGAGCCTCCAGATCAACGCGTCGGACTCCGGCAGCTCGACGCTCACCTATTCGGCCTCCGGGCTCCCCGCCGGTGTCTCGATCAACAGCTCGAGCGGTCTCATCTCGGGGACACCGACGACCGCCCAGACGACCAGCGTGACCGTGACCGCCACCGACACGACCGGCGCCTCCGGCACGGCCTCGTTCAGCTGGACGGTGTCCGCCGCCGGTGGGTGCACGGCCGCTCAGCTGCTGCGCAACCCGGGGTTCGAGACCGGGACGGCGGCGCCGTGGACGGCGAGCGCCGGCGTGATCGCGGCGTCGAGCACGAGCGAGCCGTCCCACAGCGGGAGCTACGACGCGTTCCTCGACGGGACCGGCAGCATCCACAGCAGCACGCTGTCCCAGAAGGTGACGATTCCGAGCGGGTGCTCGACGTACGCGCTCAGCTTCTGGCTGCACATCGACACCGCCGACAAGAGCACGGTGGCGCACGACAAGCTGAAGGTCCAGATCGTCAAGGCCGGAACGGTCGTGGCGACGCTGGCCACCTACAGCAACCTCAACGCCGCCGGAGGCTACGTGCAGCACGCGTTCGACGTGTCCCCGTATGCAGGCCAGACGGTGACGCTGAAGTTCATCGGCAGCGAGAACGCGACGCTGCAGACGTCGTTCGTCATCGACGACACGGCGCTGAACGTCTCATAGGTGATTCGCGGGACGCCGGCGGCGGCCACAGCGCCGCCGCCGGCGTTCGGCACGCAGTAGCCTGAGCGCACGATGTTCGACTCGCTGGCGGAGAAGCTCCAGGCCACCCTCGCTGACGTGCGCGGGCGCGGCACGCTGACCGAGGAGGACATCTCGGCCGCGATGCGTGAGATCCGCCTCGCGCTGCTCGAGGCCGACGTCAACTTCAAGGTCGTCAAGAGCTTCACCAGCGCGGTCAAGGAGCGCGCGCTCGGCGCCGACATCATCGGCCAGCTCAACCCCGGCCAGCAGGTCGTAAAGATCGTCTCCGACGAGCTCACCGCGCTGATGGGCGGCGCGGCCCGCGAGCTGTCGTTCTCGCCCCGGCCGCCGACGATCGTGCTGATGGCCGGCCTGCAGGGCTCGGGCAAGACGACCGCCACCGGCAAGCTCGCCCGCTACCTGCGCGAGCAGCACGGATCGTCGGTCGCGGTCGCCGCCTGCGACGTGTACCGGCCCGCCGCCGTCGAGCAGCTGATCAAGGTCGGCACCCAGGCGGGCGCCGACGTCTACGAGCAGGGCACCGACCGCGATCCCGTCAAGATCGCCGCCTGGGCGCGGGACCGCGCGCAGTCCGAGGGCAAGGACGTCCTGATCATCGATACGAGCGGCCGGCTGCACGTCGACCAGGAGCTGATGGCCGAGCTGGCCAACATCCGCACCGCGGTCAAGCCGCACGACATCCTGCTCGTGGTCGACGCGATGACCGGCCAGGACGCCGTCAACGTCGCCGAGCAATTCGCCGCCGTGGTCGACTTCGACGGCGTCGTGATGACCAAGCTCGACGGCGACGCCCGCGGTGGCGCCGCGCTGTCGGTCAAGGCGATCACCGGCAAGCCCATCCTGTTCGCCTCCACCGGCGAGAAGCTCGATCAGTTCGAGCGCTTCCACCCCGACCGCATGTCGCAGCGGATCCTGGGGATGGGCGACGTGATGACGCTGATCGAGAAGGCCGAGTCCGCCTACGACGAGGGGCAGGCGGCCGAGCTCGAGCGCAAGCTCCGCAAGCAGGAGTTCGGCCTCGACGACTTCCTGGACCAGCTCCGCCAGATCCGCCGCCTCGGCCCGCTGCAGTCGCTGCTGGGGATGATCCCCGGGATCGGCAAGGAGCTCCGCGGCGTCAAGGTCGACGAGCGCGAGTTCGACCGGATCCAGGCGATCATCCTCTCGATGACCCCGCAGGAGCGCCGCCACCCCGAGCTGATCAAGGGCTCCCGCCGCCTGCGGATCGCCAAGGGCTCGGGCACCAACGTGCAGGCCGTGAAGGCTCTGATCAAGCAGTTCGAGCAGATGCGCAAGGTGATGCGCCAGGTCGCCCAGGGCCGGATGCCCGACCTGGGCGCGCTGATGCGCCAGGCGCGCTGACCCGCGCCCGGGGGGCCGACCGCGCCGGGCGCCGACCCGCCGGGGGCTGACCCCGCCGGGGGCTGACCCGGTCACAAAAGCGTGGCGTCGTGCAAGTAACTCCACCGCCGATGGTCAGCTGGAACGATCCGAACGACGACCGCCTGCGCCGACGTGTCCGCGTCCGTGCCGCGGTCGTGGTCGTGGTCGCCGTCGTGGTCGCGGCCGCGGCGATCGCCGGCGCGGCTGTCGGCCCCGGCGCCGCAGCACCCCGAGGCGAGGCGCCGGTCACCGTACCAGCGGCCGGCCAAGCCCGACACGTCATCTTGCTCCGGCGGCTCCGCGCACCGCAGGCCTATGCCGCCGGCGGCAGCCTCTACGTCGCGGTGCAGGTCAGCCGGCCGGGCACGACCGTCCGCAGCGCCCTGCTCCGGACCGATTCCACCAGCGGCGCGATCCTGGCCCGGCGTGCGCTCGGCGGCGCCTTCGACCACATGCTGCTCGCGAGCGGACGGCTGTGGGTCACCACCACGACCGGCATGCAGGCGACGCTGTGGGGACTCGACGAGGCGACGCTCCGCCCGCTCTCCCGGGCCACCCTGCCCGGGTCGGGACCAGATGCCGGTGACGCCGGGGACCTGGCGGTGGCGGGCGGCTGGCTGTGGGTGGGGACAGATTCGCGCCTCATGCGCGTCTCGCCCCTGACGGGAACCGTGCTCGCGGCGCTGCCGATCCGTCCGGCGGGGCCGGTCGGCGTCGCCGCCGATCGACTGGGGCGGACGCTGCTCGTGGTGGCCGGGCGCGAGCGATCGTACGTGCAGCGGCGCGAGCCCGTGAGCGGGGCTCGGATGGCGAGGTCAGGGCGGTTCGACGGGGTGCTCCAGCCGGTCATCGGGGGCGTGGCCGGCGGCTACGCGTGGCTGAGCCAGGCGACCGGCATGCAGGGCTACGTCGAGCGGATCGACGCCCGCCGACTGGCCTCGGCGCGCCAGCCGGGCACGTTCGGGCCTCCGACGGCGACGCTGATCTTCGGGTCCAACGGGGTGCAGGCGCGGGTGATCGACGGGATCCTGTACGTGACCCAGCTTGCAGGCGGCCGACAGCGAAATTACTGCGCCGCTCCCGCCACGGGCCGACCGCGCGCCGCGTTGCCCTTCCACACCTACTCGGCGCTGCTCACCGCCGACAGGCGCTACATCTACTACGTCCCCGAGTTCGACAACCCGGACTCCGCCGAGATCGCCCGCGCCCCGATCGATCCCCGCTGCCGCTGAGCGCGTGCGTGCGCGGCACGCTACCCTCATGCACGCACATGGCGGTACGACTTCGACTTACACGCATTGGCGGCCGGAAGAACCCGATCTGGCGGGTGGTCGTCGCCGACCAGCGCTCCAAGCGCGACGGACGCGTGATCGAGACGGTCGGGCACTACAACGCGCAGACGAACCCGTCGACGATCGTCCTCGACGAGGAGCGGATCCGCGATTGGCTCTCGCGCGGCGCCCAGCCGACCGACACCGTTCGCAAGCTGCTCCAGATCCAGGGCATCCGGTAGGCCCAGCGGCTGAGATGAAGGACTTCCTCGAGTTCCTCGCCCGCGGCTTGGTGGAGGACGAGGACGCCGTGCGCGTCAACGAGGTCCAGGAGGACGACGGCTCGATCGTCCTCGAGCTGTCCGTTGGCGACGACGACTACGGCAGCGTGATCGGCCGCGGGGGTCGCACCGCCGCCGCCCTGCGCACTGTCGTCAAGACCGCGTCGGTGAGGGATCGCCGCCGCGTGTTCGTCGACATCGTCGACGGCTAGTGACCGGCGACGCCGGCAGGTGGCTGCGCGCCGGCCGCGTCGGGTCCCCGCACGGGCTCGACGGCAGCTTCCACGTCGCCGAGCCACGCCCGCAGTTGCTGACGCTGGGCGCCGCCGTCCGGGTGGGCGAGCGGGACCTTAAGATCGTCCGGCGGGCCGGGACTGATCTGCGCCCGATCCTGCGGCTCGAGGGGTGCGTCGACCGCGCCGGCGCCGAGCTGCTGCGCGGTCAGGAGCTGTTCGCCCACCGCGACCGGGCGCCCGAACTCGAGCCCGACGAGTGGTGGGCCGAAGACCTCGAGGGCTGCGCGGTCCACGACGGGGGCGTCGCCGTGGGCACGGTCCGCCGGCTGCTCGCGCTGCCGTCCTGCGAGGTGCTCGAGGTGGAGCGCGAGAGCGGCGCGGACCTGCTCGTGCCGCTGATCGCGGACGCCGTGCGGATGGTCGACGTCGAGCGGCGGGAGATCGAGATCTCGCTCGCATTCCTCGGCGAGGGCTGATGGAGATCGACGTCGTCACGCTGTTCCCGGAGGCGTTCGGCTGGTTCGAGGGCCAGCGTCACGTGGCCAACGCGGTGCGCGGCGGGCTGCGGCTCGGCTACGTCAACTACCGCGACCACACCCCGCTGAGCGCGGGGCAGGTCGACGACACCCCGTTCGGCGGCGGGGCGGGGATGGTGCTGCGGGTCGACGTCGTCGAGGCGGCGCTGCGGGCCCGCTACGGCTGCGATCCGGTCGAGCTGGGCGGCCGGCGGCGGGTGATCGCGCTCACCGCCCAGGGGCACGTGCTCGATGAGGCGCTCGTCGCCGAGCTCGCCCGCGAGCCGGCGCTGACGCTGATGTGCGGGCGCTACGAGGGGTTCGACGAGCGGGTGCTCGAGCACTTCGTCACCGACCAGGTGTCGATCGGCCGCTACGTGCTGGCCGGCGGCGAGCTCGCCGCGATGGTCGTGTGCGACGCGGTCATCCGCAAGCTGCCGGGGGCGCTCGGGCACGAGGACTCTGCGATCGAGGAGTCGTTCAGCGACGTCCTCGGAGGCGCGCCGGAGTACCCGCATTACACGCGGCCGGCCGACTGGCGCGGGTGGGCGGTGCCCGAGCTGCTGCTCTCCGGGCACCACGCGCGGATCCGGGAGTGGCGGCTCGAGCAGAGCCGGGCACGGGCGGACGCCGATGCCGCCGGCCAGGGTGGCTCGAGCGCGGAGCCGTCTCCGGCGGACGGTCCGCTACCATAGCCCTCCGCGCTGGTGAGCCTGCTGTCCACCCGGCTCCAGCCACCGGAACCTGCCGGTGCTGCCGGCGTCAGAAGTTGCCATGAGCACCGTCATCGACACCCTGGAGCGCGCACAGCTCCGCCGCGTACCCGCGTTCGACGCAGGCGACCGTCTGCGTGTGCATTTCCAGGTGATCGAGGGTACGCGCCGCCGCACGCAGGTGTTCGAGGGCGTCGTGATCAAGCGCCAGGGCCATGGCGCCCGCGAGACGTTCACCGTCCGCAAGCAGTCGTTCGGAGTCGGCGTGGAGCGCACATTCCCGCTTCACTCGCCGAAGATCGAGCGGATCGAGATCGCCGCCCGCGGCGACGTTCGCCGGGCGAAGCTGTACTACCTTCGTGGCCGGGTCGGCAAGCGCGCGCGCGTGCGCGAGCGCCGCTCGGCTCGCCCCGAGGCCGTCGTCGAGCGCGAGCTGCTGTACGCGCCCGAGCCGGACGAGCCCGATGTCGCCGAGGAGGCCCCGGAGGCCGCCGACACGCCGCCGGCTGACGCTGCGGCGCCGGCGGAGGCGGAGCCGGTCGCCGGGTCGGAGGCCGCTGGGGAGGCGGCCGAAGGAGCACCGGAGGTCACTGGGGAGGCTCCCGCCGGCGACGAACCGATGTGATCAAGACCAGGAAGTCGGCACTCAGCTCGATCGTTGAGCTGATCGTGATCGTCGCGACGGCGTTGGGGCTGGCGCTTCTGATCCAGGCATTCGTGGTCAAGCCGTACCGCATCCCGAGCGGTTCGATGCTGCCCACCCTCCACATCAACCAGCGCGTCCTGGTCGACCGTCTCGGAACCCACTTCGGCTCGCCGAAGGTCGGCGACATCATCGTGTTCCACCCGCCCAAGAACTACTCGGAGTGCGCGGACCCGTCCGAGGGCCAGCCGCAGACCGGCCAGGGCGGCGCCAAGGCGTGTGACGTCGCCCAGTCGATGCCGTCCACCGAGACGTTCATCAAGCGCGTCGTCGGCCTGCCGGGCGACCGCATCTCGATCGACAACGGCCACGTGATCCGCAACGGCGTGGCCGAGAAGGACGCCTACACGATCCCCTGCGATGGCAGCAGCTCATGCAACTTCCCGTCGCAGATCACGATCCCGCACGGCGACTACTACATGATGGGCGACAACCGGCCCGATTCCGAGGACAGCCGCTTCTGGGGGCCGGTGCCGAAGTCCTGGATCATCGGCAAGGCGTTCCTTACGTACTGGCCGCCGGACCGCATCGGGATCCTGTAGGACCGAGGCCGTGGCCCGCGCGAAGCCCGTCAAGCAGAAGTCGGCGATCAAGTCGCTGATCGAGCTCGTGGTCACCGTGGCGATCGCCGTCGGCCTCGCCCTCCTCATTCAGGCGTTCATCGTCAAGCCCTACCGCATCCCCAGCCCATCGATGGTCCCGACCCTCAAGATCGGCCAGCGCGTCCTCACCAACCGGCTCATCAACCACCCGAGCGTCGGCGACATCGTTGTGTTCCATCCTCCCGCGGGCGCCGATCCGGCCAGCCCGGTGTGCGGCGTGGCGAATCAGGGCGCAGGGCACCCCCAGGCCTGTGACACGCCGACGCCCAGCGAGTCGACCCAGACGTTCATCAAGCGCGTCGTCGGCGGCCCGGGCGATCACATCTCGATCCGCGACGGCCACGTGATCCGCAACGGCGTGCCCGAGAAGGACAGCTACACCGAGCAGTGCGGCACCGATTCTGACTGCAATTTCCGCACCCCGATCGTCGTTCCGCCCGGCGACTACTTCATGATGGGCGACAACCGTGGCGCCTCCGACGACAGCCGTTTCTGGGGACCTGTCCCCGACAAGTGGGTCATCGGCGTCGCATTCTTCACCTACTGGCCTCCGGACCGGATCGGGTTCCTCTAGCCGCCGGAGCGGCGGGAGCGCGCGCGCCGGGGGGACCGCGAACCCCCGCGCGCGTCCGAAGCGGGGCTCCAAAGCCGCGCGCAAGCTGTTCGCGTTCGACCGCTCGCTCGGCGTGCGGTTCGTCGCCGGCGCCGACGAGGCCGGGCGTGGCTGCTTGGCCGGCCCGCTCGTGGCAGCGGCGGTGCTATTCGACCTCGAGCGCATCGGCCCGGCCGAAGTCCGCGCGTTCGGAGCCCTCAACGACTCCAAGCAGCAGACGCCGGAGAAGCGCGCCGAAGTCTTCCCTGTGATCTTGAGGCTGGCAGCCAAGGTCGCCGTCATCACCCGATGTGCGCCGGGCATCGACGCTCGCGGCCTCCACGTCACCAACCTGGCGGCATTGCGTGACGCGCTCGCCCGTGTCGCCTGCGACGGGGCGATCTGCCTGAGCGACGGCTTCCCGGTCGCCGCCCTCGGCTACGAGCAGCGGGCCGTGATCGGCGGGGACGCCAAGAGTGCAGCGATCGCCGCCGCCTCCGTGATCGCCAAGGAGACTCGCGACCGCTACATGCGGCGCGCCGACCTCGCCCATCCCGGCTGGGAGTTTGCCCAGCACGTCGGCTATGCCACCCCGGAGCACCGGGAGGCGATCGAGCGCCTCGGCGTCTCGCCGCTTCACCGGCTCTCGTTCCAGTCGGCCGCCTATCAGCAGCTGGCCCTCGAAGGCTGAGCATCAGGTCGGTCCGTCGCGCGGGACCGAGCATCACGGCGGTCGGTCGCTCGCAACTGAGCATCACGGCCGTGCGGCGGGCTCGCATCAGAACGCTCCCTCGACGTGCTCGAGCGAGACGAGCTGGCCAGCCGGCGTGAACGTCACCCCGATCGCGTCGAATCGCAGCACACGTGCGAACGGCCGCTCGGCGGCGCTCGACCAGCCACTGACCGGCCATCGAGCGGATCCGCGTGCGCTTGGCCCCGCGAATCGCGTCGAACGGGCTCCCGGTTCCGGGGGCGAGGCGCCGCGTCTTCACCTCGCAGAACGCCATCGTGGTCCCGTCGAACGCGACGATGTCGAGCTCGCCCCATCGCGTGCGGAAGTTGCGCTCCACTACCTGGTATCCCCGCCGCTCCAAGTGCTCGACGGCGAGTTGCTCACCAAGCTGGCCAAGGCGTCTGCGCAGTTCAGTCATCCCCGCGGACGCTAGGGAAAAAAGTGTCACACGTGGGTTGCGTCCTGTGCCAAAAGTGTGCCAATTCCAGCGACGATTGGCACAGAGTTGGCACGCGCCGTCACCCACGGGTCACACGATTCCGCCTACGGTCGACACCATGCTCGCGCGTGTCGCCACTTTCGCCATCGACGGCGTCGATCCGCGCCCCGTGTTCGTCGAGGTGGACATCCGCCCCGGCTTGCCCGCGTTCACGATCGTCGGTCTCGGCGACGCGTCCGTGCGCGAGTCCCGCGACCGGATCCGCTCGGCGATCCTCAACTCCGGCTTCACCTTCCCGGCCACCCGGATCACCGCCAACCTCGCGCCCGCGTTCCTCCGCAAGGCCGGCCCGGGGTTCGATGCGGCCCTGGCGCTGGCCGTGCTCGCGGCGAGCGAGCAGGTTCCGGCGGCGGCGCTCCGCAGCTACGCCGTGTTCGGCGAGCTGTCGCTCGGAGGTGAGCTGCGCGACTCGCCGGGTGCCCTCGCGGTCGCGGAGGGGGCGCGGCGGGCCGGCCTCGCCCGGCTGATCGTCCCGCGCGAGCGCGGGCGCGAGGCAGCGCTCGTCGACGGGCTCGAGGTCGCCGGCGTCCCCAGCCTGCGCGCGGCTGCCGACGTGCTGGCCGGCGGCGAGCTGCCCGAGCTTCCCGGCGCCGTCCCGCGGGAGCTGTCGCCCGCGACGCCCGACCTCGCGGACGTCCGCGGCCATGCCGCCCCGGTGCTCGCGCTGCAGATCGCCGCCGCCGGCGGCCACAACCTCCTGCTCGAGGGACCGCCCGGCACCGGCAAGACGATGCTCGCCCGGCGGCTGCCTTCGATCCTGCCGACGATGAGCCGCTCCGAGGCGATCGAGGTCACCCGGATCCACAGCGTCGCCGGCCTCACCGCGGACGGCCTGATCGAGGAGCGGCCGTTCCGCGCACCCCACCACAGCATCTCGCCGGCCGGGCTGGTCGGCGGCGGGGCACCGCCGCGGCCGGGCGAGGCCACGCTGGCGAACCACGGCGTTCTGTTCCTCGACGAGCTGTCCGAGTTCCAGCGCTCATCGCTCGAGGCGCTGCGCCAGCCGCTCGAGGACGGCTGCGTGGCGATCGTCCGCGGCCAGCGCGCCCTCGTGTTCCCCACGCGCTTCATGCTCGTGGCCGCGACAAACCCGTGCCCATGCGGGTTCGCCGGCGTGGGCAACCGGTGCGCATGCGGCGAGGCCGAGCTGCGGCGCCACCGCCGCCGGCTGAGCGGGCCGCTGCTCGACCGGATGGACCTCCTGGTCACCGTAGCCCGGCCGACCGAGCAGGAGCTGCGCGCCGAGCCGGCCACCGACTCCGCCCGCGCACGCACCGCCGTGCGCGCCGCGCGCGAGCGCCAGCACGCGCGGCTGGCCGGCAGCCCGGCCCGGTGCAACGGCGAGATGGATGGTCGGCTCGTGCGCCGCCACGTGCAGCTCGAGCCGGCTGCCGAGCGGGCGCTCGCCCAGGCCTACGACCTCGGGGCGCTGAGCGCCCGCGGCCGCCACCGCGCGCTCCGCGTGGCCCGGACGCTCGCCGACCTCGCCGGGCGCGACCACGTGAGCCGGGACGACATGCTCACCGCGCTCAGCCTGCGCCAGCGCGGGCCGGCGGAGGCTGCGCTCGCGGCATGAGCGCGGCGCACGCATGCGATGCCTGCCTGGCCCGGTCCTGGCTGCTCGAGCGACTCGGCGGGAACCTCGAGCACGAGCGCGGACGGATCGAGCTCGTGCTCGAGCTGGAGGACGACGAGCTGATCGAGGCAGTCGGTGGCGGAGGACGCGACTCGCTCCGCGCGGCATGGCTCGCGCTTGACACAGGCGCCGTCCGTGCCGCGGTGGCCGCGGCCGGGCTCGAGGCTGTATGCCGCTGCGACCCGGGATACCCGCCGCGCCTGCGGGACCTGCTCGCGCCGCCGGCGGTGCTGTTCGTGGCGGGCGGCGTGCGGCGGTTGCTCGAGCTGGTGGGGGAGGAGCCGGTGGCGATCGTCGGCTCACGGCGAGCCTCGGGGTACGGCGCGGAGATCGCGCGGTCGCTCGGGCGCGAGCTGGCGGTCGCGGGCGTGAATGTCGTGAGCGGGATGGCGGTCGGGATCGACGCGGCGGCACACGAAGGCGCGCTGGCCGGCGGTCGCGGAGCGGTCCGAGATCGAGGTGGGGAGCCGGTGGGCGGGGCGGGGGCGAGTGCCGGCGCAACCCCGGTGCCTGCGGGCGCAACCTCGGTGCCTGCGGGCGCAACACCGGCGCCTGCGGGCGGGACCGTCGCCGTTCTCCCGGGCCCTGCCGACCGCGCATACCCCGCGAGCCATCGCCGTCTCTACAACCAGATCCTCGATCGTGGCGTTGCCGTGTCCGAGCTGCCGCCCGGCGCCTCGGTGTGGCGCTGGACCTTCCTCGCGCGGAACCGGATCATCGCCGGGCTATCAACCGCGACGGTCGTGGTCGAGGCGCGGGAACGCTCCGGCGCGCTCGTCACCGCCCGCTTCGCGCGGGAGCTGCAGCGACCGATCGGCGCCGTCCCGGGTCTGGCCGGCTCGCCGCTCGCCGCCGGGCCGCACGCGCTCCTGCGCGCCGGCGCGACGCTCGTGGCGGGCACCCAGGACGTGCTCGACCTCCTGTTCGGAGCGGGCGTCCGCCCGGCGCCCGCGCGACGGGCGGCCGGAGCTCGAGCCCGAGCTGCGGCCGCTACTCGACGAGCTCGCCGCCGGCCGGGACACGCCCGAGGCGCTCCGGGCGGCGGGGATGAGGGCAGACACGGGACTTGCGGCGCTCGCCGCGCTGGAGCTGGCGGGGTACCTGCGCCGGGGGCCGGGCGGCCGCTTCCAGGTGATCCCGTGAGGGGTGGGATCGTGGGCCGCGCCGGCGGGTGCCGCGGACCCCCGGTTCGGGCCGGACGGCTCCGACTACCCTCGCCCCTGGCGATGCATACGACCGATCGCACACCTCCGCCACGGGGGGATCCCGCGATCCCGCGGGTGCTCTCGATCGCTGGGTCCGACTCCGGCGGCGGCGCGGGAATCCAGGCGGACCTCAAGGCGTTCGCCATCTGCGGCGTGCACGGGATGACCGCGATCACGGCGATCACTGCCCAGAACACGGTGGGCGTCTCCGCCGTGCATCACATCCCCGGCGCGGTGATCGTCGAGCAGGTCCGGATGGTCCAGCGGGACATCGGGATCGACGCGGTCAAGATCGGGATGCTCGGCACAGTCGAGACGATCGACGCCGTGGCGCTGGCGCTCGACGAGCTCCCCGATGGCACCCCCGTCGTGCTCGACCCGGTGATGGTCGCCGAGTCCGGCGCCGCGCTGCTCGACCCCTCCGCCCGGGAGACGCTGGTCCGCGTGCTGCTCCCACGGGCCACGGTGGTGACCCCCAACATGCCGGAGGCGAGGGCGCTCACCGGCGCGGGCGATATGACTGACGCCGAGGACCTGGCGCGGGAGATCCACGGCCTCGGACCGCACGCCGTCGTCGTGACCGGAGGACACCGGGAGCGGGCGATCGACGTCTTCTACGACGGGACGGCCGTGGTCGAGATCCCCGGCGAGCGCTACCCCGACGGGGCGGCGCACGGGTCCGGCTGCACGCATTCGTCGGTGCTGGCGGCCCGGCTGGCGTGGGGCGACGGACCGCTGGAGGCGGCGCGCGCGGCGAAGCGAGTGACCGCCGGCGCGGTCCGCGACGGGCTGTGGCAACTGGGCGAGGGAGCGGGCCCGGTCGACGTGCTGGGGCTGCTGAGGCGCACGCGGGAGCGGTGAGTTAGCGGCCGACATGTCTTGGGTGAAGTGGCGCGTGCGGGCTTTGACGGGCTTGGCCGCGACGGTCTGTGGGGCCGCTGACGGGCTGGCCGCGACGGCGGGGTTGGCGCCCGTGGCCGCGCTGGTTTGTGTGGGGGTACACCGACTTCCTTGGGGCGCCACCCGGTTTTGACATAATCCCTCCGTGCGGTTTCTGCGGATGAGGCCCGGACACGGTGAGGTTCTGATCGCCGAGGGCGATGTCGACCTCGAGGTGGACGAGCAGCGGCTGATCGAGGAGTTCCGGAAGCAACTGGACGAGGGTCTGTGGGCGGCTGTCCCCACCTTCGGCGAGGCGGGACGACGTGAGGCTCGGATGGTCCGCGCATTTGAGGACATCCCCCGAGACGCCGACCGCGTGATCTTCTTTCCGCGGGCGGCCGGCGGCCGGTAGGCGGGCGCGGCGCCGTGCTGCTCGCGCTCGCGGCGACGGCGTTGGTCGCCCTCGCGCTCGTCTCTGACCTGATCCTGCCGCGGATCGAGGAAGCGTGGCAGCGCCGCAAGGCTCGCCGCGGCCGCGCTCCGTCGCTCTCCTACGACCCCGGCCGTGAGCGCCGCGCCGAGCACCGCGCTCGCGTCCTCCTGCAGTCGTGCGTCAACGACGAGGAGTGGGCGATGTACCGCGACCTCGGGTTCATCCGGGTCTGGGGCAACCAGGCCGATGGTCCCAATGGCGTCGCCCCGTACGCCTATCTCATCTACCCCCACCGGCCGATCGTCGCCTACCTCGCCCAGACGCACCGGCTGCTCAACGAGTACTGCGTCGCGTTCCCCGACGACACGCGCCCGTACGGGAGCAGCCGCCTGCCGGACTCCGACGACGTGCTCGCCAAATGGATGGCCCTCACCGGCGATGAGCGCCGTTTGATCGCCACCGCCAACATGCACCTGCCCGGCCGCCAGGTCGACCCCGTCCAGATCAAGCGCGACCTGTGGCGCCTCTCGCAGTGGGAGCGGGCACGGATGCGCGCGCAGGCCCGGTCGGAGTCGGAATCGCCCGCTGACACGCCGGGCTGAGCTGCCCAAGGGCCCGCGCCGCGCGCCGGTGGTGGGCGAGCGTGCCATGTGAGCCCTTTCGTTACATGCGACGACCGGGCGGGGTTGTGTGTGACGTTGGGGCTCGTCAGCAGCCCCAACGTCACGGGAAACGCCCGGCGGTGGTCTCGTGTGACGTCAGGGCGCGCCCCGGAGGAGGGGGGCGCGTCGACAAGCCCCACCCGGCGGCCCTGAGCCAGAACACCCCGCGCGGTACAGTCCCGCCTCCATGACCCACCCGGCACCCATGACCCGGTCAGATGCGTCACAGAACGGCTCGACCGACCTCAAGCACCGCAGCCGAGCGCTGACCGAGGGTCCCGCGCGGGCGGCCGCGCGCGCGTATCTGAAGGGGATCGGGTACGACGACGAGGCGCTGTCGAAGCCGCTTGTCGCTGTGGCGAACACGTGGATCGAGACGATGCCGTGCAACTTCCACCTGCGGGCGCTGGCCGCCAAGGTGAAGGAGGGGATCCGGGTCGCGGGCGGCACGCCGATGGAGCTCAACACGATCGCGATCTCGGACGGGATCACGATGGGCACCGCGGGGATGCGCGCGAGCCTGGTGAGCCGGGAGGTGATCGCCGACTCGATCGAGCTCGTGTGCGAGGCCCATCTGTTCGACGCCGTGGTGGCGATCAGCGGGTGCGACAAGACGATCCCGGCCACGGTGATGGCGCTGTGCCGGCTCGACGTCCCCAGCGTGATGCTGTACGGCGGGTCGATCTTCCCGGGCCGTCTGCACGGCGAGCCGATCACGATCCAGGAGGTGTTCGAGGCCGTCGGCGCGCATGCCGCGGGTCGGATCACCGACGACGAGCTGACTGAGATCGAGGAGGCGGCCTCGCCGGGCGCGGGTGCCTGCGGCGGGCAGTTCACGGCCAACACGATGGCGATGGCGTTCGAGGTGCTCGGGATCTCGCCGGCGGGGTTCTCGATGGTCCCGGCCACCCATCCGCACAAGGCCGAGGTGGCCGGTGAGGCGGGCCGGCTGGTGATGGACGTCCTCGCGCGCGGGCTCACGCCGAGGGACATCATCACCAGGGAGGCGCTCGAGAACGCGATCGCGGCAATCGCGTGCAGCGGCGGCTCGACGAACGGGGTCCTCCACCTACTGGCGGTCGCCAAGGAGATGGGCGTGCCGCTGACGATCGACGACTTCGACCGGATCAGCGAGCGCACGCCGCTGCTGTGCGATCTCAAGCCCGGCGGCCGGTTCGTCGCCCCCGACCTGTACGAGGCGGGCGGCGTGCCGCTCGTGCTCAAGCGACTGAAGGGGGCCGGCCTGCTCCACGAGGGCGCCCAGACCGTCACCGGGCAGACCGTCGGGGAGCTTGCCGACGCCGCCACCGAGGCGGAGGGCCAGGAGGTCGTCCGCCCGCTCGAGCGGCCGATCAAGGCGACCGGAGGGCTGGCGATCCTCAGGGGCAACCTCGCCCCGGAGGGCTGCGTGGTCAAGCTGGCCGGCCACGAGCGCCGCCGGCAGTCCGGCCCGGCACGCGTGTTCGAGTGCGAGGAGGACGCCATGGCCGCCGTCACCCGCAGCGAGATCAGGGCCGGCGACATCGTCGTCATCCGCAACGAGGGCCCGGCCGGAGGACCTGGGATGCGCGAGATGCTGGCGGTCACCGCGGCGCTCGTCGGGGAGGGCCTCGGCGAGGATGTCGCGCTCATCACCGACGGCCGGTTCTCGGGCGCCACCCACGGCCTGATGGCCGGCCACGTCGCCCCCGAGTCGGTGCGCGGCGGCCCGATCGGGCTCGTGCGCGACGGCGACACGATCACGCTCGACGTCGACTCCCGCCGCCTCGACGTGGAGCTCTCCGACGAGGAGCTCGACCGGCGCGGCCAGGCGTACGTGCCCTTCGAGCGGCCCTATCCCGGTCCGGCGCTGTCGAAGTACGCGAAGCTCGTCTCGAGCGCGGCCGAGGGCGCGATCACCCACTGAGGCGGCTCGCGGGGGCCAGTGAACGTCCCGGACAGATCGGGTGAACGGATACCTGACGGGCGAATTGCGCAGGAAATGCCGCACTCCTTGAAGCCATGGTGCGCCCTGGCAGATTTCTCGTGCATCTTGCAAACGGTAAACCACCGCCCACACAGGCTGACCCGCTGGCGGGATCGTTACCATCTCCGATCGTGGCGAACGTTTCTTTCCTGCGTCAGCCTGGGAATTCGGGGCGCTCCTTCGGGGCGGCTCGGAGTGTGCCGCTGTCGTCCAGGCGCCGGGGCAAGGGGCCGTTCATCGCCGCCGGCGTGCTGCTGCTGATCGCCGTGGCGGTGGTCGGGACAGGGATCGCGCTCATCTCTTCGAAGCCGGCGCTGTCCGCCGACTCGACCGCTCTGGCGAAGATCAGCCTTCCGATGGGTGGCGGGACGATCAAGAGCGTCAGTGTCACGACCGGCCCGCATGCGCGGCGGGTTCCGGTGGCGGTCCGCGGCCAGCAGATCTGGCCGACCGGCATGATCCCGGCGCACACGTTGCTGTCCGTCGACGTCGTGGTGACCCGCCCGGGCTGGAACTCGTGGCTGACCGGCAGCTCGCACCACCTGCACATGCAGCTGTACACGCCGAGCGCGAAGCTCCGCTCGCACTATCTCACCCTTCGCTCGGGCTCGCCGATCCGGCTGCAGTTCGCCGAGCCGGTCAGCGTGATCGCGTACGGCACGCCGGGCCACCTCCATCGCCAGCTGCTGGGCGCGCCGCGCACCGAGGTCAGCCTGCACCCGGCCGCGGTGGCGGGCACCCTGTGGGTCGCCGCCGCCCCGCGCCAGTGGGAGACCTCGAAGGCGGCGGTCGTGAGCTGGTTCCCGAGCGGCTCCGCCTCGAGTGCGGTCGCCATCCCGGCGCCCGGATCGCAGATCAAGGCCGGCACGCCGATCACGCTCACATTCAACAAGCCGGTCGCGAAGGCGCTCGGCGCCAGCCACCCCGCGCTGTCTCCCGCCGGGTCGGGCAGCTGGCACACGCTGAGCAGCCACTCGATCCAGTTCCGGCCCGAGGGCTACGGTTACGGGCTCGGGGCGCACGTGACGATCGGCCTTCCGAGCGGCGTGCGGCTCGTCGGCGCGAGCGCCCGCAGCGCCAAATGGACCGTGCCCGGCGGATCGACGCTGCGCCTGCAGCAGCTGCTCGCCCAGCTCGGGTACCTGCCGCTCAGGTTCAAGGGCCCGTCGGTGGCCAACAACCCGGTCGCGCAGGAGAGCGCGGCAATCCACGCGCCTTCCGGGAAGTTCGAGTGGCGCTACGGGAACCTGCCGGACGCACTGCGGAACTTCTGGTCCCCGGGCTCCTCCGGCGTGATGACCGAGGGCGCGCTGATGGCGTTCCAGAACGACCACGGGCTCCTGGCCGACGGCGTGCCCGGTGTCGACGTGTGGCGGGCGCTGATCACAGCGGCCGACGAAAACAAGCGCTCGTCATTCGGCTACACGTTCGTCACCGTCAGCCTCGCCGGTCAGCACCTCAGCCTCTGGCACAACGGCCACGTCGTGACCACGACGGCGGTCAACACCGGGATCGCGTCGCGTCCGACCAATCCCGGCACGTTCCCTGTGTACGAGCACCTGCGGGTGACGACCATGAGCGGCACGAACCCGGACGGGAGCCACTACAACGACCCCGGGATCCAGTTCGTGAGCTACTTCAACGGCGGCGACGCGCTGCACGCGTTCACCCGCGCACAGTACGGCTTCCCGCAGAGTCTCGGCTGCGTCGAGATGGCGCTCGGACCGGCCGGCACCGTCTGGCCGTACACGCCGATCGGCACGCTGGTCCACGTCGCGTAAACGAGCCCCGGGGATGCGGAGCCGGTCGTTCGTCGCGGTCGCAGCTTCGCTCATCGCCCTGCTCGCGCTCGCCGGGGCCGTGCTCGCGTATGACAGCGCGCACCGCAACACGATCGCCAAGGGCGTCACGATCGGCGGCGTCGACGTCGGCGGGATGACCGTCGCCCAGGCGCGCCGACGGCTGCACACCGCGTATGCGGCACAGCTGCATCGCCCGCTCGTCCTGCGGTACGCCGGCCGGCGCTTCGTGCTCACACCGACCGCGCTTCACCTGGCGGTCGACGTCGAGCCCAGCCTCCAGCAGGCGCTCGCGCGAACGCGGTCCGACGACCTGTTCACCCGCGTCACGCGGTCACTCACCGGTGGCACGATCGACGCCGCGTTCGCGCCCGGCATCCACGTGTCGAGCCAAGCGATCCGCCGGGCCGTGAGCCGGATCTCCCGGACGCTCGACCGCCGCGCGCGGAACGCCTCGATCGCCTACAGCGGCGCCTCGATCGACAGCGTCCACAGCCGCCCCGGCCTCGCCGTGTCCGCCACCGCGCTGGCGCAACGGATCGAGACGGCACTCACTCACCCGAACACGCCCAAGGCGATCCGCATCCCGACAGCCGCCACCAAGCCGAAGGTCACCACAAGACAGCTCGCCGCCCGCTACCCGACGATCATCACGGTCGACCGCAACACGTTCCGGCTGCGGCTGTGGAAGCACCTGCGGCTCGCTCGGACGTACCCGATCGCCGTCGGGATGGCCGGGCTCGAGACGCCGGCTGGGCTCTACCACATCCAGAACAAGCAGGTGGATCCGTCCTGGCAGGTGCCGAACAGCGCCTGGGCGGGGGCGCTGGCCGGCCAGGTGATCCCGCCCGGGCCCGCCGATCCGATCAAGGCACGTTGGATGGGGATCTTCAACGGCGCCGGCATCCACGGCACCGACGAGCTCAGCTCGCTGGGCTCGGCCGCGTCGCACGGATGCATCCGGATGGCGATCCCCGACGTGATCGATCTGTACAACCAGACGACGGTGGGAACGCCTGTGTTCATCGAGTGAAGGACCCCGGCGCCGTTACGCCGAATAGCGAAGCGCCGTGAGCCGTGCTCCTGACTTCCCTACCGACGTAGAGCTCGATCCCGCCTGGCAGAACGCGCTCGACGAATTCGACCGTGACCTCCGGCGCCGCGCGGTCGCGACCAAGACTCGCCACGCATACGCGATCGACACGGCCCAGTTCGCGGGCTGGGCCACGCACAACGGCCTGCAGCCGGCGACCGTCACCGTGCGCGCGCTGCGCCGCTACGCCGCCCGCCTGTCGGAGACCGGCCGCGCGCCGTCGACAGTGGCGCGCAAGCTGGCCGCGCTGCGCGCCCTGTTCCGTGTCCAGGTCGAGCGCGGCGTGCGCGCGGAGAACCCCGCCGACCTGCTGAGCGCGCCGAAGCGGGCGCAGCGCCTCCCGCGCGTGCTCAAGCCCGCCGAGGTGGCCGCGCTGCTCGACCGCATCCCTGCGCGCACTCCGCTCGAGCTCCGCGACCGCGCGCTGTTCGAGCTCGCGTACGCGTCCGGGCTGCGCGCCGAGGAGCTCGTGTCGCTCGAGCTCGACTCGGTGCAGTTCGACGCCGAGATCGTCCGCGTGGAGGGCAAGGGCGGCAAGACGCGGCTCGTGCCGGCCGGCGAGCACGCGCTGCGCGCGGTCGAGCGCTACCTCTCGCGCGGGCGTCCGGCGCTGCTCGCCGCCCGCGACGGCGAGCGCGCGCTGTTCCTGTCGAAGTCCGGACGGCGGCTGTCGACATCGGATATCAGGCGCCGGCTGCGGACGTGGGCGCGGCAGGCGGCGGGCCAGGCCCCGGCCCTCGCGGACGCCCATCCGCACGCGCTGCGTCACTCGTTCGCGACCCACCTGCTCGACGGTGGAGCCGACCTGCGGGCGATTCAGGAGCTCCTTGGGCACACAACCATCTCGACGACTCAGGTCTACACTCGGGTAGAGTCGGCGCGCTTGAGATCCGCCTATTCACGAGCGCATCCTCGAGCTTGACGCCCGATTGGGGGAGTTGAACTGGAAACGAACGTCAAAGCGATCGAACTGCAAGACCTGTGGCGGCGGTACAAGGCCTCGGGCGACGAGCGTGCCCGTGAGCGGCTCGTGGTTGCCTACTCGCCACTCGTCAAGTACGTCGCCGGTCGCATGAGCTCGGGGCTCCCCGCGCACGTCGAGGAGGCTGATCTCATCTCCTATGGGCTCGGCGGACTCATCTCCTCGATCGAGCGCTTCGACCTCTCGCGCGAGATCAAGTTCGAGACCTACGCGATCACCCGCATCCGCGGCGCGATCATCGACGAGCTGCGCACGCTGGACTGGGTGCCGCGCTCGGTGCGCGCCCGCGCGCGCCAGATCGAGCGGGTGAACATGAAGCTCGAGGCGCGCCTGCAGCGCGCGCCGACCGACGACGAGATGGCCGGCGAGCTCGAGGTCAGCGTCGACGACTTCCACGAGACCCTGCTGCAGATCTCCAACTCCACGATCGTCGCGCTCGACGAGCTCTGGAACGTGTCGGACTCGACCGGGGACCAGGTGTCGCTGCTCGACACGCTTCCCGACCGCGGCGCGCCCGACCCGCAGATGCTCGTCGACCAGTCCGAGCTGCGCGACCGGATCGCCGACGCGATCGCGGCCCTCCCGGAGCGCGAGAAGCTCGTCGTCGCCCTCTACTACTACGAGAACCTGACGCTCCGCGAGATCGGCGAGGTGCTCGGGGTCACCGAGTCGCGCGTCTCCCAGCTGCACACCAAGGCGGTGCTGCGGCTGCGCTCCAAGCTCCAGGGCGAGCTCGACTGAGCAGCCGTCGACTGCCGACCGCTGCTCGTTCTGCGAGCTCCGCGATTTGCTTCGCCGAACGGCGCAGCGCAGCCGGTTCGGACGGCGACGCGATAAGGTCGGATTTCGGCGTTCGAGAGGAAGGAGACAGGCATGCACAAGGCCGCGGATCGCATCCGTAATGTGGCGCTCGTCGGCCACCGCGGCAGTGGCAAGACGTCGCTGCACGAGGCGCTCTTGTTCCAGGGCGGAGCGATCAATCGCCTCGGGACGGTGACCGACGGAACGACCGTATCCGACGCGGACCCCGACGAGAAGGCGCGCCAGATGTCGATCTCGGCTGCGCTCTCGTCGTTCGAATGGCAGCAGCGCAGGGTGAACCTCGTCGACACCCCCGGCGACTCGAGCTTCGTCGCGGACGCGCTGGGCGCCCTGCGCGTGTGCGAATCGGCGGTGTTCGTCGTCAACGCGGTGATGGGCGTCGAGGTCCACACGACGCGCCTGTGGCAGCGCGCCGCCGAGCTCGACCTCGCCCGGCTCGTGTTCGTCAACATGCTCGACCGCGAGCGGGCCGACTTCTTCCGCACGCTGGACTCGCTGAAGTCCGCGTTCGGCCCACACGTCGTGGCCACCGAGATCCCGATCGGCTCCGAGCACGAAGTCTCGGGCGTGATCGACCTCGTCGACATGAAGGCGTACCAGTACGACGGCGCCGGCCGCGACAACTGCACCGAGATCCCGATCCCGGACGCGCTCCAGGCCCAGGCCGAGGAGTACCGCGAGAAGCTGATGGACGAGGTGAGCGAGTCCTCCGACGCGCTGATGGAGCGCTACCTCGAGGGCGAGGAGATCTCCCACGAGGAGATCGTCACCGCCCTGAAGGACGGCACCAACCATGGCGCGCTGTTCCCGGTCACCTGCGGGATCGCAACTCGTAACCTCGCCACCAACCGGCTGCTCGACGCGATCGTCGAGGACCTTCCCTCGCCGGTCAAGCACGGCGGGCTCGGGGTAGGCGAGGTGACGCTCGAGCCGGTCGACGACAAGGAGATGTTCGCGTACGTGTTCAAGACGCGCGCGGACCCGTTCGCCGGCCGCATCAACCTGTTCCGTGTGTACCAGGGCGTGCTCGGCCACGACACCCAGGTGCTCAACACGCGCACCCACAACAAGGAGCGGATCGGTCAGCTCGTCACGTTCGAGGGCGGCCAGACCGGGCACGCCGACGAGTTCGGCCCGGGCGACATCGGCGCCGTGGCGAAGCTCAAGGAGACGAAGGCCGGCGACTGGCTCGCCTCGCGCGACGAACCGATCGAGATGCCGAGCATCAAGCTGCCGGCGCCGGTGATGGCCTTCGCCGTCGAGCCGAAGGCCAAGGGCGACGAGGACAAGGTGTTCACCGCCCTGCGCCGCCTCCAGGAGGAGGACCCGACGATCGACCTGCACCGTGACGCGCAGACCGGCGAGCAGATCGTGGCCGGGCTCTCGCAGGTCCACGTCGAGGTGATCGTCGAGCGGCTGAAGTCGCGGTTCGGGGCCGAGGTCAACCTCAAGCCACCGCGCGTCCCGTATCAGGAGACGATCCGCAAGCCGGCCAGGGCCCACGGGCGGCACAAGAAGCAGACCGGAGGCCGCGGGCAGTTCGGCGATTGCCACATCACGATCGAGCCCCTGGAGGACGGCGACGGATTCGAGTTCGTCGACGAGATCAAGGGCGGCGTGATCCCGTCGGGGTTCATTCCCGCGGTCGAGAAGGGCGTGCTCGAGGCGATGCAGGAGGGCGTCGTCGCCGGCTACCCGGTCAAGGGCGTCCGGGTCCGGCTCTACGACGGCTCGTACCACACCGTCGACTCCTCCGAGATGGCGTTCAAAGTGGCAGGCTCGCAGGCGATGAAGCAGGCGATGGAGGAGGCCGGCGCGGTGCTGCTCGAGCCGATCATGCTCGTCACCGTGAGCGTGCCGGAGGACGCGGTCGGCGACGTCATCGGAGACCTCAACTCCCGCCGCGGGCGGCCGCTCGGGATGGAGCCGGCCGGCGCCGGAATGACCGACGTCAAGGCCGAGGTCCCGATGTCCGAGATGCTCTCCTACGCCCCCGACCTGCGGTCGATCACCGGGGGTCAGGGCGAGTTCACGATGCAGTTCGAGCGCTACGAGGAGGTCCCCGGCCACATGGCCGGAAAGATCGTCGAGGAGGCGCGGGCCGAGCGCGAGGCCGTCAAGGCCTGAGCAGCGAGCATTCGCAAAACGGCTTGCGCAGGTGACCGCCACGCACCGACCCGCTAGGCTCGGATACCGTGACTACCAGGGACATTCGTCCGTCGACGGCGATCACGATCTGCGACGTCTGCGGCCGCACCCTGCTGCGCGGTGAGCGGGCCGAGGCGTACCTGCACGGCGGCACCCGGCGGTGGGTGTGCGAGCTGTGCAAGTCGCGTGCGCTGCACGAGGGATGGATCAAGGAGGGCACGCTTCCCGACTACAACGGCGCCGGCTCCGGCAGCGATCGCCGCCGCTCGCTGTTCGGGCGGCTGCGGTCCCGGCGCGACACGGTCCAGATCCCCGATCTCGACAGCGAGCCGGCGCCCGGCTACGGCGACGGCGACTACCGCGAGCCCGATTACGCCGAGCCGCCCCCACCCGCCCGGCAGGCGCGGGCCGGCCAGGCGCCGGCCTCCGAGCCACCTCCGCCCGTCGCGCCCCGCCGCCGCCGCCGCCGGCCCATCGCGGACACCGGCGAGGCCGCGCCCGCGCCCGCGCGCGAGCCGCGTGAACCGCGCGAGCCGCGCAGCGTCCGGGCCGTGCCCGCCAGCCCCGAGCACAAGACGGGCCAGGCGGTGCAGATGTTCAATGCCTCCGAGCACCCGCGCACGGTGGCCGGCGTGGCCCGCTCGCTCGGCTTGCCTACCGTCTCGGTGCTGCCCGCGCCGGGTCACACGAGCCTCGTCAACATCGTCGTGTCCTGGGAGCTGTGCTGGTATCGCTACGAGGTCGACCTCGGCGAGGACGTGCCGAACGTGCGCGAAGCGGCCCGGGGGTACGAGCTCGACGAGCTCGAGCCCCAGGAGCGCCTGCCGAACGCCGGTCGCCGACGAGCGCGGCGGCTTGGAGCTGAGCATCTGAGATGGCGCCGGGCGCACCCGGAAGGACCCGCCGGGGCCGACTCGCAAGCACCCGGGTGGGAGCGGTCGATTAGGATCTCCCGCCGATGATCTACTGCGTCGTCCCCGAGTCCATGGCCGACGAGCTGTTCGACAAGCTCACGGGCTATTACGCCGACGATCCGAACGTGACCGTGATCGTCGATCGCCGCAGGTCCTCTCGTCGCGAGGTCGACTCCTCCGGCGGTGGCCAGCGCGAGGTCCGCGACCGGCGCCGGCCGCGCGTCCCCGGCGAGCTCCCCGAGCTCGCGACCGACTGACCGCGCCGGACGGCACGCGCATGAAGGTGATCGCCCATGTCGACGGCGGCGCGCGGGGCAACCCGGGCCCGGCGGCGGTCGGGGTGGTGATCGCCGACGCCGAGACCGGAGGGCTGATCGAGGAGGTCGCCGAGCCGATCGGTCACGCCACCAACAACGTGGCCGAGTACCGCGCGGTGCTGCGGGCGCTCGAGCGCGCCGCGGCACTCGGCGCCAGGGAGATCGAGATCATCGGCGACTCCGAGCTCGTGGCCAAGCAGCTGACCGGCTCCTACAAGGTCAAGCACCCATCGATGCGCCCGCTGTACGTCGACGCGATGGCCGCCCTTCGCGGCTTCGACCGCTGGCAGATCCGCACGGTTCCCCGGGCGCAAAACGCCCGCGCGGACGCACTCGTCAACGCCGCGCTCGACGGCACAACGGTCTGAACGATCGCCTCGCCGCGGTTCCCGGACCGCACGGTCCGATACTCTGAGCGCGTGACCGATCCACTCAGTGAGCTCAGCGAGCGGCTCGAGGACGCTGCCCAGAGGCTCCGGGCCGGCGACCTCGAGCCGGACGCGACGCTGGCGGCGATTGAGGACTGCGTGCGGCTGGCGTCTGCGGCGAGCGCCCAGGCTGACGAGCAGACGCGCGCGGCGCTCGAGCCGCTGCCGGACCTGCCCGGCCAGCTGCCGCTGCCGGCCGCCTAGGCGGCGCGGCTTGCCGACCGCCGGCTTGGCGCCGAATCCTACGTATCCAGAGCACCTCCGCGACGACGTCGAGCGCTACCTCGAGACGCTGCGCTTCTCCGAGGCGGCGGCGACGAGCGGACTGGAGGAGGCGATGCGCTACTCGCTGCTCGCCGGCGGCAAGCGGATCCGCCCGGTGCTGGCGCTGGCCACGGCGCGGGCGATCGGTAGGGAGCCGCACTCGGTGCTGCCGCTCGCGGCCGCGATCGAGCTGATCCACACGTATTCGCTGATCCACGACGACCTCCCGGCGATGGACGACGACGACCTCCGCCGAGGCCGCCCCACATGCCACAAGGCGTTCGGGGAGGACGTGGCGATCCTGGCCGGCGACGGCCTGTACGCGGAGGCGTTCCACCTGCTGCTCAGCCGCCAGGCCGGCCGGCCCGAGGACCTGCTGGCGGCCGCCGCGGAGCTCGCCGCCGCGACGGGGGTGTCCGGGATGGTCGGCGGGCAGTACATGGACGTCGCCGAGACCGCACCCGGCGGAGCCCGCGGGCTCCGCCGGCTCCACGAGCTCAAGACCGGACGCCTGATCGGCGCAAGCGTCGGGTGCGTCCTGCTCCTCTCGCCCGGACTCGCACCTGCCACAATCAATGCGTTCACAACTTTTGCGAGCGAGCTCGGAGTGCTCTTTCAGATCGTCGACGACATCCTCGACGTGACCGGGACCAAGGAGACGCTGGGCAAGCCGCAGGGCTCTGACGAACGCCTCGGAAAGCGCACGTACGTGACCGAGTTCGGACTCGACGGCGCCCGCGGCCTGGCTCGCGACTCGCACGAGCGCGCCCGGGCCTCGCTGGCCGAGGCGGCGCCGGGCGGAGCCGCAGAGCTCGAGCAGATCACCGACTTCATCGCGACCCGAAGCTACTGATGCCCAAACTGCTGCAGAGAATCGACCGACCGCAGGACCTCCACAACCTCAGCGAGGACGAGCTGCAGGCCGTCGCCCAGGAGGTCCGCGAGCACATCATCGACACCGTCGGCGAGATCGGTGGCCACTTCGGCGCCAACCTCGGCGCGTGCGAGATCGCGGTGGCGCTCCACTCGGTGCTCGACTCCCCCCGCGACAAGGTGCTGTGGGACGTCGGCCACCAGGCCTATCCCCACAAGGTCCTCACCGGGCGCCGTGACCAGCTCCACACGATCCGCAAGTACGACGGTCTGGCGCCGTTCTGCGCGGTCCACGAGTCCGAGCACGACATCATGGGCGCCGGCCACGCCTCCACCGCGATCGGCTACGCGGTGGGGATCAAGGAGGCGATGCGCAAGGGCCACGGCGAGGACGGCCACGTGGTGGCGGTCGTGGGCGATGGGGCGATGACCGGTGGGGTGGCGTTCGAGGCCGTGCACCAGGCCGGCGGCCAGGGCACCCCGATCGTCGTGCTGCTCAACGACAACGGCATGTCGATCGCCCCCAACGTCGGCGCCCTGTCGCGCTACTTCAACCGCGTGCGGCTCAACCCGAAGCTGTGGCACGCCCGCGAGGAGGTCGAGGGCGGGCCTGACCAAGCTGCCGGCCGGGATCGGCGCCGCGTTCGAGCGGATCGGCCCGCACTTCAAGGAGTCGATCAAGGCGTTCTGGGCTCCCAACCTGTGGTGGGAGGAGCTCGATTGGGCCTACATGGGCGTGATCGACGGCCACGACGTCCGCGCCATCCGGCGGGCGCTGCGTGAGGCGCTGGCCGCCGAACGACCGGTGGTCGTCCACTGCGCCACCGTCAAGGGCAAGGGCTTCGCCCCCGCCGAGGAGGGTGGCCTGGAGGGGATGGAGAAGTGGCACGCGGCCAAGCCCAAGTCGATCGCCAACGGTGCCCCGGCGGTGGCCGCGCAGCCGGCTCCGTCGGCGTCCGTGAAGCCAAAGCCGCCGCAGTACACGCAGGTGTTCGGCGAGGCTCTGGTGCGGGAGTGCCGGCGCGACGAGCGGGTGATCGGGATCACGGCGGCGATGAACTCCGGCACGGGCCTGAACCTTCTCCAGGGCGAGCTGCCCGACCGCTACTACGACGTCGGCATCGCCGAGCAGCAGGCGGTTCTGTTCGCAGCCGGGCTGGCACTCCAGGGCTGCAAGCCCGTCGCGGCGATCTACTCGACGTTCCTGCAGCGCGCCTACGACCAGATCGTCCACGACGTGTGCCTGCAGAGGCTGAACGTCGTGTTCGCGATGGACCGGGCCGGGCTGGTGGGTGACGACGGGCCGACCCACCACGGCGCGTTCGACATCGCCTACCTGCGGTGCCTGCCGAACCTCGTGCTGATGGCCCCGCGCGACGAGGCGATGCTGGTCCACATGCTGCATACCGCGTTGTGCTACGACGACGGCCCGGTGGCCTTGCGCTACCCCCGCGGCGAGGCGATCGGCGTCCCGATCCCGAAGACGCCGCAGGCGCTCGAGATCGGCGCCGGCGAGATCCTCCGAGACGGTGGCAGCGAGGCCGACGGCGGCCGCCGGGTGGCGCTGCTCGGATACGGCAGCGGCGTCGCCAAGGCGCTCGAGGCGGCCGATCTCCTCGCGGAGCACGGGATCTCCGTGACTGTCGCGGACGCCCGGTTCGCGAAACCGATCGATGCGGGGCTCGCGGCCCAGCTGGCCGCCGAGCACGACCTGCTCGTGACGGTCGAGGAAGGCGTGCTGGCCGGCGGCTTCGGCTCGGCCGTGTGGGAGATGCTGTCCGACGCCGGACTGGCCGGGGGGATCCGGATCATGCGGGTTGGGCTGCCCGACCGCTACGTCACGCACGGCTCGCCGGCCCTCCTGCACCAGGAGGTCGGATTCACCGGGCGCCGCATCGCCGAGCGGATCGAGGCCGCGGTGGCCGAGCGCTCACACGTCGCCTGAGACGCCGTCAGGGGCCGCATTCCCTCCGTTAAACGGAACGACCCGCGGAGGGCGGGCCGTTCCAGGAGGAGAGAGATGTATCTGCGGTTGATCGCTGAGAGGAAGTCTGCAGTTGATGATGGAGGCTCCCGCAGCGAATAAATGTGATCTCGATCACGTACCTTTCCCCGGGTGGCCGGCCGATCTGGTGGCAAGCGGGTGCGCCTCGACAGCCTGCTGTCCGAGCGAGGGCTGTTCGACTCCCGTTCCCGCGCGGCGGCGTCGGTGCTGGCCGGCGACGTCGTGCTGCTCCCCGGCCGCCGGCGGGCTGAGAAGCCCGGCCAGCTCGTGTCCCGGGACGTCGAGCTCGAGGTCGTGCGGCCGCCCCAGTTCGTGTCCCGCGGCGGGATCAAGCTCGCCAACGCGCTCGCGGCCACCGGCCTCGACGTGGCGGGCCGCCGGGCGCTCGACGTCGGCGCGTCGACCGGCGGCTTCACCGATTGCCTGCTCCAGCACGGCGCTGCGCACGTCGTCGCCCTCGACGTCGCCTACGGCGAGCTCGACTGGCGGCTGCGCTCCGATCCCCGCGTGACCGTGATCGAGCGGCGCAACGCCCGCGGACTCACGCCGGCCGAGCTTCCGTATGCCCCCGAGGTGATCGTGATCGACGTGTCGTTCATCTCGCTGGCCAAGGTGCTGCCCGCGTTGGTCGCCTGCGCCGCCCCCCGGTTCGACTGCCTGGCGATGGTCAAGCCGCAGTTCGAGGTCGGGCGCGAGCTGGTCGGCAAGGGTGGAGTGGTGCGTGACGCCGACGCGCGGCGCGGCGCGCTCGTGAGCGTGGGGGAGGCGGCGCTGTCCCTGGGCGTGTCCGTGCTCGGGTTCGCCGGCTCCGGGCTCCCGGGACCGAAGGGCAACCTCGAGACGTTCGCGTGGCTGGCCGAGGGGTCGCGGCCCGGGGTCGCATCCGTCGAGGACTCCGCGCGCGAGGTGGAGCCGTGAACCCGGTCCAGATCGCCCGTGTGCTCACCCACCGCCGCCCGGCCGAGACGGGACCGGCGCTGCGTACGCTGCTGGCGATCGCCCGCGAGTGCGGGGCCGTGCTCCGGCTCGACGAGGAGGAGGTGCGCAAGCATGGACTGCGGCCCGGCGAGGCCCTCGAGCTCGGTGTGCCCCTCCAGCGTGAGGCCGACATCTGCTTCGCGCTCGGCGGCGACGGGACCGTGCTCAGCGCGCTCCGCGCGTATGCGGGCGCCGGCGTGCCGGTGTTCGGCGTCAACTACGGGGAGATCGGGTTCCTCGCCACAGTCGAGCGCGAGCAGGCGGAGGACGGGTTCCGGCGGGCGTTCGCCGGCGACTTCGAGGTGCTGTCGCTGCCCGGCATCCGCGTGACCGGCGCGCGCGGGAGCTGGCTGGCGATCAACGACATCTCGATCCACCGCCAGCAGGGCAACCGCGTCGCCGACCTCGAGTACGCGGTCGGCAGCGACGAGATCGGCCGCGTCCGCTGCGACGGGCTGGTGGTCGCCACGCCGGCCGGCAGCACCGGCTACAACCTCGCCAACGGGGGCCCAGTGATGGCGTGGGGCGTCGAGGGGTTCGTCGTCTCGTTCATCGCCCCGCACTCCCTCACCGCGCGGGCCCTCGTCGTCGCCCCGCAGGACACGCTGGCGGTCCGCAACCGCTCGCGGGAGGAGCCTGTCGACGTGACGATCGACGGGCGGCCGGTGTGCGTGCTCGAGCCCGGCGAGACTCTCCGGGTCCAGTTCGCGCCCGACCAGGGGACGCTCGCCCAGATCGCGGGCGCGACGTTCTACCAGCGCCTGCGCGAGAAGTTCGGCGGCTGGCCAGCGCGCGGGCAGAGGTTCGGCGCGGCGTGGCCAGGACCCCCAACCGCCGACCGCCCACCGCCGGCGGCCATCGGGACGAGCCCGGCGTTCGCCCCGGGCGCCGGCCGACCCCGCGGCGGCGGGTCCGGCGACGATCCGTCCGCGGCGGGCGGTACACCGTCCACTCCCATGCTGCATGAGCTACGCGTCGAGAACCTGCTGCTGATGGAACGGGCCGAGTTCCGGCTCGCGCCGGGGCTGAACGTGCTCACCGGCGAGACCGGAGCGGGCAAGACGCTGCTCGCCCACGCGCTCGACCTGCTGCTCGGCGGCCGCGCCCGCAGCGGGATCGTCCGCACCGGTGCCGCGGAGGCCTATGTGGAGGGGGTGTTCGCACGACCGCCGGGGCTCGATCCCGCGCTCGCCGAGCGGCTGCCCGAGGACGCCGAGGAGATCGTCCTCGCCCGCCGGGTGTGGCCCGACGGTCGCACCCGCGCATACGTGTGCGGGCGCTCGGCTACGGTCGCCGACCTGCGGGAGCTGGGGGCGGAGCTGCTCGCCTTCTACGGCCAGCACGAGCACCGCAAGCTGACCCTCGGGGCGGCCCAACTCGAGGTGCTCGACGTCCACTGCGGGCCCGAGCAGGCCGCGACCCGGATGGCCTACGCGGCCGCCCACGACCGGGTGCGCGGGCTCCAGTCGGCCGTGGCGGAGCTTCGTGAGCTGGCGGGCAGCCGGGAGCGCGAGCTCGACCTGGTCCGGTTCGAGCTGCGGCGAGATCGACGCAGTCGCCCCGTCGGAGGCCGAGGAGGCCGACCTCACCCGCGCCCGCGATCGCCTCCGGCATCTGGACACCCTGCGGATGGCGGCCGGATCCGGAGCCGACGCGATCGCGCCCGAGGACCCGCTCGCCGACGGCGTCGCGGCGCTGCTCGGCCGCGCCGCCGGGGCGCTCGACCAGGCGGCCGGGATCGACCCGGAGCTGACCGCGCTCGCCGAGCGCGTGCAGGCGCTCCTGTATGAGGCCGAGGATGTCGGCGGCGAGCTGCGCCGCTACCAGCTCGGCATCGAGGGCATCGAGGGCATCGAGGGGCGAGGATCGAGAGCGGCGAGGGCGGCGGGAGTGGCGGGCGATCGCTCGAGGAGGTTGAGGAGCGCCTGGCGCTGTTCGCGCGTCTGTCGCGCAAGCACGGCGGCACGATTGCCCACGTGCTCGCCCACGCTGCGCGGTGCCGGGGGCGCGTCGAGGAGCTCGAGCACGCCGACAGCGCACTCGAGAGCGCCGAGGCCGAGCTCGCCGAGGCGCTCGGTGAGCGCGACCGGCTGGCGTGTGAGCTGAGCGCGCGCCGCCGCGCGGCGGCGCCCGAGCTGGCCGACGCCGTCCGGGAGCGGCTCGCCGAGCTGGCGATGCCCGATGCGGCGTTCGCGGTCGAGGTGTCGCCCCGCGACGGCGGCTGCGGGTCACTCGGGGCCGACGCGGTCGAGCTCACGATTGCCCCGAACCCGGGGATGCCGGCCGGGCCGCTGCGGGAGATCGCCTCCGGCGGCGAGCTCTCGCGGGTGATGCTCGCGCTGCTGAGCGCCGCCCACCGCGGCGAGGGGACGGGCGGGTCGCTGCTCGTGTTCGACGAGATCGACGCCGGGATCGGCGGCCACACGGCCCGCGCTGTCGGCGAGCACCTCCGCGAGCTGGCCGCGGGGCGGCAGATCCTGTGCATCACCCACCTGCCCCAGGTGGCCGCGCTCGGAGCCCGGCACTTCACGATCGCCAAGGACGCCTCCAGCTCACCGGCGCGCACGAGCGTGACGGCGCTGGGCGGCGATGACGTCGTCGGCGAGCTCGTGCGGATGCTGGGCGCCGCCGAGGACGACACGGCGGCCAGCCGGCACGCCCGGCAGCTGCTCAGGGCCGCCTGACCAGGCCGTTCTCGGACAGCCCGAGCGGCGTCCGATGAGGCCGCTACCGTGAGGGGGTCCACTAGACTCGAGGTTCGATCGATGGCCCAAGACCCGCGACGCCCAGCTCCCGGCTCCGCCGGTGAGACGCGCTTCATCTTCATCACAGGCGGGGTCGTCTCGTCCCTCGGCAAGGGCATCGCGGCATCGTCGATCGGGCGACTGCTCGTGGCCCGCGGCCTCAGCGTCCAGCTCCAGAAGTTCGATCCGTACATCAACGTCGACCCCGGCACGATGTCGCCCTATCAGCACGGCGAGGTGTTCGTCACCGAGGACGGCGCCGAGACCGACCTCGACCTCGGCCACTACGAGCGGTTCACCGACGCGAACACGAGCCGCGCCTCGAACGTCACCGCCGGCGGCATCTACAACACCGTGATCCGCCGCGAGCGCCGCGGCGACTACCTCGGGGCCACGGTGCAGGTCGTGCCGCACATCACCGACGAGATCAAGCAGCGGATCCGGCTGATGGCGGAGTCGAGCGACGTCGACTTCGTGGTCACCGAGATCGGCGGCACGGTGGGCGACATCGAGTCGCTGCCGTTCCTCGAGGCGATCCGGCAGTTCCCCGTCGACGTCGGGCGGCGCCGGTGCATGTTCATCCACCTCACGCTCGTGCCGTACATCGGCCACGCCGGAGAGCTGAAGACCAAGCCGACCCAGCACTCGGTCAACGAGCTGCGACGCATCGGTATCGCCCCGGACATGGTCGTATGCCGCTCCGAGTCTGAGCTGTCGACCGACATCCGCCGCAAGATCGCACTGTTCGCGAGCCTCCCGGTCCAGGCCGTCGTATCCGCTTATGACGTCAACGACATCTACCGGGTGCCGCTCGTGTTCCGCGAGGAGGCGGTCGACGAGTACATCCTGTCCGAGCACTTCGGCCTGCCGCCGACACCCGAGCCCGACCTGTCGGGCTGGGAGGAGATCATCCGCCGCGCCGCGTCGGCTGAGCGAACGGTGCGTATCGCGCTCGTCGGCAAGTACGTCCAGCTCGAGGACGCGTACCTGTCGGTCGTCGAGGCGCTCAAGCACTCGGGCGTCTACCACGGCTGCAAGGTCCAGATCGAGTGGGTCGACTCGGAGTCGGTTGCCAAGCCGGACGTCGCCCGCAGCCTGCAGGAGATGGACGGCATCCTCATCCCTGGCGGGTTCGGGGGCCGCGGCTTCGAGGGCAAGATCCGCGCCGCGCAGATCGCCCGGGAGCACGAGATCCCGTACCTCGGCGTGTGCCTCGGGATGCACGTGGCGGTGAGCGAGTTCGCCCGGCATGTGGCCGGGATGGAGGGCGCCAACTCGACCGAGATGGATCCGGAGACGCCGTTCCCGGTGATCGACCTGCTGCCCGAGCAGAAGGAGATCGCCGACATGGGCGGGACGATGCGGCTCGGCGCCGACCCGGTGAAGCTCCACGACGGCACGCGGGTGCGCGAGCTGTATGACGAGCCAGTCGTGTACGAGCGCCACCGCCATCGCTATGAGGTCAACAACCACCTGCGCCGCCGGCTCGAGGCGGTCGGGCTCGTGTGCTCCGGCACCTCGCCCGACGAGCGCCTCGTCGAGGTGATCGAGCTGCGCCGCGAGGAGCACCCGTTCTACGTCGCCTCCCAGTATCACCCGGAGTTCAAGTCGCGTCCGGAGCGCCCGGCGCCGCTGTTCCGGGAGTTCGTCGGGGCCGCCCAGGCGCACGCCGTCGCCGCCGAGCGCCCGGGCGCCTCCGCGGTGGCGATCGACCATCCGGGCGCCACCAGGGCCCACCGGGTCGCCGACGGGGCCGCCCCGCCGGCTCCGGCGCCCGAGCGCCAGCCCGCCAGTTCGTGAGGCGGGCCAGCGAGCGCGAGCGCGAGCGGCTCCACGAGACGTTCGCGGAGCTGTGCCGAATCGAGAGCCCGTCCGGGCATGAGCGCGCGTGCGCCGAGTGGATCGCCGCCGAGCTGCGCAGCATCGGGCTTGAGGTCGACGAGCAGCGCGGCTACGCGGGTTCTGACGCCCCTAACCTGCTGGCTCGGATCCCCGGCCGCGGGGCCGAAAGCCTGCTGTTGTGCGCGCACATGGACACGGTGCCGCCACTGGCCCCGATCGACCCCGTGATCCGCGACGGCGGGTGGGAGAACGCCAACGAGGGAATTCTCGGAGCCGACAACAAGGCGGCGGTGGCGGTGCTGCTGGCGCTCGCGCGCCGCTTGCGCGGCGCCGCGGATCCAGCCGAGATCGGGCTGGAGCTCCTGTTTACCGTGTCCGAGGAGGACGGGCTCAACGGCGCCAAGGCGTGCGACGCGAGCGCGCTGCGCAGCTCGTTCGGCTACGTGCTGGATCACGCCACCCCGATCGGCGAGATCGTTACCGCGTCGCCCACCTATCAGCTCGTGACCGCCGATCTGCGGGGCCGGGCGGCGCACGCCGGGCTGAGGCCCGAGGCCGGCCGCAACGCGATCGTCGCCGCCGCGCGGGCGATTGCGTCGATGTCGCTCGGCCGGCTCGACGCCGAGACGACCGCCAACGTGGGCACGATCGCCGGCGGCACCGCGGCGAATGTCGTGGCCGAGCGATGCACGGTCAACGCCGAGGTCCGCGGGCTCGACGAGCAGCACGTCGAGCAGATCGTGACCGAGATGATCGACCACTTCCAGGACGCCGCCAACGCCACGGAGTGCGACCTCGACGTCACAGTTCAGAGGATGTTCAAGGGCTATCGGACGAAGCCCCGCGCCCGCGAGGTGACGGTCGCCGAGCAGGCGCTCCGCGCATGCGGCTACGAGCCACGCCAGGTCACGACCGGCGGCGGATCGGACGCCAACGCCCTGCACGCCGCCGGGCTGCCGTGCCTCAACCTGGCCAACGGCACCGAGCGCAACCACGAGCCCGGCGAGCGGGTCAGCATCGACGCGCTCGAGGGCATGCTCGAGGTGGCGATCGCGCTCGTCGAGGCGGCGGGCGCTCCGGCTCCCGAGCCGGCCGCGCAGGCGGTCGGCCTGTGAGTCGCTACGAGGTGATCGGCTCCGAGCGGCGCTTCGAGGGCAAGGTGATCAGCGTCGGGATCGAGCGCTACCGCCACGAGGACGGCTTGGTCGCGATCCGTGAGAAGGTCTGGCACCCCGGCGCGGTCGGGATCATCCCCGTCGACGACGAGCACGTGTGGCTGACCCGCCAGCCGCGCGAGGTCGTCGGCGCCACCGCCTCGCTCGAGATCCCGGCGGGCAAGCTCGACGTTCCCGGCGAGCCTCCCCTCGAGACCGCCAAGCGCGAGCTCGACGAGGAGATCGGCAAGCAGGCAGGCAGCTGGGAGGAGATCACGAGCTTCTACACGAGCTGCGGCTTCTCCGACGAGCGCATCTGGCTGTACCTCGCCACCGATCTCTCCAGCACCGACGGCACGGCGGACTCGGGCGAGAACGAGCGGATCGAGATCGTCCCGTGGCCCCTTCACCGCCTCGACGACGCGATCGCCGAGTCGCGCGACTCGAAGTCGCTGATCGCGCTGCTGTGGCTCGCCCGGCGCCTGTCCGTCTGAGCCCCGCCCAAGCCCCCCGGCCCGGCCCCGCCTGAGACCCCGCCCGGCCCCGCCTGAGCACCGGTCCGCCCCGGCGAGGGTCCGGGCCGGCGCGATGTACGCGAGCTCACGGCCGCCGCGGCCGCCCGGTAGCCCCTGGGGTCGGCCAGCTCGCACGCAATCGTGCGGGCCCGGCTGAGCCGCAGGATCGCGCCGGGCAGTCCCGAACAGGAGAGGGCATGGTCACCACCGAGGCCTCCGCCCCCGCCCGCCATCTGACCGAGCTGACGCTCGACTTCCTCGCCTACCTCGAGCTCGAGCGAGGGCTGTCGCGCAACACGCTCGAGGCCTACCGCTCCGATCTGCAGCAGTACGGCGAGTTTCTTGGGCGACAGGGGCGCGATCCGCTGGAGGTCCATGGCGCGGACCTCGCCGACTTCGTCTCCGAGCTCGCCGAGGGGCGCGAGGGGCGCCGCCCGGTCGCCCCGGCCACGCTGCAACGGAAGATCGCCTGCCTGCGCTCCTTCTACCGCCACCTGCGTCGCGATGGGATCCTCGACCGCGATCCGACCACCGAGCTGCGCCCGCCCCGCTCGCGCGCACGGCTGCCGAAGGTGCTGAGCCGCGATGAGGTGCAGCGGCTGCTCGAGCAGCCCCGGGGCTCCTCGCCCGGCGCCCTGCGCGACCGCGCGCTGCTCGAGACGATGTACGCGTGCGGGCTGCGCGCCTCGGAGGCGATCGACCTCGAGCTGTCCGAGCTCGACCTCGATGCAGCGATCCTCCGCGCCCGCGGAAAGGGCTCGAAGGAGCGGCTCGTGCCGATCGGGAGCAAGGCGGTGGACACGCTCCGTGCCTACCTGGACACGGGCGCGCCCGCGGCTCGTCGGCGTGCAGGACGAGCCGCGCGTGTTCGTCAATCAGCGCGGCGGGCGCCTCTCGCGCCAGGGCCTCTACAAGATCGTCCAGCGCCACGCGCGGTCGGCCGGCCTGGAGGGCCGGATGAGCCCGCACACGCTGCGGCACACGTTCGCCACCCACCTGCTGGCCGGAGGCTGCGACCTGCGCTCGCTGCAGGAGATGCTCGGCCACGCCGACATCGGCACGACCCAGATCTACACGCATCTGTCGGCCGAGCGGCTGCGGGACGTGTACTTCGACGCCCACCCCCGTGCGCACATCGCGCGGGGTGGGCACGAGTAGCGAACGCGTCCGCACGCCCGGCGACATTCGAGGCACCCTGGCGGCGGCCGCGGGTCGTAGTCTCCCCGGCATGGGGATCACACATTTCGACGAGGCCGAGCGGGCGGTCGCCGACCTCGGGCACCTGCAGAGCACCTGGACCTATCTCGGCTACTCGGCCGATCTGGAGGACATCGGCTGCAGCCGGATCCAGGTCGCCGACGGCGGCTGGGCGACGCCCGCCCACGAGCACGGCGGTGAGGAGGAGATCTTCTACGTGCTCGGCGGCCGCGGCCTCTCCTGGCAGGACGGCGTCGCGACCCCGATCGCGGCCGGCGACTGCATCGTCTACCTCGCCGAGGGCGGGGCCCACACGCTGAACGGGATCGACGGGCTCGACGTGCTCGCCTTCGGGGAGAACCTGACCCCGGTCAGCGTCCAGTTTCCCCGCATCGGCTTGACCCGCGTCGCCTCCCGGTTGAGCGAGTCGATCCCGGGGAGCATCGACGAGTACCCGACCCAATGGCTGCGCGAGTCCGAGCTCGGGCCGCCCGAGCTGGGGGCGGCGCCGGAAGAGCGTCCCCCGAACATCGTCAACCTCGCCGACGTCGAGCCGCTCCGCATCGAGCGCACCCGGGTGGCGCGCACCCGCCGGCACATCTCCAAGCTCGCCGGCTCGAAGCGCACCGGGCTGCAGCACGTCGAGGTCGACCCGGGCAAGGAGTCCACGGCGCAGCACTGCCACTCGATCGAGCACGAGATCTTCGTCGTCCTCGCCGGTGACGGCGTGCTCGTGCTCGGCGACGAGGAGATCCCGATGCGCACGGGCAGCGTCGTCGCCCGGCCTGCCTCGACCGGCGTCGGGCACATGTTCCGGGCCGGTGCGCAGGGCATGACCTACCTCGCCTACGGCACCCGCGACGCTGGGGACATCTGCTACTACCCGCGCTCGAACAAGATCGCGTTCCGCGGGGTGCACGTGATCGCCCGGCTCGAGCAGCTCGAGTACTGGGACGGGGAGGAGTAGCCAGCCAGTGGCCGACCGGCTTTCCGTTGACGACCACTAGCGGTCTGCGGGCGGCGCTGATGGCGGGCGCGCTGGGCGTGGTGCTCGCCGGGTGCGGCAACGCGCGCACGCCGGTCCCGTCCGCGAGCCTCCCCGCCGCGCCGGGTGGGCTGAAGACGCTCCACTATCCGCGGCTGGGGATCACGCTGCGCGCCCCCGCCAACTGGGCGATCGCCCCGGGCCGGGCACCGCTGGTGGCGACGATCGGATCCGGCCAGGCGACGTGCGCCGTATGGCGCTACCCCCGCCAGGCGCCGGCGCCCGCGGGGCTCGTCGCGCTCCGGCGCGCCCGCCAGCAGCTCGTCGCCCGGGCCCTGCAGCGCGACCCCGGGCTGACGCTGATCGACGCCGGGGTGACCCGGATCGACGGGCGTCCCGCGGTCGTGCTCGACGCCTACGAGCAGATCTCCGGCCAGCCGCGCCGGGTGCGCTCGACCCACGTGTTCGGATCGCACGCTGAGATCGTCCTCGACGAGTACGCGCCGGTGGGGCAGTTCTCCGCCGTCGAGCAGTCGGTGTTCTCGCCGCTCACCCACTCGCTCGTGCTCGCGTGACTCACCGCCTGATGCGCCGCGCGTTCGTCGTCGTCCTCGACGCGTGCGGCGCGGGCGCGCTGCCCGACGCCGATGCGTACGGCGATGCCGGCACGAACACGCTCGGCCACCTCGCGCACGCGGCCGGCGGCCTGGAGCTGCCCGCCCTCGGGCGCCTGGGGCTCGGCTCGATCATCCCGCTGGAGGGCGTCCCGCCCGCGGAGGAGCCGGTGCTCCACGGGCGCCTGCACGCGCTCGGCGCCGGCAAGGACTCGACAGCCGGGCACTGGGAGCTGATGGGCGTGGTCACCGAGACGGCGCCGCCCACCTACCCGGACGGGTTCCCCCCGCGCGTGATGTCGCTCGTCGAGCGCGCGAGCGGCGCGGCGGCGCTGTGCAACCGGCCCTACAACGGGATCGAGGCGATCGAGCACTTCGGGGCCGAGCACGTGCGCAGCGGCAAGCTGATCGTCTACACGAGCCAGGATTCCGTCCTCCAGATCGCCGGGCACGTCGACCACGTGCCGACGAGCGGCTGTATCAGATCTGCGCGGCGGTCCGCGCCGGGCTCGGTCCCGAGGATCAGATCGGGCGCGTGATCGCGCGGCCGTTCGCGGGGGAGGACGGGAGCTTCGAACGCACCGACGGCCGCCGCGACTACGCGCTCGCCCCGCCCGGCCGCAGCTACCTGCAGGAGCTCCAGGACCACGGCGTGCCGGTACACAGCGTCGGCAAGGTCGCCCAGCTGTTCGCCGGCGCCGGGATCGACACGACCCATCCGGGCGCCACGAACGCCCGCGCGCTCGAGGAGACGGGTGCGCTGCTCGGGTCGCTCGAGCACGGCCTCGTGTTCACCAACCTCGTCGAGACCGACCAGAAGTACGGGCACCGACACGACGTCGACGGGTTCCACGCGGCGCTGCGCGAGATCGACGCGCGGGTGGGGGAGTGGCTCGAGCTGCTGCGCGGTGAGGATCTCCTGATCCTCACCGCCGACCACGGCGTCGACCTCACCGCCTCCCATACCGACCACACGCGCGAGCACGCCCCGCTGCTCGCGCGCTTCTCCGGCCACGGCGGCCGACGCCACGACGGGCCGATGGCCGACGTGGGGGCGAGCGTCCTGCGCTGGCTGGCCGGGGCGGAGGCTCCCGGACTGCCCGGGTCATCATTCATCTGATGCCTGAGCTGCCCGAGGTCGAGACGATCCGCCGCCAGCTGGCCCCGCACCTCGAGGGCCGGACGATCGAGCGCGCCGAGATCCTCGACGCCCGGTGGACCCGGCCGGATCCGCTGGGACCCGTCCAGTCGGAGCTGACCGGCGCCACCGTTCGGCACGTGGGACGCGCGGGGAAGTACCTCGTGTGGGAGCTGTCCGGGGAGCGATTCCTGCTCGTCCACCTGCGGATGACCGGCACGCTGCTGTTCGACCCGGACGTCGAGCCCGTGCACACGCGCGTGCGGCTGGCGCTCGACGACGGCCACCGGCTCGTGTACGTCGACGCGCGGCGGTTCGGGACCGGCCACCTCGTGCACGGCGTCGACGGGCGTGACGCGTACCTCGCCGAGCGGCTCGGTCCCGAGCCGCTGACGGAGGCGTTCACGCCCGAGTACCTGCGGGCGTCCGCGCGCGGGCGATCGGCGCCGGTCAAGGCGTTCATCCTCGACCAGAGGCGGATCGCCGGGGTCGGGAACATCTATGCCGACGAGGCGCTGTTCCGGGCCGGGATCCACCCGCTGCGGGCCGCCGGCCGGCTGTCACGGGCGCAGATCGTCGGCCTGCACGGCGCGATCGAGGACGCGCTCCAGGCCGGGATCGACGCCAGGGGGGCGACGATCGACGACTTCCGACACCTCGACGGCGCGTACGGGTCCTTCCAGGACCGGTTCCTCGTGTACGGCCGCGGGGGCGAGCCGTGCGTCACCTGCGGACGCCCGATCCGCAAGCTCGTGGTCGGCGGGCGCGGAACGTACGTGTGCGAGCACTGCCAGCCGCGCCCGCGCCCGCGCGCGCCAGCGGCGCGACTAGCGGTGGGGCCCGCTCGCGGCTACGCGCTTACGCCGCGACGCGGTTACGCCGCGACGCGGTTACGCCGCGACGCGGTTACGCGGCGACGCGCTTTACGCGGCTTCGAGGTCGCGGAGCAGGCCGGCCTGATCCGCCCGGCGCAACTCGTCGAAGCCGCCGATCGGCTCATCGTCGATGAGGATCTGCGGGAACGTCCACATCCCGGTGCGCTCGACCAGCTGTGCGCGGCTGTCCGGGTCCCGTGACAGATTGATCTCCTCGAAGGCGATGCCGCGCTTGGTCAGCAGCGCCTTCGCGCCGACGCACTTGGAGCACACATCCGTGGTGTACATGACGACGCGGCTCATCACTTCAAAAAATATAGCAAGGCTGGGGGGCGGATTCGGACGCTCTGGAGGCTTGTAGGAGCATGCCCGGAACGGTCAAGGCCGAAGCGGTGATCCTCCGCTCGATGCGCTACGGGGAGGCCGACCGGATCCTCCACCTGTACACGCGCCACCACGGCCGGATCAGCGCGATCGCCAAGGGGGTGCGCCGCGCCCGGAGCCGTTTCGGCGCCCGGCTCGAGCCGTTCTTCCACGTCCGCGCGGTGCTCCATGAGGGACGCAGCGACCTGCTGACGGTCACCGGCGTCGACACGATCTCCACCCACGCGGGCCTGCGCGAGCACGCGGCCACGCTCGATGCCGCCGCCCGCGCCTGCGACGCCGTCGGCCGGCTGTTCGAGACCGACGAGTCCCACAGCGAGGTGTTCACGCTGCTGATCAACGAGCTCGCCCTGCTCAGCTCCGACCCATCCCACGCCCGCTCCGCCAACGGGCTCGCGTTCCGCCTCAAGCTGCTGCTGGCCGCCGGGATCGTCCCGCAGCTCGGCTCGTGCGTCTCGTGCGGGGAGGCCGAGCACCTGCGGGGCTTCTCGGCCGCCGCCGGCGGCGTCGTGTGCAGCTCCTGCGAGGCGGCCTCGTTCCCGCTCGACGAGGAGTCCTACCAGTTCCTGGTCGCCGCCCTCGGCCAGCCGCTCGCCCGCGCGCCCGACGCCCCCGAGCGCGCCCTGCGCCAGGCAGAGAGGGCGATCTCCGAGACCGCCGAGCATCATGCCCATGTACGGCTGCGCCCCCTGTTGCGAACCGGCTGAGCGGCCGCCGTTTTCTCCCACGATGCGGCTTCTCCGCCGGGCCGCGGCGGGCGGCGATCCGGCCGCTGTCAGAATCGAATGGCAGTGAGCGACCAGCTGACAGTGAGCGGGGTGGAGCACCCCTCCGGACCGGTGGCCTCGGCGTTCACCGAGCGCATCCGTCGCCACGAGGAGGCCGCGCTGTCGCCGCGCGCGACCCGGTCCTACCCGGCCGAGCGCCGGCGGCCCGAGGACGACTGCGGTCTGCGGACGCCGTTCCAGCGCGACCGCGACCGGATCGTGCACTCGAAGGCCTTCCGCCGGCTCACCCACAAGACCCAGGTGTTCGTCTCGCCGACCGGCGACCACTACCGCACGCGCCTCACTCACACGCTCGAGGTGACCCAGGTCTCGCGCACCGTCGCCCGGGCGCTGCGGCTCAACGAGGACCTCGTCGAGGCGATCGGGCTCGGGCACGACCTCGGCCACCCGCCGTTCGGGCACATCGGCGAGGACGCGCTGGACCGCTGCCTCAACGCGCGCTTCGGGTCCCGGTTCAAGCACCACGAGCACTCGCTGCGCGTCGTCGACCGCCTCGAGCGGGACGGCCGCGGCCTCAACCTCACCGAGCCCGTCAGGGACGGGATCCTCGGTCACTCGGGCCGCGCCCAGGAGCCCTCCACACCGGAGGGACGGATCGTCCGGCTCGTCGACCGGATCGCCTACATCAACCATGACATCGACGACGCCCTTCGCGCCGGGGTGATCGGCGCCGCCGACCTTCCGGCGGCGCCGCTGGCGATCCTCGGCGACACGGGCTCGCGGCGGGTCGACGCGCTCGTCCACGATCTCGTCGAGCACTCGGCGCAGGCCGGCGAGATCGTCCAGGGCAAGCGGATCGGCGACGCGATGACCGAGCTGCGGACGTTCATGTTCGAGCGCGTCTACCTCGGACCCGAGGCCACCCGCGAAGGGCGGAAGATCGAGCTCGTCGTCCGCTCCCTGTTCGACCACTACTGCACCCACCCCGAGGAGATCCCGGACTCGATCCCCGACGGCCCGCTCGACCGCCGTGTGGCCGACTATCTGGCCGGGATGACCGACCGGTTCTGCATCCGGATGTTCGAGACGCTGAGCGTGCCGGTGGCTTTCGCCCCGTGAGCTGCGGGGTGCACCGACCGTCAGCCGCCCATGAACCTCGGCCCGTGATCCAGCCGTGATCCAGCCATGAGCCGCTACACCGCCGACTCCCGCGACCGGGTATTCAATGCGGTCGACATGCTGGCGCTCGTCGGCGCCCGCACCGAGCTGACGCGCAAGGGCGTCGACAGCTACTTCGGCCTGTGCCCGTTCCACGACGAGCGCACGAGCTCCTTCCACGTTCGCCCTGACCGCAAGCACTACCACTGCTTCGGCTGCCAGGTCTCGGGCGACCCGTTCACGTTCGTGATGGAGACCGAGGGGCTCGACTTCAAGGGCGCGCTCGAGGCGCTCGCCACCCGCTTCGGCGTCCAGCTCGAGACCGAGGACGAGGACCCGGCCGCCGCCTCCCGCCGGGAGCGCCGCGAGCGGCTGTACTCGCTGCTCGGGCGCGCCGCCACCTACTACGCGCGGTACCTGTGGGAGGCGGGGGAGGCCGCCCCCGCGCGGACCTATCTGCTCAGCCGCGGCCTCACCGAGGAGACCCTGCGCGAGTTCCGCGTCGGCTACGCCCCGAGCGCATGGGACCGGATCCTCCGCGCCTCGCGCGGCGCCGGTTTCAGCGAGGAGGAGCTGCTGGCCGCCGGGCTCGTGCAGCGCTCGCGTGTCCGCCAGGGCCAGGTCTACGACCGCTTCCGCGAGCGCATCATGTTCCCCTCGGCCGACTTCCGTGGCCGTGTGCTCGGCTTCGGCGCCCGGGCGATGCGCGAGAACCAGCAGCCGAAGTACCTCAACACCTCCGACAGCGACATCTACCACAAGCGCAACCAGCTGTTCGGGATCGACCTCGCGCGGGCGGCCGCGGCCAAGGCGGGGCGGATGATCCTCGTCGAGGGCTACACCGACGTGCTCGCGCTCCACCAGGCGGGGCTGACGAACGCCGTCGGGATCATGGGCACCGCCCTCACCGAGGAGCAGGTCACCGAGCTCGAGCGGACCGTCAAGGTGCTCGAGCTGTGCCTCGACGCCGATCGCGCCGGCCAGGAGGCGATGCTCCGGGCCTCCCGCCTGGCCGAGGGGCGCGAGCTGGAGCTGCGCGTCGTCCCGCTCCCGCCGGGTGCCGACCCGGGCGAGCTGATCGCCGGCGACGGCGGCGCCGAGCGGCTCCGCGAGCTCGTCGGCCGCTCGTCCCCGTTCGTCGTGTTCCACGTCGAGCGGATCCTCGAGCGCTCCGAGCTGCGAAGCGCCGAGGGCCGCGACCGCGCGTTCGGCGAGCTCCGGCCCGTGCTCGCCGGCCTGCCGCCGAGCAGCCTGCGCGACGAGCTCATGCGCCGTGTGGCCGGGCGCTTGGAGCTGACCGCGAGCCAGCTCGAGCGGCTGTTCGAGGGGTCGGCCAGTCTGCCGTCCACGTCTGCCGGGCAGGCGCCGGCCCGGAGCATCGCCGCGATCGACCAGAGCACCCGGTCCGAGCGGGCGTTCCTCGCGCTGTGTGTCTCCCTACCTGAGGCGGGCGCCGAGACCCTGGGTGCGATCGACCCCGACGAGCTGCTCACGAGCGCGGTCTACCGCCGCGCTGCCCGGCATCTCGCCACCCGGACGGACTCGCCCCTGTCCGAGCTTCCGCCCGACGACGACGAGCTCGCCCGCGTGATCGCCGACCTCGTCGCCCGCGCCGGCCGTGGCGGCTCCGTCGGCGTCGAGCGCCTGCACCACGCCCGCCTCGTGCTCGAGCTCACCCGCATCGACCGCGCCGTCGCCCGCGCCCGCGCCACCGGGACCCCCGGGATCGGCGACCTCGCTCACGCGCGCGAGGCGGTCCTCGCCGAGATCCACGGCGTCGTCGCCCAGCTCGAAAGCGCGATCTAGCAGGACTTTCGTTCCGTCCGACCCCCGTGCGAACATGTGTTCGTACTACGAGAGGAGGCGGGACGTTGGACAGGGAATCGCTGGCGGTGCTGCTCGGGGAGGGGCTGAGCGTGGAGGAGATCGGCAGACGGCTCGCCCGGCAGCCGTCGACTGTCTCGTATTGGCTCGCAAGCACGGGCTTGAGGCGGTGAACCGGGAGCAAGTGCGGCCGCTCGCGGCGGGATCGATCAGGTTGGCATCTCTCGTTGCTGGTCGAAGCCGGGCTGACGATCGCCCAGATCGCGGAAACGGTCGGGCTGAGCAAGACGTCGGTGCAGACATTGGCTGCGGGTCCACGGCTGCGGACGCTGCAGATCGTCGGTCGGCCGTTCCTCCGAACTCGCCGTGAGCGGCAGGGGAGGCCGGCCACTGAGGGTCACCATGGAGTGCCGCATGCACGGGGAAGCGGAGTTCCTCATCGAGGGGCGCGGTTACTACCGTTGCAAGCAGTGCCGAGTCGGAACGCCGTCAGCCGGCGGCGACGGCGGGTGAAGGCGACCTGGTCGCCGAGGCCGGGGGGCGATGCTTGATCTGTGGCTACGACCGGTACCCGGCGCGCTCCGATTTCCATCACCTCGACCCGCTCGAGAAACTCCTCGAGGTCAACGGCGGGCGTTCGGCGGTCGCGCTCGAGACCCTGCGCGGCGAGGCCCGGAAATGCGTCCTGCTGTGCTCCAACTGCCACGCGGAGGTAGAGGGCGGCGCGACTACGCTTCCCGTAGAGTATGTGCGGGCTGGCTCAGGCCCTTTGCACCTAAATCCGGGGTAACTCAATTGGCAGAGTACTCGGCTGTTAACCGAGAGGTTGTGGGTTCGAGTCCCACCCCCGGAGCTTCGGTCCATGGGATCCCATGACGGTCCCGGGAGGGCAACGACGAGGAGGGTCATGAAGCTCTACGTCTGTTACGGCACCTGGAAGCCGGCGCCCCGGCCGGGCGGGCATCCGTGCGGAAACGCCTATCACGCGCTGCGGGATGCCGGGCATCAGCCCGAGGTGATCCGGTCGTATGGCCTGGGCTACCTCCCGGAGGTGTTCAACCAAACGCCTGGGCGGCGTGAGGTCAAGCGGCTGACGGGCAGCAGCATGGTGCCGGCGCTGGTGCTCGACGACGGCACGGTCGTGCACGGCTCGCAGGAGATCGCGGCGTGGGCGGCGGCGAACCCGGCGGGCGCGAGCGCGGCCGCGGCCAGCGCGTGACCGAGCCGATCCGCCCGACGCTGACGCTCGGCGACCTGGCCCGCTGGGAGGACAACGGGGCCACCTGGCGCGCGCTCGAGATCGGCGAGGAGCACGCCGTTGTCGAGCTGTGCACGTGCTACGGCGAGCCGGTCGATGTCGTCCGCGGGGACGCGCCGGAGCTCGTCGCGTTCGTGCGCGAGCGCCGCGCCGGGCCGCCGGCGGACTGATCGGCGCCGGTGCCGGTGCTGGGGCCGCCGGCGGACTGATCGGCGCCGGTCCCGGCGCTGGGGCCGCCGGCGTCGCCGTCGCTGGCGGCGTCGGTGGCGCCGTCGCCCGATCGTGCCAGCTGCTCGACAAGCTCGGCTGCCCGCTCCGCCCCGTCGTTGACCGCCGACCATCCGGCGATCGCCCGCGCCCGGGCGGCCAGGGCGGGATCCGACAGCGCCCGGCGGACGGCCAGGCGCAGCGCCGCGGGCGACAGCAGTCGCCAGGGAAGGCGCACGCCGACCCCGGCCCAGTCGGCGCGGGCGGCGTTCTCGCCCATGTCGCCGCTGTGGGGCACGGTCAGCACCGCGCACCCGCTTGCCAGCGCCCGGGCCAGCGTCCCATGGCCGGCGTGGGTGATGACGAGCGCGCAGCGGGGCATCGTGCGCGAGTACGACAGCCAGTCGAGCAGCAGCGTGTTGTCGGGCACCGGCACCGGCTCGCGCAGCGGCCTGCGGTTCGTCGCCGCCAGCACGCGCACCGGCTCGGAGCCGAGGCCGCGCAGCGCGCAACGGAGGAGGTCGTGGCCGGGGTCCTGGGCCGTCGAGGGCGCGACCAGCACGAGCGGCGCCTGGCCGGGCGGCAGCGGCACGTCGTGGTAGGGCGGCTCCCACATCAGCGGACCGACGACGCGGACCTCGGGTGGCCACGACCGCGGGTACTCGAGCTGGGGGAACGTCCCCACGATGCACAGCCGGGCGCTGATCCCGCCGTGCAGCCGCTCCACCGGGCCCAGCCCGAGCCGCCGCCGCGTGTCGTTGAGCTCGGCCCGACCCCGGCGCAGGCCTGCCTCGACCGGGCGGTCGAGGCAGCGCCACAGCGCCCGGCCGAGCGCGGTCCGCGGCATCCGGGCCCCGAACGCGTACGGCGGGAACCCCGGTGCCCCGACCGGATACAGGTGCGGGACGAGGGTCGCCACCGGCACGTCCTCGAGCTCGCCGGCCAGCGCAGGCGCAAGCGTGAGGATGTCGTGGACGACGACATCCGGCCGGCAGCCTGCCACCTCGCGGCGGGTCTCGGCGGTCGCGTAGACGACGGCCTCGTAGGGCTTCAGCGGCCGCTCGCGGGTTGGGAACACCGGGTACTCGGGCGCGGCCACGAACCGCATGCCGGCGGCCTCGACGTCCTCGCGCCAGCGCGACCAGGTCTCGTACACCACCTCGTGCCCGCGGGCGGCCAGGCGGGCGCCGAGGGCCAGCATCGGGAATGCGTGGCCGGGCTCCCCGAAAGCGCCGAGGAAGACCCGCAGGCGCGAACCGCGCCCCGGCGAGCGATCAGCGGTCGCCAACGACCGTCAGCCTGCCAGCTCGGCGATCGCGCGCAGCTGGCCGATCCGGTCCTCGGCGGTCCAGGCCATGGGCGTGATCATCAGCGTGCCCACCCCGGCATCGCGGAAGGCGGCGAGGCGGTCGCGGACGACGTCGGCGGGCCCGGCGAGCGAGACCATGTCGATCAGCCCGTCGGGGATCGCGTTGCCGGCCTCCTCCTTCTTGCCGTCCAGGTACAGGTCCTGGATGTGCGCGGCCGCGTCCTCGAAGCCGTAGCGCTGGACGAGGTTGTTGTAGAAGTTCTGCTTCCTCGAACCCATCCCGCCGATGTACAGGGCGAGCACGGGGCGCATCAGGTTGCGCGCCATCTCGCGGTCGTCGGACACGTACGCGTTGACGGTCGGCGCGATGTCGAAGCCGTTCAGATCCCGTCCGGCGCGGTCGGCGCCCTCCTGCAGCAGCGTGCGGAACTCGGCCACGTGCTCGGGCGAGAAGAACGTGGGGATCCAGCCGTCGGCCACCTCGCCGGCGAGCGCGGTGTTCTTCGGGCCGATTGCCGCGAGGTAGATCGGGATGTGCTCCTGCTGGGGCGTGATCATCAGCTTGAGCGCCTTGCCGGGACCATCGGGGAGCGGGAGCTCGAGCGTCTCGCCGTGGAACTCGACCCGCTGGCGGGCGAGCGCCATCCGCACGACCGCGACGTACTCCCGCGTGCGCTGGAGCTGGCGGGCGAACGGCTGGCCGTGCCAGCCCTCGGCAACCTGGGGGCCGGACGAGCCGATGCCGAGCAGCACGCGACCGCCGGACAGCTCGTCGAGCGTGGCGGCCGTCATCGCCGTCATCGCCGGGCTGCGGCCGGGCATCTGGAAGATCGCCGAGCCGAGCTTGATCGATGACGTGCCGGCGGCCAGCCAGGCGAGCACCGTGGCGGCGTCGGAGCCGTAGGCCTCGGCGGCCCAGACCGAGTCGAAGCCGAGCCGCTCGGCCTCCTGGACGACTTGGAGCTGATCCTGCGGACCCATGCCGAGGCCCCAGTAACCGACATGTACGCCGAGTTTCATCTGCAAGGTTCCTTTCGCGACAAGGAGATCGGTTGTCCGGTCCGACGAGCGCCGATACAGTGCGCTGGGCCGCCCCGGGACAGCGGTGAACCCTATGCGAACACGGCGCCGAGCGACGATCGACGACCTGCGGGTGGCGATCGACTGCCTTCCCCGGACGACGAAGGTCGCGATGCTCGACGGCATCCGGTCAAACCCGATCATCGCCGGCGCGTACACCGACCGCGACGGGATCTGCCCGATGCTGGCCGCCCACCGCAACGGGGGCCGCACGAGCCTGATCGCGTTCGCCAAGGCCTGGGACCGCTACGTGTTCCGGGGGGCGCGCAAGCACGCGCGCGCGGCGGGCCACCCCGCGCGAGCTGCTCGTGCTGCGCACCCACCTCGAGGCGAGCCTGCTCGCCGAGGACGGCCCGTCGCCGGAGCTGAGCGCGGCGATCCGTGAGCACCGGGCGATGATGAGCGCCCGCGCCGCCGAGGCAGAGCAGCCGACCACGGCCGACACGGCCACAAGAGCCACCACGCCCACCACGGTCACCACGCCCGACACGGCCACCACGGGGCGCGGCGGGCGGCGGCCGGGCGACCCCGACCGCAGCCGCGAGCTGAGGAAACGCGGCGGCTGGGCGTGGATGCGGATCTTCCGCCGCTACGACGAGTACGAGCGGGCACTGGCTCTGCTGGACCTGGAGGAGCGGGAGGCTGCGGCGCAGGAGCACGCAGCGGGCGCCGCGCGCGAGCACCAGCCCGCTGCCCGCTGAGCACTCGATGACGGCGACCGTCAAGGCCGGGCGGCGGACCGTCGAGATCTCGCGCGCGGACAAGCTGCTGATCCCGCCCGGGATCACGAAGCTGAAGCTGGCCGAGTACCACGAGCGAGTCGGCCAGACGATGCTCCGCCACGCCGGTGACCGGCCGCTCAACTACGAGCGCTATCCGGACGGGATCGACGGGCACCGCATCTTCCAGCAGCACGCGAGCGGCCACTTCCCGGACTGGGTGCGGAGGATCGAGGTGCCGAAGAAGGGCGGGACGGTCGAGCACGTCGTGGCGAGCGAACCGGCCACGTTCGTGTACCTCGCCAACCAGGCGTGCATCACGCTGCACGCGTGGCCGAGCCGCGTCGACCGGCTCGACCGGCCGGACAAGATGGTGTTCGACCTCGACCCGAGCGTCGAGGACCCGGCCGAGATGCTGCGGGCCGCCCGGCTGATCGTCGACCTCCTCCACGAGCTGGGGCTCACGGCGTGGGTGATGACCTCGGGCTCCCGTGGCTACCACCTCGTCGTCTCGCTCCAGCGCCGGGCCGACCACGACACCGTGCGCCGGTTCGCCCGCGACGTCGCCACGCCTCGCGGTCGCCCGCGAGCCGGAGCTGTTCACGATCGAGCAGCGCAAGGCCAAGCGGAACGGACGGATCCTCGTCGACTACCGGACCGGCTACGGCCACACCTCGGTCGCGCCGTACTCGGTCCGCGCCCGGCCGAACGGGCCGGTCGCCACCCCGCTGCACGCGAACGAGCTCACCGCGCGAGACGCCGCGCCCCAGCGCTGGAACGTCGAGAACCTACCGGCGCGGCTCGAGCGTGACGGCGACCCGTGGGAGGGCTTCCGGGCGGCCGCCCAGAGCCTCGGGGCCGCGCGCCGCGGGCTCGACGGCGCCCTCGCCGAGGTGCGCGGCCGCGATACTTGAGCGGTGGGTGAGCTCACCGAGGACGCGCTGAGGACGCCGCCGGAGGCCGCCGCCCGCGCCGCCGAGCGGCCCCCGCCGATCATGCCCGGCGTTGCCCCGAGCGCCGCGACGGACACCGCACCCGCGGCCGCCGGAGAGACGGCGTCCGGAGAGACGGCGTCCGGAGAGACGGCGTCCGAGCGCCGGAGCTCCCCGGTCGAGCTCCTGTGGGACCTCGTGTTCGTGTTCGCGATCACGCAGGTGACGACGCTGCTGTTCGACGACGTCGGGTGGACGCGGTTCGGCGAGGCGATGCTCGTGCTCGCGCTCGTGTGGTGGGCGTGGTCGGCGTTCGTGTGGGCGGCCAACGCCGAGGCGGGCGATTCGCCGGTGCTGCGCGTGGTGCTGCTGCTCTCGACGGTGCTCATCTTCATCACCGGCCTGGCCGTCCCACACGCGTTCAGCACCGAGTCGACGCTGTTCGCCGTCAGCTACGCGATCGTGCGGCTCCTGCACCTGGCCCTGTACGTCGACGCGTCGCGGCGGGGCAACGCGGCGTGGGCGGCGATCGTCGGGTTCGCCACCACGATCCTGATCGGGATGGGGCTGCTCGTCGTCGGCTCGCTGTTCAGCGGCCCGGCGCGCGCGGTGCTGTGGACCGCGGCGCTCGCGATCGACTACGCCGGCCCGGCCTGGCTGACCCGGGAGCGGCTGCGGGGCCTGCAGCAGGTGGCGGTCGCCCACTTCGCCGAGCGCTACGGCCTGTTCATCATCATCTGCCTCGGCGAGTCGGTCGTCGCGATCGGCGTCGGGGCCGCCCACGAGCGTCTCGGCGCCGCGCTCGTGGCCGCGGTCGCGTTCGGGCTGCTCACCACGATCGGCATGTGGTGGACGTACTTCGACCGGTTCGCGGCGCGCGCTGAGGAGCGCCTGCGCGGCCCACGGCGACCCGGTGCTGGCCGCCGCCGACTCCTACAGCTACCTGCACCTGCTGCTCGTCGCCGGGATCATCATCTTCGCGGTCGGCGTGCGGTTCGTCGTCCGCGACGCGGGCGCCTCGCTCAGCACCCCGGCACGGCTCACGCTGTGCGGCGGGGTGGCGCTCTACCTGGCCGGCCACTTCGCGTTCCGGATGCGGATCGCGCGCGAGGCCGGCGCCCAGAAGCTGCTCGTCGCCGGGCTCGCGCTCGTGCTCGTCCCGGTCGGCGCGAGCTTCCCCGCCTGGCTTGAGACCGGCGTGCTCGCCGCCCTACTGGTCGCGATGTGCGCGGCCGAGACCGTCGCGCCGTGAGCGACCCGGCCACCGGCCTCGCCGTGAGCGACCGGCCACCGGTCTCGGTGGTCGTCCCGTTCGCCGGACTCGAGGCCGACCTGTACCGCCTCCTGGCGGCCCTCGAGACGCTCAGCACCACACCTCGGGACGAGCTGATCGTGGCCGACAACCGCCCCCGAGCGCGCGCCCGCACCCACAACGCCACCCGGATCATCGCCGCCGGCGGCACGGCGACCCCCGCGTTCGCGCGCAACTGCGGCGCGGAGACGGCGCGGCAACGACTGGATCGTGTTCCTCGACGCCGACACCCAGCCCGCGCCCGACCTGCTCGACGCCTACTTTGCGCCGGCGCCCGCCGACACCACCGGACTGCTGGCCGGCGGGATCGAGGACCGCGCGGCAGAGCCGACGCTCGCCGCGCGCTACAGCGTCGCCCGCCGCCACATGGCGCACGCGACGACCCTCGAGCGCGGCGCGTGGAGCTATGCGCAGACGGCGAATTGCGCGGTGCGCCGCGACGCGTTCGGACAGGTCGGCGGGTTCGACCCCGGGGCGCGGGCCGGGGAGGACGCCGACTTGTGCTTCCGCCTGCGCGCGGCCGGCTGGGCGCTCGAAGCACGTCCCGCCGCCACCGTCGCCCACCTCGCGCGGCCCGGCACGCGCGCGCTGCTCGCCCAGCTCGCCCGCCACGGCGCTGGCGCCGCGTGGTGCGAGCAGCGCCATCCCGGGTCGTTCCCGCGCCCCGCGGGGACGGCCGCCACCGTCGCCCACCACGGCCGCGCCGCCGCCGTCCACGCCGCCCGCCGCGAGCCCGACGAGGCCGCGTTCGCGGTCCTCGACCTGCTCGGGACAGCGGCGTTCGCGCTCGGCCGCCACCTGTCCAACGCGCCCGCCCGGCGCCTGTTTCCGCCCGCCCGCCAGGGGTAGGGTCCGCGGGAAAGGATGAGTCGATGACCACGCACGCCAAGCTCGACCTCCACGGCTCGATGGAGACCGGTTTCGACGAGGTGCTCACCGCCGACGCACTCGAGCTCGTCGCCGAGCTGCAGCGCGAGTTCGGGCCGCGCCGAGCCGAGCTGCTCGGCGCCCGCGCCGAGCGCCGCCAGCGCCTCGCGGCCGGCGAGACCCTCGGGTTCCTGTCCGAGACCCAGAAGGTCCGCGACGGCGACTGGACCGTGGCGCCGGCCCCGGACGACATGCAGCAGCGATGGGTCGAGATCACCGGCCCGACCGAGCGCAAGATGACGATCAACGCACTCAACTCGGGCGCCGACGGGTTCATGGCCGACTTCGAGGATGCCAACGCGCCGACCTGGCACAACATGGTCGAGGGGCACATCAACCTCCGCGACGCGATCGAGCGGACGATCACCTACGACGGCTCCGACGGCCGCCACTACGAGCTGGTCGAGAACCCGGCCACCCTGCTCGTCCGGCCGCGCGGCTGGCATCTGCCCGAACGTCACGTGCTCGTCGACTCCGAGCCGGTGTCGGGGTCGCTGTTCGACTTCGGGCTGTACTTCTTCCACTGCGCGCCGCGGCTGCTCGAACGCGGCTCGGGACCGTACTTCTACCTCCCGAAGCTGGAGTCGCACCTCGAGGCGCGGCTGTGGAACGACGTGTTCAACTTCGCCCAGGACGCGCTCGGGATCGCCCGCGGGACGATCAAGGCGACGGTGCTGATCGAGACGCTGCCGGCCGCGTTCGAGATGGACGAGATCCTGTACGAGCTCCGCGACCACTCGGCCGGGCTCAACGCGGGCCGCTGGGACTACATCTTCTCCTCGATCAAGTGCTTCCCCGACCGCCCGGAGATGGTCCTGCCGGACCGCGGCGACGTGACGATGACCGTGCCGTTCATGCGCGCGTACACCGAGTTGCTGGCCGCCACCTGCCACAAGCGCGGCGCCCACGCGATGGGCGGGATGGCCGCGCTGATCCCGTCCCGCAAGGACGAGGAGGCCAACGAGAAGGCGCTTGCGGGAGTCCGCAAGGACAAGGACCGCGAGGTCGGCCAGGGCTACGACGGCACGTGGGTCGCCCACCCCGATCTCGTGCCCACCGCCCGCGAGGTGTTCGAGAAGGGTCTGAACGGCGAGCCCAACCAGCTCGGGCGCCGTCGCGACGACGTCCACGTCACCGCCGAGCAGCTGCTCGACCTCGCCGCCACCCCCGGCGCGATCACCGAGGCGGGCCTGCGGACCGACGTCAGCGTCGGCTTCCAGTACGTGTCGTTCTGGCTCGGCGGTCGTGGCGCCGCGGCGATCAACTCGCTGATGGAGGACGCCGCGACGGCCGAGATCTCGCGCTCGCAGATCTGGCAGTGGGTCCACCACGGGGTCGAGCTCGACGACGGCCGCACGGTCACCGCCGAGCTCGTCCGTGAGCTCCTCGACGAGGAGACCGCGAGGATCCGCGCGACGGTGGGGGAGGACACCTGGAAGGCCGGGCGGCCCGCGGAGACCCGGGAGATCTTCGACCGCGTGGCGCTGTCCTCGGAGCTGATCGAGTTCCTCACGGTGCCGGCGTACGAGTACCTCGACTGACGCCGGCGGTGAGGTAGCCGACGATCCGGTGCGCGAGCGCCGCAGCGAACCGCAGCTCGGCGGCGGCGTTCCCCGGCGTCAGGCGCGGACCGCTCGGGCAGCATCCCGGCGAGCTCGGGCGCCGCTGAGATCACCAGCCGGGTGGCGATCTCCGCCGCCATCGCCACGACCTCGGATTCGTAGGACCACACGACCTCGTACAGGCGGTCACTGTCCGGCACGACCTCGGTCGCGGGCCGCTCCCACGCGGCGATGCAGGCACGGGCGCCGGGAGCGTCGATCACGATCGTCCACTCCCGGGCCAGCGGATGCTCGCGGGCGACGGGCACCTCGATCGGCGCGTGCGCAGGGCGGCGGACGGCAGGGAAGTCTGCCAGCGCCACGGCCAGCTCGGCACTCCGCGCGAGCTCGCGCCAGCGGCGTTCCGAGCGGCGGTAGAACTCGACCCGCTGGAAGCTCGCGAACAGCACGCCGGCTCCCGCGCGGGCACAGTATTCGTCCTCGATCGCCCGGGTCAGCGCGAGCAGCGCGCGCTTGGGGAGCACGATCGGCTGCAGTTCGGGGCGGGCGTCGCGCAGCGCCGCGAAGATCGAGGCGGCCGGTGGCGCGGCGGCGCGGCGGGCCCGCTCGATCGCGGCCGGGAGCGACAGCCCATCTGTGCGCAGGCGCAGGACCTCGAGCACCGCATCGGCGGCGCGCGCATCGAATCGCCGTCGCCCCGTTCCGCCGGGCCGCGCCTCGGGGAAGCCGTGCCGGGTCTCCCACATCCGCAGCGTGGCGGCCCGCACCCCGGTGCGCTCGGCGAGCTGCGCCGTGGTCAACCCATCACTCATGCGGATAAAACGCTACATGATGTGTCGAAAACAGCAACATTGTGTTATGCTTCTGCCATGCGCGTTCTGCTCACCGGAGCCACAGGCGTGATCGGCCAGGCCGTCTCCAGAGCGCTCCAGGCGCGCGGCGATCACGTCGTCGCCCTGTCACGTGATGAGCGTCACGGCCACGAGGTGCTCGGCTCCGCCGTCGAGGTGCACGCCTGGCCGCAGCCGACCGAGGCGCCGCCGCCGAACGCCGCGTTGGCCGGAACCGACGCGGTCATTCACCTGCTGGGCGAGACGATCGCGCAGCGCTGGAGCCAGGACGTCAAGCGCCGGATCCACGACTCGCGCGTGCTGAGCACCCGGTTCCTCGTGGGGGCGCTGAGCGGCATGCCCGAGCACGAGCGCCCGCAAGTGCTGGTGTCGCAGTCGGCGGCTGGGTACTACGGCCCGCGGGACAGCACCGAGCTCGACGAGGCCGCCGGCGCCGGGTCGGACTTCCTGGCCGAGATCGTGCTCGCGTGGGAGCGCGAGGCGCTGAACGCCGCGAGCGCCTGCCGGGTGGCGATGACCCGCACCGGCGTCGTGCTGTCGCCGAGCGGCGGCGCGCTCGCCCAGATGCTCCCGTTCTTCAGGCTCGGCATCGGCGGACCCGTGGCGGGCGGAGCGCAATACGTCCCCTGGGTGCACCTCGACGACGTGGTCGGCGCGCTGCTGAAGTGCGTCGACGACGAATCGATCTCCGGGCCGGTCAACGCCGTCGCCCCCGGTGCCGTCACGAACGCCGAGCTGTCGCGAACGCTCGGACGCGTCCTGCATCGGCCGGCAGTCCTTCCGGTGCCGTCGTTCGCGCTCAAGGTGCTGTACGGGGAGATGGCGATGATCGTCACCACCGGCCAGCGTCCGGTCCCGACCGTGCTCGCCGAGCACGGCTACCGGTTCCGGTATCGCGCAGCTGGAGCCCGCGCTGCGCGACGTGCTTGGCAAGTCGTGAGGGTCGTTCCGCTTCGACGAGCGGCCGCCGCGCTCGAACGGTAGGGATCGGCGAGTTGAGACACTCGAGGACGTGTCCGACCGCCTCGTGCTCAGACCGATGCAGGACGGTGACGCTCCCGCGTTGCACCGGATCCACTCCGAGCCCGAGGTCGTGCGCTGGTGGGGCGAGCCGGATTCCGCCTTCCCGTGGGATGAGCCGGAGTCGACGCGGTGGACGGTGCTGGTCGACGGCGAGGTCACCGGCCTCGTGCAGTTCTGGGAGGAGCCCGAGCCGAAGTACCGCCACGCCGGGATCGACATGTTCCTCGACCCGGCCGTTCACGGACAGGGGATCGGCACCGAGGTGGTCCGCCGGGTCGTGCGCCATCTCGTCGACGACCTCGGCCATCACCGGATCACGATCGACCCGGCGCTCGCCAACATCGCGGCGGTCCACTGCTACGAGAAGGCGGGGTTCATCCGGGTCGGCGTGATGCGCGGCTACGAGCGCGACGCGGACGGACGGGGGTGGCACGACGGGCTGCTGATGGAGTTCGTCACCGAGGGGTCGCTCACGTGAGTACGGTCGCACCGAGGCGTGACAACCCGGCAGATGCCCTGCATACTGCGCGCACGGCGTTTCCACGAGGGCGAAATCGGACAGGTGACATACAGGCAGAGTGCCGCTGATGCCGCGCGCGATCCCGACAACACGCGAGATGGGCTAGCCGTGTCCACGGCCACGGCCCAATCAGCCGCGCGCGGACCCGTCGGGGGCGCGCTCCACCGTCACCGGCGGGCGATCGCGACCGGCGTCGCGCTCGCCGCCATCGTCGGGTTGGCGATCCTCGTCCTGCCTGAGCTGAACGGCCTGTCCTCCACGCTCAAGCGCCTGCGCAATGCCGACCCCGCCTGGATCGTGGCGGGCGTCGTGCTCGAGATGCTGTCGCTGGCCAGCTACGCGACGCTGTTCCGCACCGTGTTCTCGTGCGGCGACACCCCGATCGGCTGGCGCGAGAGCTCGCAGATCACGCTCGCCGGGACCGTCGCGAGCAAGCTGCTGGCCACCGCCGGGGCGGGGGGCGTCGCGCTCACCGTGTGGGCGCTGCGTGCATCCGGGCTCAAGGCGCGCGCGATCACCCGGCGGATGCTCACCTTCGAGCTGCTCATGTACACGGTGTTCGCCGCCGCGCTGCTGCTCGTCGGCGTCGGGTTGCAAGTCGGCCTGTTCGCCGGCGGCGCGCCGTGGACGCTGACCGTCATCCCGGCCGTGATCGGCGGCGGCGCAATCGCCGCCGCGATCGTGCTCCGCGTGCTCCCGGTCTCCCAGGGCCACCGCCTGGCCGCCCGCGCGGATGCGCCGCGCTGGCGGCGGGCCCTGTCGCATCTCGCCTCGGCCCCGCGGGTCCTGCGCGAGGCGACCACCGTGGCCACCGACCTGATGCGCGACCGCGACGTCGGGATCGTGGGCGCGATCGGGTACTGGGCGTTTGACATCGCCACGCTGTGGGCGTGCCTGCACGCATTCGGCTCGCCACCGCCGCTGGCCCCGGTCGTGATGGCCTACTTCGTCGGGCAGCTCGCCAACGTGATCCCGCTGCCGGGCGGCGTCGGCGGTGTCGAGGGCGGAACGATCGGCGCGCTGATCGCGTTCGGGGCGCCGGCTAGCGTCGCGCTGCTCGGCGTGCTCGCCTACCGGCTGATCTCGTTCTGGCTCCCGACCGCGCCGGGCGCGCTGGCCTACGTGCGGCTGCGCCGGACGGTCGCGCGGTGGCGCGAGCGTTCGGATACGGTCGACCGGACCGCGCGCCCCGTTGACCTGAGCCGTCACGCTCAGCGCAGCAGGACGATCACCACGAGCACGACGATCACGAGCAGCAGCCCGGCGGCCGCGACGCTGACCGGTCGCTGGCGGGCCCAGAACCCGGGATCGGCGCGGTCGCGGCTGTAGCGGCCCTCGGGCGGCGTCCCCACCCAGTCGTCGTCATCGTCGTACGGGCTCATGGCGATGAGCTTAGTGACCACTTAGGCCTCCGACGCCTCAGGCCCCCGCGGGCAGCGTCAGGAGGGCGGCGCTGGCGGGTGGCAGATCGACCTGGTAGCCGTCCGCGCGCGGTCGCACCGCTCCGGCCGCCGGGGTGCCGGTCAGCCGGCCGGTCGCGGTGAGCGTGCCGAAGCTCCGGCCCGGCCAGCGTCACGCCGGAGGTGGCGGTGAGACTCGGCGCCTGCAAACGGGCGAGAGTGGCCGGGTCCGATGTGGCCGGCCCGCCGGCGGGCGGCGACGCCCGCACGACCACGTGCCCGGCGTGGGACGCGGCGTCGTTGATCAGCACGACCCGAATCCGCCTGTCGGGGGCGACGGTCGCCCACACCTTGACCGGGCCGGATTGCGTGCCGCCGGACAGCAGCCGGGAACCCGCCGGGGCGGCCAGCGCGAACATCATCAGCCCGTAGTACTCGGGCGCGACCGCCGCTCGCCAGGCGGAGTTGTCGTGGCGGACCCGGAACAGCTCGTACCCGGCGCCTGGGAACGTGTGGAAGTTGACCCCGCGCACACCCGTCCGGGCGAGCTCGAACAGCGTGTCGAGCGCCCACAGGGCGGACGCGAACGTCTGGCTCACCGGCCGATCGGCGCCGCACGCGACGCTGTTGAGCTCGTCGACTCTGCACCCCGAGCCCGTGCGCACGGGCGGTCCTCACCACCGGGGCGAAGGTGGAGGCCAGCCCGGCGGAGGCGGGGTTCGACAGCAGATGGGCGATGCTCGGGAAACGCGGCGCGCTCGGGCGGCTGAAGCAGAGCTGCAGCGGATAGTGGTGGATCGTGACCAGCCCGACGCGCGGCTCGGCGGTGAGGAAGTCGCCGAGCCGCTCGATGAACCCGGTGCCGCCGGTCGTCGGTCCGGCGAGCACTGCGGAGGGCAGCGCGGTGGCGAACCGGGTGAAGTCGGAGCGGAACGCGTCGAACGCATACGTCGGCGGGCGGCCGCGGACGCCCCGGCCCGACGCCGTCCGGTACCACGGGAACAGCCCGTAGAGCTCCGGCTCGTTGCCGAGCTCGAACGCGCTCACCGAGCCCGCCGGCAGGCCATCGCGGAGCGCGCTCAGCTCGGTGGCGGCGACGGTCGTGCTGTCGGCCTCGAGGTTGAGCCCGAGGATCAGGCGCGCGCCGAGCGCCCGCGTGAGCGCGCGCGTGACCCCGAGCCAGCGATCGCCCAACGTGTACGTGACACCCGGCGGCTTGGTCATCCCCGGGACCGGCCACCACGTCCAGTCCGAGCTGTCACCGCCGATCCGCAGCACCGGGCGCTGTCCGGGCGCGAGGTTGCGGATCAGCTGCGTGAACACCGGGTCGGGTGCGGCCGGGTCGCGGCCGGCGTACCGCGGCACCGCGGAGTACTCGAGCGACAGGCCGAGGAACCCGGGCGGGATGGCGACGGTCCGTGCGCGACGCCGACACGGCGACCGTCGTCGTGCCGCCCGAGGACGCGCTGTCGGCCGCGCCGGCCACGAGGTTGAGCAGCCCGAGCACGAGCGCGACCACGGACACGGCGAGCACGACCGGGCATCACCGCCACCTCGGTGGCCTCCCGCTGCGGGTTCACGGACGCAGTCTCGCGCGCCGGCCCGACGGTCCGCCGCGGCGGCTCAGCTCACGCGCTGGCCGTATGGCTGCTTGGGGGTGCGGTCCTCAGACAGCGAGGCGCGCGAGCGCAGCACGAGCGCCTCGATCGCATCCGCGAGGTGGACGCGGTCGATGTTGTAATCGCCGCGCTCGATCCGCAGCCGGTGGGCCTCGAACAGCACGTCGGCGTGCGTGTGGCCGGCCGGCGGCTCGAACCGGTAGGAGGCGAGCTCGATCAGGAGCCCGAGCGGATCCTTGAAGTAGATCGAGTCCATGAACCCACGGTCCTTGACGCCGCTGTGGCGGACGCCGCGTTCGTCGAGCCGCTCGACGGCCTGGAAGAACGTCGCCTGCGAGACCGCGAACGCGAGGTGGTGGACGCAGCCTGGGTCGGTGGGGGTGCGGTGCGGGTCTCCCTCGCGCGCCTCGTTCGTGAACACCGTGATCAGCCGCCCGTCCCCGGGATCGAAGTACAGATGGCTCTCGGACGGGTTGTCGAGGTTCGGCTGCTCGAACACGAACGGCATCCCGAGCACGCCCTCCCAGAAGTCGATCGAGGTCTGCCGGCCCGCGCCGACGAGCGTGACGTGGTGAACGCCTTGGGTCTGCAGCTTGCGCACGGGGTCTCCTTGTGTCTCGTCGGGCGCGGGCGCCCGGGGCCGGGATACGTTACGCCGCCGTGGGGCTCGCGGCGAGCCTCCCCGGCCTCACAGCGCGCCGGCGCCGGACACGATGCTGACCAGCCCGGTGCAGAGGACCACGACGAGCACCAGCGGCTCGAAGCGGTGTGCGTCGAGTCGGGCGAACGCCCGCTTGCCAAGGGCGTGCCCGGCGATCACGCACGCCGTCGCGGCCGCCAGGAGCCCAGGCCGGAGCTGGGCGCGGCCGATCACCGGGGCGAGCGCCGCGAACGCGATCAGCCCGATGGCGAAGAACATCGCGCTGAGCGAGTCGCGGATCTCGCCGGGGACCAGCCCGCGACGGGCCAGCCACAGCGCGACCGGCGGCCCGCTCACGCCGGTGGCGGTGGTCATCGCCCCGGTCGTGAACCCGAGCGCGATCCGCGCCGTCGCGTTGCCCGAGCCCGCGAACGCGCGTCCCGCCCGGGCGCGCAGGATCGCGGCGGTCACCACGGCGAGCCCGACGCTGATCTGGAGCACCGGCTTCGACAGAGCGCGCAGGAGGAGCACGCCGCACACGGTCCCGGGGACGGCGGCGATCAGGATCGGCACGACCTCCCGCCAGGCGACATCGGGCCGCCGGCGCTCGCCCGCCAGGACGAGCACATTGAGCACGAGCCCGAGCGCGGTCGCCGTGACGATCGCGCTCGTCGGAGAGAGCAGGCCGAACAGCACCGGGGTGAGTACCAGCGCGAAACCGATCCCGGTGGTGGCCTGAAGGCAGGAGGCCACCAGCGCCGTGGCGGCGGCCAGCACGATCGTCACACACCGAGTTCTAGCGGTCCGTCACCGCGATGGCGGGGATCGGCGCCGCTATCGTGGCCCCGCACCGATGCTGATCGCGGTCACAGATCACGCTGCCGAGCGCTTCCGCCAGCGGGTGCGGGGCACGCTCGACGCGAAGACCGAGATCGCCGGGCGGGTCGTTCGGGCGGACGCGGCCGGGCTCGTTCAGCACGGCCCCCGTGGCGAGGTGCTCGTCCGCGACCCCTCCAACCGGGCTCTCGTCTATACGTGCGTGCCGGAGGGAAGCGAGCTGCTCGTGCTCACCGTGTGGGAGGACGGGGAGGGGGCCGCCGTGCCGCGCCGGTTCACCGATGCCCTGCGCCGCGACGACCGGCGGGTCGAGCCACGGCGGCGCTCATAGGGGGGCCCGCGGGCCGACCACGCCGAGCTCCAGCGCCGGCGCGGGCTGAGCCTGCGTGGAAACTGCGTCGGGCTAGGCGCTGTAGCCGTACCGGCGGCCCGGCGCGGTGCGCGCCTGGCGCGCGGTCGCCGGCCGGGCGGGGTGCTGACGGGCGCGGGCGTACGCGTGTGCGCGGGCGGCCAGCGCGTCCGCCATCGAGCGGTTGCGGGCGATGCCCCAGCTGAGGATCGCCACGATGCCGAGCACGACAAAGGCGGCGAACAGGATGTTGAGGATCACGATTGCGGTCATCTGGGGGCCTCTCTTTCGGGGGGAGGGGGAAGAGGTCTCTGGTTTTCTGTTCCCCGATGCTTCCCAACGAACCGCTGGGCTCCGTGAGAATCCCCTAAGACTCGTGTAAGGACCTTTCGGAGGAAAACCTCCGGAAAATCAGGTCGACGCGCCGAAAACCGGCGTCCGTAATTTCCCCGCGCCGGGTGGCGCCGGGGTAGGGTGGTGGCGTGAACCAGGAGCAGATCGTCCAGCAGCTGGTGCGGGCCCGTGCCGTGATCGGAGCCGGTAGCTGGCTCGCGCCGCGGGTGTCCGGCCGCCTGTTCGGGCTCGACCCGAAGGGCAACCCGCAGGCCGCGTACCTCGGCCGCCTGTTCGGGGTGCGCGACGCCGCCCTCGGCTACGGCCTGGCGGCCAGCTCCGGCGAACACCGCGTGATGTGGCTGAAGATCGGGATCGCCTGCGACCTCGCCGACGCGGCCGCCGGGCTGTCGGCCGGACGGCGTGGCGAGCTGCCGAAGCTCGCCACGGTCATGGTCACCGCCGCGGCCGTAAGCGCCGCCGCGATGGGCATCTCGGCCCTGCAGGCCGAGCGGTCCGCCTGAGCTCGCGACGAGATGCGAGTGGGGGCTGTGACCCCTCGACGAGGTGCGACCAATCGGCCGGTGAGAATGCGACCGCCCGTTCCCGCGGACGCCCCGGGGGTCATTGCGATGATCGAGGCCCGGGACGTCATCGACCTCGGGGCTCGCGAGTACACGCTGGCGGACCTCGAGGACGAGTGGGCGCTGAGCGAGGTCGAGCTCGACCGCGATGTACGGGTCGTCGAGACGGGCGACGGGCGGATCGTCGCCTACGCCATCCTCCGCCGCCGCGGCGCGCTCGTGATGGTCGCCCCCGGCTACGAGGACACTGGTCTGGGGACGCGGCTGCTCGACTGGACCGAGGAGGAGAACCGGTTGCGCGGCAACGAGCACCACCGCCAGTGGCTCCCCGCCTCCAACCGGCGCGCGGTCGCGCTGCTCAGGGGGCGTGGCTACACCCTCGGCCGCAGCTATGCCCGGATGGTCCGCGCGCTCGGGCCAGACGAAGCACCACCGAAGCCTCCCGAGGGCATCCGGCTGGCGATGCCCGACCTCGATCGCGACGGCGCCGCGCTGCATGCGCTCGACGACCGGACCTTCGCGACCACCCCGGACTACGAGCCCCACACATTCGAGCAGTTCTCCGAGGAGCACCTGCACTCCCACGACGTCGTTCCGGGCCTCAGCCGGATCGCGCTTGAGGGGGAGACGATCGTCGGCTTCGCGCTCGCCTGTCGCTGGTCGAAGCTCAACACCGGCTTCGTCGACATCCTGGCCGTCGAACCGAGCGCGCAGCGCCGGGGGATCGGCACCGCGCTGCTGCGCGACTGCTTCGCCGCGTTCGCGGCAGCCGGGCTCACCGAGGCCAGGCTCGGCGTGGCCTCCGACAACCCGCGGGCGTTCGACCTCTATACGCGCGCAGGGATGACCGAGCGCTTCCGCCTCGATGTGTACGAGCGACCCATCAACGACCGCAAGGAGTCAACGGGACTTGTGATACCGGGCGTCGACGATCGAGTACAGCCCGAAGCCGATGAACCCGAGCGCGACGATCGCGAGCAGGACGGGACCGTATGAGCTCTGCGCGAGCTTGCGCAGCGCGCCGTCGAGGCCGATCGCGCTGCGCGGCGAGTAGTCGATCGCGGCCTTGATGACGCCGTAGGCGACGAGCGTCGAGGTGACCGCGAGGGCGACGTGGCCGAACACGCCCAGAGCGGTGAACGTGCGGCGCACGCCTTCCGACATCTCAGCGGTGCGCGACTCCTTGAGGAACTTCCGGGTGAAGCCCTTGTAGGCGTGGTAGATCCCGACGCCGAGCACGACGCACCCGGCCACGGCGACGATTGCCGGGCCGCCCGGCCAGCCGAGGACTCCGGCGGTCGCGTGGCGCGCGGCGCTCGAGCCTCCGCGCGTGCGCGAGCCCGCGAAGATCTTGATCGTGGTCACGCACAGGACGCCGTAGACGAGCGCGCTGCCGAACCCCGACACCCGATGCTGGACGTCATGCTCATCGCCCGGCGAGCCCGCCACGGCCCCGGTCAGCCGCCAGCCCGCATAGGCGGCGAGCCCGATCGCCAGCACGACGAGGAGGAGCTGCCCGAACGGCTGGTGCGCGATGTCCTCGAGCGCCCCGCGCTGGCTGTCGGTCCTGCCTCCGGCGCCGATCGCCACCTTGACGGCGAGCACGCCGATCACTGCGTACACCACGCCGCGGGACACGAGCCCGACTCGCGCGAGCCACTCGAGCTTGCCCCGATCCAGCAGCCTGCCGGCCGTGGTCGGGACCGACGGGTGGTCGCCTCGCGCCTGTCCTGAGGTCATCGTGTCGGTGCTGCCCTGGCCGGGGGGCGGGACGGCAGCGCCGTCCCGCGCTCCGGCAATGTGGCGATGGAGCGGACGGCGGCTAGTAGTAGTGCCGTCGGCCTCCGACGGCGCGCCCCATGTTCCCCATCAGGATCAGTACGGCACCGACGACCAGCAGGATGACCCCGAGGGTCCACAGGATCGGGACACTCGCCAGGAACCCGATGATCAACAGGATGATGCCTAGGGTTATCACTATCGCTCCTCCATGTGCGGATGGCTAGACGACTGCGTGCGGAGAAGTACCCGGTCCAGGGCTGCGTAACACAACGCGCGTTCTGATCCGGACAAATGTTCGCCCGCGGCAGCCTCACGCGGGGAGGGCTCGTGAGCACCACACCCGGCTCCGTGCGGGTCGAGATGACGGAATCCTCACGCGGGCTGTCCGTACGTTGTTAGGATGTGTGCGTTGGGGCGCCCAGCGGGGTGCCGAGATATCGGGGTGTGCATTCGATGGGGCGAATGAGGTCGGCCGTGAAGCAGAGCGGAGTGCCGCCGACGGCGGGCGTCGCGCTCGTGATCGCACACGCGGGCAGGCCCGGCGGCCACGCGATTCGCTCGGTGCCCACAGTTTCATAAAGCTCGTGTCGCGCCGGTCACGTTCCAGGTCGTGGCCGGCGCGCCGAGGTGGTCGGCGAACTGTTGCCCCGGGCCCTCGGGGAGGTGTAGGCTGCCGCCCGGGTGTGAGGATCTACCAGAAAGGACCGCCTATGCGTCGCCTAGGCCGGATCTCTTTGTCCATCGGGCTGACTGTGGGGACGCTCGCTCTGCTGCCGGTAGCGGCATCCGCAAGGAGCGCGCCACACGCCTTGGCGGCTTATGGAGGGGCCGGGGGATTGGCAAACGACGATCCGCTCTGCCAGAGCCACGCGTCGTTGTGCGCCGACACCTATGACGCCCCGAGCGGGGAGTACTCGGGTCACGACGAGCCGTCGCTCGAGTTCAAGTCAGGCGTCGCCGGCACCGGCAACGACATGACGTACACGGTTCAGCTGCCGAGCGATCCCTCGACGTTCCCGACCCCCAGCGGGGCGTCCGGGTCGACCTGGAACTTCGAGCTGCGGCCGACGTTCTGGTTCGGGATGACGCTCTGCGACACGCAGTCCTCGCCGGAGTTCACCCACCAGTGCACGCCCGACTCGGACGCCAACGATCTCGAGGGGACGAACCCGAGCGCCGCCAACTACATCGGCAAGCACCCGGGCAACGCGTTCATGGAGCTCCAGTTCTACGGGCCCGGCTACGTCCCGCAGTTCACCGGCTTCGGCTGCTCGGCCCACCGGTACTGCGCCGCGATGACGATCGACAGCCGCACGCGCGACCAGAACAACGGGGTCGAAAACACCGCGGCCTGCAACAACTACGTGCTCGGCGGCCCCGAGCCGATCAACTGGGCCTACATCACGCGCAGCGGGAAGTCCCAGGCACCGGCCAATCCGTTGTTCACCGGCACCCTGCAGCACCCCGACTTCGGCGCTGTGGACCCGCAAGCCAACAAGGATCTGTTCATGAGCCCTGGGGACACGATCCAGATCCACATGCACGACACGGGGGCCGGCTTCCGAGTCGACATGGCCGATCTGACGACCGGCCAGACCGGTTCGATGACCGCGTCGATCGCGAACGGCTTCGGCCACCTCCTCTTCACCCCGAACTCCAGCACCTGCCAGGAGCGGCCGTACGCGTTCCATCCCGAGTACTCGACGGCGAACCCGCGCGGCAACACGTGGTCGGCCCACACGTACAACATCGCGATGTCCGACGAGATCGGCCATTTCGAGAACTGCCTGTCGGTCAACGCCCAGTTCAACTGCACGGTCCCGGGCTCCCAGGATCCGAGCATCGACGGTGACGACCTCGGCAACTTCTGCGTCCCGGGCTCGTTCTCGAGCCTCGTCCACATCGACGGGTGCTTCAGCGCTGACAACGACTACGACGGGCAGTCCTACCGCAACGACTGGCCCGGAACGAACCCCAACCCGGTCCGCGACCATGCCCTGCATCCGACGCCGGTGCTGTTCACCAGCCCGACGTCGAACGGGACCCAGTACTCGACGATCGCCTTCGAGACCGACATGCCCCGGATCGAGGCGTCGGACTCGCAGGCGAACCCGCCGTTCTGCAATCTGGAGACGGGAGCGCACTGCGTGAACCCGCCCCCCGGCGCGCAGTTCTATCCGTTCTTCACGGACAGCCTGCACAGCGGAGTGTGCACGTGGCAGATCGGAGGTGACTTCATCCCCGGCACGATCGACCACTTCGGGGGCAACTCGAAGGCCGAATTCGGAGCGCTGCTGCCCGAGGTGTTCCCGGTTGCCGGATTCACCACGGTGACCCGGTTCGAGAACTTCAACAGCGGTAACCAAGCCAACCCCTGCCCGACGTCGTAGACGTGGGACGGGCCCGCCCGGTCCGGCGCCCTCCACGGGCGCCGGGCGGGCCTGGCCGAGCGGGGTCACTGTCCATCACCAACCGATCACGAGGAGCCCGCATGGGACTTGGAGACAAGGTCAAGAACCTGGCCAAGCAGGCCCAGGACGCCGTGGCCGAGCACAAGGACCAGATCCACGGCGCGGTCGACGCAGTCAGCGTCGCGGCCGACCGCAGGACGAAGGGCAAGTACACCGACAAGATCTCGAAGGCGGGCAAGAAGGCCGGCGATGCGGTCGATCGCCTCGGCGGTCCCGATGCCGAGCCCTCCGCCGGGTCCGAGGAGCAGCAGCACGCCGAGCCTCAGGGCGGGCCGCCGCGTGACGCTCCGCCGCAGGCCGGCGGATACTGAGCCTTCTCAGCGCCTGAGACGGGCTTTTACGTCGCGTCCGGGATTCAGCGGCTTCCTGCGGCTGAGCGGACGACGAGCCGCACGAGGACCCGCTGCGGGCGCGTGGGGCGGCGCAGCGACAGGAACGCTCGGGCGGGGCCGCGCCGCGCGCAGAACGGGCAGCTGAGCTCGTCGGTGAGCCGGATCGGGTCCTCGCCGATCCCGATCGGGGCGTCGCAACCGGGGCACGCGAGCGTGCCCGCCGTCTGCAGCGAGCCGGCGATCGTCCGGCGCTGCTCCTCGTAGGCGACGCCGGCGCGGGGACGGGACCCGCCATCGCTTCGTGACCGCCCGATGCCGCCCGAGAGACTCACCTGTCTGAGTGTAGGTGAGGGCCGCCGGCGGGCGTGGGGGCGACATTTCTCACATGCAGGGCGACGGTCTCGCGACTAGCGTGTCTCCGACCACAAACGATCGGAGCCGTCGATGTCCACACCCGAAACGATCGCCGAGGGGGCCACCGGTCCGACGGTCCGCTGGCTCCAGTACCTGCTCGTCCGGCGTACGCTCAGCTACACCCAGATTGACGGGATCTTCGGCTCGGTGACCAAGACCGGCGTCGAGGAGTTCCAGTCAGGCGATCACCTCACCGTCGACGGGATCGTCGGCCCGCAGACCTGGGGCGCGCTCGGCGGGGACGGCGCGCAGCCGCCGACGCTCGCCGAGGGGTCCTCCGGTGCCGTCGTCGAGCGGCTCCAGAAGTCGCTCAACGAGGGCCGGGGCGACTTCGCGCCGAGCTCGGACCCTGTGCTCGTCCTCGACGGGATCTTCGGCATCCACACGGCGACCGCCGTGCGCGGCGCCCAGAGCGAGGGCGGGATTGCGGCCGATGGCGTCGTCGGGCTGCAGACGTGGGCGCTCCCGGTGCACGCCGCCGGTCAGACGCTGGCCGACATCTCCGGGGTTCGCGGGCCGGGCTGAGCCGGCTCGGCTCTCAGTGGTGGTGCCGGCGCCCGCGGTGGGTCCGGCCGGCGTGCGGTTTGGGGCCTGTCACGTGGTCGACCCAGTTGCGAGCCAGCATCACCGCGTACGCGGCCCAGAAGTGGCCGGTGGGCGGCGCGCCGGGCCGGCAGGCGCCGCCGCTGCCGCCGGGGTTCGAGAACCACAGGAACCCGTCGGCCGCCGGGTAGCCGGTCGGCTGCGCGATGTCCTGGCTGAGCGTCAGGGGGCCGAGGCCCCGGCCGGGCGGGTTGCACAGAACCTCGTTACCGGACTTGACCCGGCTCGCGGGCCGCAGCGGGCCGCGTCCGTTCTCGCCGCTGTTGACGATGAAGTGCGCGCCGCCGAGCATCTGCGAGATCCGCTGGCCGTAGTGCAGCTCGTAGGTCATCCAGTCGAAGTGCGTCGAGTTGAGGAAGAAGCCCTGGGCCTGGGCCACGCCGGAGCCGCGAAGCCGCCTGGCCTGCTCGGCCGCCGGCACCGCGTCGGCGGCACCGCCGTCGAGGTATACGAGCACGTGCGGGTCGGCCTCGAGCACCGATACCGCGTAGCGCAGCTCGGCCTCGCGGATCGCGAGCTGGTGGCGGGTGAGGCATCCGGCGGTGATCAGCGAGTCGAGCTCGAGGAAGAACACCGCGTGGTAGTTGCCGATGCCGGCCGCCACCTGGCGGATGAAGTCGTCGTAGCGTTTCTCCATCGCCGGCGTCGCTGTGTAGGCGCACCCGTGGACGAGGCTGTACGTCGTCAGCGGCACCGTGGTCCCCGGCTCCTGCACCTGGGTTCCCTCGAGGTAGTGGGCGACCTGGCCCTCGACGTGCGAGCCCATGTTCCACATGTAGAACCGGTGGGCGCCCGGCTCTGAGGCGATCACGCCGAGCAGGCGCGACCACGTCGGGTTGGAGTGCGCGTAATGCTGCTGGGCCGCCGCCGCCGAGGAGTCCGGATCGACGTACATCTTGGCCCCAGCGAGCGGGTTTGATGGATCGGGAGCGGCGACGCCGAGCGGGTTGCTCGGGTCCCGCGGAGAAATCGGGTCGTCGTGGAGGATCGTCACCAGCGCGTTGTGGTTCGCGCCCATGGCGTCGGGCCACGAGCCGTACAGGTAGGCCATCGCGTGAACCGGCGTCGCGTTCATTCCCTGGTCGATGATCGGGACGTTGAAGCTGTAGCTCGACTGCCCGGGCGCCATCGTGACGTACGTGTTCGGGACCGGCTCGAAGTCGATGCCGGGCTGCGCGTCGTGGCGCAGCACCCCGTAGCCGACGTGCTCCAGGGCGTCGAGGTTGCCCGTGCGCTGGATCGTAATCGTGAGGTAGCCCTGGTTCTCGTGGGCGGTGTACGCGGATTGGTCGAGCTGCACAGCGCCCGGGGCGGGGCCGGCGGCGTTGGTCGCGTAGCCGTCGCCGATCGGGGTGGCCGAGGCACGGCTGGACACGGCAAGGGCGAGCGCCACAGCGAGGGTGAGGACGACCGTGAGCAGCCGGGAACGTCGCGAAATGAAGGTCATACCTGTCTGACTCGAGGAAGCGGGCGAAACTGCTTGACATCTCATGCATCGGCCGCTGCAGCCGAGACCTTGAAACCCTCACCGCGCGGGATTGGCAGCGCATATGCTTGCCGCCGTGGCCATCACCGTCCCCGAGATCGACTGGTTCGACTCAACCATCCTCCAGCGCCAGCTCGACGGGCGCTACGCCGCGGTCCGCGAACGCGTCCGCGAGATCCTGTCCCGCCCGGAGTTCGGTCCGATCGTGGGCTTGGCCACCGCCGAGTACCGCACCGAAGTGCTCCGGCGCGCCCGCGCGCTCGCCGGCGAGGGCGTGCCGCTGTACGGCTTCCCGACGGAGATCGGGGGAGAGGGGAACCCCGGCGCGGCCGTTGCCTGCTTCGAGACGCTCGGACTCGCCGACATCTCAGTCCTGATCAAGTTCGGCGTCCAGTTCGGGCTGTGGGGTGGCGCCGTCCACCACCTGGGGACGGCCGTCCACCACGAGCGCTACCTCGCCCGCATCGCCTCCCTCGAGCTGCCCGGCTGCTTCGCGATGACCGAGACCGGTCACGGGTCCAACGTCCAGCAGCTCGAGACGACCGCCACCTACGACGCCGAGGCGGGCGAGTTCGTGATCGACACCCCGCTCGAGCGAGCGCGCAAGGAGTACATCGGCAACGCCGCGCGCGACGGGCAGATGGCAGCCGTGTTCGCGCAGCTGATCGTCGACGGCGAGCCGCACGGCGTGCACGCGCTCGTCGTCCCGCTGCGCGACCCACAGGGCGTACTCGCCCCCGGGGTGGAGATCGAGGACTGCGGCGAGAAGCTCGGTCTCAACGGCGTCGACAACGGCATGATCTGGTTCCGTCAGGTCCGGGTTCCGCGCGAAGCTCTGCTCGACCGCTACGGCTCGGTGACCGCTGACGGGCGCTACGAGAGCCCGATCGAGGATCCGAACAAGCGGTTCTTCACGATGCTCGGCACGCTCGTCCAGGGACGCGTGTGCATCTCGGCCGGCGCGCTGAGCGCCGCCAAGACCGCGCTGACGATCGCCATCCGCTATGGCCTGCGCCGCCGCCAGTTCGGCCCCACCGGCCGGATGGAGGTCCCGCTGCTCGACTACCGGACCCAGCAGCGACGGCTGATGCCCCGCCTGGCGAAGACGTTCGCGCTGCACTTCGCCCAGGAGCGGCTGACCGACCGGTTCAACCACGTATTCTCCGCCGACGACGTGACCGACCGCGAGCGCCGCCAGCTCGAGACGCTCGCCGCCGGCATGAAGGCGGTCAGCACCTGGCACTCGATCGACACGATCCAGCAGTGCCGCGAGGCGTGCGGCGGCGCAGGCTACATGGCCGTCAACCGGTTCGCCGCACTCAAAGCCGACATCGACATCTTCACCACGTTCGAGGGCGACAACACGGTGCTGATCCTGCTCGCCGCCCGCGGCCTGCTCACCGACTACGCCGCCGACTTCGGCAGCCTCAGCCCGGCCGAGATGGTGACCTTCGTCGCCGGCCAGGCGGTCGAGACGATCGTCAATCGCCTGTTCGCCCGCAAGATCGGCCAGGTGATCGCCGACGCCGTGCCCGGCCGGGACGCTCACGAGAATTGGCTCGACCGCGAGCACCAGCTCGACATGTTCCGCTGGCGCGAGGGCCGGATCGTCGCCTCACTGGCCGGCCGCTTCCGCCGCGGCCTGTCCGAGGGCTATGACCCCTTCGAGGTGTTCCGCGCCGTCGCCGATCACGCCGTCGACGCCGCTCGGGCGCACATCGACCTGGTCGCGCTGGAGGCGTTCGTCGAGGCGATCGAGGCGTGCGAGGACCCGCAGGTCAAGCGCGCCCTGAACCTCGTGTGCGACCTGTACGCGCTCTACAGCATCGAATCGGACGCCGGGTACTTCCAAGCCCACGGACGCCTCGGCAGCCCGCGCGCCAAGTCCCTCACCCGCGAGGTCAACCGCCTCTGCAACAAGGTGATGGCCCACTCCGAGCTGCTCGTTGACGCGTTCGGGATCCCCGACGAGATCCTCCACGCGCCGATTGGGCTGCGCGACGAGGGATCCGTCCGGGGCGCCGATCTGACGCGGCCCCGGTGGCCGCGCCGAGCCCGCCCGCTGCCTAACGTGCGGGCTGGCAGCGGGTGAGGCTCGCCGGCGTCTGGCGGGTCGGGAACGCCGAGACCGTGTGGTAGAGCCGGGTAATGGCGATCCACAGCCGCCGGCGCCGCCGGATGCCGCTCAGCTGCCGGTACCGGTCGGCCTGCTCGACGCGATCCGCCACATGCTGGCGGGCGACTTCGTAATTGAGTGTGGTCTGCATCGTTGTCCTCCGAGATCGTCTAATGCCGTGGGGACAACAATGGCGGTAAGGGGGGTCCTCGCACATCGGGCAGCCGCCCACTTCTCGGCGGCCTGACCCCTTACCCGGGGGAGTCGACGCCTTACCCTCGCGCCCCCCGGCCCCGAGGCTCCGAGGCCCCGGTCACCTCACCTCACGTCGAGTCCGGCGCGACCTTCAGGTGCCGCTCCGAATACGGCACCGCCGCCGCATGGAACCGCACCGGCGCCGTCCGCGTCTGTGCGTAGTTGAAGCTGTTGGCGAAGTCGTAGGCGGTCGCGTCCAGGTTGTCGACGGGCTGGACGCCGAGCACCTCCTCCGCGTAGCGCAGGATCGACGAGTTCGTCGCGACCGTGTGGTCGGTGTACCCCGGCTTGGCGTACGGGCTCACGATCACGAGCGGGAGGCGGATGCCGAGACCCGCGGGCGGGGTGACGTGGTCGTAGAAGCACCCGCAGTCGTCGTAGTAGATGAAGATCGTCGTCGACGCGCCGTCGGGACCCTGCTGGACCGCCGACACGGACGAGCCGACGTAGTTGTCGCCGACGAGCATCGAGGTGCCGTTGTGCTGGCTGACGTCCGTCGTCGCGCTGCCCGGGATCAGCAGCGAGAACGCCGGCAGGGTCCCGGCCTTCGCCTGGTTGAGGAACGCGGTGTAAGCGTGCATGTTCTTGTGCTGCGGGCCGTCGAGGCACTCCGCGAAGCTCGGGCAGATCGACCACTGGTACGACTTGGGATTGGGCGCGGTCGCCGACTGGAGCCCGCCGAAGATGCCCCACGTCCGCCGGGCGGCATCGAGCCTGTCCCCGAACGTCGGCACGTACGGCACCGGCGAGGACCGGTACGGGCCGGCGCCGGTCTGGTCCGGGACGCACGACGGCACCATCTCGAGCGTCTGCGTGGACGGGTTCATCCACCCCGTGTCACGGTTGGAGTCGCAACCCCAGCCCGGACCGACCGGCGGAGCCGTCGAGAGGTGGACCGGGTTGTCGCCCACGAACCCGTCCAGGGTCTGCGCGAAGAAGTCGACGTGGCCGCCCCACGATGGCACGATGTCGCGGGAGAAGAAGCTGTCCGAGATCGCCCCGGCCCGGGCCAGCGCGGCGAGCGCCGGGACCTGGGTGGGGTCGTACTGCGTGTAGCACTGGTCCTGCTGGCATCCGGAGAGCTGAGCCCAGCCGTCCATCTTGCCACCGTCCATCGCGGTCAGCTGATCGGCCTGCAGGTGGGCCACGACCGCAACCTTGTCCTTCGCTCGGCTGAGCGGAATCGTGCCTCCATTGCTCAGCTGGCCGGTCGACGCGGCGTTGCAGTCGCGGTGGTCCTGGATGCAGAGCTGCCCGAGGACGTTGTCGAAGGAGTGGTTCTCCTGGAGGACGACCACGACGTGCCGGATCGGCGTCGTGTACGCCGATCCCGTGCTGACCGATCCCGTGCTGACCGATCCCGTGCTGGGCCCGATCGGCTGGCCGAATGCCGGGGACGCTGATCCCAGCACCGCGAGCGCCACGGAGAACGCTGCAGCCGCGAGCGCCGGCCATCCGGCGAACCGCCGGATCGCGGAACGAAGAGCGGCGGCGAAGCCACGTGTCATGAGTCCTCCATGGATGCGATTGCGGCCGGTGGGCGCACGCGTCACGACGCAGCCGGGCTGTCCAGCAGCCCGCTCGTCGCGCGCCGGCGACAGGTCAGCCTTACGGCGTCAATCGACGCCCACCCCCCGCCCAACGCCGCAGCCCGCGACGGTACACCGCCCCAGCTGTGATGGTCTGGATCACGGATCAGCCTAGCACGAGGTCTCGCCATCCGCATGCAGTTGCCCCGGTTTCTAGATCGTCGCGCCGGGCGGCGCGGCAGCCTACTCGCCCGGCGGGTGTGCTTCCTGGTTCTGCTTGCGCTCGGCCAGCACCTGGCCGACGATATAGACGATCAGCAAGTTGGCCAGCACCCCAATCCCGAGGAACGTGGCCAGCAGAGCCAGTGTCTGCCCCAGAGCTGCGCTGCCATCGATCAACATCGTGCCCGGGAGCGTACCTCAACCACGGGCCGTCCCGCCCGCCCGGCCGCCCTCGCCGCCCGCTCCCGCTGGTAGCGTCGCCCCACCGGCCCGGTAGCTCAGTTGGTCAGAGCAGCGGACTCATAATCCGTCGCGCGCAGGTTCGAGTCCTGCCCGGGCCATGGGGGAGAGGTTGGTAGTTCAGGCCAGGCCGCGGAGCGCCTGGCGGACGCCTTCCGGGTGTGGCCGCCGACGCCGTCCGCGAAGGTCTGAGATGCCGGTCCCGACTGGCGTCGTGCGTTCGGTGAGATCACCTGGCCGGAGGCCTGGGTATTCAACGGGAAAAATAGGCCCGTTAGATACCCAGGCTCACAGAAAACGGCTGCGCGTCGGGGAGGACTGCGCCGGTCCGGCCTGGGTACTTGACGGAAAATATCGCCGCCATCTTCGCCTGGTTCGCGATCCTCTTCACCGGCCGCTACCCGGGGTCGGTGTTTGACTTCAACGAGGGCGTGTTCCGCTGGCACAACCGCGTCGCCGCCTACGCGTTCCTGCTGATCACCGACCGCTACCCGCCCTTCAGCCTGCAGGCCTGAATTTCTTCGACCCCGGACAGGCGAGTTGCCGCTGCCACGGCGGCGAGACAGCGTCCGGGCTGTGCGGAGTCGACGCGTATTGAGTCGTCAACCCGCGCTCCCGGAAAGAATGGGGGCGCTCCCGGGAAGGCCCGGAGCACTCCCGGAAAGGATCGGAGCATCGCGCCGGAAACCCCAGACGGTGCAATAGACGCCGAGGAAGAGTTCCCACGCGAACTCTGGGATGGTCACGATGGCTTGCAGCGAGTGCAGCGAGTGGCTCGGATTGTTGCCGCCGAACAGGATGACCGTCCCGGACACGATGATCAGCGGTCCGCCGATGAGCCCGAGCCACGTTGCGCGTCGCGGCACCAGGCCCGAGCGGTACATCAGGTAACCGAGGATCAGCCCGTTCCCCCAGCCGACGACCCAGCCCGGGCCGAGGAGGAACGTCCAGTCCTTGATCGCCGCGAGCGTGTACGCGACCGTCCCCTCAGACGGACCTGCAATCTGGTTCCGCAACGTGATGATCCCGAGCATGGAAACGATGCCGACGAGGATGAACGTGCTCTCGATCAGCCGCGCGGTCACGTATCCGAGCGCCAATTCCTCGCTCAGTCGTCTGAGGATCGGGAAGATCACGACGGCGGTGCCGATGTTGGCGATGATGAGCAGCAGCTCCAACAGCGCGCCGAGCAAGACCTGCTTGTCGTGCCCAGCCCCCGCGATGTAGCTCACCGGATGTCGGAGCACGGTCTCGTAAAGCGCCAGCGCCGGGATCGACGTGACGAACGTGACGAGGTAGAGCACGCCGAACCAACGCGCCCTCTTCTGATCTCGAGACACCCCTCACCCCTTTCCCCCGGTGATGGCGATCAGGCGGATCCCACACCGCCACCTCGACCGGGCAAAACACCAACCTAACGCCAGTGGACCCATCGTTTCAACCCAGATTCCGGGGCCGCGCCAGGGCGCTAACGGCGCCAGATGTAGTGGCTCGAGGCGCGGACGGAGCGGTGTGACCCACCCGCTGCCCTGACTGCCACAAGCCGGAAAGTCGCGTCGCCGTGATCAGGACGTGGGCGTGGTATCGGGAGGGCTGCTGCGAGCAACTGGCGGTTTGATCGCCCTGGCGGCTGCAGGCAGGCGATCCCGGGTGGAGACTGGGTTCACGAGCGCGAGTAGCGAGCAAGGAGGGGCACCAGGACGCTTGCGTTCGGGCTGCCCCAGCCGGTGACGGGGTTCCAGCCGCGACCGGCGTGGTAGCCGATGATCGTGTGTGGTGGGAAGGACACAGAGTTGTTGCCTGTCGCTATCCCGTGGAATGCGTTGTGGCTGGTCCGCGCGATCCGGTAGACAGCGGCGTTCACGAAGCCGAGGTGACGACGGGCATACTGGTCGGCAAGTGCGATCACCCCGGCCCACAGTGGGGCGGCGGCGCTGGTGCCGCCGCTGTCTCGGATCGTATAGCCGTCACCGCCGGTGCTGATGACCAGCGCCATGCCCGTGTGCGGAGCAGCGTCGGAGGCGACGTCAGGCACGCCGCGGCCGGTCCCGGCCACCGAGAGGCCGCTCTGGTAGCTCGGCCGCGCGAACAGATGGCTGAAGCCGCCGCCGGAGGCTTGAAACTGTGTCCCCGCCATGCCGTAGGGGAGTCCCCATCCGGTCTCACCGATGTAGCGGCCGGTGGTGTGGCTGGCGGTGAGGGTGGTTCCGCCCGTGGCGAGGACGAGGGGGTCGGAAGCCGGCAGGTTGACCTCTCTGACGGGCGGGAAGCTTCCGCCGAGCAGGCCCTTGGCCAGGTCGCATGGCTCGCCCACAGCGCCGACATCGCCTGAAGCCGCAAGAACGGTCACACGCTGACGGGCAGCGTCGGCGAGCGCAGAGTTGAGCACCTTCACCTCTGACGGGGTATCGCAATGCTCGCCGCCGGTCTGGCCAGCGGCGCTGATCGAGATGACGGCGCCCTCCCTGACACCCAACCGCAGTGCGCCGACGGCGGCGACGATCCCGCTCTTGGCGCTGTGGAACGATGCCGGCGTGATCAGGACGATCGTGAGCGCGGCACCGGGCGCGGCCGCGTGCACCATCTCAGCGTCGAGCACCTCCTCCCCGTCGGCGCTCCACGGGCTACCGGTGCGCGCCAGGCTGTTGATCACTCGCAGCCTCGGTGCCGGCAGCCCGAACAGCTGGTCGAATCGCGCCATGTCCGTTCGCAGGTCGCTGTAGCTCGACGGCGGAAACAGGCCTTCAGCGATCTCAGGAAGTACGACCGTTTCACCGCGGCCGTCGATACCTTGGGCGAGCAGCGGCTGGATCCCGTATGCCGTCTCGAGCTGGCGCGGGGTGTAACAGCTGGTCAGCGAATCGCACTCGCCGGTCGCCGTGACCGACGGACCACCCGGCGACGCTTGCGTGGTCTGCTGCTCCTGGCCGCTCGAAGTCGTCGATGAACTGCGTCCGCAGCCAGAGACCAGGAGGCCGACCGTGATTAGCGCAGCCGTGAACCACGGAAGCGCGGGGTGAGAGCGGCTGCCGGCTGGCCGCCGTTCAGCTAGATCGATGGAAGTTGCCTTCGCCGCGGTCTCGCGTTGATGGCCGCGAGCATGCACGCCGGTCTGCTCCGCGACCGGGTTCGCGGTCCGCTCACCCGGTTCACGGGCTGCCGGCTTGCGCGCGGTGCGCCGCCCCACGCGCCAGATGGCGGCGCCGATCAGCGCGAACGCGGCGGCGAGGAAGATGCCGGTCTCGAGCGCCTGCAGCGGCCAGTAGTGGCCTGGTGGCTGGTAGGTGACGAGCTGCTGCAGGTGATGCGAGAGCCTCTGTTCGCAGGCGAGGACGGCACCGCCCGCCGGGCCTTTTGGGCCTTTGGGGGCGCTGCCGGTAGGCTGCGGGAGCCCCGCCGCGATCGCGGGGCAGGCGCGGACGAGCAGACCGTGCAGGCGTGCGGCGCTGACGGCGTGGTGGGCGCGATCGACCAGCGCGGCGGAGATCACCCAGGCGTTCGGGATCGGGGACAAGTTCGGGGCGATGCTCACGCCCGATGCGCTCGAAACGAACCCGACGCCGTTGCCGAACGTAACGGAAACCAGGACTTTCGTGGCGCTGAGGAGGTGCGGGCGCACCCAGAATGTGACGGCGACCCGGGCCCCGCCGAAGCCGAGTAGCGTCGCGGCCATGGCAGGCAGCGTGCGGCGCGTCAGCGCGCCGGTCGCGACGCCGAGCGCGAACGCGAAGGCCGTGTAGCCGATCGCGACGACCCCGCGCGCGGTAAAGACGCTCGGGTTGAAGCGGTTCAGGTTGACGGCGTCGAGCGGTGCGAACCACCAACTTACGAGCCAGCTCGCGAGGCCTGCGACGGCGAGCGCGGCGACGCCGACGAGCGCGACCCTGACCGACAGCCAGCGACAGCGCGTGACGCTCTGCGTCCAGGCGAGGCGGTAGGTCCCGGTCTCGAGCTCGCGCGCGATCAGCGGCGCGCCCCAGAACATCCCCAGTAGCGCGGGGATCGCGAGCAGCGCGGGGCCGAGCACGTCCGCCAGCGGCTTGTCGTGCGGGCCCAGCGCGGTGCAGTCGTTGCGCGCGTGGCAGTGGGCGCCGCCGAGCGAGTGGTAGACGTCGCGCAGGTGCAGGCCCGTCACGAGGACGAGCACGGTGAACGCGGCGAGCAGGCCGAGCGTCACGAGCGCCTGTGTGCGGAACTGGCGCCACGCGACCCAGATCATCGGCTGATCCTCCTCGGCTCGGCGTCGTCGACAGGGCGGCCCATGTAGGCGAGGACGACGTCCTCGAGGCTGACCTCCTCGACACTCCAGGCCGGATCGATGATCGGCTCCTCGGTGTGCACGAGGAGCGTGCTCTGGCGGTCGGTGTGGCTCTCCTCGATCACTTCCTGGCCTGCCGGCAGCCGCGCGCTGTCGCGACGCGGGCCGCTCAGCCGGCGGTGGGTGGCGAGCAGTTCGTCGACTTCGCCGCAGAGTTGGACTCGGCCGGCGGCGACCAGGATCAGGTAGTCGCAGACGCGCTCGAGGTCGGCGACGAGGTGCGAGGAGAGCACGACGCTGATCGTGTGCTCGGCCGTGAACTCCATCAGGCCCTGAAGGAACTCGCGGCGCGCGAGCGGGTCGAGGCCAGCGACCGGCTCGTCGAGCACCAGCAGCTCGGGCCGCTTCGCGATCGCGAGCGTAAGCGCGAGCTGCGCGCGCTGCCCGCCGGAGAGCGTGCCGGCGCGCTGCCCGGGGTCGAGACCGAGCCGCGCGATCCGCCCTTGCGCGAGCGCCGCGTCCCAGCCCGGGTTCATCGCGGCGCCGAGGCGTAGGTGCTCGGCGACCGACAGCGACGGGTACAGCGGCATCTCCTGGGCGACGAAGCCGACGCGCGCGAGCTGCGCGGGCGTCGCGGCGATCTCCTCGCCGAGCACGTCGACCGACCCGGTGCTCGGCTCGATCAGGCCGACCGCGAGCTCCAGCAGCGTCGTCTTACCGGCGCCGTTCGGGCCGACGAGGCCGGCGACGTGGCCGGCCGGGACCTCGAGCGTGCAGCCTGAGAGCGCCCAACGGCGCCCGTAGCGCTTGCCGAGCCCGCGCGTCGCCAGCGCGACGCTCACGCTACCCCCTCGATCCGCGCGGAGCGAACAGCCTCGCGAAACAGCGCCTCGATCGACTCCTCGTCAAGGCCGGCGCGCCGCGCCTTGACGATCCAGCCGCGCAGCTCCCGGCGCAACGGCCCGTGCGCGGCGATCGCGGGATCGGCGAACGACCCGGTGACGAACGTGCCGACGCCAGGCCGCGCGGCGACGAGCCCGGCATGCTCAAGCTCGCGGTAGGCCTTCAACACAGTGTTCGGGTTGATCGCGAGCCGCGCGACGGCCTCCTTCACCGTCGGCAGCTGGTCGCCCTCACTCAGCAAGCCGAGACGCAAGGCCTGGCGCACCTGCTGAACGATCTGCATATATGGCGAAACGCCGGAGCGAGAGTCGAGGTGGAACTCGATCACCGATAAGCCTCCATACAACTAGGTGCATAGCACTATAGCTGACTGGGTGGTTATCCATCAAGCGGCGTCGCCGCACGTCCGCGGCGGCCCCGCCGTGCGTTGCGGCAGCGGCTACCCGATGCGCTCGTCGATCCGGACGTGGACGTTCGCGCCCGCTTCCTTGCCGATCGTCTTCCGCAACGCCGCCTTGACCGGGAGCCTGTGCGTGCCGTCGCCCTGCGCACCGTGGTCAACGGCGCGTATCGCTCTTGATCGTCGGCGACCTGTTCCGGACCGCGGGCGCGGATCAGCCGGCCACGGGTGGCCGCTGAGTTGGGGGTGGATCCGACGACCCCGGTGGAATAGCGTTACGCGGGGCGCCGGCGAACACACGACGAGGGGCGGTGGGATCGATGACGGGATTCGATGTGGGTGGGCTGCGAGACGCGATCGACGGCACGGTCTCGCTTCCAGGCGAGTCGGCATACGCCGGGGCGGTTGCCATCTGGAACGGGGTGATCGAGCGGCGACCCGCGGTGGTCGCGAGCTGCACGAGCGGTAGCGACGTCGCCGCGGCGCTGGCGTTCGCTCGCGACGCTGGCCTCGAGGTGTCGGTCCGAGGCGGTGGGCACGGGTACGCGGGGCTCGCGCTCAGCGACGGCGGGCTGACGATCGATCTGAGCCCGATGAAGGATGTGGAGGTGGATCCGGACGCGCAACGAGCGCGATGCGGCGGCGGCGTGACGTGGGGGGAGCTGGACGCCGCGACGCAGGAGCACGGCCTGGCCGTTCCCGGCGGCTTCATCAGCACCACGGGGGTCGCTGGTCTGTGCCTGGGAGGTGGCTTCGGGTGGCTCAGCCGGCTGGCTGGGTTGACGGCCGACAACCTCGTCGGCGCTGAGGTCGTGACCGCCGACGGGGGGGTCGTGTGGGCCTCGGCGACCGAGCACGAGGACCTGTTCTGGGGCCTCCGCGGTGGCGGAGGGAACTTCGGCGTGGTCACGTCGTTCGAGTTCGAGCTGCACCGCGTGGGTCCGATGGTGCACCTCGGCGCGTTCTTCTACGCGCCCGAGCAGGGCGGCGACATGTTCCGGTTCGCGCGGGAGTTCGTGCGCGGTCTCCCCGACGAGTGCGGCGTGTTCCTCGCCGGGCTGACCGCCCCGCCCGAGCCGTTCGTCCCCGACGAGCACAAGGGCCAGCCCGTGTACCTGTTCGCGATCGTCGGACTCGGGGACGATGCCGCGTACGGTGAGCTCGTGGCTCCGGTCCGCGACGCGGTGGCGCCACTGTTCGAGCTCGTCACGCCGATCCCGTACGTCGCACTGCAGCAGATGTTCAACGGTTCGGCTCCGTGGGGGCTGCTCGGCTACGAGAAGGCCGTGTACCTCGACGAGCTGACCGACGAGGCGATCGACGTGATCCTCAAGCATCAGCCCCGCAAGCACGCCCCGCTGTCGTTCCTGCCGATTTTCGTCCTCGGCGGGGAGTTCGCGCGCATCGACAACGACGCCACCGCATTCGGCGGTGACCGCAGCATCCGCTACATGGTCAACATCGCGGCCGGCGCCATGGAGATGGACGCCTACGAGGCCGATCGGGAATGGGTCCGGACCTTCTGGGCCGACCTGGTCCCGCACGCGGTCGGTGTCGGGAGCTACGTCAACTTCCTCACCGACCCCGAGGAGGACCGGGTCCGCTCCGCCTACGGACCGGAGAAGTACGCGCGCCTTGCCGAGCTCAAGCGCCGCTACGACCCGGACAACGTGTTTCATCTCAACGCGAACATCCGGCCCACAGCGGTGCGAGCCTGACCCCGCGCTCGCCGTGATCGAGCACGCCGCCGGTCTGTCCGAGTCGGCGCTGGAGACGATCGCCGAGCTCGAGCGGCGGGTGGTCGAGGCCGACGGTGGTCGATTGAAGCTCGAGTGGGGGAACCTCCGCGGCCGCACCGGCGAGTGCGTCGAGGACCTGCTGTGGTGGGACGACGGCCGGCTTCTCGGCTTCCTCGGGCTGTACGAGTTCGGCTCGTCGCTGGAGCTGGCCGGGATGGTCGCGCCCGAGGCCCGTCGGCGCGGGATCGCCACCGCCCTCCTCGATGCCGCCGCGCCGCTCCAGCGAGCGAGGGGCTACCGGCCGGTGCTGCTGATCGTGCCGCGCCCGTCCGTTGCAGGCCGGATTCTGGCCGAGCGCCGCGGTGGAGTGCTCGACCACTCCGAGCACGCGCTCATGCTCACGGGGGCGCCGAGGAGCAGGCCGCGCGACCCGGCTCCCAGCCTGCGCCCCTCGTCCCAGGACGAAGCCCCGCTCGTCTCGCGCTTACTCGAGCTCGGGTTCGGTCAGCCCGCGACCGATGTCGCCGGCCGGCTGGACTCGCCGGGCGAGACATGGATGGTCATCGAGCTGGATCGCGAGCCGGTGGGAGCCATGCGTCTCCTCCGGGACGGCGACGAGGCGGCCGTCTACGGGTTCGTGGTCGATCCCGGCTGGCAGGGACGCGGGATCGGACGCGACGCGCTCAGGCAGGCGTGCGAGCTGCTGCGCGCGGGCGGCGCGCGGCGGATCCGCCTGGAGGTGGCGGTCGAAAACGAACGCGCACTCGGGCTGTACACCTCGGTCGGGTTCGCGCCCGTGGCGACCGAGGACTATTACGCCCTGCCGGTGGGCTGAACGGCAGCGCTCACGGGCTCACCGTCAGCGGGCGCCCCGTCGGACGCTCTGCCGCGCGCGCCCGGGTCTGCAACGGGCGTTCGACGAAACGCCAGCTGAGCGCCGCGGCGGCGATCGCGCCACCGAGGATGAGAACGAACAGAGCGAACGTCGCCGACCCGGAGAGCACCGGAGCGGGCTGCAGCGCGGAGCCGCGCAGTCGGACGAGAAGCGGCTCGTGCCAGAGGTAGATCCCGTACGACACCGTGCCGAGGGCGACCAGCGCGCGCGAGTCGAGGAGGGCGATGAGGCGCGATGAGCCGTGCTTGGGGCGGAGCGCGACCGGAAGGACCAGGAGCGCCGCCCCGAGGCCGAGCAGCAGCTGGGTGATTGGCGCGTACAGGGTGAGGAACATGTCGCCGCGCTGGGTCGGGATCGCGGTCGCGAAGGCGCACATCGCGAGCGCGACGCTGACCGCCGAGCGCCGCGACAGCGCGGCCAGCGGCCGTGGCAGCGGCGTGCCCGCCTCACGACCGGCGATCAGCACGGCGAGCATCATGCCCGGCACGAACCAGCCGAACACCATCGGCGGCAGCGTCGCGGTGACATCGAGCCCCGGGTGCGGAGGCGCCACCAGCGATCCGTGGGAGAGCCAGATGCGCGCGGCGAACGACGCCCCTCCGAGCACGGCCAGGACAGCGATCTGCCCGCGGACGGCCCGAGGGCCGGCGCGACCGCGCAGCAGCCGGGCAACGGCTGCCGCGAGGATCGGGACCGCGACGTAGAACGCCATCTCGACGTCCAGGCTCCAGGCAACCCCCAGTCCGGAGAAGAACGTGTCGGCGTGGTAGATCTGGGCGAACGTGAGGAGCCGCCAGGTCGAGGGGCCGAACGCGTGGCTGCCGGGGAGCAGCACCCCGACGCCGAGGACGGCCAGCCAGAAGGCCGGGACGATGCGGACGATCCGCCGCCGGGCGTAGATCCTCCAGTCGGGAAGCGCGTCGCCGCGCACGACGGCGCGCGCGAACGGGAGGTAGAGCACCAGCCCTGAGATCACGAAGAAGATCGTCACGCCGCCCTTGAGCTCGGCGAGCACCGGGGCGACGACGCCGTAGCCGTCAAATCCGTTCCCGTTCCCCGTCCGTCCTGCGCTCCGGCTCACGTGGTAGCCGACCACGAGCGCCGCCGCGACCGCCCGCAGACCATCCAGCCCCGCGAGCCGGCGGGCACCCGATCGGACCATCGCTGCACTCATGTCACGGGTGCGAGAGCTGCCGGGTCGGTGAGGCGAGCGGGGGGAAGCCATCGCAGGACTCATCGACCCCCCGTCAGGAAGGCTTGAGGAACTCCAGCGAGCGCGAGGAGTGCCTACGCGCGGTCGAAGAACTCGAGCCGCAGCGAACCCGTGTCGATGCCGGCGTCTTGCATCGCCTGACGCAGCTCGGGGTTCTCGAAGAACGCGTGGGCTTCGGCGGCACTGCCGAACTCGTGCATGACGAGCACGTTGTTCGGGTCGCCTTCGGCCCGATAGACGGACTCCTCGGTCACTCCGCCTTGGCGCTGGACCTCGCCGACGCTGTCGTACACACGCCGCCACGCGTCGTAGTCCGGCACTCGGTGTAGAACGAAGCTAACGGTCACTGGAGCCTCCTAGCTAGATGTGATGTGCAGCGGCGCACCCTGGGCGCGCGAACGTATCCGACCCGAGGGCCGGGACGCAAGCCGCCTCGGTCACCGCGGGGGTTGCTGACGATGGGGGTCCTGGTGGGCCTGCAGCACCGTCCCGATCGCGACGAACAGCGACATGAGCAGCACGTACGCGCCGACACCGAGGGCGACGCCGAGCCAGATCGACGCGGGCGCGACCAGCAGGGCGATGAGCGGCGCCGTCGTGATGGCGAGACCCGCCGGCCTCGCACGCAGCACCGAGGCGACGACGCCGGCGGAGAGCACGCCGACGAGGGTGTACGGGTGTACGACCAGCTTCGCGACGGCCTCGGCCTTGAGAGCGGCCGCGGCGAGCGCGACGAGGAACCAGCCGAACCTCGGTCCGCCGCGCCTCGCGACCTGCGGGTAATCCTGATCGCGCACCGTCACCGACGAGCTGCGTCGCACGCTCGCATCGTACGGGCCACGACGCCCGCGCCCGGCCGGTTCGCCGCTCAGCGGGGGTGAACGCCGCCGGCCGGCGCCAGCGAGCTGACCACGATCAGCAGCAGATTCAGGGTGTTCTCACGAACCGGTCAGGGGCCGTCGGGGCCTGTGACTGTGGCTCGGGTGAAGGAAGCGCGGCGGGCGGCGTCGAATGAGACGGCTGCCGATGAAGCCAGCAATCTCTCCGACCGCCACCGCCGAGACCCCCGCTCACGGTCATCAGGCGCTGTCGGCCTACATCCGCGCGCGCTTCGACGAGTTCTCCCGCTCACAGAAGGACGTCGCCCAGTACATCGTCGACCATCTCGACGAAGCCGCCTTCCAAACCGCCGAGGAGCTCGCCCGCCGGGCCAGCACGTCGTCGAGCACGGTCGTGCGCTTCTCGCAGGCCCTCGGGTTCGAGGGCTTCCCGGAGCTGCAGCAGGCCGCCCGCGACGAGTACCGGCGGCGTCCCGTCGGGGCCAGCGAGACGGTCGCGGTCGCGCCCCTGTTCTCGCTCGATCACACGGAGTTCGAGGCGGCCCTCGCCGCCGATCACGTCAACGTCGAGGACACCGCCCACAAGCTGTCGCGCTCCGATGTCGAGGCCGCGATCGATGCGATCGTCACCGCCGAGAAGGTGTTGATCGCCGGCACCGACCAGATGGCGTTCTTCGCCAGCTACCTGCGGCACCTGCTGATGCTGCTCGATCTCCGGGCCGAGATCGTCGCGAGCCCGTCGCAGGAGGCGCTCGGGCGGCTCAGCCGGATCGACGAGAACACGCTCGTCGTCGGCCTGTCCGCCGGCCGGCCCCACCCGCTCATCACGCGGACGATGAAGCTCGCCCGGCACCGCAAGGCGCCGACGCTGGCGATCACCGACGCGACCTTGTCCGAGGTGGCCCGGCTGGCCCGGATCCGCCTGTACTACTCCTCGAACACGCCCGCGTTCGTGCGCTCGCACACCGCGCTGCTGTCGCTGATCCAGGCGCTCGCCTACGGCGTCTACGCGCGCGACGCCCAGCAGTACGACGTCCGGATCAAGGCGTTCCGGCTCAAGTAGCCGGGCGCGCGCCGATCACCAGCGCCTGAGTGGCGCGCCCGACGCGCCCGCGCTGGTCGTAGAGGACGCTCTCGGCCGTGCCGATCCCCTCCGGGGCGATCAGCATCCGCGAGTCGAGCCCGATCCACTCGCCGGCCGGCCGGCGCTCGAGGTACAGGGTGAGGTCGGGGTTGATGAACACGAACTCGTCCCAGGAGAGGATCGAGGCGATCCCGTTGCCGAAGTCGCCGGCGGCGGCCAGGCGCTGGAGGGGGGAGGGGGCCTCGCCGGCGACGAGCGGGCGATGCAGGCGGAACCAGCAGGTGGCTGCGCCGCCGTCGTGGAACGTCCCCTTGACGAACCGCAGCTCGATCGAGTCCGGCGCGAACATCGGCCGGAACCGAGGCTGGAAGTCGTTCTCACGACCGGCCTCGGGTCCCGGGGGCGGGGGCTCGGGCGTGCTCGTCGGGGCGCCGGCGGCTGCCGCCTGGACCTGGAGGGCCCGGGCGCGCACGACCTCGACGCCGCCCGCGTCGCGGATCGAGGCCTCGAGCAGCTGGACCCGCCGGCCGGGGCGGGCGACCTGGGCCTCCACCTCCAGCGCTCCGATCGGCACCGGGCGCAGGAACTCGTAGGTCACGCGGGCGAGGATCAGCTCGTCGGGCGCGGGCAGCTGCTCAAACGCGCGCATCAGCAGGGCGGCGGCGGCACCGCCGTGCTGCGCGCGCTCGTCCCAGGGGCCGCGGGCATATTCGCTGGCCACGAAGCCGCCGTTGCGCGCCTCGAAGATCGCCTGCTCGCTCACGGCCCACAACCTACCGACCGGCCGGGGCCGGCCCGGTGGACCGCCGCGGCCGAGCGCTGGACCGCCGGACACTGGCTCGCATACGATCCCCGGATGGACCCGCGGGAGCGCCTGGCGGACGCGACCTTGTTCCGGAATCGCTCGCTCGCCCAGCAGATCCTGCTCGGCGGCGTGGTGCCGGCGCTGGTCGGCGCGGTGGCCGGGATCCTGCTCGGGATCTCAAGCGGCGCCTACTACGCGGTCGGGGTGCTGGCGGCGATCGGGTCGTTCCTCGCCGGGTTCGAGCATCAGGACGGGTGGGGCGGGGCCGACCGGGGCTTCTTCGGCGGTCTGATCTACGGGATCGCGCTGCTCGTCGTGCACGCGATCGTCGGCACCCACGCGAAGGTCTCGCTCGGCGGCTTCCCGCCTCTGCTCGCGGGCTGACGGCGATCATCGGGATGTTCCTGTCGGCCGCCGGCGGGCGGATGGGGCGCGTGTACCGCGAGCGGGCCGCGGCCGAGCTCGGCTGAGGCCAGGACCGACGCTGACGCGGTGGCGTCGTGTCGGCTGCGGGGGCGCGTGACGGGGGCTCACGGGTGCCGGTTCGGCCATGGCGGGGCGGCCTGGGCGCGGGCTACACTGGGCCGATGAGCCAGGAGAACGGATCCCAGCGCAGCGAGGCCACGTTCACGGTCAAGGCCGGCCTCGCGGAGATGCTGAAGGGCGGCGTGATCATGGACGTCGTCACCCCCGAGCAGGCGAAGCTCGCCGAGGACGCCGGAGCCGCGGCGGTGATGGCGCTCGAGCGCGTGCCCGCCGACATCCGCCGCGATGGCGGGGTGGCCCGGATGAGCGATCCGGAGATGATCAAGGGCATCCAGGAGGCGGTCAGCATCCCGGTGATGGCCAAGGCCCGGATCGGCCACTTCGCCGAGGCCCAGGTGCTCGAAGCGCTCGAGGTCGACTACATCGACGAGTCCGAGGTCCTGACTCCGGCCGACGAGGCCAACCACATCGACAAGTGGGCATACAAGGTCCCGTTCGTGTGCGGCGCGACGAACCTCGGCGAGGCGCTGCGCCGGCTCGGCGAGGGCGCCGCGATGATCCGCTCCAAGGGCGAGGCCGGCACCGGCGACATCGTCGAGGCCGTGCGCCACCTGCGGATGATCCGCCGCGAGATCCGCCGCCTGACGATGCTCGACGCCGAGGAGCTGCCGACCGCCGCCAAGGAGCTCGGCGCCCCGCTCGAGCTCGTGCGCCGCGTGGCCGCCGCCGGCCGGCTCCCGGTCGTCATGTTCTGCGCGGGCGGGATCGCGACCCCGGCCGACGCCTCGCTCGTCATGCAGCTCGGCGCCGAGGGCGTGTTCGTCGGGTCGGGGATCTTCAAGTCCTCCGATCCCGATCGCCGCGCCCGCGCGATCGTCGAGGCGACGACCCACTTCGCCGACCCGGCCCGGGTGGCTGCGGCCTCGACCGGCCTCGGTCAGCCGATGGTCAGCCTCGAGACCTCGAAGCTCGAGGCCGAGCAGCTGCTCTCGCCCCGGGGTTGGTGACCGTGCCGGCCGCGCCGGCATTGCGAGTTTTGCCTGGCGGCGGAACGTCGCGGAGCACCCTGCGAGCGTGACGATCGTCGGCGTGCTCGCCCTCCAGGGCGGGTTCGAGGCCCACGCCAACATCGTCAGCTCGCTCGGCGCCGCGCCGCGCGAGGTCCGCGTCCCGGCCGACCTCGCCGGGCTCGACGCGCTGATCATCCCGGGTGGCGAGTCGACGGTGATGACGCTCGGCGTCGAGCGCGAGGGCCTCAGCGGGCCGCTGCGCGAGCTGATCGGCGCCGGCACGCCGACGCTCGGCACCTGCGCCGGGCTGATCATGCTCGACCGCGACCATCTCGGCCTGCTCGACGTCAGCGCCGAGCGCAACGCGTTCGGCCGTCAGCTGCACTCGTTCGAGGCCGACCTCGACGTCGACGGCGTCGAGGGCGGCCCCGTGCACGCCGTGTTCATCCGCGCGCCGTGGGTGACAGCCCACGGCGACGGGGTCGAGGTGCTCGCGTCGGTCGACGGCCACCCGGTCGCCGTGCGCCAGGGGAACATCCTCGCGGTCTCGTTCCATCCGGAGCTGGCGGGGGAGACCCGCCTGCACGAGATGCTCCTAGGCTGGTCGGTGATCGAAAACCCGGTCTATAGACCCAGTTTTTGAGCACGGCTCGCTGGGGGCCGCCAGGGGTGCACCAGGTGCCAAACTCGCCGATTTCCGGCGAAATCGGTAGCTGGAGCATCGCGGTGATGACCGGTCTACCGAACTGGCCCGTCAGCGGCGAGTTTGGCACGCCGTGCACGCATCGAGGGCCGGGCGGGCGGCGGGGAGCGCTAGACCCCGGGCGGGCGCCGGGGAGCGCTAGACCCCCGGGCGGGGCCTACCTACACCCGCTCGCGCTGCGAGTACGCCCGGAAGTCCTTCTCGAACGCGTCCCAGTCGAACGCGGGCATCCCGTCGGGCTCGGGCGGGGGCTGCTCGTCGACGGGGTCCTCGCCGTCGGGCGGGTCCTCCGAGTCGCTCCCGCGCGACAGCCAGGCCGCGAGTGCGCAGATGGCGATCCCGGCCGCGTAGACGAGCGCGGCGAGCATCGGGTGGTGGGTGACCGAGGCGAGCGCGCCGACGCCGTACAGACCGAGGGCGGCGAGCACGAGGCGCCGGAGCTCGGAGCCCGGGATCGAGCGGCGGGGGGCCCGGGCGTACAGGCTCACGAAGATCGCGGCAGCCAGGGAGATGGCCAGCACGAGCTTCCACGCGACTGACGGCGGCACGATCATCCCAGCCCCGATCATCGACCGATCCGCGCAGGAAATCAAGACCCCCGGTCAGCCTGATGTCGCGCCGGCCGCGATGCCCGCGATCAGACGACGAGCCCGTGGCGCATCGTGTTCTCGGTCACCGCCCGCGGCTCGACGAACTGGAGCAGGTAGTCGGGCCCGCCGGCCTTGGAGCCGGTGCCGGACAGCCGGTTGCCGCCGAACGGCTGGCGGCCGACCATCGCGCCGGTGATCCCGCGGTTGACGTACAGGTTCCCGACCGGGGTGCGGCCGCTCACGTAGCGGACGGTGGCGGGATCGCGCGCGAACAGCCCGCCGGTGAGGGCGAACGGCAGCTCGTCGATCCGGTCGCAGGCGTCGGCGACGTCGCGGACCCGCTCGACGGCCAGCAGCGGCCCGAAGATCTCCTCGCCCAGCACCGGCGAGTCGGCGGGCAGGTCGGCGACCACCGTCGGCGGGCAGAACCAGCCCGCGATCGGGCACGTCGTGGCCCTCGGACACGATCCGCCCGCCGCTGCGCGCGAGCTCGGCGTAACGCCGCACCCGGGCCTGCGCGTCCTGCTCGATCACCGGCGGGACATCGGTGCCGAGCTGCCCCGCCTGGCCGACCACCAGCACGCCGGCGGCGCCGGCGATCCGCTCGAGCAGCTGCTCGGCGATCGCCTCGTGGACGAGCACCCGCGCGGCCGCCGAGCACTTCTGGCCCGCGTACACGAACGCGGAGGACACGATCGCCGGGACCGCCTCGTCGAGATCGGCGTCGCCGTCGACGATCACGCAGTTCTTGCCGCCCAGCTCGGCCACGACGCGCTTGATGTGGCGCTGGCCGGGCGCCGGGTCGGCGGCCGCGCGCACGATCTCGAGGCCGACCGGGAGCGACCCGGTGAACGCGATCGTCGCCACGTCGGGGTGGCGGACGAGCGACGCGCCGACATCGCCCTCGCCCGGAAGCAGCGAGATCGCCGCCGGCGGGACGCCGCCCGCGCGGAGCGCCTGCACGAGCCGCAGGGCGCTGCCCGGGGACTGCTCGGCGGGCTTGAGCACGACTGAGTTGCCGGTGGCCAGGGCCGCCGAGGTCATCCCGCAGGCAATCGCCAGCGGGAAGTTCCAGGGCGCGATCACGGCCGTGATCCCGCGCGGCACGTAGCGCATCGCGTTGCGCTCGCCGGGGACCTGCAGCAACGGGCGCCCGCGGTCGAGCTCGAGCGCGCCGCGCGCGTAGTACTCGAGGAAGTCGATCGCCTCGCATACGTCGGCGTCAGCCTCCGGCCATGGCTTGGCGCACTCGCGGACCTGGAGCGCGGCGAGCTGCAGGCGGCGCTCGCGCATCCACGCCGCGGCCCGGATCAGGGTTGCGGCGCGGTCGGCCGCGCTCACCGCGCGCCACTGCCGCAGGCCCTCGGCGGCCGTCGTCATCGCCGCGGCGACGTCGGCCTCGGTGGCGGCGGAGGCGCTCGCGACGACGCGGTCGGGCTCGCCCGGGTCGGTCGACGCGATCACCGCGCGGCCCTCGCGGGCGGCGCCGTCGCCGACGATCACCGGCGTCTCGAGCGGGAGCTCACGATCGAGCGCGGCGAGGGCCTCGGCGAGCTGGGATCGGACCGCGCTGCGGCGCAGCTCGAGCACCGGCTCGTTGGCGAACGGGGTGACGCTCATCGTCGTTTCGACCCTACCAGCGGGCATCTGTCGCACAAGCTGGGCCCTCGCCGCCGCCTGATAGGTCGGCCGGCGGGCAGCCGGGCAGATGCGTAATCGCATAGCAGGACGTCGGGGGCAGATGATGGCGTTTGTCGTCACAGCGCTCGTGCTTGCGTGCGCGCACGTCGCGCTCGCTCGCTCCGGCACGACGCCGGCCCCGCTCGTCAACCAGACCCTGCCGTCGATCTCGGGGCAGACTCAGGACGGCCAGACGCTGAGCGCCGATCCGGGCACGTGGTCGGGCACGGCCCCGTACACGTACAGGTACCAGTGGCAGCGGTGCACGAGCACCGGCTGCACGAACGTGACGAAGGCGACGTCGAGCACGTACGTCGCGGTCAGCGCCGACGTCAACAACCAGATCACGGTCATCGTGACCGCCGTCGACGCCACCGGGGCGACCGGTAAGGCGACCGCGACGCCGGTCGGCCCGATCACCGCTCCCAGCCCGCCGTCCCCCGGCACCCCGGCCCCGGCGATCACCGGACAGCCGAATGACGGCCAGACGCTGACGGCGGGCCACGGCGCGTGGAACAGCCCCGACGTGCTCACGTACAAGTATCAGTGGCAGCAGTGCGACAACAGCGGCGCGAACTGCGCGCCGATCGTCGGTGCGCCGGTGACCAGCGTGCTGAAGCTCGCCGCGCGGTACGTGGGGGCTGACATCACGGTGCTCGTGACGGCCACCGACAAGGAGGGTCAGTCCGGTCAGGCGACCGCCACGCCGGTCGGGCCGATCGGAAACCCGCCCCCGCGGAGCAACCAGACGCTCCCGCAGGTGTCCGGCACCCCGAGCGACGGGCAGACGCTGACGACGACCTACGGGACCTGGTCGAGCCCCGATCCACTCGCGTACACGCGTGCCTGGCAGCGATGCGACCCGAGCGGGACCTGCACAGCGATTCCGGGGGCCACCGCGCCGACCTACACGCTCACGTCCGTCGACGTCGGCGACACGGTCGCCTCGGTGATCACGGCGGTCGACAAGGAGCACCAGTCAACACCGGCCACAGCCACGGCGGTGGGGCCCGTGAACCCACCCCCGCCGCCCCAGAACGCCGCCCAGCCGACGCTCTCGGGCCAGCCGGAGAGCGGCCAGACGATCGGGGTGAACACCGGCACCTGGACGAGCCCGGACTCGCTCACCTACTCCTACAGCTGGCAGCGCTGCGACCCGTCGAGCGGCGTGTGCTCCACGATCGATCGGCAGACGACCCCGTACTACACGCTGACCCACGGCGATGTCGGCATGGACATCGCGGCTACGGTGACGGCCACCGACGCAGAGCAGCAGCCGGGGTCGGCGACGACCATGCAGTTCGGCCCGATCAGGGCGGCCGCGCCATTCCAGGGCATCCACAAGATCCAGCACGTCGTTGTGATCATGCAGGAAAACCGGTCGTTCGACGACTACTTCGGCACGTTCCCCGGCGCCGACGGGATCCCGCCGAACACGTGCATCCGGTTCGGCAAGGGCGGCGTCTGCGCCCCGTCCTACCACGACACCAACGACTACGACGTCGGCGGGCCCCACGGCCTGGCAGCCGGCGTCGCCGACATCGACGGCGGCGCGATGGACGGGTTCGCGAACGAGTCGATGAACAACTGCGGCGTCAAGGGCGCGACCTGCGTGCCGTGCACGTCGAGCGCCCAGAGCACGTGCATCGACGTGATGGGCTACCACGACAACCGGGAGATCCCCAACTACTGGGCCTACGCGCGGGACTTCACCCTCCAGGACCACATGTTCGAGCCGGTCAACTCCTCGAGCGGACCCTCGCACCTGTACACGGTGTCCGCGTGGTCGGCCAAGTGCACGGTCGGCACCGACCCCAGGACCTGTACCAGCGACCCCTCGAACCCGCCCGCGCCCACATACAAGGGGACGTACGCGTGGACGGACATCACCTACCTGCTGCACCAGGCGGGCGTCAGCTGGGGGTACTACGTGCAGGGCGGCTCCGAGCCGGACTGCGCGAACAGCAACGTGACCACGTGCCCGCCGCAGCCCCAGTCCTCGGCGCACCCGGGGATCTGGAACCCGCTCCCGGGCTTCACGGACGTCAAGTCCGACCAGCAGCTGACGAACGTCCAGCCGATCGGGAACTTCATGGCCGCGGCTCAGAGCGGCGCGCTGCCGAGCGTGTCCTGGGTCGTGCCGAGCTGGACCGACTCCGAGCATCCCGCGGGAGGACTGATCAGCGCGGGTCAGTCGTACGTGACGGGTGTGATCAACGCGATCATGCACAGCCCGGATTGGAACAGGACGGCGATCTTCTTGAGCTGGGATGACTGGGGCGGTCAGTACGACAACGTGGTGCCGCCGGTGATCGACAGCGCGGGGTACGGGATCCGGGTGCCGGGGTTGGTGATCAGTCCGTATGCCAAGCAGGGCTACATCGATCATCAGACGCTGAGCCATGACGCGTATCTGAAGTTCATCGAGGATGATTTCCTCCGTGGTCAGCGGCTGGATCCGGCGACTGATGGGCGGCCGGATCCGCGTCCGGATGTGCGTGAGACGGCGTCGGCGCTGGGTGATCTGGCGAACGACTTCGATTTCACCCAGCAGCCGGCGGCGCCGGTGATCCTCCCGACCTGCCCGCAAACCGACCTCACCCCGCAGCCGAGCTGCTGAGGCGCCCACGGGCAAGCCTGAGCCTGCTAGCTTCCTGATGGGGTGATGGGCAATCGGATCGGGCATCGTAGGACTCAAAGGCGGCATGAGCGCGGCGGTGGCCTCGCTCGCGCTCGTCGCGATGCCAGCGCCGTCGGCGCGCGCCACCACAGCTCCGCTGGTCAGCCAGAACCCGCCGTCGATCTCGCCGACAGTGGCGCAGGACGGCCAGATGCTCAGCGTCGATCCGGGGACGTGGTCGGGCACGGCTCCGTTCACGTACCGGTATCAGTGGGAGCGATGCACGAGCGCGGGGGCCAGCTGCGTCGCGATCGCCAAGGCCACGTCGAGCGCGTACACGCCGGTGAGCACAGACGTGGGCAGGCAGGTGACGGTGGCGGTGACCGCCACGGACGTGACCCGTGCCAGTGGCAAGAAAATGGCGGCGCCCGTGGGACCCGTGAGTGCTCCGGCGCCTCCCCAGAACGCCTCGCTCCCCGGGATCGCCGGGAATTTCGCCGACGGACAGACGCTGACCGCCACGGCCGGGACGTGGACGAGCCCGGACCCGCTCACGTACAAGTACCAGTGGCAGCAGTGCGACAGCAGCGGCGCGAATTGCACGTTGGTCACCGGGACGGCCAATGCGTTGAAGCTCACCCCGAAGAACGTCGGTCACCTGATCACCGTGATCGCGACCGCGACCGACAAGGAGCGACAGGCGACGCCGGCCACCGCCCCGCTGGTCGGCCCGGTCGGCAATCCGCCGCCCCCTCAGAACCAGAACCTGCCGACTGTGTCCGGAAGCACGGTCGACGGGGAGACGCTGACCACAGACTCCGGCACGTGGTCGAGCCCCGATCAGCTCAGCTACACCCGGGCATGGATGCGGTGCGACGCGACCGGAGCCTGTACGACCGTTTCCGGGGCGACCACCGCGATGTACGTGCTCACCTCGGCGGACGTCGGAGACACGGTGGCGTCCGTGATCACGGCCACCGACAAGGAAGGTCAGCAGACGCCGGCCACCTCGACCGCCGTCGGTCCCATCGCGCCTGCCCCGCCCCCGACCAATCTCACACCGCCCACGCTCGCCGGGCAGCCACAGAGCGGGCAGACGATCGGGGTGAACGTCGGCACCTGGACGAACCCGGACAACCTCGTCTATTCCTACAGCTGGCAGCGTTGCGATCCGTCGAGCGGCGCCTGCGCCTCGATCGACAACCAGTCCTCGCCGTACTACACCCTGACCGACGACGACGTCGGCATGGACATCGCGGCCACGGTCGTGGCCAGCAATCCGGACAGGCAGACAGCCTCGGCCACCACGATGCAGGTCGGACCGGTGGGCGCAGCCCAGCCGTTGACGGGGATCCAGAAGATCCAGCACGTCGTGATCATCATGCAGGAGAACCGGTCGTTCGACAGCTATTTCGGCACCTTCCCCGGCGCGGAGGGGATTCCCGCCGGGGTGTGCGTCCCGTTCGTGAAGGGGCCATGCGCCGCGTCCTACCACGACACGAATGACCTGAACAACGGCGGGCCGCACGGCATGCCCGGCGGGATCAAGGACATCGACGGGGGCAAGATGGACGGTTTCGCGCTGTCCGGCTCGAAGTTCTGTGGAATCGGCGTAACGGCGTGCGGGCCCTGCTCCCAGACGACGCAGACCAAGTGCGTCGATGTGATGGGCTATCACGACTACCGGGAGATCCCGAACTACTGGACCTACGCCCAGGACTTCACTCTCCAGGATCACCTGTTCGAGTCCGTCAACTCGTACAGCGGCCCCGCTCATCTGTACGGGGTGTCGGGGTGGTCGGCACTCTGCTCGTCACCCACCGACCCGAGCACCTGTACGAGCAACGCGTCGAACCCGGCGGCCCCCACGACGCACGGGACGTACGCGTGGACTGACATCACGTACCTGATGCACAACGCCGGGGTGACCTGGGGCTACTACGTGGAAAGCGGCAACCAGCCGGACTGCCAGGACAGCAACTCCGTCTCCTGCAACACGGCCCCGCAGGCTGCCAGCCAGCCGACCATCTGGAATCCGCTGCCCGCGTTCAGCGACGTCAAGGATGATCAGCAGCTCTCGGACGTCCAGTCCGTGAACAGCTTCACCGCCGCGGCTCAGAGCGGTGCTCTGCCGAACGTCTCGTGGGTGGTCCCGAGTTGGCAGGTGTCCGAGCACCCGGGAGGCGCTTCGGTGAGCGCGGGTCAGTCGTATGTGACCGGCCTGATCAACACGATCATGCAGGGCCCGGATTGGAACAGCACGGCGATCTTCCTCACGTGGGACGACTGGGGCGGGATGTACGACCACGTCGTGCCACCTGTGGTCGACGGCGCCGGCTACGGGCTGCGGGTCCCGGGCCTGGTGATCAGCCCGTATGCGAAGCAGGGCTATATCGATCATCAGACGCTCAGTCACGATGCGTATCTGAAGTTCATCGAGGACGATTTCCTGGGCGGTCAGCGGCTTGATCCGGCGACCGATGGGCGGCCGGATCCGCGTCCGGATGTGCGTGAGGCGGCGTCGGCGCTGGGCGATCTGGCGAACGACTTCGATTTCACCCAGCAGCCGGCGGCGCCGGTGATCCTGCCGACCTGCCCGCAGACCGATCTGGTGCCCCAGCCGAGCTGCTGAGCTCGGCGGTCGGTGAGTCCGGCCGGCGATTCTACGGGGCGGCCAGCAGCGTCTCGAGCGGAACCCCGCGGGCCTGCTCGTACAGGAACGACTCGTTGCTCGTGTTCTCGAGCAGCCGCCGCACGAGGTACGCCATCCCGGCCACGAGATCGCCGACCGGGCAGTACGTCCGCACCCGCAACCCACGCGTGGCGAGTGCGTCCTGGAGCTCGTCGCCGAGCCCGCGCAGGATCTGGAGCTCGAGGTCGGCGTCCTCGCCGCCGTTCAGCCGGCTGACCGCGATCGCGTGGGATACGGAGCGGAGGTTGTGGGAGGCGATCGCCACGCGCACCGCCGGACGGGCCTCGAGCAGCCGCCGCGTGAGCCGCTCGAAATTGCGATCGCAGTCGGCCTTGACCTCGAACACGGGCGCGGGCCAGCCGTGCTGGCGGGCCTGGACGAGCTCGTGGTCCCAGTAGGCGCCCTTCACGAGCCGGACGGTGAGCGGCGAGGCCCGGTGGCTCTCGCCCGCCCACGCGAGGACCCGCTCGAGCTGCTCGGGGGAGTCGCGCAGGTAGGCCTGGAGCACCAGCCCGGCGGACGGTCCGGCCCGGAACTCCTCCCCGGAGAGGAGTTCGAGCACGAGGTCGAGGACCATCTCGCGGGAGTCGAGCGACTCCATGTCGATGTGGACGTGGGCGCCGACCTCGTGGCCCAGGCGCAGCAGCGGCCGCAGCCGCTCGGCGGCGTCGCGGACCCCGAGCTCTGGGGCGTCGGGGCGCAGCAGCGGCGTGAGCGCGGACACCTTGACCGACACGTTCGCGCGAGGGAGGCGCCCGGAGCCGTCGTGCTCGAGCATCGGCCGCGATGACCAGCGCTGCGAGACGCCGGCCAGCTCGCGGATCGCGTCGGCGCAGCGGGCCGCGTACCGGTCGGCCTCGGCGGAGGTGACCGTCGCCTCGCCGAGCAGGTCGACGGTGCTCGCCACGCCCCGCTCCCACAGGCCCTTGAGCACGCCGATCGCGCCGGCCGGGGACTCGCCGACGATGAACCGGTGGGCCATGTGCCTGACCCCGCCGGCGGCCGCCACGCCGAGCGCGGTCCGGCCCGCCTTGGTGCCGGACATCCTCATCGCGGCCGAGATCGGCGGCGGGGCGTCCGGGACCTCGGACAGGAGCGAGGTGAGATGGCGGGCAAGGTCGTCCATCGACCGGCACGCGGGCATCACGTCGACGAACCGGAACAGCGCAGCCCGCAGCTCCTGGTCGCTCGATGCCAGCTCCATCGCCCGGGCGTCGAGCGCGCGCATCGGATGCCGGGCGCTCGACGGGAAGGCGGCGGCGAGGTCCGCGCCGATCCGGCGGATCTCGGCCTCGATCGCGTCGACGGTCGCGCTCACTCGGGGGTTCCTCCCGCGGGAACGGCGATCGCGGACGGCAGCGTGATCCGCGGAGTCGCCTGCTCGATCGCCTCCCAGCTCGTGTCCCGCGCGCGCTCGGCCTCGTCGGCGGCGCCCCCGCCGCGCAGCCCGAACAGGCGCTTGGCGAACAGCAGGTAGATGACGACGGCGACGTTGACGATGAAGCCGATGATCTTCAACGCTGACTGGCGGTTGGCGATTTCATAGACCTCGAGCGGCAGCAGGATCGTGGTGGCGATGAACGTGAGGTACTCGGCCCACCGCTTCGTGTACCACAGCCCGACCGCCTCGATCCCTTCGAGCAGCCCGTATCCGAGCAGCCCGAGCCCGACCTGCTTGAGCGTCCCGGAGCGCAGCGTGAACAGCCGGTCGAGCTCGTGCAGGATCCCGACGTGGCCGGTGTTCTGGACCGGACCGCCGCCGGCCGCGCCCTGGAGGTCGGTGAGGATCCGGTAGTAGGCGTCGCGCAGGCTCGTCTCGTTGCCGGCGAACGCGATCACCGCGATTCCGAGCAGGACGAGGATGACGAAATGAAACGCCCGGTCGACGGCGATGATCCGCAGGACGACCCGGTCGCGCAGGGCCTTGCCGCGGCGGGGGATCACGATCTCGTCGCGGTCCGGTGGGTGCGCGCGGGTCGGGGATTCGGGCCGCGGGAGCGCCACCCAGCTGTCGCAGCGCAGGCAGCGGTACCAGCGCAGGCCGTCCTGGTCGAGCACGATCAGGGCGTCCTGGGGGCGCACGTCGGCGGCGTCGGTCCCCACGAGCGCGTGGCCGCGCATCCCGCAGGTGACGAGCTCCCAGTCGACCTTGCGGCGGGGGCGCGGGTGAGGGTGGGTGCCGGGCGGTCGCTGCACCTCCCGAACCGTACCCGCCCGGGAGCCCGGCGCAGAAGTCGGCGCGTGTGGCGGCCGCCTCAGCTGAGGATGTTCACCGCGCGGGCGACGACGAGCCCGACCGTGGCGAGTGAAGCCAGCGACTGCGCGGCCATCAGCCATTTCGCGATCGCGGTGAGCGGCATCGTGTCGGTCGGGCTGAACGCGGTGGCGTTCGTGAACGACACGTACAGGTAGTCGACGAGGCCGGGCGTCCAGTCCGGTGGGGCGTATTCGCGGTCGGTCATCTGCGGGAACAGGAAGTCGGGCAGGGCTCCCGCCGCCCGGGCCCGATCGAGCGGGCCGCCGCGGTCGAGCTGCCAGTACCAGAGCCCGAACAGGAGCACGTTCGTCGCCCATAGCACGACGCCCGCCCGGATCAGCGCGTCGCCGCTGATCTGGTGGGTCCCGTGGTGCAGGAGGAAGTGGCAGAGCAGCCCGAGCGACACGATGTTGACGGCGCTCACGAGCCCGATCAGCCCGAGGGCGATCTGCCGCCTGCGCGGGGAATGGCGCATTGCGGGGTGCGAGGACACGATCGTCAGCCCGACGAGCAGTAGCCCCTCGACCGATGGCAGCAGCCAGTTCGGGCCGAGCGTCAGCTTCGCGGGGAGCGTGAGGTCGAGCACGATCGCACCGGCCACCACGAATTGCGGCCCCCAGATCGGGTCCCGGCTGGCGATCCGCAAGGCGATCGCATCGGCGTCGGCGAAGCGGTGGTGCGCCGGGGCGCCGGGGACCTCGTCGCGCGACATGGGCGGATACTGGCACCCTCGATGCAGGACCGCCCGCTCCGGGCACCGAACACCCAATCATGCGATTTCGCCTAGCAGCCCTGCTCATCGCGCTCGTCGCCCTGCTGACGGGGCTCTCGGCCTGCGGATCGAGCACGACGACGACCGTGACCGCACCGCCGGCCGGGTCCAGCACCTCTGCGCCGACGCCGGCCTCGAGCACGAGCACGACCACGATCGCCTCGAGCTCGACGACCACCACGGCCGCCCTCGGCCCGAAAGCCTGCGTGGCCGCAGATCTGTCGCTGTCGTTCCTCGGCCAGCAGGGCGCCACCGGCCACGGGCTACTCGGGTTCGGGTTGCGCAACACGAGCTCGCACAGCTGCCGGACGTTCGGCTTCCCCGGGATCCAGTTCCTCGCCCGCGGCGGAGCGGCGCTGCCCACCGTCCCGATGCACACGACCCGCGACTTCTTCGGGTCGGCCCCGAGGGTGAGGCTCGTGCTCGCGCCCGGTCAGGAGGCCTCATTCCGCCTCGGCGTGACCCACGGCGCCGTCCCCGGCCTGCCGTGCACAACCGCCTACGCGCTCCAGGTGATCCCGCCCGACGACACGGCCACGCTGAGGACGTCGATCCTCAACGGCGCATACGAGTGCCGCGACACGACGGTGTCGCCACTGCGCCCGGGGACCTCGGCCTACCCCTGATCAGCCAGCCAGGGCGGCGTGTCCATGAGCATCGCCGTAATCTCGGTGGCGGCCACCGGCCGCGAGAAGTGGTAGCCCTGGGCATATTCGCAGCCGAGCTGGGCGAGCTCTGCGGCCTGCTCAGCGGTCTCGACGCCCTCGCCGACCGCCCGCAGGGACAGCGCCCGGGCCATCGCCACGATCGCCTCGGTGATCGCCGTGTCGCGCGGGTCGCTGCCGAGCCCGTCGACGAACGAGCGGTCGACCTTGAGCACGTCGAGCGGGAGCCGGGTGAGGTAGGACAGCGAGGAGTACCCGGTGCCGAAGTCGTCGAGCACGATCTGCACGCCGAGCGCTTTCAGCTCCTGCAAGGTTTCGATCATCGTCTGCTCGTCGCGGACGATCACGCTCTCGGTGATCTCGAGGCTGAGCGCCTCCGGGAGCAGGCCCGAGGTCCGCAGGGCGTCGGCCACCGTCTCGGCCAGGCTGCGCTTGGCGAACTGGGCGGCGGACAGGTTGACGCTGATCCCGAGCGGCAAACGCGCCGGGGTAGGTGCGGTGCCACTCGGCGGCCTGCCGGCAGGCCTGCTCGAGCACCCAGCGCCCGATCGGCTCGATCAGCCCGTCCTCCTCAGCCACCGGGATGAACTCGGCCGGCGGGACCACGCCGCGCTCGGGGTGGTGCCAGCGCACGAGCGCCTCGACGCCGACGATCGATCGGTCGCGCAGCGAGATGAGCGGCTGGTACTCCAGCCGCAGCTCGTCGCGGGCGATCGCCCGGCGCAGGTCGTTCTCGACCCGCAGACGCGCGATCGCCCGATCGCGCATCGCCTGATCGAACAGCTCGTAGCGGGCGCTGCCACGCTCCTTGGCCCGGTACATGGCGGCGTCGGCGTCGCGGATCAGCTCCTCGGCGCGCTCCCCGCCGCGGGCGATCGCGATCCCGACGCTGGTGCTGACGAAGTGCTCGTGGCCGGCGAGCACGAACGGGCGGGTGAACACGGAGGCGATCCGCTCGGCCATCTCGATCGCGGCGTGCTCGTCGCGGATGTCCTCGAGCAGGATCCCGAACTCGTCCCCGCCGAACCGGGCGACGGTGTCGGTAGCGCGCAGCGCCTGCTGCAGCCGCGGCGCGGCGGCGGCCAGTAGCTCGTCGCCGACGTGATGGCCGAGGCTGTCGTTGACCAGCTTGAAGCGGTCGAGGTCGAGGAACAGGACCGCGGCCAGCGAGCGGCTGCGCTCGAGCCGCACGAGCGCGTGCTCGAGCCGGTCGAGGAACAGCTCCCGGTTGGGCAGGCCGGTGAGCGGGTCGTGCAGCGCCCGGTGGCGGATCTGGTCCTCGGTGGCCTGGCGCTCGAGCGCGTCGGCGAGCACGTTGGCGAGGGCCTGTAGGAACGCGACATCGCCGCCCGAGAAGTGCCGCCGGGCCACCGACTGGAGGCTCAGCACGCCGAACGGGGCGCCGTGTCCCTGGATCTGCACGGTGGCGCCGCTCGTGCAGCCGCGCTCGCGGAGCACCGGCGCCTTGCCGAACCGCTGCTCGGTCGCGTAGTCCTCGACGACCACCGGTGCGCCCGTCAGGATCGTGTAGCCGGCCTGCGAATCGGTGCCGGCCGGGCCGCGCAGGATCCCGACCGCCGTCTCGGTGTAGCCGTGGGCGGCCCGCACGAGGAATTCCTCGTCCTCCGGGAGGAGCTGGAGGACGGCGCCCATGTCGACGTCGAGCAGCGTCGCGGCGGCGGTCACCGCCTCCTGCATCAGCTCGGACGCCCGGGCGCCCTCGAGCGCGTGCTCACCGAGCAGAGCGACCGCCGTCTGCTGGGCGGCCCGGCGCTCTGAATCGAGCTCGGCCTCCTTGCGGTCGCTGACGTCGGACAGCACGCCGTGCCAGCGGTCCCGGCCGCCGGCGTCGACCACGAGCACGGCGTCGTCACGGATCCACACGACGTGCCCGTCGCGGTGGAGCATCCGATACTCGAGCGCCCCCTGCTTGAGCGCCTGGGGGCGGAAGTCGTGCTCATACTGGAGCACCATCTCGCGATCCTGCGGGTGCAGCCGCGCCGCCCAGAGATGGGGGTTGCCGCACCACTCCTCGGCTGAGAAGCCGAGGATCGACTCGATCTGCGGGCTGACGTAGTGCCAGCGCCCGTCGTCGCCGGATTCGGCGACGTAGAGGATCGCGGGGAGGCGGTTGACCAGCTCGGGGAAGCTCGGGATCGACCTCCCGGCGGTCGCCGGGGGGCTGGTCGGGCACGGGCGCAATCCGCCGGCGATCCGAGGGCTGTGCCATCCGTTGAGTATCGGCACGCCGCCCCGGAAAATGGAGGTGATCCGGCCCGGGCTGGCCAGCCAGGCGGCGGGATGCTCGATTCACATGGCCGCCGGCGACGCCGAGCGCCTCGAACCGGCTCAGGTTGTCCTGCTCGAGCTCGTGCACCCGGCCCTCGCTCACGAGCAGGTCGAGGTGGCCGAGCACCTCGGACAGCGTCAGATAGGCCTGGGTGACCGCCACGTTTCCCCACATCTGCAGGGCGATCTCGTACGCGCTGAGCGGCCCGCGGCCGAGCATCCGGTGGATCTTCCCCGCCCGGCGCTTGTGGAGCCGCAGGCGTTCGTCGATCAGCCCCGCGTGGTCGAGGATCGGATCGCCGTGGCCGGGCAGGATCAGCTCGGCGGGGAGCTCTCGGGTGGCTCGCATCGAGTCGAGGTAGCTGATGAGCGCCGCGCGGTCGCGTCCCGGGCGGCACGTCGTCGGTGAGCGGCCGCGAGACGAGCGGGTTCGAGGAGATGTGGGCGAGCAGGTGGTCCCCACCGATCAGCATCCGCCGCTCCGCGTCCCAGAAGATCGTGTCGGTGGGGCTGTGGCCCGGGCGATGGAGCACCTCGAAGCTCCGGTCGCGCAGTGCCAGCGTGTCGCCGTCGTGGAGCTCCCGGTGGACGGTCCCGCTCGATCCGAACGCCCGGAACGCAGCCCCCACCGACCCGAGCGCGGTGGCGAGGTCCCCGGGCACTCCGTGGCGGCGCATCACCGCCTGGGCGAACTCGTCGTCGGCCGCGGCGCTGATCGCGAAGTTCCGCAGGTACGGGCCGAGCGGGTACAGGCCGGCCACCTCCGCGCCCGAGCGGCGGGCGAGGATCTCGAGCAGCCCGAGGTGATCCATGTGCTGGTGGGTGAGCACGATCAGCTCGAGGTCCTCGATCGCGTAGCCGAGTGCGGCCAGCCCCCGCTCGAGCTCGTCGAGCGACTTGCCCGAGTTCGGCCCAGTGTCTACGAGCGTCAGCGGCTCGTCCTCGATCAGGTAGCAGTTGACGCGCCCGACCAGGAACGGAGTGGGGACGGCCAGCTGGTGGATGCCGGCCCGGACGGCGCGCGCCAGCGACTCCGCGGGGGAGGGGGCAGGCTCGTCGGAGAGCCTCACGACCGGATCACGGCCAGGACCTCGTCTCGCTTCTGCACCATGTGCTCATGCGAGCGCAGCGATTCGAGGCACAGCCGCAGGAGGGGCTCGGTGTTCGACGAGCGGACGTTGAAGTGCCAATCGTCGTAGTCGATCGAGACGCCGTCGAGGTGGCTGACGCGGCCGTCGGAGTAGCGCTCCTCGAGCTCGGCCAGCCTCGCCTCCTGGTCGGAGACCTCGGTGTTGATCTCGCCGGAGATGAAGTATTTGGAGCGGTAGCGCTCGAGCAGCTCGGACATCTTCGCGTCGCGGGTCGAGAGCAGCTCGAGGATCAGCAGCGCCGGGATCGTGCCCGAGTCCGCGTTGAAGAACTCCGCGAAGTAGTAGTGGCCGGACACCTCGCCGCCGAATACGCCGTTCTCGTCGCGCATCCGGGTCTTGAAGAACGCGTGTCCAACCCGGTTCATCAGCGCCCGGCCGCCGCGTGCCTCGACGACGTCGGGCACCGCCCGGGAGGCGCGGACGTCGTAGAGGATCGTGGCGCCGGGCTGCTTCTCAAGGATCGACTCGGCCAGCAGCGCGGTCATGAAGTCACCGTCCACGAACCGGCCGGTGTCGTCGATGAAGAAGCAGCGGTCGGCGTCGCCGTCCCAGGCGATCCCCAGGTCGGCTCCCTTGTCGACGACCTCGCGCATGATGAACCTGCGGTTCTCCTCGAGCAGCGGGTTCGGCTCGTGGTCAGGGAAGTTCCCGTCCGGGGTGAAGTACGCCTCCACGAGGTCGAGGCCGAGGCGCTCGAGCAGCGGCCCGATCATCGGGCCGGCCATCCCGTTGCCGCCGTCGACGACGACGCGCAGCGGCTTGATCAAGCCCGGGTCGATCACCTTGAGCGCCGCCTCGTGGAACTCATCGTAGAGGTCGACCGACTCGACGCTGCCGCCACCCGGAGGGTCTCCGAGCCCGTCCTCGATCGCCCTGCGCACGTCGCCTATCCCGGCGTCGCCGGACAGCGCGATCGCACCGCGCTTGACGAGCTTGGCCCCGGTGTACGCCTTCGGATTGTGGGAGGCGGTGCACATCAGCCCGCCGTCGAGCTCGCGGTCGCCGACGAGGTAATAGAGCATCTCGGTGGCGACCTGGCCGGCGTCGAGCACCATGGCGCCCTCGGCGACCATGCCGGCGCGGTAGCGCTCGGACAGCTCCGGCGCGGTCAGCCGCATATCGTGGCCCAGCGCGAGGCGCAGCTCGGCCGTCGGCTTGCCCTCGAGCCCGCCGATCACCCGGGCGAACGCGCGGCCGATCGCCTCCGCGAGGTCGCCGTCGATGTCGTCGCCGTAGATCCCCCGGATGTCGTAGGCCTTGAAGATCTCGGGATTCGTGATCGCGCTCATTGGCTCACCACGATCGTCGCCTTCATGAACGGGTGGATCGAGCAGAAGTAGTGGATCGTCCCGGCCTTCGTGAGCTTGAGCGAGAACGTCGCGCCCGGGTCCAGCGTTGAGGACGAGGTGAACTGCGGCCCGCTCACGTACGTGACGTTGTGCGGCGGGCTGTCGTCGTTCGTCCACTTCACCGTCTCGCCGACCTTGGCGTGAATCGCGGCGGGGCTGAACGCGAGGTTCTTCATCGCCACCTGGACCGTACCGCCCGACGCGCCGCCGGCCGGGCTGGCGCCGCCCGACGCCGACGTGCTCGACCCACCTGAGCTTGTGCTCGATGGGGCCGGCGCCGTGCTCGACGTCTGCGTGCTCGACGAGGAGCTGCTCGAGCTCGAGCTGCCGCCGCAGGCGGCGAGGGCGATGGCGCTGGCGGCTGCGACCAGGATGGCAAACGGTTTCATCGGATCAGCGTATCTAGACTTGATCGTATGTCCGGTCACTCGAAATGGCATTCGATCAAGCACAAGAAGGCAGTCGTCGACGCCCGTCGCGGCCAGCAGTTCACCAAGCTCGCCCGGGCGATCACGGTCGCCGCGCGCGAGGGCGGGGGCGACCCGGAGGGCAACCCGGCGCTCGCCCTGGCGATCCAGAAGGCCCGTGACGCGTCGATGCCCAAGGACAACATCGAGCGCGCTGTCGCGAAAGGCACGGGCGAGGGAGTCGACGCGGACCAGATCGAGACCGTCCTGTACGAGGGCTACGGGCCCGGCGGGGTGGCGCTGCTGATCGAGGCGCTCACCGACAACCGCAACCGGACGGGCGCCGACGTCCGCCACGTCCTCTCGAAGAACGGCGGCAACCTCGGCGAGCCCGGATCGGTGTCCTACCTGTTCGACAAGCGCGGCGTGATCATCGTCGACGCCGGCGGCTACGACGAGGACGACCTGATCGGCGCGATCGACGCCGGTGCGGAGGACATCGCGCTCGACGAGGACGTCTACGAGATCGTCACCGAGCCCGGCGACCTGACCCGCGTGCGGGCCGCGCTGGCCGGGTCCGGGGTCGAGATCGAGAGCGCCGACGTGTCCCAGCGGCCGAAGTCGCGCGTCCCGATCGAGGAGGGCGACGCCGCCCGGCTGATGAAGCTGATCGACGCGCTCGAGGAGCTCGACGACGTCAACTCCGTCGACGCCAACTTCGACGTCGACGCCGCCGTGCTCGAGCGGATCGCCGGATAGGGAGCTCCGGCGCCGGCCGGCAGGCGGGCTCCGCGCCCGGCGAGCCTTCTCGCTACATTCGAGCCCGTCGATGTCAAAGCGCACCCTCATGTTCCCTCTGGCCGCCGCGCTGAGCGCGGGTGTCGCCGCGTGCGGCAGCAGCAGCTCGAAGGCCCCCGGCGTGATCCTGGCCCCGTCCTCGGGCTCGACAGTGGCGGCCGTGACCAAGGCGAGCACGACCCCGAGCACGACGACCACGGCGAACGTCAAGCCGCCGCCGCAGCTGTCCAAGAAGCCGGTGGTCAACGTGCCGAGCGGGCCGGCGCCGACCACCCTGCAGACCAAGGACCTGATCAAGGGCACCGGAAAGCCCGCCACCGCCGGCAGCACGATCACCGTCAACTACGTCGGCGTGCTCTACAAGGGCGGCAAGGAGTTCGACTCCTCCTGGAAGCGCAATCAGACGTTCACGACCGCGCTCAGCAGCGGCAACGTGATCGACGGCTGGGTAAAGGGCATCGCCGGCATGAAGGTCGGCGGCCGCCGGGAGCTCATCATCCCGGCGTCGCTTGGCTACGGCAAGACGGGCAGCCCGCCGACGATTCCCCCTAACGCTCCGCTCGTCTTCGTCGTCGACCTGCTGTCCGTGTCCTAGCGGTCTCGTCCGCTTCGTCGCTCTCGGCCGGCAGGCGGCGGGCGCGGTACAGGGCGATTTGCCCGACTCCCTTGAGCCGGTGCCGGCCGGCCGGCGACCACGCGAACGCATCCCGCGCGGCATCGCGGATCTCCTCGGTGCAGAGCACGCTGCCCGGCCGGGCGACCCCGGTCACCCGGCTGGCCACGTTGACCGAGTGCCCGTAGTAGTCGCCGGCGCGGATCTGAGCGCGTCCGACCGCGATCCCGGCTCGCAGCGCAGGGAGCTCTGCCGCCTCCATCGCCTCGACCAGCACCAGCGCGGCAGCGACGAGCGCGCCCGGCTCGCTGCTGACGAGCATCGCCGCGTCGCCGATCGTCTTGACGAGCCGGACGGGCCCCTCGGCCGCCTCGTTCGCGAGCTCGCCGAGCCGGGTGGCGACGGCGGAGAGCTCCTGCACGTCGCCCTGCGAGCCGAGCCGGGTGAACCCGACCACATCGGCGAAGCACACGGCCACGCGCTGCTCGTCGGTGATGTGGCCGGCGGCGAGCTCCACCCGCCCGAGCATCCCGCGGCGCACGCTCTCGCGTAGGTGGGCCTTGAACGCGGCGGTCAGCACCGGGGTGAGAGCGGGGGTGAGCTGCTCGGTGAGCTCGGCGAACCGCAGCGCGACGTCCGCCTCCGTGTCGCCGGGGTGCAGGAACGCGTCGGCGAACGCCGCGGTGATCGTCATCGACAGTCGCGCCATCGACTCGCCGAGCACGCGGGTGATCTGCGAGAGGGCGTCCTCGCCGATCCCGGCGTCGAGGAACAGCTTCGCCGACTGGGCCATGGCGATGTCCTCGTCGGCGAACACGACCTCGTCGGGTCCGGCCTCGGGCAGTCCCGTGAGCCGGCGGATCCGCAGCAGCAGCTCGGCCGGCACCCCCGTCTGGCGCTCGATCTCCCGGGCGCTGTGCCGGCCCCCGAGCACCCGGTCGACCGACACGAGCGCGAGCCGGTCCTCGGCCACCGCCGCCTTCAGATCATCCAGCCCGACCCCGTCGTCGGCGAGCCGCTGCAGCAGCTCGAGCCGTGCCTCGCGCTCAGGCCCCTTGAGCCCGTCGAGCAGTCCGGCGGCCTCAAAGTCCATGGCGGGGATCCTCTCTGATATCGGGGCCGTTCGCTAGGATCACCGTCCCTCGCGGGTCCCCATCTTCCGGGCCCGCCCAGCCGACCCGACTCTCCGCACGCTCATGCTCTCGATCCTGATGCCCGTCTACAACGAACGCGAACGCGTCGAGCAGGCAGTCACCGAGGTCCTCGAGACCCAGCTCCCGACGGAGTTCGAGCTGATCATCGTCGACGACGGCTCCACCGACGGCACCCGCGACATCCTCCGCGGCCGCCAGTGGGATGAGCGCGTACGGCTGCTCGAGCACGACGTCAACCAGGGCAAGGGCGCGGCGATCCAGACCGCGCTGCGGGAGGCCCGCGGCGACTTCGCCGCGATCTTCGACGCCGACCTCGAGTACGACCCGGCCGACCTCGGGCTGCTGATGCCACCGCTGCTCGACGGCCGCGCCAATGCCTGCTTCGGCGTGCGCGCGTTCGACGGGTACACGAGCCACTCGTTCCTGTTCGTGCTCGGCAACAAGGGCGTCACACTCGCGTGCAACGTCCTGTTCAACGTGTACCTGCACGACATCATGACCTGCCACAAGATGATCCGGACCGACATCTTCCGCGCGCTGCCCCTGCGCTCGCCGGGGTTCGCGATCGAGCCGGAGATCACCGCGCGCCTCGTCCAGCACGGTGAGCGGATCTTCGAGGTGCCGGTCCACTACCGCGCCCGTGCCACCGAGGAGGGCAAGAAACTGACAGCGCTGGACGGCTTCCGCGTGCTCGGCACGCTGATGCGCTGCCGGTTCACGCGGAGCTGACGTGGCCGTCGCGACCGACGCCCCTCCTCGACAGCGTCCCGCGGCTTGGCGGCGTCGCCTCGCGGGTCGCCGAGGCCCCGTTCCTGTCCTCGCTGGTCGTGTGCGTGCTGCTGGCGCTGCTGTCAGCCGCGGTGCTGCCCACGGTCCCGTCGTATGACCCCTGGTCGTGGATCGTGTGGGGTAAGGAGGCGACCGACCCGCATCTCAACTTCACGGTGGCCGGCGGCCCCTCGTGGAAGCCGCTCCCGGTGCTGTTCACCGCCGTATACGGCCTGTTCGGCGGCGCATCGCCGACGCTCTGGGTGATCACCTCGCGGACCGGCGGCCTGATGGCGTTCGCCGGCGCCTACCGGCTCGCGGCGCGCCTGCTGCGCGGCGACGCGGGCCGCTCGGGCGCGATCGTCGCCGGCCTCGTGGCCGCGATCGGGATCGCGCTGACCCAGGAGTGGGCGTACTACATGTTCCGCGGGACCTCGGAGCCGCTGCTCGTCGGGTTGACCGTGTGGGCGGTGGATCGACATCTCGAGGGGCGGCTGCACTGGGCGTTCGTGCTCGGCGTGGCGGCCTCGCTGATCCGGCCCGAGTGGTGGCCGTTCGTCGGCCTGTACGCGATCTGGCTGTGGCTCCGGTCCGGTCTCAAGGGCCGCGTGCTGATCCTCGCCGGCCTGTTCTCGATCCCGTTCTTCTGGTTCGGCCCGCCGTGGATCGGCACGGGCCAGCCGCTGATCGCGGCCTCGCACGCCAAGGACTACAACGGCCACCTCGGTTCCGATCCGTTCCTCGAGGTCCTGCGCCGCGGCGCCGACCTCCAGGTGCTCCCGTCGCTCGTGTTCGGCGTGGTGGCGCTGGTCCTGGCGTGGTTCCGCGAGCGAGATTGGCTTGTGCTCGGGTTAGGGGCGGCGGCGCTCGCCTGGTGGGTCCTCGTGGTCGGGATGACCCTCGACGGCTATCCGGGTTTGGAGCGATTCTTCCTGCCGGCCGCCGCGCTGACGTGCGTGCTATCCGGGGTGGGAGTCGTACGCGTGGGGCTGCTCGTGGGCTCGCGTGTGCGGTCCTCCGCGTCGGGCTCCCGTGTGCGGTCTGCTGCGGCTCGCGTGTGCGTCTGTCGCCGTCCGCGGTGGCCTGGGTCGTCGTGGGCCTGTTGGTCGTGATCGCGATCCCGTTCACGACGAGCCGCATCTCCGACGCCCGCGCAGCGAAGCCGATCGCCGACCGCGCGGTCACCCGCCTGGACCAGCTCACCGCCGCCGTCGCCGCCGTCGGCGGCCACAACGGCGTGTACCCGTGCAAGGACAGCTTCTCCGCGGTCAACCACGGCGTCCAGACCGCGCTGGCGTGGAAGCTCCAGGTCACCCTCGAGAAGGTCGGCACTGTCATGCGCCACCCCGGCGTCCTGTTCGTCGGGCCCCACGACTCGATCGATGGCGGCCCCGCCCCGATCGCCCACGGCCTCGACCGCATCCAGTTCATCACCCAGGTCGGCGCGTGGAAGATGTACCGCGTGTGGCGCCCGGGTCACCCGCTGACCTGCGTCGGCCGCTAGTCCGTCTTGCCTGGTAGTCCCGTGACGTCCCGGGGTGCGGGCGCTCCGATGTCAAACCAGCTCGAGGAGACGTGTGTCACGGCGTTGCGTCACTCCGGACGGTGCGGAAGCGCCCAAGGGCCTGGGTATCGAACGGGAAAAGTAGGCCCGTTAGCGATTACCCAGGCTCATACGAGTGCCACGCGCCGCGTCACTCTGGCCGCGAGCGCCCTCCGCCGGGCGTCCTGCCGCCCCTCGCATCGCGGCTTCCGGCCGCGCGGGGCGCGGCGTGTCCCGCCACGTGTGCGCCGCGACAGCCGTTTCGTTACATGGAGCGGGCGCCCGCGGTTCCGTGTGACGTTAGGGCCGACTCGGACGCGCCCTGTCAGAAAGGGCCACGCGCGCGCACACCGACACACGTTCACGCAGCCGCTCGATGCCGCAGTTGCAAGCCGGGACGCCCATCCGGCAACCCGCCGAGAAACCCCCGCCGAACCGCCGACAACCCGCCGACAACCCGCCGGCAGGCCACAGACACACCTAACGAACGGAGAGAACCCCGGACTGCCGCACGCCGTACAGGTGGCCGATGAGCGCCCCGGTCACCTGCGGGTCGAACTGCGTCCCGGCGCAGCGGCTGAGCTCCTCGACCGCGTCGGCGTGCGAGCGCGCGGCGCGATACGGGCGTTCGGTGGTGATCGCGCTGTAGGCGTCGGCGGCGATGATGATCCGGCTGCCGAGCGGGATCTCCTCGCCGGCGAGGCCGTCGGGGTAGCCGAGGCCGTCCCAGCGCTCGTGCTCGTGGCGCACGATCCGGGCGACCGTGCCGAGCCCGGGGAGGACGCGGACGATCCGCTCGCCGACCACCGAGTGCTGCTTCATCAGCACCCACTCGTCGGGCGTGAGCGGCCCGGGCTTGTGGAGGATCTCGTCGGGGATCGCCACCTTCCCGATGTCGTGGAGCAGCGCGGCGGACTTGATCTGCTCGACCTCGGTCGGGGGGCAGCCGAGGTTGCGGGCCACCGCGCCGGACATGTCGATCAGCTCGCGGCGAATGCTCGCCCGTGTACTCGTCGCGCTCGCCGAGGGCGAGGGCGAGAGCCTCGATCGCCTCGCGCTGGCTGTTGCCGGCCTCCTCGGCTGCGGTCGCCACCGCCACGCTGCTGGCCATCACGACCCGGCCGCCGCCGCTCTGCTGCGCTTGCAGGCAGGCCGAGCGGGCGTTGGCGAGGAGGCCCTCGGCGGTCATCGCGGGCTCGAGCCCGGCGAGCCCGATCGACGCGCCGGCGGCGCGGATCGCGCCTTGGCCGGCCAGCTCGAGCTCGACGAGCATCCGCTGGAGCGTCGGGATCGTCTCGCGGGCCTCGACATCGGGCATCAGCAGCGCCGAACTCCGCCGCGGCGATCCGGCCGATGAGGTCGTTCTCCCGGCAGCGCGTGTGGATCTTGTGCCCGACCACGATCAGCAGCTCGTCGCCGGCCTTGAACCCGTGCCGGACCTCGAGTGCGGCGAAGTCGTCGATCGTCACCACGGCGAGCGCGAGGGGCCTGCGCAGGCGAACGGCGCTGTGGACCTCTTCGGTCAGTCGGCCACGGAATGCGCGGGCGCTCATGCGGCCCGGTGACGCTGTCGATCCATGCCTGCCGGGAGTGCTTGGCTTCGAGGTCTGCGACCTGTCTGCGCAGGGCAGCGACCTCCTGGAGGTGGTCGTCTTGAGGCGCTTTGCCGAACATCGAGACCGTTATCGGCATTCTCGACCGTTTGCTGGAGCATTCCGGGGCCAAGAAATCCGGCGGGGGAGGCGTCCGGGCCCACACGGAGAATCAGGTTCCGATGATCGTCCTCGGAATCGACCCCGGCACCGCCAATACGGGCTATGGCGTGGTGGAGAGCCTGGGCTCGCGCCTGCGCTCGCTGGAGGAGGGTGTGATCGCCACCCGGCCGGGGATTCCGCTCGAGCGCCGGCTGGCGCAGATCCACGCTGAAATCCACCGGCTGATCGAGCAGCACGCCCCCGAGGCGGTCGCGATCGAGGAGCTCTACTTCGGCGCCAACGCCCGTACGGCGTTCGCCGTCGGCCAGGCTCGCGGCGTCGTTCTGCTCGCCGCCGGCCAGCGCGGCGTGCCCGCCCGTGCCTACACGCCCCAGCAGGTCAAGGGGGCGGTCTGCGGCCACGGCCGGGCCGGCAAGGACCAGGTCGCGCGGATGGTCGCGCGGCTGCTCGGGATGGCCGCGCCGCCGACGCCCGACCATGCGTCGGACGCCCTCGCCGTCGCAGTCTGCGACCTCAACCGGGCGCCGCTCGCCCAGGCGGTGGGGCGCGGATGATCGCGCTCGTCTCGGGCACCGTCGCCGTCCGGCGCACCGACCATGTCGTGATCGACACCGGCGGCGTCGGGTACCGCCTGTCGGTGTCCGCCGAGACCCTCCGCCACGTGCCCGCGGTCGGCAAGACCGTCAGCCTCCACGCGCACATGGCCGTCCGCGACGACGCGATCCTCCTGTACGGGTTCGCCACCGAGGAGGAGCGAGAGCTGTTCCTGATGCTGCTCGGGGTCCAGTCGGTCGGGCCGAAGGTCGCGATCGCCGTCCTCTCCGGGGGCCCGCCGCGCGAGCTGGCGGCGGCGCTCGCGGCGGGCGACTCGGCGCGCTTCCAGGCCGTCCCGGGCATCGGCAAGCGCACGGCCGAGCGGATCATCGTCGAGCTGCGCGAGAAGGTCGGCGCGAGCCTGCCCGAGCAGGCGATCCACATCAGCCGCAGCGACGATCCGCGGGCGATCGCCCGCGAGGGCCTGCTCGGGCTCGGCTACAGCGTGCAGGAGGCCGACGAGCTGCTCGACGGCGTTTCCGGCGAGCGTCCGGAGGATCTGATCGCGCAGGCGCTGCGAGGAGCCCGGCAGTGAGCTCGGTGCAGCCGCGGATCCAGGTCCCCGAGGAGCTGCCCGAGGACGAGCTCGACCGCTCGCTGCGCCCCCGGCGGCTCGAGGACTTCGTCGGCCAGGAGGCGCTCAAGGATCAGCTCACCGTGTCGATCGCCGCCGCCTCCCAGCGCGGCGAGGCGCTCGACCACGTGCTCCTGGCCGGGCCACCCGGCCTGGGCAAGACCTCGCTGGCCCAGATCGTGGCCGCCGAGCTCGAGGTCCCGTTCGTGCAGACGGCCGGCCCCGCGCTCGAGCGCAAGGGCGACGTGGCCGCGTTCCTCACCGCGCTGGAGCCGCGTTCGGTGTTCTTCGTCGACGAGATCCACCGCCTGCCCCGGGCGCTGGAGGAGACGTTCTACCCGGCGATGGAGGACCGCTGCCTGCCGATCACCGTCGGCCAGGGAGCCGGCGCCCGCGTGGTGACGATCGAGCTGCCGCCGTTCACGCTGATCGGCGCGACGACCCGGACCGGGCTGCTCACCACGCCGCTGCGCGACCGGTTCGGGATCCAGCACCGGCTCGAGCACTACGGGCCGTCCGACCTCGCCCGGATCGTCCGCCGCTCGGCCCGGCTGCTCGGCGTGGCGATCGACGACAACGGCGCGATCGCGATCGCCGACCGCAGCCGCGGCACGCCGCGGGTCGCCAACCGGCTGCTCAAGCGGGTCCGCGACTACGCCGAGGTGCGCCATAGCGGCGTGGTCACCGCGCCGATCGCGGCCGCCGCGCTCGACCTCCTGCAGGTCGACCACGAGGGGCTCGACCGGCTCGACCGCGAGATTCTCAGGGCGATCTGCGAGAAGTTCTCCGGCGGACCCGTGGGCCTGTCGACGCTCGCCGTCGCGGTGGGGGAGGAGCAGGACACGATCGAGGACGTGTACGAGCCGTACCTTCTGCAGCGGGGGCTGATCGAGCGGACCCCGCGGGGGCGGGCGGCGACCCGCCGCGCTTATCTACACCTCGGACTCGAGCCCCCCGGGCCGCTTTCACTTCTGTAGGAATCTCTTAAGCAACTCTTCGACCCCGGTCCTGGGCCGCGCGGCGCGCCAGGGCTATCCTCAGGCCGTCATGGCGCACGAGCACTACTTCATCTGCCCCCACTGCGGGAATCGGTCGGCAGGGCTGTCGCGCAACCAGGGCTTCCGTCGCGAGGCCCGGGGGTGCGAGAGGTGCGGGTTCGCGTACCTGTTCGAGCTGCTCGACGACTATTACCCGGCTCCGAACGCGGCGTTCTTCGCGTGCGACAACGAGGGCCGGATCGTCGATTGCGGCCGGGGGTCGTTCGAGCTCACCGGGCTCAAGACCGAGCAGGCGATGGGCCGCCCGGTTCGCGAGGTGCTCGGCCTCGAGTTCGACGACGGCACCGACCATGTCGGGACCGTGCTCGAGTGGCAGGTGCGGGTGCAGGGCAAGCCGGTACACGTGAATGCCGAGTTCGACCTTCCCGCGACCGCCGTGGCGGATCTGTTCCCCGCCTACGACGACGAGGAAGGGGGCCTGTTGCTGGTGCTCACGCCGACGAAGACCGTCGTGTCGTGACGGGCTGCCCCGAGCGGCTCACCCATTAGCATCCTCAAACGACGATGACCGATCGCAAGCGCCACGGCTTCGTACTGCTGCTCGTCGTCGGGCTGATCGCCGCCTCCGGAGTGGTGATCACGCAGTTCAAGACCCGCCTCGGCCTCGACCTCAGGGGCGGGGTCGAGCTCGTCTACCAGGGCCTCCCGACTCCGCAGACCCCGCATGTCACCCAGGACGCCCTGGCCCGCGCCGTGGACATCATGCGCAGCCGCGTCGACCAGCTGGGCGTCTCCGAGCCGGAGATCCAGACCACCGGCAACAGCCTGATCACGGTCGGCCTTCCGGACGTGCAGGACACGGCCCGGGCCGAGAAGCTCGTTGGATCGACCGCGCGCCTCGAGTTCTACGACTGGGAGGCGAACGTCCTCACACCGAACGGGCAAACGGTCGCCAGCCAGCTGCTCGCCCAGGATCAGAACGCGACCACGTTGAGCCAGGGGCCTGGCGGCGCTGGGCCCGGCCTGCCCGGAGCGGGCGGGTTGCCCCTGTACCAGGCGGTCAAGCTCGCCTCCCAGCAGCCCGCCAAGGTGAGCACCGACAACGCCCGCAGCGGCAACGAGTACTACATGTTCGGCGCCCCCGGCAGCGCAGCATGCACGGTCGCCGCCAAGGCCTACGGGGTCACGGTGAGCGCCGGCCAGCACTGCTACCTGTCCGGCCCCGACACCGATCGTGCCGACCTGCTCTCCGGCCTGCCGTCTGGCGTGTCCGCGGCGGAGGGCCAACAGCTCGTGGTGCCGCCGGGCACGGTCGTGCTCCAGGCGGCCGACGTGAGCAGCGCGCACCCGACGGCGTTCGCCAGCCCGAACGCGCAGTTCTTCGTGCTCAAGGATCACGTCTCGCTGTTCGGCAACGACATCACCAACCCGCAGCAGTCGACCGACCAGAGCGGCTCGCCGGACGTCACGTTCTCGTTCACCTCGCACGGCAAGTCGGCGTTCGAGAACGTCACCTCGACGATCGCGCACCGCGGCCAGAGCGTCAGCGGGCTCGGCTCGAAGCTCGTGCAGCACTTCGCGGTGGCGCTCGACAACAAGCTCATCACGGTCCCGTCGATCGACTACGGCCTGTACCCGGACGGGATCAACGGCGACAACGGCGCCGACATCACCGGCGGCTTCACGGTCGGGGGCGCCCAGGACCTCGCCACGCAGCTGCGCCTCGGCGCGCTTCCGATCAAGCTGAAGCTGATCTCGAACTCCCAGGTGTCCGCCACGCTCGGCAAGCAGGCGCTGCACCAGGGCCTGATCGCGGGGGCCGCCGGCCTGCTCGTGGTGGCGATCTTCCTGATCGCCTACTACCGAGTGCTCGGCGTGATCGCCACCTCAGCGCTCGCCGTGTACGCCATGTACTTCTACGCGCTGATCAAGCTGATCCCGATCACGCTGACGCTGCCCGGCATCGCCGGCCTGATCCTCACGATCGGCGTCGCCGCGGACGCCAACATCGTCATCTTCGAGCGCGTCAAGGAGGAGATCCGCGCCGGCAGATCGATCCGCCAGGGGATCATCACGGGCTACCGCAAGGGGCTGACGGCGATCATCGACGCGAACGTCGTGACGATCATGACCGCGTTCATCCTGTTCGTGCTCGCGACGGCTGAGGTTCAGGGCTTCGCCTTCACGCTCGGGATCGGGACGTTCGTGTCCCTGTTCACCGCCGTGCTCGCCACCCAGGCGATCCTGATGACGATGGGCGACTCGCGGGCGATCCGCCGCCCGTCGGCGCTCGGTGCCTCGGGCAAGCACCGAGGCTGGACGTTCGACTTCATGGGCGCCTCGCGCTACTTCTTCTCGTTGTCCGGCGCGATCCTGCTGATCGGCGCGCTGGCGGTCGGCGGCCGCGGCCTGAACCTCGGCATCGACTTCACCTCGGGCACCAGGATCACGGCCAGCCTCGACCGCGCGGCGCCGAAGTCGCAGGTCAGCAGCCTCATCGCGGCGGCCGGCGGGAAGGCCCCGGTCATCCAGAAGGTCACGAACAAGACGCTCGGCCCCGACGTCTACCAGATCTCGTCCAAGCAGCTGCAACCGTCGGCCGTCGAGCAGGTGAAGAGCAGCCTGCGCGCCAAGTACGGGTTGCGCTCGTTCGACTCGAGCTCGGTCGGCCCGACCTTCGGCCGGACGGTCGCCAACAGCGCGGTCGTGGCGATCATCGCCTCGCTGCTCGTGATCTCCGCCTATGTCGCGCTGCGGTTCGAGTGGAAGTTCGCGGTCCCCGTCCTGATCGCTCTGATGCACGACCTGTTGATCACGAGCGGCGTGTACTCGCTGACCGGCCGGGAGGTGACGACAGCGACGGTGGCCGCGCTGCTGACAATCTTGGGCTACTCGCTGTACGACACGATCATCGTGTTCGACCGTGTCCGCGAGAACGTGCCGCGGATGCCGCGCGCCGCCTTCTCCCAGATCGTCAACCGCTCGATGTCCGAGGTGCTGACCCGGTCGATCGCGACGACGTCGTGCACGCTGCTGCCGATCCTGGCTCTGCTGCTGTTCGGCGGCTCCACCCTCCAGGACTTCGCGTTCGCGCTGCTGATCGGCGTCGCGTCGGGCGCGTACTCGTCGATCTTCATCGCCTCGCCGGTGCTCACGCACTGGAAGGAGCGCGAGGCCGGCTACCGGACGCGCCGCGCCCGGCTCGAGGCCGAGTACGGGCACGTGCCCGCGTACGCGACCGCGACGTGCCGACATCGAGCCGGCGAGCCGCAAGGCGCGGCGCACCGGACGGCTGACCGCGCCGGACCCCGAGGGCGTCTCGGCGGCCGAGTTCGAGCAGATGAAGCGCGACCTCGATGTCGAGCAGGGCCAGCCGGCGCGGAAGACCTCGACGCTGACCAAGCGGATGTCGCACGGCACGGAGGCTCCCGAGGCATCGCCCGTCCCCGCGCCCGGCGCCCGCCCGGCCGCAGGCGAAGCCGGCCCGGCCGCAGGCGAAGCCGGCTCGGCCGCAGGCACAGCCGACCCGGCCCGAGCGCCAAGCCCGCCGACGACGAGCCCGGCGATGGCAACGGCAGCGGCCAGCCGCACATCCCGGCGCCCGACATCGCCGAGAACGAGGGGGTCGCTCCGATCCCGAAGCCGAAGCCGGCCAAGCCGCGGTCGCGCAACCGCCGCCACGGGAGACGCTCGCTGATGGGGATGCTCGCGTGGGTGATGATGGGCCTGGCCCTGTGGCACTTCACGGTGTGGCTGCCGGACCGCTACTGGGGCGGAATCGTCGGCGCGTTCCTCGGGGCGCTGATCGGCGCCGCCCTGTTCGGCTTGCTGATCAACGGATTCAGCATCCCCGGCCGCCATGCCACCCACCTCTCGACGGCGCTCGAGGCGATTCCCGGCGCACTCATCGGGATGGGGCTCGTGTACCTCGAGGGCGCTCGCCGCGAGCGCGCCCGCGAGTCGCGCGGCATCGGCCTGACCTGATCGCGCCCCGCGCCCCCAGCGGATCCGTCGGGACCCCCGCTTACGCTGCCCGGCGATGCCCGAGGCAGCCCTCGTCGACCCCGTCGCGCCGTCAGCGCCCTCACCTCCCGCGCTCGAGCGCCGGCTCGCCGTCCCCTCCTACGACTTCCCGGTCGCGCGCCGCGCTCGTCGAGCGGCTCGGGATCAGCCACGCGCTCGCGCAGATCCTCACCCGGCGCGGACTCGGCGAGCCCGACGCCGGCCGGGCGTTCCTGGCCGCCGAGGAGCGCCACGACCCGTCCGCGTTCGCCGGCATCGACGCCGCCGTAGCGCTGATCGCGCGCCAGTCCGCGAGCGGACGCAGATCGTCGTCCACGGCGACTACGACGTCGACGGCGTGTGTGCCACCGCCGTGCTCGTCCGGGCGCTGCGCGCGCTCGGCGCCGATGTCGGCCTGGTTCCTGCCGAGCCGCATCGACGACGGCTACGGGCTGTCGGTGGCCACCGTCGAGCGGCTGGCCGCGCGCGCCGCCGCGCTGCTCATCACCGTCGACTGCGGGATCACTGCAGTCGAGGAGGTGGCGCGGGCGCGCGAGCTGGGGCTCGATGTCGTCGTCACCGACCATCATGCGGCCCGGCGCGACGGGACCCTTCCCGGCGCCCCGATCGTGCATCCCGCGCTGTGCGGCTACCCGTGCCCGGAGCTGTGCGGCACCGGCGTGGCGTACAAGCTCGCGCAGGCCCTCGGCGCGCCGACCGCCGAGGATGATCTCGATCTCGTGGCGCTCGCCACCGTCGCCGACCTCGTCCCGCTCGTCGGCGAGAACCGCCGGCTCGTCCGCGCCGGGATCCGGGCGCTGGCCAACACCGGCAAGCCCGGCCTGCGGGCGCTGATGGCCGTGTCGCGCACCGACCCGAGCGGCCTCGGCGCTCACGCGCTCGGCTTCCGGCTCGCCCCTCGGATCAACGCCGCCGGGCGGCTGTACCGGGCCGACGCCGGAGTCGAGCTCGTGCTCACCGATGATCCGGTCCGCGCGCGGGAGATCGCCGCCGAGCTCGACGCCGCCAATCTGGAGCGGCGGATAGTCGAGCAGCGGATCACGTGGGAGGCGGAGGCCCAGGTGGCCGAGCTCGGTCCCCGCCCGGCGTACGTGCTCGCGGCCGAGGGTTGGCATCCCGGGGTGATCGGGATCGTCGCGTCCCGGATCGTCGAGCGCCACCACCGGCCGACGATCCTGATCGCGCTCGGCGGCCAGGAGGCGAGCGGCTCGGGCCGGAGCATCCCCGGCTTCGATCTGCTCGCCGGCCTGCACGCCTGCGCGGGAGAGCTGATCCGCTACGGCGGACACCGCGCGGCGGCCGGCCTGACGATCAGGCCCGACCGGGTGGACGGGCTGCGCGAGGCGTTCGAGCGACACGCGGCCGAGTGGCTGACCGACGATCTGCTCACGCCGGTCGAGCGCGTCGACGCGATCGTCTCGGGCGCCGAGCTCGGCCTCTCGTTCGCGGAGGAGCTCACCCAGCTCGAGCCGTGCGGGATCGGCAACCCCGGCGCGCGCCTGCTCGTCCCGGGCGCGCGGTTCGCCGACGTCCGGACGATGGGGGAGGGCCGCCACGCGCGGTTCACGGTGACCTCCGGGGGCGCCCGGGCCCGGGCGGTGGCGTTCGGTGGCGAGGGCCGGCTCGGGGTGCCGGAGGGCGAGCCCGCCGACGCGGTCTTCCGGCTCGAGCGCAACATCTACAACGGGGCGGTCGAGCCGCGGCTCGTGCTGCGCCACGCGCGTCCGTGTGCGGCCGGGCCGATCGACGTCGTCGGCGAGCCGGACGGCTACCTCAGCGGGGTGCTGGCCGAGATCGACCGGCGGCTGGGCGACGAGAGCAGCGGCGGGGCACCCTCGGAGCCGCCGCCGGCCCTGGACCGCCGAGGCGAGAGCCCGATCGCGGTGCTCGCGGATGCGGTCGCGGCGGGTGGCGGCGTCCTCGCCGACGCGGCCGGGGTTGGGGCCGGTGGAGGCGTTCTCGCGCTGTGCGCCGACGTCGACCGCCGCCTGGCGGGCCTGAGCGGGCGAGCCGGCGGGTTCGCGCTGGCCTGCCATCACGCGGTCGAGTGCGACCCCGGGCTCCCGGGCCGGTTCGCCCACGTCGTCGTCCTCGATCCTCCGTCGAGCCCTGCCTTGGTCCCGCGCCCTGCACGCCTGCGGCGCGGTGGTGCATTGGTGCTGGGGCGAGGCTGAGCTACGCTTTACGGAGCAGATGCACGAGTTGGAGTACGGACTCCGCGCTCCACTCGCAGCCTTCTACCGCGCCCTCCGGGACCGGCAGCGGGTGACCGGCGAGGAGCTCGGGTACCTGCTTCGCGGAGACGGTGTCCATGGCCGTCCGGCCCGCCTGGCGGGCAGGTTGATCAGAGTCCTCGCGGAGCTGGGGCTCGTCAGCCTCGACCGGGATCTGCCGGCCCTGGCGATCGCGGGCGCCGAGCGCACTGCGCTCGAGCACTCGCCGTCGTTCCGGGTATACGCAGCCCGATACGAGGATGGACGACGATTCCTGAGCAGCGCAAATCCACGACCGAACGGGTGAGCCGCTCCGGCGGCTCCGGTGGCGGGCGGCCGGCTGCCGGCGGTAACGGCGTCGCAGTGCAGGGCGGCAAGGGATCAGACAACGCCTCGACGCTGATCGCGTCGCGCCGTCCGGTCGACGGGGTCAGCGAAAACGGCGTCCGTGGGGCGATCGAGCGGGCCGAGCTGACGACCGAAGAGCGGCGGCTGCTCGGGGACCTGTTCGCGATCGTCGAGGAGCATGCGGCGCACGCCGCGATGGTCGTCGACCGGGCGCGGGTCGAGGAGGCGTTCGTATACAGCTGCGTCCACCACGCCGACCAGCGCCGGCGCTCCGGCGAGGACTTCATCATCCACCCGGTCGGGGTGGCCAAGATCTGCGCGGGGATGCGACTCGACACCGAGACGTTGTGCGCCGCCCTGCTGCACGACACCGTCGAGGACACCTCCGCCTCGCTCGAAGAGGTCCAGGAGGCGTTCGGCGAGGAGATCGCCGGCCTCGTCGACGGCGTGACCAAGCTCACCGGGCTGACGTTCCAGTCGCGCGACGAGGCGCAGGCCGAGAACTACCGCAAGATGATGGTCGCGATGGCCACGGACATCCGGGTCATCCTGATCAAGCTCGCCGATCGCCTGCACAACATGCGCACGATCGGTGCGATGCCGAAGCAGAAACAGATCGACAAGGCGCGCGAGACGCTCGACATCTACGCCCCGATCGCCCACCGGCTCGGCATCCACGCGATCAAGTGGGAGCTCGAGGATCTTGCGTTCCAAACGCTCCACCCGCGCAAGTACAACGAGATCAAGGGCCTCGTGGCCCAGCAGCGCGCCGAGCGCGAGCGCTACGTCAACCAGGCCGGCGACTACCTGCAGAAGGAGCTGACCGAGCTCGGAATCAAGGCCGAGATCTCCGGCCGGGCGAAGCACTTCTATTCGATCTACTCGAAGATGACGAAGAAGGGCCGCGAGTTCAACGAGATCTACGACCTCACCGCGATGCGCGTGATCGTCGACTCGGTGAAGGACTGCTACGGCGCGGTCGGCGTGATCCACTCGCTGTGGAAGCCGCTGCCGGGCCGGTTCAAGGACTTCATCGCGATGCCCAAGTTCAACATGTACCAGTCGCTGCACACGACGGTCATCGGGCCCGAGGGACGGCCGCTGGAGATCCAGATCCGCACCGGCGAGATGCACGACTCGGCCGAGTTCGGGATCGCCGCGCACTGGATCTACAAGGAGGACCTGCCCAAGGGCGCCGCCGCCGCCGGCATGCGCGACCCCGACGGGAAGCTGAAGTGGCTGCGGTCTCTGCTCGACTGGCAGCAGGACCTGTCCGACCCGCGCGAGTTCATGGAGACCCTCAAGGTCGACCTGTTCGAGGACGAGGTCTTCGTGTTCACGCCGAAGGGCGAGGTGAAGTCACTCGCCGCGGGCGCCACCCCGCTCGACTTCGCCTACGAGATCCACACCGACGTCGGCCACCGCTGCGTCGGGGCCAAGGTCAACGGCAAGATCGTCCCGCTCTCCTACGTGCTGCGCTCGGGCGACATCGTCGAGGTGCTCACCTCCAAGCGCGAACGGGGCCCCTCGCGGGATTGGCTGGCGCTCGTCAAGACGACCCGGGCGCGGAACAAGATCAAGGCCTGGTTCAAGGCCGAGTCGCGCAAGGACACGGAGCACTCCGGCCGCGAGCTGCTGCAGGATGCGCTCAAGAAGCAGGGTCTCCCGTCGCAGAAGCTCGTCGGCTCGCCGCTGCTCGCGGACGTCATCCGGGAGATGGGCTTCAAGAAGGGCGACGACTTCTACATCGCCCTCGGCGGGGCCAAGATCTCGGCCAAGGTCGTCGTCAACAAGGTCATGCAGCGCCTCAAGCAGGGCGAGGCGGCCGAGTCCGAGCCGACGGCCACCGAGGACCTGCTCCAGACCCGCCGCCGGCGCTCGCGGCCGACGACGTCCTCCTCGCGGTTCGGGATCGCGGTCGACGGCGTCGACGACGTGATGCTGCGGATGGCCAAGTGCTGCCGGCCCGTGCCGGGCGACCCGATCGTCGGCTACATCTCGCTCGGCCGCGGGATCACGATCCACCGCGAGGACTGTCCGAACGTCGCCGTACTGCGCAGGGATCCGGAGCGATTCACCCCGGTCGGCTGGGACGGGGATGCGGAGACATCGTTCCGCGTCGAGATCGAGGTCGACGGCTGGGATCGCCACCGCCTGCTCGAGGACATGTCCCGCACGTTCGCCGAGGCCGGGATCAACATCCTGGAGGCGCGCTGCACCGTCAATCACCCGATGGTCAAGAACCGGTTCGTGGTCGAGGTCGGCGACACCCGCACGCTCGACCAGGCGATCAGCCGCCTGCGCAACATCGACGCCGTGTTCGACGCGTTCCGCGTCACCCCGGGCGCCTGATCGCAGTCAGGCGGTGGGCCACGCTCCACCGGCGGCCTGGGGACGGTCATCGCTCGAACCCGTCCCGAGCGCGGGGCGGCATCACGCGGACCTTGGCCACCCGTGCCCGTGGCGTCTTCGAGATGACGACAGCCTCGCCCGTCCGCAGCGTCTTCACCTCGTTCGGGTGGACGACGTACTGCTCGACGAGGCGCCGGCTGCCGCGCCCGGTCGGAGCGCCGGAGAGCAGCGTGCCGGTGAGCTGGGTCTCCTCCCAGCGCCTCACCGTGCCCGCCATCTGGGCGACCGTGAGCGCCGAGGCGGGCACGTCCTGGCGGTGGATCAGCTTCACGGCCGTGCTGCCGCTGATCTGATCCCGCAGGCCAGGCGCGGCGCGTTCGAGGTCGGCGAACTCCTGGGTGCAGAGCAGCAGCGGCATGCCCGCCTCGCGGGAGCGGGCGACGAGCCCGATCACCTGCGGGCCGCCGAGCGCGGAGAACTCGTCGATCGCAAGGGTCGCCTGTCGCTCGGGCGGGACCGGCCAGCCGCTCCCGGCCTCGAGCCGGCCGCCGACGGCGGCGATCAGGTCCTGGACGACGAGCGCGCCGACCTGGCTCGCGAGGGTGCCGTAGCTGCTCGAGTTGAGGCTGAAGCAGACGACCTCGCCGCGCTCCATCGCGCGCCGCACGTCGATCGTGTCGTTCTCGCCGCGACCTCCGGTCGCGGGCTCGAGGAACTGTCCGACATGCGACTCGCTGACGATCGCCAGCCGGGTGCCGAGGCCGCGGACCGCGCTCAGCTGGTCGCGGGTGAGTCCGGCCACGTACTGCTCGATCCGCTCGGTCCGGGCGAATGGCAGCTCCCGGGCCAGGGTGAGAAGTCGCGCGGGCTCCATCGCGTCGACCACCTCCGACAGCGTCGGCGGGACACCGGGGTGGAGCTCCCGGAGCGCCAGCAGGGCGACCTGCACGTAGCGCTCGGCGGCGCGCTGGTAGTGAGGCTCGGTGAACCGCTCGGTGGCGATCAGCTTGTCCTTGAGCTCGGTCGCGTTGCCGTGCTGGAGCGGGTTCCAGCGGCCGGGCCCGTCGAGCGTCCACAGCCGGAACGGGCGTCCCGCTGCGACGGCAGCGGCCTCGAGCTGGCGGGTGAACGCCGGTGAGCCCTTCATGTCGATCGCGATCACCGGGCGCCCACGGCGGATGTGGTCCGAGAGGATCGTCAGGAGCGTCGTCGTCTTGCCCGAGCCGCTCGCGCCGAGGATCAGCCCGTGGGCGGCGAGCTGCTCGTCGCGCAGGATCACCGGGCGCCCGTGGCCGTCGCGCCCGAGCACCGTCGCGCCGGACGATCCCGCCGCCTGCGCCTCCGCAGCCCGCTGTGCCATGGCTCGCCGGATGCCGCCCGCCAGGGTGACCGCGACCGCGCCGGCGAACAGGGCGATCGCGGCCCACGTGGGAGGGGAGAGGATCAGCGCCGCGACGACCGCCAGCAGCCAGTACGGCCGGCGGGTCGGTGCGTCGTCGACGGGCATCAGCGCTCCGCTCCACCGTCGCCGGTCGTCCGAGCCCGGGGGGCGGCGCCCGCTGCGCGGTCGCCGGCGTCGGCCCGCGGCGCCGCTGCGTGCGCGGCGTCCCGCGTGGCGCCGACGGTCCCTCGGCCTGTCGCCGGAACCGCTGCACGTGGACCATGTGGGAGATCCCCCGCGAGCGCGCCGCCTGCTCCACCATGCGGGCGATCGCCACGCCCTCGCCGCGCTCCTCCACGAGGTAGACGACGGCGTCGATCCGGAGATCTGACGCGTAGCCGCCGATGATCTTGTTGATCCTGGCGCGGCTCTTTCGCGTGAGCTCGAGCTCGACTGCGATCCGCCGACCGTCGGGCGCGACCATCAGCAGGTCCGGGTAATGCAGGCTCGGCCGGCCGGAGCCCCGGTAGCCGCCGAGCCGGACGCCGTTGTGGCTACGCCTTTGCTCCTCGTATGGCGCGCCGGCGCCTTCGTCGCGCGCATCGGCGGATCGCATCGCCCGCTCGGAGACGACCTCGCGCATCTCGCCCCACAGCCCGCGGTGGGCTGCGAGCCACAGCCAGCCGAGCCCGAGGTCGTGCTCGTAGCTGCCGAGCTGGACGGCCGCCTTGCGGTACGACACGCCGACCGCATCCATCCCGCGGCGGGTGGCCACGTACGAGGTGGGACCGCGCTCGAGCACGCGCTCGGACTCGAGGTACCCCGCTTGCGCCAGCGCGCGAAGCCGGGCCGCGGCCGCGAAGATCGTGATCCCGAGCAGCCGCTGCACCTGGGCGCCGCGCACGACGCGTTGCTCGGCGACGAACCGGAGCAGCTCGAGGTCGCGCTCGGTGAGGCGCACCCGGCGCGGTCGGCGGGGCGCGGCCGCGGACGCGGGTGGGGGCGGGATGACGGCGGGTCGTCCACACCCCTCAGAGCCTCGAGACCTCCCGGATTCGCCCCCCCGGCCACGGCGAACTTGATGTTCACCCGGTCAAGTCGTTCGAGGAAGGCGAGGATACAGCTAGAGACCCGGGTGCGGCAGCGAGCTCGTGTCGACGACCTCGAAGTCCCGTCCCGTCAGCCGCCCGAGCTGGTGGAGGTCGTCGTTGCTCCAGTGGCGATCCGGCGCGCCGGAGATGTACCACGGCCCGCCATTGTCGCCGAGGATCATCCCGTAGCGCTTGAGGGCCTCGGCGACGATCCGGGCCTGCGGCGGCAGCCCCGAGATGTTCATGCTCGCCTTGAGTCGCACGCGCAGGCCCATCGGCGGCCGGAAGCCCGAGCAGGCCGGGGCGTCGTGGCGGGCCGGGTATACGTAGCTCGGGGCCGTGCAGTCGGCGGTGAAGCGCAGAGCGTGGTCGATCGAGCCGGCCCTCACCTCGTCGTAGCGGGCGAGGCCGGGGAGGATCGGCAGCCCCGCCGCGTCGGCGGACGTCCAGCCTGCGGGCCGCAGGTGGTCGGAACGCAGGTTGAAGATGGCACCCGAACCGGCATGCCAGCGACTATGGCCCACCGGCCGGGCGGCGAACAGCTCGTAGTCGGTGCAGGTGGCGCGGTCGAGGACGATCACGTGGCGGTCGCCAGTCCCATGGCGCCCGCCCTCGATCTTCACCCCCCGCGGGATCGGGTAGCGGCCGTGGTCGGACTCACTCGCGTACGTGAAGCTGACGTGGACCCGCCGCGTGTGGGCGCCGGCGATCGTGATCGGGATCCCGTTGGGAGCACCGTGGTAGACGGTCCCGAAGTCGGGGTGGACGGGATCGCTCAGGCCGATGCTCGCGACCAGCCGCGCCGAGTCGGCGGCGACCGGGAGCCCATCGACGCGCTGGTTCCACGGGTTGTCGGGGGGGAAGATCGGGCAGTTCGACGCGCCGCGGAGCGGGTGCGCTCCGCCGCCCGCCACCCCCACCGCGAGCGCGGCAAGCGCAAGACCGGCGGCGACCGCAGGGCAGACAAGCAGCGCCGCGCGCCGCACGGCTCAGGCGACGACGTGCAGCCCGCGCGGCTGCACCGCAAACGATGCCTCGTGGGCCTCGCCGATGTAGTCGCCGTCGACCTGCAGGGGGAGAGGCCGGCCGTCCAGCGAGTGGACCTGGAGGCCGGTCAGCTCGCTGAACGGATGCACGCGGCTGTGGTTGGCGAGCCGGAGGTGCTTGGAGAGCGCGCGGGCGGTGATCGTCGGGATGTCGATCGGGCTCGCGCGGCGTAGGACGACGCCCGCGAGATCGCCGCTGTCGAGCGTCGCGCCCTCGCCCATGTCGACCGGGCGGTTGCCGAAGTACGTGTACGGGGCGCCGTTCTGGACGATCACGGTCATCCCGGTCACCTCCTCGTCGCCGAGGTGCGGCCGCGAGCTTCGGCGGGCGGATCAGATAGCGGCGGTTGAAGGTCTGGATCGCCGTCCAGGTGTAGTACCACTCGCCGACCCGCGACTTGAGCCTCGGATGTGCATCGACCTGCTCCACCACGCTCGCGTCGAGCCCGACGCCGGCCGAGAAGAGGAAGTAGCGGTCGTTGATCCGGCCGATGTCGACGGGCCGGGGGCGCCAGTCGTCGGCGAGCCGCAGCAGGTGCTCGGTGGCGTCGACGACGTCGGTCGGGATCCCGAGCATCCGGCAGTACACGTTCGTGCGCCCGCCCGGCAGGCAGCTCAGCGGCGTCCGCGATCCGACCAGCCCGTTCGCTGCCTCGTTGACGGTCCCGTCGCCGCCGAACGCGACGACGATGTCGTAGCCCTCCTGGGCCGCCTCGCGGCACAGCTCGGTCGCGTGATCGCGGGACTCGGTGTCGATCGCGTCGACCTGGTAGCTCCCGCGCAGGGCGTAGACGACGAGGTTCTTCAGCCGGTCCGAGACGGTCGTGGCGTACGGGTTGACGATCACCAGCATCCGCTTGCTCGGGATGCTGCCGGTGAGGGCCAGCGTCGCCTCCAGGCGCGCGAGCGGGTCGGCGGACGTGGTGGCCATGTGAACGACCGGAACACTATCGGGCTGGAAGCGTTACGCGGAGCCGGGGATTGCCGGCTTCGGCGCCGGGTATACTGCGGTCCACATAGCAGTACGCATCCAGAGGGGTGGAGGGATATGGCCCTACGAAGCCCCGGCAACCTCCCGCAAGGGAACGGTGCCAATTCCATCAGGCTCCAACTACAGGCCTGGGAGATGTGGATAGGCGGTTTCATCAGGACCTCCGACCACAGACCCCGGCGGAGGTTTTTCACAGATGCCGCCAGAGTCTCTTCGCTGCAAGGAATGCCACGCCCCGTACCCGCTCGACGCGCGGTACGTCTGCGAGCAGTGCTTCGGCCCACTCGAGGTCGTCTACGCCGCGCGTGAGGACGCCGACCCGGAGGCGCTGAGGCGCCGGATCCAGGCCGGGCCCCACTCGCTGTGGCGCTACGGCGACTTCCTGCCCGTGCAGACGCCCCCGAAGGGGACGCTGCCCGCCGGCTGGACGCCGCTGCTCAAGGCCGACCGGCTCGCCGAGCAGCTCGGCCTGCACGAGGTGTGGATCAAGAACGACGCCGCCAACCCGACCCACTCGTTCAAGGATCGGGTCGTGTCCGTGGCGATGGCCCGTGCGCGCGAGCTCGGGTTCCAGACGATCGCCTGCGCCTCGACGGGCAATCTCGCCAACGCCGTCGCCGCGCACGCGGCCGCGGCCGGCCTCGAGTCCTACGTGTTCATCCCGAGCGACCTCGAGGAGCAGAAGATCCTCGCCACCGGGATCTACGGCACCAACCTCGTCGCCGTCAACGGCAACTACGATGACGTGAACCGGCTCTGCACCGAGGTGTCGGGCGAGTACGAGTGGGCGTTCGTGAACATCAACATGCGCCCGTACTACGCCGAGGGCTCGAAGACGCTCGCGTTCGAGACGGTCGAGCAGCTTGGTTGGCAGCTCCCGGACCGCGTCGTCGCGCCGATCGCCTCGGGCTCGCTGTTCACGAAGATCGCCCGCGGGTTCGAGGAGTGGCTCGAGCTCGGGCTCGTCGAGGGAGAGCTGCCGACGTTCAACGGCGCCCAGGCGGCCGGCTGCTCGCCGGTGGCGAGGGCCTTCGAGGACGGGAAGGACTTCTGCCGCCCGGTCAAGCCGGACACGATCGCCAAATCGCTCGCGATCGGCAACCCGGCCGACGGCCCGTACGCGCTCGACCTCGCGCGCCGCAGCCGGGGATCGATCGACAGCGTCACCGATGACGAGATCCGCCAGGGCATCCGCCTGCTCGCCCGCACGACCGGGATCTTCACCGAGACGGCGGGCGGCGTCACGACAGCGGTGCTGGCCAAGCTCGCCGCTCGTGGGGACATCGATCCGGACGAGCGCGTCGTCGCCTACATCACCGGCGAGGGGCTCAAGACGCTCGAGTGCGCGCGCGGGACGTTCGAGACGTGGCAGATCGAGCCGACGCTCGGTGCGTTCGAGGAGGCGAACGCTCATGTCGGCGTCCCGGCCTGATAAGACTCCAGGCCTGATGGGCGTCACCGTCAAGATACCCACGCAGCTGCGGGTCGCGACCGACGGCGACGCCACCGCCGAGGTGGAGGGCTCGACGATCGGCGAGGTGCTCGACTCGCTGTACGACCGCTACGGGGATCTGCGCAGCCGGATCGCCGAGGACGGCGGATTGCGCCGGTTCGTGAACGTGTACGTCGGCGGCGAGGACATCCGGTTCCTCGACGGGCTGGACACGAGCGTGTCCGACGGCGACGAGGTCACGATCCTGCCCGCCGTCGCCGGCGGCGTGAATCGCCAGGGCGAGCGAGAATCGCCGGGGGTGACCGGTGATCAGCCCGGCTCGGGGCCGGGGCCCTGCGAGAATCGCCGGTGTCGATCGCCCGGCGGATAGCGCGCTCTGGGCGCGCCGGTGCCGACGGGGCAGCTGACCCCGGTCCCGCCGAGCCCGCAGTAGCCCCACGGGTTCTTCTCGAGGTACTGCTGGTGGTAGTCCTCGGCGTAGTAGAACGGCCCGGCGAGCTTGATCTCGGTCGTGACCTCCGGGTAGCCGGCGGCCTTCAGACGCTCGGCGTAGGCGTCGCGGGAAGCCTCGGCGGCCTGCAGCTGCGCCTGGTCGGAGACGTAGATCGCGGAGCGGTACTGGGTGCCGACGTCGTTGCCCTGGCGCATGCCCTGGGTCGGGTCGTGGTTCTCCCAGAACAGGCGGAGCATCTCGGCGAACGAGGTCTTGGCCGGGTCGAACACGACGAGCACGACCTCCGTGTGGCCGGTGCGCGCGCTGCACACCTCCTCGTAGTTCGGGTTCTCGGTGTAGCCGCCGGCGTAGCCGACAGCCGTCGTGTACACGCCAGGCGCCTGCCAGAACACGCGCTCGGCGCCCCAGAAGCAGCCCAGCCCGACGACGACCTGCTGGAGGCCCTCGGGGAATGGGGGCCGCAGCGGCGTCCCGAGCACGGCGTGGCGGTTGGCGAGGCGCATCTCGTCCGCGCGGCCCGCCAGCGCGGACTCGGGGTCGATCATCGTGGTCTTGTGGCGAAGTCCGAACATGACTACAAGAGTAGTGGCGGGTGCTTACCAGTTGGGGAACTCGTGCTCTCCGGCGACGGACGGTGAGCACTCGGAGCCGCAACGTGGAATGAGTTTCAGAGCACGAACGTGCGGTGCCTGATCGCCCCCCGTGCGACCGCCCAGCACTCGACGCCATCGTGCACGAGGAGGAACGCGATCGCCCACGGGCCGGCCCCCGCGCGGGCCGCGCGCTCGCGCAGCGCCCGCAGGTGGCGCCGGACGACGATGCGCCGCAGCCAGCCGGGGCCGAGGAACGCCAGCAGGCTGCGCCACAGCAGGTAGTGCCAGACGTTCCAGAACACGCCGCCGTACAGGATCGCGCGGGTCTGGGGGTGCTCGGCGAGCACACGAACCGCACCCTGCCAGCGGCGGGCGACTCGCAGCGTGCCGCGCACCCCAAGCCGCTCGACCGCGTGGTAGACGAGTGCCTCGGGCGCGAACGTCGTCGGCCATCCGCGCTCGATCGCCCGCCACGCGAGGTCGGTGTCCTCGGCCGCGGGCTCGGCGCCGAACCGCTCGTCGAAGCCGCCGAGCGCCTCGAGAGCGCCCCGCGGGTATGCGATGTTGCACGTCTCGTATTGGGGGCCGAGCTGGTCGACCGACACCGTCCGGGACAGCAGGCCGACCGCAGCGAGCTCATCGGGATCGGGGTCGGTGCGCCCCTGCAGCACCGCGCCCGGATGGGCGTCCGCCGCTTGCACCAGTGCCGAGAGCCAGCCGGCTGAGGCCCGGCAATCGTCGTCGGTGAACGCCACCAGCGGCGCCCGCGCCGCGCGCCAGCCGGAGTTCCGGGCGGCCGACGGACCCGAACCGGGGACGTGCTCGGACGCGCACCGCACCGGCACCCCGGCCCGCGCCGCGTCGGCGGCCACGCGGGCGGCCTGGCCGTCGGCGCCGTCGTCGACCACGATCACCTCGAACGCCTCCGAGGACAGCGTCTGCTCACGGAGGCTGTCGAGCAGCCGAGCGAGGCGCACGGGGCGGGTGTGCGTGGGCACGACGACCGACACGCGCGGGTCCGGCACGCGGCGGAGTGTATGCGTCCCGGACGCGGCGATAATGCGCGCTCCGTGCCAGTGCCGAACCGCGAGCAGCTCACCCTCGCGGCGTACGACCTCGTGCGCCGCGTCGCCCGCCGACGGCTCCGGCTCGACGTCGTGCGGGCGGACTTCTACAGCCCGATCGTCGACCCGGACACGCTCCCCGCAGGGACATTCGAGCGGGCCGACCCCATGCCTGGGCTGGCGCTGCAGCTCGACGCCCAGCTCTCGCTGATCGACGAGCTCGGCCCGCTGATCGCCGAGTTCGACGCGCCCCTCCACGGCGCGCCCGACGAGCTCCACCTCGACAACCCGTGGTACGGGCCGATGGACGTCCACCTGCTGTACGCGATGCTCCGCCACCGGCCGCCCGTCCGGGTGCTCGAGCTCGGCTCCGGGTTCTCGACGCTGACGATCGAGCGGGCGCTGCAACGGAACGCGCACCGGGCCGAGCACATCGTCGTTGACCCGTTCCCGTCACCGTTGCTCACCCGGCTCGGCGGCGCGATCGAGCTTCGCGCCGAGTCCGCGGCGGACGTCCCGCAGGCGCTGTTCGACGCGCTCGGCGACGGCGATGTGCTGTTCATCGACACGAGCCACGTCGTCCGGCCCGGCGGTGAGGTGGTGCGCCTCGTCCTCGAGGTGCTGGCGGCGCTGCGCCCCGGCGTCACCGTCCACGTGCACGACATCTTCCGCCCGTACGCGTACCCACGGATCTTCTACGAGCGCTTCAACGTCCACTGGCAGGAGCAGTACCTGCTGCAGGCGTTCCTCGCCTACAACCCGCACTTCGACGTGCTGCTAGCCAACCACGCGCTGTGGCGCGCCCACCCGCGGCGGATGGCGGCGGTCTTCCCCGGCCTGCGGGCGCCGATGCAGCCGTCGGGGTTCTGGCTGCGCAGACGCGGATCACCGGCTCGCCGCTGAGCCGCACCGGATCAGCGGCTCACCGCTGAGAGCAGCTCGTCCTCGAGGCCGGCGTGAAACGCGGTCTCGGTGAACCGCTCGGCGGTCGCGTGCCCGCTCGCCACCAGCGATGCCCGCAGCTCCGAGGACTCCGCCACACGACGCACGAGCGCCGCCAGCCCGTCGGCATCGCCCGGTGCGAACTGCAGGCAGTTGACGCCGTCGGTCAGGTACTCGGCCGGTCCGCCGCCGGCGCGGCTGGCCAGCACCGGGCGCCCGACCGCCATCGCCTCGAGCGGCACGAGCCCCCACGGCTCCTCCCAGGTGACCGGAAAGACGAGCGCGTCGGCGGCCGCGTACACGCCGGCCACCTCGGCCGGCCCGGACTGGCTGAACCGGACCCGCGCGCCGACCCCGAGCCGGTCGGCGAGCGCGCGCAGCTCGGCCAGGTACGCCCGCTCTCCGGACCCGTGCACGACGAGTGTGGCCTCACCCGGGAGCGACGGGAGCGCCCGGACCGCGGCGTCCACGCCCTTGCGGGGATCGATCCGGCCGCAGCAAAGCAGCCGCCAGCCCCACGGTCCGCCCGGCGCGGGCGGGAACCGGCCCGGGTCGACCCCCGGATGCACGACGCGCGCCGTCGGCAGCGACCGGCCGGACGAGTGGCGTGTCAGCGCGAGCAGGTGCTCGGAGTTGAACAGCCAGCGTGCGGCGTTGTCGAGATCGACGCGCGCCGGCACGCCGGTCAGTCGCTCAACGAAGGGGGCGAGCGCTCGCCGCCGGCCGCGGAACCGCCGGATCCAGCCGTCGACCGTCGGCCCGTAGATCATCCACTCGTCCCCGACGAGCCCGACCGCCGGGATCCCGGCCATCGGCGGGCGGGCGAGCAGGGACAGTGACATCCCGCCCATCGCCCACCACAGCACCGCATCGGGGCGCAGCCGCGTGACCCATCCGTCGAACGCCTCCGCATTGCGCCGTTCGAGCGCGAGACACGCCCGCAGATCCACGGCAGGGAAGGCGTGCTCGCGCCAGTACCACCGAAGGTCGCGGTGGACGCCCGGCTCGGGCCGGCCGGGCAGATCGGACGGATCCGGCCCGGTCGTGAGCACGACGACCTCGTGCCCGCGGTCGCTCAGGAAACCGTTGGCCCGCTGCCAGACGGTCTCGTAGCCGCCGAGCGACCACGGCGGATAGCGGTTGCCGACGCTGAGGATCCGCACCGCCGCGACGTCCGCCCCGTCGCCGTTCAGGCCGTGGCCGGGGCGGCCGGGCGCCCCAGCACGTGGCCGATCGCCTCGCGCAGCAGCCCGCGCTCGAGGTACCAGGTGGCGAGCGCGACGAGCACCGCGTACAGCGCCAGCTCGGCGAGCGCCAGCCCGAGCGTCCGGTGACCGTCGAGCGCGCGGACGGCGAGCACGATCGCCGTGGCCGGCACGGTGGGCAGGAACGACCGGGCCGCGTGGCGCGGGAAGTCGAACTCGGGGAACAGCAGCCGCAGGTAGTAGATCCGCACGAGCAGCGCGGCGAGGCCCTGGAGCAGGATCCCGAACGCGAACCCTCTGAGGCCGAGCGCGAGCAGCAGCGGAATCCCGGCCACGACGAACACGACGGCGGCGGCCACGCCGGCGACAGCGATCGGGCGCGTGCGGTTCAGCGCTCGGAAGTACGCGGTCCAGTTGAAGCCGACGTGGTTGATCGCCGCGGCGACGCCGTAGAACTGGAGGACGACGATCGCCGGGCGCCAACGGTGCCCGATCCCGAAGTTGACGAGGTCAGAGCAGAACAGCGTGATCGCCACGCCGAACGGGACCGCCCACATGAGCGCCAGCCGGTTCGACTTGACCATCGACTCGTACAGGAGCGCGACGTTGTCCTTGACCGCGCAGATCGCCGGGTACAGCGTGCCGGTCACGAGGTCGTCGACGCGCTCGGTGAAGCTCGAGATGTTGTCGGCCAGCGCGACGACGCCGACCGCGGCGATCCCGAGGTCGAGCTTGGCGGCGATCACCGCGCTCCAGGCCATCACGAACGTGGCGCCGCCTGCGACCATCAGCGGGCCTGAGAACGACCAGTAGCTCTTGAGCGCGCCGCGGGTCCAGCGCAGCCGCATCCGGTACGGGGAGCTGAGCACGGCGGCGAGTGAAGCCGCGCACACTCCGGCCATCATCCCGCCGACGAACGCCCAGTAGCCGGCCCCGGCCGCGGCCAGCGCGATCGAGGCGACGAACCCGACGATCGGGTCGACGGCGGACAGCGCGCGCTGGCGGGCGAAGTCCATCTGCCGGTAGAACACCCACAGCGGGGCCTGAAGCACCGCGACGATCATCGCGGCGGCGATCATCAGCGCCGGGGCGATCAGCGACGGCAGGTTGTAGATGAGCACGAGCACCGGCAGCGCGATCACGATCAGCGCCACGCACGCGGCGCTCACGGCCAGCTCGAGCGTGAACGCGCGCTGGAATGCGAGCTCCTGGTCGGCCTCGTCCTGCTGGACGAACTTGTCGCCGATCCCCGCCTGCTTGACCCACAGGAGCGTCGACAGCGACACGGCGAGGATCCCCCACAGCCCGTAGTCCGCGCGCGACAGGAAGCGGGCGAGGATGAACCCCTTGAGCAGCCCGAGCAGCCCGATCCCGACCATGAACCCGCCGTTGATCAGCGTCCCGCGGGCGGCGCGGGTGCGCAGCGACTCGGTGAACGTGAAGCGCCGCTGGGCCTCGGTCGGGTCGTCGTCGTGGAGGCCGGCCGGCGGCGTGTGCGGCGCCGACTCGATCATCGGCAGATCGTACTCACGCCGCCCGGGGCCGAGCGCCAGCGCGCATTCGTGCGCCAAGTGGTTGCTGTTGTCATCGATATGCGGGGACAACAGCAACCACCGGGGGCGGGGGCCTTTTCGTTACACCGAACCAACGGGCAGGGTCTCGTGTCACGAAAAGGCGCCCTGGGCGACGTAACGTCACGGGAAACCCGGCCGGGTGGTTTCCCGTGACGTTAAGGTCACCTGCACCGGCCCCCGCGAGCTCTCACGGGACCGCGCCGACGCCACAGCCCCGCGCTCCCCAGCCATTGCCGTTGACGCCCCGGGCCGTCGCCTGCGCCCACGGACGACGACCCCTCAACGAGGTCCCCGGGGACCCCCGACGCAGCTCAGCCCGCAGCGTGCTCGTCCGAGACCGACCCGGCGTGGCTCGGCAACGCCCGGGCAAGGTCCTCGAACGGGTCAGCCGTGGCGCAGCGACCAGTCATACGGCACCAGCTCGCCGAACGGGTCGGCGCGCTCGATCTCCGCGGGATCGTGGGGGACGGTGGCACAGTTGGCGACGAGCGCGGGGCCGGCGCCGCTGCCCTTGAAGCCGTTCCAGATGTCCGGGGGGATCGTCACCAGCGCGTAGTTCAGCTCGCCGAGGTGGATCTCCTGCACCTCGCCGCGGGTCGGGCTGCCCGAGCGGTCGTCGAAGCACACGAGCTTGACCATCCCCACCGGCACGGCGTAGTTGAGCGTCATCCGCCGGTGGATGTGCCAGCCCTTGACGACGCCGGGATACACGAGCGAGAAGTAGATCTCGCCGAACCGCTCGAACACGGGATCGTCCTCGCGCAGCATGTGGAGGACGGCGCCGCGCTCGTCGGGGATCCGCCGCAGCGGCGTGATGCGCACGTCGTGGATCACATGAGCTCCTCTCGGTGGTCAAGGCAGAATCGCACGGTCTCGGCGACCGCATCGCGCAGCGGCGAGGAGAGCCGGACCCCGTGCGCGGCGGCTGCGTCCGGGGACACGTGGTAGGGGCCGGGCGGATCGGGCTCGGGGTCCGGCGCGTGCAGCGGCGGCCGCTCCCCGGTGGCACGCTCGAACGCGTCCTGGATCATCCCCGCGAGCTCCCGGACGGTGGTCGGCGAGCCGGAGGCGAGGTTGTACACGCCCGCGGGCAGCACCCCCGGCTCGCACGCGGCGCCGATCGCCGCGCACACGTCGGAGAGCGCCACGAAGTCGCGCCACTGCATGCCCGAGGAGCGAAGGGCGAGGCGGCCGCCCGTCGCGCCCTGGCGGGACAGGTCGGTGGCCACGAGCGACCAGCGGTCGACGCTCGGGTGATCGGGCGCGCCGACCGCGTTCGTGAGCCGCAGCACCACCAGCTCGTAGTGGCCGGACGCGAACGCCGCCGCGAGGTGCTCGGAGGCGAGCCGGGCGATCGCGTACACCGACCGGGGCTCGGGGCGCATCTCCTCGGTGAGCTCGGCGCCCGGCGCGATCCGCGCCCCGTACACGTGGACCGTCGACATGTACACGAGCCGGCCGATGCCCGCGCTGGCCGCCGCCTCGCCGACGAGCTCGGTCGCCACGACCGTCGCCGCCAGCGCCGCCGCCGGGCGCGCCCCGGCCACGACCTCGTTCTCGCCGGCCAGGTGGACGACCGCGTCGACGCCTCGGCACGCGCGCGTGACCGTCTCGAGCGAGGCCGGGTCGGCGAGGTCACACACGACCTGCTCGACGCCGAGCCGCGGCACCGGCTCGCGCACGAGCGCCCGCACCTCGGTCCCGGAGGACACCAGCACGGGGACGAGACGGCCGCCGATGTACCCGCCCGCACCGGTGATCAGGACCCTGGTCAACCGGGCCAGACTAACGGCCGCTGAGATAGATGCGCTCGCACAGCGGGGCGAGCCCGAGGTCCCAGTCGAACGGCTCGGCCGAGGTCCGGCAGGCCGCGACGGTCTCCGGCCGGCGGGCCAGCACGAACGCCCGCAGGATCGCGTCGGCGAGCGCCTCCGGGTCGTCGGGCGGGCACAGCTCGCCGGTCACGCCCTCCTGCACGAGCTCCTTCGGCGCCGCGTGCGTGGTGGCGACGAGCGGCGTGCCGCAGGCGAGCGCCTCGACGAGCGCCATCCCGAACGAGTCATCCCTCGACGGCAGGCACGTGACCCACGCGCGCCCGTAGCGCTCGTGTTGGCGGTCGGCGTCGCCGAGCCCGAGCGCTCGCACCCGGTCGCGCACCTCGGGCGGCGCGGCGGCCAGCAGCGGCTCGGGGTCGCCGGGGCCGCTCAACCACAGGACGACGTCGGGCTCCGCGCGGGCGATCAGCGCCAGCGCCTCGAGCAGCACCGGGACCCCCTTGCGGCGCTCCGCCACCGCGCCGGAGAACAGGATCGTCGGACGGGGCTCGCGCGCGGCGGCCGGCCGGAAATGCTCGAGGTCGACTCCGCCGGGGATGACGACGCCGTCCGCTCGGCCGTACCCGTCCGCCAGCGCATCGACCGCGAACGCCGACATGCAGCTGTACACGTCGACGTGCCTGACGGCGTACGCCGCCGCCCGGGCCTCGAGCCGGCCCTGGGTCGCGCCACCACTCCGGGCTCGGGTTGCCGAGGTCGGTGATCACCGTCCGCCGGCCGTCGCGGCGCAGGCGGGCGGCGCGGATCGAGGCGCCGGCGTCGTGGCGCCCGAGCGAGTGGACGGCGTCGAAGCGCCCGGCGGCGAGGCGGGGGAGGAGGCGCAGGCCGAAGTCGAGCTCGTGGCGGTAGGGCTGCTCGATCCGCCGTCGCAGCCGGACCGTGCGGACGCCGTCGATGACGCCGTCGCCGGGCTCCCAGGCGGCCGAGTAGTGGACGACGTCGTGGCCGCGGCGAGCGAGCGCGCCGCCAGGCCGGGGACGAACCGCTCGGCCCCGCGGCGGACCTCCGGCCAGCAGAATGCGTGGGTGAGGGCGATGCGCACGGCGGCGCAGCGTAGACCCATACAGTTGCCGCCGTGGCGAGGGTGAGCGTGATCGTGCCGGCCCGCAACGCGGAGGCGACGCTCGGGCGGACGCTGGCGGCTCTGGCCGCCCAGACCGTCGACGGCGGCCACGAGGTGATCGTCGTCGACGATGGATCCCGGGATCGCACGGCCGCGATCGCCGCGCACGCGCCGGGACCCGTGCGGGTGCTCCGCCACCCGGCCCGCGGCCCGGCAGCGGCCCGCAACCTCGGCGTCGCCCACGCCACCGCCCCGGCGCTCGCGTTCTGCGACGCGGACGTGTTCCCGGCCCCCGGGTGGCTCGCCGCCGGGGTCGAAGGCGCTGGGCCAGGCGGACATCGTCCAGGGCAAGGTGCTTCCCGATCCCGATGCCCGGCTCGGGCCGTTCGACCGCACGATCTGGATCACGTACGAGGTCGGCCTGTTCGAGACCGCCAACCTGTTCGTCCGGCGGGAGCTGTTCGAGCGGGTCGGCGGGTTCGAGGAGTGGCTGCGGCCGCGGTCGGGCAAGGCGCTCGGCGAGGACATGTGGTTCGGCTACCGGGCTCTGCGGCTCGGGGCCCGGAGCGCGTTCGCGGCCGACGCGCTCGCCCACCACGCCGTGTTCGCGCGCGGGTGGCGGGAGTACGTGCGCGAGCGCGGCCGGCTCGAGTACTTCCCCGCGATGGCCCGCCAGATGCCCGAGCTGCGCCGCACGTTCCTGCACCGCCGGCTGTTCCTGGACCCGCGCAGCGCCCGGTTCGACGTCGCCGTGGCCGGTGCCGCCGCGAGCCTCGCGATCGGGTCGCCGGTGCCGCTGCTGGCGGCGGTCCCGTACGCGCGGACCGCACGGTGGCACGCCCGCCGGGCGAGCGGGGCGGTCGACCTCACCGTGGCCGCCGCGGACCTGGCTGCCGACGTCGTCGGGCTGATCTCGCTCGCCGCGGGATCGCTGCGCTACCGGTCGGTCGTGATCTGAGCGCGCCCGATCGCCCGGGGCGGCGACCGTAGGATGTGCGGCCCGTGGCCCACAACCTCCTGTACTCCGTCGTCTCCGAGCTCGCCGAGCGGATCTCGTTCCCCGATCCCGTGGTCGAGTTCGGCTCGATGCAGGTCGAGGAGGGGCAGCCGAACGACCTGCGGCCGCTGTTCCCCGGCCGCGCGTTCATCGGGACCGACTTCCGCCAGGGCCCCGGCGTCGACCGGATCGAGGATCTGCGGGCGCTGAGGTTCTCCGACGGCGAGGTCGGCAGCGCGCTGTGCCTCGACACGCTCGAGCACTGCGCCGACCCGATCGCCGCGGGGCGCGAGCTCGGCCGCGTGGTCAGTCCCGACGGGGGCGTGTGCGTGCTCTCCTCGGTGATGCTGATCGGCATCCACGGCTATCCGCACGACTACTGGCGGTTCACCCCGGAGGGACTGCGGCTGCTGCTCGGCGGCTTCGACCACGTCGACGTCGCCTCGATGGGCGACCCCGAGGCGCCGTTCTGGGTGTTCGGGGTGGCCCGCAAGGGCGCGCCGCTCGGACTCACGCTCGCCGAGCTCCCGTCGCTGCGGGCGGCCCAGGCCGAGTACGAGCGAGCGCACGGACGGCTCAAGCTCGGCCCGTTCCGCTACTCGCTCAAGGAGCTCGGGGGCGAGCTGCGCGGCCAGCTCCCCCGGGTCATCCGCGAACGGGCAGCCGCGCGGATCGGCGCCCGCTCAGGCGGCCCGCGCTAGCACCTCCAGCCACCCACGAGCCGTGCGCTCCCAGCTGAACCCGCCTGCGCGCTTCACGGCAGCGGCACGCAACTCAGCGGCGAGCTGCGGGTGCTCGACGACACGGCGCACGGCGCCCGACACCGCCTCGGGCGACGGCGCCACCACGAGCCCCGCGTCGCCGACGACCTCGGGCAGCGCCCCGCGGTCGGAGACGACGACCGGCGCTCCGCACGCCATCGCCTCGAGCGCCGGGAGCCCGAACCCCTCGTAGAAGCTCGGCAGGCAGAACGCGTCGGCGCCGGCCATGAGCGCGGCCAGGCCGGCCTCCGGCACCCCCGTGCGCACGTCGATGCGGCCGGGGTGGCGATCGAGCTCGGCCCGGGCCTCGCGCTCGAACCGGTCCGCGCGGGTGTCCGCCGCCGGACTCCCGACGATCACGAGCCGGTGGCGGTGGCCGGCCTCCGCCAGATCGGCCACGGCGCGCCGGACGGCGACAAGGTTCTTGCGCGGGTGCAGGATCCCGACGTACAAGACATAGGGCGCGCCTGCGATCCGAGGGCGCGCCGCGCGCCTCGGGCCGGAACACCGCGTGGTCGACCCCGTGCGCCACCGCGTGCACGCGCTCGCCCGCGAGCCCGAACACCTCCATCACCTGCGCACGCGCCGCCTGCGACGGCGTGATCACCTCGGAGGCGACCGCCAGCGCGCCCCGTGTATCCGCCTCGATCCCGGCCGCGAACTCCGGGTCCAGGAACGCCCGCAGGTCCGGGTCGCTCCAGCCGGCCTCGTGGACCTGGACGACGAGCGGACGCCCGTCCGGCGGCGGGTCGTGGCCGCTCGCCAGCCACACGTCGGCCCGGCCGCGCTGCACCAGCTTGACCCCCGGGAGGCGGCGTAGCTCGCGCAGCACGCCGCGCCACACGCCACCGTGTCCGGTGCCCGCCGGCAGCCCGGCCACGCTCGGGGCTCAGGCCGATCCGCAGCCGGGGCGGCGACAGGCCCCGAACGTAGACTCTCGGCCGGTGTTGCATCTGGGAATACGAGGCCGGATCCGGCGTGTCCGGGAGGAGGTCTTTCTCTGGCGCTGGAGGCGGCGGATCAGGGCGCACGAGTTCGCGCGGTTCGGCAAGGGTAGTCTCATCGTCCGCCCGCGCGGCATCCTCTCCCGGCACCGGATCGAGATCGGCGACCGCGTGCTCGTGCACGAGGGGGCGATGTTCTCGGTCGTCGAGCATCACCGCGGGCGCGACCACACGCCGCGGCTGCGGATCGGCAGCGGCTGCAACATCGGCCCGGGGATCTGGTTCAGCTGCGTCGGGGAGATCGACTTCGGCGAGAACATCCAGACCGCCCACAACGTGCTGATCGCCGACACCTACCACGAATACGAGAACCCCGACATGCCGATCATCCTGCAGCCGATGGCCGAGCCGCAGGCGGTCCGGATCGGCGACGGGTGCTTCATCGGCTCCCACGCCGCGATCCTCGGCGGGGTCACGATCGGGCCCAACTCGTTCGTCGGCTCGAACGCCGTCGTCACCGGCTCGGTCCCCCCGAACTCCGTGGTGGCCGGCAATCCCGCCCGCGTGATCCGCCACTACGACCGTGAGCGCGGGCGTGGGTCGAGGGGCCGCCCGCCCACCTCCCGGAGTGACCGCCACGGCTCCGACCAACGCTCGGTGCCCCGACTAATGTTCGCCCTGCGATGAAGGTGCTCGAGCTCGCGTCCTGCCCCGCCTGCGGGAGCGGCGCCCAGCGCGCCTTCGACCTCGGTGAGGGCAACGTCCTGCACCGCTGCGACGAGTGCGCGACCGTGTTCGCGCCGCGCTACGCCGACCCGGCCGAGGTGTACGTCGACGGCTACATGTTCGGCCAGGCCGGGGCGTTCGGCCTCGACGTCCGTCATCCGCTGTTCCAGCAGTACCTCACGCGCGTCGCCCACCAGCGGCTGACGATGATCGAACGGGCCACCCGCCAGCGCGGCGGAGCGCTGCTCGACGTCGGCTCGGGGACCGGCGAGGTGCTGCTGGCCGCCCGCGAGCGCGGGTGGAGGGCCCAGGGCGTCGAGCCCGAGCGCACCGCGGCCGAGATGGCCATCGGCCGCGGCCTCGACGTCGAGATCGCGCTGCTCGAGGAGGCAGGTCTGCCCGAGCAGAGCTTCGACGTCGTCAGCGCGTTCCACGTGCTCGAGCACATCCCGGACAGCCGCACCTTCCTGACCACGCTCGCCCGCTGGGCCCGACCCGGCGGGTACGTCGCGATCGAGGTCCCGAACTTCCACAGCGTCCAACGGCGCCGGCTCGGCCATCACTGGCCCGGGCTGCGCCCGCTCGAGCATCTCGTCCACTTCACCCCGCACACGCTGCCGCGGACGATGCGAGCGGCCGGGATCGAGCCGGTGCTGGTCCGCTCCCCGGTGTACCTCGGCCCGCCGCAGACGCTCCAGGAGGCGCTGAACGACATCGTCCGGCACGGCCGCTACCGCCGGCTGGTCGAGCCGCTCAGCATCGAGCGGGGCGCCAACGGGCACCGCGAGCGCTACCCGTCCCGGGCCGGCTGGGCCGTTCTGCGGGCGACCGAGGCCGTGTACGACCGCGCCGGCGTCGGCTCGGTCGTGTTCTGCATCGGGCGCGTCGCCTGAGGGGCGCGCCGATGCCGCCGCCGAGCGCAGCGCCGCGGGTGACGGTCGCGGTCGTCTCGTGGAACACGCGCGAGCTGCTGCTCCGGTGCCTGCGCTCGCTCGCCGCCGAGGTTCGGGCGGGACGGGCCGACGTGTGGGTGGTCGACAACGGCTCGGCCGACGGCTCGCCGGCCGCGGCGCGCGCCGAGGCGCCCTGGGCGACCGTGATCGAGCCGGGCGAGAACCTCGGGTTCGGCGCCGCGGTCAACCTCGTCGCCACCCGACCGCGAGCGAATGGCTGGCGAGCGCCAACGCCGACACGGCGATCGAGCCGGGCGCGCTCGAGGCGCTGCTCGCCGCCGGCGCCGACCCGGCCGTCGGGTGCATCGCGCCGCGGCTCGTGCTGCCCGACGGCCGCACCCAGCACGGCGTCTATCCGCTGCCGACGATCCCGTTCACGCTCGCGTTCAACGCCGGGCTGCAGCGGCTGAGCCACCGCTGGGGCGACGCGCCAATGCCTGGAGGGGCAGTGGAACCCCGATCGCCCGCGCGCGGTGCCGTGGGCGATCGGCGCGTTCCTGCTCCTGCGCCGCCACGCGTTCGCGCGAGATCGGCGGCTTCGACGAGCGTCAATGGATCTACGCCGAGGACCTCGACCTCGGCTGGCGGCTGCGCGAGGCCGGATGGGTGACCCGCTACGAGCCCCGCGCGCGGGTCGCGCATGCGTCCGGGGCGTCGGTGTCCCAGGCGTTCGGCTCCGAGCAGGTGGCGCGGTTCACGCGCGAGACGTACGCGGTCATCCTCCGCCGCCGCGGGCTGCGTCGCACGCGCATCACGGCCACCGTCAACGTGGTCGGCGCGGCCGCCCGGATCGCCTGGCTGACGCCGCTCGGCGCGCTTGCCGGGCGCTGGCGGCGCCCCGCCGCCGAGGCGCGGATGTGGCTGTCGGCCCATCGCCAGGGGCTGCGCCCGGCGGCCGAGATCCTGGGGGAGACGGTCCGCGTGACCGCCACCGCCCGCGCGCGGGCGTGGCCGCCGCGGCACCGGCGGCCGGGGCGGCAGGGTCGCCAACGTCGACGTGCTCCGAGCGGTCGCCGCGCTCGGAGTGCTCGGCGATCCACGCGTACACGCTCGGCGGGCGCGGGGTGCCGGTCAAGGCCGTGTACGCCTACGACGTCGGGCTGAACGCGCTCGCGAGCGGCGTGTGGCTGTTCTTCGCGATCAGTGGGTACGTGATCAGCCGCCCGTTCGTCGACCGGCTGCTCGACGGTCGCCCGCGCGCCGGGGCTCGCGGCGTACGCGCGCCGGCGGGCGCTCCGGATCTACCCGCTGTACTGGATCGCGCTCACCGCGCTGATCGTGATCGCCGGGGCCGCCGGGACGACGGGGTGGCAGTTCCCGATCCACTACCTGCTCGTCAACAACCTCATGCCGGGCCGGCAGGAGGCGCTGTTCCCGGCCGCTTGGACGCTCACGCTCGAGGTCCTGTTCTACGTCGCGGTGCCGTTGCTGGCGCTGGTCGCCGGCGCGCGGCGCCCTCCGGAGCGCCGCCCGGCCCCGGAGCGCCTCGCCACGCTCGTCGCCGTCACGTGGATCGCCAGCATCCTGTTCACGGTCGTGGCCGATCTCCAGGGCGACGGTCAGACGGGGCTGTGGCTGCGCGGCCTGCTGCCGGCGATGTGGCAGATGTTCTGCCCGGGGATCCTGCTGGCGATCGCGCCGCACCTCGGCGCCGGGCGATGGCGCCGGGTGGTGGTCGACGCTACCGGCGCACCGGGGCGCGCTGACCGTGGCAGCCGGCCTGCTGGCGGTGGCGTTCGTGCTCAGCTCGGCAGCGCCGCTGCGCTGGGGCGTCGTGCCCTACGAGCTGCTCGCCGACGCGAGCCGGCCGCTGTTCGCGATCGGCTACGGGCTGCTCGTGGCGGCCGCGATCCGAGCGCCCGCGTGGGGCGAGCGGCGGCGGTGGGCGCTGGAGCTCGGGCTCGTCTCCTACGGGATCTACCTGCTGCACCCGGTCGTGATCGCCGTGCTCGCGCAGGCCGGCCTCGCGCCGGTCCCGCACGACACGCTCATCGCCTACGTCGTCAATACCGCATGCCTGGCAGCGCTGACGATCCCGCTCGCGCTGGCGAGCTGGCGCTGGCTCGAGCAGCCCGCGATCCGGCTCGGCCGCGGCGGCCCCTTCAATCGGTGAGAGCAGGAATCCCGGGCCGCTAACGTGTAAGCGAGCACCATGGAAGGCAATGCGTCAGGATCGGGTAGCGCGCGCCGTCGGCGGCTGATCGCCGGGCTGGCCGGGCTGATCCCGGTCGTGCCGATCGTCGCCGCGCTCGTGATCAGCTCGGGCACGGTCACGGCGCAGGCGTCGGGCACGTCGTCGTACGTCCCGGCCAACCTCGGGCCGAGCTCGCCGTCGACCGCCGTCGCCAACGCCAACGCCGGCTCCGGCCTGCCCTCCGGTCCGGGGGCGCTCATGGCGATCATCCGTCATCGGACGCCAGCTGCGCTCCTCGCCGGCCGGCCACGCGTTCGCCGCGCTTCCGCTGAAGACCGAGTTCGGCTCGCCGGAGATCCTGTGGGTCGTCCGCCACACCGGCTCGTGGCTCGGGGTGGTGAGCACGCAGGCCGGCAACGGCCACATCGCCTGGATCCCGCGCAGCGTGACCACGCTCACCCGCAACGCGTGGGTGCTGAAGGTGTCGATCTCCGCCCGCCGGCTGACCGTGATCGACCACGGCCGAACCCTGCAGACCTACACGGTGGCCGTCGGCCGCTCCGACGCGCCGACGCCGACGGGCCGCTTCGCCGTCACCGACCGGCTCAACACGAACGATCCGACCGGCCCGTACGGGTGCTGCATCCTCGCGCTGTCCGCCCACTCGCCGCACGCGATCCAGGGGTGGAGCGGGGGCAACCGGATCGCGATCCACTCGACGCCCGAGACGGCCAGCATCGGCCAGCCCGACAGCCACGGCTGCGTCCGCGTGACCCTCGCCGACGGCCGCTGGCTGCTCGCCCACATCCCGCTCGGGACGCCCACGCTGATCAGCTCCTAGGGGACCTGCCAATCGACCGCGTCCGCGCACTGACGCCGCTCGTTTCGCCTGATAGGCCCCGGGTAGGCCAGATGCAAGGCCGGAACGCAAGCGACAGGAGCTGACACGAAATGGCACACGATCTGAACGGCAAGCGCATCGCCTTCCTGTTCACCGAGGGCGTCGAGCAGGTTGAGCTGACCGAGCCGCTCCAGGCGGTCCGGGACGCCGGCGCCGACGACGAGCTGATCTCGCTTGAGGCGGGGGAGGTGCAGATGTTCAACCACCTCGACAAGGGCGATACGGTCGACCGCGTCCCGTGCGGTCGCCGACGCTGACGCGTCGGATTACGATGCCCTCGTGATCCCGGGTGGAGTCGCCAATCCGGACGCGCTGCGGGCCAACGAGGACGCGGTGCACTTCGCCCGCGCGTTCTTCGAGCAGGACAAGCCCGTCGGCACCATCTGCCACGGCCCGTGGATGCTGGTCGAGACCGGCGTCGCCAAGGGCCGGACGGTGACCTCGTGGCCGAGCCTCAAGACCGACCTGCGCAACGCCGGCGCCGAGTGGGTCGACGAGGAGGTCGTGGTCGACAACGGCCTCGTCACGAGCCGCAATCCCGATGATCTGCCCGCCTTCTGCGCGAAGATCGTGGAGGAGTTCGCAGAGGGCAGGCACGAGCAGCATGTCGATTCCGGAGCCGGCGCCCGGGCATAGCGGGCCCGCAGTCCGGGGCGGGTGGCGCTGCCGGCGCCGCCCGCGGCGCACACGACGATGAGCTCGCCCAGGACGGCCGCCACGAGTCCGAGTACGAGCGGCTCGACCGCAACACGATCGAGCTCGTGCAGGAGATGCGCGTGGGCGCGGTCGGCATCCAGGTGCTGTTCGCGTTCCTGCTGGTGGTGCCGTTCAACACCGGGTGGAAGCGGGTCACGAGCTTCGACCGACACGTCTACTACGTGACGCTCGCGTGCGTCGCGATCGCGACCGTGCTGCTCGTGGCGTTGCCCGTCCAGCACCGGATCCTGTTCCGCCACGACCAGAAGCCGTACCTCGTCCGGACCGGCAACCGGCTGATGCTGATCGCGATGGTGTTCCAGGCAGCGGCACTGGTGGGGATCCTCGTGCTCATCTCGCACGTCGTGTTCGGTGCCGCGCTGGCCGTCGTGGCCGGGGTGCTCACCGCGGTCCTCACCGGCGGCCTGTGGTTCGGGCTGCCCCTCGCCCACCTGGCCAAGGTCCGCGCAGAGGGCGGCCGCCCGGACAGGAGGGCGTGATCTCCCGCGGCCAGCGGGTAGCTCCGACGTGAGCAACCAACAGGAGGTCCGACATGCCCCCGCGAGGTGTGAAGAGCGGCACGAAGCGCGCCCGCCAATACGAGCAGATCAAGAAGAGCGCCAGCAGCCGCGGCGCCAGCGAGTCCCGCGCCGAGGAGATCGCCGCGCGGACGGTCAACAAGGCGCGCGCCCGGGCCGGCGAGTCGCGCCAGGCGTCGCGCAGCTCGACCGACGACATCTCCTCCGGACGACGCGGTGGCCTGCGCTCGGGGACCGCGCGCGACCAAGGGCCGCACGCGCGAGCAGCTGTACAACGAGGCCCGGCAGATGGGGATCGAGGGCCGCTCGAAGATGAACAAGCAGCAGCTCCAGCGCGCGGTCGATCGCCGCAAGTGATCGAGCAGTATCGTTGAGCGCCGCGTGAGCGCAGCCGGCGAGCATCACCTCGGCCTCCTCGCCGAGCGGGGATTCGAGCTCCGCGGCGACTACCCGGCGCTCCTGTTCGAGGGGTGCTGGCACACGTCCGGGGAGCTGTTCGATCGCTCGCGCCGGATCGCGGCGGGCCTGTCCGAGCTCGGGGTAGCGCCCGGCGACCGGGTCGTCGTGACGATGGCCAACTGCCCCGAGGTGGCGATCGCCTATCAGGCCCTGTGGCGGGCGGGCGCGGTCGTCACGCCGGCCACGTTCCTGCTCCCGCCCGCCGACCTGCGGCACGTGATCGCCGACGCCGGCGCGATCGCCGTCCTCACCACGCCCGAGTTCCTGCCGAAGGTGCAGGAGGCGGTGGCGGGGCTCGAGCACGTGCGATTCGTGATCTGCACCGAGGCTGCCGGCGATCCCACGGACGGCGCAGCCGGCGATGCCGTGATCGGGCTGGCGACGCTCGAGGCCGCCGAGCCGCGCCCGATCGTCCCCCGGCGCGACGACCAGCTCGCCGCCCTGCTCTACACCGGCGGCACGACCGGCCGCTCGAAGGGCGTGATGCTCACCCACGCGAACCTCCACTTCACCGGTCGCTCAGCCTACGAGGCCGGCCACATCGAGGGGGTCAATCGGGCGCTCACGACGCTGCCGCTGTCGCACGCGTACGGGTTGCTGGTGACGATCGCGGGGATGCACTCGACCGAGCAGGGGACGGTCGTGCTGCTGCGCTGGTTCGATCCCGATGCGTTCCTCACGCTGATCCCCGAGCACGGCCTGCAGCTGACCGCCGTCGTGCCGTCGATGCTCCAGATCCTGCTTGCGAAGCCGCTCGAGGAGCACGACCTCTCGTCGCTGCAGTACGTGAGCTCGGGCGGCGCGCCGCTCGCGCCGGAGGTCGAGGCCGAGTTCCGCCGCCGCGTCCCGAGCGCGACGATCCGCCAGGGCTACGGGCTGACCGAGACCGCCGCGCTCGTGTCGACCAATCCCGCCGGCCGCGAGCGACCCGGGTCGGTCGGTCTGCCGGTGCCCGGGACCGAGATCCGGGTGCTCGGCGAGGACGGGACGGCGCTGGCCGCAGGCGAGATCGGCGAGATCTGCGTGCGCTCGCCGGGCGTGATGCGCGGCTATCGGAACGCCGAGGACGCGACGGCCCAGGCGCTGCGCGACGGCTGGCTGCACACCGGCGACGTCGGCTACCAGGACACGGACGGCTACCTGTTCATCGTCGACCGCAAGAAGGACCTGATCATCCGCGGCGGGTTCAACGTGTATCCGCGCGACGTCGAGGACGCCCTCGTCGAGCACCCCGCCGTGCAGATGGCCGCGGTGGTCGGCCGACCGGACCCGCTCCACGGCGAGGAGGTCGTCGCCTACGTCGCGCTGCGCCCCGGCGCCGAGCTCGGCCCCGACGAGCTGATCGCCTGGGCCCGCCAGCGGATCGGCGGCTACAAGTACCCGCGCGAGGTCGAGCTCGTCGACGGGATCCCGCTCACCGCCGTCGGCAAGATCGACCGCAAGGCCCTGCGGGCGCGCGTGCGCGAGACCGTCGGCTGCGCCGGCGGACGCGGGCGTGGCTGCGTCAGCCGAACAGCGGTAGGCGCCGGCGCCGGGCGAGGGCGTCCATCCCGTCCTGGATCGATGCCCGCACGCGCTCGTACATCTCGTCCACGTAGGCGCTCGTCGTCCGCTCGCTCCGGGTCGCGGTCGAGCTCTACGGGCTCCTGGAACCGGGTCCTGATCTTCGCCGGCAGCGGCAGCTCGGGCAGCATCGCCGGGGAGATGCCCCACGGGACCTGCAGAGCGATCGGGAACAGCTTGAGCCGGGCGATCCGATCGAGCTGCATGAGCTTGGCCAGCTTCCGGCCAGAGGCCAGGACCGGCATCGAGTCCGGTCCGCCGACGGTGGCGATCGGGACGATCGGGACGGCACTGCGGATCGCCAGCTTGATGAAGCCCTGGCGGCCGGCGAGCACCGCCTCGTCGCGCTGCGTCCAGGGTCGCAGCGAATCGCGCTCGCCGCCCGGCCACAGGGCGACGTCGTGACCGGCCGCCAGCGCCGCGCTGATGCTGTCGGGTGCTGCGGGCAGGACCCCCATCCGCCGGAAGTACGAGCCCACGAGCGGGAACGCCATCAGCGCGTCGTGCGCGGTGCCATGCAGCGCTCGCGTCTCGCCGAAGTGGCGCCACCACTGGGCGCCGATCGTCCAAGCGTCCCACACGAACGGGGCGCCGGAGTGGATCCCAACCAGCAGCACCGGCGGCTCCGGGATGTTTTCCCAGCCGTCGATCTCCATCCGGAACCAGTAGTCCATCAACGGGTTCCACAGGTACTTCTGGCGCTCCATCAACGCCCAATCGGGCCCGTCCAGGCTCCACTGCGAGGCCCGGTCCGACACCCAGCCCGCGACACCCGATTGCTGGGCGCGGCGCTCCGCCACCGTCTCAGCGGCGTGCTCGGCCTGATGCTCGGCTTGACGGCGTCTCGACGGCGAGCGGATACCAGCCGTTGCTCGCTGCTCGCGCAGTTCGTCCACCTCAGTCGCCTCCCTCGTCGCTCGCGATGACTCATGGGATCAGCTACCCCTGTGACCCTGATTACAACCGAGATGGCGCGGGCACCTGTGACCCAGCACGCGCCCAATCGACGAAGGGACGGTGATGCGTCGGCTCACGGTGTACGGCCTTTGCGTGGCGCTGAGCGCCGGGTTCTACCTCGTCCTGATCGACACGATCAGCCCCCCGGAGCTGTACGCGGGAGCGGCGGTCGTGCTGCTGGCCCTGCTGGCCTTCCACGCCTCCCGGATCCAGCGCGTGGCGCAGGGCGAGATCGACGTCCGGGCCCTGCGGCGGGCGTGGCGGGCGCTGGCACACATCCCGATCGACGCCGCCATCCTCTGTCGCGAGGCGATCGCCCAGCTCGCCTCACCGCGCGCCGGCCGGGGCGCGTTCCGGGCGATCCCCTTTCGCTGCAGCGACGGTTCCGTCGACGACGGCCGGCACGCGCTGGCGGAGCTGATCGGCTCGCTGGCGCCGAACACGATCGTGCTCGGCATCGACTCCGAGACCGAGCTGTTGCTGGTCCACCAGCTGCGCACGCGGGGCGGCCGCACGGAGCTCGACGTGCTGGAGCTCGGATGAACGTCTGGGAGGTCGCCGCCGCCCTGCTTGGAGTCGCGATCCTGCCCTGCCTGGGCGTGTGCGTGTTCGCCACCGCGTCGGAAGCGCTGGTGGCCTTCGAGCTCGTGGGGATGCTGACCACCAGCGCGCTGATGCTGCTCGCGCAGGGCATCCACCGCCAGCCGTTCATCGACCTGGCGATCGTCCTCGGGCTGCTGTCGCTCATCGGGTCGCTCACCTTCGCCCGGTTGATGGAGGCGGAGCTATGAAGGGCGTCGCGGTGGGCGCGCTGCTCGTCGCGGGGGTCGGGATCGAGCTCGTGTCGGTGCTCGGCGTGGCCACGATGCGCGGGCCGTTCGACCGTCTGCACTACGTCGGGCTGGCCGGCTACGGCGTGCTGCTGATCGGCTGCGCGATCCTCGTCTCGGAGTCGTTCTCGCTGATCGGCGACAAGGCGCTGCTGACCGGGGCGCTCGTGGCCGCGCTCGGCCCGGTGCTGACCCACGCGACCGCCCGCAGCCTGCGCACGCGCGAGCAGGGCGACTGGCGCGAGGGGATCGAGCGCCACCGGGAGGACGCCGAGTGACGGTCGTACAGGTCGTGGCGCTCGTGCTGGTCGCGGTGGCGGCCCCCGCCGTGGTGCTGACCCCCGAGCCGCTTCGCCAGGCGATCGTGCTCGGCGTCTACGGCTGCGCGCTGACGCTGCTGTTCTTCGCGTTCCAGGCGCCCGACGTGGCGCTGTCGGAGATCGTGGTCAGTGGCGTGGGGATGCCGGTGATCGTGCTCGTCGCGCTGCGCAAGATCAACCAGCAGGAGCGCAGGCGCTCGGAGCAGGACCCCGGGGAATGAGCCGCCGGGCTCGGGTCGGCCTGTTCGCCGCAGCCGCCGCGGTGCTGGCCGTGGTGCTGGCGGTTGGAGTCGGTGGGCTGCAGTCGGTCGGCCACGGCCACTCCGTGTACGCCAGGGCGATCGAGCACACCGAGCTGCGGACGCGCCGGGCCACCGACTACGTGACCGCGCTCAACTTCGACATCCGCGCCTTCGACACGCTGGGCGAGGAGTTCATCCTGTTCGCGTCGGTGGCCGGGGTCGCGGTGCTGCTCCGTCACCTGCGGCGCGAGGACGATGTCGAGTCCGCCACGCGGGATCGAGGACCACCGGTTTGCCGGCGCCAGCCCGGCGCTGCGGCTCGTGTCGCTGATCCTGATCCCGCTGCTCGTCACGCTCGGCGGCTACATCGTGCTGCACGGGGCGCTCACCCCGGGTGGCGGGTTCCAGGGCGGACTGGTGCTCGCCGCCGGCCCGCTGGCGATCCTCCTGGCGGGCCGGTATCTGGCCTTGAAGCGCGTGGCCCCGGAGCTCGCGCTCGAGGCGACCGAGTCGGCGGGAGCAGTCGGATACGCGCTGATCGGCCTGGGCGGGCTCGTGTTCGGCTCGGTCTACATGCAGAACTTCCTTCCGTTCGGCACGCCGGGCAAGCTCCTGTCGGCCGGGACGATGCCGCTCAACAGCATCGCCGTCGGCCTCGAGGTGGCGGGCGCGTTCCTGCTCATCTGGACCGAGTTCCTCGACCAGGCGCTCGTCGTGGAGCGCGACGGCTGATGTCGTTCCTGTCCCTATGCGGTGGCGGTGTGGCTGTTCCTGATCGGCCTGTGGGGCGTCGTCTCCAGCCAGCACCTGGTGCGCACCGTGTTGAGCCTCACCGTCGTGCAGTCCTCGACGTACCTGCTGCTGCTCGGAATCGGCTACCGCTCGAGCGGCGCGGCGCCGATCGTGGCCGACATCTCGCCGGGATCGAAGCTCGTCGATCCGGTCGTGCAGGTCGTCGTGCTCACCGACGTGGTGATCGAGGCGACGGTCACGGCGCTGCTGCTGGCGCTCGTCGTCCAGGCTCACAAGCGCTTCGGAAGCGTCGACCCCGACGACCTGCGCGCGCTGCGGGGCTGAACCGCCGGTGTCGCACCTGTCCGCGCTGCCGGTCGTCGTGCCGTTCATCCTCGGTCCCCTGCTGGTGACGGTCGGGGCGCTGGCCCCCCGGTGGTTCCAGGACGCCACCGCGCTTCTCAGCGCGCTCGCCGTCGCCGCCATGTGCGCGCTGCTGGCCGCCCACGCGGCGTCGCAGCCGTTCGCCTACTGGGTGGGCGGCTGGCGCCCGAGCCACGGGGTGGCGATCGGCATCTCGCTGTCGATCGACCCGCTCGGAGCGGGGATGGCCGCGCTCGCCGCGGTGCTGGTTCTCGCCGCACTCGCCTACTCGTGGCGGTACTTCGAGGCGGTCAAGGGGCTCTTCCACGGCCTGATGCTGCTGTTCATGGCCGGCATGGCCGGCTTCTGCCTGACCGGCGATCTGTTCAACCTGGTCGTGTTCTTCGAGCTGATGAGCGCCGCCGCCTTCGCGCTCACGGCGTACCGGATCGAGGAGCGGGCACCGATCCAGGGCGCGATCAACTTCGCGATCACCAACAGCATCGCCGGTTACGCGATGTTCGCCGCCGTCGCGCTCCTCTACGCCCGCACGGGCGCGCTCAACATGGCCCAGGTCGGAGCCGCGCTCGATGGGCACCGCGCCGACCCGTTGGTGATCGTGGCGATGGTCCTGCTGATCGTCGGCTTCCTCACCAAGGCGGCCGCGGTGCCACTTCACTTCTGGCTGGCCGACGCCCACGCGGTGGCGCCCGTGCCCGTGTGCGTCCTGTTCTCCGGGGCGATGGTCGAGCTCGGCATCTATGCCGTGGCCCGGCTGTACTGGTCGGTGTTCGCGGGCGTGATGACGCCGCACGCCGTCGCGCTGCGGGCGATCCTCGTCACGCTCGGAGTGGTCACGGCGCTGTTCGGCGCGTGGATGTGCGTGATGCAGCGTCACATCAAGCGGCTGCTCGCATTCTCCACCGTCAGCCACGTCGGACTGCTCGTGTGCGGCGTCGGACTGCTGAGCGCCAAGGGCGTGGCCGGGGTGGCCGTGTACGTCGTTGGTCACGGCCTCACGAAGGGCGCCCTGTTCATGGGCACCGGGGTTCTGCTGCACCGGTTCGCCACGATCGACGAGTTCGACCTGCACGGAAAGGGCCGCGGGCTGCCGTTGGTGGGCGCGCTGTTCGCGTTCGGGGCGTTGCTGCTGGCCGGGATTCCGCCATTCACCTCGTTCCAGGGCAAGTCGCTGCTGGAGACCGCCTCGTCGGAGGCCGGCTACGGCTGGTTGAGCGCGCTGTTCGTGTTCGTCGGGGCCCTGACCGGCGGCGCCGTGCTCCGGGTGGCCGGCCGGGTGTTCCTCGGCTGGGGCCCATCCGAGGGCCCGGATCCGAGCCAGGCCCGGGCCGCCGAGGAGCGCGTCGACGAGGAGCGCGGTCCGCGCGAGCACACCCCGGCAACGATGGTCGCGGTTCCCGCGGTGCTGCTGGTCCTCGCCGCCGTGGTCGGGTTGATTCCATCCGGCACCGCCGGCGTGGAGCGGGCGGCAGCCCGGTTCGCCGACCATCCGGCGTACGCCACCTGGGTGCTCCACGGCGCCCACATCGCCTGGCCTGCCGTCACCCCGACCCCAGTGAGCCTTCTCGATGTGCTGCTCGGGCTGGCCGCGGGTGGCGGCGCCGTCGGGGTGGCCGCACTCGGGCTGTTCGGGCGTGGGGTGCGGGAGTCGCTGCCCGCGGCGATCCGGGAGCCGGCCCGGAACGGCCTGCGCCGCCTGCGCTATCTGCACTCGGGGCACATCGGCGACTACGTCGCGTGGTGGACGGCCGGGACCGGGATGCTGGGTGCGGCATGCCTGCTCGCCCTGCGCTGAGCGGTGCCGAATTCGCTCGATCTCGCCAAGCTCGGCACCTGGTGCATCAATCTGATGCACAGGGTGCCGAGCTCGGCGCGAATCTCCGAATTCGGTATCCCGTGCCCGGCTGGCGGCCTCTCACGCGGTCAGCGGCTAGATCAGGCTCCCGCCCGGCGGCACCGCCCACACCTTCTTGGCGAATCCCAGCGCCGCCTCGTCGCCGAGGTCGGCGACCGTCCTGGCCCCGGCCGCGGTCATCGCCCGGCCGAGCTCGTTCCAGCCGCGCGCGACCGCGGCGACCCGCGCCAGCGGGCCCCAGCCGGACATGCCGGACAGCTCGGCCACGCGTCCCTGGACGTCCGCCAGCGTGAACTCGCCGAACGCCTTGTACTCCTGGCCGGTGTAGACCTGGGCGTTGAGCGCGTCGGCGGCGGTCATCCGAGACCCCACTTCGGCATCCCCGACAGCCCTCCGGCCCGGATCGCCTTCTCGGTGTCGGGTGTGCGCACCGTGGTCGGGTACGGCGGGCGCTTCCACGGGTGCGGGGCGATCGTCCCGTAGTGCTCACGGAGCCATGCCGTGAGGTCGCCCCGGTGCTCGGAGCACGCGTAGCGCCGCGGGCCGAGTGGGCCGCCGCCGTGCCACGTCGAGCCACCGGCCGGGCAGGATCTCCTGGTACTCGCCGAACGCGAGCTCGCGTAGCGAGCGCTCGAGGCTCAGCTGGGTGAGCGGATCGGGCGCGGTCGTCGCAGAACTCGCAGCGGAAGATGACCCGCGTCGGCATGCTGGTGGCTACGCGCGTATCACCAGCGCGGCTCGTACCCGCTCGTCAGCTCACGCGAGCGCTCGCCGCCAGGCCGGCTCGCGGTCGAAGTGCCGGCGCACCGACTGCTCCCGCAGGCGGCGGAGCATCGGCCCGTAGGTGAACCGCGCGGCCACTTCGCTGATCGTGCCGAGCGGGGTCGGCTCCATGAACGGCATGAACTTGTCGGGGAAGCCCGGCATCGTGCAGGCCATGCAGATCCCCCCGACGTTCGGGCACCCGCCGACCCCGCCGACCCATCCGCGGATCGGCACGTTGCACTTGACGACCGCGCCCTTGCAGCCGAGCTTGACGAGGCACCCGCGGGAGTCAGCCGGCGTCTGGGCGAACTCGCCCTGCTCGTGGAAACCGGCCCGGCCGCAGCTCTGCTGCACGGTCCGCCCGAACAGCCAGCTCGGCCGGCCCTGGTCATCGAGCGGCATCAGCGGCTCGACCCCGGCCAGGTGCAGCGCCAGGTGCAGCAGCGTCTCGGTGATGTTGTCGGGCTGCACCGGGCAGCCCGGCAGGTTGACAATCGGGACGCCGCCGCGCGAGCGCCATCCCATCCCGAGATAGTCGCGCAGGCCCATCGCGCCGGTCGGGTTGCCGCGCATCGCCGGGATCCCGCCGTACGCGGCGCAGGTGCCGAGCGCCAGCACGGCGTCGGCCAGCGGCGCGAGCCGGTCGATCCAGGTGTTGACCGTGATCGGCTGGCCGGTCGCCGGGTCGACGCCGAACCCGGTCCAGTGCCCGTCGCCGTTGATGTCCTCGTTCGGCACCGAGCCCTCGAGCACGAGGATCACCTGGCCGAGCTTGCCCTCCGCCGCCCGGTGGAAAGTGCTCAGGTACTCCTCGCCGGACTCGAACGCGAGCATCGGGTTGTACAGGGCGATTCGCGGCATCCCCGGGATCACGCCGCGAACCAGGTCCTCGAGGCTCGGGTTCGTGGCCGCCGTCAGCGACACGGAGTCCCCGTCGCACCCGAGCCCGCTCGTCAGCCACAGCACGTGGACGACCTGGCGCTCGGACCGCGCCTGATCGGCGACGAACTGGACCGGGGGGGTCACGGCTGCCGGAGCGGCACTGCTGCGGCGACCAGCCGCGCCACTCGGTTGGAGCTCGGCTCGCTCAGGGACGCGAGCTGATTCTCGATCGTCCCGTGCAGGTGCCACTCGTCGCCGTGGCCGCTGACGTGCCCGGCGGAGGCGAGCCGGGACAGGGCGTGGGAGACCGACGGGCGCTCGGCGCCGACGAGCCGGCCGAGCAGCTGATGGGTGAGGGGGATCGGCAGCCTGATCCCGCCCGGCTCGACCTTCCCCCAGCGCGCAGCCAGGTGCCACAAGAGCAGCGCCAGCCGCACCTCGAGCCGGGGCTGGGCGGCGATCGCCCGCTGAGCGCCGAGCCGCCAACTGCGGCGTCCCGCCCGGCGCATCAGCGCGCGGGTGATCTGGGGCCACGGGTGGACGCGCTGGTCGAACTCGGAGTCGAGCAGCGCGCAGCGCGTCGTCACGAGCGCCCGCCACGTCGTGTCGCAGGCGAGCAGCTCGTCCTCCTGCGCGATGACCGGCTGGACGAGATCGCCGGCGCCGAGCAGCTCGGCGGCGATCCGGTCGCCGACGCACACGTTGGCGGCGATCACGCCGTCGATCAGCAGCACCCCCGGCCCACGGCCGGCGCGCTGCAACCATTCCGACAGGTCGACCTCTCCGGGCTCGATGTCGAAGGTGAGGGCGGTGAGCGCCGAGCGAGCGACCATCCGCATCCGCACATCGAGCGCGTCGGCGAGGTCGACATCGAGATCGAGCAGATACTGCAGCGAACTGCGGCGCGTCCGGCCGCCGGTCCGGGAGACCCACCGCGACCGAGCTGGACGTTCGTCGCCGCTGGTCATCTCACGCTTTCATCCACGTCATCAGCCGCGACGTCGCCTCTCCGTTGCCGAACTGCGGACACCGGCCCTGCGACGGCAGTCTACGCCCGCCCGCCAGCCCCGCTCCACGCCTGCGACCCACGGTAATCCGGATTACTGTCACCCCGATTACGGTCACTGGACGTGTCCCTGGGGGCGGTGGTATACCCGACACAGACCGGAGCGCCCCGACCGGTCGCGGTTGCGTGAGGGCGCTCGGCGCTAGCGAGAGGAGAACCGCAGCCTCATGTGCTTGGCGATTCCGGGCCAGATCCTGGAGCTGGTCGACGAGGCGAACCAGATCGCCAAGGTCGATGTCGTGGGGGTGCGCCGCAACGTCAACGTGAGCCTGCTCGGCGACGAGCACGACGGCGCCGGCGCGCAGCCGGGGGACTGGGTGCTGATCCACGTCGGGTTCGCGCTCTCGAAGGTCGACGAGGAAGAGGCGCACGCGACGCTCCGGCTGCTCGAGCAGATGGGTGCCGACTACGAGCAGGAGCTGGAGGAGCTGAAGGCGAGCGTGATCGAGTGACCGACCGCCCGGGGGACCGAACGAGCGGTCTCCCGCCCGACCCGGCCGCCTGCGGTGCCGACGATCCCCACTGCATCACCTGCGGCGACGAGGGGATCCCGGTGACCGTGGTCTCCCGCACCGACGACACGGCGATCTGCGTCGACGCGGACCACATCGAGCACGAGGTCGCGATCGACCTGCTCGGATCGGTGGGCGCGGGCGATCAGCTGCTGATCCACGCCGGTGTGGCGATCGCCCACCTGGAGGTGGCGAGATGAGATACGTCGACGAGTACCGCGACGCCCAACTCGGCCGGGTGCTCGCCGGCGAGATCCTCGCCGAGCTCGAGCCGGGCCGCCACTACAAGGTGATGGAGGTGTGCGGCGGCCACACCCACTCGATCTACAAGTACGGGATCGACGACCTGCTGCCCTCGAACGTCGAGCTGGTGCACGGCCCGGGCTGCCCGGTGTGCGTGATCCCGATGGGCCGCGTCGACGACGGGATCGCGATCGCCCGCCACCCCGAGGTGATCTTCACCTGCTTCGGCGACATGCTCCGGGTTCCCGGCTCCGAGTACACGCTGCTCGAGGCCAAGGCCCAGGGCGCCGACATCCGGATGGTCTACTCGCCGCTCGACGCACTGCGGATCGCCCGCCAGAACCCCGACCGCCAGGTGGTGTTCTTCGCGATCGGGTTCGAGACGACGGCGCCATCGACGGCGCTGACGCTGAAGCGGGCCAAGGCCGAGGGGCTCACCAACTTCACGTGCGTGTGCAACCACGTGACGATCGTCCCGCCGCTGCGGGCGCTGCTCGAGTCGCCGGACCTGCGGCTCGACGGGTTCATCGGACCCGGCCACGTGTGCACGGTGGTCGGCGCCCGGCCGTTCCACTTCATCCCCGCCGACTACGGCCGCCCGGTGGTCATCTCGGGGTTCGAGCCGCTCGACATCCTGCAGTCGATCCTGATGATCCTCCGCCAGCTTCGCGGCGGCCGCTGCGAGGTCGAGAACCAGTACACGCGGGTGGTGCCGGCCGAGGGCAACATCAAGGCGCTCGAGGTGATGTCCGAGGTGTTCGAGCTGCGGCCGCACTTCGAGTGGCGCGGGCTCGGGTTCATCTCGCAGTCGGCGCTCAAGCTGTCCGAGGCCTACCGCGAGTTCGACGCCGAGATCCGGTTCGAGACCCCCGGCGTGCGCGTCGCCGACCCGAAGGCGTGCCAGTGCGGGGAGGTGCTCAAGGGCGTGATCAAGCCCTGGGAGTGCAAGGTGTTCGGGACCGCCTGCACGCCCGAGCACGCGATCGGCACGTGCATGGTCTCGCCCGAGGGGGCGTGCGCGGCGTACTACAACTACGGCCGGTTTGCCCGGGAGCGGCAGGCCGTATGACCGGCGTTGGTCGGCACACCCCTGATTTCGCGCGTGAGCGGCAGGCCGTGTGACTGAATCCGTCGCCACCGGCCGCGAGCAGCGGGTCCTCGAGATCATCGAGACCGCGCGCTCCAAGCGCGCCCGGTTCCGTGACAAGCAGATCACGCTTGCCCATGGGGCCGGCGGCAAGGCGAGCCAGACCCTGATCGAGGGGCTGTTCGTCCCGGCCTTCGCCGGCGCGGGGTCGCTGGCGGCGATGGCGGACGCCGGCACGGTGAGCGTCAACGGCACGGGGCTGGCGATGACGACCGACAGCTTCGTCGTCAAGCCGCTGCGCTTCCCCGGCGGCTCGATCGGCGAGCTCGCCGTCAACGGGACCGTCAACGACCTGGCGGTGGCGGGCGCGCGCCCGCTCGCGATCACCATCTCGATGATCCTCGAGGAGGGGCTCCAGAGCGAGATCCTCCGCGCCGAGGTCGAGGCGATCGCCGCGGCGGCCGCCGAGGCCGGGGTCGAGATCGTCGGCGGCGACACGAAGGTCGTCGAGCGCGGCGCGGCCGACCAGATGTACATCTGCACGGCCGGGATCGGCGTGACGGACCCGCGCGCGTCGATGGCGCCGCAGGCGCTCGTCCCCGGCGATCAGATCCTCGTGTCAGGGCCGATCGGCGAGCACGGGACCGCGATCATGCTGGCCCGCAACGAGTTCGACCTCGACGCCGAGCTCGAGTCGGACACGTGCTCGCTGTGGCCGGCGGTCGACGCCCTGCTCGGCGCCGCCGGGGCGGAGCTGCACTGCATGCGGGACGCGACCCGGGGCGGCGTCGCGTCGGTCGTCAACGAGCTGGCCAGGGCCTCGGGCGTCGCGGTCGTGGTCCGCGAGGCGGACGTGCCCGTCTCGCCGGTGGTCGCGGCCGCGGCCGAGCTGCTCGGAATCGACCCGATGTACGTGGCCAACGAAGGGCGGCTGGTGGCGTTCGTGGCGCCGGACGCCGCGGACCGGGCGCTGGACGCGCTCAAGGCCGTGCCCGGATGCGAGCAGGCGCGGGCGATCGGCGAGGTGCGGCGCGAGCCGCCCGGGATGGTGTTGGTGGAGACCGGTTTTGGCGGCAGGCGAGTGATGGATCAGCTCGTCGGAGATCCCCTGCCGCGGATCTGTTGAGCGGGAAACCCTGAGAGGAGACCAGAGTGGCGACGGGAATCGAATACGCACCTCGGCAGCACGACACGGAGCAGGTAACGGCCCACGTGCTGTGGATGACGATCGGGCTCTCCTGCGAGGGGGACTCGGTGGCCATGACGAGCGCCACCAACCCGAGCCTCGAGGACATCATCCAGGGCGTCATCCCCGGCATGCCGCGGGTGGTCATCCACAACCAGGTGATCGCGTTCGAGGTCGGCGACGAGTACATCCAGGCCTGGTATGACGCCGAGGAGGGCAAGCTCGATCCGTTCGTGCTCGTGATCGAGGGCTCGATCGGCAACGAGGAGATCAACGGCGAGGGTCACTGGACCGGGTTCGGCGTGAACCCTGCCAACGGCCAGCCGATCACGCTCAACGAGTGGATCGATCGCCTGGCGCCGAAGGCCGCCGCGGTCGTGGCGGTCGGGACATGCGCGACGTACGGCGGCATTCCTGCGATGAAGAACAACCCGACCGGGGCGATGGGGGTGGCGGACTACCTCGGCTGGAAGTGGCGCTCGAAGGCCGGCCTGCCGATCATCAACATCCCGGGCTGCCCGGCGCAGCCGGACAACATGACCGAGGTGCTGATGTACCTGGTCTTCCACCTCGCCGGGATGGCGCCGGTTCCGGACCTCGACGAGCAGCTGCGGCCGAAGTGGCTGTTCGGGCGCACCGTGCGCGAGGGCTGTAACCGGGCCGGGTTCACCGAGCAGGGCAACTTCGCCACCGAGTACGGCTCGGACCACCGGTGCCTGGTCAAGCTCGGCTGCAAGGGCCCGGTCGTCAAGTGCAACGTCCCCGTGCGCGGCTGGGTCAACGGGATCGGCGGCTGCCCGAACGTGGGCGGGATCTGCATGGCGTGCACGATGCCGGGGTTCCCGGATAAGTACATGCCGTTCATGGATCCCGACCCGTGGGGGAACGCCGCAGCGACGTTCCAGAAGTTCACGTATGGCCCGATCTTCCGGTACATGCGCAAGCGCAACCTGGAAAAGAAGTTCGACATCGAGCCCGAATGGCGGCGTCGCGGCCCGGCGCTCACGACCGGCTACATGAAGCGCTGGTAGCCGCCACCCGACCGCCCACGAGCTGACACAGGAGAACTGATGGCAACCGTTCAGAGCCCCACTGAGAGCAAAGTCGTCGTCAAGGAGATGTCGTGGGATCCGATCACGCGGATCGTCGGCAGCCTCGGCATCCACACCGAGATCGACTTCTCCAACCGCACGGTCAACAAGTGCTACAGCACCTCGATGATCTTCCGCGGGTTCGACATCTTCATGAAGGGCATCGACCCGCGCGATGCGCACTTCATCACGAGCCGCATCTGCGGCATCTGCGGCGACAACCACTGCACGTGCTCGTGCCTGAACCAGAACATGGCGTACTCGGTCAAGCCGCCGCCGCTCGGTGACCTGGCCTTCAACCTGGCCGAGTCGGCCGACTACATGTTCGACCATGCGATCTTCAACGACTGCATGGCGAACGTGGACTTCTGCGAGCAGATGGTCAAGGACACCAACCCCAGCCTGCTCCAGAAGGCCGACAACACCTCGGCCCCGCACTCGGACATCCACGGCTACAAGACGATCGCCGACATCATGCGGGCGCTCAACCCGTTCACCGGCAGCTTCTATCTCGAGACCCTCCACGTGGCCCGTTACACCCGCGAGATGTACTGCCTGTTCGGGGGCCGCCACACGCACCCCTCGACGATCATGCCGGGCGGCTGCAGTGCCGACATCACGCACCAGACCCTCACCGACTACTACGTGCGCCTGATGCGCTACATGGACTACGTCAAGCGCACGGTCCCGATGCACGACGACCTGTACGACTTCTTCCTCACGGAGCTGCCGGGCTACGACATGGTCGGCTACAGGGACACGAACCTGGTCAACTGGGGCTGCTTCGACGACCCGGACTACGTGGACTACGACTACCGCTCGATGACCGAGTGGGGCCGCAAGCGCTACATCACGCCCGGCGTCGCGATCAACGGCGAGCTCATCTCCACCGACCTCGTCGAGATCAACCTGATGATCCGGATCCTGCTCGGGAGCTCGTACTTCGACGGCTGGGAGAACGAGCCGACGTTCGTCACCCGCGACCCGCTCGGGAACCCGGTCGACAAGAACCACCCGTGGAACAAGCAGACGCTGCCCAAGCCGCAGGCGCGCGACTTCGCCGACAAGTACAGCTGGGTCGTCTCGCCGCGGATCTACGACAAGCGGACCGACACCCACGTGTGCTGCGACACCGGCGGCGGCCCGTTCGCCCGCCAGTGGTGCACGGCAAAGGCCGGCCTCGTCGACTTCGGCTACCTGAAGGCGACCGGCCACTCGATCCAGATGGTGCTGCCGAAGTCGGCCGCGATGCCGGAGATGGAGCTCGAGTGGAAGGTGCCGGAGAAGTCCAACGCCGTCGAGCGCGATCGCGCTCGGTCCTACCACCAGGCGTACTCGGCGCTCGTGGGGCTGCACTGCCTCGAGCGGGCGCTCAAGGAGGTCCGCGCCGGACGGACGAAGAGCTGGAAGGAGTTCACGGTGCCGGAGGAGGCGGTCAGCTGCGGGTTCCACGAGGCCGCCCGCGGCGTGCTCTCGCATCACATGGTCATCCGCGAGGGCAAGATCGCCAACTACCAGCCGTACCCGCCGACGCCGTGGAACGCCAGCCCGCGCGACTCGTTCGGGACGCCGGGTCCGTACGAGGACGCTGTCCAGAACACGCCGATCTTCGAGGAGAACGGCCCGGAGAACTTCAAGGGGATCGACATCATGCGGGCGGTGCGGAGCTTCGATCCGTGCCTGCCGTGCGGCGTCCACATGTACACCGGCAAGGGGCGGGTCAAGAAGGTGATCCACACCCCGACCGGGCTCAGCTGAGGTGAGTGTCGACGCGCTTCCCGACGAGCTGCTGGACCGGGTCCAGCAGCTCTCGGCGGCGGTGGACGAGCTCCCGGACGACCGCGCCCGGGAGCTCGCGCAGGATCTGGTGAGCGCAGTCATCGCCATGTACGGCGACGGCCTGCGCCGGATCATGGCCACGATCGAGGACGCGCGCGAGGCCGGGGCCACGATCCTCGACGAGCTGGCCCAGGACGGCGCTGTGTCGAGCCTGTTGCTGATTCACGACCTGTATCCCGTGCCGCTCCAGGCGCGGGTCGTTGAGGCGCTCGACACGGTCCGCCCGTACATGGAGTCCCACGGCGGCAACGTGGAGCTGCTCGGGATCGACGACGGCGTGGCCAGGCTCGTCCTGCAGGGCAGCTGCAACGGCTGCGCCGCCTCCCGCGCGACGCTCGAGCTCGCGATCAAGCAGGCGCTTGATGAGCATGCCCCCGACCTCTTCGGGCTGGAGGTGGAGGGCGTCACCGATCCAGGGTCGAATGGAGCGCTGCCGGTGGTCGGGGAATGGCGCCGGCAGCGCGTTCGAGCTGCCCGTCGTCCACACCGGCGCGGAGCTCCCGATGGCTACCGGTCCGTCCGGCCCGATCCCCGCCGGCCCGGTCGACTCGCCTGCGCGCGAGCCCGCGGCCCGTTGGGTGCCGCTGATCGCGGCCGCGCGCCTGCGGCCCGGCGAGCTGTCCGGCTTCCAGGTCGAGGGTCAGCGCCTGCTGCTGGCCAACGTCGACGGGGCGCTGCTGGCCTACCGCAACGAGTGCGCCTCGTGCGCGGCGCCGATCACCGGCGGCGAGCTGCACGGCAGCATGCTGCGCTGCCGGGAGTGCTCGTGCGAGTTCGACCTCAGGCGGGCCGGCCGGGCGGCCGGCGACGAGCCGCTGCAGCTCACCCCGGTGCCGCTTCTGGAGGACGGCGGCGTCCGGGTGGCACTGTGAGCAACCTCGAGGACATGAAGTCCGCACGGCGGCGGGCCGATGCGCTGGCCCGGATGCGCTCGCTCGCGAGGACGGGCTCGGCGCCGCGGCCGACGGCGCCGCGGATGCCCGCCCAGGAGCGCTGCGACATCTGCAACGCGGTCGGTGCCCGACGACCACCGCCACCTGCTGCACCTCGTCGAGAGGCGGATCGTGTGCGCGTGCGAGGCGTGCTGGGCGCTGTACTCGGGCGACGCCGAGTACCGGCCGGCGGGGTCGCGGACGATCTGGCTCGATGCGTTCGACTGCCCGGACGAGCTGTGGGGGATGTTCCAGATCCCGATCGGGCTCGCGTTCTTCATGCGCTCGACCGTGTCGGGCGGGGTCGTGGCGTTCTACCCGAGCCCGGCCGGGGCGACCGAGTCCGAGCTCGACCTCGAGGCCTGGGGCCAGCTCGTGCAGCGCAACCCGCCGCTCGGCGAGCTCGATCCCGATGCCGAGGCGCTGATCGTCAACCGCCTGGAGGAGCCCCACCGGTACGTGATCGCGCCGATCGACATGTGCTACGGGCTCGTCGGGCTGATCAAGTCCCGCTGGGAGGGGATCTCGGGCGGGCTCGGCGCTCGAGCGGGCCGTGCCGGCGTTCTTCGAGCAGCTCCGGGCGCGGACCGGCCCCCGCCGGGGCGCGAGCGATGAGCGTGCACGCCGAGCCGACGCCTGCCCGCGAGCGATCGGACCCGAGCCGAGCTTCGCGGTCACCGGCGCCGCCCATCAGGCATACGCCGCGAGTCCGACGATGGTGTTCACCGCCACGCGTGTCGGACCCGACCGGCCACGAGATCCAGTCGATCGCGCTCACCGCCCAGGTGATGATCGACCCGGCCCGCCGCGGATACGACACCGGGGCCCGCGAGCGGCTCGCCGAGCTGTTCGGGCCGCCCGGCGAGCTGGACGCCGTCGACCCAGGGCCTGTCGTGGATCCGGGTGGCGACCGTCGTGCCGGCATTCAGCGGCTCGACCGTGTTCGCGCTCGAGGTGCCGTGCACATACGACCTCGAGGTGGCGACCGCGAAGTACTTCCAGGCGCTCGAGGACGGCGAGGTGCCGCTGAGCTTCCACTTCAACGGCACTGTCTTCTACCGCGGTCAGGGCGGCCGGCTCCAGGTCGTGCCCGGTCCCGTGGAGCTCGAGCGCCCAGTTCGCGATGCCGGTCGCCGCCTGGCGGGCGATGATCGCCGAGCACTACCCGGGCGGCGGCTGGATCCGGCTGCACCGTGACACTCTCGCCGCGCTCAACGAGCGCCGCTCGTCGCGCGGGCTGCCGGACTTCGACGCCGCGATCACGGAGCTGCTGTCCGATGCTTGAGGAGCTCGTCTCCTCGCTGTTGTACGAGGGCTACGCGCTCTACCCGTACACGCCCGGGGCGACGAAGAACGCGACGCCGACGCCGTTCGGGATCGTCTACCCGCCCGTGTATGCGGCCGAGTGCGCGGGGGCGTTCGATCACGCTCGCCTGGAATGCGTGGCCGAGCCCGCGGCCCGGCGCGTCGCTGACGGCCACGCTCCGCTACCTGGCGCCGTCCGGCGAGCGCCACGAGGCGTCCGAGCGGCGGGTCGAGCTCGGGCCGGTGCCGCGTCGGCGAGCGGGACACCGTCGACGTTCGCCGGCGGGCGGCTGACGGTGCGCTCATCGCTCTCGGAGGACGGCGCAGTGCGCTCGTGCGCTGCTGCGTGCACAACACGGTCGACGTGGACGCGGGCCTCGACCGCAGCCGCCGCGCTCGGAGTCCTCGCTGATCTCCACCCACATCCTGCTCGAGCTGTCCTCGGGGCGGTTCATCTCGCCGCTCAAGAGCGGCCGCGCGAGCGTCAACACGTGGCCCGTGCTGGCGAGCAGCGGAGGACGACGCGATCCTCGGCGCCGCGATCGTCCTCCCGGACCACCCGCAGATCGCCCCGCAGTCCCACGGCAACCTGTTCGACAACACCGAGATCGAGGAGGCGCTCGTCCTCCACGTCCACGCGCTCACGCGACGCGGAGCGCGCAGGACGCGTTCGGGCGGGACCCGGTCGTGCGCGAGATGCTCGAGCGGGCGATGGCGCTCACGCCGCAGGACATCATCGGGCTGCACTCCGGGCTGAAGGCGCGACGATGGCTAGCGGCCGCGGACGCCCGAGGCGCCCATCGACAATCCCGGCGAGGAGCGCGCCACCGTCGACGGCGTCACGTACGAGCGCGGCGCGAAGGTCGTGCTGCGCCCGGGGACCGACCGCGACGTGTTCGACAAGATGCTCGACGGGCGCCGGGCGACGCTCGAGCGGATCTACATCGACTACGACGACCGCGTGCTATCTCGCGGTGACCGTCGACGACGACCCCGGCCAGCAGCTGATGCGCGAGACCGGGCGGTATCTGTTCTTCTTCGCGAACGAGGTGCAACCGGCATGAGCAGCTGGATGACACAGGGAGCCGCCCATCGGGCGAGCCCGGACGGCGAGCGGCGGCCATCCGGGTCCGCCGAGCGGACCCAGCAGATCCTCGTGGCCGGCGATCGGCAACGCCTGGCTGCGCGACGACGGCTTCGGCGGCGAGGTGGCGAAGCTGCTCGAGCAGCGCGAGCTCCCGGCCGGCGTGCAGGTGATGGACTTCGGCTCCGGCGGTCTCGACCTCGCCTACGAGGTGATGCGCGGCTACGACGCGCTCGTGCTGATCGACGTCAGCCGACAGGGCGGGACGCCGGGGACCCTGTACGTGATGGAGGCGAGCGCCGACGACGTCGACGGCACCGTCGAGGACGGGCAGATGCTGAACCCGCACGGGATGGACCCGCAGACGGTGCTGCGATTCGTCAAGTACGTCGGCGGCTGGCCGGGCCGGGTGATGGTGATCGCGTGCGAGCCGGAGACGGTCGAGGACGTCGGGTTCGGGCTGAGCGGACGTGGTCAAAGCGTCCGTGGAGCGCGCCGCCGACGTCGTGCTCGACACGATCGCGGAGCTCAGCGCGGGTGGTCCTGCGGACGCCGGCGCGGGCGGTTCCGCGGATGCATGAGCTGTCGATCGCCACGGCCGTCCTGAACACCGCCGTCAAGCACGCCGCCGGACGGCGGGTCACGGTGGTCAGCGTCCGGGCCGGTCGCCTGCGCCAGGTGGTGCCCGACTCGCTGCACTTCTACTTCGAGATCGTCGCCCGGGACACGGTGTGCGAGGGGGCGCGGCTCGAGCTGGAGGAGGTGCAGGCGCTGCTGCGCTGCCGGGAGTGCGAGCACGCGTGGGCGGCGGAGATCCCGGCGTTCCGCTGCCCGCACTGCCGGGGTGCCAACGTTGAGATCATGACCGGGGAGGAGCTGGAGGTCGACTCCATCGAGGTCGAGGAACAGGAGCAGGCATGCATCGCACCAAGGTGAGGATCGTCGAGGACGCCCTCGACGCCAACAACACGATCGCCCGCGCCAACCGCGACGACTTCGATCGCCACGGCGTGAGCGTCGTCAACCTGATGAGCGCCCCCGGGGCGGGCAAGACGACGCTGCTCGAGCGCTCGCTGGCCGAGCCGATCGGGGACCTGCGGGTCGGCGTGCTCGAGGGCGACGTCCAGGGCTCGTTCGACGCCGACCGGCTGGCCGCGCTGCACGTGCCGGTCACCCAGCTCAACACCGACTCGGGGTTCGGCGGCGAGTGTCACCTCGACGCGAACATGGTCCGCTCGGCGGTCCCGGCCCTGCCGCTGCACGACATCGACCTGCTGGTGATCGAGAACGTCGGCAACCTCGTGTGCCCGGCGGAGTTCCGGGTGGGCGAGGACGTCCGGGCGATGGTCTGCTCGGTGACCGAGGGCGAGGACAAGCCGATGAAGTACCCGCTGATGTTCCGCACCTGCGAGCTCGTCGTGATCAACAAGATCGACCTGCTCCCGCACCTCGAGTTCGATCTCGACAAGTTCCTCTACTACCTCGATCAGGTCCATCCCGGCGTCGAGCGGCTGCTCGTCAGCGCTCGCACCGGCGAGGGGATCGAGGCCTGGCGCGACTGGCTGGCGGGCGTGCCGGAGCGCGCGGCGGCGCTCGCGTGACGAGCGGCGGCGCCGGCGTCACACGCGGGGGCGCCGGCGTGACGCGCGGCGGCGCCGGCGTCGAGAGTGCCCTCGCCGGGGGCGCCCCCCGGGATCTGAGCGCGCTGCTGGCCGAGCGCACCGAGGCCAACCGGCGCTTCTTCGACGAGCACGCCGAGCGTCTCGCGCGGCTGTGCCACCTGATGGCCGAGCGGTTCGTCCGCGGCGGCCGGCTCGTGGCCGCCGGTCGCACGCCCGCCGCGCGGTCCGACGCGCGCCACGTGGCGGTCGAGTTCGTGCACCCGGTGATCGTCGGCAAGCGGGCGCTGCCCGCGGTCGGGCTGGCCGGCGAGGGGGGAGACGTGGCGGCCCAGGTCGGGATGCTCGCGCGGCCGGAGGACATCGTCGTCGGGTTCGGGGTCGATGCAGATGGCGGCGACGCGGCGCGGGCCTTGGCGGCGGCACGGTCTCGTGGCTGCCTGACGATCGCGTTCTCCGGCGCGGCTCCCGAGGCGGAGTTCGTGTTCGTGCCGCCGACGGACGACGCCCATGTCGCCCAGGAGCTCGTGGAGACGCTCTACCACGTGCTGTGGGAGCTCGTGCACGTGTTCTTCGAGCACCGCGGGCTGCTGGCCGGGCGCGAGCGGCGCGCCGGTCACGACGCGGGCGCCTCGAGCTTCCTCTACCCGTTCCTGGCCGAGCGGGAGGACAACCTCGACGAGGTGCTCGATGACGTCCGCCGGTCCGTGCTGATGAAGGCCGAGGAGGTCGCCTCTCTGCGCGCCCAGACGCTGGGTGACAACAGGGACGTGCTCGCCGCCGCGGCCGCCGCGCTGCGCGAGCGATTCGGGCGCGGGGGGACGCTGCTGGCGGTCGGCAACGGCGGCTCGGCGACCGACGCGATGGACGCCGTCGCCGACTTCCGTGCCGCCGGCCGGCCCGCGCTCGACCTCACCGAGGACCCGGGGATCATCACCGCGATCGCCAACGACGTCGGGGTCGAGGCGATCTTCCAGCGCCAGGTGATCGCCTACGGCCGGGAGCAGGATGCGCTTCTCGCCCTGTCGACCTCGGGCAACTCCCAGAACGTGATCGACGCGCTCGCCGAGGCCCGCCGGCGCGGACTGCAGACGATCGCCCTGGTCGGCTACGACGGCGGCCGGATCGCCTCGGACGCGCTCGCCGACCACGTCGTGGTCACTCGCTCCCAGCACATCCCCCGGATCCAGGAGGCGCAGGCAAGCGCCTACCACGTACTGGTGGAGCTCGTGGGCACGGGTCCACCAGCCGGGCCGACGTGAGCACGGTGGCGGCAGGGCGTACTCGGGCCCGGGTCCGCGTCAGGGGGGTCGTGCAGGGCGTCGGGTTCCGTCCGTTCGTCTACCGGCTGGCTGGGCGCGAGCGGCTGACCGGGTTCGTGCTCAACGACGAACAGGGGGTGCTTGCCGAGGTCGAGGGCGATTCGCAGGCGGTCGAGCGGTTCGTCGCCGGGCTGTCGGACGAGGCGCCGCCGCTCGCGCGTGTCGACAGCGTGTCCTCGTCCGTCGTGCCGCTCGCCGGCGGGGACGGATTCGCGATCCACGAGAGCCGGCGGTCGGGCGAACCCGACGCACTGATCGCACCGGACAGCGCCACCTGCGCCGACTGCCTGGCCGAGCTGCGCGACCCCGGTGACCGCCGCTACCGATACCCGTTCATCAACTGCACCAACTGCGGCCCGCGGTTCACGATCGTGCGGGGGGTCCCCTACGACCGCGCGCTGACGACGATGGCGGGCTTCCAGATGTGCGCCCGCTGCCAGGCCGAGTACGAGGACCCCGCCGACCGGCGCTTTCACGCCCAGCCGAACGCGTGCCCCCAGTGCGGGCCGCGCCTGCGCCTGCTCGACCGCGACGGCCGCCCAGTCGGACCGCCGGCTCGCCGTCGGCGGCCCGGCGACGCGATCAGCGCGGTCAGCCTCCACCTCGCCGCCGGCGCGATCGTCGCGATCAAGGGCCTCGGCGGCTTTCACCTCGCCTGCGACGCGGCCGACGAGCTGGCGGTGTCGGCGCTGCGGGCGCGAAAGCACCGCGAGGACAAGCCGTTCGCGCTGATGGTGGCCGACCGTGCCGGACGCGGAGGCGCTCGCCGAGCTGGCGGTGGAGGAGCGCTCGCTGCTGGAGTCGCTGCAGCGCCCGATCGTGCTCGCCCCCCGGTGCGAGCCGCCGGTCCGACGTGGCGCCGGCAGTCGCTCCGTCGGCGCCCGAGCTGGGCGTCATGCTGCCCGTACACCCCGCTGCACCACCTGCTGATGGCCGACTTCGCCCTGCATTCCGGCCGCCGGGCGCTGGTGATGACGAGCGGCAACGTGTCCGACGAGCCGATCGCCTACGAGGACGAGGACGCGCTCACGCGGCTGGCCGGGATCGCCGACCTGTTCCTCGTCCACGACCGCCCGATCGCGACCCGCACCGACGACTCGGTGATCCGGGTGATCTCCGACGGAGGCCGACGTCGGGCACTGCCGCTGCGCCGCTCGCGCGGCTACGTCCCGGGGCACGCTCGACGCTGCCGCTCCGGCGCTCGGCGCGGGCTCCTCGCCTGCGGCGCCGAGCAGAAGAACACGTTCTGCGTCGCGCAAGCGGCGGGCGGGCGTGGGTCGCGTCACCACATCGGCGACCTCGAGGAGTACCCGGCGCTGCGGGCGTTCGGACCGGCGTCGGCCCATTTCGAGCGGATGTTCGCGGTGACGCCCGAGCTCGTCGTCCACGACCTCCATCCGGGCTACCTGTCGACGGCCTATGCGCTCGAGCGCGACGGGGTCGAGCTGCTCGCGCGTCCAGCACCACCACGCCCATCTCGCCGCCTGCCTGGCCGAGCACGGCGAGACGGGGCCCGCGGTCGGCGCGATCTTCGACGGCACCGGGTATGGGACCGACGGGACCGTGTGGGGCGGGGAGCTGCTCGTCGGCGGGCTCGGCGGGGTGCGAGCGGGCCGGCTGGCTGCGCCCGGTGCGGCTGCCCGGCGGGGCGGCCGCGATCCGCGAGCCATGGCGGATGGCGTACGCGTGGCTGCTGGCCGCGCTCGGGCATCCGCCGAGTTGCCGGCGCACGCTGGCGCGGGCGGTCGACGCGCGCACGTGGGAGCTGCTCGGCCAGGTCGCGGTGAACGCCGAGGTGTCGCCGGTCACGTCGAGCATGGGGCGGCTGTTCGACGCCGTCGGGGCCGTGTGCGGGCTGTGCCCGCGGGTGAGCTTCGAGGGCCAGGCCGCGGTCGAGCTCGAGGGCGCCGCCGCCCGGTCGGTGCGACCGCGGTCCTACGAGATCCGGGTGTCGCCGGGTGGGCGTGATCGATCCGCGTGAGGCGGTCCGGGCGATCGCGGGCGACGTCGGCGGGGGGCTCGGCCGTCGCCGACGTCGCGGCGGGATTCCACCGCGCGGTCGCGGACGTCACGGTCCGCGCGTGCGCGAGTGCGTGTGCGCGCCATGGGCTCGACACGGTCGTGCTGAGCGGCGGGGTGTTCCAGAACCGGCTGCTGCTCGAGTCGGTGCTGAGCGGGTGCCGTCGGGCCGGGCTGCGGGCCCTGACGCCGGCCCGGCTGCCCCCGAACGACGGCGGGATCTCGTACGGTCAGGTGGCGCTGGCGGTCGCCCGGGATCTGTACGCGGTGACCGCCGGGCCGTGACCGCGGCAGGCGGTCAGCGCAGCGGGGTGTCGTCGAGGCTCTCGCGCAGCTCGGCCACGGACTCGAACAGTGCGATCGCCCCGGCCTCCTGCAGCTCATCCTTGCCGAACCCGCCGGTCAGCACAGCGATCGTCGGCACCCCGGCTGCCTCGGCGGCGTGGATGTCCCACGGGGTGTCCCCGATCATCACGGCCTCGCCGGCGTCCGCCTTGGCCTTCTGCAGCGCGGCGTTGACGAGATCCGGCTGCGGCTTGGTCTCCTCGACGTCGTCCGAGGATGTCCAGGCATCGGCCAGGTCCCGGGCATCGAGCAGCTCGAGGTAGTGCTGGAGCTCCTTCTCCTTGGCCGAGCTGGCCAGCACGACCGTGTGGCCGCGGTGCTTGAGCTGCTCGATCAGCGCCCGCGCATCCTCCATCGGCTCGACGCCTTCGATCAGCTCCATGTAGAGGATCGACTCCGCCGTGCGCAGGTCGTCGCCCTGCTCGCGCTCGGTCTCCTCGTCGGTGAGCGCCTCCACCAGCTGGTCGCCGCCCATCCCGATGTGCCGGTGGATGCGCCACACCGGGAGGATGATCTCGTGCTGCCGGAAGGCCCGGAACCAGGCCAGCGCGTGCTGGTAGTTGCTGTCCACCAGCGTGCCATCGATGTCGAGGATCGCCACGCCCATGCCGGGAACGCTACCCGTCCCGACGTCGCCGAACCGGCGCGAAGCTGGACGCGCGAGGCCGTCCGGCGCGCTCGCCGCGGCTAGACCGGCTCGCCGCCGGGTAACGTGCGGCGCATGAGCGACACAGATCCGGAAAAGCTCGCCGACGAGCTCGACGAGCAGGCCGACGACCTCCAGCGCCACAGCGACGAGCTGAAGTCCGACACCCAGGACGTCCGCGACGACTGGGAGCGCAAGCGCGCCGACCGGGCGTCCCCGGAGCCGTCCCGCGGAGCCCGGACGAGGATCCTCCGGAGGCGTCCGAGGGTGAGTCCGGCTCCGACGATGAGTCCGACTCCGACGACGAGTCCGACTCCGACGATGAGTCCGGCTCCGACCGCGAGTCCGCCGACTAGGTCCCGCCGCCCAGCCTTTTCGTTACACGGTGCCACCGCGCGCCGTTCCGTGTCACGTTAAGGCTCGCAGGCGACCCGAACGTCACATCATCCGGCCAGCGTTGGCACCGCGTAACGTTGGGGCTCGCCGGCCGCTTCGGACGCCGAGCGCTTCGGACGACGAGCGCCTTCGGACGCCGGCCGGGCTATCGTCAACGCCAGGATGAGCAGCCCGCGCGTCACCCCGGAGCCGCACCGCGTCGTCATCGTCGGCGGCGGGTTCGGCGGCGTGCGCGCGGCCAAGGCGCTCGAGAACGCGCCCGTACAGATCACGCTGATCGACCGCACGAACCACCACCTGTTCCAGCCGTTGCTCTACCAGGTGGCCACGGGGGTGCTGTCGCCCGGCCAGATCGCCCCGGCGCTGCGGAGCCTGTTCCGCCGCCAGCAGAACGTGCGCGTGGTGCTCGGCGACGTCGAGGACATCGACCTCGACCGCCGGGTGGTGCGGGCGGTCGACAACGACGAGATCGACGTCCCGTACGACACGCTGATCGTCGCCGCGGGCGCCACCCACTCGTATTTCAACCATCCGGAGTGGGCCGAGTTCGCGCCCGGGATGAAGACGATCGACGACGCCAACCGGCTGCGCAGCCGGATCCTCGGCGCGTTCGAGCTGGCCGAGCAGGAGCCCGACCCACAGGCCCGCCCGGCGTGGCTCACGTTCGCGATCGTCGGGGCCGGCCCGACCGGGGTCGAGCTCGCGGGGCAGATCACGCTCCTGGCCCGGCGGGTGCTCACCGGCGAGTACCGGACGATCGACCCATCCACCGCTCGCGTCGTGTTGCTCGACGCCGTTCCCAACGTCCTCACCACGTTCGGCTCCAGGCTCAGCCGGCATGCCGAGTCCGAGCTGCGCGGCCTCGGCGTCGACGTCGAGCTGGGCGCGAAGGTCGTCGACGTCGACCGTGACGGCGTCGTCGTCGAGGAGAACGGCAACCGCCGCCGGATCGAGACGAAGACGGTGATCTGGGCGGCCGGGGTCAAGGCGGCGCCGCTCGGCGCGCTGATCGCCGAGCGCACCGGTGGCCAGGTCGATCGCTCCGGGCGCCTGCACGTCGAGCCCGACCTCACCGTGACCGGCCACCCCGAGGTGTTCGCGCTCGGCGACATGGTCGCGATCCCCGACGTCCCCGGCACCGCCCAGCCGGCGATCCAGGAGGGCAAGTACGTCGCCAAGGTGATCCGCGCCCGCCTCGCCGGCGGCTCGGCGCCGAAGCCATTCCACTACCGCGACCTCGGCACCATGGCCACGATCGGCCGCAGCCAGGCGGTCGCCGACCTGTTCGGCAAGATCAAGCTGTGGGGCTTCCCCGGCTTCGTCGTCTGGGGCGCCGTCCACCTCGCCTACCTCGTCGGATGGGGCAACCGCTTCGAAGCCGTCACCCGCTGGATGTGGACGATCCTCGCCCGCAACCGCCGCGAGCGCCTGATCAGCGTGGTCAGCCTCGCCCCCGAGGAGGCTGGCCATGCGCGAGCTCGCCGCCCTGCGCGGATCGCCGCTCCCGGACCTGAGCCCGACCGAGTCCGAGAGCTGACACCAGGCTCCGCGGACGGGCGTAGGATGTGCTCGTGAGCCGGCTCCCCTCGTCTCCGGGCCGTCGAGCCTTTGCCTACACCGTCATCGCCTTCCTGTGGAGCGTCGGCCTGCTCGTCGCCGCGCTCGTTGTACCCGTCTATGGGTCGGCCACCCTCGTCGACGAGAATGGGTCGCACGTGCTCCTGGTGGTGGCGGTGCCCGCCGTGATCAGCCTGGCGGTGTGGGCGGCGCTCTGGCGCAAGTGCTCGCACGGGAGCCGCGCCGGCGGCTGGGTCGCGTGGACCGGCGTGTCGCTGCTCTCGGGCTTCTGCCTGCTCGCGCTCGCGAGTATCGGCCTGTTGGTGGTGCCGGCGGCGGTGCTGCTCGCATCGGCCGCCTTGCTGACGCCGTCCGGGCCGGCGGCGCCGGGACTGGCGTAGGCGCGGGGCCGCCGGCGCGGGCCCCAGGCGCGGGCCGCAGGCGCGGGCCGCGGGCGCGCTCCCTCCTCCGTGCACCGGGCACGTCGGCGCGCTGACCAAACGCGTGTTCGTGCCCGGCGAACCCGGGTAGGCCAATAGGGACGAACTCGACAAGGGAGTGACAAACGTGGCTGATCAAGAGCGAACCACCGGCGGTGTCGTCGGGAAGGTTCTCGGAAAGGTGAAGGAGGCCGTCGGCGGTGCCGCCGGCCGGGAGGATCTGGCCCGCGAGGGGCGGGTCCAGCAGGCCCAGGCGGACGCCTCACTCGAGGCGCAGCGGAGCGCCGCCGAAGCCCGCCGGCGCGACGAAGCGGCCGCTCTGAATCGCCGTCAGACGGAGACCGATATCGAGCGGCGCCGGCTCGAGAACGAGGTGGCGGCGCAGCAGCGCGAGCGGCGGATCGAGGCCGACCAGGACCGGGCCGAGGCCGACGCCGGCGTACAGGCGGCCCGCGAGCAGGGCCGGGCCGAGAAGGAACGGCAGGCCCAGCATCAGGCGGCGGCCCACGACGAGCGGACGGCCGAGCGCGACCGGCTCGCCGCCACCGAGCAGGCGATGCGGCTCGAGCGCGAAGCGCGCGACGCCGAGGAGCGCGCGGACCGGATCGACCCCGACCCCGATTCCCAGGAGCAGCGATGAACGCCCGAAGCATCCCGAGATTGACCTTCACCACCTCGCTGGCCGCACTGCGGGCCCCGTTCGACGCGCTGGCGGGCGCTGTTCCCGGCCGCTCGGGTCGGTACGCGCGACTGTCGATCGACCGCGCCGACGTGGCCGCCCGCGAGCTCGTCGGACGCCTGACCGGTGACAGCGAGCTGCGCGAGGACGCCGCCCGCCGCCGGACGGCGCTGCGCGAGCGCTCTCGCGCGTCGCACCTGCGCGATCAGGCCGAGCGCGTCGCCGACGCTGCCGGTGAGCGCACCGAGGAGCGCCATGAGCAGGCCCAGCGACGCCGCCGTCAAGCCGACAGTCGCGCGGACGCCCGGCGCCGGCAGGCCGGCGAACAGCGCAAGACGCGCGTCCGGCAGGCCGAGGCGGCGGCCGACCAGCGGCTCGAGGCCAGCGAGCAGGCCGGGGAGGCCCGCGAGGAGCAGATCGACGAGCAAGCTCCACGCGAGCGCCTCGAGGCGGTCCGGGCGGAGGCCGAGGCCGAGAGCCAGCACGAGCAGGCGCTCGCCGAGGCCGACGAGGCCCGGCGCCTGGGGGAGGCGGCCGCCGCGCTCAAGGCCGAGCGCAAGGAGGAGTCCGCCGAGACGGCGCAGGCCGATCCGACGCGGTGAGCGACAGCTCTCAGTGGTGCGTGCCGGCAGCCACCTAGTGGCCCACTAGGTGGCTGCCGACGGCCATGAAGCCGGTACGCGTCGGTTGCTCGGGATGGATGTACGACGACTGGCGCGGCCGGCTGTACCCCGAGCGCGAGCCAAAGCGCCGCTGGCTGGAGATGTACGCGGAGACGTTCGACACCGTCGAGGTCAACAACACCTTCTACCGCCTGCAGCGCCGTTCGGCGGTGGAGGGCTGGGTCGCGCAGACCCCGGAGGCCTTCACGTTCGCGGTCAAGGCCAGCCGCTATCTCACGCACATCCGCCGCCTGCAGGGAGTCGCCGAGGGGATCGAACGGTTCTACGATCCGCTCCGGCCGTTGATCGATGCAGGCCGGCTGGGTCCGATCCTCTGGCAGCTACCCGAGAACTTCCACCGCGACGATGACCGGCTGCACGGATGGCTCGAGCAGCTCCCGACCGGAAGGCACACGATCGAGTTCCGCCACCCGAGCTGGTTCGCCGAGCCGGTGCTCGACATGCTCCGCCAACACCGCGTCGCGCTGACGATCGGCGATCACCCACAGCGGCCGTTCCAGCTCCACGACGCCACCGCGGACTGGCGCTTCGTGCGCTTCCACTACGGCTCGCGCGGGCGAGCCGGGAACTACTCCCCGACCGAGATCGCCACCTGGGCGCGGCGAATCGCGCAATGGCGCCGCACGCACGAGGTGTACGCCTACTTCAACAACGATTGGCGAGGGTTCGCCCCGGCCAACGCGCTCTCGCTCCGGCGCCGCCTGTCCGGCTGACCGCCCGCTCAGCCGGGCACGACGGCAGGCTTAGTGCTTAGGCGGGCAGCTCGACCCGCTCGACCGGAATCCCGAACCGCTCGCGGGCCTCACCCGCGGCGACGTCCTCGCGGAAGCGCTGGTCGTCGGCGCGGGCGAAGATCACGATCCGGTCGGCGGTGAACGTCTGCAGGCCGTCCTGGATCGCGGTGAGCGGGTCGCTCTCGCCGGTGTCGCCACTGGCGCTGACGTCGTCGTCGCGGAGCTGCTCGACGCTCTGCGCCCACACCTTCTCGGCTCGGGCTATCGCGTCGTCGGCGTCGGAGAACAGGAACTGCAGCGGGCCCTCGGCGAGGGCGGGGGCGACGACCTTCACCTCGGCGTCGGTCGGGTCGACGTCGCCGAGCGCATCGCGGAGCTGCTGAGCCGTGATCGGCTGGCCGGTCAACACGAGGACTTTCATCGAGCTCGGCCTACCCAAGCCGCCCGCGGGCTACACGCCAGCGCGGTGACACGCAGCGCGGTGACACGCAGCGCGGTGACACGCAGCGCGCGACCGCCCGGCCTCGGCGACCGCATGCGGGCGGGGCTGCGGCTCAGATCGACGGCGGGTTCGGGTCCGGCGGCAGCGGGCTCGGATCCGGGGTCGGCGCGGGCGGACTCGGGTCGGGTCCCGGCGACGGCGGCGCCGGCGGGCTTGGATCCGGCGCCGGGGACGGCGGACCGGGCACAGGGCGCGTGGGCGGTGGGGTGGCCATCACACGAGCCCCTTACCCGATCAGCGGTACATCGACTCGAACAGCTCCGCGTAGTTCTCGTTGATCACGTTGCGCTTGACCTTGAGCGTCGGGGTCAGCTCACCGCTCTCGATCGACAGGTCGTGGTCGAGGATCGTGAACTTCTTGATCTGCTCGACCTTGGCGTAGTTGGAGTTGGCGCGGTCGAGCTCCTTCTGCACGAGCTCGCGGACCTCGTCGTTCTCGGCCAGCTCGGCGGGGTCCTCGGGCAGGCCCTTGTCGCGCGCCCACGGGCCGATCTCCTCCTCGTCGAGCGTGATCAGCGCGACCGGGTACGGCTTGCGATCGGCGTACATCACGGCCTGGGAGATGAACCGGGACTGCTTGAGGTCGTTCTCGATGTTGGCCGGGGTGAGGTTCTTGCCGCCCGCGGTGATGATGATGTCCTTCTTGCGGCCGGTGATCGACAGGTACCCGTCGTCGTCGAGCTCGCCGATGTCGCCGGTGTGCAGCCAGCCGTCGACAAGCGTCTCGTCGGTCGCCTCCTGGTTGCGCCAGTACTCAGCGGAACACGTTCGGGCCCGCGCATCAGGATCTCGCCGTCGTCGGAGACCTTCAGCTCCACGCCGGGCAGGGCGCGCCCGACGGTTCCGAACCGGAAGTTCTCGAGCGTCCCCACGGTGCCGACCGCGGTCGTCTCGGTCATCCCCCAGCCCTCGAGCACCGGCACGCCGGCCGCGTAGAAGAACTCGAGGATCTCGGAGGCGATCGGGGCGGCGCCGCTCACGGCCTGGCGGACCTCGCCGCCGAACAGGCCGCGGACGCGCTCGAAGATCTCCTTGTCGGCCTTCTCGAACGGCCCCCGCATCTCGTCAGGGACGTCCTCGCCGCGCTGCATCCGCCGGCGGACCTCGACCCCGAGCTTGATAGCGGCGTCGATCTGCTTCTGCTCCTCTTCGCCGGCCTGCTCCTTCATCGTGTTCGCCGCGGCGTACAGCTTCTCGAAGATCCGCGGGACCGACGGCAGGTAGGTCGGCTTGGTCTCGGTGATCTCCTTGAGGATCGCCCGCGTATCGCCGCCGAAGTAGATGATCGTCGTGCCGGCGTCGAACGAGGCGAGCTGCGCGCTCAACGCGAACACGTGCGCGAGCGGCAGGTAGAGGTAGATCCGCTCGCCGGGCTCGACGAACTTCAGCTCCTCGACGATCTGGCAGACCGAGATGGCGTTGCCGTGGGTGAGCACGACCCCCTTCGGCGGCCCGGTCGTGCCCGACGTGTAGACGATCGTGTACGGGTCGTCGGCGTCGACCCCGTCCTGGCGGCGGGTGAGCTCGTCGCGGTCGCCGTCGCGGCCGCGCTCGCGCAGCTCCTCGAGGGTGACGTCGCCGCCGCCCCCGTCGATCCCGATCACGTGCTCGAGCGCCGGCAGCTGATCGCGGACCTGTCGATCTTCTGACCGCTGGCCCTCGTTCTCGCAGATCACCGCCCGCGCCTCGGCATTGCCGGCGACCCACTCGCACTCCTTCGGAGCGTTGGTCGGGTAGATCGGGACGACGACCGCGCCGGCCGCGGAGATCGCGTAGCTCGCGAGCGTCCACTCCCAGCGCGTCTCGGCCAGCAGGCAGACGCGGTCGCCGGCCTCGATCCCGAGGTCGGCGAGCCCCAGCGCGAGCTCGGCGATCGCCTCGCCCGCCTCGGCGTAGGTGATCTCCCGCCACTCGTCGCCGACCTTGTGCCGCGCAGCCACACCGTCCGCGAACCGCTCGGCCGCGGACGCCGGCAGGCGATGCGACGGTCGGACGCGATCGACGTGCTGCTTGATGCGGTGTCGGTCATCGACGGGCTCTCTCCTGGCGTCGTGGGGGACTGCTGCTGATCATGGCCACGTCGCGTGATTAACTCGACGGACGTTGGTGAGCAGCATCGAATGTCAGCGGATCGGGCACGGCGGCGCGAGCGCGCTCGCCCCCGCGAACACGCTCGCCTCGTTCGATGCCGCGCTCGAGGTCGGGATCGACGTCGTCGAGTTCGACGTGCGCACCGGGGCGGCGAGCTCGTGCTCGCGCACACGATCCTCGACGTCCGCCGCGCGGCGGCAACGTGCGGCTGCGCGACGCGCTCGCACCACCTCGGCGCCCGCCGGTTCCGCGACGTCGGGCTCAACGTCGACCTCAAGCGCCTCGGCTGCGAGCCGGCGCTGCTCGATGCGCCTGCGCGCCCGCGGGCTGCTCGAGCGCACGCTCATCTCGTGCCAGGTGCCGGCGGTGCGTCGACCGCGTCCGCAGCGCTCGAGCCGCGGGCCTGGACCGGGATCTCGGTCGGGGGCCGGCTGGCGCGGGCAGCCGACGCTGGCGCGACTGGCGCGCCCAGGTCCTCGAGGGCCTCCGCGGCCGCCGGTGGGACGCGCTGATGGCCCAGCACGGGCTCGTCGACCGCCGCTGCTCGAGGACGTGGTCGACCGGGGGGGCCACCTGTACGCCTGGACGGTCAACGACCGCGCCGCGATCGCCGGGCTCCGAGTCGCTCGGCGTCCACGGGATCACGAGCGCCGATCCGCGGCTGTTCTTGGAACCTGGTTCGATCTGGCCAGAGGTGGGATGCATGAAGACCGGCGAGTCGCATTGCTAGATTCCCCGTGTGGATTCGCCGTCCGCTCCGATATCCGCAGCGCTGTCGGCTGCTGAGGTGAGACCGTCGTGAGTGAGCTGCGCACCGCCGGACGCACCGGTTCCCGGGCCAGCTGGTGATCGACAGCCGGACCGAGGGCAAGGAGGTCGTGCTGACGCTCCAGGGCGAGCTCGATCTCACCTCGGCCCCGGTGTTCGAGCGCGAGGCGCGGGCCGCCGAGGCGACGAGACCCGGCCGGCTCGTGATCGATCTCAGCGGGCTCGAGTTCATGGACAGCACCGGCCTGCGGGCACTGCTGCTCGCGCGCGAGCGCGCCAAGTCCGAGGGTCAGCACCGCTGCCTGCTCCGCCGCGGTCCCCGCCAGGTCCAGCGCGTGCTCGAGCTGACGAAGACCGTCGACGCGTTCGAGTTCGACGACTGAGCCCGACTGACCCCCCGGGCGCGGAGTTGCGCTCGGCGCGGCGGTCGATCGGCTACGATCGGCGCGAGTTTGCTCGGCTTTCGACGAAGCACGCTGGGCGCGGGGCTGCGCCTGGTACGAGCAGGACGCTGTCGTGGTGGCGGTCCTGGCCGCGCTCGCCTGCTCGGCGGCGGCTGTCGGCACGCACCGATCGTGCACTACGCAGGCTACGCGGATCGAGGTCCCCGCGTCGTGGCCGGTGTACCACCTCTCGGCCGCCAGCCACGTCTGCGTCCGCTTCGACCGCCACGCGGTGTATCTCGGGCAGCCCCCCGCCGTGCAGCGGTGCCCTGCGCACGCCGTCGGCCGGACCGAGGCGATCCTGGTCGAGCCGCTGGGCGCCGCGCGTCGCGTGCCGGCGCGGCGCTGGCTCCGCGCGTCGGCGCCGGCCCCGGGGCCGTCGGCCGGTTCGGCGCCGGTCACGGGCGTGTGCTCGTGACCGCGACGTGGGGAGCGCGCCCGGACTGATCCGCCGCGCGCTCGGGTGCGCCGGCTGCCCTCGGCTCCGCGTCCCGCGGGCGACGCGCGCTCGGTGCGCCGCAGCCACGGTTCCGCGCCGACCGCGGCCCGATCGGCCCACGCCAGCGGCGTCTACACCGGCCTCGGGTTCGACGCCTGCGCCGCGCCGAGCACCAGCCAGATGGCCGCCTGGGGTGCGTCCCCGTACCGAGCCGATCGGGATCTACATCGGCGGCGAGAACCGCGCCTGCGCCCAGGCCAATCTCACCTCCGCCTGGGTCAGCGCCGAGACCGCCGCGGGCTGGCACGTTATCCCGATCTACGTCGGCCTCCAGGCGCCCGGGGCGTGCGGCTGCAGCTCGATCAGCGCGAGCCGCGCCGCCGCCCAGGGCGCTGCCGACGCCGACGCCGCGATCGCCGATGCGCAGGCGGTCGGGCTCGGCGCCGGCAACCCGATCTACGACGACATGGAGGGCTACGCGCGTCGGCGCCACCAACACCTCCTCGGTGCTCGCCTTCCTCTCCGCCTGGACGTCGACGCTGCACGCCGCCGGCTACCAGTCGGGCGTGTACAGCAGCGCCGACTCCGGGGTCCGCGATCTCGCCGCCGCGCTGGGGCACGGGCTATCATCGAGCCCGACGACATCTGGTTCGCCCGCTGGAACGACGTCCAGAGCACCGACGACCCGTCGCTGCCGGCCGGTGACTGGGCCGACCACCAGCGCCTGCACCAGTACTCCGGCGGCTCACGACGCGACCTACGGCGGCGACGACGATCAACATCGACAGCGACTACGTCGACGGCGCGACGCGGGCGCCGGCAGCGGCGCCCCGCTGATCCCCGACGGCACGTTCGTGCAGGTCGACGGGCGTCCAGGGCGTCTACCGGATCGCCGGCGGCGCGCCGCTGTGGGTCAACGATCCCGACGATGTACGCCGGCTCGACGATCGAGACGATCACCCAGGCCGAGTTCGATCGCCTGCGGCCGGTCCCGGCCGACGGGACGTTCATCTCCACGACCACCGGGGGCGTCTACCGGATCGCCGGCGGTGCCCCGCTGCGCGGTCAGCGACTGGAGCGTGTTCGGCGGCGTGCAGCCCTACGTCACCGTCGACCAGTGGGACCTCGACAACATCACCGACCCGCTCGCCCACCTCGCGCCAGTATCCCGATCAACGGGACGTTCCTGACCACGACGCGCGGGCCAGATCTACCGGGTGGCCGGCGGCGCGCCGTTCCGGATCAGCCGCTGGAAGGTGTTCCACCACCAGCTTCCGTCGGTCCGGTCGATCAGTGGGACATCGACAACCTCGGCAACCCGGCCGCCGCACCTGCTCGCCCGCCCGCTCGACGGGACGGACGGTGCTGGCGCTGCCCTCGCACTGGTACTGGTCGTTCTCCGGCGGCTGGCGCCGCTCGGGAGCGCCGTCCTCGCAGGCCGTCACCGTCGACGACTCGGGCATCGGCGCGTTCCCGGGCCAGGGCCCGCTCCCGGTGCCCAAGTGCGTCGCGCCCGAAGCTCAGGCACCTGACGCTTCCGGGACGCCAAGGCCGCGATCAGCAAGGCGCTGTGCAGCCTCGGCAAGGTCGGCCGCCCCCATCACTGGGGCCGCCACCACAGGCTCCGCGTGTACTGGCAGATCCCGGGCGCGAGCCGGAGCTTCCCGGAGGGGCACCGGGTCGGCATCAAGATGCGCTGACGCTCGGCTGCATCGGATGACGTGGCGGGAATGGCGTCTCAGAGCTCGACGGTCAGGCCGAGGAGCGCCGTCACGAGCCAGATCGCCTGGATCGCCGACGCAGACTCGACCTCCCCGGCCGCGCCGGCGAGTGCTCGCGGGCAGCCGGACGGTGTGCTCGTCGACGGCGCGCTCGACGAGCTGACCGGGCTGCTGCGCGTGGCGACCGGGCGCCGAGGCCCTGCGCGCCGGCGGCGCGATCCTGCTCGGACTCGAGGCGGGCGAGGCGGTGTTCGCGATCGATCTCGAGCGGACTCGATCCCGCGCTCGCGGCGGCGCTCGCCGACGGCGGCCGCGTCGTCGGGCTGCGCGACGCCGCCGCGACGCTGAGCCCATCCCGAGGCCGGGCTGGCCGCGTACCTCGTCGCGTTGCTGCACTGGCACCGGCGCAACCGCTTCTGCGCCAACTGCGGGTCGCCACCGAGGTCACCGAGGCCGGCGGCTCGCGGCACTGCCCGAACTGCGGCGACGGTTCACTTCCCGCGCACCGACCCGGTCGTGATCATGCTCGTCGAGAGCCGGGACCGGCTGCTGCTCGGGCGCCGGCCGGGCTGGCCGCCGGGCCGCTATTCGGTCCTCGCCGGGTTCGTCTCGCCGGGGGAGTCCGCCGAGGAGGCCGTCGTCCGCGAGGTCCGCGAGGAGTCGGGGATCCGCGCCGACGGCCCGCGGTTCGTCGCCTCTCAGCCGTGGCCGTTCCCGAGCTCGCTGATGCTCGGGTTCGAGGCCGCGCGGACGACGGCGAGCCGCGCGCCACCGACGGCGAGCTCGAGGAGGTCCACTGGTTCAGCCGTGACGCCGTCCGCGACGCCGCGCTCGCCGCGACCGGCCGGCTGGCGCTGCCGCCGCCGATCTCGATCGCGCGGTTCCTGATCGACCGGTGGCTCGAACGCCCACCGCTGCGGCCGTGAGCACACCACGAACGGTCGCGGTCACCGCTGAGGCACTCGAGCTGCTGCGCGCGCGTGCCCCCGAGGGCGTCGACGTGGTCGGCCTGGACGGCGACACCGAGCTGGAGGCCGTCAGCTTCCTCGTGCCGTCCCACACCGACGCCGATACGGTCAGAGCATTACCTGGCCTGACCGGGCTCGAGGTGGTGCAGGTGCTGTCGGCCGGCACCGAGTGGATCGAGCCGCACCTCCCGCCGCAGGCGACGTTGTGCAACGCCCGCGGCGCGCGCGACGGGCCGGTGGCCGAGTGGGTGCTCGGGGCGCTACTCGGCGCCACCACGGGGTTGCTCGAGGCCGTGCGCCACCACAGCTGGCGCGAACGGCGCGATCTCGTCGATCTGGGCGGCTCGGCGGTGCTGATCGTCGGCCTCGGCTCGATCGGTCGGCGTGTGCAGACGCTGCTCGAGGCGGTCGGGGCTGCCGTGATCGGCGTCGCCTCCCAGGCCCGCGAGGGCCTGCACGGGGTCGACGAGCTGCCGGGACTGCTCCCGAAGGCCGACGCGGTCGTCATCCTCACACCACTCACGGAGGCGACCCGTGGCCTGATCGGAGCCGCCGAGCTCGCCGCCATGCGCGACGGCGCGCTGCTCGTCAACGCCGGCCGCGGCCGCGTGGTCGACCAGTCCGCGCTTCTGGCCGAGCTCGAGACGGGCCGCCTGCGCGCGGTGCTCGACGTCGCCGACCCCGAGCCGCTCCCCGAGGAACACCCCCTGTGGAGCGCGCCGGGCCTGCTGTCGCTCACCCCGCACGTCGCCGGGGACTCCGCGCTCGGGCACGCGAGAGCCGCCGAACTGGCCGCCGGGCAGCTCGCCCGTGGCGGGCTGGACAGCCGCTGGTCAACGTCGTCCGGCCCGGCGGACGCGAAAACCCGCCGTGAACACCTCGCGTCCGCCACGCCCTTATGCTGAGCACCTCGATGGCCGAGGACCGCGCCTTTGACGCACGTTGCGAGCGGCGCGACGGCGCCGTCGTCGTCGTCGCCCGCGGCGAGCTCGATCTCGCCTCGGCCGACGATCTGAGGACGGTGCTGCGCGGCCCCGAGGCCCAGGCCGAGACGGTCGTCCTCGACCTGCGGGGGGTGACCTTCATCGACTCGAGCGGGCTCAGCGTGATCGTCGGCCACAACCGGCGCGCCGAGGCCGAACGGGTTCCGCTTCGCGATCGCCGTCGGTGGCGCGCGGACCGTGAAGCGGGTCTTCGACCTCTCCGGCCTGCGCGACACGCTGCCGCTCGTCGACGACCCCGAGGCGGTCACTGTGACGGAAGCGTCCGAGCGGCGTCGACATCGTCCAAGCGCTCAGCGAGGCCGGTGACGTCGGCCACGACCTGCTCGCGGTCGACTGGGCCGCGACGGCGCTCGGACCGATCGAGTCCTGGCCACGGAGCCTCTCGACGATCGTCCGCGTCGTCGTCAGCTCGCGGTTCTCGATGTGGATGGCGTGGGGGCCCGGAGCTGACCTTCTTCTGCAACGAGGCCTACCGCCGCGACACGCTGGGCAAGAAGTACCCGTGGGCGCTCGGCCGCCCGGCGCGCGAGGTGTGGGCCGAGATCTGGGACGACATCGGGCCGCGGATCGAGGCCGTGCTCCGCACCGGCGTCGCCACCTGGGACGAGTCGCTGCTGCTGTTCCTCGAGCGCAGCGGATACGTCGAGGAGACCTACCACACGTTCTCCTACAGCCCGCTGACCGACGACGCGGGGGCGATCGTCGGGATGCTGTGCGTGGTCAGCGAGGACACCGAGCGGGTCATCGGCGAGCGGCGGATGGCGACGCTGCGCGATCTCGGCTCCGAGCCCAGCCGGCCGCGACGAGCGACGAGTACATCCGCGCGGCGACGCCGCCATCTCGAGACCGGCCGGCGCTCGCTGCCGTTCGCGGCCATCTACCTGTTCGAGGAGGACGCCGCGGACCGCGCGGCTGGCGGGCACGAGCGGGATCGCCGCCGGGCACGCCGGCCGCGCCGGCGCGTGATCACGGCCGCAGACCCGGGGCCGTGGCCGGTGGCCGGAGCTGGCCGACGGCCGGCCACGGCGATCATGCACGAGCTCGACCGGGCGTTCGAGAACCTGCCGACCGGCGACTGGAGCGAGCCCCCGACCGACGGGGATCCTGCTGCCGCTGCGCCAGCCCGGCCAGACGGCGCGCCCGTACGGCTTCCTGTTCGTCGCCGCCAATCGCTTCCGGCCGCTCGACGAGGGCTACCTCGCGTTCCTCGAGCTCGTCGCCGCGCAGCTCGCGGCCGGGCATCGCCAGCGCCCGGGCGTACGACGCCGAGCGCCGCCGCGCCGAGGAGCTCGCCGAGCTCGACCGGGCCAAGACCGCGTTCTTCACCAACGTCAGCCACGAGCTGCGCACGCCGCTGACGCTGCTGATCGGGCCGGCCGAGGACGCGCTCGCCGACTCCGAGCAGCCGCTGACCGCGACCCAGCGCCACCGGATCGAGATCATCGCCCGCAACGGCGAGCGGCTGCTGAAGCTCGTCAACACGCTGCTCGACTTCTCGCGGCTCGAGTCCGGCGTCGCAGCACGGCGAGCTTCGAGCCGGTCGAGCTCGGCCCAGTACACGACCGAGCTGGCGAGCATGTTCGAGTCGGCGATGGCGCGCGCCGGCGCTGCAGTTCGGCGTCGAGTGTCCAGCCGCTGCCCGAGCCGGTCTACGTCGATCGGGAGATGTGGGCCAAGATCGTGCTCAACCTCATCTCCAACGCGCTCAAGTACACCTTCAGCGGCGGGATCACGGTCCGGCTGCGCGGCCGCCGACGGACGTCGTCGCGGCTGTCCGTCGCGGACACCGGGGTCGGGATCGACCCGGCGCGAGCAGGCGCGGCTGTTCGACCGCTTCCACCGCGTGCTCGGCGCCCGCGCCCGCACGCACGAGGGCTCCGGGATCGGGCTCGCGCTCGTCGCCGAGCTGGCCGACGCTCCACGGCGGCGCGGCCACCGTGCAGAGCGTGCCCGGCGCGCGGCAGCACGTTCTCGGTGGAGATCCCCTCGGCTACGCGCACCTCCCGCCGAGCAGATCTCGCAGGAGCGGCGGGACATCTCGATCGAGCACGAGGTGGCCGGCTTCCTGGCCGAGACGAGCCGCTGGCTGCGCCCGCCGAGTCGGACGAGGGCAGATACGGCGGCGCCCCGCGGCGGCCCCGGAGCGACGAGCGGCCGCGCGTGCTCGTCGTCGACGACAACGCCGACATGCGCGACTACGTCGTGACGCTGCTGTCGCCGAGCAGTACGTCGTCCAGACAGCGTCGGACGGGGTCGAGGCGCTCGAGATCGTCCGGGCCAGCGCCGCCCGACCTGGTGCTCACCGACGTGATGATGCCCCGGCTCGACGGGTTCGGGCTGATCGCGCGCGCTCGCACTCCGATCCGCTGACGATGCTCGTGCCGGTCGTGATGCTGTCGGCTCGAGCCGGGGAGGAGGGGATCATCGAGGGCCTCAGGCCGGGGCCGACGACTACCTCGTCAAGCCGTTCAGCGCCCGCGAGCTGCTCGCCCGGGTGCGCGCCAACCTCGAGCTCGACCGGGTGCGGCGGACGCGCGATCAGCTCGAGCGCGGCCAGCAGCTGCTCAACGAGGCCGAGCGGCTGGCCGAGGTCGGCAGCTGGGAGATCGACCTCGGCCAGCGGGCTGATGCTCGCCTCCGACCAGCTCTTGCGGATGATCGCGATCGGCCGCGGCGAGTTCGAGGAGCTGCACTACGCGGCGCTGATCGAGCGCAAGGTCCATCCCGACGATCGCGGGCTCGTGCGGGCGACGATCGCGCCGCGGCATCGACCGACGGCCAGCCGTTCGAGATCGAGTTCCGGCTGCTCCGCGGCGATGCCACGAGCCGGACGTGGATGCGCGCGTCCGGGGGAGGCGGTTCTCGACGACCGGGGACTGCCGGCGATGCTTGCGCGGCTCGATCCAGGACATCACCCAGCGCCGCGCGGCCGAGCAGGCGATCGCCGCCGCGGCGGCCGCTCGCGAGGCGGCCGCAGCGCGAGCACCGGATCGCCGACACGCTGCAGCGGAGCCTGCTGCCCGCGCGGCGGTTCGACTCGGACTACCTCGAGGTCGCCACCTTCTACCAGGCCGGAGTCGAGGGGACGCGGGTCGGCGGCGACTGGTACGACGTGATCGAGCTCGGGGCCGGGCGGACCGCGCTCGTGATCGGCGACGTCGTCGGGCGCGGGCGTCCCGGCGGCGAGCGTCGATGGGCCAGCTGCGGGCGGCGGTGCGCGCCTACGCTCGGCTCGACCTGCCGCCCGCGGATGTGCTCGAGCTGCTCGACGCGATGGTCCGCGACCTCGGCGACGAACAGATCGTCACCTGCATCTACGCCGTCTACGACCCGGCCGCGCGCGAGCTGCGGTACGCCAACGCCGGCCACCTGCCGCCGCTGCTGGCCGGTGCCCGGACGGCCGACCGAGCGGCTCGGCGGCACGTCGGGCCGCCGCTCGGCGTCGGGGCGCTGCACCCAGCCGAGGAGCGGCTCGCTGCTCGGCGCCGGCGAGCGATGATCGCGCTGTACACCGACGGCCTCGTGGAGCGCCGCGACCGCGATCTCGACATCGGCATCGACGACGCTGGCGGCCCGCATGATCAGGCCGAGACCGACGACATCCGCGCGGCTCCCGGCGAGCTCGTCGCGGCGCTCGCCCCCGAGGGCAGCGAGGACGACATCGCGATCCTCGTGGCCCGGGTCGACCGGCGACACCGCCCAGCAGACGGCGGTGCTCGAGATCAGCTACGCGGCCTCCGCGCCGCACGGGGCCCGCCGGTTCACGACTGAGCACGCTGCGCGAGTGGGGCCTCCCCGAGGAGCTCGTCGAGGACGCGACGCTGATCGTCTCCGAGCTGCTCACGAACGCGATCCTCCACGGCCGCCCGCCGATCGAGCTGCGCCTGCGCCGCACGCGCGAGGAGGTCTCGATCGAGGTCGACGACGCCGCCACCGCGATGCCGCGCAAGCTCCGCGCCGCCCCCGAGGACGAGCATGGCCGCGGCCTGGCGATCGTCGCCGAGCTGGCCGACCGCTGGGCCGTGCGCGCGCACGGCCACGGCAAGACGGTCTGGGGCACGCTCGGCGATCCCCGGCGAAGCGGCCGCCTGACGGGCCGGTCGCCGCCGCTCAGGTACTCGTCGTCGAGCGCCGACTCGGCGAGCTCGGCGCATCAGACGCATCGACCACGTCGGGGTCGAACTGGGTGCCCGCACAGCGACGGAGCTCGTCGATCGCCTCGGACTTCGTGCGCGCCTCGCGGTAGGGGTGATGCGAGCGCATCGAGTGATATGCGTCGCAGACGGAGATGATCCGGGCCCCGATCGCGGTCTCGGTCGCCCCGCAGGCCGTCGGGGTAGCCGTGCCCGTCCCAGCGCTCGTGCAGCGAGCGCACGAGCGGGGCCACCGGGGCCAGTGCCGGTGCCGAGCGCAGGATCCGCTGCCCGACGATCGGGTACTGGCGCATGAACCGCCGCTCGTTGGCGTCGAGCTCGCCCGGACTTGTGGAGGATCGCGTCGGGGATCGGCGATCTTGCCGATGTCGTGCAGCTCCGCGGCGCGGCCGACCTGCTGGACGCTCACGCCGTCGAGCCGCAGCCGCCGAGCGACGCGGACCGCGATCACTGCCACCGCCCGCATGTGCTCGTAGCAGCGACGGGTCGCGCTCCTGGAGCATCTTCAGCACGGCGTCGCGGGTCTGGGCCTGGTCGAGCGCCCGGCCGGTCTTGGCCACGTACATCCGGGCGTCGGCGGTGCGCAGCGCCTCGGCCACGGTCCGGGTCTCGGCGGGGCAGGAGACGGTGCCCGACGAGCTGGTGATCGAGAACCCGTCGCCGCGCTCGGACAGCGCCCGCTGGGCGGCGATCAGCGCCTCGGTCACCGCAGCGCCCTGCCCGTCGATGATCACGCAGAACTCGTCTCCGCCCATCCGGTAGGCGCACTCGGCCCCGCCGCTTCGCTCAGCCGGCCGCGAGGCGGCCGAGCAGCGCGTCGCCGCTCAGGTGGCCGAAGGTGTCGTTGTAGCGCTTGAACCCGTCGAGGTCGAACAGCGCCGAGCAGGAACGGCGCCGGTCCGCTCCTCGGACGAGGCGCCGGCGACCGAGCTCGCGCACGAGCATGCGGCGGTTGCCCGAGCCCGGTGAGGTCGTCGCCGAGCGCCTGACGGCGAGCTGCGCTCGAGCAGCTCGAGCGCGACGGTCATCCGCGGCGATCATCACCGCCAGCGCCGCCACCGCGAGCCCGGCGGCGAGTCCCCCGGCGCCGCCCGTGAGCCGCGGCGATCAGCACCGCCAGCGCCGCCAAGGCGCTGAACAGCGGGACCGGCAGCCGGCGCGCCGGACCCCGGGGGACGGCGGCGTGACTGGTGGGGTGGAAGGCGGCGAGCCCGAGCAGCAGCGCCGAGGCCACGAACATCGTGTCGGCCGGCGAGCCGCGGTGGAATGTCCCCTGGGCGGTGATGTGGACGAGCCACGCGTCGCCGATCACGTTGACGGCGATCGCGGTGGCGATCAGCGCCCCACGCGGTCCCGGGCCGCCAGCCGGTCATGCCGACCACGGTGAGCACGAAGATGAGGCCGACGAGCGCTCCGATCAGGAACACCTGCGGCGGTGCGTCGGGCTCGCGCGGGCTCGAGCCGAGCGCGGGGAACAGGACCAGGGCGGCGACTGAGGCGGCCGCCAGCCCCGCGAGCAGCCCGTCGAGCGCGAGCACCGGGTCAAAGCGGCGGACGCGCTCGCGCGCGAGCAGCACGAGCGTGAGGTACGCGAGCAAGAACCCGATGAACAGGAGCGCCTGGCTGGCCCGCGGGTACCACGCGTGCGGGTTGCCCTCGATGATCCGGAACGCGATCTCCGCGGAGCCCCACACGAGCACCCCGAGCCCGGCCACGGTCCAGGCGCGGCGCGCGTCGCCGAGGTACCCGCGCCGCAGGCAGCTGGCCGCGGCCATCAGGTACAGGCCGCAGTACAGCCAGTCGTCGACGAGCCCGGGATGGGTCCCCGACGCAGCGCACGCGCCGTGCAGCGCGATCGCGAACGCGGCGACGAGCAGGAACACCCGCTCCGCGCCGACTACGGCCGACAGAGCATGCCCAGTTTGCGCGATGTGCGCGCGGTGCTCAACACCTCGGTTTGGGCCTGTCTGCTCGGACAGCGAGGATCGTACGCTCGTGAAAGCACCGCCTCCGTCCCGAGCAGGCGAATATTCGATGCACTGTTTTTGACCGCTCAGGAAACCTGTTTTCGGTGCGACAGCGATCGCACGACGCCCCGTAAAGCGGGGCAATGCAGGGCCTCCTGCACGCACCGCGCGAACAGCCAGTTCTCGACCCGCCCGGGGTCGAGAGCGAGCAGCCCGGCCATCCGCCAGGCGAGGGCCGTGGGGTCCTCGGTGAGCCGCTCGCAGTTGAGCATGTGCTGGGCGACGTCGTAGGCCGGATCGCCGAGATATGGCTTCGGGTCGATCGCCAGCCACGGCTCGCGCCGGGCGGACGAGGACGTTCCCGGCGTGCAGATCGGTGGTGAGCAGGACCGCATCAGTGGCGCTCCGCGCGAGCTCGCGGAGCATCGCCGCGGCGTGTCTGGCCAGCGTTGGGTCCGGTGCCTCGTCCGCGTCGCGATCGAGCGACGCCGCCCATGCGTCGCACATCGTGTGCAGCGGCCGGAACGGGTGGCCGGGCGGCGGCGGGTGAGCCCACAGGCGGCGGAGCAGGCCGGCGATCACCTCGTCCTGCTCGGGCTCCGGGGCCGTCGTGGAGAGCGGCGTGCCGGGGTCGCAGCGCTCGAGCAGCAGCGCCGTGGTGTCCTCGGAGGTGAGCGCGTCGTGACAGCCGACCGCGCCGTCGCCGTCCCACGCGCGCAGCCCGTCCGCCTCGTGCTCGGCCTCGAAGTGCCGGTGGCCGACCTTGAGGACGAGCGGCTCGCCGGTGCGGCGGTGCGTGACCGGGACCACGACCGCGGTGCGACCGCCCGCATAGGGGCGGCCGGCCAGCGTGAGTCCCCAATGCTCGAGCAGCTCCGGGATCGTCAGGGCGTCCGGCTCCATTCGATCCCAGGATCGCACTCTCGTCTGAGAGGATCACCGGGTGCCGGACCCGCTGAACGACCTTGAGGCGCTCGACGCCGCGCTCGTGCTCGCCGGCGGCGAGGCGCGGCGCTACCTTAAGGGCGTGGGGGCGGAGCCGGTGATGCCGCCGGACGCCGAGCGGCTGATCGAGGCGTGGAACGACCCGTTCCCCGAGGACGGCGACGGCGCGCTCGTCCACGCTCGCCGAGCTGGCCCGCCGTGGCCGGGAGTCGGCGGCGCGCTCGACGGGCCCACGCTTCTTCCACTTCGTGATGGGCGGTGGCACGCCCGCCGCGCTTGGCGCTGACTGGCTGACCTCCGCCTACGACCAGATCGCCTACGCCTGGGCGTCCTCGCCGTTCGCGGCCCGGCTCGAGGCGGTCGCGGTCGGCTGGCTGCGAGACCTGTTCGACCTGCCCGACGCGTTCGGCGGCGTGCTCACGACCGGGGCGACGATGGCCAACTTCGTCGCGCTCGCGGCCGCCCGCAACTGGTGGGCCGAGCAGCACGGCGTCGAGGTCGAGCGCGACGGGCTGTCCGCGCTCCCCGCGCCGGTGATCCTGTCGAGCGGGTACGTCCACCCGAGCGCCGAGCAGGCCATGGGGATGCTCGGGCTCGGACGGGGAGCGATCCGGCGGCTCGCCCGCGACGAGCTCGGCCGGCTCGATCTGGGCGCGCTGGAGCGCGAGCTGTCCGCCGTCGGCGGCCGGGCGATCGTGATCGCGAACGCCGGCGAGGTCAACGCCGGCGACTTCGACCCGATCGCCGAGGTCGCCGAGCTCGCCAAGGGCCACGGCGCCTGGCTCCACGTCGACGGAGCCTTCGGCCTGTTCGCGCGCCTGGCGCCCGCCACCCGGGCCCTCACCGACGGCGTCGAACGCGCCGACTCGGTCATCTCGGACGGCCACAAGTGGCTGAACGTCCCCTACGACTGCGGGTTCGCGTTCGTCCGCGACGTCGACCGGCTGCCCGCCGCTCTCAACGTCGGCGCCCCGTACCTGCCCTCCGGCGCCGATCCCCACCCGAACTTCGGCTTCCTGTCGCCCGAGAACTCGCGCCGAGCCCGCTCGCTGGCCGTGTGGGCGACGCTCCGTGCGTACGGCCGGACCGGGTACCGGGAGATGGTCGAGCGCCACCTCTCCCTGGCCCAGGTCCTGGCCGACCGCGTCGACGCGAGTGACCGGCTCGAGCGGCTCGCCGAGGTGCCGCTCAACATCGTCTGCTTCCGGGCCCGGCCGCCCGGGGTGCCCGAGGCCGAGCTCAACGCGCTCAACCTCCGGCTCGGGGCGACCCTGCTGGCCGACGGGCGCGTGTTCGCCGGCACGACGACGTACGGAGGGCGGGTCGCGCTGCGGCCGGCGATCGTCAACTGGCGCACCCAGCGCGCCGACGTCGAGATGCTCGTCGACGTGGTCCTCGAGCTGCTGGAGGGACTCTCGCCATGAAAGGCTGCGGGGCGCGTGGCCTCCCGGGCGGTCGTCAAGCGAGCAGTCCACAGCCCTGACGGGGCGAGCTGGCGCGTCGGACGCCGGTGGGTGGGCCGCTGGGAGTGGCACTCCTCGATGCTGCGCCGCCGGGCGAGCGACGGCGCCGGCTGGGGATGGCTCGACGGGCTGCCGCTCGACCTCGACGTCCAGAACGGCCTGATCCTCGCGGTGATCGGGATCCTCGTCGTGCTCGTCCTGATCCCGGTCCTCGTTTTCGGGATCGAGCTCGTGGTCGCGGGGACGGTGATCGCCGCGGGGCTGATCGGCCGCCTGTTCCTCGGGCGCCCGTGGGTGATCGAGGCCCGCACCTCCTCCGGCCTGGGCGATGCTGATCGCATGCTCGAGTGGAAGGTGTCCGGCTGGCGGCGGTCCCGGCGGGTGATCGACGAGATTGCCGCCGACATCGGTGCCGGACGCGCACCCGATCCGCCGTCGGCGCGGGCCGGCGTCTGAAGCGCATGCGATCCGCCGACGTGCCCGGGCCGGCGTCTGGCGCGCAACTCCTGGCGGCCGGAGGCGTTCTGGTTGACATGCGGGCGTTGAGGCTGTCGGCGCCGGCGGCGCTGGTGGGCGTCGTTGGCGCGCCCAACAGGGTCGAGTTCAACTCGACCCTGTCCGATGCGAATCGGGTGGGCACACGTGAGCGACGCTGACGACCGTCATCGTCGCCACCGACCGCCTCGTCGTCCGCCCGTGGCGGCTGGACGAGGCGGATCGGCACTTCGACACCTACCGCCGCGACGAAGTCGTCCGATGGCTCGGCGGCGGGCCGGTACGCGACCGCGAGCAGTCGACCGAGTGGATCGAGCAGCGCCTCGCGCCGCCGCCCCACGCGCCCCGTTCGGGTCCTGGGCGGTCGTTGAGCGCGCCAGCGGGGTTCCCGCCGGCTCCGTCCTGCTCAGGCTCCTGCCGGACGGCGACGGCGAGATCGAGATCGGCTGGCACCTGCACCCCGACAGCTGGGGCAAGGGCCTGGCCACCGAGGCCGCCCGCGCCCTGCTCGACCGGGCCTTCGCCGACGGGGTGGGGGAGGTGTGGGCGGTGACCTATCTCGACAACCACCCCTCGATGGCGGTCTGCCGCCGCATCGGGATGCGCCTGCTCGGCGTCACCCACCGCTGGTACCACGAGCCCCTGCGGATGTTCTGGGTCGGCTCGCGGTCGGGCCAGCAGCCATCGCTGGAGCCCGACGAGACGGCCGCGGAGGAGCGAGCCCCGGACGAGTTGGACCCGGGCGAGTCGGCCCCGGACGAGTCGGGCCCCGGACGGGTCGGCCCTGGACGAGTGAGCGCGCCCGGCAGGATTTGAACCTGCGACCTTTCGCTCCGGAGGCGAACGCTCTATCCCCTGAGCTACGGGCGCGGGGGTCTCCCGGAATCGGGAGGACGACTCGGCAGCTTAGACCACCGACGGGGCGCTGCCGAGGGTCGGGACGGCGCTCGCGACGCGAAAATGGGGATCCTCCGCGAGTGATGCGGATCGCCGTCGTCTCCGACACGCACATGCCCCGCGGGAGGCGACGGCTGCCGGAGCGGGCAGTCGAGCTGATGCGGGCGGCGGACCTGATCATCCATGCCGGGGACTTCAAGAGCGTGCCCGTGCTCCGGATGCTCGAGGGGATGGGCGAGATCGTCGCCGTGCACGGAAACGTCGACGAGCCGGCGCTCCAGCGAAGGCTGCCGCGGACCGTCACCGTCGAGGCCGCCGGCGCGCGGATCGGCGTCGTCCACGACGCCGGGCCGCGCGAGTCGCCGGCTTCGGCACCTGCGACGGGAGTTCCCGGATGCCGATGCGGTCGTGTTCGGGCACTCGCACATGCCTCTGCACGAGACCTTCGAGGACGGCGCGTTTCAGATCTTCAACCCCGGAAGCCCGACCGAGCGGCGGCGCGCGGCGCACCACACGATGGGCGTGGCGGTGCGTGGGCGACGGCACGATCTCGTTCGAGCTGATCGTGCTCGACTGACAGACTGGCGCTGCAGATGGACCTGTCCGTGTTCTTCGCCGGGACCGCCGGCTCGATCCCCACGCCGCGGCGCGGGCTGCCGGCCGTGCTCGTGCGCCGCGGCGGCGACCGGATCCTGTTCGACTGCGGCGAGGGCACCCAGCGCCAGCTGGTCAGCTCGGTCGGCCTGCTCGAGCTCGACGAGGTGTTCATCACTCACTTCCACGCGGACCATTGGCTCGGCCTGCCCGGGCTGCTGAAGACGTTCGACCTGCGCGGGCGCGAGCGGCCGCTGGCGATCCACGGCCCCCGCGGCCTGCGCGAGCTGCTCGTCCTCGCCCTCCGGGTCGCCGGCCGGGTGCGGTTCGAGCTCGCCCTCGTCGAGCTGGAGCCGGGCCAGGTGCTCGAGCGCGAGGGCTACAGCATCGCCCCGGTCCCCGTGTCGCACCGCGGCCCCGCGTTCGGCTACATCCTGTACGAGCCGGGCCGGCCGGGCGAGTTCGACCCGGTGGCCGCCGAGCGGCTCGGCCTCGTCCCTGGCCCCGAGTTCGGGCGGGTGCAGCGCGGCGCGACGATCCGCGGCGTCAGCCCCGAGCAGGTGCTCGGGCCGGCCCGCCCCGGGCGGAAGCTCGCGATCTCCGGGGACACGATGCCGTGCGAGACGATGCGGATTGCCGCTCATGGCGCCGACCTGCTGCTCCACGAGGCGACCTTTGCCGAGGACGAGATCGACCGGGCCGCCGAGACCCGGCACTCGACCGCCGGCCAGGCCGCGGAGCTCGCCCGCGAGGCCGAGGTGCGGATGCTCGCGCTCACCCACTTCTCGACCCGCTATCCCGTCGGCGTGCTGCGCGACGAGGCCCGGGCGGTATTCCCCGACACCGTGCTCCCCCGCGACTTCGACACGATCGAGATCCCCTTCCCCGAGCGGGGCGGGCCGGAGCTCGTGCGCTGGAGCGACCGGGCCGCCGTACGAGGATCGGGCCGACGCCGTCGACGCGCCGGCGGCCGAGGCTCCGAGCGGACGGTGACGCCGCCGGGCTCGATGTCGTCGAGACCGAGCGCCTGCGCTGCGAACGGCTCCGGCTCGAGCACGAGGACGAGCTGACTGTGCTGCTTCGGACCCGCGAGTCGGCCGGACGCTGTGGGCGCGATCCGGAAGCGCCGCCGTCGCGAGGCCGAGATCGCGTTCGGACTCGAATCGACGGTCCACCACTGGGACGTCCACGGGTTCGGCCTCTGGCTGCTGCGCGACCGGGTCACGGGCGCGATGGTCGGCCGCGGCGGGATCGAGAACACGCTCGCCACCGGAGAGATCGAGATCGAGGTGGCTTGGGCGATCGTCCCCGACCGGTGGGGACAGGGGCTCGCGACCGAGCTCGCCCACGCAGCCGTCGACGCGGCCGCGAGGGTCGGGCTGCTCGAGCTGATCGCGCTCACGCTGCCGCACAACGTCGCCTCGCGGCGGGTGATGGACAAGGCCGGATTCCGCTACGAGCGCGACATCCTCCACGTCGGCCTTCCGCACGTGCTCTACCGCCGGCGGCTGATCGACCCCGCGCCGGGCGTCTGCCGCGGCGCCCCGGTGGCGTTACGCCCAAGGGCCTGGGTATCCAACGGAATAGGAATCTCCTGACGTTTCCGTGGGTTGTGTCAGCCGCGGTACGGGGGTGGTGCAGAGGCCAGTGCAATCCTCCCGGCGCGCAGCCGTTTTCTGAGCCTGGGTATCTAACGGGCCTATTTTTCCCGTTGGATACCCAGGCCTTGGCCTGGCGCCCGGCGGTGACATGACCCGATGCACCGGTTAGTGGTTGATCCTGCTTTACAGCCGATCACGGCGATGTTCCCGACAGATACCCAGGCCCGACGACGCGCCGGGCCGACACGCGTCGCGACGGGCCCGCCGGGGACATCCGCGGCCGGGAACCGGGGCGCGCGGGCGCTCGAGCACGGCTCGGCGACGGGACTCGGGCGCGCGGGCGGACCAACGCCGCCGATCCTCGATGCCAAAGCTGTTGACGCGCCGGGCCCGTCCCACGCCTCACGGACGTCAATGGCATCGGCTGACCGGCGCGCCTCCCCGCGGGCGATCCGCGGGGGCTGGGGGCAGGGCGGGCGGACGCGACGCGAACCGGCCCCCCGGCGAGCCGAGCGCGACATGACCTCGCCGGATCGGTTGCTAGGCTGCAGCAGTCGGCCCCTTTAACCCGGTCCAGTGAGGCCAGGAAGGAGTCAGTGTGGAACCTACGGTCGTGCTCGACCGCGATGACATGCGACGCACGCTGGTGCGGATCGCTCACGAGATCGTGGAGAAGAACCCGGACGGACGCGTGGCGCTGGTCGGGATCCAGCGGCGCGGAGCGCATCTCGCCAAGCGGCTGCACGCGCTGACCAGTGAGCTGCTCGTGCCGACGGTGCCGCTCGGGTTCGTCGACATCAGCTTCTACCGCGACGACCTCACGATCCGGCCGAGCGCGCCGGTCGTGCACGCGACAGAGCTCGACTTCAGCGTCGAGAAGAAGACGATCGTGATCGTCGACGATGTGCTCTACACCGGGCGGACGGTGCGGGCGGCGGTCGACGAGATCTTCGACTACGGGCGCCCTGCGCGGGTGCAGCTCGCCGTCCTGATCGACCGGGGCCACCGCGAGCTTCCGATCCGCCCCGACTACGTCGGCAAGAACCTGCCGACCTCGCACGCGCAGCGGGTGTTCGTTCGGGTCGAGGAGGTCGACGGATACGACGAGGTGGTCATCGGGCCGGCCGCGGAGCCACGGCGGGAGGCAGCATGAGCGCGCGGATCGGCAAGCACCTGATCTCGATCGACGACCTCGACCGGGCCGGGATCGAGCGGATCCTCGACCGGGCCGAGTCGTTCGCCGAGGTGTCGGGGAGGGAGATCAAGAAGGTCCCCGCGCTCCGCGGGCGCACGGTCGTCAACCTCTTCTACGAGGCCTCGACGCGGACGAGCTCGAGCTTCGAGCTCGCGGCCAAGCGGCTGAGCGCCGACGTCGTCAACGTCCGCTCGGTCGGCTCGAGCGTCGACAAGGGCGAGTCGCTCAAGGACACCGTGCAGACGCTGTCGGCGTACGACCCGGCGGCGATCGTGATCCGCTCGCCCAACGCCGGCGCCGCCCAGCTCGTCGCCGGCTGGACCGACGCGAGCGTGGTCAACGCCGGGGACGGCAAGCACGAGCACCCGACCCAGGCGCTGCTCGACGTGTTCACCCTGCGCCGCCGGCTCGGCTCGCTCGACGGGGTCCGGATCTGGATCGTCGGGGACGTCCTGCACTCACGGGTGGCCCGCTCGGACATCCTCGCCCTCACGCGGATGGGCGCCCAGGTGACGGTCGCCGGGCCGCCGACGCTGCTGCCGCGGCACATCGAGGCGCTCGGCTGCGCCGCCACGGTCACGCTCGACCGCCTGCACGAGGCCGACGTCGTCTACGTCCTGCGGATGCAGCACGAGCGGATGCGCGAGGCGTATGTCCCGTCGCTGCGCGAGTACGCCGCGCGCTACCAGATCAGCGAGCGGCGGCTGGCGCCCCACCAGCTGCTGATGCACCCGGGCCCGGTCAACCGGGGCGTCGAGCTGTCCGCCGACGCGATCGACTCCCCGCGCGCGCTGATCGGAGAGCAGGTCAAGGCCGGGGTGGCGGTGCGGATGGCCGTCCTCTACGAACTCCTGGTCGGCGCGCCGATGCTGGCCGCCGTGGCATGAGCGAGGCACCGATGAGCGACGAGCACCGGCTCTTCCAGCGTACGACCAAGCCGGCCGAGGTGCTGATCCGCGGCGCCCACGTGCTCGATCCCGGCAGCGAGCTCGACGAGCCCCGCGACGTGCTTGTCCGGCAGGGACACATCGCCGAGCTCGGCCAGCCGGGCTCCCTCGTCGCGCCCGCTGGGGCCGAGGAGATCGACGCGCAGGGCAAGCACCTGTTCCCCGGTTTCGTCGACCCGCACGTCCACCTGCGGACCCCGGGCCAGGAGTACAAGGAGGACATCGCGAGCGGCACCCGGGCGGCGGCGGCCGGTGGGTTCTGCGCCGTGATCGCGATGCCGAACACCGACCCGACCGTCGACGATCCGGCCGTACTGCGCTCGCTCGTCGACGCCGCGCAACGCGACGCGCACGTGCCGGTCGGGTTCCTCGCCTCGATCACCCGCGGGCTGCACGGCGACGAGCTGACCGAGATGGCCGCGCTCCGCGACGCCGGCGCGCTCGGGTTCACCGACGACGGCAAGCCGGTCGTGGCCGCCGGGATGCTCCGCAAGGCCCTGCAATACCAGCGGCTGGCCGGCGGGGTGGTGGCCCTGCACGAGGAGGACCCGTCGCTGTCGGGCGCCGGCGTGATGCACGAGGGCGCCGTCTCGGCGCGTCTGGGGATGACCGGGATCCCATCGATCTCCGAGTCGACGATGGTCGCCCGCGACGCCTCGATCGCGATCTACGAGGGCGCCCGGGTCCACTTCCAGCACCTGTCGGCGATCGAGTCAGTGCAGGCATTCGAGCAGGCCAAGGCGGCCGGAGCCAGGGTCAGCGCGGAGGCCTGCCCGCACCATCTGACGCTCACCGACGATCTCGTCCGCACGCTCGACAGCCGGTTCAAGATGAACCCGCCGCTCCGCACCGAGACGGACCGCCGGGCGCTCGTCGAGGCGCTCAAACGCGGACTGATCGACTGCGTCGCAACCGACCATGCGCCCCACGCCACCCACGAGAAGGAGGTGCCGTTCGAGGAGGCGGCGATGGGCACGACCGGGCTCGAGACCGCGTTCGCGGCCCTCTACACCGAGCTCGTGCTGAGCGGCGAGCTCGAGCTCGAGACAGTGATCGCGCGGATGACGGCCGGGGCCTCGGTGTACGACCTGCCGACGCCGGCCCTCGCGCCGGGCGCGCCGGCCAACCTGTGCCTCGTCGACCTCGAGCACAGCTGGGAGGTCGGGGCCGGCGGGTACGCGAGCAAATCGTCGAACTGCTGCTTCCACGGACGCCGGCTGTACGGCCGCGTGCTGCTCACGCTGGCCGCGGGCGCGATCGCCTACCACGAGCTGATGCTCGCCCAGGCGGGAGCGCTGTCGCCGCGATGACCGCCTACGTGCTGCTCGAGGACGGGGCCCGGTTCGACGGGCTGGCCTGCGGGGCCGACGAGCCGGCGGTCGGCGAGATCGTGTTCACGACCGCGATGTCCGGCTATCAGGAGGCGATGAGCGATCCGAGCTACGCCGGCCAGCTGATCGCCTTCACCTACCCGCAGATCGGCAACTACGGGGTCTCCGAGGAGGCGATGGAGTCAGACGCCGTCCACGCCCGGGCGGCGATCATGCGCGCCGCCGTCAACCGCGAGGACGCCCCGAGCGCAGAGCGCGGCTGGCTCGACTGGCTGATCGACTGCGGAATCCCGGCGATCACCGACCTCGACACCCGCGCGCTCGTCCGCCACATCCGCGACCAGGGGGCGATGCGCGGCGGCGTGTTCCCCGCCCGGATCAGCCAGGCGCAGGCCCGCGAGCTGATCGCCGCCGAGCCGCCGATGAGCGGCCGCGACCTGGCGAAGACCGTCACCCCACGCGAGCTCGTCGTCCTGGGACCCACCGGAGATTGGCCGCCAGGCCAATCTCGAATGTCCCGGCGCAGCCGGGCACCGGATCGCCATGATCGACACCGGGGTGAAGCACTCCATCATCCGCAACCTCCGCCAGCGCGGGGCCACCGTCGAGCTCCATCCGTGCACCGCCACCGCTGAGCAGATCACGGCGTCTGACCCGGACGCGATCTTCCTCGCCAACGGCCCCGGCGACCCGGCCGCGCTCGACTACGTCGTCGACACCGTCCGCAGGCTCGTCGGCACGCGCCCGGTGTACGGGATCTGCCTCGGCCACCAGCTGCTGTGCCGGGCGGTCGGGCTCGAGACGTACAAGCTCCCGTTCGGCCACCACGGCGCCAACCACCCGGTCAAGGACCTGACGACCGGTCGCACCGAGATCACGAGCCAGAACCACGGGTTCGCCGTGCTCGGCCCGACCGGCGACCGGACGATCGACACCGACGAGCCCGTGCGCTGGCAGACCGACTTCGGGACCGCGGTGCTGACCCACATCAACCTCTACGACCGCACGGTCGAGGGGCTGGCGCTCACCGACGTCCAGGGGGCGACGGTCCAGTACCACCCCGAGGCGGGGCCCGGACCGCACGACGCCCTGTATCTGTTCGACCGCTTCGTCGGCGAGATCGCCAGGGCGGCGTAGGGGGAGGCCCACCAGTCGATGCCGCGCCGCGACGACATCCACAAGATCCTGCTGATCGGCTCCGGCCCGATCGTGATCGGCCAGGCGGCCGAGTTCGACTACTCGGGCACCCAGGCCTGCAAGGTGCTGATGGAGGAGGGCTACGAGGTCGTCCTCGTCAACTCCAACCCGGCGACGATCATGACCGACCCGGAGATCGCCGGCCGGACCTACATCGAGCCGCTGCTCCCCGGCCCGCTCACCCAGGTGATCGAGCGCGAGCGCCCCGACGCGCTGCTGCCGACGCTCGGCGGTCAGACGGCGCTCAACCTGGCCAAGGCGCTGCACGAGTCCGGCGTGCTCGAGCGCTACGGGGTCGAGCTGATCGGCGCCGACTACGAGGCGATCGACCGCGCCGAGGACCGCGAGCGGTTCCGCGAGACGATGACGAGCGCCGGCCTGCGGGTGCCGAAGTCGGCGATCGCCCACACGCTCGAGGACGCCCGCAATGCCGTGGCGGAGATCGGACTGCCGTTCATCGTCCGCCCGGCGTTCACGCTCGGCGGCCGCGGCGGCGGGGTCGTCCGCACCGAGGAGGAGCTCATCCGGATCGTCGGGCGCGGCCTCGACGCCTCCCCGATCGGCCAGGTGCTGCTCGAGGAGTCGGTGCTCGGGTGGGGCGAGTTCGAGCTCGAGGTGATGCGCGACCACTCGGACAACGTCGTGATCGTGTGCTCGATCGAGAACCTCGACCCGATGGGCGTCCACACCGGCGACAGCGTGTGCGTCGCGCCGCAGCAGACGCTCACCGACAAGCAGTACCAGGCCCTGCGCGACCAGGCGATCGCCGTGATCCGCGCAGTCGGGGTCGAGACCGGCGGCTCGAACGTCCAGTTCGCCGTCAACCGCGAGACCGACGAGATCGTCGTGATCGAGATGAACCCGCGGGTGTCGCGCTCGAGCGCGCTGGCCAGCAAGGCCACCGGGTTCCCGATCGCCAAGATCGCCGCCCGGCTCGCGGTCGGTTACACGCTGCAGGAGATCCCCAACGACATCACCCGGGCGACGCCGGCCAGCTTCGAGCCCGCGCTCGACTACTGCGTCGTCAAGTGGCCACGGTTCGCGTTCGAGAAGTTCCCCGGCGCCGAGGCCGAGCTCACGACCCACATGAAGTCGGTGGGCGAGGCGATGGCGATCGGGCGGACGTTCAAGCAGGCGTTCGCCAAGGCGCTGCGCTCCCGCGAGCTCGACGTCCGCCCCCAGCATCCGGTGGACGACGAGCAGCTGTTCGGGCTGATCGAGCAGCCCGGGGCCGAGCGGTTCGACCACCTGTGCGAGGCCCTGCGGCGGGGCATCGGGATCGAGGAGGCCCATCGGCGGACACGGATCGACCCGTGGTTCCTGCACGAGCTGTCCGAGCTCGCCGCCGATCCGGAGGCCCCGTTCGCGGGCGTGCGCACGTACAAGTCGGTCGACACGTGCGCGGCCGAGTTCCCGGCCCGCACCCCGTACTACTACTCGGGCTGGGAGCGCCCCGGGCCCGACGGGCCGAGCCACGAGGTCGAGCGCTCGGACCGGCCGAGCGTCGTGATCCTCGGCTCTGGCCCGAACCGGATCGGGCAGGGGATCGAGTTCGACTACTGCTGCGTGCACGCCGCCCAGACGATCCGCGAGACCGGGCGCGATGCCGTGATGGTCAACTGCAACCCGGAGACGGTGTCGACCGACTACGACACCTCCGACCGGCTGTATTTCGAGCCGCTCACGCTCGAGGACGTGCTCGCGGTGTGCGAGATCGAGGAACCCGAAGGAGTGGTCGTCCAGTTCGGCGGCCAGACGCCGCTCAAGCTCGCCGCCGGGCTCGGCGCCGCCGGGGTGCCGATCCTCGGGACGAGCATCGACGCGATCGACCTCGCCGAGGACCGCTCGCGGTTTGGCCCGCTGCTCGACCGGCTCGGCTACAGGGCGCCCGCGTACGCGACCGCCCGCTCGGGCGACGAGGCGATCGAGCTCGCCCCAAACGTGGGGTTCCCGCTGCTCGTGCGCCCGAGCTACGTTCTCGGCGGGCGGGCGATGGAGATCGTCTACAGCGTCGCCGGGCTCAAGGAGTACCTCGACCGCGTCCGCCCCGAGGAGGGCAAGACGATCTACCTCGACCGGTTCCTCGAGGATTCGATCGAGGTCGACGTCGACGCGCTGTGCGATGGGAGCACGGCCGCCGGAGGCGGCGGTGAGGTGTGGATCGCCGGGATCATGCAGCACGTCGAGGAGGCCGGGATCCACTCGGGCGACTCGGCCTGCGTGCTCCCGCCGCACGCCATCGGGGACGAGATGCTCGCCCAGATCCGGGCCCAGACGGAGGGGATCGCGCTCGCGCTCGGGGTCGTCGGGCTGCTGAACGTCCAGTTCGCGATCCACGGCGGCGAGGGTCTGCACGTGATCGAGGCCAACCCGCGCGCCTCGCGGACCGTGCCGTTCGTGTCGAAGGCGATCGGGCTGCCGGTGGCGAAGCTCGCCTGCCGGCTGATGCTCGGCGAGCGCCTCGCCGACCTCGATCTGCCGCAGGACACGACCAACGGGCACGTGTGCGTGAAGGAGGTCGTGCTCCCGTTCGACCGCTTCCGCGGCACCGACTCGCTGCTCGGCCCCGAGATGCGCTCGACCGGCGAGGTGATGGGGATCGCGCTCGACTTCCCGACCGCGTTCGCCAAGGCTCAGGCGGCGGCCGGGGCGCGGCTGCCCGACAGCGGGACCGTGTTCCTCACCGTGGCCGACGGCGACAAGCCGGCCGCGACCGGCGTCGCCACGCTGCTGCACGACCTCGGGTTCCGGATCATCGCCACCCACGGGACGGCGCAGGCGATCCGCAAGATGGGGATCCCAGCCGAGGCGATCAACAAGCTGGGCGAGGGCTCGCCGCACGTCGTCGACGCGATCGAGCTCGGCCAGGTCGACCTCGTGATCAACACGCCGGTCGGCACCGGGGCGCGGACCGACGGGTACGAGATCCGCTCGGCCGCGGTGGCCCGCGGGATCCCGTGCATCACGACGATGGCGGGCGGGATGGCAGCCGCCCGGGCGATCGCCGCCGCTCGCCGGGGCGAGCCCGAGGTGCTGGCCCTCCAGGACATCCACCCGGTGGCCACGCCGCCGGTGCCGCCGAAGCTGAGCGAAGTCGGCTGATGGGACGGGTGACGGCCCCCTTCGGCCGCCGTCGCGCTCAGGTTCTCGCCCGCGAGACCTACGGCGCCTACGTCGTCCTTCGCGCCGCCGACCCCGACGGTCCACGCCCGCAGGCCGGCCAGTTCTACATGCTGTCGGCCGCCGAGCGGTGGGGAGGAGGGGCCGCCGAGCGCCCTTTCCTGCCGCGCGCGTTCAGCGTCCTGCGCGCCCCCGGCGGCACTGAGGAGCTGCACTTCCTGGTCGAGGATGTCGGCCCCGGCACGCAGCGCCTGGCCGAGCTGGGAGCCGACGACGCGCTTGAGATCGTCGGCCCGCTCGGCAACGGGTTCGGGCCGCCGCCGGCCGGCGCCCGTGCCGCTGCTCGTCGGCGGCGGGGTCGGGATCGCGCCGCTGGCGATCCTCCAGGACGAGCTGGGCCCCGGGACCGAGGTGCTGCTCGGCTTCCGCGACGCCCCGCATGCCGAGGGGGCGGCCCTGCTGAACGCCGCGCACGTGGCCACCGACGACGGCAGCGCCGGCCACCGCGGGCTCGTCACCGACCTGCTGGCGCGAGCGCTCGACGCCGACCCCGCCGCCGAGATCTACGCCTGCGGCCCGCCGCCGATGCTCGAGGCGATCCGGGCGATCGCCGCCGATCGCGGGACCGGCGCCCAGCTCGCGCTCGAGTCGGGAATGGCGTGCGGGTTCGGCGCCTGCTTCGGCTGCGCGGTCCCGACGAAGGACGGCCTCGTCCGCCTCTGCCTCGAGGGACCGGTGCTGCGCGCCGAGTGGCTTCAGACGGCGCTCGTCGCGGGAGCCGGGCATTGATCACGTTCTGCGGGATCGACCTCGCTCACCCGATCATCAACGCGTCGGGCACCTTCGACGCGATCGCCGCCCGACGGGTGTTCGGCGAGGCCCTGCTCGAACGCTTCCCGTTCGCCGCGTACGTCTCGAAGACCGTCACCGTCGCCCCCCGCCAGGGCAACCCGCCCCCGCGGCTGTGGGAAGTGGCCGGCGGTCTGATCAACTCGATCGGCCTGCCGAACAAGGGGCTCGACGGCTACCTGGCCGAGGACCTGCCGAAGCTGGCCGAGCTTCCGGTCCCCCTGATCGTCAACGTGATGGGGTTCAGCCGCGAGGAGGTGTCCGAGCTCGTCACCGCCTTCGCCGAACGCGACGAGGTGGCGGCGCTCGAGCTCAACGTGTCGTGCCCGAACGTCGAAACCGGGATGGTGATGGGCGCCGATCCGGGCGAGATCGGGGCGCTGCTCGATCGCGTGCGCCCGCTCACCGACAAGCCGCTGATCGTCAAGCTCACACCGAACGCCACCGACGTCCCGGCCGTGGCCCGCGCGGCGGCAGACAGCGGCGCGAGTGCCGTGTCGCTGATCAACACGGTGCGCGGGATGGCGCTGCACCCTGCGACGGGCGAGCCGTGGCTCGGCGGCGGCTCGGGCGGGGTGTCCGGGGCGGCGGTGCGGCCGGTGGCGCTCGCGCAGGTGCATTCGGTGGCCGCCGCGGTGAACATCCCGGTCGTCGGGATGGGCGGCGTGCAGTCGGGCCGCGATGCACTCGATCTGATGCGCGCCGGCGCAGAACTCGTGGCCGTCGGAACGGAGAGCTTCAGGGACCCGGCGGCGGGCGCCCGAGTGTCGGCTGAACTGGCCGAATTGATCACTGAGGCAGGAGATCTGACACTCGGCGCATGCCCGGGCCGTTCACAGGTTATCCATACCTGACAAACCACCAAACACCCTGCAAACTATGGTGATTCCCGCAACCTTCCTCGACAATGCTCGACCTCAGCTTGAGGTCGAGTCGAATTCCGAGGAATTGTCTTGATCGACTGCCCACAAGATGTATAGTCGCCGCCCATGCCGCCGGTCAGCGAATCGCCTACCAAACCCGTTGCCGCGCCGGAGCGATCCCTAGTGCAACGGATGGAGGCGCTTCAGCGGGCCAACGATATCCGCAGCCGCCGGGCGCAGCTCAAACGCGATCTGAAGGCCGGCCGCCAGCCGATCCACGAGCTCCTGTTGGAGCCGCCCGACTACGTCGAGACCGCCAAGGTGTTCGACCTCCTGCTCGCCGTCCCCAAGTACGGGCGCGTGAAGGTCAACAAGATCCTCTCCACGTGCAGGATCTCCCCGAGCAAGACGATCGGGGGTCTCTCGGAGCGGCAGCGGGGCGAGCTCGTCGCGCTGATGCGCCGCCGCTGAGACCACGCCCTGTCGGTGGCCCAGGTGTTCGTGATCACCGGCCCCTCCGGGGTCGGTAAGGGCACGCTGATCCGCGGGCTGCTCGAGCACATCCGCGGACTGGCGCTGTCGGTCTCGGCGACCACCCGCGCGCCGCGGCCCGGCGAGGTCGACGGGGTCGACTACCACTTCCTCAGCCCCGAGGAGTTCGAGGCTCGCGTGCGGGCCGGCGAGTTCCTCGAGCACGCGACGTACTCGGGCAACCGCTACGGAACGCTGCGCCCGGAGGTCGAGCGCCTGATCGCCGAGGGCACCCCGGTGGTGCTCGAGATCGAGGTCCAGGGAGCCCGGCAGGTGCGCCAGGCGATGCCGGAGGCGGTCGCGGTGTTCATCGCGCCGCCGTCGCTCGACGCGCTCCGCGCCCGGCTCGTGGGGCGGGGAACGGACAGCCAGGAGCAGGTCGGCGAACGCCTGCGGACGGCTGAGGGCGAACTCGCCGCACAGCCGGAGTTCGACGTCGTCGTCGTCAACGACAGGCTCGAGGATGCGACCGCCGAGCTCGTGGGGATCGTGCAGCGCGCGCTGCCCCGGCGAGCCCCGGCCACGGTGACGCTAACCTTGGACCACCCGACGAAACGGATCGCTCAGTGATTTCACCCCGCATCGACAAGCTCCTCGAGAATGTCGACTCCGACTACGCCAGCGTGATCGTGGCCGCCAAGCGCGCGCGCCAGATCAACTCGTACTACCACAACCTCGGCGAGGGAACGTTCGACGAGTTCCCGCCCCCGATGGTCGATACGCGCTCCAAGAACTACCTGACCATCGCCCTGGAGGAGGTCGCCCAGGGCAAGCTGAAGTACCACTACAGGTAGGACGGGGTCGGCGTGGCCCGGTTGCTCCTGGGGGTGAGCGGCGGGATCGCGGCCTATAAGGCGCTCGAGACCGCGCGGCTCGCCGTCAAGGCCGGCCACGCGGTGCGCGTCGTTCAGACACCCTCCAGCGAGCAGTTCGTCGGCCGGGCCTCGTTCGAGGCGATCACCGGTGCGCCGGTGCTGCTCGGCGAGTTCGACCCGGACCCAGCGCGCGGCGCCTACCCCGGCGAGCGGGTGCCCGACCGGGCGCCGATCAGCCACCTCGCCCTGGTCGAGCGCGCCGACGTGTACCTGATCGCTCCGGCCACGGCCAACACCCTGGCCAAGCTGGCCGGTGGGTTCGCCGACAACATGCTGACCGCGGCGGCGCTCGCCGCGCCGTGCCCGGTCGCGGTGGCGCCGGCGATGAACAACCGGATGTACCTGAGCCCGGCCACCCAGGACAACCTCGACCGGCTGGCCGCCCGCGGCGTCGTCGTGATCGCGCCGGGCGAGGGCCCGCTCGCCTCCCACGGCGAGCACGGGATCGGCCGCCTGCCGGAGGCACGCGAGCTGCTCGAGGCCTGCGAGGCGCTGATCACGCCCAAGACGCTGGCCGGACTGCGCGTGCTGGTGAGCGCCGGCGGCACCCGCGAGCCGCTCGACAGCGTGCGCTACCTCGGCAACCGATCGTCGGGCCGGATGGGCCTGGCACTGGCCGGCGAGGCGCTGCGCCGCGGCGCCGAGGTGACGATCGTGAGCGCCAACGTGGCGCTCGAGCACCCGCCGCGGGGCCGAGGTCGTCGCGGTGACGCACGGCGGCCGAGATGGACGCCGCCTGCCGGGCAGCGTTCGATGACTGCGACGTGCTGCTGATGGCGGCCGCGGTCGCCGACTTCCGCCCGGCGGCGCCCGGCGCGGGCAAGATCAAGAAGGACGAGGGCGTCCCGCGGCTCGAGCTCGAGCCGACCGCCGACGTGCTGAGCGGGCTCGTCGGCCCGCCGCCGCCCCGGCCAGGTGCTGGTCGGGTTCGCGGCCGAGCACGGCGAGGGCGGACTGGACCACGCGCGGACGAAGCTCGCGCGCAAGGGCCTCGACGCTGTCGTCCTCAACGACATCTCGGTGGCGGGGATCGGGTTCGACGCTCCTGACAACGAGGTGACGATCGTGACCGCCGACGGCGGTGAGCTGCACGTGCCGCGGGGCCGGAAGGATGACGTCGCCCGCGCGGTCATCGAAGAGGTGCAGCGGATCCGGACACAAAAGGAGAGCAGTGGAACCATCCGAGCAGGCACACCTCGCCCCGCACGAGTCTGAGGCCCACGCGGCTGTTGCGCGGCGCATCGCCGAGAACATCGCGCGCGCGGTCCAGATCCGCGAGGAGACGCTCGAGCACCTGCTGATCGCGCTGCTCGCCGAGGGCCACGTCCTCGTCGAGGACTATCCCGGCGTCGGGAAGACCGCCCTGGCCCGGGCCCTGTCGCGCTCGATCGACTGCCAGTTCGCCCGCGTGCAGTGCACCTCCGACCTGTTGCCGGCCGACGTGGTCGGCGCCAACGTCTACGACCAGCGCGAGCAGCGCTTCGAGTTCCGGCCCGGCCCCGTGTTCGCCAACGTCGTGCTCGTCGACGAGATCAATCGCGCCTCGCCGAAGACGCAGTCGGGCCTGCTCGAGTGCATGCAGGAGCGCCGGGTCACGGTCGACGTGCAGACCCACGAGCTGGCCCGCCCGTTCGTCGTCCTGGCCACCCAGAACCCGATCGAGTACGAGGGCACCTACCCGCTGCCCGAGGCCCAGGTCGACCGGTTCATGGTCCGCATCTCGCTCGGCTACCCGGATCGCCGGGCCGAGGCCGGGATGCTCGCCGACCACGAGGGCGGCGACCGGGTGCTCACCCTGCGGCCGGTGTGCACGGCGGCCGAGGTGCTCGCCGCCCAGGACGCCGCCGCCCGGGTCCGCGCCACGGAGGCGCTGCGCGACTACATCGTCCACCTGCTGTGGCGCACGCGCGAGGATCCCCGGGTCGAGCTCGGGGCGAGCCCGCGGGCCGGCCTGTTGCTGCTCCGGGCGGCCAAGGCCCACGCGATGATGCGGGGCCGCGACCACGCCCTCCCCGACGACGTCCAGGCGCTGGCGATGCCGGTGCTTGCCCACCGGCTCGTGCTCGTCCCCGAGGCCCGGCGCGGCGCGGCCCGCGACGTGGTCACCGACGCGATCGCCGCCACGCGGGCGCTGTGACCGGAGGCCCGCACCGGTGAGACGTGCCTGAGCGGAGGCGCGCGGCGGTGAGACGCGCCGTGGGGGTGGCGCTGGGCGGCGTCGTGCTCACGCTCGTGGCGCTGACGTTCGACGCCGCGCCGCTGTTCGTCCCCGGGGTCGGCATTCTTCGTGCTCGGAGTCGCGTCCCCGGCGTGGGTGTGGCTGAGCGCCCGGCCGACGAGCCTCGAGCGCCAGCTGCACGGCGACCGGGTCGTCGAGGGCGAGCCGTTCGAGGCGACGATCGAGGTCCGCCGCGGCTTCGTCGGGCTGCCCGGGGCCGAGCTCCACGACCCACTCGCGAACGCCTCGGTGTCGCTCGGGGCGCCGCTGTCGCTGATTCGCGGCGGCCGCCAGGCCCACGTCCGGATCGTCACCCGGTTCGCGCGGCGCGGCCTGCGCCGGCTGGAGCCGCCGTCGCTGATCGTGCACGACCCGCTCGAGCTGGCGACGCTCGAGCGCCCCGGCCGCGGCCCCCACCAGGACCTGCTCGTGCTGCCCTACACCGAGCCGATCCGCTGGCGCACCCGCGGCGGGATCCCGCAGCACACCGACGGCCGCGGGCCGACCGAGCCGATGGCCGCCGCCGATGTCGACGGCCTGCGGCAGTACCGGCCCGGGACCCCGGCCTCGCGGATCCACTGGCTGACGCTCGCGCGCGGGGGAGAGCTGATGGAGCGGCGCCTGCGCCAGGACGCCGACAGCCGCCCGATGGTCGTTCTCGACGCCCGCGGCGACGTGCCGATCGAGGACCTCGACGCGGCGGTCCGCGCGGCCGCCTCGCTCGCGCTCGAACTCGCCCGCGAGGGCGGCGTGCGCGTGCTGCTGCCCGGCGAGCGCCGGGCGGTGGTGATCGAGCCCGATCTCGGCGCGTGGGGCGGGAATCCATGCGCGCCTCGCGCTCGTCGAGGGCGGACCCCGGGCACGGCCCCCGATCCTCGACTCCGGCGTCCGCCTCGGCCCGGTGTTCTACGTCGCCGCCCAGCAGATCCGCCAGCTGCCGGCTGCGCTCACCGCCCGTGGGCGCGGCGCCGTCGTGCTGGTCCTGCCCGAGCGGGCGGTCGGCGCGAACCGCGAAGGCCACAGCTTCGACGTCACCGGGTGCCGCGGGTTCGTGCTGCGGACCCGGCAGGCGGCCCGGGAGTCGGCGGCGTGAGCGCCCGCGCCGACGTCGCCGTGCTGCTGCCGGCCGGCGGCCGCCGGGCGCGCGCCGGGCGCCAGACCGCCACCCAGTCGCGCCGGATGAGCGTCCGCGTCGGCGCGTTCGCCGCGCTCGGCCTGTACGGGACGCTCCGCTGGGCGACGATGCTGACCCCGGCCCCGACGTGGCGGATGCTCGGGCTGCTCGGGGTGTCGATCGTCGTGGCCGGCGTCGGTGGGCTGCTCGCCCCGCACAGCCGCGCCGCCGTGGTGGCGCTCGTGGTCGTGGCGATCCTCGCCGCGTTCGCACTGTCCGGGATCCCGCTGTCGTGGATCCGCCACGTGCGGATCGCCGTCACCGCCGACGGGATCTCCGAGGGGCTGTCCGCGCTCCCGCGCGCGCTCGTGCCCTACACCGGCGTGAACGAGTGGCTGCGGACGGTGATCGAGCTCGGGGCGGCCGTGCTGCTGCTCGACGGGGCCGTGATGCTTGCGCTCGCTCCGCGCAACGCCTCCGACGTGCGCCGCGCGGCCGCGGCACTGCCGCTCGTGGCGCTCGCGGTCGTGCCCTCGACGCTCAACCGCCCGGCGCTCGCCTACGCCCACGGCCTGCTCCTGTTCGGGCTCGTGGCCGCGATGATCTGGGGTGAGCGGCTGCAGCGCGGCGAGGGGGCGGCCGCCACGGTGCTCGCGATCCTGGCCGGGGCCGCCGCGATGATCGCCGCGCCCGCACTCGACCGCCACAGCCCGTGGCTCAACTACCAGGCGCTGGCCGGCAACCTCGCGCCCGCCCATCCCGAGACGTTCGATTGGAGCCAGCGCTACGGCCCGCTGCACTGGCCGCGCAACGGCCACGCCGTGTTCGAGGTCCAGGCCCCGCGGCCCGACTACTGGAAGACCGAGAACCTCGACGTGTTCAACGGGCGGGCGTGGGTGGACGAGAGCGAGCAGGTCCCGACGCCCGACTACGCGATCGACGCGCCCGGAGCGCTCAAGGAGTGGAGCGAGCAGCTGCACGTGACGCTGCGCGGGATGCGCACCACCGAAGTGATCGCGGCCGGCACCGCCCACGCCCCCGCACACATCCCCTCGGCCGTCGCCGGAGTGACCGACGGGACGTGGACGGTGCCCACCGGGCTCGCCCCGGGTGACAGCTACACGGTCGACGTCTACTCACCGCACCCCAGCACGACCGAGCTCGTCGACTCCGGAACCACCTATCCGAGCGTGCTGCTGCCGGCCTACACCTCGCTGGTGCTGCCGCCCGACGCGCAGCCCAAGCCGGTGCCCGGTCCGGCGACCCCGCAGCCCGAACCCGTGTACTTCCCGCCGTTCGGCTCCCAGGAGCCGACGGGCGGCGGCGCCACCGCGCCACCGGGCGGCTACGCGCGGCTGATCAAGGACTCCGTGTACGCCCGCGCGTGGTCGCTGTCCCAGCGGCTGCTCAAGGGCGCCAACACGCCGTACTCCTACGTGCTGGCGGTCAAGAACTACCTGTCGGTCTCGAACGGCTTCCGGTACGACGAGAACCCGGCGCTCGTCCGCTACCCGCTCGAGACGTTCCTGTTCACGACCAAGCGCGGCTACTGCCAGCAGTTCGCCGGCGCGATGGCATTGCTGCTGCGGATGGGCGGGATCCCGGCCCGAGTCGCCACGGGCTTCACCTCGGGCACGTACGACAGCGCCACCCACAGCTATGTCGTCTCGGACATCGACGCCCACGCCTGGGTCGAGGTCTGGTTCCCCCACTACGGCTGGGTCCGGTTCGACCCGACACCCGCCGCCGCCCCGGCCCGCGGGGGCCAGAACACTCCGCTTCCGGCCAAGGTGCTGGGCGCCAACCCCGGCCGGGGGTCGACCGGGCTCGGCGGGCGCACCACCCCGGCCGCCGCGAGCGACGCCGCTCCACAAGCACCAGTGGCAGCTCGTTCCCGGTGGCCGCCGTCGTGATTGCGGTCCTCATGCTCCTGATCCTCGCGGCAGGGCGCGCTGTGGCTGGTCCGCCTGCGCGACCCGACCCACGACGAGCTGCTGGCCGAGCTCGAGCGGGCGCTCGAGCGCTGCGGGCGCCCGGTGCAGACGACGACCACGCTGGCCGGACTCGAGGAGCGCTTCCGCGACGCCCCCAAGGCCGCCCAGTACATCCGCACGCTGCGCCTGGCTCGGTTCGCCGACGGCACCGACCTGCCTGGACCCGAGCTCCGCACGGCGCTGCGCAAGCGGCTCGCCGACGGCCTCGGCAGCAGCGGTACGGTCCGCTCGCTGTGGGCGCTGCCGCCGCGGGTCCGCGTCGGGCGCCGCGAGCCGGCTCAGCCTGCGTGAGCCGCCCGCGCCGGGGCATACACTGAAGGGGATGGACGACGTATACGAGCTCTATCAGCGTGGGACTGCACTGCTCGAGGCCGGCCACAACCATCAGGCGACGATCCCGCTCTCGCGCGCGCGTGACCTCGCTCCGGACAAGACGTCGATCCGCGAGGCACTCGGCCGCGCTCTGTTCCACGCTCAGCGCTACGAGCTGGCGGCCGCGGAGTTCGAGGCCGTGATCGAGCGCGCGCCGACCAACGACTTCGCGCAGTTCTGCCTCGGACGGTCGCTCCAGATGCTCGGCCGCCACGCCGAGGCGCGCGGCCCGCTGGCCATCGCCGCATGCCTGCAACCCGGACGTCGGGACTACCGGATGTACCGCGATCGCTCGCGCGCGGTGGCGGCCCAGTCCTAGCCGCCCGAACCGCTCCGCGGACCCGTCGGCCGGGCCTGCCAACGCACCTGCAGGCCCGCTCTCAGGAACGCGTTCGGCCTGTTCACGAGCGCGAACCTGGTGCTAAGCTGGAAGGACAGCTAACGGCGCCGGGCCTTCCCGGTGGTAGTACCGGAAGTGGGCGCTGGCCCACTTTTTTTATGACGCCAGACCAGTACGGAGGAGTTTCGTGAGTGCACTTCAGACAGAGATCGAGGAGCGGCTCGCTGATGCCGAGCCCGATGTCGAGGTGCTGCTCGCTGAGGTGATATCGGGTCCCACCCACCCGACGCTGCGCCTGTTCATCGATCACCCGGACGGAGTCACGCTCGAGTTGTGCGAGCGCGTCACCGAGCTACTGGGCGAGTACCGCGAGACGTACGGGCTCGAGGTCTCGTCGCCCGGGCAGGATCGCCCGCTCACCAAGCCCCAGCACTACACCCGCTTCCTCGGCCGGCACGCCCGCGTGCGGCTGCGGGAGGCCCGGGACGGCCACAAGAGCCTGACCGGAGAGCTGGTCGGTGCCTCCGACCGGGATGTCACGCTCGCGGCCGGGGGCGGGATCGTCACGATCCCGTACGAGCAGATCGCCCGGTCCAACCTCGTCCCCGGAGTCTGAAGCCATGTCGAGAGAGATCGTTGAGGCCGTCCGAGGCCTGGCCGCTGAGAAGAACATCTCCCATGAGAAGCTGATGGAGGCGCTCGAGGACGCGCTCCTGTCCGCGTACAAGAAGACGCCGGGCTCGGCTCCGTACGCGAAGGTCGAGATGGACCGCGACAGCTGCGACTTCAAGGTGTGGGAGCTGAAGATCCCGCCGGAGCTCGAGGAGCAGCTGCTGATCGAGGCGACCACCGAGGTCCAGCCCAGCGTCGACCCCGAGACGGGGGAGATGCGCGAGCCGCCGGAGCCGGAGATCGACCTGGAGAAGCTCAAGGAGTACGAGGACCAGATCGAGACCGAGGACGTCACCCCGCACGACTTCGGCCGGATCGCCGCCCAGACCGCCAAGCAGGTGATCCTCCAGCGGATCCGCGAGGCCGAGCGGGACATGATGTACGAGGAGTACCGCGACCGCGTCGGCGAGCTGATCACCGGCATCGTCCAGCAGTCCGACTCCCGCTACACGCTCGTCCAGCTCCGCGAGCGGGTGGAGGCGCTGTTGCCGAAGTCCGAGCAGGTCGACGGCGAGCGCTACGACCACTCGCAGCGAATCAAGGCCGTGATCAAGGACGTCTCGAACTCGACCAAGGGCCCGAGCATCATCGTCTCGCGCCGTGATCCCGAGCTGATCAAGTCGCTGTTCGAGCTCGAGGTGCCCGAGATCGCCGACGGGCTGGTGGAGATCACCGGCGTCGCCCGCGAGCCCGGCTACCGCTCGAAGATCGCCGTCGTCTCGCACGTCGACGGGGTCGACCCGGTCGGCGCCTGCGTCGGGCCGCGCGGCTCCCGCGTGCGGATGGTCGTCTCCGAGCTCCGCGGCGAGAAGATCGACATCATCCCGTACAACGACGAGCCCGCCCGGTTCGTGGCGAAGGCGCTCTCGCCCGCGCGCGTGCGCGAGGTACTCGTCGACGACGACGCCAAGCAGGCGACCGTGATCGTGCCCGACGACCAGCTGTCGCTGGCGATCGGGCGCGAGGGCCAGAACGCCCGGCTCGCGGCCCGGCTCACCGGCTGGCGGATCGACATCCGCTCGGAGACCGAGTTCGCGGCCGAGGAGGCCGAGCACGGCTACGAGCAGGAGGACGTGCAGGGCCGCTGCGCGGCGATCCTCTCCAACGGCCGGCGGTGCCCGAACGCCGCGCTGCCGGGATCGCGCTACTGCGGGATCGATGCCCACCAGGCGCTCGCCGGCACCGACAGCGACGAGGTCCCCGCGGCCGGCGGCGTGCCGGCCGCCTCGGGCAACGGCGACGCGGCGTCCGAGACCGCCGAGGGCGCAGCCTCATAGGCGACGTACACTGAGAGGCAGATGAACAAGCGCGTCCACGAGATCGCCAAGGAGCGAGGACTCCAGCCCAAGGAGGTCCTCGACAAGCTCAAGGCGGCCGGCATCGATGTGAAGGCGGCGTCGTCCAGCGTCGACGAGCAGGCTGCCCTGCGCGCGCTCGGCAACGGCGGCGGGAACGCCCGCTCCGCGCGGCCCGCTGCCGCTTCGCGTCCGCAGCCGAGCGCCGCACCGGCCGGCGCTCAGCGTCCCGCGGCCGGTGCTCGGCAGCGTTCCGCGGCCGGTGCTCAGCAGCGTCCCGCAGCCGGTGCTCAGGCTCCCGCGGCAACCGCACAGCAGCGTCCCGGCGGGGCAGGACCGGCCCGACCGGCCGATGCCCCCGGCGCCCCGGGCACGCCGCCCAACCGCCCGGTGCGGCGGATCTTCGGCGACGGTGAGCCCGGGGTCGGCACCGCCCGCCCGCCGGCGCGCCCGCCCCAGCGTCCGGCACCCGCCGGCCCGCCTGAGCCCGGCCCCGCAGCGGCCGCTGCAGCCGCGGCCCGCGCCCAGAAGCCGGTCGAGGTCCGGCGCGACCCACGGCTCGACCAGAAGTCCGAGCAGCGGCGCCCGACCCGCGACTCGCTCCAGGGCGAGCGGGCTCCCGGCAGCGCCGGTGGCCGGCGCCGCGTGGTGATCGACTCCCAGGCCTCCCGGCGGGCCAGCGGCGGGGCGCCGCCGCCGACCAACCAGCCCCCCCGGCGCCAGCGCCGCGGGCGGCGCCGGCGCGGCGTCTACGACGAAGAGGCCGAGTCCCGTCCGACGCGGACGGCGATCGTCGAGCCGGACGCGATCCAGATCAACTCCGGCTCCACGGTCAAGGACGTGGCCGAGTACCTCGACGTTCCGGTCCCCGAGATCATGAAGAAGCTGATGGCGCTGGGCGAGCTGAAGACGCTCACCCAGACGCTGTCCGACGACGCGATCCAGGTGCTCGCCGCAGAGCTCGGCAAGGACGTGCAGATCGTCCACTCCGAGGACGAGACGATCGTCGAGCCCGAGTACGACGACGCCGACGAGGAGCTCGTCTTCCGCCCGCCGGTGGTGACGATCATGGGCCACGTCGACCACGGCAAGACCTCGCTGCTCGACGCGGTCCGCGAGACCGAGGTGGCCGCGGGCGAGGCCGGCGGCATCACCCAGCACATCGGCGCCTACCAGGTGCACCACGGCGGCAAGACGATCACGTTCCTCGACACGCCGGGGCACGAGGCGTTCACCGCCATGCGAGCCCGCGGCGCGAAGGTGACCGACATCGCCGTGATCGTGGTGGCGGCCGACGACGGCGTCAAGCCGCAGACCCACGAGGCGGTCGACCACGCCAAGGAGGCAGATGTCCCGATCCTCGTCGCGGTGAACAAGATCGACAAGGAGGGCGCCCAGCCCGACCGCGTCCGCACCGAGATGACCCAGCTCGGCCTGCAGCCGGTCGAGTGGGGCGGGGACACCGAGTTCGTCGACGTGTCGGCCAAGACCAAGCAGGGCCTCGACGACATGCTCGAGACGATCCTCGTGATGGCCGAGGTCGAGGAGCTGCGGGCCAACCCGAACGCCCCCGCCTCGGGCACCGTGATCGAGTCGAAGCTCGACCCTGGCCGCGGGCCCGTGGTGACGATCCTGATCGGCCGCGGCACGCTCGAGGTCGGCGATGCCGTCGTGGCCGGCGCCGACTGGGGCCGCGTGCGCGCGATGAACGACTTCCTCGGCAACCGCGTGGCCGAGGCGCGCCCCGGCGAGCCCGTCGAGGTGCTCGGCTTCAACGGCGTCCCGCAGGCCGGCGAGCACGTGCGGGTGGTCGACCACGAGCGCCGCGCCCGGCAGCTGGCCGGCGAGCGCGCCACCCGGCTCAAGACCGAGTCGTTGGCTCGCCGCGCGGGCAAGCGGATCTCGTTGGAGGACATCTTCAAGGACGGCCTGGCCGAGCTCAACCTGCTGCTCAAGGCGGACGTGGCCGGATCGCTCGAGGCGATCGAGGACGAGATCGCGAAGCTGCCGCAGGACGAAGTCGCAGTCAACGTGATCCGCAGCGCGGTCGGCGCCGTGACCGAGTCCGACGTGATGCTGGCGGCCGCCTCCGATGCCGTGATCCTCTCGTTCAACGTCCGGCCGGTCGGCGACGCCCGCTCGGTGGCCGACCGCGAGGGTGTCGAGATCCGCCACTACTCGGTGATCTATCGGGCGATCGAGGACCTCCGCTCGGCGATGCAGGGCATGCTCGCCCCCGAGGAGGTCGAGGAGGCCCTCGGCTCGGCCGAGGTACGCCAGATCTTCCGAGCCTCGCGCGTCGGCACGATCGCCGGCTCGCATGTCACCGACGGCAAGATCACCCGCGGCGCCAAGGTCCGCCTCGTCCGCGACGGCACCGTCATCTACACAGGCGAGATCGCGAGCCTCCGGCGCTTCAACGACGACGTCCGCGAAGTGGCGAGCGGGTTCGAGTGCGGCATCGTGCTGCGCGACTTCGCCGACGTCAAGGAAGGCGACGTGCTCGAGACCTACGCTACGCGTCAGGTCGAGCGCGAGCTCGCCTGATCCCTTGGACGATGCCCGCGAGCGGCTTCGTGGCCGTGCTCGTGATCCATCTGCACTTCCCCGATGCCGGAAGCCTCAAGACCAAGCGCAAGGAGCTGTCGTCGATCAAGGCGCAGCTTCATGGGCGGCTGGGCCTGACGGTGGCCGAGACCGGCCATCAGGACCTGTGGCAGCGGGCCACCCTCACCGCGGCGCTCACCGGCGGCTCGGCGTCGGGTCTCGAGTCGGCGGTCGCCCGGGTGCAGCGCTGGCTCGATGCGCGCTGGCCCGACGGCGTGCACGTCGAGCACACGCTCATGTCGGTGCAGGACGTGCTCGACGTTACCCCGCCCTTCAGGACGGGGGGATAGGATGGCCCAGCGGACGCATACGGCGCGTCGACGAGGCCATTCGTGCGGTCCTCACCGAGGCGATCGCGACGGATCTGAAGGATCCGCGCGTTGGATTCGTGACCGTGACCGGAGTCAAGACAAGCCCCGACCTGCGACAAGCCAAGGTCTATGTGAGCGTTCTCGGAGACGAGAGCACACGCGCCGACAGCCTCGACGGGCTGCGCTCGGCGCACGGCTTCCTGCAGGGCGCGATCGCCTCCCAGCTCACGCTCAGGCGCACGCCGTCGCTCGTGTTCCAGTACGACGAGTCGGTCGACCGCGGCATGCGGATCACGGAGCTGCTCGACGATGTCTGAGAACGGCGACCGCCCCGCCCGCGACCAGGTGCTCGACGAGCTGCGCGGCGCGCACAAGCTGATCGTCGTCACGCACGAGAACCCCGACGGGGACGCGCTCGGTTCGCTGATCGCCACCCAGGGGATCCTCAGCGCGCTCGGCAAGGACTGCGCGCTGTTCGTCGACGCCGGCGAGTTCCCGCTCCCGCACGAGTATCGGTTCTTCCCGCTCGAAGGGCTCGTCTCGAAGCCCCCCGACGACCTCGGCGAGCGCACGATCGTGTTCCTCGACTGCGGCAACCTCGAGCGCAACCCCGCCACCGCGTTTCAGCATCCGGACGCGCACATCCTCAACATCGACCACCACCACGACAACACCCGGTTCGGCACCGTCAATCTCGTCGACCCGCACGCCTCGTGCACGGCCGAGATCGTGTGGGATCTGATGCACGGGCTCGGGGTGACGCCGACGCTGACGATCGCCGAGGCGCTGTACGTCGGCCTGATCACCGACACCGGTCGGTTCATGTACGAGAACACCGGATCGCGCGCGCACCTGATGGCCGCCGAGCTGATCGAGGCCGGCGTCGATGCGAACGCGATCTACCGCCGCGTCTACGAGCACGTCCCGTACGGCAAGCTGGCGCTGCTTGCCCGGGGGCTCGCGAACGTCCACCGCTACGACGAGGGCAAGCTGATGGTCACCGCCCTCACCGCCGAGGACTTCACCGAGTCCGGGGCGGAGGAGAGCTACTCCGAGGGCGTCGTCGACTACCTGCGGGCGGTCGAGGGCACGGCCGTGGCCGCCCTGATCCGCGACCGGATGGGGGATGGGAACGGCGATGGCGACGGCGGGCGGATGCGCAAGGTCTCGCTGCGCGCCACCGACGGCCGCGTCGACGTCTCCCGGATCGCCCGCGAGCAGGGGGGAGGCGGGCACCGCCAGGCGGCCGGATTCACGACCGCGATGCAGCAGGACGAGGTCGTCGCGTTTCTCCGCGGCGCGGTCGCCGAGCAGCTCCCCTAGAGGGGCCACTCGGACGCTCGCCTGCCCATGCACGGGGTCGTCCTGTTCGACAAGCCGGCTGGGATCACGTCCCACGACGTGGTGGCGTCCGTGCGCCGGCGGCTGGACCGCGGGGTCCGAGTCGGGCACGCGGGGACGCTCGACCCGTTCGCGACCGGGCTGCTGCTCGTCCTCGTCGGGCGGGCGACGCGAGTCCAGCGGTTCCTGATGGCGCTGCGCAAGAGCTACGTCGCGGTGGCCCGGTTCGGCGCCGTGTCGTCCACCGGCGACCCCGAGGGGGAGATCGTCTGCGACCGGCGTCGTCCCGTCGGGTCCGTTGGAGCTGCCCGTCGGGGTCGTCCGCCAGCGGCCGCCCGCGTATTCGGCCGTCAAGGTCGGGGGACGGCGGGCGTACGCACTGGCGCGGGCGGGGGTCCAGGTCGAGCTGGCCGAGCGCTCGGTCGAGGTGTACCGGTTCGACCAGACCTGGGTCGACGGAGCCCGCCGCGGATTCGAGATCGACTGCTCGTCGGGGACGTACGTGCGCTCGCTCATCGCCGATCTCGGGGACGCCTACTGCGAGGAGCTCCGGCGGGTGCGGATCGGGGAGTTCGACGTCGCCGACGCCGACCCGGAGCGGATCGTCCCGCTGGGGGATGCGCTCGGCTTCATGCCGGCCGTGGTGCTGGAGGGCGAGCACGCCCGGCGGGCCGGGCACGGGGTCGCGGTGCCCGGTAGCGCCGACGAGGTCGTCCGGCTGCTCGACGCCGAGGGCCTGATCGCCCTGGCCGAGCCGGCGGGCGACGCCACGCTCAAGCCGATCGTCGGCTTTCGGGGATAGTCACGCGCCCACTAGGCTTCCGCGCCCATGCTGGTGACCAAGCTCAACGACGCCGAACCGCGCCCGCGGCATCTGGCCGTGGGCGAGTTCGACGGGGTGCATCTGGGCCACCGGGAGGTGATTGCGGGGTCCGACACCGTGCTGACGTTCGAGCCGCACCCCCTGCAGGTGGTCCGGCCGGAGGCTGCGCCGAAGCTGCTGAGCTCGCTGGAGGCGAAGACCGAGCTGATCGCGGCGATGGGGGTCAAGGAGCTCGTCGTGATCCCGTTCGACGAGGGGTTCGCGCACCAGAGCCCACGGGCGTTCATCGATGACGTGCTCGCTCGGCCGGCTGCAGGCGACGCGAGTGTCGGTGGGCGAGAACTTCCGCTTCGGGCACAAGGCGGCCGGTGACGTCGCGCTGCTCGCCGCCGACGCGCGGTTCGAGACCCGCGTCGTCCCGCTCGTGGAGGTCGACGGGGAGATCGTGTCCTCGAGCCGGATCCGGGCGCTCGTGCTCTCCGGCGAGGTCGAGGCAGCGGCCCGCCTGCTCGGCGCCCCGTTCCAGGTGCGCGGGGAGGTCGTGACCGGCGACCAGCGCGGCCGCGACCTCGGCTTTCCGACCGCGAACATCATCCCCGACGACGCGCTTGTGTGCCCCGGCCACGCGGTGTACGCGGCCCGGGCGAACGGGGACTGCGCGGCGGTCAGCGTCGGCGTGCGCCCGACGTTCGGGACCGGGCGGGCGGTGCTGATCGAGACGTTCGTGCTCGACAAGACCGTCGATCTGTATGGGCAGACGCTGCGGATCGAGTTCATCGCCCGGCTCCGGGGTGAGCGGCGGTTCGCGTCCGAGGAGGCGCTGATCGAGCAGATGCACCGCGATGTGGCGGAAACGCGGCGGCTCTGCGGATGACGCTCTGCTAGCCTCAGCCGCCGCATGACCCTCACCAAGGAACGTAAGCAGGAGCTGGTCGACAAGTTCGGCGGCGACAGCGCCGACACCGGCCGCACGGAGGTCCAGGTCGCGATGCTGACCGACCGGATCAACCAGCTCACCGAGCACCTGCGCACCCATCGCAAGGATCACCACTCGCGGCGCGGCCTGCTGATGCTCGTCGGCCGCCGGCGGCGGTTCCTCAACTATCTCCAGCGCAGCGACCTCGAGCGTTACCGGTCGCTGATCCGCGAGCTCGGCCTGCGCCGGTGACCGAGGTCCAGGTGGCCGGCGGGATCGTCGCGCCCGGGACCCCGGCTCCCGAGTTCGTCCTGCACCGCGAGGACGGAAGCGAGTTCACGCGGGCGGACCTGGAGGGCCAGACGTCGGTGCTCGTCTTCTACCCGTTCGCGTTCAGCCCGGTGTGCACCGACCAGCTGAACCTGTACGAGGAGATGCTCGACGAGTTCGCAGCCCGCGGCGCCACCCTGTACGGGGTCTCGTGCGACGCGAGCTGGTCGCAGACGGCGTTCCGGGAGAAGCTCGGCGTGACGATCGGGCAGCTCTCGGACTTCGAGCCGAAGGGCGCCGCCTGCCGCGCGTTCGGCGTCTACCACCCCGGCGGCTTCCCCCAGCGCGCGCTCGTGATCGTCGGGCCGGACGCCGTCGTGAAGTGGAGCTACCAGGCGCCGTCGCCCGGCGACCTGCCCGGCGCGAACCTCATCTTCGACGGCCTCGACGCCTAGTCGTCGCAGACCCGCCGTGAGGGAGCTCGGTTCGGCCCCGGTCCCCGAGCCCGATGCGGAGGACCACATCCGTGGACCCGACGACGCCCCGGTGGCGATCGAGTACGCCGACTTCGAGTGCCCGTACTGCGCGGCGCTCAGCGTTCAGCTGTCGGCCGTTCGGCTGCGCCGCGTGTTCCGCCACTTCCCGGTGCGCTCGAGCCACCCGCGCTCGTGGGCGGCCGCCTGCGCCGCCGAGGCGGCCGGAATCCAGGGCCGGTTCTGGGAGATGCACGACCTCCTGTTCGCCGACCAGGCCCGGCTCGAGGACCCGCATCTGTGGGACCGCGCCCGGGAGCTGGGCCTCGATATCGTGCGCTTCGATGCCGACCGGCGCAGCGGGGAGGTGCTCGCGCGCGTGAAGCGCGACCAGCACTCGGGCGTGCGCGCCGGGGTGGTGACGACGCCGACGCTGTTCGCCGGCGGGGAGATGCACGCCGGACGGGTAACGCCCGCTCTCCTCACCGAACTGGCCACCGGCGCGGGCTGAGAACCGAGCTCACCACGCCCGTCGACGCACCGGCACCCGCCCCGCCCCGGTCCCCGAGAACGCAGGCAGCTGGAGTGCGAAGATCGACCCGCGTCCGGTGCTCTGCACAGTGCAGCGCCCGCCGTGGCCCTTGGCGATCGCGTCGACGATCGCGAGCCCGAGCCCGACCCCGCCGGCCGCCCGGGTGCGTGCCGCGTCGACCCGCGCGAAGCGGTCGAAGATCCGGGCCAGCGCCTCACCCGGGACGCCGCAGCCGTCGTCCTCGACCTCGATCAGGACGTGCCCGCGTCCGTCGGAGCGAGTCCGCAGCTCGATCGCGTCGGACGTCCGCGTGTACTTGACCGCGTTCTCCATCAGCGCGTCGATCGCGGCGCGCAGGCGCTCGGGGTCGACCCGCACCTGCCCGACCGACAGCGACCCGAGCCGCCACGCCCGCGGCGCCACTTCCGACCAGCGCATGAACACGTCCTCGAGGAACGGCTCGAGATCGATCAGCTCGAAGTGGAGGAAGTCCGGCTGGTCGGCGGTGGCGAGCACCAGCAGCCGTTCGATGATCGCGTCCATCCGGGCCAGCTCGTCGAGGCGACGTCGAGCTCGGCGGGCGGCCCCGTCGGGATGGGCGCGGACGAGCTCGAGGTGGCCGCGCGCGATCGTCACCGGCGTGCGCAGCTCGTGCGAGGCGTCGTGGATGAAGCGCTCCTGGCGCTCGAGCATCGAGCGGCGCTGCTCGGCGCGGTGCTGGGCGATCACGCAGCGCATCGACGCGGCGGCGCGCGTGCCACACCATCGCCACGAACATCGCCGCCATCAGCGGCACCTCGAACAGCTCGCCCCACAGCTGGATCCCGGCGAACGCGTCGGCCAGATCGAGGCGCCGGTCATCACCATCACCCAGGCGAGCACGATCAGCGTCGCGCGCAGCGGCCACACGCGGAAGCCGTAGACGATCGTGAGGCTGATCCAGACGAAGTGGAACGGGATCGTCTCCCAGCTCGGCCAGACGATCATCGCCGTGTAGTTGGCCGCCGCGAACGCCAGCCACAGCAGCTCGACGCGGTAGCGCCGCAGCAGCCGGCCGAGATCAGGCAGCCGCGCGATAGCCGGCATTGCGGATCGTCTCGATCGGGGCATCGGGGCCGAGCCGGCGGCGCAGGCGCCGGACGCACACGTCGACGACGTTCGAGCGCGGGTCGAAGTCGTAGCCCCACACCTCGGACAGCAGGCGCTCGCGGCTGATCACCTGGCCGACGTGCTGCATCAGGAAGTGCAGCAGCCGGAACTCGCGATCGGACAGGTCGGCGACGGTCTCGCCGACCCGGGCCTGGCGGCTGGCCAGGTCGAGCTCCAGGCGGCCGACCCGCATCGTCGTCCCGCCGTCGCCGTAGCGCGCGGCGCAGGTGCACGCGCGCGCGCGCGAGCAGCTCGTCGAGCGAGAACGGCTTCGCCACGTAGTCGACGGCGCCGAGCTCGAACCCGCGCAGCTTGGTGGCGAGATCGCCCCGGGCGGACAGGATCAGGACCGGTAGCTCGGCCCGCTCGCGGTGCAGCTCGCGCAGCGCGTCGAGGCCGCTGAGGCCGGGGAGGAGGAGGTCGAGGATGACGAGGTCGTAGCTGCCGGACAGCGCCCGCGCCAGGCCGTGCTCGCCGTCTCCGACGACATCGACCCGGTAGCCCTCCGCCTCGAAGGCGCGCGCCAGGAACGCGCGGATCCGCGTCTCGTCCTCGACGATCAGAATCCGCATGTCATCACTGGTGGACCCCCCGTTTCGACCGGGGCGAAACCATAAACGACCTCACATGACCTGTAAATGACCGCCGGATGACAATGCCGTCATCTGGAGGCTTTGCCGCCGACGGCGGATGTATAACCCCGCGCGCCGTAGCAGCCAAGGCCCACCGGAGAGAGGGAGTGATGGGGCCAACGGGAAAACGTGCAATGGGCGTCGGTACCGCCGTCGTGGCGGTCGCGGTGCTCATCGTCCTCTACATCTCGATGTACCTCAGCGAGCTCGCCCGGCTCCGGCTCGGCCGCCGCGGCGATCACGCCCGAACGGCGTCCAGCTGTATCTCGGCACTGTCGCCCGCGGCGGACCTCAAGGACGCGCACCCGACCTGGGTCTCCTACTACATGGTCGACGCCCACTCGCAGCACTGGCATCACGTCACCACCTACGAGGTGCCGGCCAACACGCTCGTGCACGTGACCGTCTACCAGTACGACGGGCAGTCGGGGCTGCGCAACCCGTTCATCTCCCAGGCCCGCGGGACCGTCGGCAACAGCTTCCTGCTCGACGGCAAGCCGACCCAGACGATCGATCCCGACGCCGCCTCGCACGTCTTCGCGATCCCGGAGCTCGGCGTCTCGGTCCCGCTCGAGGGGATCGCCGACGACGCCAAGAACCCGTGCGGCAACGCGCCCTGCAGCCTGAGCCAGGACCACCACACGATCCAGTTCACGTTCCGGACCGGGGCCAAGGGCCTGTACCGCTGGCAGTGCTTCGTGCCCTGCGCGGCCGGCTTCATCTCCGGGTGGGGCGGGCCGATGCAGACGGTCGGCTACATGGACGGCTACATCAAGGTCGTATGAGCGCGATGAGCGAGCGCGACCATTTCCGCCGGGTCACGCTCGATCTGGCTGATCGCGTCGATCATCTGCACGCCGCTGGTCGTGTTCGTCCTGGCCCCGAACATCCCGCCCGGCAACGGGTCGGTGGAGGGCTCAGGCCAGGTCGTCGACAACACCGTGCTGTTCGGGATCTCGACCCCGATCGCGCTCGGCCGTGCGTCGTGTTCGTCGTCTACTGCCTCGTCGCCTTCCGTGAGACGCGACCCCGCCTCGACGCTCGAGGGCCCGGCCGTGCGTGGACACGCCCAGGTGCAGACGCTGGTGGCTGATCATCACCACCGCGATCGTCCTGTTCCTGGCCGGATACGGGTCGGTGCGCCTGCTCGCCGACGGCTCCGGCGGCGGCCAGGGCCCGAACCCGATCGCCGCCCCGGCGGCCAGCGCCGATGGGCCGCCGATCCAGGTCCAGGTGATCGCCCAGCAGTGGGTGTTCACGTATCGCTTCCCGGGCTACGGCGGCGTCGAGACGCCGCACCTCGAGCTGCCGGCCGGGCCGCGAGATCGAGTTCCACGTCACCTCGCTCGACGTGATCCACTCGTTCTGGGCCTACCAGCTCGGCGTCAAGGCCGACGCCAACCCCGGCACCGACAACGTCGCCTACGTCACGACGAAGAAGCCGATGAGCTTCGACATCCACTGCGCCGAGCTGTGCGGCGTCTGGCACGGCTACATGTTCGACACGGGCTACGTCGTCGCCGCCGGCGCAGTTCGCGACCTGGATCAAGTCCCAGCAGCAGAACTTCGCGCCCGGTGCAGAAGTCGCTGCCGCCGTACTCGAAGGCGTACTTCCCGGACCCGCAAAGGAGAGGCGGATGAGCGCGATCCCGATCACGGCCGGCAGCCCGCCGCCCCTGTGGCGGCGGCTGGTCGGATTCAACCTCCTGACCGGGATCGTCCTGTCGATCGTCGGCTGGCTGATCGGCCACTGGATCGGCACCCGGATCCACGCGACGAGCATCTCCTACTACACCGATCCAGCGGCGCAGAACGACATCGCGATCCTGCTCGGCTACCTGTTCGGCGTGATCGGCTTCCTGATCGGCCTCGGCTTCGCCAACTACCCGATCCGGCGCATGCTCGGCCATCCGCCGACGCTCGCCGAGCACGAGGACGAGGGCCACGGGCTCGCCCGGTACTTCCGGCTCTGCACCGACCACAAGGTCGTCGGCATCCAGTACCTGGTCGGGATCGGCGTGTTCTTCTTCGTCGGCGGGCTCAACGCGATGCTGATCCGCACCGAGCTGCTGCAGCCCAACACGCACGTGTTCGGCGCCAACCAGTACCTGACCCTGGTCGGCATGCACGGGGCGATGATGATGGGGATGATCACCTCGGCGATCCTCGGCCCGTTCGCCAACTACTTCGTGCCCGCTGATGATCGGCACCCGGCGGATGGCGTTCCCGCGGATCGAGGCGTTCACGTTCTGGCTGCTGATGGCCGGCGGCGTGGTGCTGATCACGACGATCTTCTACGGCGGCTTCCAGACCGGCTGGACCGGCTACCAGCCGCTCGGCGGTCAGGGCACGGCCGGCTACGACGCCTACATCGGGTTCTTCGCCCTGGTCGGCATCTCGATGACGCTGCTCGGCTTCAACCTGCTGGCCACGATCATCACCATGCGCGCGCCGGGCATGACCTGGTCGCGCCTGCCGATCTTCGTGTGGAGCGTGATCGCCACCGCGCTGCTGATGATGCTGGCGGCGCCGATGCTGATCGCCACGCTGCTGATGGCCGCGCTCGACCGCACCGCCCAGACGGCGTTCTTCGTCGCCGGCAACGGCGGGAGCGCCTACCTGTACCAGAACCTGTTCTGGGTGTTCGGCCATCCCGAGGTCTACATCGTCGCCCTGCCTGGGTTCGGGATCGTGCTCGAGCTCCTGCCGGTGTTCACCCGCAAGCCGCTGTGGGGGTACCGGCTCGCGGTGGCCGGGATGCTCGGGGTCACGTTCCTCAGCTTCTTCGTGTGGCAGCACCACCTGTTCGTGAGCGGGATCAACGCCGACCTGCGGCCGTTCTTCATGCTCTCGACCGAGCTCATCTCGCTGCCCACCGGGTTCATCTTCCTATGCGTGATGGGGACCCTGTGGCGCGGGCGAATACGGTTCACGGTGCCGATGCTGTTCTGCCTCGGGTGGGTGTTCAACTTCCTGATCGGCGGGATCTCGGGCGTGTTCCTGTCCGACGTTCCGAGCGATGTGACCACCCACGGGAGCTTCTTCTCGATGGCCCACTTCCACTACACGATCATGGGCGGCCTCGTGTTCACCCTGTTCGCCGGCGATCTACTACTGGGGCCCGAAGATGCTCGCCATCAACTTCAACGAGATGCTCGGCAAGATCCACTTCTGGATGCTGTTCATCGCCTTCAACTCGACGTTCTTCCCGCTGTTCATCCTCGGATTCGACGGGATGCCCCGGCGCGTCGTCACCTACCCGACGCACCTCCAGGCGCTCAACGACTGGGTGTCGGTGTCGGCCTTCTTCATCGGCATCTCGATGCTCGTGTTCCTCGTCAACGTCGTGTACTCGCTGCTGTTCAAGCGCGAGCCGGCCGAGGCCAACCCGTGGAACTCGCGGTCGGCCGAGTTCCAGCGTCCCGACGCCGGTGCCGGTCCACGACTTCGACCAACTGCCCGTGTTCGACGGCGATCCCTATCCCTACGGAGTCGAGCCGACGGGCATTCCCGCGGTCGCCCCGGCCGGCGGGACGGCATAGCGATGGAAGGCTCGGCATCAGCCCCGCTCGGCGCACACATCGAGCCCGAGCCCCTGCGAGTGGCAGCCGCGCGCGACGTGGGTGAGCGCCCGGATGCTGTGCGGCGCCCAGGCGTTCTTCTTCATGTCGTTCGTGTTCGCCTACTTCTACCTGCGCTCGCTCGACGTCAACAAGTCGTGGAAGATCGGCGCCGTCAATCCGTCGATCGGCCTCGGGATCATCGTCACGGTCGCGCTCGTGGCGAGCGCGGCGTGCTTGCGGGTGGCGAGCACCCGGCCGGGCTCGGTCGTCTCGCTCGGCACGGTGTCGCTCGGCCTCCTGCTGCTGGCCGTCGTGCTCCAGGTGATCGAGTGGACGACGCTGGGGTTCGGGCCCGCCAGCGGCGGCTACGCGAGCGTGTTCATCGGCTGGACCGCGATGTACGCCGTGTTCGCGCTGGTCTGCGGCTACTGGATCGAGACCCAGGTGGCGACCGCCTGGCGCGCCCAGCGTGAGGGGCCCGGACTCGGCGGGCCGGCGCTGCTGGCGGCCGGGGTCGAGGCGTGCTCGTTCTTCTGGTCGTTCTACGTCGCGACCGGCGTGGTGGCGTTCGTGATCCTGTACCTGGTCTGATGAGCCTCGGCGGCTGGTCGATCGAACCGCCGCTCCTGTACGTGGCGCTGGCCGCCTATCTGTACTGGCGCGGCGGCCTCGACCACGCGCCTCGGTCACGCTCCGATCCGCGGGAGACGGCCGCGTTCGCCGGCGGCCTCGTGACGATCGTGCTGGCGCTCGACTCTCCGCTCGACGGCTACGCCGACAAGCTGTTCTGGGCCCACATGCTCCAGCACGTGCTGCTGCTCACCGTGGCGCCGCCCCTGATCCTGTTCGGGCGCCCCTGGCCGCGGATGTGGAAGGCGATGCCGCTGCACTGGCGCACGCGCACCGGCCGTGCGATCGCCCGCTCGCGATGGGCCGCCCCGGTGCGCCGCGCTGGCGCGCCCGGTCCCGGCCTTCGTGGTGTTCAACGGCACGATGATCGTCTGGCACCTGCCCGCCGCTGTACGACGCCACGCTCAGCTCCGGCGCCGTCCACCAGATCGAGCACGCGATGTTCTTCTTCACCGGCCTGCTGTTCTGGGCCCGCGTGATCGACCCCGGGCCGCTGCGCCCGCGGATCGCCTGGCCGGCCCGGATCGCGTACGCGGCGGGCGCGATGGTGATCGGCTGGGGCCTCGCGGTGACGCTCGTGCTGATGCCCTCGCCGATCTACCCCCACTACGCGGCGCTCGCCCACCGCCCCGGTGGGATCTCCGCGCTCACCGACCAGCAGCTGGCCGGCGGGGTGATGTGGGTGCTCGGCTCGATCTCGTATCACCGTCGCGGTGATCGCCGGGCTGTATCGCTGGCTCGAGCCCGAGGCGCCGCCGCGCCACCGCGTCCCGGTGATCCCGACCTGAACGACGACAAGGAGCACGCCATGCCCATCGTGTTCGCCGACAACTTCCTGGCCGGATCGATCATCTCGCTGCTGTTCCCGACGCTGCTCCTGCTCGCGATCGTGGTGTTCTTCGCCCTGGACCTGCGGCGGTGGCCGGGCCGCGATTCGAGCCGGGCGCCCCAGGCGCCGGCCCGCGCCGAGCCGCCGGCCCCGGCCCCCGCCCCGGCCCGGCTCCGGCTCCGGCGGAGCGTCCGCCCGAGGGCGCTGCGTGATCGACGCGGACGCACGTCCCGGCGGGAGCGTCCATGCCCATCCCCGCACGCGGGAGGCGCAGGTCGCGCTCGTGCTCGTGTGCGCGGCGCTCGCCGGCATTGGGATCGGCGCGCTCGTCCACGCGGTGTCGGGCCCAGGGCGGCCGGAGGGCGTCCGGGCCGTCGCCGGCGGGGCCGCGGCCACGCACCCAGGGCGCGACGGGCTCCACGGCCAGGCCACCTGGGCGGCGGGCGCGGCCGTCGCGCCCGCGATCACGACGCTGCGGGACCAGACCGGCCATCGGTTCGCGCTCGGCTCGCTGCATGGGCACACCGTCGTGATCGGGTTCTTCGACTCGCACTGCAACCAAGCGTGCCCGCTCGAGGGACGGGCGATCGCGGCCGCCGAGGAGCGACTGCCTGCCGCGCAGCGGCCGGTCAACGTGATGGTCAGCGTCAACCCGCTCGACACGCCCGGCCAGCGTCCGCTCCGCCGCCCGGCGCTGGGGGCTGGCCGGGGCCGCCGGCTGGCACTGGCTGATGGGCACGCACGCCCAGCTGACCCGGATCTGGAAGGCCTACCGGATCTTCGTGGCCCCGCCGCGTGGCGGCGACATCGTCCACACCGAGGCGATCTACCTGCTGGATCGCCGGGGCGACGAACGATCCGGCTACCTCTACCCGTTCGCGCCCCGGTTCGTGTCCTCCGACCTGCGCGTGCTGGCGCGACAGCAGGGATAGCCCGTGGCGGTCACCGAGGTCTTCGAACCGCTCCCCGTCGCAGGAACGGCCGTCGGCGCGCCCGGCCTTGCCCCTGCGGCGCAGCCTGCGCCCCGGCTCCGTGGCGGGACTACGTGACGCTCACGAAGCCGCGGATCATGTCGCTGCTCGTGCTCACCGCCGTGTGCGCGATGGTCGCGGCCGCGGGCGGGTCCCCGGAGCCCGTGCCGCTGGCAGCTCTGTTGATCGGCGGGGCGCTCGCGTGCGGCGGATCGAGCGCGCTCAACCACGTGCTCGACCGCGACATCGACCGTCTGATGGGACCCCGGACCGCGTCGCGTCCGGTGGCCGCCGGGCGGATCAGCCCGGGGCGGGCCGTCGCCTTCGGGCTCGGCCTGCTCGCTCTCTCGTTCGTGGTCCTCACCGCGTTCGCGAACCTCCTGGCCGCCGTCCTGTCCCTGTCCGGCGGCGCCTTCTACGTGCTCGTCTACACGCTCTGGCTGAAGCGAACGACGCCCCACAACATCGTGATCGGCGGCGCCGCCGGCGCGTTCCCGCCGCTCGCCGGGTGGGCCGCCGCGCACGGCCACCTCGGGGTCGGCGCGTTCGTCCTGTTCGCGATCGTGCTGCTGTGGACGCCGCCGCACTTCTGGGCGCTGGCGCTGCTGCTCGCCCCGCGCTACGCCGCCGCCGAGGTGCCGATGATGCCGGTCGTGCGCGGCCCGCGAGGCGACCGCCCGGCAGGTGCTCATGTACTCGGTCGCGCTGCTCGCGCTGACGCTCGTCCCCGCTGTCACCGGCGTGTTCGGACTCCTCTACGCGGCCGGCGCCGCGATCCTCGGCGGGATCCTGTGCGTGCTCGCCTGGCGGCTGTGGCGTGACTACACCGCGGCCCGGGCCGCGCCTGCTGTTCCACTACTCGCTGCTGTACCTGGCGCTGCTGTTCGTCGCGGTCGCGCTCGACGCCGCGATCGGACTCTGACGAGGCCGGCTGTGTCTCGGCCGCCCGGGCGGCGCGCCCCGCTCGGCGTCCGTGTGGCGTGGGGGGCTCGGCGTCCGTGTGGCGGGCCCGCTCGGCGTCCGTGTGGCGTGGGGGACGGGCCTGGGGCTCAAAGGCATTGGCATCGAGCAGCGGACGGTGCGTGAGCCTGCGCCGCGGGGAGGCAGCCTTTTCGTTACATCGTGCCAACGACCCGGGTCGCATGTAACGAAAGGGCTTGTGTGGAGCCTGTTCGTTACATGAAACCCTGCCCGTTGGTTTGATGTAACGAAAAGGCTCGTTCAGCGCGGCCGGGAGACCCCACGCCCGCACGCTGCGACCGGTCCCCACCCTCCCAAGCCATTGCCGTTTGACGCCCCAGGCCCGTCCCCCGCGCTCACGGACGACGACCCCTCCACCGGCTGACCCCTCACGCGACGAGGGCGGCCCCGACTCACCCAGCAGCGCGCTCGTCCGAGGCCGGCCCGGCGTGCGCCGGGAACGCCCGGGCGAGGTCCTCGAACGTCGGCGTCGCGCCGCGCAGCGGCCGCGGGGCGGCCGGCGGGGCTGAGCGCGGCCCGGACGAGGTCGAGCTGACGCTGGCCGATCTGGCTGTCGAGGTGGGCGAACGAGGTCGCGGCCTGGCAGGCGCCCTTGATCATCATCAGCGCGTCGAGCGAGCCGATGTCGTCGCGCACGGCGCCGGCCTGCTGGGCGCGCGCGATGAGGTCGTCGAGCGCGCTGACGAGGCCGGCGTAGGCGGCCCGGATGTCCTCGTTGGCCATGAACTCGTCGCCGACGGCCTCGAACAGCGCCCGGTCGACGTTCTGGCGCCCGACGACCTCCTCGAGGAACGCGAACAGGGCCTCGCCCGGGTCCGGCGCGGTGAGCAGCGACCGGGCCGACTCGGCTGCGTCGCCCATGCGCTCGACGACGATCGCGGCGATCAGGTGCTCCTTGGAGGGGAAGTTGCGGAACAGGGTTCCGCGGCCGACGCCGGCGGCGCTGGGCGATCTCGCCCACGCCGACGTCGAGGCCCCGTTCACAGAACAGGGCCTCGGCGGCGTCGAGGAGTCGCCGGCGGTTGCGCTCGGCGTCGGCGCGCAGGGGGCGGTCGTCCACGGGCACGCCCATATTGTCCTACGCGGGGACCACGGATGCGGACATATCGAGCTCCAGCCGGTCGAGGTGGCGGCGGCGGAGCGTCGTCGCCATGATCACGGCGCCGGCCGCGAGCATGATCGCGGCGGCCGCGAACGCGACGTGGTAGCCCGACACGCGGGCCGCCAGCCCGGCCGCGCTGGCCGGTGCGCCGCCGTGCAGCAGGCCCGCCGTCTGGTTGGCGGCCAGCGTCGAGAGGATCGCCAGCCCGAGCGAGCCGCCGACCTGCTGTGCGGTGTTGAACAGCCCGGAGGCCAGGCCGGCGTCCTCACCGTCGAGCCCGCCGGTGCCGAGCAGCGTCACCGGGACGAAGGTGAACCCCATCCCGAACGCCAGCGGCAGCAGGCCGGGGAGGAGGTCGGCGGCGTACGAGCCGTGCACCGGCACCTGGGTCAGCCAGGCCATCCCGGCCGCGGCCAGCGAGATCCCGCCGACGGCCACGTTGCGGACGCCGAGGCGGGGGATCAGCTGCTGGGCGAGCCCGGCCCCGATCGCGATCCCACCCGTCACCGGGAGGAACGCGAGACCGGCGCGCAGCGGGCTGTAGCCGAGGATCTCCTGGACGTAGAGGGAGGCGAAGAAGAACATCCCGAACATCCCGGAGGCGACGAGCAGCAGCACCGTGTCGGACACCGCCAGCGTGCGCACGCGCAGGATCCCGAGCCGCATCAGCGGGGCGGCGCTGCGACGCTCGATCAGCGCGAACACGCCGAGCAGGGCCACGCCCGCGGCCAGAAGGGCGATCGTGCGCGGCGAGCCCCAGCCGTAGGCCTGAGCCTTGACGATCCCGAACACGAGCACGACGAGCCCCGAGGTCACGCTGACCGCGCCGGTGAGGTCGAACGAGCGATGCGCGGTCTGCACGCGGGACTCGGGGATGAAGCGGACGGCGAGCGCCAGCGCGATCGCGCCCACGGGGACGTTGACGATGAAGATCCACGGCCACGACGCGAGGTCGGTGAGGGCTCCGCCGAGGAGCAGGCCGACGGCGCCGCCGCCGGCCGCGATCGCGCTCCACACCCCCAGGGCGCGGGTGCGCTCGGAGTGCTCGGTGAACGTCGTGGTGATGATCGACAGGGCGGCGGGGGAGACGAGTGCGCCGCCGAGGCCCTGCAGGCCGCGGCCGACGATCAGCATCGCCGGCGACTGCGCGACGCCGTTGAGCAGCGAGGCGACCGAGAACAGGGCGATGCCGGCCGCGAACAGGCGCTTGCGGCCGAGCAGGTCGGCGGCTCGGCCGCCGAGCAGCAGGAAGCCGCCGAACACGAGCGTGTAGGCGTTGACGACCCACTGGAGGCTGGCGGCGGAGAAGTGCAGTCCGTGCTGGATCGACGGGAGGGCGACGTTCACGATCGTCGCGTCGAGCACGACCATGAACTGGGCCAGGCAGGCGATCACCAGGATCAGCCACCGGTTCGAGGTCGCGGCCTTGCCAGGTGGAGGCGATTGCGGTTGCGGTCATGTTGAAACTCCTGGGGTGACGAGGTAAACTGGACTCCGCGGTCCGCTTACCCTATCACGTAACCGGACCGCTTGGTCCGCTTAGCCGCGAAAATTTATTTTCGGACGCGCTCGGGGACCCCTGAGCGTTCAGCCGGATCCCGTCGTGACGGCGTGGCCCGCTACGATGAGGGGCGTTCGGAACTAAAGAAGAGAAACGAAGCACTCCGCCGACCGAAGGGCGGAGCGGAAGGGAATTGAATATGTCTGACGCCGTTTCGCGCGTGTCCGTCGAGATCGATGGCAAGGAGATCTCGTTCGAGACCGGCAAGTTGGCCAAACAGGCCTCCGGCGCCGTCGTCGTCCGTTCGGGCGACACCATGGTTCTGTGTACCGCGACCGCGGGGAACCTCCGCGATGTCGACTTCCTCCCCTTGACGGTGGACGTCGAGGAGCGGATGTATGCCGCCGGGAAGATCCCCGGCTCGTTCTTCAAGCGCGAGGGTCGCGCGGGGGAGAAGGCGACCCTGACCGCGCGCCTGATCGACCGGCCGATTCGGCCGCTGTTCCCCAAGGGCTGGCGCTACGAGACGCAGCTCGTCGCGCTGCCGATCTCGGTCGACCACGTCCAGCCGTACGACATCCTCGCGATGAACGGCGCCTCCGCGGCGCTGATGGTCTCCCACATCCCGTTCCCGGGGCCAGTCGGCTCCGTGCGGATCGGCAAGATCGACGGCAACTTCGTGGTCAACCCCGATGAGGAGGACCTGGTCGACAACACCGACCTCGACCTGATCGTGGCCGGCACCGAGGACGCGATCCTGATGGTCGAGGCGGGCGCCAACGAGATCCCCGAGGCGGAGATCCTCGACGCGCTCGACATCGCCCACGAGGAGATCAAGAAGCTGTGCCGCCTCCAGCACGAGCTGGCCGCCCAGGCCGGCAAGGCGAAGGTGGAGGTCGAGCTCCCGCAGGTACACGCCGACCTGTACGAGCAGATCAAGGCCTCGCACGGTGGCGCGCTCGAGGCCGCGACCCAGGTGGTCGACAAGCTCGAGCGCCAGGACGCGTGCAAGGCGGTCGAGGAGCAGGTCCTCACCACGTACTCGGGCGACCCCGAGGCCGACACCTACGCGGAGTTCCGCGCCAACGCGCAGCGCGCCTTCGACAAGCTCGAGAAGACGCTGATCCGCGAGCGGATCGCCGTCCACAAGAAGCGCCCGGACGGGCGCAGCTCGGACGAGATCCGTCCGATCTCGATCGAGGTCGGCGTCGGTCCGCGCACGCACGGCTCGGCGCTGTTCACGCGGGGCCAGACGCAGGCGCTGAGCGTCGTCGCGCTCGGCACCACGCGCGAGGAGATGCGGCTCGACACGCTCGGGCTCGAGACGGCCAAGCGCTACTTCCACCACTACAACTTCCCGCCGTTCTCGGTCGGGGAGGCCGGGTTCATGCGCGGCCCCAAGCGCCGTGACATCGGGCACGGCGCGCTCGCAGAGCGGGCGCTCGTACCGATGATCCCGAGCCAGGAGGAGTTCCCGTACACGATCCGCATCGTGTCGGACATCCTCGAGTCCAACGGCTCGAGCTCGATGGCCAGCGTGTGCGGCTCGACCCTGTCGCTGATGGACGCCGGGGTCCCGATCAAGGAGCCGGTCGCGGGCATCGCGATGGGCCTGATCAAGGAGGGGGATGACTACATCATCCTCACCGACATCGCCGGCGTCGAGGACCACCTCGGCGATATGGACTTCAAGGTCGCCGGCACCGATCGGGGCATCACCGCCCTGCAGATGGACATCAAGATCACCGGCGTGACGTTCGAGATCATGCGCGACGCGCTGTCGCAGGCCAAGACCGCCCGGACGTTCATCCTCGGCGAGATGGCCAAGGTGATCGACGCGCCGCGAGCCGAGCTGTCCAAGCACGCGCCGCGGATCTCGACGATCCAGATCGACCCCGAGAAGATCGGCCTGCTGATCGGCAAGGGCGGCGAGACGATCCGCTCGCTGCAGGAGGAGTTCGAGTCCCAGATCGACGTCAACGACGAGGGTCAGGTGCTCGTGTACGCCTCCGACGGCGAGCGCGGCGACGCGCTGGTCGAGCGGATCCGCTCGATGACCAAGGAGGTCGAGGTCGGCGACGAGTTCGCCGGCAAGGTCGTCAAGACGACCGCGTTCGGCGCCTTCATCGAGCTGTCGAAGGGCACCGACGGCCTGCTGCACATCTCGAACATCGCTCCGGGCCGCCGGATCGCGACGGTCGAGGAGGTGCTCAACAAGGGCGACGAGCTGTCCGTTCGCGTGGTCGAGGTCGACCGCGAGCGCGGCCGGATCGGGCTGCGCCTGGCCGACGATCCCGACGTGGCCGGCAAGACAGTCGAGGAGCTGGCGTCCGTCGGCAGCGGTGACGGTGGCCCCCGGGGCGGCCGTGACCGCGGCCCGCGCGATCGCGACCGCGGGCGTGACCGCGGCCCGCGCGACCGCGACCGCGGGCGGGAGCGCGACCGCGATGCCGGCCGGGACCGAGACCGCGACCGCGACAGCGGTCGGGACCGGGACCGGGACCGCGATGCCGGCCGGGTTCGCGATCGTGACCCCGATCGCCCGCGCTCCTGACGCTGAGTGAATCCTGAGACGCACCGCCTGACCACCGGGAGATCGCCCTCTGGGCGATCTCCCACGGCGATTGCCGGAGGGACCTCATGAGTGAGGGCCAGACCTGGCGGCAATCGACCCTCGAATCAGGCGTCCGGATCGTGACCGAGGCGATGCCCTCGGTGCGCTCCGCCGCGCTCGGATTCTGGATCGGCAACGGCTCGCGTTACGAGGCCGAGTCCGAGGCGGGGCTCTCGCACCTGCTCGAGCATCTGCTGTTCAAGGGCACGGCCAAGTACGCCTCGCTCGAGATCGACCAGATCTTCGACGCGATGGGGGCCGAGCTCAACGCGGGCACCGGCAAGGAGACCACCTCCGTGTACGCGCGGGTGATCGACGAGCACGTGCCGGACGCGATCGATGTGATGGCGGACATGGTGTTCCGCCCCTCGCTCGACGACGTCGAGTCCGAGCGGGCGGTGATCCTCGAGGAGATCGCCATGTACGAGGACGATCCCCAGGAGAAGGTGTTCGACGTGCTCGGCGAGGCCGTGTTCGGAGAGCATCCACTCGGCCGGGCCATCATCGGCCGCGCGCCGGTGATCGCCGAGACGCCGATCCCGGAGATCGTCGCCTTTCACGCCGGCCACTACGTGCCCGAGCGGATCGTGATCGCGGCGGCCGGAGCGGTCGACCACGACCGGCTCGTCGAGCTGATCGCTGAGCGCGTGCCCGCGGATCCGGCACCCGCCGCGTTGCGCGGCGGCGGCGAGGTGCCGGGGGTCCAGACCGCCCGGCGGTTCGAGCGCAAGGACACCGAGCAGTACCACGTGTGCCTCGGCGGCGGCGGTCTCTCGCGCCACGACGACCGGCGATTCGCGCTGCGCGTGCTCGACACGATCTTCGGCGGCACGTCGTCCTCGCGCCTGTTCCAGGAGATCCGCGAGCGGCGCGGGCTCGCCTACGCCGTCTACTCGTTCACCAGCGCATACGCGGACGCGGGCCAGGTCGGCCTGTACGTCGGCACCCGGCCCGAGAACCTGTCCGAGGCGATGAGCGTCGTGGGCGCCGAGCTGGCCCAAATGCGGATTCAGCCGGCCACGGCCGACGAGCTCGCCCGCGCCAAGGAGAACCTCAAGGGCCGCGTGGTCCTCTCGCTCGAGTCGACCGGCGCGCGCATGAACCGGCTCGGCTCCGAGGTCCTGGCCGGGGCGCCGCTGCTGTCGCTCGACGAGGTCGTGGCCCGGATCGAGGCGGTCACGCTCGACGATCTCACCGCGCTGGCTCAGGAGCTGTGGGCGCCGGAGCTGCTGTCGAGCGCCGGGATCGGGCCGGATGAGACGCGCTTCGACGAGGCGCTGGCCGGGATCCTCGAGGCAGGGGTGGCGTGAACCTGATCCGCGTCGCGGTGGCCGGCGCGGCCGGCCGGATGGGGGAGACGGTGTGCCGTGCCGTCGACGCTGCGGAGGACATGGAGCTGACCGGGCGGGCCGACCCGGCACTCGGCACGGGCGTGGCCGACGTGCTCGCCGCCGCCGACGTGCTCGTCGACTTCACGGTCCCGGACACAGCCGTGGCGAACGCGCGCCAGGCGATCGCGGCCGGCGTCCACGTGGTGATCGGCACGACGGGCTTCGACCCGGCCGAGCTCGAGGGGCTGCAGCGGCGCGAACGTGTTCGTCGCCCCGAACTTCGCAATCGGCGCAGTGCTGATGATGCAGTTCGCCGCGGAGGCGGCGAGGCACATGGCGAAGGCCGAGGTGATCGAGCTGCATCACGACCGCAAGGTCGACGCACCCAGCGGCACCGCCGCCCGCACCGCCCGGCTGATGTCCGCGGCCTCTGGCGGGCGCGAGGTGCCGATCCACTCGGTGCGCCTGCCGGGCCTCGTGGCCCACCAGGAGGTGATCCTCGGCGACGTCGGCCAGACGCTGACGATCCGCCACGACTCGATCGACCGCGAGTCGTTCATGCCGGGGGTGCTGCTGGCCGTGCGGAAGGTCGGCTCGCTCACCCGATCGCCGGTCGTCGGGCTCGAGAACCTGCTCTAGCGGCCCCTCAATCCGAATAAGATGAGCCGGGCTTCTGACTTCTGGGCTGACGATGGCGAACATGAGACGACAGCGTGCGAATCATGAGACGACAGCGTGTGGTGGCCTGTGCGGCCGCGTCGGCGATCGCCGCGGCTGGTTCTGTGCGCCGCTCCGACCGCATCCGCGTCGGGCCGGGGCACCGTGACGCGTGTTCGCGCCGGTGCCCGCCCCGGGCTTCCCGGCGCTTCCGCACGTGGTCGGCGACCGCGTGTACGAGGGGACGTACGACAACCCGCGCGGCGACCAGACGCCGTCGCAGGTGTTCGAGTACGACTCGAGCGGGATGCTGCTGCAGACTTTCACCGTCACCGGGCAGGATCTCTCCCAGCCGCATGGGGTGCAGGTGGCCGCCAACGACGCGCAGGGCCGGCTGCTGCTGCTCGACAAGACGAGCGGGCGGATCATCCGGCTCGACCCGGCGACCGGCGCCCAGACGCTCTACGCCCGGGTGCCCGACCTGCCGCTGTGCTCGTCGGTGCCCGCCGGCGCGCCGTGCTCCCCGGCCACGCTCGACCAGGCGCCGATGCCCGACTACGCGGCCTGGGGCCCGGACGGATCGCTGTACGTCACCGACTACCAGCAGGCGGTCATCTGGCGGGTTCCGCCCGGCGGGGGCACGCCGCAGATCTGGCTGGCCGATCGGCGCCTCGACGGCGGTCCGTTCGGCACAGCCTGCGTGACCATGCTGCCCGACCATCGCACGCTGTTGTTCGACCAGGCCTCGAACGGCGGGCTCGGCACGCTGACCCCGAGCACAGGGAAGCTGTTCGAGGTCGCGATCGAGCCAGGCGGCGGCCCGGGGCCGCTCCGCCAGCTGTGGGAGAGCGGCCCGGCCGACGCGCCCGACGGCTGCGCGCTGGCCGCCTCCGGCGACATCTACATCGCGCTCGTCGGCGTGTCCAACCAGGTGGTCGAGCTCGATCCCGGCGGCCACGAGCTCGCGCGCTTCGGGCAGCAGTACAGCGGCGACGACGGCTCATCGGTGCCGTTCGACTCGCCGTCGGGCGTCGCCTTCCTCGGGTCCGAGCTGCTGATCGCGAACCAGTCGTACTTCGCCGGCAGCGCCGCCAACCAGGCGATTCTCGGGCTCGACACCGGCGAGGCCGGCCAGCCTGTGTACGTGCCCCGCGAACGCCGGCCTGCCGCCCGCCGCCCCGGGGCACCACCGCCGGCGGCACCATCATCACCGCCGGCACCATCACCGCCACCACCATCACCGCCACCACCATCACCGGCACCACCATCGCCGGCGCTCCCGCTGACGCCATCGCGTCGCGCGGGCGGTCCTCAGATCAGCAGCGCCCGCACCGACCCCTCGATCACCCGCGAGTACCACTCGGCCAACTGCGCGCGCGACACCTCCGGGTGCGCGAGCCACCACGTGGCGAGCGACTCCCCGGCGCCCACGATCGCCTGAGCCGCGGCGTCGGCGGCGGGAGGGGAGAGGCGGGCCGCGTCGGGCACCGCGTCCTGGACCATCCGCCCGACGGCGTCGGCGAGCCGGCTGCGCAGCTCGGCGACCTCGTCCGCCACCGGACGCAGCGTGGTCATCTCCTGGAACAGGACGGTCCACCCGTCGCGGTGCTCCTGGACGAAGGCGAGGAACTCGAGGATCCGGCCGCGCAACGCCCGCCCAGGCGACAGGCCGGTGCCGCCGGCCCCGACCAGCCGCTTCAGCAGCTCGCGCCCGGTGCGGTCGATGTAGGCGACGTACAGGCCCTCCTTGGAGCCGAAGTAGGCGTAGAGCATCGGCTTGGAGACGTCGGCCAGTTCGGCGATCTCGTCCATCGCCGCCGCGTGGTAGCCGCTGCGGGCGAACACCTGGCCGGCCACCTCGAGGATCAGACGCTCGCGCGCCGGCCGGGGCATGCCACGCGTGCCGGCCTTTCGGGGCGGTCGGCCGGGACGATCTTCGGCTCTCGCAGCACGGACAGGCACGACGCGATTACAATCTACCGTTCTGGATATTACTCTTCAGTAGATGCCCGAACGAGGCGCACCACCTAACGTCCATCCGATCCAGCGCCGCGTCCTGAGCGTGTTGGCTGCCTTGAGCACGCCTCTGCTGCCGGACGACTACCTGGAGATGATCAATCCGCTGTGGTCGACGCGCGAGTTGCGCGGCCGGGTGGAGGAGGTCCGTCACGAGGCGGGACGGGCGACGACGATCATGATCAAGCCCGGGTACCGGTGGCCGGGGCACAAGCCGGGCCAGTACATCCGGATCGGCGTCGACATCGACGGCGTCCGGCACTGGCGTGCGTACTCCCTCACCTCCGATCCGTACCGCGAGGACGGCCTTATCAGCATCACGCCCAAGCGCGTCGACGAGGGCAAGGTGTCGCCGTTCCTCACCGGCAAGGCCAGGCGGGGCACGATCGTGTCGCTGTCGAAGATCGAGGGCGAGTTCGTGCTCGACGATCCGGTTCCGGCCAAGCTGCTGTTCATCACCGCCGGCAGCGGCATCACCCCGGTGATGAGCATGCTTCGCCACCTCGACCACTACGACGAGGTGCGCGATGTCGTCCATATCCACTCCGCGCACGAGCGCTCCGACGTCATCTTCGGCGCCGAGCTGCGGGCGCTGGCGAGTCGCCAGAACGGCCTCCAGCTCCACGAGCAGCTGACGGGTGTCGATGGCCGGATCGGGCCGGGCGACCTCGAGCGGCTGTGCCCCGACTGGCGCGAGCGCGAGACCTACGTGTCGGGCCCGTCGGAGATGCTCGACGCATTCGCCGAGCACTTCGAGCAGGCGGACCTCAGGGAACAGCTCCACCTCGAGCGCTTCCAGCCCAAGCTGGGGCTCGGCCAGGCGGGCGAGGGCGAGGGCGGCAAGATCACCTTCCTCGAGTCGGACACCGAGGCGGAGTCCGACGGCTCAATCCCGATCCTGGTGGCCGGCGAGGAGGCCGGGCTCGACCTGCCCTACGGCTGCCGGGAGGGGATCTGCCACACGTGCGTCGGAGAGCTGGCCAGCGGCCGGGTGCGCGACCTGCGCACCGGCAAGGTGTACGGCCAGGAGGGCGAGATGATTCGGACGTGCATCAGCGCGCCCGAGGGACCTGTCGAGATCGAGCTGTAAGAGCTATGAGCTGTACACGACCACAGAGATAGGGAGACTTTGATCGCAATGGCGACAGCAACCGAGAACGGCCATCATCCCGAGGAGTTCGTCCCGATCGAGGGGGAGCCCGACAGCCCGCTCGCACGGCTGACGCCGGAGCAGATCGAGGAGATCGGGCGCGAGTTCGACGCGCTGCACGAGGAGGTCAAGGCCAGCCTCGGCGACCGCGATGCCCGCTACATCCGCTCGATCATCTCGCTCCAGCGGCGGCTCGCGTTGCTCGGGCGCCTCGAGCTGATCGCCTCGCGGTGGCGGCTCCCGTGGCTGCTCGGCGCGAGCACCCTCGGCGTCGCGAAGATCCTCGAGAACATGGAGATCGGCCACAACGTCCTGCACGGCCAGTGGGACTGGATGAACGACCCGGTGATCAACTCCCGCGCGTGGGACTGGGACACGGCCTCGACCGCCGAGGCCTGGCGCCACTCGCACAACTACATCCATCACACGTTCACGAACATCCGCGGCAAGGACCGTGACCTCGGCTACGAGATCATGCGGATCGACCCTCACCAGAAGTGGAACCCGGTCTATCTGTTCCAGCCGTTCTACAACATCGTCCTGGCGATGCTGTTCGAGTGGGGAGTGGCCGCCCACGACCTCGACTTCACGGCGATCCGAGCCGGCAAGAAGGACCTCAAGAAGGTCCGCAAGGAGCTCAAGGGCATGGCCGGCAAGGCCCGCACCCAGATCCAGAAGGACTACATCGCGTGGCCGCTGATCAGCGGGCTCGTGATGGCCGGGATCGAGGCGGCCTTCTTCGGCGCGCAGGCCCACGTCGAGGCGATCGATCAGAGCCCGCAGGTCAGGACCAAGCGCGCGCTGCGCAAGCTGCGCCGCAGGCAGACCGACGGCGCCCAGGGCGTGCTGCGCCGGCTGGTCGAGCGCCGGGCCTTCCGCGAGCCCTTCCGTCGCACGCTGACGGCCAACGTGGCGGCCAACATCATCCGCAACGTGTGGTCCTACGCGATCATCTTCTGCGGCCACTTCCCGGACCAGACCTACACGTTCAGCCAGGAGGAGGCCGAGAACGAGACGAAGGGCGCCTGGTATGTGCGCCAGCTCACCGGCGCCGCGAACATCGACGGCGGCCCCGTCTTCCACGTGATGAGCGGCAACCTCGGCTACCAGGTCGAGCACCACCTGTACCCCGACATGCCGAGCACCCGCTACGGAGAGATCGCCCCGAAGGTCCGGGAGATCTGCCAGCGCTACGGCCTGCCCTACAACAGCGGCCCGTTCGCCCAGCAACTGGGCATGGTCCAGCGGACGATCCTGCGGCTCGCGCTGCCGGGCGGCAAGCCCCGGCCGAAGCCCGGCGCCTACTCCGGCCCGATGATCCGGGGCAAGGGCGAGCGCGACGCGCAGGACATCAAGGCCGCCGATCGAAGGCTGACCGCCCCGCCGCTCCCCGGGGACACACGGCGCGATTCGTCGCCCCGCGTTAACACGCCCTTAGGTGCGTAAGCTCTCATACGAGGACGCGTGTGAACGCTTACGTTTCGTATCGGGGAGGTCGTCCATGAGTTGGAAGCGCAACGTCCTGGTGGTCGCGAACGTGACCGCCGCGTCCGACGAGCTCCTGGAGGCCCTCGTCGCGCGGGCCGGTCGGGGAGCGTGCGCGTTCACGCTGATCGTGCCGGCCACCCCGTTCGGCGGCGGCCGGGAGGCCGCCCACGCGATGGTGTCCGACGCCGCTCGCCCGGTTCCGGGAGGCCGGCCTCGAGGTCACGGGCGAGGTCGGCGCGGCGGACCCGATCGTCGCCGTGACCGACGCCTGGGACCCCAAGCGCCACGACGAGATCATCGTCTCGACGCTGCCGATGAAGTTCTCCAAGTGGCTGCACGCGGGACTGCCCGATCGGATCGCCAAGCTCACCGACGCCCAGGTCACGCATGTCGTCTCCGAGCCGCCCCGGCCCGAGCTCGCGGCCGAGCGGGCGCCCGATCACCACGATCAGGCGAGTCTCGGCCCGCTCTCGGTGCTCGCCTGGGGCGCGCACAAGCAGCCGTAGGCAACCGGGCGGGTAGGGGCGGGCGGAGACGCCGGGCTCCCCTGCGATAATCACCGCGATGTCGATGAACCTCGGCGCGATCCTGACCGCGATGGTCACTCCGTTCGATGCCGACGGGCGCGTCGACGAGCAGTCCGCGGTGCGGCTCATGCACCACCTCGTCGAGCACGGGTCCGAGGGCCTGGTCATCTGTGGCACGACCGGCGAGGCCTCGACGATGACCGACGACGAGATGCTCGCGCTGATTCGGCTCGCCGTCGAGGAGATGCGCGGGACGTGCGCGATCGTGGCCGGGGTCGGCTCGAACGACACCCGCCATGCGGTCGAGTTGACCGAGCGGGCCACCGCGCTGCGCCCCGACGCGCTGCTGTCGGTCAACCCGTACTACAACCGGCCGAGCCGGCGCGGGATCGTCCGCCACTACCAGGAGGTCGCCCGCGCGACCGACCTGCCGATCGTGCTCTACAACATCCCGCAGCGAACCGCGGCCGACCTCTCCAACGACCTGCTGGCCGAGCTCGCGCAGATCGACAACATCCAGGCCGTCAAGCAGGCCAACCCCGCCAACCTGGCCAAGATCGACGGCCTCCAGATCTACGCCGGCAACGACGATCTGCTCGCCGACGTGCTCGACATGGGCGAGCCGGGCGGCGTGCTGACCGCCAGCCACATCGTCGGCGACGAGATGCGGCGGATGGTCGACGAGCCCGAGCACCGCCGGGAGATCGACCAGCGCCTGCGCGACGTGTACCGCGCGCTGTCGGTCGCTCCGCTCGCCTGCTCGCTGAAGGCGGCGCTCAATCTGCTGGGCTTCGGCGTCGGAGCCCCCAGACTTCCCTACGTCGAGCTCGACGAACAGGAGACAGCCACGGTTCGCGAGATGCTCGAGCGGCACGGGATGCTCGCCACCGCGACGTGAGCGGCGCTCTGAGAGTCCTTCCGCTCGGCGGCCTGGGCGAGATCGGCAAGAACATGACGGTCGTCGAGTACGAGGACCGGATCGTGGTCGTCGACACCGGGCTGCGGTTCCCAACCGCGGACATGCTCGGGATCGATCTCGTGCTGCCCGACTTCAGCTACCTGCGCGAGCGGGCGGACGACATCGAGGCGATCGTGATCACGCACGGTCACGAGGATCACCTCGGCGCGCTGCCCTGGGTGCTGCGCGAGCTCGGCGACGAGCGCCCCGGTCGTGTTCGGCGGCCGCCTGACGATCGCGATGGCCCGCTCGAAGCTCGACGAGCACAAGCTGCGCGACGCCGAGCTCGAGGATCTCGCGCCCGGCGACGAGGTGTCCGCCGGTCCGTTCACGATCGAGCTCGTCCATATGACCCACTCGATTCCCGACGCGGCCGCGGTCGCGCTCACCACCGAGCTCGGGACCGTGCTCGTCACCGGCGACTACAAGTTCGATCAGACGCCGGTCGACGGGCCGCCCGCCGACGTCTCCCGGCTCGCCGAGCTCGGCCGAGAGGGCGTGCTGCTGCTGTGCGGTGACTCGACGAACGCCGACCGGTCCGGCTTCTCGCCATCCGAGCGTGAAGTCGGACCGCACCTGGAGGAGGTCTTCGCCCGCGCCGAGGGCCGGATCATCGTCACCAGCTTCGCCTCGAACATCCACCGCGTGCAGCAGGTGATCGACGCCGCCGCCGCGCTCGGCCGCAAGGTCTCGCTCGTCGGGCGCTCGATGCGCAAGAACGTCAACATCGGGCGCACCCTCGGGCACATCGAGGTCCCGGACGGGATCATGATCCAGCCGCAGGAGGTCGAGGACTGGCCCGATCACAAGGTCGTCGTGATCTCCACCGGCTCCCAGGGCGAGCCCCTCTCGGCGCTGCGCCGGATGGCCCACAACGACCATCGGACGATCAAGCTGCGGCGGGGCGACACCGTCGTGTTCTCGGCGACGCCGATCCCGGGCAACGAGCGGGCGGTGGGGGAGACGGTCGACCGGCTCTACCACATCGGCTGCGACGTGATCACCCCGCGCGAGGCCCCGATCCATGCCTCCGGCCACGGTTACGGCGAGGAGCTCAAGCTGATGCTCAACCTCGTGCGCCCCCGCTACGTGATGCCGATGCACGGCGACTACAAGCGCATCCACCTCCATGCCCAGCTGGCCGACGCCGTCGGGATCGACCCCGCCGACGTCTTCCAGGGGGAGAACGGCCTGGTGCTCGAGATCGACTCACGCAAGGCCGCCTTCGGCCAGCGCGAGCAGTCCGGGATGATCTTCGTCGACGGCGTCGACATCGGGGACCCCGCCGACGCCGCCCTGCGCGACCGCCGGATGCTCTCCGCCGACGGGATCTTCATCGTCGTGGCCACGGTGTCCGAGCAGAGCGGCGAGTCGGTGGCGCCGCCCGAGGTGATCTTCCGCGGGGTCCCGTTCGTCGAGCAGGCCGACGGCCTGGTGACCGAGATCCGCACCGAGGTCGAGCGTTCGCTGGCGGGCGCCGCGCGCGACGGCATCCGCGAGATCGACCTGCTCCAGGAGGCCCTGCACGACGATCTGGCCGCGTTCGTCTACGACCGGCTGCGCCGCCGGCCGATGGTGCTGCCGGTCGTCGTCGAGGTCTGAGCGACCCGCTCGGCCTCCTCGCGGGCGCCCGGCTCGGCCTCCTCAGGGGCGCCCGGCTGCTGCTCGGCCGGGATCCGCACGACGAACCGGGTCCCCGGGGCGAGGTCCTCGTAGGTGACGGTGCCGCCGTGCGTCTCGGCCACCGCCCGCACGATCGCCAGCCCGAGGCCCGACCCGCGGCCCCCGTCGCCGCCGGCGCGCACGAAGCGCTCGAACACGCGCTCGGTGAGCTCGAGCGGGATCCCCGGGCCGTTGTCCTGCACGGTGAGCGTCGCCGAGCGGCCGTCGAGCCCGGTCGCGGCTGTGATGTGCGTCCCCGGCGGGGTGTGGCGGGCTGCGTTCTCGAGGAGGTTGAGCGTCATCCGGTGCAGGTCGTCGCGCGCGCCGGCCACGATCGCCGGCCCGGGGTCGACCGACAGCTCGTGGTCGTAGGCCATCGGCCCGAGCTCGGCCGCTGCCTCGGTCAGAACCTCGCCGAGGTCGGTGCTCCGGCGCGGCGGCATGCGGTGTGCGTCGGCGCGGGCCAGGAGCAGCAGGTCGCCGACGAGGCGCCGCATCCGGCGGGTCGAGCGCAGCGCCGAGCGGGCGGAGTCGCGCTGCTCGCCCTCGAGCTCCTCGGAGAGCAGATCGAGATTGGCCAGCACGCTCGTGAGCGGCGTTCGCAGCTCGTGGGAGGCGTCGGCGACGAACTCGCGCTGGCGCTCGAGCATCGCCTCGGTCTCAGTCCGCGCAGCATCGAGCGCCCCGAGCATGCCCTCGAGCGTGCGCGCCAGCTCGGACACCTCGTCCTCGGCGCCGGGCCGCGGAAGCAGCAGGCTGGGATCCCGCGTGCGCTCGATCTCCCGCGCCGCGGCGGTGAGGTCGGCGATCGGCCCCATCGCCCGCTGGGCGACGAGCAGGCCGGCCAGCAGCGCCAGCACGGTGCCACCGAGCACGGCGAGCACGAGCAGGAAACGGACCCGCGCCAGCGTGTGGTCGATGTCGGACAGAGGGCGGGCGTAGAGGAGCTTCAGCTCGCCGACCGGCTGGGCGTCGAGCTCGCGCACCGCCACCCGGTAGCCGTCGGCGTTGAGGCTGCCATGGGTCTGGCTCGGGGCGGTGCGCAGCGTCCTGGTGACGATCGGCGACTTGGCTCCCTTGATCTTCACCTGGTTCTGGGTGCACAGCAGCTCCTGGCTGCCGCCCACCTCGAAGATCCGGATCTGCGCCTGCTCGGCGGTCGCGAAGTCGCTCAGCCGCACCGGCTGCGAGCAGCCCTCGAGCGAGTCGCCGGCCAAGTGCAGCTTCTTGTTGAGCTCCTGCTGCAGCTGATCGGCCGAGAACGACACCTCGTCGTTGAACTGGCCGCGCACCTGATTGGTGGTGACCACGCCGACGATCAGCGCGAACCCGGCCAGGATCACGAACGTCAGCACCGCGGAGCCGCCGGCCAGCCGCCAGCGGATCGGCAGTCGCCTATACGCGGAGAACGTAGCCTGCGCCGCGGATCGTGTGTAGGAGCCGAGGCTCTCCGTCTGCTTCAAGCTTCCTCCGGAGATTGGACACGAACACCTCGATCGTATTCGTCATCGAGAACGGGTCGTACCCCCACACCTCGTCGAGCAGGCGCTGACGGGAGACCACGATCCGCTCGTTGCGCATCAGGTACTCGAGCAGCTCGAACTCGCGCTGGGTGAGGTCGATAGACCGCGCCGCCCGGGTGACCTCGTGGGTGTCCGGGTTGAGCTTGAGGTCCCCGACCGCGATCGTCGCCTGCCCGCGCGGGGGGCGGCGCCGCAACAGCGCCCGCAGCCGGGCGAGCAGCTCCTGGCGCTCGAACGGCTTGACCAGGTAGTCGTCGGCGCCCGAGTCGAGCCCCTCGACGCGCGACTCGACCGCGTCGCGCGCGGTGAGCACCAGGATCGGTACGTCGTCGGTGCGCCGCAGCGTGCTGCGCCACCTCGATCCCGTCGATCCGGGGGAGGCCGAGGTCGAGGATCACGAGATCGGGGAGGAAGGCATGGGCGAGGTCGAGCGCGCTGATGCCGTCGCCGGCGACCTTGACGTCGTAGCCCTCCATCCGCAGCGAGCGCTGCAGGACCTGGGCGATCGCGTCGTCGTCCTCGACGACGAGCACACGCGGCGGGCGTTCGAACTCGGCCATCTGTGACGCAGATGGTACGTCGGTAAATCCGTGCTCACGGGGATCTTTACTCGGCATTGATCGAGGTCTTCGGTGGGGGTTCGGCGGCATCCGGGGTCGTGAGTGGTGCGCCCGCCGGACCCTCGGCGCGCTCCCGGCGGGGCCCCCGGCCGGCTCTCGGCCGGCTCTTGGCGGCTCTTGGCGGCTCTTGGCGGTGTGCCGGCGGGCAGGAGCCCGGCGCCGGGCGTCGAAGCCACGGGTTCGGACTCCGATGCCCGCCGCCGCCACCCGCTCAAAGACAGCCAAGCGCAAGCGTCCGCCCAGGCGCGCCCAGCGCTCGCTGCTCGCCGGCCGGCCGCTGGCGATGCCCCACGTCGACCTCGAGCCCCACCACATCGACATCATCGGGCTGGCGCTGATCGCGCTCGGGATCTTCCTCGGCTCGGTCACCTACCTGGACTGGGCGGGCGGGACCCTCGGCGACGGCGCCGTGACCGCCGCCCGGTTCGTGCTCGGCACCCTCGGCTACGCCGTCCCCGCGGCACTGATCGCCGGCGGCGCCCTGGTTCTCGCGCGCGAGCTGCGCCCACAGCTCGATGACGGGCGCGCGGCCCGGCGGGGCGCCGCTGGACGCCGAGCGACCAGCACGCGCCCGCGGCCGCTGCGGACGGGCACGATCTGCCTGACCGCGGCGCTGACGCTCGCGCTGGCGGCCGGCACCCTCGGCCTCGGCCCCGGAGCCCTGCATGGCGTGCGGTTCTGGCAGGCAAGCGCGTTCGAGCACCGCGGCGGGATCGTCGGCCAGGCGGAGTTCTGGGTCGCCTCGCACCTGCTCTCGACCACGGGTGCGCACATCCTCGCGATCTTCCTGCTGATCGCCGGCCTGATCCTCGTGAGCGGCGCCACGATCGCCGGGGTGATCCGGTGGATGGGCGCGGGCGTGGCCGGGACCCGCGCGACGGTGCGCCAGGCGGGCGAGCTCGCCTCCGCGCGGGCACGGCCGCCGGCCACCGAGGCGGGGCGCCGGGCGGCGACCCGCTCCCGGGCCGCGCCGGTCCTGGACGAGCTCGCAGAGCTCGCGGATCCGCCCGAGCTGATCCTGCCCCCGGAGGACGACACGGCCGAGCTGATCGTCCGCGCCACGCACGTCGAGGCGCCGCCGATCGGCGCGCTGCTCGACGACGAGCCCGATCAGCCGCTGGAGCTGCCCGAGCCCGCGCACGAGCCGGCCGAGCTCGCCGACGAGGACCAGCCCGCCGGCGTCGAGGCGCGCGCCGAGGTCGACCCGGCGTCGCTGACGCCGCAGGGCCGCTACCGCGCGTCGGTCACCGACGACCCCGACTTCGTGTGGCGCGTGCCCGGCGCCCGGTTCCTCACGCGCTCCACGGGCGAGGCCGCCAAGCCCGACACCGAGGGTCAGGAGCAGGTCGCGCGCACGCTGCTCGAGACACTCGGCCACTTCGGGATCGAGGCGAAGGTGATCGGCCGAGTCACCGGCCCGCACATCACGCGCTATGAGCTGCGCCTCGCGCCCGGCACGAAGGTCGCCAAGGTCGCCCAGCTCAAGGACGACCTCGCCTACGCGCTCGCCGCCACCGACATCCGGATCCTCGCCCCGATTCCCGGCAAGCAGGCCGTCGGGGTCGAGGTGCCGAACGCCCGGCGGCGGATCGTCCACCTCGGCGACGTGTTCCAGGACCCGCCGCCCGACTGGTCGCCGCTCACCGTGTGGCTCGGCAAGGACATCGCCGGACGGGCGATCGGGGCCGACCTGGCGAAGATGCCCCACCTGCTCGTGGCCGGCACCACCGGCGCAGGCAAGTCGGCGTGCGTCAACGCGATGCTGTCCTCGGTGCTGCTGCGGGCCACCCCGCACGAGGTCCGGCTCGTGCTCGTCGACCCCAAGCAGGTCGAGCTCAACCACTACGAGTCGATCCCGCACCTGCTGACGCCGGTGATCACGAGCCCGCGGATGGCCGCCAACGCGCTGCAGAACCTGGTCAAGGAGATGGAGCAGCGCTACGGGACCATGTCGCTGGCCCGGACGCGCAACCTGCCCGAGCTCAACCGGACCCGGGAGAAGCGCGGAGAGCCGCCGCTGCCCTACATCCTCTGCGTGATCGACGAGCTCGCCGACCTGATGATGGTGGCGCCGGCCGACGTCGAGGACTCGATCATCCGCCTCGCCCAGAAGGCCCGGGCGGTCGGGATCCACCTCGTGCTCGCCACCCAGTCGCCCCGTGTCGACGTGATCACCGGCATGATCAAGGCCAACGTGCCCTCGCGGATCGCGTTCGCCGTCTCCTCGCAGACGGACTCGCGCGTGATCCTCGACCAGAACGGCGCGGAGTCGCTGCTCGGCCAGGGCGACATGCTGTTCTCGCCGGTCGGCTCCTCGAAGCTCCAGCGGATCCAGGGCGCCTACATCGACGAGGACCAGATCGCCGAGCTGACCGACAGCTGGCGCGTCCAGGGCGAGCCCGAGCTTCGCGAGGAGCTGCTCCAGGAGATCGCCTCCGAGGACGGCGGCAGCTCGCGACGACGACGGCTTCGATCCCGACGAGGATCCGCTGCTCGACGAGGCGATCGCGCTCGTCGCGCAGATGGGCACGGCCTCGACCTCGATGCTCCAGCGCCGTCTGCGCCTCGGCTACACGCGCGCGGGGCGGCTGATCGACATGCTCGAGCGTCGCGGGATCATCTCCGGCTACGAAGGCTCGAAGCCCCGCCAGGTGCTCATCTCCGAGGCCGACGTGCCGCGGATCCTCGCGCATCTGTCCGAGGCCGAGGGGAGCGCCCCGCTGCGGCCCGGCGACCCGCTCCGGGGCGCCTGAGCCGGTTGCTCCCGTGTCCCGCCGTCGTGGCTGCAGGCCTCGATTTCGCTGCATGACAGGGACCTTTCACGATTTCCGGCGTCGGTAGCCTCTGTCGCTCAGATGCCCGAGATCGGCACCACACTGCGCGAGGCGCGGATGCGCGCCCACATCAGCATCGACGAGGTCGAGACGCGGACGAAGATCCGCGCCAAGTACCTGCGGGCGATCGAGAACGAGGAGTGGGACCTGCTCCCGGGATCGGTCTACGCCAAGAGCTTCGTGCGCACCTACGGCGACTTCCTCGGCCTCGACAGCCGCATGCTCGTCGACGAGTTCCGCCGCCGGTACGAGCACCCGACCGATCACGACCTGCGGCCGATCGGCTCGCTGTCGCGTGAGCGCGAGCGCTCCGCCCGCGGACCCGCTGATCCCGCCGTGGCTGGTGATCGCGGTCGTGCTGGTGGCGATCGTCGGCGTCCTCTATTACATCGGCACCCGCGGCGGCACGAAGAAGACACCGCCTCCGACCGGCACGCAGGCGATCCAGACGCCACAAGCCCAAGCATCATCGTCACCACGCGGCCCCGAAGCCGAAGAAGGTCCACCTGCAACTCGTCGCCACCGGCCAGGTGTACGTGTGCCTCGTCGACGCCGCCGGCGCGAAGCTGATCAACCAGCAGACCTACCTGACCGGTCAGACGATCCCGGCCGAGACCGCCGGCAAGCTCCTGCTGACCCTCGGCAACAATTCCGTGCAGGTGAAGGTCAACGGCAAGTCGGTGCCGGTGGCGGCCTCCTCGGGCCCGATCCGGCTGTCGATCACGCCGTCCGGGACCCACCCGATCCCGCTCGCGACGAAGCCGACCTGCCCGTGAGCGCGCGCGCCGGCATCCTCGTCACGGGCACGGAGGTCCTGACCGGGATCATCCGCGACCGCAACGGCCCGTGGCTGTCCGAGCGCCTGCGCGAGATCGGCGTCGACGCGGCGATGATCCAGATCGTCGGCGACCGCCCCGCGGACCTGCTTGTCCTCGCTGCGCTACATGGCGGGCGAGGGCTACGACGTGATCATCACGAGCGGCGGCCTCGGCCCGACCGCCGACGACCTCACCGCCGAGGTCGTTGGGCAGTTCGCCGGGCGCGAGATGGTGCTCGACCCGGAGCTCGAGGAACGGATCGCCGAGATCCTGCGGCCGCTGATGCGCCGCTGGCCGGGACTGGACGAGGACGCGATCCGGGCCTCGAACCGCAAGCAGGCGGTGATCCCGGACGGCGCGACCGTACTCGAGCCGGTCGGAACGGCCCCGGGGCTGGTGGTGCCCGCCGCTGGGCTCCGGGCCCGACCGTGGTGGTGCTTCCCGGGACCCCCGCGCGAGCTCCAGCCGATGTGGGCGGCGGCGACGGCGACGGAGGCATTCCAGGCCGCGATCGCCGGAGCGGTCTCGTACGAGCGGGGGATCATCCGGTTGTTCGGGATTCCCGAGTCGGAGATCGCCAACACCCTGCGCGCGGCGGAGGCGGCGGGGCTGGAGCTGGCGGCGCTCGAGATCACGACCTGCCTGCGGCGCGGGCGAGATCGAGGTGGCGACCCGGTACGAGCCGGCCGCGACGCAGGCGTACGAGCGCGTTCGTGGCGTTCATGGGTTCGCCGGCATGCGGACACGCTGTTCTCGCTGGACGGCTCGACGGTCGACGAGCAGGTGGCGATGCTGCTGGTCTCGCGCGGTGGCGGAGTGGCGGTCGCCGAGTCGTGCACCGGCGGGCTGATGGCGGCCCGGCTGACCGACCGGGCCGGGTCCTCGGAGTACTTCCACGGCGGGGTGGTGGCGTACTCCAACGAGGCCAAGGTGCGATCTTGCCGGCGTCGACGCGGATGCTGATCGACGCTTCGGCGCCGTGTCGGTCGAGGTCGCCCGGGCGCTGGCCGACGGGTCCGCCGAGCGCTTCGATGCCGACATCGGGATCGGGATCACCGGGATCGCCGGGCCGGACGGGGGAACCGAGGAGAAGCCGGTCGGGCTCGTCTGCTTCTCGGTCAGCTCACGCGCGACGGGACGAGCCTCACCCGCAGCGCCCGCCTGCCGGGTGACCGCGCCGACGTCCGCGACCGCTCGACCACGGTGGCGATGCACATGCTCCGCCGGCTGCTTGACGGGCGAGAGCGACCCGGCGTCGGACTGAGTGAGCGGCGCGTCGGTCTCCGCTCCCGGCTCGGGATCGTCCCCGTCCTCGCCTGCGCGCGTGCGGCTGTTCGTCGCGTTGGCGCTGCCCGGCGACGTGCGGTCGGCGCTGGTGGCCTGGCGGTCCGGGGTGCTCGAGGGCGTGGATCCGGGCTGCGGCCGGTGGCGCCCGACGGCCTGCACGTGACGCTGTGCTTCCTGGGCTCGCGGCCGGCCGCGGACGATCCGGTGGTCGCCTCGGCGTGCTCGGCTGTCGCTTCCGGTTTGGATCCCGGGGACGGCGGCGTGCCGTTGCTGGCGATCGACGGGGCGCTGTGGCTGCCCCGGCGGCGACCGCGGGTGCTCGGAGGTCGCGCTGTCCGACGCCGGCGGGCGCCTGGGGCGCCTCCAGTCCGCGTTGTCCTCGGAGCTGTCGCGCCTCGGCGTGTTCACGCGCCCGAGCGCCGGCCGTTCCTCCCCCACGTGACCGTCGCCCGCGTCCGCCGCCGGGCGGGTGGGCTGAATCACGCCATCCGACCTCGCCCCGCCGCCGCCCGTGTCCTTTCCCGGCTCCTCGGTCGTGGTGTACCGCTCGCGCCCCGAGCCCGGTGGGTCGCGGTACGAGGCGCTCGCCGAGGTGACGCTGGGCGGGTGAGGCGTCCCGTTCCGCCTCCGCGGCGACGAGCCGTCGATCAAAAACCCGGGCTATAGACCCAGTCTTTGATCACGCCCGTCCCGGGTGACCCCTCCGCGGCCCAGCGACCTGCCGGACCACCGATCGCTTGCCCGGCTTGCCCGCGACCACCGTCCGGCCGCGCCGACCTCCTCCGTCCGACCCCCTCCACACACTTGGCACAGACTTTTTGCGCTTCGTCACGAACGTGTCTTGTTCCGTAACGGCGGTCGGATCTAGCGTCCCGTTCCGTCCGCTGCCCGGCGTACCGTGAGCGGGTTCAAAGCATGAGAGACGAAGGAGCGCAACCGAGATGAGCGAGCAAGACAAGGCCGGCGTGAAGAACGGCGCGCGCCCTGGCGTCGCGCCGGATCCGAAGGCCGACGCCAAGCGCAAGGCCGCGCTGCAGGGAGCGCTGACCCAGATCGAGCGGCAGTTCGGCAAGGGCACGCGTCATGCGGATGGGCGATCCCGGCGCGCGCGTGGCGGTCGACGCGATCCCGACGGGCGCGCTGTCGCTCGACGTCGCGCTCGGGATCGGCGGGGTTCCGCGCGGGCGGATCGTCGAGATCTTCGGCCCGGAGTCCTCGGGCAAGACGACGCTCGTCTACCACATCATCGCCGAGGCCCAGAAGCTCGGCGGGGTGTGCGCGTTCGTCGACGCCGAGCACGCGATGGACCCGCTGTACGCGCAGCAGATCGGCGTCGACATCGACGAGCTGCTCGTCTCGCAGCCGGACTACGGCGAGCAGGCGCTCGAGATCGTCGACATGCTGATCCGCTCCGGCGCGGTCGACGTGATCGCCGTCGACTCGGTGGCGGCGCTGACGCCGCGCATGCCGAGCTCGAGGGCCAGATGGGCGACCAGACCGTCGGCGTCCAGGCGCGGATGATGTCCCAGGCGATGCGCAAGCTGGCCGGCAACCTCAACCGCACGCAGACGCTGTGCGTGTTCACCAACCAGATCCGGGAGAAGGTCGGCGTGATGTTCGGCTCGCCGGAGACCCAGCCCGGCGGCCGGGCGCTCAAGTTCTACTCCTCGCAGCGGCTCGACATCCGGCGGATCGAGACGCTCAAGGACGGCACCGAGGCGGTCGGCAACCGCGTGCGGGTCAAGGTCGTCAAGAACAAGGTGGCGGCGCCGTTCAAGCAGGCCGAGTTCGACATCGAGTTCGGCAAGGGGATCTCGACCTCGGGCTGCCTGCTCGACTACGGGATCGAGCACAACATCGTCACCAAGTCGGGCTCGTTCTTCTCCTATGGCGAGGAGCGGCTCGGGCAGGGGCGCGGCAACGCCAAGGCGTTCCTCGACGAGCATCCCGGACCTGGCGCAGCGAGATCGAGGACGAAGATCTATGCCGCGCTGGGGATCGGCCGTGACCTGGTGAAGCCGATCGAGCCGCGCGAGGAGCAGCCGCTCGCCTCGGTCGAGGCCGTAGGCGAGCGCGCGGCCTGAGAGCGCGGCGGCCAGGCGTGACCGACGCCGAGAACCCACTGCGGGCGCCGGGCGACGCCGAGGCTCGGCTCGGGGCCGATCGACGCCGAGCGTTCATCTCCGACGCGAGATGCCGAGCGCCGGCTGCAGGCCGCTCGAGATGGCGCTGCGCCACCTCAACCGCCGCGAGCGGACCGTGCCACGAGGTGCGGGCGCACCTCGAGCGCCGGGGGATCGACCCGCAGGCGGCGGAGGCGGCGATCGAGATGCTGACCGGTGACGGGTACCTCGACGACGCCCGCTACGCGCGCCTGTTCGCTGCAGGACAAGCGCAAGCTCGAGCAGTGGGGGGACGATCGCATCCGCCGCGCGCTCGCTGAGCGCGGGATCGACCGTGAGCTGGTCGACGGCGGCGCTCGCCGACGGGCCCGAGGACGAGAGCGAGCTCGACCGCGCGCTCGAGATCCTGCGCCGCCGCTTCCCGGATGCCGCCGCGCGAGCGCCGCGACCGCGACCGGGCGCTGGGAATGCTGATCCGCAAGGGCTACGACAGCGAGCTGGCGCTCGACGCACTCGCCGCCCACGTGCGCGAGCCCGCGCCATCGGGCATCCGCTGACCCCTGGGGCCTCGACGGGCCACACGTGACCCTCGACCACAGGTCGAGACCAGGCCGTCCTCACCGAGCCACCGGCCGACCACGGTCCTCACGGATTGCGCCGAGGCCGCTGCGGTACTACGATGCCGTTAGCGAACGAACGGCCCACGGGCCGACCAAAACACCAGCAAATCTCGTAGATATTGGAATCCCGGAATCTCAGCGTTGACGGCACAACCGAACGGGTCCAACGGCCGCGAAGGCCGCCACCCGCCCGCGAGAACACCCTCACAACCCGCCAGCTAGCCGCTGCCTGACGGCGCGCTGCGCGCGCCGCCCCGGGCATCCGTTCGTGCGTCCCGCACGGGCCGGTCGGTCGCTCCCAAAACTGAAGACGTGAGAGGCGCCGGAGGATCCGGCGCCGCCAGGGAGAGGAACGACCATGGACATCATCGGTGCCGCAGCGCTGATCGCGGTGGGAATCGTGCTTGCCGCGGCCGTGTATGCACGCGCAGGGCGGCCGGACGGCAGCACGCGCCCGAGCCGGCGCCCGAACCTGCAGACGCAGCCCGCGGCCCGCACAGTCGCCAGTGAGCTCCCGGAGCTGCACCGCCGCCGTCGCCCGCCGCGAGGACAACCTCGCCCGCCGCGAGGCCGAGCTCGACAGCCGAGCGAGCAGGTGGTCGCCGGCCTGCGCGCAGGAGCTCGAGCGGACGCTCGAGCAGGCCTCGGGCATGTCGGCCGCGCGGGCCAAGCAGATCCTGCTCAAGGAGATCGAGGACCAGGCCAGGCACGACGCGGCCCGGCGGATCCGGCAGATCGAGGAGGAGACCAAGCGCGAGGCCGAGCGGCGCGTCCGCAACATCCTCTCGGTGTGCATGCAGCGGCTCGCCGCCGGCCACGCGGCCGAGACGACCGTGTCGGTCGTCCAGCTCTCCGCCGACGACATGAAGGGGCGGATCATCGGCCGGGAGGGGCGCAACATCCGCGCGCTCGAGAACCTCACCGGCGTCGACTTCATCATCGACGACACCCCCGGCGCGGTCGTGCTCTCCGGGTTCGACGGCGTCCGCCGCGAGATCGCCCGGCTGACGCTCGAGAAGCTGCTCCAGGACGGCCGGATCCATCCAGCCCGGATCGAGGAGATGTACTACCAGGCGAAGTCCGAGCTCGAGAGCCACATCGTCGAACTCGGCGAGCAGGGCGTGTTCGAGGCCGGCGTCCAGGGGTTCACCCGGAGCTGGTCAAGCTGCTCGGCCGGCTCAAGTTCCGCACGAGCTACGGCCAGAACGTGCTCGCGCACTCGATCGAGGTCTCGCGGCTGGCCGCGATGATGGCCGAGGAGCTCGGCGCCGGCGCCAAGACCGCCCGCCGCGCCGCGCTGCTGCACGACATCGGCAAGGCGGTCACGCACGAGATCGAGGGCCCGCACGCGCTGGTCGGCGGCGACCTCGCCCGCAAGTACGGCGAGTCCGAGGCCGTCGCCCACGCGATGGAGGCCCACCACAACGAGGTCGAGCCGCAGACGATCGAGGCCGTGATCGTGCAGGCCGCCGACGCGCTGTCGGGGGCCCGGCCGGGCGCCCGCGGCGAGTCGCTCGAGCAGTACGTCAAGCGCCTGCGCGACCTCGAGCAGATCGCCACCCGCCACAAGGGCGTCGACAAGGTCTACGCGATGCAGGCCGGCCGCGAGATCCGGGTGATGGTGGCGCCCGGCGCGATCGACGACGACGCGCGCGACGCTGCTCTCCTACGAGATCGCCCGCGAGATCGAGAAGGAGCTCGAATATCCGGGCCAGATCAAGGTCACGGTGATCCGGGAGTCGCGCGCGGTCGAGTACGCGCGATAGGCGGCCGCCGCGACTAGGGCCGCGAGCACGGTCGGCGCCTCGCGGCCGGGCCCCACAGACCCCGGGCCTGAATCCGGCGAGTGGAGCGACCGGATTCCGGGTAGCTCCTGCGATCGCGCGGGCGTCCAGTGGCAGACCGGCGGCTGTGGCCCGCAGGCCGCCAGAAAAGAGACCGAATCGTGCACGTACACTGCACGCGCACCGGTCGCCGGATGGCGGCCGTGGGCGCAACCTTGGCCGTCGCGCTCGGCGCTGTCGGCTGGTGGAGCGACAGCAGCCTCGGCCAAGCTGACGCTGCAATCCCACGGTGCGCGCCTGTCCGTTGGCACCGCACGCTGAGCGCCAACACCAATCAGAGCAACAACTGGTTCGGCTATAACCAGGGCACGCTCGAGCAGGGCCGCAAGCTGTTCCACTCGATCACCGGTCGAGTGGACACGTGCCGAAGGCCACGCAGCACACGACCGGACCAGGCCGAGGCGTCCTCCGACCTGGATCGGGATCGGCGGCGGCTGCGTCAACGCGGGCTGCACGGTCACCGATTCGACGCTGATCCAGACCGGCACCGAGCAGGACGTGAGCAGCGCGCGGAGCCGGCATCCTACTACGCCTGGTGGGAGCTCGTCCCCGCGCCGTCGATCGACGATCACGAGCATGAAGGTCGCGCGCCGGCGACCTCATGAGCGCAGTCGATCACCGAGGTCGTTCGCGGGCTCGAACGTGTGGAAGATCAAGATCAAGGACCTGACGCGCAAGCGAGACGTTCTCGACGACGGTCCCGTACACCTCCACGCACGCCACGGCCGAGTGGATCGAGGAGACGCCGCTCGAGATCGGCACCAACGCCGGCCTCGCGGCCCTGCCGAACCTGACCAAGACGACGTTCGACCACGGCACGACGAACGGAGCGCCGGTCGAAGCTCAACGACCCCCGAGGAGATCGAGCTCACCGACTCGAACGGCAAGGTGATCGGGACGCCCGTCGGCCCCCGACTCCGACCTCGACGGGTTCAGCGACTGCGCGTGGGCGACATCTGCGCCCCGTCCGGCAGCTGAGCTCCGACTGACCTCGCGATCCGGGTCCCGGTGCGCACGCGCCGGGGCCCGGTCGCACGTTCAGGGCGCATCGACGGCCGCGTGCGAACCGGCGCCGCGGTGACGCGCCTACTCAGTGCCCGCCGAAGTGCCGGAGGTGGGCGTGGGACGTCCACACGTGGAAGTCCGGGATCAGGACGATCGCGAGCACGATGCCCCCCACGATCGCCCCGCTGAGCGCGATCCAGCGCCCGGCGCCCCCGGCCCCGGACCCGGCGGGTCGTCCCGCCGGACGAGGGCCGAGTCGCCTGCAGCGCGCGCCCAAGGCCCGGCAGGTGCCCGAGCACGTGCAGCGCGGTGAACACGACCCAGACGATGAAGCTCACCTTGTGGATCTCAAGCGTCGGATTGCGATGGCCGGGCCCGACGAACAGCAGCACGACACCGCTGACGAACACGACCACGGTGGTGAGCACGACGATCGGGGCGATCAGCCGCAGCGCGAGCTCCGGCGGCCCCTTGCGGCGGTAGGCCGGGTCGTGGCGCGTAGTAGCGGACGAACCGGTAGCCGGTGCTCGCCATCTTCAGGAGCACCGGGCCGATCAGCAGCAGGCCGACGAACAGGTGGACCGAGATCAGCTGCCCGATCCGCAGGATCGTCACCCCGATCACGGCCAGCAGCACGAGCAGGATCGACGCCGGCCATCGCCGTCAGCTCCTCGTTGCCATCCGTGCCACCCCCGAACCACCCGCGCCGCCGGGACCTCGCGGCGCTGTGCCCGCCGGAGGTCATCGCGCTGGGCGACGAGGCCCGCACAGAATCGGCTGGTTGCACACCGTCAGTGTCGACAATCGAGCTGAACGACCGCTGAGCGCACCATGAGAAAGCTCTTCGCGCTCGGCAAAACCCCGAAGATGCGGCCTATTATCGGCGCCATGCCCGACGATGTCCGAGCATGCCCAGCCTGATCCTGGTGATCGAGGACGAGCCCGGGATCGTCGACTTCCTCGAGCGCGGGCTCCGGGCCCACGGCTTCGAGGTCACCTCCGCCGCTCGACGGCATCAGCGGCACCGAGAAGGCGCTCGCCGAGAACGTCGACCTCGTCGTGCTCGACATGATGCTGCCCGGCCGCAGCGGCCTCGAGGTGCTCGCACGCGCTGCGGGAGGCCAAGCCGGCGCTGCCGGTGATCGCGCTCACGGCCCGGGGCGAGGTCGAGGACCGCGTCGCCGGACTCGACGCCGGCGCGGTCGACTACCTGACCAAGCCGTTCTCGCTCAGCGAGCTCGCGGCGCGGATCCGCGCCCAGCTCCGAGTGGCCGCGCAGGCGCCGACGACGACGCTCGTGGGCGGCGACCTCGAGGTCAACCTGCTCACGCGCGAGGTCCGCCAGCGGCGAGGAGCCGGTCCGCCTGTCGACGACCGAGTTCGAGCTGCTCGTCTATCTGCTGCGCAACCGCGGCCACGTGCTCTCGCGCGAGCAGATCCTGCGGGCCGTGTGGGGCTACGAGTACGACCCCGGGACCAACGTGGTCGACGTGTACGTCGGATACCTGCGCCGCAAGCTCGAGCAACGGCGAGCGACCGTGCCTCCCCGATCGTCACCGTGCGCTCGGTCGGCTACCGCTTCGATGCGAGCTATTAGATCGCGGCTGCCCGGCCGGCCTGCGCTGGCGGCTGACCGCCTGGGTGGCGGGGGTGATGCTCGTCTCCGCGGCCGTCGTGTTCGTCGTCGTCTACACGCGGACCGGGACCGAGCTGCGCGACCAGATCGACCGCGACATCGCGCGGCGACACGAGCCAGCTCGCCCAGGCGCTGCGGCCCGCTGCCGCGGCCAGACCGCCGACAGAGGTCGCCGCGGCGGCCGCGCCGCTACGTGCGCGACCAGCCGTACACCGCGACCTCGACCCTGCTGTTCGTGCTCGTCCCCGGGGCCCGGCGGCCAGCAACCACCCCGAGGTGTTCGGCGCCTCGGGGCCCGACGACGGCGAGACGGCGGCCGAGCAGGCGCACGAGAACGCGCTCGGCGATCGAGCTGCGTCCCCGCGGCCCGGGATCACTCGATCCGCCGCGTCCCCGACGTCGGCCAGATGCGGATCCTCGAGCGCCAGATCTCCGCTCGGGCGCTGCAGGTCGACGGTCGGCGCCGGCGAGCCGCTGGCGATCGTCGAGCGCGCCCAGCACGGCATCGCCGGGGCGTTCGTGCTCGCCGGGCTGCGGTCGTGCTGGTGCTCGCGCTGATCGCCTCCTACCTGGCCGGCGCCCGCGTCACGGCGCCGCTGCGGCGGATGGCCGCCGTCGCCGCCCGCGTCGACGCGCGGCGACCTCGAGCCGCGGATGGCGATCACGGGGCGGCCGGGCGACGAGGTCCGGGTGCTGGCCGAGTCGTTCAACCACATGCTCGACCGGCTCTCCGAGGCGTTCGCCGGCCAGCGCGAGTTCGTCGCCGACGCCTCGCACGAGCTGCGCACGCCGCTCACCGTGATCCGCGGCCAGCTCGAGGTGCTGGCCGCGCAGGAGAACCCGTCCGGCGGCGAGGTCCGCCGCGTCGAGCGGCTCGTCCAGGCCGAGATCACGCGCGATCAGCCGGCTCGTCGACGACCTGCTCGTGCTCGCCCAGTCCGAGCGGACCGACTTCCTGCGCACCGAGCCGATCGAGCTGCGCCCGTTCGTCGACGACCTGTGGGACGGCCTCAGCCTCACCGCGGAGCGGCGGTTCGAGCTCGGCGCGGTGCCCGACGGCTCGCTCGACGCCGATCCCGACCGCCTCGCCCAGGCGCTGCGCAACCTCGCCCGCAACGCCATCGAGCACACCGCGCGAGCGGGACCGGGCTGGTGCGCCTCGAGGTCCAGCGCGTCGCGCCCGACCGGATCCGCTTCGCCGTGATCGACGACGGCCCGGGAATCCCGGCCGACCGAGCGCGAGCGGGTGTTCGAGCGCTTTCACCGCGTCGACCCGGCCGCAGCTCGCGGGCCAGCGGCGGCGCCGGACTCGGCCTGGCGATCGTCCGCGCGATCGCCGAGGCGCACGGGGGCCTGGTCCGGGCCGACGGCACCGGCAACGGCGCGGGCGCCCGCGTCGAGCTCGTGCTGCCGGGATTTCAGGGCCTGAGGCACCCATCTCGCGGCCCGAGCGCACCGCTACCCTTGGGCGGTCGATGAAGCGCTACCACGTGACCACGTTCGGCTGCCAGATGAACGAGCACGACTCCGAGCGGATGAAGGGGATGCTCGAGTCGCTGGGCTACACCGAGGCCGGCAGCCGCGGCCGACGCGGACCTGATCCTGTTCAACACCTGCTCGATCCGCGAGAAGGCCGACGACCGCTTCATCGCCCACCTCGGCGAGGCCAAGCGGCTCAAGCGCGAGGATCCGGACCGGATCGTCGGCGTCGGGGGATGCTGGGCGCAGTCGGTCAAGGAGGAGGTGTTCGCCCGCTTCCCGTTCGTCGATGTGGCGTTCGGTCCCGGGCAGGTGCACAAGCTCGCCGAGTTCCTGACCAGCGACTCGCTCACCGCGCAGGGGTTCTTCGAGTTCGAGGGCTTCACCGGGCACCTGCCGGCCAAGCGCGAGCGCGAGTTCCAGGGCTGGGTCCAGATCAGCGTCGGCTGCAACTGCGTGTGCTCGTACTGCATCGTGCCCTCGACCCGCGGCCGCGAGGTGAGCCGCCCCGCCGGCGAGCTCGTCGAGGAGGTGCGGCGCCTGGCTGCCGACGGCGTGGTCGAGGTCACGCTGCTGGGCCAGAACGTCAACTCCTACGGCCGCGACCTGCCGCGCGACTACCGGATCACGTTCGCGCAGCTGCTCGAGCGGATCGACGCGGTCGACGGGATCGACCGGATCCGCTACACCAGCCCGCACCCGAAGGACATGCGCGAGGACGTGATCCGCGCCCACGCCGAGCTGCCGTCGCTGTGCGAGCACATCCATCTGCCGCTGCAGTCCGGCTCGAGCACGGTGCTCAAGCGGATGCGCCGCACGTACACGCGCGAGCGCTACCTCGACCGGGTGGCGCTGATCCGAGAGCACGTGCCCGACTGCGCGCTCACCACCGACATCATCGTCGGCTTCCCGGGCGAGACCGAGGCGGACTTCGAGCAGACGCTCGAGCTCGCGGAGCAGGTCGGCTACGACGGCGCGTTCACGTTCATCTACTCACCCCGCCGCGGCACCGAGGCCGCCGACGCTGCCGGATCAGATCCCGCACGAGGTCAAGGTGCAGCGGATGGAGCGACTGGTGGAGGTGGTCCAGCGCCGGGCCACGGAGCGCGCCGCAGCGGTTCGTCGGGCGCACCGTCGAGGTGCTGGTCGAGGGGCCGTCGCGGACCGACCCCACCCGGCTGCGCGGGCGCTCGCGTCACAACAAGGTCGTGAACTTCAGCGGCGCGGCGAGGCCCGGCGAGCTGGTCGAGGTCGAGATCACCGACGCGACCAGCCAGACGCTCGCCGGGCTGCAGTCGCTGGTCGCTCACTGACGCGGCCGCCGTTCAGCCGGCCCGCATCCTCAGGGGGAGATGGGGCCTTTCGGGTCCGTCTGGCTCGTATGCGAACATACGTTCGTGCGCTGGAGCAACCTCGCCACCGAGCAGGAGGAGCGGGCCCGGCTTCCGGGCTACCGCGACGATGCGGTCGTGCGCCATTTCGAGGCGCCCGGGGCGATCCAGACGCGGTTCTACGAGGTCCGGGCCAAGTCGATCCTCAACCGGGTGCCGGAGGCGTCCCAGATGCCGTTCCGGTGGACGATCAACCCGTACAGGGGGTGCAGCCATGCCTGCGTGTACTGCTTCGCCCGGCCGACGCACACGTACCTGGACTTCGACGCCGGTCGGGATTTCGAGCGGGAGATCGTGGTCAAGGTCAATGCGCCAGAGCTGCTGCGGGTGGAGCTGGCCCGGCCGTCGTGGAAGGGGGAGCACGTCGCGCTCGGCACGAACACCGATCCGTATCAGTGGGTGGAGGGGCGCTACCGGCTGATGGACGGGATCTGGGAGGCGATGCGGGACGCCGGGAACCCGTGCTCGATCCTCACCAAGTCGCCGCTGCTGCTGCGCGATCTCCGGCTGATGGGCGAGATCGCGGCGCGGACGGAGTTCAGCGCGGCGCTGTCGATCCCGACGATCGACGAGCGTGCGTGGCGGGAGACCGAGCCGCACACGCCGAATCCGCGGGCGCGGCTGGAGGCGGTGGCGGAGCTGACGCGTGCCGGGATCACGACCGGGGTGCTGATCGCGCCGCTGATGCCGGGGATCAACGATCGCCGGAGCAGGTGTCAGAGATCGTGGAGCTGGCCACGGAGGCCGGAGCCGCTTACGTGACGGGGATTGCGCTTCACCTGCGGCGGGAGGTGAAGAACGTGTTCTTCGATTACCTGGAGAGGTGTCGCCCGGATCTGATCCCGCGTTATCGGCAGCTCTACCGGGCCGGGGCGTATGCGCCGATTCGGGAGCGGCGGAGACTCTCTCGGCTCGTCGACGGACCGGATCTTCCACCGGGACTGCGCATGCGGGATCGGCAGCCGCGGAGAGAGGTCGAAGTGGAGCCGAGGACGACACCGTCACAGGGGCGCCTGTTCTGAGCGCGGTCAGCGACACGAATGCGCGCCCGGTCAGGTCACTGCAGCCGCTCGAGCAGCCACTCGTGGACTGCGGCGAGGTGGTTCTCGATCAGGGTGAGATGGCCGTCGTCGTCCAAGAGCCGCGCCTCGACGCCCGGGATATGCCGAGCCAGCCACTCGCCGTGCGTGAAGGGCACGAACCGATCCTGACGTCCGTGGAGCAAGAGAACCGGGGTCCGGATCTGCTCGAGCTCGAATCCCCACGGTGCGGCGAACGCCACATCGTCGTCCCACCATCCGTCCGCACCGGGCGCCAGCCCGAGCTGGGTCGCCTCATAGAAGAACTCCGTCAGGGCCGGGGTCAGCGCCGCGCGATCGACAGGGGTGAGGAGCGTCTCCATCGTCGTGTAGAGCGTCTCGGGCGTTGCCGCGAGACTCTCGACCCGATGCTGCTCGTGCCGGGCACGCCCTGCGGCTTGGTCGCGCAGCGTCAGCTCCCAGACCTCGACGTTCTCGCGGCCCATGCCCTCGAAGTAGTCAAGCCCGTCTGCGCCCCAGGGGGCAATTGAGGCGAGGACGGCGACCGATGCGACGAGATCCGGCAGCAGCGCAGCGCACGCGATGGCATGAGGGCCGCCGCCTGAGATGCCCCAGACCGCAAGTCGCTCGATTCCCAGCGCGTCGGCGATTGCCTGCACGTCCGGGGCACAGCTGGCCACCGATCGTCCGGGGTCCCGGTCCGAGCCGCCGTAGCCAGGCCGGTCGTAGCAGAGCATGCGGATCCCCTGCGTTTCCGCCAACCGCACCGCGGGCTCGTAGATCAAGCGCGAGTTCGGCGTGCCGCTGTGCACGAGGACCGCCCGCCCGTCCGGCACACCCACCTCGAGCACCTGAAGCCGTCTCCCGTGGGCGGTGCGTATCCGGTGCTCCATCTCAGATCCTCAGCTCTCGTTCCCCCGCACCAGGCCGTGCGACGCCCAGCGCTTCAAGGGTTCATCACCCGCCGCCATCCTATGTGAGGCTCGCCGCCGGCGCCGGAGCCGTGCTCGCACGAACGAAAGTCCGGCGGTGCAGCTACGTTTCTCATCGACCGGGCTGAGCGACAACGCGTGCAGCGTCTTGTGCGCTGCGTACAAACGAGATGCCGGGGTGAAACCTCGCCCGGCGGGAGGTGGTACGTATTACGAGCACTCCAAGAGGCAAATCAGGGACTTGGGCCACATGAAGAAGCGATTGAAGAACACCAGGGATCTTCATCTCGAGCGAATGTTCGAGACCCGCAGCGAGGCGTGGGAGAAGGTCGGGCTGGCGGTCAATGTCAGCCAGCGCGCCGCCAGGCGGGCCCAGAAGGAGATCATCGTCCTGCTGCCGCTGCTGGTGGGCGTGCTCGTGCTGTGGAGCCTGCGCAGGGACATTCTCGGCAAGCACGCCGCGCAGCAGTACCACACGTGGATCCAGTTCGGGACTGTCGTGGCGCTGCTGGCGCTCGGCTGGGCCGTCGCGCGGGACATCGGCCGCGCGGTGGGCCCCGTGTTCTTCCGCCGGATGGATCCCGGCACGGCCGGCACGTTCGGCTTCCTGATCCGGCTGGGGACGATGGCGATCTCGCTGATCATCGCGCTCGGGATCGCCGGGCTCAATACCGGGTCGCTGGTGGCGGGCTCCGCGTTCACCGCGATCGTGCTCGGTCTCGCCGCGCAGCAGACGCTCGGCAACCTGTTCGCCGGGCTCGTGCTGATCAGCGCCCGGCCATTCCGGGTCGGCGAGCGGATCCGGCTGCAGGCCGGCGCGCTCGGCGGAGTGCTCGAGGGCGTCGTCAGCTCGCTGGGACTGCTCTACACGACGCTCGCGCGTGGCGATGACCGGATCATGATCCCCAACAACGGGGTGCTCTCAGCGGTCGTCGTGCCGCTGCGCGAGCCGGAGGCGGTCGACGTCAAGGTGCGGCTCACCTCCGGAGTTCGGCCGAGCCAGGTGCAGGCGCTGCTCGACGACCGGATCAGCACGCCGACCCGAGCACCCGCCACGGTGCTGCTCGAGGAGATCGACGGCGACGACGTGGTCGTGCGCGTCCAGGCGGCGCCGGAGCGCTCCAAGGACGGCGCCAAGCTCGCCGACGAGATCATCGCGACGCTCGCGCACGTGACCCGCGAGCACCAGGCGCTCACGAACGACTGATCAGGAGGTGGCGGCCGGGCTCAGGCCGCCGCGACTGCGGCGCTCCGCGATCGGTACCGCCGCGGCTACGGGAGCTTGTCGCGCTGGCCGTCGGCGAGGTTGCGAGCGACCGTGTCGCCGCCCATCCGGCGGCTGGCGGCGGACGCGAGCCCGGGGGCGACGCTGGCGAAGTCCGCACCTAGCCGCAGCGCGAGCGGGGCGACGTCGACCTCGGCGAGGTTGCGGTCGACCGCGCGCAGCACCTCGGCCGCCACGTCCTCGGGCGAGCGGGTGCCGACGCCCGCGGGGCAGGTCGATCTGGGCGTCGGCGAACATCCCGGCGTCGCGGATGAACCCGGGCAGCACGACGGACACGCCGACGCCGTGCTCGCGCAGGTCCTCGCGGGCGCCGAGCGCGAACCCGCGCAGCCCGAACTTCGTCGCCGAGTAGATCGAGGAGCGCGGCGAGGCCGCCTTGCCCGAGAGCGAGGAGATGAACACCAGGTGGCCGCGGCCGCGCTCGCACATGCCGGCCGCGAGCGCCCGGCCGATCGCGATCGGCGCCGCGCAGGTTGACCTCGAGCATCCGGTCGATCTGCTCCTGGCTCAGCTCGGTGAGGAGCCCGTCGCCGGCAGCGCGGCGTTGGCGACGAGCACGTCGACGACGCCGCTCTCGGCGATCAGCCGCTCGACGTCGGCGCGGTCGCCGAGGTCGCAGCGCGATCGCTCGCGCGCCCAGTTCGGCCGCGAGCGGCTCGAGCACCTCGTCGCGCGTCCGGACAGCGTCAGCCGCGCGCCGCGGTCCGCGAACGCCCGGGCGATCGCCTGGCCGATCCCGCCGGTCGCGCCAGTGATGAGGACGTGGCCGCTGGTGATGCTCACGGCAGGGCAGTCTATGGCGCGCGGGCGGCGAGCGCCCGACTACGCGCCGAACAGCGCCACGGTCGCCGTGAACCCGTGCAGGAAGCTTCGGCCGCCCACCGGGCCGATCTCGCCGGCCGCGAAGAACCCGCCGCCGGCGCCCCGCCGAGCTCGCGCTCGATCATCGCGGCGTCGTGGTCGCAGTTGCCGAACATCGCGCTGCCGCGGCCGTTGCAGGAGAACACGATCGCGCCGGCCGGGGCGCTGCATGGCCTCGGCGCGCAGCGCGCAGCGCGCGGCGCAGGTCGTCGTCGGCGGAGCTCGCGTCGCGAGCGTGCAGGCGGATGATCTGGCCCTCGTGGACGGTCGCGCCGATCGCGATCCTGCCGGTCTCCGTGTCCGCGCCGAGCACGCCGCGGACGAGGAAGTCGCCCTGCTCGTACTCGGGCTTGCCGCTGTCGATCACGATCCCCACCAGCAGCCCGGAGGCGACGAGCGCGCGCTCGCGCATCGGCATCTCCGAGATGATCCGCTGGACGGTCTCGAGCGCCGGGCGGCCGGCCAGCTCGTGGATCACGTTCCCCTCGGCCGCGGTCACCGTCACCTCGGGTCCGAGCGGCGCAGCGCCCTGGGAGACGCACGGCAGCATCTCGACGCCGTCGAATCGGACGCCCACGGCTCCCTCCTCGCGCACCTCCTGTCGAAGAACAGAGCGCCGGTCCCCTCGGGCGTCCGGGCGCTCGACAGGCCGCCGAGCACGGGCACCGCCGGCGCCGCGTCCGCCAGTCGCCGCGAGAACCGCGTCGGCCGGGAACGAGTACGGGTCGGTGAGCATGATCGCGCCGCTCGCGCCGTCCAGCGCGGGGAGGCCCTCGAGCTCGCCCTCGTCGCTCACCGTGGCCCGGAACGGCGTCGCGGCAGCGTCGCCGTCGAACGGGCCGCCCACACCGCCACCGCGGTCCCGGCCTCGTGCTCACGGCCGCCACCGAGCACGCCGCCCGCCCCGCAGCCGATCAGCGCCCGCGGGCGACAGCTCGTGTGGACGGCCTCGAGCAGCGCCTCGGGCGCCGCCAGGTGGGCGCCGCTGGCGAACACGACGCGCGAGGTCGGGCGGCCCGCCGGCGTCACGGAGCGCAGCGGACGCGGCCCGCGGACGCCTCGACTGTCGCGTCGAGCGCGTCGTGGCGAGTCGACACGGCGGCTCCGATCTTCGAGCTCACCGACCGCAACCCCTGCGCCATCGCTCCACGATACTCCGCGCGATGAGCCCGTCCGGACGTGATCGCGGTGTTCGGGCCCGACCGGGGTGGGCAAGACCGCGGTGGCGATCGCGCTCGCCGACGCGCTCCGCGCCAGCGGGCGAGGATCCGGTCGCGGTCTCGGCCGACGCGCTCCAGGTGTACGCGGGCCTGCCGATCCTCACGGGCGCCGCCGACCGCCGCCGAGCGGGCGCGGCTCGAGCACCGGCTGATCGCGTTCCTGCCGGTCGATGCGACGTTCAGCGCCGGTCAGTACGCCGAGCTCGCGCACGCCGAGATCGACGAGCTGCTCGCCGCCGGCCGGCGGCCGATCGTCGTCGGGGGCACCGGGCTCTACCTGCGCGCCGCGCTGACCGAGCTGAGCCTCCGCCCGCCGCCCCCCGAGGGCGTGCGGGCGCGCTGGACGGCCGAGCTCGAGCAGCGCGGGCCGCAGGCGCTGCACGCAATCCTCGCCGCCCGGGTGCCGTGGGCGGCGGCCGAGATCGAGCCCGCCGACCGTCAGCGGATCGTCCGTGCGCTCGAGCTGCTCGACCTCGGCGAGCTCGAGCCCCCGAATGGCGACTCCGAGCTGTGGACCGACGCCGTTCGCCGCCCGACGCTGCTGATCGGGCTGGCGATGGAGCGCGAGCAGCTGTACGCGCGGATCGAGCAGCGTGTCGAGGCAGATGATCGCCGCCGGGGCGGCCGACGAGGTCCGCCGGGCCAACGCCGCGGGCGCGTCGGCCACCGCGCGCAAGGCGCTCGGGTTCGACGAGCTGCTGACCGGCGACATGGAGGCGATGAAGCGGCGCACCCGCAACTACGCGCGCCGCCAGCTGACGTGGATGCGCAAGCTCGCCGGCGTCCACGTGATCGACGTCACCGGCCGCCAGGCGGCCGACGTCGCCGCGGAGATCGCCGCGCTGATGGCTCACGGCAGCGGCGTGAACGGATACGCGACGACCGCCGCCACCACCACCGTCACCCCCCACACGATCATCAGGCGCGGGCGAGCCGCGCGCGCGCGGGCGATCACCTGCGCCGCCGAGCAGGTACAGCCCCGGCATCACGATCACCATGTAGTACAGGTAGCTCGTCCGCGCTCCAGACGAGGCTGAGCAGCCTCGAACGGCAGCCAGCGTCCCGAGCGAACCATGCCAACGCCGATCCGTCGAGCCGCGGTCCGGCCCGCGGCGACGCGGCCAGCCGCGACCAGGCACCGCGAGGACGAGCCCGAGCAGCGCCGAGCAGCAGGATCGGCGGGCTGATCATCCCGAGGAAGTGGACGGCGGGGTGCACGCTGGTCAGGCCCGGCGCCGGCTGCGACGGGTTGATGTTGAGGTAGACGATCGGCTTGTAGTCGCCGAGCCACTCCCACGGGTACGACGCGATCCCGCTCGGGCCGTGCGGGCTCGACTGGCTGCGCGGCGTAGGAGAGCATGTGCGAGAGGTGGCCGAACGGGCCGCCGCTCGATCCGCCTGGCCGGTCACCGGGTCATACGGCGGCGCGACCCGGTCGAGCAGCGTCAGCAGCGCGAGGAACACGACAGCCGCCGCGGCGAGCGCACAGACGCGAACGACCGCACGGCACGCGCGCCAGCCCCGGTCTCGGAGCCGACGCAGCAGCTCGAGCACGACGCAGCACGACCAGCACGTACGGCGTCGACGAGCTTGAAGCACGCGCCGACGCCGAGCGATCACGCCGGCCAGCAGCGGCCGGCCGCGCAGGTACGCCACCGCGCCCCACAGCATCGCCGCCAGCGCGTAGACGTCGAGCGTGCCGATCCGGCCGTGGACGAGCAGCAGGTTGTCGAGCGCCATCAGCGCCGCCGCGCACAGCGCCACCCAGGGCCCGCGCCGGCCGCGCGGGCGAGCGCGAACATCCCCAGGATCGCGAGCGAGCCGAACAGGACGCTGCCGATCCGCCACGCGAACGGCGTCGTCGCCGAACAGCTCGATCGAGCCGGCGATGATCAGCTTGGCGAGCTGCGGGTGCTCGGCGTTCGGGTCGCTCCCGAGCGGCGCATGCGCGTATGGCGCACCGGCCGGCGGGTGGATCCCGGCGATCACCCGCGCCGCGTTGACGTAGTAGACTCTCGTCGAAGATGAGCGAGGTGGTCGGACGCCGTCCGGCATGGCGTGCGGCATGGCTGCGCGATGCAACGCGAGCCGCGCTCCGAGCGAGAGCACCGACAGGACGCCGAGCAGGACGAGCGGCAGCGCAGGGACCTGGGAGAAGCGCAACCGGCCGGGCCATCCGGCCCGCGACGCTACACGCTCGCCGCCCTCATACACTCCCGCCGCGTGGACTTCGAGAAGTGGCACGCGCTCGGCAACGACTACCTGATCGTCGAGGCCCGGGCGCTGCCGTTCGAGCTCACGCCGGCCCGGATCCGCAAGCTCTGCGCCCCCCACACCGGCGTGTTCGCGGACGGGATCCTGCTGCTCTCGGCGCCCGGAGGAGCCGGGGTTCGCGGCCCGGCTGCGGATCTACAACCCGGACGGCTCGGAGGCCGAGCTGTCGGGCAACGGCGCCCGCGAGGCGGTTCTGTACATGCGCCGCCGCGGCTGGGTCGCCAGCCGACACGTTCTCGATCCAGACCGCCGCCGGGGAGATCCGCCCGACGATCACCTCCGAGACGACCTGCACGGTCGACATCGGCCGAGCCCGGCTCCAGAGCGCCGACTACCCGCGCGGTCCCGAGGACGGCAGCGGCGAGCTGACCGCGGGCGGGCGCACCTGGCGCTTCCAGCACGTCCAGGTCGGCAACCCGCAGTGCGCGATCCGCGTCGACAGACGAGGACGAGCTCGCCGGGCTCGACCCTCGCCGACTACGGCCCCGAGATCGAGCATCAGCGAGCTGTTCCCCAACCGCACGAACGTCTCCTGGTTCGCAGTCACCGGCTCCGGGGCGGATCCGGGCGCGGATCTTCGAGCGCGGGGTGGGGGAGACCTCGGCGAGCGGCACCGGCGCCAGCGGCGCCGCGGTCGGCGTACGTGCTCGGTCGGCGGCGACTCGCCGGTGCACGTGGCGCTCGACGGCGGCGAGCTCGAGGTCGAGGTCGGCGAGGACATGCACATCAACCTGACCGGCTGGGCGGTCCCCGTGTTCCGGGGGACGCTCGCCGACGAATTCGTCAAGGAGCTGCATGCGGCCGAGTAGACGCCTGGAGCGGATCCCGCCGTACCTGTTCGCCGAGCTCGAGCGGAAGATCGCCGCCAAGCGAGCCGCCGGGATCGACGTGATCAGCCTCGGGATCGGCGACCCGGACACGCCGACGTATCCGCCGAGTCGTCGCCGGCCGCCCAGCGCGGCGGTCGCCGATCCCAGCACCCACACCTACCCGTCGAACCGCGGCCGGGCCGAGTTCCGCGAGGCGGTGGCGGCGTTCTACGCGCGACGCTTCGGGGTCACGCTCGATCCGGAGACCGAGGTGATGCCGGCGATCGGCGCCAAGGAGTGCATCTTCAACCTCAACCTCGCGTTCCTCGACCCCGGCGACGTGGCGCTCGCCGCCGACCCCGGCTACCCGGTGTACACCGGCGGGCCGCTGCTGGCCGGTGGCGAGGCGGTGCTGATGCCGCTGCGCCCCGAGCCACGCGTTTGGCCCCGATCTCGGGGCGATCCGGACCCGGCGACCTCGAGCGCGCCCGGCTGCTGTTCTTCAACTACCCGAACAACCCGACCGGCGCGATCGTCCCCGACGGGTTGTTCGAGGACGTCGTCGAGCTCGCCGGCCGCACCGGGCTGCTCGCCGTCCACGACAACGCCTACAGCGAGACGACCTACGACGGCTACGTGGCGCCGTCGTTCCTGGCCACGCCCGGGGCCAAGGAGGTCGGCGTCGAGGTGTTCTCGCTCTCCAAGGGCTACAACATGACCGGCTGGCGGTGCGCGGCGATCGTCGGCAACGCCGAGGCGATCGCCCAATACTGGCGGCTGAAGTCGAACATCGACTCGGGGCTGTTCGAGGCGGTCCAGCTCGCCGGGGCGGCGGCGCTCGCACCCGAGCTCGACGCACAGGTGCGGGCGATGAACGCGATCTACGCAGCGCCGGCGCGACCTCGTCTGCGACGCGCTCGCGCAGGCGGGGGTGGCGGTCACGCCGCCGAAGGGCACGATCTACATCTGGGCGCCGGTTCCCGGCGGGTTCGAGTCCGCCGCCGCGTACTGCGAGCACGTGCTCGAGCAGGCCGCCGTCGTGATCTCGCCCGGGAACGCGTTCGGCCCGAGCGGCGAGGGGTTCTTCCGGATCTCGCTGACGACTCCGGACGAGCGGCTGCTCGAGGCCGTCGAGCGGCTGCGCGAGCTGTAGCGGCGCTCGGCCATCACCAGCGGTCAGCGCCCGTCGCCACCCGCGGTCGCTCCAGGACCGGCGGCTACCATGGACTGCAATGCAACGTAGCCGCCACGGACGCACGAGGACCTCCGCGTTCGATGCCGACGGGCAGCGCCGGCACTGGGCGCGCCCGCCAGCGCGCGTACCTGATCGCGGCGCTGCCCGACGCCGAGCACGACGAGCTCTCCGAGCTGCGCGAGCTGCTGCGCACCGCGGGCGTCGCCGAGGTCGGCAAGCTCATCCAGCGCCGCGACCAGCCCGCACCCGAACACCTACATCGGCGCCGGCAAGCTCGAGGAGCTGAAGGCCGAGCTGGCGCGCAGCGACGCCAACCTGGTCGCCTGCGACGACGAGCTCTCGCCGCGCCAGGAGCGCAACCTCGAGTCGGCGCTCGGGATCCCGGTGATCGACCGCACGGCGATCATCCTCGACATCTTCGCCTCCCACGCCCACACCGCCGAGGGCAAGCTCCAGGTCGAGCTCGCGCAGCTCGAGTACAACCTCGCGCGGATGCGCGGCCTGTGGTCGCACCTCGAGCGCCTCGGCGCCGGGCGCATCGACGGCGGGATCGGCACCCGAGGGCCCGGGCGAGACGCAGATCGAGACCGACCGCCGGCTCGCCCGCGACCGGATCTCGGCGCTGCGGCGCAAGCTCGACCAGGTCCGTGGCAGCCGCTCGGTGATGCGCGCCGAGCGCGAGCGCGCGCACCTGCCGTCGGTGGCGCTCGCCGGCTACACCAACGCCGGCAAGTCGACGCTGCTCAACGCCCTCACCGGCGCGAGCGCCGGCGTCGGGGACCGGCTGTTCCACACGCTCGACCCGACCACCCGGGTGCTCCGGACCGGCGGCCGCGACTACCTGCTCACCGACACGGTCGGGTTCATCCGCAAGCTGCCGCACGCAGCTCGTCGAGGCGTTCGGGGCGACGCTCGAGGAGACCCGGCTGGCCGACCTGATCCTCCACGTCGTCGACGCCTCGGTGCCGGAGGAGGAGCTCGTCGAGATGACGACCGCGGTCGAGGACGTGCTGCACGAGATCGACGCCGAGGAGGCGCCGCGGCTGCTCGTGCTCGCCAAGGCCGACCAGATCGACGCCGACCGCCGCGCCGAGCTCGAGAACCGGCATCCCGACGGCCGTCCTGGTCTCCGCGGTCACCGGCGAGGGGATCCCCGCGCTGATCGAGCGGATCGAGGAGGAGTTCGCCCGCACGCTCGTCGACGTCGAGCTGCTGATCCCCTACGAGGAGGGCGGCCGGCTCGCCGAGCTGCACGAGCTCGCCGGCGATCTCGAGCGACGAGGAGCCCGGACGGCGTGCGCGTCCAGGCCCGGCTGCCCGGCGGCGGTCGCCGCGCGCTACAGCCGCTTCGCGCTCGAGCAGCCCGGCCGTGAACGGGCCGCTGCGCGTGCGGCGGCTCGACGACCGCGCCACGCTCCCGAGCCGCGCCTACCCGGGGACGCCGGGCTCGACCTGCACGCGCTCGACGCCCGCGAGCTCGGCCCCGGCGAGCGGGCGCCGGATCCCCACCGGGATCGCGGTCGAGATCCCCGACGGCCACGCCGGGCTCGTGCTGCCGCGCTCCGGGCTCGCGGCGCGGCACGGGATCGCGCTCGTCAACGCGCCAGGGCTGATCGACGCGGGCTACCGCGGCGAGCTCCAGGTGCTGCTGCTCAACACCGACCGTCGCCAAGCGTTCGACGATCGCGGCCGGCGACCGGATCGCCCAGCTCGTGCTGGTCGGACGTCGAGGTGCCCGACGTGGTCGAGGTGGCCGAGCTGGCGAGCTCGGAGCGCGGGGCCCGAGCGGCTTCGGGTCGAGCCGGCAGCCTGAGCTCAGGCACGAGATCGAGCGGAATCAGCCCGTGGGCCTGCAGGAACTGCTTGGCGCACCGTGGCCGGATCCTGCTGATGGACGTCGACCGCCGCGTTCAGCTGCGCGGATCGCGGGCGTCGTCAGCAGCGCGCTGACCCGGTCGATCGTGCGCGCGAACGCCGGGCCCTCGGCCGCCAGCACCTTGGCCGGGACGACCGGCATCACCTGCCCGAACCCGAACGCCTGCAGCGGGTCGCGCAGCAGCGCGTAGCCGCCGGCGTCGAGCTGGCCGTCGGTGGTGCTGACGTCCGCCGCCTGGACCCGGCCCTGGTCGAGCGCGGTGTACTGGGCTGCCGATCGCCAGCGGCGTGAACGCGGCCGGAATCGAACGCCGTACGCCTGCTCGACCGCCGGCAGAGCCCGGACGGGCTCTGCTGGAACTGGGGCGCGCCGCCGAGCGTCAGGTCGGCGCGACCTTGCGCAGATCGCCGATCGTCCGCAGCCGGTGGAGCGCCGCGTACGTCGGCGTGACCGCGATCCGCCTGGTGTCGCTGAACGGCGTCGGCGCGAGCAGCTCGAGGCCGTGGCCGCGCGCGTAGCGCCGGCCGGCCGATAGGCGCCGCGGGCGCGTGCGGAAGCCGCGCTTGATCGCCGGCGATCGTCGGTGTCCCATGTCCCGAGGTATTCGGGGTACATCGCGAGCCGGCCGCTGTACAGCGCCTGGAGCGTCACCTCGGTGGGCCCGATGTTCGGGTTGAGCTGGACCGAGTAGCCCTGCGCCGTCAGCGCCTGCGCGTACAGCTGCGCCGAGCAGGAACTGCTCGGTGAAGTTCTTGTCGCCGATCGTGACCGGCGGCTTGCCCGTGCCCGGCAGCGCGTCGGTCGTCGTCGGCGGTCGAGGTCGTGAGCGTGGTCGCGCTCGAGCTCGTCCCCGCAGCCGGTCGAGTCGCGAGGACCGTGGCGGCGACGGCGGCCGCCGTGGCGGCCGCCGGCGCGAGTGTCTTGAGGATCCGAGCGGGGTAGGGCATCGCGAATCGACGGTGGCAGCCCCCGGCGGGCATCGTAGACGGAGCGCTCAGACGCCTGCCGCGCGCCGGGCGTCGGCGTGGGCGGCCTGCTCGAGCTCGTCGTCGAGCGGCCGAGCGGCTCGCCCGTCCCCAGCGCGGTCGCGATCAGCCAGTCGGCGAACCAGGCGTTCTTCGGCAGCAGCGGCCCGTGCAGGTAGGTCCCGATCACGTTGCCCTGCCGCGACGCCCTCGATCCGTCTGCGCCGTTGTTGCCGTGGCCGCGCAGCACCCGCCCGAGCGGGGCCGTGCCGGCGCCGAGCTGCGTGCGGCCGCCGTGATTCTCGAACCCGGCCAGCACCTGCGCGCACGCCGGGCTCGAGCTCGACCTCGATCGCGACGTTGCCGATCAGCCGCGGGCCCGTCCGCGCGCACCGTGTGCAGGTCGACCAGCCCGACGCCCGGCAGCGACTCCTCGCCGAGCTGGTAGGAGTGGCCGAGCAGCTGGTAGCCGCCGCACACGGCGAGGATCACGCCCGCGCGGGCCGCGACTGCGTGCAGCGCGTCGCGCTTGACCGCGAGGCGAGGTCGAGCGCGCACAGCTTCTGGTCGCGATCCTGGCCGCCGCCGATGTAGAAGAGGTCGGCGGCGTCGGGGTCGAGCTCGTCGCCGAGCCCGGCTGGCCGTCACCTGAAAGCCGATCCCGCGCCACTGGCAGCGGCGCTCGAGCAGCAGCAGGTTGCCGCGGTCGGCGTAGATGTTCATCAGGTCGGGGTACAGCGCGCACACGCGAAGCGTGCGATCAGGCACGGAGGATCACCACCTCGCTGCCGACGTAGTCGTCGGTCGCCGGCACGGTCCGCAGCGCGGCGGCGGCAAGGCCGGCGCGCGGCGCCCTCGCGCTCGAGCGCCTCGGGCGCTCACGCGGTCGAGCCGGATCCGGTCGTCCTGCGACCTCGCGGGTGCCGTCGGCGCGACACGGTCTCGCGGCGGCGCTCGAGCACGAACCCGTCGCGGTCGGCGCGCACCGCGGTCGGCTGGCTCGAGTACACGACGCCGTCGCGCTCGCAGATGTCGGGCAGGGGCGAGACGCTCCCGTCGATCACCTCGTAGAGCTCGAGCGTCTCCGCGATCGCGATCGCGAGCACTCCGCCGGGCTCGAGATGTGCGCGGGCGCAGCGCAGGAACCGGCCCCGGCCCTCGGCGCCGCCGAGCAGCTGGATCGTCTGCATCGGCACGACGCACAGCGGCGAAGCGCCGGCCGAGCTCGAACGACCTGCGCGTCGGCGAGGACCGTCTCGCACCGGCAGCCCGTCGGCCCGCCGCGCGAGCTCGGCGAGCAGCTCGGGGTCGCTGTCGAGCGCGACCACCTCGTGGCCGCGGCGGGCGAGGTCGATGCGTGACCCGGCCGGTGCCGGCGCCGATGTCGAGCACCGGGCCGCCGTGCTCGCTCGGCGAGCGAGCGCCACAGCGGCAGGTCCTCGGCGTAGCCGCCGCACTCGAGGTCGTGCCAGATGACGCTCATCGGCCGCGCCCCTCCCAGAACTGCCCGACGTGTCCGCGGCCGGCGAGCTCGTCGCGGAGCTCGAGCAGCGCGGTGTAGGTCGGGCAGCGCGAACAGGCGGCCCGGCGGCGGCGCCGCCGCCAGCGCGTCGTCGAGCGCCGCGGCCAGCGCGGGAACGACGTGGAGGCGGTCGACCGGGACCCCGGCGTACTTGAAGCGGAGCGGCGAGCTCGGCCGCGCGCGTCCCGGCGCAGGTGACGCGGCGCAGCTTGCCGGCCAGGATCTCGAAGTCGGCGTCCCACACCCACGAGACGTCGCGGCCGTCGGCGGTGCGGTCGTTGAGGATCGCCAGCACGTCGAGCTCGCCGGGCTCGAGCGCCAGCGTGCGCAGGATCTCGTTCGCGCCCGCCGGGTTCTTGATCAGCAGGATCGACAGCTCGGTGGCGCCGATCCGCGACCGTCTCGGCGCGCCCGAACGCGGCCGTCACGGCGCCGAGGCCGGCGCACGACCTGCTCGAGCGCGACACCCGAGCCCGAGGCACAGCGTCGCCGCCCCGAGCGCGTTGTAGACGTTGTACAGGCCGGGGAGCGGCAGCTCGATCGTCGCCGTCCCCGCCGGGGTGCGCAGCCGGAAGCGCGGCGCCGCGCGTGCCATCGCAGGCGCGATCTCCTCCGCGGCGACTGCGGGCGCCGGGCGCTCGCTGCCCGCAGTCCGGGCAGCGGTAGACGCCGAGGTGGCCGAGGTAGATCGGCGTCGTAGACGTACGCCGCGCCGCAGCGCCGGCAGTGCTTGGAGTCCGACGGCGTGCTGCATCTCCGGGATGGCCACCGACGGGTCCTCGACGCCGAAGTAGCGTGACGCCTCCGACGTCGCGGCCGAGGTCGGCGATCAGCGGGTCGTCGGCGTTGAGCGCCAGCGTCGAGCGCCCGCCGAGCGCAGCCACCACCGCCGCCCACCGGTCGGCGATCGTGTCGAGCTCGCCGTAGCGGTCGAGCTGGTCGCGGAACAGGTTCGACAGCAGGAGCGCGCGGGGCTCGAGCTGCGGGGTGACCCGGTCGAGCCAGAACTCGTCGACCTCGAACAGGCCCGAGCTCGCCGTCGATCCGCCCTCCCGCCCGGGCGGCCGCGAGCAGCGTCGAGGCGACGCCGCCGGCCATGTTCGCGCCGGCCCGGTTGTGGACGAGGGACGATCCCGGCCCGCTCGAGGATCGAGGCCGCCATCGCCGCGGTCGTCGTCTTGCCGTTCGTGGCCGAGATCACCACCGACCCACGCGGCAGGCGCGCGGCGAGCTCGGCGATCGCGTCCGGCTCGAGCCGCATCAGCACCTTGCCCGGGAGGCTGGTGCCGCCGCCGCGCCCGGCCCGGCGCGCGAGCTCGCCGACCGCCCGAGCGGCGGCGATCTTGGCACCGAGCGCGGTCATCGGGGCGGCGGGGACGATCACCCGGACGGCGCCGCGGAGCGCGCGGACGGTGACGGGCAGCTCGGCGATCGGGATCGCCGTCGGCGTACATCGTGAACGGGCGGTCGGCGCTGATCTGGACCTCGGCGGCGCGGATCACCTCGACGCTCGGCTGGTGGACGTGCTCGCCCTTGAACACGGTCGGCAGCAGGCGCAGGAACCGTCGCTTGGGCACGTGTCCGATGATCACGACGTCGAGCAGACCGTCCTCGAGCGAGGCGTCCGGGGCGAGGTACATGCCGCCGCCGTACGCCTTCGAGTTCGCCGCGGCGACCGTGTAGCCGGTGACCCGGTCGGGCTCGCCCGCCGTCGAGCCTGATCTCGAACGTGGCCGGACGCCAGCCGGCCAGCGCTCGCAGCGCCCCGTAGGCGTAGACGAGGTTCCCGCGCATCACGCCGCGTCTCGTTGGCGATCCGGTTCGCCTCCGAGTCGAACCCGCAGCTGGCGATCCCGATGAACGTGCGCAGCGCCGACCTGGCCGAGGTCGAGCGGCGCGGGGCTCGCCCGACGCGAGCACCTGGCAGGCCGCCTCCGGCTCGAGCGGGATCCCGAGCATCCGCGCGAAGTCGTTGCCGCGCCCGCCCGGCAGCACGCCGAGCACGCCGTCGGTGCCGTGCCAGCGCGCCGGCCACGCGCGCCGATCAGCCCGTCGCCGCCGAGCCCGACTGCGGTCTCGCCGCGGCGCGGCGGCCGCGCGGGCCAGCTCGCGCGCGTGCTCGAGGCTCGTCGGTCGCGCTCGACGTCGTGCGCGAGCCCGAGCCGGGTCAGCGCGGCCTCGCACGCCCGGGAGCGCCCGGCCCGCGCGGCCGCCGCCCGCGGCGGGATTGACGATCAGCGCCAGCGTCATGTCCGCCAGCACCAGCGCGTGCAGGTTCTCGGCGATCGCCACCGGGGCGGGCTCGGTGGCGGCCTCCGCCTCCTCGCGGCTGGTGACGCCGCTCAGCACGATCGCCGCGTCGAGCCCGGCGCGCGCGGCCCCGCCGAGGTCGGCGTCGAGCCGGTCGCCGACGACCAGCGTGCGGCCGGGCCCGAGGCGGTCGAGCGCGGTCTGGAAGATCGCCGGCTCCGGCTTGCCGACGACGCTTGCGCTCACGCTCGGTGGCGTACTCGAGCGCCGCCACGATCGCGCCGGTGGCCGGGCACGAGCCCGTCCTCCTCGGGGAACGTCCGGTCGCGCCCGGCCGCGATCATCTCGGCGCCCGCCAGCACCGCCTGGGTGGCGGCCCGGAGCTCGGAGAACGCGAGATCGTCGTGGCCGGCCACGATCACGAGCTCCGCGTCGCGCGCGCGCTGGGTGCCGTTGACGATCCGCTGCGCCGGAGTCGGCCACGTGGCGGAAGATCGCGGGCGAGCCGATCACGTACACGAGGTGGCCGGCGCCCCGCCCGGCGAGCAGGTACTGGATCGCCGCGCCGACGGTGACGACCTCCTCGAGCGAGGCCTGCAGCCCGAGCGACCACAGCTTGCGCACGTACTCCTCGGGCGAGCGGCGGGCGTCGTTGGTGAGGAACACGATCGACTTGCCGGCCGCCCGCAGCGCGGCCACGGCCTCGGGGGCGCCGGGTGTCGCGCGCTCGCCGACCCAGACGCAGCCGTCGAGATCGAGCACGACGTGGTCGTAGTGGTCGAGCAGCGAGGAAGGGGGCATGGTCCGGCCCGGTGGAAGGCTACCGGCGGGCCGGTTCAGAACAGGAGGCCTGCGGACTCGGGAGCGGCGCCTCGAGGCACTCGGGGCCGTCGTAGCGGGCGTCGTTGACCGCCGTCCCGACGGGACGCAGGGCGATCCGCGCTGCGGGCAGCCCGGCCAGGATGTCGCCCGAGCTCGGCCGGGGCGTGGCCGCGTCGAGCCAGGCGGCCTCGCGGTCGCGGGCCAGGATCACCGGCATCCGGTCGTGCAGCGGCGCGATCCGTTCGTTGGCCGGCCGTGGTGATGATCGTGCAGGTCCGCAGCGTCGAGCCGTCGCCGGCGTGCCAGATCGACCACAGGCCCGCGAACGCGAACAGCTCCTGGTCGTCGCGGGTGATGTGGAACGCCTGCTTGGGGCCGGACGGCAACCCGCTGCCACTCGTAGAACCCGTCGGCGAGGATCAGGCACCGGAAGCGCTCGAACGCCCGGCGGAAGGCCGGCCTCTCGGCCACCGTCTCGACCCGCGCGTTGATCATCTTCAGCCCCGTCTCCGGGCTCTCGGCCCACGACGGGACGAGCCCCCAGCGCAGCAGCTCGCCCGCGCGGTGCGCCCTCGCGGTCGGTGGTGACGGCCAGCACGTCGTCGCCGGGCGCGACGTTGAACCGCTGCGCGACCTCGATCTCCTCGCCGATCGGGAACCGGGCCCGCACGGCGGCCGGGATCAGGCGCGCCAGCGTGTAGCGGCCGCACACCGGACTCGGGCGCGCTCAGCGGGAGCGCGCGGCGGCCTGCTCCGCGCGGTCGGCCTGCGCCTGCTTCTGCTGCGCCGGCGCCCGAAGTACGCGAGGCACGCCGAGGGCGATCAGCACGAGCAGGAAGCCGTAGAAGATCCCGCAGGTCGACCGAGATCCCGCCGAACGGCAGCGCGATCAGGTTGACGATCCCGAAGCCGAGCAGCAGCACGACGATGATCAGCGCGATCACCAGCATGATCCCGCGGATCCGGGCGAGCATCCCGGCGCTCGCCGGCGGCGCGATCAGCCCGAACAGCTTCAGGCCGAACAGCTGCCGGCCGCTCGGCGCCTCCATGCCGAGCCGCTCGGTCGCCTTCTTGAGGTCGTCGGCGCGGCGCTCGGCGAGCGCCAGCGACGCGTCGGCCATGCGGCGCAGCTGCAGCCGCTCCTGCGGGCGGGCGGCGGCGAGCGCGCGCTGGAAGTGGGCCCGGGCGGCCTTGGCGTCGTAGCGCTCGGCGGCGCGCGCGCCGAGGATCGCCTGGGCGGCGGCCTTGTACCGGGTCTCGGCCTCGAGCTCCTCGTCGGAGCGGGTCTCGAGCTGCTGCATCGCCGCCAGTCTGGCTGCGCTGCTCGACTCGCATTCGCTGCTGCTGCTGCTTGGCCATGGCTGGCGTTCAGTCTAGTGCGCCCGCGGGGACCGAGCGAGGGCGGATCAGCGCTAGGGCCTGATCACCAGGACCCGCTGCTGCGTGAGGTACTGGCCGCCGTCGGCTCGAGCTCGCCGGCGGCTGGCGGTAGACGTCGATCCGGTGCCCGACGATCGCCCCGCCGGTGTCCTGGGCGACGAACCAGCCGCCGTGACCGTCGTTGCGGTAGGCGGGGATGTAGACGCGGCTGCCGAGCGGGATCACGCTCGGATCGACGGCGATCGACTGGTAGTAGCGCAGCGGCAGCGACGGCCCGGGCGCGAAGCTGACGCCGCGCAGCGGCACGTACGTTGCGCCCGACGCCGTTGGACCAGCCGCCAGCGGCCGAGCGGGAACGTGACGGCGCCGGTGCGGTTGCGCCAGTAGGCGCCGGCGCGCCAGTACGGCGCGCCGCCGGGCCAGCCCTTGGAGGCGTCGGTCGGAGCGCCCGGATGCGGTCACCCAGCCGCCGTCCCCGAGCGAGTCGATGTGGTAGAGCTGGCCGTCGAGGCCGATCCCCTCGCCCTGCATCGAGACGCCGCGTGGCCGAGTACAGCCAGTCGATCCGGTGCAGGCCGGTGAGACCGGGTGCCGCCACGAGCCGGCCGACGAACCAGCTCTCGGGCGCGGGCCAGTATTCGGTGATGGTCACGCTCCGCAGCCAGTGACGGCGGGTGCCCTTGCGCGGCGCGCGGGCGATGCGATGGGCGGCGTGGCGGCCGCTCGTCGGAGCCAAGCCGCCGATCGGGGCACCGCCGGTGGGGGTCGGGGAACGCTGCGCGATCGCGGCCGGGGTCAGGGTGGCCAGCGCGAGCAGCGCCGCCGGGAACGTCCCCCGCCGGGCGGCTGCACGGATCACAGACATCGTGGGCATCGTGTTCTGGATCGGCCGGGACCGCCCTGCGGTTGAGCCGCGGGTTGCAAACGAATCCCGGCGCGGGCACCCTACCCGGGTGCGGGCAGCCGCGCCAGGAGCTCGTACTCGCGCTCGGCATCGAGCCCGGCCGGGGGGAGGGGGACCCCGGAGCCCCTCGTCCCGGGACCGGTCCGCGACCGCACCCACGCCAGCGTGTCCGCGATCGTCTGCTCGAGCGGCCGGAAGGTGATCCCGGCGGCGAGCGCCCGGCTCACGTCGGTGGCCATGAACCCCCGCAGCTCCGGGTGTCTGGGCAGGTCGAGCCACAGCGGCAGGTCGCTCCAGGGCTCGACTCCGGCGCCCGCCAGGTCCGCCTCGTCGCGCCACGCGAGCCGCGCCCGCCCGCCGGTGCCGGCGCGGATCAGCTCGAGGGTCGCGCCGAGCGTCAGCGGCGGTGGCGGGGTAGCGCCGAGCGTCAGCGGCTGCGCCGGCCCGGTGGCGTTGAACGTCCCGCCCCGGGCCGCCTCGGCCATCTGCAGGATCCATTGCGCCATATCGCGCGCGTCGATCACCTGGACGGGCTGGTCGGGGGCCGCCGGCGCCAGCGCCTCGCCGCCGTCGGCCAGGCGGCGGACCCAGTATGTGAAGCGCTCGGTCGGGTCGTGTGGGCCGACGAGCAGCCCCGAGCGGACGATCAGCGCGCGCTCGGCGACCGCCCCGCGGACCTCGTCCTCGCACAGGGCCTTCAGCTCGCCGTAGAAGCGCTCGACGTCCTCGGACCCCGGCTCGGGAAGCGCGGCCGGCGGATCGTCCTCGGTGAGGCCCACGCGCTCGAACGTCCCGTACACGGAGATGCTCGACACGAACGTGTAGTGGCCCGCCCGCAGCCGCGTGGCCGCCTCGCGCACGATCCGGGGCACGTATCCGCTCGTGTCGATCACGGCGTCCCATTCCCGGTCGCCGAGCAGCCCGAGGTCGTGCTCGCGGTCGCCGTGCACCTGCTCGAGCCCCGGGAACGCGTCCGGAGCGCTCTGGCCCCGGTTGAACAGCGTGACCGCGTGGCCCCGCTCGAGCGCGGCCTCGGTGAGGTGCCGGCCGAGGAACACGGTGCCGCCGAGAATGAGTAACCGCATGGTTGCACAGTAGTCGAAGGCCCACGAGCCGATCGGGGAGGAATCCGAGCGTCGGGGTTGAACCCCCAATACCGACGGGTAGACGACGCCAATGCAGTTCGTGACCGCATCCACCGATCAGCCGTCCGGTCCCACCCCGGAGCCGTCTCCCGGCCCGTCGAACCTGCGATCGGTCGAGACCCCCGCATCGCCCGAGCAGCCGAGCTGGCAGACCCAAGCGATCGCTGTCCGGGATTGGCTGACGGAGCGCTTCTCGCATCCGCGCGTCCGGCTCGGGGTGACCGGGGTCGTGCTGATCCTGCTCGGCGGCCTCGGCGCGATCGACTCGATGTGGACGCTACCGCTGGTGATCGTCGGCGCGGTGATGGTCGTCGTCGCATGGATCGGCTCGCGGCTCAACGGCCGGTTCGCGATCGAGTGGGGCGACAGCGGCACCCAGCTCGAGTTCCGCGCTCGGATCGACTCGCCATTGGTGACGCAGACGGCGCTCCCGGCCGCTCAGCCGTCGCCCGGGCCGGCCCGCCCGGCGATCTGGATCCCGGAGCGCGCCGAGGAGCCGGCGCCGAGCCCGAGGTGATCGAAGGCGAGGCGCACACGGTGGAGATCGACGTCTCAGAGCTCAAGGCGCTGATCGCCGCTGCCGAGGCGCACGACGCCAACGGCACCTCGACGCACCGCCCGGCCGCCTGAACCCCGGCCCCGCACCGCTGCGCAGGTTGTGGCCGTTTTCATCGGCCATTAATCAGGTCGGGTAGGATCGCCGGACTGTTTCCGGGGCGCGTCCGGCGCGGGATCCGCCTCGGCCAACGAGGGCGAAGCGAGGGACCATGTTCGAGCGGCTGCGGTGGCGTTGGCTTCTACTGGCGGCGTTCGCGGTCGTGCCGCTGGTGATCGTGGCGACGACCGGCGCGCTGTCCGGGTCACGTCACGCGGAGGCCTCGCCGGACAGAGGTGGCCAGGACGCCGACAGCGGCCGGATCCGCGAGCCGCGCAACTACACGCCGCCCCGGGTGCGGCTGTCCGCGCCGGGGGGCGTGACGGAGTTCGCCGGGATGGGCTCCTGCGAGGCCGGCTTCTGTTATACGCCGGGCGAGCCGGTCGTCGCGGTCGGCCCGAGCGACGTCGTCGAAACCGTCAACGACGCCGCCGTCGTCTACAGCAAGACCGGCACCAAGCTGGCCGAGTTCGACTTCGGCAACTTCTGGGGCGTCGCCAACGACAACTGCGGCGACCCCCGGGCCCTGTACATCGCGAGCGTCAACCGGTTCGCGATCAGCTGCACCGACGTGTCGAACGGGAGCCCGGTGCGGTTCGCGATCTCGAAGACATCGGACCCGACCGCCGGCTGGTACCAGTACTCGGCCCCGAACACGTCGTTCCTCGATCAGGACAAGATCGAGGCCACCGCCGACAAGTTCGTCGTCTCGGGGAACACCGGCACGAACGAGGTGATCTACGTCTACAACCTGTCCGACGTCGTCGGCGGCGTCAGCAGCCCGCCGGTGGTGACCGTGCTCGCCAAGAAGTCGAGCACGTACATGGACGTCGTGCAGCAGACCGCCACGTCCAACGCCTACCTCGTGGCGATGTTCCCCGGCAACAACGCGATCGACCTGGCCACGATCACCGGCACTCCGGCGTCGCAGAACGTCGTCCTCAAGGAGCGGGTGATCTCGGCGAAGGACTACCCAGCCCCGTCCGACCCGCAGGTCCCCGGTGGCGGCCTTGACCTCGACGGCCGGATCTACGACGCGATCTACGAGCAGGAGACTTCCGACAACCATCCGGTGATCGCGTTCTCGAGCGCCCGCGAATGCGGAACCCGGGTGTGCTCGACGAGCGTGCGCATCGATCTGTCGACGGCGACGCCGGTGGTCAAGTACGACAGGCTCGTCGGCGAGCCGGGCTGGGACTACTCCTACGGCGCCGTCGGGCTCGACGGCGCGGGCGATCCGTTCGAGGCCTACAGCCGCTCGAGCAGCGCGACCGACGCCGGCTCCGCTGTCACCGGCCCCGGGTTCGACGTCACTCTGCAGCCTGCCACGAGCGGGACGAGCACGTGCGGGAGCGGGGATATGCCGCCGTGCACCGAGCGCTGGGGCGATTACCTCGGCACCGCGATCGATCCGAGCGACCCGACGAGCGTGTGGGTCACCGGACTCGTCCAGGAGAGCAGCGGGTCGTTCGGGTGGGGGACGGTGATCGCCAAGGTGTCCGCGAGCACCTTCTCGCTGCCGACCGTCGTCGCCAGCCCGGCGACGAAGATCACCTCGACCGGCGCCACGCTCAAGGGCACGGTCAACCCGAACGGCGTGCCGACGACGTACCACATCGACTACGGGCTGACGTCGGGCTACGACACGGCCACGACCGAGATGTCGGCCGGGTCGGGCACGACCGCGGTGCCGGTCTCGGCGGTGCTCACCGGCCTTCAGCCCAACATGACCTACCACTACCGGATCGTCGCCACGACGGCGACCGGCAGCGCGATCACAGCCGACAAGACGTTCCACACCACAACGCCGAAGGTGACCGCGGTGACGTTCACCGGCAGCTCGTCGAACCCGACCGTGACGATCACGGGCACTGGCTTCGGGCCGATCCCGCCGACGAATCCGCCCACGCCGCTCACCTGCTTCCCGAACGACACGAGCTATGACTACGGGAGCACCGGGCTGTCGTTCACCGAGACGACCCAGCAGTGGACGGCGGGGCAGACCGGCGACTGCATCGGGCTGATCGTCAACTCCTACACGACGACGAAGATCGTCTACCAATTCGGCGCGGGCTACTCGCACTACGGCCCGGTGACGAACGGAGACGCGTACAAGCTCGAGATCTGGGGGGCAACCCACACCGGGACGGTCAGCTACTCGTAGCCCCCGCTGTGAGCCGAGCCGCGGCGAGCGCCCACGCGATCAGCGTGGCCACGCACGCCGCGGCGAGCGCCGCTCGCAGGCCGGTGGCGCTGATCAGCTGACCGGCGAGCGCGGCCCCGAGCGCGAGGCCGGCGCCGTACAGGGTGCCGATCCAGGTGAACGCCTCGGCCCGGTGGCCGGCCGGCGCGACCTCGTCGATCACGGCCAGCTGGCAGGTCGTGATCGGCGCGAAGCACAGCCCGGCGAGCACGGCGAGCGCGGCCATCGCCGCCAGCGGCGGGGTCGCAATCAGCGGCGCGAGCCCGGCGGCAGCGAGCAGGCACAGCCACGGGTAGAGCCGCGTCGCGGCGGTTGCCGGCGCGCGCAGCCCGTACAGGAACCCGCCGGTCCACGAGCCGACGGCGAACGCAGACAGCAGGATCCCGGCGAGCGCGGCGGATCCGTGTGAGCGGGCGAAGGCCGGGAACGCGACGTCGAGGATCCCGAACGTCAGCCCGAACGCGGCCGAGGTGGCCACCACCGCGCGGATCCCGGCGCCGCGGAGCGCGGGCAGGCGGCCGGGTCTCTCCGGGCTGTCGTGTCCGGCGGGGTCATGCTCGATCGCGTCGGGGCGCGTGGCGCCCGGGTCCATGTCGCGCGTCGCGCCGGCGAACAGGAGCGCCCCGAGGAACGACAGCAGCGCCGTCCCCGCGACCGCGGCAGTCGGCGAGAACACCGCGATCAACAGCCCGGCGAGTAGCGGACCGGCAATGAACGTCGTCTCCTGCATCATCGTCATCAGCGCGAACCCGGCCTGGCGGCTGTCGCCGTCGGCGAGCGTGGCCGCCCACACGCTGCGCAGCGCGACCCCGGCGGGCGTGCTCACGGCGCCGGCGACGAACGCGAGGGCGATCGTCAGCCCGGTGCCGCCGCCTGCCCGCGCTCCGAGGATGAACGCGACGTCGGTGGCCACCGACGGAGCGGCGAGCCGCACCACCGCCCGGCGCGGCCCGAGCCGGTCGACGAGCCGGCCGCGGGCGGGGCCGAACAGGAGGCCGCCCGCGGTCGAGGCGGCCAGCACGAGGCTCGCGGCGGCGAACGACCGCGTGTGCTCGCGGGCGAACAGCACGAACGCCACCGGGGTCATCGTGCCCGCGCACCCGAGCGCAAGGAACGCCCCGGCGAGGCGCGGCACGCTCGGCGAGCGGAGCAGCCGCGTGTATCCGCCGAGGCTCACACGCTCAGCGCGGCGACCACTCTTCGCGCAGCAGCCCGAAGTAGACGATGTCGACCCGCCGGCCCTGTTCGACGTTACGGGCGCGGAGCACCCCCTCGCGGGTGAATCCGAGCCGGGCGGCGAGCGCCGGCACCACCTCGTTCTCCGGCGTCGTCGTCATCTCGATCCGCAGCAGATCGAGCTCGCCGAATCCCCACCGCAGCACGAGCGCGACGGCGCGCGTGCCGATCCCGCGGCCGCGGACCTCTGGGATCACCCAGTAGCCGACCTCGCAGCGGCGGTGCCGGACACTGAACGAGTGCAGCAGCATCGAGCCCCAGAACGCCCCGGTCCCGGGATCGGCGATCGCCGCCTCGAGCGCCGCACCCTCCTCGGCCAGGGTCACCATCCGCTCGATCTGCTCGAGGGCCCCGTGCTCGTCGAGCGGCTCCTCGAACCCGACGAGTCGCGCAAGCTCGGGGTCGCGCGCGAACGCGCCCGCGTAGGCGGGCACGTCGTCAGGGGTCATGCGGGCGCAGCGCGACGGCGTCGTCGGCCAGGCCGTCGGGCAGCCGGAGCGGCGCCGCCGTCATCGGCCGATGCGGCGAAGCAGCTGGCGCGCAGCCCGCTCGCCGGTCTCGACCGCGCCGTCGAGGAACCCGATGTTGTCGATCGACGTGTGCTCGCCGGCGAACAGGAAGCGGCCATCTGGGGCCCCGGCCAGCGGCCCGTAGCTGACGCCCTGTCCGATCCGGTAGTAGGAGTAGGCGCCGCGGACGAACGGATCGCGGTGCCAGTGGTCCTCGTAGGCCCGGCCGGTGAACGCCGCGGTCGTGCCGGAGAACACCGGCTCGATCTCGGCCAGCGTCCGTGTCACGTCGGTGGCCGGGGCGGGGCCGTGGTCAGCGCCGGTGAGACCGGTGCGGCCGGCCCGCCCGCCCGGGAAACCGAGGTACAGCGCCGGGCTGGCGTTCGGACCGAGCTCGACGACGTCATCCCACGCGCACGCCAGCCGGTCCCACTCGCCGTAGATGACGCCGCTGTAGCCGAGCCGCGGCCACGTCTTGTGGGTGAGCTCGAGGTGGACCTTGGCGTTCGAGCCCATCCCCATCGTCCGGATCACGCGCCGCTTGGTGGCCGACAGTCCGGAGCGTGCGAGCTCGGCGAAGCGAGCGTGCTGAACGGCAGCGCGAGCACCACGATGTCCGCCGTCACCTCGCGAGCGTGGCCGGAGACCTCGAACACGAGCCGGACCGCGCCGTCGGTTCGCTGCCGGATCGCGGTCAGCCGGTGGCCGTGCTTGAGCGTGCCGGGCCGGAGCTGTCCGATCATCCCCGACACGAGCTGGTCGTTGCCGCCGATGATCTGGAAGCGCTCATCGTCGCCGGGGAGCGGGATCAGCGAGGAACGGGAGTTCCCCGACAGGAGCACGATCAGGTCGAGCGCCGACTGGTCGCTCGGATCGCCGCCGTTCTCGGTGACCGTGTTGGACAGCATCAGCCGCCCGAACCGGCTGCGTGGTGCCGATCGGCGTGCTGTCGAGCCACTCCGGGACACGACATCCGGTCGAGCCGGGCCGCGCCCGCCGTCGTGTTCGACTCGCGGGCCGCCTTCCTGAACGCCGGATAGCCGACGTCGTGCCAGTCGGCGTTGGCCTCGGCGTACGTGTACAGCCGGCCGCCGACGAAGTACACCTCCTGGCCGGTGGCGAGATCGCCGCCGCTCACCACCTCCTGCTCGAGCTTGAGCTGCGTCGCGAGGTTGCGCACGGCGTGCTGGCCCGTGTTGAGGAACGAGCCACCGTGCTCGCTGATCAGCCCGCCGGAGAAGAAGTCCCGGAGCGTCCAGCAGCGGCCGCCGGCCCGGTCGGGGTGGGCCTCGTAGAGCGTGGTGGGCACCCGGTGGCGCGTCCACAAGAGGTGCGCGCAGCGCAGGCCCGCGAGGCCGGCTCCGACGATCGCGATCCGCGGCGTGTGCCGGGCGCGGGCGGCCGCGCGGGGCGCATCGATCCCGAGCGCCGCGGCGGCCGTGGCGGCGCCGGCGCCGATCAGCAGCTCGCGGCGGGTCGAGCCGCTGTGCATCGAGCGGCGGCTCGGGCCGCTCTGCGTCGAGAGGATCTCGTCGGCCGGGATCCCGGTCTGCTCAGCCAGCCGGTGAGCAGCGAACATCCGCTGCGCAACGATCATCCCGGGCGAGCGCGCGGCCCGCGCGCGTGTGGCCGTCGCCGGCATGCCGACAGCCTATGACACCGCCTGTTTAACCCCGGCCCAGATGTCTACATAAGCCTGATTATCGAGCATTCATGACAGGACGCTAGGGCCGTGCAGATCGGCGGCAACCGGCAGCCGCAACTTCCCGCAATCCCCCGGTTTCAACCCATTGGACCCCCGGATTCCTGCAGACAGGGAGGCTGTGATGACCCGGAAGCTGATCGCGCTGGGCCTGGCCGGCGGAGCCCTGGTCGTGGCCGGCACCGCAACGGCTGCACAGTCGCCGTCGGTGTCGACCGGACGGGCGACCCATGTCAAGGAGCTCAGCGCCGTGCTCACCGGCACGGTCCGCCCGAACGGCGCGGACACGACGTATCAGTTCGAATGGGGCCTCACCACCGCGTACGGGACGATCACGGGGACCCGGTCGGCCGGCCACGGCACGGCGCCGGTCGGCGTGAAGGTCGCAGCGCGGCACCTGTTTCCGGGCATCAAGTATCACTACCGGCTGATCGCGGACAGCAGGTTCGGCCAGACCGCTGGGACGCGACCGGACGTTCACCACGGCGGGCCATCCGGAGGCGGTCGCGGCCACAGGGGCGGCGGTCAACCCGAGCACTTCGGGGATCACGCTCACCGGGATCGTCAACCCGAACCACGTCACGACGCACTGGTACTTCAACTACGGGCTGACGACCGCCTACGGGCAGCGCACGCCGACCGAGACGCTGTCCTCGCAGACCCCGGCCACGGTCATCGCGCAGCCGCTCCAGGGCCTCGCCTCGGGCACGATCTTCCACTACCAGCTGGTGGCGGTGAACCGCAGCCTGCCGTCGCAGGGGACGGACGGGATCTTCATGACCTACCCGAACCCGGCGCCGGTGCCCCAGGTCCACAAGTTCACGACGCCGCGCCGCGTCGCGCCGGTCGCCGTTCGCGTTCACGATCGCCGGGCACATCGCCGGCCCGTCGTCGATCCCGGCGCAGTTCGCGTGCGGCGGGACCACGACGATCAGCCTGTTCCTCCACCACCACCGCGTCGGGCACACGCTCGCCCCGGTCGGCACCGATTGCAAGTTCAGCGGCCAGATCACGCTCAGCCGCAAGCCCGGTCGCGGCGCTCGCAATCGCCGTGTCCGCCTCCGGGTGCTCGTCAACTACGGCGGCGACGGCTACCTCGCGCCCGCGCGGGCGAAGGTCGGGCACGTCACGGTGGGCTGACCGCGGGCCGGTCGCGCAGCCGGTACACGAGGCGCAGCCCCGACCACGTCTCGTCCACCGCGCACACCTTGTTGTCCACGAGCCCGGCCGCCAGGCCGAGCTCGCGGACGACGCCCTCGGTGACGTCGGTGTCGACGCCGGACGCCCGCTTCGGCCAGGCGATCCACAGCCCGCCGGCGGGAGTCGAGCGCGCCGCGCAACCGTGGCAGCGCGCGCTCCAGCTCGCGGCGGCGCAGGTGGAACGCCACGATCACATCGAACGGGCCCCGGAGCTGGCGCGTCACCACGACGCCGCCCGGCAGCTCGCCCAGCGTCGAGTCGAATCCCTCCGGAGCCCCCAGCAGTGCGAGCCGCGCGTCCGGCTTGATCCCGAGCTTGCGAACCAGCGGCGTCCCTGAATACCCGGCCGGCTGCGGACTCATGCGCGTGCGCGCTCGACGACCTCGGCGATCAGCTTCGAGAGCTGGCTGCCCTGCCAGGCCACCGGCGAGCGGCCCGGCTCGTCGAGCACGAGCCGCGCGCCCGGGATCGCCGCGGCGTACGCCTCGCCGACCGCCTGCGGGTGCCCGGGGTCGGCGTCGTCGGCGCTCGCGACGACCGTGACCGGCACATCGATCGCCCCGAGCTCCTGCACTCGCTCGAACGGCCGCGAGCGCGGCACCGCCTGCAGCGCGTCGGCCACCGCCTCCGGATGCTCGTGCAGCGACAGCCGCTGGCGGATCACCTTGAGCACCGTCTCGCGCCACTTCTCGGGGACGCGCGGCTCGCCGTAGGCGGCGAGGAACCCGTCGACGCCGCCGCTCCGCAGTCCCGCCGCCAGCGCGTCCCAGCGCGCGAGCCGCGCCGGGTCGTCGAGCGTCGCCCGGTCATACGCGGGCGTTATGACAACCAGGCCCCCCACCCGCTCGGGTGCGCGCAGCGCGAGCCACAGCAGCGTGTGCGCGCCCATCGAGGCGCCGGCGAGCACCGCGCGCTCGAGCGCCGAGTGCGTCGAGCACGGCCACCAGGTCGGCGCCGAGGTCGTCGTAGCCGTACGCGTCGGGATCGCGCGCCGGCGTCGAGCGGCCGTGGCCGCGGGCGTCGTAGGCGACACCCGGTGGCCGGAGCGCTCGAGCGCCGTCGAGCCCATCACCACGTAGCGCCGGGTCGCGGTGAGGCCGTGGAGCAGCACGACCGGCGGGGCCCTCGCCGTCGTCGTCCACGGCAAGGCGGACGCCGTCGCGCTCGATCGTGGTCTCGGCATCGACCCTTTGTAGTCGATCGCGCCCTCAACGGCGAAAGAGCGCCCGGGGCTCCTCGCTACCATCAACGTCGAGATGGACGTCACCGACAGCACCTTCCAGACCGCCGTCATCGAGCGCTCGCAGACGCTGCCGGTGGTCGTCGACTTCTGGGCCGAATGGTGCGGCCCGTGCCGGCAGCTCGGGCCGGTGCTCGAGCGGGCGCGTGGCCGCCCGCGGGGGGCAGATCGAGCTCGCGAAGGTCGACGTCGACGCGAACCCGCGGTCGTCGCGCGCGTTCCGGATCCAGGGCATCCCGGCGGTCAAGGCGTTCCGGGACGGGGCGGTCGCCAGCGAGTTCGTCGGCGCCCAGCCGCCCGCGGCGGTCGAGCGGTTCCTCGACGCGCTGCTCCCCTCCGAGGCCGAGCTGCTCGCCGCCCAGGCGACGAGGCGTCGCTGCGCCGCGCGGTCGAGCTCGAGCCCGCCCGCGCCGACGCGGCCGTTCCGCTGGCGCGGATCCTGCACGCGCGGGGAGACGCCGACGAGGCGCTCGAGATCGCTGCGCCGCGTGCCCGGCAACTTCGCGGCCGAGGGCCTCGCGTCGCGGATCGCGCTCGAGCGCGGCGCCGGCAACGGCGCGACCCCGGAGCTCGCCCGAGGCGTTCGCCGCGCTCGACGCCGGGGACCCCGAGCGCGCGCTCGACCTGCTGCTCGCAGCGCTCCAGGACGCCGACGGCGCCCGCGACGACATCCGCCGCGTGATCGTCGGCGTGCTCGACGAGCTCGGGGTCGAGAACCCGCTGGCCCGCGAGGCGCGCCGCCGGCTCGCCTCCGCGCTGTACTGAGCGCGACCGCTCAGACGGCGAGCGTGAGCTGAGCGTCCGCGTGCTCGGCGATCGGCTGCAGGCCGGCGACGCGCACGCCGAGCAGCCGCACCGGCCGGGGCGCGGCGAACCGCCGCAGCAGGTCGAGCGCCACCGGCCCGACCCGATCTCGCTGACCACACCGGCTCGGCCAGCGTGCGGGCCCGGGTGTGGGTGGAGAAGTCGTCGAGGCGGACCTTGATCCCGATCGTGCGCCCGCAGCGACCCTGCGACTCGAGCGCCGTCGCACAGCCGCGGCGACGAGGTCGGCGAGCGATCTCCTCGAGCCGCACGGGATCGGAGATGTCGAGGTCGAACGTCGTCTCGCGGGACTCGGAGATGACCTTGCGCTCCTGGGTGACCGGGGCGTCGTCCTCGAACCGGGCCCGGCGCTGGAGCTCGGCCGCCGAGCGCCGACCGAACCGCTCCGCGAGCTCGCCGGGATCGGGCCGCCGCAGCTCGCCCAGCGTCCGGATCCCAAGCGCCCGCAGCCGCTCGGCCGTCTTCGGGCCGATCCCGGGCACGAGGCCGCAGCGGGGCGCCGGCGAAGCGCTCGCAGGCCTGCTCGCGGGTGAGGACGACGAACCCGCGCGGCTTCTCGGCGTCGGAGGCGACCTTGGCCACGAGCTTGCTCGGGCCGATCCCGACCGAGCAGTGCAGCTCGGTCGCCGGCTCGATCTCGCTCGGCCATCCGACGCATCGTCCCGACCGGGTCCGGGCGCGCCGGTCAGCTCGAGGTAGGCCTCGTCGAGCCCGACCACCTCGACCGGCTCCGACGTGGGAGCGGACGATCGCCATCACCTCGCGCGGAGGCCGCGCGGTAGTAGGCGAAATCCGGCGCCAGGAAGATCCCGTCCGGGCACAGCCGCCGCGCCCGGGCGGCCGGCATCGCCGAGCCGACGCCGAACCGGCGCGCCTCGTAGGAGGCGGTCGTGACGACCGCCCGCGGGCCGCGTGCCGGCGACGATCACCGGCTGGCCGCGCAGCTCCGGGCGCCGGCGCAGCTCGACCGACACGTAGAACGCGTCCATGTCGAGATGGGCCACGCAGCGGCCGCGCCATCGCAGGGTCGCACCGCGCAGACGCGTAGCGCCCGGCCGCGCGGCGGCACGATGCGCCGCCGGGCGAGCGCCGCGCGGACTGCGGCCTGCAGACGGTCTACGAGGTCGACCAGACGGTGCCGACGCCGCCGAAGCCGAGCGCCCCGGCGGTGTTCTGGTTGAGGTCCCAGTCGCGGCCGCCGACGAACGGGCCGCGGTCGTCGACCGTGGCGGTGACGCGTGCGGCCGCCGTAGCGGAACGTGACCTGCGTGCCGCACGGGCAGCGCTGGTTGGCGACGCCGAAGCCGGCGTGGAAGCCGCAGGCCGTGCGCCGCCGTCGTCGTACCACGACGCGACGCTCTGGCTGAACACGATCGAGCCGCCGGCCGGAGCGGTCGCCTGGGCGTTGGCGCGGTCGCCGCCGAACTCGACCCGCAGCCGGCGGCCGTGCGGCGCCGTGGGCGCGTGGGCGCGGTAGCCGAGTGAAGCCGCCGCGGCTGCCGGTGCGGGCCGAGCCGAGCGTGCGCCAGCGGCGGCCGGTGCGCGCCTGCCAGCCGGACCCGGCGCCCGCCGAGCGCGCGGGAGGAGCGCGCCGCGGACGTGCGCGGTGCGGCCGCCGATGACCGTCGAGCGAGCGGTGCGGACGCCGGAACTCGGGCGCCGACCGTCGACCGTCCGGGCCGGCGCTCGAGCCGACGGCTGCCGCCGGAGCGGCGGCGCGATCGCCGTGCGGGGACCGGAGCCGTGCCGGGTGACCACCCGCACGCAGCCCGGTCGCGGTGCAGCGGGCGTCGAGAGCTGGAAGCGCCCGTCGCCGCCGACCGTGGTCGAGCGCGAGCGATCTGCCAGCGTCGTCGACGCCTGCGGGCGCGAACTGGAGCAGCGACCTGCTGGCCCGCGGCGCGTGGCCGGGGCGCGTCCCGTGACCGTCGACGCTCCGGCCGTAGCCGACGTGGTCGTGAGCTGAGCGTCGATCTGGAGCGCGCTCTGAGCATCGGCCTGTCCGGCGGTGAGCGCGACCGCCGAGCGCGGGGATCGCGAGCATCAGCGCGCCGGCGGCCACGCGGGCCGGCCGCGAGTCGCGCAGCATGCGCTTGGGCCTCATCTGAGGACCTCCTTGTGATCATCGACCGGGCGCCTACGGGGTTAGCTGACGGGCTCGCGGCGGCCTGACGCGCGCGAACGCTCGCGCGTCAGCGCAGTCGCTACGACCGCGCGCCGGCTATCAGGACCGGGCGGTCGATTCGCCCCGGCCGGACGCGCATGTGCGACGTGCCCGGCAGTGGGTCCCCCGTTCGCCCCCGCACCGTGCAGGGGCGACTCGGCAGGCCGAATCGAACGACGCCGAGAGAGTGGCAGGCGTCGCGGCGCGACTTGTGTGAGGCTGCATCACACGACTGAGACGGCCGTCCTGCCGAGCCATCGCCCTGCAAGAATCCGGCCGTGCCCAATCCGGACCGGCTGACCGGCCTCGACAGCTCGTTCCTGCACCTCGAGCGCGACGCTGCGCACATGCACGTCGCCGGCTGCGCGGTGTTCGACGGGACCGCGCCGGCCTACGACGAGCTGGTCGCGGAGATCGTCGGCGCGGCTGCACCTCGTGCCGCGCTACCGCCAGCGGCTGGCGTTCGTGCCGCTCGGCCAGGGCCGGCCGGTGTGGGTCGACGACCCGCACTTCAACATCGGCTTCCACGTCCGCCACACCGCGCTGCCGCGCCCGGGCGGCGACGACGGAGCTCAAGCGCCTGGCCGGCCGGGTGTTCTCGCCAGGCGCTCGACCGCGCGCCGGCCGCTGTGGGAGCTGTGGCTCGTCGAGGGGCTGGCCGACGACCGCTTCGCGCTGCTCTCCAAGACCCACCACGCGCTCGTCGACGGCGTCTCCGGCGTCGACATCGCGACCGTCCTGTTCGACACCTCGCCCGACCCGATGCCGGTGGCGCCGCCCGAGCACGAGTGGGTGCCGCAGCCCGCTGCCGACCGGCGCCCAGCTGCTCGGCCGACGCGCTGCTCGAGCGGGCGACGGTGCCCGGCCGAGATCGCCCGCGGGGTGCGCGCGGTGCTGCGCGGGCCCGCGGCAGGTGGCCGGCGAGCTCGGCCGAGGCCGCTGGCCGGCGTCGGCGCGATGGCGCTGGCCGGGCTCGCAGCCCGCGCCCGCCGAGCCCGTTCAACGTCCGGATCGGCCCCCACCGCCGCTTCACCTGGGTCCGCGGCGACCTCGACCAGTTCAAGGCGGTCAAGAACGCGCTCGGCGGGACGGTCAACGACGTCGTGCTGGCGGCCGTGGCCGGCGCGCTCGGGCGCTACATGCGCACGCACGGCGACGACACCGACGGCGTCGTGCTCCGGGCGATGGTGCCGGTCTCGGTGCGCGCCGACGTCGAGCGCGGCGCGCTCGGCAACCGCGTCGCCGCGATGTGGGCGCCGCTGCCGGTCGGCGAGCCCGACCCGGTCGCGCGCCTGCGCGCGATCAGCGAGGCGATGGCGGGCGTCAAGGAGTCCGGCCAGGCGGTCGGCGCGCAGGTCCTGACCCAGCTGTCCGGGCTTCGCGCCGCCGACGATCATGGCCCAGGCCGCGCGGCTGCAGGCCCGCCAGCGGCTGTTCAACCTCGTCGTGACCAACGTTCCCGGCCCGCAGATCCCGCTGTACATGCTCGGCCGCGAGCTCGAGGCGATCTACCCGATGGTGCCGCTGGCCGAGAACACGGCGCTCGGGATCGCGATCATGAGCTACAACGGCCAGCTCAACTTCGGGCTGGTCGCCGACTACGACGCGCTGCCCGATCTCGAGGTGCTCGCCGAGGAGCTGCGCGCGGCGATCGAGGAGCTCGTGGCGGCCGCCGGCGCCGCAGGCCGACGGAGCCCGCGCCGACGTCGCGCGCGGCCACGCGCGCCATGCCCGCGCCCGAGTGAGCGTCGAGACGACGCGCTCGAGCGGGTGGCGATCGGCGTCGCCTCGCTCGGCTCTGTCGTTCGGGCTGATCGCGCTGCTGTCGGGGTTCTTCGCCGGCCGCGACCAGGCCGGCGTCTCCGGCGGCACGGCGCGGCGTCGGGCAGGCGTTCCGCGACCAGGGCCACGCCCACCTCGCGCCCGGCGAGCTGCACCCGGCGTACGACTCCGACCCGCCGACGAGCGGCGCCGCACGTCCCGCTGCCGGTCACTCGCGACGAGGCGCAGCTGAACGACGACCAGCTGCTCGAGGCGCTCGAGCTGGGCGACGTCGTGATCATGTACGGCGACCGCGCACCCGCCGCCCGGCCTGGTCGCGCTCGCCGAGCGGCTGGCGGCGCCGTTCACGCCGTCGCTCGCCGCCGCCGGGCAGGCGGTGATCCTCGCCCGGCGTCCGGGCACGCCGGGCTGATCGGGCTGGCCTGGACGCACATGCTGCGCGTCAGCTCGCCGACCGACCCGCTGCTGCGGGCGTTCGCCGCCTACTGGCTCGGCCGCGGCGCGCCCTGAGCGGCCGGGACGCCTACCGCCGGTGGCTCGCGGCGCGCTCGCGGACGGCGATCGTCATCCGGGTGAGCACGCACAGCCGTCCTGCGTCGTCGGTGATCTCGACCTCCCACACCCAGGTCGTGCGCCCGCGGTGCCGGCGGATCGCCACGGCGTGGATCGTGCCCTCGGTGATCGGCCGCAGGAAGCTCGTCTGGTTCGAGAGCCCCATCGCGATCTTGCCCTCGCGCCAGCACGCCGACGGCGCGTGCCGAGCGAGGCCAGGCTCTCGGCGATCGCCGCGTAGACGCCGCCGTGGACGAGGCCCGCGGGCTGCTTGAGCTCGTCGCGGACGGGGACCTCGGCCGCGCGCCAGCTCGTCGGTCAGCTCGGTGATCTCGAGGCCGTAGAGGCCGTCGAAGCCCTGCTCGGCGCGGCATCGGAAGCTCGATCTCCATGGGCGCGGGACCTGTAGTCGCGTGCGGCGTCATTCCGTGGCTGCGCTTCTCTACGCTACGCAGCGCCGATGGCCTCGCTCGACAGCCTGCCCGCCGACCAGCGCGCGGTCCTCCAGCTGGTGCTCCAGCGGGGCCGGACCTACGACGAGATCGCCGAGATGCTGTCGATCGACCGGGCGGGCGTCCGCGAGCGCGCGCTGTCGGCGCTCGACGCGCTCGGCCCGCAGACCGGCGTGCCGGCCGAGCGCCGGGCGCTGATCACCGACTACCTGCTCGGCCAGCTCCCGGCCCGGCGTCAGCCGAGCACGACGCGCGAGCGGCTCGGCGAGTCGCCGAGCGAGCGCGCCTGGGCGCGCGTCGTCGCCTCCGAGCTGAGCGCCGATCGCGAGCCGGCCGCTGCCCGAGATCCCGGCCGAGTCGACGCGCCGCGACGCCGCGCGGCCGAGCCCGCGGCCGCCGCGGCGCGCGCCGCAGCCGACGGCGGAGCCCGGCGGCGAGCCGCCGCGGCGCCGACGAGGCCAGCCGAGCCGCGCGGCCGACACCCGACACGAGCGCCGGACCCGACGGCGCCGCCCGCGCCGAAGGGCGCGACGCGCGGCCGGCTCTCGGGCGGGCGCCGCAGCTCGCTGCGTCGGCGGCGCGGTGCTGCTCGGCATCGCGGTCGTGGCGCGTCGTCGTGGCGATCATCCTGATCGGCGGCAGCGGCGGCGGCTCAAGCAAGAGCCGTCGACGCACGCGCCTCGACCCCACGACCGCCGCCGCGCCTCGACGACGACGACCGGCGACGACCACCGGCTCGACCACCTCGCCACAGGTCGTCGCGCCAGATCAACCTGACCTCCGCCGGCGCCCCGCAGGCAAGACCGCCGGGCTCGCCGACGTGCTCAGGCAGGGCACGACCGAGCGGGATCGCGATCGTCGCCCAGAACGTGCCGCCGAACACCAAGCACGACGCCTACGCGGTGTGGCTCTACAACTCGCCCACCGACAGCCACATCCTCGGCTTCGTCAACCCGGGCGTCGGCACCAACGGCCGGCTCTCGACCGCCGGCGCGCTGCCGACGAACGCGAGCCACTTCAAGCAGCTGATCGTCACGCTCGAGACCCAGTCCAACCCGAAGCGCCCGGGCAAGATCATCCTCCAGGGCACGCTCACGCTCTGCCTGGCGCGCCGCGGCTCACGCCGCAGATCCGCTCGAGCCCGTCGAGCGCCTCGTCGAGCTTCGCCGTGCGTCGCCCGGCGCAGCAGGAACCCGCCGGTCCGCGAGTAGCCGCGCAGCTTCTGGCGCTGCTCGATCGTCACCCGCGTGCCCGTCGCCGTCGGGCTCGAGCACGACCTCGGTGACCGACTCGCGCAGCACCCGCTCGAACGGCGTGCCGGCGATCTCCTGCTCCCAGCTGCGCTGCGCGCAGGCCTGCTCGCCGATCCGGCGGGCTCGGAGCTCGAGCACGTGGAAGTCGATCCGCACCGGGCGGCCCTTCTTGGTCGTGAACACCTGGGTGAAGCGGTCGTCCTCGACGCCCTCCATCCGCTGCACCCCCGGCCACCAGCGCGGCATGTGGTGCGGGTCCTCGATCACCTCCCACACCCGCTGCGGGGCGGCGGCGATCGTCCGGGACGCTACGTGGCCGTCGCCATCGAAGTCGATCAGCGCGTGCACGTCGTGGGGCGCGAGCCGGCGCGCGGCCGCCGAGGAAGCGCAGCTCGACCAGGAACGCGCAGGCCACGATCTCGGCCCCGAGCCCGCTCGACGAGCTCGCACAGCGCCCGCGCCGTCCCGCCGGTGGCCAGCAGGTCGTCGTGGACGAGCACCCGCGCGCCGCCGGCGAGCGCGTCGGCGTGGACCTCGAGCGCGTCGATCCCGTACTCGAGCGCGTACTCGGCGCTGACCGTCTCGTGCGGGAGCTTGCCGGGCTTGCGCGCGGGGACGAAGCCGGCGCCGAGCTGCGCGGGCCAGCGCGGCGCCGAGGATGAACCCGCGCGCCTCGGCGGCGACGACGAAGTCGATCCCGAGCGGCTCGGCGAACGCCGCCAGCCCGGCGACCGCGGCGTCGAGCGCCAGCGGGTCGAGCAGCAGCGGCGTGATGTCCTTGAACACGATCCCCGGCGTCGGGAAGTCGGGGATGTCGCGGACGAACGCGCGCAGGTCGGCACTCGGCATCGCTGGCGGCGAGCGCCTAGGTGGCGATCTTGCGCAGATCGCGGATCAGCAGCAGGTGCTTGAGGTGGGTGGTCACCGAGGCGAGGTTCTCGAGCGCCTCGATCGCCTCCTTGCGCCGCTCGGGGTTGCGCGAGCGCAGCGCCGGGGCGAGGATGCTCTGCAGCAGCTGCGCCTCGCGGTCGGCCGAGCTGCGGAACACGCGCAGGTTGCGCCCGCCGACGCCGTAGCGGGCGAGCTCGGAGACGGCCCGGACGATCTCGCGCTCGGTCTCGTCGAAGTAGCGCACCCCGGCGCGGTTCTCGCCCTTGATCACGCCGAAGTCGACGAGCTCGCGGACCAGCTTGGGCTCGGCGCCGGTCTCCTCGACGACGTCCTCGAGCGAGTACAGCGCCCCGGCGTCGCGGACGGTGACCGTGGCGCGGCGCATCGAGCGCGGCGTCGCCCGGCGCGGCGACCTCGCGCTCGGCGCGGCCGCCGGCCAGCTCCTGGCGGATCACCCGCAGCGGCAGGAACTCGTCGCGCTGCAGGCGCAGGATCGTCCGCAGCCGCTGGATGTCGGCCTGGGTGTAGAGCCGGTAGCCGCCCTGGCGTGCGCCGCGGCGAGAGCAGCTTCTGGTCCTCGAGGTAGCGGATCTTCGAGATCGAGATGTCGGGGAACTCCTGGACGAGCGCCTTGCAGACCGCGCCGATCGTCACCGCCTTCTGGCGCGGCCGCGCTCGGCGTTCCGTCGGCGGGCGGATCGGGGAGCTGCACGTCGGGGCTGCGGGTGTCGGAGATGGCCATCAGCGGCTCAGGTACGCGAGCTTGTACTTGCCGACCTGGAGCTCGTCGCCGTCGGCGAGGCGGTGGGACTCGATCCGGCGGCGGTTGACGTAGGTGCCGTTCAGCGAGCCGCAGTCGTCGAGGTAGTAGTCGCTGCCGCGGCGCACGAGGATCGCGTGGTCGCGGGAGACGGTGACGTCGTCGAGGAAGATGTCGCTGTCGGGCCGGCGGCCGACCGTCAGCCGGTCCTTGCTCGAGCGGGAAGCTCTCGCCCGCGCGGCCGCCGCCGGCGCGGATCACCAGCGCCGCGCCGCGGGCGACGACCTCGCTCGAGCTCGATCTCCTCGATCTCGCCCGTCTCGCCCACCTTGTAGGTGGCCGTGGTCGTGCCCGGGCGGCGGCTCGGACTGCGCCAGGAACGCGCCGCAGCGCTGGCAGTAGTTCGCGCCGTCGGCGTTGGCGAAGCCGCACTCGGGGCAGTGCTGGGCCACGGCGGGGCGTGCCTCGCTATTCGGGCTCGGCGGCCGGAACGCGCCCGGCGAGGATGTCGGTCAGCTGCTGGACGTCGGCGCCCGAGATCACCAGCTCGCCGCTCTCGTCCTTCTTGCGCAGCCGGTTGACGAGCTCGGCGCGCAGGATGTCGATCTTCCCGTGCAGGATCCGCCGCTTGTAGGAGATCTCCATCTCCTCCTCGGTCAGCTGCTTGATCAGGTCCTTGAGCTCCTGGTCGGTCAGCGAGCCGAGATCGGGAAACGTGTCCATGCAGGCGACTCCCTCCCGTCCCGTGCGGGGGTTGGCGTGGCAGAAGCGCGAGTATACCCGCGCTTCCCATAGGGTCAAGCTGAGCTTGAGAGTTTGTCGGCTGCTCGCGCGCCGCTGACCTCGGCAAGCCCCCGCCGAACGTACAGCGCGGTCGCCGAGCAGCGCCAGCGCCATGCCGACGTAGAGCATCACCAGCGCCAGCCAGTGGACGCCGGCCATCGCGAAGAACGGCGCCCCCATCGTCGGCGCGACGCCGAGCCGGCCGGGCCAGTTGATCTTCAGCTCGACCCCGCGGCGCAGCCCGTAGCGGCTGAGGCCGAGCATGAACAGCTCGCGGGCGACCACGACCGCGATCGCCCAGCGCGGCAGCAGCTCGAAGTGCCAGGCGACGGCCATCCCGGAGATCACGAGCAGCCGGTCGACGATCGGGTCGAGCAGCGCCCCGAGCCGGCTGTACTGGCCGGTCAGCCGGGCCGCGAACCCGTCGAGGTAGTCGGCCCAGCCGATCACGGCGAACAGCACGACCGCGAGCGCGTCGTGGCCGTGGTGGCTCGACAGCGCGACGACCAGGAACACCGGGATCAGCGCCAGGCGCGACGTACCCGATCGCGTTCGGGATCGTCCACGGGTTCAGCGGCTGGTCCGAGCGCGTCTGGACGCGGCGGCGGGCCCGAGCGGTCGATGCCGAACAGCCGCCGCTTGGTGATCGGGCTCACGGCGCGCCCCTGTGCTCAGGGAGGCTCCGCCAGAGCTCCGCGATCGCCTCGGCGGCGCCCTCCACCGGCACGCGTGCGCGCCTCGCGCCCGCGGCGGACCTGGACCTCGATCTCGCCCGGCGGCCAGCGTCCGGCGCCCGATCGTCACCCGCGCCGGGCAGCCGAGCAGCTCGGCGTCGGCGAACTTCTCCCCCGGGCCCGCGTCGCGGTCGTCGTACAGGGTGTCGAGGCCGAGCCGCGGGCAGCTCCTCGTAGAGCCGCGTCGGCGAGCGCGCGCTCCTCGCTGCCCGCGCTTGCCGAGCACGACGAGCTCGACGTCGAACGGCGCCATCGAGCGCGGCCAGGAGATCCCCTGCTCGTCGGCGTACTGCTCGACCGCCGCGGCCGCCGCTCGCGCCGGGCCGAACCCGTAGGAGCCCATCCAGATGAGCTGCTCCTGTCCCGACTCGTCGAGGTACCTGGCGCCGAGCGGCTCCGAGTAGCGCGTCCCGAGCTTGAAGATGTTGCCGACCTCGATCGCCGGCTCGATCCGGATCGCCGCTCCGTTGACCGTGTCGCCGGCGACGACCGTGCGGACGTCGACCGTCTCGAACGCGAAGTCGCGGCCCGGCTCGACGCCGCGCAGGTGCGCGTCGGGCTCGTTGGCGCCGGTGACGTACCCGCCCCGACCCGCCGCGACCGCGGCGTCGAGCAGGATCGGCATCTGCGCCCCGACCGGGCCGATGAACCCCGGCGGCCCGAGCTGCTCCGCGACCTCCTCGGGACGGGCGGGCCGGAACTCGGATCCCAGCGCCAGCCCGAGCTTGATCTCGTTGACGCGGTGGTCGCCGCGGACCATCACCAGGCGCCACTCGCCGTCCGGGCAGGATCACCGGGAAACGCCTTGAGCAGCGCGCCGGCCGGCACCTCGAGCGCGCGGGCGACCGCCTCGACCGTCGTCATGCCGGGCGTGTGGACGCTCTCCGGGGCGGCCAGGGCAGCCGGGCAGCGTCCACCGGCTGGGCGTCGGCGCGTCGCGACCTCGACGTTGGCCGCGTAGCCGGGCGCGAGCGCGACGTCGTTCTCACCCGCCGCGCACGGCGCCATGTACTCGTGCGCGCCGGTCCCGCCCATCATCCCGACGTCCGCCTCGACCCGATACCACTCGAGGCCGCAGCGGTCGAACATCCGGTCGTAGGCGACGACGTGCTTCTCGTAGGCGGCGTCGAGGCCCTCGCGGTCGCGGTCGAACGTGTAGGCGTCCTTCATGATGAACTCGCGGGTCCGCAGCACCCCGGCGCGCGGGCGCGGCTCGTCGCGCTCCTTGATCTGGAAGTGGTAGAGGATCAGCGGCAGGTCGCGATAGGAGCGCACCGCGGCGGCGACGTGGCCGGTGACGATCTCCTCGTGGGTCATCGCCAGCACCATGTCGGCGCCGCGGCGATCCTTGAGCTTGAACAGCTCGTCGATCTCGTAGCGCCCGGTGCGCCGCCACGGCTCGGCCGGATGCAGCACCGGCATCAGCATCTCCTGGCCGCCGATCGCGTTCATCTCCTCGCGGACGATCTGCACGATCCGCTGATGCACGCGCCAGCCCGCCGGCAGCCACGACCACAGCCCGGAGCCGACCTGGCGGATCAGGCCGGCGCGCACCATCAGCTTGTGCGAGATCGCCTCGGCGTCTGATGGCGGCTCGCGCTCGGTGGGTAGGAAGTAGCTGGAGAGTCGCGTCATCTCCGGCAGCGAAGCGTACCCGGGGGTGAGCAGAGACCATCTGATAGAACGCGATCGGCCCCGAATCCCGTGCAGTAAGGAGAGCACAGACGATGCCCTACGAGGTCCCCCCGCTTCCCTACGACTACACCGCGCTCGAGCCGCACATCGACGAGGCGACGATGCGCGTCCATCACGACAAGCACCACCAGGCCTACGTGAACGCCGCCAACGCCGCGCTCGAGGGCACCGACTGGGACAACAAGCCGGTCGAGGAGGTCCTCAAGAACCTGAGCTCGCTGCCCGAGCGACAAGCAGACCGTGCTGCGCAACCAGGCCGGCGGCCACTACAACCACTCGCTGTTCTGGGAGTGGATGTCGCCCTCCGGCGGCGGTGAGCCCGACGGCGACCTGCGCGCGGCGATCGACTCCGCGTTCGGCTCCTTCGACGACTTCAAGGCCAAGTTCAAGGACGCCGGCGTCAAGCGCTTCGGCTCCGGCTGGTCGTGGCTCGTCCACGACGGCTCCGGGCTGGCGGTCGTCTCGACGCGCCAACCAGGACAACCCGATCAGCGACGGCAAGACCCCGCTGCTCGGCGTCGACGTCTGGGAGCACGCCTACTACCTCAAGTACCAGAACCGCCGCCCGGACTACCTCGACGCGTGGTGGAACGTGGTCAACTGGCCGAAGGTGGCCGAGCTGTTCGGCCAGGTCAGCTGACCGCGGAGCGCAGATCGTGCGGGTACGGGGCGCGTCCTTGAGTTGAGGGCGCGCCCCGCCCCGTTTCAGGGGATCCGGACCGTGAAGCGGCCGACGATGCGCGACGCGGTGCGCGACCAGTCCGGCAGCCCCAGCCCCGGAGCGACGGCACCTGAGTCGACGACGAGCTTCAGCGCGCCCCGAAGCCGGCCGCCGCAGTCGCCGCCAAGGAACACCCACAGCTGAACCCGCTCGCCGGGGCGGTAGTCGGCGGTGGTCTGAGCGAGCCCGGTGCAGGCCGGATTGGACGGCCGGCGGCCGACATAGCGCAGCGTCAGCAGATATGAGGAGCGAGCCCCGCGCACCGGCACCGGGGAGCGGAAGCTTGCCGTCAGGAGCGACTCCCCCGGCATGCTGTCCAGAGCCGTCGCTCTGGCCGGGGTCCCGTGCGGGCAGGGGAAGGCGAACTGTGAACGGGTGCAGTACCGCCTGGAGACATCGACACGGACGCGCAGCGCAGTCGCCACAGTGGCTTGGGCGGGCAGCGCGACGCGCGCCGCCTCGAACCCGACCGGCCGGCAGCGCGACGTGCTGTTGCCGACCTCGCATGTGGCCCCACCCCGGTAGTGGACGGCCGTGAGCACGCCGGGCAGGACCGACACGTCATGCCAGGTGCTGCCGTTACGGGGATCGCCACGGCGGCCCCGGAGCACGACCAGGTACGCCCCGTCGGGTCCGCGTGTCGGCACCGTGACGGTGCGTCCCGATGGCGCCGTGTACGTGATCGCAGCGGCATCCGGCCCGAGCAGGCCGTAGACCACGTCTCGCAGGTCGCTCGCGGGGCACCGGGGCATGCGCGGGCCGGCGTTGCGGGGATCGCACCCGCCTCCGGGAGACGACAGCGCGCTCGCGGGCACGCCGTACTCGGCGACGCTCAGAAAGCCCAGCCCGCGCGCGTCGGGCTGCACGCACGCCGCTTCGGTCTCGTAGTCGAGCGAGAACGGGTGGAACCGGCCGTCGTCGCGAAAGGCGCCGTCGCGGCCGAGCACGCCGACGGCGCCGAACGCCGACCGCCCGACCTGCGCGCACAGCACGCCGCGGGTGGTGCGGACGAGCCGCATCCCCCAGGCCGGCCCGCCCGCCGGGTCCGGGGCGCGCAGCGCGAGCAAGCGCGCCGTGGCGGGAATCGCGACCCCGTTCCACTGGTGCGGAGCGACCGGAACGGTCGGGCCGACCGCCGATCCGCTGCGCAGCAGGGTGATCGCCGCCAACGCGGGCGCGGCCAGCGCGAGGGCGGCGAGCGCCACGATCAGCGGCCGCGGGGCGGAGCTCACACGAGGGCGGATCCGGCTGTACCACGGCAGGTGGCGGCGGAGGCGGACGGCGGTGCGCAGGTCGCGCTCGACGTGGTCGAAGTAGTCGGTCACGGTCGGTCCTCCAGTTGCGATCTCAGGGTCCGCAGGCCGCGGCTCACGCGCTGCCGGACGGCGAGCTCCGAGCAGCGCAGCTCGGCCGCGATCTCGGCGTACGAGCGTTCCTGCACTACCCGGCCGAGGAGCGCCTCGCGCTGGTCCTCGGGCAGCTCGTCGAGCAGGCGCCGCAGGTCGGGGTGCAGGGCAGCGAGCTCCTCGACGCGCTCGAGGTCGGCGTCGGTGAACGACGAACGACCGACGCCGAGCCGGCGGCGCGCTGCGCCCTCGACCCGGCCCCGGCGGCGGCTCTCGCGCAGCTTGTTCCGGGCGATCCCCAGCAGCCAGGCCCCCACCGGGCCGTGCTCCGGCCGGTACCGTCGGCACGATGTCAGGGCCGCCGCGAACACCTCGGCCGAGAGGTCCGCAGCGACCTCGCGATTGCCGGTCTGGCGCAGGCACCAGCGGAGCACGAGCGGCAGATGGCGGCGATAGAGGACGGCGAACGCGTCGTCGTCTCCATCGACGATCCGGGCGATGAGCTCTGGATCGGTCATCTACCTGCTGTTTGACGCCTGGGAGCGCGTCTGTGACATCAGCGCTGCGCCGGCTCGAGCCCGGCGGGGTCGCCGATGCGGTGGCGAGGGCTCAGGCGCGGGTGAAGCGGCGTCCGGCGACCGGGGAGAGGTCCTCGTCGAGCGGGGCCGGGGCGAAGTCGTCCTGGGCGGCTGCGGCCTGCGCCTCCAGCGCGGCGATGCGCTCCGGAGTCATCGCGGTGGCGTCCTCGTTCTCGGACAGCCAGTCGCGGGCGGCGGCAGCCTGCGCCTCATCGCGCACGACCGTCTTGCCGGCGGCGTAGTAGCGGTCGATCTCGGCGAACAGCTCATCGACGAGGCGCTCGGTGGGGACCTTCTTCAGCGGCTCGCCACGCGAGTAGATCATCCCCATGTCCTTGGCGCCGGTGATCCCGAAGTCGGCGTGCCGCGCCTCGCCGATCCCGTTGACGGCGCAGCCGAGCACCGAGACCTCGATCGGGTCCTCGTAGGCCTCCAGCCGCCGCTCGATCTCGGCCACGACCGTGTCCATGTCGAACTGGAGCCGGCCGCACGTGGGACACGCGATCAGCACTGGGCCGCGCTCACGGAGCTTGAGCGCCTTGAGGATCTCCCAGGCGACCTTGACCTCCTCCTCGGCGTGGAATGTCGACAGGGAGATGCGGATCGTGTCCCCGATGCCGTCGGCGAGCAGCGTCCCCAGGCCAACGGCGGACTTCAGCGACCCTGACCATTTCGTGCCCGCCTCGGTCACGCCGAGGTGGAGCGGGTACGGGATCCGCTCGGACAGCAGGCGGTTGGCGGCGATCGTGTTCGGGACCGACGTCGACTTCATCGAGACCTTGAAGTTCTCGAACCCCAGCCGCTCCATCAGCTCGACGGTCTCGATCGCCGCCGAGACGAGTGCCTGCACCGGGTTGTCGTACTCGAGCTGGCGCAGGTGCGCGGGCAAGGAGCCCGAATTGACCCCGACCCGCAGCGGCGTGCCGAGCTCGGTGGCGCGCGCGGTAACCGCCGCGACCTTGTCCGGGCCGCCGATGTTGCCCGGGTTCAGCCGCACGCAATGGGCACCGGCATCGAGCGCCTTGAGCGCCAGCGTGTAGTTGAAGTGGATGTCGGCGATCACCGGGATCGGCGAGTCGCGGACGATCGTCTTCAGCGCCTCGGCGTCCTTCTCACGCGGGACGGCGACCCGGACGATGTCGGCGCCCGCCTCAGCCACGCGGCGGATCTGATCCATCGTGGCCGTCAGATCGGCCGTCTCGGTCTTCGTCATCGTCTGAACCGCGACGGGGGCGCCGCCGCCGATCGGGACATCGCCCACGTGGATCTGCCGCTCTGAGGCCATGAAATCAGTGTAGAACGGCCCCATCTCGCACACATACAAGGAGAACCTCATGGGGGGCACCCAGGGGGACCGGGGCGTGAGCCGCCTCGGCAGGTTGGCGATCGCTGTGGCGAGTCTGACGATCGTGCTCGCCGGCGCGGCCAGTGCCGCCCCGGCGCCGGATGGCTTGATGAAACTTGACCAAAGCGCCGCTTCCTGTGTTATCGTCCGCGTTGGGGTGCCGGAGACTCGGTGACCCCATGGAGGGGCAACGATGGGCCTGTGGGGCTGTAGCAGCGTTGCCCGCACTGTTGGGCAACAACCAAAGGAGACCTCTCATGGCGCATAGCCTGAGACGCCAGGGCGGACGCCGCCTTGGCCGATGGACAAGCGCGTTGGCCGTCGTGCTGGCCGCGCTGGCCACGATGCTCGTGACCGCGGGTTCGGCGGCCGCGACGACCGGTAGCAACATCATCACCGACGGGATGTTCAACGACACCTCGTCGCCCTACGCGCCGTCGTCGGGCAGCTTCACCGAGCTGAGCGCGAACGACGCGTCGGCGACGGGCCTGCCCGGCTGGACCGTGACCAACAACAGCGTCGACTGGGAGAATGCCCTCCAGCCGGGTCCGTCGCCCGGCGACGACTACGCCGTCGACATGAACGGCAACGCTCCGGGCACCCTGGCGCAGACGGTCTCGGACACGGCCGGGCAGGCGTATCTGCTCACGTTCCAGCTGAACGGCAACGCCGACTGCGGCGGCTCCAGCTTCCCGCTCCAGGTCGACTGGAACGGCGCCGCGGCCGCGAGCTACGTGGGCTCGACGAGCTGGAACCAGGAGTCGGCAGTCGTGACGGGCACCGGCAGCGACACGCTCTCGTTCGTCAGCCAGACCCCCGGCGCTTGCGGGCCGGTGATCGCCGACGTCAGCCTGCAGTCCGTGACGGACGCGACCAGCACCTCGGTGAGCTGCGCCGCGGCGTCGCTCGTCTCGGGCCAGCACACCCAGTGCACCGCCACGGTCACCGACACGGACTCGTCCCCGATCACTCCGACCGGCACCGTGACGTTCACGAGCAACCGGCCGGGGTCCTCGTTCACGGGCAACCCGTGCACGCTGAGCGCCACGTCGAGTAGCACAGCGAGCTGCAGCGTGACGTTCGTCGCCGGAACGGCGAAGGCGACGATCACCGGGACGTACTCCGGTGACGCCGCGCACACCGGCAGCAGCGGGACGACGACCGTCGGGTCCGCGAAGCGCACCACGAGCACAGTGCTCGACTGCCCGCCCGACACGGTGGCGATCGGCAGCTCGCTCACCTGCACGGCGACGGTCACCGACAGCACCACCGGGACGTTCAAGATCCGGCCGACGGGCACCGTCACGTTCAAGGGGAACCTGACTGACCAGTTCGATCCCACCTCCTGCACCCTGCAGCCGGTGAATGGCCAGTCGTCCTCGTGCAGCGTCCAGTACACGCCGACCGCCGGGCCGAACCATCACAAGCTGACGGCTCACTACAGCGGCGACTTGAACCACACCGGCAGCACCGGTTCGGTGACTGTCATGGTCACGTCCTAGTCCAACACCTGACGCCGTAAGCGCAGTCCCGGGCGGTCGCGTACCGCCCGGGGCTGCACGGCTCAGCCGTCGTAGGCGCGCGCCAGCGCGCCGGCCACCACCTCCGGGGCACACCGCGCACGAGCCCGCGCGATCGCGCTCGGGCCTGCCCCCGCGTCCCCACGCAGCCGCCCGACCACGTCCGCCAGCGCGCGGGCGTCCCCGGGGGGCGCCAGCCACTCGTCTGGCACCAGCTCGGGCAGGGCCCCGATCCGCGAGGCGGCCACCGGCAGCCCGGCGGCCATCCCCTCCGCGGCGGCGAGCCCGAACGTCTCGGCCGAGCGCGAGGGCATCATCGCCAGCGCCGCCCCGGCGCGCAGCTCCGCGAGCCGGTCGGGTGCCACCCGCCCGGTGAACGTGACCGCGGAGCCTGCCGCCAGCGCCTCCAGGCGCGCGCGCTCCGGCCCGTCCCCGGCGATCACGAGCGGGATCCCGGCGCGCCGACAGGCCTCGATCCCGGTCTCGATCCCCTTCTCGGCCGCCAGTCGCGAGACGATCAGGGCGTACGTGCCCGATCCGGCCGTCGACCGCGCCGCGAAGCATCGCACGACCTGAGGCACCACCACGGCGTCGCCGACCGGGGCCCCCAGCGCCTGCAGGCGCTCGAGCGCGAACCTGCTCGGGACGACGAACCGGTCCACGCAGGACGCCGTCCGTCGCTGCCACAGCGCCAGACCGGCCGAGTACGCCGCGGCCTCAGCCCGCGATCCACGGCATCCCCGGAGCAATCCCGGCAGCGTGTTGCGCCCGTGACAGCGTGTGCATTCGGCCCCGCGGGTGAAGCACACGCCGACGGCGCACACGAGCCGGTACTGGTGCAGGTGAAGGACGACGCGCGCGCCGGCCTCACGTGCCGCGGCGAGCGCCCGCCAGCCGAACGACGGCTGGAGGTTGTGGGCGTGCACGACACGCGCCCGGGTGCGCCGCACCGCGGCCGCCACCTCGTCGGGCCGCAGGCCGCCCGCGATCAGCCCGGTCGCCGCGGCGCCACGCCCGAGCAGCGCCGAGTCGCGCTCCAGCAGCTCGGCGTCCTCCCCCAGGTGCTCGCGGACGAGCCACAGCAGCTCCTGGACCGCCCGCTCCTCGCCGCCCGTCGTCCGGTAGCGGTTGTGCAGGAACAGGATCACCGGCGCTACGTTACGCCGCATCGCGGCCACGCCCGACATCGCGCTCGTCTCGCTCGGGACCACGTTCGGGTGGCGCCACGCGGATGCCTCGCTGGCCGAGATGCTGGCGCAGGCCGGCTGCCGCTGCGAGATCCGCCGTAGCGGCGTCGGGGCCGCCCACCGGCTGCGGCGGACGATGGCGATGGTCGACCTCGTCGAGGGGCTGGCCGCCCGCCACGCCGCCGCCGGGCTGAGCGCCCGCGCGGTCATCTACTCGAGCATCACCGGCGCGCTGCTGCAGCCCTTGCGCCAACCGCACGCGATCCGCTTCGACACGCTCGCCGTCCAGTCCCGCCCGGGCGTCACCGGGCTGTGGCAGCGCCGCCGGGAGCCCGCGGTGCTGGCCCGGGCGCGGCTCCTGTTGCCGTGGGGAGAGACGGCCGCCGCACAGGCCCGGGCGGTGCTCGCCGGTGCCGGCGACGAGCCGGCGATCGTCACGCTCCCGGTACCAATCGAGCCGCTTCCGGGCGCCGCACAGCGTGACCTCGATGCCGTCGCCTACTGCGCCAACCCGGCCAAGCGCGGCCTCGACATCCTCTGCGCAGCGTGGCGGGCTGCCGCCCCGTCGGGCGGGCGGCTCGTGATCGGCGGGATCGACCAGCGCCGGGCACTGGCATACCTCGACGAGGCCGGCGTGCGGGAGGCCCCGGGGATCACCTGGGCCGGTGCGATGCCGCGCCCGCGCTGGCTCGAGCACGTCGCCCGCGCCAGGATCTACGTCAACGCCTCGCGCTACGAGGACTGGGGGATCGGTCCGCTCGAGGCGCTGAGCGCCGGCACCCCGCTCGTCACCGTGGCGAGCCGCGGCCCGAACGAGGCGCTGCCGCTCGCTCGCCGGCTGGCCCCGGCGCTCGTCAGCGACGGGATCGAGGCCGCCGGGCTCGCCGGCGCGATCACCGCCGGGCTGGCGCTCGGCGACGCCGGGCGGGCGGATTATGCGGGGCGCGCGGACGCCGCCCTGGCCCCCTACCGGCCGGAGGCGGTCCGGCGGATCCTCACCGAGCGCGTGCTCCCCGCGCTGCTCGCCAGCTCCGCGTAGATCTCGCTCCACACGCGCCCGACGGTCGCGTAGGAGAACCGGTCCCGCGCCCGCCGGGCGAGGGCGTCCGCATCGGCGGCCCGACGATGGGCGAGCGCGTGGAGGATCTCGCGCGCCAGAGCCCGCGGGTCGCCCGGCGCCACGAGCCTCGAGCCGGTCGCGCCGAGCAGACCGGGCACGCCGCCAACCGCGGTCGCCACCGCCGGCAGCCCGCTCGCCATCGCCTCGATCAGCACGCACGGCAGGTTCTCGATGGCGACTCGGGAGCACGAACAGGTCGGCGCGCCGCATCAGCTCGGCGACCTCCTCCTTGGGGCGCTCGCCGTGGAAGGTCACCAGCGTGCTGAGCCCGAGCTCGCGCGGCGTGCTGCTGCAGCGCCCCGCGGAGCTCGCCGTCGCCGACGATGTCGAGCAGGACGTCGGACCGCTCCGCGCGGACGCCCGCGAGCGCCTGCAGGAGCGTCGCGTGGTCCTTCTTGGCGGTCAGCGTGCCGACGCTCAGCAGCCGTGCCGGGCCGTCACGCGACGCCCGTCGGCCGGCGGGATGGAAGACGCTCGTGTCGACGACGTTGCTCGACGATCCGGATCTTGGCGTGCGGCGCGAGCGCCGCGCACGTGGCACGGCGAGTTCCTCGCTGACCGGCGCGACGAGGTCGGCGCCCCGGAACGCGGCCATCGCCGTGAGCCGGTCAGAGCCGGTGATCAGCCCGCGCTGAAAACCCGTGAAGTGCTCGCTCATCACGACCGGGGCGCCGCTCAGGCGGCCGAGCGCAAGCGCCGGCAGCCCCGCCGAGTAGACGTGGGCGTGGACGATGTCCGGCACCCACCCCGACCGCCGCAGCCGGCGCAGCGCCTCGAGCATCCCGGCCAGCTGGGCGCCCATCGCCGCCGGTCTCAGCGCGGGCCGGCGGTAGCGGACCCGTACGGTGCGCAGCCCGTCCTCGACCGCGTCCTCGAGTGCGCACACCGCGAACCCCGGCGAGCGGACGGCGTCGGAGGGCGAGCACGACGACGTCGTGGTCGGCGGCGATCGCCCGCGCCTGCTCGCGGCAGAAGATCCCGAACACGGGCCGGTCGGGCCACGGGTACCACTTGGGGACGACGAGCACGCGCATTGGCGGCCCCGACGCTAGCGCGGCGCCGCGCAGGCGGAGCGCGGCGCAGCCGGCGGCGCCCGCGTACGGCCACACCTGAGCGCCGCCGGCGGCCCGGCCCCGATCAGCGCCAGCATCGGCGCCGGGGTGACAGCCCGCGGGACCGGCGAAGCGAAGCAGATCGAGCGTGTACGTGGAGGCGTCGCGGCGGCCGGCGAAGCGCGAACCCGGCGGGCGCCGGCGGCGTCGGCGGCCGGCTCTGGGGTGCGTCCGCGCGGGCCAGTGGCCATACGACGACGATCTGGCGGGCCTGCCAGCCGGTGGCGGGCATCGGGAGCGCTCCGGGGCGGTAGTGCTCGGTCGGCGCATCGCCGAGGTGGGCGACGACGATCACCTGGTCGCGCGCCGGCGCTCCGAGCGCGCGGTCGGCCGAGCGGAAGTCGGGGCGCTGCAGCGCAGGGTCGATCCCTCCATCGACGGTGAGAACCGCGAACAGGGCGCACGCGACCGCGGTCCCGGCCCACCCGGCTCCGGGCGCGGCGTCAGCCCCCAGGATCACCGCGGCGCCGATGAACAGCACGGGGACGCTGGCTATCACGTTCTTCGAGATGAGGTAGTGCAGGCCGGCGAGGTCAAGCACGAACGGGATCAGGATCGCCACCACGCCGAGCCCGAGCGCGAGCGCGGCGCCGTCCCGCTCGCGGTCGGTGAGGCGCCGCCAGGCGACGACGAGCGCGGCTCCGGCCAGCACCGCGACGATCGCCAGCTGCCAGTTGTGGGTGGGGTCGATCTCGCCGGTCACGAGCTTCTTCGTGACCTCCTTGATCCGGCTCCCGAACGACAGGTTGGCGATCCAGTCGGTCCGGTGCCCGGCCTGGTGGACGAGCAGCGGGAGCAGCGCGACGGCGACCGCCGCCACGGACGCCGTGGCGAGCACGGCGCTGCGGCGGCGCGTGCGGTGGATCAGCCAGGCCGCCTCGGCGGAGGATCAGGAAACCGGCAAAGTAGTGGCTGAGCAGCGCCCCCGCGGCGGCCAGCGCCCAGACGGCCATCCGGCCGGGCTCTGGGCGCTCGAGCGCCCGCAGAAGCGCCCAGACCGACAGCGTCCCAGCAGCGCGAGCAGCGCGTACGTGCGCGCCTCCTGCGAGTACCAGACGAGCAGCGGGTTGAGCGCCACCAGCAGCCCGGCGATCACCCCCGCCCGTTCGGAGCCGAAGCCGGCGCGCGGTCACGAAGGCCAGCGGCGCCAGGGCGGTCCCGGCACGCCGCCGACAGCGAGCGCAGCCCGTACTCGCCGAGGCCGAACACGTGACGCCACAGCCACGCGAGCAGGTAGTAGAGCGGCGGCGAGGACTCGGTCGCCCGGATCCCATGGAACAGGTGACCGAGCGAGCCGCCGACCACGACACCGTGAACGACTCGTCGAAGTCGAAGCTCTGGATCCCGAGGGTGGCGAACCGGACGGCGGCCGCGAGCGCCGTGATGCCGAGCAGCGCCCAGGCGCGCCGGCTCAACGGCGGCGGCGCCGGATCGCCACCGCCCCCAGCGTGATTGCAGCCAGCGCCAGCACGACGAGCACGATGATCACCGGCGTGGGCAGCGCCGAGCCGCCACCGGATCCACCGCCCACCACCGCCGCCTTTGATCTTTCCGTGGCCACGAGCAGCGCCCGCTTGATCACGTCCTGGCAGTTGCTGTACTGCTGGATGTCGGCCGGCATCGTCGCCAGCGCGTTCTGCAGCTGACCGATCGAATAGGTCTGCGTGAGCCGCAGGTGCTGCTCGCAGTCGGAGATGACGGGCGTGCCGCTGGCGGCCGAGGCGAGGGGGGCGCTGGCTGCACTGAGCGCCAGCGCGACCAGGAACGCGATCGGTAGGTAGCGGCGAGTCGTGAGGCGCAAGACGGACCCTTCCCGGTGCTCGGCGGCGCGCCAGCCTACCAACTCGGGCTCAGGCGCCGCTCTGGACGAGTACGTCCGGCGCCGCCGGAGCGGCCTGCATCAGCGTCGCGGCCCGTGCCGCCGATCGCCGCCGGCGTGAGCGTCCACGGCCGCGGCAGCGCGAACCGGGCGACGAGATAGCCGCCGACGTCACGCCGTGATCGGAGCACGACCCCGGCGGGCAGCCGCGCGGCGGGCGAGGCATAGCTGCTGGCCACAACGTCGACCTCCCGGACCGGGACGGCAGCCGCGGGCTGGTCCCAGGGGACGCCGGGCACATAGAGCTTGAGCGGATCGATCGCGAGCGACCCCTCGTACAGCACGATCGCCCGCGGCGGGGCCGAGCGCCCGAGCGCCGCGGCCACCCCGCGCCAGTCCGGGCGCTGGTAGGCGGCATGGTCGCCGATCCGGACCTGGGCGACGACGAACGACGCGAGCATCACGACGGCCAGGATCGCCCCCGGGATCCTGGCCCGGGGCCGTCGTGCAGGCGGCGCCGATCACGACCGCCAGCGGGATCCAGGCCGGGATCACGGCCCGGTCGATGTAGAAGTCGTGGCCGGCGACCGCTATCAGCAGGGGGACGAGCACGACGACGCCGGCGAGCGTGGCGGCGATCCCCGCCCCGCGCAGCTCGTCGCGGTCGGCGCCGGCGACGAGCAGGAAGATCAGCACTCCGGCGAGAACCGCGGCCCCGAGCAGCCCGTCGCCGAGCAGCGAGCTGCGGTCGAGCGTGCCGAGCGCGAACGACACCGGCACCTGCTGGATCCGGGTGGAGCGCGGGATCGCGCTGAGCCATCCGATCGGATGCCCGGTGTCACTGATCGCGAGCGGAAGCAGCGCCGCCTCGACGACGACGACGGCGCCGACCGCGAGCGCGGTGGCCCGAGTGCGGTGGCGGATGAGCAGCCACAGCGCCTCCGGCGCCACCAGGAACCCGGCGAAGAAATGGCTGAGCAGCGCCAGGCCCGAGAACGCCGCCCACAGCGCCAGCGTGCGGCCGTCGGGACGCCTCAGCGCGCGGGCGAAGAACAGCAGCGAGGCGCCGCACGTGGCGGCCAGCAGCATGTACTCGCGGGCCTCCTGGGAGTACCAGAGCATGAACGGGGAGACCGCGGCCAGCGCCGCCGCGACGAGCCCGGCCCGGCGCGAGACGAGCTCGCGTCCGCACAGGTAGGTCACCGGGATCACGGCGACGCCGAGCACCGCCGATAGCGATCGCAGGCCCGCTTCGCCGATCCCGAACACCTTCGCCCACAGCCACGCGAGCACGAAGTACAGCGGCGGGCTCGTCTCCTGGTTGCCGATCGTGTGCAGCAGCGCCCCGAACGACAGCTGCATCTCGTGCGCCGCCTGGGCTTCGTCGAACCAGTAGCTCTGGGTGGTGAGGGTGGCGAACCGCAGGACGGCGGCGAGCACCGTCAGGCCGATCAGGATCGCCGTTTCGGGCGACGGTGTGCGCGCCCGCCAGGGCGCCCGGTCCTCCGCCACGACCTCAGCACGCATCGGGGCGGTGCTGACCATGCACGCGGAGTTTAGGCCCCCCTTGTGCGGCCCCGCCACAGGGTCCGCCGATATCGTGGGCCGCTTGTCCCATCGCCCTCAGAGCATCAAGGGACCCGTCGCGCTGATCGCCGGCGGGGTGCTGATCGTGGTCGCGGTCGTCGTCGTGCTGCTCGTCGGCGGAGGCGGCGGATCAAGGTCCGCGGCCAACTCCGGCGACCTCACCACCGGCGTTCGCTCAAAGCCGCTCGAGTCGATCTTCGAGTCCGACGGCGAGCTCGTGAGCGACCCGGTCAAGACGCTCGCAATGCTGCACCGGATGGGCGTCGACCGCGTGCGCGTGTTCGTCGGCTGGGGAGCGCTCGGAGCGCGGCCGCCGATCGCCCCGGACCCATTCGCGCGCATCAAGCCGGCGTTCGACGCATCGCAGCCCAGCGCCTACCCGAGCGCCGGCTGGGCGCTGTATGACTCGATCGTCCGGGCCGCGGCGGCGGAGAACATCGGGCTCGACTTCACGCTTGGGCCGCCGGCTCCGCTGTGGGCCACAGGCCACGGCGAGCCGGCCGGAGGGCCCGCCGGCGTATGGAAGATCTCCGCCCGGGACTTCGGCGAGTTCGTGCACGCCGCGGGCGTGCGCTACAGCGGCCACTACCCCGATCCCCTCCACCCCGGGCAGAGCCTGCCGCCGGTCCATTTCTGGGCGATCTGGAACGAGCCCAACCTCGGCGTCGACCTCGCCCCGCAGGCCGTCCAGCGCGGCTCTGTCGAGACCTCGCCGAAGCTCTACCGGGCGATGGTCGACTCGGCCTTCTCGGCGCTGCAGTCGAGCGGCCACGGCCACGACACGATCCTGATCGGCGAGCTCGCCCCGAACGGCAGCACGGTGCCCCCTGCTCCCGGGAACTTCGACATGATGCCAGGGCTGCGGTTCCTGCGAGCCCTGTACTGCGTCGACTCGAGCTACCAGCGGCTGCGCGGGGTCGCCGCCACGGAGCGGGGCTGCCCGGCCGCCGGTACGACCTCGGCGTTCGCGTCCGCGCATCCCGGCCTGTTCCGTGCCAGCGGGTTCGCCGACCACCCGTACACGCAGGGGCAGCCGCCCGATCAGCCGACTCCGGACGAGCCCGACTACACCGACTTCCCCGCGATCAGCAAGCTCGCGACGACGCTCGACCGCCTCCAGCAGGCGTACGGATCCAGCACGCGGTTCCCGATCTACTCGACCGAGTTCGGGTACTGGACGAACCCGCCGAACACCGGCACGCGGGCCGACAAGCCGGCCACCGCGGCCGCCCTCATGAACCAGACCGAGTTCCTGAGCTGGCGCGATCCGCGGATCCGCTCCTACGACCAGTACCTGCTCCAGGACTCCCCGGCCGGCGTGTTCCCGAGCGGCCTGAAGTACGCGAGCGGCGCCCCCAAGCCGTCGTACGCGGCCTACCTGATGCCGCTGTGGCTCCCGGCCACGAGCGCCGCCAAGGGGCAGGCGGTGGAGGTGTGGGGCTGCGCGCGGCCGTCGATCCATGCCGGCGGGCGCGGCCTCCAGCAGGTGAAGATCGAGTTCAGCCCCGGGTCCGGCGGCTCCTTCCACACGCTGCGGACGGTCGACCTGGCGAGCTCGAGCTGCTACTTCGACGTGCGCCAGGGCTTCCCGGCCACTGGATCCGTCCGCCTCGCGTGGTCCTATCCGCACGGCGAGACGATCCACAGCCGCATCGCCCAGGTCACGATCCACTAAGGCTCCCCGAGGGCCGCTCTGGTGGCCGCCGCAACTTCCGTGCACCTCACCGCGTTCTGATCATCATGCGATTTCCCCGACGAGCCCTGATCACGACCACCGCCGGCCTCGCGTGCGCCGCTCTGCACCTGCGGGAGCCGGCCCGGCGATGGCCTCGAGCAACCAGGTGGCGATCATCGAGGATGACAACCACATGCTCGACAGCCCGGCGGACGCGATGAAGACGCTGCAGACGTTCCACGAGCTCGGCGCCGGCATGGTCCGCGTGTTCGTCCCGTGGTCGCTGATCACGAAGAACCCGACGTCGACGACGACGCCGTCGAACTTCGACGCCACCGATCCGGGGGCGTACCCGGCCGGGGCCTGGGAGCGCTGGGACACCGTCGTGCGGGACGCGAAGCAGCTCGGGATCGCCGTCGACTTCACGATCGCCGGCGGCGCCCCGCGGTGGGCCGACGGGCGGGGCATCCCCAGCTCCGCCGCGAACAACCCGTACCGCGCCTGGTATCCGTCGGCGAGCAAGTTCGGGCAGTTCGTGCGGGCCGTCGCCACCCGCTACAGCGGCACCTACCCCGACCCCGACAATCCGGGCTCGGACCTCCCCCGGGTCGGCTTCTGGTCGATCTGGAACGAGCCCAACTTCGGCGAGGACCTCGGTCCTCAGGCGATCCACGGCTCGCGCACCTCGGTGGCGCCCGGCATGTACCGCCAGCTCGTCGACGCCGCCTGGGGGGCGTTCCAGTCGACCGGCCACGGGCACGACACGATCCTCATCGGCGAGCTCGCGGCGCGCGGGCTCAACGGCAAGCCGAACCACAACCACCCCGAAGGGCTGCCGGGCGACTTCTCGCAGACGAAACCGATGCAGTTCGTCCGCACGCTGTACTGCGTCGACAGCCATCTGCGCCGGCTGCGCGGGTCCACCGCCCGCTCGGTCGGGTGCCCGGCGAGCGGCACCGGAGGCCAGTTCCGCAGCCAGCATCCCGGGCTGTTCAGGGCCTCCGGGTTCTCGGACCACCCGTATCCCCAGGACCAGCCGCCCACCCGCGACCGCTCCAACGACCCCGACTACGCGACGTTCTCAGAGCTCCCCCGGTTCTGGGCCCAGCTCGACAAGCTGCAGAAGCTGTACGGCTCACGCACGCACTTCGCGATCTACAACGACGAGTACGGATACATCACCCACCCGCCGAACAAGGGCCGCTACGTCTCTCCGAACACGGCCGCCTACTACACCAACTGGGCCGAGTACCTGAGCTGGAAGCAGCGCCGGATCGCCTCGACGATGCAGTACCTGCTGTACGACCCCGCGTTCTCGCCGCTGCTGCCCCAGGGCGGGTTCGCCAGCGGCCTGGAGACGAGCAGCGGACGCCCGAAGCCCGCGTTCGCCGCCTACCGGTTGCCGCTGTACCTCCCGAACACGATCGCGCGCCATCGCGGCAGCCTCGAGGTGTGGGGGGCGGTCCGGCCAGCGCCGTCGGTGGCCAAGGACACGATGACGACCCAGACCGGGCTGATCCAGCTCTCGCGCTCGCACGGCCCGTTCCAGACGATCAAGTCGATCAGGATCACGAGCCCGCGCGGCTACTTCGATGTGCGGATCAGGTTCCCGGGCAGCGGCACCGTGCGGCTCGTGTGGACGTACCCGAACCAGGACCCGTCGTTGCCGACCTCGGTGCTCGGCACGACGGTGTCGAGCCGCGGCGTGCACGTGACCGTCGGCTGACGCGGGGATCGTATTCGCGTGAGGGGCCACTGGCTCGTCTCGCCGGCCAGGGGCCGCGAGTACGCTCGCGATATGACCCGCTCGGTCGTCCCGGATGACTACACGGTTCCGCTGACTTTCACCGGTCCGGGCTTCCGCCTGGAGCCGCTCGGACCCCAGCACAACGACGCCGACCACCGAGCCTGGATGTCGAGCATCGAGCACATCCGCGCCACCCCCGGTTTTTCCACCTGGCGATGGCCACCCGTCGAGGGAATGTCACTCGAGGAGAACCTCCGCGACCTGCGACGGCATGCCGATGACTTCGAGCGACGAGTCGGGTTCACGTACACCGTCCTCGATGACGACGACGTCGTGGTCGGCTGCGTCTACATCTACCCGTCGCGGACGGACTGCGCCATCACCGAGGTGCGCTCCTGGGTCACCGCAAGTCGGGCAGAACTGGACTCCATCCTGCACGAGACCGTGGACCGCTGGCTCGCCGCCGACTGGCCGTTCACCGACGTCAGATACCGCACCCGCGTCCAGCCCGGCCAGTAGCCCTCGCCTGCGGAGAGTGACCGGGCTCCGCGGCCCGGTCCAACTCAGCGACGTGGTTCCTCGACCGGCGGGCCCCGACGTGCGGGGAACGGCGGCATCGAGAAGGGCAGTGTCACCCTCGGGGCGGAAGACCAAGGGCCTGGGTATCCAGCGGGAAAAATAGGCCCGTTAGATACCCAGGCCCGACCGAGGCGGGCCGACGGGGGTTTGCGACGCCCCCCGCGGGACGTCCACGGTCGGGGAACCCGGGGCGCGCGGGGCCTCGAGCGACGGACCCGGGCGCGCGGGCGGACCAACGCCGCCGATCCTCGATGCCAAAGCCGTTGACGCCCAGACCCGACCCCACGCCTCACGGACGTCAATCGCATCGGCCGCGGCCCGCGAAAGGCCGAAGCCTGGGTATCTAGTAGCGGGGACCGGTGGATGTTTGGCTCCATATTGGGGCTCAACTTCCACCGATCCCCCAGGCCCGCGCTGCCTCAACGACCGCGCGCAATCAATCATCCAGTAGCCATCACCCGCGCCTCCGAACCGCGAGGCGAATCCGCCATACTCCCGTGGTGATGAACTCGGGACAGGAGCTCGTCACCCGGTTGCGGCAGATCTGCGGTGAGGAGTACGTGTACACGCACCCTCACGCACTGGCCACGTACCGCTCCGACGGCCTGGCGCAGTACAAGCAGAGCCCGCTGGCCGCGGTGCTCCCGGGAACCGCCGAGCAGGTTCAGGCGGTCGTGCGGGCCTGCTTCGAGTCGTGCGTCCCGTTCGTCGCCCGCGGCGCCGGCACCGGCCTCTCGGGTGGCGCGCTGCCCCTCGCCGACGGGATTCTGATCGTGCTCGCCCGGATGCGCCGGATCCTGTCGATCGACCTCGACGACGCGCGCGTCGTGGTCGAGCCGGGCGTCACCAACCTCGCGATCTCCCGCGCCGTCGGGCCGAGCCACTTCTACCCGCCGGACCCCTCCAGCCAGATCGTCTGCTCGATCGGCGGCAACGTCGCCGAGAACTCCGGCGGCGCGCACTGCTTCAAGTACGGATTCACGACCAACTACGTCACCGGCCTCGAGGTCGTCCTGAGCGACGGCACCGTCGTCCAGCTGGACCAGGACGAGCCAGGGTACGACCTGCTCGGCGCGTTCGTCGGCTCCGAGGGCACGCTCGGCGTCGTCACCCGGATCACCCTGCGGGTCCTGCCCAAGCCCGAGGTGGCCCGCACGCTGGTGGCCTTCTTTGAGGACACCGGCGCCGCCGGCGACGCGGTCACCGAGATCGTCGCCGCGGGGATGGTCCCGGGCGCGATCGAGATGATGGACGCGTTGGCGATCGAAGCCGCCGAGCAGGCCACGGGGGCCGGCTACCGGCTCGACGCCGGAGCCGCGCTGCTTGTCGAGCTCGACGGACCCGCCGAGGAGTGCACGACCCGGCTCGAGCTGCTGCTGGCCCTGTGCAACCGGGCCGGGGCGATGGACGTGCGGGTCGCGCTCGACGAGGAGGAGCGCCAGCTGCTGTGGCAGACACGCAAGGCGGCGTTCGCGGCGATGGGCCGGATCGCGCCGTCGTACTTCGTCCAGGACGGCGTGATTCCGCGCACGCGGCTGTCCGAGGTGCTCCGCCAGATCGACGCGATGGCCGAGGAGTACAAGCTCCGGGTCGCCAACGTGTTCCACGCCGGCGACGGCAACCTGCATCCCCTCGTCTGCTACGACGACTCCGTCGAGGGCGAGGCCAAGCGGGCTGAGGAGCTCGCCGGGATGATCGTCAAGGCGTGCGTCGACGCGGGCGGCTCGATTACCGGTGAGCACGGCGTCGGGATCGACAAGAAGGCCTACATGCCCGCGATGTTCTCCGAGGCCGACCTCGCCACCTTCCAGCGCCTGCGCTGCGCGTTCGACCCCCAGGGGCTCGCCAATCCCGGCAAGGTGATGCCGACGCCGCGGCTGTGCGGCGAGGTGCCCGGCCCCTACCGCGAGCACCCGCTCGAGCGGGCTGGGGTCGCCACCCGCTTCTGATGGCCCGCCAGTCCGTCGCCACCCGCTTCTGATGGCCCGCCAGGTCGTCCCCTCCAGCTTCGAGGAGGCCGCGGCGGCCCTGGCCGGCGCCGCCGGCGCTGCCCAGTCGGTCCGGATCGTCGGCGCCGGCACGAAGTCCGGGTGGGGCACGCCGGCCCCCCAGCCCGACATCGAGCTGCATACGAGCGAGCTCGACGAGGTGCTCGAGCACAATGCCGGCGACCTCACGGCGATCCTCCAGGCGGGCGTCCCGGTGGCCACCGCCCAGAAGCTGTTCGCAGGCGAGGGACAGATGCTCGCGCTCGACCCGGCGCTCGGCCGCGACGGCGATCAGGCCGCGACGATCGGCGGCCTCGTGGCCACCGGCGACTGCGGCCCGCTCCGTCACCGCTACGGCGCCCCGCGGGACCTGGTGGTCGGGATGACCGTGGCGCTCAGCGACGGCACGATCGCCCGCTCGGGCGGGAAGGTGATCAAGAACGTCGCCGGCTACGACGTCGCCAAGTTGTTCTGTGGCGCGTTCGGGACACTCGGGGTGATCCTGTCGGTGAGCGTGCGGCTGCACCCGCGGCCGAGCGAGAGCGCCACGGCGCTCGGCGGCACCGACGACCCGGAGGTGCTGCGGGCGGCGGCTCTGACGCTCGCCAAGGCGCCGCTCGAACTCGAGGCGCTCGACCTCGCCTGGCGCGATGGCCGCGGCGGGATCCTCGCCCAGGTGGCCGGGGCCGAGGCGGTCCGCCGCGCCCAGCGGGTCGGGAGCGTGATGAGCGAGGCGGGCCTGCAGGACGTCGACTACACGACCGATGACGCGCCGCTGTGGGCGCAGCAGCGCGCCGGCCAGCGCGCCCAGGACGGACTGGCGATGGTCCGGATCGCCGGCCGGCCGAGCCGGCTGTCCGAGCTGCTGCGCTTGAGCGACGAGTTCGGCGGTGCGGTCGTCGGGCGCGCGGCACTCGGGACCGCGTTCGTGGAGCTCGAGCCGTCGGCACTGGCGGGCTTCCGAGCCAAGCTGGGGTCGGGCTCGCGATCGGTGATCCTCGATGCCCCGGCCGAGCTTCGGTCCGGGCTCGATGCGTGGGGTGGCGGCGCCGGTCCGGCGGTCGAGCTGATGCGGCGGGTCAAGCAGCGCTTCGACCCCGCCCACGTGTGTAATCCCGGCGTGTTCGTGGGAGGTATCTGAGAGATGGGCTTCGACTCTCACCGCGCACCCGAGACGGCGGTGCTCGAGGACTGCGTCCACTGCGGCTTCTGCCTGGATTCGTGCCCGACGTACGTGCTGTGGGGTGAGGAGCCCGACTCGCCGCGCGGGCGCATCGTGCTGATCGGCGAGGCGCTGAAGCCGGAGAACGAGCTGTCCGATGAGATGGTCACCCACTTCGACCGCTGCCTGGGCTGCATGGCGTGCGTGAGCGCCTGCCCGTCGGGGGTGCGCTACGACCGGCTGATCGAGCGGGTCCGGCCCCAGGTGGAGCGCCACCACAAGCGGACGCCGGCCGAGCGTGCGATCCGCCGGCTGTTGTTCGAGACGCTTCCGCACCCGAGGCGGATGCGCGCGCTGGCGCCGGTGATCGCGCTCAGCCGCCGGCTCGGCGCCGAGCGCCTGCCCGAACGGCTGTCGGCGCCGTTGAAGGTGGCGCCGCGAACGGCGCTGCGCGAGATCCGCCGCTCGGCCGTGCCCGAGTACACGCCGGCGATCGGGTCGATACGGGGACGGGTGGCGCTCCTGCTCGGGTGCGTCCAGCGCGTGTACTTCTCCGAGGTCCACCGGGCCACGATCGGCGTGCTGGCGGCCGAGGGCTACGACGTGCTCGCCCCGGCCGTGCCCGAGTGCTGCGGCGCGCTCGAGCTCCACTCCGGCGAGGAGCCGGCGGCCGTCTCGCGCGCGAGCGACACCATCAGCGCGTTCGCCCGGCTCGGCCAGATCGACCATGTGATCGTCAACGCGGCCGGGTGCGGCGCGGCCATGAAGGAATACGGGGACCTGCTGGAGACACCCGCCGCGCGTGCGTTCGCCGAGCGGGTCCTCGACATCTCCGAGCTGCTGGCGTCGATCGAGCCGCGCGCCGCGCGGCGCCCCGTCCCGCTCAAGGTCGTCTACCACGACGCCTGCCACCTCCGCCACGCCCAGAAGATCCGTGCCCAGCCGCGCCGGCTGCTGCGGGACATCCCGGACCTGGAGCTGCTCGAGAATCCCATGGAGCCCGAGGTCTGCTGCGGCTCAGCCGGCGTCTACAACCTCCTGCAGCCCGAGGCCGCCGCCGAGCTCGGCCGCCGCAAGGCCCAGAACCTCCTCGACACCGGCGCCGAGGCGATCGCCGCCGGCAACCCCGGCTGCACGGCCCAGCTCGACCTCCACCTCCGCGAGCTCGGGCGGCCGCTCCCGGTGTACCACCCGATCGAGCTGTTGTGGCGGTCGGTCCGGGGTGGCCACCCGTGAGGAGCCCGGACGGGTGTGCGGTCTGGGGGCGCGCGCGCCGGCGCCCGCCGCCTACTTCGCGTACATCCGGTCGATCTCGCCCGCGTACTTCTCCGCGATCGGCTTGCGCTTGAGCTTCATGGTCGGGGTGAGCTCGTCGCCGCCGGGCACCCAGTCGCCGGGCACGATCGTGAACTTCTTGATCTGCTCGACCCGGGCGAGGCGGGCGTTGGCGTTGTCGATCCCGGCTTGGACGGCCTCGATCATCTGGGGCTCGGTGGCGAGCTGCTCGAGCGATTTGCCCTCCAGGCCGTGCTGCGCCGCCCACTGCGGCGCGAAGTCGGCGTCGAGGACGATCAGGGCGGTGTTATAGGGCCTGGCGTCGCCGATCACGGCGGCCTGGCCGATCAGCGGGCTGCCGGTCTTGATCGCCGCCTCGATGTTGGCCGGGGACATGTTCTTGCCGGCCGCGTTGATGATCAGCTCCTTCTTGCGATCGATCAGCTTGACGAAGCCCATCGTCGTCGATCTCGGCGATGTCGCCGGTGTGCAGCCAGCCGTCGGAGTCGACCGCCTCGGCTGTCTTGTCGGGGAGGTTGCGGTAGCCGAGCATCAGGAACTCGCCGCGGACGAGCAGTTCCCCGTCCTCGGCCAACTTGACCTCGCAGCCCGGCGAGGGCGGGCCCACGGTGCCGATCTTCACGTGGCCCGGGCGGTTGCAGGTGCCGAACCCGCACGTCTCGGACATCCCCCACAGCTCGGCCAGCTCGATCCCGAGCGCGTGGAAGTACTCGAGCACCTCCACCGGGGTCGGCGCGGCGCCGACGTTGACGGAGATCGCCTGGTCGAGGCCCAGCATCTCGCGGAGCTTCGAGAACATGCCCTCGTCGGCCCTCGCCCACGTCTGCCTCGAGCTCAGCCGGGACGTCCTCGCCGCGCTGGCGCAGACGGACGCGCTCGATCGAGGCCTTCAGCGCGGCCTCGATCGGCGCCCGCTGCTCCTCGGGCTGGGCGGCCTGCATCCCCTCGAGCCCGGCCTTCAGCTTCTCCCAGATCCGCGGGACGGCGAAGAACCACGTCGGGCCGCACCTGGGGCAGGTAGGAGAGAACATCACGGGGGTTGGGGCAGGTGGTGACGGTGCCCGCGTAGATCGTGGGGACGTAGTGGTGGGCCATCCGCTCGGCGATGTGCGCGGCGGGCAGCCACGAGATCAGCCGGCCGCCGGGATCGAGCGGGATGATCTCCTCGATCGCCTTGGCGGACACCATGATGTTGTGGTGGGAGAGCTGGACGCCCTTGGGGCGCCCGGTCGTGCCGCACGTGTAGATCAGCGTGAGGACGTCATCGGGGCCGATCTCGGCGGCCGCCGCGGTGACGTCGAACTCGGGGTTCGAGCCCTCGACCTCTCGAGCGCTACCGTCCCCTCAGGGGCGTCGCCGTCGACGACGATCACGTGCTCGAGGCCGGGCAGCTCGGTCCGCGCTTGCAGCATCACCTCAAGGAACGCCTGCTCGACGATCGCCACCCGCGCGCCGGAGTCCTCGATCAGGTAGTGGATCTCCTCGGCCGGATAGGTGGTGTAGATCGAGAACGGCGTCGCGCCGAGCATCGCCACGGCGAGGTCGGCGAGGTGGAACTCCGGCCGGTTGGCCAGCATGATCGCGACGGCGTCGCCGCGAGCGACGCCCAGCTTGGCGAGCCCCGCCGCCAGCGCGTCGACGCGCGTCAGCAGCTCGGACCAGGTCAGCGACACGCTGTCGTCGGGCGTCCGCACGGCGACGATCTCGCCGTTGTTCGCCGCCGTCCGCCGAAACGCCTCGGTCACCGTCGGCGCATCGACGGCGCGTCCGGCCGCCGCCGTAATCGTGCTGCCTTCCATTGTCTCCTCCACGTTCGCTGCCGCCAGAAAAGTCGTGCTCAGGCTATCGCAGCCCCGGTGCCCGGGCGGACGCCCGAGGCGGGCCGCGGGCCGCCGCGGGGCGCCGCGATCCGGCGCTCAGCGGACCTGGAACCCCTTGCCGGTCAGCGTCGTGATGTCATTGCTGAGCCCGATCACGAAGATCAGGAGGATCAGCACGAACCCGACCGCGCCCACGCGCTCCATCACCGCGAACGGGATCCGGCGGCCGCGGACCTTCTCGGCCAGCGCCCAGAACACGTGCCCGCCGTCGAGCGGCAGGAACGGGAACAGGTTGACGACGGCGAGCGACAGCGAGATCAGCGCCAGCGTGTACAGCGCCTCGGTGGTGTCGAAGGCGAACCGCTCCTGGGTGACGGTGAAGCCTCCGACCACGCCGTGGAGCTGCTTGCGCACCTTGGGCTCGAACAGCCGCGCGATCGTCGAGACCGTCGTCTTCGTCACGTACCACATCTGCGAGACGCTCTGGCCCGAGGCGGTGATCGGGCCGATCGGCGCCGAACAGTGACGTCGAGCCCGAACCCGATCCGGCTGCGCTTGAGCGGCGACGTCGTAGAACGGGACGATCGAGAACGTCTTCAGCTGGCCGCTGCGCTTGACCTCGATCGTCACCGGCGTCGTCGCCTTGCACCCCTGGACCGGCGTGCCGGTGCAGTGATGGCTGGAGATCTGCCGGGTGATCTGCTCCGGAGAGAGGTTCCGCGCGCCCGTCGACGGCCACGAGCTGGTCACCGGGCTTCAGATAGTCGGCGGCGGGCTTCTCGAGCGTCCCCTTGGCGACGGTCGCGACCGGCTGGCCGTGGTGGATGACGACCTGCCCCTGGGACCAGAAGATCCCGGTGATGATCACGAACGCGATCACGAGGTTGACCGCCGGTCCGGCGAGGATCACGACGACCCGCTTCCAGACCGTCTGGTTGTAGTAGGCGCGGGGCACGACCTCGGGCGGGATCTCCTCCGCCGGGTTCATCCCGGTGATCTTCACGTAGCCGCCGAGCGGAATCGACGCGATCCCGTACTCGGTCTCGCCGCGGCGGACCTTCCACAGCATCGGCCCGAAGAACAGCGAGAAGCGCTCGACGCGCATGCCGACGAGCCTTGGCGGCGACGAAATGGCCCGCCTCGTGCAGGATGATCAGCGAGGCGAACCCGAGAAAGGCCAGGACGTAGGACACCACGGCCAGTGTGGCAGGCCCTCGGCCGGCTTATCGGACTCTTCGGAACGACCGCGCTCCGGCGACAAACGCCCGCCTCAGGCGGGGCGCGGCTCACGCCGCCGTGCGCGTCTCGATCAGCTCCGCGGCCACGCGGCGGGCCTCGGCGTCCGCCTCCCCGAGCGACTCGAACGAGTGCACCCGCCCGGCCGGCAGCCGGCTCAGCGTCTCCTCGATCACCGCGGCGATGTCGAGGAACCGCAGCCGCCCGGCGAGGAACGCGTGGACGGCCACCTCGTTGGCGGCGTTGAGCGTGCACGGGGCGGTCCCGGCCACGATCCCGGCCTCGCGAGCGAGCCGCAGGCAGGCGAACGTCTCGCTCGTCGACGGGCTCGAACGTGAGCGAGCCGAGCTCGGCGAGGTCGAGCGGGCGCACCGGCACGTCGACCCGCTCGGGATAGTGGAGGCCGTAGGAGATCGGGACCCGCATGTCCGGATAGCCGAGGTGCGCAAGCGTCGCGCCGTCGCACAGCTGGATCAGGCTGTGGATGATCGACTGCGGGTGGACGACGACGTCGATCTGCTCGTACGGCGTCCCGAACAGGTGGTGGGCCTCGATCAGCTCGAGTCCCTTGTTCATCAGCGTGGCCGAGTCGATCGTGATCTTGCCGCCCATCGCCCAGGTCGGGTGCGCGAGCGCCTGCTCGATCGTCACGTCCTCGAGCTCGGACGGCTGACGGCCCGCGGAACGGCCCGCCCGAGGCAGTGAGGATCAGCCGGTCGACGGTTCCCGGCCGCTCGGAGGCGAGCAGCTGGTGCAGCGCCGAGTGCTCGGAGTCGACCGGGATGATCGCGGCGCCGGTGGCCTCGGCCAGCTGGGTCACGAGCTCGCCGCCCGACGACGAGCGACTCCTTGTTGGCCAGCGCCAGATCGATCCCCTCGCCGAGCGTCGCCACGGTCGGCACGAGACCGGCCGAGCCGACGATCGCGTTGAGCACGAGCTCGCAGTCGGACTCGGTGATCAGCCGGACGAGCCCGTCGGAGCCGGACAGCACCTCGCCGTCGGTCCAGGCCTCCGCCGCCCGCGCGGCGGCGTGCGGGTCGGCGAGCGGCGATCCGGCTGACGCCGTGGCGCCTGGGCCTGCTCGATCAGCGGCTCCCAGGCCGTGCCGGCGCTGAGCCCGACGACCGTGAGCTCCTCGGGGCTGCGGCGCGACGACGTCGAGCGCCTGGACGCCGATCGAGCCCGTCGAGCCGAGGATGACCACGCGGCGGGGCACGGGCCGATTGTAGGTCGGCGCCGATCGGCGCGCTCTCAGTGCATCACGCCGAGCCAGATGTAGTAGCCGGCGACGATCGTGAAGATCACCGCGTCGAGGCGGTCGAGCGCGCCGCCGTGGGCGCCGAACAGCGTGCCGGCGTCCTTGATCCCGGCGTCGCGCTTGACGAGCGACTCGAACAGGTCGCCGATCGGGCCGAGCACGGCGATCGTGAGCCCGAGCAGGAGCGCGTCGCCCTGGGTCAGCCAGTCCTGGTAGAGGCCGGCGAAGAACACCGACGACGATCGCCACGAGCATCCCGCAGAACAGCCCCTCGACCGTCTTGTTCGGCGAGATCGCCGGGGCCAGCGGCCGGCGCCCGAACAGCCGCCCGCCGAGGTAGGCGCCCGGTGTCGCCGAGGAACGTGCCGACGAGCACGTCGATGATGATCCCGTTGCCGTGCGGCAGCTGGCGCAGCAGCACGGCGTGGGCGAACGCGAGCCCGAGCCAGTAGACGCCGAGCAGCGTCCCCGCGATCGCCACCGTCGCACCGCCGTGCTGCGGACGTCCGATCACGAACAGGACGAGCACCGGGACGGTCGCCGACAGCCACCTCGAGCACGGTGCTTCTGGCTGCCGTAGCGTGCGCGCCAGCACCATCCCGGCGAGCGACAGGAAGCCGATCGAGCGGCAGCGGCCGCCAGCGCTCGAGCAGCCGGTAGAGCTCGTGCATGCAGACCAGCCCGATCGCGACCATGAACAGCGCCCAGGCGAGGCCGCCGAGGTCGACGAACACGATCGCCACGACCGCCGCCGGGACCGCGACGAGGATCCGCGCGAGCAGATCGGAGCGCTGCTTCGGCGGCGGTGCGCCGCCTGGCGCGCGTCGCGACGGCGCGCGGTCTCCGAGCGCCGCGCGGGCGGCATCGCTAGCGGCCCCCGAAACGCCGCCGGCGGGCGGCGAACTCCTCGAGGCTCTCCTCGAGCGCCTGGCGCGAGAAGTCCGGCCACAGCTCGTCGCGGAACACGAGCTCGGAGTATGCGCCCTGCCACAGCAGGTAGTTCGAGATGCGCTGCTCGCCGCTGGTGCGGATGATCAGGTCGGGGTCGTGCATCTCGGGCGCGTACAGGTGGGCGCGGAACTCGTCCTCGTCGTCCCCGGTAAAGGTTCGCGCCGCATCGACGATCTCCGCCCGGCCGCCGTAGTTGAAGGCGACGAAGAACGTGATCCGGGTGTTGTCCGCGGTCAGCTCCTCGGCCCACTGCATCCGCTTGATCAGCGTCTTCGACACGGGGGCGCTGCGCCGGCCGATGAACCGCATCCGCACGCCCTCGGCGTGGAGCTCGGGCGTCTCCCCCTCGATCCGCCGCGCGAACATCCGCATCAGCGCCGACACCTCGGCCCGGGAGCGGCTCCAGTTCTCGGTCGAGAACGAGTACACGGTCAGCTCCTCGATCCCGAGCTCGACCGCGTCGCGCAGCCGCGCCTTGACCGTGTCCGCCCCGGCCTCGTGGCCGGCCACGACCGGCAGCCCGCGCTGCTTGGCCCAGCGGCCGTTGCCGTCGGTGATGATCGCCACGTAGCGGGCCCGACCGCCGTCGTCCGTCTCGGGGCGGGACGTGGTCACGAGACCTCGACGATCCCCACTAGACCTCGAGGATCTCTTCTTCCTTCTGCTTGAGCGCTTCGTCGAGCTCGGAGATGCGCCCGTCGGTGACCTTCTGCAGCTCGAGTCTCGGCCCGGTGCTCGTCGTCGGAGCCGGCCTCGCCGGCCTCCTTGAGCTCGCGCAGGTCGTGCATCACGTCGCGGCGGATGTTGCGGATCGCGACCCGGCCCTCCTCGGCGATGTGGCGGACGACCTTGACGAGCTGCTTGCGCCGCTCCTCGGTCAGCTCGGGGATGCTCGAGCCGGATCAGGTTGCCGTCGTTGGTCGGGCGTCAGACCGACGTCGGACTCGAGGATCGCCCGCTCGATCGCCTTGATCGAGCTCTTGTCGTACGGCTGGATCGTCAGCAGCCGGGCCTCGGGCGCGCTGATCGTCGCGAGCTGCCGCAGCGGCGTCCCGGCGCCGTAGTAGTCGACCGATGATCCGGTCGAGCAGCGCCGGGCTGGCGCGTCCGGTGCGGACCGAACCGAACTCGTGCCGGATCGCCTCCACCGACTTCGCCATCCGCTCCCGCGCGTCGTCCAGGAGCCCGTCGATCAGTCCGTCTGAGTCGCTCATGTTCTCACCAGCGTCCCCACTCTCTCTCCGGAAACTATCTTGTCGATGTTGCTGCCCGTCGGCCATGTTGAACACGATGATCGGGAGATTGTTGTCCATGCACAGCGCGAACGCGGTCGAGTCCATCACCTGCAGGCCGCGGGTGAGCGCGTCCTTGTGCGTGATCTCGGGGATGAACTCGGCGTCGGGGTCCTTGGCCGGGTCGGCGGTGTAGACGCCCTCCACCCCGTTCTTGGCCATCAGCACGACCTCGGCGTGGAGCTCAGCCGCGCGCAGCGCGGCCGCGGTGTCGGTGGTGAAGAACGGGTTGCCGGTGCCGGCCGCGAAGATCACGATCCGGCCCTTCTCGAGGTGGCGCATCGCGCGGCGGCGGATGTACGGCTCCGCGACCTCGGAGATCGTGATCGCCGACTGCACGCGGGTGGCGACCTCCTCCTTCTCGAGCGCGTCCTGGAGGGCGAGCGCGTTGAGCACCGTGGCCAGCATGCCCATGTAGTCGCCGGTCGCGCGGTCCATCCCCCGGGCGGCGGCCGCCAGGCCCGCGGTAGATGTTGCCGCCGCCGACGACGATCGCCACCTCGACCCCGCGGTGGTGGACGGCCGCCACCTCGGCGGCGATCGCGCTGACGCGCTCGGGGTCGGTGCCGTACTCCAGGTCGCCCATCAGCGCCTCGCCCGACAGCTTCAGCAGCACCCGCCGGTAGACAGGAGCGCCGTGCTCGTGACCGTTCGTGCCTGGTGTCATCGCCGCCGGACCGACAGCTTATTCGCCGACCGAGAAGCGGGCGAAGCGGCGGATCACAACGTTCTCCCGGGTCTCGCTGGCCAGCTCGGCGCGCAGATCCTCGATCGTCTTGCCGCCGTGCTTGTCCTCGTTGACGTGCTTCTGGCGCAGCAGCACGACCTCGTCGAGCCACTTGTCGAGCTTGCCCTGGACGATCCGCTCGCGGACGTTCTCGGGCCGGTCGGCGGCCTGCTCGGTGGCGATCCGCTCCTCGCGCTCGCGGTCCTCGGCCGCGATGTCGTCCTCGGTGACGGCCAGCGGGGTTGGCGGCCGCGATGTGCAGCGCGAGATCGCGGGCGAACTCGACGAACTTGTCGTTGCGCGCCACGAAGTCGGTCTGGCAGTCGACCTCGACGAGCACGCCGATCTTGTTGCCGGCGTGGATGTAGCTCTGGACCACGCCCTCGCGGGCCTCCGCCCCGGCCCGCTTGGCGGCCTGGGCGGCGCCCTTGGCGCGGAGGATCTCGACCGCCTTCTCGATGTCGCCCGGACGACTCGGCGAGCGCCTCGCGGCAGGCGAGCACGCCCGCGCCGGTGCGGTCGCGCAGGGCCTTGACCTCCTGTGCGGAGACGGCGCTCATGAGCTCTCCTCCGCCGGCCTCGGCGGGCGGCTCTGGTGCCGGGGCGGGCTCGGCTCGCCGCGGGCTCCGCCTCGGGTGCCGCCTCCGCCGCGTGGCTCCGGCGCTGCTCCGCGGGAGGTGCCTGGCTCCGCGGCCGCGGCCGGCTCGGTCGCGGTCTCGGCGGGTGCCGCCGCGGCCGGCTCGGGCTCGGGCGCGGGCTCGGCGGGCGCAGCCGCCGGCCGGCTCAGGCTCGGGCTCCGCCGGTGCCTCCGGCGTGACCGGGGCAGCCGGCTGCGGCGGGGGCCTGCTGCTGCGGGGCCGGCTGAGCAGCCTGGGCGGCTCGGAGCCGCCTGCGGCCTGCGCGGCCGCCTGCTCCGGCCTCCCGGCGGGCGTGCGCCTCGGCCTCGCTGACGTGCCTGCTCCTCCTGGCGGCCTGCTCCTCGCTCCGGCGCGCCTGCTCCTCGGCCTCGCGGCGCTCGCGCTCCTCCTGCTCGCGGCGCTCGCGCTCGAGCCGGGCGGCGCTCCTCCTCGGCGCGGAACACGCCGTGGCCCTCGGCGACCACGTCGCCGATCGCGCCGGTGATCGCCGCGCACGAGCGGATCGCGTCGTCGTTGCCCGGGATCACGAAGTCGATCCCGTCCGGGTCGCAGTTGGTGTCGACGAGCCCGATGATCGGGATCCGCAGCCGCTGCGCCTCGCGGACGGCGATCGCCTCGGTCTTCAGGTCGATGACGAACACCGCGTCGGGGACGCGCTGCATGTTCTTGACACCGCCGAGGTTCGCGCGGAGCTTCTCGAGGTCGGCCTGGGCCGCCATCCGCTCGCGCGTCGGGAGCAGCTGCAGCTGGCCCTCGGTCTCGTAGCGCTCGAGGTCGTGCAGCCGCTTGATCCGCAGCGAGATCGTCTGGAAGTTCGTCAGCAGGCCGCCGAGCCAGCGGTGGTTGACGTACGGCATGTCTGCCGCCTCGGCCGTGTCCTTGATCGCGTCGCGAGCCTGCTTCTTGGTGCCGACGAACAGCACGGTGCCGCCGCGCCGCGCGACCTCGCCGGCGAACCGGCGCGCGTTCTCGAGCAGCGCCTCGGTCTGCAGCAGGTCGATGATGTAGATGCCGTCCCGCTCACCGAAGATGAAACGGCGCATCTTGGGGTTCCAACGTCGCGTCTGGTGGCCGAAATGCACGCCGGCCTCCAGCAGCTCTCTGATTCCGACTGGAGCCACTGCTACTCCCTTTGATTGTGATGACAGATCCCGCTCGCCGGGCTCCGCGAACCCCGGATCGATCTCCGGGGCAGGGCGCGGTCCGCACACGCGGGGTTGGGGACAGAACGCTTCTCAAGAAAAGTTTACGCAAGTTCTCCGCACGCGCTACGTTTTCAGGTGTAGCGGGCGTCGCCCTTCCCCTACCTTGGGCGGCGAATCCGCGACGCGGGCCGAACCTCCCTTCCCCTACCTCCGGTGGCTCGGTTCGCAACTTCGACGGGGCGGCTTTGGACGGGCCGCCCCGTCGTGTTTCCGCCCTCGCCGGTCGGCCCGGCCGGCCATGGGGCGCCCGTGCGTCCGAGCTGACGCGCTCGAGCCTCATGTCCGAGCCGAAATGGCTTCAGTTCACCGACCCGGCGTCCTCCCCCGATGCCACCGCCAGCGCCGCTGCCAGGTCGGCCGGCAGCTCCGACGTCACATCGATCTCCTCCCCTCCCGCCGGGTGGGGGAACGCGAGCCGCGCCGCGTGGAGGAACTGGCGCTCGAGGCCGAATCGCCCCGCGACCCCGTAGGCGGGATCGCCGCACACCGGGTGACCGATCGCCGCGAGGTGGACGCGGATCTGGTGGGTGCGCCCGGTGTCGAGCACGACCCGCAGCAGCGCCGCCGCCGGCAGCAGCCGCTCGATCGCGAAATGCGTGCGCGCCTCGCGCGGGGCGTCGGTCTCGATCGACATCAGCACCCGGTCACGGCGGTCGCGGCCGATCGGAGCGTCGATCGTGCCCGTCCGGGCCGGCGGGTGGCCGTCGACGAGCGCGAGGTACTCGCGGTGCAGCTCGCGGGCGGCGAGCATAGCCTTCAGGCGGCGGTGGATCTCGTCGTCCTTGGCGACGACGAGCAGCCCGGAGGTGTCGCGGTCGAGCCGGTGGACGATGCCGGCCCGCCACGGCGTCCTCGCCGCCCTGCACGCCGAGAGCGCTCAGCGCCTGCGCGAGCGTCCCGGTCCGGTGCCCGCGCGCCGGGTGCACGACGACGCCGGCCGGCTTGTCGACCACGAGCAGCCACTCGTCCTCGAACATGACCGTGAACGGCGCCGGCCCGGCCGTCTCCGCACCCTCGGACGCATCCGGCATCCGCTCGACGACCACCCGTTCACCCGCCCGCACGACGTGCCGCTTGGGCCGCACCCGCCCGTCGACGCGTCACCCGCCCGGCGTCGATCAGCGCGGCGGCCTGTGCACGCGAGCCGACCGGCTCGGCCAGGAAGCGGTCGAGCCGCATCCCCGCGGACGCGTCGGGGACCTCGGCAGCCTCAGCGGGCATCTCCGCGGCGACCCTCGAGCACCCACAGCAGCGCCAGCACGCCGAACGTGATCGACATGTCGGCGACGTTGAACGCCGGCCACAGCGGGCAGCTTGATGAAGTCGGTCACCGCCCCGTTGGCCACGCGGTCGATCAGGTTCCCGAGCGCGCCGCCCACGAGCATGCCGGTCGGCACCCACAGCTACGGACGCGTCGGGCGTATCACGAAGTAGCCGAGCAGCACGGCGAGCGCGAGCAGCGTGAACACGAGCACGATCGCCCCGCCGCCCGCGAGAACCCGAACGCCACGCCGCTGTTGCGCACGTGGACGAAGTTGATCCCGGGCAGGAACTTCTGGGTGTCGCCGGCCGCGATCCCGGTGGCGATCGTGTGCTTGGTCAGCTGGTCGAGGCCGAGCACGATCAGCATCGTCAGCACGGCGTAGGCGTACGCCCGGGTGCGGAGCTTCGGCGAGGATGTCGCCTCCACGTGGGTCACCATCGAGTGCGGCTGAGTGGCCGATTTCGCAAATACGACGCCGACCACTAGCCGTGGATCGCGTTGTAGACGAGCGTCCGCACGAAGTACAGGAGGAAGATCGCGATCATCGGGGTGAGGTCGAAGCATCCCGATCGGCGGGATCAGCCGGCGGAAGATCCGCAGATACGGCTCGCACACGTCGCGCAGGAAGCCGAGCACCGCGTCCGACCAGCGCGAGTACGGCACGCGCCCGCCCGAAGGAGAAGATCAGGTTGAGCAGGATGTAGAGGAAGATCAGCAGGATGTAGACGGTGAACAGCGCGTCGACGTAGTTGGCGACGTCGACCCGGGTGAGGGCGAGCGCGAGCATCAGCGGCCGCCTCCCTGAAGGACCGCGTCGATCGCGTCCTGGAAGGCCGCCCGCACGCCGCCGCGTTCGAGCGCGGCCAGCCCGCGCGCGGTCGACCCGCCGGGCGAGGTGACCTCGCGGCGGACGGCCAGCGTGTCGTAGCCCGCGCGCCTGCAGCAGCGCCGCCGTGCCCGACATCGTCTCGACCGCCAGCTGCGCGGCCAGCGGCGCCTTCAGCCCGTGGCGCACGGCCGCGTCGACCTGTGCCTCGACGAGCAGCGCCTGGTAGGCCGGGCCGACGCCCATGACGGCGGCCGCGGCCTCGATCAGGTCCTCGGTCATGCGGACGACCGTCGCCGAGCCGCTCGAACAGCGCCGAGCACGCTCTCGCTCGAGCCGCGGCGTCGACGTCCGTCGCCGGGGGCGTAGCAGACAACGCCCCGCCGGACCTCGACCGGGGTGTTCGGCATCAGCCGGAACACCGGCACGCCGGGATACGTCCTGCTGCAGAGCCGCGATCGACGTGCCCGCCGAGCACCGACGCCACGGCCTTCGGCCGACCCTCGATCTCCGTCGCGACGCGGCTCGAGCTGGGCGGGCTTGTGGCAGAGCACGACGAGGTCGGCCCGCTCGGCCACCTCGACGTTCGACAGCGCCTCGCCGCCGAGCTCGTCGGCGAGCGCCCGCGCCCGACCGGAGCCGCCGTCGGAGCACGAGCACGGGATCGCCCCAGCCGCGCGCCATCGCGCGCGCCATGTTCCCGGCACCGATCAGCCCGACCTGCATGCTGACGAAATCTACCTGGGCGACGAGGACCGCCTCTGGCCGCACGTCGCGCCGAGTGCGCCGCTCGGAGCTAGCGACTGGTTGAAGAAGCCCTTCTCGACCAGCCGAGCGCGCTCCTCGGCGGAGACCTCGACGTTGCGCGGGGTGAGCAGGAACACCTTGTCGGCGATCCGCTGCATGCCGCCGTCGAGCGCGTAGGTGAGGCCGCTCGAGAAGTCGATCAGCCGCTTGGAGAGGTCGGTGTCCGTGCCCTGGAGGTTGAGGATCACCGGGATCGCGTCCTTGAACTTGTCGGCCACGTCCTGCACGTCGTTGAAGCTCTTCGGCGCGACGAAGTGCACGCGGACATCACCTCCGCTGCGGCCGTTGCCGCGGCCTGGCACGGGTCGCAGCGCGGTCGTGCGGCGCTCGGCTGCCGGCATCGTCGGCGAAGATGTCGTCGAACTCGTCGCGGCGGCGGCGCGACGCTCAGCCGGCGGACGTTGGGGCGCTCGCGATAGGTGTCCTGGAGCTCGACCTCGGGCTCCTGGTAGGGCTCGATCTCCTCTTCGTAGGCTTCGTCCTCGGCCAGGCCGAAGTAGACGAGCGTGCGGTGCCAGGTGTCGCGGAAGGCCATGTTCGTCGGAAGGGTTCGCTTCGGCGGGAGATTTCCCTGCCCGGATTATGACGCTGCGCTGCGAGCGTACAGGCTCGTGCCGAGTCGCACGATCGTAGCGCCCTCCTGCGACCGCCGCCAGGTAGTCCTGGCTCGTGCCCATCGACAGGTGAGCGCAGGCCGTGGCGCTCGGCGAGCTCCCGCAGCGCCGCGAACCAGGGCCGGCTGTCCTCCGCGATCGGCGGTCAGCGGCGGCATCGTCATCAGCCCGACGACCCGGCACCGGGCAGCGCTCGAGGAACGCCGGCAGCTCGGCCGGCGGCGACCCCGCTCTTGCCCGCCTCGCCGGCGACGTTGACCTCGACCAGGACCTCGGTCTCCGGCGTGCCGTGGCGCCCGAGCTGCTCGAGCACCGAGTCGCTGGCGACCGAGTGGATGTAGCGGACGTGCGGAAGGATCTGCCTGACCTTGCGGCTCTGGAGCGTGGCCGATGAAGTCCCAGGTGAACGCGCCGGGACGGGCCTCCGCCTTGGCCACCAGGTCCTGGGCGCGGTTCTCGCCGAGCAGCGCTGAGCCCGGCCTCGGCGAGCACCCCGAGCTCCTCGCGCGGGCACGTACTTGACCGCCGCCAGGATCTCGACCTCGCGCCGGATCGCGCCCGGCGCCGGCGATCTCGCGCGCGGACCCGCTCGAGGTTGGCGCGCACGCCGCTCGGGCGTCGAGCCCGTGGATCAGCTCAGCCACGCGACCCCCGCCTGGCGGCCGGTGATCCCGCGGTCGCGGCGGTGCGAGAAGAACAGCCGGTCGAGCAGATCGTGCACAGCCCGACGTCGTGGACGCTCGCTGCACGCCGGCGCGCTCGAGCTCGCGCGCGCGGCGATCGCCTTGAGGTCGAGGTTGCGCCCGTGCGCGCCGCCGCGCGTCCCGTCGGCCGGCGAAGATGGCGTGCACCTCCTCGCCGACCTCGTAGCAGCACGGCCCGGCGCCGGGCCCGATCGCCGCGCTCGAGCGGCCCGGTCGGCCCCGAGCTCGCGCAGCGCCCGCGACGCCCTCCGCGACGACCCCGCCGGCCAGCCCGCGCCAGCCGGCGTGGAGCATCGCCACCGCGCCCTCGCCGGCGACCGCGATCGGCAGGCAGTCGGCGGTCAGCACCATCGCGCCGACACCCGGAGTCGCCGTCGCCTGGCCGTCGGCCTCGGCGGGCGCCCGCGCTCGTCATGCGGCTCGGTCGACGCGGCTGCACGGTCGCGCCGTGGACCTGGCGGCCGTAGGCGAAGCCGCACGCCGAGCTCGGCGGCCAGGAAGCGCGCGGTTGCGCTCCACGGCCGCCGGGTCGTCATCGGTCAGCAGGCCGAGGTTGAGCGTCGCGTACGGGCCCGCTCGAGAAGCCGCCGCGCCGGGTCGTGAACACGGCGCGCGCGCGCCGGGCAGGTCGATCGCGAGGTGGTCGCCGGCGGGCTCGAACGGGTCGGGCAGCTTCACGGCGTCAGCAGCTCGAGGCCGGGCACCGGGCGTGCGCTGGGCGTACTCGAAGTGCGCGCGCCCCGGGCGACCAGCGTCTGCCGGTGCGCCCAGCCGCCGACGCGGCGCGCGCGCTCGTAGACGTGCAGCCGCATCGACGCCGTCTCGCCGTTGTAGCAGTAGGCGAGCTCGCCGTCGGGGTCGTGGTAGGTGACGCCGGCGAGCTGCTCGCGGTCGGCGTCGACCTCGCCGATCAGCTTGCGCTCGCCGTCGACGGCCTCGAACCGCCACCCGGTGAGCGCGAACGTGCTCTCGTTGCGAGACGACCCGCACGGGCGAGGTCGAGCCGAAGTCCTCGCCGTCGACGCGCGCGACGACCGGCGTGTTGGGCCCGACCTCGCGCCCGAGCCGCGTCACGAACACCGAGACGGCGTCGACGAACGCCTCCGGGGCCGGGGTCGCCGTCGAGCGTCGGCGAAGTCGTTGCAGTGCACCCACGCCCAGCGCGTTCGCGTGCTTGGCTCCCCCACAGGTGGGCCTGGCCGCCGCGGGCGCCGGCGATCTCGAGCGCTCTCGCCGGCCGAGCGTCGAGCGTGCCCGTCGATCGACAGGTCGGCGTGCGGGAGCACGAGCACGGTCTGCGGCGACCCCGGCGCGGCGCAGCAGCGGATGGACGTGCTCGTAGGGCGCTCGCCGGGCGACCAGCGCAGATCCCAGGCGACGTCCTCGAACGCGCCCGCGCATCCGCGTGTCGGTGAGCGTCGCGTCGCCGATCGCGCAGCGCGAACGGATCGGCGCTGCGCGCTGGAGCTCGGTCGATCGCGAGCGTCAGCCTTGCGCCCGACCGTCGGCGCGCGCCCGGGACGCGGGTCCATCGCCAGGAACCACAGCGCGCAGCGTCGCCTGCGCCGTCCCGCGCGGGGCGCGAGCATCGTGTAGCGGATCCACAGCCCGACGCCGGTCGCGGGGTCGGTCAGCGTGACGTAGTAGACCTCGTAGTGGCCGGGCTGGCCGTCCCACTGCAGCGCGTTCGGCTGCGGCGAGCATCGACGTCGGCAGGCTATCCGCTGACCCCGGCGGCACGCAGGGCCTCGCGCCAGCTCCTGCTCGCGACCGTGCGCACGCCCGTCGAGCTTGGCGGCCAGCGCCGCGCGCAGCCCGCGCGCCGATCGCCGGCCCCTCCGCGACGCCGGCGGCCAGCAGGTCGCTCCCGTCGATCTCGAGCCGGACATGGCGGAGCTCCTGCAGCCACCGCGCCGCAGCGTCGGCCGGGCCCAGCGCGCCGGCGAGCGCGACGAGCTCGGGGGGCGCCGGCCCGAAGCGCTGCGGCGATCTGCGGACGGCCGACCGCGCGCGGTCGAGCGCCTCGGCCAGCGGTCGGCGCCCCGGTCGCGGCGGCGAGGATCGCGTCGCGGTCGCCGGCCTCGAACGCCGAGCCGCTCGAGCAGCTCCGCGGCGCGCCGGATCGGCCATCGCGCCAGCGTCGACAGAGCACCGAGCAGGACCTCGGCCGGCCGTCGCCGGGGAGCAGCGCCAGCGCGCGCCGAGCGAGCTCCGGATCGCTCAGGCCGAACCCGGGCGCCAGCGCCGGCGCCGACTCCAGCTCGGACAGCTGCGCGAACGCGGCCACCGGATCGGGCTCGCGGGCCAGCGAGCCGCAGCTCGGTCCCGAGCCGGGTGCCGCTGACGGTCTCTAGGGCCCCGCCGCGGGCGGCGTCGGCGGCGAGCGCGCGGGTCTCGGGTTCGACCTCGAACCCGAGCCGGGCCGCGTACCGGGCCAGCCGCAGCAGGCGGGTCGGGTCGTCGAGGAAGCTCCGGTCATGGAGCACCCGCAGGCGCCGGTCCCCGAGGTCGTCGAGCGCGTGCGGAGCCGCGTGCAGGGTCCCCGCCTCCGGGCCTCCGAGGGTCACGGCAAGCGCGTTGACGGTGAAGTCGCGGCGCAGCAGGTCGCACGCCAGATCGGCCCACTCCACCTCGGGCAGGGCCCCGGGGTGGGCGTAGGTCTCGGTGCGGGCCCGAGCCAGGTCGTACGTGTGGTCGCCGAGCACGACGGTTGAGGTGCCGAACCGGTCGTACGTGCGAGCCTGGCCGAGCGCCTCGGCCACGGGCGCAGGGTCGCCCTCGACGACGAGGTCGAGATCGAGCGGGCGGCCTGTCGAGGAGCAGGTCGCGGACCGCCCCGCCGACGAGGTGGACGTCAGCGGCGGTCGCCGAGCGCGCTCGAGCAGCGCGGTGGCCGCCGGGACTGCGCGCAGACGGGCGATCAGCTGCTGTTTGGAGGGGACGGGCACCGGCGGATCATCTCGCCTCCGAGGCGTCGCGCAGCAGGCTCATGGCTAGCATGCGACCGCATGCCGAGTCCCGGTTCGCGGCGTTGGCTGCGACGGGGGCTCGTCGCCGTGGCGGTCTTGCTGCTCGCGCTGGGGGGCACGGTGGCGTTCCTCCTGCTGCATGCGCCCGGCAACATCTCCCATCCGAATCTGTCGTTCACGACGTCCTCGACGACGTCGACGACCACGCCTGCGCCGCCGGCGAAGAAGCACACCGTCCCGGTCGACAACTCGCTGTGGCCACGCTACGGCTATGACGCGGCCCGCACGCGCTACTTCCCCAACTCGAGCGCGCTCGATCCGCCGCTGCGCCGCGGGTGGACGTTCTCGGACCCGGCGCTGCTCGAATTCCCGCCCGTGATCGAGGGCAAGACGATGTTCCTGATCGACGACAGCGGGGTGGCCCGCGCGCTCGACAAGACCGACCGCAAGACGCTGTGGACACGCAAGCTCGGGACCCTGGCCGCGGCCTCGCCGGCGATCGGCGTCAACCAGCATCTGATCTACGTGCCGGTCCTCTCCAACCACGGTCACCGGCCCGGCGGCGGCCGGCTGGCGGCGCTGTCGATGCGCACCGGCCAGGTCGTGTGGTCACACACCGTGCCGGCGGGCAGCGAGTCCTCCCCGCTCGCGTACGGCAACGCGGTCTACTTCGGCGACAACGGCGGCAACGTCTACTCGCTGCGGGCCGACAACGGCCACGTCAACTGGGTCTACCACGCGAGCGGCGCCGTCAAGGGTGGCCCCGCGCTCGCCAACGGGATCATCTACTTCGGGGACTACTCCGGCCACGCCTACGGGATCAACGCGGGCAACGGCCACCAGATCTGGCGCGTGGGCACGAACGGCACCCGCTTCGGGTTCGGCTCGGGGAACTTCTACTCGACCCCCGCCGTCGCGTTCGGCCGCGTGTACATGGGCAACACGGACGGGCGCGTGTACTCGTTCGCGGCCCGCACCGGCCAGCTCGCGTGGGCGACGGGGACCGGCGCCTACGTGTATGCCTCCCCGGCCGTGGCCGACCTTCCCGGGGTCGGGCCGACCGTCTACATCGGCTCCTACGACGGCAACTTCTACGCCTTCAACGCCCAGTCGGGCGCGGTCCGCTGGAAGCATTACGCCGGCGGGAGAATCTCCGGCTCGGCGACGATCGTCGGCGATGTCGTGTACTTCTCGAACCTCGGCGCCAAGACCACGACCGGCCTCAACGTCCGCACCGGCCAGCGAGTGTTCCTGTTCGGCGACGGGGCGTTCAACCCGGTGATCGCCGACGCCCACACGATCTACCTGGTCGGCTACAACCGGATCTACCAGATGCTCCCGGCGCGGGCCAAGGCGGCCACGCATCACACTTCTGCACACCACGCCCGCAGGGTGCGGCATCATGTGCACAGGCGCACGCGCCACCGTCGGCGCACTGGCCGCCACACAACGTCGCATCGGTCGCGGAAGCACCGCAAGTAATCGCCCATGGGCCGGGGGATCGGGACCCCTTGCTACAATTTGGGGTCTATGCGTTGTCGTAGTGGAAGTCACTGTCAGCAGCCGGCCGTCAAGGGCCGTCGGTTCTGCGCGGATCACGCGGCGGAGCTCGATCGCATGCGCGAGGAGCTCAAGGACGCCGCCGCCGCCCGCATCGGTCGGGGCCGCCCCAAGCGGTCGTCGACTTGTTGCCGTCCCGGCTGCTACGAGCCTCGCGTCCCGCCCGCCGCATATTGCGACGCGTGCGCGGCCGCCGGGTACGTCGAAGAGGCCGCGTAAGCGGCCGCCTGACAGCCAGGCTCACATAAACCAAACTGCATCTCTTGCCGGAGCGGCCGGGATTTGACGGCTCGACGCGTGCTGCGCGATCTCGCTTCGCACTTGCGCTGAGGGCCACTAGGCTCAGCCCCATGGCCGAGTCCGAGCAGACCGACATCCGCGAGCGGATCGTTCGCTTCCTGGCCAGCTCCAGCGAGCGGATCGCCGAGGAAGTCACCCCGCTCGACGAGGGCGTCGCGGTACGCTCGCCCTCGCGGCCGCGCGTGTACAGCCTCAACTTCGTGCGGATCATGCGCCCGACGGGGTACGACACGATCCTCGCGCTCAGCGAGCGCTTCCAGCGCGACCTGACTCACCGCCTCGCGATCGTCGAGCCCGAGCACATGTTCGACGACCTCGACGCAGCCTTCCGCCAGGACGGCTGGGAGGTCGACCGCGACCTGCTGATGGCCCTCGGCCGCGACAACGACCGCCAGGTGAATACGGACGCCGTGCGGGAGCTCACCGGCGAGCAGTGGCTCACGCTGATCCGGCGCTGGCACCTCGGCGACCAACCCCACACCGCCCCGGAGATCCTTTCCGAGCTCGACGCGTACAACCTCGAGCTCGGCCGCGCGCTCGGCGATCGCTACTTCGGGATCTTCCAGGACGGCGCCCCCGCCGCCACCGCGATGCTGCGTTCGGATGGCGCCGTGGCGCAGGTCGAGGACGTGTACACGGTCCCCGAGGCGCGCAGCCGCGGCTACGCGCGGGCGCTCGTCTCCCACGCCGTGGAGCTCGCCCGCGCCGAGGACCACGAGCTGATCTTCATCGTCGCCGACGCCGACGGATGGCCGCGGCACCTGTACGCGCAGGTCGGGTTCGAGCCGGTGGGCGAGACGCGGGCGTACCTGCGCAAGCCGCCCAAGTAGCCGCGCGCTCAGTCCCGCCGGACGGCCACCCCGGCCTGCGCCATCAGCTCCTTCACCTCGGCCACAGTGTGGTGGCCGTAGTGGAAGATCGACGCGCACAGGACCGCGTCGGCACCCGCCTGCACGGCGTCGACGCAGTCGGCCGGATCGCCGGCGCCGCCCGAGGCGATCACCGGCACGCTGACCGCGTCCGCGACCGCGGCAGTCAGCTCGAGGTCGTAGCCCGCGTTCGTGCCGTCGCGGTCCATGCTCGTGAGGAGGATCTCCCCCGCTCCCCGCCTGACCCCCTCCGCCGCCCACTCGACGACGTCCCGTCCGGTCGGTGTCCGGCCGCCGGCCAGGTATGCCTCCCAGCCGCCGCCCTCGCGGCGCTTGGCGTCGATCGCCAGCACCACGCACTGGGCGCCGAGCCGGGCTGACAGCTCGTCGAGCAGCTCGGGCCGCTGCAGCGCCGCGGAGTTCACAGAGATCTTGTCGGCGCCCGCGTCGAGCACCGCCTGGGCGTCTGCGACCGAGCGGATCCCGCCACCGATCGTGAACGGGATGAACACGTCATCGGCCGTCCTGCGGGCGAGCTCGACCACCGTCTCGCGCTTGTCCGAGGTGGCCGTGATGTCGAGGAACACGAGCTCATCGGCACCGGCGGCGTCGTAGCGACAGGCCGAGCTCGACCGGATCGCCGGCGTCGCGCAGGTCGACGAACCCGACGCCCTTGACCACCCGGCCGCCGTCGACGTCGAGGCACGGGATCACGCGCTTGTAGTGCATCTCAGGCCCGGCCGTCGAGCACGCCCTGGGCCTCCTCGACGCCAAAGCGCCGCTCGTACAGCGCGGTACCGACGATCACCCCGGCGAGGTTCACCTGCCGCAGCCCGGAGAGCGCGCGTAGGTCGTCGAGCGAGGACACGCCACCCGAGTAGATGAAGCTGCCCCGGACCGCGTCGGCGATCCGCCGCGCCTCATCGAGGTCGGGCCCGTCGAGCATCCCGTCGCGGTCGATGCTCGAGTACACGAACCGGCGCACGCCGCGGTCGCTGAGCCGCTCGAATACAGCCTCGACGGGGATCTCGGTCTGGTCGGTCCATCCCGATGTCGCCACCCGCCCGCCCCGACCGTCGATCGAGACGATCACCTGGTCGCGGAACCGGGCCACTGCCTCGTCGAGGAAGTCGACGTCGGTGAGCGCCGCCGTGCCGAGCACGACCCGGGCGGCGCCCGCCTCCAGCGCGTCGGACACCGCCGTTAGCGTCCGCAGCCCGCCGCCGACCTGGACCGGGATCTCGACCCCGCCGGCGATCCGGGCCACATGCTCGAGGTTGGAGGGCGCGCCGCTCCGAGCCCCATCGAGGTCGACGACGTGAAGCGCACGCGCGCCCTCGCTGACCCATCGCTGCGCCGCGTCGAGCGGGTCGGCGTCGTACACCGTCTGGCGGTCGAAGTCGCCGCGCGCCAGGCGCACGGCCTGGCCGCCGAGGATGTCGATCGCGGGGTAGAGGATCATGCGCTCGGGCGAATCGCTAGCGGGGGGATCACGCGCTCAGCGCGGCGCGGGGCGCGCCCGGCATCCGGGCTGCCTCGCACTCGGTGACGAAGTTCTCGAGCATCTGGAGCCCACGCGCCGAGGACTTCTCGGGGTGGAACTGGACCCCGATCACCGACCCGCGCCCGACGATCGAGGCAAACCGCTCGCCGTACTCGCAGGTGCCGATCACGTCGCCCCGGTCCGCCGGGTGGGCCGCGAGCGAGTGCACGTGGTAGAAGGGGCAGCCGTCCTCGGGCAGGCCCGCGGTGAGCGGCGAGCGCCGGGTGAGGCTGACGTCGTTCCAGCCGATGTGCGGGATCCTGATCGCCCCACCCGTCAGCCACCGCACCTCGCCGGCCAGAAGCCCGAGGCCGGGCGTCGAACCGAGCTCCTCGGAGCGCTCGAACAGCAGCTGCATCCCGAGGCAGATCCCGAGCACGGGCACCCCGCGCTCGGCCCGCTCGCGCAGGAAAGTCGTGAGCCCGAGCCGGTCGAGGTTCTCCATCGCGATCGGGAACGCCCCCACGCCGGGGATGACGAGCCCATCGGCGGCGGCCAGGCGCTCGAGGTCGGAGGTGATCTCCGCCCGGCCGCCGACGTGCTGGAGGGCCTTCTGCACCGAGCGCCGGTTGCCCATCCCGTAGTCGACGACTCCGATCGCCGTCCCGGCGCTCATCGCAGCGTGCCCTTGGTGCTCGGTACCCCCGGCTCGGTCGGATCGAGGGCCACCGCAGTGCGCAGCGCCCGCGCGAGCGCCTTGAAGGCGGCCTCGATCATATGGTGGGCGTTGGCCCCGGCTTCAATCGTCAGATGCACGGTCAACCGGGCGTTGCCCGCCAGGGCCCGGAGGAACTCCTCGGTCAGCTCGTGGTCGTAGTTGCCGATCGCGCCCGGAGGCAGCGACGCCTCGAAGACGCACAGGCCCCGGCCCGAGATGTCGATCGCGCAGGCCGCGCGGGCCTCGTCCATCGGGATCGTGGCGTGTCCGTACCGCGTGATCCCGGCGCGGTCGCCGAGCGCCTGATCGAGCGCGTGTCCGATCACGATCCCGACGTCCTCGACCGTGTGATGCGCGCCGGTCTGAAGGTCTCCACTGGCCTCGACCGTGAGGTCCAGCAGGCCGTGGCGGGCGAGCAGGTCGAGCATGTGGTCGAGGAACCCGACCCCCGTCTCGCGCGTGCCGGCCCCTGTCCCGTCGAGGGTCAGGGTGACTCCGACCGTCGTCTCGCCGGTGGTGCGTTGGACCTCAGCTGTGCGGCTCATGGCTGCCCATTGTCCCGAATGCGGGCTTCCATGGACCGCGCGTGGAGCTCGAACCCCTCGGCCCGCGCCAGCGGAGCAGCCGCCCGCGCGAGCCGGGTTCCGTCGCCGATCCGGACCTCGGTGAACCGCCGGACGAACGTGTCGGTCCCGAGCGCGGAGGCGAATCGGGCCGATCCGCCCGTGGGCAGGATGTGGTTCGAGCCGGCGACGTAGTCGCCGAAGGCGGTCCCCGATCCGCTCCCGACGAACACGCACCCGGCGTGCGTCGAGCGCTCGGCGAGCGCCTCGGCGGCGGCGCCGGCGAGCTGCAGGTGCTCGGCGGCCAGCGCCTGGGCGAGCGCGTGCGCGGCCTCGACGTCGGCGGCCTCGACGAACCGCAGCACCGCGCCGGTGTCCGGCGCCTGCTCGGCGCGGTCCTCCAGCGCGGCCAGTGTCACCGGGTCGTCGCTGATCGCCACCACCAGCGATCCGTCGCCGTGCTCGGCCTGGGCGAGCAGGTCGAGCGCCAGCGCGTCCGTGTCGGCGCCTGCGGTGAGCACCGCCACGAGGTCCGTCGGCCCCGCGAAGCTGTCGATCCCGACCTGGCCGAACACCCGCCGCTTGGCCTCCTGCACGAACAGGTTGCCGGGGCCCGCGATCACCTCGACCGGGGTCACCGACTCCGTCCCGTACGCGAGCGCCGCGATCGCCTGGGCGCCGCCCATCCGGTACACGGCCGTGGCTCCGGCCAGCCGGCACGCGCCGAGCACGACCGGGTTGACGAGCCCGTCCGGGCCCGGCGGAGAGCACACGACGCGCTCGGTCACCCCGGCGACCCGGGCGGTGACGATCCCCATCGCCACCGTGCTCGGGTACGGCGCGCGGCCGCCGGGGACGTACACGGCTGCGCTCCGGACGGGCGCCGTTCGGAGCACGACAGCGTGGTCGGCGAACTCGACGACGCGATCGGTGCGAAGAGTTGCCTCCCCCACCCTGGCGAGGTTCGCGATGGCCAGCTCGAGCCCGGCGCGGACGTCGCCGGCGAGCGTGCGCTCCGCGGCGTCGAGCTCGTCGTCGGTGACCTTGAGCGGCGGCGGATCGGCACCGCGCGTATCGAACCGGCGCGTGTATCCGTTCAGGGCCTCGTCGCCGGCCGTGCGGACGCCCGCGATGATCTCGGCCACCTGCTGCTCGACCGACGACGCCGCCGGCACGAGCTCACGGAGGGCTGCTGCGGTCGCCGCCGGGTCGCCGCCCAGGACGAGCCGCTCAGATCGCATCGAGGCGCTCCAGCAGGCGGTCGATCGCCGGCGCCTTCAGCTTGTGGGCGACCGGGTTGGCGATCAGCCGGGCCGTGCACACGGCGATCTCCTCGCGGATCTCGAGGCCGTTCTCGCGCAGCGTGGTGCCGGTCGCGGTGAGATCGACGATCCCCTCGACAAGGCCTGTGAGCGGGGCCAGCTCGACCGACCCCTTGACCTCGACGATCTCCGCCTGCCGGCCGGTCTCCAGAAAGTGCCGGGCCGCCACCTTCGGGTATTTGGTGGCGATCCGGACGACCCCGAGCCGGCGCAGTGCCTCGGCGGCCCGATCCTCCCCGGCGACCGTCGCCAGCACCATCACGCAGCGGCCATAGCCGAGGTCGACGAGCTCGTACAGCTCGCGCTCGGACTGCTCCATCAGCACGTCCTTGCCGGTGATCCCGATGTCGGCGGCTCCGGCCTCGACGTAGGTGGGCACGTCTGACGGGCGCATCGTCACGATCCCGGCCTGCTCGAACAGCAGCTTGCGGTCGTTGGACCGCACCTCGGCGGTGTCGAGCCCGAGGCGGTCGAGCAGGTCGAGCGTGTCCCCGAGCAGTGCGCCGCGCGGCACCGCGATCCGGAGTCCGCTCATCGCCCGCGCCCCCGTTCCTCGCCGGCCAGCGCGATGTGCAGGCGCTCGACGTTCAGCCCGAACCCGACCGCAGGCAGCGGGCGCCCGAACGCGCCGAGCAGCTCGTCGTAGCGACCCCCGCTGCCGATCGGCAGGCCGTGCGCGGGGTCGTAGACCTGGAACACCGCGCCGGTGTAGTAGCCGAGGCTCCGAACCAGGCCGAGGTCGAAGATGATCCGCTCGGCGACCGCCGGCGGGAGCAGGCCGTGCACCTCACGCATCCCGCGGACCGCGTCGTGGAGCGCCCCCGACAGGCCCTCGAGCACCTCCGGGCCGCCGCGCGTCTGCGGCACCCTGAGCAGGAGCTCGGAGTCGGCGTCGCTGAGCCCGAGCCGCCCGACCTCCCGCTGTACGCCGACGAAGTCGCCGTCGACGAGCTCGGCGAGGATCGTCTCCTGGAGCTCGGCCGGCACCCCGACGCCGCTCAGCAGGCTCGGGTAGAGGGCAGGCGTCGCCGAGCCCGACCCGGTAGTTCTCGAGGCCCGCCGCGTCGAGCGTTGAGCACATCAGCGTGAGCGCCTCCGCCGTCCCACCGGGTGACGGCGAGCCGATCAGCTCGACGCCGGCCTGCAGGAACTCGCGCGACTGGCCGCGCTGCGGTCGCACCCCGCGGTACGCGTGCGCGACGTAGCAGAAGCGCAGCGGCGGCTCGACCTCCCGGTAGCGGTTGGCGACCAGCCGGGCGATCGGGATCGTCATATCGGCGCGGAGCACGAGCACGTTGCCGTGGTCGTCGAACATCCGGTAGGCCGGCGTGGCGCCGGAGCTGTCGCCGCGCTGGAACGTCGACTCGTACTCGAGCGCCGGCGTGTAGACCTCGCCGTACCCGGCGCGGTCGAACACGGCGAGGATGCGGTCGGTCATCGCGCGCAGCTCGCGCATCTCGTCGGGCAGGACGTCGCGCGTGCCGCTCGGGAGTCGCTCGATCATCGCAGGCGTGTGCGGGGCCGGCCCCGGCTCAGACGGAAGCGGGCACGTCGTCCATCCGCGTGATCTGCGCGCCCAGGTCGCGCAGCCGCTCGTCGATCCGCTCGTAGCCGCGGTCGATCTGGCGGATGTTGGCGATCTCGGTGGCGCCCTCGGCGCACAGCGCGGCGATCAGCATCGCCATGCCGGCCCGGATGTCCGGCGACTCGACCCGGCCGCCGTGCAGCCGGCGCGGCCCGATCACGATCGCCCGGTGCGGGTCGCAGATCGTGATCGCGGCGCCCATCGAGACGAGCTTGTCCGTGAAGAACAGGCGGTTCTCGAACATCTTCTCGTGGATCATCACCGACCCGTCGGCCTGCGTGGCGAGCGCGAGCGCGATGCTCGTGAGGTCGGCGGGGAACGCCGGCCACGGCCCGTCCTCGACCTTCGACATGTAGTCGCCGGCATCGTTGCGGATCACGAGGTCCTGGTTACCCGGCACGATCACGTCGGCGCCGTGCTGCTCGGTGCGCAGCCCGAGGCGCTCGAACACGAGCCGGATCATCCGCAGGTCCTCGGGCACGGTGTCCTTGACGATCAGCTCGCCGCCGGTCACACCGGCGAGCGCGATGAACGACCCGATCTCGATGTGGTCGGGGGCGATCGTGTGCGTGCAGCCGCGCAGGCTGCCGGTCCCGTGGACGGTCATCACGTTCGAGCCGATCCCGTCGATCGCGGCGCCCATCGCCACCAGCATCCGCGCGAGGTCCTGCACGTGTGGCTCCGAGGCGGCGTTGCGGATCACGGTCGGGCCCCGGGTCAGCGCGGCGGCCATCAGCGCGTTCTCAGTCGCCATCACCGACGGCTCGTCCATCAGGAAGTCGCACGGGCGCAGGCCGAGTGGCGGCGCGGTGAGCACGATGTCCTCGCCGCGGGACTCGACCAGGGCGCCGAGGGCCCGGAAGGCATCGAGGTGGGGATCGAGCCGTCGGCGGCCGATCACGTCGCCTCCGGGCGGCGGCATGTGAGCGCGCCCGAACCGGGCGAGCATCGGCCCGGCCAGCAGGAACGAGGCCCGGATCCGCTCGGCGTACTCGCGGCCGACCTCGGTGCGCTCGATCGTCGAGGAGTCGATCAGCACCTCACCCGGCCCAAGCCACTGGACGCGGGCGCCGAGGTCGGCGATCAGGGCCACCATCGCCTCGACGTCGCGGATCCGCGGCACGTTGCGCAGGATCACCTCGTCGTCTGTGAGCAGGCAGGCGGCGAGGATCGGCAGCGCGCCGTTCTTGTTACCCGCGGGCACGATCGTGCCCGAGAGCGGTACTCCGCCTTCGATGACGAACTTTTCCATAGGAAGTCTCCCCGCTGAGGCCGGATGCGGGGCTGGCCCCAGCGTAGCTGGTGAGGTCGGATCAGGCGGCGCGCCTGAGACCGCGGGCGGTGGGTCTGAGACCGCGGTTCCGGGATGCTCAGCTAGATTGAGCACAGGTGGAGATTTCGCGCGAGACGAGCTGGGACCTGCTTTGCGAGTGGACCGCGTCCGACTCCCTGCGGCGCCACATGCTGGCCGTCGAGGCCGCGATGCGGGCCTACGCGCCCCGGTTCGACGGCGACGTCGAGCTGTGGGGTCAGACCGGCCTGATGCACGACCTCGACTACGAGCGCTACCCGAACCTCGACGACGGCCACCCCCGGTACGCGCTGCGCGAGCTCGAGGAGCGCGGGTACCCGCCCGAGCTCGTTCGCGCGGTCGCCTCACACGCGGACTTCATGGGCGTCTCGCGCGACTCGCCGATGGAGAAGACGCTGTATGCCGTCGACGAGCTGTGCGGGTTCATCCTCGCGTGCGCCTACGTCCGGCCCGAGGGGCTGGGCGGCATGACCCCGAAGTCGGTCAAGAAGAAGCTCAAGCAGCCCTCGTTTGCCGCGGCTGTCAACCGCGACGACATCCGCGCCGGCGCGGAGGCGCTCGGCGTCGATCTCGACGAGCACCTCCAGATCGTCATCGCCGCGCTCGCCGAGCGTCAGGACGAGCTGGCGCCGGCCGCGGCACGAGTAGCCGTTGCCCGGCTCGGTGGAGTCGACCGGTACCGCGGTGTCCCCAGTGCGGATCGTCGTGCTCGAGGGGGACGAGACCGGTCAGGAGCTGCTCGAGCAGTCGCTGCGGGTGCTTGATCCGGCGCTGCTCGGGCTGCCGCTCTCGCTCGAGCGCTTCGACCTGTCGCTTCCGAACCGGCGGGCGACCCGGAACGCGGTGGTGAGGGACGCCGCCGCGGCGATGCGCGAGACAGGGCTCGGATTGAAGGCGGCCACGATCACGCCCGAGGGAGCCGACGATGTCGGCTCGCCGAACCGCATCCTCCGCGAGGAGGTCGACGGCAAGGTGATCGTCCGTACCGGGCGCCGCCTGCCCGGAGTGGCCCCGATCGCCGGCGTCCATTACCCGATCTCCGTCGTGCGGATGGCCGTCGAAGATGCGTACGGCGCCGAAGCAGTGGCGCGAGGGCGACGCCGGCGCGCGGCGACGAGGTGGCCTTCCGCACCGAGCGGATCACCCGCTCGACGTGCGGCGCCGTCGCGGAGTACGCGTTCCGCACCGCGGCCACGATGCGAGCCCGCGTGTACGGCGGCCCGAAGTGGACGGTCTCGCCCGTGTACGAAGGGATGCTCAAGGAGGAGCTCGACGCGGCCGCCGCCCGGCACCCCGACGTCGCCTACCAGCCGGTGTTGATCGACGCCACCTACGCCGGCCTCCTGTCGGGCGCGACCGACGCGCCACTCGTGATCCCGGCGCTCAATCGCGATGGGGACTGCCTGTCCGATCTCGTCCTGCCGATGTTCGGCTCGATCGCCGGCGCCGAGTCGGTGCTGCTCGCGTTCGACGAGGACTACAACCCGACTGTGGCGATGGCCGAGGCGCCGCACGGCACGGCGCCCGCGCTGATGGGCAAGGACCTCGCGAACCCGTTGGCGATGATCCTCGCCTGCGGAGCGGTGCTCCGGCATGCCGCTGATCAGGGCGCTGCGGGCGCGCACCGGGCGGCGCGGGCGATCTACGACGCCGCGCTCGAGACGATCGGCTCCGGGGTCAAGACGCCCGACCTCGGCGGCCATGCGGGCACGACCGAGTTCACCGACGCCGTGATCGACCGGATCCGGACGAAGATCGAGCGTCTCGTCCTCTCTCTGAGCCAGACCTCGGCTCGGCCGAGCCCGTATGTGAACCCCACGTTCACGACCGCGATACATGACCTCGAAGGCGCTCTCGGGTACATAATCCCCGGCCGCCCTTTCCGTCCGCGCCGGCCCCTACGCTATCGAACATATGTTCCACTCTTCCGTACAGCGACTGCGCTCCTGGTGGACGCGCGCCGGGGACATCCTCGGCGACGAACCAGTCGACGCGCGGCCCCACCCCCACCGGCGCCCGCTGCGCTGGGAACGGACCCGCCGGGCCGGCGCGGTCCTGCCCCGCCACGCCGCACTGCATCTCGCCCGTGCGCTCCGCTCCCGGCGCCGTCCGGCGGGATCGGGTCGCCCGGTAGTCCCGGTCCACGTCAGCGATCGTTCGCCGCGGGTTCCGAGACCCCGCGCGCCCAGCACAGGCTGTCACGACCCGCTCGGCGGCGCCCGGCCGGGTCAGATCCTCCGCAGCATCGCGGCCAGATGAAGCCCGGCCAGGTGCAGCGCGGGCACGATCGCCCCGCTCGGCTCTCCGTTCGTCGTGTCGCTGTGCGCTGTGACGAGCCCGAACACGACGGCCAGGAACGTCCCCACCCCTAGGACGAGGCAGATCACGAGCAGCACGAACACCTGCGGGTTCGCCTTGAAGAACGTGATCAGGTCGCGCATCGGATCTGTCTGATGGTGCCACGCCGGGCGTGTAGCGGGCCGGCGGATCGAGGCCCCCCGCCTCCCCGCGGGACTGCACCATCGGGCGACCGTGGCACGATGGAGCTGTGAACGATCAGTCAAAGCCAGCCGACGACGGCGAGGCGATCACCCCCGAGGGACTCGTCGCTCTCAAGGCAGAGCTCGGCGAGCTCGAGACCGTCGGGCGACGCGAGATCGCCAGCCGGATCCTCGTCGCCCGCGGCCACGGAGACCTCAAGGAGAACGCCGAGTATCACGCGGCCAAGGAGGACCAGGCCCACCTCGAGACGCGGATCCACCGCCTGCGCAGCCGCCTGCGCAAGGCCGTCGTCGTCGAGACCCAGTCGGGTGCCGACGTCTTCGTCTTCGGCAGCACCGCCGAGGTCCACGACGAGGCCACCGGGGACACCTTCACCTGGACGATCGTCGGCCCCACCGAGGCCGACCTCGCCGGCGGCAAGCTGTCCGCCGAGTCACCCGTCGCCCGCGCACTCGTCGACCGCCGCCCCGGAGACGTGGTCGAGGTCGCAACGCCACGAGGGACGCGGCGGCTCCGAATCAAACGGCTCATCTGAAGATCGCACGGCTCGCCGGAGCCACGGCCCCGGCGGCCTGCCGCGGCCCCCGCAGCCCGCGCCACCCGCAGCTCGCACGGTTCCCGGCGCTCTCACACGGCGGCACCGGGCGGGCCTAACGTCACATCGTGCTCACCGGCTCCCGTTACAAGTAACGAACAGGCCGCCCACGGACCCTAACGTTACACCGTGCCACCGGCGCCCCTTTCATGTAACGAACAGGCCGCCCACGGCACCCTAACGTTACATCGAACGACACCCAGTGGTTCGATGTAACGTTCGGGCTGGAGCGGTCCTCCGACATCACGCTGCGGCCGGCCCCACACGCCGCGTTGTGACGCGCGCCGCGCCGTCACCGTCGGACGCACCGGGACCGACCGTAGCGGCCGGGCCCCTCTCCCAAGCCCAAACCGACCCTCTGGTCTGGCCACGGCCGGCACGCGCTGTTCCGGCCACCGGCGGACGGGAGCACGCGGGCCCGGGAGAACGGCCCGCCGGAACAACGAACCCCGCGTGCCCCGTCCTCGCGCGGGGAGACCACCGAGGCGAAAGCGGTCCACAAACCAAACGACCCCGCCTGCAGCGAAGCAGACGGGGTCAAGGAAAAACCGGCGGCGACCTACTCTCCCAGGCCCTTGCGGGCCAAGTACCATCGGCGCTGAGGGGCTTAACGGCTCTGTTCGGAATGGGAAGAGGTGTTTCCCCCTCGCCATAGCCACCGGAAAACGGTGGAGACCGAAGCCCCTTCACGGGCCTTCAAAACTACACAGTGCCAATGAACGGATATCAATTAATATCCGTCAAGCCCTCGACCCATTAGTACCGGTCTCCTACGGATGTCACCATCCTTCCAGATCCGGCCTATCAACCTGGTGGTCTACCAGGGGTCTTACTCTCTCTAGGAGATGGGAGAGCTCATCTTGAGGCCGGCTTCCCACTTAGATGCTTTCAGCGGTTATCCGATCCGCACGTAGCTAACCTGCGGTGCCCTTGGCAGGACAACAGATACACCAGAGGTGCGTTCATCCCGGTCCTCTCGTACTAGGGATGAATCCTCTCAACTCTCCAACGCCCACGGCAGATAGGGACCGAACTGTCTCACGACGTTCTGAACCCAGCTCGCGTACCGCTTTAATGGGCGAACAGCCCAACCCTTGGGACCTACTTCAGCCCCAGGATGCGACGAGCCGACATCGAGGTGCCAAACCGGGCCGTCGATGTGGACTCTTGGGCCCGATAAGCCTGTTATCCCCGGAGTACCTTTTGTCCGTTGAGCGACGGCGCTTCCACTTGCTACCGCCGGATCACTAAGGCCTGCTTTCGCACCTGCTCGACCTGTCGGTCTCGCAGTCAAGCTCCCTTGCTGCCTTTACACTCTACGCACGATTTCCGACCGTGCTGAGGGAACCTTTGCGCGCCTCCGTTACATTTTGGGAGGCGACCGCCCCAGTCAAACTACCCACCTGTCACTGTCCGGCGCCCGGATTCACGGCGCACCGTTAGAGATCCAATACACCAAGGGTGGTATCTCAAGGTTGGCTCCACGCCAGCCGCAGCCGGCGCTTCCAAGCCTCCCACCTATCCTGAGCGAGATGCATCGAACCCCAATACCAAGTTGTAGTAAAGGTTCACGGGGTCTTTCCGTCTAGCCGCGGGTACTCGGCATCTTCACCGAGACTGCAATTTCACCGAGCCCCTCGTTGAGACAGCGTTCAAGTCGTTACGCCATTCGTGCAGGTCGGAACTTACCCGACAAGGAATTTCGCTACCTTAGGACCGTTATAGTTACGGCCGCCGTTTACCGGGGCTTAGTTTCGCTGCTTCGAGCCGAAGCCCTAACAACTCCACGTAACCTTCCGGCACCGGGCAGGCGTCAGCCCCTATACGTCGTCTTACGACTTAGCAGAGACCTGTGTTTTTGGTAAACAGTCGCTTGAACCTATTCACTGCGGCCCTCTCGGGCTCCACTCGCGAAGAGCTTCACCCTACTGGGGCGCCCCTTATCCCGAAGTTACGGGGCGATTTTGCCGAGTTCCTTAACGAGGGTTATCTCGATCACCTTAGTGTTCTCCACTTGCCCACCTGTGTCGGTTTTGGTACAGGCACGCGCTTCCTCCCTAGAGGCTTTTCTTGGAGGCATGGCATCCGGGACTCGCCGGCTTAGAGCCAGCTGGCATCGCACCTCGGGTTATGCGGCTCCGGATTTACCTAGAGCCACCCCTACATGCTTACCCCAGGGCAACCATCGCCTGGGATCCCATAGCCTTCCTCGTCCCCCCATCGGTCAAACGGAAGCGACGTGGTACGGGAATATCAACCCGTTGGCCATCGACTACGCCTTTCGGCCTCGCCTTAGGTCCTGACTAACCCTGAGCAGACGAACTTTACTCAGGAAACCTTGGGCAATCGGTGGAGGGGATTCTCACCCCTCTTTCGTTACTCATGCCGGCATTCTCACTTCCGGAGCCTCCACAACTGGCTTACGCCGCTGCTTCACTGGCGCCGGAACGCTCTCCTACCGCGCGATCGGTCCGAAGACCTCACGCACCCGCAGCTTCGGTGATTAGCTTAAGCCCCGTTACATTGTCCGCGCTCGAACACTTGACCAGTGAGCTGTTACGCACTCTTTCAAGGGTGGCTGCCTCTAAGCCAACCTCCTGGTTGTCTGTGCATTCGAACATCGTTTCCCACTTAGCTAACACTTAGGGACCTTAGCTGGCGGTCTGGGCTGTTTCCCTCTTGACGCTGAAGTTTATCCCCCAGCAACTGACTCCCGGAGTAGCCGTGACGGTCTTCGGAGTTTGCCTGAAGTCGGTAACCTGGTAGGGCCCCTAGTCCAAACAGTGCTCTACGGCCGCCACGGAATTGATCCGAGGCTATACCTAAATATATTTCGGAGAGAACCAGATATCACTGAGCTTGATTAGCCTTTCACTCCGACCCACAGGTCATCCGCCCAGTTTTCAACCTAGGTCGGTTCGGTCCTCCACGAGGTCTTACCCTCGCTTCAACCTGCCCATGGGTAGCTCGCTCAGCTTCGGGTCTACCGCCTACGACTATGTCGCCCTATTCGGACTCGCTTTCGCTACGGCTCCGCTCATCGCTTAACCTTGCCGCAGACGAGTAACTCGCCGGCTCGTTATGCAAAAAGCACGCGGTCACAGCACGAGGCTGCTCCCACCGCTTGTAGGCACGCGGTTTCAGGTACTATTTCACTCCCCTTCCGGGGTACTTTTCACCTTTCCCTCACGGTACTAGTCCGCTATCGGTCACCAAGGAGTACTTAGCCTTGGAGGGTGGTCCCCCCAGGTTCGGTCCGCGTTTCACGGGTGCGGACCTACTCAGGAACATCTGCAGGAGGCCGTGCGATTTCGTCTACGGGACGATTGCCCTCTGTGGTGCGCGGTTCCACACGCTTCGACTATCACACGACTTTGTAACTCCTGCCGGATCGGCCACGATCCGGACCAGACGTCCTACAACCCCCGACGCGCAACGCATGGCCGCTTACACGTGCCGGGTTTGGGCTGTTCCCTTTTCGCTCGCCACTACTCAGGGAGTCTCGGTTGATTTACTTTCCTCGGGGTACTGAGATGTTTCACTTCCCCCGCTTGTCTTCTCCGCGCCTATGTGTTCAACGCGGGATAACGTCGCATTACCGACGCTGGGTTTCCCCATTCGGGCATCCGCGGGTTAATGGCTATTCAGCGCCTCACCGCGGCTTATCGCAGCCGTTCACGCCCTTCATCGACTCTTGGTGCCTAGGCATCCACCGTGTGCCCTTACTATCTTGACGGTGATCGCGGAACCGCCCAATGGGCGATTCCGTCGGAGAAATCGAAGATTTCTCCACGCAGACACACGAGGTGCCTGCGTCGATACCCAATTCATTGGCTACTGTGCAGTTTTCAAGGTCCGTGAAGAGGTGAGCTCGCCGCTTGGGAAGCCCGAGGACCGTGTCCAGCGAGCCGCCGGCGACGAGCCGGTCTCTCAAAACTCAACAGCATGCGTGGAATCGCCCTGAGGGCGATTCCAGTGGGAGAACCTGCTTGTACAGGGGCTGATGTTTCCACCGGTCCCCAGCAGCTTCTCCCGACCATCCTTGGACGCGTTATGCGCCCGAGGACGATCCCAGGTGTCGGTCGACATATCTAGTGGCCGATCGCGCTCGGGAGGGCGCCGCGGGCTCGAGAGCCAAGACGGCGATCCACTGGCGATCGGTGCTCCTCGGTTGAGGAGCTCCCTAGAAAGGAGGTGATCCAGCCGCAGCTTCCGCTACGGCTACCTTGTTACGACTTCACCCCAGTCACGAGCCCCACCTTCGACGGCTCCCTCCCAAAAGGGTTAGGCCACCGGCTTCGGGTGTTGCTCACTCCCATGGTGTGACGGGCGGTGTGTACAAGGCCCGGGAACGTATTCACCGCGGCAGTGCTGATCCGCGATTACTAGCAACTCCGCCTTCATGCAGGCGAGTTTCAGCCTGCAATCCGAACCGAGACGCGCTTTAAGGGATTCGCTCCACCTCGCGGTATCGCAGCCCTCTGTACGCGCCAATGTAGCACGTGTGTAGCCCTGGACATAAGGGGCATGATGACTTGACGTCATCCCCACCTTCCTCCGGTTTGTCACCGGCAGTCTCGCATGAGTCCCCAACTAAATGCTGGCAACATGCGACGGGGGTTGCGCTCGTTGCGGGACTTAACCCAACATCTCACGACACGAGCTGACGACAGCCATGCACCACCTGTGATTCTGCCCCGAAGGGAAACCGTGTTTCCACGGCGGTCAGAAACATGTCAAGCCCAGGTAAGGTTCTTCGCGTTGCGTCGAATTAAACCACATGCTCCGCTGCTTGTGCGGGCCCCCGTCAATTCCTTTGAGTTTTAGCCTTGCGGCCGTACTCCCCAGGCGGGGCACTTAATGCGTTAGCGTCGGCACGGAGGGAGTCGACACCCCCCACACCTAGTGCCCATCGTTTACGGCGTGGACTACCAGGGTATCTAATCCTGTTTGCTCCCCACGCTTTCGCGTCTCAGCGTCAGTACCGTCCCAGCGAGCTGCCTTCGCCATTGGTGTTCCTCCTGATATCTGCGCATTTCACCGCTACACCAGGAATTCCACTCGCCTCTTCCGGACTCAAGCTCGACAGTTTCCACCGGCATTCCAGGGTTGAGCCCTGGACTTTCACAGCGGACTTACCGAGCCGCCTACACGCTCTTTACGCCCAATGATTCCGGACAACGCTTGCCCCCTACGTATTACCGCGGCTGCTGGCACGTAGTTAGCCGGGGCTTCTTCTGAAGGTACCGTCACCCCAGCCGGCTATTCACCGGCGGAGCTTCGTCCCAACTGAAAGGGGTTTACAACCCGAAGGCCGTCTTCCCCCACGCGGCGTTGCTGCGTCACGCTTTCGCGCATTGCGCAAGATTCCCCACTGCTGCCTCCCGTAGGAGTCTGGGCCGTGTCTCAGTCCCAGTGTGGCTGATCGTCCTCTCAGACCAGCTACCCATCGTTGCCTTGGTGAGCCATTACCTCACCAACAAGCTAATGGGCCGCGGGCCCATCCCGATGCGGAGGCCGAAGCTTCCTTTCCCCAGCGGCCTTATGGTCGGAGGGCACATTCGGTATTAGCCCGAGTTTCCTCGGGTTGTCCCAATCATCGGGGCAGGTTACCCACGTGTTACTCACCCGTTCGCGGCTTTGCCCCAGGCCGAAGCCTGGTTCGTCGCTCCACTTGCATGTGTTAGGCACGCCGCCAGCGTTCGTCCTGAGCCAGGATCAAACTCTCCGTGAAGAACTACACAGCGATCGATCGAAACCGCTCGCTGTTCACAAAGAGTCGTCAGGAATACAAACCCGCGCCGACGGACGGCTCACGCCACCCGGGACTGCGGGCAAAAACCTGGGCCTGTCCCTGGTGGGATCAGACCCTTGCGCTCACACGAGGAGGCCCTCCGTACACGTGAGGCCTCGGAGCGCAAGACGGGGTCAATTCTGGCACCGCCGTCCGCGGTCCACGAAGGACCGGCAGGCGACGGTGATCGAACCTGGACACACTCCTCGGCCGAGGGTCGGCCGAGAGTGCGCATGCTGTTGAGTTTTCAAAGACCGTCGCACCTCTACGGGGAGGGGCTTCCTCCCCTGCGGCGCAACCGGGGCCCTTCCGGACTCCGGCGCGACCGTCGAGTATAGCGCTCGCCTGGTCCTGCTGGAGAAAACCGCGCTCGGCGAGACGCCCGCGCCCTTCGCTCGGCGAGAGGATAGCCGCAACCGGCGTTGGACGCTGCCCGCGCCGCCCATCGAGGCGGGGAGATACGGGCGCTCAAGGCGCCTGCCGCCGAGGCTACGAGACGACCTGGACGGTCACACTCCGCGACCGAGGCCGGTCGTCGAAGTCGATCAGGACGACCTGCTGCCAGGTGCCCAGAGCGAGCTGCCCGCCGACAATCGGGATCGACTCGGAGGGCCCGATGATCGCCGCGCGCAGGTGGGCGTGCGAGTTCGTGTCGTGGTTGAGCCGGTTGTGCTCGTAGTCGCCGGCCGGCGGGATCAGGCGGTCGAGCAGCGACCTGGAGATCGTGGACGCCGCCGGGCTCGTACTCCATCGTGGTCACGGCGACGGTCGCGCCGGGCGCGAACACGGTCGCGACGCCGCGGTCGACGCCGCAGCGTCGTCACAACGCTGGCCACGCCGGCGGTGATGTCGACGATGTGGCCGTTGCCCGGCGTGTCCATCCTCAGCAGGCCGCCGTGGACGGTCACGGCCACAGAACGGGGGCCGGGAGGGCGCCGGCCGCCAGGGGGCGGCCCGCCACGCTCGCCCGCGCTCCCGCACCCACACTCGCGCTCGCCCGCGCCACCCGCACCCGCGATCACGCGCGCACCCGCACGCGCGCGAACCGCCGCTTGCCGAGCTGCAGCACCCGGCCGTCGACGTCGCCGACCGCCACGTCGAGCGAGCCGTTGGCCGGCGCCTCTCCGTCGATCTTCACGCCGCCCTGCGCGATCGAGCGGCGCGCCTCTGAGGTCGAGACGCCGAACGCCTGGGACAGCAGCGCGGGCAGGTGCACGGTCGGCCCGTCGGCGGCCCACTCCAGCTCCGGGATCTCGGCGGGCAGCTCGTGACGGACGTGCACCCGGTCGAAGGCCTCCTCGGCGGCCACCGCCGCGTCCGGCCCGTGGAATCGCTCGACGAGCGCGCGGGCCAGCGCGCGCTTGGCGTCGCGGGGCGGCACGGAGGGATCGAGCGGACGGCCGAGCAGCAGCGAGTACCAGGACTCGAGCGCGCTGTCGGGGATCCGCAGCGTCTTGCCGTAGATCTCCTCGGGCGGCTCAGCGACCCCGATGTAGTTGCCGATGCGACTTCGACATCTTGCGCTCGCCGTCGATCCCGACCAGCAGGTCGGTGGTCAGGATCACCTGCTCGGGCTGTCCGTACGCGCGCTGGATGTCGCGGCCGAGCAGCAGGTTGAACTTCTGGTCGGTGCCGCCGAGCTCGACGTCGGCGCGGATCGCGACCGAGTCGTAGCCCTGGAGCAGCGGATACAGGAGCTCGAGCATCGAGATCGGCTCGCGCGCGGCGAAACCGCTTGGAGAAGTCGTCGCGCTCGAGGATCTGGGCGACCGTCGCCGTCCGCATCAGGCGGAACAGCTCGTCCATCCGCATGTCGAGCCATTCGCCGTTGAAGCGGAGCTCGAGCCGCTCGGGGTCGAGCACCTTGAGCGCCTGGTCCTTGAACGTCTCGGCGTTGGCGTCGATCTGCGCGGAGTCGAGCACGGGCCGGGTGTCGGAGCGGCCGCTCGGATCTCCCACGCGCGCGGTGTAATCGCCGACGATCAGCACCACCGTGTGGCCGAGATCCTGGAACTCGCGGAGCTTCTGCAGGACGACCGTGAAGCCGAGGTGGATGTCGGGCGCGGTCGGGTCGATCCCGAGCTTGACCCGCAGCGGCCGGCCCTCGCCGAGCTTGCGCTCGAGCGCGCCCTCGGGCAGGCAGTCGACCGCGTTGCGCGCCAGCCACTGTGCCTTGGCGCGAGCGTCGGCGTCGGGGCCCGGAGGCCCATCTGAGGCGGCGGGGGCGCCCTCGCCAAGGCCCGCGGAGACGTCCGCCTCGGTCATCCTGAGGCCCGCGGAGACGTCCGCGTCGGTCATCCTGAGGCCGGCGTCGGGCGCAAGAGGGGCATCCGGGCCAATGCTAGACTCTCGGCCCCGGCGTGACCCCTGCCCGTGCCGTCCGGGCGATGAGTCATGCAGTGCGGCCGGAACGGCCGCGGCGTGCACCGCGTCAGCGGCGCCTTCGATCGCATGAGCGACGTCATCGACATTCCCAGGCAGGGCGAGGAGCCCGGCGCAGTTCGAAACGTGCCCCGGCGCGGGCTGCGGTGGCCTCGGCGACGGCGGCGTGCCGGCCGCCCACCGAAGCCGCGGGTCCGCAAGCTGCGGCTGCTCCTGATCCTCAGCGGCCTCGGCGCACTGGCCCTGATCTCAACGATCTTCGGGATGATGATGGCGGTCGCCTCCGACCTCCCGCAGCTCGAGAATCGAGCCCAATACAAGACCGCGGCCAACTCGTTCCTGTACGACGACCACTGGCGGCCGATCGGCCTGTTTTCGCCGCCGAACAACGTGGTGATCGACGAGTTCAGCGAGATCTCGCCGTACATGCGGCGAGCGATCGTGGCGATCGAGGACCGGCGGTTCTGGACCAACCCCGGCGTCGACATCCGCGGCATCGCGCGGGCATTCCTCGCCGACGTCACGGGCGGGGCGCGCCAGGGCGCCTCGACGATCGCCCAGCAGTTCGTCAAGAACGCGCTCGCCGAGCAGAACAACCGGACGGTCTTCGAGAAGCTCCGCGAGGCCGCGCTCGCCTACCACCTCACGCGCGAGTGGAGCAAGGAGAAGATCCTCACCGAGTACCTCAACTCGATCTACTTCGGCAACGGCGCCTACGGGATCGAGTCGGCGGCGCGCGTGTACTTCGGCAAGGAGCACGGCTACGCGTTCCAGACCGCGGCTGGGACGACCGACGCGGGGGCGACCGGCACCGGGACGAGCACCGCTCCGGGCGCGTCCGGCGGCTGCGGCGACAGCACGCCGACGATCGCGCGGCCCAAGTGCGCGTTCGACCTGCACCCGTGGGAGGCGGCGCTCCTGGCCGGGATGGTCGCCTCGCCGACCGCGTTCGACCCGATCACGAACCCCGGGCCGGCAATGGCCCGCCGCAACCTCGTGCTGCGCAGCATGTACCAGCAGCACCTCCTGTCGCGCAGCGAGTACCTGTACTCGCGCGGCCGGCCGCTGCCGAAGTCGGTCCAGCAGCCCGAGGAGCCGACAGCCGCCCCGTATTTCACGAGCTGGCTGCGCCCACAGATCCTCGGCGCGATGGGACTCGGGCACGGCGTGCCGGCCAACGTGGCCGAGTACCGCGCGTACTACGGCGGCCTGAAGATCCGGACCACGCTCGACCTTGACATGCAGCGCGCGGCCGAGCAGGCGGTCGCATCGGAGCTGCCTCCCGGGTCGGGTCTGCCGAGCGCGTCGCTCGTGGCGATCGACAACAAGACCGGCGAGGTCCGGGCGATGGTCGGCGGCAACAACTACGCGCAGGCCCCGTTCAACATCGCCACCGAGGGCCACCGGCAGCCGGGGTCGGCGTTCAAGCCGTTCACCCTCGCGGTGGCGCTCGAGTCGGGGTACGGGCCGTACTCCCTGCTCACCTCGGCGCCGGCCGACTTCATCGTCCCCCACTCGGGCGGCAAGGAGCACTTCATCGTCCACAACTTCGGCAACGCGTACTCGGGGACGATCAGCCTCGCGAACGCGACCGCTTACTCGGACAACTCGGCGTACGCGCGGCTCGGGATCGACGGGCTCGGCAAGCACGGGACCCAGCGGATCGCGCGGATGGCCCGCCGGATGGGGATCCGCTCGCACGTCTCGAGCAACTACGCGATGATCCTCGGCGGTCTCAGGGAGGGCGTCACCCCGCTCGATATGGCGCACGCGTACGAGACGTTCGCCACCGGCGGCCTGCGGGTGTTCAACCGCCGGCTCGGCACTCCGAACGAGGGCCCGACCGGGATCGCTCAGATCGACTGCCCCGCCCACGTGTGCCGCGGGTCCGCGAAGATCATGACCGACAAGCCGGCCTACCAGCGGATCCTCCCGCCCGCGATCGCGGCCGAGGTTCACAGCATCCTCACGGGGCCGGTCCGGTTCGGCACTGCCACCAACGCGCAGATCCCCGGCGTCGACGTGGCCGGGAAGACCGGCACGACGTCGAATTACGGTGACGCTTGGTTCGTCGGATGGACGCCGCAGATGACGACGGCGGTGTGGGTCGGCTACCCGACCAAGCTCGTCTCGATGTCGACCTCCTACAACGGGCAGCCAGTCGAGGGCGGGACCTACCCGGCGATCATCTGGCACAACTTCATGGTCCAGGCACTGCAGATCCTCGCCGCCGAGCAGGCGGCGATGCCGCACCACGGGCAGAGCAGCACGACCTCGACGACTGACACGACCGGGATCACGGCGCCGAGCAGCCCGGCCCCGAGCACCGCGACGAGCGGATCGAGCTCCGGGACGAGCGGGGCCGGCGGGACGAGCGGGACCGGCGGGACGACGGGCGGGACCGGCGGGACCACGGGCGGGGGGACCACCGGCGGGGGCGGCACGACCGGCGGGACCGGCGGCGGCACGACCGGCGCCGGGACCGGCGCCGGAGGCGGAACCGGAGCCGGCGGAGGCACCGGCGGAGGGACCGGGGGTGGAACCGGCGGCGGCACCGGCGGCGGCACCGGCGGCGGCACCGGCGGCGGCAGCGGCTCGGGCGGCGCCGGCCTCGGCGGCGGCGGTTAGCCGACCGGCCCGAGCGGTTAGCGACGGCCGAGCGGTTACCGACCGGCCGGCGGGGCGACCGGCTCCCGGACGCGCCGGGACACGAACCGGCTCCCGGTCACGGTGAAGCGCCAGGGCAGCTCGACCGCCTTGGTGATCCCGATGCGCCGGTCGACCGAGATCGGAGGGTCGCGCCACCGCTCCGGCCGGGCGAGGATCCTGATCGGGCCGTCGACGAGGTCGGCGCCGTTGTCCTGCAGTCCGATCCCGAGCGCCTGGGTGAGCTTGCCCGGTCCTGAGCACAGGCTCTCGAGCCGGTCGAGGCCGCGGCGCGCGCGCATGGATTCCACCCCATCCAGTGGCTCGAGGGCCCGGATGAGGACCGCGGCGCCGACCCCTTCGGGCTCGCTCACCGCGTTGATGCAGGCGTGGATCCCGTACGAGCGGTACACGTAGGCGATGCCGGGCGGACCGAACAGCGTCCGGTTGCGAGGCGTCAGGCCCGCGTAGGAGTGCGCCGCCGGCTCCGAGCCGTGGTAGGCCTCGGTCTCGACGATCGCACCGGACGTGTCACCGTGGACGAGGACGCACCCGATCAGGTCCCGGGCGACCTCCAGCACGGGACGGGCGTAGAACGAGCGCCGCACCCGCTCAGGCTGCCAGCACGGCCCGGGCGCGCTCGAGCTGCTCGCGGACGCGGGCGAGGCTCGTCCCGCCGAGCGACACCTTCGACTCGAGCCAGGCATCCCCGGCGAGCACCGCGTAGAACTCATCGTCGAGCAGGGACGAGTGCTCGGCCAGCTGCTCGCGGGTCAGCTGCGAAAGCGTGATCCCCTGCGACACCGCGGTCCGGACGAGGCCGGCCACGATCCCGTGCGACTCGCGGAACGGGACCCCGCGGCGAACGAGCAGGTCGGCGATGTCGGTGGCGGCCAGGAACTCGTCTGCCGCCGCCGCGGCGAGGCGCTCGCGGCGGAACGTGAGCGACCCGACCATCCCCCGCGCGGCTTCGAGCGACAGCTCGAGCGTGTCGACGGCGTCGAACAGGTGCTCCTTGTCCTCCTGCAGGTCCTTGTTGTAGGTGAGCGGCAGCCCGTGCATGACCCCGTGGAGGCCGACGAGGTGGGCGGCGATCCGCGGCGCCTTGGCCCGGAGCAGCTCGGCGGCATCGGGGTTCTTCTTCTGGGGCATGATCGAGGACCCCGAGGCCCACGCGTCGGACACCTCGCAGAACCCGAACTCCTCGCTCGACCACATCACGATCTCGGCCCCCAGGCGCGAGAGATGCGTCGCGCAGGTGGCGGCTGCCGCCAGGTAGTCGAGCACGAAGTCGCGGTTGGAGACGGCATCGATCGAGTTCGCCGCCACCGAGGGGAACCCGAGCTCGCGGGCCACGAACCCGCGGTCGGTGTCGAAGTTGACCCCGGCGAGTGCGCCGGCGCCGAGCGGCAGCGCGGCCGTGGCGGTGACGACGGCCGAGAACCGCTCGCGGTCGCGCACGAGCATCCACACATACGCGAGCAGATGGTGGCCGAGGTACACGGGCTGGGCGCGCTGAAGGTGGGTGTAGCCCGGCATCGGCCAGTCGAGGTGGGCCTCCGCGACATCGGCGAACGTCTCCGCCAGCCGCCCGATGCCTGCCACCGCCTGCTGCGCGTGGGCGCGAACGAACATCGCCATGTCGGTCGCGACCTGGTCGTTACGCGAGCGGGCCGTGTGGAGCTTGCCGCCCACCCGGCCGGCGAGCTCGGTCACCCGGCGCTCGATCGCCATGTGGATGTCCTCGTCGCCATCGGCGAACGGGAACGAGCCGGCGCTCAGCTCGGTCTGGACCTGATCGAGCGCCTGGTGGAGCTGGTCGCGCTCGTCCTCGGTGATGATCCCCTGGGCGGCGAGCATCGCCGCGTGGGCGCGGGACAGCTCGACGTCATACGGGCCAAGGCGCCAATCGAACGCGATCGAGTCGTTGAGACGGCGGAAGGCATCGGCCTGGGGCTCGGCGAAGCGGGACATGGCCGCCCATTATTCCGGCGCGGGCGCGGTGCATGCCGCCACGGTGCCGGATCGAGCCTCAGATCCTTGTGCTCCGGCGCTGTCGCGCCCCCGGTGCTGTCGCCCCCCGGGCGCTGTCGCGCCCGATCGCTCAAGCGCGACTGCACGGCCACCGCTAATACGGTTGGCTCGGATACGTCGGGCCCAGCTGGTTGTTCGCCCGCTCCGCTTCGCCGATCGCGCGCGCCGGCCAGAACACGCCGCCCGACGGGCCGCCATTGCAGTGGCCGCTGCTGTTCCCGGGCGGGTGCGTCCACAGGTAGGCGTCGGCGTAGGCAAATCCCGTCACCGTCGTGTCGCTGGGGCCGAGCCCGCGGCCCGGCGGGTTGCAGAGGTCCTCGTTTCCGTGCTTGACCCGGTTCCGGTTCAGCTTCGGGCCCCGACCGTTGTCGGCCGTGTCGACGATGAAGTGCGCGCCGTGGGTCTTGCGGGCGATCGCGCTCGCCCAGCGGTCCTCGGCGCTCGTCCACGCCTCGTGCGTGTCGTTCGTGAAGAACCCGCGGATCTTGCGCACGCCGATGGCGTTCAAGACCCTCGCCGTGTAGTTCACCGGGTTCGCGTCCGAGTAGCCGGCCTCCACATACACGACGGTGTGGGGCAGACTGCGGATCGTGTCGATCTCGTAGCGGAGGTCGGCCTCCCACCCGGGCAGCGAGCCCATCTTCCTCACGCAGCCGGATGAGCCGATCGCATCAAGCTCGAGCAGGTACACGACCGGCCGGCGACCGGTGGCCGCCGCCATCGCGTCGATGCGGCGTCGGAACAGGGGGGTGTACGACCTCACCTGAGCCGGTGTCGGACAGCCCCCGAGCGACGCGTGGAGAAAGTACGTGTTGACGATCGGCACAGTGCCGGGATCGGCCAGCATGTTCTGGCAGAAGACCTTCTGCGCCTGCTTGAAGATCCCGTTCGGGGTACCGCCCCACGAATAGCTGCTGAATCGCTGGGCCTCCGGCTGACTGGCGATCTTCGACAGCTCGCTGACCCTGTGGGCCAGGTCGGGATTCGCGAGCAGCTTGTCGCGCAGCCGCCCAGACGCCAGTTGGGCCGAGAAGCTCGCCCACGACTCGTCGATCGGCATCGACTGCGGGTCGAGCCCGAGCAGCCGCGCGATCGCGCCGGCGGCAGCGCCCTTGGCCGGGCCCGGGACAAAGAAGCTCGCCCCGGTCAGCGGATCGGGACCGGGCGGAGTCGGGAGCACGAGCGGGTTCGATGGATCACGCGTCGCCGGAAACGGCTCCCCGCAGCCTTGGGCGCTCGCGGTCCGCGCGCTGGCCGCGCGAGCCGCGCCGTGGTCGATGACAACGAGCGTCGCCGGCCCGGCGCACAGCGCCGCGCCGGCGAGCACGATCAGGCGTTTCGCCCCTCGGTGAATCCGATGTGCGGTCATATGGATCGGTCGGTCGGCCGGGACGACGCCTCAAATCCGTCTCCGCTACGTCGACGTTCTGCGGACGTCGCGCCGCCGAGCCGGGCCTCATACGAGTCTGCGGGAGCCACTGCTCAGGGCACGCGTGGCTCGCCGGCGGTTGCCTGCGACCGAAACCTGCCGCCGAGCTGCATCAGAGCTTTGACCGCCGGTCGTTGATCGCCGTGTCGCGCCGCCAGCCCCACGGTGTACGGGGCCACATCGGTCAATGGCGCCATGACGATTCCGTGCAACGACATGCTCCGGGCGACGAACTCCGGACTGATCGTGATGACGTCGCCGCCGGCGAGCAGCGGGATGCATTCCTCCGGGGTGATGGGCGTTTCCTCCGTCACCGCCGGCCGCCGGCCCCGCTGCTGCGTGAGCCAGTTGTAATCGAGCCAGTCCTGCGGCACGTCCCGATGTCCGCCGGGAAGCCGCTCCTCCGCGATGTCGGCGAACTCCAGCGACGGCCGCCCGGCGAGTCGATGCCGGCGGGACATCACAACCACCCGCTGTGCAGCATGGAGCTCGATCGTGTCGAGACCGTCGATGGGGCGAGCGGGCGCAATGATCTCGGCATCGAGCCTCCCGGCGCGGAGCTCACGCACCTGCGTGGCGAAGTTCAGCTCGTGGAGCCTGAGCCGGACGTGCGGATGCCGGGTCCGGAAATCGTCCAGCAGCGGCCCTGCCACGACGAGAGCGACCGAGAGAAAGCCAACGGCAAGCTCACCCGATTCAGTGCGAGCCCATGCCTCGGCCACGACCTCGGCCTCGTCGGCCGCGAGCACCGCGCTGCGCGCCTTCTCGAGGAACGCCTCGCCGGCGGCCGTCGGGCGGACGCCGCGCGCATGGCGGTCGAGCAGGGCGACACCGACCTGGCGTTCGAGCTGGGCGATCGCCTGTGACAGCGCCGGCTGCGCCATGTGCAGCCGGCGGGCGGCACGAGTGACCTGGCCCTCCTCGACCACGGCCACGAAGTAGCGAAACTGACGAAGCTCGAGCGGCATTTCCCCGAGGCCGACGGCACCGGCGCTCGGCACCAGCCCTCAGCCGTGCGCGAGTCTAATCGACGGCGGCAGCCGGTCACTGAGTCGTGACCGCTGGCCTGGAGGCCCGGGCCGCGGCGCGGCCCGGGCATCCGCCTGCTCAGAACGTCGCGTCAGGGGCGCTGGCGGCGCCCGAGGTCCCAGGAAGTCCCGGGGATCCCGCTTTCCCGCTTGCCCCGGCGGTGCCCGCGGCACCGGGGTTGCCTGCACTCGACCCGCCGCTGCCGCCCGTTCCGGCGGCTCCTCCCGCGCCGGCCGCACCCCCGCAGCTGGTGCCGAAGTTGTTGACGTTGCAGTCCACCGTGCCGCCTGCACCGCCGGTCACGGTGTTGGAGCTGTAGGTCAGGCCGGTGGCGGCGCTGGGCACCTGGGCGCTGAAGATCGCGCCGCCCACCGCTCGGCCGCCGTTGCCGGCGTGGCCGCCCATGCCGGCGGTCCCGCCCGCAGCTCCGTTGCCACCAGGGCCCCCGTCCCCGCCCTGGCCGCCATTGCCGCCGAGGGCGCTGCTGCCCGGCCCGCCACCCCCACCAGCGCCCCCCGGGCCGCCGCTGCCGCCAAGGCCACCGGAATGACCGGCCCCGCCCTGCGCCGAGTTGCCGCTCAGGCTGCTGTTGGTGAGGCTGGGAGCGAGGCCGGCGTCGTAGACCGCGCCGCCCTCTGCCTGGCCGCCCGTGCCGCCCTTGCCGCCCGCGGCCGCGTTCCCGCCACCGCCTCCGTCGCCGCCGCGGCCGCCGGCCGCCGGAGCGCCGAACGACGATCCTCCGCCGGAGTTGCCCGCGTTGCCACCGGTGTTGCCGCCGAAGCCCGCTGCCCCCGCTGCCGCCACCGCCCGCGGCGCCGCCCGGCCCGCCCTGGACGGAGTCCGTGGTGAAGCTCGACCCGTCGAGGCTCAGGCTGCCGGCCGTTCCGTGATACACGGCGCCGCCGAGTCCGGCGCCCCCGGTGCCCGGGGTACCGGCGGCGCCGCCGCGACCTCCTTGTCCGCCCGATCCAGCCGAGGCGCCGGCACCGGCGGCTGCGCCGGGTCCGGGGCCGCCAGTACCGCTGCCGTTGCCGCCCGACCCACCGGAGCCGCCGTGGCCGCCGAAGCCGTCCGGCCCGCCGGTGTCCGGTCGTCTGCCCGTTGCCGGCGCCGCCGCCGAGGCCTCCCGCGGCGAAGTCACCCGAGAACTGGCTCGCGGAGATCGTGAGCGCGACCGTGCTGGCGATCGAGCCGCCGTCGCCGGCGCCGCCGGCGCCACCGGCGCCGCCCAATCCGCCCGCGCCGGCGGGGCTCCCACCGGCACTGACGGTGCCACCGGTGCCGGACCCGCCTGGGCCGCCGTCAGCGCTGGCGCCGTCGGTCACCGTTCCCCCGCTGTTGCCGGTGCCGCCGATGCCGCCGTGGCCCCCCTGCCCCCCAGAGCCTCCAAGCCCGCCGGTGCCACCACTGCCGCCGAAGCCGCCCTGCACCCCGGCGGCGCTCGACTGGACCCCGGACACCATCAGCGTGCCCGTGTTGTAGATGTCGTCACCCGACAGCGACACGGTCGAGCCGGCGGCGATGGAGATCGCGCCACCCTGGGCCGTCCCGCCCGCCTTGCCGGCGCCTCCCGGCGTCGCCGCCTGAGTGCCCGACCTCGGCGATCCGTTCGCGCCATCGGCACCGTTGGCCCCCTGGACTCGACCGCCGGTGAGCACCATGCCGCCGATCGTCAACCGGCCGCCCGACACGGTGAACAGGCGCTTCCCGCCACCGTCCAGCTGCACGGAATGGCCGTTGGCCTCGAGGTCCACGGTCTTCCGGGCCGGGATCGTCAGCGTGCCGGGCAGGACGACGTCGCCGCAGTCCACCCCGTAGTCGATCTGCCCTCCGGCCGCGACGGCCTGAGCCAGATCGGACCCGCTGCAGGTCGTGAGGACAGTGGGGCCGGAAGCCAGCGCCGACGGGCCGACGGCGGCGGCGAGCACCACCCCGGGCACGGCCAGCGCCAGCACTCTGCGCCCACGGCGCACGGTTGCCCGTCCGGGATCTGTCTTGGACATCAGAATGCCCCTCTCCTCTGCGACTCGTATGTGTGCGCCCCGGCGCGCACAGCGCCGCGGTCAGTGGCCCCGGAGCAAATCTTCCCGGGCGCCCGCGCCCGGTGTCCAATACGAGTTGCCGCGGCCGGTATACGCCCGGCGTATGGCAGGCTGGTCGGCGCTCAGCGCCCGAGGATGCCGGTCAGCGCCTCAGCGACCCGCTCGACCTGGCCCTCGCTCATGCGCGGGAAGAACGGCAGCGCGATCGAACGGGCGGCGACGTCCTCGCACACGGGGAACTCGCCCTCCCGGTGGCCGAACTGCTCGCGGTAGTAGCTCATCAGGTGAACGGCCGGGAAGTACGGCTTGCTCGGGATCCCCGCGTCGGCGAGCGCGCGGACGGTGTCGTCGCGGTCGACGCCGCGCGGCAGCTGGACGACGTACACGAACCACCCCCGCCGGTTGCCGCCGGCGTCCGGGCAGGGAAGTTGGAGGTCCTCGATCGGCGCGAGCGCCTCGGCATACGACGCGGCCACACCCGCTCGGGCCGTGAGCATCGCGTCGAGGTGCTCGAGCTGGCCGAGGCCGATGGCGCAGGCCACGTCGGACAGACGGTAGTTGAAGCCGAGCCGGTCGTGGTCGAGCCAGTCCATGTTCGGCGCCCGGCCCTGGTTGCGCTCGGAGTCGATCCGCTCCTTCCACGCCGGGTCGGCCATCGTCACGATCCCGCCCTCGCCGGTGGTCAGCTGCTTGTTGGCGTAGAAGCCGAACACCGCCGGGTGCCCGCGCCCGCCGACCGCCACCCCGTCGGCGTGGACCGCCCCGAGCGCCTCGCAGGCGTCCTCGACGACCGGCAGCCCGAGCCGCTCGAACGCGGGGATGTCAGCTGGATAGCCGAAGATGTGGACCGGGAGCAGCGCCCCGGTGCGGTCGGTGACGGCGGCCGCGGCGGCGTCCGGATCGAGGTTGAGCGTCACCGGGTCGATGTCGGCGAACACCGGCCGGGCGCGCTCGTATACGGCGACGTTGGCGCTCGCCACGAACGAGAACGGGCTCGTGATCACCTCGTGCCCGTCACGCACCCCGACCGCGCGCAGCGCGAGGTGCAGGCCGGCGGTCCCGCTCGAGACGGCGCTCGCACACGGCACGCCGAGACGGGCCGCGAACGCCCGCTCGAACGCCGGCGCCATCGGCCCGAGTGACAACCGCCCGGAGCGCATGACCTCGAGCACGAGCTCCTCCTCGCGCTCGCCGATCACCGGCTGCGCGAGCGGGATCGACTGCTGGGCGGTGTCGGTCACGAAGCCGCCGACGCCGGTCGCAGCCCGGCCACCTGCATCCCGTACTCCAGCGAGTCGACGAGTGCCTCCCACGAGGCCTCGATGACGTTCTCGGAGACGCCGATCGAGCCCCACACCTGGTCGCCGTCGGACGAGTCGAGCAGCACGCGGGTGACGGCGCCCGTGCCCTTCGTCTCGTCGAGGATCCTGACCTTGAAGTTGACGAGGTCGATGTCCGCGAGGTGCGGGTGGATCTCGACGAGCGCGTCGCGCAGGGCGCGGTCGAGCGCGTTGACGGGACCGTTGCCTTCGGCGGTCCGGACGTACCGCCTGCCGTTGACGTAGATCTTGATCGTGGCCTCGGTCTCGACCCGGCCGTCGGCGCGCTTCTCGACGATCGCCCGCCACGACTCGAGCCGGAACAGCGGCTCGTAGTCGCCGGTCTCCTTACGCAGCAGCAGGTCGAACGAGCCGTCGGCGGCCTCGAAGTGGTAGCCGCGGTGCTCGAGCTCCTTGACCCGGTCTGCCACGCGGGCCGCGGTCGGGTCGTCGAGCTCGATCCCGACGTCGCGGGCGCGCTCGTGGACGGTGCCCTTGCCGGACAGCTCGGAGATGAGCAGCTCGCGCTGGTTGCCGACGACCCCCGGGTCGATGTGCTCGAACGTGGCCGGGTCGGCGGCCACGGCCGCCACATGCATCCCGCCCTTGTGGGCGAACGCGTTGCGCCCGACGTACGGCTGGTCGGGGTCGGGGGTGAAGTTGAGCAGCTCGTCGAAGAAGTGCGCCGCGCTCGTGAGCGAGCCGAGCTGCTCGCCGCTCAGGCACTCGTAGCCGAGCTTGAGCTGCAGGTTGGGGATGATCGAGACGAGGTTCGCGTTTCCGCAGCGCTCGCCGTAGCCGTTCATCGTCCCCTGTACGTGGGTGGCGCCGGCCTGCACGGCGGCGAGCGAGTTGGCCACGCCGCAGCCGGCGTCGTCGTGGCAGTGGATCCCGACCCGCACGCCGTCGGCGGCCAGCGCCGCCACCACCTCGGCCATCGCCGCCGCGATCCCACCCGGCAGGGTGCCGCCGTTCGTGTCGCAGCACACGACGGTCTCGGCCCCGGCCGCGGCGGCGGCCCGCAGGCACTCGAGCGCGTACGCACGGTCCTCGGCGGAAGCCGTCGAAGAAGTGCTCGGCGTCGTACAGCACCCGCTTGCCCTGACCGGCGAGGAACGCGACCGACTCGCCGATCATCCGCAGGTTCTCGTCGCGATCGACCTTGACCACCTTCTCAAGGTGCAGGGCCCAGGTCTTGCCGACCAGCGTGCACACTGGCGCAAAGCAGTCGGCCAGGACCCGCAGGCCGGCGTCCTGCGACGCCTCGACGCCGCGCCGGCGCGTCATCCCGAACGCCGCCACCTTGGCGTGGCGGAACGTCTCGCGGCCGAGCAGCTCGAACAGCTCGAGCTCCTTCGGGTTCGAGCTCGGGAAGCCGGCCTCGATCAGGTCGATCCCGAGCTCGTCGAGCCGGTGGGCGACGCGCAGCTTCTCCTGCGCGGACAGCGACATCCCCTCGCCCTGCATGCCATCGCGGAGGGTGGTGTCGTAGAGCTGGATCAGGGTCACGACCGAGCCGGCACGGTCACACCGCCTTGCTCGGCACCTGCACGATGTCGCACCACTCGACGTAGCGCTGGTCGCGCCCGTGCAACGCGTCGTCGAACACGCTCTGGATCTGGCGCGTAACCGGGCCGGGCTCGCCGGTGCCGATCGCGTGGTCGTCGATCTCGCGCACCGGCACGAGCTCGGCCGCGGTGCCGGACAGGAACACCTCGTCGGCCAGGTACAGCTCGGAGCGCGCGAGGTCGCGCTCGACGACCTCGACGCCGAGGTCGCCGGCGATCCTGATCACCGCGTCGCGGCTGATCCCATCGAGGATCGAGGCGGTCTGCGGCGGCGTGAGGAGCTTCCCGCGGTGCACGGCGTAGATGTTCTCGCCCGATCCCTCGCACACGAACCCGTGGTCGTCGAGCAGGATCGCCTCCTCGTACCCGGCCTTGGACGCCTCGATCTTGGCCAGCACGCTGTTGAGGTACTGGCCGCAGGCCTTCGCGTGAGGGATCAGCGAGTCGCCCGAGATCCGCCGCCAGCTCGAGACCTTGGCCCGGATGCCCTTGCGCTTGCCCTCGTCGCCGAGGTACGCGCCCCACGGCCACACGGCGATCGACACCTCGACCGGTGCGTCGAGCGGGAACAGGCCCATCTGGCCGTAGCCGCGGTAGACGATCGGGCGGATGTAGCACTCGCGCAGCTCGTTGGCGGCGATCAGCTCGTGCGTGGCCGTACGCAGGTCCTCGAGCGCGTACGGGATCGGCATGTAGTAGAGCTCGGCCGAGCGGAACAGCCGCTCGAGGTGCTCGCGATGGCGGAACACCGCGGTGCCGCGGTCGGTCTCGTAGGCGCGGATCCCCTCGAACACGCCGGTGCCGTAGTGAAGGCCGTGCGTCAGTACGTGGACCTTCGCGTCCTCCCAGGCAACGAGCTCTCCGTTGTGCCAGATGAGGTCCGCTTGTTCCACGAGTGCTCCTTAGAGTCGTCGAGTACGGCGACGCCTTACAGGTGTTGGAGGACTGCCTGGGTTGCCTCCGCCGTCGTGGCCGAGCCCCCCAGGTCCGGTGTGCGCAGCCCGTCGGCGAGCGCCCGGTCGACCGCCGATTCTACCGCCGTCGCCTGATCCTCCATCGCGAGTCCGTGGCGGAGCATCATCGCCGCGGAGAGGATCATCGCGAGCGGATTCGCCGCGCCGGTGCCGGCGATGTCGGGCGCCGACCCGTGCACCGGCTCGAACACGCCCGGGCCGTCCTCGCCGAGCGACGCGCTCGGGAGCATGCCGATCGAGCCGGTCAGCATCGCCGCCTCGTCGCTGAGGATGTCGCCGAACATGTTCTCGGTGAGGATCACCTCGAAGTGGCGGGGAGCCGCGATCAGCTTCATCGCGGCGTTGTCGACGAGCAGGTGCTCGAGCTCGAGGTTGGGGAACTCGCGGCTGTGGAGCTCGCTCACGACCTGGCGCCACAGCCGGCTCGTCTCGAGCACGTTGGCCTTGTCGACCGACGTCACCCGAGAGCGCGCGGCCCCGAACGCGACCCGGGCGATCCGCTCGATCTCCGCGCGCGTGTACACGCAGGCATCTGACGCCCTGTCGTCGGTCCGCGTCTTCTCGCCGAAGTAGATCCCGCCGGTCAGCTCGCGCACGACGAGCAGGTTCGTGCGCTCGATGATCTCAGTGCGCAGCGGGCTCGCCTCGTACAGGGCCGGCACGGCGCGCACCGGGCGCAGGTTGGCGAACAGCCCGAGCCCCTTGCGCAGGCCGAGGAGGCCCTGCTCGGGGCGGGGCTTCGACGGGTCTGTCGTGTCCCATTTCGGGCCGCCGACCGCGGCTAGCAGCACCGCGTCGGCGCTCCCGCAGGCGGCGAGCGTGTCGTCGGTGAGGGCGGTGCCGTGGGCGTCGATCGAGGCGCCGCCGAACACGTGCTCCTCGTAGGCGAGCTCGCCGGGGACGACGGCGGCGAGGACCTCGACCGCGGGCCCGATGATCTCAGGGCCGATCCCGTCGCCGGGGAGCAGGGCGATCGTGCGCGTCATCGGCGACTCGCCGTCATGTTGAGCCGGACGTAGTCCAGCGCGAGCGGCTCACCGACCCGCCGCAGGACCTCGTCGATGAACCCGGCGCGGAGCTCCTCGGGGAGCGGATCGAGATGACGCACAAGGCACACCGTCGAGGCGAACGCGCGCCCGTCGGCGGGCGTCACCGACTTCGGCTCGAGCCATGTGCGGACGTCGGCGAACCCGGCGCGGATCAGGCGGTCCGCGGTCTCCGGCGCGTCGGCGTAGTTCCAGGGTCTCGTCCAGCCCGCGAAGTACGGCGCGTACCGCTCGCCGAACGCGACCTCGTCGGCGATCACCCGGAAGCGGTCGATGTTGCCGAGGCCGCCGCACTGGGCCACCAGCCGACCACCCGGCTGCAGCGACCGGTGCAGCGCGGCGAACAGGGCGTCGTGGTCGGGGATCCAGTGGAACGTCGCGTTCGAGAAGACCGCATCGACGGGCTCGGGCAGGTCGAGCTCGACGAGGTCCTGGCACAGGATCGTCGCGCGGTCCCCGAGCGCCTCGGCGGCATGGGCGACCATCGACGGGGCCGCGTCGACCCCGTACACGCGGCCGTCGGGAACGAGGTCGGCGAGCAGCGCCGTCACCCGGCCCGAGCCGCAGCCGGCGTCGAGCACGACCTCGTCGCCACGCAGAGGCAGGCGCTCGAGTTGCTCGACGGCCCAGCCGAGCTGCGGGTCGGAGACGCGGTCATAGACCGCGGCGTTCCAATCCTTCGACGCGCTCACAGCGCCGTCGTCACGGGGCCGGACCGCTCCCGGTCGCGCTCGAAGGCATCGATCGCGTCGCTCTTCTCATCGAGCGTGACCGCGATGTCGTCGAGCCCGCCCAGCAGCCGGTGCTTGATCTCGGGATCGATCTCGAACACGGCCTTCCCGCCCGGCCAGCGAACCTCCTGCGCGGCCAGGTCGACCTGCGCCTCGCCCGCCTCGGCGATCGCGGCGCACTCCTCGGCCGTCAGCTCGACCGGCAGCAGGCCGATCTTCGTGCAGTTGGAGCGGAAGATGTCCGCGAAGCTCGGCGCGATGATCGCCTGGAAGCCGTAGTCCTCGAGCGCCCAGGGGGCGTGCTCGCGGCTCGAACCGCAGCCGAAGTTGCGCCCGGCGAGCAGGATCGGGTTCGACGGCAGGTTCCAGCCGGGCTCCTTGGCCCAGTCGAAGAACAGGAACTCGCCGAACCCGGTCCGCTCCACCCGCTTGAGGAACTGCTTGGGGATGATCTGGTCGGTGTCGATGTCGTCGCGGTTGAGCACGGACACCTTGCCGGTGATTGTCTCGATCGCCTTCATGGGTGGGTGGGGCGTGGGTGGGTGGGGTTCCAAGTCCTGATGTCGACGAACCGGCCCTCGACCGCAGCCGCGGCGGCCATCTGGGGCGAGACGAGGTGCGAGCGGGCACCGCGGCCCTGGCGCCCCTCGAAGTTGCGGTTGGACGTCGAGGCCACGCGCTCCCCGGGGGCGGCGATGTCCGGGTTCATGCCCAGGCACATCGAGCAGCCCGCGCCGCGCCAGTCGAACCCGGCCTCGGTGAAGATCCGGTCGAGCCCCTCCTGCTCGGCCTGCGCCTTCACCTGCAGCGGAGCCGGGGACGACCATCGCGTAGACGCCGTCGGCGACCCGACGCCCGTCGACCACCGCGGCCGCCGCCCGCAGGTCGCCGATCCGCGAGTTCGTGCACGAGCCGATGAACACCCGGTCGAGCGTGATCTCCTGGATCGGGGTGCCGGCCTCGAGGCCCATGTAGTCCAAGGCGCGCTCGTCCTGCTCGGAGTGAGGCTCGGGGACCGCCTCGGCGACGGGGACGACCATCCCCGGGGTCGTCCCCCAGGTCACCATCGGACTGATCGCGGAGGCGTCGACGTCGACCTCGCGGTCGAACGATGCGCCCGCGTCGGTTTTCAGCCCTCGCCACTGCGTCGGGCACCTCCGTCGGTCCGCCGGGACGACCGAGCACCCACTCGAACGTCGTCTCGTCGGGCGCGATCATCCCGGCGCGGCCGCCGCCCTCGATCGTCATGTTGCAGACGGTCATCCGGCCCTCCATCGTGAGCGCCTCGATCGCCGGCCCGGCGTACTCGACGACGTGGCCGGCCGCGCCCGAGACCCCGATCTGGCCGATCGTGGCGAGGATCAGGTCCTTGGCGGTGACCCCGAACCCGAGCTCGCCCTCGTAGCGGATCAGCATCGACTTCGGCTTGGACTGGACGAGGCACTGGGTCGCGAGCACGTGCTCGACCTCGCTCGTGCCGATCCCGAACGCGAGCGCCCCGAACGCGCCGTGGGTGGCGGTGTGGGAGTCGCCGCACACGATCGTCATGCCCGGCTGGGTGACGCCGAGCTCGGGGCCGATCACGTGGACGATCCCCTGGTGCGCGGAGCCGAGCGAGTAGACCGGGATCCCGAACTCCTCGCAGTTGCGCTCGAGCGTCTGGACCTGGACGCGCGAGAGCTCGTCGCGGATCCGCTCGGCGACGGGCGTGCCGTCGGTGGGGACGTTGTGGTCGGCGGTGGCCAGCGTCCGGTCCGGGCGCCGGACTCCGCGGCCGGCGAGCCGCAGCCCGTCGAACGCCTGCGGGCTCGTGACCTCGTGGACGAGGTGCAGGTCGATGTACAGCAGGCCGGGGGCGACCTCGTGGGCCTCCCAGATCTTGTCGAGCAGCGTGGTCGGCATGTCAGTGTCAGCTCCTCCGCAGGCCGGCGCTCACGACGGCGAGCAGCACGGCGTCCTCGGGTCCGGGGTTCTCGAAGTGGTGCGGCAGGTCGGCGTCGAACGTCACGCAGTCGCCGGTCGCGAGGTGGTGGGGCTCGCCGTCGCACACGAGCACGAGCGCCCCGGTCTCGACGAGCGCGGTCTCGCGGCTGCCGGGCTCGTGCATCGGCGGATCGCCGGGGCCGCCGGTCACCGCCCCGGCGACGAGCCGGTGGCGCGAGAGCTCGGCCCGCTGGCCGGGCAGCGGCGGGGTGAGGATCTCGTAGCTGTGCCCGGTGTCGCGGGCGGGGCCCTGACGGCGCTCGCCGGAGCGGACGACCGTCACGGCGCCATCCTCGTCGAGGCGCAGCAGCTGAGACAGGCGCAGCTCGAGCCCGGCGGCGATCCGGCCGGCCAGCTGCAGGGTCGGGCTCGTCTCCCCGCGCTCGACCTGCGAGAGCATCGGCGCGCTCACGCCCGAGCGCTCGGCCAGGTCGCGCAGCGACAGGTCCATCGCCTCGCGCAGGGCGCGGACGCGAGAACCGATCCCGGCGGGCGTCGTCGGTGCGTCGGGGACGGCGACCATCGTGGAGCGTACGTTATCACGTACGTTCGTATGCTGTAGGTCGGGCCGCGTGGCCGGCGCGTCGCGCGCGCGACCGACCCGGACGAGGGTCCCGATAGCCTCAGACGATGCTCTCTCGCCCCGACGTGCTCGTGCTCGGGGCCGGCGGTGTGCTCGGCGAGGCCTGGATGATGGGAGTCCTGGCCGGGATCGAGGACGCCACCGGCTTCGACCTGCGCGGCTGCGAGCACGTCGTCGGCACCTCGGCCGGCGCGATCGTCGCGGCCCATCTCGTCAGCGGCCGCTCACCGCGGCGGCCGTCGAGCACCGGGACCGCGATCGAGCTGGCCGATCCGCCGTCGAGTGGGGCGCTCGCCGTCGCCGCCGCGGAGGCGGTCCGGGTGGCCGGCGCCTGGGCGCTTGCCGCCGGCGCGCCGGTGGCCAAGCTGGCGCTGAGCGCCGCCGCCCCGGGAGGGGCGCTGATGCGGGGAGCCGCGCTGCGCGCCCTCCCGCGCCCCCGCGACACGCTGACCGGCCTGCGCGCCGATGTCGACCGTTCGCACGCGCGGTTCGACGGGCGCCTGCGGATCGTGGCCGTCGACCGCGGCTCGGGTCGTCGCGTCGTGTTCGGCCAGCCGGGCGCGCCCGACGCGACTGTCGGCCAGGCGGTCGAGGCCTCGTGCACGGTCCCGTGGCTGTTCGCCCCGGTGCGGATCGGCGGCCGCGAGTACGTCGACGGCGGCATCTGGAGCCCGACCAACCTCGACGTCGCGCCCGCCGGACGCGACACCCACGTCCTGTGCCTGAGCCCGACGGCGGGGATCTCCGGCGCCCACACGCTGATCGGCGTGCTGCGAGGGCTGGCCCGGTCGGCTGTGTCGTTCGAAGCGCTGACCCTGCGCCGCCGCGGGGCGGAGATCCGCACCGTCGCGCCGGATCTGGAGTCGGCGTCCGCGATGGGGGCCGACTTCATGAACCGGGAGCCCCGTGGCCGCGTGCTGGCGGCCGGGTATCGCCAGGGGCTCACGCTCTCGTCCGGCCGCTGAGCCGGCTTGCCTACTGGCCCGGCTGGGGGTAGGTTGCCCGGCATGGCGACCCGGATGCGGCTGACGAGCGTGCCCCGGGTTGTGCCTGCGCTGCTCGCCCTCGCCGTCGTGTGCGCGCTCGTCCCGGGGCGGGCCGGCGCCGCGGTCAGCCGCGCGGTCGTCTACCCGGTCCCCGGACCGCCGGTCGTGCTGGTCACCGGCCTCGACGACTCGACGCCCGGGATGTCGCCGGGCGGCAACTGCGGCGCCGTCGGGAGCATGGCCACGCTGTGCGCTGCACTCGTGGGCCACGGATACCAGGTGTACGTCGCGTCGTCGTCGAGCGGCGGCGGCGCGGTGATCGACAACCACAGCGCGTTCGACCCGAACGCCCGCAGCCTCGCCCACTACCTGAGCAGCGTCGTGAAGACCCCCGCCCTGCTGGTCGGGCACAGCATGGGCGGGATCTTCGCCCGGATCGCGATCTCGCGCTATGGCGCGCCTGCCGCCGGCCTGTTCACGATCGCCTCCCCGCACGACGGGAGCTTCGGCGCGGACCTGATCGTGGGAGCGGCGTCGTTCCCGTGCGTCGACCCGATCTGCCTCGCATTGAAGGCGGTCGCGGGCCGGGTGATCGGGCAGCTGGGCTCGGCGGCCGTCGACGACCTCACACACGCCGCGCGCACGGCCGACAACCGGACGCTCGGCGCGCCCGGCGTTCCGAGCTGGACGTACGCCGGCACCGCCTGCCAGGGCCCGAGCTTTCTCAGCTCCTACCTGTTCCCCAACGACGGGATCGTCGGCGAGTCGAGCGCGTTCGGCACGGACGCCAACCTGGGGTCGACCTCACGCTCGACGAGCTCGGCGTACCACGAGTCGACGCTCCAGAGCGTGCTCGGTCACCTGTGCGGCTCGGCCGGGATCGAGCTCGGCGACGGCACCGTGATCAACGGGGTGCTGGGCGCCGCGGCGTGCGTGCAGACGTCCGGCTGCCACACGGCGGCCGATGCCGCTGCCGTGGATGCGAGCGCCGGTTCTCCTCGCCGGCACCGGGGCGTGCGGATCACGCTGACGCTCCTCGCCGGCCACGGGCGGACCGCGCCGACCGGGACCGCCGTGAGCGCCGGGCCGTCGGCTGGGTTGATCGCGGCGACCCCGTTCTCGGTCACCTGCCACGGCCAGCAGGTTCCGGCGATGCCCGCATTGTCCGGCGCTCTGTTCGGGATCGCCCCGGGCGCCCTGAATTGCGCCAGGCCGACCGTGACCAGCCCCTCGTCCGCGCCGCTCAAGCTGGCCGTCCTGTCGGACCCGGGTCGCGTGGTGGCGAGGCTCGCGTCCCGTGGCTCCAGCCTGCGGATCACCCTTGCCGCGGCGGGCCGGCTGCGCGCGGTCCGGCTGGTGCGGCACGGCCGCTCCGTGCGCGGGGTTCACCTGCGCCGCTCGGGCGCCCGGCGCGTCACGCTGACGGTCCCGGTCACGCGCGCGAGCCGGGCGACGATCACGGCCACGGTGGGCGGCCGGCGGTATGCGGCCATGATCCCACCGCTGCGCTTTCTGTGAGCCTGGGTATCTAACGGGCCTATTTTTCCCGTCAGATACCCAGGCCCTTCGGCCTTGGCGATTTTCCGATCAGACGACTACGGCGCAGCCACCGGCTCATGCACCCCGGCCAGCGACGCGTCGAGGGCGCTGCGGCGCCTGACCGCGTTGGACAGCGCGCGGACGTAGGCGCGGCCGGCCGCCTCGAGGATGTCGGTGGAGACGCCCTGGCCGGAGCCGACCACACGCTCCGCGTGCGGTGCCCTGCCGCCGAGCTCGAGCACGACGGAGGTCTCGCCGAGGGCGTCCTGGCCACCGGTGACCGCGTCGACGCGGAACTCGCGCAGGCGCGCGTCGACGCCGGTGGCGGCGTTGATCGCGCGGAAGATCGCGTCGACCGGGCCGTCGCCGGTGAACGAGCCGGTGAGCTCCTCGCCGTCGGGGCCGGTCACGCCGACGGTGGCGTGCGGCGGGCGGCGCGAGGAGGCCTCGACGTCGAACCAGTCGATCGTGTAGCCGGCGATCTCCTCGCGGAGCTCGTCGGTGACGAGTGCCTCCAGGTCCATCGCGGTCACGTGCTTCTTCTTGTCCGCGATCGCCTTGAAGCGCTTGAAGGCGGTGTTCAGCGACTGGCCGGTCAGCTCGATCCCCAGCTCGGACAGCGCCTGCTGCAGGGCGTGGCGGCCGGAGTGCTTGCCGAGCACGATCGCGTTGGCCTCGAGCCCGACGGTGGTCGCGTCCATGATCTCGTAGGTCGTGCGCTCCTTGAGCACGCCGTCCTGGTGGATGCCGGACTCGTGCGCGAACGCGTTACGCCCCACGATCGCCTTGTTCGGCTGGACCACGTAGCCGGTCAGGCGCGATACGAGCCGCGAGGTCCGCGCGATCTCGCGCGTGACGGCGCCGGTGCTCAGGCCGACATCGGCCGAGCGGGTGTGGAGCAGCATCACGATCTCCTCGAGCGAGGCATTCCCGGCCCGCTCGCCGATCCCGTTGACCGCGCACTCGACCTGCCGCGCCCCGGCCAGCAGCCCGGCGAACGAGTTGGCGACGGCCAGCCCGAGGTCGTCATGGCAGTGGACCGACAGGACGACGTCGCGCAGACCCGGCACGAGGTCGTACAGCCGCGCCAGGTATGCCGTGTACTCGTGCGGCATCGTGTAGCCGACGGTGTCGGGGATGTTGATCGTCGTCGCGCCCTCGTCGATCGCGACCTGGCACACCGCGGCGGTGAACTCGATGTCCGCGCGGGTGGCGTCCATCGGCGAGAACTCGACGTCCTCGACGTATCCCTTGGCGTGCGCGACCGCCGCCCGCGCCTGGCCCATCACGTCCTCGCGCGTGGTCTGCAGCTGGTGGCGGATGTGGATGTCGGAGGTCGATATGAACGTGTGGATGCGAGGCCGCTGGGCGTCGCGGATGGCATTCCAGGCGGCGTCGATGTCGGCCACGTGCGTGCGTGCCAGCGCAGCGATGATCGGACCGTCGACGGTGCGCGAGATCTCCTGCACGGCCTCGAAGTCGCCGGGTGAGGTGATCGGGAAGCCCGCCTCGATCACGTCGACCCCGAGCCGCGCCAGCTGCTGGGCGATCTCGAGCTTCTCCTGCGTGTTGAGCGAGATCCCCGGCGACTGCTCGCCGTCGCGCAGCGTCGTGTCGAAGATCAGTACTCGGTTCGGATCGTCAGGCTTCGTCATGGCTTCTCCCTAGTTCTTCACTACCTCGCTTGCTCCTGAGTTCGCGGCTACGTGCGGCCGCCGGCGCGCTATTCCCCCCGAAGGGGGAGGAGGAGAAGTCGGAGGTGCAGGCGGAGTGCCATTCGCGAGGCGAAGCCTATCAGCCGCCCCCGGACCCGCCATGATCTGTCCACATGCGTACGGTGCTGATCACGCTGATCGGGCCCGAGCGGACGACCGACCTCGTCGTCGACGCCGACACGCCGGTGAGCGAGCTGCTCCCCAGCCTGCTCGTCTCCGGCGGGGTGGGCGGCGAGGCGGCGGCCGACTCGTGGACGGTGGCCCTGATGGGCAAGCAGCCGCTGCGCTCGGTCCAGACGCTCGAGGACTCGGGCGTCCTCGACGGGGCGGTGCTCGTGCTGCGTCGTGAGGTGCAGGCGCCGCTCGAACCGGTCGTCGGCCCCGCACCCGGGGCCGGCCCGGCCGGCTCGCCGCTGCAGCGCACCCGTGCCCGGCTGCAGGCGCAGACCGCCGGCTCGCGCCGTGCCCGGCTGCTCCCGCCGCAGGTCCCCGACGCCAACGCGACCGACGGCGCCGGCCAGGCGCTCGAGCGGGTCGTCGCGGGCGCCAAGCTCGAGCGCTGCGCGACCATCGCCGTCGTCTCCCCGAAGGGCGGCGTCGGCAAGACGACGCTGTCGATCCTGCTCGGGGAGCTGCTGTGCGGGCTGCGCGCCGACGAGGTGCTGGCGCTCGACGCCGACTCCGACTACGGATCGCTCGCGCGCGTCGCGCCGGCTCCGGCCGGGGCGAACCCGAGGGACGCCCGGGACAGCGGGATCTTCGACGCGCTCGAGGAGGGCGCTGTCACGTTCTCCGAGCTCGACCGGACGCTGTGGGCGCTTCCGGGCGGGCTGCGGATCGTCCCCTCCCCGCGGGATCCGACCGCGATGGCCCGCGCCGACCGCCAGTCCTACGCGCGGGTGATCGGCACGCTGCAGCGGCTGGCGGCGGTGCTCGTCGTCGACTGCGGGACCGGCCTCGGGCAGCCGGGCGTGCAGGCCGCGATCCTCGCGTGCGACCAGATCGTGCTCGTCACCGACGCAACGGGAGCCACGGCGAGCCTGGCGATGGAGGCCTCGCAGCTGCTCGAGCGCGCCGGGCGGCCGATCACGATCGTGTGCAACCGCCAGCGCCGGGGCAAGCCCGGCGGCGACGACCTGCTCCGACTCGACGCGCTGTTCCCGCGCGCCACCAGTCTGCTCGGCGTGCCCGACGACCCGGTGCTCGAGCTCGCGCTGCGGGGCGAGCTCGACCTCGACCTCGGCCCCCCGTCCGGTCCGCCAGGCGGTGCTCGAGCTTGCCACCTCGCTGGTGCTCGGGTGGGCCGAGTTGGGCCTCTCCACCGCGGTTTAGCCCGACAGGCGCTCGGGTACCTGCCCGATCAAGGTTCTTTCACCACATGGACTGTCACATCGGAGCCTCGGGGCGCCGGTGAGAGGAGAACTTGAAATACAGCCTGCGATGCAAGGGGAACTCGTATGGGGACCGGAACTGACCGCGTGACGGCGAGCGAGCTGCGGGTCGATCTGCGCGAGGCGCTGAGCGCGCCCAGCGGCCCCCGCCCCGCCTCACCACCTCCCGCCCGGCCGCCGTCGCCCGAGCCGCCGCGCCGCGGCGAGCACAGCCGGGACGCGGACGCCGGGGAGGACACGCACCCGCCTGACCTCGCCACCGAGCTTCTCCCCGACGACGTCTACCGGATCGTCGACGGGCGCGAGGTCCGCGACACCCCGATCGGCCGGCTGTCGGCGCTCACTCGCAACCTGCTGACGAGCCCGCCCGCCAAGCAGGAGGCCCAGCTCGACCACGACCTGCGCCAGCTCCGCGTCCGCGGCCTCGCCCGCGGCGTGACCGTCGCGCTCGGCTCGATCAAGGGCGGCGTCGGCAAGACGACGCTCACCCTGTCGCTGGCCGACACGCTGGCCGACTACCTGCGTTGCGGCGTGCTCGTCGTCGACGCCGACCTCGAGTGGGGCACGGCCGCGGACAGCACGCCTCAGGAGGCCGGCCGCGGCGGCACGCTCACCGAGGTGCTGGCCGCCCGCGACAGCATCACCTCGCCCGGCGACCTCGCCCCGTTCCTGGTCGGGCTGCCCGGCGGCGCTCAGCTTCTCGCCGGCCCCACCGACCCGACCGAGATCGAGTCGATCGGCGCCCAGGACATGCAGGAGCTGCTCGACCTGCTCAAGCGCTTCTTCCCGGTGATCCTGCTCGACCTCTCCCCTGGCATCGGCCTGCGCGGCACGATCCCGCGCTGGGCGTTCGGGGCGGCGGACGAGATCGTGGCGATCGCCACCCCGACACGCGGCAGCCTCCGGCGCGCCAGCCGGATGCTCGGCTACCTGGCCGAGCACCGCACCGACGTGCCGATCACGCTCGCGCTGAACATGGTTCCCCGCCGGCCCGACGAGGCGATCAAGCGGGTGATCAAGGTCGCCGAGCGCAACGGGACGACCCGTCGCTACGTGGCCATCCCGCGGGACGAGGGCCTGATGCGCCAGCTCGACACCGGCCTCCTCAACATCGGCGAGCTCGACCAGCCGACTCGGATCGCGATCAAGGAGCTCGCGTTCCAGCTGGCCACGACCTGGTGCCGGTAACCATGCGGCTGTGGCGCGAATGGCCGCGCGCGGTCGGCGCGATGATCGTGGCCGCGGTGCTGCTCGTGCTGCTCGGCGTGCTCGTGTCCTCCTCCGGCGGATCGAGCACCGCGCACTCGAGCGTGACCACGGTGCGGGTCACGTCCAACGGCCCCGTGCCGGCCCACGTCGACAGTCACGTGAGCGCGGCCGCCGCGTCCAGGATCCACAACCAGGCGCAGCAGATCACGGCGCTGGACGCGCGGCTCACGGCCCAGTCGCGGGAGCTGAGCAAGGTCCGGCTCGAGCTCGCGCGGGCGCGCCGCAAGCTTCACGCACGCCACATCAAGACCCACCCAGGGAGGTAACTCGTGTCACAGATCATGGTCGTCACCGAGTCGGTCCAGGCCGCCGGTCAGCGGATCCAGACCCTCTCGCAGGAGATCGAGCAGCTGATCTCCCAGCTCCAGCAGACCGCGCTCGGCGTGCAGGGCGAGTGGCGCGGCGTCGCCAACAGCGCGTTCGAGAGCGCGATGGGAGAGTGGCAGACGGCTGCCAACAACATCCAGATGGCGGCCAACCAGATCGGTCAGGCAACGCTTCGCGCCGGCAGCAACTATGCCGAGACGGAGACCGCCAACACGTCGATGTTCCATTAGGAACCGGCCGCAGGCAGGGCAATGTCGACATTCCAGGTCGCGACTGAGGCGCTGACCGCCGCGTCAGCCGCGGTGGTGAGGGGCGGCCAAGATGTGAGCGGCGGTCATGCCGCTCTGTCGGGCGCCTCGGGGGCGCTGGCCGGCACGCCGGCGGCGTTCGCGTTCGACGCGTTCGTGGGGGCGGCCGACTCGGCCGTCCAGAGCCTCAGCACGGCAACGGACGGTCTTTCCCGCTCGCTGAACGCGGCGGCGATCGCCTACCAGCTCGCCGATCAATCGGCGTCCACGTCGCTGCAGGTGAAGGGACCATGAGCTTCGCGGCCCCGCTTCTCGCCGGCAGCTCGCCGCTCAGCGCGGCAAACCCGTTCGGCGGGCACACCGCCTTCGGGTTCGAGATCCCGCAGGGCGATCCCGGCGCGATCGAGGGCGCCGGGCACAGCGTCAAGGGGCTCGGCGGCGCGCTCAGCCAGCAGGGCTCCGTGCTGCGCGCGGCCGGAGAGGTCGCGCTCGGAGCCGATGGTGGCTGGCGCGGCACGGCCGCGACGGCGTTCGCCGGCTACTCCAACCACGTGGCCGGCGTCTACCACGCCGACGCCGGCTCCTGCGACGAGGCCGCGTCGGCGCTGACCGCGCTGGCCCAGGCCCTGACGCACGCGCAGGCGGTCACCCGACAGGCGCTCGCCGAGTGCGAGGCGGCACAGGGCACGCTGACGACCCAGCAGGGGATCGCCACGACCGCCGGCCAGACAGCGGCCACCGCCCACTCACTGTCGGTGCTGGCCCCCGACCCGGCGAGCCGCTCGGCCTACCACCAGCAGGCCACGACCGCCCAGCAGCAGCAGACCGACGCCCAGTCCAAGGCCCGGATCGCCCAGGGCGAGCTGCAGGCCGCCCAGCGCCGGGGCCAGACGGCGGCCGACGCCTACGAGCACGAGGCGAAGTCGCTGACCGCGCGGCTGATGGCGGCCGGCGAGCGGATGCGCACCGCGCCCCAGCTGGCCGGCGGGCCGCCGGTGCCGGTCAAGGTGACCCCGGGCGACGTCGCGATGGCCAAGACGCTGCTGAACGGGATGACGCTCGCCACCGCCGCCCAGGCGCTGTCGAACCCGGCCAAGCTCCGCCAGCTCGCCTGCGATCTCAACATCACCCCCGGCACCGCGCTGCAGTTCCTCCAGGACTACCGGGATGAGAAGCACTGGCACGACATCTCCGCCAACGAGAACCTCGACGGCAGCGCGCTCGGCGTGATCCCCGGGGCCCGCGGGTTCGCGGATGGGGCGTGGAGCACGATCTCGAGCACCGGCAAGCTGGTGTGGCAGGGGGTCACGAACCCGACGAAGATCCCCGGCGCCACCGTCAACTTCGTCGAGTACGTCGCCAACCACCCCGGCGCCTTCGCGAAGTCGGTGATCGACTACAACGACTTCGCGCACGGCCGGATCTCCCGCGGCCTCGGCGTGCTCGTCGTCGGCCTCGCGGGCACCAAGGGCGTGGGCGAGGGCGCGAGCGCGGGAGCGCGGACCGCCGTTCGGATCTGGGAGGACAGCCCCGGCGCGCGGCCGACGCTGGTCGAGACCGCGGGCAAGACCGCGGGGGCGCTCGGCGTCCCGCATGCCGGCGACGTGGCCGGCGCAGTCAAGGACCTGGCCGGCTACAGCCCGACCGAGCTGATCGCCGCGGCCAAATCGGCGCCCGTCCAGGCGGGCCGTTCCGCCGACCGCACGCTCGTGACGGTCGTGGCCGCCGGCACGGAGCCCGTCAACCTGCACCAGCTGATCGACGGGATGTCGAAGCTCCCGGCCGAGCCGAAGATCATCGTCGTGCCGCGCGAGATCAAGCCGACGGTCACCTATCACCGGCCTGCGCCGCAGATCGTCCGGAGGGTCCCGGGTGGCCGCTGAGGTCGCCGCCGTCCGGTTCGGCCTCCCGACCGACCTGCTCAACGCGCTCGGCGCGTACGGCAGCGCTCAGCTCGATCAGGCCGCGTGGCCCGAGGCGTACGCGTGGCTCGAGCGGCTCGCCGCCCGCTGGCGGGAGCTCGGCGAGGTCGAGCACCTGGCCGACCTCGAGGAGGAGTGGCTGCCCGAGGAGGGCGTCCAGCTGTTCTCGGCTCTCGAGGACTCGCTGATCCTCACGCTCTCCTCGAGCGCCCCGCGTCGCGCGCTGACGCTCGACGTCGACGAGATCGCCGCCCGGATCTACCTCGCCGGCCAGGACGGGAGCCTCGGCGAGGACTGGAGGGCGATGGCCGAGGAGGTCATGGAGGCCTACGACGAGCGCGCCGGAAAGCGCGTCGAGCGTCCGGAACTGCCCAGGCACGCGATGCCGCGGCTGCCCAGCGTCAAGCGCCGCCGCCAGCAGGCGCGCACCGCTGAGCTGATGGAGTTGACGAGCGAGGCGCTCGTGGCGGCGATCCGCATCTACGAGGAGCTCCACCCCGACGGCCGGGAGCTCACGGAGGCCGAGCGCGAGGCGGCCGATGACCGGGTCGAAGCCCTGGCCGAGGCTGACCGGCTCACCGACCGTGTGCGGTTCCTGTTCTCCGAGACCGACTGGAAGCTGTTCGCGCTGTTGCTTGCCGCCGCCCGCTCGGCCCGCCGCGGACTGATCCTCGCCTGCTCGGCCAACTCCGAGCACCGAGCGCTGGCGATGCCGGTCGACGAGCTGCAGGGCCGGGTGCTCGTCGCCAACGAGCGGATCCAGGGCCGCTCGCTGGCCGAGATCCACGAGCACGCCGAGGAGATCGCCGAGCGCTACCGGGGATCGCCATGAGCCGATTCAGCGTCCAGACCGAGCAGCTCGTGTCCGCCTCGACATCGGTCAGCCGCAGCATTGTCGAGCTCGACGCCGCCGGGACCGCCGTCGCCGGGACCGCGGGCGCCGCCGCCGGTACCCCGGCAGCCTCCGCCTACGACGCGCTCGCCGGCGACGCCGGCCGCGCGGTCGAGGCGATGCAGGCGTCGATCGAGGGGCTGTCCGGGGCGCTGTCGCGGGCAGCCGCCAACTACGTGTCGGCCGACCAGTGGGCCACCGGCAGCTACCTGCACGGGGCCCGGTGAGCCGATGCCGGCGTTCGGCTTCGACGCGCCGCAGGGAGACCCATCGGCCCTCGCCGCGGCGGCGGCGAGCTGGCGCCGGCTCGGCGCCGCGTTCGTCAACCAGGGCGAGGCGGTCACGACCGCGGCCCGGGTCGCGCTCGACGTCGGCGGCTGGCAGGGCACGGCCTCGGAGGCGTTCGTCGCAAGCGCCGAGCGGCTGATCAAGGACTTCACGACCGACGCCGAGGCCTGCGGCCAGGCCTCCGCTGCGCTCAGCGATCTCTCGCATGCGCTCCAGCACGCCCAGCAGGCGGCGCGGCAGGCGCTCGGCGACTGCGGCCGCGCCCAGAGCGCCGCCGATGAGCACCAGGCCGCCGCCGACCAGGCCGGCCAGGCGGCCGCCAACGCCCAGCAGGCCGCGTCCACCGCCGTCCACCCCACCACCGCCGCCGCGCTCAACCGCCAGGCCGATCAGGCGCTGTCGCGCCAGAGCTGCGGCCCAGAACGCCGCCGCCCAGGCCCAGAACGAGCTGTCGGCCGCCCAGGCCCGCGGGCAGCCGCGCGGTCACCGCCTACGAGCAGGAGGCGCAGGGGATCGTCAACCGGCTGAACGCGGCGGCGGCAGAGCTGAGCCGGCGCGACGTCGGTCGACCACGGCTGGGCGAGCCGGTGTTCACCTGGCTCGGCCACGCCAACGACTTCGGCGGCGCCGGTTCGACGTCGTGGGTCGAGCAGTACGACGCCCAGCTGAGCATCGCCGAGCGGCGGATGTTCGAGGACATCACGAAGGTGCTCGGGGACCCGCGGGCGGTCAACGCGATCCTCGGCGGGAACCCGACGCCGCTGATCGACGCCGTCGGCAGCGACCCGGCCTGGGACGTCACCGCCAACGCGGCCAGCCGGGCCGGCAACCCGCTCGTGCGGTTCCTCTCCGCGGGCCCCTCGGAGGACGCCGTCGGCGTGCTCGGCAAGGTCCCGTACCTCGCCTACGGGATGACAGCCGCCGACATGATCCTCAACCGCAACGAGGGCATGGGCAAGTCGGTCGTCGAGCCGCTCGGCAACCTCGCCGTCGGCACCGCGATCACCGAGGGGACGACGGCCGCACTCGGAGCGGCCGCCGCGGGCGACGGCGCGATCGCCGCGCTCGCGGGCACGCTGTGCGTCCCCGGCGTCGGCGAGGTCGTGATCGTCGGCGCCGCCGCCGTGCTCGGCACGTACGCCGTCGACAAGGGCGCCGAGTGGGTGTGGGAGCACCGAGCCGAGATCGGCCATGCGGTCTCGACCGGCCGTCACGCGCCACCGGCCACGGGCTCGAGGACGCCGGCCACGCGATCGCCGGCGCCGGCAGCACGGTCGTCCACACCGCGGGCCATGTCGTCCACGACCTCGAGCCCTGGAACTGGTGAGTGCCGCCTCCGCGACCCCCGGTGCCCGAGTCGCACGACGCTGCTCGACGCGGTGGCTGCCGCCGCCACCGTCCGGCGCGAGGAGGACGCAGCGCGGATTCCACGCCGCCAAGCGCGAGGTCGTGCTCGCGCTCGAGCGGGCGCCGCGTGCTGATCGCCGTCCGCGACCGCCAGCCCGTGTGCGAGCCGGGCCCGACGGGCGGCGTGATGGTCGCGTTCACCGACGCCGAGGCCGCCGCCGCGTGGGCGGAGATCCGTCACCCGGCGGCGCCGCAGATCGCAGCTGCATCCGGAGCGCCGAGCTCAGCCGCGACGGCGCCCCCGGGCGCAAGCGCGTGGCTGCGGTGGTTCGACGAGCTCGGCGCCGAGCTCGGTCGCGGTCAACCCGGCCGGACCGCTCGGCACGGTCGTGCACGCGGACGAGGTCCGGACGATGCGCCCCTCGCCGCTGCGCCGCCGGGGTCCGAGCGCGCCGGCGCACCCGTGGCTCGACGCCGCGTGCCCGCGCCGCCGAGCGCGCCCGGGTCCGCGAACGCTCTCGCGGTGTTCGAGACCGCGGTCGCAGCGGGTGACCAGCCGACGATCAGCCGGCTTCGCCCGCGAGCTCTCCGAGCTCAACCGGATCGGCGGGCTGCTCCTGGCCGCCGAGCTTGCAGTTCCTCAGCGGCCGCCAGCGGCTCGCCGGACGGCTCGGCCGAGGAAGGGCTCTACCAGATGATCTACGGCAGCTTCGGCTGGGCCCGGTTCGGCGATCCCTACCGGGCCACCGACGGGCTGATCGAGGCAGCCGGGCGAGCTGTCGCGGTTGGCCGGGAGAGCGCTGGCAGACCGCGTACCGGTCCGAGCTGTGCGCGGTGCTCGAGCGGATCCGGACCGGCTACCGCAGCACGATGTTGCGCTGGCTGCTCGCCGCCGAGCGGGGTGGGCGGTGAGCGCGCCCCTCGAGCTGTCGACGCTCGCCAACCCGGCGCTCGTCCGGCGCCCTGCTCGAGCGAGCGACCCCGAGCGAGGTCTCGGCCGCCCTCGACGGCAGCACGCTGCTGGTCCCCGCGGTCGCCGCGGTCGCGGGGCAGACCGCTGATCCAGACCCGGATCGGCGGCCGGCGGGCGCCGCGCTCGTGTGCGCGTTCACCGACCTCGAGGCGCTGCAGCGCCTGGGACCGCCACCCGGCCGGGGAGGCGGTCGGCCGCTCGCGGCGACGGCGCTCCGGCGAGCTCGCTCCGGGCACCGCGCTGGTCGCTCAACCCCGCCGGGCCGGGCGCCCATCTGCTCGAGCGGCGAGCCGCTGCGACGGCGAACGCGCCGACCGTGGCGCCCGACGACCGGGCCCAGCTCGTCGCTCCGGCGCGACGGCGCTCGTCGCGCAGGCAGGCCAGCCATGCCCACGGCTGGCGCCCGGCGCTCCGCCGCGGGCGGACGGCTGTCGGAGGCGTGCGACGAGCTTCGCGTGGCGATCAGCGCGTGCGACGAGCTGGGCGACCGCCTCCACGGCGCGCGCCGCCGAGCTCGAGCTGGCCGGCTGGCTCGCCCGGCTCGGGCTCGATCGGCGGCGCGCTCGACGAGCTGGCGCCGGGCGGCCGAGACGCTGGCCCTGCTCGGCGAGACCGACCTCGCGCTCGACGGCGCTGCTCGACGCCGCCGAGGCCGCGGCGGCGGCCGGGCTCGCAGCGACGAGGCCGAGGCGCTCAGCATCACGGCGCTCGACGTCGTCGCCGGCGCCGACGTCAGCGACCGGCTGCTCATCGGTCTGGAGGACGCTCGATGGCCGCGGTGAGCCTCGCGGCGCCTTCCACCGCCCGCCCCGGTCGTTCCCGCCCGCGGTGCCGCAGGAGAAGATCGTGATCGCGCGGCCGCCGGCGCTCTCGCGCCGCGGGCCGTGGGGACCGTCGTGCAGATGATGCTCCCGGTGCTCGGCAGCCTGGGGATCGTCGCGTTCGCGTTCATCATGCCCAACAAGCTGTTCCTGATCGTGGCCGGGCGTGTTCGTGGCGATCGCGCTGTTCTCGGTGATCGCGTCCTACTGGTCACGCAGCGGCGCAGCGGCAAGCTCTCCGCCCGCGCCGAGCGCCGGCTGTACCGGGCCCATCTCGCCGAGCGCGAGCGCGTGCTCGCAGGTCGTCACCAGCCGTCCAGCGCGAGGTCGACGAGCGCCTGTACCCGGATCCGGTCCGGCTGGCCGGGATCGTCGCGCAACCGCCGCAACCTGTGGGAGCGGCGCCCGACCGACGGCGACTTCCTCGCGTTCCGGCTCGGCCGCGCGACGGTGCCGCTCGCGTGCCCGCTCGAGCTGTCGCTCAGTCCGAGGACCCGATGACCGAGTACCAGCCCGAGCTGTACGAGCAGGCCCAGGACGCTGGTGAGCCGCTACCAGATCGTCGACGACCTCTCGGTCGTCGCGTCGCTGGCGGGCGCCAGCGTCGTGACCATGACCGGCGAGCGCGCGCGCGGTCGTCGGCCTCGCGCGGGCGATGATCGCCCAGGCCGCCGCGTTCCGCGCCCCGGCTGACCTGCGGATCATGGCCTGCTTCGAGCCCGCAGCACGCAGCCGACTGGGGCTGGCTGAAGTGGCTCCCGCACGCGCGCTCGAGCCGCGGCCACGAGCGCGACCGCGTCGGCCGCCGCGCCGTCGCTGCTGCTCGCGCTCGGCGCCGCCGAGCTCGGCGCGGCTGCTCGAGGAGCACGTCCAGCCGCGGCTCGAGCAGCTGCGCCGGATCGAGTCCTCCAGCGTCGACGGCGCCGACGAGCGCGATCGACGCGCCCGAGCTGCTGCTCGTGCTCGACGACTTCCACGCCGGCGGCGGCGGTCGCCCGGCTGCCGCTCGTCCGCGAGCTGGCCGCCGCGCGGCGAGCGGCTCAAGGTGCGGACGATCTGCCTCGTCAGCGAGGGCGCCGCCGAGCCGCCCGAGGCGGCGCTGCGGGTCGTCGCGACCGACGCCCGGACGCGGCGATGCTCGAGCGGACCGGCGCCTCCGGCTACCGCGTCGGGCCGATCGCTGCTCGACGAGCTGGGCGCCGCCGGCGCCGAGACGCTCGCCCGCGAGCTGGCGCCGCTGCGGCTCGAGGAGAGCGCCACGAGCATCGACCTCGCCGCCGAGGTCCGGCTCGCCGACCTGCTCCGACGAGCCGGTCGGGCGAGCTGTGCGCGCCGATCGGGCTCACCGAGGACGGCGACCGCCTCGTGCTCGACCTCAAGCAGGCGGCCGAGGGCGGGATGGGGCCGCACGGGCTGATCGTCGGCGCCACCGGGTCGGGCAAGAGCGAGCTGCTGCGGACGATCGTCGGCGAGCCTCGCCGCCTCGCACCGGCCCGAGGAGCTGTGCTTCGTGTTCGTCGACTTCAAGGGCGGCGCCGCGTTCGCCGAGCTCGCCGGCCTGCCCCACTCGGCGGGCATGATCACCAACCTCCAGCACGACCTGAGCCTCGTCGACCGCATGCACGCGGCGCTGTTCGGCGAGCAGCAGCGCCGCCAGGCGATCCTCCGCGCCGCCGGCAACCTCGACGACGTCGCCGCCTACCGGGCGCTGCGGGCCACCGACCCGTCGCTCGCCGCCCCTCCCGCACCTGCTGGTGATCGTCGACGAGTTCGGCGAGCTGCTCGCCAACCGGCCCGAGTTCATCGACCTGTTCCTCGCCATCGGCCGGGTCGGCCGGAGCCTCGGGATGCACCTGCTGCTCTCCAGCCAGCGCCTCGAGGAGGGCCGGCTGCGCGGCCTCGAGGGACACCTCCGCTACCGGATCTGCCTGCGGACCTACTCGGCCCAGGAGAGCAAGTCGGTGCTCGGCACCCCGGACGCGTTCCTGCTGCCGCCGTATCCCGGCGTCGGCTACCTGAGCGTCGACACCGACATCTACCAGCGGTTCAAGACCGCGCTCGTGACCACGCCCCACGACGACGGCGACGCGCGGCGCAAGCTGTCGCTGATCGGCGAGTTCGAGCTCGGCGCCGGGGCTGCCCGCGGCCGCGCTCGAGGCGGTGCGAGGAGGGCGCGCGCACCGACCTCGACGTGCTCGTCGGCCGGGATCCGGGCCGAGTACGGCCGCCGCGACCAGCGTCCATCAGGTGTGGCTGCCGCCGCTGCCCGCCCGCCAGGAGCTGTCGACCGTGCTCGAGGACGCCGCGCTGGTGGGAGCGGCCGTCGGACGCCACCGGTGGCGACCAGGGCGGTGTGCGCGCGTGCGTCGGCCTGCTCGACCGCCCCGCCGAGCAGCGCCAGGATCCGTTCGTGCTCGACCTCGCCGGGGTCGGCGGCCACGTCGCCGTCGTCGGCGCGCCGCAGACCGGCAAGAGCACGCTGCTGCGGACGCTGCTCGCCTCGCTGCTGCGTCACCTACGAGCCCGACGAGCTGCGTGCCTACGCGCTCGACTTCGGCGGCGGCCTGCTGCGCGCACTCGACCGCGCCCCCCACCTCGGCGGCGTGTGCGGCAAGGTCGACCCCGAGCGCGTGCGCGCGACGGTGCGCCAGATCCGGGCGCTGATCGCCGAGCGCGAGGAGCGCTTCCGCGAGCTCGGCATCGACTCGATGACCGACGCCCGCGCCCGCGGACGCTCGGGCCTGCTCGAACCCGACGACGCCGCCGACGTGCTGCTCGTGATCGACAACTGGGGCGGGCTCCTGCGCGACTACGAGGAGCTCACCGACGACCTCTCCGAGATCGCCGCCGCCGGCCTGCAACACGGCGTCCACCTCGTCGTCACCGCCGGCCGCTGGGCGGAGCTGCGCCCGGCGATCCGCGAGGCGTTCGGGACCCGGCTCGAGCTGCGGCTCAACGACCCGATGGAGTCCGACTTCGGCCGCCGGATCGCCGAGACCGTCCCGGTCGGCGCCCCGGGCGCGGCGTCACCCCCGACGGCCTGCACTTCCAGATCGCGCTGCCCCGGATCGACGGCAGGGCCGAGACGGCCGGGCTGGGCGACGCGCTCGCCGAGCTGGCCGTCGGCCTGCACCGCCGCTGGGACGGCGAGCCGGCCGCGCCCGGTGCGCGTGCTGCCCGAGCGGATCGCGCTCGACGAGCTGGCCCCGAGCCCCGGCGCCGGGCTCGCGCTCGGGGTCGAGGAGCTGACGCTCGCGCCCGCCACCGTCGACCTCGAGGCCGGCGATCAGCACCTGCTCGTGCTCGGCGAGCCGGGCTCGGGCCGCAGCTCCGTGCTGCGGCTCGGTCGCGCTCTCACTCGCCCGCCGTCACGGCCCGTCGAGCGCCGCCCGGCTCGTCGTGATCGACTTCCGCCGCGGGCTCGGCGACCTCGTCCGGCTCCCGCTGCCGGTGCCGGTTCGTCTCCCGCCCGCCGCAGCTCGACGAGGTGCTCGCCGAGCTGCGCGAGCTGACGATCGAGCGCCTGCGCGCACTCGACCGCTCCGAGCTCGACGCGAGCGGTCGCGGCCAGTTCGCCGGCCACGAGGTGTACGTCCTCGTCGACGACTACGACCTCGTCTCGGCGCTGCCGATGAACTCGGTCTCCGGCCTCGGCCGACCTCATCTTCCAGGGCCGCGACGCCGGGATCCACGTGATCCTCGCCCGCTCCTCGGCCGGCGCCGCCCGGGCGATGCTCGATCCGGTGATGGCCCGGCTGGCCGAGTCGGGCGCGCCCGCGCTGCTGTTGAGCGGCGACCCGCACGAGGGCGCGCTCGTCCGCGGCGTGCGGGCCGAGCCGCTGCCTCCCGGCCGGGGCCGGCTGCTGCGCCGCCGCGGCCGGCCGGCGCTCGTGCAGCTCGGGCTCGCCGAGCCGCTGCACGAGGCGCGGTCGCGGACCTCAAGCACGCTGTCGAGCACGAGAGCCCGTCAGGCGTCGGTGTAGAGCGCGTCGATCTCGGCCGCGTACTTCTCCGCGATCGGCTTGCGCTTGAGCTTCATCGTCGGCGTCAGCTCGTCCCCGGCGGGCGCCCAGTCGACAGGCAGGATCGCGAACCGCTTGATCTGCTCGACGCGGCTCAGCCGCTGATTGGCCCGTTCCACACCGGCCGTGACCTCGGCCCGCACCGCCGGCTCGGCCGCCATCGCCTCCGGGGCGGGGTCGCTCAGCCCGTGGGCGGCGGCGAATGTCTGCGAGCCGTCGGGGTCGAGCACGATCAGCGCGACGTTGTAGGGCCGGCGGTCGCCGATCGCGATCGCCTGGCCGATCAGCGAGCTGCTCTGCTTGAGCTGCTGCTCGATGTTGGCCGGTGACATGTTCTTGCCGGCCGCGTTGATGATCAGCTCCTTCTTGCGGTCGACGATCGACAGGAACCCGTCCTCGTCGATGTCGCCGATGTCGCCGGTGTGCAGCCACCCGTCGGCGTCGATCGTCTCGGCCGTCTTCTCGGGCTGGTTGCGGTAGCCGGCCATCCGGATCGGGCCGCGCACGAGCAGCTCGCCGTCGTCGGCCAGCCGCAGCTCAACGCCGGGCAGCGCCTTCCCGACGGTCCCGAACCGGTGGCCCTCCCGCGGCACGAGCGTGGCCACGCACGACAGCTCGGACATCCCCCACACCTCGCAGATCGGGATCCCGAGCGCGGCGAAGAACTCGAACAGGGCGAGCGGGGCCGGGGCGGCGCCGATCATGTAGTGCTCGCAGCGGTCGAACCCGAGCTTGGCCCGCACGGCGGTGAAGATCCGCTCGTCGTCCTGGGCGCAGGCGGCCTCGAGCTCCTCCGGCACCGGCTGGCCGGCCCGCTCCAGGCGGACCCGCTCGATCCCGCGCCGCACCGCGTCGGCGATCGCCGTCCTGTTCGCCTCGTCGGGCTCGGCGGCGAACCCGGCCTGCAGCGCGGCCATCAGCTTCTCCCACACGCGCGGCACGCCCCCGAACTTGGTCGGGCGGCATTCCGCCGCGTGCGCGAACACCTGGGCGGGATCGGGGCAGGTCGTGATCGTGTGGCCGAACACCATCTGTCCGTAGTGGACGAGCCCGCGGTCGGCGATATGCGCGACCGGCAGGTAGGAGACGACCATCCCGCCGCGCGGCGGCAGCTCGCCGGTGTCGACGAGCGCCCGGCACTGCGCGAGCTCGTTGGCGTGGGTGATCTGGACGCCCTTCGGCGGGCCGGTCGTGCCCGAGGTGTAGATCAGCGTGAGCACGTCCTCGGGCTCCGTCGCCCGCCAGCTCGCCTCGAAATCGAAGTCCGGGCCCGGCCGGGCGCGCTCGAGCTCGGCCAGGGTCAAGTGGTCGGGGTGCGGATCGGCGTCGATCACGATCAGGTGCTCGACGGTGCCTGTGCTCTCGATCGCCCGCCGCGCGCGGTCGACGAACGCTGACTCGACCACGATCACGCGGTTGGCCGCGTCCGTGAGCAGGTAGGCGATCTGTTCCTCGGAGGACGTGTTGTAGATCGAGAACGGGGTGGCGCCGAGGTGCATCACCGCCGTGTCGAGCAGGTGGAACTCGGGCCGGTTCGTGAGCATGAACGCGACTGTGTCGCCGCGCCTGACCCCCAGCGCGTGAAAGCCTCCGGCCAGCCGTCTGACCCGGTCGGCGTACTCGGCGAACGTGATCGAGACGCCGTCGCCGAGCGTCCGCAGGGCCGGCTCCTGCGCGTACTCGGCGGCCACGATCTGAAACGCCTCGCACATCGTCGCGGCCGCGAGCGCGCGGGGACGCTCAGTTGCCGTCTGGACCGCACCCTCCACGGGCGAAGGTCTATCAGGTCGGGTCGGGCGTGAGCACGACTTTGCCCACGTTGCGCCGCTCGCCGATGAAGCGGTGCGCGTCGGGGGCCCGGGAGAACGGGAACGCCTCGGCCACGACCGGCTGGATCGTGGCGTCGACGAGCATCTCCATCAGCGGATCGCGCCACCGCGCCGCCGACTGGTGCTCGTCCCAGATGCTCAGCACGTTGAGGCCGATCACCGACTTCGAGTCCGACATCTGCTTGATCAGGTTGAACCGCGGCATGCTCAGCGCCATCTTCGCCGCCGTCACGAGGTTGCGCTTATCGCCCGACACGGCGCTCGACGCGCCGAAGCACACGAGCCGGCCGCCTGCGCGCAGGAGCTTGTAGCTGCGCCGGAAGCTCGAGCCGCCGATCGCGTCGATCACCAGGTCGAGCTTCGGCACGCCCTTCTCCCACCCCGACTGCGTGTAGTCGAGCGGGTGCTCGACGCCGAAGCCGCGGATCGCGTCGTGCTTGCCGGGCGACGCGGTTCCCCAGATCTCGGCGCCCGCCCGCTTGGCGACCTGGGTGGCGGCGATCCCGACCCCGCCGGCCGCGGCCTGGATCAGCACGCGCTCGCCCGGCTGGAGGTTGCCGGCCCGGATCAGGGCCTCCCAGGCGGTGGCGTAGTTGATCGGGATCGCCGCGCCCTCCTCGAACGACACCTGGTCGGGGAGCGGGACGGTGCCGTCGGCGGGGGCGACGGCGCGTTCGGCGTAGCCGCCGAATCGGGTCGGCGCGACGACTCGCTGGCCGACCGTGAGCTGGTCGCCGGCACCGGGCCGAGCTCCGCGACGACGCCGGCCACCTCGTAGCCGACGACGCACGGCGGCTTCGGCGCGTCGGGGTAGAGCCCGAGCCGCGCCATCAGGTCCGCGAAGTTGATCCCCGCGGCCTTGACGTCGATCAGGACCTGCCCGGGACCGGGCCGCGGATCGGGCCGCTCCTGGACCTGGAGGACCTCGGGCGCTCCGTGCTCGGTGATGACGACGGCGCGCATCGTCTGCTACAGGCTGACGGTCCGGCCGGCGACGAACCCCTCGGCTGCCTCGATCTCCTCGATCAGGGCGCGCGGCACCGCGGTGTCGGTGGTGATCGCCATCGCGGCCAGGCGGCCCTGCTCGGACCCCTCCTGGTCGGGCTGGCGACCGACCGCGGCGGACACGATGTTGATGCCGTGCGAGCCGAACACCGTGCCGACCCTACCGATCATCCCCGGCACGTCGCGGTAGCGGAACAGGGTGATGTGCTCGTCGAGCTGGACGTCGAAGCGCTGGCCCCACGCCTCGAGCAGGTGCGAGCGGTTCTGATGGCCGATCAGCGTGCCCGCCGACGCGCTCGCGGTGCTCGCCGCACACGATCGTCACCCGCACGAGGTCGGTGTAGTCGCGCGCCCGGCTGGCCTTCGTCTCCTCGAGCCGGATCCCGCGCTCCTCGGCCATCGCCGGCGCGTTGACCTCGTTGACGTCCTCCTCGGTGTGCCCGCGCAGGACGCCGAGCAGCACCTGGATCGACAGCAGCCGGGTGTCGCGCTCGGCGATCCGGCCGAGGAACTCGATCTGGACGCCGTCGATCGACGACCCGCGGGCGACCTCGATCGCGATCCGCCCGAGCGCCTGGCAGAGCCACACGAACGGGCCGAGCACCTCCATGTCCTCGGGGGAGATCGCCGGCACGTTGACCGCGCTCGTGACGACCCCGCCGGTGAGCGCCGCGACCACCTGCTCGGCGGCCTGGTAGCCGGCGCGGTCGGTCGCCTCGGCCGTCGAGGCGCCGAGGTGCGGGGTCACGATCACGTTCGGATAGCCGAACAGCGGATGCTCGGTGACCGGCTCGGTGCGGAACACGTCGAGCGCGGCGCCGCCGACCTTGCCGGAGTCGAGCGCGGCCTTGAGGTCCTCGTCGACGACGAGCGGCCCGCGGGCGACGTTGAGGATCCGCACCCCGTCCTTGCACTTGGCAAGCGCCTCGGCGTCGAGCCAGCCCTCGGTGTCGGGGGTCTTCGGCAGGTGCAGGGTGATGAAGTCGGCGGCCGCGTACACGTCGTCGGAGGACTCGGCCTTCTCGACCCCGAGCTCGCGATAGCGCTCGCCGCCCACGTACGGGTCGAAGGCGATCACCCGCATCCCGAACCCGCGGGCCCGGATGCGCCACGAGCTGCCCGATCCGCCCGAACCCGAGGATCCCCAGCGTCTTCTCGTACAGCTCGGTGCCGGAGAACTTCGAGCGCTCCCACTTGCCGCTCGTCAGCGAGGCGTGGGCCTGCGGGATGTTGCGGGCCAGCGCCAGCAGCAGCGCCATCGTGTGCTCGGCGGCGGTGATGACGTTCGACTGGGGCGCGTTGGCGACGACGATCCCGCGCTTGGTGGCGGTGGCGACGTCGACGTTGTCGACCCCGACGCCCGCGCGGCCCACGGCGCGCAGCCGGGTCGCCTTGGCGAGCAGCTCGGCGTCGAGCTTCGTCGCCGAGCGGATCAGGATCCCCTCGTAGCGATCGATCCGCTCGGCCAGCTCCTCGCGGCTCCAGCCGTTCGCCTCCTCGACGTCGAAGTGCTCCTTGAGCAGCCCGACGCCTGAGGCGCCGATCTTCTCGGCCACGAGCACACGGGTCATCGTCCCTGCTCCAGGACGTAGTCGATGCACGCCGTGAGGGCCTGGACGTCGTCGGGGTCGGTGGCCGGGAACATCGCCACCCGAAGCTGGTTGCGCCCGAGCTTGCGGTAGGGCTCGACGTCGACGATCCCGTTGGCCCGCAGCGTCGCGGCCAGCTCGGCGGCGTCGACCTCGTCGTCGAAGTCGATCGTCCCGACGACGAGCGAGCGCTTCTCGGGGTCGGCCACGAACGGGGTGGCGTGCTCGTGCGCCTCCGCCCAGCTGTACAGGCGGGTGGAGGAGTCGGTCGTGCGGGCCACCATCGCCGGCAGGCCGCCCTGCTCGAGCATCCAGTCGAGCTGCTCGGCCAGCAGGTACAGGGTGGCGATCGCCGGGGTGTTGTAGGTCTGATCCTTGCGCGAGTTCTGTAGCGCGGTCGACAGGGACAGGAAGTCCGGGATCCAGCGCTCCGGACCGGTCGTCGGCCGGTCGGCCTCGATCCGCTCGATCCGCTCGATCGCCTTCGGGCTCGTGAGCGCCAGCCACAGGCCACCATCGGAGGCGAAGCCCTTCTGGGGGGCGAAGTAGTAGACGTCGGCGTGGTCGATCTCGACCGGGAGCCCGCCGGCGCCGGAGGTGGCGTCGATCAGGACCAGCGTTTCGCCGGTCGTCTCGGCCGGCCGGATGACCGGGACCATGACGCCGGTCGAGGTCTCGTTGTGGGCCCACGCGAGCGCGTCCGCGGCCGGGTCGGCGGTCGGCTCGGGGGCGTCGCCGGGCGGGGCGTCGACGACGATCGGGTCAGCCAGGAACGGCGCGGCCTTGGTGCAGCTCGCGAACTTCGAGGAGAACTCGCCGAACGTGAGGTGGAGCGCGCGGGTGTCGATCAGCCCGCAGGTGGCGGCGTCCCAGAACGCGGTCGTGCCGCCGTTGCCGAGCATCACCTCGTAGCCGTCGGGGAGCGCGAACAGCTCGCCGAGGCCCTCGCGAACGCGGCCGACGAGCTCCTTGACAGGCTGTTGCCGGTGCGACGTGCCCATGACCGCGGCGCCGGGCCCGGCGAGCTGGCGCAGCTGCTCGGGACGGACCCGCGAGGGCCCGGATCCAAAGCGGCCGTCGGCGGGCTTGAGTCCCTGGGGAATCTCGATCACGGTCTGGGTCATGTGCAGCTCCTCGACGTTAGCGGGGTTACATGCCCCCCGAGCGCTACTCGTCGAACTCCGTGTCGATCCAGTCCATCTGGGAGCGGAGCTCCTTGCCGACGACCTCGACCTGGTGGCCGGCCTGGTGCTCGCGCATCCGCTTGAAGTTCTCCTGGCCGGCCCGGTTCTCGGCGATCCACTCGCGGGCGAAGTCGCCCGACTGGATCTCGGCGAGGATGTCCCGCATCGCCTGCCGGGTCGGCTCGCTGATGATCCGCTGGCCCCGGGTGAGGTCGCCGTACTCGGCCGTGTTCGAGATCGAGTACCGCATCCCCGCGATCCCCTTCTCGTACATCAGGTCAACGATCAGCTTGAGCTCGTGCAGGCACTCGAAGTACGCGAGCTTCGGGTCGTAGCCGGCGTCGACGAGGGTCTCGTAGCCGGCCCGGACGAGCTCGGTGACGCCGCCGCACAGGACGGCCTGCTCGCCGAACAGGTCGGTCTCGGTCTCGTCCTTGAACGTCGTCTCGATCACGCCACCGCGGGTGCAGCCGATGCCCTTCGCGTAGGCGAGCGCCAGGTTGAGCGCGTTGCCACCGGGGTTCTGCTGGATGGCGACGAGGCCGGGCACGCCCGAGCCCTCGAGGTACTGGCGGCGCACGAGGTGGCCCGGGCCCTTCGGCGCCACGAGCGCGACATCGACCTCAGGCGGCGGGACGATCTGCTCGTAGTGGATCGAGAAGCCGTGCCCGAACAGCAGCATGTTCCCGGGCGCGATCCCGTCCTTGACCCCGGACTCCCACACCTGCGCATGGAGCTCGTCCGGCGTGAGGATCATCACCAGGTCGCCCCGGCTCGCCGCGTCGGCCGGATCGGCGACCGTCAGCCCTCGCTCGCGCGCCTTGGCGACGCTGGCCGAGCTCTCCCGCAGGCCGACCACGACGTCGACCCCCGAGTCCTTGAGATTGAGCGAGTGGGCATGCCCCTGAGAGCCCCAGCCGATGATCGCGACGGTCTTGCCGTCGAGCAGTGAGAGGTCCGCGTCGTCGTCGTAGAACATGGGCCCGGCAGGCTACATGCCCCCGGGTTCTCGACGTTGTCCGGGCTCGCTTGGTCGCCGTCCGTGGGGCGCGGAGGACGGGTCCCAGCGTTCACGGCATGGGCATCGAGATCGGCCCGTGAGGGCCCCGGAGATCCGCGACGGCCCCGGAGATCCGCGACGGCCCCGGAGATCCGCGACGGCCCCGGGGGGCTGCCTCCGGACGGTGCACCAGATGCCAAATTCGCCTAATCGGTTCGAGTTCGGCACGGGGTGCATCGATCTGATGCACGGGCTACCGAATTCGGCGCGGAAACCCGAGTTTGGCATCCCATGCACCCCCACGGCCCCACGTATGGCGACCCCCGCTCATCCCATCGTTCGATGCGCCGTTCAATCGCGCCGAGGCCCGTCCCCGCGCCTCACGGACGGCGACCAACGAACGCGCAGCCCCGGCTCAACCCCCGCCGAACCGCTGGCGCAGGGCGAGCACGCTGTTCACATATGCCTGGGTGTCGGAGTACATGCCGTAGCGCTGGACGGATGAGAGGCCCTGGTAGTACCCGGCCGCGGTCATCGCGGGGTCGCCGCCGGTGGAGCTCAGCAGCGAGCGCAGCAGCAGCACGCCGCCGCGGACGTTGTCGGCGGCCGAGGCGGGCGCCAGGGGCGAGCCGGCGGTCAGGCGTGCGGTTGATCCAGTCCCAGGTGCCGGGGAGGATCTGCATGACGCCGCGGGCGTCGGCGCTCGAGACGAGGTCGTTGTTGAAGCCGCTCTCCTGCCAGCCGATCGCGTCGGCGAGCGAGGGCGAGACGCCGTTCGCGCTGGCGATCGCGCCGACCTGGGAGGCGGTGACGCGCTCGGGGGTCGGGTACGGTGGTGAGCTCGGGTCGCCCTGGGCGACGGCGCCGACCGGTTGGCCCTCGGCCGACGCGCTGGTGACGTTGCTGACGGGGACCGCGGTGCCCGACCCGCCCGACAGCTGCAGGACGGACCCGGCGAGCAGGATGCCGTTCGGATCGAGGCCGTTCGCGACCGCGAGCTGGGCGACGCTCGTCCCGGCGCGGGCGGCGATCGCGGTCAGGGTGTCGCCGGGCTGCACCCGGTAGCTGCCGGACGACACCGACGAGGTCGTCACCGGCACCTCGGTGCCCGAGCCCGCGCTCGACCCGGACGACGCGGCGGAGCCGGACAACCGCAGGACCGACCCGGACAGCAGCAGGCCGTTGGGATCGAGGCCGTTCGCGGCGGCCAGCTGCGCCACCGTCGTCCCCGCCCGGGCGGCGATCGCGCTGAGCGTGTCGCCCGGCTGGACGAGGTAGCCGCCGGGCGAGCTCGACTCGGAGCTCGACTCGGCGCTCGCCGGGGCGCCCACCGACACCGAGGCCGGCTCGGACCCGGAGCTCGGGACCGGCGCCGCGACGCCCTGCGGCGGGATCTGCACGGTCGAGCCGGCGATCAGCTCCGAGGTCGACGAGATGCCGTTGGCGGCGGCCAGGGCCGCGACGCTCAGGCCGTCGGTGGCGGCGATCGAGGTGAGCGACTCACCGGGGGCAACGGTGTGGGCAAAGGAGGCCATCGCGGCCGAGGGGGCGGCGAGCAAGGCGGCGGTGATCAGCGAAAGCAGGATTCGGGTGCGCATTCCCGGCAGTCTGCTCACGGAGGGCCGTCGATGGGAAACGCTGCAATCCTTCTCCCACCCTGCAAATTCCGTTTCACACCTCAATCCAGATGTTTAGGACGCGGAATCCCCGTCAACACGGGGGATTCGCGGCCTCGACGCGCCCTATCAGCGGGGTCGGACGTCTACGCGGTCGCGACGGCCGCGAGCGACCGTCCCGGCAGGGTGAATCCGCCGGCGGCGTCCTCGCGGAACGGCTCGACGCGCTCGGCGATGGCTGCGATGACCGCCGCGCGCTCGTTCTCGTCCGCCCCCGCGAGGGCGCGGCGGAACAAGCCTGACAGCGTCTCGAGCTCGGCCGCGTACTCCTCGACGTCGGCGTACCCCCGTGGCAGGTCGACCGACTCGACCGCGCACGTCGGCGAACCCCGCGTCCTCGAGCATCTCCTGCAGGCGCCCCGGCGCCGCGAGCACGAACATCCCGGGCGCGTCGGGGTCCGGCGGCGGCGCCAGCCCCCGCTCGATCAGCACCCCGGTCGGGATCGTCGCCCACGGGTTGACCTCGGCCGTGTCCCACACCGCGATCACGGCCTTGCCGATCGGCTTGAGGACCCGCCGCATCTCCTGCAGCGCCGCGGCCGGGTCGACGGTCAGCATCACGCCCCAGCGGCACAGCACGACGTCGACGCTGGCTGTCTCAAGGTCGATCCACTCGAGCTCCAGCCGGCGGAACTCGGCGTTCGTGATTCCGAGCCTCTCGGCCCGGGCCCGGGCGACCTCGACCATCGCGTCGGCGCCGTCGCTCGAGATCAGCGTCCCGCCCGGCGCCACCAGCTCGGCGGCGAGGAAGCCCGTGTCCCCCGGACCGGCGGCGAGCTCGACGACCGTCATGCCCGGCTGCAACGCGGCGTTTTCGATCATCCAGCTCGACAGCGGCATCGACATCGCGCGGATGCGGTCCGCGGAGGCGGCCCACCCCGGGGCGCCCGCCTCCCAGCTCTCGCGGAGCGTCGCGCGCTGGGTCGTCCGGATCCTCTGTGCTCATCGCTTGCGCTCCGTGGTCAGGCGGCGGGTGATCTCGCCGAACGCTCCCTCGATCTGGGTACCGAGCCGCTGGCGGAAGATCGTCATCAGGGCCTCGGAGGCGATCGGGCGCAGCCGCTCGACAGCCTCTTCGATCTCGGGCCACCGCTCGGGCGGCATGTCGGCCTGCTGGAACGGCTTCCACACCTCGCGCAGAAACAGCTTCACGAACGAGCGGGAGACCGAGTCGCAGTGGCGCTCGATCTCCTCGAGGATCGCGAGCGCGCTGTCGAGCGAGATGCCGCGGCCCACGACCTCCTCGGCCACGGCCAGGAGCGACGGGCTCGGGACCTCGTACTGGCCGCCGCCGACCGGCACGAGCACGCCGAGCCGCTGGGCCTTGGCGAGCACCTCGGGCCCTTCCTCGGGGCTCACCCGGAAGCGGCTCGCGAGTTCGCGCAGCGACACCGTCTCCGCCGGCTCGGCGCCGGCCGGGATCGCGCTCAGCGCGTCACGGAAGTGGAGCAGCCGCTCGGCCGTTCCGGCCTGGTCCTCGAGCAGGCGCTTGATCCCTCCGAGGTTGAAGCCGTCGGTCTGGAGCTCGCGGATCAGCCGCAGCTGCGACAGGTGCTCGGGCCCGTAGTAGCCGACCCGCATCCGCACCTCGGGCGGGGCGAGCAGCCCGCGGGCCTGGTGGGCGCGGATGTTCCGGACCGACATCCCGGACTCGGCGGCCAGCTGCTCGATCGTCAGCTGGTTGGCGGAGTCCGCCTGATCGACACGTGGCACTGCGGACACCCGGCGATCATACGCAGCCGGCGGCGCAGGAGCTTGCCGGACTCGGTGCGCGGCAGCGCATCGACGAACTCGATCGCCTTCGGGACCTTGAATCGGGCCACCCTGGAGGCGACGAACTCGCGGAGGACCTCCGGCGAAGGCGACGGCGAGGCCCCAGGTCGCAGGACGACCTTGGCCACGACCGCCTCCCCCCACTCCCCGTCGGCACGGGCGTGGACGCCGGCGTCGGCGACATCCGGGTGCTCGAGAAGCGCGGCCTCGACCTCGGCCGGGGACACGTTCTCGCCGCCGGTGACGATCGTCTCCGCCACGCGCCCGGCGATCTCGAGCGTGCTGCGCTCGCCGAACCGGCCGACGTCGCCGGTGTGCAGCCACCCGTCGGCATCGGTCGCGCCCGCGGACACGATCGGGCCACGCACGAGGATCTCGCCGGCGTCGGCTCCGACGCGCAGCTCGACCCCGGGCAGCGGCCACCCGAAGGTGGCGATCTGTGAGCACGCCTCGGTCATCCCATAGGTCGGGGCAACCGGCACCCCCGCCTCGGCCGCGCGGGCCAGGAGCGCCGGGGCGATCGGGCCGCCGCCGAGCAGCGCCCAGCGCAGGGTGGGCGGGTCCTGCAGGCCGGCGTCGAGCAGCCGGGCGAGCATCGTCGGCACGAGCGAGACGAGCGTGATCCGCCGGGCCGGGTCCATCAGCTCGCCGAGCACGGCGTCGGTGTCGAAGCGGCCGTGGAGGACGGCGGTGGTGGCGTAGATCGCGCTGCGAATCGGGATCGAGAACCCGCCGACGTGAGTGAGCGGCATCGGGCACAGCCATCGCTCGGCCGGGTCGAGCCCGAGGGCGACTGCCGACCCAAGCGCGCTGGCCAGGAAGTTGCCGCGGGACAGCTCGACCGGCTTCGGCGCCGCCGTCGTCCCCGAGGTGTGCATCACCGCGACCACGGGGTCGCCACCGGACACGCTCGGCATCGTCGCCTCGCCGCCGGACACCGGCAGCGCCGAGACGACGACGTCCGCGGCGGCCTCGCGCACCGCACGTTCCTCGGGGCTCAGCCGCAGGTCGATCGGCACGGCCGCCAGCCCCGCCAACAGGCAGCCGTGGGCGGCGATCACGAACTCCTCGCCCGACGGGAGCGCGAGCGCGACCCGCCCGCCGCCGCCGGCCAGCCGGGTGAGGGCGCCCGCCGCCCGGGCTGCCTCGGCGGACAGCTCGGCGTACGTGAGCGAGCGCTCGGGCCCCTCGATCGCGACTCGATCGGGATGTCGTGCGGCGGCCAGATGAATCCAGAAGGCGATGACCGCACAGACGTTAGAGCGGCCCGCCGCCGGGCAGGCTGCCGTGGCCCGCCGCCGGGTAGTCTCAGCTCGTGAGCACGACCTGGACCGCCGCCGCCGAGTACGAGGACATCCGCTACGAGCACGGGACCGGCGAGGATTGGGATCCCGCCCGCCCGAGGATCGCCAAGATCACGATCGACCGGCCGGAGGTCCGCAACGCGTTCCGCCCGGAGACCGTGATCGAGCTGATCGACGCGTTCACCCTGGCCCGCGAGGACCCCGCGGTCGGCGTCGTGATCCTCACCGGCGAGGGACCGGAGGCGTTCTGCTCGGGCGGTGATCAGCGGGTCCGCGGGGTCCGGGGTGGGTACGTCACCGGCGCCGATCCGGCGGCGGCCCGGGAGGGACAGCAGGCGGTCGGACGCTTTCACGTCACCGATCTGCACGTCCAGATCCGCCGCATGCCGAAGCCGGTTGTGGCGATGGTGGCGGGCTACGCGGTCGGGGGCGGCCACGTCCTGCACGTCATCTGCGACCTGACGATCGCCGCGGACAACGCCCGCTTCGGCCAGAGCGGGCCGCGGGTCGGTTCGTTCGACGGCGGCTTCGGGGCGAGCGTGCTGTCGCGGATGGTCGGGCCGAAGAAGGCCAAGGAGATCTGGTTCCTGTGCCGCCAGTACGACGCCCAGGAGGCGCTGCGGATGGGGCTCGTCAATACGGTCGTGCCGCTGGCCGAGCTCGAGCAGGAGACCGTCCGCTGGTGCCGCGAGATGCTCGCCCTCTCCCCCTTCGCGCTGCGCCTGCTGAAGGCGAGCTTCAACGCCGACGAGGACGGGCTGGCCGGGATCCAGCAGCTCGCCCACGACGCGAACCTCCTCTTCTATATGAGCGAGGAGGCCCAGGAGGGGCGTCGGGCGTACATCGAGAAGCGCACACCGGACTTCTCGCAGTTCCCCCGCCGCCCCTGATAGTGGCCGCGCACGCACATACGCCCACGACCACTCGTCGATGACCTCGACGGCGCCGGTCACACGCGCGAGCGGGATGCGGATCTGGATGATGGCCGCACGGCCGCGCACGCTGCCGGCGGCGATCGCCCCGGTGCTCGTCGGGACCGCGCTGGCCGGGTTCGCACACGTGTTCCATCCGCTGCGGTTCGTTGCCGCACTGCTCGGCGCGATCTTCATCCAGGTCGGCACGAACCTCTCCAACGACTACTCCGACGCGCGGCGCGGCGCCGACACCGAGGATCGCCTCGGGCCGGTCCGGGTGACCGCCGGCGGCCTCGTCCCGCCCCAGCAGGTGCTCATCGCCACCTACGTGTCGTTCGGGGTCGCCGTGCTCGCCGGCGCGTACCTGATAGCGGTGGCCGGTTGGCAGCTGCTGCTCGTCGGGAGCGCCTCGATCCTCGCCGGGGTGCTGTACACCGGCGGCCCGCGGCCGTACGGATACGAGGGTCTCGGGGAGCTGTTCGTGTTCCTGTTCTTCGGGATCGTCGCCGTCGTCGGCTCGTTCTTCGTGCAGGTCAAGCACCTGCACTGGGAGGCGTTCGCGCTCGCGGTTCCGGTCGGGCTGCTCGCCGCGGCGATCCTCGTCGTCAACAACTTCCGCGACATCGACACGGACCGCCGGGCCGGGAAGCGCACGCTCGCGGTCCGGCTCGGCCGCGAGCGCACGCGAGTGCTGTACGCCGCGATTGTGTATGGCGCCTATGTCCTCACCCCGGTGGCGTGGCTGTTCGGGCCTCTCACGGCCTGGGTGCTGCTGCCGTGGCTGACGCTGCCGCTGGCCGGGCCGGTCGTGCGGCTCGTCCGCAACCGCGTCGACGGCCCGTCGCTCAACCAGGCGCTCGGGCAGACCGGGCAGCTGCAACTCGTGTTCTGCGTGCTGCTGTCCGCCGGGCTGCTGCTCAGCCGGTGAAGCTGGCGATCCGCCCGGTGCGGCTGCGGCTGCGCACGCCGATGGTCTCCGCGCACGGCGAGGTGAGCACTCGAGAGCTGCTGGTCGTGTCCCTCACCGCCGATGATGGCGTGACCGGCTACGGAGAGGCGGCGCCGCTCGCGAGCTACGACGGGGTGACGATCGCCGACGCGCGCGCCGCGCTCGAGGACTGCCGGGCGCTGATCGAGCACGCCGACGGGCAGGACCGCCAGGCGCTGCTCGCCGAGTGCGCGCGGGCGGCTGCCCTGCCCCAGGCGCTCGCCGCGATCGACCTCGCGCTCCACGACCTCGCCGGCCGGCGGGCCGGCGTGCCCGTGTGGCAGCTGCTCGGCGCCGAGCGCCCGGCGACGGTCGTGGTCAACGCGACGATCGCCACACGCGACCGGGCGGGCGCCGCGCAGGCCGCCGCCGACGCGCGCGCGGCGGGGTTCGGGTGCGTGAAGGTGAAGGTCGGGCTGGGCGACGACGCCGGGCGGCTGGCGGCGGTCCGGGCTGTGGCGGGCGCCGGGATGGAGATCCGGATCGATGCCAACGGTGTGTGGTCGGTCGAGGAGGCGGTCGCGGCTCTGCGCGCGCTCGAGCCCGTCGGGATCGAGTGCTGCGAGGAGCCGGTGAGCGGGCTCGATGCGGTCGCGGAGCTCGAGCACCGGACGCTCGTCCCGATCGCGATCGACGAGACCGCCGACGCCCCCGGCGCGCTCGAGCGCCGCGTGTGCGACGCGGTGTGCCTCAAGGTCAGCCGCTCCGGCGGGATCTCAGGGCTGATCGACGCCTCCCGGCGCGCCAGGGCGGCGGGGTATCAGGTCTACCTGGCCTCGACGCTCGACGGTCCGCTGGGGATCGCCGCCGCCCTGCACGCGGCCGCCGTGATCGCTCCGGACCGGCCCTGCGGGCTGGCGACGCTCGGCATGTTCGACACCGGCCAGGCGCCCCCGGCGCCGGTCGACGGCGGGCTCGTGCCGCCGCCCGGACCCGGCCTCGGTGACGCGCTGCTGGCCGGCTACGGGCCTGTGCTGCAATAAGGGCCTGAGAACGCGCCTGGGGACGATCACCACGAGGGACTGGCTGCGTGCCCACGACCGGGGCTACAGCGCACTGCGCCGGGCGACCCGCGCCGCCCTGGTCATGCCCGCGATGCTGGCCCTCACCGACCAGGTAATCGGCAATCCGGTGATGGCCACGTTCGCCGCGTTCGGGTCGTTCGCGATGCTGCTGCTCGTCGACTTCACGGGCTCGATCCGCGACCGGCTGCAGGCCCAGGCAGCACTCGTCGTCACCTGCTGCGGGCTGATCGCGATCGGCACGCTGGCCTCGAGGTCGGCGTGGCTGGCCGCGGCGGTGACCGTTCCGGTCGCGTTCGGGCTGCTGTTCGCGGGCGTCGTGAGCTCGACCTTGGCCGGAGCCACCACCTCGCTGCTGCTGTCGTTCGTGCTGCCGGTCTCGCTGCCGGGCACGCTTTCCTCGATCCCCGACCGGCTCGCCGGCTGGGGCCTCGCCGGCGGCGCGTCGCTGATCGCGATCGCCGTGCTGTGGCCGGCGCCGGTGCGCGATCCGGTCCGCGGCTCGGCGATCGAGGCGTGCCGGGCGCTCGCCGCGCGCCTGATGGCCGACGTCGCGTTCATGACCACCCGGTTCTCCGCCGAGTCCGAGGCCGCTCACCGTGACGCGGTCGCCCGCAGCGAGGAGGCGGTGAGCGCGCTGCGGACGATGTTCTTCGCCACCCCCTACCGGCCGACCGGGCTCAGCACCTCGGCCCGGGCGCTCGTCCGGCTCGTCGACGAGCTCCAGTGGCTGAACGGCCTGGTCCTGCGCGCAACACCCAAGCACCGCCCGCAGGTCGCCGACCAGAACGTGTGCGCGGTGAAGACCCAGGCCGCCTCCACGCTGTCGGCCGCCGCCCACCTGCTCGACCAGCCGTCCGGCTCGCCGCAACCGCTGCGGGACGCGCTGGCGGCGATGCACACCGCGCTCGACGGGCTCGAGGAGGCGACGACCGCACGCGTCCCCGACGCGAACGGCTCGGGCGGCGATGGCGCGCCGGCCGGCAACGGCGATCCGGCCGGCAACGGCCGCTCAGCGTCGGCCGTCATCACCGCGCTCGACCCGAGCTTCCGCGCCCAGGAGCTCAGCTTCGTCGTCACCCAGATCGCGACCAACGTCGACTACGCGGTCGCCGCCGACCGCCGCAGCTGGCTCGACCGGCTGCTCGGCCGCCAGCCGCGAGGACTGCCCGGGCTGCTGGCCGCGGCGCAGGAGCGCGCCGGTGCGCATGTCGAGCGGCACTCGACGTGGCTGCACAACAGCCTGCGTGGCGCCGCCGGGCTCGCCCTCGCGGTGCTGGCGGCCGACCTGCTCAGCGTCCAGCACGGGTTCTGGGTCGTGTTCGGGACGCTGTCGGTGCTGCGCTCCAACGCCCTCAGCACCGGCCAGACGATCGTCCGGGCGCTCGTCGGCACCGCCGCCGGATTCGCCGTCGGGGCGCTGATCGTGACCGTGATCGGGACGAACACGGCAGTGCTGTGGGCCCTGTTGCCGTTCGTCGTGCTGGTCGCCGGCCTCGCCCCCGCGACGATCTCGTTCGCGGCCGGCCAGGCGTCGTTCACGCTCACGCTGCTGATCCTGTTCAACCTGCTCGCGCCGGTCGGTTGGAGGATCGGGATCGTGCGGATCGAGGACGTGGCGATCGGCTGCGCGGTGAGCCTCGCCGTCGGGCTGCTGCTGTGGCCGCGCGGGGCCGGGGTCGCGCTCGGCAAGGCGCTCTCGGAGGCCTATCTCAACAGCGTGGGATACCTGGCGAGCGCGATCTCCTACGGGGTCGGGCGCTGCGACGGGCTGTCCGAGCCGCCGGTCGCCCCGCGGACCGAGGCGCTGCGCTCGGCGGCGGCGTCGCGCCGGCTCGATGACACGTTCCGCGGCTACCTCTCCGAGCGCGGTGCCAAGCCGATCCCCCTCGCCGAGATCACGAGCCTCCTCACCGGCGTCGCCGGGGTGCGGCTGGCCGCCGACGCGGTGCTCGAGCTATGGGAGGACTGCGACCAGGCGGGCGGTGACCGGGCCGCCGCCCGGCACGAGCTGCTCGCCGGGGCGGCGGCGATGACCGGCTGGTTCGACCGGTTCGCCACCAGCCTGAGTGGCGGCGGCCCGGTACCGGACCCGATGGAGCCGGACGGGCTCAGCGGCGACCGGCTGGTGCAGGCCGTCGGCCGCGACCTCGGCAACGGCGCCGGTGCGGCGTCGGCGACCGGCGTGCGGGTGATCTGGACCGGCGACCATCTCGACGCGGTCCGCCGGCTGCAGGCGATGCTCGTCAGCCCCGCGCGGGCCGCTGTCGAGGAGCATGCGCTGGCGTGAGCGCGGCGGCCACCGCAGCCGGCTGCTCGAGGTGGACGGCGTGCCCGGCCCCGGCCACGATCCTCACCTCGGCGCCGGGGATGCGCTCCGCCATCTGGTGAGCGATCGCGGCGAACTTCTGATCGCGCTCGCCGGCGATCAGTGTGACCGGCATCGCCAGCTCGCCGAGCCGATCCCACACGGGCGGCAGCGCGCCGGTGCCGAGGCCGCGCAGCGCGCGGGCGAGCCCAGCCGGCGTGTTCCGGAGCCGGTCGCGGGCGACGGCCGCGGCGAGCGCCGGCGGCTGGCCGGCCAGCACCGGGGTCTGCGCCCAGCGCTCGGCGAACGCCGCGACGCCGAGGCCCTCAACCTCGGCGGCGAGGCGCTCGTCGTCGGCCCGCCGCGCCGCCCGTTCGCCGGGATCGGCGAGGCCCGGGCTGGCGCCGATCAGCACCAGGCGCGCCACCCGGCCCCCGAGCGCGAGCGCCACGTGCAGCGCGATCCGGCCGCCCATCGAGTACCCGGCGAACGTGAGCGCGTCCGGCTCGGGCACGAGCGCCGCGACGTCGCCGATCACAGCGTCCAGCGAACACGGCTCGGCGGCGGCCGCTGTGCCGTGCCCGCGGATGTCGGGGGCGAGCGCCCGGTAGCGTTTCCCCAGCTCGCGCTCGACAGGGTCCCAGCTTGCGCCGGTGTGCGTGAAGCCGTGTAGGAGGACGAGCGCCGGCGCCATCAGCCCTGGATCATGACCGCGACCGACACCTACCTGCTGCTCCGCGCGTTCTGCGACGAGCTCGCCCGCTGCGGCGTGCGCCACGCGTGCACCTCGCCGGGCTCGCGCTCCACGCCGATCGTGCTCTCGCTCGTGCGCGAGCCGGGGATCCGCTGCTGGTCGCACATCGACGAGCGCTGCGCGGGGTTCTTCGCGCTCGGGGCGGCCAAGGCGTCGGGCTCGCCGGTCGCGATGACGTGCACGTCGGGAACCGCGGCGGCGAACTTCGCACCGGCGGTGTTCGAGGCGCACGAGGCGCGAGTGCCGCTGATCGTCCTCACCGCCGACCGCCCGCCGGAGCTCCGCGAGGTCGGTGCCGGGCAGACGATCGACCAGATCGGGCTGTACGGCTCGGCGGTCAAGTGGTTCTTCGAGGTCGGCGTCCACGGCGCCTCGCCGGAGCGGCTCCGCTGGATCCGCCGGCTCGCCTGCCGGGCGTACTGGACCGCGCTCGACGGCCGCCGCGGGCCGGTCCATCTCAACTTCCCGCTGCGCGAGCCGCTCGTCCTCGACGAGCCGCTTCCGACCGACGGCACCGGCCGCACCGGCCGCACGCCGTTCGTCCGGCGCACGGCTCCCCCGCCCGCGGCCACGCTCCCGCCGCGTGCGCTCCCCGCCCGTGGGCTCGTGATCGCCGGGCGCGACGAGCGCGATCCGTCGCTCGGCGTCGCGGTGGCGGCATTCGCTGAGCGCGCCGGGTATCCGCTTCTCGCCGACCCGTTGTCCGGCGCGCGCCGCGGCGCTGCCGCGGTCGCCCGCTACGACCTGCTCGTGCGCGACAGCGCGTTCACCGAGCGGATGGCGCCCGAGCTGGTGATCCGGGTCGGCGACCTGCCGACCTCCAAGCCGCTGCGCACGTGGCTGGCCACGCTCACCGATGTCGAGCAGCTGGCGCTCGACCCTGAGGCCGCCTGGCAGGACCCCGCCGCCGTCGTCGGCGAGCTCCTCACCGGGGACCCGGCGAGCGCGCTGGCGACGATGCGGCCGCCGGCCGACCCCGACCCGGACTGGCTCGACGCGTGGCGGGCCGCCGACGCCGAGGCGAGCGCGGTGATCGAGTCCGAGCTCGGCGACGAGCTGTCCGAGCCGCTCGTGGCCGCTCGGCTGAGTGCGTGGCTCGGACCCGAGGCAACCCTGTTCGTCGCCTCCTCGATGCCGATCCGCGACGTCGAGCTGTTCGCCGGGACGCGCGCCGATGCCCCGCGAGTGCTCTCGAACCGGGGTGCGAACGGGATCGACGGCACCGTGTCCTCGGCGTTCGGGGCCGCCGCCGCCGGCGACGGGCCGGTCGTGCTGCTGATCGGCGACGTCGCCCTCGCGCACGACATCGGCGGGCTGCTGGCCGCGCGGCGACTCGGGCTGCCGCTGACGATCGTGCTGCTGCACAACGACGGCGGCGGGATCTTCCACTTCCTTCCGGTGGCCGCCCAGCGCGACGCGTTCGAGGAGCACGTCGCCACGCCGCACGGGCTCGAGTTCATCGCGGCCGCGCGCCTGTACGGGCTCGCCCACATCCGTGCCGAAACCGAGCGGGAGCTGCGCGAGGCGGTGACGAGCGCAGTGGCCACAGGAGGCGCCTGCATCGTCGAGGTCCGCACCGACCGTGAGGAGAACCTCGCGCTGCACCGCCGGATCGCGGCGCGCGGTCAGCCGGCGAGCAGCGGCAGCAGCGCCTGGAGCTTGACCTCCGACTCGGCCAGCTCGGCCTCGGGATCGGAGTCCCTGACGATCCCGCAGCCCGCGTAGCAGTGGGCGAGCCGGTCACGCAGCAGCGCGCAGCGCAGGGCGACACAGAACTCGCCGTCGCCCGATGCGTCGGTCCAGCCGATCGTGCCCGCGTACCAGCCCCGATCGAATCCCTCGAGCGCCGGGATCAGCCTGATCGCGTCCGCCGGCTCGGCGCCGACGGCGGGGGTCGGGTGCAGCACGCCGGCGAGCTCGATCGCGCCGAGCGGAGCGGCCAGCTGGGCGCGGATCGGGCGGGCGAGGTGCTGGATGTTCGCCACCCGGACGAGCGCGGGCTCCGGCGCCGAGGTCACCCACACGGCGTGCGGCGCGAGCGCGCGGGCGATCCGCCGCGCGACGATCGCGTTCTCCTCGCGATCCTTGTCGCTCTGCAGCAGGCGCTCGCCGAGGTGGTCGTCGACCGCCGGGTCGGCGCTCCGGCGGGCGGAGCCGGCGAGCGCCACCGTGCTCGCGCGCTGCCCGTCGCGGCGGACGAGCAGCTCCGGGCTGGCCGCCAGGAACGTCGCCTCGCCGCGCCCGACCGCGAACACGTAGCAGGACGGGAACGCCTCGCGCAGGACGCCGATCACGGCCGCCGCGTCGTGGGCGATGGGCGCGTGGACCTCGACCTCGCGGGCGAGCACGATCTTCTCGAGCTCGCCGCCCCGGATCCGCTGGACGGCCCGGGCCACCGCCTCCTCGAAGTGCGAGGGCGGCATCGGGCTGAGCACGCGGTAGGTGCCGGTCGGAGCCGGGTCGAGCATCGGCAGCGGGGTGCGGCGCAGCTCGCCGAGCCGTCGCCGCCACGCGGGCGAGGAGGTCCGTCTCGCACTGTCGTCGGGGCTCACCTCGACGGCGGCGGTCACCCACGTGCGCCCGCCACGCCGGGCGAGCGCGATCTCGGGCACGGACAGCGAGCCGGGCGCGAACCCCTCCCACCGTGGCGAGTCCCCGCCGTCGTCGGCGAACGCGAACCCGCCCACGGCCACGAGGCCCGAGCCGGCGGGACCGTCGAGCGAGTCGGCGAGCGCATCGGCGGTCAGCTCGCGCCACGCGCGGGCGGTGTGATCGAACCGGCCGGGGCCGTCGGCCTCGAGCGCCCGGACGCATCCGAGCGTGGCGAGCGCCCAGCCGTCGCGGTCGGGCTGCTCGAGGCAGAACCACGGCTCGCCCGGTCGGCGCGAGGCGGCGACCACGGCCGTCGGGTCGGCGCCGGGGATCGGCGCGCCGGTGACGCTCGCGAGGATCGGCCGGCCCCTCGCGCGCGAGCGGCGCAGCGCGGCGTCGAGCCGGCGACGCAACCGGGTGAGGGTGGCATCGTCGAGCCACGGGGCCGCGGGATCGTGCGAGGTCGTGACCGCGGTCATCGACCCTCAGGCTACTCCCGCGCGCTCACCCCGGCAGCGTCGTGAACGACCAGTTGCTCCCGCGCGCCGTACCGGCCGCCGTACTCGCGATCAGGCGGTAGTCGTAGGTCGCGCCGGGCTTCAACTCGGTGATCTTCGCGTGGACCTGAGTGAACGTCGGGCCCGAGTACTTCGACAGGCGGCACGGTGCCGTGTGGCCATAGGCGCGGGTCGAGCCCCAGGCGAACCGACACGCGGTGATCGGCGCGCCCTGCGTGTCGATCGCGCCGTTGGGCGTGGCCACCGTCGACGACACGTCCGAGGGCGCCTTCGTCCGCACGACCGGCAGCGCCGAAGCTGATCCGCGAACGGCGGCCAGCGGCATCCGCGACTGGTCGCGCCCGACTGCCTCGCACACGCCGCTCGACAGGCACGAGTCGGCGTCGAGCACCGCGGCGGAGCCGGACGTGGACGCGAGCGTCGCCTCGGGCGTCGGCTCGATCGCCCAGTGGCTCCCGTCCCACGACTCGGCGAGCGTGCCGGCGACCTTGCCCGACCCAAACGTGGTGGTGCCACCGACGGCGACGCACAGCGCGGAATCCGGGCACGACACGCCGCTCAGGCCGGTGCTGCTCGCGCCCGGCGCGCTGGCCGGGCTCTGGGCGGTCCACCGCGAGCCGCTCAGGCGGTAGGCGAACGGCTGGGTGACGGCCGACAACTCGTTGAAGCCGACCGCGGTGCACGTCCGCGGCGCGCTGCAGCTGACGGCGTCGAGCGGCCCGGTCGAGGGGCCTGACAGGCCGAGCGCCCAGCTGCCGTCGAATTGCTCGGTGAACCCGGTCGGTGGGTCGCCGCTCGTGTCGCTGACGTCGCCGGCCATCGCGCAGCCGGCGTCGGACGGGCACGAGACGCCGCCGGGGAACGCCAGCTGCCCGGGCGGATCCGGGGTCGTCTGGACCGTCCATACGGTTCCGTTCCAGCGCTCGGCGAGCGTCCGGAAGCTCGCGGTGTTGCCGACCGCCGTGCAGGTCTGGGCAGAGCTGCAGGAGACGCCGGTGAGCGCCGCCGCCGTCTCGCCGGCGGGCTGGGCGAGGGTCTGGAGCGACCAAGCTGGTGCCGTTCCACCGCTCGGCCACCGCGTGGGGCTGGCTGTCGGCGCCGAGCGCGAAGCCGCCCGCGGTGCACGCGCTGTCCGACGTGCACGACACCGCGCTCAGCGAGCTGAGCGCCGAGCCGGCGGGCACACGGGCACTCTGCACCGACCAGCTCGTCCCATCCCAACGGTCGATCAGCAGCGCCTGGTGGCCGGAGCTGTCCTGCCACTCGCCAACCGCCTCACACGAGCTCGCCGACACGCACGAGACGCCGGTGAGCTCGCCGCCCGCGGCGCCGGGCGGGGTCGCCACCGGCTGAGCGCTCCACGTGACTGCGCCGGCGGCCGGGGCCGCGATGAGCACCGTGACCGCGGCCGAGATGGCCGCGAAAGCCCAACGTGTGCGTGGTGGAGCCACCCTGCTGCCTTTCCTCGATCACCGCCCGCCCGGACCCCCGCAGGTCGGAACATGATCAAAGCTACCAAAACCTGCCGACGCCTCCGAGGGCCGGGTTCCTGCCGACGCCTCCGAGGGCCGGGTTCAGGGGCCGGGGTGAGCGGCGTGCAGCCCGGCGTCGCCAGTGCGCTCGAGCACGCGCTCGAGCCCGCGGTCGAGGCTCGCGTGGACCTGCTGCTGGAGCCACAGCGCACGGAACATGTGGTCGCGCGAGGCGATCCGCTCGAGCCGGAGGTTCGGCCAGCGGTCGAGGTTCTCGAGCTGGCCCTGGCGGACGAGCTGGTCGTACAGCGGCTCGCCGTGGGAGAGCAGGAGCAGCGCCTCGGTTCCGCGATCGCGCAGCAGGTCGAGGTCGCGGACGACCTGATCGCGCTGGGAGAACTCGACCTGGTGGCGCGCGCCTCGGCGGATCCGGCTAGGGCGGATGCTCTTGACCGCGGTCATCAGCCGGTCGGGCCGCACGTCGCGGCGGACGAGCCGCCGCCAGCCCTGCGAGCGCAGCGCGCCCAGCGCCTCGAACGTCTCTCGCTCGTGGACGAGCTTCTCGCTCCAGTAGAACGAGTACAGGTTGATCATCAGCGCACCCTTGACCCGCGGGTCGCGGAGCGCGGCGTGCAGCGCCCAATAGGCGCCCGAGCACAGCCCGGCGAGCACGAACTGCTCGCCCACCCCGCGCACGGCCAGCTGCTCGACCAGCCCGAGCGTGTCGCGGTTCGATCGCTCGGCGTACAGCTCGCGGTTGGACACCCGGTCGCGCTCCTCGCCCTCGGCGTCGCCGATCCCGCTCAGGTCCACGCGGACGCTCGGCACGCCCTGGGCCGCCCACCGCCGGGCGATGTCGACCCACGAGCGATTCGGGCCGGTGTGTCGCAGGGCGCCGCCGTTGAGCAGCAGCGCGCACACCTGGGCACGCGCCCCCTCGACGGGCTCGGTGAGGATCGCCAGCGCGCGGCCGTCGGCGACCTGAAGCTCGAGCGGGGTCTCGCGAAGCGCGCGCCCGTCGCGCTCGAGCTCGAGCCGGTCGCGCTCGACTGCGGGGCGGGCGGCGCGCGCCACGAGGCCTCGGGCCGGGGCGGAGCCACCCGCGAACCACTCGATCGACCGCGCGATCGTCGCGTCGGGCGCCTGCGCATCCTGTGGATGGGCCATCAGCCGCGCGTAGTCGCCGGCCTCCCCGGCGGTCACCGCGGCGCCCGACTGCTCGAGGCTGGCCCGCAGCCGCTTGTCCGGCGCGAGCCCGTCGCGTCCGAGCATCAGCACGCGCATTCCGTGCGCCCGCGGGAGCTCGAGCTCGTCGAGCCGAACCCGTCCGAGCGCGGCGGTGGTGTCGGCCGTCACGAGGTAGCCGATCACGTCGGCCGCGCCCTCCGGAAGCGGCGGGCCGCCCCGGGCGTCGGCGGGGTGCCGGGCGGCGACGACGCCGGCGAACGCCTTCATCTCGCGCAGCAGCACCCGGCCGCTGGCGGGGACGGCCCACAGGACGAGCTCGTCGACCTCCGCGCCGGCGGCGGCCGCCAGGTAGGCGACCAGGCCGCCGAGTGCGATCCCGATCACCGCCAGCCGGGCGCAGCCGGTCCGCTCGCGCAGCCACTCGACGGTCCCGGTGACCGATTCCACCCAGGCATCGAGCTGGCTGTCGTCGCCGGGCGCGCCGCCGCTGTCGCCGGTGCCGGGGAGATCGAAGCGGGCGGTCGGGTACCCGGCCGCGGCGAGCTCGTCGGCCCAGCGCCGGCGGGCGCGGTAGGAGCAGTTCTCGTCCCACCCGAACGGCGGGCAGATGAGGACGGCCGTGTCCCGAGCCGGTCCGTCCGGCTCGTGGATGAACGCGAGGACGGGCTCAGGCGACAGCGCCAGGTACACGGGCTCGGGCCAGCCCGGGCGCGGTCGCGCCGGCGCGGGCGCGCTCATCGGCCCTCGGCGGGCGTGATCGGAACCCGTCCCTCCAGGTTGAGCGCGGTCAGGCTCCCGCCGGCCGGGGCCGGAGCGCGCGCCGGATCGGACGCGGACGCGCGCAGGCTGACCGTGCGCCGATGTCCGGGTTCGACCGAGAAGCCGTCCTCGTCCGGGGCGAAGCCCGGCACCCGGAGCCGGACGCCGGAGACGAAGCGCCGCGCCGCCACGGTGACGGTGGCCGCGGCCTCGGTGACGTCGTCGATCGCCGCCGTCACCGCGAGGCGAGCGGCCGGCTCGCGCCCGGCAGGCCTCCCGAGCGGCATCCGGAACGCCTGCGACAGCAGCGGCGGCGATGCGCCCCCGTCTAGCTCGACACTCATCACGATCAGGTCCTGAGCCGGCGACCCGAACCGGTATGCCCAGTTGACATCGACGAACCGGCCCAGCAGTAACTCCAGGTTACCCGTATACCCGCTGTGGGGTGACATCAGCACCGGGTGCGACGCCTCCGCCACAGGCAGCTCGAAGTCGCGGTACAGCGCCACCCGCAGCGTCGCCTCGAGCGGCTCCGGCCGGTCGTTGGCGATGTGCACGTCGATCCCGTTGAGTCCCTCGTCGGTGCTCCACACGGCGATCGGGGCCAGCGCGCGGGCGAGGTGGCCGAACGCGAGCTTCGGGGCGCCCGCGTCGTCGAGCACCCCCCACCCCGCGCCGGGGGCGAGATCCTTGAGCCACAGCACGAGCCCGCCCCCGCACGGTGACGCGTCCCGGCGCCACTCGCCGAACACCTCGGCCATCACCTCGCCGCTGACGGCGCGGGACAGCTCGACGTAGCGCTCGGGGTCGACGCCGCGCAGCTCGGCCGGGTCGGCGCCGAACAGCAGCCTCAGGTAGTGGTCGCGGACGTCCTCGAAGTCCCAGCCGGCCCCGGCGTCCCGCGGGACCCCGGCCTTCCACCGCGGCCCGCCGACGGCGGCCGGGGCGGCGCCGTCGAGCCGGGCCAGAGCGTCGTCGTCGGGCACGTTGGCGAACGCCAGGCACTCGGCCGCAAAGCGCACCTCGGCCCGGCGGACGTCCTCCAGCGGGCGCAGATAGGCGCCGACGCCGTAGTAGTTGGCCACCCCGCGGTTCGGTGCGGAACGGCAGCGCGCCGCCAAATGGCGTCGAGGGCACGTAGGAGGCGTCGATCTCCGCGTCCTCGACGACCGAGGGCAGCAGCTCCCCGTACAGCGGGCCGGACGCGAGCCCAGGGTCGAGCCCGAGCATCGCCACCTGCTGGGCGACCTCGCTGCCGCCGCACAGAACGGCAAGGGACGGGCGGCCGGCCAGCCGGCCGACCTCGGACCGGGCCTCGCCGGCGATCGCCTCCATGAATTCGGGATCGCCCTCGGGGTAGTCGAGGTTCGCGAGCATCAAGTCCTGCCACACGAGGATCCCGAGCTCGTCGCACAGCGTGTGGAAGGCCTCGCTCTCGTAGCAGCCGATCCCGGGAACCCGGAGCATGTTCATCCCGGCGTCCGCCACCGTCATGAGCACGCGACGAAGCTCCTCGCCGCGGGAGTGCGGGCGGGCAAGCTCGAGCGGGGTCCACACCGCGCCGCGCGCGAACACGGGGACGTCGTTCACAACTACCCGGATACCGTCGCGGCCCGGGTCCTTCCCGCAATGCATCGAACGAAAGCCGATCGGGCCGAGGGCGACGGTCGCCCCGGCCGCAGTCAGCTCCGCGTCGTACAGGTTCGGCTCGCCGTGGGTGTGCGGCCACCAGCGGCGAACGCCGGGGATCCTCAGCTCGCCGGCCGCGGCGCCGCCGGCCGCGGGCAGCGTTGCTGTGTGCGTCTCGCCGCCTCCCGACAGCCGCAGCTCGACCTGGTCGGGGGGCGGGCCGCCGCCGGGTGAGCGCAGCCGGGCGCTGACCCGCAGCACTCCGTCCTCGCCGGACACCGACGGGCGCACCCGCAGATCCTCGACGACCACCCCGCGGCGGCGCTCGAGCCGGACCGGCCGCCACGGCCCGACCGCCGCCGGCCCGGGGGCGAACCCGGGGGTCCGGCCGAGCAGCATCGTCCGGTAGAAGCGCAGGTTGCCCTCGGACACGAGCCGCGTCCGCCACCGGGCGCGCGGCCGCCGCCGGACCGCGAGCAGCGGCGTCAGCGCCCGGCAGCAGATCGCCAGCTCGCTGCCGCGGCGCACGGCCGCGCCGATGTCGAGCGTGTGGGCGGCGAACATCGAGTCCGACGACAGGAGCCGCTCGCCGTCGAGGTAGACCTCGGAGACGGTGGCGATCCCGCCGAGCGCAAGCGCCACCTCCTCCCCGCTCTCACCGGCCGGCTCGGCATCCAGGCGCGTGCGGAACCACCAGTCGCGCCCGTCGAGGTCGGCCGGGGCGATCCCGGGGAGCGCGGCGGCCACCGTGCCCGGGACGACCGCCGGCGACCACGCGAGCCCGTCGATCCCGGCGGCATCGGCGTGCGCGCCCGGATCGGAGCCGGCCAGCTCCCAGCCGGCGGACAGCTCGCGGACCTGGTGGGTGTCAACCTCGACGCCGCGCATCCCGGAAGTGTCGAGGATCAGCGGACGGCCGCGCCCAGCGCGTCGATCGCCCGCTGCCAGGCGTCCGCCATGCCGGCGATCCGGGAGCCGGTCTCGAACGGCCGCCGGCGCGCGAGCCGGAACGACAACGCCTTGCAGCCGTCGACGATCTCGCCCATCGCGGCGATGGCCTCGCGCGCGCCTGACCCGAGCAGCCAATCGGCGTGCGAGGCAAGCACCTCGAACGCCGACCCGGCCATCCGGACCGTGGCGAACGCGTACGCGTGGTACTCGTCGAGACCACCTTCGAGCAGCGCCGGGAGGTCGCGGTCGAGCCCGGCGCCGAAGCGCTCGAACGGGTTGCCCGACGGGCGCCGGCGCAGATGGCCGCGGAGCAGCTCCAGCGCGGCGCTCCGCAGTTCGTCGCCGGCCAGCGGGACGCCGGCGTCGAAGCGGACGAGCTCGGTGTAGGGCGGCAGCACGTCGTCTGAGAGCTCCCGTCCGATCCGGAACACGCCGCGGTAGTCCTCGCCGCCGAGCTCGAACAGCCCGGGACCGTGGAAGTAGCGCAGCGTCTGGGCGTCGGGATCGATCGCGTCGGCGGCAATCGAGGACTTGACGTGCTCGCGGCGGTAGCTGGTGGCGGCCGTGTCGGGCAGGTAGAACGCGTCGAGCTCGACGATGATCGTCCGCCCGCGCTCGATCTGCTCGGCGATCTGCTCGGGCAGCGGCCGGTAGGGCTGCATCTCGTGGATGTCGATCGCGAACAGCCGCTCGACGTCCTCGGGCGGCGGCTTGAAGAACGTCCACTGGTCGCCCTCGAAGTCCATCCGCACGAGATGGCCGAACATCGCCATCGGCTCGAGGCCACAGGCGTGGATCAGCTCGATCAGGATGTCCGTGTAGCAGTTGGTCTCCTGATAGCTGCGGCCGTCGGCGTGCAGCAGGTGGGTCCGGTAGCCGTCCGGATCTCGGCCGGTGAGGCTGCGCAGGCCGCGGACGGTGCTGAGCGCCATCAGCGCCACAACTCCCCGCGCACGTCCTCCGGCCAGCGGTCGGGCTCGAGCCCGTGCCTGGCCAGCAGCGCGAGCACGATCCGCTCGTGGCCGAAGCCGAGGCACGCGGTGTGCGCGGTGCCGCCGTCCGCGAGCTCGATCCCGTAGGTGGTGCCGAAGTGGTCGAGGTGGTGGTTGAACGACGCCATCGCGGTCGGTTCGGGGCCGACGATCGTCACCAGCAGCTCGAACTTGAGCGCCTGCTCGCGCTGGCTGGCGGCGAGCATCCGCCCCCGGCGGCCGAAGAACGGGTCGTTGGCGTTGTCAAGCTGGGCGTCGAGGCCGAGCGAGCGCAGCAGGAGCAGTCCGCGCTGGGCCCACTCCTCGCGCCACTCGAGCACCGTCTCGGGCTCGCCGATTCGCACCAGCTCGTGCTGGTGGAACATCTGCCGCCGGGCCGGGTCGTGCGAGGGCTCGTGGCGGAACACCCACGGCGCCGCCGGCGTCGACGAACACGCCGCCGGGCGGGAGCTGCCCGCGCGCGGCGATCGCCGGGTACACCGGGTAGCAGGCGGCCGGCATCAGCGCGAGGTCGGTCTGGGTCTGGAACTCGCCCCAGTTCTCGTGGCGGCCGGCGCGCTCGGCCTGGTCGGCGGCCTGCCCCTCGGTGCCCTCGAACGAGAAGACGCTCCCGACCAGGTGCGGGAACGAGCCGAGGTAGCCGCTCTGCTCGAGGTGCAGGCGCGGGAGCACCGGCGGAAAGCGCAGCCGCTCGGCGCCGCGGCTCGCCGCCTCGTGGCTGAGCCGCTCGTCGAGCCGGCCCCGGACGTCCTCGAACACCGACCCGTGCCCGTACACGCCGGGGACGCCGGTCTCGATCAGCAGCCCGGCGGCGAACAGCTCACGCAGGAACTCCGCCTGCTCGGCACTGGCCGGGCGCACCTCCTTGGCATGCCTGGGAGAATCGCCCCCCAGGCGCTCACGGGCAGAATCGCCCCCTGGGCGATTGCTCCCAATGGAATTCGCGCCCGCGAATTCCACTAGACCTCCTTGGCGATCAGCAGCAGCCCGGCGTCGATCGCGTGGATCCGCTCATTGGCGACCATCAGCCGCGCCGACAGCGCGTCGCGCAGGTGCCGGCCCACGCCGAACGGCGAGTCGTTCTTGTAGGCCATGATCCCGATCACCTCGAGCACGCCCATGCACACTCGCGGGGCCTGCTCGGAGGCGGCCAGCTTGAGGTTGTTGAAGCGCAGCACGGCGGCCATCGTGCTCAGCCACTCGCGGCCGGGCTCGGCGAGGGCCGCCACGTAGGCGTCGAGCGCCGACTCGACCTCGGTGCGGAGCATCGACAGCTCGGCCATCACCCGCGACAGGCTCTGCGCGGCCGGGAGCGGCTCGCCGGGCTTGCGCCGGGCGGCGGCGCGCACGAACGCGCGGCCGCGCTCGAACGCCTCGGTGGCGATCCCGAACCACACGAACGACCAGAGGACATGCGAGATGGGCACGATCGACTCGTTCATCATCGTCGAGAACGGGGCGCCGAGCACCTGCTCGGCGCTGAACCGGGCCCGGATCACGAACCCGGGCGAGCACGTGCCGCGCATCCCGATCGTGTCCCACGTGCCGGCTGGCTCGATCTCGGTCTCGGCGGCGCGGTGCAGGACCATCACCTGGTCGCCGGCCTCGGCGGTGTCGGTCCGGCGGACCGTGGTGAGAAGGTCGTCGGCATGGCCGCCGTAGCTGACGGTCGGGGCCTGCTTCTCGAACGAACGCGCGCCGTCGTCCTCGGTGTGGATCCCGGCGATCGAGCGGCTCATGTCCCCGCCGGTGCCGATCTCCGACGTGGCCGAGGCGATCAGGCGCTGTTCGGTCACGAGCTCGCGCAGGTAGGCCTCGAACCAGGAGGCGCCGTCCAGGTGGTGGACGATCGTCGCGACCTGGATCTGGTGCATGGCGAACACCATCGCGGTCGAGGAGCACCGCCGGGCGAGCTCGAAGCAGCCCTGTGCCACGGCCTCGAGCGACACGCCGCCGCCGCCCAGCTCGGACGGCACGAGTGCCGACATCGCACCGGCCTCCCGCAGCGCATCGACGGCCTCGCGCGGGAAGCGCGCGTCGCGGTCGACCTCGTCGGCGTACAGAGCGGCCACGACCTCGGCCACCCGCCGTACCGCCCCGACGAACTCCTGGTCCCTGCCCATCAACACGGTCATACCGGTCTGCTCCTGAAGCTCGTTGATCGCGGCCGAGATCGCGGCCACGCTCTCGAACACGCTGCGCTTCAGCATCCGATCGGGGAACTCGAGGTCGAAAGCATCCTCGAGCGCGAGCATCACGTTGACGCTCGCGTGCGAGGTCATCCCGGCCGCGAACAGGTCGGCGTGGACGTCGATCGCGTCCGGATCGACCGGCAGCCGCGCATGGTCGCGCAGCACCCGGCGGATGTCGGCGGTGAGGGTTTCGTTCATCGGGTGGTCCCCGCGGCGAGCACCACGGCCGCGGCTCCCGAGCGCCGGTAGCTGAGGCTGAGCGTCAGACTGGTGACGCCCCGCTCGGCGGCGAGCGCCTCGGCTGCGTCGGCGAGCTCCAGCGAAAGGCCGCCGTGCTCGTTCTCGCGCACGCCGATCGAGCGCCACGAAAGACCCTCGTCGGCGCGCCGCAGCGCCTTCATCGTGGCCTCCTTGGCCGCGAACCGGCCCGCCAGAAGGCGCGGATTTCCAGCACAATCGCGTATTTCTGCGTCGGTGAAGACGCGCATGAGATATCGCTCCCCATAGGCTCGCAGCGCGGCTCGCACCTCCTCGGTGTCGGTCAGGTCGATCCCCACGTTGATCGGCACATGGGCGATGCTAGTTGAGCGGAAGCGATGCTCCCTACGAGGGGCGGGCGACATAATGCAGCCACGGCACCTGAGAGACGGTGCCGGGGGCGACGACCTTCCCCTCGGTGTCGAGGCACTCGATCAGCTCGTAGCCCGCGTCGGCGAGCTGCCGGGCCTGATCGTCACGACGGATGTAGTAGTGCAGGAGCCCGTAGTCGTGGGCTTCGTCGTTGATGATCGCGTGGTCGGCGCCCCGCTGCTGGAGTGCGGACAGCCGCCGGCGGTTGGCGATCTGCCTGGGCAGCCGCGTGACCCCCCGGACGACCTGCGACAGCGGGCGGGCGGTGGCCTTGACGATCAGCTCGCGAGCCCGGCGGGATCCCTGCGCCCCCGCAAGGTCGGCTCGGTCGGCGTAGTCGAGGTTGTGCGAGCACAGGATCAGCAGGCCGTCGGGCTCGAGCAGGTCCCTCAGGCTGACGAGCACGCGGCGGCGCTCGGCGTCGTCGAACACGTCGAGCACGTTGTCGATGCACAGCACGGCCGAGAACGTCCCCTCGACGGTGGCGCGGATGTCCGACAGGTCGCCGACCCTCACGTCGGCCGCCGGATACGCGGCCCGGCAGTGCTCGACCATGTCGGCCGAGATGTCGATCCCGTGCACCTCCCCGCCGAGCCCGACGAGGTAGCCGAGCACGCGCCCCGCGCCGCAGCCCATCTCGATCACGCGGCCCGACAGCGCCTCGCGGTAGCGCGCCAGGAGCAGCACCTCGACCGGGAGCAGCCGGCGGTTGGCGTAGTCGGCGACGTAGCCGCCGCCCGCCCATGCGGTCTTGTTGACCTGCACCGGCGAGCCGCTCGAAGCCATCGCGTGAGCGTATCCGAGCGACTGGCCGGCGCAGGCGACGCCGACGGCGCCTACGTCTCGCCGCGGCCCCGGGAGATCGCGATCTCGCCGGTGCGCGCCATCTCGATCAGCCCGAACGGCCGGACGAGCCGCTCGAACGCCTCGACCTTGTCGCACGTGCCGGTGACCTCGGCCACCACCGAGCGCTTGGTCACGTCGACGACCTTCGCGCGGAAGATCTCGCAGATCTGCATCACCTCGGTGCGGCTGGCGCCGTCGGCGGAGACCTTGAACAGCGCCAGCTCGCGAGCCAGCGTCTCCTCCGGCTCGAGGTCGCGGATCTTGAGGACGTTGACCAGCTTGTGCAGCTGCTTGGTGACCTGGTCGATCGGATGGACGGCGCCGTCGAGCGTCAGCGTGATCCGCGAGAACGTCTCGTCGTCGGTCGGACCGACGGCGAGGGTGTCGATGTTGAACCCGCGGCGGGCGAACAGGCCCGAGATCCGGGTGAGGACGCCCGGCTTGTTCTCCACCAGGATCGACAGGATGTGCTTGCGCCCGGTGCGCAGCCCGACGGCCGCCTCGAGCTCGTCGAGTGACAGGATCTCCTTGGTTCCCGGCTCTCCCATCCCGATCACCCGACCATGTCCCGGGCGGCCTGGCCGGCCGGGATCATCGGGTACGTGTTCTCCTCGCGCGTGACCCGGACGTCGACGAGCACGGGGCCGTCGGTCGCGAGCGCGGTCGTCATGTCCTGCACGAGCGTCGTCTTGTCGGTCAGCCGCATGCCGGTGGCGCCGTAGGCCTCGGCGAGCTTGACGAAGTCCGGCCACTGGCCCATGTCGACCTGGCTGTAGCGCTTGTCCCAGAACAGCTCCTGCCACTGGCGGACCATGCCGAGGTAGCCGTTGTTCATGATGAACACCTTGACCGCGATGCCCTCCTGGGCGCACGTGGCCAGCTCCTGCATGTTCATCTGGATCGAGCCGTCGCCGGCGACGCAGACGACCGTCTGGTCGGGGCACCCGACCTTCGCCCCCATCGCGGCCGGCAGGCCGAAGCCCATCGTCCCGAGGCCGCCCGAGTTGATCCACCGCCGCGGCGCGGGGAAGTGGTAATGCTGGGCGGTCCACATCTGGTGTTGGCCGACGTCGCTGGTCACGATCGCCTGGCCCTCGGTCGCCTCGTACAGCGCCTGGACCATGAACTGCGGCTTGATCTCCGTGTCCTTGGAGTCCTCGTAGGCGAGCGGGTAGCGGTCCTGCCAGGTCCGGATCCGCGACCACCACTCCTCGAGCCGCTGCGGATCGGGTGACTGCGCTCGGTACTCGGCGGTGAGCCGCGGCAGGATGTTCTTGGCGTCGCCGACGATCGGGATGTGGGCCGGGACGTTCTTCGAGATCTCGGCCGGGTCGATGTCGATGTGGATGAACTTCGCCCGGGGCGCGAACTCCGACAGCTTGCCGGTGATCCGGTCGTCGAAGCGGGCGCCGATCGCGATGATCAGGTCGGCCTCGTCCATCGCGTAGTTGGCCGCCCGGGTGCCGTGCATCCCGAGCATCCCCAGCCACTGCGGGTGCGGGGCCGGGAACCCGCCCAGGCCCATCACCGTGCAGGTGACGGGGAACCGGTCCGCAGTCCCGAGCTCGGTCAGCTCGGCGGCGGCGTTCGCGCCGATCACCCCGCCGCCGGCGTAGATCACCGGACGGCGCGAGTTCGCCAGTGCCTTGGCCGCGAGACGGATCTGCTTCTGGTTGCCCTCGGTGGTGGGCTGGTAGCCCGGGAGGTGGACGTCGGTGACGGGCTCGTACGGGATGTCGGCCCGGCTCAGGTCCTGCGGGATGTCGACCACGACCGGCCCCGGGCGCCCGGTGCGAGCGATGTGGAACGCCTCGTGGATCGTCCGCGGGATCTCCAGCGGGTGCTGGATCATGAAGCTGTGCTTGACGACCGGCATCGTGATCCCGATCGTGTCGGCCTCCTGGAACCCGTCGGTGCCGAGCAGCTCGGTCCGCACCTGGCCGGTGATGAACACGACGGGCACCGAATCCATCATCGCGTCGCAGATCGGCGTGACCAGGTTGGTGGCGCCGGGCCCGCTCGTGCCGAGCGACACCCCGACCTTGCCGGTGGCCTTGGCGTACCCCTCCGCGGCGTGGCCGCCGCCCGCCTCGTGGCGGACGAGGATGTGCCGGATCCCCGCGTCGTAGAACGCGTCGTAGGTGGGGAGGTTGGCGCCGCCGGGCAGGCCGAATACGACGTCGACACCTTCCGCCTTCAGGCATTCCATCAGTGCATCGACTGCACGCATAGCGCTCGCCTCCTTTCTCGGAGTCCTCAGGGTGGGTCGGTCACCTGGCCGCGCGGGCGCGCGACGGACGGCCGAGTCTAACGCCCGGTGCGCGAGCGGCCTCGGACGGCTCGCGGCGTTGACCCGCCTCTCTCCCGTCCGGCGCAGGTGCCGCCAGCTTTTCCCACCCCCCGAGACAGATGCCGACAGCTGCGCGGCCGCGCAGGGCGCCACCGCGCCCCCGGTTCCCCGCCCGGCCGGCCGCCTCGGTCGGGCCTGGGTCGCTGATGGGGAAATCGCCGTGATCCGCCGTCAAGCGAGATTAACCACTAAACGGTGTCACGGCGTCGTGTCAGCCGCCGGCGGAAGGCCGAAGGGCCTGGGTATCCAACGGGAAAAATAGGCCCGTTAGATACCCAGGCTCACAGAAACCGCCCGCGCGCCCGGGAGGACCGCGCCGGCCTCTGCGCGAGCCCCAACGTTACATCGAACCACCGGCGTGAAGATGCTGTGACGTTAAGGTCGCCCGGGCGCCTTAACGTGACACGCAACGGCGCCGGGTGGTTTCCCGTGACGTTAAGGTCACCGCACCGCGCGCCCGCAAGCGCGAACCGCCACGCGCCACCGGGCGCAGCTGCGACGTATCCCGCCGCCCCCTGCCGCGGCCGCGTGAACGCCCGAGCGGCCCCAGCTGCCACGGACCCTCAGTAGGCGTGGCCTTCGCGGATCGCCGCCTCGGAGGCGAGCGCGACCTCGGGGAACTCCAGCTCGTGGCCGCAGTTCGTGCAGACGGCGTCGTGGAGCATCACGATCTTGCCCGCACACGGGGCACTGGCGGCGCAGCTCGCGGTTCTCGAAGCGGTAGCAGATCGCCGTCAGCAGCCCGAGGAACGGGATCGTGGCCGAGATCAGGAACCACAGGAAGAACGAGCTCCCCTTGACGCGTCCGATGACCCCTCCGGCGAGGCCGAAGAAGAACATGATGACGAGCAGCCCGCCCCCCGCCATCAGCTGAGCCTCACGCCAGTGTCTTCAGCGCCCACAGGACCGCGAGGACTGCGGCGACCCCGACGATCACCCAGAACACGGTCAGAATGAGGTTGAAGAGCACGTGGATGGCCAGCGCGACCGCGGCGATCAGGACCAGGCCGGCAGCGGCCCGTCTCACGATCGGCGGGCGAGCCCGGCTTTCCTCGATGTCCGTACGCATGGGAGAAGCGTAGCGCTCGCGGTCACCGTACTCGCGTGCGCGTACTCGCGTGGGCGGCGCACGCACGCGAGGGCTGGCGCACGCACGCGTGGGCGTGCGCGGGAGAGCTCAGTCGTAGACGCGCTTCAGATGCTCGAATCGCTGCGTCGGATCGGACAGTCGCCCTTCGATCCGCAGCCGGGAGATCCGGTAGCGGCGTAGGGGCGCAGGGACCGGCGCGCGGGACGAGGGGCGCGGATCGGTGGCGAGCACCGGCTTTGAGGACGGGAGCGAATGGGGCATGACGAGATCATCCGCCGCGCCCCTAAAGCCCGCATTGGCCCGGCGTACAAAGTTCGTGAGCCGGCGTGCGCCCTCTGGTCGTGCCGGCGCCTCTCGAGCCCGGCCGCGAACGTCGCGTTCTCGGCGTGGCGCCGGCGCGCCCAGCGTTAGCGCTGGAGTCCGCCGCCGACGCGCCCGCGCCCCGCCTACGCCCGGCCCGCGGCCACCGCGGCGCCCCGCTGCAGCGCCTCGCGGGCGTCCTCGCGCAGCCGGCGCCGCAGCCGCCACACCGCCCCCGAGAACGCGAGGTTGGCGACCGTCGCGAACCCCGCCTCGTCGGAGCGCAGCGCCAGCAGCAGGTGCGCGATCCGGTCGCCCGCCGGCAGGGACGGATCGGCCGCGTGCACGCAGTAGCAGTTGACGCGCCGGCCACGCGGCCGGACGAGCAGCGCGCCCGCCTCCCCCACGAGCCACACGCCGAGCATGCCGCGCTCGAGCACGAGCCCGGTGCGGCTGTGCAGCTCGCGCGAGTCGTGGCCGACGAGGTCGCCGAGCAGTCCGACCGCGACGGTCTCGGCGACCGAGCGCCGCGTCTGCCCTCGCCGGACCACGCCGGCGCCCCGGGCCGCGTAGAGCTCGGGGATGACCCACGCGTGGGCGAGCAGCACGAGAGCGACGGGGATCGTCACCGGCCGCAGGACCCCGAGGACCACCGCGGCACAGATGAACGGGACCGTGTGGGTGACCGCGGTCAGCGTCCACAGTCGGCCCGAGCGGACGAGCCGGCGCTCGTCGACACGCGGGCGCCAATAGACGCTGGCCAGCTCGGGCAGCGGCGAGTGGCCCGCCGAGAGGGCGGTCGCCTCCAATCTAGCCTCCGGCGATCGGCCGGCGGAGGATCACCAGCGGCGCGTCGAGCGGGAGTTCGCGGACCTGCTCGGCGTTGCCCTCCCCGTGGGACACGACGGCGAAGTAGCCCTGGTCGAGCTCGGCGCGGAACGCGGCCACTGCCGTCTCGACGCTGACCGGGTCCTCCACGCTCCACTCCGCGAGCGTCGTGTGGCCGGAGTGATCCATCCTGATGAGTCGCGACACTGCAGCCTCCTGACGACTGGGGTCTTTCATCGTACGCCCGAATCAGGGAAGGTTTGCCGCCATCCGGAGTCCTGAGCACTGAACGTGAGCACCCCCGCCGCCCCCGTCGATCCACCGCGCTGCTCGCGCTCGCGGCCGGGCTGGGAGCACGCACGACCCGCCGGCGGCGCCACTGATGGACTCGGACAGCCGGGCCGGGTCACGCGAGGCGATTGCCCGCCCGTCCGCGGCCTGTCGTCCGCGCTCAAGCCGGCTGAGCGCCGCGCCGAATCAAGCCTCGTGGGGGTGCTCAGGTCCGCCGGGGGACCCGTTCCTCCCCGGACGGGCGCCTCGATCCCCCGATACGTCCTGGTTCCACGCCAAAAAATCGGTCCAATGCGCTTACCCTCGGCCCGAACCGGCTAGTTATCCACAAACAGCCATCCCATGCGATTTCCCCACGCAAAAGGCCAACTTTCGGCCGAGAACCGCGTTATCATCTGTGTACCACGGTCTAGACGCACCGCGCTCCGATTTCCCCAGGCGCAGGGGGTTGTGAGCGCACAGACGGGTGTCGTCGTCCGAATGCATTCGCCGCACGGCCTTGCGCCGTCGACTTCCACACTTTCATGAGCCCACCACCCGCCGCCACTCACGCTGCCTCGACCGGCTCCTTCGCGCCGACTCGGAGAGCGACGTCCGCGACCGGGCTCGCCGTCACGCGGCTGCTCGACGGGCGCTCGTGGTCACGCGTTCGGAGCCTCACCGACATCATCGTCCTGTACCTGGCCGCGTGCGCGGCGCTGTTCGCTGCCCGCACGCTCGACCAGACGGCCGCCGATCGCTGGGTGGCGGCGTGCTTCCCGCTGCTCGTGATCGCCGTCATGCAGGCCCGCCGCAGCCCCGACGAGCGGCTGTCCGGCTCGCTGCTGGACACCTTCGCGCACGTCATCGGGATCGTGTCGCTCGGCGCGATGCTCGTGATCGCGTTCGACTCGATCATCGGCGGCGCCCACCCGCTCGACCTCGCGTTGCGCCTGTGGCTGTTCTCCGTCGTCTACCTCGGCGTCGCCCGGGTGGTGCTCCTGTCGGTCCGCCGCCAGGCGCTGCGGATCGACGCGCTGTCGACGCCGACGCTGATCATCGGCGCCGGGCTCGTGGGCGACCACCTCGTCAAGCGGCTCGTCACCGACCGCAGCTACGGACTGCGCCCGGTCGGGTTCCTGGACTCCGACCCGATGCCGCGGGCCCGGCAACGCACCGCCGCGTACGTGCCCGTGCTCGGCGGCGTCGACGACCTCGACGCCGCGCTCGACCGCACCGGTGCCCGGCACGTGATCCTCGCCTTCTCCTCCGAGCCCGACCAGACGCTCGTCGGCAAGGTGCGTCAGTGCCAGGACCGGGGCGTGACGGTGTCTCTCGTCCCGCGCCTGTACGAGTCGATCAACGAGCGCGCGACGCTCGACCACGTCGGCGGGCTGCCGCTGCTGTCGCTGCGGCCGACGAACCCGCACAGCTGGCACTTCGCGGTCAAGCACGCAGTCGACCGCACGTGCGCCGCGATCGCGCTCGTCGCGCTCGGCCCGGTGATCCTGCTGATCGCAGCCGCGGTCCGGCTCACCTCGCCGGGGCCCGTGCTGTTCCGCCAGCGGCGCGTCGGCCGCGACGGCCGTGCGTTCAACCTGCTCAAGTTCCGCACGATGCGCATCGCCACGGTCGAGGACGAGTTCGAGCCGCTCGACGGCCTCGCGCCCGGCGGCGTCGAGGGCGTCGACCGGCGCACGGCGTTCGGCCGCTTCCTGCGGGAGACCTCGCTCGACGAGCTGCCCCAGCTGCTCAACGTCGTGCGCGGCGAGATGAGCCTCGTCGGCCCGCGGCCGGAGCGCCCCGAGTTCGTCGAGCGCTTCAGCATCGAGATCAACCGCTACGACGACCGCCACCGGGTCAAGTCCGGAATCACCGGCTGGGCGCAGGTCAACGGCCTGCGCGGTCAGACGTCGATCGCGGACCGCGTCGAGTGGGACAACTACTACATCCAGAACTGGTCGCTGCGCTTCGACCTGCGGATCATCGCGCTGACGATCGCTGAGGTGTTCCGCTTCCGGGGCTGATTCCGGCGTCCGCGAGCCTGGAGCGGTCCCTGGCCCGGTCGCGCGTCATCGCCACCATCTGCAGGACCCGCCCGACCGACGGCAGCGGGTCGCGCAGCTGGAAGTACGCGTGGGTCACCCGCCGCTTCGGGGCAAGCGCGGCGAGCCCGTTGCGAACACTGCCGTGGCGGGCGACGGACGCGGCATGGCGGAGGTCCGCGTCCTCCCAGCGGTAGCGCAAGCCCGGCGTCGCCGCCCGCTGCCCGGGACGGCGGCCGTCGAGCAGCCAGTCGCACCACACCGCCGGCAGGCACACGCCCGCGGCGATCGCCAGGGACATCGAGCCGTACGCGCGCGGGTTGAAGTCGATCGCGGCGTAGCGCCCGTCGGCTGTCTCGAGCAGCTCGAGCTCGAACAGGCCGGTCCAGCCGAGCTCGCGCAGCAGAGCCTCGACGCGCTCCAGCAGCCCCGGGGGCGCTGCGATCGTCTCCGAGAACGCGACGTTGCCGCCGTGCACGGGCCACATCCGCTCGTAGCGCGAGACGGCATGAGCGAGGATCCCGTCCGCGGCGGCCACGCCGCCGACCGACACGACCCGCGCCTGCAGCCAGCGCTGTACGACGCACGGGCCGATCTCCCGCGCGCGGCGCTCGAGCTCGCGCGCACCGTGGGCGATCCGGCTCGCGCGCCGGTGGGTGACCCCGTCGCGCACGATCACCGTCTCGATCGGCTTGACCGCGACCGGGTAGCCGAGCTCGGCGCCGGCTGCCAGGGCGGTCTTGACATCTGCGCAGACGCGCTCCTCGGGAGCCGGCACCCCCGCCGCGACCGCGGCCCGCGCCACCCGTACGCGGTCGAGCGCGCCGGCCACCACGGGATGGGGCGGCAGCCCGAGCCGCACGTGCTCGGAGAGCCGGTCACGGTTCTCGGAGATGGCGAGCAGCGAGGCGTCCGTGCCGGCCAGCAGGATCGCGAAGCGCTCCTCGCGCACGAGCGAGGTGAGCACGGCCAGGAACCCGTCCAGGTCGAGCCGCGGGTGCGGGGCGAGCCGGCGACCGGCCGGATCGCGCGACCACAGCCCTGGAGCGAGCGGCGATGCACCGACCGCGGTCACGGCAAAGCCCTCCGCCGTCAGACCGCGCAGGCTCGCCAGCACCGCCCGCTCCTGGGCGTCCGTGACGAGAATCCTGTGTGCGGTCCCGGGGAGCGCCTGTGGGGTGTTGACCCGGATTGTCGCGCCCACCGCCTGCCATAGTAACGGCGCCTTTGCGGACCGAAGAGGTGGTGGGACCCGAACGTTCGTCCAGATCAGCCGATGAGAACCGCCCCATCCCCTGACCGATTCCGCCGCGGCTGGATCGCCGCTCTGCACCGGATCGCCGGCCGCCGGGCGGTCATCCTCGGCTATCACGGCGTCGCGGATTGTCCCCGCAAGGAGGACCTGTTCATGCTCCAGCTCGCCCCGGAGCGCTTCCGGCACCAGCTCGAGGAGATGAAGGAGGCGGGGTTCGCGTTCGTGACCGTGGCCGAGCTCGCCCGCCGCGCCGCGGGTGGTCCCCCACCCGCCGGCCTCGCCGCCGTCAGCTTCGACGACGGGATGCGCAACAACCTCACGGTGGCGGCGCCGATCCTCCGCGAGCTCGAGGTCCCCGCGACCGTGTACGTGCCAAGCGGCTGGCTCGGGGGACGGAGCCCGTACGTCGGCGCGGGCGGCGACGGCGCGATCCTCACCGGCGAGGAGGTGACGGAGCTCTCGCGCGCCGGCTGGGAGATCGGCGCCCACACGATCACCCATGCCGACCTTGAGCAGCTCTCATACGAGGAGTGCCGGCGCGAGATCGACGGGTGCTGCGAGGCGCTGCGCGAGCTCACCGGTCAGCCGGTGCAGACGCTCGCCTACCCGTTCGGGCGCTACGGCCAGGCGGCCATCTCCGCCACCCGCGATGCCGGGCTGCTCGCGGCGGTGACGACCGGCTCCGGGAGCTGGGACCCCTTTGAGCTGACCCGGGCGATGATCGGCGCGGCCGATCCGCTCCCGGTCATGTGGCTGAAGCTGACGGACCGCTACGAGCCGCTGCTGGCCAGCCCGCCGATGCGGTTCGTGCGCCAGGCGAGCAAGCGGGCCCGCGCGCGGGTCATCGGCTCCGGCTGATGCGCATCCTGCTCGTGCACCAGCCGGTCGACGGGGGCGTCGCCGGGCACGTCGCGGACCTGTTCTCCGGGCTCACCGAGCGCGGCCACGAGGCGGTGCTGTGCGGTCCGGGGCTGCCGAGCGCGTCGCTGCTGGCCGCCGGCGTACCTCCCGACGCCCCCCACGTCCGGCTCGACATGGAGCGTGCGATCACGCCGCGCACCGACCTCCACGCCCTCGCCCGCCTCGTCCGGATCGTCCGGGCGGTGAAGCCCGACGTCGTCCACGCCCACAGCTCCAAGGCGGGCGCCCTTGCCCGGCTCGGAAAGCTCGCGCTGCCGCGGGTGCCCGTGCTCTACACCCCGCACGGCTACGCGTTCAACGGCTTCTTCGAGCGGGAGCGCGAGCGCATCGTGTATCGGGAGATCGAGCGCGCCCTGGCCCGGCTGACCGACTGCGTGACCGCCGTGTGCGCCGCCGAGGGCCGCCTCGCCGCGAGCGTCGGACCGCCGGACCGGGTGCGGGTCGTCCACAACGGCATCGACATCCCGCCCGAGGGCGCCGTCGACCGGCGCGTCAGCGCGCTGGCCCAGCGCTCGCCGGTGATCTGCGCGATCACCCAGCTGCGGCCGGGCAAGGGGGTCGAGACGCTGATCGACGCGCTCCCGGCCGTGCTCGCCCGGCATCCCGACGCGGTCGTGGCGATCGCCGGCGACGGGCCGCTGCGCGCCACGCTCGTGGCGCAGGCCCGCGCCCGCGGCGTCGAGGCCGCAGTCCACTTCCTCGGCGAGCACCCCGACCCGCTGTCGGTCCTGCGCGGCGCGGGGATCTTCCTGCTCACCTCGTGGGCCGAGTCGTTCCCGTACGCGATCCTCGAGTCGATGGCCGTCGGGCTGCCGATCGTCTCGAGCGACGTCGGCGGCGTCGGCGAGGCGCTGTCGGACCGCCACAGCGGCCTGCTCGTCCCGGCCCGGAATCCCGGCGCCACCGCGCATGCGCTGATCGAGTTGCTCGACGACGGCGAGCTGCGCACCCGGCTGGGCGCCGAGGCCCGCCGGACGGTGACCGAGCGGTTCACCAGCGCGGCGATGGTCGAGGGCGTGCTGGCGGCCTACCGGTCCGTCACGCCCTGAGCCGCAGATCGCAGTGAGGTGCCTCAGGCTGCCCCGGGCGGCGGGTGCCGGCCGTCCAGCATCCCGGTCATACGTTTGTTGACCCCTGTGGCACGGGCGCTGGGACGGATGGCCCATGACCGACACAGAGGTCATGCGGACGATCAATCTACGTCGGGTCCTGCTTGTGGTCGCCTTGGTGCTGACCGCCTGCTCAGGCCTCCTCACCTCCACTGCTTCGGCTCATCGCCCCACCCACCGGCACCACCACCGGCGCCACCACCACAGGATCCACCACCGTCGGCACACCCGCCGTCACCGTCGCGTTCACGGCGTCGGGCACGCGGCTGCCAGCAGTCCGAGCGCGCCCGTGCCCTCGACGGCCATTACGACGACCGGCGCCCCGGTGCCGTTCACTCCGACCGCGATCACCGGCACCACGTACTACGTCTCCCCGACCGGGTCCGACTCCAACTCGGGCCTCAGCCCGAGCCAGGCGTGGCAGACGGTCGACCGTGTGAATCGGGAGAGCGCCTCGTTGCACCCCGGTGACGGCGTGCTGTTCGAGGGTGGCGCCATCTACGCCGATCAGGTCCTGATGCCCGGATGGGGGAATCCCCTCGCCGGCACCGGCGCGGCGCCGATCGTGTTCGGTTCCTACGGCTCCGGCCAGGCCTCGCTGCCTCAGGGCGTCTGGTTCCACAACGCCAGCTACCTCGTGTTCCAGAACCTCAACCTCGGGCCCCAGCAGGGCGTGACCGGCATCGGCAATAGCATCACCGTTCAGGGCTGCTCGATCCACGACATCGTCCCGGGGCAGGTCGGTGCCGGCCTGGACGAGCTGGGGATCAACGGGATCGGCTCCAACTGGACCATCCAGAGCAACACGATCGACCACACCGGCGACTCGGGCATGCTGCTGCGCGGCGACCACTTCCTCGTCAACGGCAACCTGATCACGAACACCGGCGTGGACCCGGCGATCACCTGGGGTGCTCACGGCATCTACCTGAAGGCCGCCGACTCCGCCGTCACGGGCAACACGATCGACAACTTCCACAACGACGGCGTCTCGGTGCGCTACCGCGACAGCGTCGTCTCGCACAACCTGATCGAGAACGGCGAGATCGGAATCGGCTGGTTCCAGTACGACACGATCGCCGGGACGAGCCAGTGGACCGACAACACGATCACGGGCGACACGATCGTCGGCCTGTACGTCTCCCCCTCGGACCCGGTCGGCGGCAACACCCGCGAGAGCTTCGTCATCAACGGCAACACGATCGACAGGCCGGCTCCGGTCGGCAACTGGGTCGACATGAACCTGGAGCCGACGACGGGCAGCTACGCGGTCAGCGGCAACACCGTCGGTTAGCTCGCTAGTTCGTGGACAAACCCGTGAGAAGCGAAACGGCCGCGGAGTGGTCTGCGCGGCCGGTTCGTCGTGACGGTGCTCTCGTCGGGAGAGCCCTTGGCCTTTTCGTTACACCAAACCAACGGGCAGGGTCTCGTGTCACGAAAGGTCGCGCTGGGGGACCTAACGTGACGGGAAACCAGGCGGGTGGTTTCCCGTATTAGGGTCACCCGCACGGGCGCCCGCAAGCTCTCGCGGACGCGCCGACGCCGCATCCCCACGCTTCCAAGCCACTGCCGTTGACGCCCCAGGCCCGTCCCCCACGCCCACGGGCGAGGACCCCTCAACGACGAGCCCCGGCAGCCCGGGTGACCCCGACTCGGCTCAGCCCGCAGCGCGCTCGTCCGAGGCCGGCCCGGCGTGGGCGGACCCGCAGCTCGGCGCCGACCGGCTCCCCAGGCTTCCATTACTGCGGCTCCGCGCCTGACCTCGGCGCCATCGAGTCCGGCACCTAGCGAGCCCAGGCCCCCGGCGGACTCACCGGGGGCCCGCGCGTGCACCGCAATGAGTCGTGTCATCGCACCGACTCTCGGTGAAATGTCGACGAGTCCACTGTTCGTCCAACCCGAGAACCGGGGCCGAAGGACGGATGACCGATGGCCGAGACAACGGTCATGCGGATTATCAATACACGGACCATCGGAGCGGTCGCAGCGGTGCTCGCGACCTCCCTCATGCCATCCAACGCGGTCGCCCACCAGCGCGCGACCTTCCATCACCGGCATCGGCACACCAACCGCCACAGCGCGCTGATCGCCGCCGCCCCGACGACGGGCGGCTCGACGAGCGCGGGAACGGGCACGACGTACTACGTCGCGCCGACCGGCTCGGACTCCAATTCGGGCACCAGCCCCGTGCACCCGTGGCGGACCGTGACCAAGGTGAACCGCGCGAGCGTCGGGATGCACCCGGGCGACACGGTCCTCTTCAGGGGTGGGGTGAGCTTCTCGGACTCTGCGCTGATGCCCGGATGGGGATCCCCGATCTACGGCACGAGCAGCGACCCGATCACGTTCGGCGCCTACGGGGGCGGCCGCGCCATCCTCCCGCAGGGGATCTGGTTCCCCGGCGGCGCCTACCTCACCTTCGACGAGCTCTCGCTCGGTCCGGACGCCGGACTGCAGGGCGGCAGCGACGGTCAGAGCACGGCCAGCCACATCACGGTCGAGCGCTGCCGGGTGGACTTCGGGCCGTCCGCGAGCAACAGCGACCGTCCCGGCATCGCGCAGTTCGGCAACGACTGGACGATCCAGGGAAACGTCATCGACCACATCGGCAATTCCGGAATGCTGCTGCTCGGCGACACCGACATCGTCTCGTACAACACGATCCGCAACACCGGCCTCAATCCGACGATCACCTACGGGATGCACGGGATCTATCTGAAGGTGTCGAATGCGGTCGTCACGCACAACACGATCACGAACTTCTCCGCCGACGGGATCTCGGTGCGCTACCGCAACAACGTCGTGAGCGACAACTTCATCTCTCGCGGCGCGATCGGAATCGCGTGGTTCCAATACGACACGACCACCGGCACCAGCGACTGGACGAACAACCACATCACGCACACCAGTGCGGGGGGCTTCTACGTGTCGCCGTCGGACCGGGCCGGCCAGACGATCGAGAACTTCGTGATCACGGGCAACACGATCGCGGCCCCCACCCCGGGCCCACGCGGAAACTGGGTTCCGATGAACCTCCACTCGACCACCGGCACGTACACCGTCCAGAGCAACACCGTCCCGAACTGACGGCCCGCTTCTCGCTGACGGCGCTACCGATGAGGCAGATGCTCAGGCGCACGCGTCCGGCGCGACGGTCCGAGCCGCGAGTACAGGATGTTGCGGAGGTGGGCGGGCCCGTCCAGCAGCCCCGACAGCTTCGCCTCGAAGTCTCCAACGGTGTCCGACGAGTAGATCAGGGTGCGCTTCAGGGCGGTGGGATCTTGCCCGCTCTCGTTGACGCCGGGGTCCGTCGTGATCCCGGCCTGATAGCCCGCCTCCCGTACCAGCCGCTGCTCCCGCGAGCCGTACAGGCCGCCCGGGAACGCGATCGCTGTGACCGGGCGGCCGGTTCGCTGCTCGATCGCTGCCTTGGAGTCGGCGAACTCGCGGACGACGTCGCCGTCGCGGAGGTCGGGCAGCCAGCGATGCGTGACCGTATGCGACTCGAACCGGAGGACTCCGTCGCTCGAGGTCTCCGTGACCTGCCGCCAGCTCACGGCAGGAGGCTGCGCGTCGTACCAGAAGTAGCTCTCAGAGCCATCGATGATCCCCGTCGGGAGGAAGATCGTGGCCGGGATCCCAAGCTCCCGGAGAACGGGCTCCCCATGCTCGAGATTGTCGAGATACCCGTCGTCGAAGGTCACGCACAGGTAGCGTCCGTCGACCTCGTGTCGCAGCAGCTCGACCGCGCGCTCGAGGCTGATCGGGGTCACGCCCGAGCCGGCCACGATCTCCATCTGCCGCCTGAAGGCCGCCGGCGACACCGACAGCGGCTCGCGCGCATCGGACAGCCGGTGGTAGCCGAGTATCCGAACGCCTCGCCAGCGGTCGTGTCGACCCCTCAGCCGGCCCCCCAGGGCGCGCCAGCGTTGGTACGCCCGCATCGCCAGATGTTCCGCGCTCGCCATCGTATTGTCCGAACTCCGGGGGCGGATGCGCCGTCGGGGCCCTCGATCGGCGGGAGCATACGGGTCGCTCGGCCCGGTGGTCCGGCTTGGGGCGACCCGCCGACCCAGCGCCTATGATGGATCGTGCCCGGATGGACGAGTTCGACGTCATCAAGAAGCAGAGGATCGGCCCGATCCTCTGGCGAGAGCGCTACATCATCCTTGCGTCGGTTGTCGCGATGGTCGGACTCGCGATCCTATACACGGCGGCGACGGCGAAGGTCTACCAGGCATCGGCGATCCTGCAGGTGAACCTGCCGAGCTCCGCGACCGGTGGCGGCGACACGACCAATGCCAACCAGGCGCTGGCGCAGAACTACGCGACGGTGCTCGTGTCCCGGGGGTTCCTCAGCCAGATCCGGCCGAGCGTCGATGGCGGGAAGCTGAGCGTCGACTCCCTCTCCTCACGGATCGGGGCGACTGCCGCCCCCGCAGAGCGCGATCATCCAGCTCCATGCCACGGGCGCGTCACCGGCGGAGGCCCAGACAGATCGCCCAGGGGGTGATCAGCGGGTTCCTGACGAATCTGCAGAAGACCGCCTCGGCCAGGACCGCCCAGCTCACGGACCAGCTCGACAGCCAGATCACGGCACTGACCGATCAGATCATCAAGCTGCAGCCGACGGCCGCCCAGCCGGCGACCGCGGATCGGATCAACTCGCTGAAGACCTCCCGCTCCGCACTGATCAATCAGGCGGCCCAGATGGCCGCCACCGGGTTGGCCCAAGGGACGAGCACCACCGAATCGGCCGCACCCGAGGCCTCGTCGACGCCGATCAGCCCGAAGACGTCTCTGGATCTGATTGCGGGCGGCCTGCTGGGCGTCATGATCGGCGTCGGGCTGGCGTGGGTCAGACACACGATGCGCCCCGCGATCCACTCCGCCGAAGACGTGGCCTCGCTCGTCGACCTTCCGTTGCTCGCTTCGATCCCGCTCAAGTCTCGGCTGCACGCGGACGACCCGGCACTGTCGGAGGCATACGGCGTCCTCTACGCCAACCTCATGTTCGCGCTGCGCTCCGGCGAGATGCGCGTGGTGGCGATCGTCGGTTACAACGCCAAGGTCGGCAAGACCTCGACGGTCGAAGGATCTGGCGCGGGCAGCGTGCCGCGGCGGACGCCAGGTGCTCGTCGTCGATGCCGACATGCGCGCGGCGACGCTGTCCTCACGTCTTCGGGCACGGCGATCGTCCGGGCCTCGTCGACGTGCTGCAGAACGCGGTGCCGCTCGACGCAGCGCTCGTGCAGCTCGAGGAGGGCTTCTGGGTCCTGCCCTCGCGCCCGTCCCGCGTCAATCCCGCCGGGTTGCTGGCCGGCAGCCGGACGCTGTCGGTCCTGGCCGATCTCCGCGAGCGCTTCGACCTCGTGCTGATCGATTCGCCGCCACTCGCCGGGCTTGCGGACGGGCTGATCCTCTCCTCGCTCTCGGATGTGGTCGTGCTGGTCGTCCGTGCCGGCGTGACCAAGCCGGCTGATCTCGGAGCGGCAACCAGCAGCCTGCTGCACAACATGACGCCGATCGCCGGCACCGTCGTGTTCGAAGAGTCGGCGCTCGATGACGTACTACTACGGGAACCCCGACCGCGAGTCACGACCGCCCTCGGCGCCTGCGCTCAACTGACCTTCCGTCGTACCCCACTCCTGCTGATCGCGGCCTGGATCGCGGGCGCGCTGCTGATGGTCCCGATCATGGCGCAACCGATCCTGGTGTTCGTCCTGCTCGCAGGCCTGGGAGCCGCTGCGCTGGCATGGAGATCGATTGCCTTCCCGCTGGGACTCGTCGGCGCTCCCGACGTTGGCTGACGCAGTCCTCGGGTCGAACCCGCTGCCGAAGGGCGGCACGACGCTCCTGTTCGCCGCATGGATCTGCGGCGCGATCGCGATCGCGGCGATGCGCCGCGACGAGTCGGCCGGCACCCGGGCGCTGGCCACTGTCCCCGTTGCGATGGCGTTCTTCCTTCTCGCGATGATGCTGCTGCGGCTCGGCCCGTCGCCCGCCCAAGGCTGGGGCAGCACGAAGATTCAGCTCTACATGGCCGACAACTTCGTGTTCATGGTCGGAGCCGTATACGTCGGTACCCGAGGGGAGAGCCGACGCCTGTTCCTGCTCGTGACGTTCGCCTGCCTGGCGATCGGCGCGCTGTACGTCGTCGGCCAACTGGCCAGCGGGGCCGGGACCCAGAAGATCAGCGGTCGATTCTCGATCGGCACCCAGGAGTACCCGATCTACCTCGGACGCGACAGCGCCACCGGCCTGCTGATCGGAACGTACCTCGTGCTTGCGTCGCCCACCAGGAGGCTCAGGCTGCTGGCAACGGCCGCGCTCCCGGTGCTGGCCATCGCCTTGCTGGCGTCAGGTTCGCGGGGCCCGGTCGTCGCCTTCGTGGTCGCGTTCTTCGCGCTTGTCGCGCTTGCCGCCGCGGACAGGCGGAGACGACGGCAGCTCGGCATCGTCGTCGGCGCGCTGTTGATCGCAGCGGTCCTCGTCCCGTTCGTCGTCCCCGGATCAGCGGTCGGACGGTCGCTCTCGACGATCATCGGCAGCGCGAGCGGGCTGTCGAGCAACGGTCGCTCAAGCGAGTGGGCCAACGCCTTCGCCGCGTTCTCGCAGAACACCTGGCTTGGGCTCGGAACCGGTGGCTTTGCGAAGATCGACCCGATCCTCCAGTATCCGCACAACATCCTGCTCGAGGTTGGCGTCGAACTCGGGATCCTGGGAGTGATCGCCGTCGTCGTCATGATCGGCTCGATGTTTCGGAGGCTCATATCGATCTGGCGCGCGGGCCTCCCGGACGACCGGCTCGAGTCGTCCTTGCTGATCGCGCTGCTTCTGATGGCCCTCGTCAACGCGTTGTTCTCCGGAGCGATCCAGGACAACCGCGACGTGTGGGTCTGGGGGGGCATCGGCATCGGCATGTACGCCGGCGTTCCGGCCGCCGCCGCTGCGGCTGCCCGGTACCGTCGAATGCTGGCGCGCCCGGAGCTTGGATGACCGGCGACCTGGTGATGGTCTGTGACGTCGACCTCGACGTTCCCGACGGAGCGCGAACGCATACGGTCGAGATCGCCCGAGGGTTTGCTCGTGCCGGAATCAGGGTCGACCTGATTGCCCGCGGAAGCGACCCGCAACTCGACGGCGTGCGCTTCACACCCGCCCGCGGCGCCGAGTCCGAGCGGCTCGCTCGCGGGACGAGCATCGGCCTGAGCGGCGTCAAGCTCATCTGGCGCGAGCGTCGGAGCGCACGCCGCTGCTACGTGCGGCACAAGTGGACCACGATTCCGGCCGCCATCGTCGCTCGACTGCTCGGATATCGAGTGGTCTGCGAGGTCGAACGACGTACTCGTACGGTCGAGGCTACGACAGCGACGCCTCTCCGCTGATCGACTACGGCAAGCGACTGCTGACCGTGGCGATGGGCCGCCTCTCGCACGGAGTCGTCGCCGGCAGCCCGGAGGCCCGGAACCTGCTCGCCGACCAGTTTCATGTCCCGCGCGCGCGAATCGGCGTCGTGCCCATCGGCGTCGACATGGACTACTTCCAACCGCTCGATCGCGCAGAGGCCGCGGCTCGAGCCGGGCTCGAGCCGGGCTTGACGTACATCGTGTTCATGGGCCGGTTCGCGCACTGGGTCGACTTCGACACGCTGCTCAGCGCGTTCGCGTTGCTCAGCGCGCGCCGAACCGACGTGCGGCTGGTGCTCATCGGCGACGGCGAGGAGCGATCGTCGATCGAGTCTCAGGGTGCTCGTCTCGGGATCAGCGACCGCATGACCCTCACCGGTTTCGTCCGTGACCGCGATCGCGTCCGAGACCTGCTGTGCTCAGCGTCCGTCCTCGTCGCCTCCCACAAGCGCGAGCACCTCGACCGGATCGGGATGAACGCGACGAAGCTCGCCGAGTACCTGGCCTGCGGCCGACCGATCGTGGCCCAGGAGGTCGCGGGGATTCGCGAGATCGTCGCCGACACGGGAGCCGGGTTCGTAGTGCCCGGCGTGCCCGAGCGCATGGCCGATGCGCTCGCCGACGCGCTCGAGCCGGAGACCGCGAGGGCACTCGGCTCCGCCGCGCGCCGGTTGGCCGTCGAGGCATACTCGTGGGACTCGACCGTCCGCAAAACGCTGCCACTGTTCGAGCCAAGGGGGGCTAAGTGAGCGCAGGCCACGTCACCGTCGTCGTTGCCGCACGTCCGAACTTCGTCAAGATCGCCCCGGTCGTCCACGCCCTGCTCACCCGCGACATCGCGGTTCGGATCCTGCACACCGGCCAGCATTACGACTCGGCTCTGTCCGGATCGTTCCTGCGGCAACTGCGCATGCCCGCGCCCGACGAGAACCTCGAGGTCGGCTCAGGATCGCATGCAGAGCAGACCGCCCGGGTGCTGACCGGCACAGAGCGCTCGCTGATGGCGAACCCGACCGACGCCATCGTGGTCGCGGGCGACGTCAACTCGACGATGGCGGCGAGCCTGGCAGCTGCCAAGCTCGGCGTCCCGATCGTGCACGTCGAGTCGGGCTTGCGCTCCCGCGACTGGACGATGCCCGAGGAGATCAACCGGGTGGTCACCGACCGCATCTCCGACCTACTGCTGTGCACATCGGCGGACGCCGTCGAGAATCTCGCCGCCGAGGGCATCGCGGGCCCGGGCGTCGCGCTGGTCGGAAACACGATGATCGACTCGCTGTGGAGCCTGGTCGACGAGGCTGATGCGCACAGCCCGTTGGAGTCGATGGGCCTCGAGCCGCGGGGTTACGCGCTCGTGACGCTGCACCGGCCTGCGCTCGTCGATGACGCGGCCCAACTCGCCGCCGTCCTGCACGTGCTCGACGGAGCTCGCCAGCGAGCTCCCGGTGATCTTCCCGATGCATCCTCGGACGCGCGCGCAGCTCGGCCCGAAATGGCTCCCCTGCCCCGAGCCGGATCACGCTGCTGGAGCCGCGTGAGTACCTCGAGTTCCTGGCGCTGCAGAGGTCGGCACGCCTCGTGATCACCGACTCCGGGGGCGTCCAGGAGGAGACCAGCGCGCTCGGCGTGCCCTGCCTCACGTACCGCACGAGCACCGAGCGACCCGTGACGACCTTGCTCGGAACGAACCGGCTGATCGGCACCGACCCCGAGGTGCTCGGGGCCGCCTGCGCCGAGGAGCTCACACTGCACCGCGACTTCGCTCCCGCCGCGATCCCGCTGTGGGACGGGCATGCCGGCGAGCGCGCCGCGGACGCGATCGCGGCGATGCCGGCGCTCGCCCGCAGACGCGCGTCGCTGCGGGCGAGCACGAGGTAAGTTGGACACGGTCGAGCCTGACCGGCGGGACGGCGGCGCCGTCTCGGCCAGTTCGTGAGCCTGAACGTCCTGGGCAGCGGCGCGACGCTGGTCATCGGCTTCGTCGCGTCGGTCGTCGTCGCGCGGCTGCTCGGCCCCGCCAACCGGGGCCTGCTGGCGCTGATGCTCTCGACGGGGTCCCTCGCGCTCGTCCTCACCGCCGCCGGACTGCCGGTCAGCGTCGTGTACTTCGCCGCCCGCTCGCGCGAGGACGGGCCCGCGATTCTCGGCAACTGCCTGGCTCACGCCGCCGTGCTGCTCCGCGATCCTGGTCCCGGCGGCGTGGCTCCTTCACCAGCCGATCGCCGACGCCGTGGGCGACGGCCACGGCGGGCGCACCTGGGTGCTGGCGGCGGCGCTCGTGCCGGTCACGTTCCTCGACTGGACGACGCACAGCCAGCTCCAGGGAACGCTGCAGTTCGCCCGCTTCAACGTCCTGCTCGTGCTCCAGCGGCTCGCCTACGCCGTCGGCGTGGTCGTCCTGCTCGGGGTGTTCGGTCTCGGCATCTCGAGCGGGCTGATCGCGACGGCGCTCGGCTCCATCGTGATGATCGCCGGCTCGATGGTCCCGATCGTGCGGATCGGCCGCCCGAGGATCGACTTTGCGCTGATGCAAACGAATGTTCCGCTACGGCTTCAGGGCCCAGATCGGCTCGCTCCTCCAGCTCGCGAACGGGCGGCTCGACGTGATCATCCTGCAGTTCTTCCGCCCGCCTCGACCAGGTCGGCTACTACGTCGTCGCCCAGACCGTGGCGGAGCTCCTGATCCAGCTCGCGGACGCGTTCCGGTGGAGCAACATGGCGCTGGTGTCCCGCGGTGACGGGGACGACCCCGCGGCCGGCACGACGAGTGTCGCCGTCCGCCACCATGCGGTGCTCTCAGGCATCGCCGCGCTCGGGCATCGCCGGCGTTCGGCTCGCTTCTCATCCTGTTCGCGTACGGTCACGCCTTCGCATCTGCGCTCGTGCCGATGATCATCCTGCTGCCGGGCGTGTGGTTGCTCGGCATCGGATACGTCGTTCAGGGCGATCTCGGCGGCAGGGGCCGTCCGGGGCTCGCCTCCGCGCTCACCGGTCTCGCCGCCGTCGTAACCGTCGTCGCTCGACTTCGCGCTGATCCCGCCGTTCGGCGTCATCGGCGCGGCGCTCGCCTCCGTGATGCGCGTACGCGACGCTCGGGATCGGCTCGCTCATCGCGCTGCGCCGGGTCAGCGGGATCCCGATCCGTCGAGCTGATCGTCCCGACCCGGGCCGACTTCGACCTCTACGTCCGGTTCGCGCGGGGCCTGCCTGCGCGGCTTGCGCCGGAGCCGTCAGCGACCGGGCTGAGCCACACGTTCTCCGCGCCGCTCGTAGAGCTCGAGGTACAGCTGCTCGAGCCGCCGACGATCACGTCGATGTCGAATTGCGCGCGCTGGCGCTCCCGCGCGGCGGCGCCGAGCCGGCGCGCGAGCGCCGCGGTCGGCGAGCAGCCGCTCGATCGCCGTCGGCCAGCGCCGCGGGATCGCCGGCATGACGAGCAGCCCGTGCTCCTCGTCAGCTGATCAGCTCGGGCACGCCGCCGACGGCGGTGGCGACGATCGGCAGCCCCGCCGGCCATGTACTCGAGCATCGCCAGCGGGCTGCCCTCGCGGCGCGAGCACAGGACCGCGACGTCGAGCGCGCGGATCACGTCGGGGACGTCGCCGCGCCGGCCGGGCAGCTCGAGCACGTCCTCGACGGCCCGAGGCCGCGCGATCAGCTGCCCGAAGCTCGAGCTCCTCCGGGCCGTCGCCGACGATCACGCAGCGCAGCTCGCGACCGCGCTCGCGCAGCACGGCGCCACGGCGCGGATCAGGTCGTCGTAGCCCTTCTCGGGGAACAGCCGACCGACCGCGCCGATCAGCGGACGCCGGCGGGCACGCCGAGCTCGGGCGCGAACGTCCGGGCCATCGTCGGGCGGTGCCGGGATCCCGTTCGGCAGGACCTCGATCCGCTCGGGCGGATCCCCTCGCGCTCGATGATGTTGCGCCGGTCCCACTCCGAGACGGCGAGCATCGTCGTGCTCAGCGCGGGCGACGATCGGGCGGTCGAGCAGCCGCCGGGCGATCTTGCCCTCGAGCGCCGAGCCGTGCTCGTGGCTGATCACGACCGGGACGCCGGCGCCAGCCGGGCGAGGACGCCCCGGGAACGCTCGCCCGCGGCATGTGCGCGTGGACGATGTCGATCGGCTCGTCGCGCAGCAGCGCGTAGACGCGTCGCCAGGCTCCGGTGGCCAGGTGCGAGCGCGGTTGAGGTCGAGCACCGCGATCCCCTCGGCGGCGAGCTGCGACGCGATCATCCGCGACCGACGCGCCGGCGCGTGTGGTGCGGGGCGCCGAGTCGTGCACAGGTAGCTCACGAAGCGGTCGGCATCGAGCCGCCGGGCGAACTCGAAGGCGACCTTCTCCGCGCCGCCGTAGCCCGAGCCCGACGTCGCGGGCGAGCGTCAGTACGCGCAACCGCCGATCGTCGGCTCGGGCGTCGTCTCATCGCCGCTATCGTGCCGAATCGGAGGCCCCGGGCGCGAGGTCGACGCCAGGCCTCCGGCCGCCACAACGGGGCCTGTTATTGTCCGACCGGCGCCCAGGCGGCTCAGCCGCCGCGCTGAACGCCTCGGTCATGGTCCAGTATGCGAGCTACCGCGAGTTCCCTGGCTGGGAGCCGCTCCGGCGCTACATCCAGTCGATCGTGGAGCGCGAGCGCGCCGCCTCGATTCTCGAGGTCGGCGCCGGCCGCACGCCAACGCTCGACGTCGGGGATGGTCGTCGCTCGCAGGGTCTCGAGTACACCGTGAATGACATCGACAGCGAGCGAGCTCGCGCTGCTCGACCCTGCCTATCGAGCGCTCTGCTTCGACATGTCAGCGCCGCTGCCCGCGGCCGTCGTCGGCCGAGCGGTTCGATCTGATCTTCAGCCGGATGGTCAACGAGCACGTCGCGGACGGTGCCGCGTACTACCGGAACATCTACGGACTGCTGAAGCCGGGCGGCGCTGACCGTGCACTGCTTTGCCACCTTCTACACCATGCCCGACGCTCGTCAACCGCGTCGCTGCCGGAGCCACTTCGGCCCGCCTGAAGGCGTTCAGCTTCGCGCGCAGCGAGCACGAGTACGAGAAGTTCCCGGCTCGCTACAGCTGGTGCCGCGGTCCGAGCGCGTCGATGATAGCGACGCTTCGAGGCGATCGGCTATCAGATCGAGGCATACCGGCGGCTACTTCGGCCATGGCTACTACAGCCGGGTTCCGATCTTGCACCGGATCGAGCAGCGGAAGGCCCGCTGGCTGGTGCGACATCCGCTGCCCGCGCTTGACGAGCTACGCGGTGGTCGAGCCCTGCGTCGCCGGGTGCGGCTAGGACGCGATCGATCATGACCGTCCGTCCCCGCGCGCCGTGTCCGCCGCGCAACGGCGCGTGCGCGCGATCTTCGAGCCCCACTGGCCGCGCTCGCACCCGGCTTGGTCGTCGTCGCGCTGATGGTCGTGTGGGTCGGTCCACAACGGCGGGTACGACGCCGACACGTGGTACTGGGGAGCGCTGCTGATGCTCGGGCTGGTCGGCGGCCACCCTGTGATCGGGAGGCTGGCGGCGGATCGCCGAGCTCCCGCGCCGGCGCTGATCGCGCGTCGGCAGCTTCGCCGCGTACGTCGCCTGGTCCTATGCTCGATCGCCTGGGCCGAGTCGCCCGGAGACGCCCTGCAGGGCAGCAACCGCGCGCTGCTCTACCTGCTCGTGTTCGTGCTGATGCTGTCGCTGCCGTGGACGCCCGAGGGCGCCCTCGCCGCGCTCGTCACGTTCGCGCTCGATCGTCGGCATCGATCGCGCTCGTGATCCTGCTCCGGCTGGCCTCGGCGGATCATGTCCCGGATCTCCTGGCCGACGGCCGGCTGGCGTCTCCGACCGGCTACTTCAACTCCACCGTCGCTCTGTTCTTCACTCGACGCGCTGCTGTCGATCGCTGCTCGCCTCCCGGCGCGAGCTCCCGGGCGCTGCTGCGCGGGCTGCTGATCGCGGTCGCCGCGGCCAGCCTGCAGCTCGCGGTCATCGGGCAGAGCCGCGGCTGGCTGTTCACGCTCCCGATCGTCGCGATCGCGGTTCTGTTCGTCGTCCGTGATCGCCTCCGGCGTCGTGGCCGCCGCGGTGCTGCCCGACGGCGGCGGCGCTGATCCCGGTCCACCGGCTGCTGGCCGTCTACAGCGTCAGCAGCGTCGCCCAGCTCGACCACGCCGCGTCGCATGCCGGGCGGATCTCGCTGCTGCTGTGCGCGGCGACCCTCGTGCTCGGCGACCTTGTCGCGTGGGCGAGACGCGCTGTCCCGCCGTCCGGCTATCGGCCCGGACGCAGCCGGACGATCGGCAGTGCGCTCGCGGCCGCGGTGCTCGTCCTGGCGATCGCCGGGGTCGATCTTGGCCACCCACGGCGACCCGCTGGCGTATCCTGAGCCGGCAGTGGCGCGGATTCAGCCATCCGCCACGGGCCGCCGATCCGGATCGCACTTCGCCACGGTCGGCAGCGGCCGCTACGACGTCTGGCGCGTATCGCTCGACGCACTCACAGCGCATCCGATCGGCGGGCCTCGGGCAGGACAACTTCGCCGACTACTACATCACCCGCCGCCGGACCACGAGGAGCCGAGCTGGACCCACAGCCTCGAGATGCGCCTGCTCGCCCACACCGGGCTCGTCGGCTTCGCGCTGTTCGCCGCCTTTCTGATCGCGGCGCTCAGCCTGCGTGTGGGCCGTCCGGCGCCGGGCTGTCGCCGATGGCTGCAGCAGCCGCTGGGGCGGCGGCGGTCGCCCCTGCTCGTGTGGCTGATCCACGGCTCGGTGGACTGGTTCTGGGAGCTCCCGGCGCTGAGCGGGCCGGCGCTCGGGTTCCTGGCCGTGGCGATGGCGCCGTGCGACGGTCCGGCGAGCACGCGAGGCCGCAGCGGCCTGCGCAGTCGATGCCGCGGCGTGCCCGCCTGGCTGCACCCGCGTCGACGGACGCGCGCCCCGGTCGCGGTGCGGCCGGCGGCGCCGCCCTGCGTCGCCGTGCTCGTCGCCGTCCTGGGGTTCCCGTACCTGTCGGTGCGCGAGGTCTCGCTCGCCAGCGATCTGCCGCACGCGCGACCCCGTCGCCGCGCTGACCGACCTCGACCGGGCCGCCTCGCTCAACCCGCTGAGCGCGGAGCCGGGCCGCCTCGCCGGGACGATCGCCTTGGGCGCCGGCCGCTTCGTCGAAGCCGAGACCCGCTTCCGCCAGGCGATCGACCGCGAACCCGGCGGCTGGTACGCCTGGTTCGGGGAGGGGCTCGCCGCCTCGGCTCTCGGCGACGTCGCAACCGCGCGCCACGCGTATCGCGAGTGGCCGGATCGATCAACTCACAGAGCGAGCGGTCAGGACGGCGCTGGCCCGGGTCGACTCGGTCCACCCGCTCACCCCGTCCGAGGGATTGTCTATGCTGTTGCTTGACGGTTAGGTGGGGTGTGATCCTAGACGACCTGGGGTAGAGTTCCCGGTGGGAGTTCGATGGCGAGAGGTCCAAGTTCGTGTAGGCTTCTGAGCGGAGCGCGCAGAGGATGCGGCAAGGCTGCGTGAGTCGATGAAAGGGCATATGAAACGAATCGCGATGTTGCGGTGGCCGCAATCGCGTTGATGCTGCCGGGTGCCGCAATGGCGGCGAGTAGCTCGACGTGCCAGGCCTACAACCCGCAGCTCTGCAACGACATTCCGGGCAATCAGACGCGCACGCGCCAGCGCAGGCACGCTGCCGTTCACCGGGCTGGACGTGGTGCTGCTCGCGCTGGCGGCGGGACGCTTCTGTGCGGCGGTCTGGTCGTCCGGCGGCTGTCCCGAAACTCGACTGAGCTGCTGACTGCGGCCTCCGTTTAGCGGGGGCGACGACTGGCGTTCGTCTCCCCCGCGACGGCGAGGACTATCGCTCGGCGAGCCGCTCCCGGATCAGGCGGGTCACCTCGCCGCCGTCCGCGCGGCCCTTCGTCTCGCGCATCACGTAGCCGACCAGCGGACCGATCGCCTTCATGTTCCCGGCGCGGACCTGCTCGGCCGCCTCCGGGTCGGACGCGATCGCCCGGTCGACGATCTCGGCCAGGCCGCCGCCGTCGCGCTGATCGCGCCGAGCCCCTCGCGCTCGACGATCTCGCGCGGGTCGCCGCCCGTCGTCGACGAGCCGGGTCAGCACCTCGCGGGCGGCGTCGCGGCTGACCTCGCGTTGGCGCTGACCATCGCCACGAGCGTCGCCAGCGCCTCGGGCGTCGACGCTGCTCTGCGCCGGGTCGGCGTCGCTGCCGATCCGCTCGACGAGCTGCGGGATCCAGTTCGCGATCTCGACCGCGCCGGCGCCGACCGTCGCCGCCGGCGGCCACGCGCGCGCTCGAAGTAGTCGCCGAGCTCGGCGCGGAACGCGAGCTCGCGCGCGCGCTCGGCGCTCAGGCCGAAGCTCGCGCTCGAACCGCTCCGCTCGGTCGGCCGGCAGCTCGGGGATCGCCGCGCGCGCGGCGGCGAGCATCTCGTCGGTCGCGAGCAGCGGCACGAGGTCGGGCTCGGGGAAGTAGCGGTAGTCGTGCGCCTCCTCCTTGGAGCGCAGCGGCGTCAGCCTGGCCGGAGACCGGGTCGAAGTGGAGCGTCTCCTGCACGACCGGCTCGCCGGACTCGCAGCAGCCGCGTCTGGCGCTCGATCTCGGCCCGGATCCCGCGCTCGAGGAACCGGAACGAGTTCATGTTCTTGAGCTCGGTCTTCGTCCCGAGCGCGGTCGGAGCCGGCCGGCCGCACGCGACACGTTCGCGTCGACAGCGCAGCGAGCCCTCCTCCATGTTGACGTCCGAGACCCCGAGCTGGCTGCAGCGTCTCGCGCAGCAGGATCAGCCACTCCCGGGCCTGCTCGGGCGAGCGCAAGTCGGGCTCGGTGACGATCTCCACCAGCGGCGTGCCGCCGCGGTTGAAGTCGACCCAGCTGCGGTCGGCGCCGTGGATCCGGCCGCTCGTGCCGAGGTGGTTGAGCTTCGCCGCGTCCTCCTCGAGGTGGACGCGGTGGATCCGCACCTCCCCGAGCCGCCCGCCGCTGCACAGCGGCACGTCGTACTGGGAGATCTGGTAGCCCTTCGGCAGGTCGGGATAGAAGTAGTTCTTGCGGTGAAACAGCGACCGCTCGGCGATCTCGCAGCCGAGCGCCAGCCCGATCATCATCCCGAAGTGGACCGCCGCGCTCGTTGACCACCGGCAGCGCGCCGGGCAGCCCGAGGCACACCGGGCAGGTGTGCGATGTTCGGCGGGTCGCCGAACGACAGCTCGCAGCCGCAGAACATCTTCGTCCGCGTCTTCAGCTGGACGTGGATCTCGAGTCCGATGACCGGCTCGTACGCGGTGGCCGGCTCATGCCGAGCTCCGTTGCCGCGCGCCGGCGCTCCCGTCGAAGCCGATCGCCTGCTCGAGCGCGTAGGCGGCGTCGAGCAGCCGGCTCTCGCTGAACGCCGGCCCGGCGAGCTGGAAGCCGACCGGCAGCCCGTCGCTCAGCCCGGACGGGATCGAGATCGCCGGGATCCCGGCCAGCGGCATCGGCACCGTGCAGAAGTCGTTGAGGTACATCGCCAGCGGGTCGTCGGTCTTGGCGCCGAGCTCGAACGCCGTCCACGGGCTCGTCGGCGTGACGACGAAGTCGAAGCGCTCGAACGCCGCCGCGAAGTCCTCGGCGATCTTCGTCCGCACCTTCTGCGCGGTCCCGTAGTAGGCGTCGTAGTAGCCGCTCGACAGCGCGTAGGTGCCGAGCATGATCCGGCGCTTGACCTCGGGGCCGAACCCCGCGGCGCGGGTGCGGCTGTACATCGTGATCGAGGTCCGCGTCGCCGTCGACGCGCAGCCCGTAGCGGACGCCGTCGAACCGGGCCAGGTTCGCCGACGCCTCGGCCGGCGCGATCAGGTAGTAGGCCGACAGCGCGTGCGGCGCGTGCGGCAGCCGGCACGGCTCGATCGTCGGCCCCGAGCGACTCGGCGAGCTTCGAGCGTCGCCTCGAAGCTCTCGCGCACGCCCGGCTCGACCCCGCCGCCCGCGCCGGTCAGCTCCTCGGGCACGCCGAGCCGGATGCCCGTGCAGGTCCTCGGCGCGCGGGCGCGCGATCGCCCCGGGGAACGCGAGCGAGGTCGAGTCGCACGGGTCGTGCCCGACCATGTGCGCAGAGCAGCAGCGCCGCGTCGGTGACGTCGCGGGTCAGCGGGCCCGCCTGGTCGAGCGAGGAGGCGAACGCGATCATCCCGTAGCGCGAGCAGGCGCCGTAGGTGGGCTTCAGCCCGACGATCCCGCACAGCGCGGCCGGCTGGCGGATCGAGCCGCCGGTGTCGGTGCCGATCGCCCACGGCGCGAGCCCGGCGGCCACCGCCGCGGCGCTCCCGCCGGACGATCCGCCGGGCACGCGCGCGCGGTCCCACGGGTTGAGCACCGGGCCGAAGCCGGAGTTCTCGTTCGAGGAGCCCATCGCGAACTCGTCCTGGTTGGTCTTGCCGAGCAGCGGCGCGCCCGGCGTCGCGCAGCTCGGCGCACCACGGTGGCCGTGTACGGCGGGCGGTAGCCCTCGAGGATCCGCGAGCCCGCCTGGCTCGGCACGCCCTCGGTGCAGAACAGGTCCTTGACCGCGACCGGCACGCCGCCGAGCGGCGCGTCGGCCGGCCGGCGTCGCCGTCGGGCGCGCGCGTCGGCGACCCAGGTGAACGCGTTCAGCTCGTCGGCCGCCGCGCGGGCGCGGTAGGCCTCGAACAGCTCGCGCGGCGTCGAGCTCGCCGGCACGCACCGCTCGGCTGCCTGCGCGGCCGTCAGCTCGATCAGCTCGCGTCATCCCTGGGCGCCCGGGCTGGGGACGCCGAAGCCGCCCGTCGAGCGGCTCGGGCGCCGACGGCGAGCGCGACCTCGACCGGCAGGCACGGGCTGCGGCTCGTCGGGCCGCAGCGCGTTGACGACGTCGACGACGTGCGAGGTCGGCGGCACGCCGTCGAGGTCGAGCTCGCGGATCTTCTCGATGTGGTCGAGCACGTTCGAGAGCTCGGCGGCCATCCGCTCGACCTCGTCGTCGGTCAGCTCGAGGCGGGCGAGCCGGGCGACGTGGAGAACCTGGGCGCGGTCGAGCATCGGCGGCTGATTCTAGGACGGCGGCGGCTCAGACCGGCGTCGCGCGCCTGAGCGACACGATCTCGATCTCGCCCGGTGCGTCGCCGGCGCGATGCCCTCCTGGCGCAGCGACCCGTACCCGCCGTAGCACGACCGCGAGCGCGCCGACGAGGCCGAGGTAGGCGCCGACCCTGCGCGTCGCAGCGCTGCCCGGCCCGGGCACGTTGATCAGCACCCGGTAGATGAGCGACGAGCGCGGTCAGCGCCCGAGCACGGTGACGGACCACGCTGAGGCTCACCGGGATCGCCGGCGCCCGGCGCGTGGCCTGGAAGAACACGAGCGCGAGCGCAGCCAGCGCGGTGATCAGCACCAGGCAGCGCGAGTGCGTGAGCGCAGTCCCAGCCCGTGTAGCGACGTCGGCACCCCGAGCGTCGCGGCGGTCCAGCCAAGCGGCGTGTTGAGCCCGTACCACGGCAGCGCGAACATGGACACGAGCAGCAGCACGCGCGCCGGCGCCGGCGATCAGCTCGCCGTGGCGGAGCCTCGAGGGATCGAACTCCATACCGCGGATCGTAACCGGCCAGACGGCCGGCGGGACCGGCCGCCGAACGGGCCGCGCGCGCTCGCCGCGGGCATCGGCGGACCTCCGAGCGGCCGCCGCGTCCGGATCGCGGGCATGCCGCTGCGCTGCCTGCAGCGCGACGTACACGAGGCGCCGCGGTGACGATCACGTCGAGCGTAGAAGCCCCATCCGAACAGGCTGAAGTGGATGTGGAACAGGAACTTCAGCGCCACGAACGCGGCCGCGACCACGGCCAGGATGAACCGCGTCGAGCGTCCGGCTGCCGCCGATCGCGGAACCTGCGTCTGCGGCGAGAGCCGCTCGACCGCGAGATCGACGATGAGCGCCAGTGCGGCCAGGAAGGCGAGGATCGCCGAGCCATCCGTCCGGCGCACTCGGTCGGCCAGCGTGAACGGACCGGAGGCGAACCAGGCGAACGCGACCGCCGATGTCGAACCACGGCAAGACCAGCAGGAGCATCGATCGCGAGCAGCAGCGCCAGTACCGCCGACGATCCAGTCGTCGCTGCGTGACGTTGTCCAGGTTCACGGAGCTGTCCTCCAGATGTAGGTCACGGTGTGCGGCCATTGGTTCGAGGTCGCGTGCGCCCTCCTGCCCGCGCGTGCCGACGCGGCCGACGGCGCACCCTACCGCGCCGGCGGCCACGCGCCAGGCGCGCCGGTCCTCGGGCTCTGTGCGCGGCTCGCCGGCCGCTCGCGCGCGCTCCTCGCGAGTCGAGTCGATAGCCGCCGAGCGCGATCCCGAACGCGCCCAGCAGCCCGAGGTAGCGCGCCGATCTTCTGGTCGACGACCGATGCGGGCGAGGGCAGGTCGATCAGCACCCGGTAGGTGAGCAGCGACGCGGTGACGGCGCCGAGCACGGTGACGCGTGCCGTCGGTCTCGGTGCTCGCGCCGTGGCCGCGCTGGGTGACGTGCAGGAGCAGCGATCCGAGCGCCACGAGCGATCGTCGAGCAACATCAGCCAGCGCACGAAGGTCAGCCCCTGCCAGGCGTTCTCGGTCGGTCGCGCGCTCGGCGCCGCTCGGCCTGGCCGGGCAGCCGGTCGACGCCCGTACCACTCGACCGCGAACATCAGCGACAGCAGCGCGACGGCGCCGCGGCGCTGATCAGCTCGCCGCGGTGGACGTCGGCGCGCGAAGCCCGGCGCGCCGGCCCGTCGGCCGGTCGGTCACGCCAGCGCTGCGAGCTCGGCGGCCGTGACCGTGTTGCGCAGCAGCATCGCGATCGTCATCGGCCCGACGCCGCCGGGGACCGGCGTGATCAGGCCCGCGCGCTCGCGGCGCGGCCTCGAAGTCGACGTCGCCGGCCAGCCCGTCCGTCGGTCCGGTTCATGCCGACGTCGATCACCGCCGCGCCCGGCTTGACGTGCTCGGCGCCGATCAGCCGGGCGACGCCCGACCGCGGCGACGAGCACGTCGGCCCGGGCGCACACGCCGGCGAGGTCGCGCGTGCGCGAGTGGCAGACGGTGACCGTCGCGTTGCGCTGCAGCAGCAGCGCGGCGAGCGGCTTGCCGACGAGGTCCGAGCGCCCGACGACGACCGCCTCGGCGCCCTCGAGCGCGACGTCGTGGGCGTCGAGCAGCTCGATCACGCCGAGCGGCGTGCACGGCCGCAGCCCGGGCGTCCCCTGCGCGAGCCGCCCGGCGCTGATCGGCGTGAGCCCGTCGACGTCCTTCTCGGCGGAGATCAGCGCGGTCAGCGCGGCGCCTTCGAGCCCGGCGGGCACCGGCAGCTGGAGCAGGATCCCGCTGACCGCCGGGTCCGCGTTGCACTCGTCGATCAGCTCCGCGACCTCGTCCTGGCGTGGCGCGTCGGCGGGCAGATGCTGGTGGTGGTCGGCGATCCCGGCCTCGGCGCACGCCTTGCGCTTGTTGGCGACGTAGATCGCCGAGGCCGGATCGTCGCCGACGAGGATCGTCGCCAGCCCCGGGCGCCCTGCCCGGTCTCGCTGCGAGCTCGGCGACGTCGCGCGCGACCTGCTCGCGGACCCGGCGGCCACCGCCCTCCCGTCGATGATCGTCGCTGTCATGGCGGGACGCTAGAGGATCGGTGGATCGGCGGTCCGGCCGGGATGGCCATCACCGCTTGGAGATCGGCGCCAGGTCGGCGACCAGCTTGCGCTCGGAGCGGTCCTTGCGAAGCGGATGACGACGATCCCGCCGGGCTCGACCCCGGTGACCACGCCGTCGCCGAACGCCGCGTGGACGACGTCGTCGCCGAGCCGGTAGGCGGTCGGCGCCGGCTCCTCGGACCGCCCAGGCGGGCTCCGAGCCGATGCCGGCGAGCTCCACGACGTGGCGCGGGCGCGGAATGCGCGTCGAACGCCGCGCGGGCTGCTGCTGCTCGCGGTCGGTCAGCTCGGCCGGGATCTCGTTGATGAACCGGCTCGGGATCCCGTAGTTGCGCGCCCCGAACACGGTGCGGGTGCGCGCGTAGGTCAGGTACAGGTCGCGCTCGGCGCGGGTGATCCCGACGTAGCAGAGGCGGCGCTCCTCCTCGAGGCCGCCCTCGTCGAGCGCGCGCGAGTGCGGGAACACGCCTTCCTCGCAGCCGATCATGAACACGATCGGGTACTCGAGGCCCTTGGCGTTGTGGAGCGTCATCAGCGTGACGAGCCCCTCGTCGTCGTTGCGCTCGTCGGCGTCGGCGATCAGCGCGATCTGCTGCAGGAACTGCGCGGCCAGCGAGCCGGCTCCGCGGTCGGCTCGCCGATTCCGCGATCGGCTGGCGTCGTATTCGACGGCGACGTTGACGAGCTCCTCGAGGTTCTCGATCCGCCCCTGCGCCTCGATCGTCCGCTCGGCCTCGAGCGCCTCCAGGTAGCCGGTCTCCTGGAGCACCTCCTTGAGCAGCGTCGGCGATCGGCGCGCCGGACTCGGCGCGCTCGCGCAGGCGCGTGCATCGTGCCCATGAACCGCCTGAGCGCCTTGACCGCGGCCGGCCCCGAGGCCGGGACCTGCTCGGGCTCGGCGGCCGCGTCCCAGATCGACTCGCCGATCGTGTTCGACAACGCCAGCACGCGCGACATCGAGGTCGCCCCGATCCCCCGCCGCGGCGAGTTGACGATCCGGGTGAACGCGCCGACGTCCTGCGGGTTGACGAGCACCGTCAGGTACGCGATCGCGTCCTTGATCTCGAGCCGCTCGTAGAACTTCGTGCCGCCGATCACCTGGTAGGCGATCTCGGCCCGCACGAGCGTGTCCTCGAGCACCCGCGACTGCGCGTTGGTCCGGTAGAAGACCGCGATCTCCGAGCGCGAGATCCCCTCGTCGACGAGCCGCTGGATCTCGCCGGTGACGAACCGCGCCTCGGCGTGCTCGTCCTCGAGCTCGCGGACCTTGATCGGGTCGCCCTGCCCGACCTCGGTCCACAGCGACTTCGGCTTCTGCGCCCGGTTGTTGCGGATCACGGCGTTCGCCGCGTCGAGGATCGTCTGGGTCGAGCGGTAGTTCTGCTCGAGCCGGATCACCCGGGCGTCCGGGAACGTGTCCTCGAAGTCGAGGATGTTGCGGATGTCGGCGCCGCGGAACCCGTAGATCGACTGCGCGTCGTCGCCGACCACCGCCAGGTTGCGGTGCTCGCCGGCGAGCAGCTGGAGCCAGCGGTACTGGGCGTGGTTGGTGTCCTGGTACTCGTCGACGAGGACGTGGCGGAAGCCGGTCGGCGTAGCGCGTCGCGGACCTCGGGGAACAGCTCGAGCACGTTGACCGCGCGGACGAGCAGGTCGTCGAAGTCCATCGCGTTCATCCGGTGCAGCTCGCGCTCGTAGGAGCGGTAGACGTCGGCGACCGTCTGCTCGAAGAACGAGCCGACCATGCTGGCCGTAGGCGTCGGCGTCGCGGAGCTTGTTCTTGGCGTCGGAGATCTGGTGCTGGATCGCGGCCGGGGTGAACCGCTTGGGGTCGATGCCGAGCTCATCGAGGCAGCGCTTGACGAGCCGGCGCGAGTCGGCCTGGTCGTAGATCGTGAACTGGCGCGTGTAGCCGAGCCGGTCGGCGTGGGCGCGGAGCATCCGGGCGCAGGCGGAGTGGAACGTCATCACCCACATCACCCGGACGCGGCGGCCGACGAGCAGCTCGGCGCGGTCGCGCATCTCCCCCGCCGCCTTGTTCGTGAACGTGATCGCGAGGATCTCGTTCGGCTTGGCGGCATCGGTCGCGACGAGGTAGGCGATCCGGTGGGTGAGCACGCGGGTCTTGCCCGAGCCGGCCCCGGCGAGGATCAGCAGCGGCCCCTCGCCGTGGGTGACCGCCTCGCGCTGGGGCTCGTTGAGCCCCGAGAGCAGGGTGTCGAGTTCGGTCGAGAGCTCGGTCATCGGGACGATCTACGGTAGCGGCCGACGCGGCGGCGGCGACCGTCATCCTGTGCCCGATGCGAGCACTCCGCGACGCCTGCGCCGCGGTCGCCGACCGGGCCCGGTCGGTCCGAATCGAGACCGCCAGGATCCCCGCGTACGCGGCCTTGCTGCCGCTCCCGTCGGCCGGCGGCGGCGGCGCCGCGGACACCGCGGCACGCGCGGCACGCCGGGCCGTACCGCGCGCTGCCACGGCGCGAGAGGCCACGGCCGCCTTCTGGCTCACTCTCGACGCGATCAACTTCGGCTCGGGCTGGTTCCCCACGCTGCGCAAGCGCGCCGGCGCCTCCGGCTACACGACGATCGCCACCGGCCTGCGCGAGCGCTTCGAGGCCCACGGCCCGTGGACCGCGCAGGAGCTGACGACTCTCACCGCCGCCGACCTCGGCGCCGTGCTCGGGCAGGACCCCGGCCACGAGCTGATTGCGCTGTTCGCCGGCTCGCTCAACGACCTCGGCCGGCGGGTCGCGGCGGAGGCCGGCGGGTCGTTCGCCCGACTGATCGACGAGGCGGACGGGAGCGCCGTCGCGCTGGCCACCCGGCTCGGCAGCTGGGACTGCTTCGCGGACTGCTCTCGCTACGAGGAGCTCACGATCCCGTTCCTCAAGCGCGCCCAGATCGCGGCGGCCGACCTCGCGCGCTCCGGCGTCGCCAGGTTCGGCGACCTCGCCGCGCTGACGATGTTCGCCGACAACCTCGTTCCCCATGTACTGCGGCTCGACGGGATCCTCACCTTCGAGCCCGAGCTCGTGGCCCGGATCGAGCGCGAGGAGCTGCTCGAGCACGGCTCGGCCGAGGAGGTCGAGATCCGGGCGTGTGCGCTACACGCGGTCGAGCTGATCGTGGCCGCGCGGGGCGCTACCACCGCGGCCGAGGTCGACCAGCTGCTGTGGGAGCGCGGCGGCGACCCCGAGCTACAAGGCCCGGCCGCGGCACCGCTCCCGCTGTACGGCCTACTGAGCGCTCGAGCGCTTCCGAGCGCCTCGGCGCGGGCTGAGGCGATCGCCTCGGCGCCGGCGTCGCCGACGAGCAGCTCGGGGCGGATGGTGCCGCTCTCGACGAGGTCGATCGCGGGGAACCTGCCGGCGCTCGTGAGCGCCCGGTCGAGCGCGATCACGGTCGTCTCGCCGCCGATCGGCGCAGCCGCGGTGGCGATCACGGTCAGCGAGCCGCTGTCGACGAGGTTGCGGGCGGCGGCGATCACCTTGCGGGCGGCGTGGGGATGCAGCCCGTCGAGCGAGTCGATCAGCACGACGGCGTGGGCGCCGCGGGCCGCGACCCGGCGGGCCTGGTCGACGACCAGCTCGACCGCGCTCGCCTGCGCGTCGGCCGAGTACCCGATGCTCACGGACGCGGCCGGGGCGATCGAGCCCTGGCTCCACTCGCCGATCTCCTCGGGGCGGACGCCGGCCAGCGCCAGCGTCACCTGGAGCTCGTCCCGCCCGGCCAGCGTGCCGGCCAGCAGGCGCAGCGCCTCGGTCTTGCCGGCCCGCGAGGGCCCGACGATCGTCACCCGGGACCCGCGGCCGAACGGAGTCAGCCACTCGATCGCCTTGAGCGTCGGATCCTCGGACCCGAGCTTGATCCGCTCTGACGGGAACGCGGCGGGGAGATCGTCGTAGCGGACGCTGTCCGCGATCTCGTCGGCGGGCCGGCCGTTGATCGTGTCGATCCGGACGAGCGACGCGAACCGCTCGGAGCGGCGGGGCGCCCGCCGCGGCCCCGCGATCGTATCCCCGGACACCAGCTCGCAGCGCTTGACCTGCGCGGCCGAGATGTAGACGTCCTGGTCGGAGGGTTCGGGCGGCGCGACCCGGATGAACCCGGACCCGTTCGCGAGCAGCTCGACGACGCCCTCGACGATCTCGTCCTCGGCCTCCACGGCCTCCACCGCCTCCTCGGGCTCCTCGGTCCTGGCCTGCCTGCCCCGCCGCGACGGCCTGGCTCGCTCAGCCTCGGCGTCCGCGTCCCGTCGGACTCCGCGTCCGCCTCGGCCTCCTTCTTCGGCTTGCGCGCGCGCCGGCTCGGGGCCCTCTTCGGCTTGTCCTCGGCCTCCTCGGCCTCCTCGGCCTCCGCGTCGACTGCGGGCTCTGCGTCGGCATCGGTCGAGGCCTCGGCGGTCTCGTCGCGGTCGTCGTCGTCGCGCGCGCTGCGGGAGCGCCCGCCGCGCCGACCACGGCGTCGGCGGCCGGCCGGCTCCTCATCGGCGTCGTCACCGTTCGCCCGGGCGCCGTTGGCCTCGGCGCCCCCCTGTCGCTCGAGGATCGCGTCGATCAAGGCGGGGCGTCGCAGGCGGCGGTAGCCGTCGATCGACAGCTCCGAGGCGACTGCGTGTAGGTCGGCGAGCGGACTGGCTTCCAGGCTGGCTCGGTCGAGCACGGACATGGGCGGGGACCTCCTGTGGGATGTATCGGTGGGCTCCGGCCGCGTTGAGGCAGCGGCCGGCGATGAACTCAGCTGACTGTAGCGGCTCGCCGGGACGTCGCCGGACCTCGGCGCCGTCGAGTTCACGGGCGCGGGGCTCGCGGCGCAGCTCGTCCGCCAGCCGCGCCCCCGCGTCGATCTCACTCACGCCGCCAAGCACGGCGCGGACGGCGAGGTAGTCCGCGACCTCCCGCACGTCGTGGACGCGGAGCACGTGCGCGCCCGCCCGCACCCCGTGGTCGACGGCCGCGAGCGTGCCGGCCAGCCGCTCCCGCGGCGGGCGGCCGGTGATCACACCGATGAAGTCCTTGCGCGAGGCGGCGAGCAGCAGCGGCCGGCCGAACGCATGAAGCTCGTGAAGGCGTCTGAGCAGCTCGACGGTTTGGGCCGGGGTCTTGCCGAAGTCCGGGCCAGGGTCGAGCATCAGCTGCTCGGGCGCGACCCCGCGCCCGCAGGCGAGCGCGATCTTCTCGGTGAGGAACGCCTGCACGTCCTCGAGCACGCGACCGTCGAAGCGGGGGTCGAGCAGCTTCTCCTTGGGCGCCGCGCGGGTGTGCATGAGCACCAGCGCGGCGCCGGTCTGCGCGCACACATCGGCGAGCTCGGGATCGCGCAGCCCGCTCACGTCGTTGACGATCGAGGCCCCGGCGGCCACCGCCGCCCGTGCGACCTCCGGCTTGTAGGTGTCGACCGACACCGGCGCCCCGAGCTCGTCCGACACCCGCTCGATCAGCGGCACGACCCGCCGGATCTCCTCCTCGGGTGACACCGCCGGCCGGTTCGTGACCCCCGACTCGCCGCCGATGTCGATCACGTCGGCGCCGGCGGCGAGCAGCGAGCGCGCCCGCTCGGCGCGGTCTTCGATCGTGCGGCCGAGCCCGGCGTCGGAGAACGAGTCGGGGGTGGCGTTGACGATTCCCATCAGCCACGGACGGCCGCCGAGCTCGAGCGTCCCGGCCGCGGTCCGCAGGGAGCGCGGCGGCGGTCCGGGCCCGAGCACGCGGGCGCAGAACTCGTCGACCTCATGCATCGCAGCGCCCGACACTAGTGGACGCGTCCGCCTAGACGTTCCCGGCCAGGCCCTCGGCTTCGGCCTCCTCGGCGAACCGGCGGGCCTCGGCGCTCACCCTGGCCTCGTCCCACCCGAGCTCCTCGCCGACCGCCCGCGCGACCCGCAACGGCGCCTGGCTCGCCTCCGAGCTCACCTCACGCCCCGCGAGCAGCCCCAGCCGGGTGCGCCGCAGGAGCACGTCGCCGACGCTGGCGGCCTGCTCGTGGCGGGCGGCGAACGAGGCCTCCGCGAGCAGGTCGGGCAGCCCGGCGACGATCGGCTGGGCGAGCTCGCCGCGGGCGGCGGCCACCTTGAGGACGCCTTCGGCGGCGTGCCCGTAGCGGCTGGCGAGGGCGACGTAGGCATCCTCCGGGACGCCCTCGACGCGCGGCAGCCGGCCGGGGTCGACGGGCGCTCCGAGCGGGATCTCGTGCGTGCGGCACGGCGCCTCGCGGGCGTCGCGCTCGACCAGTCGATCGACGGTCAGCTTGGCCATCCGCCGCCAGGTCGTGAGCTTCCCGCCGGTGATCGTCAACAGGCCGCCGGGCGCCTCGTACAGCTCCGCCCGGCGCGAGATGTCGACCGACTTGCGCGCGTCGCCGCCCGAGACGAGCGGCCGCACCCCCGCGTAGGCGCCGATCAGGTCGGCCGGCGCCAGCGCGGTGCCGAAGAAGCCGTTGACCGCATCGAGCAGGTACGCGACGTCATCCGGCGAGGGCCGCACGTGGTCGATCGCGCCTTCGTAGGTCGTGTCGGTGGTCCCGATCAGGCTCCGGCCGAGCCACGGGAGCGCGAAGATCGAGCGGCCATCGCCCACCGGGACGATCGCACCGGCGTCGAGCGGCAGGTCCTCGCGCGAGAGCAACACGTGCGTGCCGCGGCTGGGGACGATCGTCGGCGCGGCGGCCTCAGCGCCGTTGCCGACCTCGCGGATCCGGTCGGCCCACACGCCGGTCGCGTTGACCACGTGGCGCGCGTCGATCGTCAGCTCGGCCCCGGCGGTCGCATCGCGGACGCGGACGGCCGTACGGCGCCGGCCTCCGCCGACCAGCTCGAGCGCCTCCGTGCGGTTCGCGCACACGGCCCCGAACCGCTCGGCCTCGCCGAGCACGGTGAGCACGAGCCGGCTGTCGTCGGTCTGGCAGTCGTAGAACAGGTAGCCGCCGGTCGGGTTGCGCGTCGCCAGCGCCGGGATCGACTCGACCACCTCCTCGCCGGAGATGACCCGGTGGCGCTCGGGGCTCCACTCGGCCTCGGCCTCCTCCACGGGGTCGCGCCGGGCGCCTCGGCGACCGCGCAGGCCCGGAGTGGCCATCACGTCGTACATGCCGAGCCCGATCCCCACGAGCCGGTCGGGCCGGGCGCCGTCGAACGCGGGCACGACGAACGGCAGCGGCCGGACGAGGTGCGGGGCCAGGCGGACCATCAGCTGTCGCTCGAGGAGCGCCTCGCGCACGAGGCCGAGGTCGAAGTTCTGCAGGTAGCGCAGGCCGCCGTGGACGAGCTTCGAGGAGCGGCTGCTGGTGCCCGCGGCGAAGTCGGAGCGCTCGATCAGCGCCACGCTGTAGCCACGCGAGGCGGCGTCGAGCGCGACGCCCGCGCCGGTGATCCCGCCGCCGATCACGACGACGTCGAACCGCTCGCCGGCCAGCGCGCTCGAGAGCCCGATCCCGGCTGATCATCGAGGCAGCGTACCCGGGCGGCCGGGCTCGCCGCCCTGACGCTCAGGTTTCAGGTCCGTCGGGCTACTGGCCCCCGGCCTTGCGGTACAGCCCGATCATCAGCTGATCCATCTCGTTCGAGGTCTCTCCACCGGGGCAGCAGGGCGGACCGCCGGGATCGCTGATCCCGATCTCGATGTGCGGCGCCGAGGAGATCCCGACGTCGCCGCAGCCGACCTCGGCGATCGGCTGGCCGGTGGTGACGTGCGTACCGACCGGGACGAGCGCCGGCGCCGCGTGGCCGTAGTAGATGTAGCGGTTCCGGTACGGGCCGCTGTCGACCTTGAGGATCGGCGCGTACGGACCGAAGCCGTCGATCCCCTCCTGCACGATCGTCCCAGAGGTCACGGCCACCTCGGTCACATCCGAGCCGCACGCGTTGTTGACGGTGCCGATGTCGACGCCCTGGTCGAGCGTCCAGTTGCTCGTCGGCAGCACCTTGCTGATCGGCGTGAGCGGGAACACCCAGCCGGCGGAGGCGTCCTGGGAGGAGCCGCTGCCTGGTAGCACTCCGGTCGCCGACGGGAGCTGCTTGACCTTGGCCAGCAGCGTCGAGGCGGTGCGGGTCCCGACGGTGCCACTCGCCGGGAACAGCCGGTTGGCGCGCTGGAAGCGGCGCACGGTGTGCTGGGTCATCGGCCCGAAGTAGCCCGTCGAGGGAAGCCTGCGGTAGCCGACCTCGGCCAGCCAGGCCTGGAGCGTCTTGACGTCCTGGCCGCGGTCCCCGCGCCGGAGGACGCGAGTGAAGGTGGAGTAGACGACGGCCGAGTGGTCAAAGCCGGTCGGGTTCTGGGCGGGGACCATCCCTGCCCCTCCGGTGTTGGCGCCGGCCACCGCCGCGGGCGCGAGCGCTGCGGCAAGCGCGAGAACGGTCACCCTGCGGACGCGATGCATCACCTTCACCACGTTCGACTCGGCTGGCTCGCCCGCCGTCGAGCGGCGCCGGGTTGCACGTGGTTTCCTCGTCGAAAGCTCCAACAAGCGGACAAGCTCTGGACCTCCCGCTGGGTGCGGTGTTGCAATCGACGCCTGGTGCCTGCGGAGTTAGCTGACGGGCTAGCGCTGTTATGTGCGCTTCTCGCGGATCACCGCGAGACTCGCCCCGAATATTGGGTTCCCCGCTCCCCAGGGCGGCAGTCTGGGGATTCGGCAGCGGCGCAAGCTATCAGATCGGCAGGACGCCGTGTGGCACGGGCGCCGCGCGCGGCTCGGGCGCCCGCGGCTCCGCGGAGCCCGGTCACTTTCCGCAGGCGAGGGCTATTACTAGTGGCGCCGGGTGGAGACGACGCCCGCGGCCCCGCCACCGCGCCGGACCGGCTCGGCGGCGGCGAGGAACCGGTCGATGGCCGAGGATCTCAGCGCCGGAGGCCACGCCGATCGTCGGGGCGATCTTGATGTTCGGGTCCAGCGGCGAGGTGTCGCTGATCGAGAACGACTGGCCCAGCGCCTCGAGCCCCTGGGTGGTCGGCAGCGCGATGAACGCCGGCTCGGCCTGGGTCGTGGCGGAGTTGCGCTGCGAGGCGCGCGGGCGCGGCGATCGCCGCCGGAAGGCCCATGTGCAGGTCGATCCGGTTCATCAGGATCTGCGAGCACGGTGGTGATGATCGTCGCCCCGCCGGCCGCGCCGACGGCCATGAACGGGCGCCCGTGGTGCAGGACGATCGTCGGCGACATGCTCGAGCGCGGCCGCTTGCCGGCAGCCGGGAGGTTCGGGTCGGGACGGCGCGGCCGGAGTCTGAGCGAAATCGAAGTCGGTCAGCTCGTTGTTGAGCAGGAAGCCGCGCCCGGGCACGACGATCCCGCTGCCGCCGAGCTCCTCGATCGTGTTCGTGTAGGAGACGACGTCGCCCTGGCGGTCGGCGACGACGAAGTGGTTCGTGCTCGCGCCGTCGTGGGGCTGGATGTCCGATGCCGGCTGCGGCGGGCGTGCACCCGCCCGAGCCGGAGAACGGATCGCCGGGCGCGACCGGGCTGGTGAGCGCGTGCTGCGGGTTGATCAGGCAGGCGCGCTGGGTGGCGAAGTCAGACGACAGCAGCTGGGTCGCGGGCACGTTGACGAACGCGGGGTCGCCGACGTAGCGGTTGCGGTCGGCGAAGGCGAGCCGCGTGGCCTCGAGGAAGTGGTGCAGCTGCTGCACCGGCGTCTCGGCGGCGAGGTCGAAGTTGCCGAGGATGTTCAGCGACTCGCCGACCGTGGTGCCGCCGCTCGAGGACGGCGCCATCGAGTACACGTCGTAGCCGCGGTAGTCGACGTGCGTGGGGCGCGCGGAACAGCGCCTTGTAGCCGGAGAGATCGGACAGCTGCATCAACCCCGGCCGCGGGACGAGCGGGCTGCCCGGTGCGAGCGGCAGGTTGTGCACGGTGTGGATCGACGTCGGCGCCGATCGCGCCGCCGTACAGGGCGCCGACGCCCTCGCGGGCGATCATCCGGTAGGTGCGGGCGAGATCGGGGTTGCGCATCAGCGAGCCGACCGCGGGCAGCTGGCCACCGGGCAGGAACAGCGTGCTGGTCGAGCTGAAGTCGACGAACCGGAACGCGTTCTCGCGCGATCTCCTCGCGCAGCGCGGCGCTGACGCGGAATCCGTGGCGCGCGACCTGCTCGGCGGGCTTGAGATCCTGCGCGAGGGTCTAAGCGTCCCCATCGCTCGGCGCGCGCTGCCAGGTCATCAGCGTCCCCGGCACCCCGACCGACAGGCCGCTCGTGACCGCGGTCGGGAACGGCGAGCGGCTTGCCCGTGGACGGGTCGATGAACAGGTTCTGGTCCGGCCGACGCGGGCGCCGTCTCGCGCCCGTCGATCGTGTAGACGCGGTGCGGTGCTGGCGTCGTAGTAGACGAAGTAGCCGCCGCCGCCGATTCCGGCGACGAGCGGATCGGTGACGCCGAGCGTCGAGGCGACCGCGACCGCGGCGTCGGCTGCGTTCCCGCCGTGGCGCAGGACCTCGAGGCCGGCGTTGGTCGCCTGCGGGGTGTCGGACGCGACCGCGCCGCCGCTGCCCGATCGCCGTGGCGTGCTTCGCGAGGGCGGTCCGGCGCCCGCGAGGGCAGCGAGGATCAGGACAGCGGTGAGGGCGGTGAGAAATCGGCGCACACCGCCAACGTGCCCACTTCGCTCCCTTATTCGCGCAATTGGGCAGCGCGCCGACCAGGGGTCGCTTTGGTGAGGGATTGAGGGGCCCCGCTGAGCGGTGCCGGCCGACGCGGCCAACCGCGGCGGTCGCGGCCGGCGCGGGAGGCCGCGCCTACTCGCCGTGCCCCGGGTCGGCCACGCCGGCCTGCTGGCGCTTCTTGATGATCTCCTTGATCCGGTCGACGGTCTCCTCGGACATCCGCCGGATCTCCCAGTGGGTGAGCTTGATCACCCGCATCGGCGAGGTCGCGATCACGTCGGCGTTGCGCGGCTCGCGGGACAGGAGCCCCATCTCGCCGATCAGGTCGCCTGCCCGAGCGAGGCGACCTTCTTGCCGTCCTGGATCACGTCGGCCGTGCCCTCCTCGATCGCGATCAGCTCGGTCGAGTAGTCGCCCTGCTTCATCAGGATCTGGCCCTCGGCGATGCTGGTCTCGGTGGCGAACGCGGCCAGGCGGTTGGCCTCCTCGTCCGAGAGCTGCGAGAAGAGCGGAATGGCCGTCAGCCGGTTGGGATCCATGGTCGCTCCCGATTTTCGGTTTAGCGGGCGTGACTCTAACCTGCCCGCCGCTACAGCGCCTGAACCTCGGAGGTGATCTCGCTCACAGAAGCTTGGCGTCGCCGAACAGCAGCGAGGTCTTGGGGTCGTAGAACAGCGGGTTGTCGATGCCGGCGAAGCCGGAGGCCATCGAGCGCTTGAGCACGATCACCGAGCTGAGAGTGGTCGACCTCGAGGATCGGCATCCCGTAGATCGGCGAGCCGGGCTCGTTCTTGGCCGCCGGGTTGGTGACGTCGTTGGCCCCGATCACGAGCGTCACGTCGGTGCGCGTGAACTCGGGGTTGATCTCGTCCATCTCCTTGAGCAGGTCGTAGGGCACGTCGGCCTCGGCCAGCAGCACGTTCATGTGGCCCGGCATCCGGCCGGCGACCGGGTGGATCGCGTACTTGACCTCGACGCCCTTGGCCTCGAGCGCCCTCTCGAGCTCGCGCACCGCGTGCTGGGCCTGGGCGACGGCCATCCCGTAGCCGGGCGCGATCACGACCTGGCGCGCGTAGGAGAGCTGGATCGCGACGTCCTGGGCGCTGGTCGAGCGGACCGTGCCCGCCGCTGTCGCCGTCGCCGCCGGCCGGCGCGGCGACCGCGCCGCCGAACCCGCCGGCGACGATCGCCGGCACCGAGCGGTTCATCGCCTTGGCCATCAGGTTGGTGAGGATCGTGCCCGAGGCGCCGACGATCATCCCGGCGACGATCATCGCGGTGTTGTTGAGCGCGATTCCGGTGGCCGCCGCCGACAGGCCGGTGAACGCGTTCAGCAGCGAGATCACGACCGGCATGTCGGCGCCGCCGATCGGGAGCACGACCATGTTCCCGAGCACCGCCGCGCGCGACGAGGATCCCGAGGATGAACAGCGCCTGCGAGTGCGTGCCGGCGGCGAGGACGATCGCGCGAGACGCACCGCGATCACGAACAGGGCGCCGTTGATCGAGCGTCTGGCCGGGCAGCTTGATCGGCCTGCCGGGAAGGATCTCCTGGAGCTTGCCGAACGCGATGTTCGAGCCCCAGAACGAGATCGAGCCGACGATCGCGGCGAACAGCGTCGGGATCTCGGCCTTCAGCGCCCAGTCCGAGCCGCCGCTGGCGAAGTGGTGGCGGTACTCGATCCAGGCGATCAGCGCCACCGCGCCGCCGCCGACGCCGTTGAACAGCGCGACCATCTGCGGCATCGCGGTCATCTGCACGCTGCAGCGCAGCCGGGATCCCGATCGCCGACCCCGATCACGAGCCCGAGCACGATCAGCCACGGCGTGCTCGAGCCGTGCAGCGCGTGCTTGGTGAGCAGCGTGGCGATCGACCGCGATCGCCATCCCGGCGCCGGCGATCTTGTTGCCGCGCACCGCCGTGCGCGGGCCGGTCAGCCCGCTCATCCCGTAGATGAACAGCGCGAACGCGACGATGTAGAGCGACGTCGATGAAGTTCCCGCTCTGCAGGAAGACGGCGGCGATCACGATCACTCCGCTCGCGCCTCCGATCCTCGCTCGTCTGGGTCGGCGGATCCTTGCGCTTGAACATCCCGAGCATCCGGTCGGTGACGAAGAACCCGCCGATCACGTTGATCGTGCCGAACGCGACCGCGATCACGAGCAGGACCTTCTCGAGCACGCCGCTCGACTCGCGACATCAGCAGCAGGCCGCCGAGCAGCACGATCCCGTGGATCGCGTTCGTGCCGGACATCAGCGGCGTGTGCAGCGTGTTCGGGACCTTCGAGATCACCGCGAAGCCGACGAATCCGGCAAGCACGAGGATCGCGATCTCGGTGACGGTGCTCAAGCGTGTCCTCCCCGGACTACTGCGGTCGCGGCGCCGGCGGCCGCCTTGGCGCCCTCGTGGACGATCTCGCCGTCCCGGGTGATGCACGCCCCGGCGATGACCTCGTCGTCGAAGTCGAGGCTCGAGCTCGCCCTCCTCGGAGATCATCAGCCCCAGCAGCGCCTCGATGTTGCGGGCGTACAGCTGCGACGCGTGCTCGGCCATCGTGCTCGGCACGTTGAGCGGCGCCGATGATCTTGACGTCGTGGCGCGATCACGGTCTCGCCCGGCTCGGTCAGCTCGCAGTTGCCGCCGGTCTCGGCGGCGAGGTCGATGATCACCGAGCCCGGCTTCATCAGCTTGACCGCCTGCCTCGGTGACGAGGATCGGCGCGCGGCGGCCGGGCACGGCCGCGGTCGTGATCACGACGTCGACCTTGCCGATCGCCTCGGCCATCAGCTCCTGCTGGCGGGCCTGCTGCTCGGCCGTCAGCTCCTTGGCGTAGCCGCCGGCGCCCTCGAGGTCGCCGCCGAGGTCGAACTCGAGGAACTTCGCGCCGAGCGACTCGACCTGCTCCTTGACCGCCGCGCGGACGTCGAAGCCCTGAACGACGGCGCCGAGCCGCCGGGCGGTGGCGATCGCCTGCAGCCCCGCGACACCGGCGCCGAGCACGAGCACGGTGGCCGGGCGGATCGTGCCGGCCGCGGTCATCAGCATCGGGAAGTAGCGCCCGATCTCGGTCGCGGCGATCAGCACGCCCTTGTAGCCGGCGATGTTGGCCTGGCTGGAGAGCGCGTCCATCGACTGCGCGCGGCTGATCCGCGGCACCGCCTCGAGCGCGAAGCTCGTCACGCCGGTGCCGGCGATCGCCCGGATCCCGTCGCCGTTGGTGAGCGGCTGCAGGAAGCCGATCAGGACGCCGTCGGACTTCAGCCGGCCGGCCTCCTCGGGCGTCGGGGCGGCGACCTTGACGACCACGTCGGCGTCGTACGCGGCAGCGCGTCGTCGACCAGCTTGGCGCCGGCCTCCTCGAACTGCTCGTCCGGGATCAGCGCGCCGGCTCCGGCGCCGCGCTCGACGAGCACCTCGTGGTCCTTGCCGACCAGCTTGCGGACGACCTCGGGCACGAGCGCGACCCGGCGCTCGCCGTCGACCGTCTCCTTGGGGACTCCGATCTGCATGGGGCGCGGGAGGCTATCGATTCGCCGTTGAGAAGTTGCCCGAACCCGAGGCGGGCCCGAGGCGACTATCCGAGTCCCACCGGGGCCAGCGCAAGCGCAGCCAGCAGGCCGGCGCCCGCCGCCAGGGCGGATTGGTCGCCTCCCGAGGGCGGCGCCGAGGCGCGCCCGTGGCGCTTGGCGGCGGCGTGCGCGGAGGTGGGCTTGGCGCCTGCGTGGCCGGCGGTGGCCGCGCGGGCATGGCCTGTCGCGGTGGCGTGCGTCGTCGCCGCGGACGCCGCGGCGTGGCGGGAGTGGTGGGCCCGGCGGACCGGTGCGAGCGGCAGCGGCTTGCCGGCCAGCGCCATCAGCGCCTGCGCGGTCACCCACACCGGGGTCTGGTCGCTGAGGCGCGGGAGTAGCGGACGTGGCCGTCGGCGACGATCAGCGAGCGCAGGTAGTGGACCGGCGAGGGCGCCCCGCGGCGGTGCAGCGAGCTTGGATCGACCCCGTCGGCGATCAGGCCCTGGATCGCCCAGGCGGTCGACTGGGCGTTGGAGCCGGCCCCGGTCTCGGCCGCGAACCCGCCGTCGCGGTCCTGCTGGGCGCGCAGGTAGGCGACGGCACGGCGGCGGGCGGCGGGTGCGGATCCCCCGGCCCCGGCCAGCGCCTGGAGCGCGGCGCCGGTGTCGTCGACGTCGCTGGCGCCGCCCCGGGTGGCGAAGTTGAAGCCGCCGTCGCTGTCCTGCTGGCGGGCCAGCCAGCCGATTGTGGTCCGGGACGGGGCCACGCCGGCGGCCCGGAGCGCGAGCACCGCGAACGCGGTGAGGTTGACCTGCTCGGCGACCGACCCGTCCCGGCGAACCGAGCGCTCGAGGCGGGCGAGGAGGTCCTGGCCGCCGAAGCTGCGGGCCGACACGCCGGCCGCCCGCACGACGAGGATCGTCCGCTCGAGGGAGCCGACGTCGCCGAGACCGCCGGCGGACCGGATGTACCCGAGCGCGGTGTTCCCGCCGCGCGATACGTCGCGGGGGTTGTGACCGGCGGACGCGAGTCCGAGCGCCGCCCAGCCCGAGTACAGCGTCGAGGACGCGGCGCCGGGCGAGGAGCCGAACCCGCCGTCGCTGTGCTGGGCCGCGAACAGGTACGTGGCCGGGGTCCCCCCGGCCTGGGCGCTCGACGGCGTCCGGACGAGGGCCAGCGTCCCGATCGTGCCGGCGAGCGCGATCAGCACCGCCGCGGGGACGGCGGGGCTGGGCGCCAGCCACGTGACCTGGAGGCGGCGGGCGAACCGCTGAAGCGCATGGATCAGCGCCGGGCCGAAGGCGAGCGCGAACACCAGGCAGCCGGCCGCGTGGACGATGTCGAAGCCCGTCCCCTTGCCGACGTACACCCCGAGCTGGGCGAGGCTGTGGTCGCTGTAGGTCACCCAGTCCCCCACATCCTGGGTGACCGTGAACCCGTACCCGACGACGGCGCAGGCGAGCGCCAGCGGCCAGCGGCCGATCCGCCGTCCCGTCACCTGGGCCAGCCCGGCGCCGAGGATCCCGGTCGCTCCCCAGGCGGCCATCTGCCACGGGGTCCACGGGCCCTGGCCGAAGAAGAAGTTCGAGGTCAGGCCGGCGATCGCGCCGACCGCAAAGCCGGGCGCGCCCCCGAGCGCGTAGCCCGACACGAGCACGATGTCGGTCGTCGGCTTGACGTTCGGGACGGCCGCGAACGCGATCCGCCCGAGGGCGGCGAACGCGGCCAGCGTCGCCACCAGCGCGACGATCCGGGCGTCCGGCCGGGCCCGCTCGTACCAGGCGAAGCCGGCGATCAGCGCCACCCCGAGGAGCGCGAATGCGGCCGCCTGCCACGTCATGCGACAGTCTCCCGCGTGCGCGGGCGGACGGCGCCGAGCAGCTCGAGCCCCTGGGCGGGGGTCAGCGCGCCGCCCGCGCCGCCGAGGATCCGCGCGATCTCGGTGGCGAAGTACGTGCCGCCCGCGAGCACGTCGGCCACCGATCCGTCGGCGATCGGGGCACCGTCGGCGAGCAGCACCACCCGTTCGGCGAACGCGGCCGCGAACTCGGGATCGTGGGTGGCGACGACGACGGCGGAGGGCAGTCCGCGCAGGAGCGCCGCGAGCTCGTCCTTGCGACCGCGGTCCATCCCGCGGGTCGGCTCGTCGAGGCACACGACGGCGGGCTCGCTCGGATCGTCGCCGAGCACGATCGCGAGCGCCAGCTGCTGGCGCTCGCCGCCGGACAGCTCGCGCGGGTGGCGGTCGGACAGCCGGTCGGGGTCGAGGCCGGCGGCCCGCAGCGCGGCGGGCGGGGCCTCCGCCGCGACGGTGTCATGGACGAGATAGTCGTTCGGGTTCTGGAGCAGCAGCGCCACCCGGCCCGAGGACTCCACGCGCCCGCGGGTCGGCGAGCTGAGCCCGGCCGCGTGGCGCAGGAGCGTCGACTTGCCGGCTCCGTTACGGCCCATCAGCGCGACGCGTTCGCCGGGGGCCACCGTGAGGTCGACTGCGCGGAGGATCGCCGGGCCGTCGCGGAGCTCGTGCCAGACGTTGACGAATTTCAAAGCCGGGTCACGGCCTGGAGTTCGCCCCGCCCGCGGGCGGCGCGGGGCTCGCGTCCGCGCCGGAGTGCGCGGTCTGGCGTCCTTCGGCTCCAACCCGGCGTCCCGGAGCGCGACCCGGGCGCCCTTGACCGTCGGGCGCGGCGCCAGCCCGGCGCCGATCAGGAGCCGAGCGCCGGGCGTGCACAGCTCGGGCGCGGCCAGCGCCGCCCACTCGAGGAACCCGCGCGGCGACGCGTCGCACGCCACGGCGCCGTCGATCATCGCGATCACCCGGTCGGCCAGGCCGAGGCAGCGCTCGAGCCGGTGCTCGGCGAGGAGGATCGCGACGTCGGCGTCCTCGTTGAGCCGGCGCAGCGAGGCGATCAACTCGTCGCCGGCGACCGGATCGAGCTGCGAAGTCGGCTCGTCGAGCAGGAGCAGCGACGGGCGGCCGGCCAGCGCGGCGCCGAGCGCGACGCGCTGGAGCTCGCCGCCGGACAGCTCGGCGGTCGAGCGGTCGAGCAGGTGGGCGATCCCGAGAGCGAGCGCCGCCTCCTCCACCCCGCGCGCGATCGCAGCCGGCTCGAGCCCGCGGTTCTCGAGCCCGAACGACAGCTCGGAGCGGACCGTGCCCATCACCACCTGGGTCTCGGGGTCCTGGAACAGCGACCCGACCGCCCCCGCCAGATCGCCCGGGCGTGCGCTGCGGGTGTCGAGGCCGGCCGTGATCGCCGATCCGGCGAACGTCCCGCCGTGGAAATGGGGCACGAGCCCGTTGGCCGCGCGCAGCAGGGTCGACTTGCCCGAGCCGGAGGCGCCGGCCAGCACGACGAGCTCGCCCGGAGCGACCTCGATGTTGACCTGCCGCAGGGCGGGCCGGGCCGCGTCTGGGTAGGTGTAGGTGACGTCGCGCAGGGTGAGGACACTCATCGCCTGACTCCACGGCGGTCGGCGAATGGGAGCCACGCGGCGACCAGCACGAGCACGGCTACCGCGAGCTCGGAGGCCGGGAGCGGCGAGTGCAGCGACGGGTAGGCCGAGAACGGGATCGCGCCGGCCGCGCGGGCGGCAACGGCGGCGATCGCGATCGCCGCCGCGGCGAGGCCGAAGGACAGGTCGTGGCGCGAGCGCGGCCGCCGGGCTGTCCGGGCCGGGCGGCGGGCGGCTCCGTAGCCGCGCACCTCGAGCGCGGCGGCGACGTCGAGCGCACGGTCGAGCACCCCCGAGGTGGTGGCGCGCAGCAGCTGGACCCGGGTCGGCGGGGCGCCCCGGCCGGCAGCGCTGGGCGTCGGCGAGCCGGCGCGCGTCCCGGACAGCACCGGCACGAGCCGCGTGGCCAGCGTCGCTGTGAGCGCCGAGCGGAATGACACGCGGCGCATCAGGCGCAGCACCTCGTCGGGGTCGACAGCGGCGGTGTAGAGCGCCGCGCACAGCACGAGCGCCATCGCCCGCAGGCCGAGCACTCCGCCGTATGCGAGCGCCTCGAGCGTCACGTCGGTGTGGCCGAGGATCGGCAGATTCCCGAGCCGGACGATCACGGTCAGCCCGTCGCGGGTGACAAGCGCGTTGATGACGGCGATCGTGACCGCCAGCGGGACGGCGAACAGCGCGGCCCGGCCCAGCTCGCGCCCGGTCCCGGCCAGCAGCGCGGCGCCGACGATCGCCGCCACGACCGCCCCGAGCGCGAGCGGCGCCGAGAGGACGAGCGCGGCCAGCCCGAGCGCGACGCAGTAGGCCAGCCCGGCGCCCGCGCCGGCCGCGTGCAGCGGGGTGGCGCGGCGCCGGTAGATCACGTCCCCGCCCGCCGAGGCACCGGCAGGTCGCTGGATCCGTGGACGGCGAGCGCGAAGTGGTCGCGCAGGTGCCCCGGCGTCAGTGCGGCGGCCGCCGAGCGGACGCCGGCCGCGTCGGTGCCGGTGATCATCCAGGTCGGGACCGACGCCGAGCCGCTGCCGGTGGCGGCGATCAGGCCGGAGTCAGGGCCGAGCGTCTGGACGACGGTGCCGTGCGGGTCGAGCAGCTGCAGCCCGGTCGGAGCGAAGCGGGCGTAGACGCCGCTCGAGGCGGGACCCTTGCCGACGAGCGCGGCCGCTACCGAGCCCTGGAGGTCTGACCAGGTGCCGACGAGCACCGAGATCGAGTCGGTGCCCGAGCCGGTGCCGAGCAGCTGGCTCGCCACCGGAACGCCGACGGCGCTCAGCTCCTTGGAGACCTGGGTGCAGGCGGCAGATACGTCGGCGGCGCACTCGAGCACGGTCGGGTAGCGCCGCCCGCTGCTGCCGTGCACGAACGGCTCGGGAAACGAGCCGACGACGGCGGGGATCGAGTTCGTCTCGGTCCAGTCGTGCAGATCCCACCACACGCGGTCGCCGTGGTGCACGGCGGTGGTGGCCGCGCCGATCGGGGCCTCGATCCCGTTGACGTAGTAGAACCAGTCGCGCCGCGCGGTGTCCCCGGACAGCCCGTTGATCGACTCGACGAACCCGCCGCCGTAACGGGTCGTGACCTGGAACGAGCGCTCCAGCATCCGCATCACGGTCTCGGATCCCGGCAGCTTCGACTTGACGACGTTGGCGACCTGGCCGCTCCCAAACCCGCGGGTGACGGTGAGGCTGACGTCCGAGGTGCCCTTGCCGGCGCCCAGGCCGCACCCGGCGAAGCCGAGCAGGCCGCACGCGGCGAGCGCGGCGGCCGTGGTGCGGGCGACTGAGCGTCCGCGGGTCACGCCACCACGCCCACGCTGGCCGGGAACGACCGCACAAGGCCGGCCTTGGTCGCATACACCGTGTGGACGCCCATCTGCTGGGCGAACCTCGACGGTGCCGTCGGGGCCAGTGACTCCGGCGAGCGACCCGTAGTGCACGGTCGCGCCAGCGACGGGGACCCCGTGGCCGGTGTCGTCGTAGCCGACGATCGAGAACGTCACGCCGCCGGGGGTGAACACGGTCCGGGCCACCGTGAGCGTGCGCTCGCAGGCCCCCGCCCGGTCGCACCAGTACCACAGCAGCGCATGGCCGCCGTGCAGGCGGCCGGCCGGGTCAGCGGCGCCGAACGACGGGTCGGCGCGATCGATCTTGTATTCCCAGCCGGCGGCGCCGCGGTTCGCGTCGCGGCCGACCTTGGTGACGAACATCGACGCCGGATCGCAACCCGCGCTGTCGGTGACCCGCAGCTTGAGATGCGTGTGCAGGAGCGCGGCGAGTGGCGTGCCGGCGGGGACCCGGCAGCGGCGGTGGCCGATCCGGACCGTCCCGGCGCGGAGCTTGCGAGCGCGCGGGCGCCGGATGGTTCCGTCGCGGCCGACGATCATCACCACGATCTGGGGCTTCGTGGGCCCGGTGTCCGACAGCGCCGTGCGCACGGGGGCGGCGGTCGACGCGCCGGCCGCGGCGGTGAGCACCGCCGCGGCCGCGAGCGAGGTCAACGACAGGAGCCTCATGACCCCTGCCGGCGGATCGCCGTGCACTGGGCGCGGCGCCGCGGGTACACGCACAGGCCGGTGAGGTCCGACGGGGTGGCGCCGGACTTCGTGGCCTGGAGCTCGAGCAGCCCGGACTTCGGGGCCCGGAACGTGGCGGTGCCGCCGTCGCCGGTGACCTTGACGACTCCGCCGCCACTCAGCACCGCTCCGGACACCGGCGTCCCGTGACCGCCCGCATCGAGCTGGGTGACCCGGACGGTGACGCGGTGACCGCGGCGCACCGCGGACGGCGCGCGGACGGCGAGTGGGTCGTTCGAGCAATTGCCCTGGGAGTCGCCCAGGCAGTCGAACCACAGCTCGTGGTCGCCGGCGTGCAGCGTCGTGGCACAGGCGCCCGTCGAGGAGCTGCGACCGTCGATCCACAGCGTCCAGTAGTCGTTGGCACCCGCTGGGGTCTCGCCAAGGATCGTGAACACCTGGAAGTCGTCGAACGACGAGAACCACTTGCCGCTCCACTGCCCGCCGGTGGCGTTGTCGAGCGCCGCGGCCGCCGTCGAGCCGCCGCACGGGTGTCCACCCAGTGTCTTGGCGGTCGTGGTCGAGACCTGCGTCTGGGGCAGCAGCGTCGCGCTCGCGCCTTCGACGCGGACGGTGACGACGTGCGGCTTGGCGGCCGCGACCGCCGGGATCAGCACTGCGAGCGAGGCCAGTGAGGCCAGCACCCACGTCGCGGGCCTGGTGAGGATTCGATGCATGAGGGCCACCCCTTTCCACGAGGGCGTATCGGCTTGGCGGTCGGAGGCTGGTCTCCTGGCTTGCGGGCCTACCAGCCGCGCCTTCCCAGCGAGCTCCGCGCTCGCCAGTGGCGTCCGTGCGGCTGGCGTCCCCGATCACAGTGGCGGGTCCGCGCCGGAGTCACACCGGCTTCCCATCGTCCACCGACCTTGAACCGGAGGATCGTACCGCGCGTAGACTCGGGAACGCGATGACGGTCAACCTCACCCGGATCTACACCCGGCTCGGCGACGGCGGTGAGACCCACCTCGGCGACATGAGCCGGGTCGCCAAGACGCACGGCCGGATCGAGGCCTACGGCACGATCGACGAGCTCAACGCCCAGATCGGGCTGACCCTCACAGAGGGCGAGCTGCCCGGCGAGTACGCCGACTGGCTGCGGCGGATCCAGAACGATCTGTTCGACGTCGGCGCCGACATCTCCGCGCCCGAGGACCCCGACCGCGAGCGGCTGCGCGTGCTCCCCGAGCAGACCGCGTGGCTCGAGGAGCGCTGCGACGAGGTCAACGCCACGCTGCGGCCGCTGAAGTCGTTCGTGCTCCCCGGCGGCACTCGCGCGGCGGCTCGCCTCCACGTGTGCCGGACCGTGTGCCGGCGTGCCGAGCGGCGCGCGATCGCCTGCGGCGAGGAGATCAGCGCCGAGGTCGTGCGCTATCTCAACCGGCTGTCGGACCTGCTGTTCATCCTCAGCCGGGGGGCCAACGGAGGCGAGGAGCCGCTGTGGGAGCCCGGGCGCTACCGCTCCTAGCCCACTAGCCCTCGCCTGCGGAAGGTGACCTGCCGTCTGAGCGCCGGCCCGGCCGGAGCGCGAGCATCACGCCCGTGGCGAGCGCCAGCCCGAGCGCGCCGATCGCGATCGCCCCGATCACGAACGCCTTGTGCAGGTGCGCGTAGGAGACGACCGCGTGCGGACGGGCGATGACGACGAGCAGCGCGAGCGCGAGCGCGCCGATCAGCGCCGCCGAGGGCGGCCCGAGGGCCTCTCGCAGCGGCTGTCGCGGGGCCACGGTCGACGTGGCGCCGGCGGCTCCGCCCGCCGCCCCGGGAGTCCCGCCGACCGCGCCGGCGGGTGCGGCTCTCGCACGAGGCACCCGCTTCGCCTCGACCGTGTAGACCGCCGCCGCGGCCACGAGCGTCCAGATCCCGGCGACGAGGAACCCGCCGAGGACGTCGGTCGGGTAGTGCCACTCGAGCGACAGGAACGAGTAGCTCACCGCCACCGCGAACGCGGCCCCGAGCGCGGCCACGACCGGGCGGTAGCGCGCCGAGGCGGCGAGCACCGCGCACAGCGCGAGCGACATCGCCGCCGTCGCATGGCCGCTCGGCCACGACGCCGACGCTGGCCCGCTCGTGAACGACGGGAGCCCGGCGGACGAGCGCGGCTCGGCGAGCAGCGGCTTGAGCAGCTGCGTGGTCACGTTGGCGCCGAGCAGGATCGCCCCGATCGCCACCGCCACCCACACCCTGCGCCGGGCGAGGGCGACGATCACCGGGATCGCGCAGAAGTACACGTACGGATTGGGGTCGCACAGGCGGGCGATCCGCCCGGCGATCGAGCTCACCCGCGGGTGCTCGCCGATCCCGCCGAAGCCCCGCAGGATCGAGCGGTCGAGGCTTTCGACGAACCCGACGTGAAAGGCCGCATACCACGTGACCAGCAGCAGGACGACCAGCGAGGCCGCGCCGATCAGGGCAATCCGTGCACGCTGAGGCATCGGCTCAGGTTAACCGAGGCCCCCAAGCGCTGGCTAAGGGTGTCTATGCGGGCTCTTCAGCCGTGGCGTTGCGCGTGATCCGGATCTCCGGCGCGGTGCCGGTGCGGCGCACGTGCGCGTAATGCTCGAGGTCCTCCGGGGAGGCGACGTCGATCGTCAGATCCGGGGCCAGGGTCGAAGCGGCCCGCCTCGTACAGGAGCTCCTGGTAGCTGGGCGCCTGCGCGGGGTGACCCTCGATGTCGATGTCGTGCACGCCGCAGCGGAGCGTCCAGCGCCCGCCGCGCATCAGCTTCTCCTCGGTCAGCTTGACCGGGACCGTGCCCGTCTCGCCATCGACGCGCACCCGGGCGTGGCCGGCCCACAGCCCGCGGGCCAGGCGCGCGAAGTTTCGCGAGTACGGCGCCGGCACGATCGCCAGCGGTCCGCGGGCCACCCCACCTCCGCGGATCGCGTCGGCGACAGGCCCGACGAGGACGAACTCGACCTTGTTCGCCTGCAGCCAGCGAAGCTGCGCGAGCGTCTTCACGCTCAGATACTGAAAGCCCTCGTCGGCGGTGCCGGGCTGGGAGTCGATTCCTGGTGGGCGGCGTCTCAGAAGCATGGAGGCCCGTTTCGCCCTGGCGCAGCGGAGTCCTTCTCAGCCCGGCAGCGCCTCGACCCGGGCCAGCCTCCGGAGCAGGGCGGGGGCGAACCGGGAGAGCAACCGCATCGCCTTTGCCTCCGGCGTGACGACGGCGATCGGACGGTCAGCGCCGATCGCCTCGCACGATCTCGGCCGCCACCTGCTCGGGGGTGAAGTTGCGCCGCTCGTAGATCCGCGGTCACCTGCTCGCGCAGCCGCTCCTGGTCGGCCGCGAGCTTCCCGACGTACTCGGTCGCGCGGGTGATGTTGGTCGCGATCACCCCGGGGCATACCGCGGTGACCCCGATCCCGGACGCGTGCGAGCTCGGCCCGCAGGCACTCGCTCAGCATCAGCACCGCGGCCTTCGAGGTCGCGTACGCGGGCAGGTCGATCGTCGGCTGGAACGCCGCCGCCGAGGCGGTGTTGACGATCTGGCCGCCGAGGCCGGAGTCGATCATCGCGCGGCCGAACAGCCGCGACCCGTGTACGACGCCCATCAGGTTGATGTCGATGATCCGCCGCCAGTCGTCCCAATCGGTGTCCATGAACGGGCCGGCAATCCCGATCCCGGCGTTGTTGAGCACGATCTGCGGTACGCCGTGCTCGGCCGATCACGGTCGTGCCGCGAGACGCTCCATGGCCTCGGGGTCGCTGACGTCGCAGGTGAACCAGGCCGCGCCCGCGATCGACTCGGCGGCGCGCCGGACGGTGTCGGCGTCGCGGTCGACGAGCAGCAGCCGCGCGCCGTGGCGGGCGAGCGCGTGGGCGGCTGGCCCGACCGATCCCGCTGCCGGCGCCGGTGACGAGCGCCAGCCGGCCGTCGCATCTGCTCGACGCCGCCGCCGCGGAGCCACGGGGTCGCGTCGGTCCGCGCGTGCCCGGCCTCGACGTCGGCGACGAACTCGCCGATCCACCGGGCGAGCAGCGCGGGCTGCGCATGCGGGGCCCAGTGCGACCCCGCCACCGTTCGCCGGAGCAGGCCGGGGGCGCGCCCGCTCGGCCTGGTCGTAGTAGTCCGGCGAGATGAAGCGGTCGCCGCTGGGGATGACGAGCTGGACCGGGACATGCGCGCTCGCCGGCCGGCGCGGCCGCAGCACGCGCGTCGGGATGTTCCGGCGGTACAGGTTCGCGCCGTGCAGCCCGTCCTCCACGATCGTGTCCGCCGGATAGCCGTCGCCGACCGGAACCCGTTCGACGGCCCGCAGCCACGACGCCCACCTCGGACGGCTGAGGACGGCCCGCCAGATCAGCGTCGGGCCGCCGGGCAGCCACATCGGGAGGATGTACCAGGAGCGCCTCATCCGCCCGAGCCAGGCGAGCAGCCGGCCGTGTGCGAGCGCGCGGCGGTTGCCCGCCATCACCTGGTCGAGCGAGGGGCCGGCGATCGTCGTGAACGACGCCAGCCGGCCGGCGAAGCGCGGGTCGGTGGCGAACTCCCAGCCCTGGATCCCGCCCCAGTCGTGCCCGACGAGGTGCGCGGCGTGACCGGGCGTCGTGGCCCTGAGCACCGCGGCGAGGTCGTCGGCGAGGCGCTCGAAGTCGTACGCCTTCGGGCCGCGGGGCTTCGACGAGGCGCCCGCGCCGCGCACGTCGTAGGCGACGGTGTGGAAGCGGTCCTCGAGGCGCTCCCGGATCCCGTCCCACAGCCGTGGGAGTCCGGGTAGCCGTGGACGAACACGATCGTCGGGCGGGACGGGTCGCCCGACTCGCTGACCGCGAGCTCGACCCCCTGGCTCGAGACCGTGTGGCGCGTCCTCACTCGCGCCCGACGGGATAGAAGCGGTCGACGGCGCTGAGCAGCAGCCGCCGCGGGGCGAGCCGGCCGAGCGTCGCGCCGACTGCGTTGAGCGCGCCCGGGACGACGACGCGCTGTCCGGACTCGAGCCCGTGGATCGCGGCTTCGGCGACGTCGCCGGCGTCGCTCCACAGGAACGCCGGCGTCTCGTCCTCGATCCGGCCGAGCCCGGCCACCGCCGGGAACTCGGTGGTCACGGGGCCCGGGCACAGCGCTGTGACGTGCACGCCCTTGACCGCCAGCTCCTGGTGCAGGGCTTCGGTGAACGCCAGCACGAACGCCTTCGAGGCGCCGTACGTGGCCTGGCCGGGGAGCGGCTGGAACGCGACGGTCGAGGCCACGTTGAGGATCCCGCCGTGGCCGTCCTGCACCATCGCCGGCGCGTACCGGTGGCAGAGGTCCAGCACCGCCTCGCAGTTGAGCCGAACGAGCTCGAGTTCGCGCGCGGGATCGAGCCGGACGAATCGCCCTGCGGTGCCGAACCCGGCGTTGTTGACGAGGATCGCGACCCGCCTGCCCTGCTCGAGGAGCTCGTTCGCGAGCCGGGCTCGGGCGTCCGTGTCGCTGAGGTCGGCGGCGATCACGTCGGCGCGCACGCCGTGCTGCTGGGTGAGCTCCGCGGCCAGCCGCGTGAGGCGATCGGCGCGGCGCGCGACGAGCGTGACGCCGTGCCCGCGACGGGCGAGGCCGCGGGCCAGCTCGGTGCCGATCCCCGCCGAGGCGCCGGTGACGAGCGCGGTGCTCTCGGGCGAGGGCGTCGGCAGCGGCATCGCCCGGACACTACCCCGTTTGAGCTGGGCCGAGGCCGACCTCACCGCGGCGCTCGCGCGCGGGCTGCTGGCCTCGGGTACCGGTTCGCGGGCTGAACGGGAGTGCCGATCAAGCCAACCCGTTCCCATTCACGCGTCGGTGACCGTTGAGCGCGGGAGGCGTCTCGATCACGACCCGGCATGGCCGGTGCTGGAGCAGGTACGCCGCGGTGGGCCCGATCGCGCGCTCGGACAGCGGCGCGTGGGCGGTCCCGAGGTAGATGATCTCGGCGCCGGTGCGCTCGGCCTCGGCGACGATCGCCATCCCCGGGCTGCGGGTACGCACGAGGCGCGTCTGGACCTTGAGGCCCGATTTGCGGCCGGTCACCCGGGCGCTCTCGAGCACGCTCAGCCCGAGCTGCTCCTCCTCTTCCAGCCCCGCCTCGAGCGACAGCTGGTTCGGCACCCGCAGGACGTACAGGGCCTCCACGAGCGCCCCCTCCCCCACGAGCCGGGCCGCCGCCCTCAGCGCCGAGGCGTCGACGTCGGTGCCGAAGATCGGGACGATCGCCGAGCGGTACTCGAGCTCGATGAAGAACTCCGGCCGCTCGCGGTGGGCGATCTTGTGATGGCTGGTGAGGTCCATCCCGGAGCGCCGGCGGTAGACGACGTAGCCGCTGAGCCCAACGATCATCCAGCCCGTGCCGACGTAGCGGGCGTCGACGTGCAGCGCCATCACCGAGATCCATGCTGCGAACGTGCCGATCCCGCCGAGCACGGCGGTCACCGGCAGCTGGCGACCGCGGATCCGGATATTCCCCGGCATTCGGTACGGGCGCTCGCGGTCGGGTTCCTTGAAGCGCAGGCGGACACCGCGGCGTGGGCGGTCGTGAACGACAGCATCGCCCCGAACGAGTAGAGGTTGCCGAGGAAGTCGGTCTGCCCCGGGATCAGCAGGATCGCCGCGAACGCCGAGAACACGACGATCGTGAACCACGGCGTCCGGTGCTTGCGGTGCAGCCGGGCGAAGATCGAGGGCAGCTGCTTGTGCTCAGCCAGCGACCAGGACAGCCGGGAGATCCCGATCAGCCCGGCATTGGTGGCGATGAACAGGATCGTCGCCGCCAGGATCCCCACGTAGTAGCGGAGGATGTGAGTGATCGCGGCCGGCATCCCCAGATGCTCGATGATCCCCAGCACCGGGTCGTTCTGGAAGCCGCCCTGCGCCGGGGTCAGGCCGAGCAGCGTGTGCGCGTGGGTGCCGTGGCCGACGACCGGCAGCGCCGAGAGCGCCACCACGGTCATGCCGGCGTACACGCCGAGCACGGCGATCAGGATCAGGTTGACGGCCTTGGGCACGTCGCGTCCGGGGTCGCGCGCCTCCTCGGCCATGTTCGAGACGGTCTCGATCCCCGTGTAGGCGAGCATCGCCAGCGACAGCGCGAAGATCAGGTGGCTGTAGCTCGGCACCGTCCCGAGGTGGACCTGATTGATCAGCAGCGAGGGGTTGAGCACCAGGAACGCGCCGACGATGATGATCACGACCTGGGTGAACAGGTCGGCGATGGCGAGGAAGAAGTTGAGCTTGGCCGACTCGCCGATCCCGCGGATGTTCAGCCAGGCGAGCACGGCGATCACCGTGATCCCGCCGATCACGTCGCCGGGTGGGTGGGTAGCGCCGGCCAGAACGCGCCCAGGTAGTGGGGCACGAAGAAGGCCGAGATCGCGATCGTGAGGATGTAGTCCAGCGACAGCGCCCAGCCGGCGAAGAACGAGACGAACTCGTTGAACGCGTGCCGCGCGAACGACGAGGAGCCGCCCGCCTCGGGGAACATCGCGGCGCCCTCGGCGTACGTCTTGGCCGTCAGGGCGAACAGCCCGCCGGCCAGCATGAACACGACCGGGGTCAGGCCGAGGGCGTAGAACGCGACCAGGCCGAGCGCGTAGTAGATCGACGAGCCCACGTTTCCATACGCCGTCGCAAACAGTCCCCCGAGCCCGACCGTGCGGCGCAATCCGTGGGTTTCGATGCGAGCCATGAGCCCAGATCGACGGTAGGTCCGGGCGCCTCAAGATTTCGCTAAACATCGGCCCGCGGGCGTAGAGAAATCGTTAATGCGCGGGCGGCGTGGGGGCGCGCGCGGGAGGCACGCGAGGCGCGCGGGCGCAGGGGGCACCCGAGGCGCGCGCGCGAGCGGCCGGGGGCGCTAACCCGTCGCGGGATCCCGGAGCCGGTACCCCACGCCGGGCTCCGTCACCAGGTACTGCGGCCGTGACGCGTCGAGCTCGAGCTTCGCCCGGATGTGGGCGATGTGCACGCGCAGGTAGTGCGTCTCCGAGCCGTACTCCGGGCCCCACACCTCCCGGAGCAGCTGGCGGTGGGTGACGAGCCGGCCGTGGTGGCCGGCGAGCACGCGGAGGAGGTCGAACTCGATCGGGGTGAGGTGGATCTCGCGTCCGGACCGGGTGACCCGGCGGTCGGCGAGGTCGATCACGAGCTCGCCGACCTCGACCCGCGGCGACCCGCCATCCCCCACGGAGCGGCGGAGCACGGCGCGCAGGCGGGCGAGCAGCTCCTCGGTACCGAACGGCTTGGTCACGTAGTCGTCGGCGCCGGCGTCGAGCGCGCGCACCTTCTCTCGCTCGTCGCCCACCGCCGACAGGACGAGGATCGGGAGCTGGCTCCAGGACCGGACCTCGCGGCAGATCTCGACGCCCGACCCGTCTGGCAGCACGAGGTCGAGGACGAGCGCGTCCGGCGGGCGCGAGGACACCGCGGCGAGAGCCTGGGCCTGGGTCTCGGCCGCCTCGACCACGTACCCGGCGCTGCGCAGGATGATCGTCAGCCCGCGGACGATCTGCGGCTCGTCATCGACGACGAGCATGCGCGTGCGGCTGCGCAGCTCGGATCCCGATCGCCTCCGGCTGGCGCACGAGCGGAAAGCTGACCGCGAACGAGGTCCCGCGGTCGCGCCCGCCCTGGAGGACGATCTGGCCGCCGTTGGCCTCGACGAACCCGCGGGCGATCGCCAGCCCGAGCCCCGAGCCGGCGCCGGGCTCGCCGCGGCCCCGGAAGAAGGGCTCGAACACCCGCGCCCGCAGCTGGGCCGGGATCCCCCGCCCGCTGTCGGTGACCCGGACCGTCACCCGTCCGCCCCCGGTCCCGGCGCTGATCCGCACCGGCGCCTGCGCAGGGGAGAACTTGACTGCGTTCTCGACCAGGTTCCAGAACACGCGCTCGAGCTGCGCCGCGTCGGCGCGCACGAGCGGGAGGTCGGGCGGCAGCGCGAACTCGATCGGGTGCTCGGTGCGCATGTGCGCCGACCGCCGAGGCGACGACGTCGTGCAGGTCGCACCAGTCCGAGCTGCGGCGAGGCGGCGCCGGCCTGGATCTTCGAGAGGTCGAGCAGGTCGTCGACGAGCCGGGCGAGGCGGGCGCCCTCGAGCTGGATCACGTCGAGCAGCTCAGAGCGCTCCTGGCTCGGTGACCTCGGCGGCCCGCAGCGCGGCGCCGGCCGTCGTGATCGCCGTCAGCGGCGAGCGCAGGTCGTGCGAGATCGCGTGGAGGATCGCGGTCCGGGTCGACCTCGGCACGGCGGGCGGCCTCGGTCTCGGCTGCGCGCTCGGCGAGCCGCTCGCGCTCGACGGCGACGTCGATCAGGCGCCCGAGCGGCTCGGTGATCCGCTCGACGTCCTCGGGCTCCCACACCGCGCCCGCGTCACGTACAGCCACGCCCGCCCGGTCGCGCGCGCAGCGGGAACGCGCGCTCGCCCGGCCGGCGGCCGGCGCCGACTGGAGCGCGACCCGCGCCGCCCGTGCGCCGGTCGCCCGCGCCAGCCGGTCGCCGATGCTCTCGAGCTGGGCCGTGACGCCCTGGCCGGCGAGGATCGCCGAGGCGACCTCGGCCAGCAGCGCCGCCTCGCGCTCGCGGGCAGCGGCGATCACGCGCCCGGCGACTCGGCCTCGTCCTCGCGCTGGCGGGACAGCGCGGCCAGCCGCCCGACGACGACCGCGGCGATCAGGAACACGACGAGATCGACGACGTCCTCGGAGTGGGCGATCGACAGCTGGTGGCGGGGCGTGATGAACAGGTAGTTGAGCGTGAGCACGCTGAGCAGCGCACTCGCCAGCGCGGCGAGCTCGCCCCGGCGGATCGCCACCTCGAGCACGGCCAGCAGGTAGATCGCGTCGAGGCTGGCGGCCGGAGCGGTCGACTGCAGCGCAGCGACGCAGCCGGTGGCGACCGCCACGGCCGCCACGACCTCGACGCGCACTGCTCGAGCGCGGCCGCTCGGCACCGTCGCTCCAGGCGACGGCGGCCCGGCGCCGCCGCGTCGCGGTTCTCGCCGCGGCGGCGGAGGCGATGATCACCCGGCACGGGCGCTCGCGCAGCACGGTCTCGAGCGTCCGGGAGAAGCCGCTGCTGGTGTTCGCCATCGGCATCACGATCGCGTCGGCCTTGATCGTGCGCGCCTGGTCGAGGATCCGCCGCCCGGTCTGGCCGGGCCGGACCTTCTCCCAGTGGCCCGACACCCGGCGCCCCGCGGCGACCTTGGCCTCCTCGATCGACCGACTGGGCGACGTTCTCCTGCTCGGGCAGGGCGGCGTCGATCGGGCTCGTCGGCCGGGACGTTGATCGTCGCCAGGACGTAGATCCCGCGCCGGCGGCGGGCGGCCAGGCGGGCAGCGGTCGCCATCACCTCGGGGTCGAAGCCGCGCTCGTCGAAATGCGACGAGCACCGAGTGGTACTCGGCCTCGGTGTCGACCGCCGGCGCGGCGACGCGCACCTTGACCGTGCTCACGAGGTCGAGGTCCTGGCGCTTGCGGTAGGCGACGTACAGGACCACGCCGACGCACAGCCAGCCGACGCCGGCCGCGGCCACGGCCGCATGCAGGGCGGTGACGGTGACGAAGGCGAGGAACGTCCCGATCCCGCCGAGCACGGCGAACAGCGGCAGCTCGCGGCCGCGCGATCCGGATCCTCCCCGGTCCGCGGTAGGGCCGGGCGCGGTCCGGCGTCGATCATCCGTAGTCGGATCACGGAGATGTGAGCGATCGTGAACGACAGCATCGCGCCGAACGCGTACATGTTCCCGAGGAACACGGCCTGGCCCGGGATCAGGGTCAGGCAGGCGATCGCGCCGAACCCGAGGATCCCGATCCACGGCGTGCGGAACCTGCGGATGGAGCTGGCGCAGCCCGTCCGGGACCTGGCGGTGCAGCCCCATCGAGTACACCAGGCGGGAGACGCCGATGATCCCCGCGTTCGTGGCGATGAACAGGATCGTCGCGGCGAGCAGGCCGACGTAGATCTCGCCCGCGTGCTGGAGCGGCCCGAGGTGCAGATGCTTGACGATCCCGAGCACGGGGTCGCCGGCGAACCCGCCCTTGTTCTCGTTGAGCCCGAGCAGCGTCTGGCACTTGCCCGCCGCGTTGCAGGTGACGGGCAGCGCCGAGAGGGCCACGGCCGGCAGCGCGGCGTAGATCGCGAACACGGCGATCACGACGCGGTTGATCGCCCTGGGGATGGTCGTCGATTCGTCCTTGGCCTCCTCGGCCATGTTCGAGATCGTCTCGATCCCCGTGTAGGCGATCATCCCCACCGGGATCGCGATCAGGAAGTCCTTCCAGTGCGGGACCGTGCCGAGGTGGACGTTGCTGATCAGCGTGTGCGGCGAGAGGACGAGCACGCCACCGACGACGACGAGCAGGAGCTGGGTCGAGAAGTCGGTGATCGCCAGGAGGATGTTGAGCCTCGCCGCCTCGGTGATCCCGACGACGTTGATCGCGCTCAGCAGCGCGACCACGCCGATCCCGAAGAAGATGTCGCCCGGCGAGGTCTTGAGCGCCGGCCAGAACAGCCCGCCGAGGTAGTGCGGCACGAAGAACGCCGAAATGGCGATCGTGATGACGTAGTTGAGCATCTGGCCCCAGGCGGCGAAGAACGACCAGAACTCGTTGAACGCGTGGCGGGCGAACGACGACGAGCCGCCGGCCTCCGGGTACATCGCGGTCGCCTCGGCGTACGTGGCGGCGGTGAGATAGAAGATCACGCCGGTGAGGATGAACACGACCGGCGTCAGGCCGAGCGCGAACGAGGCGACAAGGCCCAGCGCGTAGTAGATCGAGGAGCCGACGTTGCCGTACGCGGTCGAGAACAGCGCGTTGACGCCGAGCACGCGCTGCAGGCCGGGGAGCTTGCGCTCGGCCATCAGCTGACCTGCTCGGACGGCGCGGGGCCGTCCACCGGAGCCGCGGAAGGCGCGTCAGGCTCAGCAGGCGCAGGGGCACTCCCATCGACCTCCGGCGGCCGCTGGAACTTCTTCTCCCACCCGGCCGGCGGCGCCGTGAGGATCACCCGGCACGGCGCCTTGCGGATCACGTACTTGGTGACCTCGCCGACGTAGTTCTCGAGCGGGCCGCTGACGCCGCCGAACATCGCCCCGCCGCGGACGCGCGAGGGCTCCTCGGCTGCCAGCACGATCGCCTCCACCCCGCGGCGCTTGGCCTCGTTGACGATCGCCTGCCCGATGCCCCGCGCGCGGACGATCGCCGTCGCCACCTCGACGCCCTCGTACTCCTCTCCCACCTGCTTCGCGCGCGCGAGGGCCGCGCGGGCGCGCTTGATCTGGGCGTCGGGGAGCGGCGCGTCGAGCGGGAGCGAGAGCGGCATCTCGATCACCCAGATCGCCTCGATCACCGCCCCCTCCTCCTCGACGTCGTCGTGCGTCTCGCCGGCCAGGCGCCCGGCGGTCTGGACGATGTCGTCGTCGAGCGGCGAGCCGAGGATCGGGACGAGGATCGAGCCGAACTCGGGCTCGAGCGCCTCGTGGCGGAGCGCCCGCTCGGGGATCGTCACCCGCTTGAGCAGCGGCTTCTGCTCGACCTTGCGGTAGATCACGTACAGCGCCAGCCCGGCGATCAGCCACCCGGTCCCGACGTACCGGGCGCCCGAGTGGTACACGACCACGGCGATCCAGCCGGCCGCCGCCAGCAGTGCTCCGATCACCGCGGGCACAGGGACCGAGGCGCCCCGGAACGCGACCGAGAACGGGATCGTGAATCCGCGCTCGCGGTCGCGCTCGCGGTAGCGCAGGGCGATCACCGACAGATGGGCGATCGTGAACGCGAGCATCGCGCCGAACGCGTAGATCCCGATCAGCAACTCGAGGTCGGTCGGCAGCACGAGCGCGGCGGCGGCCAGCGCCGCCGCGACGATCACCACCCACGGCGTCCCGAACCGCGGGTGCAGGCGCCCGACGGCGCTCGGGATCTGGCGGTTGGTGGCCAGCGAGTAGCCGACCCGGGAGACGCCGAGCATGGCCGAGCCGGCGGCCGCCGCGAGCCCCAGCGCGCCCCCGATCGCGACGGCGTACTTGAGCACGTCGGCCACCCATACCGGCTTGTAGGCCTCGACGATCCCCAGCAGCGGCGCGCTCACGTGCTTCTGGCCGAGGTCCGAGAGGCCGTGGTGGACGGGCAGCGCGGCCACGCCGATCAGCGCGACTCCCAACGTAGACGACGACGATGATCCCCGACCCCGGCCAGATCAGCCACTTGACCTCCCGGGGCTTGACCGTCGCCTCGCCCGCCATCCCGGCGGCCGCCTCGAGCCCGGTGAACGCGATCACGGCGATCGGCAGCGCGAACGCGAGGTCCGAGAGGGTCGGCGAGCTGCCGAGGTGGATCGACTGCGACAGGTGGCTCGGGTGGAACACGAGCGCGATGCCGAGCACGATCACCAAGCGCCTGCAGGCCGAGGTCCGCGGCCGTGATCAGCACCCGGCGGCGCATCCGGCTCGCGCTCACGCCGGTGAGGTTGTCGACCGCCACCCACGCGATCACGACCATCGCCACGAGGATCTGGCCGACGTCGTTCCCGATCGGGTGCCAGAACGCGGCCAGGTAGCTGGGCACGGTCAGCGCGGTGACCGCGATCAGGATCGTGTAGTCGAGCACGATCGACCAGCCCGACACGAAGCTGACGAGCTCGTTGAACGCGTAGCGGGCGAACACGGCCGAGCCGCCGCGCTCGGGGTGCATCGAGGCCGCCTCGACGTACGTCATCGCAGTGAGCTGGAAGAACACGCCCCCGAGCAGCAGCACGACCGGCGTCAGGCCGCCGGCTCGGTGGGTGATCACCCCGAGCGCGAAGTACACGGAGCTGATCGACGCCGTGTAGACGATCGCGAACAGCGCGCGGTAGCCAACCGGAGGATCAGACACTGCAGGGAAGGTCGTCCATCAGCGGGCGCGCGTCTGCAGGTAGAGGCGGCCCAGGCCGGCGAAGATGAACAAGAGCCCGAGCAGCACGCCGGTGGTCAGCGGCCCACCTCCCGCGGCGAGGGTGCGGACGAGCAGCGCGATCCCGATCACGACCATCACCGTCGACATGACCCGCGTCGAGGACCGCTGCAGCTGGCGGGGCTCTGGCATCTCCTGCGTAGCTTAGTCGCGGCCGCACGGACGTCAGCCGCAGCTAAATCGCCGGACCGCGACCGCGCGCTTAAGCAGAACCTAACGCTGCGCGCGCCGCCGCGGCTAGGCTTCACATCCCCCATCGGGTCTCCGGCACGCACGTGGGCGACAACTGCTCCTGGATCTGATATATAACCGAAATGGGCGCGACTGGCTGAGCCCGCGTCGACGACGCGGCGGGAGGGGCAACAGTCCGCCGCGCCGGCCGAGATCGCGTTTCGCAGCGTGGTCAAGCGATATCCCGGTCGCGAGCAGGCAGCGGTGCACGACCTCAGCTTCGAGGTCGCCCCCGGCGACATCTGCGTGCTGATCGGGCCGTCCGGCTGCGGCAAGACGACCGCGCTGAAGATGGTCAACCGGCTGATCTCGATCAGCGACGGCGACATCACGATCGACGGCCGCAGCGTCCGGCAGCTGGAGCTCACGCAGCTGCGGCGGGGGATCGGCTACGTGTTCCAGCAGATCGGCCTGTTCCCGCACATGACGGTCGAGAACAACATCGGCTCGGTGCCCCGGCTGCTCGGCTGGAACAAGGACCGGATCCGCAGCGCGTGCCGCCGAGCTGCTCGAGCTCGTCGGGCTCGACCCCGACGGCGACCTCAAGCGCTATCCGGGCGAGTTCTCCGGCGGCCAGCAGCAGCGGATCGGCGTCGCCCGCGCGATGGCGGCCGACCCGCCGATCATGCTGATGGACGAGCCGTTCGGCGCGATCGACCCGATCGCCCGCGACCGCCTCCAGGACGACTTCCTGCGCCTGCACCGCGAAGTCCGCAAGACCGTCATCTTCGTCACGCACGACATCGACGAGGCGCTGAAGATGGGTGACAAGGTCGCGATCATGCGCGACGGCCACCTCGTCCAGATCGCGACGCCGGACGAGCTCCTCGCGCAACCCGGCCGACGAGTTCGTGGCCAGCTTCGTCGGCGCCGACCGCGGACTCAAGCGCCTGCGCGTGCGGACGCTCGCCGAGGTCGAGCTCGGACCCGCTCCGACAGATTCCGGCGCCCCGACGATCGCCAGGACCGAGAGCCTCCACTTCGCGCTCTCGAAGATGCTCGCCGAGGGGACCGAGACGCTCGCCGTGACCGACGGCGACGACGTCGTCGGCAGCGTCAGGCTCGACTCGATCACTGGACTGATCGGACCCGGCGGGGACGGCAGCAGCCGCCCGCGCTCGGCCGAGGTGAGCCCCTCGTGACATCCCCGCTGGTGCTGGTTTCGGCCTCGGGTCCGGTCATCCCGACGTTCCAGACGGCGTCGAAGTGCATCGTCGAGAACCACCAGTTCTGCGCGAGCTGGTTCTTCGACAACTTCAGCTCGCGGTTCGAGCCGCGGCTGGTCGAGCACATCGAGCTGACCGCGATCGCGATCGGGATCGGCATGGCGATCGCGTTCGCCGCCGCGATCCTCGCCTACAAGCAGAACTGGTTCGAGACGCCGTTCTCGCTGCTCTCCGCGTTCCTGTACACGATCCCCAGCCTGGCGCTGTTCGAGCTGCTCGTGCCGATCACCGGGATCAACCGGTTCACCGCCGAGATCGGGCTCGTCTCCTACACCCTGCTGATCCTGTTCCGCAACACGCTGACCGGGCTGCGCGGGGTGCCGGCGGCCGACGATCGAGGCGGCGCGAGCGATGGGGCTGACGACCGCGCCAGAGCCTGTGGCGGGTCGAGCTGCCGCTCGCCGTGCCGGCGATCATGGCCGGCGTCCGGATCGCCACCGTGACCACGATCAGCCTGACCACGGTGGCCGCCTACATCGGGGCCGGCGGCCTGGGCCAGCCGATCTTCGATGCCATCCAGTCCGGCTTCAAGACCGAGTTCCTCGCCGCCGGCGGCCTGGCGATCGCGCTGGCGATCGTCATCGACCTGATGCTCGTCGGCGTCGAGCGCGCGATCACGCCTTGGAGCCCGACGCCGTCTCGCCCCCGCCTGATGCACGCATTCGTCGACGCATTCAGCTTCTTCTTCAACAACCTGGGGCTGTTCCGCTCCAAGACGCTCGCGCATCTCGAGATCTCGTTCGCCTCGCTGGGCGTCGGCGCTCGTGATCGCGATTGCCGCTCGGCGTGTGGCTGGGACACCTCCACAGAGGATCGTTCTTCGCCATCAACGTGTCGAACATCGGCCGGGCGCTGCCGAGCCTGGCCGTGATCTCGATCGGGATCGGGATCCTCGGGATCGGATTCCTCAACACGATGGTCGCGCTCGTGATCCTGGCCGGCCCGGTGATCCTCACCAACGCCTACGTGGCCGTCAACGGGGTCGATCCCGATGCGGTTCAGGCCGCCAAGGCGATGGGGATGCGCCCGCTGCAGGTGCTGACCCGCGTCGAGCTGCCGATGGCGCTGCCGTTGATCTTCGCCGGGATCCGCACCGCGACCGTGTACGTCGTCGCCACGGCAACGCTGGCCACGTTCGCCGGAGGTGGAGGCCTCGGCGACATCATCGTCAACGAACCCACCTATGGCACCGCCGGGGTGATCGCGGGCTCGCTCACGATCACCGTGCTGGCGTTCGCGATCGACGGACTGCTCGCGCTCGTCCAGTACGGAGTGACACCGGTGCCGTTGAGAGCGCTCGGCAAGCAACGGTCGTGTCGACGCTGTCGTCGAGACCGCCGGGACCGCCGGCGGTCCTCAGTAAACACACAGGAGGAAACCACCGAATGACCGGACCCATCACCACGCGTGCCCCCGGGCGCCGACCCGCTGGCGTGATGCGCATGCTGGCCGCGGCGCTGCTGGCCGTGCTCGCGGCCCTGCTCGTCGCCGCCTGCGGCAGCTCCAGCTCGAGCTCGAGTTCGAGCTCCGGCGGCGGAGCGGCATCGAGCTCGACAGCGTCGACGCCCGCCTCGACCACCAGCAGCACGACGAGCAGCGGGGGCTCGAGCAAGAGCCTGACGCTCGGCACCAAGGACTTCACCGAGGAGTTCATCCTCGGCCAGCTCTACAAGCAGGCGCTCGAGGCCAAGGGCTACACGATCAACTACAAGGAGAACATCGGCGCCACCGAGGTCGTCGACAAGGCGCTGACGAGCGGCCAGATCGACGCGTACCCCGAGTACACCGGGCGAGTCGGTGGCGACGGTCGCGAAGATCAACAAGACCGTCTCCAGCCCGGCAGCAGGAGTACGCAGCTGGCGAAGGCGTTCTACGCCAAGCGCGGGCAGGCGATGAGCCAGATGACCCCGTTCTTCGACACCGACGCGATCGCGGTCAAGAAGTCCTACGCCCAGAAGTACGGGCTGGTCACGACGGCCGACCTGAAGAAGGTGCCGCACTTCACGCTCGGCGCGCGGCCCGAGTTCCTCAACCGCCAGGAGGGCGCGGCCGGCATGAAGTCGCGTCTACGGCGTCAAGAACTTCACGTTCAAGTCGCTGGCGCTCGGCATCCAGTACCAGGCGCTCGACTCCGGCTCGGTCGACGCGATCGACGTGTTCACCACCGACCCGCAGCTGGCGAGCGGCAAGTACACGGTGCTCAAGGACCCGAAGAACATCTTCGGCTTCCAGAACATCGCGCTGGTCATCAACACGAAGAAGCTGCAGCAGCTCGGCGGCGACCAGTTCATGAGCATCATCAACTCGGTCAACAAGCTGCTGACCACGCCGGCCGTCGTGGCCATGAACAAGGCGGTCGCGATCGACAAGCAGCCCGCGGCCACGGTCGCGCAAGTCGTTCCTGCAGGCCAACCACCTGATCTAGGGATCACGGCCTCGGGCGGCGCTCCTTGTGGAGCGCCGCCCGAGCCGGCTTCGTCGCGGATGGAGCGGTCCGGTACCCTCGACGGCGCCAGCCTGACCCCCGACGCGGTCGCGCGCGGTCGCCCGCGGCGGTGATCCGGTCGAGCTGCTCGACTGCTGCGCGGGCGCGCAACGACGACGCCCGGCGAGGCGATCGAGGCGCTGCTGCGCCGCGGCGAGCGACCTGTACGGCGTCAGCACCGGGGTCGGCGCGCTGCGCGGCCTACCGTGTGTCGCCCGAGGAGCGCGAGCGCTACTCGCTCGACCTCCTGCGCAGCCACGCCTGCGGCGCCGGCGCGGCCGCTGCCGGTCGAGATCGTGCGCGCGGCGATGGTCACCCGCGCCAACCAGATCGGAGCCGGCGGGGCCGGGATCGCCTCCGAGCAGCTCGACGCGCTCGTCGGCGCGCTGAACGCCGGCCTGTCGCCGTTCACGCGCGAGCTCGGATCGCTCGGGTACCGGCGACCTCACCGCGCTCGCCGACATCGGGCTCGCGTTGCTCGGCGAGGGTCAGATGTGGCGTCGGCGACGACCTCGTCGACGCCGCGGCAGCGCTCGCCGGGGCCGGCGTGACACCCGGCCGGCTCGGCCCGCGCGACGGGCTCGCGTTCATGTCGAGCAACGCGGTCACCGTCGGCCACGCCGCGATGCTCGTCGTCGACGCGCGCCAGCTGCTCGACGCCTGGCTGGCCGTGGCGGCGCTGTCGTTCGAGGCCGCCGGCGCCGACCCCGTCGCGCTCGACGCGCGAATCCACTCGCCGCTGCACCGCCCCGGGCAGTCGGCGGTCGCGGCTCGGATGCGGGCGCTGCTCGACGGCCTCGAGCAACCGCGCCCGCGAGGGCGGCGCCGCTCAGCATCCAGGACCCGTACCCGTTCCGCGCCCTCCCCCAGGTCGACGGCGCCGTGCACGACGCGCTGATGGCGCTCGAGGAGACGGTCGGGCACGAGCTCAACTTCGCCGGCGAGAACGCCCTGATCGTGGCCGGCGAGGACGTGGCGCTGCCCAACGGCAACCCGCACGCCGCGCCGCTCGCCAACCGGATCGACGGCCTGCGCACCGCGCTCGCCCAGTCCGCGGCGCTGATCGCCGCGCGCGTGAGCACGCTGCTCGACACGAGCCTCACCGGCCTGCCCCCGTTCCTGGCTCGCGCGACCCGGGCCGTGAGTCGGGCGCGCTCGTGCTCGAGTACACGGCCCATGCGGCCGCCGCCGAGGTCCGCTCGCTCGTCACGCCGGTCGCCGCGCAGACGGTGTCGGTCTCGCGCGGGGTCGAGTCGCACTCGAGCCTGGCGCCGATCGCCGCCCGGCGCGCCCACGAGACGCTCCAGGCGCTGCGCGTGGTGGTGGCGACCGAGCTCGTCGTCGCCGTGCGCGCGCTGCGGCTGGCCGACTGGGAGCCGGTCGGCGCCGGCACCCGGCCGCTGTTCCGCGCTGCCGCGGCGCGTGCTGGACCCCGGCGCTCGAGCGACCGGCCGCTGCACCCAGACGTCGAGGCCGCGCGGCTGCTGATCGAGGGCTGGAGCCCCGCGAGCCCCTGATCGAACGATCGACGCATGGCCGCCACCGGAGGCACGCCGACCGGCGCGCGCGGCTGCTGATCCTGGGGATCTGCAGCTCGAGCCTGTTCATCGTCGGGCTCGACTCGACGATCGTCAACGTCGCGCTGCCCTCGATCCACCGCTCGCTGCACGCCTCGCTGTCGGGGCTGCAGTGGACGGTCGACGCGTACACGCTCGTGCTCGCCGAGCCTGCTGATGCTGGCCGGGTCGACAGCCGACCGGGTCGGCCGCCGGCGCACGTTCCAGACCGGGCTCGTCGTGTTCTCGCTCGGCTCGCTGCTGTGCGCGCTCGCACCGATCCTCGACGCGCTGATCGCCGCCCGCGTGCTCCAGGCGATCGGCGGCGCGATGCTCAACCCGGTCGCGATGTCGATCATCCGCAACGCGTTCGAGGACCCGCGCGAGCGGGCGCGGGCGATCGGCGTGTGGGGCGCGGTGTTCGGACTCAGCATGGCGCTCGGCCCGATCGTCGGGCGGCGCGCTGGTCGACGCGATCGGCTGGCGCTCGGTGTTCCTCGTCAACGTCCCGATCGGGCTGGCCGTGATCGCGCTGACATCGCGCTACGTGCCCGAGTCGCGCGCCCCCCGCGCGCGCCGGATCGACCCGGTCGGCCAGGTGCTCGTGATCGTCGGCGCTGGCGACGCTCACCTACGCGATCATCGAGGGCCGCGGCGCGAGGCTGGCTGTCGGGCGAGATCCTCGGCCTGTTCGCCGTGTCGCTGGCCGCATTCGCGGCGACTCGTCGCGCTACGAGCTGCGCCGCGCCGGAGCCGCTGATCGAGGTCCGCTTCTTCCGCAGCGCTCCGTTCTCGGGCGCGAGCGCGATCGCCGTCTCCGTGTTCGCCGCGATCGGCGGCTTCCTGTTCCTCAACACGCTCTACCTCCAGGACGTCGCGCGGCCTTTCGCCGCTGCACGCCGGCCTGTACATGCTGCCGATGGCCGGGGTGATGCTCGTCTCCGCGCCCGTCGCCGGCCGGCTGATGGCCCGGCGGGGGTCGCGCGCTGCCGATCGTCCTCGGCGGGCTCGCGGTCGTCGCGTGAGCGCGCTGATGCTCACCAGCCTGCGCCGGTCGACCTCGGTCGGCGACCTGTTCGCCGCGTACGTCGATGTTCGGGCTCGGCTCAGGGTTGGTCAACCCGCCGATCACCAACACCGCGATCTCCGGGATGCCGCCCGATCAGGCCGGGGTCGCCGCGGCCGTCGCCTCGACGAGCCGCCAGGTCGGCTCGACGCTCGGGGTGGCGATCGCCGGCGCCGTCGCCGGGGGCGGGGTGGCCGGCGCGCTCGGCCCCGGGTTCGCGGCGGCCACCCACCCGGCGTGGTGGCTGGTGGCCGGGGCCGGGCTCGTGGTGGCGATGCTCGGGTTCCTGACGACGAGCGAGTGGGCCCGCGGGACGGCCCGGGCGAGGGCTCGGGCCGCAGCGCACGCGGTGGTGGCGAAGCCGTGAGCGCGCTGCGGTTCGTCGACGTCGAGCCCGGCGATCCGCGCCTTGCGTCCGAGGTGTTCCCGGTGCTGCGGGAGCTGCGGACCTCGCTCACCGCGGCCCAGCTCGCCGAGGTCTATGCCGAAGGGTACCCTCAGGGCCTGCGGTTCACGGCCGCCTACGACGGCGACCGCTGCGTCGGCGTCGCCGGCTGGCGGCTGGTGGCGACCACGGTGCGCGCTGCGCAAGCTGTACGTCGACGATCTCGTCGCGTCCGCCTCGGAGCGCAGCCGCGGCGTCGGCCGCGCGCTGCTCGCCGAGCTCGCCGAGCGGGCCCGCGCCGCCGGCTGCACCGCGATCGACCTCGATTCGGCGCTGCACCGCCAGGACGCGCACCGGTTCTACATCCGCGAGCGGATGCCGATCGTGTCGTTTCACTTCGCGCGGCAGCTGGACTGAGCGTTCGGATCGATCTCGCGCGCCGTGCTCGCCTCCGGTGCGAGATGAGATTCGGTCAGGACCGTGAGGCGGCCACGAGCCGCTCGACCGAGCGCCGCAGCAGGCGCGAGACCTGCATCTGCGAGTAGCCGATCCGGTCGCCGATCTCGCGCTGGGTGAGATCGTGCAGATAGCTCAGCGTGATCACCTGGCGCTCGACGTCGGACAGCTGCGACCAGATCCGAGCGACCGCGTCACGGCTCTCGGCGAGCTCGAACCCGTCCTCGATGCGCCCGAGCACGTCGATCAGCGCGGCGACCTCCTCGTCGCGCCCGGCGACCGGTGCGTCGAGCGACGCCGGCTCGTAGTTCCGAGCCACCTCGTGCGCCTCGAGCACCGCCTCGATCGACCACTCGAGCGTGGTCGCGAGCTCGGGGATCGTCGGCGGCCGGCCGAGGTTCTGCGACAGGCGCTCGGTGGCGCGGCCGAGCGCCAGCGCGCGCTCCTGGAGCTCGCGCGGGACGTGGACCGCCCACCCCTTGTCGCGGAAGTGGCGCTTCAGCTCCCCCAGGATCGTCGGTGCCGCAAAGCTCGTGAAGCGGTTGCCGCGGTCGGGTTCGAAGCGGTCGATCGCCTTGAGCAGGCCGAGCGAGGCGACCTGCACGAGGTCCTCGAGCGGCTCGTGCGTGTACCGGTAGCGCAGCGCGAGGCTGCGGGCCAGCGGGAGGAACCGCGCCACGAGCTCGGCGCGCATCTGCTGGTCGCGGCTGGCGTGGAAGGCCGACAGGAGCTCCGGGTCCGACAGCTGTCCGTACGCGCCTGCCGCGGACCTCGTCGCCAGCTCTGAGCCCTCCCTCGCTCGCTTGCCGTTATGACGCGGCGCCGGCCGTGTCGTCCGGCGACGCTCCGGCTTCCCCTGGGAACTCCGTCCACGGACCACGGAACTCAAACGTTCCGTTTGCTAATTCTGAGTCGTTGCGTTGAGGTTTTTCCACGGCTGTCATGGCTCCTGGCACCTGCCCCTACGCCGCTCCTGACGCAGAAAGGGCCCCACACACCATCGGTGTGCGACGAACTATGACGCCGCGGCGGGCCGCTGGCAAGCGGCGGTGGCGGCACGCGCCCGGCGCCGGCGCGCGCCTGCCAAGCTAGGGGAGCGATGCCGCAACTGATCGCCCCGGTCCCCCCGATCGCCGTCCCCGCCGGCTGGCCCAGCTTGCCGCCGGCCTCGTCCTGTACGGCGTGACGGCCGCGATGATGGTGCTGGCGGGCCTCGGGCTCGACCCATGGGACGTCCTGCACCAGGGGCTCTCACGTACAGTCGGGCTGGCGATCGGCACGTGGGCGATCCTCGTCAGCATCGTCGTGCTGATCGCGTGGATCCCGCTGCGCCAGCGCCCGGGGCTGGGGACGGTCGCCAACGCGATCGTCGTCGGCGTGGTGATGGACGTGATGCTGGCCGTGTTCCACCCACCGCATCAGCGCTGTGGCTGCGGGCGCTGCTGCTCGTGTTCGGGCGTGGGCGGCAATGGCGTGGCCACGGGCTTCTACATCGGCGCCGGACTCGGCCCGGGCCCGCGTGACGGGCTGAGCGTCGGGATCGCGGGCCGCGGGCACTCGATGCGCGTCGTGCGCACGACGCATCGAGGCGATCGTGCTCGTCACCGGCTTCCTGCTCGGCGGCACGGTCGGGGATCGGCACTGTCCTGTACGCCTTCGCGATCGGCCCGATCACCCATGTCACGATCCCCGCACTGCGGTTCGCCGCCGCACGGGTCCGGCGCCGACACTAACCTCGCTCGCCTGCTCTGCCGACGGCTGCATCCACCTGGTGATCTCCGGCGCCGCGTGCGGGGCGCTCGGGTGGCTGTGGCCCTGGCGGCCGGGAGCTCGGGCTCGAGCCGGTCTGCGGGCGGGTCAGCGGACAGCTCGCTGCCGATCGAGCGCCTCCGCGGTCGGCGGGCGGACGTCGCCCTCCGGGCTGGCGGTGAGCCACGCGAGCTCGCACCGCGTGCAGCGCCAGCCCGCGCCCGGCTCCTGTCACGCCCGCGGGCACGGGCTGGACTCGCTGCCCGACCCGCGCTGCACCCCGGGCGCGGTCAGTCCTGCGGTGACCCAGCGCACGCTCGGCTCGACGATCTGCCGCTCGGGCTACTCCGAATCGGTCCGCCCCTCGGAGTCGATCACCGAGCCCGAGAAGGAGGCGAGCCTCGCCGCGTACGGCGACCACCGCCCGCTGCACGACTATGAGTACGACCACCTCGTCTCCCTCGAGCTGGGTGGTGCCGCCAACGATCCGCGCAACCTGTGGCCCGAGCCGGGCGCGTCTCCGAACCCCAAGGACAGCATCGAGGACCGGCTGCACGCGATGGTGTGCGATGGCCGGCTGTCGCTCGCCGCGCCCAGCGGGAGATCGCCGGCGACTGGGTCGCGGTGTACCGGCAGGCGCGCTGACCCCGCGTTCGCTTTGATGCAGGGCCGATGAGCCCTCGCGCCGATGTGTCCGTCCGCCACAACGGCGGCGTGTCGTTCTGGTACGCGAACACCGCGCTGCCCGGGCGCCGCGCGCCGCTGCCCGGCGACCGCGACGCCGACGTGTGCATCGTGGGCGGTGGCTTCACCGGGCTGTGGACGGCCTACTACCTCAAGCGGCGCCGGCCCGACCTGCGGATCGTCGTGCTCGAGCGCGAGTTCGCCGGCTTCGGCGCCTCTGGCCGGAACGGCGGGTGGCTCTCGGCGCAATTCCCGTCCGATCGCCCGACGCTGGCACGCACCCACGGCCGCGACGCGGTCCTCGCGCTTCAGCGCGCGATGCAGGCGACGATCGACGAGGTCATCGCCGTGACCGGGGCCGAGGGGATCGAGGCCGACATCGTCAAGCACGGGATCCTGCGCGTGGCGCGCAACCCGGCGCAGCTCGCCCGCATCCGCGCCGAGACGGCCGAGGACCGCGCGTGGGGGCTTCACGTCCGAGGACCTCGTCGAGCTCGGGGAGCCCGAGCTGACGGGTCGGTTGCGGGTGGCCGGCGGGACGGCGGGAACGTGGACCCCCCACGGCGCTCGCGTCCAGCCCGCCAAGCTCGTCCAGGGCCTGGCGGCCGCCGTCGAGCGGCTCGGCGTCCCGATCTACGAGGGCACGACCGTCCACGAGATCGTGCCCGGCGCCGCCCACAGCGCGCGCGGGACCGTCCGCGCGCCGCACGTGCTGAGCTGCCTCGAGGGGTTCACGGCCAGCCTCAAGGGCAGGCGGCGGATGTGGCTCCCGCTCAACTCCGCGATCGTCGCCACCGACCCGCTCCCGGCGGCCGTGTGGGACACGATCGGGTGGTCGGGCGAGGAGCTGCTCGGTGACGGCGCCCACGCCTACATGTACGCGCAGCGCACCGCCGACGGGCGGATTGCGATGGGCGGCCGCGGCGTCCCCTACCGGTTCGGCTCGCGTACCGACCACCGCGGGATAACCCAGCCGCGGAACGATCCGCCAGCTCGTCGGGGCCCTGCACGAGTTCTTCCCGGCCACGCGTACGGTCGGCGTCGCGCACGCGTGGTGCGGCGTCCTCGGCGTGCCACGGGACTGGTCGCCGACGATCCGGCTCGACCCGGACACCGGACTCGGCATCGCCGGCGGCTACGTCGGCGACGGCGTGTCGACAACGAACCTCGTCGGCCGCACCCTGTGCGACCTCGTGCTCGGCGAGCGCTCGGAGCTGACCGCGCTGCCGTGGGTGGGCCACACGACCCGGCGCTGGGAGCCCGAGCCGCTGCGCTGGATCGGCGCGCGCCTCGTGTACGGCCTGTACCGGACCGCCGATCGCCTCGAGGCCGGCAGCGCGAGCTCACGCACGCATCCGCTGGCGCGGGTGGCGAGCCTCGTGGCGGGTCGCCGCTAGGGGTCGGGGCCGGCGCCGGGTCCGCGGAGATGCGCTGAGCGCTTCCGCGAAGGGCCTGGACGCGGTCAGTATGTTGAGGCGATGAGCCCGATCTCCCGCGGATTCCGCGGCCGCCGCCGTGAGAGCGCCGACCCCTCGCGCGTCCCACCGGGGCAGTACGTGACGAGCGACTTCCCGGTGCTGTCGGCCGGCCCCACCCCCCACACACCGCTCGCCGAGTGGACGTTCACGATCGACGGCGAGACCGACGCCGTGCGCTCGTGGTCGTGGGACGAGTTCCGCGCGCTGCCCGCCGACACGGTCACCGTCGACATCCACTGCGTCACCAAGTGGACGAAGCTCGACACGCGGCTGGAGGGGCGTCTCGCTCGACACGCTGCTCGCCGAGGCGCCGACCGAGGCCGCGTACCTCACCGCCTACTCCGACGGTGGCTATACGACCAACCTCGCGCTCGAGGACGTGACCGGCGGCCGGGCGTGGGTGGCCTACGAGTACGCCGGCACGCCGCTGGAGCCGGAGCACGGCGGCCCGGCCCGGCTGCTCGTCCCGCACCTGTACTTCTGGAAGAGCGCCAAGTGGGTCCGCGGCCTGACGCTGAGTCCGGACGACGAGCCCGGCTTCTGGGAGGGCTACGGCTACCACAACCACGGCGATCCGTGGCTCGAGCAGCGCTACCAGGGCGACTGAGCTGGCAGCTCGCCACCGTCGTCGAGGTGGTGCGCGAGACCGTCCGGGCCGCGACCGTGCTGCTCGATCCGGCCGACTGGGCCGGCCACCGCGCTGGGCAGCACGTCGACGTCCGGCTGACCGCCGAGGACGGCTACCAGGCGCAGCGCAGCTACTCGATCGCCTCGGCGCCCGAGGACGAGCACCTCGCGTTGACGATCGAGGTCATCGAGGACGGCGAGGTCTCGCCGTATCTGGCCGAGGAGCTGCGGGCCGGCGACGAGCTCGAGCTACGCGGTCCGATCGGCGGCTACTTCGCGTGGGAGGACGCCTTCCCGGGTCCGGTACTGCTCGTGGCCGGCGGCTCGGGGATCGTGCCGCTGCGCTCGATGCTCCGTCACCGGGCCGCCGCCGGCAGTGACGTCGAGGTGCGGCTCGTGTACTCGGCGCGGGCCCTGTCCGACGTCATCTACCGCTCCGAGCTCGAGGGCTATGCACGGGACGAGCGCGTCGACGTCCAGCTCACGCTGACCCGGGAATGGCCGCTGGACTGGAGCGGCCGCCGCGGCCGCGTGGACCGAGCGATGCTCGACGAGCTCGCGTTCCCACCGGACCCGGAGCCGCTCACGTACGTGTGCGGCCCGAGCGCGTTCGTCGAGGCGGTCGCAGGCGCGCTCGTGGCGAGCGGGGCGCCGGCCGGCCGGGTGAGGACCGAGCGGTTCGGGCCGAGCGGAACGTGAGGAGGCACTGATGGAGGCCCTGGACGGCAACGCGATCGCGGGCGACCTGGAGGAGCTCTTCGGCCGCGAGATGACCGGCGCCGACGGCGTGTGCGTGCACTGCGGCGTGCACTCGCTCGTCGCCGAGCTCCGGGTGTACTCACGGGCGCCGGGCACGGTCGCGCGCTGTCCCGCGTGCGGCGACGTCGTGTTCGTGATCGTGTTCGTGCGGGAGGGCGCGCGGATCGAGCTGGCCTCGTTCGCGCTGTCGAACCCGGCGGGCTGAGATTCCGTTCCTGGCCGGGGTAGCGCTCGTGGCCGGGCACCGCTCCCACTCGAGGTACCGCTGGCCGTACCCTGGGGATTCCGGGTGCCCGGCTGGCGCCCGGCGCGGACCGGCGGGAGAATCCGCGCACGATGAGGCTCAAGCTGTGGCTGGTGACGTGCGCGGGGCTCGCGGCGGGATCTGCGGCGGTGTGGCTGGCTGCGCACCAGCATTTCGATCGGCCGACGGAGCCGGGCGCTGTCCTCACCCTCGTGGTCGGGGCCTCCCTACTCGCCAGCGGTCTCGGCTCCTGGCGCGTGCGGCCCGAGAACCGGCTCGGGCCGGTGATGGTCCTGACCGGGTTCGCATGGTTCGCCGGGCAGCTCAGCGAGTCCGGCAGCCCGGTGCTCTACACGATCGGCGCGCTCGTCCAGTACGTGTTCATCATCGGGTTCTTCTACATGCTCCTGTCGTTCCCGTCGGGTCGGCTCGAGCACAAGCTCGACCGGGTGCTGATCGGGAGCGTGTCCGGGATCGTGTTCGGACTGCAGCTGTTGGCGATGCTGATCGGCAACCACTCCGGCGTCCGCTGCCCCGCCTGCCCCGACAACGTCCTGCACGTCGTCACGCTCAACCACGTGGCGCGCGGACTGCTGACGCTGCTGCGGGTGCTCGGCGGGATCGGGACACTCGTGACGATCGTCGTGCTCGTGCGGCGGTGGATGCGCGCCAGCCCTCCCCAGCGCCGCGCGGTGGCGCCGGTGCTGTGGACCGGGTGCGTGACGCTCGCCGGCCTGATCCTCACCGTCGTCGACGACCTCGTCGGCGACCCGCTGGGCGCGCTCCCGATCGAGGTCGTCTTCTATGCATTCGCGACCGTCCCGGTGGCCGTGCTGTTCGTCTCTCTGCAGCGCACACTGGCCCGGGGGATGGTGGCGGGGCTGGTCGTCGAGCTGGGCACGCCGAGCGCCTCGGGCGACCTGCGCCAGGCGCTGGCCCGCGCGCTCGGGGACCGATCGCTCGAGCTCGCGTTCTGGTTCCCGGCCGAGTCGCGCTACGTCGGCGCGGACGGGAGGCCGGTCGAGCTTCCGGAGCCCGGCGGCACGCGGCGCTCGACGTTCGTGGAGCGCGACGGGCAGCCGATCGCCATGCTGCTCCACGACCCGGCGCTCGAGCACAACGCGGAGCTCGTGCAATCCGTGTGCGCGGCGGCCGGGTTGGCGCTCGAGAACGAGCGCCTGCACGCCGAGCTCCGCGCCCGGCTGGTCGAGCTCCAGGCCTCCAGAGCGCGGCTCGTCGGCGCGACCGACTCCGAGCGCCGGCGGATCGAGCGTGACCTCCACGACGGCACCCAGCAGCGGCTCGTGTCAATCGCGATGTCGCTCGGGCTGCTCGACTCGAAGCTCCCCGGCGACCCGTCCGCCGCCCGGCCGATCGTCCAGGAGACCCGGGAGGCGCTGGCCGTCGTCCTTCAGGAGCTGCGCGAGCTCACCCACGGGATCCGCCCGCCGCTGCTCGTCGAGCGGGGGCTGCCGGCGGCACTCGACGAGCTCTGCCGGCGGGCGGCGCTGCCCGGCCGGGTGTCCCTGGCGATCTCGGGGCGACTGCCCGAGCAGGTCGAGTCGGCCGCGTACTTCTTCGCCAGCGAGGCGCTCACCAACGCCGCCAAGCACTCCCACGCCAGCGAGGTGTTCGTCGCGGCGCGGGTCGACGGCGGGACGCTGATGGTCGAGGTTGCCGACGACGGCATCGGCGGCGCCGCGACGGGCGGCGGCTCGGGCCTGCGCGGACTGGCCGACCGGGTCGAGGCGCTCGGTGGGCGGTTCACGTTGTCGAGCCCGCCGGGGCGCGGGACCACGCTGCGGGCGGAGATCCCGTGCGGATAGCCGTGGCCGACGACGCCGTGATCCTCCGCGAGGGGCTCAAGCGGCTGCTGGAGGAGGCCGGCTTCGAGGTCGTCGGGCTGGCCGAGGACGGCGAAGCCCTGCTCGAGCTGGTCGAGCGGGTACAGCCCGACGTCGCGGTCATCGACATCCGGATGCCGCCGACTCACACCGACGAGGGACTCCGGGCGGCTCACGTGATCCGCAGCCGCTGGCCGCAGATCGGGATCCTCGTCCTCTCCCAGCATGTCAACGCCCGGTACGCGCTCGAGCTGCTGTCGGCCGGGACCGACGGCGTCGGCTACCTGCTCAAGGAGCGGGTGTCCGACCTCGCCGAGCTGTCGGCGAGCATCGAGCGCGTCGGCCACGGCGGCTCGGTGCTCGACCCGGCCGTCGTCGGCCAGCTCGTCGGGCGGCGCCGCCAGGGCGACAATCCGCTCGAGGAGCTGACCGAGCGCGAGCGCGAGGTGCTCGCGCTGATGGCCGAGGGCCGCTCGAACCTTGCGATCGCCGAGCGGCTGTTCGTCACCGAGCACACGGTCGAGAAGCACGTCAAGAACATCTTCGGGACGCTCCAGCTGCCTGTCTCACCCGACGATCACCGCCGGGTGCTGGCCGTGGTCCGCTATCTGAACGCGCAGTAGCCGGATCAGCGCCCCGCCTGCTCAGCGCCCGCCTGCTCAGCGCCCCGCCTGATCGAGCGCGTTGAACTGCTCGTCGGTCAGCTCGATCCCGGCCGCGCCCAGGTTCTCCTCCAGATGCGAGACGGTCGACGTGCCGGGGATCGGCAGCATCACGGGCGAGCGCCTGAGCAGCCAGGCGAGCGCGAGCTGCGACGGTGTCGCGTCGAGCTCGTCGGCCAGCTCCTGCAGCCTGCCGCCCTGCTTGGCCAGGTTGCCGGTGGCCAGCGGGAACCAGGGGATGAACCCGATCCCGTGGGCCTCGGCGTGCTCGAGCAGCGGCTCCGCATCGCGCTTGGTGAGGTTGAACAGGTTCTGTACCGAGGCGATCTCGACCGTCTGCTGCGCCTCGGTCAGCTCCTCGACCGTGACCTCGCTGAGGCCGATGTGGCGGATCTTCCCCTCGTCCCGGAGGGCCTTCAGCTCACCGAGCGACTCGGCGAGGGGCACCTTCGGATCGATGCGGTGCAGCTGGTAGAGGTCGATCCGCTCGAGTCCCAGGTGCCGCAGGCTCAGCTCGGCCTGCTGGCGCAGGTACTCGGGGCGCCCGACCGGCTTCCACACCCCTGGGCCCGACCGGGTCAGACCGGCCTTGGTCGCGATCACGAGGTCATCCGGATACGGATGCAGCGCCTTGCGGATCAGCTCCTCCGCCACGAACGGCCCGTACGAGTCGGCCGTGTCGATGAAGTTCACACCCTCCTCGACGGCCCGCCGCAGCACGCGCACCGCCTCATCCGGATCCTTCGGATCGCCCCACACGCCCTCGCCGGTCAGCTGCATCGCCCCGTACCCGAGGCGGTTGACGGTCAGATCGCCGCCGAGCTCGAACGTTCCCGAGGCGGCGACTGTCGTTGCATTGCTCATCAGTGGTCAGCTCCTTGGTGGTTCTCGGATCCTGGTACCACGTTAGGACGGTCGTATCCGGTCGTATCCGGGGTTTCCCGTTCCGTGCCGTCCGAGTTCGGTTGCTCGATGATCGACCGGTTAAAGGCGCATCGAGGGTGCGTGGCGTGCGCGAGGCGTTGCTGGGGTGCGCGAGGCGTTGGATGGCGTCCGCGGGGCGTCGGGTGCGGTGGCCTGGCGCGTCGCCGGTGTGCGCCCGCGGCAGCACGCGGGGGCGCTGGAGGGGCGTGCCGAGCCGGCGCGGTCCTCCCCGGCGCGCAGCCGTTTTCTGTGAGCCTGGGTATCTAACGGGCCTATTTTTCCCGCCAGATACCCAGGCCCTTGGCCTTCGGCCCCGCGGGTGCCACGACGGCGTACCACCGTTTAGTGGTTAATCCTGCTTCACGGCGGATCGCGGCGATTTCCCCATCAGGACGGTCGTATCCGGGGTTTCCGTTCCGTGCCGTCCGAGTTCGGTTGCTCGATGATCGACCGGTTAAAGGCGCATCGAGTGGATGGCGTGCGGGCGTTGGCGGGGTGCGCGAGGCGTCGGGCGGGGTGCGCCAGGCGTCGGGCGGGGTGCGCCAGGCGTCGGGTGGGGTGCGCGAGACGTCGGGTGGGGTGCGGGCGTTGGGTGCGGTGGCCCGACGCGTCGTCGGTGTGCGCCGGCCCCGCGTCGCCGGTGTGGGGTGGCCTCGCGTTTACCCAGGCTCGGCAACGGCCCGCCGCGACCCGTTCGGTACCTCGCCACCGCCGGCGGTCGACCGTTTCGTTACCTCGTGCCACCGCCGGCCGTCTCGTGTGACGTTAAGGCTCGCCTGCAGCCCCAACGTTGCACGCGTGGTCGCTCGGTGGCACCGCGTGACGTTAAGGCTCGCCCGCAGCCCCAACGTTACACGCGTCATTGTGCGCGCAGCCCGCACAACGGCACGGCGGCCAGAGCATGCGCCACCGACCCGAGCGGGACGATCAGCGCCACCAGCGCGAGGATCGATCGAGCGTAGAGCGGCCGCCGATGGACACAGAGCGCAGAGCGAGGGAAAATCGAGCCGATGCTCGCGCCCGGGACCTCACGCCAGGAGCTGGCCCGCCGCCTGAACGCGGCGTATGCGGGCGGACTGCTGAGCGATGAGACGTTCGCGCGGCGGCTCGATCAGGTGCTCGGGGCGCGGCTGATCGATGCGCCGCGGCTGATCGGGGACCTCAACCTGCGGCGTGAGCGGCGGGACTGGCGCACGACGGTCAGCCACGCAATCCAGACGGTGCTCGAAAGGCTGCGCCTCCCCGGCGGGCAGGCGGAAGACGATGAGCCGCTCGTGCTCGGGCTCGAGTGGGGCGGCGAGACGCACGAGCTGCTCGTCGGGCGCCACCACGCGTGCGACGTCGTGGTCTCACACCCCAGCGTGTCACGCCACCACGCCGAGCTCCAGTTCCGCGACGGGAGCTGGATCCTGCGCGACCTCGACTCCACCAACGGAACGCTCGTCAACGGGGTGCGCGTCGGGCGGTGCCAGCTGCACCCGGGCGACCTGATCGAGCTCGGGCTCGAGCAGATCAGGGTCGACTGACCGCCGCCCGGGCAGCGCGCGCGACAGTCCCCCGGGCGCCAAACTGCGTCAGCGACGGTCGCCCATGTCGAGCACGGGCGTCGGCGGGTCGATCGAGCGCTCCTCGCCGGTCGAGATGATCGCGGTCCCGATCGCGAAGAACTCGATCACATGGCTGCCCCAGCCGTGACTCTTCTCGTGCAGCGAGACGCCGACGATGCCCGCGGCCTGGAGCTCCTGGGCCTCGGTCTGCATGCGCTGCATCGCGAGCTCGCGGGCCTCGTACAGGCCCTGGGTGTAGTTGGGCAGCTCGACGTTGCGGCCGGCCTGGGCGATCGTGCGCAGCGGCCCGCGGCGGCCGACGTGGTAGACGCAGCTGCCCATCACCATCCCGACGGGCCGGTTCCCGGTGCGCAGCAGGGTCCAGAAGTCCTGGCCGGAGAGGTCGGACTGGAACGGGCGGCCGTTGGGGGCGCGGTGGAGCTCGCCGCCGCGGTGCTTGACGGCCGTGCCGATCGCGAGGAACTCGGCCATGTTCGGACCCCAGTCGTAGCGGCCGATATCGAGCCGCACGCCAACGATCCCGTCCGCTCCGAGCTGGTCGGCCTCCTCCTCCATCCGGGTCATCGCCAGGTGGCGGGCGCTGTACATCGCCTGGGAGAGGACGTCGAGCTCGCGGTTCGTGCTCCAACCGGCGATCTGGACGCCGATGTGGAAGATCGAGCTGCCGACGACGAGCCCGACGGGATCGAACCCGGCCTGGCTGATGAGCAGAAACTCGTTGACGCTCAGGTCGGAGGTGTAGAGCCCCTCGCGGTTCTGGGCGAGGCGCTCGCGGCCCGATTCCGGGACGCCTTCAAGCGAGGTGGGGTCGTACTCGGTCATCGAGGGCCGAGGCGGAGGGCCGTCTCGGGGGGATACTGTGGCACGTTCCAGCGACGGCGGACCGCAGTCCCGGCCCCGTGCATGGTGATCGCCCAGCCGGACCGCTCGGTGTCGCCGCCGGCCGAGACGTGGTACGGGATCCCCAACCGCCCGCGATGCCAGCCCGCGGACTGGACCTGCGGCACCGAGCTCAGCAGCGAGAACTCATCGCGGTGCACCGTGTGCGCGAACTCGACCCCGACCGCCCCGCTGCCCCGGCAGCCGTAGGTCTGGCTCCGGAGCGCCTCGCGGACGCTGTCGCGGGCGAGGTGGAAGCCCCGGCTCAGCTCCTCGAGCTCCTGGCCCTGCTGGAGCGTGCGCGCCCGCCGCATCCGGATCGTGCGCGAGGCCGATACGAACACGACTGAGCTGGCCGCGAGCATCCCCGCCGGCTCGAGCCCGGCCTGGTGCAGCCGCCAGTAGTCCTGGACCGAGAGGTCGCTGAGCACGGGAAACCGCGTCCGCGTCGAGTCCGGCGAGCGCACCGCGGTGCCCGACACGAGGTAGTCGATCGTCCGGCGTGACCAATCGTGCTCGCCGCGCTGAAGGTGCACGCCGACGACGGCATCCGCTCCCACCGCGAGCGCCTCCTCGCTTAACCGGCCGAGGGCCAGGCGGCGGGCGTCGGTCCACGCTTGGGTGATCGTGTCGAGCTCGCAGACGATCGTCTGATGCCACTTGAACCGGCTCGTCTGCGCCGGTGAGGGCTCGCCGTACGGCGGGTCGTACGGGCCGCTGACGGGCAGCCGCCGGGGAGGGAGCGCCGGCAGGTACTGGTAGCCGACGTTGACGACGCTCGCCCCGAGCACCTGGGCCAGCGGCCGCGGCCCGACCTCCCCCAGCAGCGCGAACTCGGCTACCGACAGCCCGCTGGTGAACAGCGACCCATCGGCGCCCAGCGCGGCCAGCCGCCGCTCGGCGCCGACCGGGATCGATCCGGCCTCGATCCGCCGCAGCGACTCGGCCTGCTCGTCTGCGTCGGCGCCTCCGGCGCCCGCGGGTGGGTGCCCGGGTGGGAAGTACCCCATCGGCGTCACAGCATGTCTGGCCACGCGCGCGAACACAACTGGTGGCATGCTCTGCGGGACGCTTGTAACGTGATCCGCCAGTGCAGGGGTCACCGGTCGGGGATGCGGACGAGAAGGGCATCGGAGAAAGGAACACGATGATCACGCTGCGCCATCACGGTCACCCGCGGCGCGCCCGCGCGCTGCCGGGCCGGGCCGCGCTGCCGCGCCGGGCCGTGCTGCTGCTCGGAGCCGCGCTGGTGCTCACCGCGGCCCTGCCCGCCGCCGCGCTCGCGGCGCCGGTCACCACCAGCACCGCGCTGTCCGCCGACCCGGCCAACCCGGTGACCAACCGGGTGGTCGTGCTGACGGCCACGGTCTCCCCGGCGTCACCGGTCCCGGCCGGCACCGTGACCTTCGAGAATGGGACCACGCCGCTGTCCGGGTGCAGCAGCGTCCCCGTGACCTTCAACGGGTCCGTGTACACGGCCACCTGCCAGGCGTCGTTCGAGGCCTCCACCTCACCCGAGTCGATCACCGCCACGTTCACCCCCAATGACTCCTCCGCGGAGACCGCATCGTCCGCGACGCTCCCGCTCACGGTCGGCAGGGACTCGACGGCGACCGCGCTGCAGGCCTCGAACATGACGCCGACGACCGGGACGCCGGTCACGTACACCGCGGTCATCACACCGGTGCACACCGGCCCTGCCGAGCCGGCCGGGTCGGTGCGCTTCCTCGACGGCACGGTCCCGGTCACGAGCTGCTCCGCACGGGCGGTGACGCCCGGCTCACCGTCCTCGACGGCCAGCTGCACCGTCACCTACACGGGCACGAAGGCGCACACGATCTCGGCCGCCTACAGCGGCAACGGGAACTTCGCCGGCTCGACCTCGAGCGCCGTGACCGTCACCCCCGTCGCCGCGCCAGCGCCGCCGACCGCCCCGGTGGCGAAGGCGCGGCCGCTGATCACCGGCAGCACCGTGTCGGGCGATCTGCTCACGGTCTCGACCGGCACCTGGAAGACCGCCAGCTCGCTCCGTTACGCCTACCAGTGGGATCGCTGCATGAAGCTGTGCTCGCCGATCCAGGGAGCCAGGCACCCGAGCTACCGGCTGACCGCCGCAGACATCGGAGCGCGGATGCGCGTGACGGTGACCGCCACCAACAGCGTCGGGAGCACCAATGCGAACGCCAAGGCGGTCGGGCCGGTGCTGGCCACCGCCGACCAGATCAAGGCCCTGCTGCTGGCCGAGATCGCCCCGCACGGGAAGGGGTCGCGGATCCGGCGGATGCTCCACAACGACGGCTACCTCCTGACGTTCCGGGCGCTCGAGCCGGGCACGGCGAGCATCACCTGGTACCGGGTGCGCAAGGGGCACCGCCCGCTCAAGGTGGCAACGGGCCAGGTCACGTACGGCGTGGCGAACACGTCGTCGATCAAGATCAGGCTGACGAGACGCGGTCGGCGGCTGCTGCGGCACTCGGACCGGCTGAAGCTGCTCGCCAAGGGATCGTTCACGCCGACGGGGCAGCCCGCGGTGACCGCTCGGCGCAAGTTCAAGATCCGCCACTGAGCCATGGTCGACCAGCTCCGCCGACGGTCGGTGGGCGCGCCCGCCGCGCGCTCGATGCTGCTGACCGTGCTCGGCGAGTACGTCCTGCGCCGTCCGGAGGGCGTGTGGCAGGAGTCGCTCGTGGCCGGGCTGGCGGCGCTCGGCTACAAGGAGCAGACGGCCCGCCAGGCGCTCGCCCGCAGTGCCGGCGACGGGTGGCTGCGGACCGAGCGGCGCGGGCGCCGCGCGCGGGTGTTCCTCGCCGAGGACACCGCCGCGATGCTCCAGACCGGCGCCCGGCGGATCTACGCGTTTGGCGACCCGTGGGAGTGGGACGGCCGCTGGCTGCTCGTGGTGCTGCGTGTGCCCGAGCAGCGCCGGCACGTCCGCCACCAGCTGCGCACGCGGCTCGCGTGGGCGGGGTTCGGCTCGCTCGGCGGCGGGTTGTGGATCTCACCCCACGTCGCCCGTGAATCCGAGCTGGGAACGGCGATGACGAACGGATCGGGCGCCGAGCTGCTCGCGTTCGAGGCCCGGCTCGGCGAGGTCGGCGAGCCCGCCCGGGTGCTGCGGGCGGCCTGGGATCTCGAGCGGGTGGCCGAGCAGTACCGGGCGTTCATCGCCGACTTCAAGTCGCTGCGGCCACGGTCGCCGCAGGCGAGCTTCGCCGCGCAGACGACTCTCGTGCACGCGTGGCGGAAGTTCCCGTTCCTCGACCCTGATCTTCCCTCCGAGCTCCTGCCCCGCCACTGGCCCCGCGGGCGCGCCCACGACCTGTTCCGCGAGCGCCATGACCGCTGGGACGGCCCGGCGCAGGACTATTTCGCCGGACTCGAGGGCTGAGCCGGCTCGTCGAACTCCTCGCGGACCGCCTCGAAGTAGGACCCGCAGGCGCGGCAGCGCCACTGGCTGGTGAGGATCTGCGGACCGAACCGCGAGATCAGCTCGACGTCGCCGGCCTCGCAGAACGGGCAGCTCGGGCTCACGCCGGCCACCGCCGCCGCTCCGCGTCCCACCCGGCGAAGTCGCGCGGGGCCGGCAGCCCGATCGCCGTCCCTTCGGCGACCAGCAGCGCGGTCAGCCAGTCGGACATCTGCGCGCGCAGGTGACCGGGGGGATGGGCGATCAGCCCGGCGTCGACCGCCGCGCGGAACCCGGGATCGTCATCGGGGCCCGGCCACCGCCCAGCCTGCTCCCAGACGAAATGCAACCGCTCGACGAGCGCGTCGCGTTCGGCTGCGCCCCGCCGGCACAGCCGCCGGGCCCACGCCTCGGCGTGGACGCGATGGGAGCCCTCCTCCTGGAGGATCTTGCGGGCACGCTGGGCGAGTGGCTCGAGCGTGCTCTGCCGGCACGCGGCGACGAACGTCGTGAGCATCCCGTCGACGAGCAGATTGGCGGCGATCACCGACGTCCAGTCCGGGAGCTCGGCATCGAGCACAGCCAGGCGCCGGTCGCCGCCCGCCTCCTCGTGCAGCGACGCGGCCCCGAGCTGCTTGAGCACCGGATATGTCGCGCGTGCGTGGCCGAGCTCGTCCTGCGCCATCGCCGCCGCGGCGACGGCCGACTCGAGCGTCGGTGCGCTCACGGCCCACTCGCCGTAGCGCTGGCCGAGCGCTGCCTTGTTGTCGGCCAGCGACGCGACCAGCGAGCCCAGGCAGGCGGTGGCGATCGGGTCGGCGATCGTCGCGCTCACGAGCGGATCGCCTCCCGGATCGCCCCGCGGGGCACGATGATCATCTCGATCCACGGCTGCTCGTCGTAGATCGAGCGGGCGCAGACGAGCGCCAGGTCCTCGTCGTCCTCGGTGATCGCGCCGACGTGGTGCAGCGGCTCGTCGTAGGCCTTGCGGGCGAACACCTCCCAGGTCGAGTCGGTGCGGGTCACGCCACGATCCCCAGGCGCCGCATGGTCTCGCGCGCATCATCGCGGATCCGCGCCCGCGTCCACACCGGATCCCACACGATCTCGATGCTCACCGCGTCGACGTCGGGCTCGCACAGCAGCCGCTCGCGGATGTCGTCCTGGATCATGTCCATCGCCGGGCAACCCATCGCTGTGAACGTCAGCTCGATCGCCACGTGGCGCCCCACCGGCGCGTACGCGAGCGACACGATCAGGCCCATCCCGACGACCGACACGGGGATCTCGGGATCCTCAACCTCGCGTAGCGCCTGCCACAGACGCGACTCGATGCGCTCGGCGGCGGTCAGCGCGACCGCGCTCATGCCGCGCTCGCCATCGTCTGCCGGTACCCCCGTTGCAGCCGTTCGACGTACGAGCGGTTCATCGGCCCGCGCCGCTTCCACCGGGCCTGGACCTCGTCCCAGCTGATCGGCCCGTCGTCGAGCAGCCAGCGCTTGGCCTCCTCGTCGAACGCGCCCGGGAACGGGCAGTCGATCACGTAGCGATCCGTCTCGGGGTCGCGATGCGCCGGCACACGCAGCCCGACCTCCTCCATGAACGGCACGACCGCGGCCATCCACGCCTGCCGGAGCTCGTCGTTGGTCATGCCCTTGAACCCGTACTCGAGCTGGATCCCGTGCTTCTTGCGCTCGTCCGGCAGCCCGAACCACTCGAGCGTGAGGATGAACATCCAGTCGAGCGAGGCCTGCAGCCGGCGCTTGTCCCCAGGGTCGGCCACGAGCTTCTTGACCCACGTGCGTCCGTGGCGCAGGTGGAACGTCTCCTCCTTGTCGACCTTCGCCAGCGCCCGCTTCCACGGGCCGAACGTGCTCGATGCGTGAACGTCGGACAGCAGCACGAACCCGGCCTGGTCGTAGAGCGCATTGGCGAGGACCATCTCGTACCAGGAGTCGAGCGGGACGTCGAATGCATACGGGTACTTGAAGCGCGCGGGCTCGCGCTCGTAGATCAGCGCGGGCATGTCGACCCCGAGGTCGCCGAGCAGCCGGTAGCCGATGTGGGCGTGGGCCAGCTCGTCCTGGATGATCGACATCGCCGAGCCGTAGTTGTTGAGCGCCGGCGCGTGCTGGGCGGCGCGCAGGTAGGCGGGCGCGCTGATCAGCTCGGTGTCGGCCGACACCGTCAGGATCCGCCGGATCCCGCGCAGGTACTCGGGGGACATGTGCCGCAGGCTCTCGACCAGCTTGCCCGCCGCCAGCCGCTCGCGGACCTCGTCCTCGCTGCGCGGCGCCAGCTCTTCGACGCTCAGGGCGGTGGCGTCGGAGGTCATGATCTCGGTCTGCTCCCCTCTCGGAACGGCTCGGAGGACATATGACACTTGACTTACGTTCGGCATCGTATAGTCTTCTCTCGATGGCGTCAAGCGCCTCCCACGGCTGATGGCGCACCTGATCGAGCTCGACGGAGTGCGGCCCACGATCGGCGAGGACGTGTTCCTCGCACCCACCGCCGTGCTGATCGGCGACGTGACGATCGGCGACCACGCCACCGTGTGGTTCGGCGCCGTCCTGCGCGGCGACTTCAGCCGGATCGAGGTCGGCGAGCGATCGTCGATCCAGGACAACGCCGTGCTGCATTGCGCGGTCGATCTGCCGACGATCGTCGGGGCCGACGTGACCGTCGGGCACGGGGCGATGCTCGAGGGGTGCGTGGTGCGGGACGGTGCTCTGATCGGGATGGGCGCGATCGTCCTGCACCACGCGCACGTGGGCGCTCGCGCAGTGATCGCCGCCGGCGGCGTCGTGGCCGAGCGCCAGCAGGTGCGCCCCGGGATGCTGGCCGCCGGGGTGCCGGTCAAGGAGAAGAAGGAGCTCTCCGGATCCGCCCAGCAGTGGACGGAGATCGCCACCGACGACTACCAGCAGCTGAGAACCCGCTACCTGAGCGCCGGCGTCGACCACGAGTCGCCGCTGGTCTGATACCGAGAGGGGATCCGACGTGCAAGAGATGCTGATCGGCGGAGACCGGCGCGCCGCCTCCGCCGGACGCGAGATCGAAGTGGTCAACCCGGCCACCGAGGAGATCGTCGACACCGTGCCGGCCGGCACCCCCGACGATGTCGGGCTGGCCGTCGCCACCGCCAAGCGCGCGCTCCCGGACTGGGCGGCCACCGACGTCGAGAAGCGCGCGGCGATCCTCGCCAGGGCCGCGCAGCTGATCGAGGAGCACGCCGCCGAGCTGGCCGCGATCCTCACCTCCGAGCAGGGCAAGCCGATCGCCGAGGCGCGCGGCGAGGTCACCCACCTCGCGCACGGCGTCCACTACTACGCCGAGGCGGCGACCAAGGTCCGGGGCAGCTACCAGAGCCTGCCCTCGGCGTTCGGACCCGCCTACGGCATGGTGATCCGCCGGCCGGTCGGCGTGTGCGCGGCGATCACCCCATACAACTTCCCGCTCACGCTGCTCGGCACGAAGGTCGCCCCGGCGCTCGCCTCGGGCTGCACGGTCGTGGCCAAGCCGGCTGCCACCACCCCGCTGGCGACGCTCGCCACGGTGGCGCTGCTCGCCGAGGCCGGCGTCCCCGACGGCGTGCTCAACGTCGTCACCGGCCGCGGCTCGGAGATCGGCGACGCGCTCGTGTCCCATCCCGACGTCCGCCGCGTCGCGTTCACCGGCTCGACCGAGGTCGGCCGCCATGTTGCCGAGCTGGGAGCCCCCATGATGAAGCGGCTGTCGCTCGAGCTGGGCGGCTCTGACCCGGTGATCGTGTGCGAGGACGCGGACGTCGAGGCCGCCGTCAAGGCGGTGATCATCGGCCGCTACTGGAACGCCGGCCAGGCGTGCCTGGGCTGCAAGCGCGTGTTCGTGCACGAGTCGGTGTACGACGCCTTCACCTCCTCGCTCGTCGAGCGGGTCAAGCGCTACGAGCCCGGCGACGGGACGGTGAAGGCCGAGAAGCCCCGCCTGCGGATGGGCCCGATCCACACCAGGGCGGCCCGCGACCTGCTGCTCGAGCAGCTGCAGGACGGCGTGGACCACGGCGGCGAGCTGCTGTGCGGCGGCGGCACGGGGTCCGGCGAGAAGGGCTGGTTCCTCGAGCCGGCGGTGGTGGCCGAGCCGGCCGCCGACTCGCGGCTGATGAGCGAGGAGGTGTTCGGCCCGGTGCTGCCAGTCGCACGGTACAGCGACTTCGACGACGCGATCGCCCGCGCCAACGACACGAGCTATGGCCTCGGCTCCTCGATCTGGACGACCGACGTCCGCAAGATCCACCGCGCCGCCCAGCAGATCGACGCGGGCATGACCTGGGTCAACCAGATCCACTACGGCTACGACGAGCTCCCGTTCGGCGGGATCAAGGACTCGGGCTTCGGCAAGGAGCACGGGCTCGAGGCGCTCGACAGCTACGTCGAGCTCAAGTCGGTCGTCGTCGGAGGGCTCGCCTGATGCCCGTCACCTATGCGCAGCAGGGCGGGGTCGGCACGATCACGCTCGACAACCCGCCCGCCAACTCCTACGACCTGATGGTGATGAGCGAGTTCAGCGCGGCCGTCGACGAGGCGACCGCGGGCGACGCCTCCGCGATAATCGTCCAGAGCGCCAGCGAGAAGTTCTTCTGCGGCGGCGCAGACATCAAGAAGTTCCTTGAGGGTGATGTCGAGGCGAACATGGAGATGATCCGCGTCTCACAGGCCGCGTTCCGGCGGATGGCGGCCGCTCCGCAGGTGTTCATCGCCCACATCAACGGCCATGCGATGGGCGGCGGGCTCGAGCTGACGCTGGCCTGCGACCTGCGCTACGCGAACCACGGGAGCTACCGCATGGGCACTCCGGAGGTGACTCTCGGCCTGCTCCCCGGCAACGGCGGCACCCAGCGCCTCACCCGGCTGATCGGGGCCGGCCGGGCGCTCGAGCTGCTGATCACGGGCCGGGCGATCACCCCCGACGAGGCGCTGTCGATCGGGCTCGTGAGCGCGCTGTTCGAGCCCATGGAGGCGGCGGCCAAGGTCCGCGCCCAGGCCGAGCGGTTCGCCGCCGGGCCGAAGCTGGCTCTGGCGGCGATCAAGCGCTGCGTGCATGAGGGCGGCCAGCTGGCGCTCGACGACGGCCTCCGGCTCGAGGCCGAGCTCGTCGAGGAGCTGTTCCGCTCCAAGGATGCCGACGAGGGCCTGCACGCGTTCGCCGAGAAGCGCACACCGGAGTTCGTCGGCGCATGAGCACCGGGACGAGCACCACGATCGAGCGTGGCCTGTGGCTGAACGGCGAGGCACAGCCCTTCGAGGGCCCCGGCCGAGAGATCCGCAACCCGGGCACCGGCGAGCTCGTCGGCCGGGTCACCGAGGCGGGGCCCGAGCATGCCGACCGGGCCGTGCAGGCCGCACACGCCGCCCAGCCGGCCTGGGCTCGCGTGGGCTACGCCGAGCGCGGCCGGGTCCTTCACGCTTGCGCGGAGGCGTTCGACGCCCGCGTCAAGGAGCTCGTGCCGCTGCTCGTCGCCGAGCAGGGCAAGACGATCCGCGAGGCCGGGATCGAGCTGCACAAGGCGGCCGACACGCTCGAGCACTACGCCGGGATGGCGCGCGAGGTCCGCGGCGTCTCGGTGGCCGGGCTCGAGGACGGCGTCGACGGGCGCGTCATCCGCCGCCCGCTCGGCGTGGTGGCGGCGATCGTGCCGTGGAACTTCCCCACCACGCTGCTGTGCAACAAGCTCGGGCCGGGGCTGCTGTGCGGCAACACGTTCGTGGCCAAGCCGGCCGACACGACGCCTCTCACGACGCTGCGGCTCGGCGAGATCTTCGCCGAGGCGGGGCTGCCCGACGGGGTGTTCAACGTCGTCCCCGGCGCCGGGCGCACCGTCGGAGAGGCGCTCGCCACCCACCCGCTCGTGCGCAAGGTGGCGTTCACCGGCTCGACCCCGGTCGGCGAGCGGGTTGCCCGCCTGGCCGCCGCGGGCTCGAAGCGCATGACGCTCGAGCTGGGCGGGTCGGACCCGATGATCATCTGCGAGGACGCCGACCTCGCCGCGGCCGCGAGCGCCGCGAGCATGGGCCGGTTCTACAACTGCGGCCAGGCGTGCCTGGCGATCAAGCGCGTGTACGTGCTCGAGCCGGTGGCCGACGAGGTGCTCGCCGCGATCACAGCCAAGGCCGGCCGGCTCAAGCTCGGCGTCGGCAGCGAGCCGGGCGCGCAGATGGGGCCGATGCACACCGAGGCCCAGCGCGAGCGGATGGAGCGCCAGATCGCCGACAGCCTGGCCGGCGGCGGCGAGCTCCTCACGGGCGGCGGCCGACCGGACGATCCGGCGCTGGCGGACGGCTGGTTCCACGAGCCGACCGTGATCCTCGACCCGCCCCACGACTCGCCGCTCGGGCAGGAGGAGGTGTTCGGGCCCGCGCTGCCGATCTGGCGGGTGGCCGACTTCGACGAGGCACTGGCGCTCGCGAACGACTCGCCGTTCGGCCTCGGCTCCTCGGTCTGGACGCATGACCTCGGACGCGCCGAGCGCGCGGTGGCCGAGCTCGACTGCGGCTACACGTGGATCAACTCGCGCACCAAGGTGTACGACGAACTGCCGTTCGGCGGGCTGAAGACGAGCGGCTACGGCAAGGAGCACGGGTCGGAGGCGCTCGACTTCTACACCGACAAGAAGTCGGTGGTGCTGCGGCGGAGCTGACGGGGCGATCCAGGGCGATCAAGGGCGAGGAGGAACGATGGCGGCGACGGACAGCAGGTCGGGGCGGGCCAACGCCGGCGCCGTGCTCGAGCACAACCTCGAGCAGGGCCGCGGCGAGAAGCCGGCGGTGATCGCCGAGGACCGGACGCTCAGCTACGAGGAGCTGTGGCGGGCATCTAACCGGATGGGCGGACTGCTGCGCTCGCTCGGCGTGGCCCGCGAGGCGCGAGTCCTGATGGTGCTCGACGACACCGCGGCGTTCCCGGTCACGTTCCTCGGCGCGATGCGGATCGGGGCCGTCCCGGTCCCGGTCTCGATCATGGACAAGGACGACAACTTCCGCCATTTCGTCGACGACTCGTACGCGACGGTGGTGGTGACCGAGCCGGCGCTCGTCGGGCGACTGCGGGCGGCGCTGGCCGGCCGCGAGCTGACGTTCGTCACCACCGGCTCGCACACGGACGGCGCGCTGGCGATGTGGGAATCGCTCGCCGAGCATGACGACGAGCGCGCGCCGGTGGCCAGCCACCCCGACGACATCGCGTTCTGGCTGTACAGCTCGGGCTCGACCGGGCTGCCGAAGGGGGTCGTCCACCTCCACCACGACATCGCGTTCACCTGCGAGCACTACGCGGGCGAGGTGCTCGGCCTCGGCGAGGACGACACCCACTTCTCCACCACCAAGCTCCAGCACGCCTACGGGCTGGGCAACGGGCTGACGTTCCCGTTGCACTTCGGCGGCACCTCGGTGCTGATGAGCGGCCCGCCGCGGGCCGAGCGGATCCTCGCCACGCTCACCGAACGGCGCCCGACGGTGTTCTACTCGGTGCCCGCCCTGTACGCGCTGCTCGTCCGCGACCCTGGCGCCGACGGCGCGCTGGACTCGGTGCGGATGTGCGTGTCCGCCGCCGAGGCGCTCCCGCCGGCGACGTTCGAGCGCTTCCACGAGCGCTTCGGGCTCGAGATCGTCGACGGAATCGGGTCGACCGAGATGCTCCACATCTTCTGCTCCAACCGCCCCGGACAGATCGTCCGGGGCAGCACCGGCACGCCCGTGCCCGGCTACGAGCTGCGGCTTGTCGACCCGATCGAGGGGCGCGTGCTCGAGGGCGAGGCGACCGGCGACCTCGAGGCCCGCGGCGACTCGTGCGCGCCGTTCTACTGGCACCAGCACGAGAAGTCGAAGGCGTGCATGCGTGGCGAGTGGTTCACGACCGGCGACCGCTACCGGCGCGACGCCGACGGCGTGTACTGGTACGAGGGCCGCGTCGACGACATGCTCAAGGTCGGCGGGCTGTGGGTCTCGCCGGTCGACATGGAGGGCACCCTGATGGCGCATCCGCGGGTCCTCGGGGTCGGCGTGATCGGGGTCCAGATCGACGATCAGAGCCGGATCGCCGCGTTCGTCATCCGTGATGCGGATGGCGGCTCCGACGACGAGCTGGCCGACGAGCTGCGGGCCTGGTGCAAGCAGCGGATGCGCCGCTACGAGTACCCGCACGTGGTGCGGTTCGTCGAGGACCTGCCGCGGACCGTCAACGGGAAGGTCCAGCGCTTCCGGCTGCGCGAGCTGGTCGCGGCGGGGGCTCGCTGTATGTCACGGGGCGGTCCGCCCGGCCGGGACGGTTCCAGCACACCCGCGCTGCGCGAGCCGGTAAGCGGGATCCCGAGCTCGGTGCATCCGAGGCCCGAGTCGGCATCGGGCGCCAGCGGCCGGCCGGCCCACGTGCCGCTGCGCATCGCCTTCGCGTAGCCGGTCAGCACCTCGGGGTAGGCGCCCTGGCGTGCTCATCTCGCGGAGGATCGGCCAAGTCGCGGCGCGGTGGCCATCGCCGCGATCGCCGCGTTGACGGTGTGCCGGTCGCCGCGGTCGGCGAGCCTGCGACCAGTCGCGGAGCCACTGCAGGCGACCACCCGGTGACCGCGGCACCGAGCTGGTAGCGGTCGCTGACGAGCCGGCTGCCGGGGATCGCCGCCGGGTCGAAGCCGGGCGGGAGCGGGATCCCGCGGAGCATGGCCTTGATCGTGCCTGCCCGCTGGGCGCTGCGCACGACGCTCGCGGGGAGCGCGTCCAGCCACGTGGCGGCATCGACCGTGCGCAGCGCGCCGAGCAGCCGCAGATAGGCGGGGATGTCGGCGACGGTGGTCCGGAACTCGAGCACCCGGCCGTCGTAGCTCCACAGCGCGGTGATGTCCTGGGCGCCGGGATGGCCGCCCCGATACTCGAACACCTGGGCCCCGGTCCCGAGCACGTGCCCGCTCGTGCGCACCGAGGCGGAGGCGGCGCGATCGCGCACCCAGCCCGCGAGTGGTCCGGAGCGCCAGAACAGATCCGCCTCCACCCCGTCGCGCACGTAGTGCATCTCGCCTTGCTGCGCGGAGTATTCGTCCGCGTAGTCGACGTGCCAGCCGGTGGCCTCGAGCAGCACGAGCGGCGAGGCCTGGGCGAAGTGCACGAGCTCGGCGCCGTAGGCCGCGGTGGGTCCCCCGTCGCGGCCGCCGGAGGGCAGCGCGGCCAGCACGACGACGACCGCGATGATCGCCGCGGCGGCCACGAGGACGAGCCGGGGTCGCGGGCCGCGAAGCCCCGCGCGTCGCGCCGGGGTGCCGGGGCCGAGCGGCTGGGCGGCGATCAACTCCAGCATCTCCTGCTCGGCGTCGGCGAGCGGCAGCTGCGCGGCGGCCTCGTCGGTGAGCGGGTTGGCGGCGGTCAGCGGAGTCATCGTGCCTCCTCCATGTGAAGCGGTGAAGCTGCCTCGGTCGGCTGCGCCTGCTGCGCGGCGAGCCCCGCGGCGAGCCGGCGGCGGGCGCGGTGCAGGCGGCTGCGGGCGGCCAGCCCGGAGATCCCGAGCGCGCCGGCGATCTGCGACGGCATCAGCTGCTCCCAGCCGGCGAGCAGCAGGATCTCGCGCTCGTCGGCGGTCAGCTCACGCAGCGCGTGGAGCACGGCCCGGTCGGGCGGCGCCCCCGGCGGCGACGCGGCGGCCAGCGCGGCGGGAAGCTCGTGGCGCAGGCGTTCGGCCAGTCGCCCGCGCCGCTGCTCGGCACGGCGCTGGTTGGCGAGCGTGCGCCGGGCCACGCCATACAGCCACAGGAGCGCGTGATCGCCGGACGGCAGCTCCTCGAGCCGGCGCCAGGCGACGAGGAACGTGTCGGCCAGCACGTCGGCCGCGTCCTGGGGATCGGCCGTGCGGCGGACCGCATAGGCCAGCACCGCCCGCCCGTGAGCGCGGTACAGCCGGCGGAAGCGCTCCTCGCGATCGGGCGGCTGGCTCATGCTCATGTCTCGTCATTGTCCGGCACGCCCTCGATGTTGCAGGCGGCGCCAAACGCGAACGGCCGGCGCCCGGATCCACCCCCGGTAGCGCTCGCGGGGGGAGGCGAGCCACAGCAGGTCGACGGTGGGAGCCGCGGTGAGCGGCGGCGGCTCGGTGCGTCGCCGGAACACCCCGCACACGCCGGCCGTGCGCACGAGGTCGCATTCGGCGCTCACCCAGCTCTCGGCCACGGCCGGGCGCACTTTCACCTCGGCGCAGGCCGGATCGTCGTTGCGGGGATCGGCGTAGTCGTGGAACACGATCGTCGCGCCGGCGGGCACCATGCTGCGCAGCACGGCGAGATCGCGCTCCACCCCCTCCCGCGTGTGATCGCCGTCGACGAACGTGAGCGTCGGGCGCAGCCGGGGATAGGCGCGCGCGAACGCCGCCAGGGTGCCGCGCGCGAACACGAGCCGGTGCGCCAGTCCCCGCCGTCCCGCCTCCACCGCCGCGCTACGCCCTGCGTCGGCGCCGATGTCGACGCTGTAGATGATCGCGTCGCCGCCGGCCTCCTCGATCGCGGTGGCCATCAGCACCGCCGAGCGGCCGCGGTAGGTCCCGATCTCGAGCACCGGGCCGCCGGTCTCCCCGGCGAGCTCGTGCAGGAGGGCCGCGTCCTCGGGCAGCAGCCACCCCGGGATCGACTCGACGAGGTCCAGCGGCTCGCGCACCCGCCCGACTGTATCCGCGATCTGCGAGCCTGCCGCGCGTGCGCGTGCGCGACGCCAGGCGGCAACGCGGGGACCTCCGCTCACCTGCTGGCGGCGCTCGCCGCTGGATGACTCCTCGGGCAGCGTGTAGGCCGTGTCCGGGTTGCGGGCGGCATTCGCGGCCACCTCGCCGGCGAGCGCCACGAACTCGGCGATCAGCGGCTGGCGCGCCTCGCTGTGGCGGGCGAGCACGAGCGTCGACAGCGGCGCATCGACCAGCGGGATGAACCGCACCTCGGGCCATGCGTAGTAGCGGGAGATGATCGCCGGGCAGGTGTCGATGCCCTCGCCCCGGCCGATCAGGTGCAGCCACTCCTCGAGCTTCTCGCCGACATAGGGGCTGACGGGCGGCCGGTAGCCGAGTTCGTCGACGAGCATCCAGAAGTCGCGCCACTCCTGGGGGGCGGAGTCCGGCTGGGTGACGAAGATCTCACCTCCGAGGTCGGACGGGCGCAACTCGCGCCGGCCCGCCAGTCGGTGCGTGCGCGGCACGACGACCATCCGCTGCTCGCTCAGCAGCGGCGTGAGCACGATGTCGGGCTCGTGCAGCGGTGCGTACAGGAACGCGAGGTCGGCGCGGCCCTCGGCGCAGGCCGTCGACCGTGTCGCTGAAGTCGAACGCGCGGATCTCGACGCGGACGTCGGGGTGGCGGGCGCCGAACATGGCCAGCAGCGGCGAGAGCAGCGAGCCGGGAGTCGGCCCGAGCGAGCCGATCACCAGCGCGCTCCCCTCCCCGCGGGCGAGCGCCCGGGCCCGCCCGAGCGCCCCGTCGACGGCGGCGAGGATCGCCCGCCCGTCGGTGAGCAGCGCCTCGCCCGCCGGCGTCAGCGTGACGCGCCGCGTGCTGCGCACGAGCAGCGGCCCGCCGAGCTCGGCCTCGAGGTGGCGGATCTGGGCCGACAGGGCGGACTGCGCGAGGTGCAGCCGCGCCGCCGCCCGCGAGAAGTGCAGCTCCTCGGCGACCGTCACGAAGTAGCGCAGCTGACGCAGATCCACGGCTCCCGCCAATTATCGCGCCACGCGCATAATCGTGCGGGACTTTCTGTTGTAACCGCGTCCCGATCAAGGCACCATGCCAGGCATGAGCGAGAGGAGAGTTCGAGTGGAGATCGACGGCGTTCCCGCGTGGGGGCGCCGTGATGGCGAGACGATTGTGCTAAACGACGGGCGCCGGCTGGCCGAGGCGCAGGCACGCTACCTCGCCCCGGTGGAGCCGACCAAGATCCTCGCCGTGCACCTCACTTATCGCAGCCGCGTCGAGGAATACGCCGCCAAGGTCCCCCCGTTCCCGTCGTTCTTCATGAAGCCGCCGACGACGCTGAACGGCCATCTCTGCGACGTCCGCCGGCCGCGCGGCACGCGGTTCCTCAACTACGAGGGCGAGCTCGCCGTCGTGATCGGCCGCCGGATGCGCGGCGTCGCCGTCGACGAGGCGCTTCACTACGTGGCCGGTTACGCCCCCGCCAACGATGTCGGCCTGCACGACTTCCGCCACGCCGACCGCGGCTCGATGCTCCGCGTCAAGGGTCAGGACGGGTTCCTTCCGCTCGGGCCCGAGCTCGTGCCGGCATCCGAGTTCGACCCCACCTCGTTCACCCTGCGCACCACGCTCAACGGCGAGGTCGTGCAGGAGGGTGGCTCCGACGACCTCATCTGGAGCGTCGCCTACCAGCTGGCGGACGTGTCCCGGCTGATCACGCTCGAGCCCGGCGACGTGCTGCTGACCGGGACCCCGGCCAACTCGCGCCCGATGGAGCCCGGCGACGTGGTCGCGGTCGAGATCGACGGCCTCGGGCGGGTGCAGAGCACGATCGTCGACTGGGACGTCGACCTCACCGCCGCCGGCGAGCAGCCGGCGGTTTCTGCCAACACGCTGCATGTCGCCTTGGCCGTCCCCGAGGACGAGGCGGTGCGAATGACCGAGAGGAGCACCGCGTGAAGGTCCACGTCGACATGAACCTGTGCCAGAGCCACGGCGAGTGCGTGCTGGTCGCCCCCGACGTCTTCGACCTCGGAGACGACGACGTCCTCGTCTGGAAGGAGGACGTCCCCGACGATCGCCGGGACGACATGGAGGCGGCGGTCAACGCCTGCCCGATGCTCGCGATCAGCATCGAGGACTGACCGGGCACCGTGGACCGCCTGGTCGTCGTCGGAGCCTCGCTCGCCGGCCTGCGCGCCGCGCAGGCGGCCCGCGCCGCGGGGTTCGGCGGCGAGCTCGTGGTCGTCGGCGACGAGCCCCACCTCCCGTACACGCGCCCGCCGCTGTCCAAGGAGCTGCTGCACGGCAAGCAGACGCCCGAGCAGTGCGCGCTGCCACATGGCTCGCTGGACGTGGAGTGGCGCCTCGGCGTCGCCGCCACCGGCCTCGACCGCGAGCGCAAGCGGGTCCGCCTGGCCGGCGGCGAGGAGCTCGCGTACGACCGCCTGATCGCCGCCACCGGGTCCCGCGCGCGGTTGTGGCACGGCCCGGGCGCGGATCTGGAGGGTGTCGTGACGCTGCGCAGCCTCGATGACGCGCTCGCCCTGCGCGCGATGCTCGGGCCGGGCACGCGGCTGCTGATCGTCGGAGCCGGGTTCATCGGCTGTGAGGTCGCGGCCAGTGCCCGCTCGCTCGGCGCCGACGTGACCGTCGTCGACATCGCCGCGCACGCGATGCTCCCCCTCGGCCCGGAGCTCGGCGGGCGCTGCGCGCGGATGCACGAGCAGCACGGCGTGACGATCCGCTGTGGGGTCGGGATCGACGCCGTGCTCGGGTCCGAGCGCACGGAGGCGGTACAGCTGAGTGACGGCTCCCGGGTGGAGGCCGACGTCGCGCTGATGGCGCTCGGCGCGCTGCCGAACGTCGAGTGGCTGGCGGGTGCGGGGCTGACGCTCGATCCCGGCGTCGCCTGCGACGGCACGCTGACCACGCTCGAGGACCCGGACATCCTCGCCGCCGGGGACATCGCCGCGTGGCCGCACCCGCTCGCCGGCGGCGCCCGCGTCCGGGTCGAGCACTGGACGATCGCGGCCGAGCACGGACAGCTGGCCGGGCGCAACGCGCTGCTCGATCCCGGCGACCGTGTCCCTCACGAGGCGCCCCCCTACTTCTGGTCCGATCAGTACGAGACGAAGATCCAGGCCGTCGGCTTCCCGGGGCTGGCCGGCGGGCTCGAGATCGTCGAGCAGAGCCCTGACGGTGAGCGGCTCGTCGCGGTCGGCGCGCGCGGCGACCAGCTGGTCGGGGTGATCGCCTTCAACGCTGCCAAGCGGCTCGCCTGGTACCGCCGCCGGCTGGCGGCAGGAGCTCCGGAGATCGACCACATCCGCGAGCTGGTGCTGGCCGACGATGGCGCGCTCGGCGTGCCCGCCGGGGCCGCGCGATGAACCCGGCGCTGATCCTCCAGCACGGCGAGTGGGGGCCGCCTGGCGTGCTGGCCGATTGGGCCGGCGCCCGCGGCATCCCGTTCGAGATCCACCGCACCGACCTGCACGACGTGTTCCCCGCCCTCGGCGAGCGGCCGTTCGTCGCCTCACTCGGCTCCAAGCACAGCCCCGCCGACCGGCACGTGCCGGCCGTCGCCGGCGAGCTCGAGTTCATCGGCGGCGCGGTCGACGCAGGCGTCCCGGTGCTCGGCCTCTGCTACGGAGGCCAGGTCCTATCGACGGTGCTCGGCGGCGTCGTCGAGCACGCGCCCGAGCCCGAGCTCGGGTGGCATCGCGATCAGCTCGGATGCGCCCGAGCTCGTTCCCGAGGGCCCGTGGCTGCAATGGCACTACGACCGCTTCACGTTGCCGCCCGGCGCCGTCGAACTGGCCCGCTCGCCGCGCGCGATCCAGGCCTTCGCCCACGGCTCTCACCTCGGAGTCCAGTTCCACCCGGAGAGCACGATCGAGATCGTCCAGGGGTGGGCGCGGCTCGACGGTGAGCGCCTGGCCGCGCTCGGCGTCGACGACGGCGAGGCGATGGTGCAGAGCGGACGCCGGCATGCCGGCCCTGCCGCGGCGGCGGCGTTCACGCTGTTCGACGCCTTCTGGGAGCGAGCACACCGATGAGAGAGGAGAGCTCTGTGACCCCCACCTCGCTGGCCGAGGTCATCCCCGGTGGCCACGCCGCCGGCGATGGACGCCACGAGATCACGTCCGTGCGCGTGCTGTATCCCGACCTGCACGGGATCGCGCGCGGCAAGGATGTCCCGATCGCCGAGTTCGACCACGTGGCCGAGAAGGGGCTGTGCTTCTGCGCCGCCGTGATGGGCACCGACCTGCGCCACACGCCCGTGGTCGGCGGCGAGGAGGGCTACCCGGACCTGATTGCCCGCCCCGACCTGTCGACGATGTTGACTCTCCCGTGGGAGCCCGGTGTCGCCTCCTGCCTGTCGAACCTCGAGCCGGCCGAGGGCGGCGTCGCGATCGCCGATCCACGCGGCGCCGTGCGCCGGGCGGTCGAGGTCGTGCGCGAGCTCGGATTCGATCCGGTCGTCGGCCCCGAGCTCGAGTTCTTCCTCGTCGTCCGCGACCCGGCCGAGCCGAACGGCGTGCGCCGCCACGTCGACCACCTGAGCATGGTCTACACGGTCGGGCCCCAGGCCGATCCCGGCGGGCTCGTGCGCAAGATGACCGAGGACCTCTCGACGCTCGGCCTCGAGGTGTTCGCGGTCAACCACGAGTTCATGAACTCGCAGTACGAGATCAACCTCCGCCATGCTGACGCGCTGACCGCCGCCGACCGCGCGTTTCGGCTGAAGACGGCGGTCAAGGACATCGCCGCTCAGAACGGGCTCGTGGCCACGTTCATGGGCAAGCCGTTCAACGACCAGGGCGGGTCTGGCACCCACCTGCACATCTCCTTCGGCCGCGACGGGCGCAACGCGTTCGACGCCCCCGACGGGGAGCACGGGGTCAGCCCGTCGTTGTGCGCCTTCACGGCCGGGGTCCTCCGACACGCCGACGCGCTGATGGCGTTGCTCAACCCGACGGTCAACGCCTACCGGCGGATCCTCCCCGACTCGCTGGCGCCCACGCATGCGAACTGGGGCTGGGACAACCGGGCGACGTTCATCCGGATCCCGCCCGAGCGCGGCGGCGCGACCCGGGTCGAGATCCGGGTCGGCGACGGCGCGGCCAACCCGTACCTGGCGATCGCCGCGGTCCTGCTGGCCGGAGCCGAAGGCGTCCGCCGGCAACTGACGCCGCCGCCGCCGGTGGCCGGCGACGCGTACCGCGCCGACCCCGACGTGATCGGGCCACCCCTGCCTGGCTCGCTCGATGCCGCGCTCGACGCGCTCGAGCAGGACACGCTGCTGCGCGAGGGCCTCGGCGAGGAGATCGTCGGGACGTTCCTGGCGCTCAAGCGGTTCGAGCTCGAGCGCCATCGCACCTGGGTCTCCGACTGGGAGATCAGCGAATACCTGCACCACCTCTAGGAGCTCTGGCCCGATGCCCCAGACCGCCGAATTCATCGACCTCTCCGATCACGACGCGTTCGTCGACGGGGTCCCGCACGAGGCGTTCGCCGTGCTGCGGCGCGAGGATCCCGTGCACTGGAATCCCGAGCCCGGCGGGCGCGGGTTCTGGGCGGTGACCCGGTACGAGGACATCCGCACCGTCCACCGCAACGCCCCGATCTTCTCCTCGGAGATCGGCGGGACGTCGCTGGAGGATCTCGAGCCCGAGCACATCGAGGCCCGCAAGTCGATGATCGACATGGACCCGCCCCGGCACGACGAGCTGCGGGCGCTGGTCAACCGCCGGTTCACGCCGCGTGCGGTGACCGTGTGGGAGGACCAGGTCCGCATGGTGGCCGGCCAGGTGCTCGACCTCGCGCTGCCCAGGGGCGAATTCGACTTCGTGGAGGAGATCGCCTCCGAGATCCCGATGCAGGTGTTCGCCGAGATCCTCGGCGTGCCCCAGTCCGAGCGCCGCGAGATCATCGAGATCGGCGACCGGCTGCTCGGCAACGCCGATCCCGAGTACGCGTCCGATGCCGACGACGACGCCCATCGTCACCTGCCGTTCTCGAGCCCGGCCGCGCTCGACATGTTCGCGTTCTGCCGCCGGCTCGCCGACGAGCGCCGCGAGCAGCCCCGCGACGACATCATGACCGCGCTCGTGCAGGCCGGGCTGAGCGAGCGTGAGCTCGACGTGTACTTCGTGCTGCTCGCCACCGCGGGCAACGAAACGACCCGCCATACGATCACCCACGGGCTGCTGGCGCTGCTCGAGCACCCCGACCAGCTCGATCGCCTGCGCGACGACCCGTCCCTCGGCAAGACGGCCACCGAGGAGATGCTCCGCTGGGCGACGCCGGTGCACCACTTCCGCCGCACGGCCGCGGTCGACACCGAGCTGGCCGGCACGCAGATCCGCGCCGGCGACAAGGTGACCACCTGGTTCGTGTCCGGCAACCGCGACGAGACCGTGTTCGAGGAGCCCGGGAGCTTCGACGTCGGCCGCGCTCCGAACCCCCACATGACGTTCGGCCCGGGCGGGGTGCACCACTGCCTCGGCGCCCACCTGGCCAAGCTCGAGATCCGGATCACGTTCGAAGAGCTGCTGCGCCGCGGGGTGAGGATCGAGCTCGCCGGCCCGCCGGAGCGGCTGCGCTCGAACTTCTTCAACGGGATCAAGCGGCTGCCGGTGCGGGTGACGTCGTGATCGCGCTGCGCCGGCTGCACCATGTCGCGATCGGGGTCGCCGACGTCGCCGAGGCCGCGGAGCGATGGTCGGCGCAGTTCGGGCTGCACGTCGTGTCGCAGTCGGTGGAGCGCGCGGCGCTGGCGTGTGACGACGAGCCGTACTCGCTGGAGCTCCTGGCCGGAGAGCCCGCGGGGCTGCACCACGTCGGCTGGGAGCTGGCGGCCGACTGCCCGCTGCCGGCCGCCGAGGAGCACCTGCGTTCGCATGGGATCGACTGCGCCCGCGACGGAGACGGTCTCGTGCTCTCCGACCCCGACGGCTTCGGCGTGCAGCTGCTGGGTTTTCGCGAGCCCGCCTCACGGCTCGTGCCCCATGCTCGTCCGGCCGGCGCCGGCGTCGTCGGGCATCCGCGCAAGCTCGGGCACGTCAACTTCCTCACCGGCGGATTGGATGCCCAGCTGCGCTTCTACACCGAGGTGCTCGGGATGCAGATCACCGACTGGCTCGGCGAGGACGGAGTGTGGCTGTACATCGGCAGCGACCACCATGTGATGGCGCTGATAAGGAAACCATCCCCACCCGCCCCGCACTTCCACCACCTCGCGTTCGACGTGGTCGACATCGGCCAGATGCGGGTCGCGCTCGACCATCTCGGCCGCCACGGCCGGTGGCTCGGCTGGGGCCCGGTCCGGCACGGCGTCGGCGGCAACATCGCCGCCTACGTGCGGATCGTCGAGGAGGAGTGCTTCGTCGAGCTGTACTGCGACATGGAACAGCTCCAGCGCGAGCACCAGCCCCGCCGCTGGCCCGACGACCGCTACTCCTCGAACACCTGGGGGCCGCTTCCGCCCCGCTCGTACTTCCGCTTCGACGCGGCGGCAATCGCCTCCGAGCGCGAGTCGCTCGAGATGCTCGGCCACGAGCTGCCCCCGCTCCCCCCGCCCCCGACCACCGTGGAGGTGTGATGACGCTCCATGGCTATACCGCCCCCCGCACGCCGCGCGGCCAGGCCAGCCTCGTCCCGCCGCCCCCGTGGCACTACGTCGCCGACTTCCTCGTGGTCGACTTCTGGGCCGACCCCGACGCCGCCGTGTCGCTGCTGCCCGAGGGACTCGAGCCCCATCCCGACCCCGGCCGCTGCGCCGCCGTGTACGCCGACTGGCAGTCGTGCTCGGAGGACGGCGACGAGCTCGTCGACCCCGCCCGCTCGCACTACCGCGAGTTCTACATCGTCGTCAATGCGCTTCTCGACGGCGAGGAGGTGACGACCTGCCCGTTCATCTGGGTCGACCAGGACTTCGCGCTCGCCCGCGGCTGGATCCAGGGCTTCCCGAAGAAGCTCGGCGAGGTGTGGATGACGCGCGCGTATCCGCTCGTGTGCGCCGCCTCGCCCGGCGTCGCGGCCGGCTCGCGATTCGGGGCCACGTGCTCGGCCCGCGGGCGGCAGATCTCCCGCGCGCGGGTCGTCCTCGAAGGCCCGAGCGCCGAGGGCTCGGTCCACACCGCGCCGGGGATCGTCAATGTCCGCCACTTCCCGCGGCTGGCCGCCGGCCGGCACGACGAGCCGCAGGTCCACGAGCTCGTCCGCGCCCGCAGCCGCGACCGGGCGGTCTCGGAGATCTGGGAGGGAGACGCCGAGCTTGAGCTGTTCGACGCCCCCGGGGAGGAGCACACGCTGCTCGCTCCCCAGCGGATCAGCCGCGGCTACCGGTTCACCTTCGCCTACACGGTCGACGACCTCGAGACGGTCCGGGAGCTGGGCGGATGAGCATCGCGGCGATGGCCCGGGTGGCCGGGGTCGAGGTCTCGACCGACCACTACATCGGCGGCGAGCGGGTCGCCAGCGCCCGGCGCTTCCCGACCATCTCCCCGATCGACGAGTCCGTGCTCGCCGAGGTCTCGCGGGCCGACGCCGACGACGTCGACCGTGCGGTCCGTGAGGCCCACGACGCATTCCCGAGCTGGGCGGCGCTCGGTCCGGCGGGCCGGGCCGCGGTGTTGCATCGGCTGGCGGACCTGATCGACTCGGGCGTCGAGCGGCTCGCGCTCGTCGAGTGCTCCGACATGGCGATGCTGCTGCGCTCGCTGCGCGCACGGGTGATCTCCCGGGGCGCGCGGAACTTCCGCAACTACGCGGACCTTGCCGTCGCGTACGAGGAGCGCGACTGGCGCTCGAACGGGACGTGGAACCGCGTCCAGCGGATGCCCGCGGGGCCCGCTGCGGTGATCACGCCGTGGAACGCGCCGTTCATGCTCTCGACCTGGAAGACGGCGCCCGCGCTGGCCGCCGGCTGCACGGTGATCCTGAAGCCCGCGGAGTGGTCGCCGCTGTCGTGTTCGCTGCTCGCCGAGCTCGCGGACGAGGCCGGGGTCCCACCCGGGGTGTTCAACGTCGTGCAGGGAATCGGCGAGGAGGCCGGCGCGGCACTCGTCTCCCACCCGCTGATCCGGCGGGTGTCGTTCACCGGCTCCCCCGAGACCGCCCGCTCGATCGGGGTCGCGGCCGCCCGGAACCTCGTCCCGTTCACCGGCGAGCTCGGCGGCAAGGGGCCGCTGATCGTGTTCGAGGACGCCGACCTCGACGCTGCGGCGGCGAAGGCGGCCGGCCAGTACGACGACGCCGGGCAGGTGTGCCTGGCCGGGACGCGGCTGCTCGTCCAGGCGAGCGTGCGCGACGAGTTCCTCGAGCGCTTCCACGCCGGCGTCGACGCCCACGTGCTCGGGGACCCGCGCGAGGACGCCACGACGATCGCGCCGATGATCCACGCCGACCACGTCGAGCGGGTGCAGGGGTTCGTCGATCGCGCGGTGGCCGCGGGCGACCGGCTCGTGCGCGGCGGCCACCGGCTCGGAGGGCTGTTCTTCGAGCCGACGCTGTTCGAGCCGCGCTCGCAGGACAGCGAGATCGTCCAGCGCGAGGTGTTCGGTCCTGTGCTCACGTTCCAGACGTTCCGCGACGAGGCCGAGGCCGTCGCGTTGGCCAACTCGACTTCGTACGGGCTGTCGGGCCTGATCTACACGGGCTCGATGGGCCGCGCAGATCGCGTGGGGCGAGCCGTGCGGGCCGGGGTCGTGTGGGTCAACACGTTCCTCGTCCGCGATCTCACCGCCCCGTTCGGCGGCGCCGGGATCTCCGGGATCGGCCGCGAGGGCGGCGACTACGCGCTCGACTTCTACTCCGACCTGAAGACCCTGCAGATCCTCGACGGCAGCGTCAGCTGAGGTCGGTGATGGCGCGCCTCGATTGCGCCGCCGCGGTCGCCGGCCAGGCGGCGTGGATGGAGGAGCTGCTCGCCGCTCTCGGCGAGGGCCCCCACCGAGCTGGGCCGGGAGGAGCCGGGTCAGGTGCTGATGGCCGGGGCGTTCCGGGAGTGCGGGCTCAGTGTCCGGGACGTCTGGCTCGACGCGGATGCGCTTCGGGCATGTCCGCATGCGTCGCCGTTCAGCTGGGACGTCTCGTCCAAGCGCAACGTGGTCGGGTCGTGGCCCGGTGGCGGGGGTGGCCGCACGCTGATCCTCTCCGGACACGTCGACGTGGTCCCCCCGGCCGACGCTTCGCTGTGGACGTCGCCGCCCTACGAGCCCCGGCGGGACGGCGATTGGCTCTACGGGCGCGGGGCCGGCGACATGAAGGCCGGGCTGGTGGCGGTAGCCGGCGCGGTGCGGGCGCTGCGCGCAGCCGGGTTTGCGCCGGCGGGCTCTGTGGAGCTGCACTCGGTGCTCGAGGAGGAGTGCACGGGCAACGGCGCGCTCCAGTGCCTGCTGAGCGGCGCTCACGCCGACGCCTGCGTGATCGCCGAGCCGCATCCCGATCACCTGACGATCGCCCAGGTCGGGGTGCTCTGGTTCCACGTCGAGGTCGCCGGCCGGCCCGTCCACGCCGCGTACGCGGGCACCGGCCACAACGCGATCGACGCCTGCCACACGGTGCTCACCGAGCTGCGCGAACTCGAGGCGCAGTTGAACGCCGACCCGCCGCCGCCGTACGACGCAATCGAGCACCCGATCAACCTCAACCCCGGGATCGTGGCCGGCGGCGACTGGGCCTCGACCGTCGCGGCCCGGTGCACGCTGTCGTGCCGGCTGGCGATGTATCCGGGGACGGAGCCGTCCTGGCTGCAGGCGGAGGTGGAGGCCGCGGTGGCACGTGCTTCGCTGCGCGACCCGTTCCTGTCCTCGAATCCGCCGGTCGTGCGCTACGACGGGTTCGTGTGCGAGGGGTCCGTCGTGTCCGCATCGTCGCCTGCAGTCGGCGTTCTGAGCGAGGCGTATGAGTCGGTGCACGGCGCCCCGCCTGAGCTGCGGCCCACCACCGCCACGACCGACGCCCGCCACTACATCCGGCACGGTATCCCCACCGTGTGCTTCGGCCCCCGCGCCGAGTCGATCCACGGGATCGACGAGCGCGTGTCGGTGTCGTCGATGATCTCCTGCGCCGAGGTGCTCGCGCGGTTCATCGTCGCGTGGTGCGGCACGGCGGCTGGCGCCGCCACGGCTTGACGCCGCTCGCTGGATCTCTAATAATGTATCCATAGTGCAGATACCAGAGGCTCAGCCTGGCGAGATCCGTTCGCTCGCGCAGCTGACACCGATTCAGTCGAGCTCGATCGCCGGCCTCGCGTACGAGCAGATCCGCGCGCTCATCCTCAGCGGCGAGATGGCGCCGGGCGCCCGCCTGTCCCAGCTCGAGCTCGCGGGGCGCCTCGAGATCTCCCGCACCCCGGTCCGCGAGGCGCTGCGCCGCCTGGCCGGCGAGGGCCTCGTCGATGCTCTCCCCCAGCGCGGCTTCCGTGTCGCCGACCTCGGGTTGGAGTCGGTGATGCGCCGGCTCGAGGTCCGCTTGCTGCTCGAGCCCGGGATCGCCCGCGTCGCCGCCGAGCGCACCACCGCCCAGGACGTCGCCGCCCTGCGCGCCACGATCGCGCTGGAGGAGTGCGCCGCAATGCCAGCGAGGTCCACGACGCCAGCCGCGAGTTCCACGTCACCCTCGCCCGCGCCACCCACAACAGCGAGCTCGTCGCCACCCTCGAGCCCAAGTGGATCATCGAGGTCGGTCGACGTTTGCTCGCCCGCCGCGCGTTCGAGCCCCAGTGGCACTCCGCCGACATCGCCGAGCACCGCGCGATCACCGACGCCGTCGAGCGCCGCGACGGCCCAACCGCCGAAGCCCTCATGCGAGCCCACATCGGCGCGGCCTGGCAGCACTGGGACCCGCTCGTGGCCCGCGGGGACACCGCACGCGATGCCGTGGCTTGAGATCCGCGGCCCCGAAGCAACTTGCATCTCCATGCCCACAACGTATAATGGATACATTATTCGCTGAAGGAGGAGAGGGACGATGGCTGCTGACGTGACCGGAGCCTCGGGCCAGGCGCCCGCGGGGCAGACGCAGGGACACCTGGGCGAGCGACGCCTGACCTCGATCCACGCGATCGGCCAGTCGCTGGCGATCGGCCCGATGTTCTCGGCCGGCTTGCTGACCGGCCTCGTGGCGAGCGTGGCCGGGTTCAGCTCTCCCCTGTCCGTCCTGCTCGGCGCGATCGGCGCGCTCTGCCTCGGCTACGTCATCTCGGTCTACGCGCGGCGGTTCTCCGGCGCGGGCGCCATCTACGAGTACCTCGTGCACGGCGCCCACCCGAGCGTCGGCGTGTTCGGCGCCGGCCTGTACGGCCTCGGCGTCCTGTTCCTCGGGGGCGGCGGCGTGTTCATCGCCAACGGCTTCCTGGCCGAGAGCTTCTTCTCGAGCCACCTGCACATCGAGATCACCTGGTGGATCTGGGGCCTGATCGCCCTCGGGATCGCCGTCGGGCTCAACCACCTCGGCGTCCGCCTGGCGATCCAGGGCGTACTCGCGCTGGCCGGCATCTCGGTCATCCCGTTCCTGATCCTGGCCATCTCGATCATCGCCCAGGGCGGCGACGCCGGCAACACGCTGGCGGTGTTCGGCACCAGCCACAGCTCCACCAACGGCGTGTTCCACGGCATCCTGTTCGCCGTCACGCTGTTCATCGGGTTCGAGGCGGCCGCCTCGATCGGCGAGGAGGCCGCCAACCCGCATCGCTCGATCCCGATCGCCCTGATCGGCAGCGTCGCCCTCGCCGGGCTCTTTTACCTGATCGTCACGTACGCGGCTGCGGTCGGGTTCGGCGTCAACGGCGCCGCCACCGCCTGGCCCGCCGACCCGTCCCCGATGGGCACGCTCGCCCAGCATTACGTCGGCAAGGGCCTGTCGACGACGATCGACCTCGTCGTCCTGCTCGACTCGATCTCGGTCGCGATCGCCTTCGTCGTCACCGGCTCGCGCGTGTTCTTCGCGATCGCCCGCGACGGCCTGCTGCCGCCGGTGTTCGCCCGCACGAGCCGCCACGACACCCCGCTCGGTGGCAACCTCGTGATCCTCGCCGCCGGCGTCGTGGCGATCCTGTTCGGGCGGCTGTCGAGCTACGGCGCCGCCGCGAAGCTCCCCAACAACATCGAGGCGTTCTCGATCAGCGCCGCGGCGGGCTCATTCCTGATCGAGGCCGTGTACGCCGTGCTCGCGCTCGCCGCGTTCGCGCCTGATCTGGCGGATGAGCACGGGCTTCGGCCGCGCTGTGGCGGCTCGTGGTGGCCGCCGCCGGTCTCGCCACCCCGATCCTCGCCTACTACGGCTCGCTGCACCCGTTCCCGACCTATCCCGAACAACCGCGGGATCATCTTCGCCGGGGTCGCCGCCGCGCTCGTCGTGGTGTGGTTCGCCTACCTCCAGGTCGCCCATCCCGACCGGGTGCGCTCCGCCGCCCAACACGCCGAGCAGCACCACGGCGTGGCCCCGCTCGACGAGCGGCTCGACTACACGCCGGCCGACTCGGAGCCCGGGCGCCCGATCGTCAGCGGGTAGCGGCGGCTGCGAGCAGCGTGTCCGACACCTCGCCGACCACCTCGGGGATGGACCGGACGTCCGCCTCGGTCGTGCGGTGATTGACCACGCACGCGCGGAGCCAGGTGGCGTCGTCCGCCGTGGCGGCGGCGATCAGCAGCCGGCCGTCGCGGGCCAGCGCCACCGCCAGCGACTGGTTGTGGGCGTTCTCCGCGGCGCGGTCGCCGAGCAGCCGGCGGAAGCAGACGACCGAGAGCGGCGGATCCATCAGCAGCTCGAACCGCCCGTCCTCGCGGAGCAGGCGGGCGAGCAGCCTGGTCTGGGCGAGGTTGCGCTCGATCGCCGCGCGGATCCGGTCGGCCCCGTGGACGGTGAAGGCGAGCCACAGCTTCAGGGCGCTCAGCGGCCGCGAGTACTCGAGCGTCCGGTCGACGGCGTGCAGCGCCTCGGTGTGCGGGATGTAGCCCTCCCGGTGCGAGAACGCCGTCTCGAGCGCGGCGGCATCGTGGACGAGCAGCACGCTGCACGACTTGGGGACATACAGCCACTTGTGCGCATCAACCGTCGCCGAGTCGGCCCGCGAGAGCCCGTGGAACCGCGCGCCGGCGAGCGCGGTGCTCGCGGCCGGGAGCCCGTAGGCGCCGTCGACGTGCAGCCACACGTCATGCTCGGCGCAGGCGTCGGCGAGCGCGTCGATGTCGTCGACGGCGCCGGTGAGCGTCGTCCCTGCGGTGGCGACGACGGCCACCGGGGTCACCCCGGCCTTCCGATCGCGCGCGAGCGTCTCGGCGCACGCGGAGACGTCCATCCGCCGCTCAGCGTCAGTCGCGATCGCCCGCACGTTGTCGCTGCCGATCCCGAGCACCTCGGCGGCGCGGCGCAGCGAGTAGTGGGCCTCGGCCGAGCAGTACAGAGCCAGCGAGCGGCCGGCGAGGCCCTCGCGCCGGACCCCCGGCGCCGCCCGCTCGCGCGCCGCGGTGAGCGCAGTGAGGTTCGCGATCGTTCCGCCCGAGGCGAGCAGGCCGCCGGCCCCCGGGTCGAACCCGACGAACTCGCCGACCCACCGAATCGTCTGCGCCTCGAGCTGATCGGCGGCGCCGGCGCTCGTGGCCACGTTGACGTCGTGCGACGCCATCAGCGCGTCGCCGAGCACCCCGATCTCGAGCCCGGACGAGCCGATGTAGGCAAAGAACCGCGGCCGCGACTGAGCCAGGGAGACATCGAGCACATCAGCCGCCGCATCGAGTGCCGCCGACGGATCAGAGCTCGCGGCCGGCAGCGGGCGGCGCAGCAGTTCGTGATGGCGCTCAGCCGGCAGCGGCTGTCCGGGACGGGCGTGATCGAAGCTCCGCCAGGCCGCGAGGATCAGCTCGGCCGCGTGCTCGAGCACGTCGTCGCGCCCGGCCAGCGGCAGCGACGGCTGATCGGAGTCCCAGAGGCCCTCCCCTGGGGTCACGGCCTCATCTCCGATGCTCATTTCGGGCAGGCTACCGCCCGTTCGGACCGCCGGCCTCGATCAGGCCGGCCTGTCGGCCGGTGGTCCCGGCCGCTGATCCCCCGCCGCGGCGTGATCGAGGTCGATCGCCACGGCGGCCTCGAGCAGCGCCGCGTGCACGAACGCCTGGGGCAGGTTGCCGCGCAGCTGGCGCTGGGTCACGTCGTACTCCTCGCACAGCAGCCCCGACGGTCCGCAAGCGGCGCGGTTGCGCTCGAAGAAGTGCATCGCCCGGGCGTGGTTGCCGAGCTGGGCCCACACCAGCGCGAGCAGGAACCCGCACAGCAGGAAGGCGCCCTCGGCCTCCCCCAGCGGCCGGGCGTCCGCCCGGTACCGGTAGCAGTATCCGTCGTCGACCAGCTCGGACTCGATGCTCCGCAGGGTGGCCAGCGAGCGGGGGTCATTCACCGGCACCCCGCCGCGCAGCGCGATCTGCAGCAGCGACGCGTCGACGCGGGAGTCGGAGGGTGACCGCTGCCAGCGCCCGTCGGGGTGGACCGCCGAGCGAGCCGTCTCCGCGGTGATCGCATCCGCCAGCGCGAGCCATCCGGCGGCCTGCTGAGCCGGCTGGCGGGCGGCAATCGCGCGCAGGCCGGCAGCACAGATCAGCCGGCTGTGGGTCCAGTGGTCAGGGTCGAGCTCCCAGATCCCGGCGTCCGCCTCGCCCCACCGCTCCTCGATCGCCCCCACCGCGATCTCAGCCGCCCGCCAGGCATCGGCGTCGAGGTGGTCGTGCGCATCGGCGGCCGCCAGCAGCAGCAGGCACTCCCCGAAGGCATCGAGCTGGAACTGCTGGTTGACCCAGTTGCCGACGATGTCGAAGCCCCCCGGGTACCCGGGCAGGTCCAGGCTGCGCTCGTCGGGCACGCGTCCGCCCGTCGTGGTGTAGGCGGGAGCGAGCTGCGCACCATCTGCGAGGAGGCGGCCAGTCACGAACCGGACCGCTTCGTCCATCAGCGGGTGCGGGCCGGCCCGCGCCACGGCCTGGCCGGCCAGGCACTGGTCACGGATCCACACGTAGCGATAGTCGTAGTTGCGCCCCGCCTGCGCCCGCTCGGGCAGGGACATCGTGGCCGCTGCCACCATCCCTCCGCCGGCGCTGGTCAACCCCTGAAGCACGGAGTACGCGTGCCGGGCGTCACGGCGCGCGATCGGGGTCCACAGGTCGGGGATCCGGTCGCTCCAGGCCGCTTCGGTGGCTGACCAGGCCACGCCCGGCTCCGGCGGAGGCTCGGGATCGGAGCTCGCGTCGATCACCAGCACGAGGTCGTGTGTGGCGCCCGGCTGCAGCTCGAGCACCATCGCCAGCGCGCGGCCGCGATCGGAATCGTCGAGGGGCTCCGCATCCGCGGCGCCGCTCCAGATCAGCCGTCCCGAGCCGAGCTGGGCCCGCCAGAGCCCGTCCTCTCCGTGCCGCCAGCGCCGGGCTGGCGCGGCCCCGTACTCGGCGCGGGGATCGAGGACGATGCTCAGTCGCGCGGGTCCGGACCGGGCCACGATCTGGCGCAGCAGCACCGCCCGCCCCGCGTGGCCCGGGAAAGCCAGCGCTTCGCGGCACTCGATCTCGCCCTCCTGGGTGATCCAGCGGCTGCGCCAGATCAGGCCGCGCTCGTAGAAGCCGCCCCACACGTAGGGTTCGGTGGGAGTGACCGCGTATCCGCCTCCGCCGCCGATCAGCGCGGCGAAGCAGGCGTCGGAGTCCCACCGCGGAAAGCACATCCAGGCGTAGTCGCCCCCGGGACCGACGAGTACGCCCCGCTCGCCGTCGGCCAGCAGCGCGTAATCGCGCAGGACATGGGGCATGTCCGGTGCGCCGGTGTGACGATCTGTCTGTTTGGGGGCGTGCACCTGATCTGACCTGGGACGGTGGTGTTCTACCCCCGGCACGACCTAATCGTCCTCCCCGCCGCGGCCGAACGCGCCGGCGATCGACTCCTTGACTCGTTCTGTCACGCCGTAGGGGCTGGCGGCGAACGTGCGCTCGTCGATCAGCTGACGCCCGATCGTCAGGCCGATGCGCCGGCGGTGCTCCTCGCCGTGGACGAGCGCCTCGCCGAGCGCCTTGGCCTGCTCGGAGGTGATCTTCGCCGGAAGCGGAGGCTCGTTGGGATCGACCACCGCCTCGACCACCACCGGCCCTGGATGGGCCAGGGCCTCGCGTGCCCAGTACGAGATCCAGAAGGCCCCGTAGGACCCGAGGGCCACAGCGGCGAACGTGTTGTGGCGGACGAAGGCCCACATGCCTGCCAGAAGCTGGAGGAGCCCGCCGTACGCCAGAGCGGACCCGAGCACGATCGGGAGGGCGCTCGTGCTCACGGCTCCGACCTCGATCATGCTGAGCATGAACGTGGTCAGGCCAAATCCGACAGGCCGAGCGGAACCGGGTCGGCGAGCCGTGCGGACAGCGGAACGGCGGGGCGGACGGTGATCGGCCCTGAACCATTGCGCGGAGAGGGTGTGGTGACTGGGCTCATCGAGTGCTCCTCATCGTTTCGTCCGAGCGGGTCTGTGGGGTCCGGCGACGGGAGTGAGCGACGGACGGGACGGGATTGGCCGGGTCGGATCGATCTCGGCGTTGAATGCAGTGCCTGCGGCGCGACCGGCGGTCGGGTCGTCGTGGGGGTCGCGGACGCCGCCCGCGGAGCGGCCGCCGGTCGGGTCGAAGTTCGAGCCGAGCGGTGGGCGGATGGATCGTGAACCGGGCATGTGTTCCTCCTTACGTCGTGCGCCGGCGATTCCGGCGCGGTCTGCCCTTCGATCCTCAGACTGCCCCGCCCTAGGGGGAGCCCGCGGGCCGCCGTCATCTGCCGAACCGGCGATGTTCGGTGGCGGACCGCGGGGGTAGCGAACTACCGTATGCAGATGCCGACCGCGATCGATCGCCATGAGATCGTGTCCCTGCTCGACGCGGACCCGGACCTCGGTACGGGACTCGAGGGAGCCACGCTCGAGGCCGCCAGGCGCCGGGCGCTGGCGCGCGTCATGTCGGTCGAACCGCCTCACTGGGACACGCGCGAGCTGCGGGTGCAAGCAGAGCCGGGCTGGCTGGGGCTGTTCGTGATCGACGGCCTGCTGCTGCGTCGGGTGCAGATCGGGCGCCGGTCCGCCTGTGAGCTCTTCGGCCCAGGCGACCTCCTTCGCCCGTGGGACACAGACGGCGAGTATGCCCCGCTCTCGATCACGGTCGACTGGCTCGTCCTGCGCCAGACACGGATGGCGATTCTCGACACCGCGTTCGTCCTCCGGACCGCTCGGTGGCCGACGATCGGGAGCCGGATCGTGAGCCGTGTCGCTCAGCGAGCGCGGTATCTGGCGCTGACGCAGGCAGTGACCCATCTGCCCCGGGCTCACGCCCGGCTGCTCATCCTGTTCTGGCTGCTCGCCGAGCGCTGGGGCAGGGTGACCCCCGAGGGGGTCAGGGTGACCCTCCCGGTCACGCACGAGGTGCTCGCGATGCTGGTCGGGACTCAGCGCCCGACGGTGACGCTCGCGCTCCAGCGGCTCACACGAGCCGGCCTTCTCGTTCGTGAGCGCAGCGAGCACTGGCTGCTGACCAACGAGGCGATCGAGACCCTCGGGCGGGCGGAGAGTCTCGAACTCGTCGACGAATAGCGTTCGACGGCTGACAATCGCGGCCTGACGGGGGCGGTTGCGGGTGAGCATGGTGAACATCGACCCCGGGAGAGCGACGTGTCCGATCACATACGCGACGAGCTGATCGTCTACCTCACTCAGGCCTCTGCACTCGAGCGTCTTGACCTCCGGTTGCTCGGCCGGGGGGTCACCGAAGCGCGCGACGACACGGTGCGGGAGATCTATGTCACCCATCGGCACGAGACCGAGGCCCACCTGGAGCTGATCGATCGCCAGCTCGCGGCGCACGCGGCCGGGCACGCATGTGACGAGGACGACCAGGCGCTGGGCGCTCTCCGGATCGCGTTCTCCGAGCGCGAGCCCCATACGCCGACCCAGCTGGCGATCAGCGCCTATGCGGTCGAGAGCCTCGAGATCGCCCTCTACCACCTGCTGACCCATATCGCCGACCGCGCCGGAGCGGCCGAGACGGCCGCGGTTGCGCACGCGATCCTGGAAGAGGAGGAGCAGGCCGCCGAGCTCCTGGCCGGAAGCTTTGACCGGGCGCTGGCAGCCTCGCTCGCCGGCCTCGGCCCGGCCACCCGAACCTGACCCGGCGGGCGCCACGGTCAGGCAGCGAACAATGCAGTTTGTCGCCCTCCGGGCTGGGTATCGCCGGCGCGAGTCTCCGTCACCTCGCCATCCGCGGTTTTCCTCGCTGCCTACCCGCCCGCCGGCCACATTCCCCCGGCCGCGCCGCTCGCGGCGGGCCGGCGCCGTGGCCGCCGGCATCGTGGCGGTCCTGACGGCGGAGGGGTGCGGCAAGCAGTCGATCCTGTCCACGCATAGCTCCCAGGCTCGTGACATCACGGTGCTCTGGTGGTGGATGCTGGCCGCCGCGACGATCGTGCTGGCGGGCGCCCTCGGGATGCTGCTCGTCGCCTGGCTGCGCCGGGGGACTCCCGGGCTCCCATTCGTCGGCGAGCGCCGAGGCGTGCCGGAGGGGATGGTGCTCCTGTTCGGGATCGGGGTTCCCGTGGTGGCGCTGGTGGCCCTGTTCGCCGTCGCCGACGTGTACCTCGTCCGCCAGACCTCGCCGCCGGCGGTGCGGAGCACGGCGATGACCATCGACGTCATCGGGCACCAGTGGTGGTGGGAGGTCCGCTATCCGGGGACACAGCGCGGTGACCGCCAACGAGATCCACATCCCCGCCGGCACCCGCGTCAACGTCGTGGCCACGTCGGCCGACGTCATCCACAGCTTCTGGGTTCCGGCCCTGAATCGCAAGATCGACATGGTCCCCGGCCGCCAGAACCGGATCCTGCTCGACGCCTCGCGAGCCCGGGGTCTATCGCGGGCCAGTGCTCCCAGTTCTGCGGGTTCCAGCACACGCACATGTCGACGTACGTGGTGGCCCAGACGCCCGCGCCGTTCCGCGCCTGGCTGAGCAACATGGCCGCGCCGGCGCGGCTGCCACGCACCCCGCAGGCTCGAGCAGGTGAGCGGATCTTCCTGACCAGCCAGTGCGCCAGCTGCCACCGGATCGCCGGGACGACCGCGAACGCCGACGTCGGCCCCGACCTCTCGCACCTGGCCACCCGCTCAACCCTCGCTGCGCTGACGATCCCCAATACCCCTTCGAAGCTCGCGGCGTGGATCCGCAACCCGCAGGCGATCAAGCCTGGGGACCGGATGCCCGACCTCGGCCTGTCGCCGTCCGAGATCGCCTCGCTCGTCGCCTACCTGGACAGCCTGCGGTAGTGGCCCCTCCGTTGCGACTGTCAATGGGTGACCGCTAGCGATGTCGACGACCGTCAGCCCCGCCACGGAGCGGCACCTCGACCGGCTCGAGCGGATCTGGGCCGAGCGGCCGGGTCTCGTCGGCTGGCTGACCACCACCGATCACAAGCGGATCGGGATCCTCTACTTCTTCACGGCGCTGGCGTTCTTCGGCGCCGGGGGCGTCGAGGCGCTGCTGATCCGGACGCAGCTGATCGGGCCGAACGGACATCTGCTGTCCCCAGCGGCCTACGACGAGGCGTTCACGATGCACGGGATCACGATGATCTTCCTGTTCGTGATCCCGATGACCACGGGCGCGTTCGGGAACTACCTGATCCCCCTGATGATCGGCGCGCGGGACATGGCGTTTCCCCGGATGAACGCGCTCTCGTACTGGATCTACCTGGCCTCGGGGATCTTCATGTACATCGCGCTGGTCTCCGGGCATGCGCCGAACGCGGGCTGGTTCGACTACGTGCCGCTGGCCTCGAAGGCGTTCGACCCCGGCAACAACATCGACTTCTACGGGTACGGGCTGATCTTCAACGGGATCTCGAGCACGGCCGCCGCGATCAACTTCATCGTGACGATCTTCAAGCTCCGGGCGCCCGGGATGTCGCTGAACCGGATGCCGCTGTTCTGCTTCGCGTTTCTGGCGGTCGCGTTCGCGCTGCTGTTCGCGCTCCCCTCGCTGAGCGTCGCCGCCTTGTTCCTCGAGCTCGACCGGCAGCTCGGCTTTCACTTCTACGATGCCGCCCACGGCGGCGATCCGCTGCTGTGGCAGAACCTGTTCTGGATCTTCGGCCACCCGGAGGTCTACATCATCATCCTGCCCGCGTTCGGGATCGCCACCTCGATCATCCCGGCCTTCTGCCACCGGAAGATGGTGCTGTTCCCGCTCGTTGCCCTGGCCGAGATCCTCGTCGCGTTTCTCGGCTTCGGCGTGTGGGTGCACCACATGTTCACGGTGGGCTACTCGAGCCTGACCACCGTCTACTTCGCCGCCGCCAGCCTGATCATCGTGATCCCCTCGGCGATCCAGCTGTTCGCCTGGATGACGACGATCCTCACCGGGACGCCCGAGTTCAAGACGCCGATGCTGTTCATCGTCGGCTTCATCGTCTACTTCATCATCGGTGGACTGTCCGGGATCACGCTGGCCGCGATCCCGTTCGACCAGCAGGTGCACGACAGCTACTACGTAGTCGCGCACTTCCACTTCGTCATCTTCGGCGCCGCGGTGTTTCCGATCCTCGGCGGGATGTACTTCTGGTTCCCCAAGCTGACCGGGCGCATGTATCACGAGGGAGTCGGCAAGCTCAGCTTCTGGCTCACGTTCCTCGGCACGTTCGTGACGTTCTTCCCGATGCACATCCTCGGCCTGCTCGGCATGCCGCGGCGCAACTACACCTACCCGGGCGGCCTCGGCTGGAGCTTCCTCAACGCTCTCGAGTCGATCGGCGCCTACGTGCTCGCCGCCGGTCTGCTGCTGATCGTCGCCAACCTCGTCGTGAGCCGCTTCCGCGGGGCTGCGGCCGGCGACGATCCGTTCGACGGCGACACGCTCGAGTGGTCGATCAGCTCACCGCCGCCGGCCTACAACTACGCGGTGATCCCCACCGTGACGAGCGCCTACCCGATGTGGGACGAGGATGACCGCAAGGCCGACCGCCGCCGGCTCGAGCGCGGTGAGGGCTTGCTCGAGCGCGGCCACGAGACACCGGCGACCACCGTCCAGGACGCAGAGCTCGAGGAGATCCTGGCGATGCCGGCCCATTCGGCCTGGCCGCCGGTGTGCGCCCTGACGCTGGCCGGCGTGTTCGCGATGCTGCTCCTGCACCACTACTGGATCGCCCTCGGCTTCGCCGTCGCCGGCGGCCTGGCGCTGCTCAGCTGGCATCGGCGGGGGGTGGCGGCGGGATGAGTGCCCGTCCGATCCCGGCTACGCCGCCGCCACCCGCAGCGCGACGGCACAGACCGCGGCGGCGGCCGCCGCGGTGGCCCGCCGGCGTCGGTCGCAGCCCAGCGGGTGGTGGGGCATGGCGCTGTTCCTGTGCGCCGAGGTGACCCTGTTCGGAACGCTGATCGCCACGTACTTCTATCTCGACTTCGACGCCCGCAGCTGGCCGCCGCCGCCGATCCGGGCGCCGAGCGTGGTGCTGCCGCTGATCGCCACCGGTGCGCTGATCACCACCAGCCTGCCGCTGCTACTGGCCGCGCGCGCCGCCCGCTCAGGGGCCGGCCGCCGGGTGGCCTGGATGCTCGCCCTCGCGGCGCTCGTGCAGCTCGGGTATCTGGCGGCCCAGGTGCTCCTGTTTCGCCATGACCTGCGCCAGTTCCGCCCGCAGGACAGCGCATACGGGTCGATCTACTTCACGTTGCTCGGGGCCCATCACGCGCACGTGGTGCTCGGGCTGCTGCTCGAGCTCTCCGTGCTGTGGCAGGTGGTCCGGCGAGGCCTCAGCAACTACTGGCTGATCGGAGTGCGCGCGGTGGCGCTGTACTGGCACGTGGTCAACGTCCTCGCGGTGCTCGTCGTCCTCACCCAGCTGAGCCCGTCGTTGTGAGCACGATCCCACGCACCCGCACCGTGTGGTTCGCCGTGCTGGGCGGGGCGGCCGCCTGGGTCGTCCAGTTCGTGGCCAATCTCGGGTTCACCTTCGCGCAGTGCGACCAGCCGACCACGCGCTGGATGCTGCCCGTCCACGGCTGGGAGGTCGCCCTCTCTGGCGGCGCCGTCGCCGTGACCGTCGTCGCCTGGGGCGTGTCGCTGCAGATGTACCGCCGCACCCGCGCAGATCGACGAGGTGACACGTGAAAGAGCGCGAGGGACAGGGCGTGGCCCCGCCGCTCGGGCGGATCGCGTTCCTGTCGATGGTCGGCCTCACCGTCAACGGGCTCGTTCTGTCGATCATCGTGATGACCGGGATCGGCGCCAACCTGCTCCCGGTCTGCCAGCAGTCATGAGCGGGCGGCGGATCGTGATCGTGCTCATCGTCCTGCTCGGTGCGCCGACCGCAGTCGCGCATCGCCCAGCCCCAGGCGGGCATCGTTCGTCCCACCACCGAGCCGGCCACGCCGAGCGTGCAGCTCGGCGGCGAGCTGTACGCGGGCAACTGCGCCAGCTGCCACGGGATCGCCGGATCCGGCATCGGTGCGGCCCGGCCGGGCGCGGGCGGCGTTCCCGGCGCCGGACCGCCACTGCGGGGTGTCGGAGCGCTCGCCGCCGACTTCTACTTGCGTCGCGGCTACATGCCGCTGGCGAGCATCCACGACCAGCCGGAACCCGATCAGGTCCTGTTCTCGGACAAGGAGATCCATTCGCTGGTCGATTACGTGGCCTCGCTTGGTGCGGGTCCGGCGATCCCGGCCCCCGACCCGGCCCGGGGTCAGATCTCGACCGGACAGGAGCTGTTCACCAGCCATTGCGCGGGCTGCCACCAGATCGAGGCACGCGGAGGCTTCGTCACCGGTGCGCGGGTCCCGCCGCTTCAGAGCGTCCCGGCCACGCAGATCGCTGAGGCGGTCCGGATCGGTCCGTACTTGATGCCCAGGTTCTCGAGCCGGCAGATCTCCGATCACCAGCTCAACTCGCTGATCGCCTACGTGCTGAGCACCAATCATCCCGACAACCGTGGCGGCTGGGGTATCGGCAACCTGGGCCCGATCCCGGAAGGGCTCGTCGCGTGGTGGATCGCCGCGCCCCTGCTCATTCTCAGCTGTCGTGCAGTGGGACGAAGGAGGCGCCGGTGAAACCGTGGCAATGGCTTGTCGCTCTTATCGCGCTGATCGCCCGGCGACTTCGCACCCGCCGGCCCAGTGAGCCGATTCCCGGCGCCGAGCCGGACCGGATCGTGGCCGCCGGCGCTCCCGCGCGCCAAGCCGAAAACCTCGTCGTCGCGCTGCTCGGGATCGCGGCGGCGCTGGCGCTCGGGTTCGTCGTCGTGTACGGGGCGTTCAGCCCCGCCGCGCTCCCCAACGAGCTGCTCGGGGTCTGCCTGGGCGGGTCGCTGATCTGCATCGGCGCGGCGCTGACCGTCGTCGCCAAGCGCCTCGTGGTCACGGAGGAGCTCGAGGATGACTACCCGGAGGAGCACCCCGCTCAGCAACGCGAGGTCATCCAGATCGTCCACGAAAGCGGCAGCCGCATCACCCGCAAGCGGCTGCTGCTGGGCGCCGGCGCCGCCACCGGCGGCGCCCTCGGCCTGGCCGCGATCACCCCGGCCCTGTCGCTCGGGCCCGTCTGGGACACCGCGGCCTCTCGACGAGACGCCGTGGCGCCGGGGCGTGCGGGTGGTCGACGAGAATGGCGCGCCGATCCTGGCGGCCGGCGTCGAGGAGCAGACCTTCTACACAGGCTTCCCCGAGGGCGCGGACCCGGATCAGGTCGGCTCTCCGCTCGTGATCGTGCGGCTCGATCCAGGCAGGCTCGAGCTGCCCGCCGGACCGGGCCGGCGTGGGCGCCGTCCGGGATCCTCGCTTACTCGAAGATCTGCACTCACGCTGGATGCGCGGTTGCGCTGTTCCGCAAGCCCACCTTCTCGGTGCTCGAGCCGAACGAGGCCCTCGTGTGTCCCTGCCACTACTCGACGTTCGACCCCTACACCGGCGGCACCGTCACCTACGGGCCCGCCGGCCGCCCGCTTCCGCAGCTGCCGCTGATGATCGATGCGGTCGGCCACCTGCGGGCCGCCGGCAACTTCTCCGGGCGCGTGGGCCCGAGCTGGTGGGCGGTCAACGAACGACCGAGCAGCGAATGACCGATCCGCTGGCCGATCCGGTCCGCTTCATCGACGAGCGCACCTCGTCCGCGCCGCTGATGCGCAAGGCGATGCGCTACCTGTTTCCTGATCACTGGTCGTTCCTGCTCGGCGAGGTGGCGCTGTACGCATTCATGGTCCTGATCGCCACCGGGATCTACCTGGCGCTGTTCTACGACCCGAGCACCGCCAAGACGATCTATCACGGCACGTACGCGCCGCTCGACGGCCATTCGATGAGCGCAGGCGTACAAGTCCGTACTCGATCTCTCGCTCACCGACAAGGCCGGACTGCTGATCCGCCAGACCCATCACTGGGCCGCCGACGTGTTCCTGGTGGCGATGGTCATCCACCTGATGCGCGTGTTCTTCACGGGAGCGTTCAGCAAGCCGCGCGAGCTGACCTGGCTGATCGGGCTGCTGCTGCTGTTCACCGCGCTGCTCGAGGGCTACCTCGGCTACTCGCTGGTCGACGACCTGCTGTCCGGGATGGGACTGGCGATCGGCTACGGGGTCGGGCTCTCGATGCCGATCATCGGCGGCCCGATGACGCTGGCCATCTTCGGCGCCCAGTTCCCCGGCAACGACGCACTTCTTCTCACGCATGTACATCGCCCACGTGTTCCTGATCCCGATGCTGCTGGCCACGCTGATCGGGCTGCACCTGGCGCTGATCGCCGCCCGGCACCACACCCAGTTCCGCGAGAGCGGGCGGACCACCGAGCGCCGGCTCGTGGGCGTCCCGCTGTTCCCTGGTCAGGTCCCTCGCTCGCTCGCGCTGATGTTCTTCGTGGCCGGCGTCCTGTTCCTGCTCGGCGGTCTCGTGCAGATCAACCCGATCTGGCAGTGGGGTCCGTTTGACACCTGGCAGGGCACGAACGGCGCCCAGCCCGATTGGTACCTGGGTTGGCTGATCGGGGCGCTGCGCCTGATGCCGAGCTTCGACCTGACGATCGGGCACTGCACGCTCGTGCCAAATCCGTTCTGGGGCGGCGTGCTGTTCCCGCTGGTTGTGCTCGCCGTCCTGGCATGCGTTTCCGTGGCTCGAGCGGCGTTTCACCCGCGACCGCTCGCGTTCACAACCTGGCTGACCGCCCCCGCGATGCCCCGACGCGCACCGCATTCGGGGTGGCGTTTCTGAGCTGGGTGTTCCTCGTGTTCGTGTTCGGCGCCGCCGACCGGATCTTCGTGCTGGTCGGGCTCAGCTACAACACGCAGCTGCTCGTGTTCCGGATCGGCATCTGGGTGGTGCCGCTCGCCCTGTTCTTGCTCTCCCGCCGCATCTGTCGCGACCTGCTGGCCGCCGAGCGCGTCGCCGCAGTGCAGAAGGCCGCCGAGGCGGAGGGCGAGGCGCACGAGCGCACGCTGGCCGGCGCCCGGTCCGGGGGCGCCGGGTGAGCTCGCTGCATCTCGGCGAGCTGCTGCCGCCGCTTGGAGCGAGCTTCGTCTATCTCCTGCTCTATCGGCAGCGGATCCTGACCCTGGCCCGGCAGGAGCGTCCCGTGGCCGCCTGGCGGCGGGTTTCGTTCGTGGCCGGGGTCGTGCTGGTCACGGCGGCTCAGCTCTCGCCGTTCGACGGGCTGGCCGACACCGTGCTCGTTGCCCACATGGTCCAGCACATCGTGATCGGCGACCTCGCCTCGCTGCTGATCGTGCTCGGGCTCACCGGCCCCGTGCTCCAGCCGATCCTTCGCACGCGAGCCTCTCGGCTGATGCGGCGGCTCTCGCACCCGCTGATCGCACTTCGTGCTGTGGACGGCCGACCTGTACGCCTGGCATCTGCCGGTCTGCTACCAGCTGGCGATCCGCCACGACCTCGTGCACGCGCTCGAGCACGCGTGTCTGCTGTGGTTCGGCACGCTGCTGTGGATGGCCGTGATCGGGCCGCTGCCCAAGCCGCGTTGGTTCGCCACCTGGTGGGCGCTCGGCTATGTCGCCATCGTCCGCCTCGCGGGAGCGATCCTGGCCAACGCGCTGATCTGGGCCCAGAGCGCCTTCTATCCCGTCTACGCGCGAAGCGACGCGGCGCACGGCCTCAGCCCGCTGTCGGACCAGAACCTGGCCGGCGGCGTGATGATGATCGAGCAGGTGATCCTCACCACGGTCCTGCTCGGCTGGCTGTTCCAGCGCTCGCTGCGCCAGGAGGAGGATCGCCAGGAGCTGCTCGACCTCGCCTCGCGCCGCGGGGTCGCGCTCAGCGACGAGCGTGCGGCGCGAGCCGCCCGAGCCGGGGCCGCCCCACGGCTGAGTGAGCGACTCGCGCTGTCCGACGCAGGTAGCCCGCGCCCGGAACGTTCGCGATCGAACGGCACCCCCTGACGAATGTTGTCCGGTCCCTGCAGGGGGTAGGTACGCGGTAGCGCCATGCCGTCACCCATGAGGACATTCACCCGATGAGCCGCGAGGTCGTCGTGGTCACGGGAGCATCGGGCGGGATCGGACGGGCAGTCGCGCGGGAGTTCGCTCGCCACGGCGCCGCCGTGGGACTCATCGCTCGGGGGCGGGCCGGGCTGGAGGCGGCCGCGGCGGAGGTGAGGGAGCTTGGCGGGACGGCGTGCGTGGCGATCGCCGACGTCGCCGCCTTCGAGGAGGTGCGGGCGGCGGCGGCCAGAGTCGAGTTGGAGCTCGGCCCGATCGACGTGTGGGTCAACAACGCGATGACGACCGTGTTCGCGTTCCTCGACGCGATCGCCCCCGAGGAGTACGAGCGCGCCACCGCCGTCACCTATCTGGGGACGGTGTGGGGCACGAAGGCTGCGCTCGATTTGATGTCACCGCGTGATCGCGGCACCATCGTCCAGGTCGGCTCGGCGCTCGCGTACCGCGGCATCCCGCTGCAGGCCCCCTACTGCGGCGCCAAGCACGCCATCAAGGGCTTTCAGGAGTCGCTGCGATGTGAGCTGCGCCATCGGGGCAGCCGGGTCCACACCACGATGGTCCAGCTTCCAGGGCTGAACACCACCCAGTTCGATCACTGCCTGAACCGGATGCCCCACCATCCGCAGCCGGTCCCGCCGATGTTCCAGCCCGAGGTGGCCGCCCGCGCGGTCTACTGGGCCGCCCATCACCGCCGGCGCGAGCTGTACGTGGGCTTCCCCACCGTGTACACGATCATCGGCAACAAGCTGGCCCCGTGGCTGGCCGAGCGCTACCTGGCCCGGACGGCCGTGGCCGGCCAGCAGACCGATGAGCCGGTGCCGCCCGATCGCCCGGCGAACCTGTTCGACCCGCTCGACGCCGAGCGGGACGAGGGCTCGCACGGAATCTTCGACGCGCAGGCACATGGCCGCAGCGCCCAAGCCTGGCTCAGCCGCCACCGGCGCAGCGCAGGACTGGCGGCCGCGACCGCCCTCGCCGGGGGCGCGGCAGCGCGCATCGCGGGCCGGTCTTCCTAGTCGAGAGCGGCGAGTTCGCGCATCCGGGTCGCGGCCCGGCGCAGCAGCCGCGAGACCTGCATCTGGGAGCAGCCCAGACGCTCCGCGATCTCCGTCTGGCTCAGCCCGGCGTTGAAACGCAGGCTGAGGGCCTGGCGCTGGGTCGCCGGCAACTGGGGCACCGCGGCCGCCAGCGAGCTGCGGGCCTCGACAAGCTCGAACCGGTCGTCCTCACGGCCGATTGCCTCGCCGAGCGGCTCGGGTTCGATCTGGTCTGCACCAGTGGGCCCCGGGGCGTCGAGCGAGGTGGAGTACTGGGCCATCGAGGCCTCGAGTCCGGCCAGCACGTCGCCGACCTCGATCTCGAGGTACTCGGCCAGCTGCTCGACGCTCGGCGCCCGGCCAAGCATGGAGGTGAGCCTCCACGATGCATGCTCGACCCGGAGCGAGAGCTCCTGCGCTCCCCGCGGCACGTGCACCGACCAGCCTGATCCCCGGAAGTATTTCTTGAGCTCACCCAGGATCGTGGGAATCGCAAACGAGGCAAAGGCCGGGCCGCGGCTGGGGTCGAACCGATCCACCGCGCCGATCAGCCCCACGGTGGCGACCTGGACCAGGTCCTCGTAGGGCTCCTGCGAATGGCTGTAGCGCGAGGCCAGTCGCCGGGCGAGAGGGAGGAACTGACCGATGAGAGCGTCGCGGGCGGCCACGTCGCGCTGCTCGTGCCAGCGTGCGAACAGGGCATCGGTACGCGCACGTTCCGCCTCGCGTCCCAGGGGACCTCCCTCGAGCGCCGGCGCGTGGTTCAAAGGGTTCTCTAGCTTTCGGGCAACGGGGGCGGGACGCACCTGCGACTCCGGTCGGCCGGGCTCGCGGCTCGGCTCGGCTCGGGGACTTCACTTCATGTAGCCCACGGTCAGCCGCGTCGAACCCCGACGGTTGCTAACCAACCGGCCGCGGCTGTCTCAGCCCCGAGCCGGGTTGGTAACCAACCCGGTCGGCCGGCATCAGCGGAGTGGCCCTGCTCGTCGGGGTCGGACCCGCTGGCGAGCGCCCGCATGATCGGCAGCCCCCTTGTCGACCAGGCGTGCGGCCAGCCGGGAGGCCAGCGCCATGATCGTCAGCGCCGGGTTGGCGGAGCCCTGGGTGGGCATCACGCTGCCGTCGGCAATGAACAGGTTCGGCACGTCCCAGGCTCTGTGGTCGGAGTCGACGACGCTCCGTTCGGGGTCGGCACCCATCCGGCAGCCGCCGACCAGGTGGGCGTAGCGGTCGATCTCGAGCACGTCCTGGGCGCCGGCGGCCTCGAAGATGTCGTGCAGCGTCTGCTTGGCGAAGGCGATGTTCCGGCGGTCGTTGTCGGACTGGGTGTAGTCCATCCGCGCCACCGGAATGCCGTTCTGGTCGGTGACATCGCTCGCCACCGTGACCCGATTCTCGGGCTGCGGCAGCAGCTCTGAGAGCACGCCGAGCGTGTACCAGTGGTTGTAGTCGCGCATGTACTCGCGCAGTGCCTGCCCCCAGTGCCCGTGAGCGAGCACGTGCTGCGCCCACTCGATCGGGAGCGGCCCGACCGTCTGGATCGAGAATCCGCGGGCGAAGCCGCGGGTCGGATCCGTCTCGTAGAAGTGCTCGGAGGAGATCTCGGGCGGTGGCGCCTTGTACATCCGCATCTCCTCGGGAAACCGCCCCGCGACCTGCGGCGCTCCCTGCACCATCACGCAGCGTCCGACCTGATCGTTGTTGTTCGCCAGCCCGTGCGGGAACCGGCGGCTGGTCGAGTTCAGCAGCAGGCGCGGCGTCTCGATCGAGTAGCCGGCCACCGCGACGGCATCGGCCCGCTGCACCCGCTCGCGTCCCGCCGGCTTGCCGCCCGCTCGGCGTCCGGCCTCGCCTGAACAGGCGGCACCCGAGTCGTCCAGCTGGACGTACCGCAAGCCGGTGACCCGGCCGCTGGAGTCGTCGATCTCGATCCCGCTCACCATGCACCGCGCTCGGATCTCGGCGCCGTGCTCGATCGCATCCGGGATGTGGGTGACGAGCGGCGAGGCCTTGGCACCTACCTTGCAGCCCTGCAGGCAGAACCCGCGGTAGATGCAATGCGGCCGGTTGCCGAAGCTCCCGTTGGTGATCCCCACCGGCCCGACCCGGACCTCGATTCCCAGCTTGCGCGCCCCCGACCAGGCGATCTCGGCGCCGCCCGCGATCGGATGCGCTGTGTGTGGATAGCGATGCGGGTCGCCCCACGGCCAGTGGTCGCCCGCCACGGGCAGCTCGAGTTCGAGCCGCTCGTAATGGGGCTTCAGATCCTGGTAGGAGATCGGCCAGTCCTCTCCGACCCCGTCCCGCGAGCGGACCTCGAAATCAGATGGATGAAAGCGAGGACAGTAGCCCGCGTAGTGGACCATCGAGCCGCCGACCCCGTGGCCGGAGTTGTTCTTGCCGAGCTCGACCGGGTCCTCGCCGCCGATCAGCCGCTCGTCGGTCCAGTACAGCCCGTGCGAGCCGGCCTCGTCGGAGACCCAGTCGCGATCCGGATCCCAAAACGGCCCGGACTCCAGCACCACGACCTTCCAGCCGTGGCGGGCGAGTCGCTGGGCCAGGGTGGCGCCACCGGCGCCCGCGCCGACGATCGCCAGATCGACCGGATAGTCGTCGGCATAGCGCGCCATTCGCTCGCGCGGAACGGCGCGGCGGTGGACGTCGAGTAGGAACGCCGAGTCGTTATCCGGTGGACGCAGGGCGCCCCGAGCGAGCGTGCGCAGTCCGTGGCGGCTCACTCGCCCTCCACAGCGCGCTGGTGCACATCCCGGGCCGCATCGCGCTCGAACGCCGGCGCTCCCTCCCAGCTCTCGCGCTGGCCGGCGCCGAGACGAGCGTACCCCCGCGGGTACGCAGGCCCGCCGAAGCCGATCTCGTTCCAGGCCCAGGGATGCGAGTAGAACGCGCTCAGCACCGCGCGCATCACGACGCCGAAGGCCTTGGAGGGCGGCAGCTCGTCCCACACCTCGCCGTGGAGCCTGCCCTTGGCGAACGCGTCGACGACTCGCGCGTCGCACGTCGTGCGAGGCGGTCAGGAAGTCCGGCGCGCCGTGCTGCCGGGCGGCGGCGTCGAGGCCCACGGCAACGCGGCGCCACGTCTGACGGTCGTCGGGCATGTCGGCGTGGCGAAAGCCATCGAGCTTGCCCTCGAACAGCTTCGCGTCCACGAACGGGAGCACCGGGATCTTCGGCTCGCGGTCCTGGGCCAGGACCACGTCGCAGAATGCGTCGAGAGTGGCCGCCTCGCCCTTCGTGAAGAACCGGATCGGCGGGACGCTCTCCACGCGGCTCATCACCAGCTCCCGCGTCACCTCGTCCCAGTGACCGGCTTCGTCGAGCACGTTGTAATCCGGGTAGCGGCCGTGCATCTGCGGAGTCACCCCGTTGCGCTGACGGGGTAGCTCCTCGGGCGAGGCGGGCTGGCGATCGTCTCGCAGATTCGGAAGATGCTCGGCCGAGCGAAAGTCGCGCCGGGCCATCAGCGTTCGCGACCGAGGACGGCGGCCGCCAGGCCCATGCCGCCGACCAGTGCCAGCGAGCCCGGAGCGAGCAACGGCGGCCCCATCACGATGTTGAACATCGGCTCGTCGAACCCGCCCGGCTTGCGCGCAACCCCGCGCACGTGGGTGACGACCCCGACCAGGCCGTCCAGGCAGTACAGAGCGGAGACAGCCGGTAGCCATGTCCGGGCCGCGCGCTCGGAGCGGACGCCGGCCAGCCCGGCCGCGGCGAGCGCCGGCGACAGCGCCACCGGGGTCCACATCCACTTGTCGCCGAACGATCCGCGGAAGTGCTCGACGTAGATCTCGAAGCCGAGCGGGAGCGCACTGAACGCGGTGAACCGGCCAGCGTCCGCTGCATGCGCCCGCGGCTCACGTTGCGCCACCAGCGATCGAGCGGGCGTCCGGGACGGCTACGCCGCATAGCGCTCCGCCTCGGCCCGCTTGAGCTCCAGCCCATTCCCCGGCCGGTCCAGGTCCGGCGCGATGGCCCCGTCACGAGGCTTGTTCACTCCGTCGAACAGCAGCTGCTCGATCCGGACGTGATCGTGGAAGTACTCCACATGCGCCAGCTGCGAGAGCGCCAGTCCCGGATGCAGATGGATCGCCGGGCCGCAGTGCAACGACAAGGGCAGGCAGCGCGCTCGGCACAGAGCGTCCACCCGGAGCAGCTCGGTGATGCCGGCGCAGCGCGTGACATCGGCCTGCAGCACGTCGACGGCGCCCGCGCCCAGCATCCGCTCGAAGTACGGCAGGTCGTACCCGTATTCGCCGGCGGCGATCGCCATCCCTGCCGGCGCGCGGTCGCGCAGGAGTCGCAGGCCCTCGAGGTCGTCGGAGCGACACCGGCTCCTCGAACCAGCTGACCTGCCCCACCTCCCGGAAGCGCTCGGCCAGCCCGAGCGCCTGCTTCCGTGAATAGGCGCCGTTGGCGTCGACGAACAGCTCCGCGATCGGGCCGATCGCCTCCCGCGCCCGGTGCACCCGTTCGGGGTCGGCATCGGGCACGGACCCGACCTTCATCTTGACCCGCGAGATCCCGTTCCGCACCCACCCGTCAAGCTGCTCCTGCAAGCGGTCGAGCGTGTAAGCGGTGAACCCGCCCGACCCGTACACCGGAAGCCGATCGTGAGCCATGCCCAGCAGCCGGCAGAGAGGCATCTCCAGCAGCCGGGCCTTCAGATCCCACAGGGCCAGGTCGACTGCCGCCACCGCCATCGAGCTGATGCCGGGACGGCCGAGGTTGCGGCACTGACCGACCATCGCCGCCCACGCCGCCTGCGGCGCCATCGGGTCAGCGCCGGACACCACCTCAACCAGCTTCGACTCGATCAGTCTGGCGGTGGACACGTCGGCGTACGTGTAGCCAAGCCCGGACGCACCGCCTGCGTGCGCATGCACGACGACGACCGTGGTGGCCGACCAGGCGAGAGTCCCGTCGGCCTCCGGAGCATCGGTCGGCACCGTGTAGGCGCCGACCTCGAGCCGCGAAACTCGCGGCCCGGTGCGGACGGCGAGCGCAGTCATCGGCCCGGGAGGAACTCCTCGACCTTCTGCTTGAACGACTGGCGGATGATCTCCTGGGCGTTCGGATCCCCGCCCACAAGCGCGGAGCTCAGGGCCTTGGCCTGATCGAGCGTGATGTGAGGCGGGAGCGACGGCACTTCAGGGTCGGTGATCGCCTCGTAGACGACCGGCCGGTCTGCGGCCAGAGCCTCACGCCAAGCCGGCTCAACCTGGTCGGGGCGATCAACCCGGATTCCCTTCAGACCGAGCATCTCCGCATAGCCGGCATACGGGAAGTCAGGCAGGTCCTGCGATCCCTCGAACTTCGGATTGCCTGACATCGCCCGCTGCTCCCAGGTCACCTGATTGAGATCGCGATTGTTGAGCACCAGGATCACCAGGCGCTGGTCGGGCCACCTGTCCCGGTACTTGGCGATCGTGATCAGCTCGTTGATCCCGTTCATCTGCATCGCGCCGTCGCCGACCATCGCGATCACGGGGCGCGTCGGATGGGCGAACTTGGCTGCGATCGCGTACGGAACTCCAGGACCCATCGTGGCCAGCGTGCCCGACAGCGAGGCCTTCATCCCCGCGCGCAGCTTCACGTCGCGGGCGTACCAGTTCGCGGCCGAACCCGAGTCGGCGCTGAGGATCGCCCCGTCGGGCAGCTGCTTGGAGAGCTCGTGGAAGACGAGCTGCGGGTTGAGCGGGTCCGCGCTCAGGTGGGCGCGATGGTCCATCAGGCTCCACCACTCCGCGACCTCGTGCTCGATGCGCTCGCGCCACGAGCGATCCTGCTTGTGCTCGAGGCGAGGCAAGAGCGAGCGCAGCGTCTCGGCGCTGTCACCGATCAGGTTGACCTCCATCGGGTAGCGGATCCCGATCATCCGGCCATCCAGGTCGACCTGCACTCCGCGGGCGTTGCCCTCCTCGGGGAGGAACTCGGAGTAGGGGAAGCTCGAGCCGACCATCAGCAGCGTGTCGCATTCCTGCATCAGGGTCCAGCTCGGCTTGGTCCCGAGCAGTCCGATCGATCCGGTCACCCACGGCAGGTCGTCGGCAAGCGCGGCCTTGCCCAGCAGCGCCTTGGCCACCCCGGCGCCGAGTGCGTCGGCGACCTGACTGACCTCCTCGGCTGCGTGCAGCGCGCCCTGGCCGATCAGCATCGCCACGCGCTCTCCGGCGTTGAGCACCTCGGCCGCCCGGTCCAGGTCCGCGTCGGCGGGGAGGACCCGAGGACGGGAGAAGCCCGGACCCGAGTGGACGGTGCCGTGCTTGTGCGGCGGGGTGGGGACGGCTGGGGCCTCCTGCACGTCATTGGGGATGATGAGCGCCGTCACCGTGCGCTCGGCCAGGGCGATCCGGCAGGCCCGGTCGATGAGGTGGCGCACCTGAGCCGGCTCCATCGCCACCTGCACGTACTCGTGAGCGACGTCCTTGAACAGCGTCGTCAGATCGATCTCCTGCTGATAGTTCCCGCCCAGCCCGGCCCGGGCCTGCTGGCCCACGATGGCCAGCACGGGCTGATGGTCGAGCTTTGCGTCGTACAGGCCGTTGAGAAGGTGGACCGCCCCGGGCCCGGAGGTTGCCATGCAAACCCCGAGCTCACCGGTGAACTTGGCGTGGGCGCAGGCCATGAACGCGGCCATCTCCTCGTGACGAACCTGGATGAACTCGGGGCCGTCGTCGGAGCGGCCGAACGCGCCCAGCAGACCGTTGATCCCATCGCCGGGATAGCCGTAGATGCGGCGGATGCCCCAGGTGGTGAGGCGCTCCAGCAGGAAGTCTCCGACGGTCTGGCTCATGGGCACTCAATTCCTTTGGTGATCGTCCGGTTGCTCAGTCGCTACCCCGTGGCTTGCGGAGCAACCCACGCCAGGTCAGCTGCCGAACACATCAACACATCCGAGGCCGCACGCAGCTCGTCGGCCACCATCTCCTGTTTGAGCAGCGTGAGCCGGGTAGAACATCGTGTACCTCTCAAGGACCCCGACAGGAGGACGACATGAGCACCGACAAGATCAGCGGCCGCATCAAGAAGGCGGTAGGAGACCTCACCGACGACGCCTCGCTCAGGCGCGAAGGACGCACGGAAGAGCGCAAGGGCGAAGCAAAGGATGAACTGGCCCGTGAGCAGGAGCGCGCCGACCGCAAGGCGGACGAGGTCGCCGACCTCGAGCGCAAGACGAGCTGAACGCCGGCTCCCCGCGACGATGCCCGGCCGGAGGCGTTGCCGCCATCGATGACCGACGCGCCCAGTTCCTGATCATGCTCGGCGACGCGTGCTCGGCGGCCGGGCTGGCCGACCTGACGGTGGAGGTGGTGACGGCCGAGGGTGCCCGGGGCAGGTGCGTCCCAGCGTCCCCGCCGAGGGTCGTCGGCCAGCTCACCGAGACGGGGTATCCCCGCGTGGTGCTGATCGATGGGTCGTCGCTGCCGCTGGAGGACGTCGTGGAATTCTTGGTCCGCAGTCCCTGACCGGTCAGCGCGCGGACGCCCGAGTCGCGTTCAGTCGGTTTCTGCGACGGGGCCGGGGCTACACTCCTCAACGCTTTCGGAGCTGAGTCCCGTTCGTCCACCTCGACGGGGAGCCCCTTCATGTCCGTCGATGATGCTTCATCCCGTGCTCACAGAGCTGATCCGTTGCGCATCGCCAACGGCATCGCCATGCTCGACGTCGAGCCCGATCTCGGACGAGACCTGAGCGGCCCAGCGCTGGAGGAGGCGCGTCGCCACGCAGTGCTCCCGGCGGTCACCCTCGAACCGGGGCCGTGGACCAAAGACGATCTCCGCGCAGCCGACGGCGTCCGCGGTGATGTCCACGGTTTTCTGCTCGTGGAAGGAGCGCTCACGATGAACGTGTCGATCGCCGACCGATCGTGCGCGCGGTTTGTGACGCCGCGGGAGCTCGTGCTGCTCGACGGCCTCGTGAGCGAATCGGTTCCGGCCACTTGGGGGTGGTCGGCCCTCGAGCGCTCGCGTCTGGCCGTGCTCGACGAGCGCCTGCTCCTCATCGCCCGCCGCTGGCCCAGCCTGCTGGCCGCCCTGCTCAAGCGGGCAGCGCAGCAGACGAGTCAGACGCTGCTGCAGCAGGCGATCAGCCAGTTGCCGAGGGTGGAGGACCGGCTGCTCATGCTGTTCTGGTCGATCGCCGATCGGCAGGGCGTCGTCCGCGGCGACGGCATCTGGGTGCGCCTCCCCGTCACCCACGACACCATCGCTCGCATGATCGGCGCTCGCCGTCCCACCGTCAGTCTGGGCCTGAGCCGGCTGGCCGAGCAGAACCTGCTGCGCGCGGTGGACGATGGCTGGCTCATCGACCGGACCTCGATGGACCGGCTCGGCGACGGCTCCATCTCGCCGGCCGAGGCCGAGAGCGGGACCTCAGAGGACATCCTCGACCTCGACGACGCGTAGCTACGCCGCCTGCCGGCGCTTCTGCGGCAATCGTCAGGCGACGGGGTGCTCCCAGGTTGGGAGCTCGTGCTGGTCGAGGAGGTCTGTCGGGGCGAGGATGAAAACCTCGCACATGATGTCGGGATCCTGCTGGTTTCCGCTCATGAAGCCGATCACCCTGCGGCCGGTGGCGTGCTCGATCACCGCCTCGAAGCGCTCGCGCATCAGGTCCTGGAACGCCATCCGCTGCTGGATGACCGCCGAGCCGCGGCCGCCCTCCAGCAGCGTTTGCTCGACGCGCGTGAACCCGCCGCGGAGTAAACACACCACCAGGTCGTCCTGGTAGTAGGACTTCGCCCGGGTCGGGCCACGCTCGTAGAACTCCTTGAGCAGAGCGACCAGCCCGTCGGAAATCGCAGTGAGCACCTCGCCGTGGTTCTGAGGCCTCGGCTTCGACTGGGACGGGGTCACAGCCCAAATAAGGTACCGCGGCCGACGCCCGAGCTCACTCGCCCGGGCGGCTAGTCCAAGAGACCCGCAACGAGTTCCAGAACGCGGCGGTATCGGCGCCAACGCCCTGAAGATACGCCGGGAAGCCTGTCGGGGCTGGTAGGATCCGCCAGGGAGGGCTGTGATTGAGGTCGGCTCAGCGGCCGGCAGCACGCTCTGACTTCCGAGGCATCCGTCGCGATCCCGGAGCCCAGCCGTGTCCCATCTCCAGCCGCCCCCGACTCGTCGTTCAGGCCGAGCTGTCCTGAGTCGCCGACCTTCGATTGTGCCGTGAGCCGCAGCGACCGGCGCGCGATCTGGCTCCGCCTCTGCGGGGAGCTGGAGCTGGCGAGCGCCCGGCGCCGCGGAGCGCGACTGCGCGACCGATCCACGCGCGTGGTCTTCCACCGTTTGATGACTGCGTCCCACCGCATGAACAAGAACTTGCCGCCACAGCCCCACCCTCTCTCGGGGCGGCTCGGTAAGGCTCCCACCCAACGGGAGCAGCGCGAACCGGCGCGACACAGACAGGCTGAAATGCCACGAATGTGACGCGCGTAAGGAGCCGGGGCCCAGCCACCTCCTCCCAGGGCCCCGGCTCTTTCGGTTCGCACGCCGGTGACGGTCAGCCACGGCGGTCCACGCTCGCTTCAGACGAGAGCGAAGCGCGCCGAGTCAGGTCGCGTCAGGTGTCAACCTCACCGTCAGGCGACCGGGTGCTGTTGCTGGAGGCGGTGCATCAGCGCGGCTGACTGCGGATCCCGCGCTTGCACCAGCTCTCGCATGGTGACGGTGGTCAACTGCGCCGCCTCGGTGTGGCTGATGAGGTCCTCCAGTACATCTGTGAACCGCGACGGGTCGGCGAGCTGAGGAAAGTGGCCGGCCTGCTCGAACACCTCCAGGCGACTGCCTGGCATCCCCTCGTGTGCGGCGTAGGCATGAGTGACTGGGATGATCCGGTCACGCCCGCCCCAGATGATCATCGTCGGTATCTGTGCTGCGAGGTACAGGCGGTCACTCGCGTTGACTCGCTGACCACTGAGATCGATCACGGCTCGGATGGTATGGAGGAACGCGCTTCGCGCCTCAGCCACGCTCAGCGACCCGTAGCCCCGGACGATCTCGGTCAGATCCGATCCAGCCCGCAGGCCGAGACGTCCCAACACTCGGGTCAGATACGCGCCGGCACTCACGACCCCGGAATGGGCGAGAACGGGCAGGACGAGCTCTGACCCCGGGAGCGTCGCGGCGCGCAGCAGAAAATGAACCTCGGCGCCGAGTCCTCCGCTTGAAACCAGCACCAGGCGCTGGCAGCGCTCGGGGAACTGGTAGGCGAACTGCATGGCGATCCCTCCACCCAGCGAGTGGCCGACGACGTTCACGCGCTCAATGCCCAGCGCGACCAGCAGATCGCGGATCCCGGAGGCATGCGCCCCCAGCGAGTAGTCCCCGCGGGGCTTGGCCGAATCCCCGTGACCAATGAGGTCCGGCGCGACCACGGTGTGCGAACGCGCCAGCAATTCGATGACCGCGGTCCATTGGGAGGATCTCCCCGCGACGCCGTGAATGAGCACCACCGGCGGCCCTTGGCCAGCGATCGTGAACATCATGCGATGCCCGTGCAGCGACACCTCCGCGCGCTCGATCACGGGCGATCTTGGCCGGCCACGTTGACCGCGCCCCTCCCGCCCGGAGGGCGGCTTCCGTCCGGCGGGCGACCCGGCAGGCGCCGGTGCGGGTGCGGGTGCAGGTTCAGGTGGGGACAAGTTTGACCTCCGAGCTCGGAACAAACCCTCAGAAGTCATCTCGCGCTGTGCCCACTCCGGCCCACCACGCGACGACGCCCTCCCCGGCTCAGAAGCTTACCGGGCCGCGAGCACCGATGCGGCACGGGCGTCGCCCGGGGGGCGAGCTCAACCTCGGCGTTCCTGATGGGAACATCGTCGTGATTCGCTGCAAGGCAGGATTAACCACTAAACGGTGGCTCGCCGTCGCTCTACCCGGCGGCGGAAGGCCGAGGCCTGGGTATCCAACGGGAAAAATAGGCCCGTTAGATACCCAGGCTCACCGAAAACGGCTGCGCGCCCGGGAGGACTGCGCCGGCCTCGGCGCGCCCCCAGCGCCCCCCAGGCCAACGAACAGGACCCGGGCCCGTACGTGCCAGGGAAGTCCAGCGAACAAGGGGGCGCTGTCGCTCCAGAACATCTCCCGCGGGGCGGAGATCGTCGGTTAAGTGTGGCTGGGACCCGATCGAAGGAGGAGCTGTGACGACCGTAATGTTGATGCACTGGCGCGAGGCGACGCCGGAGCAGTACGACAAGGCGCGCGAGATGGTGGGATGGGATCGCGATACTCCGTCTGGCGCGAAGCTTCACGTGCTCGGGCTTCGGCGATGATGGACTGCACGTCACCGACGTGTGGGATTCCGAGCAGTCCTTCAACACATTTATGCAGCAGCGACTGGCGCCGGCGGTCCAGGAGATCGGCATCGAGGGCCAGCCGGACGTCAAGTTCTTCGCGCTGCACGGCGTGTTCGCGCCGGCGCTCGGCCAGAACGAGCAAGTCTCGGACGTGTAGCCGCGGGCGGCACTTGCTGCTGGAGGAAGAACCGGAGCATCTCAGCGGAAGAGTCAGGGCCGTCCGCGTCGGTGTAGGAGCCAGCGGGACTGCCGCCGTACCAGGCGTGCGCGCCGCCGTGGACAATCAGGGACTCCGCGACGGCGATCCCGTCGAGATCGCGGTGCACCGTGCGGGTGTAGCCGCGCCCGCTGTCGCTGCGCATCGTGATCGGCGGATCCTCGTCTGCGATGTCGCCAACCGCGAGCCGAGAGCCGATCACGGTGTCAGCGTTGACCGGAGCCACGATCGTGTCTCGGTCGCCGTGGATGACGATCAGCGGCACCGCACTGGTCGCGGCGGGCGTACCCCCGGTTCGCATCGCCGCGAAGGCGGAGCCGACGTCGCGCGCGGCGCCATAGCCGATCCCGGAGTGCACCCCGACGGCCGCGTACAGGTCTGGGTAGGTCGCGGCCATGACGGCGGCCATGGCGCCACCGGCCGAAAACCCGGCGACATAGACGCGAGTCAGGATCGACGACGAGATCGCGCATCACCTCGCGGGTGATGCCGGCGATGATCGCCGGCTCGCCCGCATCGGCCCGCTGGTCAGACGCCGAGAACCAGTTCCAATAGCGACCGCTGTTGGCTGCCCGCGACTGCTCCGGGTAGGCGACGACGAAGGTGTGCTGCTCGGCGAATTCGTTCATCCGCGTGCCGGCCGCAAAATCCGATCCGTTCTGCTTGCCGCCGTGGAGCATGACCACGAGCGGAACGGGTGCACCGGCGTAGCTGGTCGGAATGTAGAGGTCGTAGCTGCGGGTCCCTGCGCTCTCGGTGTGCATCAGGTGGCGGATCTCACCAGCCGCGCGCAGCGGCAGCCCTCGCCGCTGCACCACCACCAGCCGATCGTGCGCCTCCGGGCCGGTCGGCTGGGAGGACGGTGTCTGCCAGGCCGGGCAGCGCGGCCCGGAAGTCCCCGATCAGACCCTCCACGGCAATCGATTCACGCTCGCCCGCGGTGCCGGCACTCGCCAGACGCCGCTGCAGAACCGCAGTCGCCTCGGTCAACCGCCCGGCACGGGTGAGGCGCAACGCCTCGGCCATCCTGATATTCGCATCGGGGCTCATCGCACTTTCCTTTCAGGTCGTCGTCGTCGAGACATCGGTCGTTGGATGGACGTACCGCCACCACGCGATCCGGTCGCCGGCTGCGAACAGGTGATCATGTGGTGCGCGACGCGAGCGCCGCCTTGACCGCTCGCGGCGCTCGAAAGGCACCCAGCACCTCGACGCTCGCGATCGTCGCGACAGCGAGCTCGGGCGAAACGTCATCGGCGATCGTGGCCAGCCCGAGGACGCGCAGCTCCACCATGCGACCAGACTCCCGGAGCTGCTCCAGCGCGTCGCGGCTGTAGTGCTCTATGCCGAGAACCAGCTCGCGGCGGGCCACTGTTCTCTCTACGGCGTCTGACCGGCTCTCGAGCTGTCGCCGAATGGCCGTGCGAATGAAATCGGTGCGGTTCGCGAAAAAGCCCTCGCTGACGAGCAGGTCGATCTGGCCCAGGTCGACGAGCCCGACGTTGATCGTGATCTTCTCGCTCCTGTCGGCATCAACCATCTGTGTCACGTCCCAACGGTTCTACCATCTCTCGACCATCCTAACACCATCCACGTGGATGGTGGCGCGGCGGCCCCGTGGCGCGCGGCGTTCCCGTCAGGTCAGTGCCTTCTCAAGCCAGTGATCCGCGAATGGCTCATCGTTGAACGCAGGCACTTCGACCCATCCGCTTGAGCGGTAGAGGGAGAGCGCCTCGATCGAGGACCGCGCTCGTCTCGATGTGGGCGACCCGAGCTCCGCCGGCCAGCGCGCATGTCTCCAGTCTCTGCAGCAGGCGCCGGCCAAGTCCGAGTCCGCGGCCACTCGGAGCGATCCACATGCGCTTGATCTCGGCCGGCGCGTCTGCGTGATGCTTCACGGCGCCGCAGCCGACCGCTTCGCCATGCAGGTAGGCGACAAAGAACTCCCCCGCAGGCGGCCGGACCTCGTGCGGCAGAGCGGTGGCACCCAGCGACGGGTCAAAGCCGCGCTCCGAGCGGCGGTTGAGCTCGGCGACGTACTCCGCGAGACAGTACTGCGCATCGGGGTGCTCGGGATCGACGGCTGTGATCTGCACGTTCATCGAGTTCATCAGGCGCTCGACGTCACCCATCGCCGCGACGAGCCGCTCGCGCTGCTTCACGCTCAATGGTGCGAGCAGCGATTGCGCAAGCTCGTCGGAGCGCTCGTCGAGGGCAGCGCGTTCGCAGCGGCCAGCGGCAGTGAGCCGCGCAACCCGAACCCGCCGGTCGTCAGCGCCCGCTGCCACCTTCACCATCCCGGCAGCCTCCAGTGAACGCAGCAGCCGGCTCAGATACCCCGAGTCGAGGCCCAAGCGTGCGCGCAGCAGGCGCACTTCGCAGCCGTCGAGCCCGATCTCCCACAGCACCCGAGCCTCGCCCAGCGGCCGCTCGCGCCCGAGGAAATGATCATTGAGCGCCCCGACACGCTCGGTCACGACGCGATTGAAGCGACGGACCTGATCAACCATCGCATCCGACATTCTCTGACCTTAGTCAGCAAATCGAGGAACGTCAACAGCCGGCCCGTGGGTGCGCCGTCTACGCGAGACCCGTCGGTTTCTACTCGCAAACGCCTGTCGGCGTCGATAGATGGGTACGCGCCCCAACCCCGCTAGGAGTTCTTGACGACCGAGATGCGCTTTTCCCGCCACGCCTGGTGGCTTTATCTGGCGGTGATGACGCCGATCGCGGCCGCGTACCTCGCGGGACCGCTCAACGCCGGGCCGGTCTTCAACGCGATCGGGTTCAGCGCCTGCGTCGCGATCGTGGTCGGGGTGCGCAGGCACAAGCCCGCCGCTCGCTTGCCGTGGTACCTGATCGCGCTGGGCACGGCTTTCTTCGTCGCCGGGCGACGTGCTCGCATACAACTACAAGGCGTTCTTCGGCACGGCGCTGCCGTTCCCGTCGATCGCCGACCCGGTCTACCTGGCGGTTTACCCGATCACGGTCGCCGGGCTGCTGCTCCTGATCCGCCGTCGTAACCCGGGCCGCGACTGGGCGAGCCTGGTCGACTCGCTGATCGTGACGATCGGCTTGGCGCTGCTGTCGTGGGTCTTCCTGATCGCGCCGTACGCGCACGACACGACGCTTCACCTCGGGACGAAGCTGGTCTCGATCGCCTACCCGCTCGGCGGACATCCTGATGCTGGGGGTTGCGGTGCGGATGGCGGTCGGCGGGGGGCGGCGTGGCCCCGCCTACTACATGCTGATCGGCGCGATCGCGGCGGTGCTGGTCACCGACTCGATCTACGGCTGGATTCAGCTCCACGGCTCCTACACGCCGGGCGATCTGCTCGACGGCGGCTGGATCGTGTATTACGTGCTCTTCGGCGCAGCCGCGCTGCACCCGTCGATGACGAGCGTTTCGCAGGCGACGGCGCCGAAGGTCACGCTCACGCGTGTGCGGATCCTCGGAATCGCTGTGGCAGCACTGATCGCGCCGGTCGTCGGGATGATCAAGTCCTCGGAGCAAGGCGGCTGCTGACGCGATCGTCATCGGCATCGCGGCGATCGTGCTATTCGGGCTGGTCGTCGTGCGGATGATCGGGCTCGCGCGGGCGCAGGATGCCAGCGCGCGGCGCGAGAGCCGTGCTGCGCGAGAGCGTGCTGCGCACCGAGAGCGAGGTCCGCCTGAGCGCGCTGGTCCAGCATTCGAGCGATGTGATCCTCGTGCTCGCGTCCGATTTGACCGTCGAGTACGCGAGTCCTTCGATTCGCGAGGTTCTCGGATACGAAGCCGCGGACTTCGTCGGCCGACGACTCTTGGACGACGTCGCCGAAGAGGACCGAGCGCTGGTCGAGCCGGCGCTCGGCGCGCTGCTGGCGCGCGCGTCGGAGCCCTCGGAGGCGTTCGAGTTTCGTATTCGTCACCGCGATGGTCGCCTGCTGCACACCGAGTGTCTGTTCACCGACCTGTTGAAGCACGCCGCGGTTGGCGGGATCGTCGTCAACCTGCGCGATATCACCGAGCGCAAGCAATTGGAGGAGCAGCTCACCTACCAGGCGTTCCACGATCCAGTGACCGACCTCGCGAACCGGGCGCTGTTCCGGGATCGCGTCGAACACGCGCTCAGCCGCCGAGGCCCGGACAGTCAGTCGCTCGCCGTGCTGTTCCTGGACCTCGACGACTTCAAGGTCATCAACGACACGTTCGGCCACGACGCCGGCGACAGGATGCTGCAGACCATCTCCGCGCGCGTGCGGTCTGCGCTGCGTGTCAGCGACACCGTGGCCCGGCTGGGCGGCGACGAGTTCGCGATTCTGCTCGAGGACATCGCGAACGAGAGGAGCGTCTCGGAGATCGTGGCTCGGCTGCTCGAGATCATCAGGGCTCCCGTTTGGCTGGACGGCCGCGAGGCTTCGGTTCAGTGCAGCATCGGGATCGCCGTCGCACCCTCGGCCAGCGGCACCGGGAGCGGCCACCACGGTCGACGAGCTCCTGCGCAACGCCGATGCCGCGATGTACCAGGCAAAGGCCGCCGACGGCAATACGTTCCGGCATTTCACGGCCGCAATGCACGAGACCGTGGTCGAGCAGCTCGCGCTGCGCGCGGAGCTCAGGGCGGCGATCGAGGCCGACGAGCTGACGCTCGCCTACCAGCCGATCTTCGACCTGGGGACCGGCGAGATCAGCGGTTACGAGGCGCTGCTGCGTTGGGAGCACGCCCGTGCGAGGGCAGCGTCCCACCGGCCACGTTCATCCCTGCGGCGGAGGATTCCGGTCTGATCATCCCACTCGGTCGCTGGGTCCTCGAGCGTGCGTGCCGAGACGCAATCGCCTTCCAGCAGGGTGATCCGCATCCGCCAGCATCGCGTGGTCGCGGTCAACATCTCAGCGCAGCAGCTGCAGCGCGTAGAGATCATCGACGAGGTGCGCAGCGCATTGCGGTCGAGCGGCCTCGACCCCCGCTGCCTGATGCTCGAGATCACCGAGAGCGTGATGATCTCCGACGTAGAGCTCGCGATCGAGCGACTCAGCGCTCTGCGTGAGCTCGGAGTCCAGAGTCGCGATCGACGACTTCGGCACCGGGTACTCGTCGCTGAACTACATCCTCCAGCTACCGATCGACGTCATCAAGGTCGACAAGCGATTTATCGACAGCGTCGACGGCGACGACAAGGAGAGCAGGCTCACGGCGGCGATCATCGGCCTAGCCCGCGTGCTCGACCTCCGCTGCGTCGCCGAGGGGGTCGAACGACCCGCGCAGCACGAGCGGCTCAAGGAGCTCGGCTGCGACTACGCGCAGGGCTTCCTGCTCGCCCGCCCAATGAGCACCGATGCGCTCCAGGAGCTTCTCAGGGCGACCACGCCGACGCTCGTCGGGGTTGGCTGAGCGAACACGCTCTGCATCCGCGCCCGGCGGACACGATCAGTCACGAAAGCAGCGCTCAGGCGACGCCGGCGACACCGATCAGGGTGCCCTCGGGGTCGGTGAAGTGACCGACGACAAGGCCATTTGGCGAAATGGCTGGACCCATGACCCGAGTGCCTCCGAGCCTCTCCGCTCGCTGCAATGCAGCCTCGACATTCGGGACGCCAACGTAGAAGATGGCGTGGCTGTTGTAGCTCGGTCCGCCTCCGACACCACCGCGGATACCTGTCCCGTCTTCAGAGGTGACCAGGTCCAAGAACCCATAGCTAGCTGAATCCGACACCTCTTGGGCCACCGGGGACGGCGTGTCGAACTCCCATCCGAATAGGCCGGTGTAGTAGTCGCGGAGGGTCTGCGGGTGCTTTCCGATGATCTCGAAGTGCACGACAGGCTGTGCCACGTGTAGTCCTCTCCGGTTCGTCGTCTGGCTTCGATGCGAGGACCGCGCAGCGCGCGGTAAGTCATCGGTGCGCGACCCACAATCCGGCGCCACTTCGGAGGCGAGCCGGGGTGTAGCTACGCGCCCGACCGCCCTGCCAGTTCGGCGGCCCGCTGCGCGATCCACTCCTCCTCGCTGTTGACCGCGTGCCAGCGGGTGCCACGACGCTGCCCGGTCCGCCGCACCCGCCCGGCGCTCTCCATCTCGCGCAGCAGCGCCAGCACCTGCGCCGGGTCGGCACTCGCGCGCTCAGACAGCTCGGCGGTGCTCAGATCGCCGCTCTCGGCCAGCAGCCGATGGAGCTTGCCCGCCGGCACGACCGCGACCGCCGGGCGCGCCGGCGCCGCGCGCCGGCGTCGCCGCTTGGCCGGCTTTCGAGCCGGTCGCGACGTGGTCGCAGCAGAGCGTGCGCCGTTGCGCGCGAGCTCGGCGCGCGCGTCCGTCAGGCGATCGACCTCGCCCCGCAAGAGCTCGAGGCGCCCGTCGATCGACCGGATCAGCTGCTCGATGAAGATGCTCACCCCGAGCATCGTACGGGGCGCACCTACTCGGTGCCGCGCGCCGGAACGGGAGGCTCGCGCCTTGCCCGCGCGGCGTGATCAGTCGGTCCTCACCCGGCGTCGGCATCGTTGTCGTCCCAGCGGGGGCGGCGGCGTGGCGCTCAGGCGGTGATTCCGCAGATGTCGAGCTTGGCGACCAGCTCGGAGTCGTTGAACACGTCGATGGCTACCGCGCGGTCGCCGATGACCGTGAACGCCAGCACTGCGAACGGCCGCTGCCCGTCGAACGCGACCGCGCCGGCAGCACCGTTGACGAGGGCGGGGCGAACGTAGGGCGCGAAGCGGCGGGCGCTCATCGCCCCGCGCGCGACCTGCGCGGCGCCGTGCAGTTCGACGGGGTCGCCATCGCGGCGGTGGGCGCGCAGCACGACGTCCGGGTCGAGCACCGCCACGAGCGCGTCGAGGTCGCCGTCCCGGGCGGCCGCGAAGTAGGCGTCTACGACCGCCCGCTGTCGGGTCAGGTCCGGGTCAGGCCGCGGCGCCGCTTCGCGCACGCGCCGGCGGGCGCGGCTGGCGAGCTGGCGGGTCGCCTGGGGTGAGCGGTCGACCATCCCGGCGATCTCGTCGAACGGCACGGCGAACATGTCGTGCAGCACAAACGCGAGCCGCTCGGCCGGGCTGAGCGTGTCAAGCACGACCTGCATGGCGATCCCGACCGCGTCCGCGAGCAACGCTTCGTGCTCGGGATCGGTCCCGACGGCCGGGTCGTCGATGATCGGCTCTGGCCGCAAGCCGTCGAGTGGCTGCTCGGCGCGGGTGCGGCGGGACCGGAGCATGTTCAGGCAGATCCGGGCGACGACGGTCGTCAGCCACCGCTCGAGGCTGTCGATCTGCCCGGCGTCGGTGCGCCGCAGCCGCAGCCACGCCTCCTGGACCGCGTCGTCGGCGTCGTTCACCGAGCTGAGAATCCGGTAGGCGACCGCGCGCAGCTGAGGCCGCTGGCGGTCGAACTTGTTGGCCAGATCGAGTTCCTCCACTGCGGTCACACCGTCCGGGTCTCGCGGGTCATACCGGATAGACCCGTGAACCCCAACCTATGTGACAGGAGATGCCCGATGGCACGCATCCAGGGAGTAACGAAGAGCAACGCCGGGCCGATGGTCAGGCTCGTGTACAGGCTCGGACCAAGGATGATGAAGAAGCTGACTGGCCGCGAACCGCAGAGCGGCAGCGGCCTCGAACCGATGGAGATCTGGGCCCACCAGCCGAAGATGATGATGGGGATGGGCAAGTTCAACCAGGCGGTCCGCAAGGGGAAGTCCGTCGATGGGCGGCTCAGGAATCTGGTTGAGCTGAAGGGCGCGCAGATGATCGGATGCGAGTTCTGCGTTGACCTCGGCTCGCAGATCTGCCGCCACTCCGGCTTCTCCGACGAGGAACTGCTCGCACTCCCGCGCTACCGCCACAGCGACCTGTTCACCGACCGCGAGAAGCTGGCGCTGGACTATGCGGTCGCTGTGACGCGAACGCCAGTCGAGGTCACCGACGAGCTCGTCGCTCGGATGAAGAAACATTTCAGCGACGCGCAGCTCGTCGAGATAACGGCACTGCTGACGGTCGTCAACATCGACCGGTTCAATGTCGCCTTCGGGATCGGCTCGGCCGGATTCAGCGAAGGAATGGTCTGCGTACCGCCGGACCGCCCCGCCGCCAACCCCGCGCTGGCGTGGACCGCGTAGAGACCGTCTCAACTCACGCGTGCGCGCGGAGAGCCAGTTACGTGGATGCAGTGAGCGCCTGGGGCGCCAATTGTGATGGTCGCTCCTCTCAGGGTGGCGGGGGCTGCGTGCTCGAGCGAGTGAGTAGCTCCGTGGGCAGTTGCTGCGGCGGCTTGGTCTCGCGGCCATCGATCAGGGCGAGCAGGGCGTGCGTCGCGAGTTCCCCTTTGAGCCGGTGGGGTTGTCTGATCGTCGTCAGCCCGAGGCCAGCAGCGGGCGGTCCGTCGTCGAAGCCGACGATCGAGAGCTCGCGGGGAATATCGAGCCCGCGGGTGCGGGCTGTCTGCATCGCGCCGTCGGCGAGGCGGTCAGATAAACAGAGGATCGCGGTCGGACGGGGTGAACGCTCGAGCAGCGCGGCGGCCGCAGCGGCGCCCTCGGCGATTGTGCTGTCGGTTCCCGCGGCGACCGGGACGGTCGACCAGTCGAGCCCGGCCGTTGTCACGGCGTCGCGGTAGCCCTGCAGCCGGCGCCGAGTAACGGCGTAGGTTGCGGCTGCCTGGGCCTGCTCGTCGGCGAACTCGCGCGTGGGGCGGCGGTCCAGGCCAAAGGTGATGACGGCGAGCTCGCGATGGCCCAGCGCCAGGAGATGCTCGGCGGCCTGCCTGGCAGCTCCTCGGTCGTCGATCCCGATCCACGCCGGCGGCGGGGCGCTGGCTCGTCGTTTGAGCTGCTCGGGATCGGGCTGGTCGATCACGACCGTGGGCAGACGGCGCGTCAGGGCGGCGTCGACGAGGGGGTCGTCGTCGGCGAGCGAGTTGATCAACAGTCCGTCGATCACGGCGCCGCTGACGGCGGCGGAACTGCGGCTGGCGGTTGCGGAGCCCGGGACCAGCAGCAGGCCCATGCGGGCGTCCTCCGCCACCGAGCTGATGCCGGCCAGCAGCTGCACGCTCACCGGGTCCTCGAATGCGTAGGTCAGGCTGTTGGCGTAAGCGAACCCGAGCGCGCCGACGCGGCCGCGTCGCAGGCCGGCCGCGAGCGGATCGGGGCCCGGGTAGCCCAGCCGCGCGGCGGCGGCTAGGACTCGATGCCGGGTGGCGGGCGATAACTGGTCGGGTCGGTTGAACGCGTTGGAGACCGTCTTGGCCGAGCATCCGAGGTGATCGGCGACCAGCTGGAGGGTGATCCGGGGCGTCATGTGGGTAGACATGATGAATTACTTCATCGATGAAGAAGCCATCCAGCGACGAGCTCGCGGCCGCAGCAGATGGTCGAACCGTGATCGTCCTGTGCGCAGTGCAGTTCCTCGACGTGATGGGCGTGACTGTGGTGGTGAGCGCGTTGCCGAAGATGTTGGCCAGCGTGAAGGCGTCGGCGTCGTCGGGCAGTCTGGTGGCGACCGGCTATGCAATGTTCTTCGGCGGTCTGTTGATGTTCGGGGCGCGGCTCGGCGATCGCATCGGTCACCGTCGCGTGATCCTGCTGAGCTTGGTCGGGTGCGCCGGCGGCGCCGCATTGGCCGCGGCTTCAGCATCGGTTGTGCTGCTCACGGCGGCGCGCTGCGTCCAGGGCGGGGCGGCGGCCGCCGCGGTTCCCTCGGCATTGCGCCTGCTGACCACGGTCACCGCCGAGGGCCCCGAGCGGCAGCGGGCCGTCGCGGCCTGGAGCGCGGCCGGCGCGGCAGCCGGCGCCAGCGGCTTCGTCGTCGGCGGACTCGTCACCGAGCTGACCGGTTGGCGGGTCATCTTCTGGGCCTACCTGCCGCTGTCAGTGCTGCTGGCCGCGGCTGTCGTGCGCTCGGTCCCGTCCGACGGCGACGGCGACCCCACCCGATCGCTCAACGTGATCAGCGCCGCCCTGCTCACCGCGGCGGTCATGGCGATTGTGGTCGGCACCACGCTCGTCGCCCGGCCGGGCGACGGGCTGATCGGCACCGTACTGCTCGGACTGGCCATCGCGCTGGCGTTGGGATTCCCCGTGGTCGACCGCCGGTCCGTTTCGCCGCTGCTGCCGGGCGCGCTGCTACGGCAACCGGCAGTCCAGCAGGGAGCGCTCGGAGCCCTGCTCAACACCGCCGCTACCAGCTCCGTCGCAACCCTGGCCACCTTGTATCTCCAGAACACCTTGCACCGGAGCCCGCTGACCGCGGCGGCCGCGCTGCTCCCGTTCAGCCTGGCCGTCGTCGTCGGATCGAGCCTGGCCGCACCCTTGTTACGCCGCGCTCGTCCGCAGCGGGTGGCCGCCGCCGGACTCGCTGTCATCGCCGGCGGGGACGCCGCCCTGATCTTGGTGGCGTCTCACGTCCCGGCCCTTTCGGCATGTATGGCGGCCGCCGGCTTCGGGATCGGAATGTCGTCGGTTGCCAGCACCACGCTCGGCACCAGCGTCACTCTCCAGTCCAGGGGAACTGCCTCTGGCGTCATCAACACCACCGCCCAGCTCGGTACCGCCATCGGAATCGCCGTCCTGGTCCTCGTCGCCACCGCGACCACGGGCGCGCCGGCCGCCGACACCGCCCGCCCCGCCATCGCCTGGGCCGTTGCTGCCATCCTGGCCGCGGGCGGCGCCACCGCGTTTGCCCTCTCCCGCCCCACCGGCTCGCGAGCCCAGTGAGCCCACCTCACGACGTGCGAGCATGAGCCGCGTGGGCGATGACGCGCCGTATTCGATTCGAGCGGCAGTCGCTGACGACGCCAGCGACGTCACTCAGCTGCTCGCTGAACTCGGCTATCCGGATGAGGTCGCGCACGTTCGCGAGCGGCTCGAGAGGCTCCGCACTCGCCCGGACACCGGTGTCCTGGTCGCTGTGATCGACGAGACCGTGGCCGGCGTCGCCGCCTACCAGCTGATGGACCTGCTCGAGCGTTCACAGCCGCAGTGCCGCATAACCGCGCTTGTCATCCGGGCCGGCGAGCGCCGGCGCGGATTGGCCCGGACGCTGATCGCGGCGATCGAGTCGCTCGCGACCGAGCGCGGCTGCTTTGCACTGGAGGTCACCACGCAGCCACAACGACCGGCCGCAACAGGCTTCTACCAGTCGGTGGGGTTCCACGAGCGACCACGGCGACTGATCAAGCCTCTCCCGCCACCGTGAACGGTCCTCGGCACTGTTCCTTGGTGTTTTGGTGGCCGTTAAACAGGCGTGGGGGCTGTGTGCGACCGCTCTACGATGCAAGCGATGGCCGAACGAGCACAGGGTGGGGCCCTGGGCGTTCTGCTCGGGCGTGACCGCGAGCGGGCAGGGCTGTTCGGCTTGTTGCGGCCAATCATGGACAGCGCGAACGGGCTTCCGGCGGCCCAAGCCGCTGTGGCGGCCGCGTAGCCAACACCAGATGTTGCTCAACGCAGTCCGCGCCCGCTCGGCCCGGTCTCGGTGCGGCCGCACAACGGTTGCTCGCGGAGCTCATTTCGTATCTCGAAGCCGTCCTCTGCGAGCCTGGGTATCTAACGGGCCTATTTTTCCCGTCATATACCCAGGCCCTTGGCCGTCCGCCGGTGGGTGACATGACGCTATGACACCGTTTAGTGGTTAATCTTGCAGTACGGCGAATCACGACTACTTTCCATCAGTGGCGACTTGCGTTTGCCGGCCGACTCGTTCTGGCCTGGGCAGATGCCGGCCCAGGACGCGAGCCGGCGCGACCCCCTCAGAGAGGCCGCCTACAGCATCGAACAGCTCGGGGTCGATTACGTCGACCTGTACCTCATCCACTGGCCGGGAGGCGGGGCCACCTGGGCCTGGCCCGGGCTGGAGGCTGCCCGCGCGCGCAGCTACGCCCGGGCGATCGGCGTCTCCAACTTCGACCCCGACGAGCTCGATCAGCTCATCGCCGGTGCGTCCGTCTCGCCGGTGGTCGACCAGGTGCAGTTCAACCCGTCGGCCTATCGCAAGGCGCTCCTTGACGCCTGCACCGAACGGGGTGGCGCGCTCGAGGCCTACAGCCCGCTGGGCACCGGCGCACAGCTAGACGACCAAGTGGTCGCGAGGACCGCAGGCCGCCTTGGGCGAAGCCCGGCCCAGATCCTGCTGCGCTGGTGCGTCCAGCGCGGCATCCCGGTCATCACCAAGTCGACCCGTCGTGACCGCATCGCGGAGAACGCGCAGATCTTCGGCTTCGAGCTCTCCGCCGATGACATGGCGGAACTCGACGCACTTGATCGGTCAGGAGGGACCCGAGCGGCACTGGAGCGCAATTGGTGGTGAGCGCATGGCGAGAGCACGCGCACGAACAGTCGCCACAACCGAAGACCAGTCAGCCCGCAGGGCGTCAACCATGCTCGTTGATCGAAGGAGAGCGATGATGGCCTTCTCAAACCCGACCGAGGTCTAGACGATGACAGCCAGCAGCCCGGACACGAGCCAGGAGCTTCGCTCCATGGTGACGCAGGCCGGAACACTCGAACTATCGCTGCATGAGGTTCCGATTCCGGTGCCGCAACCCAGCGAAGTGCTGATCCGCATCGAGGCAGCCCCGCTCAACCCCTCCGACCTTGGACTTCTGCTCGCCGGAGCGGACATCAGCACCGCGACGTTCTCGGGCCCGATCGACAGTCCGGTCGTCACCGCCACCGTGCCTGCCGCAGCGATGAGGGCTCTTGCGAGTCGCGTGGGCGTCTCGATGCCGGTCGGGAACGAGGGGGCCGGGACGGTCGTCGGTACCGGGTCGTCAGCAGGGGCCCAAGCTCTGCTGGACAAGACCGTCGCGGTCGCGGGTGGGGGGATGTACGCCGAGTACCGATGCGTGGATGCGTCCCTGTGCCTCGAGATCCCGGAAGGCACCCCGGCCACTGTGGCGGCGTCCGCGTTCGTCAATCCCCTGACGGCTCTGGGGATGGTCGAGACGATGCGCCGGGAGGGTCACAGCGCCCTGGTCCACACCGCGGCGGCATCCAATCTCGGCCAGATGTTGAACAAGCTCTGCCACGAGGAGCACGTGCCGCTCGTGAACATCGTCCGCAGGCCCGAGCAGGAGGACATCCTCCGCACAATCGGCGCCCGCCACGTCTGCAATTCGACGTCGCCGTCGTTCAGGGAGGACCTCGTCCAAGCGCTCATCGACACCTCCGCGACCCTGGCGTTCGATGCCACGGGCGGAGGAGACCTCGCCAGCCAGATCCTGTCCGGCATGGAGGCGGCGCTGACGTCCACTCCGCATCAGTACAGCCGCTACGGGTCAAGCACGCACAAGCAGGTCTACATCTACGGAGGCCTTGATCGCGGTCCGACGGTGCTCACCCGCAACTTCGGTATGGCCTGGGGAATCGGCGGTTGGCTGCTGGCCCCGTTCCTCCAGAGCCTCGAGCCGCAGGCGTTTTACGCGCTCCGACAACGAGTGGCCGCGGGGCTGGACACCACCTTCGCCAGCACCTACACGAGGCAGGTCTCGCTGGCGGAGGCACTGCAGCCGGACGCGCTGGCCGTGTACGCACGGCAGGCGACCGGAGAGAAGTACCTGATCGCGCCGCAGAATCGATAGACCATGACGGCTCCGGCGCCGGGCCGGGCTGGTCATCACCCGTCCGGAGTGACCGGACTGAGTCCTCTCTCGCAACGCACTCCAGGGCTATTGCGTTCTATGATGCAACTGACTATCATCCTCGGGCTCGTGGAACGCCAGAGCTTCTCCGAGATGCCATGACCGGGCAATCGGCCAGCGTCAGCCAGTTCCCGTTCGCACAGGTCAGTGCGGTGGCCGTCCGAGGAGCGGGGACGTTCGAGGCGGTGGTCAGCCCGGAGTGGACGATCGCGGGCAAGCCCAACGGCGGCTATCTGCTGGCGATGCTCGGCCGAGCGGCCGCGTCAGTGAGCGCGCACGACCACGTGATCGCGGCCAGCGCCCACTACCTGCACGCCCCCACACCCGGCCCGGTCGTGATCGAGGCGGAGCCACTCCGAGACGGACGCTCCGCCAGCCAGATCCGAGCCCGCCTGAGCCAGGACGGCCAGGCCTGCATCGAGGCGCTCCTGACGACCAGCGAGCTCGACGCCGACACCGCTCCCTACTGGGACCGTGGCCTGCCGCCGATCAGCCACGTCCCCTACGAGGACTGTGACCGTCTGGTCCCGCAGCTGCCCGACGGAAGCCGCGTCGCGATCATGGACCAGATCGAAGTGCGTCTTGAACCCGGCTCGAGCGGGTTCACGACCGGCGCTCCGAGCGGCCGCGGCGAGCTGCGAGGGTGGCTCGCGCTTCCCGAAGACGAACCATTCGATCCGACCTCGCTGCTGTTCGCCGTCGACGCCTTTCCGCCGGCAACGTTCGACATCGAATTCTCCGGCTGGGTCCCAACGCTGGAGCTGACCGCCTACGTCCGGGCGCTGCCGGCGCCCGGACCGGTGCGCATCCTGCACCGCGCCCAGCTGATCGACGCCCGGCGAGTCGACGAATCGTGCTACGTCTGGGACCGCAGCGGACGCCTCGTCGCTCACGGCAGTCAGCTCGCCGGCATCCGCCTCGGCTGACCACCCGAGCAATCCGCAACGCGTCGAGGACGCCGCGGCGGATCGTCACGTCGAGATCGTTGATGCGAGCAGGTCGGTTGAGCGCAGTGCGGCCTCGAGCTCGAAGCGCGCGTCGGCGTCGTCGAGTTGATCACCGAGCAGTTCGCGTAAGCGTGCGATCCGGTAGCGGACGGTTTGGGGGTGCAGGTTCAACTCGCGGGCCATTGCGGCCGCGTTGCCGACGTGCCGAACGTAGGCGAGTGCTGTCGCGGTCGCCCGCGCCTGAGCGGCTGGGGTGAGGTCACTGAGCGGGGCGAGGCGCTTTTCCGCGATGCGCTCGATCACGGGCGCCGCGCGGTTGATGAGGAGTGTCCCAAGATGCTCGTCTGCAATCACGAGCGCGTTCCCGTCGGCCAGCTCGAGTGCGGCGGTCGCCAGTTGCCAGGAGAACGACAAGTGCTCCAGGGAGACGTCGGGGCCGATCGCGGCCCGTCGTCCTGCGGCAGCGACGTGGAGCAGGCTTCGGCGGCCGGGGCCTTCAGCGTCGGGCACGATGACGCAGCCGGACCCATCGACGTGAGCGGCGAGCACGTCCGTACCGAGGCGCCGCGCTAGGCCGGCGAGCCGGTCGGCCGGACAGGCGAGCGTCGCGGCGGAGCGCGGGAGCTGCCAGGCGAGATCGCTCGCGAGTGCCGCGGCGTCGACTCCGAGAGCGCGGCCCAGAAGAGCGGCGACGAGCTCCGCGCGACGCCGTTCGCGCTCGCCTGCGAGCTCGGATTGGGCCTGAGCGTAGCCCTCGACAGAGTCTGCGGACAGACCATCGATGTAGGCGAAGATCGCCTCGGCAAGCCGCGCCGCGGTCGCCTGATCGATACCGGCGGCTTGGCTTGCCGCGGCGAGGCGGCGCCACGCGACGCGCGCGCCGACCCGGTAGGCGGCTTGCAGGCCGTCAAGCGTCCGCCCCGCACGCAGTTCGGCCCGCCCCAGGGCAACAGACAGGTCCTGGCCGCGGTCGTCGCTCAAGTCCGGATCCCGGACGAGACTCACGAAGCGGCGCAAGGCCTCGTCGACGCCCGTCCGGAGGGCTTCGCCGAAAGCGCTTTCGAGCGGGCGCGCGTACTCGGGGACCTCCTGCCCGATGGCTTCCAGGATGTCGCGGGTGGTCGCCGGGAGTTCCGGCTCGAGCACCTCGGCGACCCGCGGCGGCAGATCTCGCCACGGCTCGGACACATTACTCACATAGATGAGCATATCTAGCTGCGAGTTCCGCCTTCGCGGCGCAGAACTTCGCCTCGTGGGCGCATAGAGTCCGTGGCATGTCAAGAGCTGAAAAGACCGCGAACCTTGCAGGCGTCGTCGTTCCGTTCCTCGGCGTGCTCGTCGCGATCGTGTTGCTCTGGAATCGTTGGATTGACCTCACCGATCTCGCCCTGCTCGCCGGCTTCTATGTGCTGAGCGCGGTCGGAGTCACCGTGGGGTTTCACCGGCTTCTCACCCACCGCTCTTTTCAGACTCATCCGCAGATCGAGCGCGCGTTTGCGGTTCTGGGCTCACTGTCGGTCCAGGGGTCGGTGCTCGACTGGGTCGCGGACCATCGCAAGCACCACGCCCACACCGACATCGACGGCGACCCGCACTCGCCGCACGTCGGCCACGGCAGCGGACTCGCGGGCCTCTGGCACGCGCATGCCGGGTGGCTCACCAGGACGCAAGGGCAGGCCGACTGGAAGCGCTACGCCCGCGACCTCTACGAGGACCCCAAGATGCGCAGGATCGGCCGGCGGTTCCCGATGTTCGTCGGCCTTTCGCTGATCCTCCCGACCGCAGCCGGGTTCGCGCTGCACGGCTTCACGCTCGAGGGCGCGATCCGGGGATACGTCTGGGGCGGGCTCGTCCGGATCTTCCTCGTGCACCACGTCACCTGGTCGGTCAACTCCGTCTGCCACTTCTTCGGGCGCCGTCGATTTGAGGTCGAGGACCGGTCGACCAACGTCGCGTGGCTGGCGCTCCCGTCGCTCGGCGAATCGTGGCACCACAACCATCACGCCTTCCCGCGCAGCGCCCAGCACGGGCTGCGATGGTGGGAGATCGATCCCTCCGCGTTGATCATCGCCGGGCTCGAACGCCTTGGACTCGCCTGGAACGTCGTGCGGATCGCGCCGGAGCGCCAGGCCGCCCGTCTGGCCAGCCGCCCGGCCGATGGCAACGAGGGGTACGCCGAGCGCGCCGCCTGACCGGGACGAGCGACCGTGGCCTGGAGGCCGGGCGGGGCTGGCCGCTCATTACGAGGTTCCGCGGTCGTCCGGCGCGCTGTCGCGAAGAACTCGTCGGCAGGAATCTGAATGGGTTTGTTTCGCTGCCTCCAACACAGAACGCTTCGTCAACGGCGTACGGACCGCCTCGCAGGCGACCGACCGTGTCGAGTGCCGGCTTCTACGGCCTGCTCGTCACCCCGTAAGGCGCCGGCCGCTGCTGTTGCGCCCCCTGATCGAACTCTCGCGTGGATGTGTTCAGCCGGCGGTGGTCATCGGTCCGTTCCCATGCGAAGAGCACTTCTGCGGTGATCTCGTCGCGACGGCTGAGGGCGACACTGATGCCGGCGATGCGACGTATCGACCTAGCGAGTCCGTCGTGGGCGAGCAGCTGGGGCGGTAGCGTCTGGGCGGCTCGCAGGAAGTCGGGCTGGTTTGACCCCTCGGCCTTGCCAACGAACAGCGTGAAAACGTCGAGCCGCGGGGACGCGCTGCGCGCCGGGAATCTGCCGCGCTTGAGGTGGTTCCGCATCCGCTCGTACTGCGCGGAGGTTGCGAGGTGAGCAGCGCCCGCAAGCGCTTGCATGAGCGCAAAGAAGGGGTCCATATCCCCGGGAAGCTTCAGCTCGGCGACGATCGGCGTTCTGGTCTCGAGGTCAGCGAGGAGGATGTCTGGGCGGATCCCGCCCCTGTTGACGGCGTCGTTCTCCCACTTCGCTGGGCTCTCTGTCCGTTGCAGGAGGAGCTCGCGGTCCACGTACTCGAACGCCAGGTCTGGGGCCGGCACGTCAATGACGTCAGGATGTCCGGTGCCGCCTATCTGCCGATCGCCAGCGTCGACCGGCGTCACGGACCGCAGCGCTTCGAGTCCCAACACGAGGTCTTTTGTCGCTTCCAGGTGTTGGCCAAACTTGTGCGCGTCGCGCTTGCCGTAGAAGTGCTGATCGGCGTTGTCGTATTCGCCGAAGCGCAATACCGTCGTGACGAACTCCTCGGCCAACCACGCTGGGTTGGCGAGGACGTCGCGCGCGTACCTAAGCCGCTCGGCCTGGTCGGCGCTCCGCAACGCCCGGTAGCGGAGATACAGCGGGGTGATAGGAATGACATTTGCCGTCATGCGGCGTGTCCGGCGAGCCGGCGGAGAAGCGTCCTCGCAGCCATTATCGATCGGGATCGGGATCGCCGGGCTCTGAACCGGACCGCAGCCGGTGACGTTCTGGATCGCCAGCGCCCTTCGCAGTGGCCGGCGGGATCGGCTGGGACCGGTTCGAGAGGCTCAGGCCGCGAGGGGGAGCGCCTGGCTGGCGGCGAGCGTGGCCCGCAGTTCTGCTGGAGTGTCGCTGGTGATGGCGTCGAGTCCCAGCGGCAGGAGTGCCGCGAGTAGCGCAGGGTGGTTGACGGTGCCGGTGGTGACGCTGAGCCCGGACGATCGGAGAGTGGCGACGAGCGGGGCCGATAGGAGGAAGTGCTCGACGCAGACGCCGTGTAGCCCGACTGCTCGCGCCCAGCTGGCGAGCGCGTCTGGGCGGTAGTCAGCGATGATGATCAGGCGCGTTCGGAAGCCCAGGTTGGCGGCGAGCTCGCTCCTGGCTGGGAGTGCCGTCGCTCTGACGCAGCCTTCCGGCTGTGATTTGCGCCGCGGTGCGCTCGTGCGCCCAGCCTGTGAGCGTGGTGCCGAGCTCGAGCAGCGGGTCGTGCAGCAGCACCAGCTCGCCGTCGGCGGTCAAGCAGCAGTCCGTCTCGAGGACGTCGACACGCTGCTCAAGTGAACGGCGAAGCGCCGCGCGCGATGAGTCCGGCCCGTAGGCGCGGCCGAGGCGGTGCGCGACGATCGTCGGAAGCACGATCACCAATCTGGCTGTCCGCGCTCGCCTGCCAGTTACGAATCTGCGACCAGGCTGTTAAGAAGTGGTGACGACGCCGGTTCGGGCGCGGTCAGGCGACGAGCCGCCCGATGATCCGTGGGTGGCCATCGACCTCCACGGACTGCAGCGCCCGAACCTCGGAAAAGCCCGCGATCCGGGCAAGCCGCTCGAGGCCGGCGGCCCCGAACCCCCAGTACACGAACTCGTCGCCTTCATACACCTCCCCAGGCCGCGAGACTTGGATCGACGCGCCGTCCGTGTGCTCCGGGCCAACCCCGTAGGTCTCGATCAGCACCGTCCCGCCGCTGATCGTCCGGCCGCGCAGCACGCGCAGCAGCCCCAGCGGATTGTCAACCCGGTGCAGGATGCCGCAGCAGTACACGAAGTCAAAGCGCTCCTCGAGACCGTCGAGCGCGAACGCGTCCATCCGCCGATACTCGACCTCCGAGTCGAGCAGGCGATGGATCGCGCGGAAGCCCGCCGCGGCTTCCAGTCTGATTCCCCAACGCGAAGCGACCCACAGCCGGTATTGCTCGTTGTCGACCGCCACCACCCGGTCGGCGCCGCGGTGCTCAGCGAGGAAGGCATAGAAGCCATCGAACGTACCGACGTCGAGCACACGCATCCCCGCAAAGTTGGCGGGCAAGAACGAGACACGGTAGCGGTGGTCGCGAGCGGCACCCGGCGTGTAGATGCCCTCCGCGCAATTGAGCGCAAAGGTGTGAAACCAGAACGGCACCGATCCAACCGTCGCGCGCGCGAGCTCGGGGGCGACCCCGACCGGCAACAGGTCGGCCACCCGCCGCTCGGCCTCGGTGACGACCAACCGCTCCCCGCCACGGGCCCCAGACCCGGCTGCGCCCACCTAGCTCCCTCCTCTCTGCTCTCGTTCCCGAACACATCGGCGATCCCGGCCCTTCGTAGATACCCAGCGAAGGCCGCGTAGGTCAAGCTATCTGTTTGCGGTGATCGTCTCCGCCACGTCGGCTTCAGAGCGGTTCGCTGCCGACTTGCGCCCGCCGGAGCCGATACATCCTCAGGTGGCCGTAGTCCTTGGCCGCCGGCATGTGGCCGACGTAGTCACAGGCCAGCTCGGGCTGCCCGGCGAGCGCCAGCGCGGCGGCGAAGGCTTCCGTGACATAGACCGCGCCGGGCGGCGTCACCGGCTCTATCCGCGCCGTCCGGCTGACGTGCGAGCCCCAGAATCCATCCGTCTCACGCACGGGGTCATAGGTGGCGTACACCGGCCCGACGTGGCCCCCGAGGCGGAGCGCGAGGTGGGTGGGCAGGCCGAGCGCCCCCAGGTCGATCGCCGCCATCGCCTCCTGCAGCTCGAGCGCGCAGCGGGCGGCCACCGCGGTGTCAGTGAGCACGACATAGAGGGCGTCGCCCCAGGTGTTCCGAAAGCACACCTCGTCCTGACGCCGGCGGATCACGTCAGCCAGCACGCCGAGGACCCGCCCGGTGAAGACCGGATACTGCTCGTCGCCGAGCTTCGAGAAGCCCTTGACGTCCCCGAACAGGATCGCCCGCACCATTCGCTCGGGCGCCGCGCCCCCGGCGACACGGGCGGCCCCGCGCACGCCCACGGGGCCGGCGCCGCGCCCTGGGCGGGCCTCCTCGTACTCGGAGCCATCGGCGGGAGCCCCGCCCGATGGCGAGACGATCGTCGCGGGTCGGCCGGTTCGCCGCCACGTCGCCACGTCGCCTGAGGTTCCCGCCTCAGCAGCGGGTCCACCGTCCCAGACGGCGAGCTGCCAGACGTCGGCGTCCAGGTAGCGCGCCCTCAACAGCGCCAGGCCCATGGCCAGATCGCTCCCGTACCGTAGGAGGGTGTCGTCACCGAAGCGGGCATCCTCGTTGGCATATCGGACCGCGGTGGCCGCCGCCAGGCAGCGATGAAACCGCTCCACCCAACCAGCGCCGCATGGTGCCACCGACAGCTCGATGAATTCGTCGACCGAGAACGGGAGCACGACGTGGAGTTCCGCCCCGGCCGCGAGCAGAGCTTCGGCCCACAGGATGTCGGCCCCCCCGGCCAGCGCGCCGTATCCGTAGCCGGGCGGGCGGCGGCTCACCACGTCGGCGACGCTCCGAGCCGCCGCCGCCTCGGCCTCAGGAGGGAAGCGTCCGGTCCCGGCTTCAGCGCCGACCCGGTGGCCGCAGAAATGCACGACACCGGGTCCGGCCAGGGGGCTCAGGATCGCTTGATCGAGCTGCATCGCGTCGCAGATCACCCGCAGCTGGCGCCGCGTCGTTGCCAGCGCCGCGTAGTCCCCGCCGTGCCGCGCCGCCGCCAGCTCCAGGGCCCCGCGAGCCTCCTCCGGCCGGTTGAGGAGCAGGTTCCCCTCGGCGGCGGTGGCCGCAGCGTAGTAAGAGTCGTCTCCGCTCTCGGAGGTCAGACGCACGACCACGGCGGCGAGCTCACGCGACCGGGCGGCCTCGCCGGCCAAGAGCCACAAGGTCGCCGCATTGACCGCGGGGTAGTAGCCGCGGGTTGCGCTGAACACCTCTCCGTACAGCTCGGCCGCTTCTGCAGCGAGCCGACGCCGCTCCGCGCCTCGATGCGACAGCGCGACGTCCTTGGCGATCCGCGCCCCGAGCGCGGCGATGTCCTCATCGGAAACGCCGGCCAGTCCGTACTCGGCAAACCGCCGAGCCGCCTCGTCAGTCGCCCCCGATCGGGCCAGGACCAGGACCGCCCGATGCTTGAGCAGCCGATCCTCAGGATGCGCGGCTACGCCGCGCTCGGCGATGTCGAACGCTGCGATCAGCTCGCCGCGACGTTCCTCGCGCCGCACCGCGTCGAGCCATTGATCGGGCGACCCTGGATCCGGCGAGCCCAGCTCCATGGGTGGCGCACGCTAACACCTCCGTGGGCGCTGTCGCGGTCGCCCGGGCGCCTGGGCTCTGGTAAGACTTGCCTGTGCCCGAACGCGACCCCGCGGACGGATTGGTCGCCGCTGCCCTGCGCCGCGAGGGCCGAAATGTCCAGGTTCGGCGCGGCCAGCCGCTCTTCGTCGAAGGCGATCGTGCCGAGCGCGTGTTCCTCGTCCAGCGCGGTTGGGTGCTCCTGAGCTGCGTCGGGCGAAGCGGGCGCGAGGTCGTGCTTGCGCTCAGCGGCCCCGGCGCGGTGCTCGGCGAGCTGTCGGCCTTTGACGGGCAGCCCCGATCGGCGACCGCCGTGGCGGTCGAGGACGTCGACGCGATGGTCGCACCCAGCAGCACGCTGACCCGCGCCCTGAGCGACCTCGGGGCGGCCCACGAGATGATCGGGGTCCTGGCGGCGCGGCTGCGCGACGGCGACCGCAAGCGCCTGGAGTTCGCGACCCTGACCACCGCGGGCCGGATGGCGTGGCGCCTGCTCGAGCTCGCCGAGCGCTTTGGGGAGCCCGTATCCGACGGGGTGGCCGTCGCTCTCCCACTCTCGCAGGAGCAGCTCGCCAGCTGGTGCGGCGCCTCGCGCGAGGCCGCGGTTCGCGCTCTGCGGGGGCTGCGCACGCTGGGGATCATCACCACCGGCCGCCGAAGCGTGGTGATCCGCGACCTGGATGGACTGCGCCGCCAGGCCCAGGGCCTGGCCTGAGGCTCACAGCCCGGAGAGGAACGTCGCGCGCTCGAGCGGCGTGAGCCCGCGCGTCACCCGCTGCCCGGCGAGGGCCAGGAGGGCCGGCGCATCACCACAGGCCGTGCAGGCGTCCCACACGTTGATCGTCCCCATCGTGTCCGCGCTGACCAGCCTGGACCCGTCGGAGCTGAAGGCCATGGTCGTCACCGGCGCCCCGTCCTGCCAGATCCGGAGCACGCGCCCGCTTGACGGGTCCCACACCCGCACGGTGCCATCGAGGCCGGACGAGGCAAGCCACCTCCCCGAGGGCGCGTAGGCCACCGCGGTCACCCCGAGGGTGTGCCCGTGCAGGACGTGAAGCGCACGCTGGGCGCGCACATCCCAGATGGTCACCGTGCTGTCCGAGGAGGCGACCGCGAGCTGGCGGTCGTCAGGGGAGAAGGCCATCTCGGGAATCTGACCGGACGAGCTCAGCCGGGCGAGACGGCGCCCGCTGCCGGCAGCCCACACCGCCACATCGCCGCATTGGTCCGCACCGGCCACCAGGCGGCCGTCGGCGCTGAAGGCGCCGCTGAACCAGTGGCAGCCGGTGATTCCGTTCAGCTGCGCGCCGGGAGGGGCCGACAGGTGGGTCGTCCGCCCGGTGGCCACGTCGACGACCTCCTGCCGATTGCCGAGGAGCACCACGTCGGAGCCATGCTGGCTGGCCCCGATGCCGCTCATCGTCAGCGCCGGCGAGATCGGGACCCGCCCGATCACCTGACCGGTACTCGTTCGGCGGACGATCACCTCGGTGATGACGCCCAGGGTGCTCAGCCCGACGGGCTCCACGCTCGCCGCCCCGTCCGGACTCAGGAACGGCGGCACGCTCGTGCTCGCCTGTGGGACCGTTGCCTGCTGACGCCCCGACGCCAGCGACCACGACCGCACGACACCGGGAGCCAGCATCGCGAGCACGTTGCTCCCGATCAGTCTCACGTCAGCGATCGCGCCTCCGGTGTCAATCGAGGCGAGCTGGGGGCCGCTCGCCCGCCACACCTTCGTCGTGCCGTCGAGCGAGGCGATGGCGACCTCTGACAAGCCGCGCAGGAAGGTGATCGCGACGACCGGAGAGGTGGAGCCGCGATAGGCGGCGAGCTCCTGGTGCGTCGACACCGACCACAGCCCGGCGCCCCCGTCCTGAGTGCCGACCGCGAGCTCCCGGCCGTCCGGGCTGAATGCCAGGGCGGAGGCGGCGCGGGTCGTGAACCGCGCGACGGTCGCGGTCGGGCGCCACGTGCGCGTGTTCCAGAGCGAAACCACGCCCGCCTGCTGCGCCAGTTGGATCGACGCCAGCGCGAGAACTGACCCGTGTGGACTCATCGCGATGCTCGTCGCCGTTCCCGTGGTCGAAAGCACACGCTGGACCGCGCCGGTGTGCGCATCCACCACGCGGACACCATTGGTGCCGGCGACGACAAGCTGGCGGCTGTCATGGGTGAAGACGGCCGATGTCAGCATGGGCGAATTCGCCTGCAGCACCGAGGAGCCCACGGCCGCGACCAGGGCACGGCGACGAAGCGACCAGATCTTCACCTGGCTGCTGACGACGGCAAGCATCGACCCGTCCGGGCTGAAGGTGACTCCGAGCGGGGGCGAGATTCGAGCTCGGGTCGGACCGCCCGCACTCGCCGGCGCTGCCCCGCTCGCCCCCACCCCCCCGCCCGGCGGGCCGGCGACTGCCGGACCGCCCCCGGGACGAAAGAACGAGGCGCCCAGGACTCCTCGCGGCGCCAGCGACCGCGCGTCGAGCAAGTGCACCTGACCGTCGGCGGTGGCGGCCGCGAGCAGCGAGCCATCCGGGCTGTAGGCGACCATCGGCGCGAGGACGCCGAGGCCGGGGCGGACCCGCTGCACGACGCGCCCATCGGCGGCGTCGAACAGCAGAAGGCGACCGGCGGCCGCGCCCGCACTCCTGGGGTTGAGTGTGCCACCGCAGACCCCCTCGGCCAATTGTGCAGTGGCCGGATCGTAGGCGAGGCTCACACCCGATTGGAATTGGCAGTTGACGTTCGCGGGACGGAGCACGGTCATCCTCAGCGGCGAGGCATCGAGCGCCGAGCGCAGCGCGAACAGTGCGTCGGGCGTGGCCGACGCCAGCACGGCCTGGCGAGCGAGGAGAATCGCCAGCTCCGGGTCGACCGCCAACTGGTTCTGGCTCTGCGCCGCGAGTGCGCGTGACTTGGCCACCGCGTGCGCCGAAACCGCCTGCGCTCGCGCGATGAGGGCAAAGACGAGCAATCCCGTCGCGAGCGCCGCCACACCCAGACTGGTGCCGACGAGCGCGCGCTGCCGGCGCGCGGCGGCCTGACGGCTGGCCAGCAGGTACTCGCGCTGGAGCGGGGTCGGGGCGGCATCGCCGCCATCCGGAGCTCCGGCCAGCCACGCCTCGGCGGCCGTCAGCTCGGAACCGCGAAGAAGAAAGCTCCCATCCCGTCCCTCGCCCTCCCACTCGAGGGCCTTGACCAGCCAGCGCGTGTGCGCCTTGGCCCGCTCGAGGTCGCGCTCGAGCGCCGCCATGATCCGCTCTACCGCCGGCCCCGACTCATCCTCACGGGTGAACGGAATCCAGTTGCGGTCCCGGATCTCCGCCGGCAGCGCCAAATCGGGCACGGGGTCGCGCAGGACGGGCACGATCCGCTTCTTCAGCCCGCCGGCATACGCCACCTCGTTCTCGCAGAACGACGACCCGACCGCGGCGGGACTGATTACGAACAGGAACGCGTCCGACCCCTCGATGGCCGCGCGAATCGCCTGCGGAAAAACCTCCCCGTCGGCGATCCCCTCGGTGTCAAGCCACACCGACCTTCCGTGATGCTCAATCGCGTTGACCAGCCGGCCCACGAATTCCCCATCGCGCCGCGAATAGGAGATGAAGACGTCGGCCATTTGACGATGCCCCGCGGACACCATAAATCCGTCGATCGCCGCCGTCAATCGCCGCGTCGATCGCCGCCGTCAATCGCCGCCGTCAATCGCCGCCGCCGATCGCCGCCGCCCATCTCGCCGAGCCCGGGCCGGTGGTCACAGGCTCTGCCCGCTTTGACTCAGAAGGACCGGGCCAAAGTACGTGGAGCCGGTCACGTCCTCGCCGTAGCGTGCCTGACACACAGACCGCCAAGGAGCCCTCGATGACCTCTCTTACCACCCCCGCCCCGCAGCATCACTCACCTCGACTGAACGGCATGGCCCGCAAGGTCGGCGCCCTCGTCGCGGCGGTCGCCGTGGTCGCGGCCGGAGCACTGGGTCTGTTCCGCTTGACGGGACTCGGCCAAGCGTCCTCAGCCACCGCCGCCCCCTACGCGATGCCCCTCGCCAAACGCGTCCTCTCACCCGGCCAGATGCCCGGCTACCTCGTGACGCAGCGCCCCGCCGTGATCCGCAACTCCACTCGGTGGGCGGCAGGCGTTGAGCAGGCACCGAGCGTGGTTCGCGAGGCCAAGCGCCTGCGCGGGCTGGGGTTCGTTGCCGGTATCGACGAGCAGCTGCACGGGCGCTACCCGCTGCAGAGCGAGGCGATCTCGATCGTCGAGCAGTACCGGTCGGCGGCGAGCGCCGGCGCCGAGTTCCGGCACCAGTCCGCCCAGATCGTCGTCGGCGCCCACGGCGCGGTGACCCACTTCCCCGTCCTGGGCGTCCCGGGCGCAATGGCAACCGAGACGAGGGATTCCTCCGGCACCTCGGTCAACATCGCCTTCGCCGACGGTCGTTTCTATTACCTGGTCGGCGCCTTCCGCTCCGGCCCGGGCTCAGCGGCGTCACTCCGCGACGAGATGGTCCGCGGCGCTCAGACGACGTACCTGATGGTGCACGGGTGCGTCGCCGACTCGACGGCCCCCGTTGCCTGATCCTCGCGCAGGGCAACTCCGCCCCGCACCTCGACCGCCCTCCCACCCCGGGAGGGCAGTCGGCGAGACGAGGCGGTCTCCGCGACCAGTGGTTCAGAGTGGCGCTGGACTGGGGGCGTCGATTTGGCCGCCGATTGGTTCTGTCGGCGAGCGCAGCCAGTCGTTCTCGTGGGCGCACGCCGCGCGCTGTCAAGGAACCGTGTGATCGCTGCGGATCGGCGGGAGGGGCGCTCGCGGCCGGGAGCCGGCGCGCGCCCGCCAGCGGCACGCGGGGGCGCTGGGGGCTGCGTGCGGAGCCCGGCGCAGTCCTCCCCGGCGCGCAGCCGTTTTCTGTGAGCCTGGGTATCTAACGGGCCTATTTTTCCCGCTGGATACCCAGGCCCTTGGCCGTCCGCCGGTGGGTGACACGACGCACCCGCCAGGGGCGCCGTCGAGGCTGTCTGATGGCGATCAGTGATCATCGTGACTTCCGCTGTTCCAAGCGCTCGGATGGCCTGATCCAGCTCAGATCCGATGTCAAGTGTCCTGACGAGTGGAGCCGTGGGCGATTGATTGCGCCTCAGGCGGCGACGCCTCAGGCTTAGATTCAGGCGGCCGCGCTGGGGCGCCGGCGGCCGCGTACGCGTCCGGCGCGTCGAGCGTCTCGGCCTTGAGCAGCGCCCGCGCGAGGCTTTCGAGCGCGTCGCGGTTGTCGGTGATCAACTGGGTCACCGAGGCGTGAGCCTCCTCGATCAGGCGCTGAACCTCCTGGTCGACCAGCCACTGGGTCTGGGGCGAGGTCACTGAGGCGCCGGGCAGCAGCGGGCCCTGGCCGTCGGAGGGCAGCAGCGCGACCGGCCCGAGCTTGTCGCTCATCCCCCAGCGCCCGACCATCTGGCGGGCGATGTTGGTGAGCTGCTCGATGTCGGATTCGGCGCCGGTGGTGATCTTGCCGTAGACGACCTCCTCGGCCGCCCGCCCGCCGAGAGCGACGGCGATCTTGGCGACCAGGTCCTCGCGCGAGTAGGAGACGCGGTCGGCGTCCGGCGTGGAGAGGGTGACGCCCAGGGCCATTCCACGCGGGACGATCGAGATCTTGCGCACGGGGTCCGCGCCCGGGGTCAGCATTCCCACCAGCGCGTGCCCGGACTCGTGATAGGCGGTCCGCTCGCGGTCCTCAACGCTGAGGACGATGCCCCTCTCGGTGCCGAGCATGATCTTCTCCAACGAATCGGTGAAGTCGGCCAGGTGCACCGTGTCGTGGTTGCGCCGCGTCGCCAGCAGCGCCGCCTCGTTGCACAGGTTGGCCAGGTCGGCGCCGACCATCCCCGGCGTCGTCGCGGCCAGCGCGTCGAGATCGACATCCTGGTCCAGCGGGATCGATCGCGTGTGCACCTCCAGGATCTTGCGGCGCCCCGCCTTGTCGGGGGGCTGGACCGCGATCCGGCGATCGAACCGCCCTGGGCGCAGCAGCGCCTGATCCAGGATCTCTGGCCGGTTGGTCGCCCCCAGGACGACCACGGCCTGATTTGACTCGAACCCGTCCATCTCGGTGAGGATCTGATCCAGCGTCTGCTCGCGCTCGTCATTGGCGCCGGTGATCCCCGCCGATCCCTGGCGGGAGCGCCCGATGGCGTCGAGCTCATCGATGAAGATGATCGCCGGCGCCGCCTCCTTGGCCTTGGCGAACAGGTCCCGGACACGCGCCGCGCCCACGCCCACGATTGCCTCGATGAACTCCGAGGCCGCGATCGAGAAGAACGCCGCATGCGCCTCGCCGGCCACCGCCCGCGCCAAGAGCGTCTTGCCGGTCCCCGGCGGACCGTAGAGGAGCACCCCGTGCGGCATGCGGCCCCCCAGCCGCTGATATCGCTCGGGAGTCTTGAGGAAGTCGACGATCTCGGTCAGCTCGGCCTTGGCCTCATCGATCCCGGCCACCTCGTCGAACGTGACCCGGATCTTCTCGGGATCCACCCGCCGCGCCTGTGTGCGGCCGAATGTCCCCAGGCCCCCCAGACCCCCGGCACCGGCCTGGGCGCGGCGGGCCAGGAGCACGAACAGCCCCACCAGCAAGAGCGTCGGACCGAATCCGAGCAACAGCTCGGCCAACAGCGACGTCCCCGGGTTCGGATTCCGGGCGTTGACCTGTACGCCCTTGGACTCCAGCTCCTGGGTCAGCGCGGCCGTGTTCCAGAACGACGGAACCTGCGTGGAGAACAGCGTCGTCGCCGTCGCCTTGGTGTCGTTCGCCGGGTAGCGCAGCGACACCGTCCACGTCCCCTGGATCGTGTTGCTCTTGGACGTGATCGACTTCACGTGCCCCTCGGCGAGCTGCTCCAGGAAGTATGGGCTGAACGGCACCCCGGTCCGAGGCTTGCTGCCCGGCTGCGCCAGCAGCACCGACAGCCAGTTGAGCGCCAACAGCGCGACCACGAAGATCCAGAACCCGCGCCACCGATGCGGCGGGGTCGGCTTGTGCTCCTCCGGCATTCCGCGACCGTCGGGAGCCGGCGACACCCGCCACCCCTGCTTGTCCCGCGGCATCGGCGCTGGAGGCACCGCCTTGTCCACGTCCTCGCGACCGCTCATGGCATACGACCCTACGACCCGCTGGGCGGTGTAGGCAAGAGACTTCCGCCGAGTCGGCTTGTTTGGGACCAGCGAGTCGGCCATGAACGCCACCTCACGCGCCGGGACATCCGGGCGGCGGAATCCGAGAACGTCGCCCGGTCGAGCAACAGGAACCCGTCCTGCGGCGGGAGGATCGGCGAAGCAGGGCGCGTCCGGGGAACCGCGGCGACGCGTGGGCCGTCAGCGCGTCGGCCCGGGTGCCCGTGTGGCGGTCAAGGTCGATTTCACCCCGGACAGATCGATGGTCGCGGTGCCGAGGCCGACGATCTCGATGGTGTCGCCAGGGTTGCATAGCCTGATTGCCTCGGTCTCTCGCCTGAGCAGTAGGCGGAGCTGCACGAATGCGGCGATCCCCAGGACGGCGGGAATCCATAGTTCGATCACGCGGTAGAGCAGGACTGCTGCGGTCGATGTGAGGGCCGGGAATCCGTAGAGGACGAGCGCTCCGACGAGGCCGAGCTCGGTCCCGCCGATCCCGCCGGGAACCGGCAGCCAGTTACCGAGCTGGCCGATCAGGTAGGCCATCCAGATGACCGCCAGCTCCGGCGAGGCTCCCAGCGCCCGGAAGCTCGCCCAGAACGCGAGCTGGTCGAACACCAAGAACCCGATGATTCCGACGAGCAGGAGCGGGTTGGCTTGCCTGAGTTGGTGCAGCGCCTCATCGATGCCATCGGACGTGGCTGACAGCACCTCAGCGACGCGGGCCCGCCTGAACCCTCCACCGTGGCGCCGTATCCGCGCCGCGGCCGCGCGGGCCAGCCGGCGCAACGCGAGCGTCGCGGCGATGGCTCCAGCAGCGATGACCGCGGGGATCACGGTGAGAAGCAGCCCGCCGCCGCCGGGGATGACGCCGGTCGCCAGGCCGGCGCCCAACAGCAGGAGCATCCCGACCGACGGAGCGCTCGTCAGCAAGAAGAACGCGACCGTCTTGCGGGCGATCTCCTCGGCGGGCATCCCCCCCCGACGGAGCGCCCACACCCCCAACGCCAAGCTACCCGCGCCACCGAGCGGGAACAAAGCGCCGGCGCCCTCCTCGGCGACGGCGATCTTGTAACTCGTGGCCCAGCTCATCCGCGTGCAGAACACGGCCCGGAAAGCCGGAACGTAGGCCAGCACCGACAGCAACTCGAACGCGCAGGCGATCACGATCCAGACCGGCCGCGCATGGGTAAACCGGCTCCGCAAATCCCCCAAGCCCGGCCCGAGGGTCACGACCACCACCCCGATCGCCACCAACCCCCCGAGCCTCACCAGCCCGCGTCTCAGCCGGCGAGGCGAGACATCGCCCGGGAGCGGCTCGGGATCCGCGACAAGCGAGGCGCTCATCTGGGCGAGTGCCGGTTCGTCACGGATGAGGCGCTGGCGTGGGGTCGCTGGCGGGAGTGTTGGTCTGGGGTGCGCGGGTGTGGGTCAGCGCCACGGGTGCGCACACCACGCCGGCGACCAGCAGGCCGATCGTTCGGGGCGCTCCCCATCCGTAGCTTTGTGATTTGACGATCGCGAACACGAGCACCACGAGGCCGGCGGTGACAGACACCGCTCCCGGCAGATCGAACGTCCGATGGGTCGGCTCCGATCGGAACTCGGGGAGAAACCTAACGGTCGCGACCGCGAGGGCTACACCGACGGGCACGTTGACAAAGAAGATCCATCGCCACGACGCGAGATCGGTCAGCACCCCGCCCAGCAGCAGCCCCACCGCACCACCGCCGGCGGCGATCGCGCTCCAGATCGCCAGCGTTGCGCCGCTTTCGATCACGCCCGGCGAGATCGAGTTCACACGAATGCCGGTCAGCCCCAACAGCTCCCGCACCCAGGCGGCATCGTGGACGACGTCGCGGCCAAACACCTCGGCCCGTCCGGCGTCCGGAGCGAGCAGCGTGGCCAGCACCCGAACGACGGTCGTCTTCCCCGCGCCGTTCGGTCCCAACAGCTCAAAGACCGTGGCCACCGCCGAATCAGGCATCACTCACTCTCGGAAATGATGCCTGCGATTGCGGTGGGCGGTCACCGCAGGGTTGACGCGATGTTGGTCTCGCCCGGATTTGTCGGAGTTCGAGCAGTTCGAGGCCGAGCGCCTCGATCTGGGCAACGACGCCGAACACCGCGGACCGATCCTCGAACAAGCCGGTGAGTACGGTCTCGCTGCCTTCAGCTCAGACACCATCGAGGGAAAGGCCGACAGGGCGGTCGCTCCGAGCCGGCCCTTGACCCGGATCGTGTACAAGCCCGGCGGTGTGGGCACGCCACCATCCTGCAGCCCGACCTAGTGAGTCGGCGACACCGGAATCAGGTGATTGTGCCCACCTCGGTGCTCGCGCATTTCGGCGATGTTCGCGAGCGCCCGGTCGAGAGGAGCCGCAGCGCGTGCGCGTTGAACGGCGGAAGATCGGGCGCGCCGTAGCATGGTGATCGTGGCCGTAGAGGTCCGCGATAACCCAGACGAGCATCGGTACGAAGCTGTGGTAGACGGCGAGTTGGCGGGCTTCACCGGCGAGGCTGTGAGGTTCTCCCGTTCTGTCCGTTCGTGAATTCATTCATCGCGGAGCATCGCGAGTTCGTGGATTTGGTCCCAGGATCACGAAGGGAGGAGTTCGGTTTATGAGGAAGACCTACGCGGGCAAGGAAGTGGATGTGAGCTTCGATCCCGAAGTGTGTATCCACGCCGCGAAATGTGTCCGCGGGCTGCCCGCGGTGTTCGATACCAAGCGCAAGCCGTGGATCATGCCCGATGCCGCTGCCGCTGGCGACGTTGTGGCGCAGGTAGGGCGATGCCCGTCGGGCGCTCTGCAGGCAAAGCGGCATCGTGAGCACTAACCACTCGCTCCCCGGCCGGAACACCTGACGACCATCAATGCTCGCGCGGCCGGGGCCGGGCGGGTGCCGATCAGACTCTGAGTTGTTGCGTGACGCTTGGGGCGCGTTTTGCCTGTTGGTGCGCGGGTGGGATGCGGACGACCTTCCAGGCCAGCCGGCAACGCTCCAGTGCGGTGATCAACCAGGCGCCGGGGTCGGGTTGGTGGCGTCCTAGGCCGTGGCGCGCGGAGGTCGGGAAGGCGTGATGGTTGTTGTGCCAGGCTTCCCCGAACGTGATCGGCGCGAGCCATCCGAGGTTGCGTGACTCGTCGCCGGTGGCGAACGGCCGGTGGCCGAAGTAGTGGCACAGCGAGTTGATGCTGAATGTCGCGTGATGCAACAGGAAGATCCGAACGGCGCCCCCCCACAGCAGACCCGTCAGGCCGCCGAGCAGCGAACCGGTCAGCGCGACGCCGAGCCCGAATGGCAACGCCAGCCCCACCAGCACCCATAGCGGAAACGCGCGGCTGATGAACCGCAAGTCGGGGTCGGCGAGCACATCCTTTGCGTAGCGGTGAGGGTTGGCCTGATCCTGGCCGCGGAACATCCAGCCAACATGGGCATGAGCGAGACCACGCAACGCCCCGAGCCAACCCGGCGCGCGCTCGGCGTGGGGGCTGTGCGGATCCCCAGCCTGGTCGGAGAAGCGGTGGTGCTTGCGGTGCGTGGAGACCCACTCAAGAAGCGGTCCCTCGACCGCCATCGATCCCAGTACGGCGAACACGGCCCGCAGCGCGCGTGTCGTCTCAAAGCTGCGGTGGGTGAACAGCCGGTGGTAGCCGACCGTTATCCCCAACCCCGTCAGCGAGTAGGTGATCGCGAACACGACCAGATCCTGCCAATGCAAGCTCCCGCCCCACGCCAACCAGCCGGCAAGCACGACCGCGGCCAGCGGCCCAACGATCACGACCACGTTCGCGGCACGATTAGCTAGGTCATGCTCGAGTGCGACCATCTCGGCAGCGCCCCTCGAGACGACCGGCGATCGGCTGCTGGGGGTTTCGTCAGTTGCCAGGCCCATGATTCGAGAACCTCCTGAGCGTCCTCGGACGACCCAAAGGGGGGCTTCTGAGTAACTCTCGTCGGGGATGGCGGACAGCAAGCGACCGCCCGCACAAGGATTGGCGCGGCTGCAAGCGACGCGGGGAGAGAGGAGGCGACGCTCGCGACCCGCCGGCGGCGACCGTGAAGTCGTTGAACCGGCCAGACGGTTGGTCGCAGGTGACACCTGCTCGTCCAGCCCGGTCGGGCATCGTGGGAAACCCCTCGGCTCGACGCTCGCTGCCGACCACGAACTCACCCGGCGGAGTCAGATCACATCTCCCACCGCTGCGATCCTCGTGCTCTAGGTGCATGCTGCTCCAAACATTTAGGTCCCGGTCCAATAAGGCCGTCACCGAGGTCTGGAGCGACGCGAAAGCGCAACTACACGCTGACGATGTCCACCTTACTCCTGCAAACCGTGTTCCGCCCGGAGAGCGTCTGCGTCGTTCTTGACGCCCTGCCCCGATCCTGTCCCCAAACGCTCTTTTCGCTTCCGAAAAAGTACGCATTTGCAGGGAGAAAGTTGGGCCCGGGCTTGCGATGCGGCCGGCGAGCGCCAGCGGGCACCACCAGCAGCCGTCCTTGCCGACGTAGAGGGTCCCCGGTGCCGTACTCCGCGCGAGTGACGTTAGGTGCGCTTGCAAGTCACCGCGGATCGGGCTCCCAGCCAGCCTCTGCCGTGCTTTGGGGTCGCGACGTGCATGTTGCCGCTTCCGCTCGCACCGCGAGCAGCACTGAGTCGACCGCTGGACCGGTGGTCATGGTCTAGCGGTACCGCAAGGCCGGCGGGAGAGCGATCCGATAATTGACGACCCCTCGGCCATGTGGGACGGTTGGCCCTCTACACGTTGTCTCGAATGTCATCTCGGATGGACCGAATGCTCCGTGTCTGCGCGGCTCACGCGCCTTGTTCTACTTGGCCGCTACCGCTGCCGTAGCCATCGCCGTCGGAGGCGGATGGGCCATCGCCGCGTCGCGCGGCGGAGTTATCCGGGCGTGCTCGGTGAAGAAGGGGGGTGCGCTGCGAATCGCTACGAAATGCAAGAAGAGCGAGCGCTCGGTTTCCTGGAACCGGACGGGGGCCGCAAGGAGCGCAGGGCGCGCAGGGAGTGCAGGGCGCGCAGGGCGACACGGGGCCGGCGGGGCCGAGCCACGGCTACTCGACGGGCTTCACCGACAGCACCCCGGTCACCCTGGAGGCCGCGGGGACCACGCACACGCTGATGAGCCTGAACGTCCCCAGTGGCTCATACATCGTGATCACGCGGCTGCAGGGCATCACTGGCAATGACGGCGGCGGCAACAGCTTCCGCTATGACTGCACCCTCTCCGGTCCTGCCGGTGTGATCGACAGCCCGACCTATCGCGTCGGTACGACCAACGGCGTCGAGAACTACCTGACCTACCAGGGCGGGTACACGGGCGCCGGGCCAATCACGCTCGCCTGCCGATCCGCCAACGGCCACACGCTGACGGCGCTCAGCGGATCGATGGTCGCGATCATGGTCGGCGGTCTGAACTAACGGCCCCCCAAACGCATCTTCGGGTTCATCCTGAGGGGGAGAACGGGCCCGGGAGAAGCGCTATCTCGTCGACTCCCGGTGTCCGAGGCGTGTGAGCCGCAGGGGATCAGGTTCGTGGGCGGACAGCTCCGGGGGAGGCCCCGCGTCAGGCAATAGCGGGCTCCGGGTTCGCGCGCTTGGGCCGCGTGTCCGATCGGCGCCTCAGTTCTGGTGTGCCAGCTCCTCGTTTTCGAGCTGAACGGTTTGCTGGATTGGGAGGAGCTGGCCGTGATCGAGCTGGCGCAGGGCGTCGACGACCCGAGGGTCAAATTGCCGTGCGCTCTGGCTGAAGATCTCGCGCAGGGCGTCACGGAGCGACCAGGCCGCCTTGTAGGGTCGCTCGTGGGTGAGGGCGTCGAGCGTGTCGGCCACGGCGACGATGCGGGCGCCCAGCGGGATTCGCTTTCCTCGTAGCCCGTGGGGGTAGCCGGTCCCGTCCCAGCGTTCGTGATGGTGCTGGGCGATCTGCGTGGCCGCTTGCAGGACGGGTGAGCCGCTTCCGGCGAGCATGTTCGCGCCGACCTGGGCGTGCGTCTTCATGACGGCGAACTCGTCATCGGTGAGCTTCCCCGGCTTGAGGAGCACTGCGTCGGGGATGCCGATCTTGCCGATGTCGTGAAGCGGAGCGGCCAAAGCGAGCAAGTCGGCCTGATCTGGGCTCAGCTTGAGCGCCAGGGCGAGTAGCCGTGTGGTTCGAGCGACCCGTGCGGTGTGTTGGTGGGTCGCGTCGTCGCGGTACTCAGCGGCGCGCGCTAGCCGGGTCAGTATCTCTACGCGTGCCGCCTCGAGATCTGAGGTGCGCGCGCGGACGCGGTCTTCGAGGGTGTGGTTTTGCTCCTGCAGCTTCTCGCGGCCCGCGGTAACCGTGTCGGCCATGCTGTCAAACGAGCTGCCGAGGTCATCGAGTTCGCGTAGGCGCGAACGCGGCATGCGAAGTCCACGGTTTCCGCGGGCGAGTTTGTCGGCGCTGGCGCGCAACCGCGTCAGCGGCAGCGCGATGCCGCGTCGCATCGCCAGCGCGAACCCGGCGATCAAGAATCCCAAGGTCATCAGACCTGCGATCGCATAGGTTTTGGTCGCGGCCGCGGCGGCCTGGGCGTTGGCTTGGCGCTCCCGAGCATCCGCGGAGCTGAGGGCCGTCTGCTTCGTGAGCTGGATGCGGATCGCCTGCAGATGCACGGTCCCGCCGTCGATCCGGTTCTTCAGCTCACGACGCGACATGACACGCGTCTTTGTGAGTTCGATCAACGGCTGGGCGTAGCTTTGCTCGTAGTCGGCGATCGCTCGCGTCAGTAGAGAAGTGGGTGGGTCTTCGCTTCCGCCGGCACGCCGCTCGGCTGCGGCCAACCCGATCGCATCGTGGGCGAAACGATCCCTAGCGGCGTTGTACGACACTACGAACCGACTCTCGCGCGTGAGCGTGAAGCCGCGCAAAGCCGTGTCCATCGCCAATACATCGTCCTGGGCCTGGTTGCTGATCGTGAGCTCGTGACCAGCGGCTTGCTGGGCCGCAGAAGCTCCCTCCAGGCTGGCCACCGAGCTCAACAGGGCGGCAAACGCCAGGGCTACGCAAATGGCCAGCGCTGCGGTCCCGAGCGCGAGCCACCACCCCAAACCACGCCGGCGCGACAACAGCCCCCAACCGCAAGCAAGCAAATCCTTCATCCGTTTGTATCGACACTCAGCCCCATAACCTCGATAATCAGCGGCTCACAAGGGAGGGCGTTCGACTGCTCAGCCTGCCGGGCGCCGCATGCTCGTCACCGGCGGGCACGCTCCGGCTTGCGAGACGCTGGTCACGACGAATCCGTGGCGCTCATAGAACGGCACAGTCCGCGGGTTCGGCGTTTCCAGGAACGCCGGCAGGTGATCCGCGTCCACTCGGGCGAGACACTGCTTTAGTAGCTCCGCTCCTAGGCCAGCCCCCTGCTGAGCAGGGTCGACACCCAGCCATGGCAGGTACCAGTGCAGATCCTTGGGATGAGCGGCATCCATCTGCTCTAGCACCGAGAACGTATCGGCCTGTCGCTCGGTGGGAACGGACTCGCTCAGGACCGCCACAATCGCATCTGCGTCTGCCTCAGCCCCCGGCGGCATCCAGATCGCCACCGCCGCAAAGTCCCCGAGGCTGAACACTGTTTCCCTCTCAAAGCCGCCGCTGCCGAACGCTGCCACGAACCGTGCGAATTGCGTCAGGTACTGCAGCGGCTCCGCGAAGAGCCATCGCTCAACCGGATCGGCAATGAACGCCGACACCAGAGTTGCGACGACCTTGGCCTCGTCGCTCTTGTCCACCGATGCGATCGTCGCGGGGTCCACGCAAAGAATCCTATGGCGGGACTCGGTGCCCGACCCCGCTTTTCGCCATCTGCGCGCGTCCCATCGTCCGCCCAGCTGTCGTCGAGGACGCCGACCCGGAGTAGCGCGACGCGCCTCGAAGCAGGTGCGGATCTGGCTACACCGCGGGCGGCAGCACCTCAGCGCCCTCATCGGGAGGGGATCCATAGGCGTATAGAACAAGATCCACCTCGCCGTCATTGACCGTCTGCAGCGGCGTTCCAGCTTCGACGTGAACGATCCCGCCAACGGGAACCTCGTGACGCTCCGGCGGCTCACCGAGAAACATCGTGAGACGGCCGGCGAGCACGACGAAAGTTTCCTCCTGATCGCCGTGCACGTGGCGCTTGCCGTGCGCGCCGGGCTCATAGCGCCAGACGTTCGCCCGAGTGTTCTGGAAGTCAACCGCCGGCTGAAGTTCCGCTACGTGCCGAGCGGGCTCCCCGGACTGGTGAGGGCGGGACACCCACTGAAGCTGTTCAGGCCGAACGATCGTAAACGCCATCCCGCCGCACCATACCTGCCCCGTCGGGGCCGGTCGCTGGGTGGCGTGGTTGCGGTCGAGCTGCGGGTCGTGGGAGATCTGGCGCAGGGTGTTGTGGGCTGCGCCGACCATCATCGCGGCGAGCAGTCGTGCGGTGTGCGGGGCGTGGCGGTCGCTTCGCGCGAGGACCTGCTCGACGAGTTCGGTGATCCCGTCGATGATCGCGTCGACGACTTCGTCGGCAAGCTCGGTTGCCGGTCGCGATCGGTCGGGACAGAAGAGCAGATCGAAGTCCTCGGGCTGCTCGGCGAAGAACTCGAGGTAGGCGCGGGTCGCCGTGGCGATCATTTCGTGGACCGACAGCTTGGCGGCCTCGTCGTAGGAGGCGAAGAGGTGCTCGATCAGTGCGCGGGCGCGCTCGCGGATGGTTCGCTCGTACAGCGACTCCTTGTCACCGAAGCGCGTGTAAACGGTGGGTTTCGTGGTGCCGGCGCTCGCGGCGATTTGCTCCATGCTGGCGGCGCTGAACCCGTTGGCGGCGAACTCGGCCCCTGATGACGTGCCTGTCGAGGTCGTCGCCTGCTAGGACGACGCGTCGCTTGACGCGGCCCGTGAGGGCTTGCTGAGCCACAGCCCCTCGCTTGAGAGCGCACCGCCGTTCGCGCTGACACTTGCCCACCACCCGGGCGGTGATGTCGTGATGTTGAACCTTTCGCATGCCGCTGGCGACGGGATGAGCGCCGTGCGACTGATGGCCTCGATCCTGCGCGCCTACGCCGGCGAGAGCGACCCGTTGCCCGGGGTGGATCCGCTCGAGGTGCGTGACAGCGCTCGCCTGGTGAATTCGCGCTCGCTCCGGGCGCGCCTGGCCCGCGGGGCGACGCTGGTCGAGCAGACCGGGCGCCTGGCCGAGCCCCCGGCCCGCATCGCGCCCGACGGCGCGCGCGACCGACGCGGCTACGGCGTCAGCTTGCTGCGGCTCGATTCCCGCGAGCTTGAGAGGGTGCGATCGCACCGACGCTAGGGCGCCACGGTCAACGACGTGCTGCTCGCCGGGCTTGCCGTGAGCCCCTCGGCTCGGGCAATTCGGGTTGTGGAATCGGGCTTCATGGTTACGTTGAAGTACGCGGCAGCGAACCGATACGGTGACCGCCATGGCTGATCCAGAACGGAACAAGCAGGTAGTAGTTGACTACTACACGACGGCGTTTGCCGGGAACCCGGAGATGGCCGTCGCTGAGCACTTCGGGCCCCGCTACATCCAACACAACCCCGACGCGCCGGACGGCCCCGAGGCATTCATCGGTTTCGTGAAGTGGCTGCGGGGCGAGTACCCGAACCTGCAACTCCACATCAAGCGCGTCATCGCCGAAGGCGACCTGGTCGCGACCCACGCACACCTCGACCTCGAGCCTGACAACCCCGACAACCGCGGACGGGCGCTCGCGGACTTCTTCCGCTTGGACGACGGCAAAGTCGTCGAGCACTGGGACGTCATCCAGGACATCCCCGCGACCTCAGCCAACGACAACGGGATGTTCTGAGGGAACGACGGCGGCCGGCGCTCGCACGAGCGACGATGGGTAGCGCCTTAGTCGGCCAGGGCGGTGGTCCAACGGTCGAGGGCATCGATGACCGCTTCGATTGCAGGGCGCAGCTCCTCGGCAATCCGGTTCTGGCTCTGGCCCGCGCGCGTTCGTTGCCCGGCCTCGTCGATGACGACCTGAAATACGCCGGCGAGCGCGATGCCGTGGAGCTTGGCGATCTGTGGTGAGACTGGGGTCGAGTCGCTGATCGCCTTGGCGAAGGTGTTCGCTTGCCGGTCCAGCATCTCGAGCGCCAGACGGTGCACGGCAGGGCTGATCGCGGCGAGGTATCCGAGCTACCTCGCCACTGCTCGGCGAGGTAGCGGCGGATCCCTTCCACAGCGTCCAGTACGCGTTCGCGGATGGCTGCCGCCGGCGAGGTTCCGGGTTGCCGCGTGCGGATCAGTCGATCGAGCGCGCCGAGCCGATCTACGGCTCGGAAGCACACTCCGCGGCGATGCGGCAGTTCCTGCAGAGCTTCCCCGACATGCACGTCAACACCCCCTACCCGATCCCGTTCGGAGCTGGAGACTGGATCACCGTCGTCACCAATGTCACCGGCACCTTCACGGGCGAGATGGTCCTCCCCCGACGGCAACGTGATCGCCCCGACAGGCAAGGCGTTCGACCTCGAGTTCGGGCAGACGACCAAGTGGGACGGTGACCGGCTGATCATCGTGGCCGCGTTCTGGGACGCCGACCTGCAAGCCAAGCAGCTCGGCCTCGCCTAGTTCACGAGGCTCGCTCGGCCGGCTCGCGTCGGTGCTCAAGCGCGAGCCGGCCGACGGCCACGCCCGTCCAAGCGCACCCGCTGGGCGTCAGGCGGTTCGTGGCTCTCGCGTCGCCGCCGCCAGCTCGGCGGGATCTCGCTCGAAGCGCACCCGCGCAACCGCGCGCCCCGCTGCCCAGGCGCGCCGCATCCGGCGCGCGTACGCGTTGGGCGACTCCGCATAGACGCGTTGCCCCACCCGGATCGCCTCGTCCTGGAGCTCGGCTCTTCGGTGATCGGTGAGCTTCACCAGGGTGTCCACGTCACCAGCCCCGGGGGGCACGTCGCGTGTGAGCGTGTCCCGCAGGACACCCAGATCGTGGTCGTCGCCAAGGAGATCGGCGAGATGATGCGCGTCCTTGGCGTGGCCGCCTACGGCAGGGCCGGCCACCGGCGCCAACAGCCGCTCGTGGTACCAAAGGTCCTTCACCCGTTTGCGCCAGGCGTGCAGGTCCTCGAGCGACCTGCTCCTCCGGGCCCGCTCAAGCGCCTTGCGACCCCGCTTGTATGACCGCCGCAAACCCTTCTCGATCGCTGCCCAGTCCTCGGCACGTATCTCCCAGTCATCAGCCCTGACCCGAACTGCGCCGAGGTCCTGCACCGCACGGGCATCAAGCAGCGAGCCATTCGGTCCGCGGACTTCCGCCGCGCGGCGAGACTCAAGATGCTCGCGGACGGCATCAAACGTGCTCGCGGGCAGATGGTCGGCAAAGCGCTCACCCAGGGCGGCCACACTTCCGATCATCACGTCCGCGTCCCGGGCGCCGGACAGCCGGCGAGCCGCCTCGCGCAGGGCTGTGTTCTCCCGCCGCCGCTGCTCGCGCGGCATCGCGCCGCGGACGAGACGGAGCAGGGAGCGCTCCTTCTTTATCGCCTTGCGGGCGTTGTGAACCGCCTGCACGGGATCCTCGTTGATCCCCTCGCTCAACTCAGCGACCGCCCGATCGAGCTGCTCGCGGCCGCAGCGCACGATCGCCTGCGATACAGGCTCATCGGCCCCAAACTTGTAGGCCATGGTCGCTCCTCTCTCTCAAAAGCCCAAGACCTATCGCTTACCCGGCTCGGCAAGCCGGAAACGGCGGCGAACTGCGAGCGGCCTCTCGCCAAGACCAATTCGCTGACCGTTCACACAGGAGTCACATGCGCGCCACCACGGCGGTGCTTTACAACGACGATGGCGTGAACCGCGGCACCGAGCAGGTGGCACACTCCGGCCTGGCGCAGATCTACGCCGGTCACGAGGCCGCGCACTTCTTCGGCGTGCCGTACTCAGACCCCCGCTACCCGGACGTGTTCGGTCGCGTTCAGGTCGGCACGGTGTACACCGGCGGCAGCAAGATCGCCGAGCACGGGGGCGACAATCCGGGTGATCGCGATGTGCCGATGCTCGTCTACGCTCCTGGGACGGTGCCGCACTCGCGGGTCCACGCTTGGGTAGAGACCACCCAGGTGGCACCGACGATCCTCCACCTGCTCCGTCTGGAACCGAACGCGCTGAAGGCCGTCCAGGAGGAGGGCACGAAGGTCCTCGCCGGCATCGGCTAGCCATTCCCCTCCCCCCGGGGTGCCACTGCGATCGGTGGTACCCCGGGTTGGGAGTCGGCGGCCCGTGATCCGGTGCTGAGCGTCGCCTTGGGTTCCCGGGTGGGACAATCCGTGGAAGTGTTGGAGCGTGTGCTGTGTCCACGGCTGGTGGGGCGAGATGAGCAGCTATTCGCCCTGGAGGACGCGCTTCTTGCTGCCCATCGCGGCGAGAGCCGGCTGGTCGCGCTTGGGGGTGAGGCCGGCATGGGCAAGACGAGGCTCGCGAGCGAGCTTGTAGAGCGGGCGCAGCGCTTGGGCTGGACCGTGCTGTGGGGGGCGTGCAGCGAGGCCGAGTTGCCGGTTCCTTATCTCGCTGTGGTCGAGGCGCTGGGCAACTACATCTCAATCCAGGACACGGCGCGGATCGGCGAATCACTCGGGGGGGCCCGGCGCGAGCTCGCGCAGCTGTTCCCGCAGCTTGGCATGGACGAGCCAGCGATCCCTGTGGGCGATCCGGTGCAGGCGAAGTTACGCCTGTTCGAGGCGGTTGTGGGGCTGCTGGGAGCGGTCGCCCACGACCAGGGTCTGCTGCTGATCTTCGAGGACGTGCACTGGGCCGACTCCGCTACCCGTGAGCTGCTCGATCATCTGAGCCGCCGCCTCACAAACATGCGCTCGCTGCTGCTGCTCACGTACCGCAGCGACGAGCTCGATCGCCGCCACCCCTTGGCACCGCTGCTGCAGAGCTGGCGCCGCTCCGGCACCGCCGAGCTGGTCACGCTCGCGCCACTGGGTCGACGCCAGATCGCGGAGATGATCTCGGCCATCCTCGATGGCGAGGAGGTCGAGCCGGGGTTTCGCGAGCTCATGTATGCGCGCACCGAGGGCAACCCTTTCGTGCTCGAGGAAATGCTCAAGGAGGTGATCGACCGTGCGGAAGCGCGGCGGCCAGGGGACGGCTGGCAGCGGCGTTCGCTTGAGCAGCTGCGGATTCCCGACACTGTCCGCGACACAATCCTCCTGCGGTTTGCCCGTCTCGATCCCGCCGAAGCGGAGGTGCTGCAGGCAGGCGCTGTGCTCGGCAGAACGTTCGATTACCCCACGCTGCTCGCGACGTCGGGCGCGTCTGAGGCCACAGTGCAGCGCGCGCTTGGGGTCGGGGTGGTGCAGCAACTACTGGACGAGCTCGCCGACGGCGGCGCGAGCTACCGTTGGCGGCACGCGCTGACGCAGGAGGCGATCAGCACGGAAATCGTGTTGCCTCGGCGCCAAGCGCTGCACGGTCGCGCGGCCAACGCGCTCATCGCCGCCGGGACGGGCCCGCTGGTGGTCGCGGGGCACCTGCTCGGGGCGGCCCGTTTCGAGGAAGCGGTGCCAGCGTGCTTAGGTGCCGCCGAGGAAGCGGAAGCGTCGCTGGCGTTCGCCGACGCGCTCGAGCTGCTCGAGCGGGCGCTGCCGCACGTGCACGAGCCGCTGGACCGCTTTCGCGTGCTGTGCCGCATCGGCAAGCTGCTGTGGATGAACGACAAAAGCGTGCACGCCGCTGAGGTGCTTGCTGAGGGGATCCCGGGGCTCGAGGGACAGGGCGACGAGGTCGAGGCCGCGGGCTACCGGCTCGTGCTGGGCCGCTGCCACTGGGAGCAGAGCAGGCCCGATCTCGCACACGAAGAGTTCGAGCGAGCACGTTTCATCCTTGAGCAGCACGCTCCTTCGGCAGTGCTCGCGATGGCCTACATGAGGCTCGCCGGCCTCTACCAGTTTGACAAAGACCGGCGCGCGCTCGAGACCGCGAAAAATGCGGTCGAGGTCGCGCGCTTGGCCGGCGCCGATTTCGAGCGCGTGTGGGCACAGTCGTTTCTCGCGCTCGCCCTCTTGGATGCCGGAGAGACCGCCGAGGCAAGGTCAATGCTCGATGAATGTTTCTCAGAAGCGCAGCGCCGCGGCTTCTCGATGATCGCCCAAAACATCGCCTACAACGACACGTGGACACGACTGCACACGATGAGCGCCGGCGTCGCGGAGCGCCTCGACATGCTCGCCTCGGAGCCCGGACCGGCGGTGATAACCAACATGATCGGGATCGCGAGGAGTTGGGCACTGCGTACTCAAGGAGAGCTGGCTGCCGCGCTGGCGGCAATTGAACGGCAGGCGGCGCTACTCAGCACGAGTGACAAGGTTCGCTGGCGCACGCAAGTCGAGCGCGCCGAGGTTCTGCTCGAACTCGGGCGGTGGGAGGAAGCCCAAGCAGCCCTTCCCGCTACGTCGGAGCGCGCCGAGCTCCAGGACGTCATCTATGACGCGGGTCCCCAGGTGCGGCTCCGACTGCAAACCGGCCGCGTCGATGAAGCGGTCGATCTCGCGCGCGAGATCGTCTCGCACGCTGCCCGCCTCGCGCCATACCATGACGCGCTGGCAGTTGCCGTCGAGGCGCTCGTCAAAGTCGGCCTGCTCGATGAAGCTCAGGCTGGCGTGGACGCCGCGCGGGCGCTCGGGCTTGACCTCGGGCGAGCCATTCCTCGACGAAGCGCAGGCCCGCATCCTGCTTGCGCGCGGCGAGGCCGGCAACGCCGCGCGGATCCTCGAGGCGGTCGCCCGCACCGCCGCGGCGCGCGGCTTTCGCATTGTCGAGTGGCGTGCCCAAATCCTGGCGGCGGAGGCGCTCGCCCAGCTCGGCCGACCTCAGGATGCACAGAACAAGTTGAGAACCGCCGTCGCCGAGGCAGAAGCCGCGAGCGCGATCGCGGTCGCGAACACCGCGCGGACAGTCGCCGAGAGCCATGGCCTCGCGCTTCCGCAAAGCTCGACCGCCACCCCCGCCGGATCAGAAATCGTGCTCACCGGCGAGCGCCTGGTTACCTCGATGTTCGCCGATGTCCGCGGTTACACAGCGCTCACGGCCACGACCCCACCGGCCGTGATGGCTGACCGAATCACCACGCTCTACCGCTGGGCCGCCGCCGAGGTGAGCCGCCACCACGGGTTCGTCAATAAATTTGCGGGCGACGCCGTGATGGCCACCTTCAACGCAACCGGCACGCGAGTCGATCACGCACGCGAGGCGCTCGAAGCCGCGCTCGCGCTGAGCGGCAAGGCCGCACTACTCGAGCTTGGGGTGGGCATTGGCATTTCGGTCGGTCCGGCGATGATCGGACCGCCGACAGCCGATGGGGATGTCTTAGTGCTGGGCACGGCGACGAACCTCGCTGCGCGTCTGCAAACTGCGGCCTCCGCAGGCGAGATCATGTTGAGCGACGAGGCCCACCGGCGGGTGGCGGATTGGCTAAAGGAACACGGGCTCGAAGCGATGCCGGAAGCGCTCGAACTCAAAGGGTTCACCGGTCCTCAGCCTGCGTGGCGCCTGCCTGCGGGCGTGACAACACCCGCACGCGCCTAGGCCGCCAGCGAGGGGAAGTCGCTACCGGCGCGACCGACGTCGCGAGCCCCACCCTCGATCCGTCCGATCCGACGGTCGATGTCAAGAAGGGAAAGAAGCGTCCTCTGATCGTCATGATCGCGATCCTGATCGGTTGAGCGCAGTCGTGCCGATCGGCTGCCCGGCAGCCAGCTCCAACAGGGCCCGGGCGCGGTCGGCGACGGGCAGATCGATGAACTCGCCGTCGGGAAGCTTGACTGCCTCGCCGCCGGCGCCGTCGAATGCGTCGAGCACGGTCTGGGCCCACTTCGAGCTCCTCGTCGGAGGGCGTGAAGACGTCGTGCAGGACAGCGAGTTGCCGCGGGTGAATGGCCGACTTGCCGAAGAAACCGAGCGAGCGGGCGAACTCGGCCTGGGCGCGCAGGCCGGCCTCGTCGTCCAGGCGCGCGTAGACGCTGTCGATCGGCGGGTCGAGTCCGGCCGCGCGCGAGGCCACCACGAGGTGGGAGCGGGCGTAGAGGGTCTGCAGGTTGCCGTCGGTGGCGCCGAGGTCGCGCCGGAGGTCGACCCCGCCGAGAGACAGATTGCGGACGCCGGGCGCGGCCGCGATCTCGTGAGCCGCCAGGATCCCGCGAGCGGTCTCGATGGCGCAGATCAACGGTGTTTCGGGGGCGCGGGCGCGGACCCACTCAACGTCGCGAGCGGACTCGACCTTGGGGATCCGGATACCGGCGGCGAGGCCGGCCACGGCCTCAAGGTCGGCGGCGGCAAGCTCGGTGCCGACCGCGTTGATGCGAACCCAGGCCGAGCGGTCGACGAGGACATCGGCGACCATCGAGCGCGCTTGAGCCTTGGCCTGAGGAGGGACGGCGTCCTCGAGGTCGAGCATCACGGCATCCGCGCCGGCGCCAAACACCCGCCCGAGCAGTTTCTCGTTGTGGCCGGGGGCGAAGAGGTAGCTGCGGTGCATCAGATCACTCCCTGCTCTCGTAGCTCGGCGAGACGCTCGCCCCCGAGCCCGAGCCGCTCCCCGTAGATCTGCTCGTTGTCCTGGCCCAATCGGCGGCCCGTGAAGCGGATCGCCCCCGGGCTCCCGGAGAGGCGGAACATCAGGTTCTGCATCCGCAGCGCACCCAGGTCCTCGTCCTCGACGGTGGTGACGGCATCGAGGGCCTCGACTTGCGGATCGTTCATCAGCTGCTCGATGTCGTAAATCGGCGCGATCGCCGCGCCGGCCTCTTCGAACGCGCGCATGACCTCATCGAAGTCACGCGCCCGGATCCAGCCGGCGACGATGTCGTCGAGCTGGTCGCCGTGGCGGACCCGCTCGCCGGCGGAGTGAAACCACGGTTGTTCGGCGATGTCGGGTCGCCCGACGAGGCGCATGACGCGCTCCGCGATCGAGGTGGCGCTGGCCGAGATCGCGACCCAGCGTCCGTCGCGGGTCTTGTAGGTGTTGCGAGGCGCGTTGTTGGTCGAGCGGTTGCCGTGGCGGCCGGGCACGATCCCTAGCTGGTCATAGACGCTGGGGCCGGGGCCGAGCAGGGTCAGCAGCGGCTCGAGCAGTGAGATGTCGATCACCTGACCGCGGCCGCCATTCTCGTGACGGTGGTAGAGCGCGAGCAGGACCGCGACGGTTGCGGCCAGGCCGGTGACGCCGTCGGCAAGCCCGAAGGGTGGCAAGGTCGGTGGCCCGTCCGGCTGGCCGGTCTGGTGGGCGAATCCGCTCATCGCCTCGGCCAGGGTTCCGAAGGCCCGGCGTTTGGCGTAGGGTCCGAACTGGCCGAAGCCGGTCACGCGCAGGATCACCAGTGACGGGTTGATCTCGTGTAGGTGATCGGGGTCGAGTCCCCATTTCTCCATCACCCCGGGGCGGAAGTTCTCGATCAGCACATCGGCGTCCACGACGAGGCGCTCGAGTAGCTCCTTGCCCGTCGGGTGGCCCAGGTTCAGCGTCACCGTGTCGCTTGTTGCGGGAGATCACCTTCCACCACAGGCCGTGCCCGTCCTTGTTGTGACCGTGGGTGCGGGCGGGGTCGCCGCGCGGGTGCTCGACCTTGATCACGTCGGCGCCGTAGTCTCCCAGCAGCATCGCGCAGATCGGGGCGGCGTAGACGGTGCTGACGTCGAGCACGCGGATGCCCTCCAGCGGCCCGCGTGCCGGCCCTGACTTGCTGTCGTGGCTGTTGGTCGTCGTGGTCATCGTCGGGGTCTGGGGTGAGCGGTGGGCAGGGGGCTGGTCAGTGTCACTGTGGGGGTTTGCATCAGTCGGTCCCGTAGGTAGCTGGGCGGGGTCGGGGGGCCGCCTCCGTTGCCGGAGGCGGCCCTCGCATGCGGGTTGCGTTACTTCGTGTAGCCCTCGAGCTTGTTGGCTGCGATGGCGTACTGGTTGGTGTAGGTGCGGCGATGTTCACCGGCTTGGTCACGTTGCCGACGAACTTGTCGATGGCCAGCGCGGTCGGCGGCCCGCTCGCAGGCATCATTCCGTCGGGGAGGAACTGACCCTTATCCGCGGCGAGCTCGGCGGCGTAGGTCGCCTTCGTGGTGAGTCCGTTGTTGACGAAGTCAGCCGGCATCGCGCTGGCGATCTGCGCGGCGGTGTGGGTGTGGATCCAGTGCATCGTGGCCACGAGCGCGTCGACGACCTTCTGCACGGTGGCCTGGTGGCTGTTGACCCAGCTGGCCTGAGCCAGCACGCCGGCGGCGGGGTAGACGCCGCCGAGCCACTGCTGGGCACCGGCGGTGCTGGCCAGGTTGATGGCCGAGTAGCCGACACCCTTGGTCTGGACCGCTCCGGCGGTGGGCTGGCGTGGTCATCCCGCACACGATCCGGTTGTGCTGGAGCGCGGCGAGGAACGTGCTCGACGCGCCGACTGCCGCGCGGCTGAAGTCCTTGGTCGTCAGGTGGTTCCGGGCGGCCAGATACACGGTGAGGTTGTCGGTGCCGGAGCCGATGTCGGTGACGCCAACCGTCTTGCCCTTCCACTGCGCGGGCGAGTTCACGCCGGAGCCTGTCGCGCACATCTCGCGCTCGCCGGGGCGCCTGAGAGCTGCACGACGTCCACGACGGCCTTGCCCTTCTGCTGGAAGTCGATCGTGTGCACATACCAGGCGCCGGCCATGTCGACCTGGCCGGACGCCATCGCCTCCTCGGCGCCGACGCCGCCGTTCTGCTCGGTCGAGAGTTGGACGTTGACGCCGTACTTCTTGTAGAAGCCGAGATTCTGGGCCAGCTGGTAGGGCAGGTAGATCTGCTTGTCGATGCCGCCGACCATCAGCGAGACGGTGGGCAGCTGGGGGTCGCTGCTCGTGTTGGCTGCGTTCGAGACGCCGGTGGCGGACCCGCCGGAGCTCGAGCCGCAGGCGGTGACGGCGGCGGCCAGAGCCGCGGCACTCAGTGCCAGCGTGAGCTTACGTTTGAACATGGTTGCTCCTCCCTCGTGGGTGGTGAGTGACTGCTGGGTGTGGGTGATGGGGCCCGAGCCCGGCCGCGAAGTCGGTCAGAGTTCGGGTGGGTGCGGCTAGGCGGCTAGAGCCCGCCAGCTTCGATGGTGGATGGCGGGCGCCACGCCAGCAGGCGCCGCTCCAGCCAGCCGATGATCCCTTCGGCGGTGAGGGCCACGACCGCGATGATCAGCATCGCGGCGAACACGCCATCGGGGTTGAAGTTGTTCTGCGAGTTGGCGATGACCAGCCCCAGGCCCTGCTGGGCGCCCAGGAACTCGCCGACGATGGCGCCGATGATGGCGAACCCGAAAGCGACGTGGAGACTCGCGATGATCCATGTCAACGCCGAGGGCACCACCACGTTGCGGGTGACCTGGAACTTCGAGGCGCCGAGCACACGGGCGTTGTTGATGAGGTTCTGGTCAACCTCCCGGACGCCCTGGTAGGCGTTGAAGAACACCACGAAGAACACCAGCACCGCGGCCAGCAGCACTTTGGAGCTGGTGCCGAGGCCGAGCGCGACGGTGAACAGCGCCCCGAGCACGATCCGCGGGATCGCGTTCATGACTTTGATGTAGGGCTGGACCACGTCAGCCAGGAACCGATTCTGGCCCAGAGCCACACCGACGACCACGCCCGCGGTGACTCCAAGCACGAATCCGAGTAGCGCCTCCTTCATGGTGATCCAGATCTGCGTCCAGATCGACCCGTACTGGGTTCCGTGGTTGATCCAGTCGCTCAGCTGCGTGACGATTCCGCTGGGCTGGCCCCAGAAGAACTTATCGACGACCTTCGCATCGGTCAGGAGCTGCCAGCCGCCGATGATGAGGATCGCGAGGAACGCCCGGGCGCCCCACACCGCCAGCTTGCGCTGCCTCGCGCGTTTGCGCGCACGAGCGGCAATGGTCTCCTCGTCCGACGCCGCCACGCTCGTCAGCTGGGTGTTGATCGACACGGCGCTCATCGTGATCCTCCATCGTTGTCCGGTGCCTGGGCGGAGCGTTCGTACGCGCGCTGGACCTCCTCGCGCAGCGAGTCCCAGATCTGGTGATGCAGCTCGAGGAAATGCGGGTCGAAGCGGATCTCCTGCACCGCCCCGCGCGGCCGTGGGAGATCGATCTTGAAGACGGACTTGACCGTGCCGGGTCCGACGGTCATGACCACCACCTTGTCGGCGAGCGCGACCGCCTCTTCGAGGTCATGGGTGATGAAGATCACCGACGGGCGCGTCTGCTCCCACTGCGCGAGCAACTCGTTGGACATGATCGCCTTGGTCTGCACGTCCAGGGCTCCGAACGGCTCGTCCATCAGCAGGATCGACGGCTTGTTGATGAGTGCCGCGGCCAGGCTGGCGCGCTTGCGCATCCCGCCTGAGAGCTGATGGGGGTGGTGGTCCTCGAAGCCGGTCAGGCCGACCCGGCGCAGCCAATCGCGCGCCTGTGCCTGGGCCTCCTTCTTCTTCACGCCCTGGAACTGGGGACCCATCGCGACGTTGCCGAGCACGGTCTTCCACGGCAAGAGCGCGTCCGCCTGGAACATGAAGCTCATGCCGGTGGCGATGCCGTCGACCTCCTGTTCGCCGACTCGCACCGAGCCGGCGCTCGGGCGGGCCAGGCCCGACACGAGCGACAGGGTCGTGGATTTGCCGCACCCGGTCGGGCCGACGATGGCGCAGAACTGCCCCGGCTCGATGACCAGGTCGACGTCCCGGATCGCGGTGGTCAGCGCGCCCGTCGGCGAGACGAACCGCTTCGTCACGCCGGTGAGCTCGATCTTCGCCGAGTGGGTCGGGGGTGGCGGGGTGCGGCTGTCGCCGACGCTCCTCTGATCGTCGGCGACATCCCGGGCCAAGGTACTCACCATCGTCATCGCTCTCCTCGCTTGAATCGATCCTTGCTCGACTCGGTGTGTCGAGACGCGATCAAACGTACGGTCCGGCCGTTCGGCTTCCAAGGCTTGTGCCGGTTAGCCCGCTAAGCCGCATTTCCGGCGGTTTTGCGCATTTTGCTCACGCCTGGGAGGCGTAGACTCGTCGAGCGAGGAGAGGTTCAGATGAGACGCACACGCCAGTTGTCGAGCCGGATCCTGATCAGCGTGGTCGCGATCCTCCTCGCCAGCACAGTGGTCGGCTTCGCGCTGATCACACTGAGCCAGCGCGCCGAGTTCGAGCGCGATTACCAGCAGCGGGCGCTCGCTGTTGCCCAGACGTTCGCGACCATGCCGTCGATCCGCGCAGCCTTGGCCAGACCCAGCCCAGCCGGCCGCGGGCTGATCCAGTCGCTCGCCGAGCAGGTGAGGCACGAGACGGGCGCCACCTACATCGTCGTGATCGACCGGACCGGGGTGCGCTACTCGCACCCGAACCCGCGGCTGATCGGACAGCGAGTCACCGAGCCCGTCGTCGCGCTCGACGGCCGCGATCACACGGGGGTCGATCATGGGAATCTCGGCACATCCGCCAATGCGAAGGTGCCGATCCGCGCGCCTGGGAGCGCTCGCAGCGGGCCGGTCATCGGCGAGGTCTCGGCCGGGATCCTCGAGAGGCAGGTATCAGACCAGCTCCTGCACGAGCTCCCGTCGCTGCTCCTGTACTTCGCCTGCGCGCTGGCGATCGGCGTGGTCGCCTCGCTGACACTGGCTCGCCGGCTGAAGCGGAGCACGTTCGGCCTCGAGCTCGAGGAGATCGCCACGCTGGTGCAAGAGCGCGAGGCAATGCTGCACGGCATTCGCGAGGGCGTGATCACCCTCGATCGGGATGGCCGGGTGACGCTGATCAACGACGAGGCGCGGCGCCTGATCCCGCTCGATGGCGATCCGGCGGGACGACCGATAGACGAAGTCGTATCGCATCGGCGTCTGTCCGACCTGCTGACCGGGGCGCTGGCCGGGCCCGACACCGTCGTGGTCACCGACGAGCACATCCTGTCGGTCAACCGCATGCCGGTCTTCCGCCAAGGCCGAGATCTGGGCGCGGTGGTGACGCTGCGCGATCGGACCGAGCTGGAAGGACTCCTGCGCGAGCTCGACAGCGTCGATGCGCTCACCGACGCCCTGCGCGCCCAGCAACACGAGTTCGCAAATCGCATGCACACCGTCGCCGGTCTGATCGAGCTCGACGATCAGCAAGCAGCGATCCGCTACGCGCTCGAGGTATCGGGCGAGACCGCCGGGCTGGCCGAAGCCATCCGCGCGCGCATCGAAGCGCCCGAGATCGCCGCGCTGCTGCTCGCCAAGACCACTGTCGCGGCCGAGCGGGATGTCGAGCTGCTCCTCTCCGACGACTCCCGGCTGGCCCGCACCGGCATCGGGACCAACATCTTGCTCTCGATCGTCGGCAACCTGATCGACAACGCGATCGACGCCGCGGCGAGCGGTCCCGGGCCGGCGAGCGTGACCGTGCGCCTGGTGACCTGCGAGGAGACGGTTACGCTCGAGGTGTCCGATACGGGTCCCGGCGTGCCCGAGGAGTTCGCGGCACGAATCTTCACCGACGGGTTCACGACCAAGTCACCAGAGGGGAGAAGCCATCGCGGAATCGGGCTGGCGCTCGTGCACCGGCTCGTTCATCGGGCCGGCGGCACCGTCACCGTCGACTGCTCGCGTCCGACAACGTTCACGGTCGTGCTCCCGACCAAGGCAAGGGGTGCCGTCGAGGTGGGCGCATGATCAGCACGCTGATCGTCGAAGACGACTACCACGTGGCCACCATCCACGCGGCCTACATCCGCAAGATCCGCGGCTTCAGCGTCGCGGGCCACGCCTCAACCGCTGCCAGCGCCAAGAGCGAGATCAGGCGCCTCGCGCCCACGCTCGTCCTGCTCGACCTCTACCTCCCTGACGGCCACGGACTCGACGTCGTGCGCGAGACCCTCGCCGGCAAGCGTCACCGGCCCGACTTCCTCGTGATCACCGCCGCGCGCGACATGGCCAGCGTGCACGCCGCCATGCAGCTCGGGACCGTCCACTACCTGGTAAAGCCGTTTAGCTTCGCCCAGCTCGAGGAGCGGTTGAACGCCTACCGCGACCTGCGCGGCCGGCTCGAGCGCATCGACGAGGCCGAGCAACACGACGTCGACACCCTGTACGGGCTGCTGCGCGGCCCCGCCCCGCTAGCCAAGGGCCAGTCCGGACCGACCATGACCCGTGTCCGTGAGCTTATTCAAGCCTCATCCCATGACGTGTCGGCCGTGGAGGTCGCTGACCAGGTCGGAATCAGCCGCTCCACCGCCCAACGCTACCTCGCCGAGCTGGCTCGCCAAGGCAGGATCGAGCTCCGCCTTCACTACGGCGCCGCCGGCCGCCCCGAGCACCGCTACAGGATCGTGAACGCCGCCAACTGATCCACCGTAGCCCGTCACGTCACATGCTGGGAATCCACCGGACCAGTCCGTCGCGTCAGCATCGTGTCCCTTGCTACGCCGCAGCTCGGCTGGAGGTGGTCCAGGTCCCGAACTGTTCGCGCAGAGGACCTTTGCTGATCTTCCCGGTCGGCGTCTTCGGGAGCTCGTCGCGAATCTTGAACTGCCATGGCAGCGGGCCGCCGCCGAATAGCGCGTCCGTTGGACGAGCCCCGTCTGCGCTCGGGTCAGTAGCGCAGGCGGGGCTCTTGTTGTGCTCTCGTGGGCGAGGGCCGACCCTCGGCGCTGTCCTCGACGAGTGCGGACGTCCGGAGCAGGGCCCCGTCATGATCGCGCGCTGGCGGCCGTCGCCGTTGTCTAGAGGCCTCAGCGCCGCCGCCCCGAGCCAGACACGAGCTCGGACGTGTTGACGTCAGGAGCGTCGGGGTCTCGGCGTTGGGGGTCGATCCGTCGCAGCGCCGAGAGCGCGGCGTTGTAGCCACACATCCCATGCGCGCCGGCCCCGGGAGGTGTGGCCGCGGAGCAGATGTAGACGCCGGGGATCCCGATCGCGTACGGGTTGAGCGCCGCGCGGGGACGGAACACGAGCTGCAGTGCGTCGTTGCTGCCAGTGACCACGTCGCCGCCGACGTAGTTGGCGTTGTGCGATTCCGTCTGCGCGACCGATCTCGCGGTCCGGGCGAGGATCCGGTCGCGGAACCCCGGTGCGAACCGTTCGATCTGCGCTTCGATCTGGGCGGTGGCGTCACCCGTGTAACCCGCGGGAACGTGGGCGTAGGAGTACACGGGATGCACGTCGCCATGAGACCGTCCCGGGTCGGCCAGGTACTGCTGGCAGACGAGCACGAACGGCGCCTCGGGCATCCGCCCGGCGTGAAGGAGCTTCTCGCCGGCGGCGATCTCACGCAGTCCGCCGCCCACGTGCACGGTGCCAGCCTGTCGGGCGGGCTCGTAGGCCCAGGGGATTCCGCCGTCGACGGCGAAGTCGACTTTGAAGGTCCCGGGGCCGTGGCGGTAGCGCGTTAGGGCCCGGGCGATCCGCCGCGGCATGCGGTCTCCGGCGATCCGGGCGGCCGCGGCGGGTGCGAGGTCGAGCATCACGATGTCCGCGTCGACCTCCGCGAGCGAGTCCACCCGGACGCCGGTCTCAAACCGCGCGCCGGCGTCCCTGGCCAGCGCGATCATCGCGCGGCTGATCGAGGCCGATCCGCCTTCGGCGACCGGCCATCCGTAACGGTGCGCGGCTGTGCCCAGCGCCACGCCGATTGCGGAGGACATCGGCGAGCCGAACGGCCGGAAGGCGTGGGCGGCGACGCCGGCGAACAGCGCCCGCGCCTCCTCGGTCGACCACCGCCGCGCGAGCAGCGCTGCCGGTAGCGCCGAGTACAGGCCGAATCGGGTCAGCTTGATCGGGTGCTCGGGCACGTGCAGCATCGGTCGCAGGAAGTCGGCGGTGATGTCGTCGAAGCGCTCGGCGAGCGCTCCGAACACCGATCGCCACGCGCGACCGTCCCTGCCGAGCGCCGTGGCCGTCTCGTCGACCGACCGGTACGCGGCGGCACCGGCGCGGCCGTTCAGCGGGTGGGCGTACTGGATCTCGGGCCAGCGCCAGGTGAGTCCGTGGCCGGCGAGGTCGAAGCGGCGGCTGAACAGGGTGTCGACGGCCAGCGGGTGAGCGGCCGAGCACTCGTCGTGGAGCAGGCCCGGGAGCGTCAGCTCGCTCGAGCGGGTGCCGCCGCCGAGCTTGTCGGCTGCCTCGAGCACCGTCACCTCGACGCCTTCGGAGGCCAGGGTGAGCGCGGCAGCGAGCCCATTGGGCCCGCTGCCGACGACGATTGCGGTGGTCATGCCGTCACCGCCTCGCCCAGCATCGGCGGAACTTCCGAGGGCGCCGGGAGAGCGCCGGACACAGCTCCCGCGTGGCTGACGCGCTCGTATCCCTCGAGTCGCCAGTCGACCTGGACGAGGATTGGGCCGTTCGGCAGCCACGGGATCTCCTCCGCGGCGTCCTTGACCGCCCAGCTGCCGCGCTCGACGACGCCGACGGCCGCGTCGATGACGATGTACTGCTGGCGCCCGCTCCACACCGGCTCGGACTCGACCCACACGACGGTGAACTCGCCGGGCACGAACTGGCAGCGCTTCTGGATCGCCTGGATCAGGCTCTGGTCGTGGAGGTGCCCGTCGCCGAAGTTGAAGCCGACGATTGCGTTGCAGCTGAACTCAGCCTCGCGGAGCGTGTAGGTGTCGATGTCCTGACCCAGGTGGCGCATCATGACTGAGTTGAGCCCCTGGCTTGGCTGTGCATCGAGCGCCACGCGAGCAGCATGTTGAGCAGGATCTCCGCGACCGGCTCGTCGTAGCCCAGGAGCGGAGCCTTGATCTGGAGCTGGTCCTTTTGCATCGGCGCGGCCTTGACGATGCGCTCGTTGAGCTTCTGCTCGGCACCCGGGGCGAACGCCCACATCGCCGAGGCCCAGTTGCCCGCGTACTGTCGCATCGAGGGCAAGAACGAGACCAGGTCCGGGCGGAGGTTCCCCAGCACGGGGAAGAACAACAGGCCGGCCACCGTCGCCAGCAGCAATGGCGTCTCCATGTCGCCCAGGCCGTACCCGTGCTGATTCGGGTAGCCGAGGAACAGGAACGCGGTGACGTACATGAACAGCACGTTCCACTCGAGCGGCACCGCGAGCGGGAACGTGGAGATGATGAACAGGTGATAGCCGATCATGAAGACGGCCGCGATCAGGGTCACGTAGTGGTTGTGGGAGAACAGCAGGACCAGCGGCGGCACCAGTTCGCCGAACATGCCCGGGCCGTGCGCGATCCGGTAGGTGAGCTTCGATGGGCGGAGATCTTCAGGGAAGTTGGCGTAGTGCATGCGCTTGATCGCCTTGGAGGGCAGCCATGGCACGTTGGACACCATCGGCCCGAGCACGTTGGGGAAGTGCCGGTTGCACTTCGAGAAGCCCGCGCAGAACCACACGATCACGATCAGCAGCTTGGCGGCGACGATCATGTCGACGAATGGGAAGAAGGCCATGAAGATCAGTGCCGGGAGGTACTGCTCCGAGCGCGCGGCGATGAACAGCACCTTGTCCCGCAGGCCGAGGATCACGAGCAGCGCGATCACCGCGACGATCGCCGCGGGAGCGACGAGGCCGTTGTTCGAGGCCACCGCCGCGTCGATCCCATGCGTGTGAACGGCGGGCAGCGCCAGCGACACGACCAGCGCGGCTAGCAGCGCGACGTACAGCACCACGTCGCCCGGGTGCGCTCATCGCCCTTGGTGAACGGGACCTTGCCCGGCCACGGCGCCAGCCGGATCGTGCCCGGCCGCGCGTAGTAGTGCACGCCTCCGCTCATCGGCTTGAAGTGACCGGCGAGCGGCCCCCACGAGCCGGCGAACCCGAGGCACTCGAGCAGCACCGTCCACAGCACCGCCTTCTCGTAGAAGACCGGCTGGAAGAACCACGCCGAGGGATGCAGCGGGTTCAGGTGCGAGGTCAGCGTGCCGACCAGCACGCCGCCGAGCGCGTAGAAGAACACCAGCTTGAGCAGGTACATCACCATGATCACCTTCGGCGAGCCGAAGCCGTACTCGGCCCAGTGCCCGGCGAGCGTCTTGATCCGCTCCCGGTAGGGCTTGTCCATGAACGTCGCCGGATCGACCGGCGGGAAGTTCCCTGTCATGAATCCCATCGCGGAAAGCTCCTCCGTCAAAGAGTTGAACTGTGGAGATGGGTTATCCCAGCGCGCCGGGGGCGTCTCCATGGCTGCGCGCGCCAGCCGATCGGCGAGATCACTGGTCGGGGCGCACAAACCCCGTGGCCGCGGCTTCGGCGGCCTCCGTCGCCGGCGCGCGAGCGAGCGCGGTCAGCTAGCCGCTGGCCCGACGCCGGCCGTCGGCTGCGGCGCGCAGGCCGTCGATCATCTCCGACAGCCGCAACGCGACCTCCAACTGCAAGCGGCGCTGATCGACCGGATGTCCGAGCAGCTCCTCGGCGCGCTTGACGCGGTATACGACCGTGTTCGGGTGGATCCCTAGGCGGCGGGCGGCGCGCACCTGACTGAGGTTCTCCTCGAGGTAGGCACGAACGGTCGCCCTGAGCCTCGCGGCGCCATCGTTGTCCGCCAGGAGCTCGCCGAGCTCGGCCGTCGCGAACCGGACGGCTTCGACGGGGTCAGCGGTCAACAACGCCGTCAGATCCGCGGCGCGATAGCCCACGACCGTGCCCGGCCGGACCGCCCGCAGCTCGGCGACCCGACGAGCGACGCGCGCCTCATCGTACGAGTCCGCCATCCCGGCGACGCCGTGCCGTATGGTCCCGATCGCGGCGCGCACCCCCGCGCCCATCCTGTGCTCGACAGCAGCCGGATCGTCGGTGAGGCGATCTCCGGAGGTCCAGGCCCAGAGAACGCGCTCTCCGATCGGCACCGTCAGCACGGGCCCGCCGCCCAAGGCCACAGCCAGCGCCGAGGCCTCGCTCTCGAGCGAACCAGCCTGCTGTCCGGCGCGGGCCGGGTCAGCCCACACGATCAGCGCGACGTGGCGTCGCGAGACGTCGTAGCGCAGCTTCTCGCCGGCCGCACGGGCGTCGAGGGGCTGACGTTCGACGATCGCGGTGACCAGCTCGGCACGAGCCGCGGCAGCACCGCGAATCCAGTGCGCCCGCTCCTGCTCGTAATCGTCGACCAGGTCCGCGTGCAGATCGCGTCGATGTAGGCGAACATGTGATGCGAGGTGTGGGCGAGCACCCGCCAGCGGACATCCGGCTCGATCTGGAGCTCGCCCGCGGCCTCCTCGAAACGGCGCTCGGCCAGCCCGTGACCGAGCCGGTAGGCCCGCAGCAGCGCGGGCAGCGGAACCCCGCGGTGCACGAGCTCGTGCGACCAGGCCACGGCCTCCGGCGGCGGAGCGATCGACTCAAGCGGCGCGCCGGTGAGCAGCTTGCTCCAGATCGCGGTCAGGTTGCTCTCACAGCTCGAGGCGCAATCCGGTACGGAAATCCTCATCGTCGGCGCGGCCCAGCTCCGGGATCGACGCCATCAGCAGGTCTGCCATCTCATGCGCGAGCGGGCCCGGCGGAAGGCGGCTCAGGACAGCTTCGACGTGCTCGCCAACGACCGCCTCAAGGTCCGGTCGAACGGTCGACATCCCGGCTCATTGTAATTCCTGTCACAACCCTCCCGAGCGGCGCCGAGGGCCGCAGCAGTCTCGGCATCGACGTCCGGCCGGCAGCCTCTGCTACATGTCGAAGCCGCCGTTGACGCCCCAAACCTGGCCGGTGACACAGCTCGAGGAGTCCGCCGACCGGAGCGCGGCGTCGGGCTGGCATCCTGTGGGGCCGGGATGCCGGACGATCTTCCGATCCACATCGACGACGTGCCAAGCTCCCGCTGGGAGTTCGGCGAGATCGGCGCCGCGCGTCGCCGCCTGGGAGTCGCGACCGGCGCGAAGCGACTCGGCGTCGCGCTGATCGAGATCGACCCGGGGAAGCGCTCGACTCCGCCGCACAGCCACGCCGACGAGGATGAGCTGTTCCTCGTGCTCGCGGGGAGCGGTCTGAGCTATCAGACCTCGGGCTCGCACGACGTCCGCACCTACCCGATCGGCGTCGACGACCTGCTCTGGCATCGGGCGGGCGGTGACGCGCACACGCTGATCGCCGGCGAGTCCGGTCTCACCGCGCTGTTCGTCGCCGAGGGCTCCCGCACCCACATCACCTATCTGCCGCGCACCCGTCAGTTCTGGCTCGGCCCGCGCTGGTCGCCGGCCGATACGCCACCTCCGTTCCTCGCCGACCAGCGGCTCGGCCCGCTCGAGCTTCCCGAGCCGAGCACCGAGCGGCCGCCCACGATCCGCAACCTCAGCGAGCTGAGGCTGAACGAGGGTCGCGAAGGCCGGCTCGCCTACGCCACCCGCGACGCTCGCGAGATGGGCTCGGACAAGCTCGTCCTCGCCCAGGACGAGATGCCGCCCGAGACCCACAACACCGACCTGCACTTCCACTCCGCGCGTGAGGAGGCGTGGTTCGTGCGCAGCGGCGCTGGCGTCGCGCGTCTCGGCGCGGCCGGGTACCCGCTGCGCGCCGGCTCGTTCTGGCTGTGCCGCGAGAACACGGGCGTTGGGCATCGCATCGAGGTCGGGGCGCAGGGGATGCAGCTCGTAACCATGGGCGACCTGATCCCCGGCGACGTCTGCGTCTATCCGGACAAGCGCACCTTCAGGCCCGCCACCGGCGTCGAGCTCTCGTATTGACGTCGACCACCTGAAAATCCGCCGCGACTCCCCTGCGCTTGCGCTGGCGGTGCTCGCATCTCAGCCACCACCTTGCCAGCCAGGGCGATGCCCCGTCGTCCAATCTGCCTGGCGACCCGAACCTCCTCGCGTTCCCCCTCCTGTCCGCGGACGCTGTCGCACAAATCACTCGCGTTATCACGAGATGCCAACCGAGCGCCGGGTGCCGGCCGGAGTGCTCTAGCGCGAGCCCGCGACTCCGCCGCCGGGTTGCCGAGCGCACCGATGGAGGGCCGCTCAGCGGGTTGCGGGGCCCTCGACCGCGATCAGCGTGATCGAAAACTGGGTGCATAGACCGAGTTTTCGATCACGCCCAGGGTGGAATCTCCACCCGAGCGGAACGAAGCCGATCATCATCTTCTGACAGCAGCCGCCAACCTAGAGGAATTACGCGACAACCTCCGCGCGAAGCGGGGCCGATTGTCATCCGAGGCGAGGTACTCGTCGCGGAGTGAAGGCATGTCCCGCGCGTTACCGACCGGTCGGACGATCAAGCCGAAAGGTCCAACCCTCGATTGGACCCCAAGCGGGGGCGTTACCGTATTCCTACGGTCAGGCCAAAGTCGATGATCGGCTCACTCTTAGCGAGGCCCGCCAGCCGAGTGGCATTGACCGCCTTGTCGGCGCTGGTACTGCTGTCCTGCGGCGGGAAGCAACCAAAGCAGGACCCGCAGGCGGCGGCGCACTCAACCCGCGCCGGAGCGAACGCGGACGTCCGGCGCGTGCTTGAGGGCAACGGCATCGGCGGCGTCAAGTTCGACCGCGCTCGCTCCAGGGTGATCGGAGACCTCGAGCGCCTGCTTGGGCCGCCTCACGAGACAATCTCAGGCATCTGCGGATTCGGGCGCAGCACCGACTGGATCGGCCTGAACATCGGAAGCCAGGAGGTGCCAAGCGCCAAGCTCAACCTTACCTTCAAACGTTCCCGCTTTGTGGGCTATGCGTACTCGACGAACGCGGAGGGACCAGCGCGCCAGCCTCACGGCGTTCTCCTCGCCACCACGAGAGGGCTGACTCTCGGTGACACCGCCAGCCGCGCCCGGCGCCTCTACGGGCGAGCGTTCATCGAAACTAGCCGGCCGCAAGGGACACCGCCGTCGGGGAAGCTCCCGCGGCTGCCGGTGGGCGAGGTACGTACAGCGAACGGAAAGCTCTTCGCCGGCATCCAGGGGACCGGGCGCCAGGACCGCATCAGTGCTCACAGCACTGTGGTGTTGATCAGCGCCGGAGCGGGACCGAACACGCCGTGCCGCTGACGCGCCACTGCTGCCATTCGTCCGGACCAGCAGCGAGGCGAGCATCGATGGGGTGGCTGCTCGGCTCTGCGCGCGACCGCCGTGTGCGCTTGCGGGTCGCCGCGGATCGGGCGGGCAGCAAGCACTCAGGCGACTCCCGCAATCGCCCGAGAACGCGCACAACTATGACTCCAGTATCGGGCCCGCCTGATCCAGCCTGACATTGCTCCGGACTGCGTAGTCGCTCAACGGGCCGCAAGGGATCCGGATCCCGACGTTCGCGCGGCGACGAGCACCTCGGGATCCGTGCCTCGCGCCTGCAAGGCTGCGCGTGATCGGTGTGCACCACGCCGGCTCCCTGCTCCGAGAATCCGAAGCCGTCGGCGCGGCGGTCGGCCGCTGGGCATCACCTATGCCGTCGTCGTCGACGTCGCATGAGATCTGGGTCTTTCTACGGCGACGTTGGGTGGCCCGGTACTTGTGGAGCGCCGAGCAGGCCTGCCCGAGGCCACTACCGCGAGGGCGTGTTCGACGAGACCGAACGCCTATCCAGGACCACTCGGGACGAGCCGCTCGTCCAGCCGGTGCAGCCCGCGGATGTATGTCACGCCACCCTTTTCGCGCCCTAGAATCGGGGCATGCGGGCGTGCCCGCGGTGCGGCGAGTCAAGCGACGATCGGGGCCGGTTCTGCTGGTCGTGCGGTGCCGCGCTCCGGCAGACGGCCGCCGAGGCGCGGGAGACGCGGAAGGTAGTCACGGTCCTGTTCTGCGACATGGTCGGGTCGACCGCGCTCTCGGACCGCAAGGACCCCGAGCGCGTGCAGTGGATCATGTCGCGCTACTTCGGCGCGATGCGGGCGATCATCGAGCACCACGGCGGGACGGTCGCCAAGTTCGTCGGCGATGCCGTGATGGGCGTCTTCGGGACGCCGGTCCTCCACGAGGACGACGCGCTGCGCGCGGTCCGCGCGGCGGCCGAGATGCAGCAGGCGCTCGACGGACTGAACGCCGAGCTCGAGCGCTCCGTCGACGTCCGCGTGGAGGTGCGGATCGGGATCAACACAGGCAAGGCGGTCGTCGGCGACGTCTCGCGCAGCGACACGATGGTGACCGGGGACACCGTCAACATCGCCAGCCGGATCGAGACCAGCGCCGGCCCCGGCGAGGTCCTGCTCGCCGACACGACCTACGCGCTGACACGTGGTGCGGTCGAGGCCGAGGCGCTCCCACCGCTTGCCGTCAAGGGCAAGACGGAGCCGCTGCTCACCTACAGGCTCCTCGAGGTCTCGCCCGGCGCTCGGGGCAGACCGCCCCGGATCGGCTCGGTGTTCGTGGGGCGCGCGCGAGAGCTGACGCTGATCCGCGAGACGCTTGCCCGGGCGGTGCGCTCGCGCTCGTGCCACCTGCTAACGGTGCTCGGTCACCCCGGCGTGGGGAAGTCGCGGTTGGTCGGCGAGGCGATCCGCGACGCCGATCCCGCGCCGCGGATCCTCGAAGGTGCCTGCCTTCCGTACGGCGAGGGGACGACGTTCTGGCCGCTGGCAGAGATCGTCCGCGCGGCCGCGCACAGTCGGACCGGCTCATTGCACGAGCAGATGACGTCGCTGCTCGTGGACCAGGCGAGCGCCTCCGATGTCGTCGAGGGCGTCGTCGACCTGCTCGAGGGGGGAGGCGAGCAGCGCCGCGCCGAGGAGCGCTTCTGGGCAGTGCGCCGGCTACTGGAGGCGATCGCCCACCAAGGCCCGCTTGCGGTCGTCTTCGACGACATCCAGTGGGCGCAGGCGACGCTGCTCGACCTCATCGAGCACGTCGCCGACTGGTCGCGCAACGCGCCGCTGCTGGTGGTCTGCATCGCCCGCCCCGAGCTGCTCGAGACCCGACCCGCCTGGGGCGGCGGTAAGACGAACGCGGCGTCGATGCTGCTCGAGCCGCTCAGCAAGAGCGAGTCGGAGAGCCTGATCGCCCAGCGCCTCGGGGCGCTGGAGCTGTCGGCGGGCGTGCGGGAGCGGGTGCTCGAGGCGGCCGAGGGCTACCCGCTGTTCGTCGAGGAGATGGTCTCGATGCTGGTCGAGGACGAGGCGCTCACGCCCGAGCTCGAGCCCGAGCACGTCCCGATCCCGGCGACGATTAACCTCTTGCTCGCCTCGCGCATCGACCGCCTGCCTCCCGACGAGCACGACGTACTCGAGCGCGCGGCGGTGGAGGGCGGCGTCTTCCACCGGGGAGCCGTCGAGCACCTCCTCGACGCCGACGCGCGCGGCGACCTCGACGCCATCCTCGCGCGGCTCGCGAGCAAGGAGCTGATCGTCTCGGAGCGAGCCGAGCTCCGCGGTCAGGAGGCCTTCCGCTTCCGCCACATCCTCATCCGGGATGCCGCCTATGAGGCGCTGCCCAAGCGCTCGCGCGCCGACCTGCACGAGCGCTTCGCAGCGTGGCTCGCGGGCGCCACCGAGCAGGAGACCGCCGAGGAGTTCGTCGGCTACCACCTCGAGCAGGCATTCCGGTACCGCAAGGAGCTGCGGCGCCTGGAGGCGGCGGACCGCGAGCTGGCGGTCCGCGCGGGCGAGAACCTGGCCGCTGCGGGGGGTCGCGCGCGCACACGAGGCGATGGCGCCGGGGCCGCGAATCTCCTCCGCCGCGCCGCCGCGCTGTACCGCGAGAACGGTCAAGCACCGCCGGAGACCCTGATCGCGCTTGGCTCGGTGCTGATCGAGACCGGCGACCTCCATGGGGGCGACGCCGCGTTCGCCGAGGCGACGTCCGCCGCCTCGGGAACAGGGGACGCGCGGTTGGCGACGTGGGCGGGGATCGAGCGGGCGTACCTGCGGCTGCAGGTGGATCCTGCCTACAGCCCGGACGAGCTGCTTCAGGCGGCCGAGTCGGCCATCGAGGTGTTCGAGCGCCTCGGCGACGACGCCGGGGTGGCCGCGGCGATGATTCGGGTCGCCGCCGCGCACTGGGATCGCTGCCGGATGGCCACGACCGAGGAGGTGCTCGAGCGAGCGCTCGCGCCCGCATCAAATGCCGGAGATCGCCGGCAGATGCTGGAGATCCTGGAGCTCCTCGGCCGTGTGCTGGTGATCGGTCCGCGCCCGGTGGAGGAGGGCGTGCGACGCTGTCGCGACATCCTCGAGCTGGCCCGGGGCGAGCCGCGGCTCGACGCGTGGACGAGGTCGATGCTCGCCGTGCTCGAAGCGATGCGCGGACGGGAGGACGACGCGCGCCGGCTGTATCGAGACAGCCAGCGCGGGCTCGCTGTTCTGGGCCTGATCCTCCCGCTGTCGGGAGCGCACATGTACGCGGGCGTCGCGGAGCTCGTGCTCGGCAACCCGGCGGCGGCCGAGCGCGAGTTCCGTGACGGATACTCGACGCTCGAGGAGATCGGAGAGCGGGGGACGTTGTCGACGATGGCCGCGTTCCTGGCGCACACGCTCGCCTTGCAGGGCCGCTACAAGGAAGCCGAGCAGCTCACGGTGGCAAGCGAGCGCGCCGCCTCGGAGAGCGATCTCGCCTCGCAGGTGCTGTGGCGCGGAGCGCGAGCTCGCGCGCTGGCGCACCGCGGTGAGCTCGACGCGGCCGAGCGTCTCGCGCGCGAGGCCGTCGCTATGAGCAATGCCGCCGACTTCACGAACACCCGGGCCGATCTGCTCGTGGACCTGGCGGCCGTGCTGGGCGAAATGCGACCCATGGACGCCAACGAGGCGGTGTCCGGTGCGCTGTTGCTCTACGAGGCAAAGGGAAACGTCGCCTCCGCGTCCCGCTTACGGGATAGCCTACGGCGACCATTGCCGATTGGGAGGGCCGAGCCGTGACCGAGGACGCGATCACCATCACCCTGCGGATCACCGAGGGCCAGGGCTACGAGCTCCTGAGCCGGCTCGCTCAGGACAAGGAGTTCAGGTCCGAAGTGGAGCAGGATCCGGCGGGTGTCCTCGCGCGCTACGGGATCGAAATCTCACCGCCGGAGGCGATCCCGGAGTCGGCGCAACTTGCGAGCATGGAGAGCATCGCAGCGTTGCTCGGGTCGATGCGCGAGGGGGACGATCCGTTCGGGAGGGTCGGCTATGGCGTCTGGCGCTTCCACCTCATCGACAAGGTCCTCTTCTTTGGCGCCCTGCCGATGATCGGGCGCGATGACGCGCCTTAGGCGGACCCGCTACCTCGCCTTCACCTGCCAGGACGAGCGCTTCGTCGACATCGCCGGGCTGCTGCGCGGCATCGCGCGAGCGGGCTCCGAGCCGGTGATATACGCGATCTCGATCCTCCGCGGGGAAGAGATCGCCCTCTCACGTGAGGAACTCGACTTCGTCCTCTCGGTTCCGTCCGATCGCTGGGTGCAGGACGACGGCGCGGATCCAGCCGTCGTCGAGCGGGTGACCCGTGCCGGACTCGTGCTGAGCGACGCCGACGCGACGGCGGTGGCCGAGCTCCGGGGCCATGACAAGGCGCTCGAGAACGGCCAGTGGAACCTCTATGCCGCGCTGTTGCACTTCCCGACACGATGGCGTGACATCGACCTCGACTTCGGACCGCCGGAGCTCGCGGAGGCCGACGAGCTTCCGCCCGCGCTGTCCGACGCGGCCGAGGCCTTCGTCGAGCAGTACGGGGATCCGCCGCCCCCTTTCCACCGCGTGAAAGACGCACTCGCCGTCCACGAGCTGCCTCTCGTGGAGCGGCACGGCGGCTTTACGACGCGCTCACTCGCCGCAAGACCACGCGCCGCTGGGACCGCTCGGCGACGATCGGCGCCGAGGAACTTGCAACCGTCCTCTACTACGTGTTCGGCTGTCACGGCAACGCGCCGATGGCCGGCGGGAGCCTGATACTCAAGCGGACGAGCCCATCCGGCGGCGGGCTGCATCCGATCGAGGCGTATCCGCTGGTCTCCGGCGTCGACGGGATCGACCCCGGCCTTTACCACTACAACGGCCTGGACCACTCGCTGGAGCTGATCGCAGCCGTCGACTCGAACGAAGCGACCGAGATCGCCGCTCAGTTCGTGTGCGGCCAGCGGTTCCTCGCCTCCGCGCACGTCCTGGTTGTGATGACCGCGCGGTTCTACCGCTCGTTCTGGAAGTACCGGCGCCACCAGAAGGCCTACTCCGCGCTGATGATGGACGCCGCCCATCTCAGCCAAACGCTCTATCTGGTTGCGACAGACATGGGTCTCGGCGCGTTCGTGACCGCGGCGATCAACGGCGCGAACATCGAGGAGCGGCTGAAGCTCGACGGCTTCAATGAGGGCGCCGTCGCCGTCGCCGGCTTCGGCAAGCGCTCGTCTCAGGCCTCACCGCTCGAGCCACGGTACGCTCCTCACGTGCCGGCGGGTCCAACCTAACGATCCCCCGGCCGGGTACGTCGTGGAGCGCTCGAAGCAACCCGCAATGGGCTGACGGATCACGGCCACTCGTGGCTGCTCTCACCCAAATCCAGCCAGACGCGGGCCTGGGCCAGGTTGAGCTTTGGCGACGACTAAATGACCAGCTTTTTGCCCGGTCGCGACCGGCCCAGCGGCTCTCGGAATTGGCGAGGAGCGGGGAACCGGCTGCCGGCCGCTCTGGCTCGCGGAGGGGCAGCGTGGCACCCGGGACCCGGTATCAGTGCTGGAGGTCGGCCTGGGCGCGGCGTCGTCAGCACGGCGATGCCCGCGCTTCTCGCCGGGGCACCGTGACGGTCCGGCCGGCTGAGATGGCCGGCCCCCGCGCGGCCTGCGCGCCCGCCGCGACCGTGTCGCGGCGGGCGCTGGGCACAACACCGCTAGGTCACTGTGACGGTTACGACCGAGCTCTGTGCGCGTCCCGCAGCATTCGACGCCACGACCGCGTAGGAGAACTGCGTCACACCGGTGGACGGAACCTTGAACGTCACCTTCCCCGTGGACGAGCTGATCGTCAACCCGTGGGGCGGGGCGGGGCTCGCCGCCAGCGAGTAGGCGATCGCCCCGGTGCCGTTCGTGGTCGTGGTTGCCGTGTAGGTCGTCCCGTGGGGGACGCTGCTCGGGCCGCTGACGGTCACCGCGGTCGGCGCCGCCGGCGTCCCCTCGGTGACGGTCTTCGACGCTGAAGTCGAGGACCCATCGTTGTAGTCGCCCGAGTAGGTGGCGACGACAGGGTTCGCGCCCTCGGCGAGCGCGTTGGTGGTGAGCGTCGCGGTGGTCTTGCCGTTCTTGGTGACGACCGGCACGTCGCCAAGCGCGAATTGGGAGCCACCAACGCCGAACCTGACCGAGCCGCTCGGGTTCACTCCGCCGGTTTGCGAGAGCGCGATCGTCGCGGTCAGCGTCACGGTTTTGCCGAACACCGGCGAGGCCGGAGAGGACGTGAGAGCCGTCGTGGTCGTCGGCTGCGCGACGGTCTGGTTCTGGGAGGCGGGTCCGAACATCGCCGCGCTCATCAGGCTGTTCGCGTCCCCGTTGTAGATCGCCGAGAGCGCAAAATGGCCCGGCGGCAGGATCGTCGTGACCGATCCGGTCGTCACACCACCCGTCGTCGAGAGCGCCGACGTTCCGAGCACGTACGGAACCATCTCGTTCGGGTTGGCGGTGTTGTTCTCCTCGGCAAGCAGCGTCACGTTCCCCGTCGGAGTCGGCCCATACTGAGAGGAGACGGTGGCGGTCACGGTGACCGGCTGACCGTACGTCGACGAATGGCTGCCGTTGCCGTTCAGCGTGCCAGACCCCGTGACGGTCGTGATTGTCGGATCGAGCGTCGTGTTGCTGGTGAGGGTCAGCCGGGCGCCGGTGGCGTCGGAGCACGACCCGGTCCAGTTGCTCTGCGCGACCGAGAAGCCGCACGACAGCGTCCAGATCGGGGGCGGGTTGGTGCCCGGCGCGGGGGCGATGTTGAACCAGGACGATTGGGGCGGCATCGGCGGCGGGGGCATCTCGGCCCCGCTCGGGAGCGGGATGATCGTGCCGTCCAGCGTGATGTCATCGCCGCTGGCGCCGGCCTGGACGCCGCTGTTGCTGACGCTGATTCCGCCTCCCCAGCCGAGTGCCGCACCGGTCGGAAAGGTTCCGACGTAGTAGGTGCCGTTGTTCACGAACGTGTTGTGCGAGGTGCCGGAGTTGTCGAGGAGGAAGCCGCCGCAGCACGGCATGTAGACCGTGCCGTCGTTGGTGATCGTCTCGTTGCTTCCAGCGAGGCCAATCGTTTCCTGAAGGTTGATCGCCCCTCCGACCGCGTTGGTGAGGTTGCCATCAAGCGTGAAGAGGCCGGTGCCCGCGATCAGTCCGTCGTTGGTCAGCGTGTCGCCGCTTGGCAGGGTCATCTTGCCGCCATTCGGGATCAGCGTCCCGCTGTTGGTGAAGCTGCCCGCCGCGTTCGTCGTACCGGCCATCACGATCTGGCCCGCAGCGATGTTGCCGCTGATCGAGGCACCCCCATTCAGCAGGAACTGCGAGGCGCCGGTGCCGGTCAGCTGGAGGGCGCCTAGCACGTTGACCATGTTTCCGGTCTCGGTGCCCGCCCCCTCGACGAACGTCCCGCCGGAATTGATCTGGACGGTTCCGCCGTTTTCGATCGTGCCGCCGTCGTTGTCGATCGTGGCGAACGTGCCGCCGCTGCCGGTCGGGGTCAGCGTCGAGTTCGGGCCGATCGCGATCGTCCCGTCGTTGGTCAGCGTGACCGCGCCCTGCAAGGCGAACGTACCGCCGCTGATCGCGATCCGGCCGGACGGGGCGTTGTGCACGTTGCCCGCCATGTTGAGGCTGAGACCGGGCAACGAGATCAGCCCGTTGTTAGTGAGCGTGTCGCCGCTCGGAAGGGTGAGCTTGGGTCCCTGAAACTCGGTCAGTGTCCCGTTGTTCGTCAACGACCCGGTCGTTGTGATGTTGCCGTCCAGAATGACCGTCTGTGCTTTCGCGATCGTGCCGGTGATCGTGGTGCTGCCGACCACCTGGTAGCGCGAAGCGCCGGTGCCTGCGAGGTTGAGGGTGCCGCCGTTGATCTGGATCGGCGTTCCGGTCGTGGTTCCCGTCGTCTCCTTGAGCGTCGCGCCGGTGCCGATGCTCGAGTTGGAGGTCGACGTGTTCTGGATCCTGCCGCCGTTGACGATCGTGGCCCCCGACCCGCCGTTGAACGGCGCGCTCAGCGCGGCACTCCCGCTCAGCGAAAGCTCGCCGCTGTTGGTCAGGGTCCCGGGGCCGTCGAAGAACAAGCTGGAGTTGATCGGCATGATCAGCCCGTCCGCGGCGTTCGTGAGGTTCCCGACGAACTCGAGGCTGGTGGTCGGGTCGAGCACGCCGTCGTTGGTCAGCGTCGAGGAACCCGACATGACGATCTTCGGCGACGCGTGGCTGGTCGTCACCGTCCAGCCATCGCCGATCGACGAGTTCCCGGCAATCGCGAACGACGCCGCGGAGTTTTGGAACACGAGCTCGCTGGCGCCGGTCGAGCCGCTCAGCGTGAGGCTGCCCACGCTGGTCGAGGCGTCGACCGTCACCGGACCGCTGAGCGCGATCGTGACGCACGCGTTCTGGCTGCTCGTCGGAGGTGCGTTGGTCGACCAGTTCGACCCGGTCTCCCACGCGCCCCCGGCGGCGTTGGTCCAGGAGTCATCGCAGCTTGCGGCCGCGGCGGAACGGGCCGCCATTCCGAGGACTGCGATCGCGCCCGTGAGCGCGATCAGCCATCTGATGAGGCGAGTGCTCATCGCTTGAAACCCCCTCGAGGAGAAAGTTGTTCTGCTTTCCGGGACGATCTGTCCCGGCCGTGGCAGCAGTGTCCGAGCGGGCGCTGACGGCGGGCTGACGGCGGGCTGACGGGCCTCGCTTGGACCGCCCAGCAAAACCAAGCCATAATTGCCCAAATGGGGGCAGCGAGAGGTTCGCTGGAGTTCCGCGTGCTGGGCCCGCTCGAGGTGCTCGCCGCAGGTGAACCCGTCCAGATCGGCGGCGCGCGCCAGCGCATTGTCCTGGCGCTGCTGCTCGTGCATGCGGGCGAGCTCGTGCGGCGCGACTCGCTGATCGATGAGCTGTTCGGGGGCTCCGCTGACGATCGTGCCGCCAACGCCACGCACGCGCTCGTCTCGCGCCTGCGCCGTGCGCTGCATCAGTTCCCCGGCCGCGAGATGCTGCTCACCCGGCCCGGCGGCTATGTGCTCGAAGCTGGTCCCGAGCAGCTCGACGCGCAACGGTTCGAGCAGTTGCTGTCCGACGGCCGCGACCTCCTGGTCGCGGGGGACCCGGCCGGGTCCGCTGAACAGTTACGCGCGGCACTGGCGCTGTGGCGAGGGCCGGCATTTGCGGATCTGGCGCTGGTGGAAGTGCTGCAACCGGAGATCCGCCGTCTCGAGGAGCTGCGGCGCTCCGCGCGCGAAGCCCGGATTGAGGCCGACATGCAGCTCGGCCGCCACGCGGAGCTGATCGGCGAGCTCGAGTCGCTGCTGGCGGAGCAGCCAACCCGCGAGCAGCTGGCGGGGCAACTGATGTTGGCGCTGTACCGCGGCGGGCGCCAGGCCGAAGCGCTCGAGGTCTACCAGCGGACCCGCGCACACCTGATCGATGAGCTCGGACTCGAGCCGGGCCGGCCGCTGCGGCTGCTTCAGGCCCAGGTTCTGGAACAGTCGCCGGCGCTTGCCGCGCCCGCCCCGGAACCGCCGCAGGCGCGGGCGAGTGTCACGGCTCACGAACCGCCGCCCGCCGCGGTTCCGGCGCCACAGACGCCGAGTCGGCGCGTGGTGAGCGTGCTGTGCGTGCGGGTCTCGCCACCGGACGGGCTCGACCCCGAGGTCCTCGATGAGCTCATGACTCGCTGCTTCGCACAGGCACGCGCAGCTGTGGTCCGCCACGGAGGCTTGCTGGAGCGACTCGCCGGCCGGGAACTGGTCGCGTGTTTTGGTCTCGAGCGTGTCCGCGAGGACGACGCTCTCAGATCGCTCCGGGCGGCAGTGGAGCTCCGCGACGCGCTGGGCGAGCAGCTCGGCGTATCGCCGGCCGCCGCGCTCAGCACCGGTCTGATCGTCACGGGGGACGGCGAGCACGGCGTGACCGGCTACCCGCTGATCCAATCCTCAACGCTGCTCGAGTCCTCCCAGCCCGGAGACATCCTCCTCACCGCGGAGACCCACAGGCTCGTACGCGGCGCCGTCGAGGTCACCCCCGTCACAGCCGAGACGTTCCGCGTGGAGCGCTTCGACCCCGGCGCGCCTCCGTTTGCGCGCCGTCTCGACCTGCCGATCGTGGGGCGCAAGCGAGAGCTCGGCCTCTTGCGCGACGTCTTCACCCGCACGGTCGCCGAATCGGAATGCCATCTGTTCACCGTCCTCGGCGAGGCCGGAGTTGGAAAATCCCGCCTGATCGCCGAGCTGCTCGCGACAATCCGCAAGCGGGTGACGATTCTGCGGGGCCGCTGTCTGCCGTACGGCGACGGAATTACCCTGTGGCCACTGCTCGAGGCGCTGACCGAGGTTCCCGGCACCGCCGCCGAGCGGGTTCGGGAACTCCTCGGAAGCGGCTCAGGGACGCCGATCGAGATGTTCGTGGGGGTCAGGCTGCTGCTCGAATCGCTCGCGCTCAACCGCCCGTTGATCCTGCACATCGACGACCTGCAATGGGCGCCGCAGATGCTGCTCGACCTGCTCGAGCACATCATCGATCTCGCGAGGGCTCCGATTCTCGTGCTCTGCACGGCACGGCTTGAGCTCGTGCAGGGGCGCCCCGGCTGGGGTGGGGGCAAGCTGAACGTGATCTCCGTGCTGCTGCGCCCGCTCAGCCCCCGGGAGTGCGGAAAGCTGATCGGCCAGCTCGCCGGCGAGCTCGGCTCCGAGACCCGCGACCGGGTGATCCGGGCGAGCGAAGGCAACCCGCTGTACCTGGAGGAGATGGTCGCGCTGATCTCCGAACGCGGGCTCCTAGCGTTGCCATCGACAATCGAGGCGCTGCTCGCGGAGCGGCTCGAAGGTCTGGCTCGCGAGGAACGCGAGCTGCTGGCGCACGCCGCGATCGAAGGCGAGGTCTTCCACCGCGGCGCGGCGATCGCCCTCGCACCGGATTCGGCGACGAGCGCCCCCGACGCCACGCTCGATTCGCTCGTGCGCAAACAGCTGATCAGGTCGCACGCCGCGACGCTTCAGGGGCAGGAGGCGTTCCGCTTCCATCACCTCCTGATCCGCGACGCGGCCTATGAGTCGCTGCCGAAATCGGTTCGCGCCGGCCTGCACGAACGATTCGCCGACTGGCTCGAGTCGCTGGCGCCCGAGCCGGTGCAGCTGAATGTGACCGCGGGCTGGCACCTGGAGCAGGCGATCCGATACCAGCGCGAACTCGGACGTCAGGCCGAGACTGCGCAGTGCCGACGGGCCTCCAAGCACCTGCACGCCGCTGGACGGCGCGCGGCGACACGAGGCGACGTCGCCGCCGCCCTGAACCTGTTCGAGCGGGCCTCCGAGCTGACGCCCAAGGGCGACAGCCTCCGCGCCGCGATCGGCGTCGAACTCGCCGGCCAGCTGCTCTGGGCCGGTGAGCTCACCCGCGCCGGCGAGCTGCTCAGCACGTGGGAACACGAGCCCGAGGTGGCGGCGCTCGCGGCTGTCACCCGCTTCGAGTGGCTCGTCCGCGTGCGGCCGGACGAAACCCTGAACGCCATCGAATCAAGCTTGCCCAGCCTGATCGACGCATTGGAGCGTGCCGGCGACGAACAGGGGATGGCGCGCGCCCACATGGCCGCCCACCAGGCGCTCAACATCCGCTGCCGCTGGCAGGAGTCAGGTGATCAAGCACAGCTCGCCGTCGAGCACGCTCGCCGCGCCGGGGACTCCGATCTGCGCTGGCGTGCCCTCAGCATGTACCTCGGAGCCCTTGTGCGCGGCCCCCAGCACGCCAGCGTCCTCGCGCAGGAACTCGACCGGATCGAGCGCGAGGAGGAGGATCCCGACCTGTTCGCGCTGCAGGCCGTGCGGATCAACATCAACCGCACTCAGCTCGCGGGACTGGAAGGTCGCTTCGCCGACGCTCGCCGATTCTCGCGGCAGGCGATGGATGCCGCCCGTGCCCTTGGCCTGCCGGAGGTCATGGGAGCCTGCCAACAATCCCACGCGTTCATCGAGCTCGACGCAGGCGAGCCGGAGGCCGCGCTCGAAGTGCTTCTGAGCTGCGACGCCGACCTCGCGGCGCGCAACGACAGCGGCAACCGCTCGTCGATCCAGGCGATGCTCGCCTACACGTATGCCCTGCTCGGTGAGCCCGCTCCGGCACTCGAATGCCTGCGCTGGCTGGACGAATTGAACTCCCCCGAACTGTTCAATTACGTTTTCGCCGAACGGGCTCGCGCCAGGCTCGCACTCGACGACGGGGAGGCTGTGGCAGCCGAGCGCTGGGCCCGCAGCGCGGTCGGGCACGCGGCCCCCACCGATTGGGTCGTCCTGCAGGCTGACGCCAGGCTCGACCTCGCGCGCGTCATATCGGCGCTGGGCCGGCACGATCAGGCGGCCGACGAGGCTCGAGCCGCGCTCGATCTGTTCCGGGCCAAGGGCTCGGTTCCAGGGGAGCGGCGTGCACGAGCGCTGCTCGGGGCAGTCGCCCCGGTGTAGGTATGGCGACAACCCCACGCCAAAGGCGAATCGCGCCGACTGCTTCGCCTGACTGACCGGGAGCCGCCAATCGCCCCGACTCGCCCGCCTTGAGCTGGCTACTGAACGCTCGGCTGCTCGGTCCGGCCCTGCTCTCCTCCTCCGACAGGAATCCGCCGCCTGACACCGGTCGTAGGCCCTTCGGGAGATGTCGCCGTCGGGGCGCCGGTCTCGTGAGCGAGGCCCGCTGGCTGTCGCGAAAGCACAAATCGCCGGTCGGCGAGTGGACGTTGACGCGGCTCTCGCTATCGCGACAGAGCAGCGCGCCGGATCGACCATCGCGACGCCTGACCGGGCGGCCATAAGCGCCAGCACCTGGTCGTTTACCGTCGTCGTTAGGAGGCGCGGCTCGCTCGGAGGGTGAGCAGCAATTGGTATCCGTCGGGGTCTGCGAAGGCCAATGCGGTGCGCTGCCAGTAAGGATTTGCCGGCGTTGTCTCACTTGGGCCGAGACGTGCTGCGGTCGCGTCGAGCTCTTGCTGCGTGTCCAGGTAGAGCACGAGCAGCGACTCGGGGTGCGGCTCGGGCGCAGGGAGATCTCCCCCGGCAGTGAACTCGAGGTGAGATCCGGTCCCGGGAAGATCGAGGAAAACGCCGTCATAACCGTCGTGGTCGGTGAACCGGCCGAGCTCCGGAAGCCCGACGCGATCTCGATAGAACGCGACCACTTCCTCGAGCCGATCGGTGTGGCGCGCGACGCGTAGCTCCATTGCACCTGACATGGTTGCAGCGGACGCGGGCGATTGCCTGCTCTCGTCTCCCCACCGGGCATCGACCCTGCAGCGGGCCTGGTCTCGCTTTTGCGCGGATAGTGCGCCTGCTGCTGTGAGAAGGGTCCGAGGTGGATAGCCCCGAATTCGATGCGAGCCGTGAAACGAATCGGCTGCAGGATGCGGTCCGTCGCCACGATCGTCCGCTTCTCGAGCAGCTCCTGAGTGACCGATTCGCGTTCGTCAGCGGTCGCGCACTTGGGCGCCTGGACAAGAAAGATTGGATCGCAGCTGGTCTACGAGTTGAGTGGCAGCGGTTCGGGATTTCGATCGCGCGCGTCGTCGAGGTCGACAACGTCGCGATTGTGGATCGCGACCGCCTGGAGCTCGCGGCCAGCGCCCGAACGCGCTCTCGCACTCAGATGGCTCCGCCATTGCTCGATCGTCCCACCGCTTCTTCTTGGGGCACGCTCTCGCGGAATTGGTCCGTGATTGGACCAAAGGAAACGAAAAAAGCCCGGGGCGTCAGCAGGGCTTTGTGAGTACCGCTACCGGGATTCGAACCCGGGTTTCCGCCGTGAGAGGGCGGCGTCCTAGTCCCCTAGACGATAGCGGCGGGGTGAGGTGTTCTGGCGCGCCGTCTGGCCGGATCGGGCTGGGCAGTGGTCGCCGGGGCTTAGCGTAGCGGAGCGGTTCTGGTCCGCGGGGTCAGGCGCCTGCGGGGCCTGTGTGGTCGCCGACGAGATCGCGGCGACGGATCAGGAGTGCGGCGGCGAGGCCGCCGATGATGGCGACGGAGCAGGCGATCGTCATGATCTCGCTGAGGCCGGCGGAGTAGGCGGTCGCGGCTGTCCGGTGGATGAGCGCGCGAGCCGACAGCGGCGTCCCGTCGACGATGGCCCGGGCGCGGCCGGCGGCGATCCCGCTGGCGAACGTGGTCGTGCTGTGGGCGAGCGGTGTGTTCGTGAGCGCCGCCTTCACGTGCGAGAGCACCTGGGTCTGCAACACGGCGCCGAGTGAGGCGATACCTGCCGCCAGGCCGATCTGGCGGAACGTGGTGAACACCCCGGCGGCCATGCCGCTCTGGTACGACGGCACGACGCCGACGGCGGCCGACTCGAGCGGGATGTTGACGCAGCCGAACCCGACGCCGAGCAGGATCAGCCCGGGCAGCAGCACGGTCCAGCCCGACGTCGGGCCGACGCCGGTCATCGTGCCGAACCCCGCCGCGAACGCGACGAACCCCACCACGATCAGCAGTTGCAGGGGCAACCGGCTCTCGAGTCGCCCCAAGGTCGGCGACAGCACGAGCGCGAGGACGGACATCGGCAGCAGGCGTGCACCCGCCCCGAGCGCGGACAGGCCGACGATCGACTGCAGCCACACGACGATGTATGGCATCACCGCAAGCACGGTCCCGGACAGGCAGAAGCCGGCGATCGCGGCGCCCACGAGCGTGCGAATGCGGAACAGCCGAAGCTGAAGCATGGGCGTCTGGAGCCGGCGCTCGATCATGACGAAGGCGACCCCGAACAGCACGGCCCCCACGAACGAGCCGACGATCACTGGACTCCCCCACCCCTCCGCGGTCCCGCGGATGATCCCGAACAGCAGCAGGAGCATCGAGGCCGAGGACGTCACCAGGCCGGGCACGTCGACCTTCGCGCGCGCGCCCGGCAGGTTGACCAGCTTGGTCAGCGTGACGACGAGCGCGGCGATCCCGATCGGGACATTGACGTAGAAGATCGCCGGCCAACTGAACGCCTGAGTGAGCGCGCCGCCGACGAGCGGCCCGGTCGCCGCCGCCACGCCGGTGGTCGCTCCCCAGGCTCCGTAGGCAACGGCGCGCTGAGCGGGTGGGAACTCCTGCCCGATCAGCGCCAGCGACGTGGCCAGCAGCATCGCGCCGCCGATCCCCTGCAAGCCGCGGAAGATGTCGAGCGTGACCGCGGACGTGGCCAGGCCGCAGGCGGCCGAGAACAGCGTGAACACGACGATGCCGGCCGTGAACACGTGCCGGCGCCCGATGATGTCCGACACAGATCCGGCCGTCAGCAGCCCGAGGCCGAGGGCGAGCGCGTAGGCATCGACGAGCCACTCCAGCTGCGAGAAGCTCGCGTGGAGGCTCTGCGTGATCGACGGCAGCGCAACCGACACGATCGTCGTGTCAAGGAACAGCATCCCGACGGTGACGCAGACCACCGCGAGGGTCCACCATTTCCGGCTGCCGGACTCGGCGGGCTCGACCCCCTCGCGGAGGTCGAGGATTTCGCGGATCGTGGTCGGACGGCTGATCGGGACGATCGGGTCCGCGGACGGTCCGTCCGTGGCCGCCTGGAACTCGAGCGTCGCGGCGCCGACCTCGAGGCGGTCGCTCGGCTCGAGCAGGCTGCGTCCGGTCAGACGCTCGCCGTTCACGTAGGTGCCGTTGGTGGCTCCGATCTCGATCGCGAACGCGCGACCCGAGTCGACCGAGATGCGCACGTGCTGGCGCGAGACCTCGTCGTCGTCGATGACGATCTCGCTGGTCGGGTCGCGGCCGATCATCGCGGCGCGCGCCAGGGTCAGGGTCTGGCCGCGGCCCGGGCCGCTCAGGACGACCAGCCGGCCGACGGGCTCGAATCGCGGCTCGGGCCCACCGGGCCGGGCGGTCGGCCGCAGGCGCGTCGCGGCCGGGTTCGCGCGGGCGCGGTCGGGGGCCGGATCCGGCGCGACCGGCGTCTCGGGCGGCGACAGCTCGAAGCTCGTGGTGCCGATCCGTAGCACCTCGCCGAGCTCGAGCACCCGCGGCACCGCCAGCCGCTCGTCGTTGACGAACGTGCCGTTCATCGAGTCGAGGTCCTCGATCAGGAGGCCCTCGGCGAGCGGTGTCAGGCGCGTGTGCTCACGCGAGGCCTCGGCATCGTCGAGCCGGACGTCCGCGACGGCGTCGCGGCCGAGGACGAGCGCCCGGTCGATCCCGATGACGCGACCGGCGTCGTTCCCCGCGACGATCCGTAGCTCCGCACGATGCACCTCTTGCCCCTTGACGGGCATCGTATCCGACGACGTCAACCACGGTGCAGGGACGTCGCGCCATGGGCCGACGGGCAGGTTGCCGCCCTCCCTGCGGACAGCTCCGGCCTGCTAATTTGCAGCCTCGCGCGGCTGTGGCGGAATTGGTCTACGCGCACGGTTCAGGTCCGTGTGGGCGCAAGCCCTTGGGGGTTCGAGTCCCTCCAGCCGCACCATTGCGAACCCAGGTCACCGGAGGCGGGGCCTGGGTTCTTTGTCGTCTGTGAGCCTGGGTATCTGGCGGGAAAAATAGGCCCGTGAGATACCCACGCCCGACCGACGCGCCCTCTCCGCAGGGAGCCGTTTTGTCACGCGGGGGTGGGACGAAATGCGACACCTGCGCGCCGGCCGAGTTAAATGGACAGACCGCCATGGCCGCGCCGAGCGAAACCGACACCGGGACTGAGACGCCCCGGACCGCGCCCAGACGCACCAGACGCACGAGACGCACCAGACGCACCAGCGACACCAGCGACACCGGCCGCGCCAAGGCGAGACTCCGGGCGGCGCTGATCCTGGCGGCCCTGGCCGTCGCCGCGATCATCCCGGCGACGATCACGAGCGCGGACATGTCGGCGGTGATCGACACGAACAGCGCGACGGGTAACCAGACGTTCTATGTCGCCCGCTGGGGCAACGACCGCAACCCCGGCACCGACCCGCGCCGCCCGTGGCGAACGGTCGCCAGAGTCAACCGGGCGCACCTCAAGCCGGGCGACCAAGTGCTGTTCCGCGGCAGCGAGACGTTCACAGACGACACGCTGATGCCGGGCGAAAGCGCCAACGTATCCGGCACCGCGCAGCACCCGATCACGTTTCGCTCGTGGGGCAACGGTTTCGCGACCCTCACGCGGGGGATCTTCCTCGGGCCCGACCGGCGCCACCCTGACGGTCCGAACAACCTGACGTTCCGCAAGCTCACGCTCGGACCCAAGAGCGGGTTTGAGGGCACCGGCGATCACATCACACTCGTCGGTCTGCAAATAAACGACATGGTCCACCGCAACCACCAGAACGAGACCGGGCTCGAGACCGAGGGCTCGCACTGGGTGATCGCGGACAACCGGATCGACGGGACGGGCGACTCGGGGATGCTGCTCGGGTTCGGCGCGAACGTGCCCGGCGGGCCGGCAGGCGGGACCGATTACCGGGTGTACGACAACGTGATCGAGCACACCGGGCTCGACCCGACGATGACGCAGGGCACCCATGGGATCTACCTGAAGGTCCGGGACGCCGTGGTTGAGAACAATCAGATCCTCGACTTCCGTGACAACGGGGTGTCCGTGCGCTACCGGGACGCGCAGGTGGTCGGCAACACGATCGCGCACGGGTCGATCGGGATCGCGTGGTTCCAGTACGACACCGCCCCTGGCACCAGCCGGTTCCTTGACAACGCGATCGCCGACACGACGGCGGCGGGGATCTTCGTGTGCGGCACGATGCTCCACTGCGCACAGCCGCTCGAGTCGTTCGTGATCCGCGGCAACCGGATCACCAGCACCCGCGGCGTCCCGCTCAACCTGATGCCGAGCAGCGGGAGTTACACGGTCTCGGACAACGGCTGATCACAGCCAGCCCCGCTCCTCCGCCACCCGTACCGCCTCCCCTCGGTTGCGGGCGTCGAGCTTCTGCATCACCGAGGACAGGTGGTTGCGCACGGTCCCAGGCGACAGGTAGAGAGCGCCGGCCAGCTCTGCCACCGTGGCGTGGTCGCGCGACGCGGCCAGCACCTCGTGCTCGCGTGGGGTCAACGGACTCTCGCCCTGGCTCAGAGCGGCCGCGGCCAGACCGGGATCGACGACCCTCTCCCCCGCGACCGCACGCCTGATCGCTCGCGACAGCTCCGACGCCGGCGCGTCCTTGAGCAGGAACCCCGAGGCGCCGCCCTCCATCGCTCGGCGCAGATACCCCGGCCGGCCGAACGTGGTGAGGATCAGGATCCGCACGCCCGGGTGCGAGTCGCGGAGGTCGAGCGCGGCGTCGAGCCCTGTCTGGCCGGGCATCTCGATGTCGAGCAGGGCCACGTCCGGCGCGGCGACCGCCACCGCCCCCAGCACCTCATCTCCGCGGGAGACCTGGGCGACGACCTCGATGTCGGGCTCGAGCGACAGCAGGCTCGCCAGCGCGCCCCGGACCATCGCCTGATCCTCAGCGATCAGGACCCGGATCACCGCACGGCCACCGGGACGCTGACGAGCAGCCGGAAGCCGCCCTCGGGCCGCCCTTCTGCCTCGACCCGCCCGTCCACCGACCTCGCCCGTTCTACCAGGCCCGCCAGACCGTGCCCGTCGCCATGACCGTTGACAGCCGACGGGCCGACGCCGTCGTCGACGACCTCGAGCGTCGTGCCTGCCAGCGTCGAGCTGATCCGCAGCGAGCAATGCCGCGCACCGCTGTGGCGGATCACGTTCGTCGCCCCCTCACGGACGGCCCACGCGAGGACGATCTCGGCGTCGGGATCGAGGGACACCGACGGGCGCTCGAGCTCGGCCGCGATCCCGGCCGCCGCCAGCGCCACACGCGCCCCCTCGAGCTCGCGGTCGAGCGTCGGCCGGCGGTAGCCGCTGACCGCCTCGCGCACCTCGGTCAGCGCGCCGCGGGCGACGGACTCGACCTCGGCGATCTCGGCCGCGGCCTGGTCGGGGCGGCGTGGCAGCAGCCGCCCGGCCAGCTCGGCCTTGAGCGCGATCACCGACAGCGAGTGGCCGAGCAGGTCGTGGAGGTCGCGGGCGAACCGCTCGCGCTCCTGGGCGACGGCGAGCTCGGCCAGCTCCGCGCGCGCGGCGAGGAGCTCGTCGTTGCGCAGTCGCAGGTCGCGCATCAGCAGCATCAGCAGCCCGATGCCCGCGCAGCTCGACATGAAGCTCGCCGCAGCCGCACCGCTCCCGCCGCCGAGCAGCGTCGCCCCGCCCGCCATCACCGTGCACAGCACGAGCCCGGCCGCTCCGAGCCCGCCGGGCGCCACGAGCGCGACGCACGCCGAGCAATACGTGAACAGGAATCCCCACCCGGCCTGGTCGAAGATCGTCAGCGCGGCGGCGAGAACGATCACGTCCACGAAGAAGGCAACCGCCAGCCAGCGCGGATGCGGCCGGCGCCAGGTGACGACGATCCCGGCATACGCCACGACGAACCCGAGCGCAGCCAGGATCGCCAGCGCGTACGGGACCCCAGACTCCTTGCGCCCGATCGCGTTGGCGACCGGGAACACGAGGAACATCGCCCAGATCAAGAGCCCGACCCGCCGGGCGCCGGTCATTGGGCGGTTGTCGAGACGCGGCCAGCCGCCCCCTCGCGGGTCCTCCGCGCGGAACGGCTGGCCGCCCTGCAGCCAGCAGAAGAAGCGGTTCACGCCACCTCGCCCTGGGGCTGTCGCAGGAACCTGAGCATCAGGAAGATCCCGACCGCGCTCCAGATGAGGAGCGAGCGCACGTCCGCGCCCCGCAGCCCGGCGCCGGTCGTCCGGGGATCGAACGCGTACTGAAGCCCGTCGGCCAGCGCTCGGATCGGGAAGATCTGGGCGATCGTCTTGAGCGCCGAGGGCATGTTGTCGGTGGGGAACCAGATGTTCGAGATGAACGTCAGCGGCAGGATCGACAGGTTGACGAACACCGGCGCCGACTCGGCGTTCGGAATGAACCGAGTGACGCCGATGCCGAGGGTGGTGAACGCGGCAGTGCCGAGGATGAGCGTGACGATCAGGCCGGGCAGCGTCGAGCCGTGGATGTGCAGCCCGTAGGCGGCGACCCCGAGCCCGAGGGTGAGCACGGTCATCATGCCGACGATCACGATCGTCGAGCCGATCCGCGCGGCGACGTACGCCCAGGGCGGCAGCGGCGTCCCCTGCATGCGCTTGAGGATGCCCTCGTCGCGCAGGACGGCGGTCGAGATGGCCATGTTCACGTACGTGGTGCCAATGATCCCGTAGGCGAGGATCCCCGGGACGAAGAAGTCGTCGTAGGGAATGTTCCCGCGGCTGCTGAGATGCCCAGCCTTGTTGAGACTGGCGAAGATCACCAGGAACATCAGCGGGAACGCGAACGTGAAGATCCCGCGCCCGCGGTTGCGCCAGTAGGCGCGCTGCTCGTAGCGGATCTGCCATCCGACCAGACCCAGATCCCGGCGAGGCGAAAACGTATTCATCGCACGACCTCCTGACTGGTCTGGCTCGCGCTGTGCGGGGTGGTCGACGCATCAAGCGCCGCACCGGTCGGGGAGCCGGTCAGCTCCAGATAGATGTCCTCGAGCGTCGGCTGGCTCACTGACAGGTGATGCAGTGCGATGCCCTCGTCGAGCGCCCACGTGGTGATCCGCTGGACGGCCACCACCGGCTCGGTGGTGAGCACGAGCACGCGATCGCCGTCCATCGTGCGCTCCTCGGACGGCACCTCGGGGACGTCGCCGAGCGAGTACCCGGTGGGCAGCGTGAAGCGGATCTCAGCGGGACGGGCGTCGCGTCCTCCGAGCTCGTCGGGACGGCCGATCGCGATGATCTCGCCGCCGCGCATGACCGCCACGCGGTTGGCCAGGGCCTGGGCCTCGTCCATGTAGTGGGTGGTGAGGAACACCGTCTTGCCGAGCTCGCACAGCGAGCGGACCGTCGACCACGCCTGCCGGCGCGCGGCCGGATCGAAGCCGGTGGTCGGCTCGTCGAGGAAGATCAGGTCGGGGTCGCCGACCAGGGCCAGCGCCAGGTCGAGCCGGCGCCGCTGACCGCCGGAGAGCTGCTTGGCGCGGGTGTCGCGCTTCTCGCCCAGCTCGACGAGCTCGATCAGCTCGTCGACCGGCCGGCGGCGGCGGTAGTAGCGGCCGTACATCTCGATCAGCTCCGCCACCGTCAGGTCACTTTGGACGCCGCACTGCTGGAGCACGATCCCGACGCGCTCGCGGATCTCGCGCTCGCCGCGCTCCGGATCCATCCCCAGAACCTTGGCCTCGCCCCCGGTCCGGCTGCGGTAGCCCTCGAGGATCTCGACGGTCGTCGTCTTGCCCGCCCCGTTAGGGCCGAGCAGGCAGAAGACCTCGCCGCGCTGCACCTCGAAGCTGACCCCGCGGACGGCCTCCACCTCGCCGTAGCTCTTGCGCAACCCGCGCACCTCCACGGCGAGGTCTCCGTTGGGTGTCACTGTCGAATTCATGCCTGGCAGCGTACGTCTGCCCCCGCCGCCGCGTAAGTGGTGCACGGCCGAAATCGGCCGTGACAGATGTCATGCGTTCCAGCGTGACAGGACCTGCGTCTCGCGCTCGAAGCCGACGCCGCTGATCGCCCCCGCGACCAGCTTCAGCCGTGCGCCGAAGGCCACTCCGCCGCCCACCCAGCGGGCCGCGACGACGCGCAGGATGTGCCCGTGCGCGAACGCGATCACGTCGCCGTCGGCCTGCCGGGCGCGCTCCAGCACGCGGTCGGCCCGGGCGCCGACCTCCTCCGGCTGCTCGCCGCCGGGGCAGCCGTCGCGCCATAGGTTCCAGTCCGGCACCCGCTCGCGGATCTCGGGCGTGGTGAGGCCCTCGTACTCGCCGTACTGCCACTCGCGCAGGTCGTCGTCGATCTCGGCCCGGTCGAGGAATCCAGCCAGCTCACAGGTCTGGCGGGCGCGCAGCAGCGGGCTGCAGAGGACGAGCGCGAACGAGCGCCCGGCCAGCTCGCGGCCGACCTCGGTCGCCCGCTCGCGGCCGGCGTCGAGCAGCGGCAGGTCGGTGCGGCTCGTGTGCTGGCCGGACCGGCTCCACTCGGTCTCGCCGTGGCGGACGAGGACGATCTCGGCCGGCGACCCCGGAGCCATCGCCTACCGCCCCGTCCCCGGCGGCGCGACGGTGGAGGCGTCGGCCAGCTCGTGCTCGGCGAGCAGCGCCGCGCCGAGCACGCCGGCCATCTCGTGGCGGGCGAGCCGGATCGTGCATTCACGCCCGAGCCCCGGCAGCACATACGCGGCCGCGACCCGCGTGGCCGGCTCGAGCAGCAGGTCGCCGGCGCGGGCGCCGCCGCCGCCGATCACGACCTCCTCGGGGTCGAAGGTGTTGATCGCGTTCGCCACACCGATCCCGATCCGCTCGCCCCAGTGCTCGACGATCCGCCGCGCCTCGGCGTCGCCGTCGCGGGCGGCCCTGACGGCGTCGGCCCCCAGCACGGGCTTGCCCGACGAGGCGGCCAGCTTCCCGAGCGCCCCGTCGGGGTGCTCTTCGGCCGAACGGCCGGCGATCCGGTCGAGTGCATGGCCGGCGGCCGTGTACTCGAGCGAGCCGACGCGCGGGAACTTCTCCCCGGTGCGGGCGAGCAACTCGCCCGGCTGCAGGGAGACGATCGTGTGGCCGAGCTCTCCGGCGCCGCCGGTGGCGCCGCGGTAGATCCTGCCGTTCAGCACGAGCCCGCCGCCGACGCCGGTGCCGATCGTCAGCATCACGAGGTTGCGGGCGACCAGCCTGAGGTTCTCGTCGTGGGCCTCGGCGAGCGCGGCCACGGTGGCGTCGTTGTCGAGGTAGACGGGCACGCCCAGCCGGTCCGAGAGCACGTCGCGGAGGTTGACGTCGGCGAGCGGGATGTTGACCGAGGAGACGACGCGGCCGGTCTTGAAGTCGACGACCGACGGCACCCCGATCCCGACCGCCTCGAGGTCGTCGCACTGGACCCTTCCGACGGTCGCCACGAGCTGGTCGACGAGCGCCGATGACTGGTCGCGCTCGGTGGGGACGCTGATCGGCTCGGACAGCTCGTTGCCGGTCAGCGACGCGACGGCCACCTTCGTGCCGCCGAGGTCGACACCGACGACGCTCACCCGAGGCCCTCCGCCGCGGCGGCGTCGAGCAGCACCACGAGCCGCTGGGCGATCGGCACCAGCATCGAGCTCGGCACGTGCGGGTCGGGCTGCGCGCGCGGGCCGAACGCCTTGGCCACCGCGTCGGCCTTCGACGCGCCCGAGGCGAGCACGACGACGGTCCGTGCGGCGGCGATGGCGGGCAGCGTGAGCGTGATGCGGGGGACGAACGGCTCGAGCCCGGCCTCCGGCACCCCCACCACCCATTGCGCACGCTCCTGCAGCGAGGTCTGGTCGGGGAACAGCGAGGCGGTGTGGCCGTCGGACCCGATCCCCAACAGCAGCAGGTCGAACTCCGGCCGGCCGGCGCTGTCGAGCGCATGCTCGTAGGCGGCGGCGCCATCGTCGGCGCCGAGCTCCCCCTGCATCCGCACGACCCGCGGCTGGTTGTCCTCGCCGAGCTGCTGACAGGAGCGACTGCTGGACCATCAGGTGGTTCGAGCGCTCGTCGTCCGGCGGGACGCAGCGCTCGTCGCCGAACCAGAACGTCGTTGCCGTGAGATCGATCCCGACGCTGCGCACAGCGGCGACGAACTCCTCGTAGGCCGCGCGCGGCGTGCTCCCGCCGGACAGCACGACGTGGCCGCCGCCGGACGCCGCGCCGACGAGCATCGCCGAGCATGCGCGGGCGGGGCTCTCGACGATCTCGATGTCGACGCTCATGGGGACATCTCGTGGGCGGCGTGGAGCGCGGGGCCGTAGGTGGGGTCGCGCAGCAGCGCCTGGCGGACCCCCTCGCCGAGGATCCCGCCCTCGCCGCGCGAGGCGCCGAGGACCTGCCACGAGCGCTCCTCGGAGTCGGCGTCGTCGCGCTGGCGGGCGGACAGCCCGCCTTTGCCGCGGTCGAGTGACAGCGAGAACCCGGCCGGCGTGCAGACCGTGACGCCGGCCAGTCCGGGGACGTCCTGGTCGGCCGGCTCGAGCCTCACGTCGACTGTGCCGTCCTCGCGCGAGAGCTCGCCCTGGAGCGTGTCGGGGCCGATCGACTCGAGCCTCGACGGCTCCCACCCGAGCCGGGACGCCAGCCAGCCGGCCAGCAGCAGCGCGCTCGCGCCCGACTCCGCGCGGTGACGGATCTGCAGCTCGCTCAGCTCGCCGAGCAGCGGGCGCCGATGGGGGCGGTCGAAGCCGGCGGCCAGCCGCTCGCGCCATGGGATCGTGCGCAGCCAGGCGAGGTCGACCACGTAGGCGTACTCCCGCGCGTCGATCGCGCGGCGCAGCCCCGCCGCCGGGTCGTTGAGATCGTCGGAATCGAGCAGCATCACGTCGGTCATCTCGCGCAGCAGCTCGAGCGCCTCGTCGTGCCGGTGCGGGGACCACACGACGGTCGGCAGCTCGGACACGAGCACGGGGTCGACGATCGTGTCGAGCCGCTCCAGGTGGATCGAGCCCATGTCGATCTCGACCGCTTCGCGCATCACCCCGAGTCCGGAGCTCGGCTCCTCGAACGACATCACCGCGGTGGCGTCGAGCGTCTCGCGCCCGGGCTCGACCGCGCACAGCAGGGTGCGTGAGGCGGTGTAGCGCCCGACGCGCTCGAGCCGATTGGCGATCTCGCCCTTCCAGTCCCGGTCGACGATCACCACCAGGTTGAGGACGCGGGCGGGGGCGAGCGACTCGTTGGCGGCGTGGCGGGCCCGCAGCAGGTCGCGCAGCGCGGCGTCGATCTGGTCGGGGCTCGTGTCCCGCTCGGACCAGACGTCCTCGGTCATAGCCGGTGGTCTCCCACGTGCCTCACAACCGTCGCCACTTCCGGCCCTCGTCGAGCAGCTCGTTCGCCTCGGACGGGCCGGCGGACCCGGCCTTGTACTGCGGGATCTCCGACGTCGTGTCGTCCTTCCAGGCGGTGAGGATCGGGTCGATGATGCCCCACAACGCCTCGATCTCGTCGTTGCGGGTGAACAGCGTTGCGTCGCCGCGCATCGCATCGAGGATCAGCCGCTCGTACGCCTCGGGCGATTCCGACAGGAACGAGGTCCCGTAACGGAACTCCATGTTCACCGGCCGGATACGCATCCTCGGACCGGGGATCTTGGCGCCGAGCGAGACCGACACGCCCTCGTCGGGCTGGACGGTGAGGATGATCCGGTTCGCCTGCACGCCGACCGACCCCGAGCTCTGGAACGCGAGGTGCGGGACCGGCTTGAGCGTCACCGCGATCTCGGTCACCTTGCGCGTCAGCCGCTTGCCGGTGCGCAGATAGAACGGCACGCCCGCCCAGCGCCAGTTCGAGACGTGGAGCTTGAGCGCGGCGTAGGTCTCCGTCCGCGACTGCTCGTCGACGCCCTCCTCCTCGCGGTAGCCCGGCACGGCCTCGCCGCCGGCGTCGCCCGCGGCGTACTGCGCCCGGACCGCCATCTTCGGCACGTCGTCGGGATCCGGGGGGACGATCGCCTCGAGCACCTTGAGCTTCTCGTCGCGCAGGCGGTTGGCCTCGAATGTGGCCGGCGGCTCCATCGTGAGGAGCGCGAGCAGCTGCATCATGTGGTTCTGGACGAGGTCGCGCAGCGCGCCGGCACCCTCGTAGTAGCCGGCCCGGCCGCCGATCCCGATGTCCTCGGCGGCGGTGATCTGCACGTTGTCGATGAAGTTGCGGTTCCACACCGGTTCGAACAGCGCGTTTGCGAATCGCAGCGCCATCAGGTTCTGGACCGTCTCCTTGCCGAGGTAGTGGTCGATCCGGAACACCTGCGACTCGTCGAACTTGTCGAGCACGATCGCATTGAGCTCGCGGGCCGAGGCGAGGTCGTAGCCGAACGGCTTCTCGATCACCACGCGCGAGCCGGCATCGCGCCCGTTCGCGAGCCCGGCCTCGCCGAGATGGCCGATGATCACCGGAAAGAACTCGGGCGCGGTCGAGAGGTAGTAGACGCGGTCGAGCTTCTGGCCGGCGCGCTCGTCGAACTCGTCGAGGGTGCGCGACAGCTCCCGGTAGCCCTCGGTGTTGTCGAACCCGCCGGACAGGTAGCGCATGTTCGAGAGGAGCCCATCGAGAACGTCGGGGTCGGGCTTGTGGCGGGAGAAGCGCTCGATCGACTTGCCCGCGTCGGCACGGAAGTCGTCGTCGGACTTCTCGCGGCGGGCCACCCCGACGAGCTCGAAGCGCTCCGGGAGCCCGCCCTCGTGGGCGAGGTTGTAGAGGGCGGGGAGCAGCTTGCGGTGCGCGAGGTCGCCGGTGGCGCCGAAGATCGTGAGCGCCGTCGGCGGCACCGGCAGGTGCTCGAGCCCCTCGATCAGCGCGTTGCTCGGACTGGCGGTCCGCTGTTGTCGTCGTGGCGGCCATCGCCGTCAGCCCTTCTGGACGGCGTGACCGCCGAACTGGTTGCGCAGGGCAGCGAGCATCCGGGCCGCGTAGTCGCCCTCGTCGCGGGAGCTGAAGCGCGTGAACAGCGAGGCCGCCAGCGCCGGCATCGGGACCGAGTGGTCGATCCCCGACTCGAGCGTCCAACGGCCCTCGCCGGAGTCCTCGACGAACCCCTTGAGGCCCTTGAGGTCATTGCCGTCGGCTGAGAACGCGCGCGCGGCCAGCTCGAGTAGCCACGAGCGGACGACCGACCCCTGGCCCCACAAGTTGGCGATCGCGCCGACGTCGAGGCCGTACTCGGACTTGTGCAGCAGCTCAAACCCCTCGGCGTACGCCTGCATCAGCGAGTACTCGATCCCGTTGTGGACCATCTTCACGTAGTGGCCGGCGCCCGACGCACCCATGTGCTTCCACCCGACCACAGGCTTCGCATCCGGCCCCGCTTGCGGTCCCCGCGGCGCCAGCACGTCGAGGACCGGCGCGAGTCGCTTGACCGGCTCCTCGTCGCCTCCGACCATCATGCAGTAGCCGACCTCGAGGCCCCAGATGCCGCCGCTGGTGCCGACGTCGACGAAGTGCACGCCGTGGTCGGCGCACTGCTGATGGCGGGCGATCGACTCCGTCCACTTCGAGTTGCCGCCGTCGATGATCGTGTCGTCCTTGTCGAGCAGGCCGAGCAGCGTGTCGACCGTCTGCTGCGTGGGCTCGCCGGCGGGGACCATGATCCACACGGCTCGCGGCGCGCTCAGCTTGCCGACGAGGTCCTCGAGCGAGGAGGAGCCGGTGGCGCCGACGCCCTCGGCGGTCTTGACCGCGTCGTCGCTGAAGTCGAAGGCCACGACCTCGTGGTCCGAGTCCCGTTCGATCCGGTGGACCATGTTTCCGCCCATCCGTCCCAGCCCGATGAAACCGATCTGCATGGTGTGACGTCTCCCGGAGTTGGTGGACAAAGCGGTCCCAGCGCTCGGCCGGGGCGCGACACGCGGGTCAGCATAGTCCGAACGGAGCTTCTCTCGACAAGTCCCGGGGGGTCAACCGAACAGCACGCCGTAACGCTCGTATTCCTCCGGGGGGACTGTGCGCAGCTGGGCGACGGCGTCGGCCAGGTCAACGAGCTCGATCGCGGTCCCGCGCAACGACGCCATCTTGCCCCACTGGCCGGCGTGGACGGCGTCGATCGCGGCCAGCCCGAACCGCGTGGCGAGCACCCGGTCTGACGGGGTCGGCGTGCCCCCTCGCTGCACGTGGCCGAGCACGGTGGCCCGCGTCTCGAACCCGGTCCGCTGCTCGATCTCCTGCTCGAGGCGGTGGCCGATCCCGCCGAGCCGCGGATGGCCGAACTCGTCGAGCTGGCCCGCCGGCCAGCGTCATCGTCCCCTCCTTCGGGACCGCGCCCTCCGCGGCGACCACGATCGAGAAGGGGCGGCCGCGCTCGTGGCGGCGGCGGATCAGTCGGCACACCTCGTCGATGTCGAACGGGATCTCGGGGATCAGGATCACGTCCGCGCCGCCGGCGATGCCGGAATGCAGTGCGATCCAGCCGGCGTGCCGGCCCATCACCTCGACGACGAGGATCCGGTGATGGCTCTCGGCGGTCGTGTGCAGTCGGTCGATCGGCCTCGGTCGCGATGGACAGCGCCGTGTCGAACCCGAACGTGACGTCGGTGGCGCCGAGGTCGTTGTCGATCGTCTTCGGTACCCCGACGACGTTGACGCCGCTCTCGAACAGGCGCCTGGCGGCGCCGAGCGTGTCCTCGCCACCGATCGCGATCAGGCCGTCGAGCCGGTGGTCGGCGAGCGCCTCGCCGACGAGGGCGACCCCGTCCTCACGCTTGAACGGGTTCGTCCGCGAGCTGCCGAGGATCGTCCCGCCGCGGGGCAGGATCCCCCGGGTGGAGTCAATCGTCAGCTCCATCGTGTCGTTGTCGAGGACGCCTCGCCAGCCGTCGCGGAAGCCGACGAGCTCGTCGCCGTACTCGTCGACGCCCTTGCGGACGACGGCACGGATCACCGCGTTGAGGCCGGGGCAGTCCCCTCCTCCGGTGAGCATCCCCACGCGCATAGGGCGAATCCTACGCGCGGCCGACCCGAGGTAAACCTACGTCGTTGTAGGATCCTGGCTCCATGGCGGAACGACGACAGAGGCTGCTGTTGGCGGAGCTCGTCGGAGCCGCCGCGCTGGCGGGCGCGGCCGCCGCGCTGCAGCTGCGCCATCGCCGCCGGGTGGCTCGTGACCCCGAGCAGAACCAGCTCGCCCGGCCGCCCTCGGGTGCCCCGCTGTCGGTCGTCTCACCGGATGGGACCCGGCTGCACGCGGAGGTGTTCGGCGACGGCGAACGGACGATCGTGCTCGCCCACGGCTGGACCGAGATGCTCTCGTTCTGGACGTACCAGATCCGGGCGCTGCGCGACCGGGGCTTCAGGGTGGTGGCCTACGACCTCCGGGGCCACGGGGACAGCGACCCGGCCGCCGACGGCGACTACGCGGTGACGCGGTTCGGCGAGGACCTCGAGGCGGTCCTCGCCGCCGCCGTCCCCGACGGCGAGCGGGCGATCGTCGCCGGCCACTCGCTCGGGGCGATGTCGATCGCCGCCTGGGCCGAGCGCCACGACGTCGAGGCCCGGGCCTGTGGCGCGGCGCTGCTCAACACGGGCGTCGGCAACCTGCTCGTCGACAACCTGCTGGTCCCGCTGCCGCTGCTGGCCAACCTGCTCAACCGCCTGGCCCCGACCGCGTTCGTCGGCTCGCGCGCGCCGATCCCGCCGTTCTCGACGCCGCTCACCCATGCGTCGCTGCGCTGGGTCGCGTTCGGACCGTCGGCGACGCCCGCCCAGGTCGCGTTCTACGAGCGAATGCTGACCGCCTGCCCGCCCGACATCCGCGCCGACGTCGGGCTGGCGATCTCCGAGATCGACCTCGTATCACGCCCTCCCCCGCCTGACCGTGCCCGACACTCGTGCTGGCCGGCGACCGCGACCGGCTGACGCCGCCCTCGCATGCCCGGCGGATCGCCGACGCCGTGCCGCAGCTGCACAGGCTCGTCGTGCTCGAGCAGACCGGGCACATGGCCCCGCTCGAGCGATCCGAGCAGGTGACCGAGGCGCTGCTGGACCTGGCCGCCGTGTGCGCGGCGCCGGCGCCGCGGGCCGCCTGAGCCCGCCTGGGATCATTGCGCCCCCGTGCGCAGTTGGAGCCACACCGACGTCGGCGCGGTGGCCGCTCACGCCGCGGCGCGGGTCCGTGCTGCGGCGCAGCCGCTGGTGCTGGCGGCCTCCGCCGCTGCCATCGCCTGGCTGTTCGCCCACCGCGTGCTCGGCCACCCGTCGCCGTTCTTCGCGCCGATCGCCGCCACGATCTCGCTCAGCACGAGCCGGATCCAGCGCGGCCGCCGGATCGTGCAGATGGTCAGCGGCGTGCTGCTCGGCATCGTGATCGCGGAGGTGCTGGTGCTCGCGCTCGGCACCACGACCACGGCGCTGGGGGTGATCGTGCTGATCACGCTCGCGGCCGCAGTCGCGATCGGGGCCGGGTTCGTCGGCGAGGGGATGATGTTCGCCAACCAGGCGGCGGCCTCGGCGATCCTCGTCGTCACGCTCCACCGTCACGGGACGGGGTCCGAGCGGGCCGTCGACGCGCTCGTCGGCGGCGTGGTGGCGCTGATCATCGGCGTCGTGCTGTTCCCCGCGCAGCCGCTCGCGCTGCTCGGCGAGGCGGAGCGCCGCGTGCTCCTCACCCTCGCCCGGACCCTCCGGCGCTGCGCGCTCGGCGGCGAGGAGCCCTCCGAGCTCGAGCTGACCTTGCTGGCTGCCGGGAGCGAGATCCACGAGCACATCGCCGCACTGGGCCGGGCCCGCGCGACGGCCCGCGCGAACGTCCGGATCGCGCCGCGCCGGTGGCGGCTGCGCGAGGTGGTTATGGCCGAGACCGAGCGGACGCTGCGCCTGCACCTGCTGGCGAGCGCCGTGCTCGGGCTCACCCGCGCGGTGAGCGAAGGGGCCTACATTCGCCCGGAGGGATTCGCCGAGCAGGTCGAGGCGCTGGCCGGCACGCTCGAGCTGCTCGGCTCGACGCAGCAGCCCTGGCCTGAGCAGGTGACCGACGAGGTCGACCGCACGGTGCAACAGCTCCAGCGCTACGCGGATCTGCATAATCGGGTCACTGCGGCCGCGATTCTCGGCAACGCCGGCAGCGACCTCAGACGTCTGGTTTTCGGGAAATAAGAGATTTCACAGGCCCGTAACTGCCGGAGGCGTGTCAGAGTTGTTACTCAGTGAGTATCCGTCCGGCGCCGAATGGCACCTGCCAGGTCCTGCGGGAGGATCTCGATCTCGCCGAGGCCGTCCCCCCCGACCGGCGCGAGCAGGCCACCCGTGAGCTGACGGCCGACGAGTTGCGCCTGACGTCCGGCCCGTGGCCGGCCGACCGCACGGACCCGCTGCCGGGCGGAATCGGGCTGCTGATGCTCAACGGGCTGATGCTCCGCCGGGTGGGCATCGACGGACGCTACGGCGCCGAGCTGCTCGGCGAGTGCGACATCCTGCGCCCGTGGCAGGGCGAGGAGGGCACGACGACGCTTGCGCTCACCACCGGCTGGTCGGTGATCGAGCCCGTCCGGCTGCTGATCCTCGACGACCGGTTCGCCCGCAAGCTGGTCAACTACCCCGAGCTGGTGGGCCGCCTGGTGGCCCGGGCGATCCAGCGCACGCGATATATGGCGATCAACATGGCGATCGTCCACCAGGCCCGGGTCGACGTCCGGCTGCACATGCTCCTGTGGCATCTGGCCGCCCGTTGGGGCCGGGTTCGCAGCGACGGGACGCTGCTCCCAGTGCGCCTCACCCACGCCGTGCTGGCCGATCTCGTCGCCGCCCGCAGGCCGACCGTGACGAGCGCTCTGTCGGATCTCAGCCGCCGCGGACTCGTCGTGTTCGGCGACGACGGGTGGCTGCTGGCGGGCGAACCGCCAGGGGAGTTGCTCCGCCTCGGGTGACGGCGATCGGCTAGCCTCCCGCGTCGATTCAAAGGCGAGCACCGATTGCATATCGATCCGTACATCGTGCTGGGAAGCGCCATCGTCGGGCTGCTGGTCGGGATGACCGGCGCGGGCGGAGGGGCGCTGATGACGCCGATGCTGATCCTGCTGTTCGGAGTCAAGCCGTCCACGGCGATCTCGAGCGACCTCGTGGCCGCATTCGTGATGCGGCCGATCGGAGCCGCCGTCCACCTCCGGGCCGGCACCGTCAACCTCCGCCTGGTCAAGCTGATGGTGATCGGCTCGGTGCCCTCCGCCTTCCTGGGCGCCTACCTGCTGCACGTGATCGGCAACGCCAAATCGGCGCAGACGAACGTCGAGAAGATCCTCGGGATCGCGCTGCTCGTCGGCGCCAGCCGCGATGGTGCTCCGGTTCGTGCTCGACCGGGCGACCGGCCAGAAGCGGCTCGCGACGATCTCCGAGGTCGTGCCGCGGCCGCTCCCGACGATCCTGATCGGCGTCGTCGGCGGGGTCATGGTCGGACTCACCTCGGTCGGATCCGGCTCGCTGATGATCGTCCTGATGCTGTTCCTGTATCCCATGCTCGGCGCCAACCAGCTCGTCGGGACCGACCTCACCCAGGCGGTCCCGCTGACCCTCGCGGCCGCGCTCGGCGCACTCATCTTCGGGCACGTGCAGATTCGGGATCACGGGCTCGCTGATCATCGGCAGCGTCCCCGCCGTGCTCGTCGGCTCGCTGCTGTCCTCGACCGTGCCCGACCGGTTCGTGCGGCCTGCCATCGCGTTCGTGATCTTCGCCTCCGGGCCTCAAGTACGTCGGGGATGAGCACCCAGGCCCTCGGCTGGACGCTGTGCGCGACGCTGCTCGCCATCAGCGTCGCCTGGCTGGCCTACGCGCGACCATGGCGCCGTGAGCCCCAAAGCGCGTAGGTTCGACGTCGACGTCGCCGGCGGCTCGGCTGGCGGCGTACGAGCTGAGCCCGTCCGGCGGCGGCGCGCTGCCGCTCGTCGTCGCCGTGCACGGGATCACCGCCAACAGCCATGCCTGGCTGGCCGTCGCTCGAGAGCTCGCCGGGCGGGTCCGGGTGGTGGCGCCCGACCTCCGCGGCCGCGGCGCATCGAACGCGCTGCCGCCGCCGTTCGGGATGGCCGCTCACGCCGACGACCTGCGGGCGCTGCTCGACCAACTCGGCGCCGAGCGCGCCGTGTTCGCCGGGCACTCGCTCGGCGGCTACATCGTCGCCCGGCTGGCGGCCGACCATCCGGACCGCGTCCGCGCGGCCGTGCTCGTCGACGGCGGGCTGACGATCCCCAGTGCCGGCGAGGGTGTCGACCCACAGGAGTTCGCCGACGCGTTCCTCGGCCCGGCCCTGGCCCGGCTGAGGCTGACGTTCGCGCTCGCTCGAGGAATACCTCGCCTGGTGGCGCGCCCACCCCGCGTTCAGCCGACGACGACGTCGACGATGACGATCTCGCCGCGTACGCCGCGCACGACCTGACCGGCGAGCCGCCCGAGCAGCGCTCCTCGGTCGCTGAGCCGGCGGTTCGCGGCGACGCCGCGGAGCTGTTCGAGATGGGGGCGGCGGCCCACCGGCTGGCGCTCCCGGCGGTGCTGCTGTGCGCCGAGCGCGGCCTGCTCGACCAGCCCCAGCCGATGCAGCCGGCGGGGCTCGTCGCCGACTGGGTGGCCGAGGACCCGGAGCGCCGGAGGATGGTCGAAGTGGCCGGCGTCAACCACTACACGATCACAATGGGCGCGGCCGGCTCGCGGGCGGTGGCCGCCGAGCTGCTCAGCGCGGCAGAAGCCGGCTGAGCCAGTCGCCGACGGCGGCTTCGACTCCCGTCAGATCCTTGCGGAGGCTGTGGTCGCCGGGCAGCGACCACCACCGTCCGCTGCGCCGCGGCGGGAGGCATCCCGAACGGATCGCTCGCGCCCTGCACGACGAGCGTCGGGACGCTCACCTGATCGAGCTCGGGCAGCCGGCTCTTGGACGGATCGGCGGCGCGCCCGGGCGGGTGCAGCGGAAAGGCCAGGCACACCACACCGACCGCGCCGGCGGCTGAGGCGGTCCGGCAGGCGACGCGGGCGCCGATCGAGCGGCCGGCCGCGATCAACGGCGAGCCCGGCGAGCTCGTCCGCGCGGAGACGCTCGATCACGGCCAGCCACGCCTCGTCGAGCTGCGGCGCCGGGGCGGGAGAGCGACGGCCGGCGACGCGATATGGCTGCTCGACGAGCGCCACGCTCACCTGTTCGCGCGCGGCGGCCGTGGCGGCGGCCGTGATGTCGGGAGCGCTCACTCCGCCCCCGGCGCCGTGGCCGATCACGAGCGCGCCGCGCGGCTCGGCCGCGAGCTGCACGTGGGCGCGCGCGAGACCGCGTGGGGTCTCGATCTCGATCCACTCCACGGGCGCGTATCGTGACATTTCCGCCCGCCCTCAGATCCGCGAACGCAGCGCGTCGAGGAACGGGCGGCGGTCGAGCGCGTACAGGAGACCGGGGGTGCGGGCCGTGACCGTCGCGGTGCGAAGCACGTCGCGCATCAGCGCGATCTCGCCGAAGCCGTCGCCCGGCAGACGGGTGTCGAGCCGTTCGCCCATGATCGTGATGTCGAACTCGCCATCGGCGATCAGGTAGAAGCGATCTCCGACCTCGCCCTCCGTGATCACCACCTGGCCCGGGCGCACCGGCAGCGGCTCGAGCGCCTGGGCGAGGCCCTCGATCACCGGCGCCGGCAGCGCCGCGAACAGGGCGTACCCCCGCACGAGCCGGATGCCGGTGGCCGGCGGGACGAACCGGTCGAGCGCACGTAGCCGTGTCGCCGGGAGCAGCACCGAGACGGCGAGCAGCACGGCGATCCCGATCAGCGCGAGTCTGATCCCGCCGGCCGACACCAGCACGGGGACGAGCAGCGATCCCAGCGCCAGGCCGGCCATCGCCAACCCCTCGAGGACGCCGAACACGCGCCCGAGCACGTCGAGCGGGGTCACCCGGGCCAGCAGCGCGCGGCCGGCGATGTCGACGATCGCCTGGCACAGCCCGGCCACGGCGAGCAGACCGAAGGTCGCGGCCGTGGCCATCAGCGCCCCGAGCACGGCGAACGCCACCCCCCAGACGAGCGCGGCGGTGACGAGCGGGACCGCGAGCGACCGCGCTCCGATCAGGCCCACGGCCGCCAGCCCGCCGATGGTGGCGCCGAGCCCGAACGCGGCGTTCAGGTAGCCGGCCGCCGGCGAGCCGAGGCCGAGGACCGAGATCGCCAGCACGACGACGAGCACATCGAGTGCGCCGATCACCACGTGCTCGACGGCGATCACGAACACGACCGCGCGCGTCGCCCGCTCGCGGCGCAGAATCCGCAGGCCGGCCAGCACGCTGTCCTGCTCGCCGTCCTCTCCCCCGCCAGTGGCCACGTCGCGGGTCCCGACCAGCGGCGCCACGAGCAGCGCCGCCCCCGCGACGACGAGCGCGAACACCCCGAACGTGATGCCGGGGCCGTCGATCGCGATCAGCACTCCGGCCAGGGCCGGGCCGCCGAGTGCGCTCGAGCTCTCGACCCAGCCGGACACGGCGGTGGCCGCCGTCAGCTCGTCGGGTTGGTCGACGAGCGAGGCCAGCAGCTTGGCCTGCGAGGGCCGGGTGAGCGTGACCGCCGCCGCCGCGAGGACGGCGGCGGCGTAGGTCAGCACCGGCGGCCCACCGGCCAGCATCGCCGCCGCGACGATGGCCATCGTGATCGCCTGCAGGACGTACCCGGCGAACAGACCGAACGCGCCACCGCGGCGGTCGGCCACGGCTGCCGCGAACGGGGCCACCAGCGCTGCCGGGGCCAGCTGCAGGACCGCGATCAGCCCGGCCGCCGTCGTGCCGCCGCGGTCGTACGCGTAGACGAGGATCGCCGTCCACACCCCGTACTCGGCCAGCGAGAACCCGGAGAAGGCGAGCGCCACCCTCCGGAGCCGGCCGTTGTCGAGCACCCTCGCCAGCACGGCCGCACCCCGACGCATGTGGCGCGATCGTATCCGCGGCGCGGGACCGCCCGGAAAAGCTTCAGTACCGCTCGGGGACGAACGTCTGCGAGTCGATCGGCGGCCGCAGATAGCCGCCCTGCTGGGCGCGTGGCGGCAGCTCCATGACCGGCGGCAGCGCGTCGCGGTAGTCGATGCTCGAGAGGAGGTGGCTGATGCAGTTGAGCCGGGCGCGCTTCTTGTCGTCGGCGTCGACGACGTACCACGGGCTGCTCTTGAGGTCGGTGTACTCGAACAGCGTGTCCTTGGCCCGCGAGAAGTCGATCCACCGGTCGCGCGATTCGATGTCCATCGGGCTGAGCTTCCAGCGCCGCCTCGGGTCCGACGCCCGGGCCTGGAAGCGGCGCTCCTGCTCCTCGTCGGAGATCGAGAACCAGTACTTCAGCAGCGAGATCCCCGACCGGGCCAGCATCCGCTCGAACTGCGGGCACGACCGCAGGAACTCCTGGTATTCGCCCTCGGTGCAGAACCCCATCACGTGCTCGGTCAGCGCCCGCGTGTACCAGCTGCGGTCGAACAGCACGACCTCCCCGGCCGCCGGCAGGTGCGCGGCCCACCGCTGGAAGTACCACTGGCTGCGCTCCCGCTCGGACGGGATCCCCAGTGCCACGACCCGGATCACCCGCGGGTTCGTCCGCTCGACGATCCGCTTGATGACCCCGCCCTTTCCGGCCGCGTCCCGCCCCTCGAAGATGATCGCCACCTTGAGGCCGTTCTCCTTGACCCAGTACTGGAGCTTGACCAGCTCCTCCTGCAGCTTCTGCAGCTCCTTCTCGTACCGGCGCCCGGTCAGCTTCTTCGTGCGCTGCTTGTCCGGGTGCTGCTTGTCCGTGTGCTCGCGCGGCACCGCCTTGCCCGAGCGCTTGCCCTTCCCGTGGTTGGAGTGATCGGCCACCCTGTGCTTCGTTATACCGCAGTCGTCCAGAACCCGCCCGGCGCGAACAGCTCGTCGACGCACACGTCAAGCAGGCCGGTCTCGATGGCGAGGTCGAGCACCGTGTAGCGCGGGCGGATCATCTGGGCGCGCCGGTAGGTCGCCCGGAGGGCTCCGGGCGTGAGCCCGATCTCCTCGGGAGTCGTCGGGCAGCCGAGGCTGCGCAGCCGGGCGCGCAGATCTGCGGCGGGGAGCAACTGCCTCCGCAGACGCTCGCGCAGCTCGGGCCAGCGCTCAACCAGCAGGCGCAGGCGTTGAGCGAGCGCGTCGCGGTCGACGTACTTCGGACGAGACTGCTCGACGGCCGCGTCCCCGAGGCCACCCGCGTCGTGAGCCGCCCGGATCCGCCGTTCGACCTCGCCCCAGTTCGGCCACGAGGACAGGATCCCCGCGATGTCGAGGTCGGTCAGGTCGCGCGCCAGCATGCGCTCGTACAGGGCGGCGATTGCGATCGTCCCGAGCCCGACCTTGTACCCGTGCGAGAGCGGCGCCCGGCCGTCGTCCGGGTGCTGGCCGAGGCCCTCCATCTCCCACAGGTGACTGAACTGGTGCTCCGCTCCGGACGCCGGCCGCGACGAGCCGGCCACCTGCATCGCCAGGCCGGCCATGATCAGCCCCTCGGTCAGTTCCCCGAGCGCCCCCGGATCGCCGGCGGCGAGCTCGGCCGGGCGGGCGGTCGCCTCCCGCAGGCGGTCCTGGACGAGCGACCACGCGGTCGGGTCGATCGCCTCCACCTCGAGCGCGTCGGCCACGATCCAGTCGGCGCCCGAGGTGACCTTCGCCTGCAGGTCGGCATACCCCGCCGCGGTCATCTCCGGCGGCGCCGAGCCGAGGATCTCAAGGTCGGCGAGCACTGCCCGCGGCGCTGGGCAGCTCATCGTCTGCTTGAAGCCGTCCTTGGTAACGGCCGCGCCGAACGCGGCGTAGCCGTCGACTGAAGCAGCCGTGGCGACGCTGAGGTACTGGCGCTCGCGCTCTGAGGCGGCGCGCTTGGCGATGTCGTTGATGGTTCCGGCCCCGACCGCTACCGGGATCGCATCGGTCTCGCCGAGCCGGCGTGCGAGCGTCCGCACGTTCCCGTAGTCCGCGTACAGCACCGGGGAGCCTGGGAACACGAACGGCTCCTCCGGTTGGCGGCCGGTGGAGAGCAGGGCGTCGTGGACGGCCCGGCCCGCGACCGCGAACGTGATCTCGTCCGCGACGACCACGGCGGCACGGTCGCCGAACGCGGCGGCGAACACGTCGGCCGCCGTGCCCAGGACGTCGCGCCCGATCACGACCTCGGCGGTGTCGCCGCCGGCCGTGCGCAGGGCGTCTCTGAGGCGGTCCTCGCTCATCGCGGGAGGAGCTCGTCGATCCGCTCGAGCACGTAGTCGGGCCGGTCCGTCTCCGGGAGGTCTGCGACGTCCTGCGCGGTGGTCTCGCCCGTGAGGACGACGGCGGTGGCCATCCCGGCGTCGAGGCCCATCCGGATGTCGGTGCCGAGCCGGTCGCCGACCATGATGCAGTCCGCGGGGTCGGCGTCGATTCCTGCGAGCGCGGCGTCGAGCATCGCTGGATTTGGCTTACCCAGGTTCGCCTCGCAGCGCACGCCGGTGCAGGCCTCGATCGCCGCCACGATCGCGGCGCAGTCGGGCTCGCCCCGGCCGCCGGGGACGGGGCAGAAGCGGTCAGGGTTGGTGGCGATCAGCCGCGCGCGGCGCTGAAACCACAGCGCATCGAAAGCGATCTGGAGCTTCTCGTAGGCGAACCCGCGGTCGAAGCTGGCGATCACGACGTCGATCTCGGCCGGGTCTCGGGACAGGCGGAACCCGGCTTCTGTCAGCGCGCGCTCGAGCGGCGCCTCGCCGATCGGGAACACGACCGCCTCGGGAGCGTGCTCGCTCAGCCACCCGATCGTGGTGACAAGGCTCGAGACGATCTCGCCACGCTCCGTCGGGACGCCGAGCCCGGCGAGCTTCTCGGCGTACGCATCGGGGTCGCGAGTCGGGTTGTTCGTCAGAAACCGCACGGCGGACCCGCGGGCGCGCAGCCCCTCGATCAGCTCCCGCGCGCCGGGCAGCAGCTCGTCCCCGAGGTAGATCGTGCCGTCGAGGTCGAACGCGTACAGGGTGTACGTCCGGTCGGGAGCCCGTCGTGGCACGGCCATCGGGCGCAGTATGAGCGCTCACGGCAGCGCGATGAGCCTCGCACAGTCGGCGTACGAGCCACCGTGCGTCGCCAGCGGTGAGGGCGGTGCGGGGCCGGGCGGCGGAGCGAGGCGGGCCACGACCTGGTCGCCGACCCGGGTCACGATCGTGGGCCGGATGCCGAGGCGCGTGAGCTCCTCCTGCTGGCTGGATGCGACGAGCACGGCGGTCACCCGGTGGTCGCGCAGGAACCGCGCGACGACGGCCGGTCTCGTCCGCGGGTCGCCGAGCCTGCAGTACAGCTGCAGGTAGTCCTCGGGGAACGCGCCCGTGTAGCCGCCGGCCAGCCGATAGGCCATCCCCGTCTCCGCCTGCCAGCGCATCGTCTCGCCGTACGGCGGGAGCGCGAACACCGCGTCGCCGGCATGCAGGACGTGCGCGATCCGCCCGTCGCGGTAGGCGGCCGGCTCGGTCAGCCGCTCGCCGAAGCGGCTCGGATTCGGCAGCAGCACGACGATCGCGGCGCCGGCGAGCGCCCACCGGGCCGCCGTCGGCCGCTGGGCGACCCAGATCGCGAGGGTGACCCCGGCGCCCAGCGCGGTATAGGCGGCGAACCGGTCCGGAACCGCGTAGCGCAGCAGCGGCACGTGACCGGCGAGCGCCCACGGGAACGGGAGGATGTGGTGGCCCGCGAGCTGCAGGCTGGGGCCGATCGAGGCAATGGCGGCGAGCGCTGTGCATGCGACGATGAGACGCAGTCGCCGGTCCCGTGTGCGGTGTCTGAGCCCGGGAAAGACGGCGAGGGCGACGATCGCCAGCAGCGGCAGGCCGAGATAGGCAAATCCGTGCTGGCCGGGCAGCGGACCGCCGGAGAGGCGCCCGCTCAGCGAGGTGAACGTGCTCCCGCCGAGCAATTGCAGCGGCGAGGGGACGACAAAGCTCACCAGGTCGCTCGAGTAGCCGGTGGCGTGGCCGAACGCCGGCGTGAGATGCGGGCGGGCGAACATCTCGTACAGCCACGGACTGACGATGACAGCGCCGATCGCCCCACCGAGCAGCAACTCGCGGGTGAGTGCGATCAGCTCTTCACGGCGGTCTCTGAGGAGCACGGAGGCGCCGATCAGGGCTGCGGCCCCGAGCACGGCGGCGGTCGCGAGGATCTCGGGGAAGACCAGGAACTGGACGGCCGCGAGGACCGCGACCAGGCCGACGAACCGGCGCGTGGTCAGCCCGTGCTCGAGCCGGCGGAGGACGAGCAGGATCGCGGCCGGGATGAGCGCGACGTAGATCAGGTTCAGCGCCGATGCCTGCTCGTTGGCCATCACGAACGGGGAGAACCCGAACACGAACCCTCCCGCGATCGCCGGGGCGTCCTCGCCTCTCCGGTGATCGCCGGCGGCGGTCAGGTGGCGGCAGAGCGCGAACGCCGCGGTGGCGGCCACGACCGGCCCGGCCAGCGCGAGCACGTTGAACGCCACTACGGGGTCGGCGAGCAGCGTCAGCGGCGAGGACACGGCCGCCAGCGCCGGGACGCTCGTCGCCCACGTCAGGTTGTAACCGTCCGGGGCGAACAGGAATGTCGTCACCAGCGGGTTGTGGCCGCCGAGCACCGCCCGGGGCCACCAGGCCAGGTACCACACGAACTGGCTGAAGTCGAACTGCTCCACCCCCACGGTCCGGGTCTCCGGATGCCCCAGCACCCCGGTTCCCAGCCCGAGCAGGACGACGGCCGCGACGGCATAGATGGCAAGGGCCCGGCGCACCGCGCGGCGATCGTACCGGCCGCACCTTCCGACTTATCCTCGCGCGGCGTGACTCACGCTTCTCTGATCCGGCCGGCACCGTCGCCGCGTGGAACCGCGCCGCGGAGCAGCGGACGGGCTACACCCGCGAGCACTCGAGAACTCCCGCCACTTGGCCGTCTGCGCGTTATGTTGCACCGACCGGGGAGGACTCAAATGGACGGCGCACGTGCATTGAGGCTTCCAGCCAACGACGAGCTGCGCGAGCGCCTGCTCGAGGTAGGCCGGACACTGCTGTCCAAGCGGGATCCGGGGAACGTTCTACGGGCCCTCCTCGACGAGGTCCAAGCCCTCACCGCCGCCCGGTCCGTCACGCTCGAGGTGCTGGACAGCGAGTGGCTCGATGACCACCCCGACGCTCATGGCATCCCGGAGGTCTCCGCGGAGACGACGAGCGGTGTGCGGGTGCCGATTGCCATCCGAGGCGAGATCTGGGGAAACCTCTGCCTCTCGGGGAAGGCGGACGGCGCCGAGCTGACCGCGGCCGAGCAGGAAGCGGCCGTCATTCTCGCCCAATGGGCCGCGACGGCGATTGAGAACGCTGCGTTGTACGAGACCAGCGAACGGCGGTGCGAGGAGACCGAACGAGCCGTCCTCGAACTCCGGGCAGATGCAGGACATCACCAATGCGATCGCCGACCTGAGCGAGCTCGGCCAGGTGCTGGATTTCATCGTCAAGCGCGCGCAGGCACTAGTCGGGGCACGCACCGTACTGATCATGTTGCGCAAGAACGACGAGCTGGCTGTGGCCGCCAGCGCTGGACATGTCGACGAGACGGCGGGCGGCCGCGTACCGATCGCCGGCACGATGTTCGGAGACGTCCTCGAGGCAGGCCAGCCTGCCCCGAATCGTCGACGTGTCCATGCCGGTCCGGATCGCTTCCGCCCGGATCGGCGTGCCGGAGTTCGGCACGGCCCTGCTGGCCCCGATGGTCCATCGGGGCGCGTCGGTCGGGATGCTCGCCGCGTTTGACCGGAGCGAGACGCGCACCCCGTTCGAGATCGAACACGAGCGGCTGCTGCGGACCTTTGCCTCCGCAGCGGCAAATGCGGTCACGATCCATCGCAGTGCCGAGACCGAGCGCAGGCGCGCCACGATCACGGCCGCGGACACAGAACGCGGCCGTTGGGCCAGGGAGCTGCACGATCAGACCCTGCAGGCACTCGGAGGCGTTCGTGTACTGCTTTAGTTCTGCGCTACGGCGCGGCGATCCGGCGAGCTACGCAGACGCAATCCGCCAGGCGATCATGGACATCGACCTCGAAACGAGCAACCTCCGTGCGCTCATCAATGACCTGCGGCCCTCGTCCGTCGACGATCTGGGATTGCGACCGGCGATCGAGGCGCTGCTCAACCGTCGCCGCGCCGCCGGACTGGAGATCGTGGACGCCCTGTCATTGCCCGGTCAATCGGCCGCGCTAGATCCGGAGGTCGAGACGGTCGTCTACAGAGTCCTCCAGGAGGCGTTGACCAACATCGCGAAGCACGCGCGGGCTTCGACCGTCCATATCGACCTGCACGTCGATGAGCAGGCGGTGACGCTCGAGGTACGTGACGACGGCGTTGGGTTCGACACCAAGGCCGGGATGTCGGGGTACGGTCTGACCGGCATGCGGGAGCGGGCGCACCTTGCCGGCGGACGGGTCGAGCTGCGGTCAGGTTCGGACGGAACCGTTGTCCAGGCGCGACTGCCAGTGCGCTCACCGACCACGAATGCCAGTGCGCCCACCGACCGTGCGTTCTGACGGGGATCCTGTGCCGACATAGGCCTACCTGCGGGTTACAGGGCGACCAGGCCGTGTTCGAGCGCGTATCGCGCCAGGTCGGCCCGCGATCGAAGTCGAAGCTTGCGTTGGATGTTCGATCGGTGGGTCTCGACCGTTCGCACGGACAGGTACAGCTGCGCGGCGATCTCGGCGTTGGTATGACCGAGGGCGATCATTCGCAAGACGTCAAGCTCGCGCCCGGACAGCTCGTCCGGGCGTCCGGCCGGTGGCTCAGCCGCGAGCTGCCCGAGCCGCGGGTTGACGTAGGACTGACCCGCGGCCGCGCGCCTGACCGCGTAGACCAGATCGGCATCGGCGGCGTCCTTGAGGACATAGGCCAGCACCCCGGCCCTGAACGCACGGCGAGCAAATGCCGGCTCGTCCTCCATCGTCAGCACGACGACGTGGGTGTCGGGTGTCTTGAGCCCGGATGGCCGGCAGGGCGTCCATGCTCGATCCACCCGGCATGTTCAGATCGAGCACGAGCACCGTAGGTTTGTGACCGCGTACATAGCGTCGAGCGCTGTCGATGTCGGCCGCCTCCGCGACCACCTCGAAGTCGCCCTCGGCCTCGAGCAGCTGGCGGAGGCCGCGGCGTACGACGGCATGGTCGTCGGCGATCACGACGCGAATAATGTCCCGGCCCGCGACCTGCGACTGATCTGCCGTCTGGTCCGGCATGCCGGCGTATCTACCCGCGGATCCGCCTCGTCGCACCCGCGGACCGTCCTCGAGCGATCGGTCGGCACGGCATAGGACGGGAGCGAGCGGTGGTCTGATGGCGCAGCGGTTGTCGCTCCCGCCCGAGGTGTCGAACGTTGGGTCGGGTGACTGGCTCGCCGGGGATGAGCGCACATCCTTGGTCATGAACGCGGTGAGTCCGCATCGGACGTGTGCCCATCGCCGGCAGGCTAGCTCTGATGGCAAAATAGTCGTGATCCGCCCTAAGCAATATTAACCACTAAACGGTGTGACGGCGTCACTTCACCCGCCGGCGGAAGGCCCAATGGCCTGGGTATCCAACGGGGAAAAATAGGGCCGTTAGATACCCAGGCTCACAGAAAACGCACGCATCGAGCTCGGAACTGTGAGGAACTGCAGGTCAGGGGGCGCGTCGCTGGCGCTTGGGGCGGGCGGCGTATCGAACACCCACGCTCGGAACTACCTCCCGAAGGCAGCTTCGCGCGCGTTGCCCGCCAGCGCCGTCGGCTGATCAATCAGTCACCTGACTCAAGACAAGACAGGGCGTCCGGGTCACGATCGCGGGCTGAGCGGGAAGCCGCACTGAGGGGAGGGTCTCAACGTGAGTGAGTTGCCGAACATCGTCCTCGTGCACGACGCGTGGGCAGACGGGTCGAGCTGGAGCGCCCCGCGAGCGCCTCCAAGCGGACGGGTACTCCATCACCGCCCCGCAGTAACAAGCACTGATCTTTGAATACTCGGTGCTGGAGGACCGGATGGGCAACGACGTGATCATCGGTTACGACGGCAGGCCGCGCTGTCCCTGGACCGGAGCCGGTGATACCCCGTCCGTCCGCTACCACGACGAGGTCTGGGGTACGCGCACCTACGACGAGTCGGCCATGTTCGAGGCGCTCACCCTGGGCGTGTTCGAGGCCGGGCTCAGCTGGTCGATCGTGTTCGGCAAGCGGGATGCGTTCCGCAGGGCCTTCCATGACTTCGATGTTGCGCGGGTCGCCGCGATGACGGAGCGTGACGTCGACCGGCTGGTGCAGGACCCTTCGATCATCCGGAACCGCGCCAAGATCCAGGCCACCGTCGACAACGCGCGCGCGATGAGATCCGCATCGCCGAGCTTGCCGAGCTCGCCAAGTCATACGAGGTCACCCGTAAGCGAGCGCCGCGCTCGGTCGCGGACCTCCCCGCGTCGACACCGCAGGCGGAAGCGTTCGCCAAGCAGCTGAAGGCACAGGGCTACCACTTCGTCGGGCCCACGAGCGTCTACGCGTTCATGCAGAACGTCGGCGTGGTCAACGACCACATCCATGGCTGCTTCCGGGCCACCGACTACACCCAACCGCAAACCTAACTGAGGACGGACGCTCGCGGTCAGGCGACAGCGGCTACCTGAGTCGCATGGGTTTGACCTCAAGCGGTGAGAGACTCCCGTCGTCATGCTCGCGCTCATCTGGCTCCTCCTCGAGATGTCGATCTTCCGCGACAGCTCGTTCAAGGATCCCTGGCTCTACATCCTCCTGATGGCCGCTATCGGGCTCATCTATTTCAGCATATCTGCTCGCTCAGGCACGGCCGGGAGGGCCTGGCCATGCCGGAGACGCAATCGATCGACGCGCGAGACTGTCCGAGCAGCGCCGTCGCCCAGCGAGCTGCGCGTGAGCGGCGATGGCGTCCTCGCCATCGACCAGGGCACGTCGGGAACCAAGGCCGTCGTCGTCGATCCCGGCGACGGTGTCATCGCGCGAAGCCGAGGTCGCCGCTCGTACCCGGACGTATCTGCCCGACGGCGGCGTTGAGCAGGATCCGCGGCGCGCTGCTCGAGTCGGTGCTGACGGCGGGTCGTCAGGCGCTCGCGCAGAGCCGGCGTCCGGTCGACGTGGTCGCGCTTGGCCAACCAGGGCGAGACGGTCCTGGCGTGGGATCCCGACAGCGGCCGCCGCTGTCCCGGCGATCGTGTGGCAGGACCGCCGCGCCGCGACGGTGCTGCGCCGAGCTCGCCGAGCACGCGACATGTTGGTCGCGCAGCGCACCGGACTGGTCCTCGACCCCTACTTCTCGGCGCCGAAGATGGCTTGGCTGCGGCGCAACGTCACCCGCGACGGGGTCGTCACCACGACGGACTCTGGCTGCATCCACCGACTGTCCGGCGAGTTCGTCACCGATGCGTCGACGGCGAGCCGCTCGCTGCTGCTCGACATCGACCGCGTCAGTGGGACCAGGAGCTGCTCGAGCTGTTCGGGCTCGCAGGACGAGCCGCTACCCCGATCGTCGGCTGTGACGAGCATCGTCGGTACCACGACCGCCTTCGGGGAGCCGATCGCCGTCGGCGGCCTGATCGTCGACCAGCCGGCGGCGCTGCTCGCCAGGGCTGCCTGCGAGCCGGGCGCGGCGAAGTGCACCTTCGGCACCGGCGCGTTCCTGCTGGCCAACACCGGCGGCCGCGCGTGCGCTCGGCGGCGGGCTCGACCACCTCCGTGGCCTGGCGACTGCGCGGCGCAGACCACGTACTGCCTCGACGGCTCAGGTCTACACCGCGGCGTCGGCCGTGCGGTGGCTCGTCGACCTGGGCTTCATCGGCACGGCCGAGGACCTCGACAGGCTCGCCGTCGCCGGACGCCGGAGGGCGTCGTGTGCGTGCTCGGCGCTCGCCGGGCTGGCGGCGCCCTGGTGGCGACCTGACGCCACCGCGACCTTCACCGGCATGACGCTCGGCGACGCGGCCCGAGCACCTCGTCCGCGCGGTCGTCCAGGGGATCGCCGCGCAGGTCGCCGAGTCTGACCGCCGTGGTCGCACCGATCTGGCAAGCCGCTGAGCTCGTTGCGGGTCGACGGCGGGCTCACGCGTTCCGCGCTCTGATGCAGGCGGTCGCCGATCTCACGCAGCTGCCATCGAGGCTCTATCCCGTCGGCCCACGCCACAGCGCTCGGCGCCGCGGCGCTCGGGCGGCTTGGCGCGGACCCAGAGCTCGTCCTGACGGAGGCGATCCCAAGCGAACGGTCGGGCGTGACCTATGAGCCGGGATGGACCGCCGACCAGGCCGCTGAGTTTCGCGACACGCTGGCGCGCCGCGGCCACCGCCAACCTCCCGGGCCAGCGTCAGACCGTGTGACCCAGCCGCCAGAAAGCTCTGAGCGCGGACCGCCGCGCTACGACGTGGCGGTCATCGGCGCCGGAATCGTCGGCGCCGCCATCGCGCGCGAGCTCGGCGGATTCCGGCTCTCCGTCGCGCTGCTCGAAGCGCGAGGCGACGTCGGTGACGCCACCAGCAAGGCCAACACCGCGTTGCTTCACAGCGGATATGACGCAACGCCCGGCACGCTCGAGAGCCGGCTGGTCCGCCGAGGCCATCAGCTGTTGGGCGAGTACGCGAAGGTGACGGGCATCCCGGTGGAGCGAACCGGCGCGCTGCTGGTGGCTTGGGCGAAGGACGAGGCTGGACGCGCTCCCCGCGCTCAAGGACAAGGCCGAGCAGAACGGGTACGACAACTGCCAAGATCGTCGACGCCGACAGTGTCTACGGCGACCTCCCGGATCTCGGCGAGGGAGCGCTCGGCGGCTCTGACTGTTCCCGACGAGTCGATCATCTGCACCTGGACAGCCACGCTGGCACTCGCCACCGAAGCGCAGCTGCGCGGCGTTGACCTGCTGCTCGGAGCACCGCGTCGTCGGCGCCGAGGTCGGAGCTGAGCAGACCGTCCTGCACACGCCGGCGGAGCGGTGTCCGCGAGCCTGGTCGTCAACGCCGCCGGGCTCGGCGCGGATAACGTCGACAGCCTGTTCGGACACACCGCTTCACGGTGACGCCGCGCCGCGGAGAGCTGCTCGTCTTCGACAAGCTCGCGCGCGCCGCTGGTCAACCGCGATCGTGCTCGCGGTACCCAGTCAGATCGGCAAGGGCGTTCTCATCAGCCCGACCATCTACGGCAACGTCATGCTCGGGCCGACCGCTGAGGATCTCTACCGACAAGGGCGCCACCGGCACCTCCGAGGTCGGGCTTCGACGTTCCTGCTGGAAAAGGGCCGGCGGCTCATGCCGCCGCTGCTCAACGAAGAGGTCACCGCTTCCTACGCCGGGTTGCGGGCCACGATCGACCGCAACGACTATCTCATCGAGCTCGAGCCAGACCAGCGCTACGTCCTCGTGGCCGGCATCCGCTCGACCGGGCTCACCGCCGCGATGGCGATCGGCGAATACGTCCGCGAGCAGCTCACCGGAGCCGGGATCCTCCCGCTCGTCGCGCGCGACGATCTCCCGGATCCGCCCCGAATGCCGAACATCGGCGAGAGGTTCCCCCGCCCCTATCAGCAGCCTGACCGGATCGCCGCCGACCCTGAATACGGTCGCATCATCTGCTTTTGCGAACGCGTCACCGCCGGGGAGATCCGCGACGCATTCGACTCCGCCATCCCGCCGCGGGACCTCAACGGCCTGCGCCGCCGGACCCGGGCGATGAACGGACGCTGCCAGGGCTTCTTCTGCGGAGCGCAGATCGACGCCCTCGTGGAAGCGCACGCCCGGCGAACTCTCCCCACGAGCGAGCGACAGCAGGCACGATGAGTGCGACGTCTCGCCGGTCCACCGACGTGCTCATCGTCGGTGGCGGACCTGCCGGCCTGTCAGCAGCCGCGAGCCTCGCACCCCGCAGACCCGGCCAAGTCCTCGTCCTCGAACGCGAACGCGCAGCCGGCGGGATCCCCCGACACAGCGACCACCTCGGCTACGGCATCCGCGACATGCACCGTTTCATGTCGGGTCCCGCCTACGCGCGCCGACTCACCCAGCAGGCCCTCGGGGCGGGCGCCGAAATCCACACCGAGACAATGGTCACCGGTTGGCTCGACGATCACACCGTGGAGATCACCAGTCCCCGCGGACGGACGCACATCGAGGCTCGCGTGATCATCCTCGCCACCGGAGCCCGAGAGCGACCTCGGACGGCCCGCCTGATCCCGGGAGACCGCCCGGCCGGCGTCTACACCACTGGCCAGCTCCAGAACCTCGTCCATCTCCAGCACCGCGCCCCCGGGACTCGCGCGGTCATCGTCGGAGCCGAGCTCGTCAGCTGGTCCGCCGCGATGACCCTCCGCGACGCCGGCTGCAAGACCGCATTGATGACCAGCGTCCATCCGCGGCCCGAGGCCTACGCCGCGTTCACCGTTCCCGGCCGGCTCGCCCTCCGGATCCCCGTTGCCACCCGGACGCGGGTCACGCAGATCATCGGTCGCGGAAGAGTGAACGCCGTCGAGGTCGAGGACCTTGACACCCACGACCGCCGCACCATGGCCTGCGACACAGTGGTGTTCACCGGCGACTGGATCCCCGATCACGAGCTGGCGCGCTCCGCCGGACTCGAGATGCACCGCGGGACGCGCGGGCCGCTCGTCGATACCCGTCAGGCCGCCAGCCGACCCGGGCGTGTTCGCGATCGGCAACCTCACCCATCCCGTTGACACGGCCGACGTCGCCGCGCTCGACGGCCGGGCGGTCGCCAAACACGTACTGCGCTATCTCGAGCGGGACGGGCACGACACGGCCGACCGCGGGACGCGGATCGAGGCCGGCAGCGGCCTCAAGTGGATCACGCCCAGCATTCTCATCCCCGGCGTGCAGCCAGCCCGCGACCGACTGCTCGCGTGGCCCCACCGCCAGATCCTGATGCCCACCGTGACGATCCGCGCCAGTGGCACGAGGATCGCGCGCCGGCGGCTGCCCTGGCCCGCTTCACCGGGACGCGTGTTCCGCATCCCTACAGCGATCCTGCCCACCGCAAGGTATGGCGGCACGATGACCATCGACCTTGAGTGACCCCGCCACGATAGGTCGAGCTCCCGACCCCAGCGTCTCGCGAAAAGCGTCGACTGCCCCCGTCGTGCCGACGAAGCCCGGGTCGCCACACGTTCGGGACGAGGCCGACGCCGTCGATCGGGCGTTCGGGTGACGCCGGGCTCCTCGCGCCCGGTCAGCGCTCCGGTTCTGCGAGGTACGGCTCGATCCAGTCCCGGTAGGAGCCGATGAAGTCGCGAGCCGTGTCCCGCACGAGGATCGCGGCGCGATGCACGTCACCGGCCGGCGTCTGCACATAGCTGTGCTCGATCCGAGTCCTGGCGTTCTGGGCCTGGACCAGGCGCCGGCAGAGGCTCGTGCTGATGACCTTGGCGTCGCGCATCGCTTCGAACGCGATCTCCGTCGGCGATCGATGGGTGTCCGCTGGTCTCGGCAGCCCCGCGAGCTTGACGCCGGCTTCGGCGAGCTCGCCCACGTAGTTCTGGACGCGCCCGAGAGCTCGCTCGACCGCCTGCACGCGGTTGTAGGCGTCCATGTCCTCGGCAGGTGTTGTAGGCCGCCTTGAACTGCTGGAGGTCGAAGTCCTCGCCGAAGCTCGCCATCGCGTGCTCCAGGGCTGCGTACTGGCGCGGGAGATCCTCGAGGTGGCGGACGATCGCAAGACGCCAGCGCTTCGTGTCCACCGGCCTGGCGTCGGAATCCGGCATCGTCACCGCGCCAGCATGCGGTCAAGGCCGGCGAGCGCGGCGTCGGTGCGCTTCGCGTTTCTCTGGCGACCCGCTCGTCGCAGGCTCGGCTCCCGGCCGCGAAGTCGTGGCCACAGCCCTTCGCGGTCGACGAGCACCCGCCCGTCGGCGATCACGTCGGCGAGGAACGACGGTTCGCTCTCTGCATCCTCGAGGCGGACCACATCCACGCGCCGTCCGGTCGCCGCCGTGAGCTTGGCGCTCAGCTCGACGACCCGCTCTAGGTCTGGATCACGAAGAGCCACGAGCACGTCGACGTCGCTTCCGGGGGCCGCGGTACCTCTGGCCACCGACCCGAACAGCAGGGCGAAGCGGACGTTGTGCTCGGTGCGGAGCGCTGCCCTCAGAGCCGAGAGCAGCTTCCACGAGCGCCGCACGTACTCCCGCTCGGACAACGACATGGCCAACGTCCTCGGGGACGGCCGAGCCGCACGAAGGCTGCCTTCCGCTACCGCGCGGCGGAGCGTGCGTTCATGCACGCCTACCTCACGAGCCAAGAGGGCCAAGCTCCGTCATGAGTCCATTGTAGACCAGGCATGTGTCCGTTCCAGCCCAGTCATATGTCCGATCAGACTGCTCGCGTCGTGACGCTGCCGACTACGGGCACAAGCGCCGGTTGCCGAGGGCCCCGGTCAGGAATCGCATCGTGCCGGGATACTGGCCGCCGAACCCGTCGGGCACGTCATCGAGCTTTCGGATCGTGTAATCGGTCATCGTCGGATCACGCTCAGCGGTAATCGGGGTTGGCGAAGTCGAAGCGGCAGCCGGCGTCCCACAGGCTCTTCTGGTTGCCGTGCGCGGGGATCCCGCCCGCGTCCTTGATCATCCGCGCCATGTGCATCAGGTTCCACGCGAGGAACGTCGTGTTGCGGTTGGTGAAGTCGTTGTCCGGGCCGCCTGAGCCAGGATCGAGGTAGCTCGGGCCGGGTCCCGCTTCGCCGAGCCAGGCGGAGTCTGCCTGGGGCGGGATCACGTAGCCGAGGTGCTGGAGGGAGTAGAGGATGTTCATCGCGCAGTGCTTGGCGCCGTCCTCGTTGCCGGTGATGATGCAGCCGCCGACGCGCCCGTAGTAGGCCCACTGGCCGGCGTCGTTGAGGAGGTGGCTGTTGCCGTACAGCCGCTCGATCACCTGCGTGCAGACCGAGGACTTCTCGCCGAGCCAGATCGGGGAGAGCAGCACGAGGATGTCGGCGGCCATGACCTTCTCGAAGATCGCCGGCCAGTCGTCGCGGTCCCAGCCGTGCTCGGTCATGTCCGGGTAGACGCCGGTCGCGATCTGGTGGTCGACGGCGCGGATCACCTCGACCGGACGCCGTTGCGCTCCATGATCGCGATCGAGCGGTCGGCGAGGCCCTGCGTGTTCGAGACCTCGGGCGAGCGCTTGAGCGTGCAGTTGATGTACAGCGCGCTGCAGGTCGGAGAAGTCCCACTGCGACTGCGCGGCCAGGGTCTCGTGCCTCTCGGTCAGATTCGTCATCGATGAGCTCCTCGCTCAGATCAGGTCGGGGTCGGTGAGTACTTCGACCAGTGCCGGTCCGTCGTGTGCGGCTGCGGCACCGATTGCGTCGTCGAGCTGAGAGGCGCTGGTCACCCGGATCCCGAGCGCTCCGCAGATCTCGGCGTACTTGAGAAGTCGGGGTTGTGCAGCGAGGTCTGCCAGACCTCCCAATCGCCGGCCCGCTGCTCCTTGGAGATCTTCCCGAGCTGGCCGTTGTTGAGCAGCACCTGGGTGATGTCCATGTCGTGCTTGACCGCTGTGATGAGCTCCGCCATGTACTGGGCGAAGCCACCGTCGCCGGTGACCGCGAAGATCGGCCGGTCCGGCGCGGCAGCCCACGCCCCGATCGCGGCCGGGTAGCCGAACCCGATCGAGCCGAGGTAGCCGAACATCAGCGCCGACTGGCCGGGCTTGCATTCGAAGTAGCGGCCGAATGAGTAGGCGTGGTTGCCGACGTCGACGGCGATCACCGCGTCCTCGGGCAGCGTGGCGCAGGCGGCGAACACGGGCGGAGTTGACGCCGTGGCCGCGGTCATCGGCTCGCGGCTGGCCTTCTCCGTCCGCCAGATCGCCCAGCGCTCGGCGACCTCGGGGCGCTGATCGACCCGGTCGTCCGCGCTGTCGCGAGCCGCCGGCAGAGCGTCGAGCGACGACGCCGATCTCGCCCTAGACGGGCACCGTGACCGGGTGGAACTTGCCGAGCTGCAACGGGTCGAGGTCGACCTGGATGATCGGGTTCCGGGTAGATCCCGGTGTGGTTGGAGAACGACGCGCCGAACACGATCAGCAGGTCGGCCTCGTTCATGAACCAGCTCGCGACCGGCGTGCCGCTGCGGCCGAGGACTCCGCACGCGAGCGGATGGTCGTCGGGGATCTGCCCTTCGCCTTGAACGTCGTGATCACCGGCGCGCCGGTCGCTCGGCGAGCGCGATCACCTGATCGCGGTGAAGCGGGCGCCGTGCCCGATGATGATCACCGGCCGTTTGGCGGTCCCGATCGGCTCGAGCGCGTCTCGAGCGCCGCCGCCGGCGGGCTGATCTCGAGCGGCGTGAGCCGGCCCTCGGGGCCGGGCGGCGCTGCTCGCCGGCCGGCATCGTCTGCACCTCGTCGGGAAGATGAGGTGGGGGACGCCTTGCTCGAGGATCGCGTGCTTGCACGCGAGCGTCACAGCTCGGCGTGCTGGAGGTCTCGAGCACGGTCTGGGTCCAGCGCGCGACCTTCCCGAACGCGGCCACAGGTCGACCTCCTGGAATGCGCCCGGCCCGAGCACCTGAGTGTCGACCTGCCCGGTCAGCGCCAGCACCGGCGAGCGGTCGACGTTCGCGTCCCACAGCCCGGTCAGGAGGTTCGTCGCTCCGGGCCCGGCGATCTCAGGCACGCCGCCGGCGACCGGTGAGCTTGCCGTATGCCGAGGCGGCGAACGCGGCGGCGCCCTCGTGGCGGATCTCGATGTACGTGAGCCGGCCGGCCTGGTCCTGGCGGCGGATCGCGTCGGCGAGGCCGAGGTTCGAGTGGCCGACCATCCCGAACACGTGCCGCACGCCCCAGTTGACCAGGGTCTCGGCCATCACGTCGGTGACCGTGCGGACGATGCGGCGCCTCGGGCCGAGGCCGACGTCGAGGCCGTCCTCGCGGACCTCGATCGGGTACGTCGGGACGGAGTCGCCGAACGGCGAGTCGCCGGTCAGCGGGCAGTAGTCGTAGCCGTGCCAGGACAGCGGAGGAGGCCGCTCTCGATCGAGCCCTCCCCAGGGCGGTCCGCTCTGGGGAGGAATAGATCGAGAAGGGCATGCTCCGCTGCCGTGGCACAGGCTATGGACTGGCCGCTGGACGGCAGGCTCGCCGTTCGGCGACAGCGTGCCGACGTTCCCCACCGAGGTCCGCGACGAGGCACACGTCGGCATCGAGCCCGAGGCACCGCTGGCCGTGTCCGGGCGGTGGCCCCTGGATGGCCCAGACGATGGTCAACTGGGGCGTGCGCCACGTGTTCGGGATGGTCGGGCACTCGAACCTAGGGCCTCGCCGACGCGCTCGCCGACAGGAACAGGCCGGCGAGCTCACGTACATCGGAATCCGGCACGGAGGGCGCTGCCCGCGTTCGCCGCGTCCGCGTACGGCAAGCTCACCGGTCGGCCGGCGACAGTACCTGACGATCGCCGGGCCCGGAGCGGACGAACCTCCTCACCGGGCTGTGGGGACGCGAACGTCGACCGCTCGCCGGTGCTGGCGCTGACTGGGCAGGTCGACGCTCCAGGTGCTCGGGCCGGGCGCATTCCAGGAGGTGGAGCCTGTCAGCCGCGTTCGGGAAGGTCGCCCGCTGGACCCAACCCGTGCTGGAAAACGTCCGCACAGGACTGAGAAATTAGCGCTCACATACAAGCGCGCGATCCTCCAGCGAGGCCCCACCCACCTGATCTTTCCCGACGAGGTGCGGCGACAACCGGCCGGCGACAGCGCGCGCGGGGGGGGCCGGCTCACGCCGCTCGAGATCAGCCCGCCGGAGTCGGCGCTCGATGACGCGCTCGAGCTGATCGGGACCGCCAAGCGGCCCGTGATCATCATCGGGCACGGCGCCCGCTTCCACCACAATCAGGTGGGCTCACCGAGCGAACCAGGTCGACCGGTGATCACGACATTTCAAGGCCAAGGGGCAGATCGCCAAGACGCCCCGCTCGCGTGTGGTGGGTCGGACGCCGCGCGCCCGCGAGCGAGCTGGTTCATGAACGAAGCCGACCTGCTGGGGGGCTCGGCGCGTGGGGCATCGCACCCGGCATCTATCCGGGCGAGCGGATCATCCAGGTGCGATGGACCCAGTTTGCACTAGGGCACGTGCCGGTCTGGGTCCGAGATCTGGCGTGGTCCTCGACAGCCTCTGCCGGCGCCTCCCGACACCGCCGGACGACCGCGTCGACCAGCGGCCCGAGTGGCGGAGCGCTGGGCGACTGGCGAACCGAAAAGGCCGGACGCGAGGACGACCGCGGCCACGGCGTCAACTCCGCCATCGTGTTCGCCGCGCTTGGCCGCCACGTGCCCATGGACGCGGTGATCGCCGTCGACGTCGGCGACCACGCCTACTCATTCGGGCGCTACTTCGAATGCAAGCCCGGCCAATCGGTGCTGATGTCCGGCTACCTAGGCTCGATCGGTTCGGCTACCCACGGCGATCGGCGCCTGGGCGGCCGCGCCGGACCGGCCGATCTTCGCCGTCACAGGCGACGGGGGGCTCGCCCAGTACATGGCGGAGCTGCTCACAGCGGTCAAGCACAAGATGAAGATCACCCATGTGATGCTCAACAACGGCCAGCTCGGGAAGATCTCCAAGGAGCAGCGGGCCGGCGATTGGGAGGTCTGGCAGACCTCGCTGCATGACCCGGACTTCTCCAAGTACGCCGAGATCTGCGGAGCCCTCGGGATCCGGGTGACCATCGCCTCTCAACTCAACGACGCACTCGTTGCCGCAGCGGACATGACAGACCGGCACTGATCGAAGTACTCACCGACCCCGACCTGATCTGAGCGAGGAGCTGACCGATGACGAAGCTGATCCGAGATGCACGAGACCCTGGCCGCGGAGTCGGGATGGGACTTCTCCGATTTGCAGGCGCTGTTCATCAACTGCACACTGAAGCGCTCCCCGGAGGCATCGAACACGCGCGGCCTGGCGGACCTGGCGGTCGCGATCATGGAGCGCAACGGCGTCAGCGTCGAGGCATCCGTGCCGTCGATCGCGAGATCGCGACCGGCGTCTACCCGGACATGACCGAGCACGGCTGGGACTCGACGATTGGCCGGCGATCTTCGAAAAGGTCGTGGCCGCCGACATCCTCGTGCTGCTCTCGCCGATCTGGCTGGGCGAGAAGTCCTCGGTCTGCACGCAGGTGATCGAGCGCCTGTACGGCAACAGCCATCTGCTCAACGACGCCGGCCAGTGGGCGTACTACGGTCGCGTCGGCGGCTGCATGATCACCGGCAACGAGGACGGCGCCAAGCACTGCGCGATGAACATCCTTTACTCGCTTCAGCACCTCGGCTACGTCATCCCGCCGCAGGCGGACTCCGCCTGGCTCGGCGAGGCGGGGCCCGGCCCGAGCTATCTCGATCCCGGCTCGGGCGGTCCTGAGAACGACTTCACCAACCGCAACACGACGTTCCTCGCTGGAACCTGATGCACATGGCGCGGATGATCAAGGATGCCGGCGGGATCCCGGCGCACGGCAACCAGAAGAGCCTGTGGGACGCTGGCTGCCGCTTCGACTTCGCCAACCCCGATTACCGCTGAGCGTGATCCGACGATGACCCGATTTACACGATCCGAAAGCTCGATGACGTGCCCGACGGGTTCGGCGGCCAGTATCCCGGCACGATGCGATTCCTGACCGGGGCCTCGGCAACCGGCAGGTTGCGTCCGTAGTCGGCAGCGCCACGACGCGAG
>CAWEGS010000004.1:0-155852 GCA_963808675.1 uncultured Solirubrobacteraceae bacterium
GTGGAGTCCTGGGAAGGGCGCCGGACCCTGGTGACCGGCGCCGGCGGGTTCATCGGCGGTCACCTCGCCGTCGCCCTGGCCCGGGCCGGCGCGCGGTGCGAGCGCTGTGCAAGTACAACTCGCGTGGCGAGCGCGGCACCCTCGACTGGTTCTCGCCCGCCGACGCCGAGGGGATCGAGGTGCTGCCCGGCGACCTGCGCGACCCCGAGTCGTCGCGGCGGCGGCGCCGGCGTCGAGATCGTCTTTCACCTCGGCGCCCAGATCGCGATCCCGTACTCGTACGCAATCCCCGCGACTTCGTCGAGACGAACGTGCTCGGAACGCTGAACGTCGCCCAGGCGGCGCTCGGCGCGGGCGCGCGCGACTCGTCCACGTCTCGACCAGGGAGGTATACGGCGCGTCGCGACCTGGCCGATCACCGAGCAGACCCCGTTCGCGCCGCGCTCGCCGTATGCGGCCAGCAAGGTCGGCGCCGACGCGCTGATGGACAGCTTCCACACGCCCACGGCCTTCCCGTGGTGACGCGCGCGGCCGTTCAACACGTACGGGCCGCACCAGTCGGCCCGGGCGATCGTCCCCACGATCATCACCCAGGCGCTGATCGGCCGCGCGTCCGGCTCGGCGCGCTGAGCCCGCGGCGCGACCTCACGTTCGTGGGCGACACGGTCGCGGGCTGATCGCGATCGCCGGAGCGGACGCCGTGGTCGGGCGCGACGGTCCAGCTCGGCAGCGGCGACGACGTGACGGTCGGCGAGCTGGTGCGCTGATCGGCGAGCTGCTCGGACGCGAGCTCAAGGTCGAGCTCGACCCCGGCCGCGTGCGCCCGGCCGCCAGCGAGGTCCCGCGGCTGGCGTCTGCGACCACGCGCTGGCCACCGCGCTGACCGGTGGGCGCCGCAGGTGACGCTGCGCGCCGGGCTCGAGCGGACGATCGCGTGGCTGCAGGACAACCAGCACCGCTACCGCGCGCACGAGTACGCGAGATGAGGGGAGGCGCGTGAGGGCGGCGGTGCTGGCGGGCGGGCTCGGGACGCGGCTGCGGCCGTACACCACGGTGCTGCCGAAGCCGCTGGTCCCGGTCGGCGACCGACCGATCCTCGAGCTCATCTTCCAGTGGCTCGCGCGGCACGGCGCCGACCGCGCCGACGTGTGCATCGGGCATCTCGGCGAGCTGATCCAGACGTACTTCTCGCAGGCGCAGACGATCCCGCCCGGGCTCGAGGTCCACTGGCACTGGGAGCCCGAGCCACTCGGCACCGCTGGGGCGCTGCGGTTCGTTCCCGATCTCGATGAGACGCTGCTGGTCGTCAACGGCGACATCATCACCGACCTCGACCCGGCGGAGATGTCGCCGTTTCACCGGGCCCGCGGCGCAGCGCTGACGATCGCCACCCGCGCACTGGTCAAGACCGAGCTCGGCGTGATCGAGCACAGCGACGGCGCCGTCACCGGCTACCGCGAGAAGCCGGTGCTCGAGTACAGCGCGAGCATGGGCGTCTACATCTACGAGCCGCGGGCGCTCGCGGCGCTGCCCGACGGTCCGTGCCAGTTCCCCGACCTCGTTCTCGCGCTGCTCGACCGCGGCGAGCGGATCGCCGCCTTCGAGACCGACGGCCTCCTGGTACCACATCGGGACCTTCGAGCAGCACGTCGAGGCGTCGCGGCTGCTGGGCGAGAGCCCTGAGCCGACGGGCCGTTGACACAGTGACACTGTTTGAGAATCGCGCATCCTGTGGTATGTCCGGCGGGCCGGCGGAGTCCGGCGGGGCGGGCGCGACATTGGGCGCAGGATCGGGTGCAAGGCGCAGCCCAATCACAAACCGGGCGTGTTTGGAGGGCTCTTGGAATCTGGGGGCGAGAAGTCGGTGGCAGTGACCGCCGGGGGTCTTGGGGCTGAGACGGTGCAGGTCGTACTGATCGTCGCGGCGGTCGGGCGCGGTCGCGCCGACGGCGCGTCGGGGCATCGCCGCCGGCGAGCGCGTGCTCGACATCACGCTGACGCTGCTGCTGCTGCCGGTGATCCTGTCATCGGCGCCGCGATCGCGATGGCGATCTACATCGACTCCCCCGGTCCGGTGATGTTCCGCTCGTGGCGCGTCGGACGCGGCGGCGTGCCGTTCGCGATGCTCAAGTTCCGCAAGATGCGCGACGACGCCGGCAGCGATCCGCTGACGATCGCCGACGACGAGCGCTTCACGCCGATCGGCCGCTTCCTCGCCGCGACTCGCCTCGACGAACTGCCCCAGGTGTGGAACGTGCTCCGCGGCGAGATGCGGCTCGTCGGCCCGCGCCCGGAGCTCGAGTACTTCGTCGACCAGTTCAGGAGCAGTACGCGGAGATCCTCACAGTGACCCCGGGATCACCGGCATCGCGCAGCTGCGCTTCGTCGACGAGAAGTCGCTGCTCGGCGGGTCCGACCCGGCGGCCGCGTATCGCGACCACGTGCTGCCGGAGAAGATCGAGCATCGACCTCGCCTACGTGCGCGCGCGCTCGGTGCTCGGCGACCTCGGATCCTCGCCGCGACGGCGCGCTCCCGTTCGCTGCTCGCCTCGCGCTCGCTGCACGCGCGCGGCAACGTGGTCCGGGTGTGGCTTCCGACCGCGGCCTCCGCCACGCTGCTGGTGCGTGATGTTCGTCGTGACCTCGAGCCACCTGTCTAGTGGCGACGTCCGTTCTCGTGGCGGTCTGCGTCGCCGCCTCGGTCCGCTCGCGGCGCGGGCGCGGGCCGCGATCGTGGCCGCGCTCCCGGCTGATCGTGCTCGCGCGCATGCGCGGCGAGCGCGAGCGCGCACCGGCCTGCCGCGCTGAAGATGATCTGGGGACCGGTGACGCTGCCCAACGGCAACTCGGCGTTCCCGCACATATCACCGGCTCGGGGTCCAGGTGTTCCAGATCGACCTCGACTGGGCCAGATCGCGCTGACCCAGCCCGCCAACCCGCAGGACCCGAACGATCCCGCCTACCGCTGGCCGGCCGAGCTCGAGGAGGCGATCCAGCGAGGCCGCCCGTTACGGGATCAAGTGATGCTGCTCGTCCAGCACTCGCCGGGCTGGGCGAACGGCGGCACGCTCGAACGATCTGGGCGCCGAACAACCCGGCCGACTACGCCAACTTCCTGATCGCCGCCGCGCACCGCTACCCACGGTCCACACGTGGATGATGTGGGGCGAGCCGAACCGCGACCAGACGCCCGACTTCCAGCCGATGCCGGTCAACTCGCCGGTCGGGCCGCGCCGGTACGCGCTGATGCTCAACGCCGGCTACCACGCGCTCAAGCAGGTCTCGAAGACGAACATCGTGATCGGCGGCGACACGTGGAGCTTCGGGCTCGTCGAGCCCGCCGACTTCGTCAAGTGGATGCGGCTGCCCAACGGCAAGCCGCCGCCGCTCGACTACTACGGCCACAACCCGTTCGGCCGCCGCTTCCCGAACCTGTGCGAGGAGCCCGTATTTCCCCGGCGGGCGCGACATCAACGACATCGACACGCTCGAGGCCCAGCTCACCCGCGTCTATCACCACCGCGTGAAGCTGTGGCTGTCGGAGTTCACGATCTCCTCCGACCACAACACGGTCGCGTTCAACTTCCACGTGTCGCGTCGGCAGCAGGCCCGACTGGCTGACCGCCGCGTACAAGCTCGTCGACTCGGTCGACTACGTCGTCGGCATTGGCTGGTTCAACCTGATCGACGACCCGCCGGCCCACCTGTCGCTCACGAACGGGCTGCTGACCTCGACGCTCCAGCCAAAGCCCGCGTTCTACGCGTACGAGCACGCACGCTGAGCGCGGGTGGGTCACGTAGGCGGGCGGGTTACGTAGGCGCGGGCGCGTCACGTGGCTCGCGGCTCGCGATGCGCGTCTGCTTCCTCACGCATTACTACCCGCCCGAGGTGGGGGCGCCGCAGACGCGGATCGAGCTTCTCGCCCGCTCGCTCGCGGCCGGCGGCGCGACGGTCACAGTCCACACCGGCTTCCCCCACTACCCCGACGGCGTCGTGCGACCGCCGTACCGCAACCGCAGGTGGCTCGTCGAGCGGCGCGACGGCGTCACGGTCGTGCGCAGCGCGGTGTACCCGGCGGCGAATCAGGGCTTCGCGCCGCGGCTGATCGACCACACAGCGTTCGCCGCGTCGGCGGTGGCGACCGCGCGGCTGTCCGGACCCGCCGACGCGGTCGTGGCCGAGACGCCGCCGCTGTTCACGGCCGCCGCGGGCGTGGCGTACGCGGCGGTCAAGCGTGCGGCGCTCGTCGTCAACGTCGCCGACCGCTGGCCGGCCAGCGCCGTCGAGCTGGGGGCCCTGCGCGACAGCCGGGCGATCGCCGCCGCCGAGGCCCTCGAGCGCTGGGTCTACCGCCGCGCCGCGGTGATCACCTCGCCGACCGAGGGGATCGCGGACGCGCTGTCCGAGCTGCCGGAGTCGGCCGGGCGCTCGGTCGGCGTGTGGCCGGTCGTCGACCTCGGGCGCTTCGATCCGCGCGCACCGGTGGGTGGCGGGGCGGGCGCGCCGCTCGAGGTCCTGTACGCGGGGACGGTCGGGCTCGCGCACGGGCTCGACGTGCTCGTCGAGGCGGCCGCTGTTCTCGGGCGCAGGCGCGTGCGAGTGACGATCGCGGGCGGCGGGGCGGAGCTCGACCGGTTGCGCGGGCTCGTCGCGCGGCGCCGGCTTCCGAACGTGCGCCTCCTCGGGACGGTCCCGGCCGCGGCGATCCCCGGGCTGTATGCGGACGCCGACGTCGCCGCCGTGCTGCTGCGCGACGTCCCGATCTTCACCGGCGCACTGCCGACGAAGATGCTCGAGGCGATGGCAGCCGCCCGCCCGGTCGTGCTGAGCGCTCCCGCCGGGGAGGCCACACGGTTCGTCGACGCGGCCGGGGCCGGGCTGACCGTGTCGCCGGGTGACCATCGCGCGCTGGCCGTGGCGCTGCTCCGGCTGCGGGACGACGCTGCGCTGCGGTCCTCGCTCGGGGAGGCGGGCCGGCGGTTCGCCGAGGCGCGGTTCGGGGTCCAGCGGGCAGCGGAGGATTGGCTCGGCGTGCTGGCGCGGGCTGTGGTCCGCGGGTTGAACCGGCGCGGGCTGTCGGTCCGCCGGGTTGAACCCGGTACGGCATCCGGCCACGGCGAGCGTGCATGACGTGCCGAACTTGCCGCGCCGCGCCGAGTTCGGCATCCCAGACAGCGATTTGATGCACCGTGTGCCGAATTCGGGCCGGATTCCCGAATTTGGCACGTGGTGCAGCCCGCGGTGCTTGCCCGTGCGCGCCCCGGACTCGCCCCCTCCTCACCCGTCCTGCGCCGGCGTCAGCCGTGGGGACTCGCCCCCTCCTCACCCGTCCTGCGCCGGCGCGTCAGCCGTGGCGATGCCCGCGCGGCCGGCGGGCGGGCGCCGTCAGCCCGATCCGGGCAAGTTGCTGCAACCCGGTGTCGAGCGGGTTGAACACGAGCGCGCGCCGGTAGTACGCGCGGGCGAACGCGAGGTGGCCCCCGCGGGCCTCGAAATCGCCGAGCACGCCGAGCGTGGCCGAGTTCTGCGGCTCGAGCGACAGCGCGTCGCGGAGCTGGGCGTAGGCGTGCGCGCGGTCGCCCACCGACTCGTACGCCGAGGCCTCGAGGTAGTGCGGCGTCACCGACCAGGGGTCGAACGTCGAGGCGGTCTGGGCCGCGGACAGCTCCGAGCTCGGGGTGCGCTCGAGCGTCCGCGCGCGCTGGATGTACGCGTCGGAGAGGAACAGCGCGAGCACGGCCAGGACCGCGGCGAGCAGCCCGGCGAGCGCGAGCGGGCGCACGACCCGGGCCGTGCGCGGCGCGCGGGAAGCCGGGCGCGCGCCGCCGTCGCCGGCGACGGCCTGGGCGGCGGCCACCGCGAGCGCGAACATCCCAACCGCGGTCAGCCCCGGGATCAGCCAGATCCAGTCGACCGAGCTCTGGCCGATGAGAACTGCGCCCGCCGCGGCGGGCGCGACCACGTGACGGCGCTCGGCTCCCGACAGGCCTGGCAGGCCGCGGGCGAGCACCGCGGCGACCCCGGCCAGGAACAGCGCGAACAGGATCACCCCGGCCGTGCCCTCCTCGCTCAGCAGCGCGAACACGAAGCTGTGGGGGTCGTTGAGGTTGCGGTTCGTGCGGCGCATCCGGTAGTAGCCGAACGCGTAGTTGTCGGCGCCGACGCCGAACAGCGGCGCGCTCTCGAACTCCTTGAGCGCCACCCGCCACAGGTCGTAGCGCTGGCCGCCGACGGTGAGCAGCCGGGTCGTCGTGGGCGTCGTGCTCTTGAGGCTCGTGAACTCGTCCCACTTCTTGCGCGCGTAGGTGACCGGGTTGCCGGCCGCGGCGAGCGCGCCCACGACGGCGAGCACGGCGCCGATCGCGAGGCCGGCCCGGCCGAGGCGGCGCAGGCCGCGCATCTGGGCAGAGTTCGCGCGCAGGCCGTTGTCGAACAGCGCGAGCGCCAAGCCGACCGCGAACGCGACGCCGGTCAGCACGACCAGCCCGAGCCCGGCGACCGCGATGTCGTGGCGGGTGGCGAACCCCGCGCCGCCGTCGAACGCGTGGAACGGGCGCAGCAGGATCGGCGAGGCGGCGGCCACGCCGGCGATCGCGAGCGTCGCCACCCACGTGCGGCGCACGCGGTCCGGTCCGAGCAGCAGCGCCACGAGCCCCCCGGCCGCGAGCCCGATCAGGATCCCGCGCGACTGGGTGAGGAACGCCAGCCCGAGGCACAGGCTGGCGGCGGCGAGGGCGGCAGCGCGAAAGCTGCGGCGGTACGCGCGCGAGGCCATCGCGATCACGAGCGGCCAGAACGGGAGCGCGAACAGGAGCGCCGTCGCGTTGCGATAGTTGACCGGACCGTTGAGGCGCCCCGCGAGGAACAGCGGGGTGCCGTCGATCATCAGCCGGATCAGCACGTACACGCCGATCGCGGAGATCCCGACCGTGATCGACCACCCGGCCGCGGCAAGCGAGCGGCGCGAGATCGGCAGCACGAACGGAAGGGTGGCGATCGCGGCGTAGAGGATCGCGCGGTCGCCGGCCTGGAACGCGTCCCCGGCCGACTTGGCCCACAGCATCGAGAGCATCGACAGCGCAGCGAGCCCCCAGATCCCGACGAGCGCGACGACGACTGCCCGCGAGCGAAACGCCACGCGCGCCGCGCGCGAACAGCGCGCCGACGAGCACCGCGAGCGTGAACAGGGCGAGCGGCGCCCAGCGGCTGACCGCGAACGCACCCTGCGAGGTGATCGCGAGGACGAGCAGGATGACGGCGAACACGACCGCCGCGATCGCCTGCGGCATCTCGGCCGGCCGCGAGGGCGGTGCGCCGTTTCCCAAATCCCCCGGTGGCCCCCCGGAAACCCCGTTTTCTCCCTGTATCATCGGCGCCAGCGTGGAGCGGCGCTTGGTGGGCATACTCGTGGCTGCGGCCCTTTCTACCGTCTTTCTGACGGCGCCTGTCCGTGCGGGCACCGCCGCGGTTCAGGCTACCGACCCGAGCGCCAACAGTCCCGCGGGAACCGTGTATTCAATCCCACTCGACAGCGCGCGCCAGGACGCCGCGCCGCACGGTCACGGCGGCAGCGGGTCGCACTCGGGCTCGGGCGGCTCCGGCGGCGGCTCGGCCGGCGGCGGCTCGGCGGGTGGGGGCGGCGGGTCGGCGGGCGGCGGCTCTGCGGGCGGCACGGGCGCCTCGGGGACCACGGGCGCGACCGGCACATCAGGCGCCGGCGGCACCTCCAACGCAACCGCCGGCCGCTCCTCGGCGACCCATGGGAACGGTCACGCCGGCAGGAGCGCCCCGGTGCTCGTCCCCGGCGGGCAGCCCGGATCGCTGGTGCACTCCTCGAACGGGTTCGGCTCCTCCTCGCAGGTCCCGAGCCTCGACCGCTCACCGACCGCCGGCCTCGGCTCGCTGCAGAGCAACGCGAGCTCGGCGCCGGTGCTCGCGATCATTCTCGCGCTCGTCGTGCTCGGCGTCGGCGGCTACGTCGGCGGGCGCGCCTGGCGCTCGTCTGGCGGGCGCGGCCCAACGCCGCCCGCGGCGCCGGCCGGCCCGGCCCCGGCCGGTCCGGCCAGCCTCGAGTAGAGCGCGGTCAGCCGCAGCCGCTCGCGCTCCCAGCGCAGCTCGCCGGCAGCGGCCGCCAGGCGCGCGGCCAGCTCGCGGTCGTCGCGCGCGGCGAGCGCGATCCGGATCGCGTGGGCGAGCTCGCGGCGGGTCGTCCGGGGTCACGCACCAGCCGACGCCATAGCGCTCGATCAGCCGCTGCGCCTCGGGCAGGCGGCTGGCGATCACCGGCACGCCGGCGGCGATGTACTCGAACAGCTTGTTGGGCAGTGCGAGGCGGTGGTTCTCGCACGTGTCCTGCAGCAGCGTGACCCCAACATCGGCCTCGGCCGTGCAGGCGAGCAGGTCGGCGAGCGGGACACTCCGCAGCATCGCGCACCCGGTCGCCGAGCGCCGAGGCGGTCGATCGCCGCCTGGAGCCGGCCGCCGTACCCCGGCTCGGGATTGCCGAGGAACGCGACCGCCACGCCGGGCAGCTCGGCGGCGGCCGCGACGAGCACCTCGCACCCGCGGTCAGGAGCGGGCGCCCCCTGGTGCAGGACGAGCGGCGCGTCGGGGGAGATGCCGAGCCGCGCCCGCAGCCCGCCGCGCGCCGCCGGGGGCGAGCGCCGACACATTGCGCACGACGGCCGGCGTCTCCCGCAGGCCGTAGCGCGAGCGCAGCCGCTCGGCGATCCCGTCCGAGACCGTGATCACCGCCGCGCAGCGGGGGACCACGAGCCGCTCGATGAAGGACACGAACCACGCCCACGCCCGCTCTCGATACGGCACGCTCGTGGCGAGCTCGTGGGAGTCGTAGACGAGCCGGGCGCCGGTCAGCCAGCGCGCCCGCGGCGCCCGGGAGCAACATCGCCGCATCGTGGGCGTGGATGACGTCGGGTCGGACCCGGGCGACGCCGGCGAGGAACGAGACGAGGAATGCGGCCCGGTACAGGTGGAACGGCAGCAGCCGGCGCACCCAGGCGGGCGGGAGCACCGAGCGGCGATGGAAGCCGTCCAGCGTGCGCGCATCGGAGGGGACCGTGGCGAGCTCGAGCACCACCACCCGATGGCCCGCGGCGGCGAGCGCGCTCGCCTCCCGCCGCACCCGCGAGTCGAACTCGACCGACTTGTGGAGCAGCATCGCGACCCTCACTTGAGCGCCGAAATGAGCCACACCGACAGCGGGGAACGGTGCTGGGGTATCGCGATCCGGAACGCGCCGCGGCTGGTCAGGCAGCTGAGGTCGGGCGACGGATAGCCCCCCTGCTCGACGTAGGCCATCCGCCCCTTGTAGTGGCAGAACTCGTGCTCGAGCGAGGAGAGCTTGAGCGGCGAGTGCGGGCGCCGGGGTCCGAAGTAGTACTCGAATGCGGTCAGCGGGTGATTGGAGAGGATCAACTGCGGCGCGTCCTGTCCGGTCTGCCCGAGGACGAGCTGCGCGGCGTAGCGGGCCTGCTCGTAGGGCTCCTGCCCGTACCCGGCCGCGTAGCTGGAGAAGCGCCCGAGCGCGAGCACCGCACACACGGCGAGCAGCGCGGGCCCGAGCACCCCGGCGACCGGCCGGCCGGCGACTCCCACGGCGACCCGCGCAAGGGCGATCGCGGCGAGCACCGCCAGCGGCATCAGCGCGAAGCTGGCGAACCGCGGCGTGTAGGTCGCGGCCACCGCGATCAGCGCGTAGCTGGCGAGCACGGGCATTGTCAGCAGCAGGACGACGGTCCGTTCCGGGATGCGCACGAGCACGATCACGCCGAGCCCGAGCACGACGGCTGAGACGATCGACCCGGCGGTGACCGAGACGCCCGGCAGCAGCGTGTGGATCCCGGCGCCGAACAGATCCCGGACCGGCGCGATCACGATCCCGCTCAACCCCAGCTTGGTTCGCACCGCGAGGTTCTTGTAGCCGATGATCGTGCTGAGCAGCGGCGCATACCAGGCGAGCGACAGCACGCCGACCACGATCACCGAGACGATCACCCCGCGGCGCCGGCGGCCCTTGGCGATCACCACGAGCGCCGCGGCGACGTAGAAGGCGGTGAAGTTCTGCAGCGTGGCGATCCCGGCGAACCCGGCCGCCGACAGCACCCACAGCCAGCCGTTCCCGCCTGTGCGGGCGACGCCATCGGCGGCGACGATCACGAGCGCGGCGGCGAGGAAGCCGAGCCCGTAGCCGCGCGCCTGCGGTCCGAGGTCGTAGGCGATAGGCGCGACCGCCGCGAGCACCGCGAACGCGGCGGCGGAGAACCGATCGAAGCGGATCCACAGCCAGCCGGTCAGCGTCGCCACGGCTGCCATCGCCGGCAGCACCGACCACAGCCGGACGACCGCCTCGACGTGCGAGCCGAGGATCCCGGTCGTCGCCCAGCCGAGCAGCTCGAACAGCGGCTGGTTGTTCGGCACCCAATCCGGCGCGCTCCAGATCGCGCTCGGGCCCGGGAGGATGTAATGCACGACCGAGTAGGCCTCGTCGCTCCACAGGCTCTGGCTGAGCACCGTGAGCCAGCTCCACGCGAGCGCGACCGCAGCCAGGGCGATCAGGGCGATGCACAGGACCCGACCCCAGTCGACGCCGCGCGGCGGGCGGGGGATCGTGAGCCCGGGCCGCGGCAGCCGGCGGCGCCGGGGCGCGGCCTCCGCAGCGGGGGCGGTCGCTACCGCCGCCAACGAAACACCAGCGTCATCGGCGGCACAGGAACACGCCGACCGGGAAGTCGTCTTCGGACATGGTCACGTACTCGACCCGGTGAAACCGCGCCGCCAGCCGGTCGACGATGTCGCCGCCGAAGGACCACACGTTGCCGTGCCGGTTGCGGGGATGGCCGCGGGTGACCTTGGCCTGCCGGTTCCAGGGGATGTCGAGGATCGCGCGGCCGCCGGGCTCCAGCACCCGCGCTGCCTCGTCAAGCGCGGCCCGGTAGTCGGGCACCTGCGCGAACACGTGCTGGGCGACGAGCAGTTCGTACGACGCGTCCGCGGCGAACCGCAGGTCGGTCGCGTCGGCGTCGTGGTGGATGAAGGTCCGGAACGCGGCCGGATCCGAGGCGCCGCGCAGGTCCCAGCGATCAGCGCCCTCGTACGACCAGCCCCGGGCGGCCAGGAAGCCGCCGAACACCCATGCCGTGCGCGGGGCCACCTCGAGCACACGTGCCGATCCGCTGGGCGCGAGCTCATGCTGCAGCCCGCGGGCCACCGCTCGATGGCGCTCGAGCGAGCCGCACTGCGCGCACCCGGCCGCCGGTCGGCCACCGTGCTCGCGGCGGAGCGTCGAGCCGCAGAAGGGGCACGGCTTCATACGCGCCGATGGTACGGGCTTGCCGCGCGCACAGCCGGCGCGATACTTCGCTTCGATGAGCGTGCTGGCGCCTACCGGGGACGACGCCGCGACGATCGGCGCGGGACCGATCCCCGCCTCCCTGCCCCGGGCCAACCTGCTCGTCCAGATGGGCGCCCAGCTGGGGCGCTACGTCGGCTTCTACACGGTGGTGATCGGCTCGATCTTCCCGATCGCGCTGATCAACACGGCCGTGCTGACGCGATACATGCCGCCGGCCCAGTTCGGGCGCCTCAGCGTGCTCTACTTCGCGTCCGCGCTCGAGAGCATCGTGCTCAACCTGGTGGCGCTGCGAGGTACCGAGCGCCAGGTGTGGGGCACATCGGACGAGGGCGTCGACGTCGACCAGGCCGAGCTGGTCGAGGCCAGCGAGCGCCCGCGCGTGCTCGGCACCGGGCTGGCGATCAGCTTCATCGTCGCGATGCTGGCGATCGCGATCGTGATTCCCGCCGCACCTGCGATCTCGAGCTGGCTGGTCGGGACGCGACGGCTGTCGAACGCGGTGATCTGGGCCGGCGTCTCCGGGGGACTGGGATCGGTGTGGCGTCTGGCGGTCAACATCCCCCGCTGGGAGCGCCGGCGGATGCTGTTCGGGATCACCTGGGTCGCCCGCCCGGTCGTCGCCGTGGCGCTCACCTGGCCCCTGGTGGCGGCCGGGTTCGGGATCACCGGCGCGATCGCGGCGACCGCGATCGGCACGGTCGTGTCGGTCGTGCTCTGCCTGGTGTTCACCCACCACAGCTACAGGCTCACGTTCGACCGCGGGGCGGCAGTGAAGATCATCCGCTCGAGCGCTGACTTCGCGTCGATGGTGATCGGTCTCTACATCCTCCACAGCGGCGACGTGTTCTTCCTGTCGCGGTTCGCCAGCTCCGCCAACGTCGGCGTGTACCGGCTGGCCACGAACCTGACGAGCATCATCTCGTACTGGGTCAGCTCATTCCTGATGGCGTGGGCGCCGCTCGAGTACAGCCCGCTGTTCCGCGCGGCCTACGACCGCCACGGCCGCGACGAGACGCGGATGGCGTTCCTCACCTACTTCATGCTGTTCGGCGTCCTGTTCGTGCTGCTGCTGGCGGCGCTGGCCACGCCGCTGGTCGGGATCTTCTCGAGCAGCTACCGGGGCGCGTCGGGGTTCGTGGCGATCACCGGCGTCGCGTACCTGTCCTACGGCGTGTTCCTCGTCACCGCCCGGAGCGCTCAGTTTCCGCACCGCTACTTCTGGTACGGCGTCGCGGCCGTCGTGTCGGCGGTGTCGCTCGGGCTGACGAGCTGGTGGCTCGGCCCCCCGCTCGGTGGCTACGGGGTGGCGATCGGCGACATCGTCGGGGCCGGAGCCGGGGTGTCGCTGATCCTGATCGTGACCGCGATCTCGGGCGAGCTCCCCGGCCGACCTCCGGGGCCTGGCGGTCGTGCTGTTGGCGGGCGGCGGCTGCTGGGCGATCAGCCAATACATCGCGCCCCTCACCGGCGGCTTCGAGGCGCCGATCCGGATCGCCGCGTTCGCCGGGTACCCGGCTGCGCTCGTGGTCACCGGAGTCATCCCGGCGCAGCATCGCACCCAGCTGTGGGCGATCATCCGCACCGCATTGCGCTTTCGCTCGCGACCCGACGACCTGATCCCGAGAATGCCGCTGCTGACCGGCATCGAGCGGCGCGTCGTGCTCACGATCGCCCGTGACGGGAACCCCGCCGCGAAGGTCACCGTCCTCACCGGGATCCCCGAGCTCAAGATCGAGGAGATCCTCGTTACGGCGCTCCGCCGCCTGGCCGAAGCCGGTGAGCCCGGGGAGCACGACGCCGCGATCGGCCAGTACCTGCTGTCGGACAGCTCGCTCACCGAGCGCGCCGGGGTCGAGCGGGCGCTGTGGGAGGTGGGCGTGCCGCCGGTCGAGCTGCACCAGATCGAGTCGGCGTTCCGGGCGCTCAGCTCGGCACCGGCCCGGGAGTGGGCGGCCACCGTGCTCGACAGCGGGCGTGACCTGCCAGCGGCGCCATGGCCGGTCGACCCGGTCACGCTCGAGCTGGCCGGCGAGGTGATCCGGCGCGGGCGCCCGCGCGAGGAGGTGGCCCGCAGCCGCGGGATCGAGGAACGTGAGCTCGACCGCCGCATGGTCGGCCTGCTGCGCACGATCGGGGGCGGTGGCGGGTCGCGGGGGGCCGACGGGCTGATCGCCGCATTCCTGCTCGAATGGCCAGACGGGCCGCCGGCGCGCCAGCTGTGGGCGGCGGGCGTCGATCCGCTCGCGCTCCATCAGCTCGAGCTGACGCTCGACGCGATCCGCACGCTGTCCGAGGAGCAGTGGGGCCAGCTCGCCGCCGCTCCCGAGGCGGCGCCCGCCTGACCTATGATTGCGGGCGATTGGGGGTCACGATGGACTTCGCCCAGGTCGCGATCTCGCTGCGGCGCGAGATTCTCCGCAGCTACTACGAGGACGGCAAGCAGCTCATCGACGCGGGGGGCCTGAACACGCTCGCGACCAACAGCGGGCTGGCCGAGTCCCGGGCCGCGATCCTCGAGCAGGCGCTCGAGGAGGCGCAGATCCCGTCAGTCGACGGGCTGCGGGTGCTCGACATCGGGTGCGGGTTCGGGGCGCTCGCGCTTGTGTTCGCCGCCCGCGGCGCCTCGGTGCTCGCCGTCGACCCGAACGACAGCCGATTCGAGGTCGGCCGCCGGGTCGCCCGCGAGCACGGCCTGGAGGTGACCTGGGCCCAGGCCTCGATGGAGGACCTCGACGTCGGCGAGGCCGCGTTCGACGTGGCGATCATGAACAACAGCCTCGTGCTACCTCGATCGCGCACGCGCAGCGTGACCGGGCGCTGCGGCGGACCCTGCGGGCGCTGCGACCCGGCGGGGTGCTCGTGATCCGCAACCCCAACCGCCTGCACCCGGTCGATCAGTTCACGGGACTGCCGCTGGTCGGGATGCTGCCCCCGGTCGGGGCGCGGATCGTCACGAAGCTGCTGGGCCGCCACCGCTCCGACGTCCGCCTGGTCTCCCGCGGGGCGGCGTTCCGTGAGCTCCGCGCAGCGGGCTTCGCCGACGTGCGCAGCGTGCGCCGGGCCCGGGTGTCGCGCACGCCGAGACGTTCGCCGGCTACCAGCACTTCCTCGCTCGCCGGCCGCTCGACTGAAGCCGATGGACGCCGCGGACGCGCACGAGCAGGTCGAACAGCTCCAGGCCGAGCTCGCCGCGACGCACGCCGAGCTCACGGCGGCCCAGGCCGAGAACGCGGCGCTGCGCGCACGTCTCGACGCCCTGCTCGACCGGCTCGACGCCGAGCTCGACGCCGAGGAGGACGCCGCACGATCGCTCGCCGGCGGGCTGGCCCGCGCCGGCGCTGCGCTGGCGGCCGCGCTGGCGCGGAGCGAGCGGCTCGAGCAGCGGGCCGCGGGGGCGGAAGCGCTGGCAGCGGCGGCCCGCGCCGAGCTGACCGAGGACCGCGCGTGGGTGGCCGGCCAGGCGCGGGTCGTGGCTCGCTCGCAGTCGTGGCGGCTCGGACATCGGCTCGTGCGGACGATGCGGGCGCTGATGCTGCGCCACGACCGCGGCACCAACGCGCTGGAGCGGATCGTGACCCGGATGGAGCAGGGACCGCGGTGAGCGCGGACGGCGGCGATCGCGTCCGCGCGCACCTCGAGCGCCGCACGCGCCTGGCCGCGGAGCTCGAGCGGCTCGGCGGCGAGGCCGAGCGCCTGAGCGAAGCCGGACGCGAGCGGACCCCGTGGTGGCTGCGGGCGCGCGCCGGCGCCGGGACCGGGAACGCGCCGGTGGCCGCCCCGCGCGCCGCACACCCCGCCGTGACCGTGGTCATCCCCGTCCACAACGCCCCGGCCGAGCTCCGGGCGTGCCTGCGGGCGCTGTCGCGCCACACCACGTACCCGGCGGCGCTGCTCCTGATCGACGACGCGAGCACCGACCCCGAGATCGACGAGCTGCTCGAGATGGCCGCCGGGCTCGCCGGAGCGCAGGTGCTGCGCAACGTCCAGAACCTCGGATTCACGGCCACCGTCAACCGGGCGCTGCGCACTGCCGTCGGCGACGTCGTGCTGCTCAACTCCGACACCGCGGTCGGGCCCCGCTGGCTCGAGCAGCTCGTCGGCGCCGCATACGCCGCGCCCGAGATCGGCACCGTGACGCCGGTCTCGGACAACGCGGGCGCGTTCTCGGTGCCCGTCGCCGGCGCGGCCAACCCGCTGCCGGCATGCGCTCGATCTGGCCGCCGCGGCGCGGCGGCTCGCGGCGGAGGGCTGCGGCGCCCCGGCCGACGACGCCGACCGGCAGCGGGTTCTGCATGTACATCAAGCGCGCGGCGATCGAAGCTGTCGGCGAGTTCGACGCCGTCGCCTTCCCGCGGGGCTACGGCGAGGAGAACGACTTCTGCATGCGGGCGCTGCGCGCGGGCTGGCGTCACGTCGTCGACGGCCGCACGTTCGTCCACCATGCGCGCGAGGCGTCGTTCGGCGCGGCCAAGTCGGCGCTGTCGGCGAGTGCCCGGGCAAAGCTCGACGAGCGCTACCCGGACTACACCGACCGCGTCCGCGCGTTCATCGGCGGCGCCGAGATCGCGGCGATGCGCGCGCAGCGGGCGGGCGCCCTGCTCGCGCGCGAGGGCGGCGGCGAGCGCCCCCGCGCTGCTGTTCGTGATCCACGACGGCGGGGGCGGCGCGATCGCCACCAACCTCGACCTGATGCGGGCGCTGCAGGACGAGTTCGACGTGCTTCATGTTCAGCTCCGATCGCCAGACGCTGCGGCTCGCGGCGATCGACCGGCGGCGAGCTGAGCGAGCTCGAGCAGTGGCCGCTCGAGCGCCCGATCCTGCTCGGCGACTTCTCGCGGCCCGACTACCGCGCGGCGTTCGCGACCGCGCTCGAGCGCAGCCCGCCCGGAGCTCGTCCACGTCCGCCACGTGTTCAAGCACACGCTCGACGCGCCGGCGATGGCCGCCGCCGCCTGCGTGCCGGTCGTGATGTCGATCCACGACCACTACACGCTCTGCCCGACGATCCACCTGCTCGACGACATCGGGGCGCTACTGCGGCGGGACCTGCACGCCCGGCCACGGCGTCTGCCCGACGCTGGTCCGGGCCGGGACGGCTGCCGCCGCTCAAGCACGCGTTCGTGTACCAGTGGCGCGAGGAGATGGAGCGCCGCGCTGCGCGACGTCGACGCGTTCGTCACCACCTCCCGCCACGCGCGCGAGGTCCACCGGCGCGAGCTCTGCGGCGATGCGTGACGGCGCGTTTCGAGCTGATCGAGCACGGGCGCGACCTCGTGCAGTCCGCCGGCCTCGCCCGCGCCGCCGGCGCCCGGCGGCCCGGTCCGGATCCTCGTCCCCGGCCACCTCGACCGCCACAAGGGCGCGGAGCTGATCGCGGCGATGCGCGAGCTCGATGCCGGGCGCCGGCTCGAGCTTCACTTCGTCGGCGAGGTCCCCGAGCGCTGGCGCGCGACTCGGGACGATGCACGGCGGCTACGACCGCGAGCACTCTCGCCGAGCGCGTGCGGGAGATCGGCCCGGCGTTCGTCGGGATCTTCTCTGTCGTGGCCGAGACGCTACAACCACGCGCTCACCGAGGCATGGGCGGCGGGGGTGCCCGGTGCTGGCCACCGATCTCGGCGCCCAGGGCGAGCGGGTCCGCGCCCACGGCGGCGGGTTCCTGCTCCCGGCCGACGACCCGGCCGCAGCCCTCGCCGCGATCCTCGGCGCCGCCGACGACCCGGCGGCGTACGCGGAGCAGACGGCGCTCGCGACGCTGAACGGCATCCCCACGGTCGCCGACATGACCGAGCGCTACGCGGACCTGTACCGCGACGTGCTCGACCGCCGGCGCGCGTTCGCCGCTCCGGCGCAGGCGCGCGGCGAGCCGCTCGCCCGCGGGCTGTGGCGCGCGGTCGTGGTCGTCCCGCCGGGCTCGCACGGCGGCTACGCGCGGGTGCTGGCGCCCGTGTGCCATCCCGAGGTGCAGTGGAAGCTCCGCGTCCGGTCCCGGGCGGATCGGAGCCCGCCGGACGTGGCGATCGTGCACGGAGCAGCGGTCGGCCGCGAGTGGCTGGACCGCCTGCTGCGCGACCGCGTGCCGCTCGTGCTCGATCTCGATGAGGGCTCCGGCCTGGAGCCGGGAGCCGCGCCGCCCGAGGAGCTCCGCCGGCTGCTCGACGCCGCCGCGCTCACGCTCGTGGCGACCCCGGCGATGGCGGCAGCGGCCGAGCCGCACGCCCGGCGCGTCGCCGTACACCCGACCGCGCTCGACGAGCGTCTGTTCCCGCTGGGGGCGCCCGGCGCCGGCGCGACCCCCTCCGGCGGCGACGGTCCCGCGCTGCGGGCGCTGTGCTCATGCCCGCCCGCGGACCCCGGCTGGATCGCCCGGCTCGAGATCGCCGGGGCGGAGATCCCCGTCGACGTCCTGGGGCCACAGCCCGACTACCCCGCTCACGTCCGCGCGCTGCGCGCCGCGGCCGCGAGCGCCCAGGTCGCGCTCGCGCCTGCGGGCACCCCGGAGCTGACGCTGCTCGAGTACGCCGCGCTCGGGCTGCCCGTCGTCGGGCCGGACCTTGACGAGGATCCGGACGCCCGTCGCCAGCGGGCCGAGCGGGCCCGGGCGGACCTGCTCGCCGGCCGGCTGTTGCACCAGCGCGCCGGCGAGCTGCTGGAGGCGATCGGATCCGTGCTCGAGGCCGGCCCTACACTCCCGCGCGAGACACGGGAGGACTGATCGCGACCGAGGGCTACATCGACGGAGTGCGGGGCCGGTTCATCCTCGGCTGGGCGCACGATCCCCAGCATCCCGCCGACCGGGTCGAGCTCGACGTGCACCTCGACGGCCAGCCACTCGGCCGCCATCGAGCCGACGTCGAGCGCAGCGACCTCGTCCGCGCCGGGATCGGCGACGGCCGTCATGCCTTCCGGATCGAGCTGCCCGAGCTGCTCGAGCCGGGCAGCGCGCACACGCTGATCGTGCGAGCAGTCGCCGACAGTGCGGTGATCCCGCTCGCTCGCGACTACTTCGCCGACATGACCGGCACCCCGGGCGCCGCGCCACTCGTGCTGAGCGTGAACGGCACGACCCCGGAGCCCGCCGAGGAGCCCGAGGGGCCCGTGGTCCCGGTGCTCGACCCGCCCGACGAGCTCGCGTTCGAAGAGCTGACCGGGCCCGCGCCACAGCGCCCGCGGGCACTGGCCGGGGCGTCCGGCTGGCTGTTCGCGTTCGACAGCCGCGAGCGCCTGTCCGCCTCGCTCGGCCTCACCCGCAACACGGCCGAGCGGGTGGCCGCGCAGGTGCGGACGTTGCGCGAACGCGACGAGCGGCTGCGGAGTCTCGGAGTCGGATACGTGGTCGTCACGGTGCCGGAGAAGACCTCGGTCTACTTCGACCGCCTTCCCCCGGGGCTGCGCCTCGACCGCGAGTCGCGGCCGGCCGCCGAGCTCGCGGCCGCGCTGCGCGAGGATCCGCGCCTCGAGCTGCTCGACCTGCTGGGCCCGCTGCTCGACGCCCGCCGTCACGGGCGCGCGTTCCTGCGTCAGGGATTGTCGCTGACATGGACGGGCGCCTACCACGCGTACCGCGCGATCGCCAAGGAGCTCGCCAAGCGATTCCCCGCCGTCGAGCCGGTGGCATCGGCCGGGCTTCTGCTCGGCGGGCTGGTCGAGAACGCGGAGCTGCTTCCCCACCGCGAGCGCGTCACCCTGATGGGGCGCGAGCTCGTCCCGGTGCTCCCCGCCAACGAGGAGCCCGACGTCGAGCCCGAGCTCGTCCGCGACGGGTTCGAAGCGATGTTCGTCCCGGTGCCCGACAGCCTCGCTGGACAGCTCGGACCGGCGGCGACATTGCTCGAGCTCTCGCCCGGCAGCAACCTGCCCACCGCCGTGATCGTCCACGACGGCAGCGGCGAGCGGCTCGTCCCGTTCCTGGCCGAGCACTTCGCGCGGACCGTCGTCGAGGTCGGCGACGGTCTCCCCGACCCGTTGATCGCGGCCGAGCGCCCGCTCGTCGTCGTGCAGATCATCGGCGAGGCCGGCCGCTTCTTCGCGTGAATGCCGGCGCGCCGCTCACCCGTCCGGCGGGGTGTCGCTCCCGGTCCGGACCCCGCCGGGCCACCGCGTCGCCGCCTTGAACCGGTCGGCCCACAGCGACACGCCCGAGCACCAGTTGTTCGGATGGGTGAGGCACAGGATCGGGGCATCGGCCTCGCGCAGCACCGCGAGCGGGTCGGTGCCGTCCTTCCAGCGGCCGTCGGCGGCGGAGCGGTCGGTCATCCACAGCCCGAGCGCGGTGGCGCGGAGAGCGCCTCGTTGGCGTCGAACTCGACGCCGAAGCGCGCCGGGTCCTGGCCGCGGACGAGCACCTGGTTGCTGACGCCCGGCACGCGGGTGTCGCCGTGCGCGCAGATGCTTCGCAGCGGCCGCCGCAACCGGGCGAACCGCGCCGTCTCCTCGGCGCAGGCCGCGCGGGCCTCCTCGATCAGCGGCTCGTCGACGTCGCCCGGCGCCGAGCCCGCGCTCGAGCGCGAGCCGGGTCAGCGTCTCGTAGTGGAAGCCGACCCCGCCGCCGAGCTCGCGGATCGCCGGATCGCCGGCGGCGAGCACGTCCGCCAGCGGAAGTACCAGGTCGCCCGCACGCCCGTGCCGCGCCTCGATCGCGCGCCATCCGCACCGCCGTCGCGGGATGCTGGTCGACGTCGTGGCGGAGCGATCAGAACTCGGCCCGGAACGCCGCCGGCGCGCGACCCAGCGCTCGAGGTCCATCGGCATCCAGCCCTGGTCGAGCGCCGCCCCCAGCAGCATGTCGTACTCTGCCCAGCGAGCCGCCGAGAACGTGCGGGCGAGCGGAAGATCGGCACGTGAGCGACGCAAGATCCGGTAACCTCATGGCGAAGCCCCGCGATGATTCTGGCACAGAGGCGGCGCCCGTGCGGATCGCGATCGCCGCGCCGACGTCCGAGGAGCTCGAGGCGCTGCGGCGCAGCCTCGCCAGCGCGCTCGCCGACGCGCAGGGACTCGCAGCGCGCTGCTGCAGACCCGCCAGCGCGAGCTCGAGCAGCTCCGCGGCACGCTGACCGTCGCCGCTCGGCACGCTCCGCGCCCAGCTCGAGCGCGTCGAGGGCTCAGCCGCGTGGCGCTACGGCCACGCGGCCTCGCGCGCGCTGGTCCGGGCGCGCGGCGGGCGCAATGTGCACCGCGGGCGGAGTGGCCGCCGCGATCGGGCAGGTCGACCGGATCCTCGAGCTGCTCGGCGCCGCCCGCGCGCCCGGGCCGCCCGGCCGGGAGGCGACGAGCGGGCGCCGGGGCCGCCGCGACGCCCGCTGCGCGGCGGCCAGCCGCGGCGACGAGATCCTGCTCGGGCAGCGGGTCCGCGACGCGCTCGGGCCCGTCCCAGCCGTGGCCGCGCCCCCGTTCGTCGGCGTCGTGATCGTCAGCCGCTCCTCGGCCGCGCCCGGGGGATCCTCGATCGCCTCGCCGAGACCGACTACCCCGCGCTCGAGGTGGTCGCTCGTCGACAACGCGAGCCCGGCGGGCGAGGTCTCCGCGGCCGGCGCGGCGGAGACCCGGGTGGCGGTCAGACGGTCGCGCTCGAGCGCTCCGCGAGCTTCGCCGAGGCGAGCAACCGCGGCGCCGAGCGACGCTCGCGCGAGCTGCTGCTGTTCCTCAACGACGACATCCATCCGGTCGAGCCCGGCTGGCTGCGCGAGCTCGTCGCGAGCGCCGCGGCGACGCCGGCGTGACCGGCGCGACGCTCGTCGACGCGCGCGTGCTCGCGAGCGCCGCCGGCGAGCGCGCGGCGGCTGGAGGCTCGAGCAGCGCGGGATCACGATCTCCTCCGACTCCGAGGGGCTCAGCGCCGGTCCGCCGCGACGCCGGCGAGGACGTGTTCGGCGACGGTTCGGGGTCGACACCCCGCGCCGTCGCGGTCTCGGGCGCTGCCTGCTGATCGCCAGACGACGTTCGACGCGCTCGGGGGGTTCGACACCGGCTACCAGTTCGGCCTCGAGGACGTCGACCTGTGCCTACGGGCCCGCGGGCGCGGCCACGCGGTGACCGTGCAGCGGCCGCGCCGTCCTGGTCCACGAGGGATCGAGCAGCCAGAGCGACGCCGGCCGCGAGTTCCGCCGGATCAACCACGCGGTCAACCGCCGGCGCTTCCGCCACGTCTGGGGCCCGCGACTGCGGCGCGAGCGGCTCGACGGCGTTCTGCGCGGCGACCCGGCCTGGGGGGCAGGCCCGCACCTCGCGATCGCGCGGACCTCGAACGATCCCGCCGACGGGTGGGGCGACCACTACACCGGACTCGAGCTCGGCGAGGCGTGCGCGGCGCTCGGCTGGCGCGTCACCTATGTCGCCCAGCGCGGCGCCGGCCGGGCGAGGTCCCCGCCGACGCCGATCTCGCGGTCGTGCTCACCGACAGCTGGGACATCCGCGCCTTCCCCGCCTCGACGATCCTCTGCGCCTGGGTGCGCAACTGGACCGAACGCTGGCTGACGCGGCCGTGGCTCGATCGCTACGACGTGCTGCTCGCGTCCTCGGAGCGCTCGAGCGCCGAGCTGCTGCGCGAGGCGACCGGGCGACCGGCCGAGCTGTTCCCGCTCGCCACCAACCCGCGGCGGTTCCGCCCCGCCACCGGTGCGCGCTCGCTTGACTGGGTGTTCACCGGCAACCGCTGGGGCGAGCCGCGGGCGATCGAGGCGGCGCTGGCCGGGCGCCGGCGACGAGCGGGGCGCGATCTACGGCCGCGGCTGGGAGGAGGCCGGGCGCCTGCGTGGACTCGCCCGCGGACCGGTCGGCCTACGACAAGCTTCCCTCGATCTACGGCGCCGCCAGGCTCGTGCTCGACGACACCGCCGAGCCGACGCTCGCCTACGACGCCGTCAACGCGCGTGTGTTCGACGCGCTCGCGTGCGGGGCGCTCGTGGTCACGAACTGCGAGCGCGGTGTGCATGAGCTGTTCGACGAGGAGTTCCCGACCTGGTCGGCGGCCGAGGAGCTGCGCGCAGCGGGTCGAGCGGCTGCTCGGCGACCCCGGGCGCGCGAGCCGCTCGCCCGGCGCTACCGCGCACCGTGCTCGAGCACCACACCTACGGGCATCGCGCTCGGCTGCTGCGCTCGCTCCTGCGCGAGCAGAGCGAGCGGCTGTCGTTCTGCCTGAAGATCGGCGCGCCGGACTCGGCGCAGGCCGAGCGCTGGGGCGATCTGCACTTCGCCGCCGGGCTCGGGCGGGCGCTGCGCCGGCTCGGCCACCGCTGGCGGGTCGACGTGCTGCCGGAGTGGGACAGCCCCGCGAGCTCGACGTTCGACGTCGCAGTCCACCTCCGCGGCCGCTCGGAGTACGCGCCGACGCCCGGCCAGTTCAACGTGCTGTGGCTGATCAGCCATCCGGAGACGTTCGACCGGACGGCCGCCGACGGCTACGACCTCGTGTGCGTCGCCTCGGCCGCGTTCGCGCGCGAGCTCGAAGGGCGGGTCGCGGTTCCCGTCCGCGTGCTCGAGCAGGCGACCGATCCGCGCGTGTTCTTCCCCGACTCCGACCCGGCGCTCGCCCACGAGCTCGTGTTCGTCGGCAACTCCCGCGGCGTGCAGCGCGCAGATCCTCGACGACCTGCTCCCCACCCGGCGCGACCTCGCCGTGTGGGGCGGCGGCTGGGAGGGCACGCCGGCGGGCCACCATCTCGCCGGCGAGCACGTCCCCAACGACGAGCTGCGCCGCGTCTACAGCTCGGCCGGCGATCGTGCTCTGCGATCACTGGCCGGACATGCGCGCGGCGGGCTTTCGCTCCAACCGGCTGTACGACGCGCTCGCCTGCGGAGCGCTCGTCGTCTGCGACCGGGTGGCGGGGCTCGACGGCTCGCTCGGCGACGCCGTGCTCACCTACGAGGGCCGGGCCGAGCTGCGGCCGCTGATCGAGCGTGCTGCTCGACGACCCCGGCGAGCGCGAGCGCCGAACGGCCGGCGCCCGCGATCGCGTCCTGGCCGGCGAGACGTTCGACGACCGCGCGCGGGCGCTGCTCGGCTGGGTCAAGGACGGCCTCGGCGCCGGCGACTGAGTCGCCCCCCGGCTCGCCGCCACCCTGAGAGCCCCCGGGCGGTCGTTGGTATCCTCGGCCGGCGGTGAGCGTCAGCCCGATTCCCATCCCGCCGCGCGAGCTGCGCTTCATGGCCGAGGACGAGTCGCGCTTCGTCGAGCTCGGAGAGGCCCTCATGGCTCGCCTCGGCGACGTGGCTCCGCTGGCTCGGGTCGGGACGATCCTCGACGTCGGCTGCGCCTACGCGCGGATCCCCCACGCGCTCCTGCGCGGCGGCGAGTTCGCGGGGACCTACGTCGGCTTCGACTCGCTCGCCCGCCAGATCTCGTGGTGCCGCGCGAACCTCACCGAGCCCTCCGGCGACCGCTTTCGCTTCGTCCACCTCGACGTGCGCAACGAGCGCACGAACCGTTCCGGCAAGGTCGCGCCGGCGGAGATCCGCTTCCCGGTCGGCGATCGCTGGTCGGAGCTGACCGTGCTGACGAGCGTGTTCACCCAGCTGTCCCCCGACGCCGTGTCCCGCTACCTCAGCGAGGTCGGCCGCACGCTCGCGCCCGGAGGGGTCGCCTACGCGACCGGGTTCCTGATCGATCCGGCGTTCGCCTGCGGTGGCGGCCCGCTGCCCGTCGAGGATGTCCTGCCGTTCCGCCGCACCGGCTATTGCCGCTACGCGAACGAGGCCGATCCGTTGCGCCGGATCGCCTACGACCAGCGGTGGTTCGAGTGGACGGCGGAGGACGCCGGACTGACCGTGCACGGACTGCAGCTCGGCACCTGGCGGCGCAAGTCCGACGGCACCGGCACCCAGGACACGTTCCTGCTGATGCCGCTCGCGGCCGACTCGCCGGCCGACGCCGACCCGCCGGCCGGCACCGACACGCCCGCGAGCGCGGAGGCGGAGGCGGACGCCGCCCCCGCTGCGGCCGGGTAGCGGCTCAGGCGCCGGCCGGGCTGCGGTGGGCCGGATTGCGGTCCGGCTCGATCCCAAGCGGCACGTCGAGCTCGCGGCGGCGGCGCTCGACGAGCTCGAGCAGCTCGTCGGCCCGGTGCTCGAAGGTGTGCTCGGCGAGCACGATCTCGCGGCCGCGGCGGCCGAGCTCGGCGCGCAGGTCGGGGTCGGCGAGCAGGAACCCGATCAGCTCCCGGAGCTCCTCGCCCGTCTGGTAGGTGATGATCGAGCCGCGGAACCGCGCGTCGATCTCGGGCATGTGGTCGCTGACCACGCACGCGCCGCAGGCGAGCGCGTCGTACAGGCGGTTCGACACGAACCCGTGCTCGCGCATGTCGTCCCAGTGGTCGTTGAGCACGATCGCGGCCGAGCTGTAGGCGCGCGGGACCTGATCGTTGGGGAGGTGCGCGCCGCGCACGTGGCCGGGGTCGATCAGCCCGTCCCAGTCGCCGCCCCACACCGCCAGGTCGTGCTCGGTCGGGAGCAGGTCGGCGAGAATCCGCCGGCGTACCTTGCGCGAATTGCCGACGAACACGAGCTCGCAGGCGTGATCGGGATCGGGCGAGGGCGTGAACACGTCGGGGTCGGTGGCCTGCTCGAGCACCTCGACCGGCGTCCGGGTGCGCGGCCGCAGCGCTGCGGCGAACCGCTCGGAGGCGACGAGCACGAGGTCGTACAGGTCGCACTCCTCGGCGCTCAGGAGCTCCGGATGGCTGATGCACCACAGCACGTTGAGCTGACCGGGCTTCGGCAGGTAGTCCGACAGGCCACGCAGGTGGACGGCGACGTCGTACTCGTAACCGGCCGCGTCCTCCCACTCGGGCAGGATCTGGATCAGGCTGCGATGCCCGCGCGCCTCGAGCTGGCGCTGCAGCGCGCGGGCGAAGTACAGATCGCCCCACGCCGGCGCCCGGCGCCAGTCGGGGGCGCCGACCTTGAACACGAACCCGGAACGGTCCCAGCGCGAGCGGAGCAGCCCGTCGAGCGTGCGCGCCCGGTGCGCGTAGGTGTGGCGCCCGACCACCAACGAGCGGTAGCGCTCGCGCGTGGCCGCACGCAGCACCGGATCCGTGCGCAGCTGCGCGATCTGCTCGGCCAGCGACGCGCCGGAGTCCCACACCGGGAAGCGCTCGTCGAACAGCTCGCGGACGCCCTGCGCCCCGTTCGAGACGACGACGGCGCCGGCCGCGAGCGCGTCGAACACGCGCGAGTTGACCGAGCCGTAGGGCAGGGTGTGGGTGGCCGCGTCGTCGACGACGATCTCGGCGCCGGCGTAGATCGCCGGCAGCTCGTCGTACGGGACGGGGCCCTGCGCGAACGGTGACAGCGGGGTCTCCTCCCAGCCCTGCCCGTACACCCGGAACGCGTCGTCGAGCTCGGCGGCCGCGTCCTCGATCGGCCGCGGCTGGTTCCAGCGGTTGCCGCTGAACACCGCCCCCCGCCGCTCGCCGTCGCCCGGGTCGGCGAAGCGGTCCGGGTTCGTGGCCAACGGGAACAGCACGCCGTGCTTGCCGGCCCGGCGCTCCACCAGGCGGACGCTCGCCCGCGAGGAGGCGAGCACGAGGTCGTAGCGGCGAAACCACGGCTGATCGAGCCAGCGGTCGGTCCAGTTGCGGATCCAGGCGATCGTCGTCACGCCGGCCGGGACCCGGCCCGCGTCGAACGCGTCGAGCAGCACGAGCAGGCAGTCGAGCCCGTCGGGCAGCACGTACCACGCGTCGCCGCGGCGCTCCAGGTAGCTGATCCGCCAGCCGAGGTCCTCGAGCGCGCACCCGAGCTCGCTCGCCGTGTGCCAGTCGCCGTAGCCCGCGGCGGGATCGCGGCTCGTGACCGTGATCCCCATGTGCGGCGGGTCTCCGCCGGTCCAGAACCCACGACGGGTGAGCCGGTCGCGGTGGAACTCGCGCGCCAGCTGCGCGCCCCAGCGCTCGCGCTGGAGCGCCTGGTTGCCAAGCCGGTTCTCGCGGATCGTGGGGGAGGCGACGGTGGCCTGGGTGGCCGACTCGTGGTGGAACAGCACGCTGCGCCCGGCGCATACGACCGGCAGGCCGGCAGCGGTCAGCTTGAGCCCGAGGTCGATGTCCTCGCTGCCGTACCGGTAGCCGGTGGTGAACCCGCCGACCGCCTCGAATGTCTCGCGGGCGATCAGCAGGCACGCCGCGGTCACCGCCGGGCAGGCGACGTCCTCGCCGAGCGCCCCTGCGAACAGGTCGTCGCCGTCGCCGAGGTTGTAGCCCCGCGCCCAGCCGCCGGCGTCGTAGAAGCGGATCCCGCGGTGCTGGATCGCGTATCCGCTCCCGCGGGTGGGGGGCGGCTTGCGCGCGTGCAGGAGCATGCTTCCGACCGCGCCGGCCCCCAACCGCTGCAGGCAGGCCACGAGCTCGGTCAGCCAGCCGGGCTCGAACGGCTCGATGTCGTTGTTGAGGAACAGCAGGAGCTCGCCGGAGGCGACGTCAGCGCCCTGGTTGTTGGCGTCGGAGAAGCTCGCGTTCTCGGCGTTGAACACCGGCAGCAGCGGGCACGGGAGCTCGACCGAGGCGAGATACTCGCGCGACCCGTCGGTGGAGCCGTTGTCGACCACGACGACCTCGAGCTCCGGGTAGTCGGTGCAGCCGGCCAGCCCGGGCAGCAGCCGCCGGAGATGCCGCTCGCCGTCGAGGTTGAGGACGACGATCGACACCGCCGGCGCGGAGTCGAGCGCCGGCACCGGGCCGAGCTCGGCGCGGACCCGCCGGGCGAGCGCCTCCCGGCCGGGGGGCGGCGCGTGTCGGCGGGGTGCGTCGCTCATCGCGGTCGGGCCGGCGGCGGCCGGCTCAGCCGACCATCGCCCCCGTGGTCCAGGCCGACAGGTCGCGGCCGATCAGCGCCCCGGTGCGCTCGGGCACCTCGCGGTACAGCTCGCGCAGCCGTCCGACGTCGGCGGAGGAGATGAACAGCTCCCAGCCGAGGCCCGGGTCGACCCGGCCGTCCGCACCGCGCCGGGGCAGGTAGTGATCGTCGCCCTCCCGGCGCGCGGTCTGCCGGATGTTGTACCGGTCGGTCTGGCCGCTGAACGCGAAGCTGCGGACGCCGAGGAACCGCGTCAGCTGCTCGGTCGTGCGGTCCCGGTTCTCGGAGATGTCCTCCTCGTAGATGAGGACGAGGAACTGACTGCGGCCAAACACCTCGAACCAGCGCGCGAGGTGCAGGTGGTAGAAGCCGAGGTACAGCTGGCCGCCGAGCGCGACTTCTCGGAGGATCTGCTCGCCCGTCTTCTCGGGGTGCATCTTGCGGTGCTGATGGGCCCACGACACGAGCCGGTCGGTCGGGTCGCGCAGCGCGACGATGAACTTGACGTCGGAGCCGAGCAGCCGGCGGACGGTGTTCGGCACGTCGGGGTTGAAGTCCCGCGTGCGGCGCACGAGGTCCGCCGGCCCGTCGGGCACGAGCAGGTAGCTCCCGCTCGCCTCCCCGACCGCCTTCTCGTGGCGGGCCTCCTGGAAGAACGTCCGCGAGTAGCCGCGCAGCCCCAGCTCGGACATCGCCGACAGGCTGTCGAAGAAGTGCGGCTCCTTCGCGCGCGGGACGAACCGGTCGAGTGCAGCGTCGGCTGGGATGTCGCGCTCGCCGGACATGAACACCTCGGGGTGCTGGCGGAGCATGTGGAAGATCCACGTCGTCCCGCCCTTGGAGACCCCGAGCACGAGGAAGTTCGGCAGGCTCACCGTGACTCGCCCGCCGTTCCGGCGCGGGCCGGGTCGGCAGCGCCCGCGGCCTGCTGTTCCCCGGGCGGCAGCGCCGGCTGCTCCGCCCCGGAGACCTCGATCGCAGCAGTCTCGGTCCCCCCGGCGGCCGCCGGCGTCCCCTCGAGCTCCTGCTCGATCCGGGTCAGGCGGTCGACGGCGCTACGCAGCGCCCCGCTGCCACGCGGCTTGCGGAACGTGAGCAACCAGAACACGCCGGCCAGGGCATGGCCCACCCGCCAGGACCGCGACCGCTCAGCGCGCACGATCTCCGTCCGCGTGCGCACCACCTCGGCGGTGATCGCTCGCTGGGCGCGCAGGCGCTCGGCGAGCTCGTCCTCGGCATCGCTCACCCGGGCGTGCAGCTCGGCCTCCGTGGCCACCGCGAGGCTGAGGTCGTGGCGGCGCTCGGCCAGCTCCTCCTCGCGGATCGCCAGGCGCTCGCGCAGCGCATCGAGCTCGGCATCGACCGCCGGACGGGTCGGCACCACGGGACGCTGGCCGCCGGTGCTCAGCCGGCGTCGCTCCGCGTCGCGGATCCGGATCGTCTCGCGCAGGCGCCGCTGCTCGCGGGCGCCGGCCCGCACGAGCAGCTCCTTGGCGGCCAGCGCGGAGGCGAGCTCCTCGCGGGCCGCCGACGCCGCGGCGAGGTCGTCGCCGAGCCGGCGGAGCTCGTCGAGCAGCGCGTCGCGCTCGGCCTCGACGGCGTCGAGCTCGGCCTCGAGGCGGCGCTGCTCGGCCTGGAGCTTCTCGAGCCGCGCGCTCGAGCGCCCGAGCTCGGCCCGGTAGCGCGCCTGCTCCCTCTGTAGCGTCGCCCCGACCTCCGCCCGGCACGCCTGCAGCGCGACACTCGCCTCGGCCTGGCCGGCCTCGAGCGCGGCCGTCAGCCCGGCGGCCTCCTGGCTGAGGCGGGCGGCGTCCCGCTCGGCGTCGTACAGCCGCAGCTGGAGCCGCGCCTCGCTGCGCACGAGCTCGTCGAAGCGGGCGGCGAGGTCGTCGTCGCGGCGCGCGGTCTGCGCCCCGTGCCGCCGGTGCTCGGCGAGCAGCTCCTGCACCCGCAGGCGGTCGAGCCAGCGCGCGTGCTCGGCGAGGAATACGTCGGTCCGCCACGAGGCGATCAGCTCGGCGGCCGCGGGGGCCGCCTTCAGCCGCGCGGGGCTGGCGAGGATCGCGAGGCCGTGGCCGCCGGGGACCAGCGTCAGCTCGAGTGGGTCGCCGGCTGCCACGAAGTCCTCGACTGCGGTGAGGACGCCGTTGCGCGGGCCGCCCTCGGCGATCGCGTGCTCGACGTGCGGGTTGTGCCCGCCCTCGTCGACCGGCTCCTCGACCCCGGGCAGGACACCGCCCCGACGCGACGGCAGGCGCCCCTCGGCAGGGACGGAGCCGTCCTCGCGGTACGCGTCGCGCCGGCCGTAGGGCCAATCGACGTTGTGGACGAGCACGAACGGAAACGCGGCGCCGCGGCCGCCGGCCGCGCGCTCGAGCCGCTCCAGTTCGCCGGTCGTCGTGTACCAGTTGTGGTCCCCGTCGAGCAGCGCGAGGTCGATCCCGGTGACCGCGTCGAGCGCCTCGAGGCTCGCGCCGACGTGCAGCACGAGCGACGCGCGGCTCTCCGGCGGCGCCTCGATCTCCGCATGCGGACGCGCGTGGGCAACGTGCACCGTGGTGGCCTCTGGCCACCCATGATCGACGAGCCGTCGTATCAGCACCCCATCCGCGCCGCCCACCACGTAAACGACGTGCGGGTCAGCGGCACAGATCAAGGGCTCGACGATACGGTCCCAGAGAGTCTGCACCCGGCGCCATTATGACAAACGAGCGGACGTCCGACCGTGTTTCGTACAGCCTCGCCGGCACGTAGGATTGCCCGCCGGTGAGGATCGCGTCCGAGAACGACCACCCCGGCGACGGCGTCTGGTGGGAGTCCCCTCACGCGCGGCAGGGGGCGATCGAGGCTTACGCGCGCCAGCCGTCGGTCGCGTCCGGCGGCACGCTCGGGCTGTGCGTGTCGACGGCGCCCCACGCCCGGTACCGCGCCGACGTCTATCGGCTGGGCTGGTACGGCGGCCACGGCGGGCGGCGCCTGGCCACGCTGCCGGGCAACGTCGGGATGCCGCGCGAGCCCCCGCACCCCGATCCCGCCACCGGCCTCGCCCGGGCCGGCTGGCCGGTGACCGACGTGATCGAGACCGGAGAGGAGTGGGTGAGCGGCCAGTACGTGGCCGTGCTGACGCTCCTATCCGGGCCGCAGGCGGGCCGCGCCGCCGCGGGTGCCGTTCGTCGTCGTCGAGGCGCCCGGCGACCGCGCGCCGGTGCTCGTGCAGACCCCGGTCAACACCGCCCAGGCATACAACAACTGGGGCGGCAAGTCTCTGTACGAGTCGAACTCGAGCGACGGAGTCGCCTGCTGTCAAGGTGTCGTTCGACCGGCCGGCGCCTGCCGTTCGAGTCCGCCAACCTCAATGCCCGGGCGCCGTTCGTGTACGAGCTGCCGCTGATCCGCTGGCTGGAGCGCGAGGGCTTCGAGGTCGCCTACCAGACCGATGTCGACACCCACCGCGACCCCGCCTCGCTGATCGGGCCGGCGGCTGATCGTCAGCGCCGGGCACGACGAGTACTGGACGCGCGGAGATGCGCGACGGGTTCGAGGACGCGCTACGTCACGGGACGTGCCTCGCGTTCATGGGCGCCAACACGTGCTACTGGCAGGTCCGTCACGAGGACGGAGAGCGCACGCTCGTCGAGTACCGCGACAACGCGCTCGACCCCGAGCCCGACCGGGCGCTGAAGACGATCCGCTTTCGCGACCTCACCCCTGCGCGCCCGGAGCGGGACCTGATCGGCCAGCAGTACGAGGGCGGCCTGGGCTCGCCGAGCGCCCCCCGGGACTTCCGGTTCGTCCCCGGGTTCGCGACCGACCCGTGGGCGGCGGGCGTCGAGCTCGCGCCCGAGCGCCCGCTCGAGCGCCTGGTCGGCTACGAGTGGGACACGCTTGGCGCCGGCAGCGCCGCCCGGGCTCACCCGGATCCTGCACTGCGCCGAGACGCCGGTCCCCGCCGACTGCGTGCGCTGGACCGCGCCGTCGGGGGCGTGGGTGTTCTCGGCCGGGAGCCTGCAGCTGGCCTGGGGGCTCGACGACTGGCCCGCACCCGGGGCGGCCGACCCGCGCCTGCAGCGCGTGCTGCGGGCCGGGTTCGCGTCGGCGCTCGGCTGAGAGCCTGAGCCGGGTCCTGTCAGCCGGCCTGCAGCTTGGCCGTGATGTCGATCGGCCCGGACACCGGGGCCACCAGGAACGAGAGCGTGTACCGGTGCGCGTGCGCGGCCACCGAGCCCGCGGGGCAGAACGTCGCCACGGGCGGCAGGTTGCAGACGAAGCGGGGCAGGACGAGCGCGATCGGCGCGCCGGTGGCGCTGGTGATCGTGGCCCTGGCCGGCTTGCCGCCCGGAACCGTGGCGGTCGCCGTGATCGTCTTGCCGGGTCCCTGGTCGAGCGTGATCGTCAGCTTCTGCGCCGCGCCGGCGAACGGCCCGGTCAAGCGCGTGCGCAGGTCGATCGTCGCGCCCGGCTTGGCCGAAACCGTCGACGTGGGCGGCACCGGGGTCGCCGGCTTCTTCGCGGTCGTCGTGGGCACGACGACACGCGCCGTCTCCGCGAGCACGTACGGAGGCACGACCGACTGGCCGAACGGACGCGCCTTGGCCGCAGGCGGTGTCGTGACGGGCCCGACGATCCCTGAGATGAGAACCGGCGCGAGATGCCCGGTCGTGAACTTCAGGCGGTACCCCGACTTGTTCTGGGTCACCTGGTGGGCGGGGCAGAACGACGGCTGCGGCGGCAGCAGGCACGCGAACCGCAGCCCGACGAGCGTCACCGGCTTGCCCGTGGCGCTCGTCAGCGTCGCGGTCGAGGTGTGACCCTTGGCCGTAGCCGTGAGCGTGAGCTTGCGGCTCGGGCCGCTCTGGATCGTCAGCTTGACCCGGGCGGGCTTCGAGGTCGCCGTCCCGGGGATCGTCGTGCGAAACGCGAACTTGTCCCCCGGCTTGACCGTGAACGCAGACTGCCACTGAGTGCCGGGGACGGCGGAGTGGATCGTCTCGGTCACCGTGGTGGGGACGGGAGGCGCTGTGCCCTTCGTGTTGGCGGTCGTCGTCGTCTGAGACGGCTTGGCGGTCGTCGTCTTCGCCTTCGGCTTGTGGCTGCCGCCTCCGCAGCCGGCCAGGGTGAGCGCCAGGACGGCGAGGAGCGTGACGGCGACTCTCGCCCCGGGAGCGTTCCTCGTCACAGCCGCATCATATCCGTCGGTCGCACCGCTCATCCGGGTGCTCAGGCGGTGACGACGTTCGTGCACCGGTGTGCGCGGGCGAACGGCGCTGCGGCCGGGTTGACGGCGACCCGGGCGTGATCGATGCAGGTCACCTGCGCCGCGGGGCCGGTGGCACGGATCGAGTCGAACCCGAGCCCGCTGCGGATCACGTTGCGGCCGTGGCCGGCGACGATGAACTGCACCCCCGCGCCCGCGACGATGCGGTTGTTGCCGCTGCCGGCATTGATCTGGGCGGACCCGGTCGAGGCGCGGATCGCGTTGTTGCCGTTGCCGACCCGGATCGTCTCGTGGCCGGGGCCGCCGTGGATGACGTTGTCGCCGTTGCCGGCCCGGATGAAGCTCAGCCCGAGCGAGGTCGTGATCCGATCGCGGCCGTTGCCCGCGAAGATCTTGGCGATCCCGGGGCCTGTGCGGATCACGTCGCGGCCGTTGCCGACATGAACGGTGTTGAGGCCCGGACCGAGCTTCAACGTGTCACGACCGTTGCCGACGCGGATCTTCGCGTTGCCGGGGCCGCCGAAGAGCCTCACCCGGCCGTTGCCGTCCCGGATCGTGTCGCTGCCGCCGCCGAACGCGATGCAGTCGTTTCCGCCGGAGCCGAGGATCGTATAGCTGGCGCCGATCGCGACGATCCGGTCAGCGCCCGTCGTCCCCTCCACCAGGCCGCCGTCGCGCGGTGAGGCCACGAGCACGTAGGGCAGGCCGGCCCGTCCGAGGCAGTCGGTCGTCGGCAGTGTCGTGCGGGCGTGGGCGACGGCGAGCACCGATCCGCCGATCGGGGTCTCGAACGGCGTGCCGACGACGATCGGCGTCGCCGTGAACTGCGTGATCGCGCAGTCCTGACTGACCGGGTCGTAGTCCGAGCCGGTCGGGCACGCGTCGAGTGCGGGCAGGAATCCCTTGGCCGCCGCGCACGGGTCGGCGCTGCGGGTGACGACCGACTCGGCGATGACGACGTCGCCGGTGCCGACGAGGTGGACGATCGCCGCCGCGCGGCTGAGCGAGGCTCCGGTCGGCGTGAGTGCGCCCAGCTGGATATAGGACCCGTCGCTGCCGATGCTGATCTTGCCGGTCTGCGCCGGGCTCGCGAGCGGGATCGCCTTGCCGTCGATCGTCAGGCCGGTGACCTGCGAGCTGCTGTCGGCCTGGAGGGTCGTGCCCGAGCATCCGTAAGAAGCCTCCGACTGCGCGCTGGCGACCGTCACCCGGTCGTGGGAGCCGGTGACGGTGACCGAGGTGAGCGAGCTGAGCGACGCCGCCCCGGGCGCCTCGCGCGGGCGCCGGCCGTGGACGAACGCGCCGGCGATGCCGATCTGCAGTGGACCGGTCGTGTGCGGACCGGGGTTCGTCGTCGCCGCGTCGGTGCAGCCGCTGCTGGCCGCGACGGTCGGCTCGTACGTCGACGGCGGGGACGCGAATGACGCCCGCACGGCACTCGCGCGGCACTGGAACGGCGGCGGACCGACCGCGTTCGCGGACGCGGTGCTCCTCGGCGCCGTGGCGGCGCTCGAGACGCCCGCCGCGATGGCGAGCGTCGTGATGACCACCAGCAGTGTGGGCGTGCGTGCAGACAATTTCGCGATCTCCTCGGATCGAGGCCCCTCAGCCCGGGCCAGACGGCGTGTCTGGGTGTGTGCGGCTGGCACCATAGCCGATCCCCGAGGCCATCTCACCGGTCTTTAGGCGCCCTGAAGCCGCGGGCACGGGGGGTGCCGCGGCCGTATGCTCGGGCGATGCGCGCGCGCCAGGGATCGGAGCCCGCAGAGCTGGCGCTGATCCTCGTCCGCAACCCGGTGACGCACGATGCCCGGGTGTTGCGCGAGGCCGACACGCTGCGCGGGCTCGGGTTCGATGTGCTGATCGCCGGAGTGGTGTCGAGCGCCGAGCGTGCGCGTCGTGGGTCGGTGGGCGGGTTCGAGGTGGTGCGGCTCGATCCGGGGTCGGGCGTGCGACGGGCCGTCCGGCGCTCCGGGGCTCCGCCTGCTCGGGTCGTGGCGCCTGTGGCGGGCCCGCGGGAGGCTGTCCCGGCCGCCGCGGTCGCCGCGGCCGCCGCGGTCGCCGCGGCCGCCGCGGGCGGGGCGGGCGGGGCCGCGCGGGGCGGGCGGCTGCGCCGAGTCGCCCTCACCGCCTCGTACTACGCCCGCGGGATCGGACTCGTGTGGCGTCGCTCGCCGGTGCTCGTCCACGCCAACGACTACAACACGATGTGGATCGGGATCGCCGCCAAGCTGCTGCGCGGCAGCCGGCTCGTGTACGACTGCCACGAGCTGTGGGCCGATCGCAACGGCCGCCCGGAGTGGCGCCCGTGGCTGATCGCCTGCGAGGCGCTGTTCGTCCGGGTCGCCGACGCCGCGATCACGGCCAGCCCCGGGCTACGCCGCGGCGATCGCGCGGCGCTACCGGGTCCGCCGCCGCTCGTGGTGCGGAACATCCCGGTGGCGCGCGCCGGCGGCCCCGAGGCGGCTGCCGCCGGCCGCCCGCGCCGCCCGGATCGCCCGCCGCCTCGGCCCCGGCGCCGGGCGCCGGTGGCCGTGTACGTCGGCGGCCTGATGCCGGGCCGCGGCCTCGAGCCGGCGATCGACGCGCTGCAGTCGCGCCCCGGGGTGCGGCTGCGCCTGCTCGGCCCGGGCGGCGCGGCTACCGTGCGCGGCGCTGGGCGCTCGGGCGCTCACCGGCCGGGGTCGCTGACCGCGTTGCGTTCGAGGACCCGGTCGCGCCGGGCGACGTGGCGACGCGATCGCCGGCGCGGACTTCGGTCTGATGCTGATCGAGCCGGTGTGCCGCAGCTACGAGCTGACGCTGCCGAACAAGCTGTTCGAGTACGCGGCCGCCGGGCTGCCGATCCTGTCGAGCGACCTGCCGGTGATCGGGCCGCTCGTCGCGCGACGAGGGGCTCGGCGCAATCGGTCGCCGCCGGCCGACCCGCGCGGCGATCGCCGCCGCAATGCGCCGCCTCGCCGCGCCCGGATACGGCGGCCGCCGTCCGCGCGCGGGTGCGCGCGTTCGCCGCGCGGCGAGACATGGGAGCACGAGCGCGGGCCGTGCTCGCCTCGGTGTACACAGGGCGCGCCGACGCCGACGCAGCGACGGCGGAGCGCCGACCGCGTGCGGCGGCGTCTACGGCGGGCTACGCGCGAGCGCCCGCAAGCGGCGCAGCTGGAGCGCGGAGAACCCCGGCAACGCGGCGATCCGCGACGAGCTGGCCGACCGCGTCCTCGCGCTCGCCGGAGCCGAGCTGCGCGGCGCCCGTGGGCTGCTCGACGCCGGGTGTGGCACCGGCTGGTGGCTCGAGCGGCTGGCCGCCCGCTCCGACCTCGGCGCCACGTTGTACGGCGTCGACCTCCTCCCGGAGCGGGTGAGCGCCGCGGCGGCGCGGGTGCCGGCCGCGCACGTGGTCGCCGGCGACGCTGCGCGCGCTTCGCGTTCGCCGACGGCGAGTTCGAGGGCGTGACCGCTTTCACCGTCCTGTCGTCGCTGCGCCGCGGACGCGGCCGACATCGAGCTCGCGCTCGCGCGAGGCGCTGCGGGTGCTGCGCGCCGGGCGGGCGCGCTGCTCGTCTGGGAGCCGCGGATCGCGAACCCGCTCAACCCCACACGCGGGTCGTCGGCCGCCGCGCGGTGCTCGGGCCGCGCTCGCCGGACGGCGCCAGTCGAGGCGGGACGACGACGCTGCTGCCCGCGCTGGCGCGCCGGCTGGGGCGCCACGCCGCGGCTGTATCCGGGGCTGGCGCGCTTGCCGCCGCTGCGCAGCCACCGGCTCCTGTGCGCGCGGCGGCCGGCTACTCCTCGGCCGCTGAGCTGATCACGGCCAGCGTGTCGCCGCTGGCGACCGACGCGCCGACGGCGATCGGGAGCTCCGTGACCGTGCCCGCCTTGTGGGCGGTGATCTCGTTCTCCATCTTCATCGCCTCGATCACGCAGACGAGCGCGCCCTCCTCGACGGTCGCGCCCTGCTCGACCGCGACCTTGAGCACCGTGCCCTGCAGCGGCGAGGCGAGCGTGTCGCCGCCGCCGCCGGCGCCGCCACCGGAGCGCGCGCTCGCGCCGCGGCGGCTTGCGCGCCGGCGGCCGCGGCCGGGCGCCGCGCCGTTCACGGCGGCGCCGCCGCCGAACGGCGGCCCGATCACCTTGACGTCGAAGCGCTTGCCCGAGACCTCGACGGTGTAGGCCTGCTCGACCGGTCTCCTCCGCCTCGCCGTCGCCGGGCTTGGGCTCGGCCTCGGGGAACGCGAGCGTCTTCAGCCACTTGCGGTCCTCGATCAGGTCGCGGCACGTCTCGGCGTTGGCCCACTGCTCGGTCTGGAGGATCGCCTCGTGGAACGGCAGCAGCGTCTTCAGGCCGCCGATCTCGTACTCGCGCAGCGCGCGGACCATCCGCGCGGTCGCCTGCTCGCGGTCGGCGTCCCAGACGATCAGCTTGGCGACCATCGGGTCGTACATCGGGGTGATCTCGGAGCCGGCCTCGACGCCCGAGTCGACCCGCACGCCGGGCCCGGCCGGCTCCGGTAGGTCGCGATCGCGCCCGGCGCGGGCGCGAAGTTCTTGCGACGCGTCCTCGGCGTTGATCCGGCACTCGATCGCGTGGCCGCGGAGCTCGACCTCCTCCTGGGTGATCGACAGCGGCTCGCCGGCGGCGACCCGGATCCCCTCCTTGACGATGTCGATCCCGGTCACCAGCTCGGTCACGCGGTGCTCGACCTGGACGCGGGTGTTCATCTCGAGGAAGAAGTACTCGCCGTCCTGGAGCAGGCCCTCGATCGTGCCCGGCGCCGGTGTAGTTGACCGCGGCGGCGGCCTCGGTGGCGATCTTGCCGATCCGCGCCCGCAGCGCCTCGTCGACCGCCGGCGCCGGCGCCTCCTCGATCAGCTTCTGGTGGCGGCGCTGGATCGAGCAGTCGCGCTCGCCGAGGTGGATGACGTTGCCGTGCGTGTCGGCGAGCACCTGGACCTCGACGTGGCGCGGGATCGGGCAGGTAGCGCTCGAGGTAGACGGTGGGGTCGCGAGAAGAACTTCTCGCCCTCCCGGGCGGCACCCTCGAAGGCGTCCTTGAGCTTGTCCTCGGTGAGCGCGACCCGGAAGCCCTTGCCGCCGCCGCCGCCGGCCGCCTTGACCGCGACCGGATAGCCGATCGTCTCCTCGATCACCTTGCGCGCGTCCTCGATGGTGTCCACCGGCTCGGTGGTGCCGGGGACGATCGGGACCTCGGCCTTGGCCATCAGCTCGCGGGCGCGGGTCTTCGAGCCCATCGCCTCGATCGCCGACGCCGGCGGGCCGATGAACGTGATGCCGTTGTCCTCGAGCCGGCCTGGCGAACGCGGCGTTCTCGGCCAGGAAGCCGTAGCCGGGATGGACGGCCTCGGCCCCGGAGCGCTCGACCGCGTCGAGCAGCTTCTCGATGTTCAGGTAGCTCTCGGCCGCCGGGCCGGGGCCGAGCAGGAACGCCTCGCCGGCGCGCTTGACGTGCGAGCGCGTCGCGGTCGAGCTCCGAGTACACCGCCACGGTCGGTCGATCCCGAGCTCCTCGCAGGCGCGGATGATGCGGATCGCGATCTCGCCGCGGTTGGCGATGAGGACCTTCGTGAACATGCGCGCGCGGCACTTTACCGGCGCGCCTGCGCAGCCGCGTACGCGGTGGAGCCCGCCGGCTCGGGCCGCGAGTGCGGTCGCGCCTGCCGGGCGCGGCGCTCCCGGCGGCCCGCCAGCGCCCTGGCGACGGCCCGGGCGCGCGACCAGGGTCACGACTGCCGTGTAGATCCAGCCGAGCAGGATGTCGAACACGTAGTGCTCGGCCCCGAACACGAGCGAGAACGCCATCAGCCAGCGGGTACAGCGGCGACGAACGGCCGCAGCCACGTGCGCTTGCGCGGCCACAGCGTGATCGCGATCAGCAGCGAGAACGCGGCGTGCAGCGAGGGCACCGCGGCGACGTTGTTGGCGTACGCGTAGCCGCCCTCCACCAGCGAGCCGGCCGAGTGCAGGCCGAGCGCGTGCCACACGAGCGGGATGACCCGGGTGACCGGGCTGATCAGCCCGCGCCTGGCCGGCCATCCACGGCGGCGCGGCCGGGAACAGCGCGTAGGTGGCAGCCCGGCGAACGACAGCGCCGCCACGAGCACCGCGAAGCGCCGGAACCGGCTGCCGGTCGATCTTCCACAGCACCGCCGCCAGCAGCGGGGTGGCGAAGAAGTGGGTCAGGTAGACGCGCCCAGAAGATCGACGTCGTACCAGACCACGTGCCCGTGCCAGAGCCAGTGCTGGAGCGTCACGGTCGGGGCCGGCCGCCGAACAGCCAGCGGTCGACCTGGAGCTGGGGCAGGAAGTGCACGCGCGAACAGGTGGCCGGCGGTCCCGCGCAGCGAGTCGTAGGCGATCAGGATGGCCGATGAACGGCAGCCAGTCGAGCACCACCCCGCGGACGTAGCCGCGGAGGTCCGAGAGCGAGAAGCACAGCAGCCCGAGCAGCAGCCAGATCGCCAGCACGATCCCGCTGGTAGGGCACCCCGACCAGCACGAACACCAGCCAGCGAGGCGGCGACGAACGACCGCCGGCGCGAGCACGGTGCGGCGTGGGCAGGCGACATCAGCGGTTCCGATCATAGGGCGCGATCGGTTGGCGCCCCGCCGGGACGACTACCCGAATCCGGCGTCATCCAGCGGTTCCGTGCGCGCGGTTCGGCGGGCGGCCGCTCGAGCGCAGCGGCCGAGACTCGCGCGGGCCGAGCAGCGCGCGTCGGCCAGGCCGGCGGTCGACCGACCGGGTAGCTCGGCGTGACCCCGCGCTCAGGTAGCGCGCGATCGGCCTCGTAGCCGTAGCGCAGATCGCGGCGTGTCGGCACGGTGACGCGTCTGCCAGCATCCAGCAGCCGATGCCGGGCCCGGACCACGACGGTCCGGCCACTCGCCGCGCACCGTGCGAGCGCGCCAGAGCCGGCCGTGCACGGGATGCCGACTTCGGCGCGACGCCTCGAGCTTCGGTAGCCCGTACATCAGATCGATGCACGGCGTGCCGAATTCGCCTGGATCGGGCCGAGTTCGGTACGCCGCTGCACCGGCGCGAGCGGCTCGCGCGCGGAGGCCCGGTCAGGCCACGGCGGCGACGATCATCCCGGCCGCCGACGGTGTCGCTCGCGCGACTCGTCGATCAGGATGAAGCTGCCGGTGGTGCGGTTGCGGCGGTAGGGGTCGACGACCAGCGGCGACGCTCGTGCGCAGGCGCACGCGGCCGATCTCGTTGAGCGCCGAGCTCGCTCGGCGCGGCTCGTGGGCGAGGGTGTTGACGTCGACCCGGTACTCGATCGCGTCGACGACCGCCCGGGCCGAGCGCGTCGTGTGCTTGATCGCGTAGCGGCCGCCGAGGCGTCAGCGGCGCGGTCGCTCATCCAGCACACCATCGCCTCGAGCTCGCGGGCCGGCGGTCGGCGGGTCCTCGGCGCCGACGATCATGTCGCCGCGGGAGACGTCGAGCTCGTCGGCGAGCCGCAGGGCCACCGACATCGTCGGGAAGGCCGCGTCGAGCTCGCCGCCGGAGGCGTCGATCGCGGCGATCCGTCGTGCGGTGGCCGCCCGGGAGCACGACGACCTCGTCGCCCGGCTCGCAGCACGCCGCCGGCCACCTGGCCGGCGTAGCCGCGGTAGTCGTGGTGCTGCGTCGCTCATCGGCCGGATCACCCACTGGACCGGGAAGCGGACGTCGGCCAGGTTGCGGTCCGGGGCGATCACCACGTGCTCCAGGTGGTAGAGCAGCGGAGCGCCCGCCGTACCACGGCATCGTTGTCCGAGCGCTCGACGACGTTGTCGCCGTGCAGGGCCGAGATCGGGATGAAGGTGATGTCCGGGATCTCGAGCCGCGCGGCCCAGTCGGTCATCTCGTCGAGGATCCGCGTCGAAGACCGCCTCGTCGTAGTCGACGAGGTCCATCTTGTTCACGCACACGACGAGGTGCGGGATCCGCAGCAGCGAGGCGATGAAGGCGTGGCGGCGGGTCTGCTCGCTGACGCCCTTGCGGGCGTCGACGAGCACGATCGAGAGGTCGGCGGTCGAGGCGCCGGTGACCATGTTGCGCGTGTACTGCTCGTGGCCCGGGCGTGTCGGCGATGATGAACTTCCGCCGCGGGGTCGCGAAGTACCGGTAGGCGACGTCGATCGTGATGCCCTGCTCGCGCTCGGCGCGCAGGCCGTCGGTGAGCAGCGCGAGGTTGAGGTAGCCGTCGCCGCGGCGCTCCGAGGTCTGCTGCGACGTGCTCGAGCTGGTCCTCGAAGATCGACTTGGAGTCGTGGAGCAGCCGGCCGATCAGCGTCGACTTGCCGTCGTCGACCGAGCCGGCGGTGGCGATCCGCAGCAGCTCGCTGAGGTGCGGGTGGCGACGAGGTGCCCGTTGGTGGCGGCGCCGGGCATCAGCGGTCTCCGGGGACCACTAGAAGTAGCCCTCGCGCTTGCGGTCCTCCATCGCGGCCTCGGTCACCCGGTCGTCGGCGCGGGTCTCGCCGCGCTCGGTGATCCGGGTGGCGGCGATCTCGGCCACCACGCCTCAAGCGTCGTCGGCCGTCGAGCGGACCGCGCCGGTGCAGGTCATGTCGCCGACCGTGCGGTAGCGCACCGAGGCCTCGAACGGCTGCCTCGCCGTCGATCAGCTCGACGTACGGGCTGGTCGCGTACAGCATCCCGTCGCGCGCGAACACCTCGCGGGTGTGCGAGTAGTAGATCGACGGGACCTCGAGGTGCTCCTCGGCGATGTACTGCCACACGTCGAGCTCGGTCCAGTTGGAGATCGGGAACACGCGCACGTGCTCGCCCTTGCGGATCCGCCCGTTGTACAGCGACCACAGCTCGGGCCGCTGGGCCTTGGGGTCCCACTGGCCGAAGTCGTCGCGGAACGAGAACACGCGCTCCTTGGCCCGGGCGCGCTCCTCGTCGCGGCGGGCGCCGCCGAACGCGGCGTCGAAGCCGTGCTCGGCGATCGCGTCGAGCAGCGTCGTCGTCTGCAGCCGGTTGCGCGACGCGCGCGGCCCGGTCTCCTCGACCACGCGGCCCGGCGTCGATCGAGTCCTGCACGCTGGCCACGATCAGCCGCTCGCCGAGCTCGGCGATCAGCCGGTCGCGGAACTCGATCACCTCGGGGAAGTTGTGGCCGGTGTCGACGTGCATGATCGGGAACGGGAACCGCCCGGGCCGGAACGCCTTCTCGGCCAGCCGCAGCAGCACGATCGAGTCCTTGCCGCCGCTGAACAGCAGCACCGGGCGCTCGAGCTCGGCCGCCACCTCGCGGAAGATGTGGATCGACTCGGCCTCGAGCGTCTCGCAGGTGCGAGAGCTCGTAGTGGAGGGTTCATCGGGTTGCGCTAGCGATGGATGCCGCACTCGGTCTTGTCCTGACCGGCCCAGCGCCCCTCGCGACCCTCGCCCGGCCGCGTGCAGGGCGCGCAGCCGATCGAGCGTAGCCCTGATCGTGCAGCGGGTTGTACGGCAGGTCGTGCTCGAAGATGTAGCGCCAGACGTCCTTCTCTGTCCAGTCGGCCAGCGGGTTGAGCTTCCAGATCCCGCGCCGCTCGTCGCGCTCGAGCTTGGCGGCCGCCGTGCGCGTCGTCGCCTGCTCGCGGCGGATGCCGGTGATCCACGCCTCGACGCCGGCGAGGCGCGCGCTCGAGCGCGTCGACCTTCGCCTGCGCCGCAGCAGCGCTCGGCCGTCCACGGCTCATCGGGGCTGCGGGCGTCGAGCACGTCGACCTTCAGGCCGAAGCGGTCCTCGAACTGCTTCCAGGTGGCGAGCGTCTCCGGGAACAGCACGCCGGTGTCGATCGTGAACACCCGCGACGTCCGGCTGGATCCGCGAGAGCATGTGGACGAGGACCGACTCCTCCTTCTGGAAGGAGCAGGCCATCGTCAGCCGCGGGTGGAAGCGCTCGACCGCGTAGGCGAGCACCTCCTCGGCGGTCGCCTGCTCGACGAGATCGGGGGTGGTCGTGGCCATCAGCTGCGCCTACAGGCTAGACGGCGCACTCGCCTTCGCCCCGGATGACCTCGAACGGCGCGTTCTTCGTCCAGTCGACGAAGTAGTTCATGTTCTCCAGGTTGAATTCGACCGGCATCGAGAGGTCCTTGACCCGGGCCTCGAACTCCGCTGCCCCGACGCGGTCGACGAAGGCGTTGAACTCCTCGCCGTCGGCGCGCTCGGCCTCGTAGTAGCGGACCCAGCGCTCGACGGCCTCGGGCACGCGCTTGGCGGGCAGCCGGGCCTTCAGCCGCTGGCCGTAGCGGACCTCGCCGCCCTCGTAGGCGCCGCCGATGTGCGGGATGTAGGCGGGGATCGTGTGGCTCGCCGACCTTGATCGAGGCGCCGTAGAACCCGATGTTGGCGATGTGGTGCTGGCCGCACCCGTTCGGGCAGCCGGACATCTTGACGTGGATCCGGCGGCGTCAGCTCGTCGTCGATCTGCATCGCCACGAGGCGGTCCTGGATCGCCTGGTTGAGCCCCATCGAGCTCGTGATGCCGAGCTTGCACGAGTCGGTGCCCGGGCAGCTGACGACGTCGGTGATCTCGTCGGCGCCGGCGTCGCCGAGGCCGAGCTCGCGACAGCGCCCGCCACACCTCGTAGAGCGGACTCGTCGCGCACCCAGCGCAGCACGAGGTTCTGGTGGACGGTCGTCCGGGCGAGCCGCCGCAGTAGTCGCGCATGATCTGCGCCGAGCCCGCGGAGCTGCTCCGGGGTGAGATCGCCGCGGCGGACCTTGACCTCGACGGTCGAGAAGCCGGCCTGGCGCTGTGCGAGCGACGTTCGAGCGGCGCGAACGCGCTCGAACTCGCGCAGGTCGCCGTTGGCGGTCGCGTAGCTCTCGCGGGCGAGCCGGGGCGCCGGCCTCCTCGTCGACGTCGAACAGGATCTCGTCGAGCGAGAAGTCGCGCTCGGCGACCCAGTCGCCCTCGAGCTCCTCCTCGACCATCTCGCGGAAGGCGTCGATCCCGACCTTGTCGATCAGCACCTTGATCCGGGCCCGGGCGCGGTTGACGCGCAGGAAGTCCTGGCGGTCGAAGATCCGCATGCAGGCCTCGGTCACCTTCAGGTAGTCGCCGTTGTCGAGCTCGACGAACTCGTACAGCGTCGGCGCCAGACGGGGCATGATCGAGGTCCCGCCGCCGACCCGCACCTCGACGCCGCGCACGCCGTCGCGGACCTTGGGCACGAACGCCATGTCGTGGATCCGGGTGATCGCGTTGTCCGCGTCGGTGGCAGTGAACGCCGTCTTCACCTTGCGCGGCATCGCCTGGGTGGTCGGATGGCGGACGAAGTAGCGGACGTACGCGCCGGCGTACGGCGTGATGTCGAACAGCTCGCCGTCGAGCGTCCCCGCCCGCGGATCGCCGGTCACGTTGCGCATCGTGTTGCCGCACCCCTCGCGGCTCGAGAGCCCGGCGTCGCCGAGCTCGCGGATCAGCTGGGCCGCGTCGGGCAGCGGCACGTGGTGCATCTGGATGTTCTGGCGAGTGGTGATGTGGCCCTTGCGCAGCGGCACGTAGCGCTCGATCACGTCGGCGAAGGCGTCGAGCTGGTCGGGCGTGACGCCGCCCATCGGCAGCTTGACCCGCACCATCTGGACGTCAGGCTGGCGCTGGCCGTAGACGCCCTGCTTGAGGCGGAACTTGATGAAATCGTCGCTCTCGAGCTCGCCCTTGAGATACCGCGTCGACTCGGTGTCGAAGTCGTCGAACTCGCGCTCGAGGATCGGGATCACGTGCCCGGGCACGTTCTCGAGCACCTCGGGATTCTCGAGCGATCCCGAGCGAGACGGCTTGGTGCGTTCAAGCGAAGCTGGCTCCATGAGGTCCTTCCGGCATCGGAATCAGGGCTTCCCTGAAATGTACCAAAACCCGATTGGAATACGACCCTTTTGACGTGTGCGCAGGGAATTTGCGGCCGGCCGGAGGGTGATCGGCGCGCGCACGACGGATCCGGCCGCGGCTGCCCGCGGCCGGATCGCTCAGTCGCTGCGCCGGGTCAGACCGTCACGTGGACGGTCTTGTGCTGAACGCGCCCGGCCACCGGGGTGAACGTGATCTTCACCGTCTGCCGGCCCGCGTGCAGGGGGAACTTCGCCGTGCCGCGGTTGCGCAGCCGCACCCGCTTGGAGCCGACCTTGACGGTGCCGGGACCGGTGACCTTGACCTCGAGCACCGGCTGGCCGTGCGAGTGCCCGGTGAACACCTTGGCGATCTTCGCCGCCTTGGCGACGACGACCGTCTGCGTCGATGCTCGAGCTGAGGCCGTTGCTGTCGGTGACGGTAAGCGTAACCGAGTAGTGACCGCGTCGCTTGTACTTGTGCTTCGGCTTGGCGCTGGTGGCCGAGTTGTGATCGCCGAAGTTCCAGAAGTACTTCAGGATCGTGCCGTCCGGATCGCTCGACCCGGTCCCGTCGAACCTGACGGCGACTCCGCTCGCCGGGTGCTTCGGCCTGGACTTGAACGACGCCATCGGCAACTCGTCGACCGTGACCGGCTGCGACTTCGTGGCCTGGCTTCCGAAGCTGTCCGTGATCGTCAGCGTCACGGTGTACGTGCCGGGAGCGTTGTAGATGTGGCTCGTCGTGGCACCCGAGCCGGGCGCAGAGCCGTCGCCGAAGTTCCACGCGTACGAGGTGATCGTAGCCGCCCGGATCGCTCGAGGCAGACCCGTCGAATCCAACCGCTTGGCCGGCGGCTGGGTTCGTCGCCATCACCGAGAAGGCCGCGTTCTGGGGTCCGTGGATAGCCACCGCGTGGGACACCGTGGAGAGGTTCCCGCGGGTGTCGATTAGCGTCAGCGTGACTGTGTAGACCCCTGGTGCTGCGTAGGTGTGGCCGACCGGAGCTGGCCCGCCGCGCGAGAAGGTCTGTGTCCCGTCACCGAAGGTCCAGGTCTGGCTGGTGAAGCCGTTGGAGCTCGTGCTGGCGGACGGGTCGAAGCTGACCGTCGTCCCTGCCAGCGCTGCGGCCGGAGCCGTGAAGACGGGCGAGATCGCACCGGTCGAGGGCCGCAGCTCGCAGTTGACGTCGCCGTTGCTCCACTCACTCTGGGTGTAGTAGTGGTCGCCGTTGATGATCTGGTTGAAGAGCGTCCCCGCCGACGCGGAGCCGCCGAGGGTCGGCAGGAAGGCGTTCGGATTTGAGCCGTTCTGAGGATCGAACCCCCCGGTCCCATTACAGTTGTCGCCGTCCTCGTTGCCTGAGTTGGAATCCCACCAGCCCATACCCGTGGGGTCCGTGATGGTCTCGTTGAACTCGTGGCTCATGTACTTGAGCGCCACGTCCTCGATCTGGCCGTTGGGCTCCTGCACCTGTGTGTTGCCGTCTGCCTGGCAGCCTTTCGGGTCGGTCACGAGCAGGACCGACGGCAGCGACGAGTACAGGATCGTGCTTCCGCCACTGGTGAAGCTCGAGTGGTACGCACAGAAGAAGTTGTCCGCGCACGTCGTGTTGTCGAAGCACACGTTCGTATCCGGGGGCGTCACGACAAAATAGATCGGCGCGTTCCCGGTAATCCCGGTCGGCAGCCCGTCGGCGCCCCGCAGCCGAGCGACCTCGGTCTGGAGCTGGGAGTCGAACAGGCACGTCCACGCCCCGCCGTTGTTCCGCGGGCAGTTTCCTGTGGTGGGATAGGCGTGGTTGTCGGTGATGATCTGGGACGAGGAGAACACTTGCTGGTAGTCGGCGAAACCGGTCCCGTCGGTGAACTGCCGATCGACCGAGAACACGTTCGTCGCCTGGCCGCTGGCCGCAGCCGTGTCGGTGAAGTATCGCGCGTAAAGGGCCTTCTGCCCTGCGGAGATCTCGTTGCTGGGATCCCAGAAGACGAGCCACGGGGCGCTCCCGTGGAGCACCGGGCCGCCTTGATAGTCGAGGTTGCCGTTGGAGGAGAAACCGCCGCGGCCCTGGACGCGGGCCAGGCCGGTAGGGGACGAGGCGAGCGAGACGCCGCTGCGGGGCGTGACTCCGGCGAACTGGCCGGAACTCGTGCGCACCACGACGGCGCCGGCGGTCGGGACCTGACCCGCGAGGGCCGCCACGGCTGCCAGGAACGCTGTGAAAATCGGTGCCCGCCACCGAATTGCCAACAGATGACGCGCCACCCGGGGACCCCCTGAACTCGAGTTACACACGCGCCGCCGCCCGTGGCGAGGCGCATCGGTCACAGGGTATAGGTTTCCCCGCTTGGGCGTCAATGGTGCGCGCGGGCGGCTCATGGCCGCCAGTGAAACCTCTTGCGCGCGGTGTTGCCGCCCCGAGCGTGGACCTTCAGCATGTAGTGCCCGCGAGAGACGTGCCGCAGCCGGATCCACACCGTGTGGCGGCCCGGCCGCGCCGTGAACCGCACCCGCTTGATCAGGTGCATGCTGTACAGGCGGCGGATCGTGAGGCCGACGCGGTCGCCCGGGGAGACCACGAAGCGGACCCGGATCCCGATCCGGCGGCACGTGTGCGAGCGCCGCACGCATGTGCGAACCCGCAGCTTCGAGATCCGGCCCCACGGAGGCCCGACCTTCACCTTCTCGACCGTCGTCTTTCCGCGCAGCTCGCGGCTGTCGGTGACGAACAGCTTGACCGAGTACGTCCCCTCGCGGGCGAAGGCATGCTTGACGAACGGGGTGCTCGTCGTCGCCTTGCCGCCGTCGTCGAACAGCCACCTGTAGCTGATGATCTTCTTGCCGTCGGGGTCGTTCGAGCCCGACCCGTCGAAGCTGACCGGCTCCCCGACCGACGGGTGCTCGGGCGTGAACGAGAATCGCGCCACCGGCGTCCGGACCTCCGCGCGGGTCGGCTTGACCTTGATCGTGTGGGTGGTCGGCGCGCCGGCGTTGCCGAGCGAGTCGATCACCACGAGGCTCGCCTGATAGTTGCCCGGGCTCGCGTAGGCATGCGACGTCGTCGGGCGGCTCGTCGTCTGGCTCGAGCCGTCCCCGAACGTCCACCGGTAGTTGACGATCGCGTCGCCGTCGTCGTCGCGCGAGCCCGAGCCGTCGAACGTCAGGCTCTGGCCGACGACAACGCTCGAGTTCGTGGAGAACCGGGCGGTCGGGTTGTCGCCGGCCACGCTGACGACGTTCGTGTCGACGGTGCTGGCGGTGCCCGAGGCGTTGCGGACGGTCAGTGTCACGTTGTAGGAGCCTGGGGCCGCGAACACGTGCGGCGTCGACGCGCTGGTCGTGTTGACGGTGATGCCGTCGCCGAACGTCCAGCGGTAGCTCGTGATCGTCTTGCCGCCCGGGTCGGTCGAGCCAGCGGCGTCGAACACCGCCGCGTGCTCGGCGATCGGCGAGGCGGGGCTGAGCGTGTACACCGCTGTCGGGCGGTCGGTGACGGTGACCGTCCCGACCATCCCGAGCGCCCAGTGGACCGAGCAGAAATAGTGGTAGACGCCGGGCTTGGCGAACGTCTGGTTGAAGCTCGCGCCCTGGTTGCGGATGCCGGAGTCGAACGTGCCGTCCGGGACGCCGGGAGGCGATCCGCTCGTCACCGAATGGGTGGAGGTGGCCCACGTCCAGTGGACGCTGTCACCGGCCGGGATCGTCACGTTCGGGTCGACGAACCTGTTGCCGTTCTCGCCGACGTGCACCGTCAGCGCGGCGCTCGCCACGCTCGGCCCCACCATTGCCAGCACTGCGAGGACCGCGCCCAGAACGCTCACCCGCATCGCTCGGCGTGCCCCTGACCGCATCACCTCGCCCACCCCTTCTGCATCGATTGGTGCTCGAAGGGTAGACAATCGGCGCGCCCGGGCGGGCCGCCCGGGGCTTTTGCCGACAGCGCTGCGTTCGGGTCAGAGCCAGGGCAGCGGGTCGGCGGGGCGGTTGGCCACGCCCTTCGTGGAGCGCCGCCTGCTGCCAGGGGTTCCGGCGCGGGGCCGGCGCCACCGGCGGCGGCGCCGTCTGGCGCATGAACCGCTCGAGCGCGGCCACGACGGCCGCCGCCTCCTCGGGGGAGGCGGCCGGAGCGACGATCGTCAGCTTCGGGCGGCGGTTCACAGGCTGCGGCGAGAGTATCGTGCCCGGCCGGTGCCCGAGATCCCCGTCCTCGACCAGGAGGCCGTGCTCGAGGCGGTGTCGCCGGCCGTGGCGATCACGCGGCACGCGGGAGGCGCTTCTGCGCCTCCAGCGCCGGCGACTGGGTGATGCCGCCCAAGGTCTACCTCGAATGCCCGCCGTTCGGCGATTTCCGGGCGATGCCCGCGCGCGGCGACGGGCTGGCGCTGCTCAAGTGGATCACCTCGTTCCCGGGCAACCCCAGCCGCGGGCTGCCGACGGTGACCGGGCTGGTCTGCCTGTCGGACGCGACCAACGGGGAGCCGCTGATGCTGCTCGACGCCCGCTCGGTGACCGCGCTGCGGACCGGCGCGATCGCCGCCGTCGCCGCTCAGGCGCTCGCCCGTCCGGAGGCGCGGACGGTCGGGATCGTCGGCTGCGGGTTCCACGGCGCGTGGGCGGCGCGCTGCCTGGCGGCGGCTGGGTTCGGTCCGGGGATCTGCTCCGACCCGTCGCGCCGAGGCGGCCGCGGCGGTGGCCGGCGAGCTCGGCTGGGACGCCGGCTCTCGCGAGGCGGCGCTCGGCTGCGACATCGTCTGCTGCGTGACCCCCGGCGCCGAGATCGTCGTCGACGCCGGCGACCTGCGTCCGGGCCTTCACCTCAACATGCTCGGCGCCGACGGTCCCGGAAAGGCGGAGGCGACGATCGGGGCCGTCGCGTCGTGCGCGCTGTTCTGCGACGAGTGGGAACAGGCCTCGCACGGCGGCGAGCTGACCGGCGCGGTCCGGGCCGGGCTGGTGGCGCGCGAGCAGGTGACCGAGCTCGGGGCGGTGCTGGCCGGTGAGGCGCCGGGCCGTCCGGGGCTCGAGTCGGTGACGCTGTTCGACTCGACCGGACTCGCCGTCCAGGACCTCGCGGTGGCCGCGGCTGCGCTCGAGGCGTGGCGGGGCGGCTCGGTGCCCGCGCAGACGATCAGCCTGTGAGCGCGCAGGCGCGGGTTCCCGCGCCGTGGACGACGAGCTGCCAGTGCACCTGCGCACGATCCGGACGCCCGCGCCGCGAGATGCTCAGAGCGGGATGTTGCCGTGCTTGCGCCGTGGGCCGGGCTCGCGCTTGGTCTGCAGCGTCTCGAGCGCGGTGATGATCTTCGGCCGGGTCTCGTGCGGCACGATCACGTCGTCGATGTAGCCGCGCTCGGCCGCCGCGTACGGGTTGGCGAAATGGGCCTTGTAGTCGGTGATCAGCTTCTGGCGGCGCGTGTCCGGGGTCGGCGAGGCGCTGATGTCGCGGCGGTAGATGATGTTGACCGCGCCCTCGGGTCCCATCACCGCCACCTCGGCCGTCGGCCACGCGAAGTTGAAGTCGGCCAGCATGTGCTTGGAGGCCATGACGTCGTAGGCGCCGCCGTACGCCTTGCGCGTGATGATCGTGATCTTCGGCACCGTCGCCTCGGTGTAGGCGTACAGGAGCTTGGCGCCGTGGCGGATGATCCCGCCCCACTCCTGCGCGGTGCCGGGCAGGAAGCCGGGCACGTCGGTGAACGTGATCAGGGGGATGTTGAACGCGTCGCACGTGCGCACGAACCGCGCGCCCTTGGCCGAGGAGTCGATGTCGAGCACGCCGGCGAGCTGGCCGGCTGGTTGCCGACGATCCCGACGCAGTAGCCGTCCAGCCGCGCGAAGCCGCAGATGATGTTGCGCGCGTAGTGCTCGTGGACCTCGAAGAACTCGCCGTCGTCGACGATCAGCCGGACGACGTCGCGCATGTCGTAGGGCTTGTTCGGGTTGTCGGGGACGACGTGGTCGAGCTCGGGGTCCATCCGCAGCGGGTCGTCGGTCGGCTGGACCCGCGGCGGGATCTCGAGGTTGTTCTGCGGCAGGAAGCGAGAACAGGTAGCGCGTGTCCTCGAGGCACGCGTCCTCGTCGTCGGAGGCGAAGTGGGCGACGCCCGGACTTCGTGTTGTGCGACATCGCGCCGCCGAGCGACTCGAAGTCCACCTCCTCGCCGGTGACCGTCTTGATCACGTCGGGGCCGGTGATGAACATGTGGCTGGTCTCCTTGACCATGAAGATGAAGTCGGTGATCGCCGGCGAGTAGACCGCGCCGCCGGCGCACGGCCCCATGATCAGGCTGATCTGCGGGATCACGCCCGAGCACTTGACGTTGCGCACGAACACGTCGCCGTAGGCGCCGAGCGAGACGACGCCCTCCTGGATCCGCGCGCCGCCGGAGTCGTTGATCCCGATCACCGGGCAGCCGATCTTGGCCGCCAGGTCCATCACCTTGCACATCTTCTCGCCCATCACCTCGCCGAGCGAGCCGCCGAACACGGTGAAGTCCTGGCTGAACACGCACACCCGGCGGCCGTCGATCGTCCCGTGGCCGGTGACCACGGCGTCGCCGTAGGGGCGGTTCTTCTGCATGTCGAACTCGTGCGTGCGGTGGCGCACGAACGTGTCGAGCTCCTGGAAGGAGCCGGGGTCGAGCAGCTTCTCGATCCGCTCGCGCGCGGTGTACTTGCCCTTCTCGTGCTGGCGCTCGACCGCCTTGGCTCGGAGCCGGCGTGGATCGCCTCGTCGCGCAGCTCCTGGAGCTGGGCGAGCTTCTCCTCGTAGGTCTCGGGGGCCTTGTCGCGCATCGGCAGGCGCGAGTGTACTGTGGAACTGCTGCGGTCCGGGGCCCGGCGGCGCTCAGGCGCGCGAGAACGGGCGGTGGTGCGCCTGGCCGAGGCTGTCGAGGCCGCCGTGAGGGCGTCGTTCAGGTGGTCGGGCTCGGGCTCGGGCACGGGCTCCGGTTCTGACGCCGGCTCGGGCTCCGCGACGGCCGCGGGCTCGGACTCCGGCGGCGACGGCCGCGGGCGCCGGCTCGGGCTCCGCGCGGCCGCCGGCTCCGGCTCCGGCTCGGCGGCTCGGCCGCGATCGGCTCCGGACAGCGAACCAGCGGCGGACCCGCGCCCAGAACCCCGGCCGCGGCTCCGCCACCGCCGCCGGAGGCAGCGGATCGGGCTCCGGGTCCGGCGGGTCGCCCGGGTCCGGCGGGTCGCCCGGCTCCGTTGGGTCGCCCGGCTCCGTTGGGCCCTGGGGCCCGGCCGTGAGCCCGGGCTCGGGCGCCTCGGGCTCGGGCGCGGGCGCCTCAGGCTCTGGTTCGGCGATCGGTTCCGGCTCCACCCGCGGCCGGCGGTGATCGATCACCTTCGTCCCCCACCCCGATGGCTCGAGCCGCACCGTGCCGCTTGCACTCCTCGCCCTCCCAGGCGACGGCGGTCTCGGGCTCGAGCCTCGTGATCCGAATCTCTCCGAACGCGCTCGAGGTGGCGGGCCAGCGACTCCGCGTCGCTGCACTCGGCCCACAGCTCGGGTGGGGACTTCACCAGGGTGCGGCTCGCCTCGTGCTCTGTCATGGATCCGACTTTCGCCTGCCCCCGCGTGACTCCTTCCGCGACCGCAGGCTTGCAGCTGTCACCATCGAAGGACGACGCCAGGAGGTATGCAGATGACGACGACAACTGGGTAGCGGCGGGCCGGCGGTGTCGGCGATCGGCCTCGGCTGCATGGGCATGTCGGGCATGTACGGCACCGCCGACGAGGCCGAGAGCATCGCCACGATCCACGCGGCGATCGACGCCGGGATCAACCTGCTCGACACCGGCGACTTCTACGGCATGGGCCACAACGAGATGCTGATCGGCCGGGCGCTGCAAGGCCCGCACCGCGACGAGCTGCTGATCAGCGTCAAGTTCGGCGCCCAGCGTGGCCCCGACCAGGCGTGGCTCGGCTACGACGCGCGCCCGGCGGCGGTCAAGACCGCGCTGGCGTACTCGCTGACCCGCCTCGGCACCGATCACATCGACGTCTACCGGCCCGCCCGGCTCGACTCGCAGGTGCCGATCGAGGAGACGATCGGCGCGATCGCGGAGCTGGTGCAGGCCGGCTACGTGCGCCACATCGGCCTCTCCGAGGTCGGCGCCGAGACGATCCGCCGCGCCGCCGCGGTGCATCCGATCTGTCGACCTCCAGATCGAGTACTCGCTCATCTCTCGCGGGATCGAGGCCGAGATCCTCCCCGCGTGCCGGGAGCTCGGGATCGCGATCACCGCCTACGGCGTCCTGTCGCCGCGGGCCTGATCGGCGGCCACTTCTCGGCCCGACGTCGATCGGCCCGGACGACTTCCGCTCGCGCTCGCCGCGGTTCCAGGGCGAGAACCTCGCAGCACAACCTGGCGCTCGTCGAGCGAGCTGCGGGCGGTCGCCGCACGAGCGCGGCGTGTCGGTCGCCCAGCTCGCGATCGCCTGGGTGCTCGCGCGCGGCGAGGACATCGTCCCGCTGATCGGCGCTCGCACGGCGCGACCGGCTCGCAGGAGGCGATCGGCGCGCTCGAGCGTCGAGCTCGGCGACGAGGACCTCGAGCCGGATCGAGCAGGCCGTTCCCCCGAGGCTCGGCGCGGGGCGACCGCTACCCGGAGGCACAGATGGGCCAGCTCGACTCCGAGCGCTGAACGCCGGGCCTACCCGTGCCGCCGGCGGTCGGCGAACGCCTTGACCTTCGCCCGGTTGCCGCACACCTGCATCGTGCACCAGCGCCGGCGGCCGCGCCGATCGATGAACAGCCAGCCGCAGCCGTCGCCCGGGCACGCGTGCACCGCCCCGGCGTCCGCTGAGGTCAGCAGCTGGGCGGCCGACCACGCGACGGCGTGAAGCGGAAGCTCGAGACCGGCGCCGGGCCCGATCGCGAACCGGCCGCCCGGATCGGCGGGCTGGAACGCGAGCCGCGCCACGGCGTCATGCACCGCGCCGGCGAGAACCCCGAACGCCGCGCCGCGCGCGCCGGCGGCGAGCACGGGGTACATGCTCGCCCGCAGCGCCAGGGCGCCATCGAGGACGTGCCCGGCGCTCGACCGAGTCCGCCTCGCCGAGCTCGATCAGCGCCGCCACCTGCTCTGGGCCCACGAGCCCGCTGTGCCCGGCCCAGCGCGCCAGGTGCTCGTAGCGAGAGCAGGTACTCCTTCTCGCTCCCGCCGTTCCAGCCGGCGAAGGTGTTGCAGAACTCGAGCGCGGGATGGCCCGCGAGCTGGGTGGGCAGATCAAGGCCGTCGACGGTCGTGTACTGGACGGGCGTGGCGCGCTCCTCGTGACGCGGAGGGACCTAACCCGTACTCTACCGCTAACTAGTTACCGCGGGTCGGTCGGTTAGCCGGTCGTCGGCCAGCCCGGTCGGCCGGTCAGGCCGGCTTCATCACCATCACGAAGATGGCGGCGAGCACGAGCAGCCAGGCGAACGCGCCGGCGGCGTTGAGCCGGGCGATCACCGCCTGGTACTCGGGGCTGAGCGTGATCTCGCCGTCGCCGGCGGCGGCGATGTCGCGCTTGGCGAGCTCGGCGGCCCTGCGCTCCTGCGGCGTGAGGAACGCCCCGCCGAGGCCAAGCAGGACGATCACGATCGCGAACCCGATGCTGACGAACGTCGAGCTGAAGGAGAACGGGCCGGCCGAGGCCAGGTAGATCCCGGCGAGCAGCAGGACGACCGCGGAGTAGGTGATCAGCTTGCTGCCGATCGTGGCCCGGACCTCGAGCCACCAGCCGAGGTGACGGAGATTGCCCGGGCGCCGGAGCATCGCGTCGACGACCGGGTAGGCGAACGTGACGCCGAACGCGATCATCGCCGCGCAGATGTGGATGAAGATGACGACGTTGTAGAACGAGACCGTGTCCGGGAGCTGCGCGCTCGTGGCGAAGGCGAGCATCAGAACGTCGGCTGGTAGTCGCCGAACACGTCGCGCATCGCGCCGCAGACCTCGCCGATCGAGCAGCGGTCCTTGAGCGCCTGGCGGAGCACCGGCAGCAGGTTCTCGGTCCCGCGTGCGGCCTCGCGGATCTCCTCCAGGCGGCGCTCGACGAGCGGCGGCGTCGCGGTCGGCCTTGAACGCCTTCAGGCGCTCGACCTGCTCGCGCTCGGACTCCGGATCGACGCGGAGGATGTCCGGCACCTCCGGCGTGTCCTCGACGAACTTGTTGACGCCGACGACGATGTCCTGCTCGATCCGGTAGCGCTCGTGGTAGCCGAACGCCGACTCCTCGATCTCGTTCTTCATGAAGTCGATCGCCTGGACCGAGCCGCCGAGCTCGTCGACCTTCGCGATCAGCTCGCTTGGCCCGCAGCTCGATCTCGTCGGTCAGCGCCTCGACGAAGTACGAGCCCGGCGAACGGATCGACCGTGTCGGCGGCGCCGGACTCGTAGCCGATGATCTGCTGGGTGCGCAGCGCGATCTTCGCCGCGCGCTCGGTCGGCAGCGCGAGCGCCTCGTCGAACCCGTTGGTGTGCAGCGACTGGGTGCCGCCGCAGACGGCCGCGAACCCCTGCAGCGCGACGCGGACGATGTTGTTCTCCGGCTGCTGGGCGGTGAGCGTCACGCCGCCGGTCTGGGTGTGGAAGCGCAGCCGCCACGAGCGCTCGTCCTCGGCGCCGAACCGCTCGCGCATGATCTCGGCCCACATCCGCCGGGCGGCCCGGAACTTCGCCACCTCCTGGAAGACGTTGTTGTGGCCGTTGAAGAAGAACGCCAGCCGCGGGGCGAAGCGGTCGATCTCGAGCCCGGCGTCGAGCGCCGCCTGCACGTAGGCGATCCCGTTGGCGAGCGTGAACGCGACCTCCTGGACGGCCGAGCAGCCCTTCTCGCGGAAGTGGTAGCCGCTGATCGAGATCGTGTTCCACTTCGGCACCCGCTCGTTGCAGTACGCGAACAGGTCGGTGGTCAGCCGGATCGCGCCCTCGGGCGGGTAGATGAAGTTCCCGCGCGCGATGTACTCCTTGAGGATGTCGTTCTGGGTCGTGCCGCGCAGCTGGTCGGCGGGCACCCCCTGCTCCTCGCCGACGAGCTCGTAGAGCAGCAGCAGCACGCTCGCCGGCGCGTTGATCGTCATCGAGGTCGAGACCTGGTCGAGCGGGATCTCGTCGAACGCGGTGCGCATGTCGTCGATCGTGTCGATCGCCACGCCGGTGCGGCCGACCTCGCCGAGGCAGCGCGGATCGTCGGAGTCGAGCCCGAGCTGGGTCGGGAGGTCGAACGCCATCTACAGCCCGGTCGAGCCGTGCTCCAGCAGGTAGCGGTAGCGCTCGTTGGACTCCTTGGCGCTCGCGTAGCCGGCGTACTGGCGCATCGTCCACAGCTGCTTGCGGTACATGTCGCGGTGGATGCCGCGCGTGAACGGGTACTCGCCGGGCTCGCCGAGGCGCTCGGGGAGCTGGCGCGGGAGGTCCTCCTCGGTGTAGAGGCCGCTTGATCTCGATCCCGGAGTCGGTGAACCGGCGCGGGTCGTCGGGGCCGACGATCGGGGCGATCGTGCGGTGCTCGTGGAGTGGTGGCCATCGCGCCAGAGGTTACCCGCGCGAGCGCCGCCGGGCCGCTACAGGACCTTCGACAGGAACGCCTTCGTGCGCTCCTCGCGGGGGTTGCCGAGCACCTCGGTCGGCGGCCCGGACTCGACGACGACGCCGGCGTCCATGAACACGACGGTGTCGGCCACCTCGCGCGCGAACCCGATCTCGTGGGTGACGACGATCATCGTCATCCCGTCCTTGGCGAGCTGGCGCATCACGTCGAGCACGTCGCCGACGAGCTCGGGGTCGAGCGCCGAGGTCGGCTCGTCGAACAGCATCAGCTTCGGGCTGCATCGCCAGCGCCCGGGCGATCGCCACCCGCTGCTGCTGGCCGCCGGACAGGGCGACCGGGTAGGTGTCGAGCTTGTCGCCGAGCCCGACCCGGTCGAGCAGCTCCCGCGCCGCGCTCGCGCGCCTCGGAGCGCGGGACGCCGGCGACCCGGATCGGCGCGAGCGTCACGTTCTCGAGCGCGGTCATGTGCGGGAACAGGTTGAAGTGCTGGAACACCATCCCGATCTCGGCCCGCTTGCGGCAGATCTCGTTGCTCGCGCAGCTCGTGCAGCTTGCCGCCCGCCTCGCGGTAGCCGACCAGCTCGCCGTCGACCGAGAGCCGGCCGGCGTTGATCTTCTCGAGGTGGTTGATGCAGCGCAGGAACGTCGACTTGCCCGAGCCGGACGGCCCGAGCAGGCACATCACCTCGCCCGCTGGCCACCTCGAGGTCGATCCCCTTGAGAACCTCGAGCCGGCCGAAGCGCTTGTGGACGGCCTGCGGCCTTGACCATCGGCACCGCTCATTTGCGCCCGCTCCCGAAGCTCAAGCGCAGCGAGCCCGCATCGAGGCCTGCTGCGTCGCGCGAGAACCCGCGCCCGAAGCGGCGCTCGATGAAGTACTGGCCGACGTAGGCGACGCTCGTCATCGCCAGGTACCAGATGCTCGCCACGATCAGCAGCGGGATCGTCTGGAAGTTCGCCGCGTAGATCTGCTGAGCCTCGAACAGCAGGTCGAACACCGAGCCGATCACGATCACCAGCGAGGTGTTCTTGAGCATCGAGATCGTCTCGTTGCCGGTCGGCGGGACGATCACCCGCATCGCCTGGGGCAGCACGATCAGCCGCATGATCTGCAGCCGGCTCATGCCCAGCGACTGCGCCGCCTCGGTCTGGCCCTCGTCGACCGAGATGATCCCGGCGCGGACGATCTCGGCCATGTAGGCGCCCTCGTTGAGCCCGAACCCGAGCAGCGCGGCGACGAACGGCGGTGATCAGCGTGTTCGCGTTGAGGTGGATGAACGACGGGGCCGAACGGGATCCCGAGGTCGATCGTCGGGTACAGCGCCGCGATGAAGTTCCAGAACAGGAGCTGGACGAGCAGCGGCGTGCCGCGGAAGAAGCAGATGTACAGCCAGCTCGCGCCCGAGACGAGCGGGTTCGGCGAGAGCCGCATCACGGCGGCCAGGACCCCGAGCACGATCCCGATCGACCATCGACGAGCACGGTCAGCTCGAGCGTGACGACGACGCCGTGGAGGATCCGGGAGTCGAACAGGTACTGCCCGACGATGTGCCACTCGAAGCCGCTTGTTGGTGGCCACCGAGCGGATGATCGACGCGCCGACGAGCACGACGATCGCGGACGGCGATCCACCGCCCGGGATGGCGGACGGGGACGGCCTTGATCTCCTCGGGCCGCCCCGTCCGCTCCTCAGAAAGCTCGGAGGTCGTCACCTCTGAGCGCTAGTTTGCACGATCAGGACGTGGCGCCGTTGATTTTCGGGTTGGAGATCGTCGCGCTCGACAGCCCCCACTTGGCGAGGATCGCCTTGTACGTGCCGTTCTTCATCAGCACCTTCAGCGCGGCCAGGACCGCCTTGTCGAGCCCGTTGCCCTTCGGCATCGCCAGGCCGTAGGGGCGCGGTCGCGTACGGCGGCGCCGACGAGCTTGAACTGCCCGTTCGACTTCTTGACCGCGTAGGCGGCGGGCGGCGAGTCGGCGAACACGAGCTGCGCGCGGCCGCTGGCCAGCGCGAGGTTGGCGCCGTTCTGGTCCGGGAACACGAGCACCGTGACGGCCGGCTTGCCGGCCTTCTTGCACTTGGCGCTCTGCGTCGCGGCGTCGGTCTGCTCGGTCGTCCCCTTCTCGACCGCGACCGTGTGGCCGCAGATGTCGGCGATGCTGGCGATCTGCGGTGCCGCCCGAGGCCTTCGTGAAGAACGACTCCCCGACGCTCGACGTAGGTGACGAAGTCGACGGTCTTCTCGCGCTCCTTGGTGTCGGTGAACGACGACGCGCCGACGTCGTACTTGCCCGCCGCGATGCCCGGCGATGATGCTCGTCGAACGTGGCGTTGACTGACGTTGGCCTTCAGGCCCATCACGGCGGCGAGCGCCTTCATCAGGTCGGCGTCCATCCCGATCACCGTGTGCCCGTCGGGGGCGAAGAACTCGTCGGGCGCGTAGCTCGCGTCGGCGGCGACGGTCAGCGTGCCCTTCGACTTGATCGCGGCCGGGACGAGCTTCTCGACCGCGGATCGGCCGCCGGGGTGGGCGCGACGAGGCGGTCGAGCTGGATGGCTCGAGCTCGACGGCGGCCGGGGCCGATGTCGACGAGCTGCTGCTGCTGTTGCTGCTCCCGCAGCCCGCGATGGCAGCCACGCACAGGACCGCCGCCGGCAGGCGCGAGGCATGTCCTCGAGATACGCATCTGACTCCTTCGTGTAGACACCCCGGAGCGCGGAGCATAAGCACATCACGGACGCAGTCGCTCGACTTGTTAATCGCCGCGCAACAGAGCTAGCCTTGCGCGGCATGCACGTACGCGTGCGCCTGTTCGCCGTGCTGCGCGAGCGCGCGGGCGCGCCCGAGATCGAGCTCGAGCTGCCCGACGGCGCGCGCGTCGGCGACGCGCTCGAGCGGGTCCGGGCCCTGACCGACGGCGTACCGGTCGTGATGGCGGTCAACCGGGAGTACGCCGACGGCCACCGCGACGCTGCATCCGGGCGACGAGCTGGCGCTGATCCCGCCGGTGTCGGGCGGCGTCGGTCGGCGCCCTGCACGCGCGGGTGACCGACGAGCCGCTGCGCGCTCGACCCGCTGCTCGAGCGCGTACGCGATCCCGCGGGCGGGCGCGGTCGTCACGTTCCACGGGGTCACCCGCGAGGTCCCGGAGCTCGACTACGAGGCCTACGCGCCGATGGCCGAGGCGAAGATCGCCGAGATCGTGGCGGCGGCGATCGAGCGCCACGGGCTGTGCGCCGCGGCCGCCGAGCACCGGATCGGGATCGTGCCGCTGTCCGAGCCGTCGGTGCTCGTGGCCGTCTCGGCGCCGCACCGCGACGCCGCGTTCCTCGGCGCGCGGGAGATCATCGACGCGATCAAGGCGCAGGCGCCGATCTGGAAGAAGGAGGAGGGCGAGTGGGTGCGCGGGACGACGCCGGGCCCGCCGGCCTGAGGGACGCTGCCGGCCGTCCACGAGCTGGCGGCCGCGCTCGACGCGCCGCACGCGACTCGCGGTCGACGCCGCCCGCCGGGCGATCGACGAGCGGCGGGCCGAGCTCATGGCCGGCGGCGAGGCCGGAGGCGGACCTCGTGGCGCGGGCGCGCGGAGCTGCTCGCCGCCTTCGAGCGCCCTTCGCTGCGCGCGGGTGCTCAACGCGACCGGGGTGATCGTGCACACGAACCTCGGCCGCGCCCCGCTGGCGCCGCGCGGCCCGCGCCGCGGTGGCCCGGGCCGCCGAGGGCTACAGCAACCTCGAGCTCGACCTCGGCACCGGCGCGCGCGGCAGCCGGCAGGCGCACGTCGCCGGGCTGCTGCGCGAGCTGACCGGCGCGCAGGACGCGCTCGTCGTCAACAACGGCGCCGGGGCGGTGCTGCTGGCGAGCGCCGCGCTGGCCGGCCCCGGGCGATCGATCGTCGTCTCCCGCGGGCAGCTCGTGGAGATCGGCGGCGGCTTCCGGATCCCCGAGGTGATCGCGCAATCGGGCGCCGCGATGCTCGAGGTCGGGACGACGAACCGCACCCGCCTGGCCGACTACGAGCGCGCGATCGCGGCCGCGCCGGTCCCGGTCGGCGCGATCCTCCGCGTGCACCCGTCGAACTTCCGCGCCGTCGGGTTCGTGGAGGAGGTCGGCGATCGGGGCGCTGTGCGGGCTCGGCGTCCCGGTGATCGACGACGTCGGCTCCGGGGTGCTGGCCGACGCGGCCGGGATCCCGGCGCTCGGCGAGGAGCCGGCGCTGCGGCGGCTCGGTCGCCGCCGGAGCGGCGCTCGTGTGCTGCTCGGGCGACAAGCTGCTCGGCGGACCGCAGGCCGGTCTGCTGCTCGGCCGCGCGCGACGCGGTCGCGCGCTGCGCGCGCGCACCCGCTGGCCCGCGCGCTGCGGATCGACAAGCTGTCGCTCGCCGCGCTCGAGGCGACGCTGCGCCTGTACCGCGACCCGGCTCGGGCGCGGCGCGAGATCCCCGTGCTGGCGATGCTCGACTGCCCGGAGCCCGAGCTCCGCCGCCGCGCGCGAGCGGCTCCGGGCGGCGATCGGCGATGGCGAGGTCGTCGACAGCACCGCGCGCGTCGGTGGCGGGGCGCTGCCGCTGCTCGAGCTGTCAGGGCCGGCGGTGGCGCTGCGCGGCGAGATTGCGCCCGACGAGCTGGCCGGAGCGTTGCGGTCCGGCGATCCGCCGGTGATCGCCCGGATGCACGACGGCGCGCTGCTGCTCGATCCGCGCACGCTCGCGCCGAGGAGAGTCGCGCTCGGCGGCGGCGGCCGTGCGCGCGGCCCGCGAGCGGCTCGCCGGCCGGTGAGCGAGCCGCCGCTGACGCTCGGGACCGCCGGCCACATCGACCACGGCAAGACCGCGCTCGATCCGCGCGCTGACCGGCGTCGACACCGACCGGCTGCCCGAGGAGCGCGCGCGGGGGATCTCGATCGAGCTCGGCTACGCCCAGCTCGCGCTGCCGTCCGGCCGCCGGCTGTCGGTGATCGACGTGCCCGGACATCGAGCGGTTCGTGCGCACGATGGTGGCCGGGGCGACCGGGATCGACCTGTACCTGATGACGATCGCGGCCGACGACGGGGTGATGCCCCAGACGCGCGAGCACGCCGCCGTGCTCGCCGCGCTCGGGGTCGGCGACCGGCGTCGATCGCGGTCACCAAGGCCGACATCGCCGACCCCGAGCTGGCGCTGCTCGAGGCCTCCGAGCTGCTGCCCGGCGCCGAGGCGGTGGCCGTCTCGGCGCGCACCGGAGAGGGCCTCGACGCAGCTGCGGGCCGCGCTCGACCGGGCCGCCGAGCTCGCTGCAGGGCCGCAGCGGCCAGGCGCGGCCCCGCCCGGCTCCACATCGACCGCGTGTTCACGATCCGCGGGGCGGGCACGGTCGTCACCGGGACGCTGTGGTCGGGGGCGATCGCGGCGCGGCGAGGAGCTCCTCGTGCTCCCGGAGGGCCGGCGCGTCCGCGTCCGCGGCGTGTCGAGGTCCACGACGAGCCGGTCGAGCGGGTGGACGCCGGGCAGCGGGTGGCGGTCAACCTGACCGGTGTGGCCGTCGACGAGGTGCGCCGCGGCGACGTGCTGGCCGGCACCGGTGCGGGTCTGCGCCCGACGTACCTGCTCGACGCGCGCGCTCGCGTTCGCCGCCGACCGCGAGCCCGAGCCCGGGAGACCGCGTCCAGGTCCATCACGGGACGCGCGAGAGCCCGGCGCGGCTGGCGTGGCTCGGCGGTCGGTTCTGGCAGCTGCGGCTCGAGCAGCCGCTGGTCGCGGTGGCCGGCGACCGCGTCGTGATCCGCCGGATCGCGCCGCCGGACACGCTCGGGGGCGGGGTCGTGCTCGACGCGCATCCGCGCAAGCACGGCCCGTCGCGGGCGCTGCTCGCGCGGCTCGAGCGGGTGGCCCGGGGCGAGCCGCCGGAGCCCGCCCAGCCGGACCGGGCCGGCGATGCCGCACCGCGGCCCTCCCCCGAGCCGCTCTCTCCGTCGCGCGCTCGCTCTCGAGCAGCGCCTGCGCGACGGCCGCCTTCGAGCCGCCGCTCGACGCCGAGCTCGACCCGGACGACCTGCGCGCGCTGCGCGAGGCGGGACGGGCCGTGCGCGTCTCGAAGAGCCTCCACTACCACCCGGACGCGCTCGCCGAGCTGCGCGCGCGGGTGCTCGAGCTGGCCGGGCGCTCCGGTGGCGTGATCACGCTCGCGGGGCTTCGCGACGCGCTCGGCACCTCGCGCAAGTTCGCCCAGGCGCTGCTCGAGCACCTCGACTCCGAGCGGGTCACGATCCGCCGCGGCGATGCGCACCACCTGCGCCGGGGCGCGCGCTAGCCGTCTACAGCGCCCCGCCGGCCACGGGCGGCGCGGTCGGGTCGGCGTTCCCGCCGGCCGTATGCTCGCGGGCGAGGTAGTCCTCGACGAAGTTCGGGCTCCCGCCCGAGCGCTGCACGACCGCGAGCAGCGAGGACATCGAGGAGACCTCCTCGACCTGCTCCTTGAGGAACCACTGGACGAACTGCTCCGAGAGGAAATCGTTCTCCTCGCGGGCGACGCCCATCAGCGCGGCGACCTGATCGCTCACGCGCTTCTCCTGCTCGAGCGCGAGCGCGACCGGCGCGACGAGGTCGGCAAAGGCCGTCTGCGGGCGCGCTCACACCGGGGACCGCGACCGCCGCGTCGGCGTCGAGCAGGTACCGCACCATCATCATCGCGTGGTTGCGCTCCTCGACCGCCTGGGCGTAGAAGAACGAGGCCAGCCGCGGCAGCGTCAACGCGTCGTAGTACACCGCGTTGGCGATGTACTGCTGCGAGGCGGCGAACTCGTAGGCGATCTGCTCGTTGAGTCGTTCGACGAATCGTGCTGCGGCCATCGCTGCTCCTCGTGCGGCATCGGGTGCCCGGATCGTAGTGACCTCTCGCGCCCTGGAATCCGGCGCCACTGTAGATTGAGGGGCCATGGCCACTTGTCTCGTCACCGGCGGCGCCGGCTTCCTGGGCTCGCACATGTGCGACGAGCTCCTCCGGCGCGGTCACCGTGTCATCTGCGTCGACAACCTCGAGACCGGGTCGCTCGCGAACATCGAGCACATCCGCGACGAGCAGTTCGTGCACATGAACGTCGACATCATCGAGCCGTACTACATCGATGAGCCGGTCGACTTCGTCTACCACCTCGCGTCGCCCGCCTCGCCGATCGACTACCTGCGGCTGCCGCTGCACACGCTCAAGGTCGGCTCGTACGGCACCCACCACACGCTCGGCCTCGCCAAGAAGCACCGGGCCCGGTTCCTGATCGCCTCGACGAGCGAGGTGTACGGCGACCCGGAGGAACATCCGCAGCGCGAGACCTACTGGGGCCATGTCAACCCGATCGGGCCGCGCGGCGTCTACGACGAGGCCAAGCGCTACGCCGAGGCGCTGACGATGGCCTATCACCGCCAGCAGGGCGTCGACACCGCCATCGTGCGGATCTTCAACACGTACGGTCCGCGGATGCGCCCGCACGACGGCCGGGCGATCCCCACGTTCCTGCGCCAGGCGCTCCAGGACCGCCCGATCACCGTGTTCGGCGACGGGTCCCAGACCCGATCGTTCTGCTTCGTCGCGGACGAGATCCGCGGGCTGATCGCGCTCGCCGAGTCCGGGTACCACAACCCGGTCAACATCGGAAACCCGGACGAGTTCACGCTGCTCGAGCTCGCCCAGGCGGTGATCGAGGTGACCGGCTCGCGGTCGGAGATCGTCTTCGAGGCGCTCCCCACCGACGACCCTCAGGTCCGCCAGCCCGACATCTCGCTCGCCAGGGAGATCCTGGGATGGCAGCCGAGCATCGATCTGCGAGAAGGACTTCGCCGCACGATCGCAGAATCGGGCATCGAAACGCTGGTCGGCGCTGATCGTTAGCGGACCGAACCCGGCGGGCAAGCTCTCGCTGTGGATCTACTTCGTAACTTCGTAGTCGAAAATCCGTTTCCCACCGTAGGGACTCAGGCTCGTCCAACGGGTGAGGTGATGATCGAGCAGCATGAGGCGACGGGGAGCGGGAGCGACGGAACCTACGGGGGTCCGCCGTCGTTCGGGCTGCCCGAGCGCGACGTCCGCCGCAAGCGGCCGCCGGCGCTGTCGTTCCTGCTGCGACTGGAGACGCTGCGTCGCGTCGGGCGGGTCATCTCGCTGCTGGCGATCGACTGCACCGGCGTCATCGGCGCGCTGTTCACAGCGCTGATCGTGAAGCTGTGGCTGCGCGGGGACACGAACGTCGCGCTCGCCTGGCACGAGACCCGGCAGTGGGGGTCGTTCGCGTGCCTGATCACGATCCTGATGTTCGCCCGGGTCGATCTGTACGCAGCCCGCTCGCGGCGGCCCGGCCTCGCGCGGATCGCCGGGGCGCTGTTTCAGGCGACGGTGATCGCGCTCGTGTTCGCGCTGGCCAACGGCGAGCACTTCTCGAGCTACTACCTCTTCTACAGCTCGCTGTTCGTCGGGACTGTCTACATCGCCGGGCTGCGCGAGGTCCACCTTCGCGTGACCGGGTGGATGCTGCAGCAGGCCGGTTACCAGCGCAGGGCGGTGCTCGTCGGCTCGGGCAAGCACATCGAGGCGGTCGCCCACGCGCTCAACGGTCGTCCGCGCGCCGAGCTGCAGATCGTCGGCTACATCTCGCTCACCCCGCGCCCGCAGAACGGGCTGCGCTCACTCGGCGAGCTGGCCCAGCTGCCCGACATCCTCGGCGCCGAGCGGATCCAGGAGGTGATCATCGCCGACCCCGACTTCCCCCAGGACGCCGCGGTCGAGCTCGTCGACCTGTGCCATCAGCGCGGGGTCGCCGTCCACGTCGCCCCGACGACGATGGAGATCCTGATGGACCGGGCCGAGTTCGTCCCGGGCCAGACCGTCCCGCTGTTCGCGCTGCGCCCGCCGGTGTTCGACGGGATCGACTTCGCGCTCAAGCGGACGTTCGACCTCGTCGTCTCGGCGCTGCTGCTGATCGTGCTCTCGCCGGTGCTGCTGGCGATCGCGATCGCGGTCAAGCTGAGCTCGCGCGGCCCGGTCCTGTACCGCTCGGTCCGCCCTGGCATGGCCGGCAAGCCGTTCTACTGCTTCAAGTTCCGCACGATGCGCGAGCACGCCGACCAGATCCAGGCCGACCTCGAGTCGCTCAACGAACAGACGGGAGCGCTGTTCAAGATCCGCGACGACCCGCGGCTGACGAGGGCTGGACGGTTCCTGCGGCGGTTCTCGCTCGACGAGCTCCCGCAGCTCGCCAACGTGGTCCGCGGGGAGATGTCGCTGGTCGGGCCGCGCCCGCTGCCGATGCGGGACTTCGAGCGGCTCGAGGACTGGCACAAGAAGCGCTACCTCGTGCTGCCCGGGATCACCGGCCTGTGGCAGGTGTCCGGACGCTCCGAGCTCGACTTCGACGACCTCGTCCGGCTCGACTTCCTCTACCTCGAGCGGTGGTCGATATTCCTCGACCTGTCGATCCTCTTGAAGACGATTCCGGCGGTGTTCAGCCGCCGCGGGGCGTTCTAGAGCCCGACCGCGCGGAGGGGTGACGCGACGGCGGCGCGCGGCCGCGACGCCGGGTCGGACCCCAAAATCTCGTTGCGCAGTAGGCTCACGGCGCGATGCCCCCGACCGACCGCTTCGTCATCAGCTTCGCCGCCGAGCCGCCCCAGGAGGGGCTGCCGTACGGGCGCTGGGCCGACACCCTGCGCGAGCATTTCCTCGCCGCCTGCGGGGAGATCGACAACGAGGGCGAGGAGATCGGCGCCCCGGGCGAGATCGCGTGGTTCCCGGACCGCTCCTACGGCGGGCGGACGTATGTGCCCGCGGTGGCACGGACGACCGAGGGCTACGAGCTGTTCGGGTTCGTCTCGTTCACCGAGGGCTCGGGCGGCCCGGCCAACTTCGAGGCGCGCGCCGACTTCACCTCCGAGCTGGCCGAGGCCAACCCCGAGTGGAAGCTCGACCTGTCCGACGACGTGATCGGCAGCTGGCGCGGCGAGCAGGGCAGGACGGCGGACATGACGCTCGTGTGGGGCGTCCCGCTCGATGGCGGGCGGCGCGCTCGTCACCGCCGAGTTGGCGAACCTGGCCGTCGACCAGTGCGAGCTCGTGGACGAGCGCTTCACGCTCGTCGCGGCCGACAACTACCGGGGCGACTACCTCGAGGTGAAGCTGTGGAGCAAGCGCGGCGAGGAGCTCGCCGCCGAGTCGCTCTACGTCGACGACGACGCCGACGCCGATGACGACGGCGAGGATTGATTGCGGATCAGGGCCGTCGGCAGGCGGATCGCGACCTCTTCGCGCGTGAGCGGGAAATGGCAGGCTGACATCGTCGCCCTCGCTGTCCTTCTGCTCGAGCAGCGGCTCTTCGGTCGAGCAGAGCTCCTGCGCCTTCGGGCAGCGGGTGTGGAAGCGACAGGCGCGCGGCGGGTTGGCCGGGCTCGGGACGTCGCCGGTCAGCAGCTGGCGCTCACGGCGGCCGCCCGCGGGGTCCGGGACCGGCACCGCAGAGAGCAGCGCGCCCGTATAGGGGTGGCGCGGATAGCTGTAGAGCGCGTCACCACTCCCGATTTCGACGACCTTGCCGAGGTACATGACGGCCACCCGGTCGCACATGTGGCGCACGACAGACAGGTCGTGGGCGATGAACACGAGCGTCAGCCCCAGCTCGCGCTGCAGGCCGCGCAGCAGGTTGAGCACCTGGGCCTGGATCGACACGTCGAGCGCGGACACGGGCTCATCGGCGATCAGCAGCTTCGGCTCGAGCGCCACCGCGCGCGCGACCCCGATCCGCTGACGCTGACCGCCGGAGAACTCGTGCGGGTAGCGGTTGTAGTGCTCGGGGTTGAGCCCGACCCGGTCCATCAGCTCCTGGACGCGCTTCTTGCGCTCCCCCTCGCCGGTGTGCAGGCCGTGGATGGCGAACGGGTCGGAGATGATCGAGCCGACGGTCTTGCGCGGGTTGAGCGAGGAGTACGGGTCCTGGAAGATCATCTGCACGTTGCGGTGCAGCGCCTTCAGCGCGTCGCCCTTGCGAAGCGCGATGTCCTCGCCCTCGAACCGCACCTCGCCGCTGGTCGGATCGAGCAGCCGCACGAGCAGGCGCGCGGTCGTGCTCTTGCCGCAGCCGGTCTCGCCGACGATCCCGAGCGTCTCGCCCTCGAGGATGTCGAACGACACCCCGTCGACCGCCTTCACCGCGCCGACCTGGCGCTGGAAGATCACGCCCTCGGTGATCGGGAAGTGCTTGACGAGGTCTCGCACCTCGACGAGCGGCCGAGCCGTTGGTGCTCACGTCTGCTCCTCCTCGGCCGCCGACGCCTGGGCGGCGGTGGCCGACCCCTGGGCGGCGGTGGCGGACCCCTGGGCGGCGGTGGCCGGCCCCTGGGCGGCGGTAGCCGGCTCCTGGGCGGGCGCCATCTCATGGCTCGACGAGTACCCCACGGTCTTCTCGGGCGACAGCCGCTTGAGGTCCTCGACCGACTCGCCGGCCTCGAGCCCGCGCCAGATCTGGGCGCGCACCTCGGGCGTGAGCAGGCAGGCGACCTGGTGTCCGTTGGTCCCGGCCACCGGCTCGAGCCGCGGGTCGATCCGCTTGTGGTCCTCCTGCACGTACGGGCAGCGCGGGTGGAAGTGGCACCCGGACGGGCGGTTGATCAGGCTCGGCGGGCGGCCCGAGATCGGCTCGAGCTCCTCGCCGCGCGGGTTGTCCAGGCGCGGGATCGACTTCAGCAGGCCCCACGTGTACGGATGCTGCGGCCGGGCGAAGATCTCGCTCGGTGCCGGCCCGCTCGACGATCCGGCCGGCGTACATCACCGCGATCTCGTCGGCGATCTCGGCCACCACGCCGAGGTCGTGGGTGATCATGATGATCGCCATCCCGAGCCGATCCTGGAGGTCCTCGAGCAGCGCCAGGATCTGCGCCTGGACGGTGACGTCGAGCGCCGTCGTCGGCTCGTCGGCGATCAGCAGCTTCGGCTCGTTGGCGAGCGCCATCGCGATCATCGCCCGCTGGCGCATGCCGCCGGAGAACTCGTGCGGGAACTGGTCGACCCGGCGCTTGGGGTCGGGGATGCCGACCAGCTCCAGCAGCTCGACCGCACGCACGCGAGCCGCCGACTTGCGAGATGTCGCGGTGGACCCGCATCGCCTCGATCAGCTGCTTGCCGACCTTGAAGAACGGGTGCAGCGAGGACAGCGGGTCCTGGAAGATCATCGCGATGTCGTTGCCGCGGATCCTCCGCAGCTGGTCGTCCTTCATCTGGATGAGGTCGTTGCCCTCGAACAGCATCTTCCCCTCGACGTGGGCGCCCTGGGTGCGGGTCAGCCCGAGCGTGGTCAGCGAGGAGACGGTCTTGCCGGAGCCGGACTCGCCGACGATCCCGAGCGTCTTGCCCGTCTCGATCGAGTAGCTGATTCCGTCGACCGCGCGGACAAGCCCGTCTTCGGTCGGAAACGTGACACGGAGATCCTCGACCTCCAGCAGGCTCACGAGAAGCGCACCCGCGGGTCGAGATAGGCGTAGGCGATGTCCACGACGATGTTGGCGAAGATGATGAAGAGCGCTGCGAACGTGATCGTACCCTGGATGATCGGGAAATCGCCATGGTTGATCGCGTCGAAGTTGAGCCGCCCGATCCCGGGGATGTCGAACACGGTCTCGACCAGCACCGCGCCGCCGAGCAGGATCGCGATGTCGAGCCCGAGCACCGTGACCAGCGGCGTGATCGCCGAGCGGATGCCGTGCTTCATCACCACCGAGCGCTCGCGCAGGCCCTTCGCGCGCGCGGTCCGGATGTAGTCCTCGCCCATCACGTCGATCAGGCTCCCGCGCAGCAGCCGGGCATAGATCGCCGCCGAGGTCGCCGCCAGCACGAACCACGGCATGATCAGCGACTCGAACCAGTTGACCGGGCTGTTGGTCAGACCGGTGTAGCTGCCCGCGCCGTGCAGGAACGAGATCGGGAACTTGCCGATGTCCGAGGCGAACAGGAACAGCGCCAGCAGCCCGAGCCAGTAGACCGGGGCCGAGACGAACACGAGCGCGGTCCCCATCGCGGCGCGATCGAGCACCGTGCGGCGCTTGATCGCCGAGATGATCCCGACCGGGATCCCCGCCATCAGCCACACGAAGACGGCGCCGACGGTCAGCGAGATCGTCGCCGGCAGGCGGTCGAAGATCAGGCTCTTGACCGAGGCGCCGCTGTAGTAGCTGAAGCCGAAGTCGAAGTGCAGCACGAGGTGCTTCAGGTACAGCCAGAACTGCGTGTACAGCGGTTTATCCGTGCCGAGGTCGTGGGCGATCTCCGCAATGATCTTGGGGTTCGAGTTGCGGCCTGCGCGCAGAACGGCCGGATCGACGTTCGGCAGCAGGTAGAAGATGATGAACGTGATCGCGATCACCGCGATCAGCAGGACGACTCCCCACAGCAGGCGTCGGACGATGTAGCGCAGCACGGTAGGACCTCGGTTAGCGGAGTGGAGCCCCGCCCGCCTCGGGCAGACGCGGGCGGGGCTCCGGGTAGATCGCCTCTCTCCTTATTTCCTTACTTCAGCGACGTGTAGTCGTAGTCCCAGGCTCCCTCGTTCCAGAGCTGGTTGATGCCGCTCACGTCCTTGGACTCGATGTTCGGCTGCTTGTCGAACACCCACGGCACCGCGACCGCCTGGGCGACCAGCATGTTGTCGACCTTCGCCCACGCCGCGGCGCGGGCCGCGTCGCCGACGGTCTTCTCGGCCGCCCGCATCGCCTGGTCGAGCGGGGTGGTGGCCTGGCCGTTGTGCGGTCCCAGCGGGCCGTCCTGCCAGCTGACCTGACCCCAGTTGGAGTTGTTCGTGGTCACGTTGTTGTAACCGGCGAACGTCGGATCCAGCAGCGTCTGCGGGTCGGACCAGTCACGGATCCAGCCCACGTTCGGGCAGACGTCGATCTCGGCCTTCGGGTTGCCGCAGTACTTCTCGTACATCACCGACTGGTCGACGAGCGTGAAGTTCGTCTTGAAGCCCAGGCTCTGCACGGCGTTGTTGACGATCGCCGCGGTCTTGTCGGCCGGATCGCCGGTCGACCCGACGACCTTGACGGTGTACGCTGCCGGTGTACTTCCCGCTCGGGATAGCCGGCGAGCTTCATGTACTTGGCTGCCACCGTCGGGTTGCCCGCCGGGGAGTTGTTGTAGTCCACGTTCGGGCCCTTGTCGCCGCCGGCCTGGTCATAGCCGGCCGACCCCGGATAGATGAAGTGGGTCGCGACCTGCGCCACCAGCGCGCCGCCGTCGGCCTTGATCATCGCCTCGCGGTCGAGCGCCGCCCACAGCGCCTTGCGGACGTTGACGTTCGAGAACGGACCCTGCTTGTTGTTCAGCGCCACGTAGTGATCGCCGGCGCCCGGAACCGCGTACAGCTGGCTGTAGTACTTCTGGTAGGCGAGCTTGATGATCGACCCGGCCGGGGTGTCGTTCTGCACGACGTGCGTGCCGGTCAGCGTCTGGCGGCCGATCACGTTCGGATCGCCGCCGATGTTGATGTTGATCTGATCCAGATACGCCGGCCGCGAGTCGGTGGCCGCGATTCCAGTTCGGGTTGCGCACCAGCGTGGCCGACTTGCCGGGCTGGTAGCCGATCCCCTGGATCACGCCCTTCGCGTCGGACTTGATCATGTACGGGCCGGTGGCCACGAGGTACTTGGAGCCGTACTGGGTCGGCTTCTTGGCGTCCAGCGGCTTGGCGAACTCGACCGGCACCGCCGCCGACAGCGGCAGCGACAGCGCGCCCACGAAGAACGTCCCGTACGGGCCGGTCAGATGGAACACGATCGTCGACTTGTCCGGAGTCGAGATCCCGGGGATCGGACCGCCACTGGCCTTGCTGGCGCCCTGCAGGAAGCCGAAGTAGGCCGGGAAGTACGGGTTCGCCACGTTCGGGTTCGCCCCCCGCTCGATCGCGTAGGCGACGTCGGCCGAAGTCACCGCGCGGTTCACCGGCGGGCTGAACTTGATGTTCGGCTTGATGTGGACGGTCACCGTCTTACCGCCGTCGGTGATCTGCGCCGGACCGGACGCCATGTCCGGAACCGCATGAGTCGGATCGTTCGGCGGGAACACGAACAACGGCCGCTGAGACGGATAGATCACCTCGTAGTCGAGCGAGAAGTAGGCCTCACCGGGATCGAGGTGCTGGAAGTCCTCGTGGTCATAGGCCGTCAGCACGCCGCCCTTCTTGCCTCCAGTGAGAGTCTCGCCTGACCCATCCTGCGCCGGCTTGAGCCCACCCGTGGTCGAGGAGCCGCTGCTCGAGCTGCTGGAGCTCCCGCCACTCGAGCTGCTTGAGCTGCTCGAGCCGCCGCACGCGGCCAGTCCCAGCGCGAGCCGCGCACAGGACCGCTATCAGGGCGAAACCCCTGAACCTGGACTTCATAGCGATGTTGCCTCCTCTTTGGTGTGAGGGCCGCTCAACGGTCGGCCTTGGGGTTGAGGGCATCCTGCAGACCGTCGCCGACGAGGTTGAAGGCCAGCACGGTCAGAAGCAGTGCCACTCCGGGGAAGAGCATGTACCACCACTCGGTGTTGAAGTTGGGGGAGGCGTCGGCGATCATCTGGCCCCAGCTCGCGGTCGGCGGCTTGACGCCGACGCCGAGATAGGACAGGGCCGCCTCGAACAGGATGTTCGAGGGGATCAGCAGGCTGCTGTAGACGATGATCGGCGCCACCAGGTTGGGCAGGATCTCCCTGAACATGATCCGGCGGTCCGAGGCCCCGAGCGAGCGGGCCGCTTCGACGAACTCCTTCTCGCGTAACGAGAGCACCTGCCCGCGAGTGATGCGGAAGATGTAGGTCCAGCCCGAGATCACGATGATCGCCAGGATCGTCGGGACGCCCGGCTGGATCAGGCCGCTGATGCAGCCGTTGACGGCGCACGCGGCGGCGATCCCGATGCCCAGCAGGAGGATCGGGAACGACAGCACGATGTCGGCGAACCGCGACACGAGGGTGTCGACCGCGCCGCGGTAGAAGCCGGCGATCAGCCCGAGCACGACGCCGACGAAGGTCGCCATGAACGTGCCGATGATCCCGACCTCGAGCGATACGCGGGTGCCGTAGATGACGCGCGACATCACGTCCTCGCCGAGCGGGTCGACGCCGAACGGGTGCGCGCCGGTCGGCCCGATCGGGGTGCCGAACGCGTCGGTGAGGTTCGGGTTCTGCGTGGACGGGCTCGGGAGCCCGAACAGCTTGACGATCAGCGGCGCGAACATCGCGAGCACGATCAGCAGGACGATGAAGATGGCCGAGGCCATCGCCACCCGGTCCCCCCGGAAGCGCCGCCAGAACAGCTGACCCGGCGAACGGGCAGCGATCTCGCCGGCGACCAGTTCGACCTGATCGAGGGTGGCTTCGCCTTCGACGAGTAGCCCTGTGCTCACGTTGTTCGCCCAGTTCTCAGCGCCGCACGTCCGCGTGCCTCCTCCATACCCCTGGGGGAATATCACACCCCGGAGGGCTTGTCATCCAGCGCTAACGGTGCGACAACGAAACGCGCACAGCCCTTGTCCGCCGCGAACAAGCCCGCCGCGCGGGGTCCGCCGACAGCGCTCAACCCGCGGCGGGACGGGCGGTTACGCTAGGCGCGTGCCGCCCTCGTAGCTCAATGGATAGAGCACGCGCCTCCTAAGCGCGGGATGCAGGTTCGATTCCTGCCGGGGGCATCGCTGATACTTTCGTTGACTCCTCGTGTCGGAACAGACGATCGAAGCACCCCCGACTCACGCAGACTCTCCCCGGGACCCCGGGACGTCGCGAGCCCGTTCGCCGATCGGCGAGCAGCTTCGCGCGCACCCATGGGCGATCGCGGGCGTCGCGCTGGTCATCTTCTCCGCCGCCCTCGCCCGCTGGGCGGGGACGCGGCCTGGCTATGACCCGTACGGCTGGCTGAACTGGGGCTACCAGGCGCTCCATCTGAGCCTCGACCTCGGCGGGGCCCCGTCCTGGAAGCCGCTGCCGTTCCTGTTCGACATCCCCTACGCGCTGTTCGGCCACTTCGCCCTGTGGCTGTGGATGACGACCTCGGTCGCGATCTCGCTGAGCGGCTCGCTGTTCGCCGCCCGGATCGCCTACCGGGTGGTCGGCAGCGACGGCGACCGCCGGCCGGCGATCATCGCCGCGGTGTTCGCCGGGCTGGCCGTGCTCGGGATCGAGAACTACTTCCACCTGATCCTCAGCGTGCAGTCCGACCCGATGATCGTCTCGCTGTGCCTCGGGGCGATCGACTGCCAGCTGTCCGGCCACGAGCGCTGGGCGTTCGCGCTGTGGGTGCTGGCCGGCCTCGGCCGCCCCGAGGTGTGGCCGTTCCTCGGCCTGTTCTCGGTGTGGGCGTGGCGGACGCACCCCGAGATGCGCGTGATGATCGTGCTCGGCCTGCTGGCGATCCCGCTCCTGTGGTTCGGCGTGCCGACGATCACCAACGGCCGGCCGCTGATCTCGGGCGAGCTCGCCGAGCGCTCCCCGCGCGCGCTGCACGAGAGCAAGGTGATCGGGACCTTCCACCGCTTCACCGAGCTGACGTACATCCCGATCCAGCTGGCCGCGGTCGCGGCCGCCGTCTGGGCCTACTTCCGCCGCAACCGCGTCGTGCTCGGCCTGGCCGGGTTCGTGGTCGTATGGGTGATCGTCGAGGAGGCGTTCGTCCTGCACGGGTGGCCGGGCGTGCCGCGCTACATGTTCGAGCCGGCCGGCGTCACGGGCCTGCTCGCGGCGATCGCGGTGGGCTGGCTGCTCAAGGACGCCCGGCGGATCAAGCTCCCGCGGTGGGCGGGGATCCCGGTGGTGGCGCTGATCGTGATCGCGATGGTCCCAGCCGCCGTAGCGCGGCTGCGCGCCGAGCGCAAGGACCTCTCGCACGAGCGCGGCCGCACGAAGGTCATCAACCAGATCGGTGCGGCCGTCAACGCCATCGGCGGCGCGAGCGCGGTCAAGAACTGCGGCGAGCCGGTGACGAACGTCGAGTACGTGAGCATCCTCGCCTACTACACGCATCTGAACGACGGCGACGTCGGCCACCGGCCGAAGTTCGAGCTCAAACTCAAGCACCCGATCGTGCTCTTCACCCAGCTCCAGAACGGCTGGGCGATCACGCCGTACCACACCCCGGCGGCCAAGCAGGCGACCTGCTCCCAGCTCAACCGCCTGTGGATCTACACGGGGCACTTCCCCGGCGGCGAGCTCGTCCGGAAGTAGCGCCGGGCGCCGCTGACCGTGTCCGACGCGACCCTGCAGCACTCGCCGGCCTCTCCGGCCGAGCCTGCCCGCGCTGCCGGCTCTGACCTCGGCCGCCCCGGCGACCACGGCTGGCGCTCGGGCGCCGTGATTGCCACCCTGGGTGCGGCCGTCCTGCTGCTCGCCGTCTCGACCGGGCTCGTCCTCTGGGCGCGGACCCGGCCCGGCTTTGACCCGTACGGGTGGCTCGTGTGGGGCCACCAGGCGCTGCACGGAGCGCTCGACACCAACGCGGCGCCCTCGTGGAAGCCGCTCCCGTTCCTGTTCACGGCGCCGTACGCGCTGGCCGGCCACTACGAGCTGTGGCTGTGGATGATCACCTCGGTCGCGGTCTCGCTGAGCGGATGCGTGTTCGCGGGGCGGATCGCCTCCCGGCTGGTCGCCTCTGGCGGCGGTCCGCGCTACGCGCCGTGGGTCGCGGGCGCGTTCGCGGCGGCCGGCGTGCTCCTGATCCAGGACGGGTTCCACTACATCCTCAGCGGCCAGTCGGACCCGATGATCGTGTCCCTGTGCCTGGGCGCGATCGACTGCCACCTGTCAGGGCGCTACCGCTGGGCGTGGGTGCTCGGCTGCCTCGGCTCCCTCGGCCGGCCCGAGGTGTGGCCGTTCCTCGGCATCTGGGCGATCTGGGCATGGCGGACGATGCCGTCGATCCGCTGGTGGCTGTACGGGGGCGTGATCGCGCTCGCCCTCCTGTGGTTCGGGATCCCCGCCCTGACCTCCCGCAGCGCGTTCGTGGCCGGCGACAACGCGGTCGGGTCGGGGCGGGCGCTGCACAGCAACAAGGTGCTCGGGACGATCGACCGGTTCCTCGACCTGTACGCCACGCCGCTCGAGATCCTGGCTCTCGTGTCGGTGGCGATCGCGCTGTGGCGCCGCGACCGGGTCACGCTGGCGCTGGCGGCGGGCGCGGTCGTCTGGGTGATCGTCGAGATCGCCTTCGCCCTGCACGGCTGGCCCGGGCTCCCCCGCTACATGTACGAGGCGGGTGCGGTGATGATGGTCGTCGCGGCTGTCGGCCTCGGGCGGCTGCTCGTGGAGCCCGCGCGGCTGTCCCGGGTCGCCGGCATCGCCGGCCTCGTGCTCGCGGTGGTCGCCGTCGGCAGCCTCGTTCCGGCCGCCGTCTCCCGCGGCCGGACCGAGCACAAGGACCTGCGCTCGCAGCGCCTGCGCACCGACGAGCTGAACCGGCTGGCCGGCACGGTCAACCGCCTCGGGGGAGCGGCCCGGCTGCGCGCCTGCGGGGAGCCCCTCACGCGCCTCGAGTACCAAACCGTCCTCGCCTGGCAGCTCCAGCTCAACGTCTCCAAGGTCGGCTTCAAGTACGGCCAGGCGCTCGCCCGCGGCAACCCGGTGGTGCTGTTCACCCCGGAGCCCGGCGGCTGGAAGGTCCAGGCGGAGCACCAGCGGCTGGCGAGCTGCCGGTCGTTGCCCCACTGACGTTTCCGTTTCCGTTTCCGTTCGTTTCCGGGCCGTCTGGTCGGCGGGGCGTCTGGTTGGCGGGCCGTCTGGTCGGCGGGTGTCTGGGCGGCGGGGTGGTCGGTCGCGGGCCGGATTTGCTTGGGAGTGGGTGGGCTGTTGCGTGCTCGGCCGATCGCAGGGGTGGTCGGGCGCCCCCGAGTGGTGGGCCTGGGTATCTCGCGGGACTGTTCGCCCCGTTGGGCGCGGTGGCGTTCGGCCGGCGGGGAACCGGGCGGCGGAGCGGCGGGGCGCTCGGGGGAGCGGCGCTCTCGGCGGGCGCCCGCCGCGGCCGGTTCCGGGGCGCTGGGGTATGCGCCGAGGCCTAGTTTTTCCCGCCAGATACGCCAGGCCCTTGGCTTTCTGTCGAGCCTGGGTGATCATCACGGGCCGTGATACCGTTTACCGTTGGATCTTGTTTTACAGCGGCTCACGGCGATTTTCCGCATCAGATACCCAGGCTGACCCCACCGGCCCACCCCGCGCACCCGCGCACCCGTGCACCCGCGCAGGGCGGGACGCGCGCAACCGCCGCCCCTCGCCCCCGGCCCGGACCCGCGCGGCCGCCGCCCCTCGTCCCCGGCCGGACGCGCGCAGCCGCCGCCGCCCTTAGGGACTCAAGCCTCCCGCGGGGCGCCCCGCGGTGTGGACCTTTTCGTTACACGGTGCCAACGGTCCCGGTCTCGTGTAACGAAAAGGCTGCGGGACGACCTTTTCGTTACACGAGACGACCGCCGGTGGTCCGGTGTAACGAAAAGGCTCATGTGGCAGGGCTCGGCGAGCGGCGGGCGGCCCAAACGGCGGGCGGTCCACCCCAAACGGGCAGCGGTCCACCCCAAACTGCCCGCGGGCGGCCCCGGCGGCCGGCGGGCGCCCGAGCAGGCGCCGCGCGGCCCCGCGCGCCCACGGGAACCGCCGCGCCCACCCACGCTTCCAAAGCCATGCCGTTGACGCTCCAGGCCCGTCCCCCGCGCTGGTCCGGCGAGCTCGGCAGCCGTTACGACCGGTCCGGCCGCTCCGGGTACACCTCGTCGATCGTCGTGAGCGCCACGAACGGCGCGCCCGCGGCTTCGGCGATCGCCGGACCACCCCCGGCGAGGCGGTCGCAGATCGCCAGGACGCCGCAGACGGAGTGGCCCTCGGCGCGGACGGCGGCGAGGGCCTTGAGCGTGGAGCCGCCGGTGGTGACCACGTCCTCGACGAGCATGCAGCGGTCCGCGCCGTCGAGGTCGGGGCCCTCGATCCGGCGGGAGAGCCCGTGCGGCTTGACCTCCTTGCGGACGAAGAAGGCCTTGACGTCGGCGCCGCCGGCGAGGGCGGCGCAGGCGATCGGGTCGGCGCCCATCGTCATGCCGCCCACGGCGGTCGCGCCCCACTCGCGGGCCTGGGCGGCGACGAGCTCGGCGAGGGCGGTGAAGCCGGCGGGCCGGAGGATCGCGCGCTTGGCGTCGACGAGGTACTGGGCGGTGCGTCCGCTGGTGAGGACGACCTCGCCGACGATGAGCCCGTGGGCACGGAGCTCCTCAAGGAGGCGCTCGCGGGCGGTGGATCGATCGTCGAGCGACACGGGCGGCGACTCATGCTAGCCGTGGCTGCAGCCGATAGACCCATGTGATTTCCCGGGTGGTCAGTCTGATTGCCATCGGCTCGTGCGTCCTCGTCGCCGCCTCGTTCGTGTTGTTTGCGCACGACCAGCTCTCAGGCGCGTCGAAGCATCAGCAGAACGAGATTGCGGCGACGGCCAACCCGACCGCGGCCCCCACTGCTCCGGCCAAGGAGCCGCAGGTCCGGCGCTACATCGACAGCGCAGCCACCACGCTCACCGCGCCGTTCACCTCGATCATCTCCAGCCACAACCCGTGGGCGCGCCGAGGTGTGCCGACGCTGCTGGCGCTGTTCGCCTACGGGCTCGGGCTCAGCTTCGTCGCCCGATCGCTGCGCGTCCCGGTCTGAGCCGCCCCGGCAGCGACAACCGCCCGCCGGCCGGCGTCCGCCTCAGTAGTAGACGTCGACCCAGTCGCCCAGCCCGAGCCAGTTGAACGCCGTGATCGCGTCCGGGATCGGCAGCCGCATGCAGCCGTGGCTGGCGGGATAGTCGGGCGCGGGGTCGTAGCCGTGGATCGCGTAGCCGCCGACGAAGAAGCCCGAGTAGTACATGCCGTCCGGCAGGTAGCCCGGCGTCCGCTGGTAGACGTGGAAGTCGCCGAGCACCGTCGGGGTCGACGGCTTGCCCGAGCTGATCGGGAAGATGAGCTGGACCTTGGAGCCGTCGGCGAGGGCCAGCAGCTGCTTGGACAGGTTGCCCTCGGCGTGGCGGCCGTGCTTGGGGAAGCGGAGCTTGAACTGGCCCCAGCCGTTGAGCAGGTAGCTGACCGTCCGGCCGTCGAGGGTCTGCGGAGGTGCCCCAGCCGAGCAGGCGGTGGTAGGCGTCGATCGCGAGGCCGGTGCCGTTGTCGTACACGCCCGTGCGCGGGATATAGAAGTGCAGCGCGGCGAGGCGCGACTGGATCAGTGCGACGAACGACCCGCGGGCGCCGAACCCGGCGCTCGGCGTCAGCACCGCATACCGGCGGACAGCGCTGAAGCGGCTGAGCGCGCTCGTGCGCTTGTGGACGACCGCGATCGTGACGAGCCCCGCCGACGGGCTCGAGACCGGCACGACGAAGCGCCCGCTGGACCCGCCCGGGGCGGGCTTGATCGGCACGCGCGCGTGCTTGATCACACGGTTGCCGAGGCGCACGCTGACGGTCACGAACTGGCTCGGCGCATACGGCCTGACCGTGCCGGCGACATGCACGACCCGGCGCCGGGACGGTGACCGCGTCCTTGCCGACGACGAAGATGTCGGGCAGCCGCAGGGCCGCTCGGCCGTGGGCGACCGGGGTCGCCGGCGCCGACGGAGCGGTCGGGGTACCGCTGGCCGCGGCAGCCGCCGCCGGCAGGAGCGAGGCGAGCGCGCCGAGCAGGGCTGAGCGCTTCAGGATCCGTTGCATCGGCGAGAAGTAAACCAGTGCGCGGGTCTGAACCGAAAGCGCCTACGCCGCAAGCGCGCGACCTCGCAGGGAGAGCGGGCCGGTCGCGACCGCGATCACGAGCAGCGAGGCGATCATCAGCCCGATGATCTGCCCGCCGTTCCAATGCAGCTCGTTGAGGCCCAGCGCGAGTGAGTTGTTGAACGAATGCAGGGCCATGCACGGGTACAGCGAGCGGGTCCGCCAGCGCACGAGACAGAGGACGAACCCGAGGAACCCGAGCGGGATCAGGTACTGCGGGTTGGCCGACCCGGTGTGGGCGAGGCCGAACAGGATGCCGGTGATGATCGCCGCGAGCACGGTGCCGACCTCGCGCCCCGCCACCCTCATCCGCCAGCGTCGCAGGGCGCCGAACACGAAGCCGCGGAAGAACGTCTCCTCGCAGATGGGGGCGACCACGCATACGAACACGGCGGCGCCGATCAGCGCGGCCGTGCTCCGGTGGACCCCGAGCTCGCTCGGGAGCTTGTCGCTGCCGTGGAGCTTGAAGATCGTCGCGTAGACGGCGGTGAGGATGTAGTAGCCGAGCGCGCCGGCGATGAACGCGCGCACCGCCGGCCCGAGGGCGACGGGGCGAAACCCGAATGCCGACGCGCTCAGCCGGCCGGTCGAGGCCCCGAAGTACACGGCGGCAGCCACGAACGCGAGGTCAAACACGAGGTTCTCCACCAGGCTGACGGCCGGCGTCGGGTGCGCGAGGCTCGAGCCGGCGGCCTGGGCGACCACGCCGACGACGATGCTGCCGACGATCCCGAGCCCGAACCCGAGCAAGATCGCGGCCGGCGCCATCCAGATCCGCCACGGCGCCTCCTCGGGGGGCCGTGGACCCGGGTCGGGCGCCTCGGGCATGGACACGGAGCGGGAAGGTGAATGGGGGCTCGACATCTCGACTGCCCAGGTTAGGGCCAGAGCCCCGCGAGCTCTGCCAGACCGGCCACGGTCCGGACGCCCGCGGGCGCCAGGCCGGCCACGGTCCGGACGTCCCCGGACGCCGCGCCGGCCACGGTCCGGACGCCCCCGGGCGCCGCGCCGCCGTCGCGGATGACGAGCACGGGCTCGATCCCGGCGCTCCTCGCGCCCGCGACATCCTCGGCGACGCTGTCGCCCACGTGAACCGCGCGGTCGGCCGAGACCCCGGCCAGCGACAGCGCGCGCGTGAAGATCTCGGGGCGCCGGCTTGCGCGCCCCCACCTGCGCCGAGGTCAGCACGCCGTCGAGCAGCGGCGCCAGCCCGATCTCCTCGAGCACGAGCCCGAGCGACGCGTCCCAGTTGCTCACGACGACGAGCCGCGCTCCACCCTCGCGCCACCAATGCAGCGCCGGACCGACCTCGTCGAACGCGCGAAAGCGCAGCGAGGCCAGCAGCGCCTCCGTCATCTCCCCAGCACTGACGGACACCGGCACGACACCCGCCGGGAGCGCGTCGCGCAGGACCTGGGCGCAGCGGCGGCGCAGGCCGGCGAGGCGTCTCGAGGTCCCGGCCCTCGTCGAGCCGGGCGCGGTAGTAGGCGATCTCCGCCGCGATCGCGCGTTCGGCCTGCGCCTCGGTCACCTCGGCCGCCGAACCGGGCCGCGAGCTCGGCCCGCAGGCGGGGCGCCGGGGGCTCCAGGCGCACGAGCGTTCCCAGCGCGTCGAGCAGGAGGGCGGCCGGGCGGAGGTGCACGGCGGCTGCCGAGTCTGGCATCGATGGAGGAGCCCGGCCCGGCGGACCGAAAACACCCGCCAGCTACACTGGCAGGCCCGTCCCCGGGGCGGCTCCGTGCCACTGAAGCCCGCGCACGAGCTCGCGAGGATCGTTCTTTGAGCCGACGTGAACGACAGCGGCGCCGCCGCCGCAACCGTGGATCCCCCATCAAGCGGGGCGCTGATGACGTTCGCGCGTGATCGCCCTGGCGGGCCTGACGATCGGCGGGCTCGGGGTCGTCGGGTGGGTCGTCGACGTCGCCAACTCGGCGCCCGACATCACCCAGCTGAAGCCGCGTGACCCGGGCCAGCTGTCCGAGGTGTTCGCGTCGGACGGCACGGCGCTCGGCTACATCCACTCGGACATCCTGCGGACCGAGGTGACCGAGAACCAGCTGCCGCTCATCCTGCGGCGAGCGACCGTGGCGATCGAGGACCGCCGGTTCTGGCAGCACGGCGGGATCGACCTGCAGGGCATCCTGCGCGCGGCGGTCAAGGACGCGTTCGGCGGCGGCGGCTCGCTGCAGGGCGGCTCGACGCTCACGATGCAGCTGGTCCGCAACGTCTATCTGCCCTACCAGCTGGCCGACACGCGCTCGCTGAAGCGCAAGATCATCGAGGCCAAGCTCGCCGAGGAGCTCGAGTCCAAGCACGAGAAGAGCTGGATCCTCAGCCAGTACCTCAACGACGTCGCCGTATGGGACGCGTCGACGGACAGACCGCGATCGGCGTCGCCGCCGCCGCCCGGATGTTCTTCGACAGGCCGGTGTGGAAGATCGAGCCTCGCCCAGGCCGCGCTCCTCGCGGGGCTGCCGCAGGCTCCGTCGGCGTACAACCCGTTCCAGAACCCGGCGCTCGCCCGCCAGCGCCGCCACGAGGTGCTGGCGGCGATGGTGCAGTCGCACTACATCACTGCGCAGCAGGCGGCCCGCGCGGACCGCGCCCATCTCGAGGTCAAGCTCAACAACACCTACACCGTCAAGCGCGAGCCGTACGTGTTCGACTACGTCCGGCAGGCGCTGATCCAGCGCTTCGGGCTGGCCACGGTCGAGCAGGGCGGGCTCAAGGTCTACACCACGATCGACCTGCACAAGCAGCAGCATGCCCGCCAGGCGATCCTCGCCAACGAGGGGCGGCCCGGCGACCCGGCGGCGGCGCTCGTCAACATCGATCCGTCGAATGGCCACATCCTCGCGATGGCCACCTCGTCGACGTACAACCAGACGAACTTCGACTACGCGACGCAGTCGCACCGCCAGACGGGATCGGCGTTCAAGGTGTTCGTGCTGATGACGCTGATCCACGACTACCACGGCGACCCGAACCAGACGTACTACAACTCCCAGCGAGCTGCTGCCGGGCTGGCTGCCCGGCTATCCGACCTACCACGTGCAGACCGCCGAGCACAGCTATCTGGGCAACATCAGCATGACCAAGGCGACGACGCTGTCCGACAACACCGTGTTCGCCCAGCTCGACGCCGACGTCGGACCCGCACGAAGGTGGCGGCGATGGCGCACGCGATGGGCATCACCTCGCACCTCGACGGCATCCCCGCGGAGGGCATCGGTGGCCTGCGGATCGGCGTCTCGCCGCTCGAGATGGCCGACGCCTACGCGACGCTGGCCAACGGTGGCGACCACATCGCCCCGACCGCGATCACCAAGGTCGTGTTCCCGGACGGCAGCGTCGTCAACCTCGGCGACCCGCACGAGGAAGCGCGTGTTCAGCTACGGCGAGGCGTACGCGGCCGACCAGGTCCTGAAGACCGTGATCCAGTCCGGCACCGGCACCGCGGCCAGCTACGGCTGCCCGGCCGCCGGGAAGACCGGCACGACGAGCAACTACACCGACGCCTGGTTCGTCGGCTACACGCCTCAGCTGGCCACGGCGGTGTGGGTCGGCTACCCGAACTCGACGACCTCGATGAATGATGTCAACGGGCTCGGCCCCGGATTCGGCGGGACGCTCGCGGCGCCGATCTGGCGCGACTACATGCAGCCGGCCAGCAACGGCTACTGCAGCGACTTCACACCACCCACCACGCCGTTCCTCGGCACTCCGTTCTTCGGCCAGTTCTCCACGACCGGCAATCCGCTCAGCAAGTCCGGCAACGGCACCGGGAGCACCAGCGGCACCGCGACCGGTTCGCCGACCAGCACCGGCGGGACGAGCCCGTACAACAACCCGACGCTGTACGCCAAGCCGCCCCAGCCGCCGTCGCACGGGAACGGCAACGGGAACGGCAACGGGAATGGCAAGCCTCCGGGATTCGGCAACGGCCACCAGCCCTCGAGCGGCGGCGGCGGCTTGAAGAAGCACTGAGCTCGCGCGCCACGGGGTCGCGGGCCCCCGACCGGCTGCTAGCTTGTGCGCCGATGCCCAAGGAAGAAAAGGTCGAACTCGAAGGCGAGGTCGTCGAGGCCCTGCCGAACGCGATGTTCCGCGTGAAGCTCGACAACATGGATCGCGTCGTCCTCGGGCACGTGGCCGGCAAGATGCGCCGTTTCCGGATCCGCATCCTGCCCGGCGACCGGGTTCGCGTCGAGCTCTCACCCTACGACCTCGACCGCGCCCGGATCGTCTACCGGCACCGCTGAGCCGGCGGATGGCTCCGTGCGCGAGCTCGAGCTGATCGACGCTCTCGCGACGCTCTTCGCCAGCCCGGCCGATCCGCGGCTCGTCCGCGGGATCGGGGACGACGCCTCGGTCGTGCGCGCCGGCGGCCACGCGGTGACCTCGGTGGACGCGATGGTCGACGGCGTCCACTTCCGCACCGGCCAGCTGACCCCCGAGGAGATCGGCCACCGAGCCCTGGCCGGGGCGCTGTCAGACCTCGCCGCGATGGGGGTCGCGCCGGGCGAGGCGTATCTCGTGCTCGGGCTCCCGGAGGGTTCGGATCGCGACCTCACGCTCGGCGTCGCCCGCGGAGCCCAGCGGCTGGCCGCGCGGACCGGCGTCGCGATCGCCGGCGGCGACGTCACCCGGGCCCCGGCGCTGACCGTCGCGTTCACGGTCGTCGGCTGGTGCGCCGACGCCGATGACCCGGTATACCGCGACGGGGCGCGGCCCGGCGACGTCGTCGTGGTGACCGGGACGCTCGGGGCTGCCGGCGCGGGGCTGGCCGTGATCGAGGGCCGGGCGCCGGCCGATCCGGACCTCGCGGCCGCGCTGCGCGCCCGCTACGCGCTGCCGGAGCCGCGACTGGCCGCGGGCCGGGCGCTCGCCGCCGCAGGCGCGCACGCGATGATCGACGTCTCCGACGGACTCGCCACCGACGCCCGCCACCTGGCCCGGTGCAGCGGCGTCCGGCTCGAGCTGTCGCTGGCCGCGCTGCCGCTCGCCGGCGGCGTGGCCGCGGTGGCGGCCGCGCTGCAGCGGGACCCGAGGGTGTTCGCGGCGACCGCGGGCGAGGACTATGAGCTGTGCGCGTGCTTGCCGGCGTGCCGCGAAGCTGCCGGCGGACAAGCTGCCGGCGCACACGCTGCCGCCGGGCACACTGCCGGCGAACGCCGTGGGGGTTGCGGCCGAGGTCGGGCTGACCCAGATCGGACGCGTCGTCGCAGGAGAGCCCGGCGTGGAGTTCACCGACGCGCGCGGTGAGCTAGCCGGCTACGAGCACTCGCTCTGAGGGCCGGGGAGGGCGAGGAGCGGGCCTGCCGTCGCCGGGCCGCCGGCGAGCCCCAGCTCGCGCAGGCGGCGCAGGATCGCGTCGGCGACGGCGACTCGGGTCGACCTGATAGCGGCCCTTTGCGATGTCTTCCTTGATCTTCATCACCTTCGTCTCTTGATTCTCCATCGACTCCGTCACCTCCATCGGCACCGGGCGGCCGTGCCCTGTCGCTGGCTGTGGCTTCGTGGACGGAAATACCCGTCGCCCGCTTGCCAGAGCAGGCCTGGCCGATCGTATGACCTCAGGCCACCGGACGGGCCGGCGCCGAGCGGCGTCACCTGCTCGAGCCGGGCGAACACGATGATCCGCTGGGCGGCGCTGTACAGCGGATTGCAGGCGGACAGCACGAGCCGCTCGTAACCGACGTTGTTCGTCACCCACAGCGCGCTCGGCACCACGATCTTGTGGTACTGGACGATGTAGGTGAACTGCCCGTAGGGCATCTTCAGCACGATCGGGTCCCCGGGGGCGAGCTGGTCGATGTGGCGGAACGGCTCCAGGTAGGTCGTGCGATGCCCGGCGATCGCCACGGTCTGCCCGAGCCCGGGCAACGCGGTGCCCGGGTAGTGCCCGGGACCCTTCTCGAGGCTCGCCTCGTCCGTGCCCTGAACGACGTCGAAGCTCGCCCCGATCTTGCCGATCACGATCTTGCCGATCGCGTCGCCCATTCCGACCTGACGCTGCTCGCGGCGGGCCAGGAAGGCGAGCTTCTCGTGCATCGAGGAGAGGTCGGAGAACGCGCGCTGCTCGACAGTCGACAGCGGGGCGGTGCGGAGGCTGAGGTATCGCTTGTCGATCTCCCCGCGCTTGATCGTCCCGATCAGCGCCGTCAGCGGCTCCTGCCAGAGCAGCGTGACGACGGCGTCCGCGACGAGCAGGACGCCGGAGATGATCAGCACCGAGGAGATGTCGCGGATCAGCCGTCTCATCGCCGCAGCGCCGACTCGGTGCCGCCGAGCGATCCTGGGCCCGCGTAGGAGATCGGCCCGCGGACGGTGACCGGAACCTCCTCGTGGTGGCGATGGATGCGAGGGGTGCGCACGACGATCCACACGATGCTGGCAAAGCAGCCGAGCACCACGCTCCACAGGACCGCCACGGCGATCCCGATGTGGCCGCCGGCGACGAGCAGCACGCCGTTCCAGACCGCCTGCACCGGGGTCATGTGGAGGGTCAGCGCGTAGTACAGGACGACGAGCGCGACCGGAGCGGCGCCGACCGCGAGCAGCAGCAGCTTGACCGCGCGAGGGATTCCGCGGTCGAGGTCGAGCGTCCACATCCACAGGTGCAGCGCGGGCACGAGCAGCGCCGCCGCGAACGGGTTGCCGGCCCATACGGCGACGCTCACCACGCACGTGACGAGCAGCGCCGCCGCGGCCGCCCCGCCGTTGGCCGGGCTCTCGAATCGCCCACCGCCGCGCGACGGCCCGCACGAGCGGCCTCCAGGCCAGGAACATCCCGACGATCGCGAGCAGCACGACGACGAGCAGCGCCGCGCCGCCGCTGCCGAGCTTGACCGCGCCGGCGGGGGCAGGGGCGGGCGGCGCCGTCACGAGGCCGGTCAGCTGAGCGCCCCGGATGAGCAGCAGCGCCAGCAGGAACGGCACCGCGCCACCGAGCACCCACACGATCCAGCGGAGGATCGCGTGCCCGCGCCGGCGCGCCCGGGCGAGCACGTCGATCATGGCCAGCAGCACCGGGAGGATCAGCGCCGCGATGAGCAGCCGGACCGCCCACGCCGGGCACGACCTTGCCCGAGGTGATCATGTAGGCCGAGGCGCTGCGGGACGGCGGGACCGGCGTCGAGCGCGTTGACGGCGCTCAGGAGCGCCCGGCCCATCGCGGTGATCCGGTCCGCGCCGGCCACCGGCTGATCGGCGCGCGGCCCGTGCTCGCCGGACAGCGACACGCAGCACGGCGGGATATCCGCGCGCGCCAAACGGCCCCTGCTCGGACGTCGTGAGCGGGAACGCGAGGTGCGCGAGCTGGCCGCCGAGGCTGTTCGCGCCGGGCCGCACGCCGGCCTGGCACGTGATCGCGGATCCGACCGTGTTGCGCAGCAGCGGCGACGCGAGTGCCGGACCGTCAGACCACGGCACGACGATCGGATGCGTCACCTGCGTGCCGGCCAGGTCGCCGAGCGCGATCACGGCATCGACCGGGCCCCCAAGGTGGGACGCGACCTGGATCGCCCCCGCGGCCCCGGCGGATCCGCTCGTCGACACGAGCACGAGCGTGCGGTGCTGGGTCTCGCCCGTCAGCACCCGTGCGAGCTCGAGCATCACCGCCGTCCCGGACAGATCGGCGACCGACGGCGAGCCGAGCGAGTCGCGATGGCTGACGATCACGATGCTCCCGCCGGACAGGCCGGTGCGGGTGCCGGTCACCGTCTCGAGCGCCCGCGTGCCGTCGGCGGTGTGCCCGCTCTGGGTCGAGCGGGTGACGATGAACCCGTCGCGGCCCAGCGCGGTGGCGACGTCGGTCGGCGAGGTCCCTGTCGCCGTAGGAGCCGGGATCACGGTACGGGATACTTCTTGGCCAGCCCAACCATGTCGGTGTAGGCGTTCGCCCCGTTGAACGCCTCGGACGGGATCGAGGTCGACAGGGCGCTCTGCTGGTCGCCAAGCGAGAAGGCGACCACGATCACCGCTACGAAGACCGCCACCAGCCCGGTCCGGTAGATGCGCGGATCAAGCATCAGCGCCAGAGGTTAACCGGCCCGCCCGCAACTTCCGGACCGGCCAACCGGTCACTACAGCACGCCCCACTACTCTTTTCCGGCGAGGAGACACGACGTGGCCGACCGATCAGCGCGCATCCTGCTCGTGGACGATGAGCAGTCGATTCAGACGCTGCTCTCCTACCCGCTGCGCCGCGACGGGTACGAGGTGGTGCAGGCGACCGACGGCCGGCAGGCGCTCGACCGCTTCGAGGAGCAGTCGTTCGACCTCGTCGTGCTCGACCTGATGCTGCCCAAGATCGACGGCCTCGAGGTCTGCCGGCGGCTGCGGACCCTCAGCTCGGTCCCGATCATCATGCTCACCGCCAAGACCGAGGAGATCGACAAGGTCGTCGGTCTCGAGCTCGGCGCCGACGACTACATCACCAAGCCGTTCTCGCTGCGCGAGTTCTCGAGCCGGATCAAGGCCGCGCTGCGGCGCGCGGAGATGAGCCGGCCGGTCGAGACCGCGCCCGACGAGGTGCCACTCGTCGTCGGCAAGCTTCGGATCGACTTCCCCAAGCGCAGCGGTCCGCGTGCGCGGGAACGACGCCGAGCTCACGTACGTGGAGTTCGAGATCCTGTCGGCCCTGGCGCGCGCGCCAGGGCGGGTGTTCACGCGGGACATGCTCCTGGCGCAGGATCTGGGGCGACTCGGCCTACCGCGACCCGCGCACGATCGACGTCCACATCCGCCACCTCCGCGAGAAGGTCGAACGCGACCCCAAGGACCCGGAGTACCTGTTCACGGTGCGGGGAGTCGGCTACCGCTTCCGCGACACCGAGGGATAGTGCCCGGGTGCCGGCGATCCGGATCTCGCTGCGCAACAAGCTGGCGCTGGTGTTCGCCGCGATCACCTTCGTGGCGATCGGCGGGCTGTACCTGTACGTCGCGCCCGGCCTGCAGGACCGGCTGATGCACGAGAAGCTGACCGAGCTGGCCGCCGCCGCGCGCAAGGACTCCGGACCGGTGCGGGCGCACCGTCGGGGGCTCGCAGACGAACGCCGCGGTCCGCGGCCTCGTCGTCGATCGCAGGCGCCCGGTCGGGCGACCGGGTGACGCTGCTGTCGGTGTCGATCGCCGTCGTCCCGGGCGGCCCCCAGCTGTCGGTCCAGGCCGACTCGACCGGGACGGCCAGCTCCGCTGAGCGGATTCCGTTCCCGGTCGCGTTTGCGGCGGTCCGCACCGGGGAGCTCGCGACAGGGACCGCCGAGCACCCAGTCTGGGACGGTGGCCGAAGCGGGCGAGCCGGTGATGTTCCAGGGCCGGGTCGTACGGGTGATCGTGTTCTCCTCCCCGGTCTCGGACATCGTCTCGCAACGTCGCGATCGTCCGCCACGAGATCCTCGTGGCCGGCGGGATCGCGCTGCTGCTGGCGCTGGTCGGCGGGTACCTCGTGGCCCGGGCGCTGAGCCAGCGCGTCGGGCGGCTCGAACGGGCGGCGGAGCGCGTCGCGGCCGGCGAGTTCGAGCACCCGATCCGGGTCGACTCCACCGACGAGCTCGGACAGCTCGCCGTCGCGTTCAACAAGATGCAGCGCCAGCTGGCCCAGCTCGAGTCGGCGCGCAAGACCTTCATCGCCACCGCCTCGCACGAGCTCCGCACGCCGATCTTCTCGCTCGGCGGGTTCGTCGAGCTGCTCGAGGACGAGGACCTCGACGCCGAGACCCGGCGCCGGTTCCTCGACCAGGTGCGCGACCAGGTCGAGCGGCTGCGCAAGCTGTCCGTCGACCTGCTCGACCTCTCGCGTCTCGAGTCCGGCTCGCTCGAGCTCCGGCCCGAGGAGGTCGACCTGTGCGAGCTCACGCGGTCAGTGTCCGGCGAGTTCGAGCCGACGCTCGCCCAGCACGACTCGCACCTCGAGCTGCGGCTGGGCGCGCGGCGGATCGACGCCCAGTGCGACCCCGTGCGGGTGGCCCAGATCATGCGGATCCTGATCGACAACGCGCTCACCCACACCCCGCCCGGGACTCGGATCGTCGTCACCGCCGGCGGCGACGACGGTCACGTGCGGCTCGCCGTCCGCGACGACGGCGACGGGCATCGACCACGCCGCCCTGCAGCGGATCTTCGAGCCGTTCTTCACCGCCGACGACGCGCAGGGCTCGGGCCTCGGGCTGGCGATCGCCTCCGAGCTCGCCGAGCGGATGGCCGGGCGGCTGTCGGTCCAGACGGGGCCGGGCGAGACCGTGTTCACGCTCGACCTCCCGGCGTGACGCGCTTGACACACTGCGCAACGGAGGACTAGGTTTCAGTTCGGCTGGGCCCGGGGCCGGTGTGCCCCTGGTCGGCTGCACGTCCGGATCACACTAAGGGGGTTCCATGAGACCACAGGTTCATCGCCGCGGTCGCACTCGGTGGCTGCCATGATCGTCTGCGCGGTGGCGGCGTCGCCCGCTGCGGCCGCCAACACGCTCGGGCCGCCGCCCTGGGCCGGGCGCGCTGTGCCCGGCGATCGGGCTCGATACGGGCTGCCAGTACGGGATCGACGTGACCGCCGTGGACGGCTCGGGCGCGGCCACGCACGCAGTCGATCGCCGAGGACGGCGACCAGGCCGCCTACGACGGCGACGAGGACGCGATGGTCGTGATCAAGAACGACGCAGCCACCCCGCTGACCAGCCTCCAGATGGGGATCTCGGGATCCGGCCAGAACCTGTTCGGGTTCGACATCGACGGGCTCTGCTCGGGTAGCGGCCCGGGGGGAGCATCACGTGGACCCCGCCGGCCGGCTGCCCGTTCGGCACCACCGGCTACGAGGGCCCGGGCACCTCGTTCAACGTCATCGACTTCGACAGCGGGACAGTCGTGTTCAACCCCGCGCTGGCCCCGGGCGCCACCACGTACTTCTCACTCGAGACCGAGCCCGGCATCGTCCCGACGGCCGGCAACGACAACAACTGGATCACGAGCGCGATCGACGGCACCCAACCAGCCGACCCCGAGCGCGTACGTCTCTGTCCCCGTCGGGACCAACGTCACCGACCAGGCGACGATCAACGGTACCCACGGGGCCGTCGAACGGCGCGGTCGCCGGCGACGGGACGGCCAGCGGCACGATCGTCTACGCGCTGTACGCCAACGACCGCTCGTGCAGCTCGACGCCGGTGTACACGAGCCCGCCGAGCCGGTCTCGCAGGGCATCGCCGCCCCGTCGGATCCGGTCGGCGCCTCGCTGCCGGCGGGCCGCTACTACTGGATGGAGACGTACAGCGGCGACGGCGGGGGGCCGAACCACAACACCCCGTCGCAGAGCATCTGCGGCCAGGAGGTCCTGGGGATCGGCCAGAGCGTCGATCACCACCAAGCTCTCGGCGTCGCATGGTGGCGCCGAACACGCCGGTGACCGACGCGGCGCACATCGCCGCGGTCGCGCCGAACTTCCTGTCCAAAGGCACGGTGACTTCTCGATCTTCACCGACTCGGCCTGCAAGGTCCCGTACTCCGGGACCCCGTCGAGCTTCTCGGGGATCACCCCGACCGGCGCCGACGTCGAGCTCGGGCCCCGTGTCGCCTCCCGTCCGGCATCTACTACTTCGTGGCCAGCTACAGCGGCGACGATCACAACGGTGCCGGGTCGAGCGACTGCGGCTCCGAGGTCCTGCACGTGGCGAACAACGCGTTCACGATCGTCAAGCCGCCGAAGGTGGGCAAGGGCTACAAGCTCTCGTTCACCGTCGCGGTCACGGATCCGGGCACGTTCTCGTGGGCGTTCACGGCCTCGAACAAGAAGGGCCTGTTCAAGTCGGTCGACATCGCCGTGATCGCCTCGGGCAAGAAGTGCGGCAAGGGCAAGATCAAGGTCCACGGTCATTGCGTCCCGGCGACGCGTCACGTTCGGCAAGGGCTCGAAGTCGATCCCGGCCGGGCCTGTTCACGGTCACGATCAAGCCCAAGGGCAAGGTCAAGAACGTGCTGAATGCCGGTCACAAGCTGAAGCTGACCGGGCTGCTCTCGTTCCACTCCCTGTTCGGCGGCACCCCGACGCATCAGACGGTCCATGTGACCGTGCACGGCCACAAGCCGAAGCACAAGCACAAGCACAAGTAGTCAGGCCGGCCGGGATCCGGCCGGGCGGCGGGGCCTGACGCGCGTCAGGCCTCGCCGTCCCAGTAGTCGCGCTGCCCGTCGGAGCGGCGCAGCAGCACGTTGTCGGCCTCGTGGCCGGGCCACACGCCGATCTTGTCGCTGTCGGGATAGACGGCGACGGCGGGCTCGCGGGCGCTCGAGAGCATCAGCACCCGCGCCTGGTCATCGCCGGCCGTCACCTTGTGGGCGCCATCGGGGCCGGGCGGGAACAGGCGAGATCCCCGGCCCGCAGCCGCTGCTCGCCATCGGGACGCCGCAGGACGACGTCGCCGGACAGAACGAGCAGCCATTCCTCCTCGAACTCGTAGTGGTACGGGCACACGCTCTGGCCGGGCGGGAGCTCGTAGAGCTTGATCGTGGTGGCCGCGCCGCCGGCCGCGCGGCCGACGTTCGCGGAGCCCGACCGGTAGCCGGCGGGGTCCTCGGCGTCGTACTCGGCGGGGATGTCGAACACGTTCGCTGGATTCATCGCCGACAGGCTAGTGTCGGGCTCGGCGCCGGTGGCCGCGGCGTGTCGCCGCTGCCGCCGGCATGGGTGAGGCGTGGGCGGGCACAATGGCGCGGTGAGCGGACCCGCCGAGACCGCCGAGGCGCGCCGCCGGCTCGTGCTGGAGCTGGGGCGGGAGCTGCGCGACCGGGTGGTGCCCGAGCTCGGCTCCCACGCCGGCCGCGCCCACGCCGGCGGGGGCGCGGGCGGCGACGTGACGTTTGCCGTCGACGAGCTGGCCGAGGCGTTTCTGGCCGAGTTCGTGGCCGAGCGGGCGCCGCGGTTCGCGTTCTACTCGGAGGACCGCGGGCTGGTCGCAGGCGGGGACTGCACCCATGTGCTCGTCGTCGACCCGATCGACGGCACCCGCCCGGCGATGGCCGGCCTCGAGTCCGCGTGCGTGGCGGTCGCGCTCGCGCCGCTCGACGACGCCGAGCCGACGATGGCCGACCTCGAGCTCGGGTGCGTGGTCGAGATCAAGACCGGGGACTGGTACCTGGCCGAGCGGGACGCCGGCGTGCAGTCGAGCCGCCCGGCGTCGCTGAGCGCCAACGCCGAGATCGGGCGGATGTTCTGGTGCTATGGCTTCCGCGGGCGCCCGGCGCGGCCGATGGTCGAGGTGCTGGGAGAGCTGATCGACGCGTCCTCGGTGGGAGGCGGCGTGTTCGACCTCGGCTCGCAGGCGTTCGCGATGACGCGGATCGTCACCGGGCAGCTCGACGCGGTGATCGAGGTCGGCTCGCGGATGATCGACGAGGTGCCGAGCCTGCGCGCGGAGTTCGAGGCGGTCGGGCACGGACAGGTGCTCAACAACTCCCCCTACGACCTGGCCGCGCCATGGCTGTGCCTGCGCGAGGCCGGCGGCACGATCAGCGACGGCTGGGGCGTGCCGCTCGACCGCCACCGGCTGCTCGGCGCCGGCCACGACTTCCAGATGTCTTCGATCTCCGCGGCCAACCGCGAGCTCCACCAGCAGCTCGTCCACGCGGTCGACGCCGGGATCGCCCGGCTGCGCAGGCTCGCGACCTGACGGGGTCCGGGCGCCCGGGACCTGTAGCCGCGGGCAGCCCCGGTATCGTGCTCCCGCGATGTTGCAGCCGGTCTCCGTGGCGAACAAGCAGCTGTCCGACTACGCGAGCATCGTCGGACGCCCGCTCGTCGAGGAGATCCGCGAGCTGGCCGCTCCGATGCAGGGCAGGCGGATCCTGCACGTGTCGGCGACCGCCTTCGGCGGCGGCGTGTCGGAGATCCTGTACACCCTCGTGCCGCTCATGCGCGACGTCGGCCTCGACGTCGAATGGCACGTCATCTACGGCCGCGAGGAGTTCTTCAACGCCACCAAGGTGATGCACAACGCACTGCAGGGCAGCCCCCAGGACCTCACCGAGGAGCAATGGGAGGTGTGGCGCAACTACAACGAGATCAACGCCCGGGATCTCTCGGACGGGCTGGGACGTCTGCATCGTCCACGACCCGCAGCCCGCCGCCCTGTGCTCGATGGTCGGCGAGAAGGCGCGGCGCTGGATCTGGCGCTGCCACATCGACCTCTCGACGCCGAACCCGTTCACGCTCGAGCGGCTGCTGCCGTTCCTCGATCCCTACCCCGCCGCGGTGTTCCACTCCGAGCAGTACGTTCCCCACGGCGTCGACGGCCGCGCCCACATCGTCCCGCCGGCGATCGACCCGCTGGCCCCCAAGAACATGGCCTTCTCGCCCGAGGACGCCGTGTACATCTGCGGCCAGTTCGGGATCGACGTCGACCGCCCGCTCCTCTGCCAGGTGTCGCGCTTCGATCCGTGGAAGGATCCGCTCGGTGTGATCGACGCGTACCGGATCGTCAAGGAGCAGCTCCCCGACATCCAGCTGGCCCTCGTCGGCTCGATGGCGACCGACGACCCCGAGGGCTGGGACTACTTCAACGCCACCATCGCCCACGCCCACGGAGATCCGGACATCCACATCCTCAACAACCTCAACAACGTCGGCGCGATCGAGGTCAACGCGTTCCAGTCCCACTGCGACGTGGTGATCCAGAAGTCGACCCGGGAGGGATTCGGGCTGACCGTGACCGAGGCGATGTGGAAGAGCCGGCCGTTCATCGGCGGCAACGTCGGCGGGATCCCGCTGCAGATCTCCGACGGCGAGTCGGGGTTCCTCGTCTCAACCGTCGAGGAGTGCGCCCAGCGCTCGCTCGAGATCCTGGCCGACCCGGGCCTCGGCCAGCGCCTCGGCCGAGCCGGCAAGGAGTCCGCCCGGAAGAAGTTCCTCATGCCGCGGCTCCTGCGCGACTGGCTGCGGCTGTTACCGAGGTGGAGGGCTGATGTCGCCTCGTCCGACAAGCGGCCGCTCGTGCTCGTCTCGAACCGTGGCCCGGTGACGTTCCAGCCCGGCGGCGAGATCCGGCGCGGAACCGGCGGCCTCGTGACCGCGCTGATCGGGCTCGCCTCGCACCGTGACGTCACATGGATCGCCTCGGCGATGACCGACGAGGACGTCGAGCCGTCGCCGAGGAGCACGGCGGCCGGCCGTTCCCGGTCTCGACGTCCGACGGCGGCGAGTACAGCGTCAAGCTCGTCGGCGTCGGACCCGGACGCCTACGACCGCTTCTACAACATCATGGCCAACCCGATGTTGTGGTTCATCCAGCACTACCTCTGGGACCTCTCCAACGCCCCGGACATCCGCCGCAACGAGACCGAGGCGTTCGAGTTCGGCTACAACGCGGTCAACGAGGACCTCGCCCGGTCGGTGCTCGAGGAGATCGAGGGCGTCGAGCGGCCGGTCGGTGATGATCCACGACTACCACCTGTACACGCTGCCGGGCCTGATCCGCCGGGCCCGGCCCGACGCGTTCCTCTCGCACTTCGTCCACATCCCCTGGAGCCAATCGGACTCGTGGCGCGTGCTGCCCTCGATGATCCGCCGCGAGCTCTACTCGCGGGATCCTGGCCAACGACATCATCGGCTTCCACACTCGGTCCTACCGCCGCAACTTCCTGCAGTGCTGCGAGGACCTGTTCGGCTACGAGGTCGACCACGCCAGGGCATCGTCAACGGTCGACGACCGAGAGGTCTGGGTCCGCGACTACCCGCTGCCGATCGACCCCGCAGGCCGTCCAGGCCGTGGCGAACCGCCCGCGCGTGCAGGAGTTCGAGGAGGAGCTGCTGCGCCGCCGCCGCGACCACCTGATCCTCCGCGTCGACCGCGCCGACCTGTCGAAGAACGTGCTGCGCGGCTTCAGCGCCTTCGACGTGTTCCTCGAGCAGCACCCCGAGTTCCGCGAGCGCGTCACGTTCATCGCCCAGCTGATGCCGTCCCGGACCGACGTCGCCGAGTACGCCGAGTACCTCGAGCGGATCGAGGCCGTCGTCGCCGTCGTCAACCACCGCCACGGCTCGCCCGACTGGATGCCGATCCAGCTCAAGCTCCGCGACGACCTCGAGGAGGCCGTCGCCGCCTACAAGCACTACGACGTGCTGATGGTCAACGCGATGTTCGACGGCATGAACCTCGTCGCCAAGGAGGGGCCGATGGTCAACGAGCGCGCCGGCGTCTCGATCCTGTCCGAGAACACCGGCGCCCACGAGGAGCTCGGCGAGTTCGCCCTGTCGGTCAACCCGTTCGACATCCAGGAGCTGGCCGACTCGATCCACGCGGCGCTCACGATGCGCCCCGAGGAGCGCGATCGCCGGCTGCAGGGCCTGAAGTCGATCGTCACCGCCCGCGGGCCCGGCGACTGGATCGACGAGCAGCTGGAGGACATCCGCAAGAAGGGCCAGGCGGACTCGCGCGGTCAGCCGTTGCGCGGCGGCAGCACGCCGCGCGGTCAGTGGAATGTCCGTCGTTCGCCGAGCATCTCGACGAACGTCGGCGATGCGTTTGGCCCGGGTCTCCGGTCTCTTGGCGTCCTGGATCCGGTACAGGAACGCGTACCGGTTGGCCCCGGTGAGCGTCTCGAAGAACGCCTTCGCGTCCGGGTTCGCGCCGAGGGCCTGCGCGAAGTCGTCCGGCACCTGGGCGTTCGCCTGGGAGTCGTAGGCGGCCTCCCAGCGCCCGTCCTCCTTCGCCCGGTCGATCTCGGCCTGGCCGCGTGTCGCGCATGCGACCGCGCTGCGATCAGCCGCTCGGCGTGCTCACGGTTGATCTTCGACCACTTGCTGCGCCGGCCGCGCGGCGTGAACCGCTGGCGCCAGTAGTGCTCGTCGATCGCCCCCTTCTGCCCGTCGATCCAGCCGAAGCACAGCGCGACCTCGAGCGCCTCCCGGTAGCTGGGCGTGCTGGTCGGCGCCGTCGGCTTGGCGATCTTCAGCCACACCCCGGCCGCGTCCGGGTGGTCGCTCAGCCACCGCTCCCACGCCTCGGCCGACGGGAACTCGATCAGGGGCAGATCGGGCGTGGGCGGTTCCGAGGGCGGCATGGGCGTGGTCAGGGTAGTCGTGGCGGGGCGCTCTCGTGCTCGCGGGGCGGCAGTTGTGCATGGGGGCGGTTGTCAGCGGCGGATCGCGGTTGTGCCTGCGGGGCCCGCACGTCCAGGCCGAGCGGCCACATGGGGACCCTCTCGGCCCCGCCCTCGCGGCCTTCGTCCACACCCCCGCTCGCCTCCCCGGCATGAGGGTGGTTGCTATTGGCATCGCTATCCCGAGACAAATGGCGACAGCTGCGCGCCGAGCAAGGCGCGCCCGCGCCCCCGGTTCCCCACCGGCCGGCCGCCTCGGTCGGGCCTGGGTACCTAGCGGGAAAAATAGGCCCGTTAGATACCCAGGCTCACAGACACCACGCCCGAAGCGACTTCGCGGCGTCATTTTCACCCCCCGCGCGCCTCCCCAGCATGGGGGTGGTTGCTATTGGCATCGCTATGCAGGGTCAATAGCGACCACTACAGCGAGAGCAGCCTGCCCGGGTCCGCCCGGGGCCCGGCGCCGCCTGCCCCGGGTTCGCGGCGACGCCCCCGGGGTCCCGGGGCGCCGGCGACGCCCCCGACCCATTGCGCGGGTTCGCCCGATCGCGCGGACTCGCCGGTTGGCGCGGGCCCGTCGAGGCCCGGAGGCCGTTGCTATAGTCGGCCGCCGCTCCCAGGGAGCCTTTTTTATGGCGCAGCTACCGACGATCTACGACCTCGTGCTGCTCCTCTCCACCACCACGGAGGACGAGGAGCGCGCCAAGATCCTTGCCGACGTCCAGGCGCAGATCTCGGACGGCGGCGGCACAGTCGAGCGCACCGATCACTGGGGCACCCGGCCGATGGCCTTCCGGATCCGCCATGAGGGGGACGCCGACTACCACCTGCTGCAGTTCTCGGGCCCGACGTCGCTGCTCGAGTCGCTCTCGCACAACCTGCGGATCGCCGACGAGGTGCTGCGCTTCCGGATCATCAAGGTGCTTCCCGGCACGCCCCCACCGCCGGAGTCCGCTCCGCCGGTGATCGCGACCGCCGTGCCGCAGCCTCCCGCGGCGGCTGCCGCTCTCGCTGCCGCTGCCGCTGTGCCCGCCGCCCCCGCGGCGAGCGATCCCGCCGAGTCCTGACCCGCCGCGCGGGTCGTGCCCGCCTGGCCGCCCCCGGCCTGGCCGCCGCCGGCTCCTCTCCGAGCCCATGTGTGCCGGCTCTGTGCCGCCGTGCCACGATTCTGTGAACGGACCGCAACGATTCAGTCCATTTTCCGACGACGGCGGGGGTTGCCGCCTGAGGCGCACCTAGACTCGGATCCGGCTTTCAGATCGTCATTGGAAAGGAGCCAACAATGGCTGGAAACATCAACCGCGTGATCATCACCGGGAACCTGACCCGGGATCCCGAGGTGAGCGCGCTGCCGAGCGGCACGTCGGTGTGCAGTCTGCGGATCGCCTGCAACGGGCGGCGCAAGAACAACGAGTCGGGCCAGTGGGAGGATCAGGCCAACTACTTCGACGTCACCGTGTGGGGCCAGCAGGGCGAGAACTGCGCCAAGTTCCTGCACAAGGGCCGCCCCGTGGCGATCGACGGCCGGCTGCGCTGGCGCGAGTGGACGAGCGCGGACGGGCAAAAGCGCCAGGCAGTGGATATCATCGCTGAGACCGTGCAGTTCCTCGGCGGGCGTGATGACGCCGGTAACGGGAACGGGTTCTCCAGCGGCGCACGGCCGACGGAGGGCGACGTCCCGATCGACACCGGCGATTTCGAGAGCGCTCCCGTGGCCGCCGCAGCCGCCGACGACGACATTCCGTTCTGAGTCCGAGGCGATCCCAGATACAACCGAGCTAGAGTGATCAACCGTGGCAAAGCAACGTAGACGGCCGGTTCGCCGGCGTGACAGAAAAGGCGGCCCGACTTCGGGCCGGCGCAAGCCCTGCCCGTACTGTCGCGACAAGGTCGACCAGGTCGACTACAAGGATCTGTCATCGCTGCGCCGATTCATCTCGGAGCGGGGCAAGATCCGCTCGCGGAGGATCACCGGCGCCTGCCGCCGCCATCAGAGCCAGGTCGCGCGCGCGGTCAAGCGCGCGCGGGAGCTCGCGCTTCTGCCCTACGTCGCTGAGGGCGGAAGCGAGCGCGGCGGCCGCGGCGATCGGGATCGTGACCGCGATCGCGACCGCGACCGGTAGCGAGGACGATCGCGATGCCGCAGGCCATCCTGCTCGAGGACGTGGACACGCTGGGCGAGCGCGGGACGGTGGTCGACGTGTCGGCCGGGTACCTACGTAACTACCTGCTCCCGCGCAAGCTCGCCGAGCCCGCCACCAAGGGCTCGATCGAGGCGGCCGCCCGGCGTCAGGAGCGCGCCGAGCAGGCCAAGCGCGAGGCGGAGGACCGCGCCCGCGACAGTGCCGCCACGCTCGGCCGCACGGTGCTCACGATCTCGCAGCAGGCCGGCGACGACGGTCGCCTGTTCGGCTCGGTCACGACTCAGGACATCGCGGACGCGATCCGCGACGCCCGCGGGATCCGGATCGACCGCCGCAAGATCCACCTCGAGGAACCGATCCGTCACGTCGGGACATACATGGTCGTCGTCGAGGTAGTTGACGACGTGATGGCCACCATCAAGACGATGGTCGTCGCTGCCTGAGGTTGGTTGGTCTGGGGGCGGCTGACGGTGCCGCCCCGCGCGCGCGTCCTGAAGTTTGAGTTCGATGCGTCGCGTCCCAGCACCGACCGGACGCGAGCGCGCCGGATGTGGCGCGTCAGCCGCCCTCGTCGATCGGCGATCGTCGCGCGGGGTCGAGTGGTCGTCAACGGCGCGCTCGCGTCCGGCTGATCCTGGGGCCGACGTTCCGAGCTCACCGGGGGAGGCGCGCGCGTCGGGACGACCCGCTCGGCCCCGCCCACCCAGGCCAGCCGGGGACATGGATGACGCGCGGACGAACTTCCCGGACGGAGCGGGATCATCGACGGGAAGCCGTCCGGCGCCGACCTAGACTCGGACGGCCCGTATGAGCGCCGTCCAGAACATCGCAGTCCCGCCCCACAACCTCGAGGCTGAGAAGTCGGTGCTGGGAGCTGTGCTGCTGGACGATCGGCACCTGCATGCGCTGCTCGTGGAGGAGCACCTGCGGCCCGAGCACTTCTACCGGGAGCAGCACGGGGCGGTGTTCGCGGCGATGCTCGCGCTGTACGACACCGACCGGAAGATCGACCACCTCACGGTGGCCGAGGTGCTGCGCGAGCACGGGAAGCTGGAGGAGGCGGGCGGCCCGGCGGCGATCGAGGAGCTGGCGGGCTGGGTGCCGGCGGCGGGCCACGCACGCGAGTACGGGCGGATCGTCCGTGACGAGTCACAGAAGCGGGCGCTGCTGACGGCCTCCTACGAGATCCAGGCGAGCGTGCTGGCGCGCGAGGCGCCGGCGCGGGACCTGGTCGAGCGGGCCGAGCGGATGATGCTCGAGGTCGCGCACGACGATCGGCAGAAGAAGATCCGGTCGGTCGCGGACATCCTGCACGACGAGATGGACAAGCTGCATCGGCTGTCGATCTCGAAGACGGCGCTGACCGGCACGCCGTCCGGATTCCGGGACCTCGACGGGATGACCGGCGGCTTCCAGCCGGGCAACCTCGTCGTCATCGCCGCCCGGCCGTCGATGGGCAAGTCTGCGCTCGTGGCCAACATCGCCGAGAACGCCGTGCTCGCCGGCCATGCCGTGGCGCTGTTCTCGCTCGAGATGTCCGAGTCCGAGCTCGCCCAGCGGTTCGTCGCCTCGCAGGCCAAGATCAAGGGCGAGGATCTGCGGCGGGGCAAGGTCGCGGAGTCGCGCTGGCCGACGATCCTCGAAGCCTGCCAGCGGCTCGCCGAAGCGCCGCTGTTCGTCGACGACTCGAGCGACACCGGGGTGCTCGAGGTGCGGGCCAAGGCGCGGCGCCTGCACCACCAGCTCAAGGACGGCCTCGGGCTGATCATCGTCGACTACCTGCAGCTGATGCGCCATGAGGGCCGGATCGAGAGCCGCGTCGAGCAGGTGAGCCAGATCTCCCGCGGGCTGAAGAGCCTCGCCCGCGAGCTCAAGGTCCCGGTGATCGCGCTCTCCCAGCTGAGCCGCGCGGTCGAGCAGCGAGGCGGCGAGAAGAAGCCGATCCTGTCGGACCTGCGCGAGTCCGGCGCGATCGAGCAGGACGCCGACCTCGTCATGTTCATCTACCGCGACGAGTACTACGACCGCGACTCCGAGCGCCCCGGCGAGGCCGACATCATCATCGCCAAGCACCGCAACGGGCCGGTCGGGGACGTCGTGCTCACGTTCCAGAAGGAGTACCCGAAGTTCATGAACTACGCGGGCGAGCGGTTCGCGGCATGAGCGGCGGGTGGGGACCGACGGGAGTTAGGGGCCTGGCGGGCGCCGGCGGCGGCGCCGCGCACTCCGGCCCGCCGGGCACACCGGCCGTCGGGGCGACGACCGGCGCCGCCCTCGGGGGCGAGTGCCCGTTCGGCGTCTGCGACGGGTCCGGGTTCGTCTACGACGACGCCACGAACACGGCATACGACTGCCAGTGCCGGCCGCAGGTGATCGCGAAGGCGAAGGCGCGCAGCCTGTCGGCGGTGATCCCGCGCCGGTACCGCAACGTGTCGTTCGACCGGCCGCCGGTGACCGAGATCGCGCCGCAGATCGTGGCCGCCGCGCGGCGGTTCACGGCCACGATCGACGCCCAGCTCGACGCCGGCCGCGGCCTCTGGTTCATGGGCCCCGTCGGCACCGGCAAGACCACGCTCGCGATGCTGGTGTCGAAGTCGGCGCTCTCCGCCGGGCGCTCGGTGGCGATCTATTCGCTCCCACGACTGCTCAACGAGATCCGCGACGTCCACCGCGCCGAGCGGTCGCATGTCGACCTGCTCGACCGGCTCACCGCCGTCGACCTGCTCCACATCGACGACGTCGGCGCCGAGCGGACGACCGACTGGGTGCTCGAGGAGCTCTACTCGATCGTCAACGCCCGCTACGAAGATCAGCGCTCGGTCGTCATCACGACGAACATCCTCAACCGCGAGGCGCTCTGCGACCAGATCACGGCACGCACCGTGTCCCGCCTCACCGAGATGTGCGACGAGCTGCCGTTGCTGGGTGATGACCACCGGATGGACCTCCGCTCAGCCTGAGGGGTCGCTTGTGTGGGCTGTGGGGGCGGCTAGGGGGCGCCTCGTCCTGGTCGCGTTCGATCCGGGCCCGAGGGATGTGACCGAGCGAGCATGACGTGCGCCATCAGCCGCCCGCTCGGGACTCACCCAGGCACAGCGCAACGTCCGGTGGCTCACCCAGCCGAGCCTCCCTCCGCAATGCTTCCCAGGGGCTGAGTCGAGGCGACCGACGAGCCCACAGGGACGGCTGAGCACCTGCGGGCGCAGCGCTCGCGTCACGCCACATCCCAGGCCACCGCACCGAACTCAAGCGAAAGACGCGTTCGCGCTGCGCTCGCAGGTTGCTCGGCCGGCCCTAGGACTGCGAAGGTCGGAGTCGGACCCCTCCGACTCAGCCCGCTCTTCCAGCTTCTCACGGAGGTAGCGCGCCTTGTCGGCCCGCCGCTCGTGCTGGGCGGTCTCCTCGTCGTCGATCGACTCCCGAGCGGCGACGGCCTCCGCCCGCTCTCGTCCCAGTTGGGCGCGGCGCAGTTCGGAGGTCTCGGGCTGGTCCGGGTTCGGGGAGTCGGGGCCGGGCGTGGGCATGGCCGAGAAACGTCAGGCGGCCGCTGAGGCCGGGACGAGGATCGGCCGGCGGGCGACCCACGCGTCGCTGATCTCGAGCAGGACGCCGACCATCGCGCGGGCGGCGGGCGAGCAGTAGCCGGTGGGGACGGCGGCGAGGATCGGGCGGGGCGGCGCCGGCGGATCAAGCTCGCGGACGATGACGCCGTCGCGGACCCCGCGGCTGACCATGTCGGGGATCAGGGCGACGCCGACGCCCGCGGCGACGAAGCCGAGGATCGCCGAGTAGTCGTCGTTCTGGAAGGCGATCCGGGGCTCGAACCCCGCCGCGTGGCAGGCGCGGAGGAACAGGCGCGAGTCGGGACAGGTGGCGCTCGTCGCGAGCATCCACGGATCCTCGGCGAAGCTCAGGAGCGCGGGCCGCGGCACCGCGGCGAGCGGATGGTCGGCGGGCATCGCCACGTACATCGGGTCGTCGAACAGGTGGATCGTCTCGACCGCGCCGTGGTCGAGGTCGGACACAGGCGCGCCGTCGGCGATCACGGGAGCGGCCGATCGCAGGGGCTCGCCGGACGCGAGCCGCGGCAGGCCGCCCGGGTCATGGGACAGGACGAGGTCGAGCTCACCGGCCCGCAGCCGGGGCAGCGAGTAGATCGGGTCGGCCATCGCGATGCTGAGCTCGACCTTGGGGTAGCGCGCGCGGAACGCGGTCACGGCCAGCGGGACGATCGCGGCCGCCGCGGAGGCGAACGATGCCAGGCGCAACGTGCCGCCCTCGAGGCCGGCGAGCGATCGCAGCTCGTTCTCGGTCTCGGTCAGCCGGGCCAGGATCGCCTCGCCGCGGCTGACGAGCAGCCGCCCGGCGTCGGTGAGCACGACGCCCTGGGGGACGCGGCGCACGAGCGTCATCCCGCTCTCCGCCTCGAGCGTGGCGATCTGGCGGGAGATCGCCGGCTGCGTGTAGCCGAGCTGGGACGCGGCGGCGGAGAACGACCCGTGGCGGGCGACCTCGCACAGCACCTTCACGCGACGGAGATCGAGCATTACCAGAAGTTATACCTCATCCACCAAAGCCCTATTTGCATTCATGCCGGAGCGGAGTCACCCTGTCTGTCAGCCCCATAACCGCCCCGGCGAGAAGGATGGGATCGACCGCCCCGCCCCCCGCGAGACGGAGCGGGGATCGACCACCCGGCCCCGCCGAGAGCCCGCCGAGAAGGACACGCGCCATGACGACCACCGAAGCGATCACGATCCGCCCCGCCTACGCCGACGACCACGAGGCGCTCAGCCGTCTCGCCGCGCTCGACAGCGCCGTGGCACCGGCCGCTCCCGTCCTCCTCGCCGAGGTCGACGGGGAGCTCCGGGCCGCACTGTCGCTGAGCGACCGCTCGGTGGTCGCCGATCCGTTCTTCCCGACGGTCGGGCTGGTCGAGCTGCTGCGCACGCACGCGGCGAGCCGGCCGCGCCGCCGGCCGGCGGGCCGAGCGTTACGCCTGCGATTGGCGTAGTGCTCTAGCATCGCTCTCTCCAGCAGCACGGATTGCCGCAGGTCGATCGGTACCCTCGGCGATGGCGGGGTACCGTCGCATGGCTGGGCGAGATCGATGTCAACGCAACGGGAAACAGCTCAGGAGACGGCAGGGACGGTCCTCTCGGAGGAGATGGACGCGATCCTCGCTGCGCACAACGACAAGACGCTGCTGCGCTTCGTCATGTGCGGGAGCGTCGACGACGGCAAGAGCACGCTGATCGGGCGCCTGCTGTACGAGTCGCAGGCGCTGTTCGTCGACCAGCTGGCCGCGCTCGAGGCGCGACTCGAAGGTCGCCGGCACCCAGGGCGACGACCTCGACTTCGCGCTGCTGCTCGACGGTCTCGCCGCCGAGCGCGAGCAGGGCATCACGATCGACGTCGCCTACCGGCACTTCTCGACCGAGCGCCGGCGCTTCATCGTCGCCGACGCGCCCGGCCACGAGCAGTACACGCGCAACATGGTCACCGGCGCCTCGACGGCCGACTGCGCGGTGATCCTGCGTCGACGCCCGCAAGGGCGTGCTCACGCAGACCCGCCGGCACAGCCAGGTGGTGGCGCTGCTCGGCGTCCGGCAGATCGTGGTCGCGGTCAACAAGATGGACCTCGTCGACTACTCGGAGACGCGCTTCCAGGAGATCGAGGAGGAGTACCGGGCGTTCGCCGCGCCAGATCGGGCTCGAGCGCATCACCGTGCATTCCCGTGCTCGGCGCTGCGCGGCGACAACGTCATTCGACCGCAGCGATGAGACGCCCTGGTACCACGGCCCGACGCTGATGGGCTACCTGGAGACCGTCGAGGTCGACGAGATGCTGCTGCAGTCGCGGCCGTTCCGGCTGCCCGTGCAGTGGGTCAACCGACCCCACCTCGACTTCCGCGGCTACGCGGGCACGATCGCCAGCGGCACGGTGCGGCCCGGCGACTCGGTCGTGATCGCGCCCTCGGGCCGGACGAGCACGGTCGAGCGGATCGTCACGCTACGACGGCGACCTTGACGTCGCCGGTCGCCGGCCAGTCGGTCACGCTCACGCTCGCCGACGAGCTCGACGTCGACCCGCGGCGACGTGATCGCCCACGCCAGCGACCCTCCCGGCGTCGCCGACCAGTTCGAGGCGACGATCGTGTGGATGGGCGACGAGCCGATGCTGCGCGGCCGCAGCTACCTGATGCGAGATCGGCGGCAGGACCGTGACCGCGACGATCGCGCCGCTCAAGTACAGCTCAACGTCGACACGCTCGAGCAGATGGCGGCGACCAAGCTCGAGCTCAACGAGATCGGCGTGTGCGACATCGAGCTGCAGCCGAGCCGATCGCGTTCGACCCGTATCGGGAGAACCGCGACACCGGTGGGTTCATCCTGATCGACCGGATCACGAACAACACGGTCGGCGCCGGCCTGATCCACTTCGCGCTGCGCCGCTCGCAGAACGTCCGCTGGCAGGCGGTGAACGTCGACAAGCATGAGCGCGTCGGTCAGCGCTGCACCAGCAGCCGACCGTCCTGTGGCTGACCGGGCTGTCCGGCGCCGGCAAGTCGACGATCGCGAACCTGGTCGAGTCAGAGCTGCACCGCCGCGGCCACCACACCTACATGCTCGACGGCGACAACGTGCGCCATGGCCTGAACGCCGACCTCGGCTTCACCGAGGCCGACCGGGTGGAGAACATCCGCCGCGTGGCCGAGGTGGCCACGCTGATGGTCGACGCCGGGCTGATCGTGCTCGTGTCGTTCATCTCGCCGTTCCGCGCCGAGCGGCGGATGGCGCGCTCGCTGTTCGAGACGCGACGAGTTCGTCGAGGTGTTCGTCGACACGCCGCTCGCGGTCGCCGAGGAGCGCGACCCGAAGGGCCTCTACAAGAAGGCGCGCCGCGGCGAGCTGGCCAACTTCACCGGGATCGACTCGCCGTACGAGCCGCCCGAGCGGCCCGACCTGCGGATCGACACGACCGTCGATGACCGCGCGCGGCGCGGCCGAGGAAGTCGTGGAGCTGCTGGAGCGCTGGGGCCGGCTGCACCGCCGCCCAGAGTAGCGCCCCGCTCGACGCTAGAAGTAGCCCTCCTGCTTCTTCTTCTCCATCGACGCCGCGCGCGTCGTGGTCGATCACCCGACCCTGGCGCTCGGAGGTCGTGGCGACGAGCATCTCGCGGATGATCGCCGCGACGCTGTCGGCGTCGCACTCGATCGCGCCCGTCAGCGGGTAGCAGCCGAGCGTCCGGAAGCGCACGACCCGCTTGGCTCGGGACGCTCGCCCGGGTCGAGCGGCATCCGGTCGTCGTCGACCATGATCAGCGTGCCGTCACGCTCGACGACCGGGCGCTCGGCGGCGAAGTACAGCGGGACGACCGGGATCTCGCGCATGTGGATGTACAGCCACACGTCGAGCTCGGTCCAGTTCGACAGCGGGAACACGCGCAGCGACTCGCCCTTGCGCACGCGCGCGTTGTACGTCCGCCACAGCTCAGGGCGCTGGTTCTTCGGGTCCCAGGCGTGCTGGGCCGTGCGCACCGAGAAGATCCGCTCCTTCGCGCGTGACTTCTCCTCGTCGCGGCGAGCGCCGCCGAACGCGGCGTCGAACTTGTGCTCGTCGAGCGCCTGCTTGAGCGCCGACCGTCTTCATGACGTGCGTGTGGATCTCGGACCCGTGGTCGAACGGGTTGATGTCCGCCTCGCGGCCCTCGGGGTTGACGTGCACGAGCAGCTCCATCCCGAGCTCGCGCGCCATCCGCTCGCGGAACGCGTACATCTCCCGGAACTTCCACTGGGTGTCGACGTGCAGCAGCGGGAACGGCGGCGGCGCCGGGTGGAACGCCCGCTGGGCGAGCTCGAGCATCACCGAGCTGTCCTTGCCGATCGAGTAGAGCATCACCGGCTTCTCGGCCTCGGCGACGACCTCGCGCATGATGTGGATGCTCTCGGCCTCGAGTCGCTCGAGGTGGGTGAGGACATGCGGGAGACGGTGAGAGCGCCCGCCTGCACCCCGGAATCCGTCCGGTGCTCGTTCATCGTCCACAGGACAGTAGCGGTTCATCGCCGCCGATCCCCGCCAGCCCTACACTCCCCCATGTGCCAGGGATCGTGCTCGTAGGCGCCCAGTGGGGCGACGAAGGGAAGGGAAAGATCACCGATCTGCTCGCCGAGCGGGCCGACGCCGTCGTGCGCTTCCAGGGTGGCAACAACGCCGGCCACACGATCGTCCGGGACGGCAAGACGTGGAAGCTCCACCTGATGCCATCGGGGATCCTGCACCCCGGCAAGCCGTGCGTGATCGGCAACGGGGTCGTGATCGACCCGAAGGTGCTCACCGACGAGCTCGAGGGACTCGCCCGGGGCCACGTCGACACTCAGGGGCTGCGGATCTCGGCCAACGCGCACCTGATCATGCCCTACCACCTGATGCTCGACGACGCGGGCGAGATGAAGCTCGGCAAGCTCCAGATCGGCACCACCCGGCGCGGCATCGGCCCGTGCTACGCGGACAAGGCGGCCCGGCTCGGGATCCGCGTCCAGGACCTGCTCGACGAGAAGATCCTCAAGCAGAAGATCATCGCCGCGCTCGAGCCGAAGCGGCAGTCGCTGCGGCCGTTCGCCAAGGACCCTCGGCTCGACCTGCAGACGATGACCGAGGAGTACCTCACCTATGGCCACCGGCTCGAGCGCTACATCGCCGACACGAGCCGGCTCGTGCTGTCGCTGCTCGACGACGGCAAGCGGGTCGTGTTCGAGGGCGCCCAAGGTGCGCTGCTCGACATCGACCACGGCACGTATCCGTTCGTCACCTCCTCGAACCCGGTGGCCGGGGCGGCGTGCATCGGCGCCGGCGTCGGGCCCAAGGACATCGACGAGGTGTGGGGCGTGAGCAAGGCGTACGGCACGCGCGTCGGCGCCGGTCCGTTCCCGACCGAGCTCGACGGCCCGCTCGCCGACGAGATCCGCGAGAAGGGCCACGAGTACGGCACCACGACCGGCCGCGCCCGCCGGGTCGGGTGGCTCGACCTCATCGCGCTGCGCTACGCGGCCCGGATCAACTCGCTGACCGCGCTCGCGGTGACGAAGCTCGACGTCCTGTCCGGCCTTGACCGGGTGTGCGTGTGCACGCGCTACCGCGGCGCCGAGGGGGCCGAGTTCGACTACTTCCCCTACCACCAGACGGTCCTTCACCACTCGACCGGCGAGTACATCGAGCTGCCGGGCTGGAGCGAGGACCTCAGCGAGTGCCGCTCCGAGGACGACCTGCCGGAGGCCGCGCGCGAGTACCTGCAGTTCGTGGCCGACTTCGTCCGGGTGCCGATCGCGCTGATCGGGGTGGGGCCCGCGCGCGACGAGGTGATCTGGACCGCCGCCGGCGAAGCGATGGCCGTGGGCGGCGCGTCCGAGCAACGCGCGCGCGCCCGCGCCTGACCGACCGCCGCACACAGCCCGGCCGCTAGCGCCAGCGTTCGAGGAGATCCTGGTCGCTGACCCGGCGGACGACCCGGGCCGGGACCCCCATCACGACCTCGCGGGCACCGACGTCGCGCACGACAACCGCGCCGGCGGCGACGAAGGCCTCCTCTCCGATCTCGACGCCCGGGACGATCACGGCGCCGCCGCCGACCCGGCACGCGCGTCGGAACGTGGGGCCGTCGAGCGGCTGGCCGCGGGGGTGGCGGCCCATCGCGCTGTCGTTGGTCGTCGTCACCCCGGGGCCGAGGAACACGTCATCCTCGACCACCGACCCGCCCGTCACGTAGACGCCGGTCTGGATCAGGACGCGCTCGCCGACCACCGCGCCGAAGTCGACGCACGACCCGCGGCCGACGACCGATGCCGCGCCGATGACCGCGCGCTCGCGGACCTGGGCCTGGTCTCCGATGATCGCCCGTGGACCGATCCGGGCGCCCGCATAGACGACCGCGCCGCAGCACACGGTCACCCCGTCGCCAAGCTCGAGGCCCGGAAGCTCCGGACCTCCGGCCGCGCTGGATCCGGGCCGGAGCCGCGGACGCTTGCCGAGGACGACGCCATGCTCGATCACGCACCCGGCGCCGAGGACCGTGCCGGCCTCGATCACCACGCCGTAGCCGAGCGCCGCGTCCGGAGCCACCGAAGCCGAGGGATCCACGAACGTCACGGTGCCACCCGGGCCGAGGCCTCGAGCGACTGCTGCAGGCGCTCGAGCACCCGCACGACCCGCAGCCCGCTGTCGCCGTCGGACCGGGGCGTCGCGCCGGTGCGGACGCATTCGACGAAGTGCTCACACTCGCGCCGCAGCGGCTCGACGTTCGGGATCCGGGGGCAGACGATCTCCCCGGCCCGGGTGATGTACTCGCCATAGCTCGCTCGAGTCCTCGTCGAAGCCCTTGTCGTAGACGGTCAGCTTGCCCTCGACCGCCATGTCGTCGAAGGTCGCCATCCGGCGCGAGCCGACGACGGTGAAGCGGCGCTCCTTGTGCGGGTCGAGCCACGACAGATGGAGGTGGGCCGAGAGGCCGGAGGGGAAGCGCAGGAAGCAGAACACGACGTCCTGCACCCCGGCGCGCACGTAGGACTCGCCGTGGGCGGCGACCTCGACGGCTCCTCACCGGCGAGCCGCAGGACGACCGAGACGTCGTGGGCACCGAGGCTCCACAGCGCGTTCTCGTCGGTGCGGAGCTGGCCGAGGTTCGAGCCGGTTGCCGTAGATGTAATAGATCTGCTCGCCGAGCTCGCCGGCGTCGACGAGCTCCTTGAGCGCGTCGATCCCCGGGTGGTACTCGAGCAGGTGGCCGACCATCAGCACGCGCTCGCCGGCCCGCGCAGCCGGCCACCGCCTGCTCGGCGTCGGCGACCGACTGGGCGAGCGGCTTCTCGACGAAGCAGTGCTTGCCCGCCTCGAGCACGCGGCACGCGAGCTCGGCGTGGGTCGAGACCGGGGTCGCGACGGCCACCGCGTCGAGCGTGTCGTCGGCGAGCAGCTCGGACAGCTCGCCGGTCATCCGAGCCCCGGGAAACCGCGCTGCGCCCCGCGCGCGGGCCTCCTCGGAGGCGTCGCAGCACCACGCGAGCTCGCACCCCGCGATGGCGTCGAAGTTCCGGGCCAGGTTCGGGCCCCAATAGCCGAGGCCCGCGACCCCGATCCGGATCCGGGCGTGCTGGCTCATCGGTAGCGCAGTGTAAGCGCCGACACGACGCGCGCCCCGGCCCGGCCGTCGCCGTACAGCGGCGGGCGCTCGGGGGCGCTGGCGCGAGCCACCGCGTCGAGCGCCGCGGGGAGGTCGAGGTCGACGAGCACGTTCCACCCGTGCTCCACGGTCTCGACCCACTCGGTGCTCGGGCGCAGCGTCACGCACGGCACGCCGGCCAGGTAGGCCTCCTTCTGCAGGCCGCCCGAGTCGGTCAGGACGACCCGCGCATTGCACAGGATCGCCATCGTCTCGACGTAGCCGAGCGGCGGCACGAGCGCGACCCGCGGCGCGCCCGCCAGCCTGTCCCACAGCGACGCGGCCTCGAGCCGCGCCCGGGTCCGCGGATGGACCGCGAACACGGCGGCCAGCGGCAGCGCCTCGAGCAGCTCGACGAGCCGCGCCAGCCGCTCCGGATCGTCGACGTTCCCCGCCCGGTGCGCGGTGACGAACGCGTACTCGCCGGGCGCCACCCCGCGGGCGGCCACGAGGTCGACCATGTCCCGCGCCCGCGGCTGGAGCGCGGTCGCGACGTCGACCATCACGTCGCCGACGAGCTCGACCTCCCCGGCCGCGCGCTCGCGCTCGAGATTCCCCACCGCCACCTCCGAGGAGCACAGCAGCAGCGATGCGGCGTGGTCGGCGAGCACGCGGTTGAGCTCCTCCGGCATCGAGCGGTCGAACGAGCGCATCCCGGCCTCGACATGCGCGACCGGCACCCCGGCCTGGGCGCCGGCCAGCGCGCCGGCCAGGGTCGAGTTCGTGTCTCCGTAGACGAGCACGACATCAGGCGCCACCTCGGCCACGACCGACTCGAGCGCTGCCAGCATGCGCGACGTCTGCGAGGTGTTCGAGCCGAGGCCGATGTTCGAGGGAGCGGTCGGGGGCCGGCAGCCCGAGCTCACGGAAGAACACGGCCGAGAGCTCGTCGTCGAAGTGCTGGCCGGTGTGGATCAGGACCTCCTCGGCGGCCGCTCGCAGCCCAGGGGAGACCGCCGCCGCCTTGATGAACTGCGGCCGGTTCCCGATCACGGTCAGGACCCTCACGATCGATCGATCGCCCAGTCGGCGGCTCAGGCGAGCTCGGCCGCGATCCGCTCGCCGACGAGCTGCTGCCGTGCGCTGCGAGACCGGGCCCGGCGCGTCGAACGCCTGCTCGTCGATCGCCGACACCGGCTGGACCTCGCGCACGGTCGAGGCGAGGAACACCTCGTCGGCGGCGCGCAGCTCTTCGAGCGGGCACGGCCGCTCCGCGGCGCCCATCACCTCGATCACGAGCGCGCGGGTGATCGAGGCGAGGATGTGGTCGTCGAGCGGGGGAGTGAGCAGCGCGCCGTCCTTGACCCAGAACAACGAGCTCGTCGGGCGCCTCGAGCACTCGCCCGTGCGGCGTGACGAGCAGCGCCTCGTCGAACCCCTGCTCGCGCGCCAGCCGGCCGGCGAGCATGTTCGGGGCGTAGGAGAGCGACTTGATCCCGTCGAGCAGGCGCGGCGGCGAGTAGGTGATCGTGCACGCCCGGACCCGGTCGGGGATCTCGGGCTTGGGCTCGGTCATCACCAGCCGGCGCCCGCCCCGCGTGACCATGATCCGCACGAGCTCGTGGTTCTCCCCGGTCCCGGCCTGTGCGAGCAGGCGATAGGTCTCGGCCCGGACCGCCTCGAGGTCGAGCGGAAGCCGGAGGTTGCGGGCCGACCGCTCGAGCCGGTCGAAATGGTGCTGGAGGCGGAACGGCTGGCCCTCGTAGACGCGGATCACCTCGAACACCCCGTCGCCGCGGACGAGGCCGGGGTCGGTGACGGGGATCGTCGCCTCGGCGGCGAGCATGATCTCGCCGTCGACGGAGGCGAGCGAGGCGGAGGAGCCGGTCACGAGGCCGGAGCCTATCCGGCCGCGGCGCCGGCGTCCGCGTGGGCGCCGTCGCGCATCTCCGGTGCCGCCCACTCCGCGGCCAGGCGGATGATCACCGCCGCGGCCGAGGCCATGTCGTGGACCGAAGCCCATTCGCGCACGGAGTGGTACTCGTGGCCGCCGGTGAAGATGTTCGGCGTCGGAAGGCCGCGCTCGCTCAGACGCGAGCCGTCGGTGCCGCCCCGGATCGGCGTCCGCATCGGCTCGAGGCCCTCGGCCCGGATCGCCCGCTCGGCCGCGTCGACGACGTGCGGCACGGGATCGAGGTACGCGCGCATGTTGCGGTACTGGCGTCGCACGTCGAAGCTGCAGACGGGCACGGGGCTCGGCGCCGACGACGTCCTCGCGACACCCTGCGCAGCAACTCGACGTGCGCCTGCAGCTTGTCGTCGTCGAAGTCGCGGACGATCGCCCGGAACCCGGCCCGTCCGGCAGTCCCGGTCCACCGGGCCGGGTGGATGAAACCCTCGAAGGCCCGAGGTCGTCTCAGGCGTCAAGCGGTCGGCCGGCAGCGCGGCGAGGATCCGGGCCACCAGCCGCATCGCGTTGACGAGCTTGCCGGTCGCCTGGCCGGGGTGCACGTCGACCCCCTCCACGTCGACCCGTACCTCCACCGCGCTGAACGTCTCGTCCTGCAGCTCGCCGATGTCCGAGCCATCCATCGTGTACGCGCACACCGCCCCGAACGCGTCGATGTCGAACAGCGTCGCGCCCTCGCCGATCTCCTCGTCGGGGGTAAAGCCGACGCGCAGCTCGGGCCGCGGGAGCTCCGGATGCGCGGCGAGGTGGCACACGGCGGCCATCACCTCAGCGACACCGGCCTTGTCATCGGCCCCGAGCAGGGTGTCGCCACTCGAGGTGACGATGTCGTGGCCATGCTTGTCGCGCAGCTCGGTCATCGTGTCGGGATCGAGGCGGGTGCCGAGCCGCGGGAGGGCGATCACGCCGCCGTCGTAGGCGCGGTGGACGATCGGCGTCACTCCGGCGCCGGGGGCGTCGGGGCTCGTGTCCATGTGAGCGAGCACGCCGATCACGGGTGCGCCGGGTTCGCTCGCCTCGAGCGTGGCGGTCACGTACCCGTTGGCGTCGAGCTGGGCATCCTGGAGACCTGCTGCGAGCAGCTCATCGACGAGCAGGCGGCCGAGGTCGAGCTGTCCCGCGGTGCTGGGCGAGCCCGTGCGGTCGTAGGCGGATTGCGTATCGATCCGCACATAACGCAGGAAGCGCTCGAGCACATCAGGTGCGAGCGTCTCGGCGAGGGTGGATGTGTAGCTGGCAGGTGGCATCTGCGACCCAGTATGCCGCCGCTGTTCGTGACGGTTCGCACACGAACAGCTGTTTGCCTCGATGCGGGCCGGGTAGGCCTTAGATGAACCCGAAAACGAACGTGGAGACAGAGATGGCAACCCAGCAGACGACGACCACCCAGCGAAAAGCTGCGGCCAAGAAGGCGGCGGCGACGCGGCAGCGCAACTCCGCCAAGCGGAGCGCCGCCAGCACGAAGGCCTCGGCCCGTCAGACCCGCTCGACGGCGAGCGCGGGCGCGCGCAGCACGGCACGGTCGACGCGCAACACGTCGAAGCGCGCCGCACGCACGGCCACCAGCAACCTGGAGGCCGCGACCACCCGCCTCGAGGCGGTCTCGCGCCAGGCCCAGCGCGCGGTGCTGATCCAGATCGGCGCCGCGGTGTCCGTGCGCGACACGCTCGTGAACACGGCGCAGCTGTACACGGACCGCACGCGCCTGCGGCGCGAGCTGAAGCGGTTCGAGCGCCGCGGCGAGGGCGCTGTGCGGCGCAGCCGCCAGGCCCTCTCCAAGCGCCGTCGCGGGATCGAGCACGACATCCGCGGCCTGCGCAACGAGGCCACCGGCGTCGCCGATCTCTTCACCGGGAGCTAGGCGACTGCCATACGGAAGGATCTTTGCGAAGGCCCGCTCCCAGAGCGGGCCTTTCGCGCGTTCAAGGGCCCGCGGCGCTGCCGACGACGAGCACACTGATGGCGACGACATACTGATGGCGACGACGCTGATGACGACCACAGCGCGCCGCGGCCGGCTGCGCCGCTCGGACTGCTCGGGCGCCGGGCTGCGGCGCATCCGCCGGGGGAAGGGGTTCAGCTACGAGGACGAGCGAGGCCGGCCGATCAAGGACGGCGAGGTGCTCGACCGGCTGCGCGAGCTCGCAATCCCGCCGGCCTGGAGCCAGGTGTGGATCTGTCCCGATCCGCTCGGCCATTTGCAGGCCACCGGCGTCGACGCCGCCGGCCGCAAGCAGTACCTCTACCACGAGCGCTGGCGCGAGCATCGCGACCGCGCCAAGTTCGAGAAGATGGTCGCCTTCGGCGAGGGGCTGCCGAAGCTCCGCCGTCGGCTCAGGCGCGACCTCAAGGGCGAGGAGCCGAGCCGCCAGCGCGTGCTCGCGTGCGCCGTGCGGCTGCTGGACGTCGGCCTGTTCCGCGTCGGCAGCGAGGCGTACGCCGCCGAGGAGGGCGGGATCGGGCTGGCCACAATCCGCAAGGAGCACGTCACCGTGCGCGAGGACTCCGTCGAGTTCGACTATCTCGCAAAGGGCGGGGTCCGGCGTCGTCAGGTGATCACCGACCCCGGGTCCTACGCGGTCGTCCGCACGCTCCGGCTGCGGCGCGGCGGCGACGGCAAGCTGCTCGCCTACAAGCAGGGCGGCCGCTGGCACGACATCCGCTCCGACGACATCAACGACTACATCAAGCTCACTCTCGGCGAGGACTTCAGCGCCAAGGACTTCCGCACGTGGAACGGCTCGGTGATGGCAGCCGTGTCGCTCGCCACCGACAGCGACGGCGCGCGCTCGAAGACCGCGCGCAAGCGCACGATCGACCGCACCGTCCGCGCGGTGGCCGAGCTGCTCGGCAACACCCCCGCCGTCGCCCGGCGCGCGTACGTCGACCCGCGGGTGTTCGACCGGTACCTGTCCGGGTGGACGATCGCGCCCGCCCTGGAGCGCATCCCCGACCTCGACGTCGCCGACGACAAGGTGCGCGAGAAGATCGAGAGCGCGGTCATCGACCTGCTCACCGACAAGCGCGACTCACCCGCGATCGATCGTGAGACGGACGCCGAGGCGGCGTAGGCGAACGCAAATGCGCAAACACCGGTCCGAGACTCCCAGCCGGGGTGTTGTCTCTGCTACAACTGCACGGAGTCTGCGAAGGGAAGAACCCGATGGCGTTGGCAGCCGATGGTGGCTCGCCGCCGTCCGCATCGGCGTCCGCGGAGCTGTTCCAGCGGTGGCATCGATCCGGAGACCGGCAGGCGCGTGACCAGCTGATCGAGCGGTTCCTGCCGCTGGCGCGCAAGTTGGCGCGCCGTTACATCTCATCGAGCGAGCCGTACGAGGACCTGGTTCAGGTCGCGAGCCTCGGGCTGGTCAAGGCTGTCGAGCGGTTCGACCCCGAGCGCGGGTTCGCGTTCAGCTCGTTCGCGGTGCCGACGATCCTGGGCGAGCTCAAGCGCTACTTCCGCGACACCGGCTGGGCACTCCACGTCGACCGCGCCGCTCAGGAGCGCGCGCACCGGATCCTCGATGCCCAGCGTCAGCTGAGCGCGCACAGCGGCCGCGGGCCGACGATCAACGAGCTGGCCCAGTTCCTCGAGCTCTCCGAGGAGGAGGTGCTCGAGGGGATCCAGACCGCCGAGGCGTACGACGCGATCTCACTCGACGCGCCGCTCGCCAGCGAGGACGACACGGCCGGGAGCCGGATCGAGGCGATCGGGGGCGACGACAAGCGGCTCACCCTGGTCGACGACCAGGCGACGGTGTTCGCCGCCGCGCGCCACCTGCCCGAGCGCGAGCGCGAGATCCTGCTGCTGCGGTTCGGCGAGGACCTGACCCAGACCGAGATCGCCGACCGGATCGGTGTCTCCCAGATGCAGGTCTCGCGCCTGCTGCGCAAATCGCTGACGAGCCTGCACACGCTCACCGCCGACCGCCGCTGATCGACACGCCGAAGTCGGGGTTCGGACTCCCAACCGGCAATCGCCTGGACAGATCAGTAGGCTCGCGCCCAGCGTGCAAAGTGAGTTTCGGGTCGAAGTCCGCGAGATGGACGGGGCGACAGTGATCATGATCAGCGGCGAGCTCGATCTGGCCACCGCGCCCGCACTCGAGGAGGAACTGGATCGGGCTGCCCAGTCCGACCGCCACCTCATCCTCGACTTGCGCGAGCTCGACTTCATGGACTCGACCGGGCTCAGCGTGCTGGTCAGAGCCCACCAGGCCGCCGAGGAGTCCGGCCGCCCGCTGTCGCTGGTCAAGGGGCCGCCGCAGGTGCAGCGGCTGCTGAGCCTCACCGGGGTGGCCGAGCGACTGAACGTCGTCGAGACTCCGGAGGACGCCCCCGGCGAGGGCTGAGCGCTGGGTCCCGGGGACTCACTGACGGGGCGCCTGGGCGAGCGCTTGCCCCAGGTCACCGACGTGCTCGACGTCCTCGCCGAGGCGGTGACGATCCGCGACCGGACGGGGACGATCGCCTACGCGAACCGTGCGGCGCTCACGAGCATGGGATTTTCCACGCTCGAGGAGCTCCAGTCGCGGACCTCGACGGCGATCATGGACGAGTTCATCGTCGAGGACGACGCCGGCAACCCCCTGTCGATGGCGGACGTGCCGTCGATCCGGATGATGCAGGGCGAGAACGCGACCTCGCAGCTGATGCGGACCGTCCGCCGCGCAACCGGCGAGATCTCGTGGCGCCAGTTGCGCTCCTCGCCGCTGCACGACGAGCGCGGCGACCTGATGGCGGTCGTGACCGTGATCGAGGACGTGACCGCGGTGAAGATGGCCGAGATGCGGATGCGGATGCTCGCCGAGTCCGGGCGGATCCTCGCCTCCTCGCTCGACTACGAGCAGACCCTCCACAACGTCGCGAACGTCGCCGTCCCGCTGCTGGCCGACTGGTGCGCGGTCGACCTGATCGACGAGCTGCTGCACCGCGTGCACAGCGTCGTCGCCCACCAGGACCCGGCGAAGCTGGAACTGGCGGCCCGGCTGCGCGAGATGGAGCCAGAGGAGCTCGAGCCCGACGGCGCGATGGCCGACGTCATGCGCATCGGCGACCCGATCATCTACCCCGAGATCTCGGAGGAGATGATCGCCCGGAGCGCGCGCAACGCCGAGCACCTGCGCCTCCTGCTCGAAGTCGGCTTCCGCTCGGCGATCCTCGTGCCGATGCGCGTCGCCGGACGCACGATCGGCGTGATGACGCTCGTCACTGCCGAGTCCCGGCGCCGGCTCGAGCAGGAGGACGTGGAGCTCGCGGAGCAGCTCGGGCGACGGACCGCCGCGGCGGTCGAGAACGCGCGGCTGCACACGACGCTGACGACGGTGGCCGAAACGCTGCAGGAGAGCCTCCTCCCCGACGCGCTGCCGCAGATCCCGGGCTGGGAGGTGGCCTCGCTGTACCGGCCGGCCGGGGGCGGGCGGCGGCTCGACGTCGGCGGAGACTTCTATGAGCTGTTCCCCTCCTCCCGCGGATGGTTCGCCGTGATCGGCGACGTCACCGGCAAGGGCATCGGGGCGGCCGCGCTCACCGGTCTGCTGCGCCACGGCTCGCGCTTCGCCAGCCGCCACGACCCGCGCCCCGGGGCCATCCTCCGCGAGCTCGACGACGCCCTGCGCGGCGGCGCCGGCCACTCGCTGTGCACGGCCATGTGCGTACGGCTGCACGACGACCACGTCGTCGTGAGCTCCGGGGGGCACCCGCCGGCCCTGCGGCTGTCCGGCGACGGCAGCGTCGACGAGTCGCAGGCCCACGGGCCGCTGCTCGGCGCCTTCGCCGACGGCGAGTGGCCCGAGGAGGACGTGGCGGTGGCGCCGGACGGGATGCTGCTGCTCTACACCGACGGCGTGACCGAGACCGAGGGTGCTCGCGAGCGCTACGGGGTCGGGCGGCTCAAGTCACTGATGAGCGGCCATGCCGGGGCCACCCCGCAGGAGCTGCTGCGCTCGCTCGATGCCGACCTCGACCGGTTCCGCTCGGGGTCGACCGCCGACGACGTCGCCGCGCTGGCGTTGCGCCCGTCTCGCTGAGCTCCCGGACTCCGCTCAGCGACGGTGGTCGATCATCACGACCCGCAGCGTCTCGCTGTCGGCGTCAGCGCTCGTCTGTAGCTCGTCGCTGAGCAACACGAGCGGCGACCGCGGCCCGCCCGCGACGTCCTCGGCGCGCAGCCTCTCGCCGCTGCCGGAGCGGAATGGGCCGATCGTCATCTCCAGCCGGCGCGGGCCGGCGACGAGCGCGAACCCGATGCGCTCGCCCTGGGCCGCGCGCGCGGCATGGGCCGCGATCGCGTCGGTGACGAGGTATACGTCGGAGAAGCGGTCGAGCGAGAACCGGGCGCTGGCGGCGAGCGCGCGGGCCAGGCGGCCGAGCACAGCGGTGAGGAGGCCGACCGGCGACAGCGAGACGACCGCGTCGCCGGACAGCCCGTCGGTCCAGCCGTCGACCGGCGCCGCCGCGGCCGGAACCCCGAACAGAGCGCGGCCTTCGCGGCTGGCCAGGAACCTCATCCGCACCTCGGTGCCCCCCCGCGGGGGCACTCGGAACTCGGCGTGCTCGGCGAGCGCCTCGATCACGGGCAGCCCGACGCCGTGGACGCGCTCGCCGACGAGCGCGAAGCTCGGGATCCCCTGGCCCTCGTCGCGGACGACGGCCTCGATCCCGTCGGGGTGGGCGTAGAGATCGAGCAACATCGGGCCCGCGTCGCCGCCGTAGGCGTGCATCACGACGTTGTTGGCCGCCTCGCTGACCGCGGTCTTGAGGTCGTCGAGCAGCTCGGGATCGATCCCGAGCGACTCCCCGAGGCCGCCGAGCATCCCCCGCACGAGCGTGAGGTTCTCGGGGATGCTCGTCAGCGTCAGGCTGACGGTGGGAGGCCCTTCGCTCACCTCAGCTCCCGCCCTGGGGCCGCAGATTCTGCATCGCCGGCATTGCCGAGTCGAAATCCGGGTAGATCAAAGCAAGAGACGATGCACGTCACAGCTACGAGCTATATACCGGATTGAAGCGCGAACCGATGGACCGGCTCGCGCCCGGCAGATCGTAGAGCGCGAGCTCGCCGACGCGCTGTCGGACGAACAGCTGTACGACGTCAAGCTGCTCGTCAGCGAGATGGTGACGAACGGCATCCGGTACGGCCGCCGCGGTCCGGGCGATGTGATCACGCTCGAGCTGGTGGCCAACGGGGCCGTCCGCTGCGCGGTCATCGACCACGGGCCCGGCGTCTCAGCCACTCGCGAGCACGGCCAGGTCGGCTGGGGCTGGAAGCTGATCGAGGAGCTGTCCGAGCGGTGGGGCTTCACGAGCTCCCAGGACGGTACGCAGGTGTGGTTCGAGACAGGCGTCTCGGGCGACGGCGCGCCCGCCGACGACCTCGACGGCTGACGACGCGACCAGAGCGAGCGCGCGCGCATCGCGCAGCGGGACCTCGGATGCCGGCAGGGCGGCGCGGGTCCGCGCATGGCAGGCGGTCCAGCTGTGACGGCAATCCCCCCGACGCCCGCGCAATGAGCCTCCCGGCGAAAGATCTCAGGGCCGACGGGACCTGGCCCCCCGGCTTCCCGCTGTGGTCAGTGAGACCGAACGTACAAGACCTGGTAATCCCTACGCTCGGGCACGTGCGTCTTTACCCATCCGAAGCCCGTTCAAACGACCGCAGGTCCTCGGACATCTGTCGAGCTGTGAGGCGCCGGGGAGCGGACGCTCGCCGCACAAAAGGTGCCTGCGCGGAGCGAACGCTCGGCGCGCACAAAAAACGGCGCCCGCGCGGACCAACCGCGCCGGCGCCGGGCCCGGACCGGAAGGAGGCCGCGTCCCTCAGGGCGCTGTCGGCGCCCTCGGTGAGATCGCGCAGCTGGGCCAGTGCGCGCCGGAGGATGCGGGAAACCTGCATCTGCGAGACCCCGATCACCTCGGCGATCTGCGTCTGCGTGAGGTCCTCGACGAAGCGCAGCTCGAGCACCCGGCGCTCGCGCGCCGAGAGGTGCTGTGCCGCCGCGGCGATCGACACGCTCGCCTCGATGAACTCGAAGCGGTCGTCGGTCTGGCCGAACGCGTCGGCCAGGGTGCCGGACTCGCCGTCGCCGTCCTCGCGCGGGGTGTCGAGCGAGACGGTGTGGTGGGCGCTGGCGGTCTCGAGCGCGTCGAGGACGTCCTCGATGCTCAGCTCGAGGTACTCGGCCAGATCCGGGACGCTCGGCGGACGGCCGGTGCGGGCGGTCAGCTGCTGATGCGCCTCCTCGACCTTGAGCGCGAGCTCCTGGGCGCCGCGGGGCACGTGAACGGCCCAGCCGAGATCACGGAAGTAGCGCTTGAGCTCGCCGAGGATCGTCGGGACCGCGAACGACGAGAACGCGGTGCCGCGGCTCGGGTCGAAGCGGTCGATCGCCTTGACGAGACCGAGGCTGGCGACCTGCAGGAGGTCGTCGAACGGCTCACGCGCGCCGCTGTAGCGACGAGCGAGCTTGCGGGCCAGCGGCAGGAATCTCTGAACGAGTTCCTCCCGGGCACGCTGATCGCGTCCTTGCTGCCAGCGCGCGAACAGCGCGGTGGCATCGACGCTCCCCCCGATGACGGCGGAGCGGTGGTGAGTCAAGCTGGCTTGTGGTGAGAGAGTCGCCGAGTCCATGCGTTGCTGTTTCCCCCTCAGCACCCGTTGAACCATCGGGCCCGGCTGAAGTGGCAATTGACCCCGCCCACGTCAGCAATCTGACACGTTGGCCCGCCAGACCTACCGAGCGGCGCCGGCGCGCGGGCGCATCGCGGCGATCGACTCGTCGCTGCAGGTGCGGAAGAAACCGCCCACGACCTCGACGATCTCGTCGACCGACTCGGCGCGGTACAGGACGGGCTGATAGGCGGTGATGTCGTAGTCGGCGGTGCCCATCTCGACGAGGTCGATCGGGCGATGCTCCATCGTGCGGAACTCGTCGATCTCCCCGTAGCTCGAGAGGATCCCGGCGCCATAGGCGCGCAGCTCGCCCTGCTCGACGATGACCCCGAACTCGAGCGAGAACCAGAACACCTTCGACAGGAAGCGCAGGTTGTCCATGTCCCGCAGCCGCCGGGCGGCGTCGCCGGCGAGGCGGTGCAGCTCGCCGTACGTCGGCGTGGCGAGCAGGTGGCCATGGCCGATCACCTCGTGGATGATGTCCGGCTCGGGCGTGTACAGGGGCACCGCAGCGTGCCGGACGTACTGGGTCGAATGGAAGACCCGGTCGGCGAGCGATCCGTAGAACTCGTCGAGCGGGACGAGCCCGGCCGCGGGGACGTAGCGCCAGCCGCTGAGCGGGCGCACCCGCTCGCTCACCTCGTCGAGCGTGGGGATGCGGTCCCGCGGGAGGCCGACGCGCTCGACGGCCTCGCGATACTCGTCGATCGCGTAGCGGTCGTGCTTGGGGGTCAGCTCCCGCCACACCGTGCGCCACACCTCCTGCTCCTCGTCTGTGTAGTCGATCGCGGGGACCGGCTCGCCGTCGCGCCAGGAGAGGGCGGCCGCGGCAATCTGGCCGCGGCGCGTGCGGTACACGGGATCGTTCGCGCCGGGGTGATCGTGGGCCAGGTGCACCGTGACGGAGCCATCGGCCTCGGTGGTCACCGGTGAGTAGAGCTGAGCTTCCTCGAACATGACCTGACTCCAGCACCGCAGGCCTGGACATGCAAGTGTGACCACCCAAGTCGGTCACTCTGACCACATCGCACCAGTGATACGGCTACATTCCTGAGCAGATTGACCATCGACGAGCTCGACGCCCGCCTGATCGCCACGCTCCGGGACAACCCGCGCGTCGGCCTGCTCGAGGTGGCCCGCCAGCTGGGCGTGGCCCGCGGCACCGTGCAGGCCCGGCTGGCGAAGCTCGAGCGCCGCGGGGTGATCACCGGGCACGGGCCCGAGATCGACCCCCAGGCGCTCGGCTACGCGATCACGGCCTTCGTCCTGATCGAGCTGGCCCAGGGCCGCCTCGCCGAGGCCGTCGAGGCGATGGCGGCGGTGCCGGAGGTGCTCGAGGCCGACGCGATCAGCGGCCCCCACGACGTCATCTGCCGGGTCGTCGCACGCGACACAGAGCATCTCCAGGAGCTCGTCAACGAGCTCCTGCGCACGCCGGCGATCCGGCGCTGCACGAGCTACATCACGCTCTCGCGCCAGGTGCCACCGCGGACCGGTCCGCTGGTCGACGCCGCCGGGCGCGGCGAGTAGCGGGCGCTCAGTTCGCGCCCACCCGGCCGAGCTTCTCCTCGCCCTCCTTGACCGCGTGATCCTCAGCGGGGGGGCTGCTGGGGACGGGGCCGGTGTGCGGCTTGACCTCGGCGCGGCGGTCATCGCGGCCGGGCGCCGTGGTGGTGTCCTTCTCGGTCGGTGCGTTGGTCATTGGCCTGAGTCTCACCCTTGGGCCCGGCGCTGAAACGGCGAGGCCGGTGCTCAGAACCCCGACCGGGCGCACGGTGGCCATTGTCCCACGCCCGAGAAATGGCGACAGCGGCGCCTCGAGCGGGCGCGGCCGCGCCGGTGCCCGCCCGGCGGCCGCCACGCGGGGGATCGATGGACGCGGCGAGCCGAGCCGGCGCGGTAACCACTACCCGGCGCGCAGCCGTTTTCGGTGAGGGCCTGGGTATCTAACGGGCCTAATTTTCCCGCCAGATACCCAGGCCCTTGAACTGCTTCGCCCTGCCGCGGTGCCACGACGCCGTGACACCGGTTCGTAGTTAATCTTGCTACACGGCGCGATCCGCGGCGATTTTCCCACTAGATACCCAGGTCTCACAGACACCGACGAAAACGCCGTGACCGCTGTAAACAAGATCAATCGCTAACGGCGTAACATTCTCACCCGCCAGCGGAAGGCCGAAGGTCAGGACAGCTCACTGGGTGCGACTGACGCCGACGGAACGGCGACCGCCTCGAGCAGGCTGGCGCCTGATGAATCGGGTGGAGTGAGTGTCGAGGTCCAGGAGCGCGTGGGCGGCTTGGTCTCGGTTGATGCGGCGCTGATGGCGCAGTCGAACGACCGCGTCGGCGAGGCGGGCTCGGTGCTAGTGGTGCTGACGCGTCTGCGTGGCGCAGCGATCGCAGATGCAGTGCCAGCCGTGGACCGGCGAAACGGAGATCCCGCGCATCGCTGGGTGGCGACTCTGAAGCCCCCGGGGGATTGCCTCGGGGAGCGGCGCCGCGGGGCGCCGGGTGCGTCGGGTCGCCCCGACTGCTCGCATAAATGGATTCATCGACATTGGTTCCACCCGATCTGCACGTTACCTCTTAGGTCGGCAGAATCCGGCCGCGGCTGTAGAAGCTCATTGCATACGCAGACGGCGCCCCGCCCCTGCCGCGGGTTCCGAGCACTTCCGAGGCGCTATCCGCTCCCGGCCGCCCGCTCGAGCTTGTCGAGCTGTGCGGCCAGCTCCGCCGATCGCTCGGTGGCCGCGTCGAGATCGGCCCGCGCCCGGTCGACCCGCGTCGCCGCCCGCTCGGCGTCGCGCGCGGCCTGCTGGGCGGCACGGCGGGCGCGGCCGGCATCCTGCTCGGCGTCCCGCAGGCGGTCGCGCAGCTCGCGCTCACGGGTCCGGGCGTCGTGCAGCCGCTCGGCCGCCTTCTCGCGACGGCGGACGAGCGCCGCGTCGGGCTGCCTGGGCGCGGCGGGCGCGGCCTTCGGCGCGACGGCCCCAGACTTCGGCGCCGCGGGCGCGGACTTCGGCGCCGCGGCCCCGGACTTCGGCGCGGCGGCCCCGGACTTCGGCGCAGCCGGCTTCGCCGTGGATCCCCCGGCGCGCGTCCCGCGCGGCCGCACCCTTCGATCCGGCCGCGGGGGCGGTGAAGGCCCTCGCGCCCCCGAACCCGAGGTCGCCGACCTGGGTCTCGCGCACGAGTGCCCCGGCCGCCAGCAGCTCACCGACCGCCGGGTCGCGGGTGGCGGCCTGGAGCGTCTCGAACACCTTCGTCCGCACGGCCGCGCTCGCCGGGTGGCCGGCCTCCTTGAGCTCGTGCTCGGCGAGCTCGGCGACCTCCTGGACGAGCGCCCGCTCGGCCGCCGCGGCCTCGCGCAGCGCGGCCTGCCCGCCGCCGCCCAGCAATGCCTCCTGCGCCTCCCGCAGCGCGCCGGCGGCCGCCAGCAGGGCGACGATCCGTCCCGGCGCGTGCCGCCGGGCCTGGTTGAGCGACCACGCGACCACGCTCGGCTTGCGCAGCTGCTTGACCTCGGCCGCCGCCTCGCGGTCGCCTCCGGATCGCAGCCGCCTCGCTGCCTCGTCGCGGGCGGGGATGAACCCGTCGAGCGGGAGCCCGTACAGCGCGTCGCGCTCGGCCGCGACCCGATCGTCGTCGGACGCCATGCCGCGGCACGTTACCCCGTGGCCGGGCGCCTGGTGCTCGGCGCCTCGTGATCGATTTCACATCGCGTCCGCGCGCGCGTGAGCGAGAGTGTCGGCATGGCAACGTGGACGGAGGAGACACAGGTCGCCGGGCTACCGGAGCAGGTGCTGGCGCTCCTCACCGACACGAGCTCGATCGCGCGCTGGTCGCCGGTCGAGTTCGAGCTCGAGTGCTTCAGGGGCTCGCGGCTGCGGGCCGGCGACACCGTCCGCGTACACGGCCACCTGGCCGGCCGGCGCGTCGAGTTCAACGTCGAGGTGACGGCGGCCCACGACGGCCGGCTCGTGCTGACAGCGGTCGGGCCGATCCGGCTCGACGTCGAGTACGTCGCGGTCGCCGTCGCGCGCGGCAGCACGGTGCGCGCCTCGGTGTCGGTGTCCGGCGACGGGCTCCTCGGCCGGGTGCTCGCGCGGGCCACCGATGCGCTTCTGGCCGCGGGGGCGCTGCGCACGGCGGTGAGCCGGATCGCCAACGAGCTCGAGCCGGCGCTCGCCGTCTGACGCAAGACCGATGAATCTCGGCCTCCGACCGGGTCTTCTTTCCTGATCCATCCGACCGCGCCCCGCGTACAACGACACGTGATGATCGCCCCTCAGACCACCACCGTCCCGGAGCTGACGCTCCCCGCCTTCGACGTGCGCGCCGTCGCCCGCCGTCTGGCGCCCGCGGCCCTGATCGCCGCAGCCGCCGTCGCGACGCTCATGCTCGTCGGCGGCCACGCCCGAGCGTTCACCGATGCACTGTCGCGCGGGATCGACGCCCGCCCGGGCTGGGGCGTGCTCGCCGTCGCACTCGAGGGCCTCTCGGTCGGCGGCTACATCGTCCTGCTGTCGCTCGTCGCCGGGCGTGCGGCCCCCCGGGTCACGTTCCGCGCGAGCGCCCAGATCACGCTGGCCGGCACCGCCGCCACCCGCCTGCTGCCAACCGCCGGCGCGGGCGGCGCGGCGCTCACGCTGTGGACGCTGCGGCGCGCCGGGCTCGAGACGAAGGCCGCCACGCGCACCCTGCTCGCCTTCCTCGTGCTCCTGTATGCGGTGTTCCTCGGCGCGCTCGTCGTCGCCGGCGCCGCTCTGCTGCTCGGGCTCACCGGCGGCCACGGCCCCGCGGCCCTGAGCGCGATCCCGGCCGCCGGCGCCCTGATCGGGATCGCGGCCGCGCTCGTGCTCGGCCTGGCCGCTCCCGAGCGGGCGCTGGGCAGCTCCCGGATCGGGCGCGGGGCCGAGCTGCTCGGCGGCGCGGTCCGCGACGCGCTGTCGCTCGTTCGCTCGGCTGACCCCCGGCTGCTCGGGGCGCCCGCGTACTGGCTGCTCGACGCGTCGGTCGTGTGGGCGACGCTCCACGCCTTCGGGTACGCGGCGGACCCGGCCGTGATCGTGCTCTCCTACTTCGTCGGCCAGGTCGCGAACACGATCCCGATTCCCGGCTCGGTCACCGGCGGGATGACCGGCGTGCTGATCGCCTTCGGCGTCCCCGCCCAGATCGCGCTGCCGGCGGTGCTCACCTACCGGACCGTCGCGATCTGGCTCCCCTCGCCGCTCGGCCTGGCCGCGCTCGCCCGGCTGCGGAGCACGATCGCCGGCTGGGCGAGCGAGGACGCTCAGGCAAGCTGACGCTCGAGCGTGAGCTCGAGGCTGGGTTCGGTGCCCGCCGGGGTGCACTCGATCGTCAACCACAGCCGGCGGCCGTCGATCCGCAGATAGCCGAGCTGGTTGCGGAACGTCGGGGCCTGGATGGGCGTCCAGCGGATCTCGGGGTCCTGCACCCCGGCGAGTTGGGCCATCCGGCGGGCCAGCCAGCCGACGATCCGCGACTTGCGGGCGATCCGCAGCATCCGCCCCTCGCGCTTGGAGAGCTGGTTGCGAAACGGCGAGCACACCGCCTGCCACACGGAGCTGCGGACCTCACGCGAGCGCCGGAAGGTCGCGCGCTCGAGGTAGGCATGGTGGACGTCGCCGCCGAGCATCACGACCGAGGCCGGTGGGCGCCCGAGGGCGCCGGACCCGACCCGGCCGACGAGGTCGATCATCCGCCGGAACGAGCTCTGGAACGCCGCCCAGTGCTCGAGGTCGAGGCCGCGGCGGATCTTCTCGCCGATCCGCGCCGCCGCCGAGCCCCACGCCCCCTGGCACACGGCCTCGTTCCACGCCTCGACGTAGTGGAGCGTCGGCGCGAGCAGGATCGGCAGCGTGTTGGCGATCAACACGTGGTCGTAGTCGCCGGTCAACTCGTGCTCGAGCCAGCGCCACTCGTTCTCGTCGAGCATCTCGCGCCGGCCGTCGCTCAGCACCCGGCCCTCGCGGCCATCGATCACGACAAGCCGGGACCCGCCGAGCTTGCGCGAGAAGCTCCACAGGCTGCCGCCGCCCTCGCGCTCGGCGCGCTCGGCGAACGACCGCAGCAGCGGGGCGGCGTCCTCCGCCGCCAGCACCTCCTGGTAGAGCTCGTCACGCGCGAGCTCGGCGGGCGACAGGTTCCCGATGTGCTGGTAGATCCAGTACGTCTCGAAGGGCGCCGATGATCCGCTCGTGCCACCAGTCGGTGGCACGCATGTCCTCGATCCACGACTCCGAGGTGTTCCAGTCGTCGTGGACGTCGTGGTCGTCGAAGATCATCGCGCTCGGGATCGTCGAGTGCAGCCAGCGGATCGCCGGCTGCATCCAGGCCTCGCGGTACAGCCAGGTGTACTCCTCGAAGTCGGCCGCCTCGCCGACCGGGTCGGCGTCGGGCGCGCGGCGCGAGCGGACGAACTCGAGCGTCTGCGGCGAGACCTCGTCGGCGTACACCTGGTCGCCGATCAGCAGCAGCAGCCGCGGCCACGCGTCGAGGGTCCTGGTCGCGTAGCCGCATCGTCAGCGCGTACAGCGCGTCGACGCCGACGCCGAGCTCGTGCTCGGTCGGGCTGAGCGTGTACGGCAGCTCCTGGGGCGCGGTCACCCGGCACGAGCCCCACGCGATCTCGATCGGCCCCTCGTGCGGCAGCGTCTGGATCCGGCTGGGCGGGAACGCCGAGGTCTGCGGCGGCCACACGGGCTCGCCGTCGAGTGCCACCTGGTACTCGGTGCTCGAGCCGGGCGCGAGGCCCTCGATCACGACGAGCGCGTAGTGACGTCCGTCGACGTGGAACGTCGGCGCGCGGCGCCCGAGGATCTCGACCTCGCAGCGCGCGTCGGTCTCGACGAACACCGTGGCCGCGTCCTTCGACACGTAGCGCAACATCGGACCAAGCACCAGCTTCGCCATCGCGTGAGCTCCTCCACCTGCCTCCGTGGCGCCTCCCAGACGCACCTCGGCGCAGCCTAGTCGTTGATGTGGAACGGCAGGATCGCGATGACCACGTTCGTGCGCGCCTTCAGCACGGTTTCGAGCAGCCGCCCGCGCTGGTTGTGGAGGATCTCGTGCCGGCGCTTGCTGGGCAGGATCTCCGGGATCAGGACCGTGATCATCGCGCCGCCGTCCTCGATCGATTCGACGTACTTGAGCACCGATTTGATCAGGGCCCGCTGCGGGTCGACGATCACCTCGATCGGGATCCCGCACGACCACTCGGTCCAGCTGCGCTCGATCTGTTCGCGCTCCTCGTCGTCGCCGGCCACCGCCACCGCGATCACCGTCTCGCCCAGCGACAGGGCGGCGCTCACCGCCTTCTGGGTCAGCAGGTTGACGGTGGCCATCGGGATCACGACGATGCTCTCGCGCTTGTGCGGCGGCGGCGGGGTCTTCCCCAGCTTCAGCTCCTTGGCCACCTTCGCGTAGTACGTCTCGGTCTTCGAGAACGTGAACATCAGGACCGGGATCGCGATCGTGACGATCCAGGCGCCCTCGAGGAACTTCGAGCTGAGGAACACGGTGACGGCGATCGCGGTCATCGTCGCTCCGGCGCCATTGAGCGCGAGCTTTCCTCGCCAGTGCGCGGGGCGATCCTCGCGCCAGTGCCGGACGAGGCCGATCTGGCTGATCGTCAGGCCGATGAACACCCCGATCGCGTACAGCGGAATCAGCCGGTTCGTCTCGGCGTTGACCGCGATCAGCAGCAGCATCGCGGCGAGCGCGAGCGCGACGATCCCGTGCCGGTACACGGGACGCTCGGCGCGCAGGTAGAACAGGTGCGGGAGGCGGTGGTCCTTGGCCAGGAGGCTCATCAGCACCGGCAGGCCGCCGAAGCTCGTGTTGGCGGCCAGCGCGAGCACGAGCGTCACGGCCAGGTTGGAGACGTAGAACGGCCAGCCCTTGCCGAACGCGCCGGCGGTGAGCTGGGAGAGAACCGTGACCCCGCCCCGCGGCACGACGTGGTGGAGGTGGATGAGCACCCCGAGCCCGACGAGCATCGCCGCCAGGATCAGCCCGAGCGAGATCTCCGTGCGCTGGGCGGTGCGCACCCGCGGGGCGCGGAACGCCGGGACGGAGTTGGCGATCGCCTCGATGCCCGTGACCGCCGAGCAGCCGGCCGCGAACGCCTTCAGCACGACCACGATCCCGAGCGCCGTGGCCGGCTTGAGCGGTCCCAGGCTCTTCCCGATCGTGGCCACCGGATGCGAGTGGAACGGGCCGACGACGATCACCGCCACGATGCTGACGAGGAACACGGCAGCCGGGAACATCAGCAGCCGGGCCGACTCGGCGATCCCGAACAGGTTCACGACCGTGAGGATCGCCAGCCCGATCAGCGACAACGCCAGCAGGTGGCTGCCGAGGCCGGGGAACACGCTGCCGAGGCTGGCGGCGCCGGCCGCCAGGCTGACCGCCACCGTGAGCACGTAGTCGATCACCAGCGATGCGGCCGCCAGCAGGCTCGGCCAGCGCCCGAGGTTGCGCTTGCCGACCGCATACGCGCCACCGCCGTCGGGGTGCGCGGCGATCACCTGCGAGTACGAGATCACGAGCAGCACGAGCATCCCCGTGATCACGAGCGTCAGCGGCAACGTCCACTTCAGCCCCGCGCTCCCGGCGGTGACCAGCACGAGCAGCATCGCCTCGGGCCCGTAGGCGACGCTCGAGAGGGCGTCGAGGCTGAGCGCGGCCAGCCCGGTGAGCACGCCCAGCTCGTGGCCCTCGTCCGCGTGCTTGCCTGCCCGGTTCGGGCGTCCACGGAGGTGCATGTTCGCGCGCCGGCGCCGGCGCCGCGACGGGATGGGAGCCTCCCCGGCCCGGGCGGCCGAGGTGCTCGCCGTGCGTTCGTCGGTTGCTTCGCTCACCAGGAACGGCTCGGGTCGGGTCCGGCCGCACCAGCCTACTCACCGGGCTCGCGTCCGGTCACACAAGCGTACGCTCGTGCAATAGGAGAGGGCGATGACCGCGGAGCGCGACATCCGGCAGCGGTGGTCCGACGGCCAGCTGCTGAGCGCCGTCGCCGCCCGTGACGGGCAGGCGTTCACCACTTTCTACCAGCGACACCTGCCGGTCGCGCTCGCGTTCCTGATCCGCGAGACCGGGAACCCCGAGCTGGCCGCCGACCTCGCGGCGGAGGTGTTCGCGACAGTGCTGCTGAACGCCGGCCGGTTCGAGGATCGTGGCAACGGCGCCGCGCCCTGGGTGATCGGGATCGCCCGCAACAAGCTGCTGATGAGCCTGCGGCGGGGGCGGATCGAGGCCCGCGCGCGGCGGCGCCTCGGATATCAGGCCGTCGAGCTGCGCGAGTCCGACCTCGACCGTGTGGTGGCGGCGGCGGACCGCGGATCGGGCCCGCTCGCCGCGCTCGTCCAGGCGCTGCCGGCCGAGGAGCGCCGGGCCGTCCTGGCTCGGGTCGTGCAGGAGCGCAGCTACCGCGAGATCGCGGCCGAGCTGCAGTGCTCGGAGATGGTCGTCCGAAAGCGCGTCAGCCGCGGGCTGGCGCGCGTACGAGAGCAGGTGACAGACAGGTGAACCCCGTGGAGGACTACCTCGAGACCGTCGAGCGACAGCTCGCGGAGCTGACCGAGCAGGGCGCGCACCGGCGGGTGCGCGCCCCCTCGCTCCGGCGCGGGCGCGCCCCCTCGCTCCGGCGCGGGCGCGCCCCGTCGCTCCGGCGCGAGGTGCTGGTCGCCATCCCCGCCGTGGCGGTCACCCTCGCCGTCGTGGCGATCGTGCTTCTCAACGCCTCCCCGGCGCGGCACGTCGGAGCGCCGGCCCGGACGGCGGTCACCTCGGCGTCCCCGTCGCCACCTTCCCGGAACCCGTCTGGGACCGGCTTGCCGGGGGCGTTCGCGCCGGCCTCGTTCACTGCGATCAGCGAGCGTGAGTGGTGGCTGCTCGGCACCGGTTCCTGTTCCGGACAGCCGTGCCGGGCGATCGTGCACACGACCAACGGCGGGCAGACGTTCACGCAGATCCGGCGGGCGCCCGGGTCAGACGTGCAACAGCTGCGGTTCGCCGACGCCTCGGACGGGTTCGCATTCGATCCCGGCTTGTGGGTCACCCATGACGCCGGCGCGCATTGGCATCGCGCGCAGCTCAGCGGTCGCGTGGCCGAGCTCGCCACGAGCGGCGGGTTCGTGTACGCGCTCGTGCTCACCGGGCACGGCGGAACCGGCGTGGTCGCGCGGGCCCCGGTCGGCGGGGACGCGTGGACCATGCTGCTCGGCACGGTCGGGGCCGTGGGTGGTCTGTGGGCGCACGGCGCCGACGTGCTTGTCGAACAAAGGGCTCCCGGCCAGAACGGGGACGCGCTGAGCGTCTCGCACGACGACGGCCAGAGCTTCAGCCGGTTCGCGGCGCCGGCGAGCATCGTCTGCCGGTTCGAGGAGCCCGCCCCTCCGGTCGTGTGGGCGCACTGCGCCACGGGGATGATGAGCGGCACGTGGCGATCCGCGCACGGCGGCGCCTCGTTCGCCGGCGCCGGCACGCCGGCGGCGCCGCACGGCCCCGAGCTGCCGAACTCGGCCGTGTTCGGTGCAGCCTCGGCGAGCACCGCCGTCGTCGGCTTCGACCGCCTGTACCGCACGACCGACGCGGGCGCGAGCTATCAGCGCGTCGACGCCCCGTCTGGGTTCGTGTGGGAGTACGTCGGCTTCACCGACCCCACTCACGGCGTTGCGATCGGCTACCCGGCCACCGCACGGTCGAGCGCGGCGCAGCTCTATTACACGACCGACGCCGGCGCGAGCTATCACGCGGTCCCGATCCGTTGAGATTCCGGCCGGCCCTGCTCACGCTCGCGTTCGGGGTGGTCCTGGTCGCGAGCGGCGCGCCGGCCGGCTCGACGCCGCCACCTCGGGCGGCCGCGACGTCGGCGCGCCCCGCGCGCCTCGGGCTCGACGGGCTCGCCTTCCCCACCGCCACCACCGGCTGGGTGGTCGCGTCGGTCAACCGCTACGGGGATCCAGGACTCGGCCCGGCCGAGATCCTGGGGACGGCGAACGGCGGCGCGTCGTGGTCGGTGCAGTGGCGCGGCGACGTGACCCCGGTGCAGCTCACCGCCATCGACTCCGCCCGCGCGTGGCTGCTCGCCGACACGCCCGCGGGATGCGCCCCGGCGCGGTGCCGGTCGGCGATCGTCGGCACCGCCGACGGCGGGGCCTCGTGGTCGGTCCTCGCGTCCTTCCCGGAGCGGGTGAACGGGATCGCGTTCGCGTCGGCGCGCGTCGGGTTCGCCGCTGTCGACATCCGCCGTGGCGTGCTGGTCCGAACCGATGACGGTGGCTCGCGCTGGCGCATCCTGCCGGCGCTGCTCCCAGGCGTTGTGGGGGTCACCGCCGCCGGGCGGCGCGTGTGGGCGGTGCAGGCGCGGAGAGGAAGGCACCCGGCGTTCGTCGTGGCCGCCGGGGCCGATGACGGCCACCGCTGGCACGTCCGCGGGCGAGTCAGGCTCGACCTCCCGCCGAGCGACCACGTCCAGGCCCGGTTACTGCCCGGCCGCGGGCTGTGGCTCGACGCGTTCGACCAGGACAGCTGCGCGATGCACGGGTGCGGTGTCGATGACGTGTGGCACAGCGCCGGTCCGGGCCGGCCGTTCCGCGCCGTCGCCACCGCCGACCCGCGGGACCGGCGGCTCGGCATGCCGTGCGCGACGAACAGCCCGATCGCGCTCGCGCTGTCGGGACGCACCGCATATCTCGGCTCCTCGCTCGACTTCCAGGACTGCACGGGCCCGGCGGCGACCCTGTTCGCGCTCGGCCCGCGCCGCACGCGGATCGTGCACCGCTGGCCGAGGCTGCAGCCCACAGCGCTCGCATGGCCCGCCCGCGCGGTCGGCTACGCGATGGGCCGGCGCACGCTGCGCCGGAGCGCCGACGGCGGGCGGACGTGGACGGACGTGACACCCCCGCCGGGCGCCATCGGCCGACCTGACGGCGGGCAGCGGTAGGCCGGCGCCCGCTGGATTCAGTTGTTCGGGGAGCCCGCCTGCTGCCCGCTGGTCTGGACGGCGTAGCCCGTGTACGTGTTCGCGCCTCCGAGGGCCGGCGAGTCGTGGGAGAAGGCGATGTGCGCCCAGCCGAGCGAGTCCGTGTCGATGCCGAAGTCGTCGAACAGCTGGCGGCCCGTGGTGCAGGTGGCGCCGCTCTCGCAGACGGCGCCCTTGTGGACGGCCATCAGCCGCTGCGGCGTCTGCCACGAGGTCGTCGTGTCGAACGCGTTCTGGGCGAAGTACACGTACCAGGTCTGGTTCGTCGTCGTGGGCGCGGCGTAGTAGACGAGGTCGACGCCCTTCGAGGTGGCCGCGAGCCAGGGGAAGATCGCTTGCTTGGTATTCGTGCTCACGGGCTTCGAGCACGTCCACGTCGCGCCGTGGTCGCTCGACTTCGCGGTGTAGATGTTGTGGTCGTCGGACCAGGCGTACCAGATATGGCCCGCCGGATCGACTGACACGTTCGGGAAGTTGTGGTTGAGGTCGGTGCCCGGGGCGGCCACGCTGCAGGGGATCGCGCGGTCGGTCCAGGTCGTGCCGCCGTCGGAGCTCACGCCCAGGAACGCCTCGTTGTTGTGCGAACCGCCCGAGCTCGACGGTGCCACGAACGCCTGGTAGGCGTAGAAGTCACCGGTCGTGTCGGGCAGGTTGCGGTGGTCGATGACGATGTTCCCGAGCTCGTTGTTCATCGCCTTGTAGTCGGTCTCGGGGATTACCTGGGAGATCTGGGTGTACGTCGTACCGTCGTTCGTCGACTTGAGCACGTCGATGTCGTTCGTGGCGATGTCGTGGTACGTGAGCAGCGACGTGTCCGCGCCGAAGGCGGCGATCCACTCACGATCGTCGACGGGGATCCCGGCCTGCACCGGCGTCTGCGTGAAGGTGCCGGCGTTGTCCGTGGACGTGGCGACGTTGATCGAGCCGAGGTTGAGGCTCGCGACGTACAGGTTGTAGCTGCCGAGCGCGTTCTTCGCGCTGGCGATCGCGATGTCGATGTCGCCGCCGGACGCGCCGACCCCGCTGGCCGCGTTCGGCTGGCCGCGGTACTCGAGGCTGCAGCCGTTGGCGCCTGTCCCGCCGGGCCCATTGAGGCCGCGCCACAACTCGCTGCCGCCACCGACGCCCAGCTCCGAGCCAAGGAATACGTTGTTGATGCGGGAAACGTGGATCGAGGGCTCGCCCGCGGCATTCGTCCCGCAGCCGGTCTTCCCGATCGTGGCCGATTGCATCTGACCGAAGCTGAACCCACCGACGGTCCCGGCTTGGGCGGTGGCGGCTCCGCCGATCGCCATCGCCGCCACGGCGAGGGTCACGGCACGGCGGACGGAACGAAACACCGGGACTCCTAGCGTCATCACACCCATTCCTCGATCGTTTGCGTGAGCGCCAGCCTACCCGGCTCCGGGTCGGCGCCAACCGACAACTGGTGCGCGGCTGAGGACGGGGGCCCGGTCAGCCGCCGGCCGCGTCCGCCGCGCCCCAGATCCCAGGGCCCCGGTGGTGCTCGTAGATGAGCGAGGTCTCGGCGTGGGACACGGACGGATGCGTGGCCAGGTGGTCGACGACGAACTCGCGCAGGTCGTGGGCGTCGGCGGCCGCGACCCACACGAGGTAGTCGGTCACACCGGTGAGGTGGAACACCATCAGCACGCCCGGCAGCGCGCGCACGGCGGTAGTGAACGCGTCGATCTGCTCGCGCGCGTGAACCGCGAGGCGGACGGCGATCAGCGCCTGCAACGGCCGGCCGAGCGCGGCCAGGTCGACCTCGGCGTGGAAGCCGCGGATCACACCGCGCGCGCGCAGGGAGCGCAGCCGGGTGAGCGCAGTCGAGGCGGCGATCCCGACCCCGTCAGCGAGGCGCTGGTTGGTGATCCGGGCGTCGGCGGCGAGCAGCTCAAGCATCGCGCGGTCAACGCTGTCGACGGTGGGGTGTGGATGATTCGGCATGGCGGGTCCGTTCTGGGGTGGTTGCCGAAGAATATGCGGTCTTGACATCAGTTGGAGACGTATTCTTCGATGCCTTGAGATTTCGCCGCAGGATCATCATCCTGAGGGCATGACACAGGTAGCCGTCACTCCCGACATCAACGCCTCGATCCTCGACACGATCGGCGACACACCGCTCGTCCGGCTCGCACGGATCGGCGCCGGCCTGCGCCCCCAGCTGGTGGCGAAGCTCGAGACCTTCAACCCCGGTGGCTCGATCAAGGACCGCGTCGCGGTCGCGCTGATCGACGCGGCCGAACGCGACGGCCGGCTGCGTCCCGGCGGGACGATCGTCGAGCCGACGTCGGGCAACACCGGAACGGGGCTGGCGATCACCGCCCGACTGCGCGGCTACCGCGTGATCGCGGTGATGCCGGACAAGATGTCACGGGAGAAGATCGACCTGCTGCGCGCCTACGGCGCCGAGGTCGTCGTCGCGCCGACCGACGTCCCCCCGGACTCGCCGCAGTCGTACTACCGGGTGGCCGACCGGCTGACGGACGAGATCCCCGGGGCGTTCCAGCCCAACCAGTACTTCAATCCCGCCAACCCGCAGGCCCATTACGAGTCGACCGGCCCGGAGCTGTGGGAGCAGACGGCCGGGCGGATCACCCATCTGGTGGCCGGCGTCGGCACCGGCGGGACGATCAGCGGCACCTCGCGCTACCTGCGCGAGCGCAACCCGGAACTCGTTGTCGTCGGCGCCGATCCCGAGGGCTCGATCTACTCCGGCGGCGAGGACAACGTGCGCCCGTACCTGGTCGAGGGCGTCGGCGAGGACTTCTGGCCGGACACGTTCGACCGCTCGGTCGTCGATCGCTGGATCACGGTGTCGGACCGCGACGCGTTCCTCACCACCCGCCGTCTCGCCCAGCTCGAGGCGATCCTGGCCGGCGGCTCGGGCGGACTTGCCGTGCACGCCGCGCTGCAGCTGGCCGGTGAGGTCGAGGACCCCGAGGCGATGATCGTCGTGATCCTCCCCGACGGCGGTCGCTCGTACCTGTCGAAGATCTTCTCCGACGCGTGGATGCGCCAGTACGGGTTCCTCGAGCGAGACTCGCACCTCGCCGTCGGCGATGTCCTGCGGCGCAAGCGCGAGGCCGGCGAGGTGCCGTCGCTCGTCACCGTCGAGACCCACTTCAAGGTCCGCGATGCGGTGGCGTTGCTGCACGAGCACCGGGTCTCCCAGCTGCCGGTCGTCAGCCACCGCGACCCGTCCACCGTCGTCGGCGCGATCGGCGAGCGCGGCCTGCTGAAGCACGCCGCGCAGGACCCGGCGCTGCTCGACGCCGAGATCGTCGAGGTGATGGAGCCGCCGTTCCCCGCCGTATCAGCCGATGATCCGGTCCGCGAGGCGGTCGAGCTACTCGTCGGCGAGCAGCAGGCACTGCTCGTGACCGAGGACGGACGCGCGGTCGGGCTCGTTACGCGCACCGACCTGCTGGAAGCACTGGCGACGTGAGCGACTATCGCGACTCCTTCGCCACGCGCGCCGTCCACGCCGGTCTGACGCCCGATCCCTCGTTCGGATCGGTGATCCCGGCGATCCACCAGACCTCGACGTACGTCCAGCCGCGACCTGGCGAGTTCGTCGGCGACTACGACTACGCACGTTCGGCGAACCCGACCCGCGCGGCGCTCGAGCAGGCGCTCGGCGAGCTCGAGGGCGGCTACGCGGTCGCGTTCTCCTCGGGGCTGGCTGCCGAGCACGCGCTGATCACCGTCGTGTGCGCGGCCGGTGCGCACATGGTCCTGCCCAGCGATCTGTACGGCGGCACGTTCCGGCTCGTCGACAAGGTCCTGAGCCGCTGGGGCCTCGCCTACGATCTCGTCGAGCAGACCGACCTCGACGCGCTCGCGGCGGCCATCCTCGCGGAGACCCGGCTCGTGTGGGTCGAGAGCCCGACCAACCCGCTGCTGGGCGTGATCGACATCGCCGGCGTGGTCCAGCGCAAGGGCGATGCGCTCGTGGCGGTCGACAACACGTTCGCGACGCCGGTCAACCAGCGGCCGCTCGAGCTCGGCGCCGACTTCGTCGTGCATTCGACGACGAAGTACCTCGGCGGTCACTCCGACGTCGTCGGCGGTGTCGTGATCGCCCGCGACCGCGAGTCCTACGAGCAGCTCCGCTTCGTCCAGAACGCCGTCGGCGCGATTCCGGGCCCGTTCGACTGCTTCCTCGTCCACCGTGGGCTGCGCACGCTGCCGCTGCGGATGGAGGCCCATGCCCGCAGCGCGGCCGCGGTCGTCAGAGATGCTCCGCGTGACGCCCGAGGTGTCTCACGTGCGCTGGCCCGGGTTCAGCGGCATGGTCAGCTTCCGCCACCCCCGGGCGGCGGCAGTCGCCTCCGCCACCCGCCTGTTCACGCTGGCCGAGTCGCTCGGCGGCGTCGAGTCGCTGATCGAGATCCCGCAGGCGATGACCCACCAGTCGGTCGAGGGGTCGGCGGCCGCCGTCCCGGCCGACCTCGTGCGGCTGAGCTGCGGGATCGAGGACCCGGGCGACCTGGTGGCGGATCTGCAGCAGGCGTTCGTGACCGTCGGCGAGCGCGCCGGCGTCGCTTAGCCGCGCCTCGAACGCGGGCGGCTTCACTCGGGGAGACTTGACGGCATGTCCCCACTCCCCGAGGCCCTCCTGTTCGACCTCGACGGCGTGCTGGTCGACTCGCTGCCGAGCATCGCCCGCTGTTGGAGCGCGACGCTCGCCGACTTCGGCCGGCTCGCGCCGGACCCGGCCGGGTTCCGCCCGATGCTCGGCCCGCCGGCCGATGCCGTAGCCCGGCGGCTGGCGCCCGACGCCTCCGAGGAGACGGTGGCGGAGATCGTCGCCGCCTACCGGCGGCGGTCGGTGGCGGCAACCGACGTCGACGCATTCCCCGGCGTGCCGGAGATGCTCGCCGAGCTCGGCGACCGCGGGGTGCAGCTGTCGGTGGCCACGTCGAAGTCGGTCGAGGTCGCCGAGCCGCTGCTCGGCCGTCTCGGCCTGCGCCACCGGTTCGCCGCCATCGAGGGCACCCCGGTCGACGAGCTCGGCGCCGACAAGGCGACGGTCGTGGCCCGTGTCCTGGAGCGACTCGCCCCCGTCCGCCCGGCCGCGCTGATCGGCGACCGTAAGCACGACATCGGGGCCGCGATCACCCACGGCCTGCATGCGGTCGGCGTGCTGTGGGGCTACGGCGACCGCGCCGAGCTCGAGGCGGCCGGAGCCGAGGTGCTCGTCGCGTCGCCGGGGGATGTGCTCGCCGTGGCCGAGCGCCTCGGGTGAGGCGCGCCCGTTGTCGGCAGCACCGCGCGTTCGTCGCCGCGGGGGGCGTCGTCCACGACCCCGCGGGCCGACCCTGACGTCACACGCGACCACCGGCCCGGGTTTCGTGTCACGTCAGGGCCCAGGGGGAGACCTAACGTCACGCGCGACCACCCGCAGTTGTTTCGTGTGACGTTAAGGTCGCCCAGCAGCCTCACCGTGACACGGATCACCGGGCACGGGCACCGTGTCACGTTAAGGTCGGCGCGGCGGCGCGGCCCGCGCCGCCTCTCCACCGCGCCCGGGCCTTGCGCCGCGCGCGCCGGGCTTCGGTCAACGCGGCGCGCCGGGCTTCGGTCAACACGGCGCCACGGGTTGCCTATGCTTCCGGTCGTGCGGAGTACGACGATCGGAGTGCGACGATGACACCCGACGATCACAGAGGCTCGGTTCGCGCGGCGCTCGCGCCGGACGCCGTCCGGTCAGCGCTCGTCCTCCGGCGGCCGGTGTTCGCCCGCCCATGGGAGTCGACGATCGACATGTTCGCGTGCGTGCTCGCCGTGGGCGCGATCGACCCATTCCTGCTGTGGGGCGGCGGCGCGCTGATGGGGTCGATCTTCGGCTTCCACTCCCACTGGCCGATCGGCGTCTACATGGTCGCCGCGCTCGTCGGCGCGGCCGGCTTCATGACGATCGTCGGCCGCGAGCGCGCGAGCGTCACGGTCGACATCCTCGCGATCGCCGCGTGGCTCGTGCTCGGGGTCGTCGTCGCCCCGATCATCGGTCTCGCGCCCCCGGTGGCGGCCGCGATCATCATCTACGCCGTCGTGCTGGCCGGCATCTTCGCCTACGTGGTCGTGTTCGGCCGCTGGACCACGGGCTTCGTCGAGACCCTCAGCTGGCCGCTCACGTGGAGCGTGCTCGCGGTGTTCTTCGCCTTCGCCGCGCACCACCTGGTCCTGTATCCCTGAACGGCCCGGAGGGAAGCAGCCATGGCCACCGTCAGCATCCGCTACATCGTCGACGACGTCGACGCGGCGATCCCCTTCTACTGCGAGCAGCTCGGATTCGAGCTCGTGATGCACCCGGCGCCCCCGTTCGCGATGCTCAAGCGCGGCGATCTGCGGCTCGTGCTGAGCGCCCCGAACGCCGGCCCGGGCGGCGGCCAGTCGCTCCCCGACGGCACCCGGCCCGCTCCTGGCGGCTGGAACCGGTTTGCGATCGAGGTGGACGACATCGACGACACCGTGCGCAGCCTGCTCTACGCCGGCGTCCGCTTCCGCGGCGAGATCGTCGACGGCGATCGGCGGCCGGCAGACGATCGCCGAGGACCCCTCCGGCAACCCGATCGAGCTGTTCCAGCCGACGCTGACGGAAGCGCGGCTCGGCTCGCCGTGAGGTCCGGTCGCTCTCGGTCCGGCACCCGGCCGCGAGCCCCCGACCGCGATGCCGCCTACGGTGACGCGGCGTTCGCCTCGAACGGCTGCGGAACCCCGATTCGCCCGTCGGACCAGGCCACGTACAAGCGGCCGCCTGCGATGTAGTTGTCGGTGTAGTCACCGAAGTTCGGCACGATGTCCGAGGACACGCTGTTCCAGTCGCTGGGCGTGTCGGTCACGAGCGTGTTCGCGCTCGGCGTGCTGCCCAGCGTCGGGCTGATGCCGAGCGCTCCCCGCACGTCGGTGATCGTCGAGTTCGGGTTGGTGCGGTCGTACCAGGTGACGTCCAGCTTGCCCGAGTGAGTCGCGTACCGCAGCGCGGGCAGGAAGTGCATGCCACCGCCGTCGCTGTCGAGCACGACCGGCCCCGGCGTCGCGGGGTTCAGCGACCCGAGCGCGTAGCTGCGCAAGAGGATGTCGCCCAGAGGATGGAACCTCGCGTCGTTCCACGCGATGCTCACCGTCCCGGCGGGCGAGTCGACCGCGATCCGCGGGAAGTCGTTGGCCGGGAACCGGTTGTAGCCCGGAATGAACGCAGCATCCATCGAGACGATGTTCTCCGCCGTCCTCGTCGCCGGAGGGCTGCACGGCGAGGTGGTCCTGAGCACCAGGCAGGCGGCCGGGACCCGCGCCAGGCGTTCCTGCGTCGGCGTGTTGAAGCAGGCCGGGTTGAACACGTTGCTGGCCTGGTTGAACTCCCACGCCACGTACACGTCGCCACTCGCGGTGTCGGCCGCGGGATACGCGCCCTCGTTCTGGCACTGCCGGTCGCCCGGCTGCAGGACGAGGTAGGGCTGCGTGTTCGGCTGCGTGGCGCTCGCCGTGGTTCCGTGCTCGCACCTTGGCTTGGCGGCGGTGCCGCCGGCCGGGCCGCTGCCCCCGCTGGGCGTGCCGATGTCGCACACGGCGAGGTCGATCTGCCCGTTGAAGCTGCTCGTGGTCGGCGTCGGCCCGAACTCGGTGTAGGAGACGTAGAGCCGGCCGCGGGTCGGGTCGAGGCTCAGGTACTCCTTATCGAGGAAGCCGCAGAACTCGAAGCCCTGGAACTGGCGGCACGATGTGCTGGCCGCGGCCACGACCGGCTGTCCGCAGTGGATCGAGGTGCCGCTCACCTGGCAGGCGTTCACCGCGATGTCGTTCACCGGCGCCTGGCTGACCGACGGGTACAGGCTGGCGATGTAGAACGTCGCATGGCCGCCCGGGGCCCACGCCTCCACACTCGGGTCGCCCTCGAGCAGTCGCTGATGACAATTCGCGTTGGGGACGCCGCCCTCGTCGGTGAACGTCGCCCCGCCGTCGGAGGAGAATCCGTAGCCGGTTCCCTCCTCCTTCGACATCGGGGCCGGGCACGAGGTGAAGAACGCGGTGGCGTCATTCCACGCCTCGACCACGTACCGACCGGTGGCCGCCACGGATGTCTCCGACTGGCCGTAGGCCGCCGTTCCGGACGGGCTCACGTCCTCGCTGGGCGTCGCCGCGTCAACGTTCGGCGTGAACGTGGTGGCGGTGCGCCGGGCCGCCTGCGCTCTCGCGTGCGAGGGGCCGGTCCGCTGCAAGCCGAAGCAGAACATCTGCGCACCGGAGGAGGCCTCGATCGTCTTCCCCAGCCGCTGACAGAACGGGTTCTGACTGCGCGCCGGCGTCGCCGCGGACGCCGATGTGGCCGCGAGCAAGCCGACACACGCGGCGAGCATCACGACGTAGCGAAACCTGGGGTGCACCATCGTGTCCCTCCTGACCGGCGCGCCGCGCGCGCCGTGCGACTCTGTGGAATGTGTGCCGTCGCCCCGGTTCGCTAACACTGACTGGGATGCGTGCCCATGTCAACCGTTTCGTGGCCGCCCGGCGCTCGGCCGGATTCGCCCGGCGAGATCCGCCGCGCGATCAGAAGACCTCGAAGCTCGGGAACCCGCCGCCCCCCTCGAGGCAGGCGCGCACGTACACCGCGACGCCGATGTCGCCGGTCCACAGCGTGTAGCGGCCGCGCCCCCGGGCGTCCCGCTCGCGGTCGACCTGCGCGATCGCGTGCATCGCGAACCGCCGTGCGCGCTCCAGCCAGATCGACTCGCCGGTGAGCGCGTGCAGGCGCAGGAACGCGTAGCCGTTGCCGGCCGTTCCGTGGCACAGCCCCGGGCCTTTGGCCAGCGGGCCCGCCCGCCAGGTGAGCTCGCCGGCGGCGAGCGCCAGCTCCTCGGGCATCAGGTCCGCGAGCGCGACCACGATTCCCGGCGCGCCGTGGCACCACTGCACGCGGATCGTGTCGGCCTGCTCGGCGAACGGCCGGTCGAGCGGTGGCCAGTTGACGAGCTCGCCCTCGCGCTCGGCGGTCCGGCTGAGCAGCCGCGCGGTCCGGGTCCGCAGCTCGTCGTCGGCGACGAACCCACGCAGCGCGTGGATGTTGCCGGCGAAGCCGTGCGCCGGGGCCGATGTGCGGGTAAGGCCGGCCCGCGAGCACGTGCGGCCACATATCTGTCTCGGCGTCCCAGTGCGCGCACAGGATCTCCGCGCTCTCGCGCCACTCGGCATCGAGCCCGCAGGCGCGGGCGGCGAGCATCGAGCCCGGCGAGCCCCACAGCAGCTCCCATGTCGGGTGCTCCCGGTTGGCCCGGACGAGCTCGCTGAGCCGCGCCCGGTCCGCGGCCGGCGACCCCAGCCGGTCGGCCGTCAGGAGGATCCCGGTCTCGCCGAGGAGCAGGCTGGGCCCGTGGTCGTTGCCCTCGTCGGCGAGGTCGGGGCGGCGTCGATAGCGCTCGAGCGCAAGCGCCACCCCGCCGTCGTAGTCGAACGGCGCGTCGAGCCGGTGCAGGGCCCAGAGCATTCCCGCGCTCCCGGGGTAGAGCGAGGACAGCACCGGAGACTCGCCGACTTCGTCGAGCTCGTGCGCCGGCCACAGCGCGTCGGTATGCGCGCCGAGCGCGTCCTGCACGATCCGGCCGACCCCCGCCTCGGCCAGGTCCGGGTCCCAGTCCCCGCCGCGGAGCGGCTCGTGCTCCGTCGCCCGCCAGAGCATCGGCGGGCTCAGCCGTCGCGCATCTCGGCGATGTCCCGCGAGTGCTCCACCGTGTGGAACCTCACCGCCGGCATCGCCGCCAGCAGTCCGCGGACGTCGCGCATGAACGTGGCGATGTGCGGGGACGCGAAGTGCTCGCGCAGCGCCTCCTCGTCCTCCCACTCCTCGACGAACACGAACGCGTCCTCATCGTCGGTCGCCTGATGCAGGCCGTAGGCGAGGCAGCCGCGGTCGCCGCGGGAGGCGGTCACGAGCGCCTCGCCGCAGCGCACGAAGTCGGCCCGCCGAGCGGCATCGGTGCGGACGCGGCCGACGACGACGATCATGACCGGCAAGCCTAACCGGACGCAGGTCGACTGACCGCAGCGCCGATCGCGCGGTTCGCCTCCGGCGTCCGTCACGATCCTCATCACCCCACCCGGAAGGAGACGCACGATGCAGATCACGCGCAACTCGCTCGATACCAACCGCGGCCCCGAGGACTGGTTCACCGGGACCGTCCACATCGACCCGATCGCCGCGCCGGCGCCGCCGGCCCGGACCGCCGCCGCGCTCGTCCACTTCAGCCCCGGCGCCCGCACCGCCTGGCACACCCACCCGTTCGGCCAGACGATCTACGTGACCGAGGGGATCGGCCGCTGCCAGCACGAGGGCGGAACGGTGCAGGAGATCCGCCCCGGGGACCGCGTCTACTTCGAGCCGGGCGAGAACCACTGGCACGGCGCCGCCCCCAATCGCCTGATGACCCACATCGCGATCCAGGAGGCCGACGAGAGCGGCAGCCCGGTGACGTGGGGCCGGCACGTGACCGACGACGAGTACGGCGCCTGAGGTCGTTCGCCTGGCCCGCCGCCGTCGTGGGCCGCGCGCTTTTGGCAAGGAGTGGTGGGGATGGGCGCGTCGCGGCTGCCCGCGCGGCGGGACGGTCGGGCGGTGGTCGAGGCGGTGTATACGCTGCCAAACTCGGCGCGCCCGCTGGAGTTCGGCAGCCCGGGCATCAGATTGATGCACCGTGTGCCGAATTCGCCGGGATCGGGGCGAGTTCGGCACGTGGTGCACGGCCCGGACGATCGCCCGGTTCGGCGAGCCCGCATCGCCCGCGGCAGGACGCGCCGGCGCACACCGGCTCGACATCATCGTGCCGTGAACTTCTGTGGGCACGGTTGGCAATACGGGACATGGCGCTGCTGAGCGAGACGGTCAGCGATGGCGCGGCGATCGCCGATTCCCGTCGCCGCCCAGACGCGTTCCATGTGCTGTTCGACCGCCATTACGAGCGGGTCCGGCGCTACGCATGGGCCCGCATCGGGCCTGCCGGCGAGGACGTCGCGGCCGAGGCGTTCGCCGTCGCGTTCGCGGGCCGCGGCCGCTACGACGTCACCCGTGGTGACGCGCTGCCGTGGCTGCTCGGGATCGCCACGAATCTGATCCGCCGCCAGCACCGCGAGGAGCGGCGCCGGCTGCGGCTGCTCGCCGCGCTCGCCGGGGAACGGCCACCCGATCCGGCGGCCGCGGCGATCGACCCCGAGCTGGCCACCGCGCTCGGACGGCTGCACCGCCGCGACCGCGATGTGCTCGTCCTCTACGCGGTCGCAGAGCTGTCCTACGCCGAGATCGCCGAGGCGCTCGGGATCGCCGAGGGCACCGTCCGTTCCCGTCTGCACCGCGCCCGCCGGATCCTCCAGGAGGTGATGTCCCGATGACTCCGTCCCCCGAGATCGACGCCGTCCGGCGGATCCTGACCGCCGACGTGCCTGCGCTCGGCCCTGCCGGCCGCGCCGCCGCGTGGGAGCGCGTTCGGCCCTCCGCGTCCGCGTCGGCGTCCGCGTCGGCGCCCGCGCCGACGGCCGCCTGGCGGCGCGGTCGGGACCGGCTGCCGTCGTGGCCCGCCGGCATCCCGATCGCGGTGCCCGCGGCGGTGCTCGCCGTCGGGTTGACCGTCGTGATCGTGCTGAGCGGCGGTGGTGGAGCCGCGCCCGTGCCCGGGCCACTGAGCGCGTCATCCGTGCAGGCGGCGGCGATCCTCCGCCAGGCGGCGGTCCACCTCGCGCAGGGCACGCCGCTGACGGGCACGCAGGCCCGCTTCGTGCGCCAGGACTTCCGGCAGCTGCTCGTCGTCTCGAGCCGGCACGGCGGCCCGCTGCGCTACGTCCTGCCGCGGACCGTCGAGTCGGGCTACGACGCGCTCGGCGGCGCGTTCTACGAGGAGCTGCCCGACGGCAGGCCCGAGTTCGCGAATGCGGCGGCGAAGGCGGCGTACACGAGGCGGTTCGGCCCGTACGTGCCGATTCCCCCGAAGCCGCGGATCGAGCAGCACTACGGCGCCGATCAGCCGGATCCCAACTACCTCGAGCTGAGCGCCCGCGACGTGCTGACGCTCCCCGCCGACCCCGCCGCGCTCCGGACCCGGCTGCTCGGGCAGCGCGCGAGCATCGAGTCGGACTACTCGCATCGGCTCGTCGATCTCGCCGCCCGGCTGCTCACGTTCGGGCCCACCCCGCCCGCGGTCCGGGCCGGCCTCGCCCGGTTGCTGGCAGCGCTCCCCGGCGTGCGCCGGGTCGGGACGGCGACGATCGGCGGCCGTCCCGCCGACATCCTCGCCTTCCCGCCCGCGCGTCACACGGGACTCGAGCGGCGGCTGGCGTTCGATCGCCGCACCGGCGAGCTGCTCGAGGAGATCGACGTGCTCGATCACCCGCAGCAGCCGCGGCTACCAAGGTGTGGCGCCCGGCACCGTGATCAACGCGATCGCCTACTCGACGACGATCGCGCCGACGCTCGACTCGCCGCTGCAGCCGCGCGCGGTCACGCCCGTCGACGGTCCTCGCCCGTGAGCCGGCGCCCTGTGACCAGCGGAGCGCTGCAGCTGCCGTCGGGCCGAAGCTGCGCATGCGCAGCCCGCGCGCGTCTATCCTGCGCCTGATGCGGCAGGCGGGTGCGAGGCTGGTCGGCGCCATCGGCGGAGCTGTGCTCGCGCTCGCACTGGCTGCCGCTCCGGCAGTGGCGCGCGACGGGACCGTCACGTCGTTCGACGGCACCAAGATCGCCTACCACTTCTATCCTCGCCCCGGCTTGGCGCCCGGCCAGCGCGCGCCGACGCTGATGAACGGCCCGGGGTACTCGAGCGGCGGGGCGGCGGAGAGCGATCCGACGGTGCAGGCGGCGCTCAACGACGGCTACAACGTCCTCACCTGGGACCCGCGCGGCTTCGGCCAGTCGGGCGGACAGGTGGAGGTCGATTCGCCGATGTACGAGGGCCGCGACTCCCAGGCGCTGATCGACATGCTGGCCGTGCAGCCCGAGGTGCAGCTCGACAAGCCCGGCGATCCCCGGCTCGGGATGATCGGCGCGAGCTACGGCGGCGGGATCCAGCTGACGACGGCGGCGATCGACCCGCGCGTCGACGCGATCACTCCGCAGATCTCGTGGAACTCGCTGATCACGAGCCTCGACAAGTCCAACACCGCCAAGGGCGGCTGGGGCTCGCTGCTCGTCGGCCTCGGGACGCAGGGCTCGACGGTCGGCGTGGGCAACAACCCGGCCGGGTTCGGGCCGACCGGACGACAGGACCCGCACACGACGGCCGGCGTTCGAGGACGGGCTGGCGACCGGCGAGTTCAGCGCGGCCGACCAGGACTACTTCGCCTCACGCGGGCCGGGCTCACTGGTCAGCCAGATCCACATCCCGACGCTGCTGATGCAGGGCACCGACGACACGCTGTTCACGCTGCACGAGGCGATCACGAACTACGAGATCCTCAAGTCGGCCGGCGTGCCGGTGCAGATGCTGTGGTTCTGCGGCGGCCTCACGGGCGGACCGGTCGCGCACGGCGTCTGCAACACCCCGGTCGGCCCCGATCCGTCACATCGACACCGACTATGCGCTGCGCTGGCTCGACCACTACCTGAAGGGCACCCCCGGCTCCGTCGGACCCCGGTTCTCGTGGGTGTCCGACGCGGGCGTCCTGCGCGGGGCCGGCGACTACCCGCCGCCCCAGGGCACACCGGTGACCGCCACCGGCTCGGGCACGCTCGCGATGGCGCCGGGCGACACCTCGGGCGCCCTGATCGAGGCTCAGCCGGCCGCCCATGCGCTCAGCGTCACGATCCCGACGCCGCCCGTCGGCACCGAGATGCTCGGCGAGCCGACGCTGTCGCTCAGCTACTCGGGGACCGCGGCGAACAGTGACGGCCGCGTGTATGCCCAGATCGTCGACAACCAGTCGAACCTCGTGCTCGGCAACCAGGTCACACCGATCCCGGTCACGCTCGACGGCAGCGCCCACACGCTCACGATCCCGCTCGAGGCGGTCGCCGCCGACGTGACCGGTGGCAAGAGCTACACGCTGCAGCTCACCGACGGGACGAGCGTGTACTTCGCCGCCCGCCAGCCGTCGGTCGTGAACCTCTCCTCGATCCAGCTCAGCATCCCGACGGTGGCCGCCGGCGCCGGACAGCCGGTGGCGGCGCCGCCGGTGCGGGCGTGCCCGACCGCCACGGGCCGGCTGTCGGGCCGATCGCTCGGGCTGCTGCGCCTCGGCATGAGCCGCGGGAGCGCGCGGCACGTGCTGCGCTTCGCGTCGACCCGCGGCCGGCGCTTCATGGACTTCTTCTGCCTGAGCCCGAACGGGATCCGCGCCGGCTACCCGAGCGCCAAGCTGCTGAGGTCGCTGTCCCGTCACGCGCGCCGCGGCCTGCGCGGCCACGTCGTCCTGCTCCTCAGCGCGAACCCGCGCTACGGCTTCGGGGGCATCCACCCGGGAACCCGAGTGGCCCACGTCACCCGGCGGCTCCGCGCCGCGCACCACTACCGGATCGGGCTGAACACCTGGTACGTCGTGCCGCGCCGCGGCGCCAACGGGATCCTGAAGGTGCGCCACGGCCGGGTGCAGGAGGTCGGGATCGCCAGCCGCCCGCTCACCACCGGACGCGGCGCCCAGCACCGGTTCCTCAAGAGCTTCTACTGAGGCTTTCGGCGCCTGAGACTTCACCGCACCGAACCTCCCCAGTTCTTGATCACGACCGGCTCACCGGCACCGGCTGGAGCTATAGTCCGCTCCCGGATATGCGCAGGATCCACTTCACGGGGCGCGCCGGATTTGCTGTGCTCATGCTCATGCCGCTGCTGGCGGTGATCGGCATGACCATCTCGGCGAGCTCGGCGGCCGGCTACCAGACGCAGTACTGCTCACAGGTCCCGATCGTCCAGGGGATTCCACCGTGGGGCTTTCACACCGGCTCGCCGATCACCGGCGCGACCGGGAGCTACGCCCGAGGTCACGGCAACATCGACCTGAACGCCAACACCGTGTCCGGAATCCTCTGCCAGGTGGACCGCGTGCGTCACCAGCCCGACCGCCTGATCATCATGACGGTCAAGCGCCACCTCGTCTACCACTCCCACTACGCCTTCCGCTGGGGCGTGGAGGGGAACATCATGAAGATCATCGTCCGCGTGAAGAGCAGCACTGACCCGCGCTGCCAAGTGGGCACGATCGGCCACGCGACCCTGTTCGCGAGCTACAACAACGTGCGCAGCGACAGCGTGCGATTCATCTTCCCGGCGTCCTGCCGGGACCATGACCACCTGTACCACGGGACGCAGGTCAACAACCAGGTCCCGCCGGCGTAGCGGCGGGGGTGGGTGCCGCACCGACGTTCGCAGCAGCCGAGGATCATCGCCCAGAGCGGTGAGCTGATCGCCGAGGCCGATCCGCGCCGTCCATCCGGCCGGCTCCTGCGACAGGCAGGCATGGACGCCTCCTACGTCGACCTCGCCGATCCAAGGCATCTCGAGTTCGACTACATGCGCTGGATGCGGATCGTGCTGCGCGCGGCCGCCGCCCGCCGTGTCCTGCATGTCGGGGGCGGCGCCTGCGCGCTTCCGCGGGCGCTGGCCGCCGAGGATCCGGGCGGGCGCCAGGAGGTGTGCGAGGTCGACGCCGAGGTGCTGGCGCTGGCGCGCGAGCAGCTCGGGCTGCGCCGTGCACCGGGCCTCCGCGTCCGGCTCGCCGAGGGTCGGACCTTCGTGGCCGCGCAACACGATGACAGCTGGGACGCGATCGTCATCGACGCGTTCGTCGGCGCGCGGGTGCCTTCGCGATTGATCACGGTCGAAGCCCTGCGCGATGTCGCACGGGTGGCGCCGCTGGCGCTGATCAACATGGTGGACAACCGGTCTCACGCCCAGGTGAACATGGTCGCGGCCGGACTTGCTCGCGCCTATCCCGCGGTGTGGACCGTGGGCGCTGCGGTCGGGAACACGATCGTCGCCGGATGTGCGGCTGGGTGCACCGTCGATCTGGGTCGTGTCACTGCCCGCGCGGCGGGCGATCCCTCGCCCGCGAGGGTGACCCCGCCCGAGCGGGTCGCGGAGCTGATCGCGGGGAGCGTTCCGTTGCGCGACGATCCCGCCGGCTCCGCGCCCGGTGCACACCGGGCATAGCCGTCACCGCGTTGCACCGGTGGCGGATCGCCGGTACTATTACCGTCAGGGCTGGGCGGGTACGTGTGGGCACCAGAAAAGGGGCAGGGAGATCGTGAACACGACGGTACGACGCGTGCAGCGAGGGGTCAGATCAGCTGTCGTGTGGCTGACGTTCGCGGCGAGTGTGTGTGGGGGCCTCGCCGCCCCACAGCTGGCCGCGGCCCGAGTGGGCGGGCAGCTGCGCGCTGAGATCAGCACGGACTCACCGGCTCCGATCCTCAATGTGCCGTACGCGACAGCGAGTCCCTCCGAGGAGCTGGATATCTATCCTTCGGCGACCCCGAACTCGCCGCTGGTGATGTGGGTGCACGGCGGGGCCTGGCACGGCGGCGACAAGAGCCTCGAGACGAGCGGCCGGGCCGCGGAGCTCCAGAGCGCCGGGTTCACCGTGTTCGACATCAACTACCGGCTGGACAGCACCCTCCGCTCGGCGTTTCCGATGCAGGTCCAGGACGTCAACCTCGCGACGAAATGGGCCATCGCCAACGCCGCCCAGTACAACGCCGATCCGACCCGGGTGACCCAGATCGGCGGATCGGCCGGTGGCCAGCTGGTCGGCATGTCGGCCGAGGACCTCAATGCCGCCCGCAGAGGCACGGTGCGCGGCGTCGTGACGCTGTCGGGCATCTTCGACTTCCAGAGTCTGGTGCAGGACGCCATCAACGGCACCCTCGCCCCGACCTTCACCAGCGACATCGGCATGGCTCTCGGCTGTTCCCTGAGCAGTTGCACAAGCACGCGCGAGCGAGCCTGGTCGCCCAGTGATCATGTCACCGCTACCGACTGCCCGTCCGCCGGCTGGATGGTGTTCAACAGTGACAACGAGCTCGTCCCCGTTGACCAGCCGGCGGCGATGACAGCGGCACTCCAGCGCAGGAAGTGCAAGGTCACCGAAACGATCCTGAGCGGCACCGAGCACGCCGGCGCGTACTGGGAAATCGTCAAGCAGTCCGTCATCGACTTCATCAACGCCGAGTAACCCGCGGCAGCGGCGATCGGCTGTCGCTGCCCGCGGGCGGCGCAGTGTGAACATCCGTGCCGGAGCCGAGCACGCGGTCGACGCTGTCGTGCGTCCTGGCGCTGTAGGCTTGCCGACAGGACCGGCCCAGGGGACAGCCGTTTCGGTCCCGCACAATGGAGGCAGCCTCGGCCGTGAGCGCGATGGAACAACCAGTGGACAGCGAGCTCCGCGGCTACGCCGCGGGCAACCTCCCGGTCTTCATGACGCGCCTTATCGGCCGGGAGGACCTCCTCGGGAAGCTGGCCTCGGCGGTGTGGAGCTCGAGACTGTTGACCTTGTGCGGACCGGGGGGCGCGGGCAAGACGCGACTGGCCGTGGCGCTCGCCGAGTTGGTGCGGGCCGATTTCATGGCCGGAGCTTGGTGGGTCGACCTCTCAACGCTGCACGATCCGTCGCTGCTCCCCGCCACCGTGGCCGGCGCCCTGCTTCCGGGAGAGCAGATGAGTGCCCCGCCGTTCTCGGCGATCATGCGCCGGTTCACGGAGTCGACGCTACTCGTGCTCGACAACTGCGAGCAGGTCGCCGACGGCTGCGCCGCGTTCGTCTCGGAGCTGCTCGGACGCACGCGGTCGCTGCGGGTGATCGCGACCAGCCAGCAGCCTCTCGGAGTTCCCGGCGAACAGGTGTGGCGCGTGCCGGGCCTGCCGGTCGGACCGGCCGACGACCCGGCTGCCGCCGCGGCGGCGATGTTCATCGAACGCGCCCGCGAGGCCGCGAGCGGGTTCGACCCCGACGCTCCCGGCGCTCGCGAGGCGGTCGCCCGGATCTGCGACCAGCTCGACGGCGTGCCGCTCGCGATCGAGCTCGCCGCGGCTCGGGTGCCGGCCTTGGGCGTTGGGGAGATCGCCGATCGGCTCGAGCATGGAAGCGGCTTCCTGCGACAGCGCAACCGGCTTGCCCCGGCCCGTCAGCGTACGTTGCAGGACACGCTCGAGTGGAGCCTCCGGATGCTCGGCCACGGCGAGCTTGCCCTGTTCCGCCGCCTGGGTGTGTTCCGTGGGAGCTTCTCGCTCGCCGCCGCGGAGGCCGTGGGCGGTGAACCGGAGTCCGGCGACGACGAGGTGCTCAACCTGCTGAGCTCGTTGGTCGACCGCTCGCTCGTGGAGGTCCTCGAGGACGGCGGACGGGTTCGCTATCGGCTGCTTGCGCCCGTTCGCCAGTACGCCGCGGCGCGGCTTGCGGACACCGACGACGCGCTCCTGACGCGCCGTCGTCACGCGGACTTCTGCCTGCGCCTGGCCCGCGATGCAGCGAGCCGGCTGACCGGGCGCGATCAGATCCTGTGGCTCGAGCGGCTCGAGCTGGAGCACGACAATCTGACCGCCGCGCTCGAGTGGCTGCTGGATGACGCACCCGGATCCGCGGCCGAGCTCGCCTCCCTGCTGTGGCCGTTCTGGTATCAGCACGGCCATTACGACTCGGCGCGCGGCTGGTTCGAGCGAGTCCTCGCCCAGATCGAGAGCGGAAGTCCCGCGCAGGGGACCGTGCTGCTCAGCGCCGGTGAGGTCGCGTTTCTGCAATGCGACTACGAACAGGCCAGCGCGTACCTGCGCACCGGGCTGGGGCTCGTGAGCGGCCGGGGCGACGACCCTGCGGCGGCGGCCGCGCTCCAGCGGTTGGGCTCGATCGCCCGGGAGCAGGGGCGCTACGACGACGCGCTCGACCTGCACCGGCAGAGCCTGGCGATCTGGGAGCGGCTCGGCGACGCCCGCGGCGTGGCCGCCTCCCGGAACTACCTCGGATTCGTGCATTGGCTGGTGAACGACACCTCGACGGCGGAGGCCGAGTGCGGCGCGGCGCTCGCAGAGTTCACCCGACTCGAGATCCTCCACGACGTCGTCACCACCCTGATCAACCTCGGCGCGGCTGCTCTGTACGGCGCGGACCTCGAGCTGGCTCGAGGACGGCTGCGGGAGGCACTCGCGATCGCCACTCGTCTCGGGTTCCAGGAGGGCATCGCGTGGTCGCTGCACGAGCTCGCGATCGTCGGGCGGCGCGCCGGCCGGGCCCCCAGCGAGCTCGCGCCGATGCTCAGGGACGCTCTCATCGTCCACGGCCAGCTCGGTGACCGCTGGCGCCTGGCCAGCGTGCTCGAGGAGATCGGCGGATCGTTGATCGTCCGGAGCGACCCACTGCGCGCGGCCGAGCTGCTCGCCTTCGCCGAGGCCACCCGTCAGCGGCTGGGAGCGCCGGTCCCGCCCGCCGAGGCGGCCGATCACACTGCCGGGGTCGAGCGCGTACGCCGCGAGCTCGGCCAGGAGCGACTGGCCTCGGCTTGGGCTGCCGGACGAGGCTGGCATCTCGACCACGCGCTCGATGTCGCCGCCGAGGCGGCCGCCGGCGTGATGGTCCGGGCGCCCGCATCGGCCGACACGAGCGCGCCGATCCTCACCCCGAGAGAGCTGGCCGTCCTCGAACGGTTGATCAAGGGCCACACCAACCGGGAGATCGCCGCCGATCTGTACATCAGCACCAGCACGGCGGGCGTGCACGTGTCGAACATCCTGCGCAAGCTCGGGGCCAAGCGACGCGTCGACGCGGCCGGACGCGCCCACACGCTGGGGCTGGTCGCGGTCAGCTGACGCGAAGCCCGCGATCGCACCGCAAGCCGCGATCGCACACCAAGGTCCGTGCCGAGGCCCTACAGCGGACTAAAGACCTGCCATGCGCGAAGTCTGGTCGTTTGCCCGATGTGGGGAGGCGGCTTTAGCCCCATGATCAGAGCCATCTCGTCTTCCCACTCGCGGAGGGGCATTTCAATGACACACAATTCCCACACGCCAGGATCGTCCCGCCGCCCGCGGCTGCGCCGGGCCGGACGGACCGTCGCGGCGGTCGCGGTGCTCGCCCTGGCTGCGGCCGGGGTCAGCTACGCCTCGATCCCCGATGGGAACGGCGTGATCCACGGCTGTTACCTCAAGACCGGTGGCACGCTGCGGGTCATCGACTCCGCCACGACGCCCAATTGCCCAAGCACGACGATCAGCCTGAACTGGAACCAGACGGGCCCGGCCGGCCCCGCGGGTCCGGCGGGCCCGATTGGCCCGGTCGGTCCGAAGGGGGCGGAGGGTCCGAAGGGGGCGCCCGGTCCGCAGGGGCCGCAGGGTCCGCAGGGGCCGCAGGGTCCGCAGGGGCCGGCCGGCACCTCGGCCGGCGTGTCCGATACCAGCGCCACCCCAGTCACCCTCAACCAGCCCCAAACGCTGATGACCGTCATGCAGACCCCGGGGGCGCCCACGTCTGGCACCTACTACGTCAACGGCAGCATCATGCTGTTCGTGGCCCAGGGCGATTCCGTCGCCTGCCTCGCCAACGGCTCGGGCGCCTACACGACCGTCGGCCCGGTCGCCAACCAGACCTATGAGACCCTTCCGATCAGCGCCACGCTCTGGCTGCCGGCCGGTCAGCCCGTGAAGATTCAGTGCTCTGACTACACGAGCAATGCGAACACGTCGTTCTACGACGGGTCGGTCAACGGGTCGCTGATCAGCAGCCCGTCGGGCAACAGCATTGCGACTCCCCGGGTGGTCCGGGCCCCGGCGCTGCCGGCGCATCTCGGCTGAGCCGGGAGCCGGCGGCCCGGAGCTGTCGGGAAACGTCAGTTCCTCAGCGGCCGCGCGCCGGCGGGTGCGCGGCCGGTGAGGCTGTCACGCGCCTGCACACTTCGTGCAGGCGCGTGATGCTGCTTCTCCTACCATGGCCGTTGCGCGGTGTCGGCCGCCGGCCCGACACTGGAGCAGCTGTCCTTCTCATGAGCGACCGACACCACAGAGCCGGCACCGGGGGCACAGGCGGATGAGCGATCGCGCCGCGCAGCCGGTGAGCTGGGGCTTCATCGGACCCCACCCTGTTCGACCGGGTCGATGTCGACATGTCGATCTACCGAGACGAGATCTTCGGCCCGGTGCTCGGGGTGGTGCGTGTCGACACGCTTGACGCCGCGATCGACCTCATCAACGACAACCCGTTCGCCAACGGGACGGCGGTGTTCACGTCCAGTGGCGAGGCGGCTCGCCGGTTCCAGCGAGAGGTGCACGTTGGCATGATCGGAGTCAACGTTCCGATCCCCGTCCCGATGGCCTACTACTCATTCGGCGGGTGGAAGAACTCGCTGTTCGGCGACCATCACATCCACGGCTCCGAGGGCGTTCGGTTCTACACCCGCGCCAAGGCGGTCACCGTGCGCTGGCCGCACGACGAGAGCAGGAGCCACCTGCACTTACCGACCGCCGTGTGAGCGCCGGTACGAACGTTGCGGCTCAGGGCCCGCCACGGCGGGCCCTCGTCATGCGTCCCGGGCGACCTGCACGACGGGCTCGAGATCGTCCTGCTCCGCCCCCGACTCGCCAGGCTCGCCGAGGTCGGCGGTGAGTCCGTCGCCGGACTGGTCAGCGTGATCTGCGGACGCGTTCTTGCGTGCTTCCTTGCGGGCCTGCTTGTCCAGTCGACGCTCCTGGAGCTTTCTCTCGCGGGTGAGCTTCGCCATCGTGGTTTTCCGTTTGCCACTTGAGGCCATGCGGGTTCCTCCTCGTGTCGGACTGTCGCGCAGGTTGCCGGCGCGCGCGGAATGGGGGCCCGCGGACGGGCCCCCGTTGTCGATCGACCTTGCCGACCTACAGCGCGCGAACGTTCGCGGCCGCCGGGCCCTTGGGGCCCTGCTCGGCGTCGTAGCTCACCTTCGCGCCCTCGGCCAGCGACTTGAAGCCGCTGCCCTCGATCGCGCTGTGATGGACGAACAGATCCTTGCCGGAGTCATCTGGCGTGATGAATCCGAAGCCCTTGTCGTCGCTGAACCACTTCACAGTTCCTGTGGCCATTTTGTTGTTGCCTCCGGGGTATGTGCGCTGCGAAACGCGGAGGGTGCTCAGGGCAACAACTGCGAAAACGCTGGCACTGCTTTGGCCGAGCGGACGCCCGACCCGTAGACGGAGTCTAGCGCTCACGGCCGACGACGGTGGGCAAACCATCTGCGCGACGCCGTCGGCGTGATCAAGATGGGGAGGCTTCCCGATGTCCGGGGAGCTTCGCGACCGTAGCGTCCCCGCATGGAGATTGAAGCGGCGGCCCGCAGCGGCGATCATGATGGCGTGGATCCGGTGCTGCTGGAACGGGCTGATGAACTGGGCGTGCTGCATGGATGCGCCGCCGAGCTGGCGGCGCGTGGCCGGGGGCGGGTCGTGCTCGTCTTCGGCGAGGCCGGGATCGGCAAGACCGCTCTGCTTCGCCGGTTCTGCGACGAGGTGCCCCGCCGGTTCACGACGCTGTGGGGCACGTGCGATCCGCTGTTCACCCCGCGGCCGCTGGGACCGCTGCTCGAGCCGGCGGCCGAGCTCGGCGGCGAGCCGAGGACGCTTGTCTCCGGCGAGGCCAGACCGTTCGATATCGCGCTCGCGTTTGCCGAGGAGCTCGGCGCGATCGCCCCGCCGGCGCTGATCGTCGAGGACATCCACTGGGCCGACGAGGCGACGCTCGACGTTGTGCGGCTGCTCGCTCGCCGGGCGCAGGCGTCCGGTTTCCTGCTGGTGCTCAGCTACCGCAGCGACCAACTCCATCGCGACCATCCGGTGCGGATCGTGCTCGGCGAGCTGGCCGACGGCAGCGGTCACTCGGCTGGAGCTGGGCGGCTTGTCGCGCGAGGCGGTCGGGGAGCTCGCGGCCGGTCGGGGCTCGACGCCGGCGAGTTGTTCGAGCGGACAGCCGGGAACCCGTTCTTCGTGACCGAGACGCTCGCGGCCGGGACCACGCTGGGTGCCGGACACGGTCCGTGACGCCGTGCATGCGCGGGTCGCGCGGCTGTCGCCTGAGGCCCGCGGGCTGCTCGAGGCGGTCGCGGTCGTGCCGCAGCGGGCTGAGGTGTGGCTGCTCGAGGCGCTGACCGACGGGGCGCTCGGGGCGCTCGACGAGTGCTTGCGCTCGGGCGTGCTGCGCGCGGAGGCAGACGGGGTCGTCTTCCGCCACGAGCTCGCCCGGATGGCCGTCGAGGAATCGCTCCCGCCCGACCGCGCTGTCGCGCTCCACCGCCGGGCGCTGGCCGCGCTCGCCGATCCCGCGCTCGGCGCGCCCGACCTCGACGCGCCTCGCTCACCACGCCGAGGCCGCGGGCGACGGCCCGGCGGTGCTCCGCTACGCGCCGGCGGCCGGCGAGCAGGCGGCGGCGCTTGGCTCGCCGCGCGAGGCCCAGCACCACTACTGGCGGGCGCTGCGGTTTGCCGGCGGGATCGCGCCCGCGGCGCGCGCCGAGCTGCTCGAGCGGTTCGCGGATCACGCGTACCTGTCCGACATGCGCAGCGAGGCGGTCGACGCGATCGACGAGGCGATCGCGATCCACCGGCGCCGCGGCGACGTCGTCAAGGAGGGCGACGACATCCGCCTGCGAGCGCGGCTGCTCGCGTGCATCGGCCGGGCGCACGAGGGGCTCGCGACCGCGCGTCGAGGCGGTCCGGGTGCTCGAGCAGGCGCCGCCCGGTCGCGAGCTCGCCCGCGCGTACAGCGCCCTCGCCGGCCTGTCGATGTCGCCGACGACCCGCGCCAACGCTCGACTGGGGCGCAAAGGCGATCGCGCTCGCCGAGCGAGGTCGACGACACCCAGGCGCTGGTCCATGCACTCAACAACGTCGGCACGACCGAAATGCTGAACGGCGATCCTGCCGGGCAGGCGAAGCTCGAGCGCAGCCTCGAGCTCGCGCGCCAGGCGCACCTCGGCGCCGATGCCGGGCGGGCGTACATCAACCTCGGCTGCACCCTCACGTAGTCGGCAGATGGAGCCGAAGCGCTCGATGTGCTCGAGCGCGGGATCGACTACACGCAGCAGCTCGGACTCGAGGCGTGGCTCAAGTGTCTCGTCGGCACGCGCGCGCTCGTCGAGCTGGCACTCGGCGCTGGGACGAGGCGGCGACCACCGCCCATGGCTGCTCGACGGCCCGCGCGATCAGGTGATCGGCCCGCGCTCCGACGCGCTCGTCGTCCTCGCGCTCGTGCGCGCCCGGCGTGGCGATCCGGGCGCTGGCCGCTGCTCGACGAGGCGCGGGAGATCGCGACCTTGAGCCGACGACATCGAGCTGCTCGCGCCGGCCGCGGCGGCGCGAGCCGAGGCCGCGTGGCTCGAAGGC
>CAWEGS010000005.1:0-11434 GCA_963808675.1 uncultured Solirubrobacteraceae bacterium
CACGCACACCAGCGGGTGGCTGCGCAGCGCCGGCAAGGCGTTCCTGACCGGCCCCAACGCCGGTCAGCCGGTGACGATCCGTGCACGTTCAACCCGAAGTCGGGGAAGTCCTCGACCTCGAAGGTGACTGTCAAGCGCCGGCTGACCCGACGTTCACAGACCGCAGGCTGCGACGGCCCGCCCGGCACACCGCCCGGCGGGCCGTCCGTGCGTCAGGCCACGCGCTCGGCGTTCTCGGCGTGGATCCGCTGCTGCTCGCCGGTGCGCCGTCCGGCGGGCAGCGCCGCTCGCCGCCCGCTCGCCGAGCGCCTCGAGGTAGGCGAGGTCTTCTCGAGCACCGGCCGGCGTCGGCCGCGGGCAGCGGTCCGCCATGGCCGGGGATCACCGTCTCGGCGTGCTCGGCGAGCGGCTGCGAGGCGCTCGAGCGTCGCCAGGTAGGCGTCGAGCGACCCGCCGGGCGAGATCATCGGGATCTCGACCGGCGAGAGGTAGTCGCCGCGTCACGAGCACCCGCGCCCACGGGATCACGAATCGCCATCCCGTCGGCGGTGTGCCCGGCGGCGGGATGGAGCTCGAGCTCGCGCTCGGCGCCGACCGACAGCTTGCCCGGCACCGGCAGCGACTGGATGCCCGGCCAGCGCCAGCGGGCCGCGTCCGCTCGACGTAGTGCTCCTCGTCGAAGCGCCGCAGCTCCCGCTGGGCGCTCGCCGGCTCGCGCCGGCCAGCCGCTGCGGCGGTCGCTCTCCGCGCACCCGAGCGCCGCCTCCGGGAACGCGAGCCGGCCGAGCAGGTGGTCCCAGTCGCCGTGCGTGGCGAGCAGCCCGGAGACCGGGAACCCGGCCTGCTCGAGCACCCCGGCGAGCGCCTCGAGCTCGTCCGGGAACACCGGCGAGTCGATCAGGAACCCCTCCTCGCCGGCGCGGACCGCGGTGCAGGTCGTCTGCCACACCCGGCTGACGAAGACGATCACGTCGGCGTGGAGCGCGAGCACGCGCATCGACGCGGCGGCCGTCGGTCAGGACGATGCCGATCAGCTTCGCCGCCTCGCGCAGCGTCGCCGACCTCGGCGTCGGGCTTCTTCTGCCCGGCTCGAGCTGCCTGCTTGTGACGGTTGACCCAGATCACCGGGACCTTCTTCTTCAGGCACGGCTCGACGTCGTGGTAGTAGCTGGCGGCGACGTGGACCCAGCCCTTCTTGCCGCCGATCCGCCGCTCGCACTCGGTGAAGTGCGCCGGATCGGGCTTGTAGGAGCGCACCTGCTGGGCGGTGACGACGAGGTCGAAGTCGAGCGGCATGTGCCGGCGGGTCTGGCCGAGCAGCTTGTCGTCGATGTTCGAGATCAGGCCGATCTTGTGCTTCTTGGCGATCTTCGCGAGCACCGAGTTCGTCTCCTTGAACGGCGGCCAGCGCTGCACCGAGTCGGGCAGGAAGCCCGAGCGCGACGGCTCGAGCGGCCACCCGAGCTGCTTGGAGATCTCGACCGCGGTCCGCCGCAGCACCTCCGCGTAGAGCTCGTAGGAGCCGGCCTGGATCTTCTGCTGGATCTCGTGGAACAGCGGGATCAGCTCGTCGCGCTCGATCGTGAACCCGTCGCGCTCGGCCTCCTTGGTGAAGGCGTCGAAGGCTCCGGTCTCCCAGTCGATCAGGGTGCCGTAGACGTCGAACGTGACAAATGAGATTTGCTTGGGAATCGCCATGGGCGCGGATGATGCCATGAGGCGGCTCTCCATGCGATGCGCTCAGCCCGCTGGCGAGCGATCAGCCCCGCACGGCCCGGAGGTCGCGCCGCACGCCGACCAACTACAGTTGCCCCCGAATGGATCTGCTCGAGTATCAGGGCAAGCAGCTGTTCGCGCGCCACGGCGTCCCGGTGCCCGAGCGGCCGGCCCGCGAGCACGGTCGAGGAGGCCGTCGACGCCGCCGACGAGATCGGCTACCCGTGCGTGATCAAGGCCCAGGTCCAGATCGGCGGGCGCGGCAAGGCCGGCGGGATCAAGCTCGCGAAGGACCGCGCCGAGGCCGAGGAGCACGCCAAGGCGATCCTCGGGATGGACATCCGCGGGCTGACCGTCCACGAGGTGTGGGTCGAGGGCGCGTCGGAGATCGCCTCGGAGTACTACGCCTCGGTGATCTTCGACCGCTCGGCGAAGGCGCCGCTGATCATGCTCTCGACCAAGGGCGGGATGGACATCGAGGAGGTCGCCGACTCCGACCCGGACGCGATCGCCCGCCTGCACGTCGACCCGCTGCTCGGCTTCCAGGACTTCCACGGCCGCCGGCTCGCGTTCGAGGCCGGGGTCGACGGGGACGTCGTGCGGCCGGTCGGCGCGATGCTCGCCAAGCTGTACACGACGTTCATCGCCGAGGAGGCGACGCTCGTCGAGGTCAACCCGCTGATCGTCACGCCGGAGCGCGAGGTCAAGGCGCTCGACGCGAAGGTCACGCTCGACGACAACGCGCTGTACCGCCATCCCGAGAACGCGGCGCTGCGCGATGTCTCGGCCGAGGATCCGCAGGAGCGGATGGCCAAGGAGCGCGGCCTCACCTACGTCAAGCTCGACGGCGACATCGGGATCCTCGGCAACGGCGCCGGGCTCGTGATGTCGACGCTCGACGTCGTCGCCCAGGCGGGCGGCTCGCCGGCCAACTTCCTCGACGCCGGCGGCGGCTCGAAGGCGGAGGCGATCACCCAGGCGGTCGAGGTGATCCTCTCCGAACCCGAAGGTCAAGGCCGTCCTGTTCAACATCTTCGGCGGGATCACGCGCTGCGACGAGGTCGCCCGCGGCCTGATCGAGGCGTTCGACCAGATCAGCCCGACCGTGCCGTTCGTCGTCCGCCTCGACGGGACCAACGACGTCGAGGGCCGCAAGCTGCTCGCCGAGGCGGCGCTGCCGAACGTGCACGCCGAGTCGACGATGGACGGCGCGGCCCAGAAGGTCGTGGAGCTCGCAGCGCTGCATGAGCATCCTCGTCGGCACCGAGACGAAGCTGTGCGTGTCCGGGATCACCGGGCGCGAGGGCACGTTCCACTCGCTGCGCAACCGCGAGTACGGCACCCAGGTCGTCGGCGGCGTCACCCCCGGCAAGGGCGGCCAGGACGTCGATGGCATCCCGGTGTTCAACACCTTCCACGACGCGGTCGACCGGACCGGCGCCAACACGGCGATGATCTTCGTCCCGCCGCGGTTCGCGGCCGACTCGATCCTCGAGGCCGAGGACGCCGGGATCGAGCTGATCATCGCGATCACCGAGGGCATCCCGGCCCACGACGAGCTGCGCGTCTTCCAGGTGCTTCAAGAAGAACGGTCGCTCGCGACTGATCGGGCCGAACTGCCCGGGCGTCCTCTCGCCAGGCAAGGCCAACGTCGGGATCATCCCGGCCAGCTTCTTCCGCGAGGGCAACGTCGGCGTCGTGTCACGCTCGGGCACGCTGACCTACCAGATCGGCAACGTGCTGGCGCAGCGCGGCTTCGGCAACTCGACGATCGTCGGCATCGGCGGCGACCCCGTCCCGGGCACCGACTTCATCGACGTCATCGCCCGCTTCCAGGACGACCCCGAGACCGAGCTGATCGTCATGTGCGGCGAGATCGGCGGCGACGCCGAGGAGCAGGCGGCCGAGTACATCGCCGCCCACGTCACGAAGCCCGTCGTCGCCTACATCGCCGGCTTCACCGCCCCGCCTGGCAAGACGATGGGCCACGCGGGCGCGATCGTCTCGGGCTCACGAGGCACCGCCGCCGCCAAGGCCGAGGCGCTCGAGGCCAAGGGCGTCCGCGTCGGTCGGACCCCGACCGAGGTCGCCGAGGCTGCCGTGGCGCTGCTCGGCGCGACCGCGTAGCCGAGCGACGACGGGCCTACGGAAGCAGCAGCAGCTTGCCGGTCGTCCGGCGGCCCTCGAGGTCCTCGTGGGCCCGGCGCGCCTCGGTGAGCGGGTAGCGCGCGCCGATCCGCACCGAGAGCCGGCCCGCGCCGATCAGGTCGAACAGCGCTCCGGCGCGCTCGTGCAGGAGCTCGGGGGTCCGGGTGTAGGTCTGGAGCGTGGGCCGCTGGACGTACAGGGAGCCGGCGGCCGCGAGCCTGGGAAGGTGCAGCGGCTCGGGCTGGCCGCTGGCCGCGCCGTACAGGATCAGGCGACCGGTCGGAGCCAGCGCGTCGAGACCCTCGTAGAAGGTCGTGTTGCCGATGCCGTCGTACACGGCCGCGATGTTGTCGGCGCTCAGCTCCTGTGCCCGCTCGGCGAAGCCGTCGTAGCCGATCGTGTGCTCGGCGCCCGCCTCGCGGGCCAGCGCGGCCTTCTCCTCGGTCGAGGTGGTGGCGATCACGTGCCCGCCCCGCAGCCTGACCAGCTGGGTGAGCAGCAGCCCGACGCCGCCGGCCGCCGCGTGCACGATCACCCAGTCGCCCTCCTGGACCGGGTAGGAGTCCGAGGCCAGGAAGTGGGCGGTCATCCCCTGCAGGAGCGCGGCCGCGGCCTGCTCGGAGCTCACTCCCTCGGGGACGGGCACGAGCTGCGTGCGGGGGGCGGCCACCAGCTCGGCGTAGCTGCCGGCGACGTGCGACCAGGCCACGCGCTCGCCGCTCTCGACGACTGTGCCTGCGCCCTCCACGCCGATGATCGCCGGCGGCTGCGAGCCGTAGCCGCGGCCCTCGCGCTCGTACACGTCGCGAAAGTTGACCCCCGCCGCCTCGACCCGGACGAGGACCTCGCCCTCGCGGGGCACCGGGTCGGGGACCTCCGTGCCGCTCGAGAACCTCGGGTCCGCCGTTGCGCTCGAAGACGATTGCGTGCATGCCCAGAGGTTCAGGACGGGGACTGCCGCTGGCGCGGCCTGTACGCTCGTTCTGGATTCCCGATGTCCGAGCGCGATCGCCAGGATGAGCACTTTGGCACCCGGCTCTCCGAGATCGACCGCAAGCTCCGCGACATTCAGGCGGACTTGGGGGCGACCGAGGACGGGTCGCCTGCGGACGCGGACGCCATCGAGGCGCCGAACGCAAGCCCGGAGAGCCCGGAGAGCCCCGCGAGCCCACGGATCCCGAAGAGCCCGGCGAGCTCGAAGCGCCCCGGCTCGCCGTTCGCGTCCGGCGGCCGCTCGGGCCCGCTCGAGGGCGTGCTCCTCAGGGCTCCGCGGACGGCGCCGCCCCCAGCCGGGGGCACCCTCGCGCTGCGGATCGGGGAGCTCGTCGAGCTTCAGGCGGACCTGCTCGACTCGCTGCGCGACGTGCTCAGCGCGTTCGAGCGGGCGGTCGGCCAGGTCGCCACGCCACCCCCGCCACCCGCGGCGCCCCCGCCACCCCGGCGCCGGCGGACGAATTGACCGTCTCTGCAGGGCCGTTTCGCACCCTCGACGAGGTGCGCTCGTTCGAGCGCGAGCTGGCCGGCCTGCGCGGCGTGCGCGGCGGCCGCGGTGCGGGGCTACGAGGGCGCCGATCGCGCCGTGATCGACGTCGAGCTCGAACGCTGAGACCGCCTGGCGGCGGACGCCGGGCATCGCTTAGTCTTAGGCCATGGCCAAGCCGATCTCGTTCGCTCGCGGCGCGCCGTCGCTCGACATCGTCGACGTCGAGGGCCTCAAGGGCGGCCGCGCAGCGCGCCTTCACCAACGACCCCGGCGGCGTCACCGGGTACGGCACCTCGATCGGCTACCCGCCGCTGCGCGCCTGGATCGCCGAGCAGCACGGGGTCGCGCCCGAGCGAGTGCTCGTCACCAACGGCTCGATGCAGGCCGACGCGTTCCTGTTCGACGTGCTCGTCGAGCCGGGCGACTCGGTGATCGTCGAGCGCCCGACGTATGACCGCACGCTGCTGTCGCTCCGCGCCCGCGGGCGCCGACGTCCGCGCGGTCGAGCTCGAGCCCGACGGGATCGACGTCGCCGCGGTCGAGCGCGTGCTCGCCGCCGGCGCGCGGCCGAAGCTCGCCCACATCATCCCCAACTTCCAGAACCCCGCCGGCTACACGCTGTCCGGCGAGCAAGCGCGAGCGGCTGCTCGAGCTCGCGCCGCGCCCACGAGTTCACCGTGTTCGAGGACGACCCGTACGTGGCGCTGCGGTTCGAGGGCGGCACGCTCGCCGACGATGGTCTCGATGGACCCGGAGACACGTCGTCTACGCGTCGTCGTTCTCGAAGACCGTGTGCCCCGGGATCCGCGTCGGCTACCTCGTCGGGCCCGAGGAGCTGATCGCGCAGATCGCCAAGCGCGCGACGAGCACGTACATCTCGCCGAGCATGGTCTCGCAGTCGATCGTCTACGAGTTCTGCCGTCTCCGGCGCGCTCGAGCGCTCGATCGAGACGGTCAAGGCGGCGCTCGGCGAGCGCGCGCAGACGCTGTGCGAGGCGCTGCGCGCGCGAGCTCCCCGACGCCCGCTTCGTCGCGCCGCAGGGCGGCTACTTCCTGTGGGTCGATCTGCCCCGGGGGACCGACGTCGGCGGCGCTGTTCGACCGCGGCGGCCGCGCGCTCGGTCCAGTTCGTCAAGGGCACCGACTTCGTGCTCGAGGGCGGCGAGTCGAGCCTGCGCCTCGCGTACTCGGGCGTGACCCCGGCCGAGATCGAGGACGGGATCGGACGCCTGGCCGAGGCCTACGCCGAGCTCGCGCCGGCGGCCGGCGCCAGCGCGGATGCGGCCTGACGAGGCGCGCGCCCTCGGGGATCTCGCCGGCGAGGCGCTGAGCGCCGTCGGCGACCAACGTCCGCGACGTGCACCGCGGGATCGCCCGGCGCGTGTTCGCCGCGCTCGGACCTGCAGCGGCGCCGGTCCGGGTCGTCCACGACGCGATCGCCGAGCGGCGTGTACGCGCGTCGGTCGAGCGCTCGCTCGCGCGCGGGCCGGCGGAGCGCTGGCAGCCTCCGCGCGGACCGCGTCGACGCTCGGTTCCACGCCCGGCGGACGGCGCATCGGCGTGCTCAGCGGGACTTCGGCGACGAGCTCGAGCGGCGCGGCAACGCGCTCGCGCGGCGATGACGCTCCGCAGCGCGCCGCGAGTCGACGCTCGCACTGCCGATGCGATTCGAGCGGCGTTCCCGCGACCCGACCGGACGCCTCGCGGTGTTCCTCCACGGCCTCGGCGAGACCGAGGAGGCGTGGCTGACGCGACGACGACCGTCGTACGGCGAGCGGCTGGCGGCCGAGCTCGGCTACACGCCGCTCTACGTGCGCTACAACAGCGGCCGCCACATCTCCGCGAACGGCCGCGCCCTCGGCGAGCTGCTCGACGCGGCTCGCCGCGCATGGCCGGTGCCGGTGCGGGAGATCGCCCTGATCGGCCACTCGATGGGCGGCCTCGTCGCCCGCAGCGCCTGCCACTACCACGGCCGACGGACCGTTTGCGGGGCGCGTCCGCCACGTCTTCACGCTCGGCTCCCCGCATCGCGGCGCGCCGCTCGAGCGCGTCGTCCAAGCGGCGTGCCGCGCTGCTCGTCCGGGCCCGGAGACGCCGCGCATTGGCGGCGCTGCTCGACCGCCGCAGCGCCGGCATCAAGGACCTCGGCCGCGGCTATGTCGTCGACGAGGACTGGCGCGAGCACGACCCGCAGGCGTTCCTCCTGCGCACCGGGAGCGAGGTCCCGTTCCTGCGCTCGGCCAACCACTACTTCGTCTCGGCGTCGGTCGCCCGCGACCGCAGGCGCCGCTCGGCCGGCTCGTCGGCGACATGCTCGTGCTCCGCTCGAGCGCCTGGGCGCACGGCGGGCGCGGCGAGCGGCTGCGCTTCCCCGTCGAGAACTACGCCCACGTCGGCGGCGTCGACCACATGGACCTGCTCGCCCACCCGGCGGTCTACGCCCAGCTGCGCCGCTGGCTGACCGGCCGGCGCGCGCTCCCGGCACCCTCCGCCCCGGACGAGCAGTAGCGGCTCCCGCCGGGACTAGCGCCCGTAGCGCTCGCGCCCGAGGACGAGCTGCTCGGGCAGCGCGATCCGCGGCGGCGGCGAGGGGTCGGCGAGCACCGACACGGTCTCGGCGACGCTGACCGTCACGTCGACTGGCGACCGGCGGCGGTCACGGTCACCGTCTCGCCGTCGTTGGCGGCCACCTCGCCCTCGAGCCCGGGCTCGATCCCGGCGTCCTTGAGGTAGTGCAGGAGGTCCTCGGCCTCGTTCTCGAGCCGCAGGATCATCACCTTGGCGCCGGGCTCGCAGTCGGCCAGCGGCACGCCGTCGATCCGCTCGCCGACCTTGATCGGGTGGCCGTGCGGGCAGGTGGCGGCGTCGCCGACGGCGGAGCGGACGTACGCCTCGAAGCGCGGCGTCATCGCGTGCTCGAGGTGCTCGGCCTCCTCGTGGACGTCGTCCCACGGGACGCCGACGACGTCGGTGAGGAAGCGCTCGATCATCCGGTGGCGGCTGACGATCCGCTCGGCGTGCTCGCGGCCGGAGTCGGTGAAGCTGATCATCCGGTCCTGCGTCGCGCGCGACGTAGCCGTCGCGCTCGAGCCGGCCGAGCATCTCGTGCACGGTCGGTGCCGACAGCTGCATCGCCCGGGCGAGGTTGGCGCCGGTCATCGGCAGCCCGGCCTCGAACAGCCAGAACAGGGTCTGGAGGTAGTCCTCCTCGGCGACGGTGGCGTGCGCCGCTGCCATGCGTCTGATCGTACCGGCCGCGTTCGCGGCCCGGAGCGCCGTGGATATGCTCCGGGGTCGTGACCCTGCCGCTCAAGCCCCCGATCGAGCCCCAGCTCGCCCGCGGCAAGCCGGAGCTGCCCGAGGGCGAGCAGTGGGCCTACGAGCCCAAGTACGACGGGTTCCGCGCGATCGCGTTCGTCGACGGCGACGAGTGCACGATCCAGTCTCGCGGCGGCAAGCCGCTCTCCCGCTACTTCCCCGAGCTCGAGTTTCCGGCCGGGCGCTACGTGCTCGACGGCGAGATCGTGATCGACGACCCCGACGGCGGCCAGGACTTCGGCGCGCTCCAGCAGCGGATCCACCCGGCCGCGTCGCGAATCGCGATGCTCGCCGAGGAGACGCCGGCTCGCTACATCGCCTTCGACCTCCTCGCCCGCGATGACGAGGAGCTGCTCGGGCTGCCGTTCGCGGAGCGCCGTGAGGCACTCGAGCAGCTCGCCGGCAGCGCGATCGACGTCACCCCGCTCACGCGCGAGCGCGCCGAGGCCGAGCCGTGGCTGCTGCAGCGGCGAGGGCGTCGTCGCCAAGGATGTGCGCGCGCCGTACCGCCCCGGCCAGCGAGTCGGGATGGTCAAGGTCAAGCGCGTGCGGACGATCGACGCGGTCGTCGCCGGCTATCGCCCCGGCAAGGAGGAGGGGACCGTCGGCTCGCTGATCCTCGGCCTGTACGACGAGGGCGGCAAGCTGCACGTCGTCGGGCACTCCTCCGGGCTGCGCGCGGCCGAGAAGCGCGCGCTGGTGACGCGGCTCGCGCCGTACGAGACCGGCCAGCGCGGGCACGGCGATCCGAGCCGATGGAAGAACGAGAAGGACCTCGAGTGGATCGAGCTGCGGCCCGAGCTCGTCGTGGAGGTGACGTTCGACCACTCGAGCGGCGGCCGCATCCGGCATGGCACGAAGATCCTGCGCTGGCGCGAGGACAAGCCGCCGCGCGAGTGCCTGCTCGGCCAGATGCAGTCGTGAACGGCGATGAGTTCGCCCGTCCTGAGCGGTCTGTAGGGGCATGAACGAGTTCCAGACAGTCACCTCCCCGGACGGCACCCGGATCGCCTACGTCCAGCGCGGCACCGGCGACCCGTTGGTGTTCGTCGGCGGCGCCTTCAACGACCGCACCGCCCAGGCCGACCTCGCCGCCGAGCTGGCCGGGCGGTTCACCACCGTCTGCTACGACCGCCGCGGCCGCGGCGACAGCGGCGACAGCGCCGAGTACGCGGTCGAGCGCGAGATCGAGGACCTCGCCGCCGTGACCGAGGCGGTCGGCGGCCAGGCGCGGCTGCACGGCATGTCTTCCGGCGGCGCGCTCGTCATGCGCGCCGTGGCGGCGGGTCTGCCCGTCCCGCGGTTCTCGGTGATGGAGCCGCCGTACCGCGTCAAGGGCGCCCCGCCGGCCCCGCCCCGTTACATCGAGACGCTCGTCGAGCTGACGAGCACCGACCGCAACGAGGACGCGGTCGCGTACTTCATGACCGACGCCGTCGGCCAGCCGCCCGAGGCCGTCGAGCAGGCCCGGCAGATGCCGTTCTGGGCCGGGCTCGTGCGGATCGCGCCGACGCTCGTCTACGACGCCCACGTGATGGGCGACAGCTCGCTCCCGACCGAGATGCTCGCCGCCATCGCGACTCCGGGCCTGGCCGTCTACAGCACCGACTCGCCCGCGTGGCTGCAGCACGCGGCGACGGCCGTGGCCGATGCGCTCGGCGACGCCCAGGTGGCCGGGCTGCCCGGCGAGTTCCACCGGGTCGCGGCACCGGTGCTGGCCGCCGCGCTCTCCGAGTTCCACGCCGTCTGATCCGAGCACCCGGGACACTGCCGCGGTGGCGCGGATTCCCGGGATCTCGGAGACGATCCTCGTCGCCCCGGACTCGTTCAAGGGCACGTTCTCGGCGCTCGAGGTGGCCGAGTCGCTCGGCGCCGGCGTCGCCGCGGCGGGACTGACCGCCGACCTGTGCCCGGTGGCCGACGGCGGCGAGGGCACGCTCGCCGCGCTCGCAGGTCCGATGGGTGCCGAGCCCCGCACCGCCCGGGCGACCGACCCGCTCGGCCACGAGTTCGCGGCGCGGTTCGGGCTCGCCGGCGAGACGGCGATCGTCGAGACCGCGGCGGCGAGCGGCCTCGACCTGATCCCCGAGGCCGACCGCGACCCGTTCGCGGCGAGCACGTACGGGACCGGCGAGCTGATCCTCGCCGCGATCGAGGCCGGCGCGCGGATCGTGTACATCGGCGTCGGCGGCAGCGCCACCACCGACGGCGGTGCCGGCGCCATCCGGGCGATCCGCGACGGGGTGGCCTGCGGGCGCGCGGCTCGTCGTGCTGTGCGACGTCCGCACGCCGTTCGAGGACGCCGCGCGCGTGTTCGCTCCCCAGAAGGGGGCCGACCCCGACGCCGTCCGCCGGCTAACACGGCGGCTGGACGACCTCGCGCGGCGGATGGAGCGCGACCCGCGCGGCGTGCCGATGACGGGGGCGGCGGGCGGACTGTGGGTGGGCTGTGGGCCGCGTTCGGCGCGGAGCTCGTCGCCGGCGCCCCGTTCGTGCTCGACGCCGCCGGGTTCGACCGCCGCATGCGAGCCGCCCGGGCGGTGGTCGCGGGCGAGGGCAGGCTCGACCGCCAGAGCCTGGCCGGGAAGCTCGTCTCCGAGGTGGCCACCCGCGCGCGGCAGTCCGGCGTGCCGTGCTTCGCGGTATGCGGCCGCTGCGAGCTCGACAGCTTCGGCCGTCGGATCCTGGACCTCCAGGCGGTGATCGAGGCCGGGACCCGCCAGGAGCTGGAGCGGGCGGGGCGGACCCTGGCAACGACGATCTGACACG
>CAWEGS010000006.1:0-324874 GCA_963808675.1 uncultured Solirubrobacteraceae bacterium
GTTCGAATATCTCCGGGCGCACTAAAAAGCCAGCAAAACGGGGCCTTTTTGCCCGATTGGGGCGGTAGTCGGTGTTGAAATTTCCCCGCGGCTACGGTAGGGCTACTGGCAGCGAGGTCCGCAGGAAATGGCTAGCCGAGCCGGATGAGCTCGTTTTCTCGGCGCCGACGCTCATATGGATCGCGCCCCATGAGCTCATGTAGCAACCGCTGAGCGGCCTGGGCGTACGACGAGCCTGCGGCATCTCAAGACTGCACAGGCCCGACAGCATCGTGTCCGAGCAGTGCCACATGCGACGGAGCACCTTCTCGGCTGGCCAATGCTGCGCCTCGTACTGAACCTCAACAGTCGCGAGCGGCGACTGTCCTTCTTCAACCCACTGCGCGAACACGTCGCGCATATGACCCGGGTAGTGCATGCTGAAACCTCCTGTGGTTAGCGGAGCCCAAGCACGCGCGTACGGCGGCCCAGGCTCTCATTGCCGGCATCGACCCAGCGTGCGTCATCAGCCAACCCCAGGACCGCAACCGAGCCCAGCACCTCGACGGCCTCGAGCGTCTTCGCCAAGCAGCACACTGATCAACAGCCGCGGAAGCCAGACGATCGGTCCGTCGCTGCTGAGCGGAGCTGCCGGACTCGTCCGAACCCGCAGCCCGCCGCGTGGCTGACCGGGCGCAGGCTCTTTGGACGAGCTCCGCTGCCTCGCAGCGTGCCGCGCCGTACCGAAGCGATCGAGTGCTCAGCTCCGAAGGTCTACGAGTGCGATCGTCGCGTGGCCGCGGTCGGTGACCTAGCGGTCGTCGTCGATCGCGAAGTCGTCGATGCACGCACCTCTAGCCCAAGGGTTGTGGCGATGCGGTCAAGGAACGTCAGGGAGGTCAGAAGCGCTGACCCGGCCGAATTGACGCGCGACCTGACCCGCCTTTACCGCTTGGCGATGGGAGATATCTCCGGTCGCTCATTGCGCCGCGCACCGCTCCCGCGAGCCGAACCGTCGGCGGGTTCGTCAGGGCTGGCCTCGGCCCCCGGCTGGGTCACCGGTGTGAGCGAGAACCATCAGCTTCGGGCTGCACATGCATGTGGCGCCTATCGCGTGGAGAGGATTTGGTTATGACTCGGCCAGGATTGATGCCGCTCCGCTCCTGGCGTTGATCGTGACGATCGTTCCACCTGAGAGGGCCGCATTGGTTGCCGGTGGAACGTTCAGCACCCAGGCAAGCAGCGGCTTGTGTCGTGGAAGCTTTAGCACGATGAGGCGCGGACGCCCCGACTGGGCTGACGCTGGCAGATGGAGGAAGGTGCGCGCGAGAGTTGCGGCTCGCGTCCGTGAGATCCGTGGTTTGAGGCTGATGTTGGTCTTGATCAGCGACGCTGCGTAGGACGCGACCCTGCCGTCTCGTCGGATGACGACGTCCACGTGCGACGGCAGCGGGACATGATCTCGCTGTTCCTGCCATCTGAACACGCGGTCGCCAGCTGAGCCGCCTCGCACCCCGTTCTGGATGAGCCGCCAGCGCGCGAGGCTTTGACCGGTGTGCTTGGCCGCAAATGCGAAGGCGACGCGCCTCGCGGTTTTCAATGACACACTGCGACCCCCGTTGCGGCCCGATCGCTCGAACACAGCGAGTATCACGTGTCGGCGCGCGGCGTCGATCGCGAACATTCCGAGGCCAGCGACGCGAGTCGTGTAGAGGGTTCCGGTCGCACTCTTCTGAGCCTCCCAGGAGCGCTGCCCTCGCAGCCTGTGGTGCAGGAACCGGCGCAACACCCTTGTCAGGCGACGGGAACGACGAACCGACTGGAGGACATCCGGCATTGAATTTGTCCTTCGAGCGGCATGAGCCCCGCGGATTATCGGTGCGTCTGGGAGCGGCCGGTACTCCCGAGGATGGTTATCTCCCAGGAGCCGTAGCCGTGGGTGCCGGTCGGATCTGGATCGCTCAAGGATTCGAAGTCGCTGCCGAGTTGGACTGCAGTGTCAATTGGTTGGCCCTGGGCAATCGCGGTCCAGAACCCCTCTGCCCATGCTTGGCCCAAGATTCCCGCTGTTGGATCGCCGTAGAACACCAGGTGCTGAAAGCCCACTACGGTGCGCGCGCCGGCGTTCCAGATCTGCCGACCGATGTCTACGTGCCCGGCTGGCTCGCCTGAGTCCGGGCTCAGAGCACTGAAACACGACTGCAGGACAACCAGTGTCGAGGTCGCGAGCTGCGGCGGGAGCCCCCGCTCGATGTCAGCTATCGGCGTGGTGAACCCGCTTAGGCAGGCCTCCCCGTCGGTGCCGCCAAGAAACGAAGTGTCCGCCAATCCCGTGGGGTCGGCCGCGGGAATGTTCAAAAACCCCCCGAACACCCCCGGCGCAGTCTCAGGGATGTTGCATGCCGCATGACCGGCGAAATAGAACACCGCGTCGAATTGCGCTTCGTTTTGAACCGCGGCGGCCATTGAATGGCCGATCGAATCCGAGAAATACCCGAGTGACATCGTTGCCGAGGCGCAATAGTCGCCCACCGGCAGCGTATTGAGAGCCTTGTCCGTGACCGGTGGAGTGGCGGAATAGGTCTCCGCGTAGCAGGCGGCATCCAGCCTAAGGAAGACTGGCGGCGCCGGATCGAACCTGGCGGTGACGGCCTGGTCCGCGCTCATCGTCACCGTGCACACCCCAGTGCCCGTGCAGCCGGCACCCGACCAACCGGCGAACACAGACTCGGAGTCGGGTGTCGCGGTGAGGGTCACGGTCTGCCCGGCGCCGTAGGCTGCCTGGCACGACGAGCCGCAGCTGATGCCGCCGATGTCGCTCGCCACCGTCCCGCCACCGGAGCCCGCCTTCGAGACCGTGAGAGCGTATGACGAGGCCGCTCCCGTGAACACGTACGATGCGCCCTGCTGGGCGTTGGCGCCGACGGTCGCGTAGGGCGCGCCAGCGATGACCGTAGAGCCGTCGCCTGCCACCGCCACCGAGCGGCCCAGGCCGTCGCCGCCCGCGCCGTCTGAGGCGGTCAGCTTCGCCGTCTCGGTGTCGCTGCGCCCAGCCTGCCGCGGGCTCTGACGAACACATACGCCGCCCCCTGAGCGGCGTTGGCGCCGACATGCGCGCCCGGCGCGCCGGCAATGACCGTGGAGCCGTCGTCCGAGACCGCCACCGAGAAGCCGAGCAGTCGGTTGACGCGCCGTCCGAGGCGGTCAGCTTGGCCGCCTCGGTCGCCACTGCGCCCAGCCTGCTGTGGGCGTGACGAACACGTACGCCGCCCCCTGGCTCGAGTTGGCGCCGTTCGCAACGGTCGGTGCGCCGGCGATCGACCGTCGTGCCGTCTCCTGAGACCGCCACCGAGAGGCCGAGCTGGTCGCCTCCAGCGCCGTCTGAGGCGGTCAGCTTCGCCGTCTGCGTCGCGCCCGCCCAGCCGCCATGTCGGCATGACGAACACGTACGCCGCGCCCTGGACGGTGGTCGTCCAGGTAGAAGGGGGCGCCGGCGATGATCGTCGTCCCGTCCCGAGACCGCCACTGAGAAGCCGAACAGATCGCTGCGCGGCGCCGTCTGAGGCGGTCAGCTTGGCCGACTGGGTCGCGTTCGCCCAGCCGCCGAGTGCGGCTTGACGAACACGTACGCCGCCCCCTGTGGAGTTGACCCGTAGCTGTGCGCGCCGGCGCCCGCGACGACCGTGCCGCCCGAGAACCGCCACCGAGTAGCCGAGCAGGTCCTGTCGGCGCCGTCTGAGGCGGTCAGCTTCGCCGACTCGGTCGCGTTCGCCCAGCCCGCGTTGGGCCTGACGAACACATACGCCGCCCCTTGGCCGGCGCTGGCGCCGATCTGCGCGCCCGGCGCGCCGGCGATGACCGTGGAGCCGTCGCCGAGACCGCCACCGACCGGCCAAGATCGTCGCCGGCAGCGCCGTCTGAGGCGGTCAGCTTGGCTGACTGGGTCGCGGTCGCCCAGCCTGATGTGGGCCTGACAAACACGTACGCCGCCCCCGGACCGGAGTTGGCGGCGCGCGGCAACGACCGTGGAACCGTCGCCTGAGATCGCCACCGAATAGCCCCATAAATCGTTCGCGGCACCGTCTGACGCGGTCAGCTTCGCCGCCTGCACGAACGGATCGATCCGCAACGGATACCTGGCACCACGATCATCCACGCGCAACAACAGCCGTCGTCCCACCAGCCCCACCCGTGCAGACAGACCCCGTCCGCCAGCGTCGCTGGCGAACAAGCCCGCATAGCGCACCAGCACACGCCCGCCGCGCAGCAGCTCAAGGCCGCGGCCACCGTCGTACACGCGCGCCACCACCCTAGCCGGCAGCCGCGCAAGCGCCAGCGTCACCCAATCGCCAGCAGCCTTCGACACCGGGCGTCTGACAAGCGTGAAACCCTGCTCCAACCCCATCGGCGTGTTCACAAACCACTCCGACACCACCCCCCGCCGATAGACCACCCGGTCCCGCGACGCCACTCGGCGCGACCGAGCCAACGCGGTAAAGCCGCCTGCCATCGCCATAGCCAGTAAGGCCGAGCTCAAGCGACACCCCGCCGGCGCGCACCAGCGCCCCCCGAGGCGAGAAGCTCGCCCGAACCCCTACAGCCCCGTTACTGAACTCGAACCCGCCGGTGATCGCCCGCGCATACAAACGAGAATCGTCGGCGCCCAACGCGCGCGCCACCACCCCGCGCGCCGCCACTGGTACCGCCCCCACCTAGACCCCACCCACGTCCGCGCCGAGACGCCCGGATGCCGCGTCGCCGCAATGTTCCACACTCCCGGCAACGCGACAGACGACGCCAACCGCAGAGCCCCAAAAGCGAAGAACAGAACGGCGATCAGCGCCCAAACCCGCATGCGAAAACGCGTCCCGCCCCCAACACACGAACCACCCCACACCCGCGCGCAAGAACTCACCGTCCCCCTGCGTGCCCTCGAGTGGCTAGCGGCGGCCATGCCAACCAGATCGGACAGCCGACCCGTTGCAGATACCGCGAACCCGCCCAGGACAATCCCCTATCCCCGCCATCAAGCGCCAGCATCCCACGTCAACCGCGCCCGGTCAACAGCCGAACATTTCCGACAGCCGTGGGCTGCACACGGCGGCGCGGTGAGCGTCGGAGACGGTCCTCCACGGCACTCCCTGGCTGGTTGCTACGACGGACAGCACGACACGACCGACACGGACGAGACCAACACGCCAACCGGTGTCAAGCTCGATCCCACGTGGCTGGACCCATCAAGTGCGAAGGCGGGTCGCGCTGAACGAGCTGGTCCGCCCGGTTAGGTCGCCTCCTGAGTTGCCGGAGGGCAGTTGGGATCGTAACCTTCCGTGGCATGGCTGGACCACGGATCATCAAGCTCGCAGGCATCGCGCTCTCCACCGGCATCGTGATGTTGATACTGGTGGCTGGCAGCGTTCAAGCCTCGACTCCTCCGAAGCTGCTGACCCAGCAAGCGCATGATCCGTTCAGGGTGCGGCCCGCGATGATCGGCTATACCGGCGATGGCACCGGCTTCGTTGGCAAGTCACCCATTGACAAGCATCGCGGGTTCCTCCACTGGAAGAGTTGGAGAGCCACGACGGCGTACGGGACCGCGACGATCTGGCTGAACGACTGTACGCCAAGCTGCGCGGGCGGCACCTTCCATTCTTATCGGGGCAGTGTTCGCGCGAGCCGGGTCCGGCACGGCGACTTCACGCGGATGACGCTTCGGTTCCGCTACAACGGCCGGAGCGTGACAGATGAGCGCAAGCTCCTCCGCGCTGGTTCGACGTACTTTTGGGGCATCGTCAAGCAGACGGGCTTCTAGGCAGCGGGGTCGGCGGTCAAGGAGGACGCGCTGGGTTCGGCTTGACCCTCGAATCCGGGCTTACGCCATCCGCACTGGCCTGGAGCCGCCACCGCGACCTCAGGATCGGCCCTTTGCGGTCACCTTTGAGTGAAGGTCACCGTGCTCGCCGTGGCCGTAACGTTGACGGCTGGGTTCGGCTCCGGGCACTCTTCCGGCTCGGACACGGCGATAGCGCGGGTATCGGCCTCCGCCGCCCATCGCCCACCTGAGCCAGGCCTCCTGCCACTCACGGTTTTGGATCTCCTTGGAGTCGCTGCTGAGCAAGCGAGATAGCCGTGCGGGCGCGGCGGCCTCAACCGCTTCAGGGACAGATGGTCCGGACCGTCTTCACGGCGCTGCGAGCGCTGTTCAGCTATCTCGTCGTCCGGCGTCAGGACATCGGCGTGGACCCAACCGATGGGCTCCGACTCCCTGAAGGGAGCAACCCGCGCGAGCGTGTCGTCCCACCCGCCGAGATGCGGGTGTTGATCGCGGCGCTCGATGAGTCCGACCAGCCGGTGTTCGCCACGGCGCATGGGCTTGTCTGCGCCGGTCGGAGATCGCCAACCTCCGACTGTGCGAAGTTGATCTGGAGTCCGAGGTCGGGGTGATCATGGTGCTCGACTCGAAGACTGATGCCGGGGTGCGAGAGGTCCCCGTCTTCGATGAGCTTCGACCGTTCCTGATCGCAGCGACCTCGGAGCGCATCGCAGAAGGAGCCTCCCCAACGGACCTCATGTTTGTGGGCCGTGGCCGCTGGGGGACCGAGCGTCCTACGGAACCGAAGGTCGGGAGTTCGAATCTCTCCGGGCGCGCCATTGCTTTGTCATTCCAACTCCCGGCCGACGAAAGTCGCCGGGAGTTGGTCTTTTCGAGCCCCTGAGCTTGGCGGTAGCTTGCTCCAGCTCTTCGATGAACGCTTCGGAATAGAGGTCTGAAAAGGGCCTAGCCATGATCGCGCTCTCGACTCCGTCCTCAGTGACGAGCAGTCTTGTGAAGATCGCCTGGTTGATAGGGCGCCGAACCAACGGCGTAGCCTGCTCGTAGGCCTCAGCAGCGTTGCCTGCCAGGGCTAGCGCGGTGGAGGCGAGCTCTTCGAGCCGTTCATAGGTTCCGATCGAGACCTCGAGCAGATTGGTCGTGCTGGCGGCTTCGCCGTCAAGCTGCTCTTGCTTGCGCTTGAACTGCGCTAGGGACATCGCGCCTGCGGCGTATGCGTCGAACATCCGGTCGCGCTTCTGCTCGATCACGGCCAGGCGTCGCCGTATCTGACGGGTCTGTTCGTCGTGGTGCGCTCGTAGCGACTCAACGTAACTGCGGACAGCCAAGCCGACACGTTCGATGGCCGCGCTCATCGAGGACGCAGACCCCGGCCTGATTGACCCCTAAGAACTTCGGACCAGCGCGGGGTTCTTGATGTGGGAGGTGTGTCGTCTAGCGCCGGCGGAGTGACGGTTTCAGGGTGTGCTCGCCGTAGCTGGTGTCGGCGGGGTTGATGGTCACGCCAGGATGGACGATCGCGTCGATGCGGTCCAGCGTGGCCGCATCGAGCGCGACGTTGGCGGCGGGCAGTTGGCTCTCCAGCTGCTCCATGGTCCGCGGGCCGATGATCGCCGAGGTCACGCCGGGGTGGTTGACCACGAAGGCGATCGCCATCTCGATCATCGACAGGTCGGCGTCATCGGCGACCTGCTGCAGCTGCTCGACGGCGTCGAGCTTCCGCTGGTTCTCCGGCAGCGACATGTCGAAGCGCTTCGCGAGGCGCTGGCGAGCCGGGGAGGTCGGTGAGGAGTCCTTTGACCAGCTGCCGGACAACCAGCCCCCGCTGAGGGGGCTGTAGGTGAGGATCCCCATGCCGTGGCGCTGGGCGGTCGGGAGGACGTCGAGCTCGATACTGCGGACCAGCAGCGAGTAGGGCGGCTGCTCGGTGCGGAACCGCTCGAGATGACGATCGCGCGCCGCCCACTGCGCCTCGACGATCTGACCGCCCGAATAGGAGGATGAGCCGACGTAGCGCACCTTGCCCTGGTGGACGAGGTCGGTCAGCGCGCCGAGCGTCTCCTCGACATCGACGCCGGGCTGCGGCCGGTGTACCTGGTACAGGTCGATGTGATCGGTCCCCAGCCGGCGAAGTGAGTCCTCGACCGCCCGCACGATCCACCGCCGCGAGCCGCCTCGGCGGTTCGGGTCCTCACCCATCGGCATGAAGAACTTCGTCGCCAGGACGACATCGTCGCGGCGACCCTTCAGCGCCTTGCCGACGATCTCCTCTGATTCGCCGGCGGAGTAGACGTCGGCGGTGTCGACGAAGTTGATCCCGGCATCTAGGGCGGCGTGGATGACGCGGATCGAGTCGTCGTGATCGGGGTTGCCCCAGGCGCCGAACATCATCGTGCCGAGGCAGAGCGGTGAGACCTGGACGCCGGTTCGTCCGAGCGGGCGGTATTCCATGTGAACTCCTTGACGGTCGTGAGATAGACGGTTGGCCCGGGCTAGAAGTAGGTCGGCTCGCGCGGGGTGTAGGGGTCTTCGAGCGAAGCGATCTCCTCCTTGGTGAGTTTGAGCTCGAGTGCGGCGACGGCGTCGGTGAGGTGCTTCGGCTTGGTGGCGCCGACGATGGGGGCGTCGACGACCCGGTGCGTGAGCACCCACGCCATCGCGACGGTCGCCATTGACACGTCACGCTCCTTGGCGATGTGTTGCACGGCGTCGACGATCTTCTTGTCGCTGTATAGGAACAGAGGGCGGCCGTAGGGGTCGGCGGTGGGGTTGGTCTGCGAGCGAGTGCTGCTCTGCTCGCCCCACGGACGTGCGACCTTGCCGGCGGCGAGTGGGCTCCACGGGATCGACCCGATGCCCTGGTCGGCGAGCAGGCCGAACATCTCGCGCTCCTCTTCGCGTTGCAGGAGGCTGTATTGGTCCTGCATGGAGATGAACCGGGTCCATCCGTGGGCGTCGGCGGCGTGTTGCATTTTCGCGAGCCGCCAGGCCCACATCGACGAGGCACCGATATAGCGGACCTTGCCGGCCTTGATGATGTCGTGCAGCGCCTCCATCGTCTCCTCGACCGGTGTCTCGGGGTCGTAGCGATGGATCTGGTAGAGGTCGACGTAGTCGGTGCCCAGGCGGGTGAGTGAGGCGTCGATCTGTTCCATGATCGCCTTGCGCGACAGGCCGCCGCCGCCGGGTCCGGGGTGCATGCGGGAGAAGAGCTTGGTCGCGAGCACGATGTCGTCACGGCGGGTGTACTTCTGGATCGCGTCGCCGACGATCTCCTCCGAGGTGCCGTTGCCGTAGATGTTCGCGGTGTCCCAGAACGTGATCCCGAGCTCGAGGGCGTGGAGGAAGATCGGTTCAGCCGCGTCTCGGTCAAGCGTCCACTGCGTGTGCGGGCGTGGTATGCCGAAGCTCATGCACCCGAGTGCGATGCGGCTGACCTTCAGGCCCGAGGTGCCCAGTCGTGTGTAGTCCATGTCTGTTCTCTCGTTTCGGGTTGGTGTTCAGGCGGCCAGGGTCCAGCGATCTGCGTGGAGCGCGGCGATCACGCCGCCGTCCATCAACAGGTCGCTGCCGGTGATGAACTCGGCCTCGGGTCCGAGCAGGAAGGCCGCGGCAGCGGCGACCTCGTCCGGTGTGCCGACGCGGCCACTCGCGGAGGTCTCGATCATCTTCTGATAGTTCGCGGCTCCAGGCCCGGACATCTCGTCGCGGGCCAGTGGGGTGATGATGATTCCGGGGCTGATCGCGTTGATGCGCGCGCGCCGCTGCCCCCAGGCCAGGCTCTGCGACTGGACGCGCAGGTGGTTGCCACGCTTGGCGTAGCCATAGGCCGCGCCGCCCATCGCCTCAGGATCGAGGAACGGCAGGGTGAGCAGCTCGTCGGTCGGGGTGTGCGCGAGCGCGTGCTCCTGCTCAGGAGCAAACGGCGGGAACATGTGGCCGGCCATGCTGGAGATCACGATGCCCGCGCCCCCTGGCACGATCACGCGACCGAACTCCTCGAGCACGAGTGCGGTGCCGAGCAGATCGACCGCCAGCACCGTCGCCGCCGACGCCTGCACCGGTGAGACACCGGCGGTGTGGACGACCTGAACGACGGCGCCCAGCCCGGCGGCAGCCTGAGCGAGCGCGTGCACCGACTCGCGTGAGGAGACGTCGACACGCTGGACGCTGACCCGATGGCCGAGATCCTCAAGCGCCCCGGCGGCCGAGGCGAGCGCGGTGTCGCTGATGTCGGCGAGCAGGATGTGCTTGCCGGGGCCCTGGCGGCGGGCGATCGCCTGCCCGATCCCGCCGGCGCCGGTGATGACGAGTACCTGAGTCTTCATGCGGAGGAGTCCTTCTCGACGTAAGTGGACAATTAGTGTCCGGATCAAGGTAGCACCAAACGGACATTGTGTGTCCGCTTACTGCTAAATTGATTCCCATGCCGCTTGGGGACCCGATCGACCGCCCCTTGCGGCGTGACGCGGAGCGCAACCGCGACCGGCTGCTCGCTGCTGCCAGCGATGTGTTCGCCGAACGCGGCCTCGACGCGACGATGCACGACATCGCCGCCCATGCCGGCCTTGGGGTCGGCACCGCCTATCGCCGCTTCGCCAACAAGCAGGAGGTCGCCGAGGCGCTCTTCGAGCAACGTCTCGACCGCGTCGCCGCGCTCGCCGAAGCTGCGCTACGTGACTCCGATGCGTGGCACGGCTTCACGACCTACCTCGAGCAGGTCCTCCAACTCCAGCAGGCGGACCGCGGCCTGACCGAGATCATCAATAACCCGCACCTCGGACAGGACCGCGCCGACGAAGCGCGCAACCGCATCACACCACTGCTCGACGCGATCGTGGAGCGCGCCCAAGACCAGGGCAGGCTGCGCCCGGACTTCGACACCTCCGACATCGTCTTCCTGCAGTATGCGCTCGGGGCGCTGATGGACCGCACCCGCCAAACCGAACCGGCTCTCTACCAGCGCTATCTGACGATGCTCCTCGACGGCGTTCGAGCTGACCGCGGACCGATAACCAACCTGCCCGTCAGCCCCCTGAGTGCAGACGCGACGCAAGCAACCATGCGCCCGAACAGCTCACCGGAGAACCCGAGCAGCCCGGTGCATTGACGGCATTGGTGCGGGCCGCTACTTCTACGGCCTGCGCCTACTCGCCCGGGTGAACCGCACCGGGCCCCTGACGGTGATCGGCGACAAGGGCTACGCCGGCCGCCAATTCGAAGCCGACGCGGCCGCCCTTCACGCCACCATCCTCAGACGCCGTCGCACCGGCGAGCCCGGACGCGGCCCGAACCTCGCGCCGATCCGCCAACGCATCGAATCGATCTACTGGACCGCGAAAGACATCCTCACCCTCCAACGACACGGCGCCCGGACCCTACACGGCCTCCACGCCCGGATCGCCAGCTGAGCGGTCGATCGGTGCTGGGCGGCCGAGGTGGAAGCCTTGAGCGAAGTTCACGCCGTATTCCTTCACGAGCGCCAATGTTTCGGCGTCCTCGACGCCCTCGGCGATCGTTTCGTAGCCGAAGTCCCGGGCCAGTCCAACGATCGCCCTGACGAGGTGTTGATTATCCCGATTGGTCGCGAGGTCGCGCACGAAATCAACGTCGACCTTCAGGTAGGTGAAGGGCAGCCTCTTCAGGTACGTGAAGCTGCCAAACCCGGTGCCAAAGTCGTCGAGCGCGAGCTGGCAGCCGATCGCAGTTAGTCCGCGCGCAAGGACCTCTCCCGCCTCGATGTTGTGCATCAGCGCTGTCTCGGTGATCTCGAAAACAATGTTCGCGGGATCCGTGTGCGCCTCGCGCAGTTCTCGCTCGATCAACGGAAGCAGGTCGAGGTGGCCGATCGTGGCCGCCGAGAGATTCACTTCGAAGCGCTGGCCGCGGGCGGCGAGGCGGATTGCTTGAACGACGACCCAACGGTCGATCTCAGCTATCAGTCCGTACCGCTCAGCGACCGGCAGAAAGCTCCCGGGCAGGATGATCTCGCCGCTTCGTCCCACCATGCGCAACAGCAGCTCCTGACTTGGCTCGCCGCCGCTGAGGGGAACGATCGGTTGTGAGTACAACGTCATCCTGTCTTCATCGAGCGCGTCCCGGATGCGACCTACCCAAGCGATCTGGTCCAACTCGCGCTTGCGTCGCCCCGCCTCGGAGTTCTCTTCGCTCGTGTCGCGAAACACAACGACGACACCACGTATCGCCGCCCCCGCCCGCAGCGGCGCTGCCGAATAGGCGACCGGACAGATCGTGCCGTCCTTGCGCGTAAACGCGTCATGAGCCATGCGAACGTCCCGACCCTCGGTCCTGACCGTCAACAGCGCGCAGTCAGCCTCCGGGTGCGGCGACCCGTCCGCATGCTGGAAATGGATCGCGGCGTGCACCGGTTTGCCCAGCAATTCCTGCTCACTCCAGCCGAGCATCTGTGAAGCTGCCGAGTTCATGAGCGTCAGGCGCCCATCGCCGTCTAGTACGTAAAGACCCTCCACCATCGTGTCCATCACGGCGGCGCGAAGACGATCGGCCTCCTCACGCTCGGTGATGTCGACCACGACGACCCCGATCCCGATCACCTGGTCTTCGATCCGGACTGGGTAGCAGCTCGCCAGCCAAAAGCGCTGACCGCTGGCTGAGGGCACCTCGCGCTCCACCTCGACGTTGACGACCGGCTCCCCGGTCTCTAACACTTGGCGATAAACGGCTTCCATCTGCGACCAGAGGTCCGGAATCACCTCCGCGACCGTGCGGCCGATTAGCTCCTCAGGGCCACAACCGCTGACCTCAGCGAGAGTCGCGTTCACGCGCACGATGCGAAGCGCACGGTCCACGAATGCAAAACCCACCGGCGCCGCAGACTGAAGCGTCTCCATCAGATTGAGTGACTCGGCTGTCTGCCGCAGCGCCTCGGAGAGCTCGGTCACGTCCTGGACAGAGCCAACCAGCCGCGATGGCCGACCATCGCCCTTCACCGCGGCGTCCGAAAGGGAACGCAACACGTGCACGGTCCCATCAGGCCACGAAATTCGATATGAGACGTCGGGCAGAGTTCCGCGTTGCCTGGCTGAATCGAGCTCCCGCTGCACGCGCTCGCGGTCATCGGGATGTATTCGTCCAGCAACATACGCCGGCGTGGGCGTGACCTCGCCCGGCTTCAAGCCCAGCAGACGGAACATGTTGTCCGACCACAGGAGCTCGTCGGTCTCAAGATTCCAGTCCCAGCTACCAGTTTGTGCGAGCTCCTCGGCACGTTCCAAGACCACCCGCCCAGGACAGCCTCTTTCCAACAGCGACGATCCTGACTCGGCGGCGCCGTTCACTTGGGCGCTGTTACGAATATCGGCCATGAATGGCCCCCTTCTGACCCCAGCAAAACTGACCGTTGGGGTCGAGTTGGATCGATGCGGCTGACTTCCCTCAATCCCGCGGCCGCAAGTCGGATAGCCGCGCCTAACGCGGTCTGGGTTCAGCTCGCGATGCTGCATAGGCCCACAGCGGTGTCGCCGGTCATGACGCCGGGAGCGCTCCCAGCCCTCGACGATCAGAACCGCGGGCCGAACGTGGAAGACCAGCCGCGGACAATGGGTCACCGCAGATCACGGCGACGAGGGGCGACGCGGCGCGGCGACTCCTGCTCCGCGCTCGCTTCTGATGCATACATCGAATATCGACGGGCAGCGCGGGTCGCACAATCCTCCGAAATGAGGATCTTCCGGAGACGAGACGCAGCAGCGTTGTGGCGGCTGCCCGCTACGGACCGCCGCCACTACCGCGACGGAGGGCGGCGTAGAGCAGCAGCAACTCGCCGTAGGCGTTGCGCGTGCCGGCCGGTTGCAGGCCGACCTTCTCGAGCACGCGCTGCGAGGCGAGGTGCTCGGGCTTGACCACGGCGACGACGCGATCGATACCCAATCGCCCGAACGCGTGGCGAATTACCGCGCGTGCCGCTTCGGTCGCCAGGCCGCGCCCCCACGCGCTGGGATGCAGGTCGTAGCCGAGCTCAACTTCGGGTCCACGATGCTCCAGCGGCTGCAGGCCGCAATCGCCGATGAAGCGACCGGTGGCGCGCTCCTCGACGCCCCAGAAGCTCCAGCCGAGGGCTTGCTGGTGTTCGATCTGCTGCGTGATCTCGCGCTCGACGTCCTGCCGCGTGTGGGGACCTATCCACCGAGCGACACGCGGATGCAGATAGATCGCTGCGAGGTCATCGAGGTCGTCGCGATCCAGCGGGCGTAGTCGCAGGCGCGCGGTCAGGATCGGAAACAACACAGAGAACTCCATCAACGAAATGAATACCGGAGGCGACTCTCGAGAGCTGACGCGCCCGACCCGCGGACTGTCGAGTTTCGTGTCCAGAGCGGAAGCCTGAGGTTCGAGCGACGGGTGACGAGTGCGGCTACACGCTGACGCGGTAGGCAACGATCAGATTGGTAGACCGTCACATCCAGGCCGCCATAACGCACCGCATCGCTGGAGTTGGCGAACCGCCGGCAATCGCCCAGCGAACGCGGATCGTCTTTCGACTACGTGCGCTCCCGGGTGGGTGGGCTTGCGGGCGCCACCCACCCGGAGAGACGTCCGTCTGGCGTAGCGCTTTAGCTGCCGTAGTTGGCAGGCACGACTGCGACGCCGCCGTACCGGACCCGGTTCTTTGGCGGCGCGATCACGGAGAACGACTCGCTGCCCGGAGTGGTCGCCCCCACCTCGTCGATGACTTTCACGACCTCGTTCGGGTCGGCGCCGGTGTCGCCGCCGCCGCTGACGGTCGAGGTGGTGGCGTAGATCGTGACGGTGCCGTCGCCGTTGACTTGGCCGGAGATGTTGCAGGCCGTCGGTCGCCGGCGCCCACGGCTCGCCGGTACCGTCGGGGAGGTTGTTGTCGCCCCTCGGGTAGCCCGGGACGGCTGGCCCAGGTTCAGACCCGCCTGGATCGTGTAGTCGCAGTTCCACTGACCGTTCGCGAACGACCACATCTCCAGACCGGCGTTCGTGTTCGAGGACGCGCCGGCGTACGGGCTGCCGCTGCTCGGGTTCCCGGCACCCTCGTCCGCGACATAGACGGTCTGCGGGTTCCCGGCGGCGTCCGGGTTGGTGAACCAGCTCCCGAACGGGAAGATGTTCGGAGCGCTCGACCCCTTCGCCGGCAGATTGTTGAATCCGTTCAGGGCGCACATCTGGTAGCCGAGCGGAACCGGCGCCCCGCTGAGCGTCGGCAGCGTCCCGCCCGGCTGCGGCAGGCCGACGCCGTCCGGCGAGGAGCACGCCATGCCCGTCGTGTCGATGAAGTACACCGAGTTGGTTCCGTTGCTGCCGGAACCCTTTGTGTAGTAGACGACGTCGTTGGAGATCGTCAGTCCACGGAAGTTCGTGTCCTTGCCGAACTTGTCCGTGCTCTTGAACGTGAAGTCGCCCAAGCGGGTGAACGGCGAGCCCATGGCGCGACTATCTCGACCCGATAGCCGTCTTCGACGCGTGGTGGTCCGCGTCTACGCCGCCCAGCGGAAGCCGGTGGCCTCGGGGCGCGGCGCCAGCGGGCTAGCCGGCAGCCCACCCGGCGGGTCGTCCTCGTTGTAGGCGCTCGGCGCCACGTCGTTGGGCGCGTCGGCGTGAAACAACGCGGCGAGCAGCTCGATCTGGCCGCGGCCCACGCCCAGCTCGCCCATGCCACCGCCGTACATCGGCCGCCGCTCGCGCGCGCAGCGCGCGTACACCGCCAGCAGCGCGCGCAGACCACCGATCCGCGACGGCTTGACGTTCACGACGCGCGCGGCGAGCGGAGTCGCGCCGATGTCATCGGCGCTGCGGATCGGCGAGTCGTAGGACACCCGCTCGAGGTGATCGCCGAGCCGCTGCGCGATCTCGGGCCGGTCGTGCGGGTCCTCCAGATAGGCGTCCGGGAACGCGGCGAGCACGTGGTCGTACAACGCACCCAGCGCCTCCGGATCCTCGACCTCGAAGCCGTACTGGCCCTTGAAGTCGATCGTGTCGACCGCCCCGGTCGCCGCGACCTCCTCGACCAGCTCAGGCGCCCAGGTCGTCTCCGCGTCGAGCTTGAAGCGGACACCGGGAGAGCGAGCGAGCCGCCGGCGCACCGGCTCGATCGAAGGCACCTTGCCCAGGCCGAGCGAGTTGACGAACCGCACCGGCTGCGGCTCGAGTCCGAGCACGTCGTGCAGCGAGCGACCGGCCTGGCGCAGCGCGAGGTCGAGCGCCGCCGACTCGAGCGCCCAGTTGCGAAAGCGCCGCGCCCCCTCCCACTCCGGCGGCTTCGGCCACAGCTCGAGCGCCGCGAGATGCTCGCAGAATCCCGCCAGCGTCCACTCACCCTCGAGCGGCAGCGAGGGCCGCGTCTCGTGCAGCGCGGTGCCGTCCTCGCGGAACACCGACACGTCCTCGCCCAACCCGTCGGCGCCGGCGCCGACGAGCCGCACATGCGTCGTAACGCGCTCGAACTCGTACGCGAGGACGGCGTGCAGGCGGTCGTACTCGCACGCCTCGACGACGAGCGGCAGCCCTGCCAAGCGCGGCCACAGCGACTCACCGTTCATCGGTCTGCCGTCGCTTCGTGTCATCTCGGGTGAGTCGATGGTGGCGAGGGGCGGTGGGGCGATTCGGCTTTGACGATCCCAGAGAGGGTCCCGGTCGCCTGGGCGCGGAGGATCGCGTCGAGCTGGGCTCCGAAGAGGAACGCGGTCGTGGAGATATAGAGATAGGCCATCACCACAATCACGGAGGCGAGGCTGCCGAACACCGACCCGTAGGAAGCCAGGCCGGTGAGGTAGAAGTAGAAGCCAACCGAAACGATCAACCACCAGACAATCACGATCGTCATGCCGAGGCTGACCCGGGGCAACGGCCCGCGCGTCGTGGGCGCGATGTGGATCAAGAGTCCCACCGCGAGCGTCAGGAAGCCCACCGCCAACCCCCAACGGGCCAGGAACGCGAAGACGTCCCAAGCCGCGCCTGGATGGTGCATGGTCAGGAACGGCGCGAGCACCAGGCACACCGTGGCGAGGATGAAGCAGCCTCCGGTCGCCATCGCCAGCGCGAACGAGATCAGATAGCGCCGGACGAACCCTCGCTCGGAGCCTGGGCCGTAGATCCCATCGAACGCTCCCATCACCGCTCGCACCGCACCAGAGACCTGCCACAGCGCGACGCCGCCGCCGACGGTCGCCCAGAGCACTTGCCTGCCAGAGAAGGCCTTGTTGACCGCGCTCGAAATCACGGTGAACAGGGCGCCGGACACATGCACACGGACCTCCGGGGCGACGTGGTCTCGCCAGACGCCATCCAGGTGGAGGAGTTCTGCCATCGCGAGCACGAACATGACGAACGGAACCACCGCCGTGAGGATCTGAAATGAGATCGCGCTGGAGTACGTCAGCAGATCATGTTGCTTGAAGCCGTCGAGCAGCGCCCAGCGCAGCTCGCGCGTACGCAGCCGGACTTGGAGGCCGTGCCCGAATGAGCGGGCCGCCCCTCCGGGGGGCGGGCGCGCCGATGCGACCCTCCGCGATCTCATCATGTCGGACGCAGCTCGAGCCGCGCGCGGCCTTCAGGGCCGGCGACTGGTGGGCAGTTCGGCGTCCGCGCGTTGAATGATGTCGGCGGCGGTGTCGTCCGTCTTGAGCGAGGCGAATCCGACCTTGATCTCGCAGTGAGCGGGGTCTTCGGCGAGCGCGGTCTGGATCGCGAGGAAGCGTTGGCGGGCATCGCTGATGGTCGCGCCGGACATGACGGCCAGAAATTCGTCGCCGCCGATGCGGACGATCAGGTCATAGGAGCGCAGATGACCGCGGATCGCGTCCACCGCGCGCAGCAGCAGGGCGTCGCCGGCCGCGTGGCCGTGGGTGTCGTTGACCGCCTTCAGGCCGACGACGTCGACGTAGGCGATCACGAACGGAGCCATCGTCCGGTGGGCGCGATCGACCTCGCGATTGAAGTCCTCAAGGCCCGTGGCGCGCGAGCGAGTGCCAGTGAGCCCATCGGTGCTACCGATCGCGAGCTGATGCAGCAGCTGCTCGCGGTCCGCGTGGGCTTGCTCGCGGTCCCGCCCGGCCTGTTCGCGGTCCTTGGCCGCCTGCTGGCGATCCGCCGCGGCCTGGGCGCGAGCCTCGGCCGCCACCACACGCTCAGCAGCAGCGCTTCTGCGATCCTCACCGCGCACCACGAGCTCCGCGCCTTCACTCGCGATAGCACCGCGTACGGCCAGCTGTCGGTCGCGCAGCTCGGCGGCGTGATCGCGAGCCGCGGCCGTCAGATCGCGAGCGTGCGCGATCCGATCGCGAGCAGCAGCGGTGTCCACACGCGCCCGGGCGCTGTATTGGCGCTGCTGGGCGCTGCGATTGCGAACCTCACGCGAGGAGCCATGGACCTCTGCGTCACCGCCGTGTACCAGGTCGCGATCACTGGCTGCCTGATCGCTATCCGCGGCCGCCTGCTCCCTACCCGCCGCGGTCTGGTCGCTCTCGGCCCCCCGTCGGTCAGCGTCGGCGAGCCCTTGATCGCGATCAGCCAACCGCTCATCACTGTCAGCGGGGATCGACGAATCCACCCGGGGATCTACATGAACGATGTCGGTTTACCTCGCGAATCTCAGTTGACCTGGCTCGCGCCTGTCTAGGTTGGCGGCTTGTTCCGCTGGCGGCCGGTGAGGGCGTTGGCGACCTTGTCCACGGCGTTCTTCGCCGAGCCCTTGGCGTGGTCGACGCGCCCCTCGTTCTTCAGCCGTCTGTTGCCGGTCAGCGCACCGGCGGCCTCCTTCACGCGACCTTTCGCCTTGTCGATGTTCTTGTTGGTCATGAACCCTCCTGATTGGGTGAGTGAGAGCGACGAGCGGGTGCGATCCCTCCGATTGGCGTCCAGCAGGACGCGAATGCCAGACGGAGATCCACGCGGGCGGAGGTCAATCACATCGGCTAGTCGCAGCGACGGCAAGGGTCAGCTGCAGCGACGGCTGGTCGGCTTGGTCAGCGACCGTCCAACGCGAATTGTACCTCACTTGTGCGGATCATCGCAATCTTGTGAAGGCGGATCCGACCGCCACTGGTGCGGTCCTTGGCCGGCCGGCTCGTCCTGGTCGTCATCTACCTTCGGGGCATGCCACGCGCAGCCGAGAACGGTCGCCACGGCGAGGTCTTCAACGAGGTCGCCGAGGAGTATGACCGCCACCGGCCGCCTTACCCCGACGCGCTGATCGACCGGGCCTGCGAGGTGGGGAGTCTCGGTCCGGGCGCCACGGTGCTCGAGATCGGGTGTGGCACCGGCCAGCTGACGCGGAGCCTGCTCGCCCGCGGCCTGCGGGTGACGGCGATCGAGCCCGGCGAACGACTGATTGCGCGAGCGCACGATCAACTCGGCAACGCTGGGGACGTGGAGTTCGTCAATCGGCGCCTTGAGGAGGCGTCGCTGCCACACGCGCATTACTCGGCCGCGTTTTCGGGATCGGCGATTCACTGGGTCGATCCGGATGTCAGTTGGCGCACGATCGCCGAGGCGCTGGTGGATGGCGGCACCCTCGCGCTGGTGTCCTACTTCGGGCTGGAGGGGCCGCGGAGCGCCGACGATCAGCACGCCCTCCGCGCCGCGATGGCGAGGGTGGCGCCAGGGCTCGCCGCCGACTGGCCGGCGTACCGCGACCTCGACAGGACGCTCGGGGGCGTCGATCAACGGCGCGGCAACGTGTCGGAGGTATGGGCGTGGCTGGGGAGCTACGAGCTTGCGCGGGGCTATGCCGCAGACCTGTTTGACGACACGCAGGTCGCCGCGCTGCCAACACCTGCGGAGCACACCGCCGACGCGCTCAACGGGCTGCTCGGCACGATGTCATTCTGGGCGCGGCTCTCACCCCGGCAGCGCGACGCTCTGCGTGCCGAGAACCAAGCCCTCCACCAACGGCTCGGCCGGCCAATCCGCTCCAGCACCGTCGCCTGCCTGGTAACTGCGCGACGCGTTCGGCGGATCTTGTCGGCGCGGAGCGCCGGCGCGCGCCGCGACCCACAGCCTGTCGCACTGGACGAATTAGCGCCTCTCATCGGGGGTAGCCTCTGCTCATGGGACTCATCGCGTACCTGATCATCCTTTTCTTCGTCGGTCTGTTCGTCGGCGCATTGGCTCGGCTGTTGCTGCCAGGACCAGACCCCATGGGGATTGGTATGACCGCCCTGGTCGGCGTCTGCGGCACATTCAGCGCCGGTCTCTTTTCGTGGTACGTCTTGCATCGTCACGGCGCGGGGCTCGTCCTATCCGTCTTGTTCTCGATGCTTGTCGTCTGGATCTACCGGCATTCCCGCGGCGGGACTTACGGACGTGGTCCCCGCCGGGGTCGTAGGCCCCTCTAGCTCGCCGGACACGGTTTCCTGGCGCGATAATGCGGGCGTGAACGGGGCCACGTCCGCGCCGGCCGCTGGCGAGGAGCCACTCGGGATCGTGCACCTCGAACGGCTTCGACGTCGGTCGGTCGGGGCTCCCGGACAGCCGCCCCGGCCGGCGATGCCCGCCGAGTTCACCATCACGAAGGCGGTGCTCGACACGCTGGGAGTCGGTCTCGAACCGGTGACCACCTTTCTCGCCCGAGCGCGGCCGACAGCCTCGGAGTTCGAAGCCTGGATCCTCGACCGGGTCGGAGGGACGATTGACCGCCGGCGCGTGGACCACGCCCTCGCCATCTCGCGGGGCGCTCCGCCGGACGCCGAGCGACGGGCGGAGCTCGAGCGAATTGACAGCGCGGCTCCCGTGCTGACGGACTTCGACCTAGCCTTCCGGCACGAGAACGGCTACGTGATCCTCCGTGACGCAGCACCCCTGGATGCGTGCGCCGAACTTGAGCGTGCGATCTGGCAGCGGCTGGGCGCCGACCCGGAGGAGCAGGACACCTGGTACGGGGCTGGGCGCCAGCAGGGCGTGATGGTCCAGATGTTTGACGGGCCGGGCATCGGCGAGATCCACGCGTCGGCGCGGATTCACAAAGCATTCGCTCAGCTCGCCGGGACGGCCGACCTCGTGATGACCAGCGACCGGTGCGGTTTCAACCCGCCGGTCCGTCCCGGCAACCCGTACACGGGGGCGGGCCTCCACCTCGATCTTCCGAGCCTGACACCGCCGGTGTCACCCGATCTTCAGGGGATCCTCTATCTCAGGGACACGGCCCGAGATCAGGGAGCTCTGCGGGTGATTCCCGGCTTCCAGCACCGGATCGACTCCTGGCTCGCATCGCTCCCGGCTCGACGCGACCCGTCCCTCGAGGACTTCGCGGCGCTCGGGGAGGTCAGGTCGATCGCCGCCGGCGCGGGCGACCTGATCATCTGGAGTGCGGCGCTGCCGCACGGGCCTCAAGCGAACACGGCCAGTCAACCGCGCATCGTTCACTACCTGACGATGTATCCCACCCCCAGGCCTGCGCACCACGACTAGTGGTGCGCTCAGCGTATTGCGGGAGGGGCCACTAGCACCTCGCGGGCTATTCCTGTTTCCTGTGGGTGCTCGTGTGTAGAGGCAGGTGCGGCGCGGGTACGTGAGGTTTGGGACCTGCTGAGTAGTTGCCGTGCGGGTGCCGCTACCGCCAGGAGGTCAGATGAGTCGTCTCACAGCCGTTGCCGCCGCCACCGTGGCCATGTCAATTGCCTGTGCATGGTGTGCGGCGCCGTCGGTTGCGGCTGGGACTCGTCGGCCGGCGCTCACGTTCGCGGGACAGTGCCAGTTCGCCGGCGTCTCGTCGTTCAGCTCGCCAGTGACCCTGGTTCCCTCGCCGGTGCGCAACGTCGTCGTCGCGACCGGAAGCTGCACGGGGAGCCTCACCACGCGCAGCGGAACCACCACTCAGCTCAGCAGCGCGCCGGTCGGGTATCGCGCATCGGAATTCGGTACCGCGGAGTCGTGCGCGGGGGACCCCGACGCCGCCGGCACCGGGGAGCTCGGCTTCCAGCAAGGCGCCCTGCGTTTCACGGTCGTCGAGAACCGGGTGAGCGGACAAGCCGCCGTGACATACACCGGCCGTGCGGGCGGCTCAGCCGGCGCAGTCGCGTACGTCAACTCGCCGGATCCGGCCGGTCTGCTGGCGCAATGCGCGACAGTCGGAATCACGTCCGCGCCGGTCCAGATCGTCTTCCAAACCACACCCGGCATCAGTGGCTGATCGCCGCCGGCCCGAGCCCGCCATGTCTCCCATCCCCCGACGCTCACCCGATCCCTGGCGACGCAGCATCGACGAGAGCCTGCCACCGAACCGCGAGGAAAGGCGACAGGTCACCCGCGGTGAGCTGCTGATAGCAGCTGCGGTGATCGTCGCGGTACTCGCCATGGCGATCTGGTTCCTGTTCATCGCCAGCGGCGGACCCGGCCCAGGAACGGTCTGAGCCGCCGGGCGCGGTCTATGTCGGAAGCCTGCGCGCGAGCTCCTCAGCGGCCTGCACCTGCTCGTCGATGAGCTGCAGCCCCGCGTCCCAGAATCCCGGGTCGGCGAGATCGATCCCGAGCATCTCGGTGAGCTGCTCCGGGCTGCGTGAGCCGCCGGCCGCGAGCATCGCGATGAAGCGGCGTGCGAACTCCTCGCCTGACCGGCGGTACCGGGCGTAGGCGGCGAGAGCCAACAGCTGTCCGTACGGGTAGGCGTAGACATAGCCGGGGTAGTTGACGAAGTGCGGGTAGTAGGACCACCAGATGCGGGCGCGCTCGGTGAGCTCGACCACGTCGCCGTAGACGTCGGACTCGGCCTCGACCCAGGCGTCGGTGATCTGCTGGACGGAGAGCTCGTATCCGCGGCGGCGGCGCGTGTGGGCGAGGTGCTCGAAGCGGTTGGCGGCGAGGGCCTCGTAGGTCACCCAGATCGTGTTGTCGAGGCGCCAGCCGAGGAGGGCCAAGCGCTGGCGATCGTCCGGGGCGAGGTCCAGGAGTCGCTCGCAGACGAGCGTCTCGCCGAATCCCGAGGCCGTTTCCGCCAGGGTGATCGTCGAGTGGTGGTGGAACACCCCTTGGGGCTGTGCGAGGACCGCGTGGAGCCCGTGGCCGAGCTCGTGCGCCATGGTGACCACGTCCTGGCGGCGACCTGCGTAATTGAGCAGGATGTACGGGTGGGCGCTCGGCACCGTGGGCTCGCAGAAGGCACCTCCGCGTTTGCCCGCGACCGGCGGCGCGTCGATCCAGCTCTCGTCGAAGAATCGCCGGACGATGGCGCCGGCCTGGGCTGAGAACTCGCCGTACGTGTCGACCACCAGCGTGCGAGCCTCGGCGAAGCTCACGTGCGTCTCCTCGGACAGCAGCGGCGCCATCAGGTCGTAGTCGGCGAGGCGCTCGAGGTGAAGGAGCCGAGCTTTGAGCCGGTACCAGCGTCGCGGGATGTCGAAGCGCCCGCGAATCGCCTCGATCAGCGCCGTCACCGACTCATCCGAGGCCTCGTTTTCGAGATTGCGGCTGGCCAGCCAATGTGGATAGGACCGCAGCCGGTCCTCAACCGCCTTCTCGTGCATCAGCGTGTTGAAGATGTAGGCCTTGGTGCGCAGACTCGGCGTGAGCGCGACAGCGAGCGCCTCGGCCGCGGTCCGCCGGACTGATCGGTCGGGATCTGCGAGCCGGCTGGTGGCAGCCTCGACTGACAGCAGTTGCCCGTCGATGTCGACCTCGACCCCCGCGGAGAGCTCGTTGAACAAGCGCAGCCAGGCGCCGCGGCGGGGCACGGCCGTGTCGGCGAGAACGGCCTCCTGCGCCGCGCTCAACCTATGGGGGCGCTGAACTCGCAGGCGACGCAGGTGCCGAGCCGCGAATGCGAGCTCCTCGCCGGCCTCTGCGAGCAGCGTGTCCACTCGGCGATCCTCCAATGCGATCCACTCGAGCTCGAAGAACAGGAGCCGGCTGTCGATCTCGCCCGTGCGCTCCTGGACTCTCTGCGCCAGCGCGCCCGCCGCCGGGTCGGTGGTGTCGGTTGACAGCCGCAGCTCGGCATACGAGCTGACCCTCCCGGTCAGCTCCCTGATCGCCGAGAGCTCGCGCATCGCCCGCGTGAGCCCGGCGGCATCGAGCTCGGCGACCCGTCCGGCCAGCGTCTCGGCGAGATCTGACGCGCGCCGCTCCGCCTCGTCGAGCCCCCGCTCGACGCCCGCCGCCTCCTCGCCATCGATGAGGGCCGAGAGATCCCACCGGCTCGCGTCAAGGTCGGGATCCGCATCGGGCTCGGAGGCGGTGCTCGTCAACGACAACCCAAACTACTCGAGCGCCGCGGCGATCTCGTCGAGTGGCACGGTCTTGCCGAGTTTCTGGAACTCGCGGCGGATCGCGTGGACGAGATCGACCATCGCGACCGGGCGGTCCTCGGTCGAGGCGAGGTGCGCGGCGGCCAGCACGGCGTTCTTGATGTTGCCGCCGGCCAGCTTCACGCGGGCAAGGCGGGCGAGGTCGACGTCGTCGCCCCGCGGCAGCTGGGCGGCCAGACGGCCTCCCAGATCCGCTCGCGGTCGGGCTGCTCGGGCACCGGGAACACGATCGTGAACGTCAACCGGCGCAGGAACGCCTCGTCGAGCTGCTGGCGCATGTTGGTGGCGAGGATCGTCACGCCGTCGTACGCCTCCATCTTCTGCAGCAGGTAGGAGATCTCGAGGTTGGCGTAGCGATCGTGGGCGTCCTTGACCTCGCTGCGCTTGCCGAACAACGACTCGGCCTCGTCGAAGAACAGGATCGCGTTCGAGTCCCGGCGGCCTGGAACACGCGATCGAGGTTCTTCTCGGTCTCGCCGATCCACTTGCTGACGACGCCGGCCAGGTCGATGCGGAACAGGGCGAGGCCGAGCTCGCCGGCCACGACCTCGGCGGCCATCGTCTTGCCGGTCCCAGACACGCCGGTAAACAGCGTCGTCACCCCGGTGCCGCGGGCGAGGCGGCGGGCGAAGCCCCACTCCTCGAGCACGCGGCCGCGCTGGCGCACGGTCTCGCACAGCTCGCGCAACTGGCTGATCGCGTCCAGCGGGAGCACGAGTCGCTCCCAGGTCGCCTTCGGCACGATCTCCTGCCCGAGCGCGGTCAGCCGCCGGCCTGACACCGCCCGCGCGCCCGCGTACAGGTGCCGCGGCTCGAGTGGACTCCCGTCGAGCTCAGCCTGGGACTCGGCCACCCGGATGGCGTCATGGATCTGGCGGCCGGTCAGCCGGAAGCTCGCCGCGAGCGGAGCGGACTCGGACACGGGCAGTGCGGCTGGCACGGGGCCGGCGCCGCGATCGGCGATGAGCTCGCGCCACAGCCGCTCGCGCTCCTGGGCGTTCGGAAGCGCGGTCACCGCCCGCGGGACGGCGTGCCCCTCCAACACCGGCGGCGGCTCCCACCGGGCGCCGCCCCCCAGCAGGCAGGCGACCGGCCAGAACCCGAGCTCGGCCACGAGCGCGCCGCGCACCGCGCCGACCCGCGGATCCTCGTCCCACAGCGCGTCCGCCCCAGCCCAGTAGACCGCCGCGTTGGCGAGGAACGCCTCACGGAAAACGAGCCGCACGCCGAGCGCCGGGGGGAGCCCGGAGGCGAGCAGCCCGGCGACGTCGCAGCACAGCAGGCGCCGCCCCGCCGCGCGTGCGAGCCGCGCCGCCGCAGACCGCCGACCGGACATCGGCGGGCCGATCAGGGCCGCCACCCGCACGTCCCGCGCGGCGAGCGCGTCGACGGTGGCTGCGGTCGCCTCCGGCACCGCCCCTGGGAACGCCTCGGAGTGGCCGTCGTCGACCTCGACGAACCCAAGCAGCCGCGCGTCGAGGGCGTCGTGACCGAGCAGGAACAGCACGACCCTCTCCTCGATCCGGAGCGCCGCCCCGAGCACCGGCGCCTCGCCGGGCTCCGATCCGTCCCCGAACCCGAGCAGCCCGGTGCGGATCAGCGTGGCCAGCGGATGGAAGCGGGTGCGCAGACCGGCGCGCGCCGCGGGGGCGGCGAATAGCTTCAGCAGCAGGTCGACAGTCGGGCGTTTGCGAGAGATGTCGTTCTGCAGGAACGCGTAGATGCTCTCGTAGCGGAGGTCGAGCTCCGGGGCCAGGCAGGCGAGCAGCACGTCCACATCGAACGCATCGAGCTCGAGTAGCTCCGCCAGCGCCTGCAGGCGCTCGGCCCGCAGCGACTCCGGGCACTCGCGCGGCAACCCGCCGATCATGCCCGCGACGGCCCCCTCCTCGAGGTACAGCCCGCGGAACGCGTCGGCGGGATCGGCGCCGGCCGCTCGGCAATGCTCGAACTCCTCGCGCAGCCGGCGGTTGAGCGTGTCCAGCGGGGACGCGAGCGAGAGCTCTGCGGAGCCCTCCCCGGCCTGCCTCAAAACGTGCCCTTCAGCTTGAGCATCGCGCCCTGCCCGACATCGTCGAAGCCCGGCTGCAGCTGGGGCGGCCCGGGCTGGGCGAAGTTGAGCGGCGGAGGCGGCTGCGGCTTGCCCGGGTTCGACCACAGCGACACATCGGCCTCGAGCGGGATTCCCAATTTCTTCAGCCCGGCGCTGAGAACCGGCCCCGCGACCGCGCCGGCGCCGCCGAGCAGGCCCTTGGCGAGCGTGGGGTCTTTACGTCGAGTAGCCGACCCCGGTGGCGGTGCCGGCGAGCAGCGCCCCGTACCCGGCGAGCACGACCTTCTCGACGGGCTCCAGCTTGTTGAAGTCGTCCCCGGCCTTGTCGCCCGCCGTGGAAGCCAGCTTGGCGAGCTGCGGCACCTTCGAGAGGGCCTTGCAGCACATCCCCGCCCGATCCTGACTTGATTTTCCGCCAGCCCGGATACACCTGCTCGGCGTTCGGGAGGTCGTCGTCGTCGGCGTCGGGGGGCTTGACCGACTTCGACGACGGCCCGGCCGGCTGCGCTCGCGGCCCCAGGAACACCGGTGGCGGACCGATCGTGTTCGGGAACAGCGAGATCGGAGACAGTGACGGCGGTCCCGCCAGTGAGCCGGGCGGCGCGCCGACCCCGGGCAGCGGCGGCGCCAGCGAGGAGATCAGATCCTGGTCGAGGTGAAGCTGATACTTCTCCGCCAGCCGCGCGCTGATCGCGTCCCGCAGTCCCTTGTTGTCGTCCTCGTCGCCCTGGCGAGCGACGGCCGGGGCGCCACCCTGGGCGACGGTCGCCGGCCCGCCGGCCATCGCCGCCCCGGCGGCGGCGCTCGCGTCGGCCTCGATCGCCGGTCCGGCAGCGGGCTGCTCGCCACCCCGGCGCTGCTGGACGACGTGGGCGAGCTCGTGAGCGATCAGCGCCTGGCCCTGACGCTGGTCGGGACGGTAGCGCCCGGAACGGAACGCGATCTGCTCGCCGACCGTGTACGCGCTGGCCCTGAGCTCGGCGGCCGAGCTGTCGGCGGCGTCGTCGGCGTGCACGCGGACAGTGCTGAAGTCGTGGCCGAAGCGGGCCTCCATCGTGCTGCGCACTGCGGAGTCGAGCGGCTGCCCGGGGCGGCGGAGCTCGCCGTCCAGCGAATGGGGAATGGCACCGTGGGCGACGTCGGTCATCGCGCGGTTGCCGATCAGCTGCTCGAGCGGCATCCCCAACGCGGGCCCGGTCGTGCCGCGCGTCCGCGCCCGAGGCGGCGCCTTGGTCGAGGCCTCGAGAGCATGGCTGACGGACTTCGAGCTCACGCGATCACCACAGCTTCCCCGCCCGGGGACCGAGCGTCAAGGCTCATCATCGCCGGCTGAGGCGCCTGCTCAGCCGGCGCCGCGCCGCCCGTGGCATCCTTCCTCACGAAGCAGAAGGCGGTCAGCTCGGCGAAGAACCGCGGCCACAGCGTCGGGTCCCGGCTGTGCGAGTCGAGCGCGCGGTAGTACTCGGCGCGGCGGTCGTGGCAGTAGATCCCCGGGTCCATCAGCAGCGCCCAGCCGCCTTGCAGCAGCACCCACGTGGCGAGCGCCCGGGCGACCCGGCCGTTGCCATCGGGGAACGGGTGCAGGTCGGTGATCGCGAACAAGATGCGCCCCGCCACATCGACCGCCGCCTCGCCCTCCAGCCCGGCCGCGAGCGCCGCAGCGACCCGGTCGAGCGAGGCTTGCGTCCGGGCCAGGGCGACCTCCGCCGGGGGCGGGACCCACTGCACGATCCCGTTGAAGCGGACGCTCACCGGCCCGTCGCGAAAGCGGCCTCGGTCCGGGTGACTCGGTGGTAGCAGCACGGTGTGGAGCTCGAGCATCAGCTCGAGCGTCAGCACCGGAGCGCGCCCGAGCACGCGCAGGCTCCGGAGCAGGGCGCGGTGCTGATCGGCGCGGTCCCGTCGCAGCCGGACGGTCGGGGCGGGCCGCTGAGTGGCGCCGGACGTCACGGCAGGGCGATCACCTGGCTGGCGATCTCGCTGTCCTGGTAGCCCGGGGCCACGCCGATCGCCTTGAACGTGACCGGCAGCGCGTCCTGCGAGATCGGCGCGTTGTCATCGTTGGCCCCGAACAGCGTCGCGTTCGGGTTCGTCGCCGACGGGGCGCTCCCGTCGATCGTGTAGTAGATCTGGGCGCCGACCGGGCTGGCCACCGTCACCTCCACCCACACCAGGTTGTTGCCGCCGGTGCCGAGGTCGTTGATCGCCGGCGTCGCCACCTGCTGCTCGGGCCCGCACTGGCACATCGCCATCGTCTGGAGCATCGCCGTGCTGTACAGCAGGCGGCGGTCGGTCGTCGTGTCGATCTGCAGCGGCGAGTCGCTCCCGGCCAGGTAGTGGGTGACGATCTGCGACTTCGTCAGCGTGCCCGGCGGCGGGAGGTTGTCGGCCGAGATCGAGATCGTGGCCAGCACGACGCAGTTGTCGGTCGGGCACGGGCACGCGAAGATCCCGCCGGAGCACAGCTGCTCGCACGTGGGCTCAGCGAGGCCGTAGCTCGCCGGTAGCGAGCTCAGGCACGAGAGCTCGTAGGCGTCTCGGATCCGCGAGTAGTCGCACTGGGCGTCGTCGCACGAGCAGCCGGACGGCGCCACCCGCACGGGCCGGACCTCGCATTCGCGGTAGCAGACCGCGAGGTAGTCTTGGCCGGCGTCGGCGTGCTCGGGGTGACCGGGGGGCACGGGGCGGAGAACGCGCACGGGTCCTCGCTGCGCACGAGACAGGTGGCGAGGTCGAACAGCGCCGGCGCCCCGATCATGATCTCGTCGCCCTGCTGGGTGATGACGTAGCCCGGGCAGATCACGACCTGGTAGGGCTTGTCCGCCTCGGGGGCGGGCCGCACGTCGCAGCCGCAGACAACGCCCCAGCCGTGCAGGAAGCGGTTGTGTCGGCGCAGCTTCTCCCGGAAGTAGTGCTGCTCGGTGCGCATGTCCTCCGCGCCCAGCACCTGGCGCGGGAAGTATCTGACCCGTTCGAGCCCGCAGGCGTCATCGCAGCCGCAGTCGCCCGCGCACGGCTGGGCGTTCCGGGTGTTCTGCAGCGTCCGGCTGAGGCCGGCAACGGTGTGGTCGGTGTGCTCACGCTGATGTCGCTCCTCAGTTGGTCAGTCCATCGAGATCCCGAAGCGGTCGAAGAACCACTCGTCGTCGTGGTGGCGGCTGGATCGCAGGCGGACGCGCCGCTCCCAGGCGTCGCTGTCGAGCACCCGGGCCATCGCCACGGGGAACGCCCGCTCGCCGCCGAGCTGCTCGAGCACGCGCTGCAGCCGCGGGCGGCCGAAGTGGACGACCGCGGTGCGTAGGTTGTTCTGCAGCGCGGTGACCACGTCGAAGTCGTATGGGAAGTGCTCGCGGAACAGGTGGGCGACGTGCACCGAGGGGACGACCCGGCACTCGTAGCCGAGCAGCCACAGGCGCAACGACAGCTCGGTGTCCTCCGCGCCCCAGCCCGTGAAGCCGGAGTCGAAGCCCCCGACCTCGTCGAACACCGACGGCCGCATCGCCATGAAGCAGCCGCACAGCATCGGCACCGGCTGCGGCGCCGCGCCGGGCCAGCCGAGCCAGCGGGTGTTCATCCGCGCCCCGGTGAGCGTGTAGCCGTATCCCTTGGCGGCCGGGTTGCCGAGCACGGCGATCGCCGGCCCAGCTGCGCCCACGCCCGGGTCGCCCAGGGAGTCTGCAGCAGCGGCTCGAGCCAACCGAACCCGAGCTCGACGTGCGCATCGCTGAACACGAGCACCCGCCCGCGAGCCACCCGCCCCCCGCGTTCCGGGCGCGGGCGACGCCCAGCCGCTCGGGCGCGGTGACCGTGGTGACCCCGGCGTAGCCGGCGCGCAGGAACGCGGTGCTGCCGTCGGTCGACATGTCGTCGACGACGACCACCTCGCCGTCGCGGGGGAGCGTTCCGAGGATCCCGTGCACGGTCCGCCGTAGCCGCTCGCCCTCGTTGTGGGTGATGATCACCGCGCTGACGCTCGGCTCACTGCTCGATGCGCAGGACGATCCGGCCAAAGTCGCCTCCCTCCGTCCGTCGCCTGACGGCCACGTGGTCGTGAGCTCGCCGTCGAGCGCCAGCCCCCCGAGCCTCTGATCGCGAGGTTGCCGCTCTCTGAGGCCGGCATGCCGAACAGGACGATCTCGTAGATCCCGACCGGGATGACCTTGCTGAAGAGCCGGACGATGTTGCCAGGCAGCAGGAACAGCTCGGGGTGCCAGCCGACCTTGGTGATCACCTGGAAGGTCCCGGGGTTGTTGATCAGCCCGAGCGTGACGGTCGAGAAATCGACGGTGTCGCCGGCGAACGCGACGTCGAGCGCGTCGACCAGCTCCGCCTGCGCCTGCGAGAGGCTGAAGATCCAGCTGGTCGTCGGCTCGGCCATCGTGGCGAGGACGGTGCCCGGATCCGTCTTCGGATCGCCGACGCGTTTCAACCACATTCCGTTGACGACGAGCAACGGCGCCGGGGTGGGGGTCGGCGTCGGGGTCGGCGTAGGCGTCGGCGTGGGGGTGGGGGTCGGCGTCGGGGTCGGCGTAGGCGTCGGCGTGGGGGTTGGGATCGGCGTGGGGGTGGGTGTCGGGGTCGGGGTCGGACCATCGGCGCAGCATTGGGCCAGGCAGCTCACGAGTTGCAGCAGCATCTGGTTGGTCGGGGCGATCAGCCGCGGCGTGCAGCTGTCGACGGTCAGGGTGCCGTCGCCCGCCACGGTCACGTTCGCGAGCGTCAGGCACGGGTCGTCCGGGTCGGGGGCGGCGGACTGCGAGAGCTCGCACAGCGCGCCGTGCACGTCGCCGGCCTTGAGCTTCGTGTAGACCGTGTCCAGGCACGGGTTGGTGATCGCCTGGCCGGTGCCGGCCACGACCCTCAGGCAGAAGCTCTCGACGACGGTCCCCGCCTCGCAGTCGTCGCCGCACCCGCAGTCGGGGTCGCCGACCATCACGGCCGTGTAGTCGGTCAGGCACTCCTGATAGCAGCACTGGATCATCAGCGCCGACGGCAGGGGCTCCTGGGAGCCCGCCTGGGGCCGGCCGCAGTCATCGGTGAGCGTCACCGGCACGAGCGGGACGTCGGTGGGGACGATGATCTCCCGTCCCCACCCATCGATCGCGAGGCCGGCGTGGACGACGAGGCCGGAGCCGGCGGCGGTCGTGATGGTCTCGACCCCGAGGCCGCTGACGACCCCGGATCCGAGCACAGCCCGGTTGAACAGCCACTGCTTGGAGAGGGCGTATCGCTGCTCCATCGAGAAATGGAGCACGTCCATCAGCTTCCCGTAGTAGTAGCGGTTGCGCCGCGCCGGGACCAGCTCCGCCAGCGCTCTCTCGTTGAATGGTCGCATCGGTCCTGTGTCTCCTAGCTCAGATGGGTGTCGATCCCGAGCGCCGTGCCCAGCCTGAAGTCCTCCGGCCGCCCGCCGAGCCGGGCGTCGCGGTCGAGGACGAAGTCCTCGTCCAAGGCCGCGGGCGGCGGGGCCTCGGCGACGATTGCGTCGAGGCCGACCCGCGCCTGGAGTCCGACCCGCAGAGCCGGCTCGATGAAGCACACGTGGTAGCCCGTGTGGGCGGGCTTCTCGGCCTCGATCACCGACCGCACGAGCGCCTGCCCGGCGGCGTCAAGGCACGGTGCCGGCGGGACGAGCACGGTGAATCGGTGGGCGGTCGAGCGGAACGCCGCCTCGCCCCATTCGTCGGCCTCCTCGAGCCCGGTCTCGCCGACGTTCGCCTCACCGACGATCAGGCCCTCGAGGTCCCGATCCATCAGCCCGAGCCCGAACCCGAGCGCGGTCTCCTCGAGCACCCACAGCGGCCGGGCCCGAAACTCCTCGAAGATGTGTGGCCGTACCCCACAGTAGATCTCGACGAAGTCCGCCACCCCGCGGACCGTCCCCCGCCGGCGGTAGAGCGCGGCCAGCCCGAGCAGGAGCCGCCGGGGGCGCGCCGAGTCGCTGCCGTCGAGCAGCTCCGCGGGGAGCTGGAACGCCATCCAGCTCGACAGCCACGTCAGCCACGGCACCGGCGCGGTGGCCGGATCGAACAGACTCGGTAGCGCGTCGATCGTCAGCTCGAGATCGCCGAGCTGCGAGCGGGCGAGCTCGAGCAGCTTGGCGATGAACCCGTTCGGACCCGGCTCGCGCGTGTACAGCGACGGCAGGTTCTCAAGGTAGGAGTCGCCTGTCGTCTGTGCCTGCACCTGCGAGAGCGCCGGGGACTGCTGCGGATCACGGGTGGCCAGCGTCAGCCGGATCCACAGGTAGCGGCCGCCCGGCAGCAGCAGGTCGAGGCTTGGCGCAGGCATCCAGGCGACGGTCTGGCTCGTGTCCTCGGCGGTGAACCACTCGAGCTGAGCCGAGGTCTGGGCCGGGAGCGCGCACGCTGCCGCCAGCCGCTCCACATCGATTCGACACCGGCGTCGATCGGCCCCGCCGTCAGCTCACCGCGGGCGAGATGGACGGCGCGCGGCAGGGCGAGCAGGTAGCCGGCGTCGGTGCCGGTCTTGATGAACAGCCGCCCGTTGCGGGCGGCGAGCGCCGTCACCTCGCCGCTCACCCCGGCGACTGCTCCAGCTCCGACCCGGTCGAGACCGAGAACAGCAGCACCTGTCGGGAGACGTCGTCGGCCACATACAGCGTGTCGCCGTCGAGCGCCAGCGCCCGCGGGTGAGTCCCTGGGGCGAGCGCCGGCGTCAGTGGGGCACCGGCGCCGTCGAACCGCAGCACGCCGGCTGAGGGGGCGCCGACGTAGATCGTCGCGTCGGCGCCGACCGCCACCGCGGTCGCGTCGGAGGGCGGCGCGAACCCGGAGTTGAACGCGGTGTCGGGCACGCCGGCCGCGTCGTAGCGCGTGATCGTGTGCGCGCCGGCGTCGAGCACGAGCACGTGGCCACCGTGGCAGGCGAGGGCGACCGGCGACTGGAACCCGTCCCACACGTCGCGGGCCGCCAGCTCCGGGACCGCGAACACGACGACGCGGCCGCCGCTCGGGTCGGCTGCGTACAGCCACCCGCCGGGGCCGAAGCACAGGCCCGTCCAGCTCGGTCCCGGCGCACTGCCGAGCGGCGAGCCGGGCAGCGCCAGGAGGCTCCCGCAGTCCAGCCCGATCGCCACGAGCGCGCCGTCGTCGGAGTCGGACAGGTACAGGTGGCAGTCGTGGTCGAGCGCGATCCCGGAGGGACCGGCGTCGCCGGCGGGGCCGGTCCAAGCCGGGGTCACCGCCGGGAGCAGCCGAAGCTGGAGCTCGCCGGACAGCGTCGGCTCGAGTCCCGCGAGCGTGGCCTGGGGCCACTCGAGCCCGGCCCGCAGGACCGCGTAGCGCACGGGTGGGGGGACCAGCGCGCTCATTCGACGTAGAGGTTGTAGAGCACCTTCCCACCGCCGCCGGCGACGAGGATCTGGATCGAGTGCGACCCGACCTCGAGCGTCAGCCCGAGCTTGATGAGATCGATCCCGCCGGTCCCGCTCGTCACGAACGTGTGGCTGTTCGTCCCGTCGCCGAGCTGTGACCAGCCGAGCTGGCCGAGCAGCAGAGCGGTGATGTCCGTTCCGTCGAGCTTGACCCGGACGCTGTCGGGGTACGAGTACGCGGGCCCGACCCGGGCCTCGTAGGTGGTGCTGCCGGCGTTGGCGCTCGCGCCCGCGGCGTCGACGTCGCCGCTCATCGTGTGGCTGTGCTTGGTCGAGGCGTTCGGCGCGGGGCCGTCGGTCTTCGGACCCGTGACCGAGTGATGGTGGGGGCCGTCCTCCTGGATGAAGTAGGAGGTCGACGCCCCGCCGGCTCGGCCCGTTCGCGATCCGCCCCTGCGCGCTGATCGGACCGTCCGTGAAATCGAACGGACCGGTGTAGATTGCGTCGGTGGCCGAGATGTCGATTCCGACCTCGGCCGCCTCCCGGATCGGATGGCTGTGCGTCCCGTCGGTGCTCGTGTCCATGTCCGGAACCTGATGGATGTGGTCGCCGAGGTCGGTCGTCGTGTCGGCGACCGCGACCGATCCGATCGGGTGCGTGTGACTGCCGAGCTCCGAGTACAGGAGCGGGGGGATGGCGTCGCCCCAGAGGTAGAGCAGGACCGCGTCCGGTGGGCCGCCGCGGATCTGGAAATGGAGCAGCTTGGAGTTGTCGGAGTCGATGTCCTTCTCGCCCTCGAGCGCGAAGGGGTGGACCTGACCCGGGACCTGACTGTGGGCGTACTGGCGGACTCCCCGTTCGATCTGCTTACCTGGCAGGAGGTTGAGCGTGACCAGAGCGAGCACGACGGCACAGTCGGAGGCGTGGCCCTTCTGGCCGCAGGACTGCAGGTTGGGCCACGTCTCGGTCCAGACCAGCGCGGGGACTCGCGGATCCGCGCCGGCGGCGTGGTGCCGATCCCTTGTTGCACCGGCGAGCGTTCCCGGCTCGGCCTCTTCGCCGTAGCGGATGACCAGGAAGTAGCGCCGAGCACCGACGACGCCGGGAGCCGGTTCGGCACAGGTCACCGTCGTGTCCGAGAGCATGATGATCTCCCGGCCGCCAGGGTCGAGGGCGAGCCCGGCGCCACGCGGACGTGACGGGGGTCGACCTCGCTGACCTGGGAGCCCAGTGACGACGCCCGGGGCTGTACAGGCCGCGATTGAGCAGCCGGCGGACGCCGCATGTGGTAGGTCTGCTCGAGCTCGAAGTCCTTGGCCGTCAGCAGCTGCCCGTCGAAGTAGTGCAAGCGTTCCATGCCCTGCAAGGCTTACCCTCCGTGATCGTGATCTGATGCACCTGAGAGGCGACCAGGTCGGTTGGACACAACGCAACTCACCGCACAGCCCCGGACCAGGTCGGCGCTGATCGTCAGCGCGTCGACGTACAGGACGCCCGGCAGCCGGCCAGCAGGTCCATCAGGTCGGTCTCGAGCACCCCCCGCCCGAATGGCCAGCCGTGCCGTCGGGGCCTCCGGTCAGCGGGTCAAAGAACGCGTCGAGCGCGTCTGCGCGAGCGCCCCAGTGCCGGCGCGGACCCGCCGACGTGGAGCGTGGCGGTGACGGTGACCGCCACGTAGCCGGCCCGACGACGTGAAGCTCGGTGGTCAGCGGTCGCCGCGGCTCAAGGTAGGCCGTCACCGCGGCCAGGAAGTCGGGACCCGGTGTCGGCGGGGCGCCGCAGCTCGGCAGCACGACGACCGTCACGACTCCGAGCGCAGTCCAGCACGCGAAGGCGGGAGGAACCCGGGAATCGCGACCGCCCGGGCGACCGGCACGCCCGGGGTGGCGAGCGCGAGGGTCTCCCAGTCGGCCACCGTCACTCCGCGGGCGGCCCGCTCGATCAGCCTCAGTGCCCGGGCATGCGTCTGGTCGAGCGTCTCGGCGGGCGCGCCGCCGATCGCCGCGAACGGCTGGCGCACCTGCGCGCCGGCGGCGCCGCCGCCCAGGACCTCGGTGAGCCGCCCGGCTGGCAGGTTCCCGGCGACGCCGCCGCCGACCCGGTACTCCTTCGCCACCACCGAGCAGTCGGCCGGCGGCACCCACCGACGAGTCCGTTGCCGAACGTGAGACTGTTCGTGGCGGCGTCCAGCAGGTAGTGGCGGTCGTAGGGCCCGGTGCGATCCCAGGTGGGCACCTCGCTCCAGGAGTCGTCCTCATCACCGCCGTGCAATAGCGCCACGGCGAGTGTCCCGGCCAGCACCGGCTCGGCCGACGCGCCAGGGCCCTGCTCGGCGACGACCCCCGCCACCCGATACACCTCGTGCGCGTGCCCCGAGCTCGTGCCGAGCAGCTCCGGCCCGGCGACCCGCGCGGCGTGTGCGGCGGCGAGCGCGTTGACCGCAATCGCGGCCACCCGGGGCGGGCATTCGTAGCTGCCGCTGAGGAGCCGGCACCGGATCCACCACAAGGCCGGGGCGGGCGCCGTGGACGGGCCGGCGGCGTGGGCGCCGAGCTTCAGCTGCACGAAGCCGCTCAGGGTGAGCGAGCGGGTGTCGTCGGCGACCACGTCGAGTGGCTGCCACTGGCTGCCGTCCCAGGCCTCCCATGTGGTGCGCGACGCTGTAGTGCTGTGGCAGCCCGGGAGCGGGCACGGGCTCTGACGTCGGGCCTCGCGTCGCGGCAGTCCTGCGCGGTCGGCCACGAGCGCGGCGCCGGCGGGCAGCCGCGCTCGGCCTGCTCGGCGAGCAGCGCCTGGACGACCGCCGCATCGGTCGCCCAGGTCGCCGTCCACACGTACAGGCTGAGCACCTGGCCGGGGGCGGCCGGCGCCACGTCGAATCCGAGCCACAGCGCGTCGCCGGCGGCCGGTGCCGGGCCGAGCGCCTCGAACGCGAGCCCGGGGCGGGCGTTGTCCTCGGTGACATTCGTCACCGTGTCGCCCGCCTGGGTCCAGATCTGACCCCGCTGGGTGCTCTCCGGCGGACCGAGCTCGATCCACGCCGGGGACACGAGCAGTGGCGCGTCGGCCTCGAACACGAGCCCGCTTTGGGGGTCGGCGACCTTCAGGCCGCCCGGTGCCGGAGTCGCGCTCGAACCCGGCGGGAGCCGTAGCGCGAGCACCGTCTGCGCGGCCTGGGCGGGCAGCGGCTCGACCCCGAACCAGCGCAGGAACGCGCGCAGCTCGGCGGGCGGGACGCGGTCGGTGCGGAAGATGAGGATCTCGCTCAGCCACGCGAACAGCTCGAACAGGGTGACCCCGGGATCGGAGGCGTTGTAGTCAGTCCATTCCGGCGCGTAGCGCGGGATCTGGGCGCGAGCCTCGTCGACGATCTCCTGCCACGTGCGGGTGTCGAGCTCGGGGAGGGGAAGGGGCACCGCTAGGCCGTCCCGATCGTCAGCTTCAGCAGGTGGTTGCCCGAGCACGGCAGGCAGTCGGCAGGGATCGGCACCGCGTCGCCGTACGCGTCGGTGTCGGCTACGAGCGCCACCTGCGGTGCCGCCGCGACCCCGGCCGTGCCGAGGATGACCTCGACGATCTGCGACAGGTGGACCGAGGCTCCGAACTCCCACCCGGTCCCCTCAGGGCCGCCGGTGACCGGATGCAGGAAGGCGTCGAGCGCGTCCGTCAGGCTGTCCTCGACCTGAGCTGCGTGGCTCGGGTCCCGCGGGATCACCTCAGCCACGACCGACACCGCCAGGTAGCGGGGTCCGGCGATCCGGATCTGGCCGGCGATCGCCGCGGGCGCTTGCGCGGTCAGGTGCGCGCGCAGCGTGCCGATCAGCTCCTGGCTCGGCTCGGGCTGGGCGACCGCCGACTGCGGGGCGATCACGATCGTCACCCATCCCGGGGTGGCGTAGCCGTCGGGGCCGGTGGTCGACAGGCACCGGGCCACCGCCACCTCCGGCGACGCCTCGCGGGCCAGCCACTCGTAGTCGACGGCCGCCACCGCCCGCCCGGCGTTCTTCAGCCGCTCCGGCCCGCGCCGGCGGACTTCGGCGATCGTCTCACCGGCCGCGCCACCGGCCGCCACCACCGGGTTGGACACCTGCTGGAGATTCGGCACCGCGCTGTACAGCTGAGTGATCGTGCCCGGGGCGAGATTGCCGCCAGTCCCGCCGCCGTAGTCGTAGCTGAGCGACACCGGCGCGCCGGGCGGTGGGATCCCGAGCTCGCCGAAGCGGACGAGGCCGGTCGTGCGCTCGATCGTGTACACCCGGTCCTGCGCGCCCCGCCCATACAGGTAGGGGACGGGCTCCCACCTCACCCACACGCCCGTGACGTTGCCACGCGGGTCGGTGTCGAACCGCAGCCGGTCGGCCGGCACGTCCCCGAACAGCGACTCCCAGGCGCGGCCGGTACCGCTCCACTCCTGGACCTCGAGCACCTCGTTCTCGAGCACGGGGGCGTGCTGGGTCTGCATCGCCTGCCGGGGAGTGCCGTCGCTGCGGCCGAGCAGCTCGCCGATCGCCGATGTCCGCTGGGTGGCCCACGTCGCGTTCAGGTACACGGCGTTGACATCCGACGGGCTCGGGTCCTGCGCCTCCTGCGTGCGAGCCCGGATCCAGTACGTCGGGCCGTCCGGACCCGGGGATGCCGTGAGGTCGGTCGGGCCGATCACCTGGACCATCCCGCTGCGCGTGAACCCGGCGGTCTCGTCGAGCGCGGGCAGCTCGGCGAACCCGTCCGGAGCCTGGTACTCCCACACGTAGCTCGGCGCACCCGGCTGCGGGTTGCCGAGCCCGGGGATGTCGATGTACAGGCTGACGAGCCCGACCGGCAGCGGCTGGTTAAACCCGAAGTAGATCGCCGGATAGCGGTCCGGCAGCGGGACGAACGGCTGGAACGGAGTGCGTCCCCACTGGCAGGCGTCCGTGAAGTCCTGGTAGCCGAAGCCATTGAGTGCGAGGCAGTGGTCCGGGACGAACGGCCCGATCTCGTACCCGTAGGAGAAGCTGATCGCGGCCACCTGGGCGGCGCGGGCAGGTTCGCGGCCACGACGGTCCAGTTCCCGCCGCTCGAGTCGACCCTGTATCGGGGGGGCCGCCGTAGCTGCCCTGGGTGATCCGGACCCGCAGCCAGTAGTGCTGCTCGCCGTTGTAGTTCACCTTGGCCCAGTCGCCGGGCGCCGAAGGTGATCGCGGGATCGGCGCTCGTCGGCGCGGTCAGGTTGGCAGTGTGGTCCCGGAACTCGCTGTCGCCCGCCCCGAGCGCCTGCCACTGCCCGGCCCGGTGCTGTACTCCCAGTACAGGTCGAGGTCAGCGGACGGCGTGATCGTCGCGTGCGGCGTGAGCGTAACGCTGATCCCGATGCGTGCGCCGGCCTGCTGGAAGGCCTGGTCGCACGCGAACACGAAGCTCGATCCGACCCCCGGCTGGCCCCCGAACGGGAGGAAGTCCTTGCTGGTGTCGATCTGGAGGTCGTCGGCGAAGGCGAAGTCGCGCGCGAGTCCGTCGTGGTTGAGCGCGAGGTCGGCGCGGACCGTATTCGAGCGACGGGAGGGCGGCTGCTCCTTGGCCCGTACACGGGCAGTGGCGTCTCCAGCCGGGCGCGGATCCAGTAGCTCTAGACGCCGTTGACGTCAGCTGGCTCGAGCCGGGGGGCCGCGCGCTTGTGCAGTTTCACCTCGCCTTCGAGGCGAGGCCGAAGGTGTGATCGTCAACGGGGTCAAGGCGACCCAGCCGTCGCCGGTCGAGTACTCCCAGGCGAGCGCCAGCCCGTGGGCAGCTTCGGCGGCCGCTCTTGGTGGTGCCGGTCGGCCGCAGGTCGGCACGAGGCGAAGTCGAGCGACACGTCGACGCTGCCGGCCAGCGCGAACAGCGAGTCGTGGCCGAGGTAGAGGTCGTGGATGACCGGCTGGGGCCCTTGTAGAGCGGGAAGCCCGTCTGATCGGCGGCCGAGTGGTCGGCGTACTCGTCGACGTCGGGGTAGCGTGCTGTAGAGGGTGATCAGCGCGGCGCGGGCCAGCGCGATCGCTTCGTCGTCGCGAAGACGATCGGGTCGGGCGGCAGCGGTCGGCGCCGGGGCAGCGGCGCCGTGATCGAGCTCGGCAGTGGCGGGCGGCGGCGGTGCCGCGACCTGGAGTTCTGCGGCGCGGCGGAGTCGACCGGGGTCTCCGGCGTGAGCTCGAACACGATCGGCGCCCGGGCGGCCTGGGGCGGCAGCAGGTCGATCCCCATCGCGTCGAGGAAAGCCGAGCTCCCTTGGCGGGCGCCGGTCAGCGACTGGATGACGAGCGGCAGTAGCGGGCCAGGATCTGCAGGAGGGCGTAGCCGCTGCGCCCGCGGCCGGGCGCCAAGCCGAAGGTAGCCGGGAACGTCGGCCAGCAGCTCGTCGAGCACGCGGCCGCCCGGCCGTCGAGCATCGGGGCGGCCGTCGCTCACCGGCCCTCCTGCACGTAGAACGGATAGACGAGGTTGTAGAACGTGTTGGTCGTGCGGATCGGTAGTCGATGTCGATCTCCAGCACGCCGAGCGGCCGCGTCGGCGCGACGACGACGGTCACTGCTGGTCGATCCGCGGCTCCCACGGCACCAGGGCCTTCTGCACGCGGTGCTGGACGAGCGCCATCGTGGTGGTGTTGATCGGCTCGAACACCAGCCGGCGCAGGCCGGCGCCGAAATCGGGCCGCATGACGCGCTCGCCGGGGTCGGTGTCGAGGATGATGCGGATCGACTCGCGGATGTCGTCGTCGTCGGCGACCAGTTGACCTCGTCGTCGAGCGCCGACGGCGACCGGAAAGCCCCATCCCCGGCCGAGGAAGTCGCCCGGATGGCGCTGGCTCAGCCACCGATCAGCACCGTCGCCGCGCCCGCGGCGATCTGGGCCCCGCAGCCAGCAACGTCGCCGTGGCGAAGGGCCGGCGGCCGGCGATCAGCACGGTCGCGCTGCCCATGGCGAAGACCGACGGCGGGTGCGGCTGGGGGATGGGACACAGGTGGAGGTCGCCGGCGACGCCCGCCGGCATGCCGCGATCAGCACCGTCGGCGCACCCGGCCCGACACGAGCGCCGCCATGGGTCGTGGGGTCGAGACGCGCGCGGCCGCGGGCATCAGTTGATCTTCACCATGGCGCCGTTGATCGACGACGGTGCCGTCACCCTTGAGGCTCAGCGAGCCGTTGGCGTGGATGTCGATGCGCGGCGCGTCGAGGCTGATCGGGCCGGCCGGCGCTGAGCGCGATCTCCCCGCGGTCGCGATATGCTGATCTTGCCGGTGACCGTGTCGAGGACGATGCTCAGGTTCTGCGAGGAGTCGCTGATCGAGATCTGCATCGCCCCGGCGGTGTCGTCCAGCTTGACCGTGTGACCGCCCTGGCTCTCGAGCGTCAGGCTCCGACCCAGGAGGTCGTCGAACACGACCGTGTGGCCGCTCTTGCTCTTCAGCTCGCGCGTTCGAGGCGGGGTGAGCTCCGGCGGGCGGTCGGTGTCGCTCCAGAGAAGCCGATGACGTACGGGTACTTGAGGTCGCCGTGCAGGAACGCCACCACGACCTCGTCGTCCACCTCGGGCAGCAGGTAGGTGCCCCGCGTACCGCCGGCCCAGGCGGTGGCGATCCGGCCCAGGCCGAGTCGACCGTTCGACAGCCACGGAAGCTCACCTGCACCCGGCCCAGGAACTTCGGGTCGTCGAGCGGGTGACCATGCCGAGTGTCACGCCGTAGACGCTCTTGCGTCTCCTCGACCTCCTCCTCGATCATGCTCACCCGGCCCTCGAGCAGGCCGCGGAGGTCCAGTTCCTGGCTCATATGAGTTCCTTTCGGACTTCGAAAGCGGTCTTGTAGCCGGAGGAGTCGAAAGTGTGCGAGACGCTCGTCAGCCGGTAGTCGCTGCCGCTGAAGTCCTGGCCGAGGCCGCTCAGCGTGATCACCTGGCCGACCCGCAGGCGGGGATCGCCAAGGGCGGTGCCCTTGCCGGTGGTGCGGTTGTTGATCCGCCGGCGCAGGTCGCCGAGCACCCATTTGACGGCGTCGACCGGGTTGTCGAGGGGGATGTCGGGTAGGCCGAGCGCGGCTCGATCGTCTCGGTCTTCTCGGCGAACATCGCCGGGATCACCCGGAAGCTGAGGGTGTCGCCGTCCCAGCGGGCCTGGACGGCGAGCTCGGTCTGAGGATCTCCGGATCCAGACCTTGAGGGTGACGGCCACGAGCTCGCCGATGCTCGTGTGCTTCGGTGAGAACTCCACCAGCGACTCGCCCCAGGCAGCTCGACATCGGGCGCGGAACTCGGGGCAGCAGGAACCGGAAGTTCATGAAGTCGCCGTCGACCCACATGTCGAAGCCGTACTCCGCGGCGATCTGGCGCAGGAACTTGTAGTCGCTCTGCTTGTACTGCGAGCGCGGCCTCTGGTTGAAGACGTTGAGCGCGCCGACGACGGCGGCCGCCGGGTCGGGCTCGGTGATGAGGAAGTTCTCCGCGGCCACGATCACGGCGACCAGCGAGTCGGGCAGGAACCAGGGAAACGACCGTTCCTTGCTGCCCTCGGTGAGCCGGGACATGAAGTCGTGTGCGCTGACGGTGATCGTCGGCATGCCGCAGGCCGGGAACACCGGGTCGACGCCGGTGACGTCGCCCTTGAAGATCGCTGATCCCGTCCGGGCGGTAGCCGAGCGACAGCTCGACGACGGTACTTGAGCTCGAACAGCGGGTGGTCGAGCAGTCGAAGCCCCTGGTTGGCGAACTCGACCTCGACCCGGTCGGCGGCCTCGATCGACTCCTCGAAGTGGACACCTCGTCACCGAGGCCCGCAGCTCGGCGGGGATCGGCTGTCCCTCGAGCTCGAGCTCGAAATCGGGGACGTAGTAGCTGGGGAGCGCGGCCATCTCAGCCCGGGGTCAGGGTGTAGAGCAGGCCGGTGTCCGGATCCCGGTACGGGAGCCTGGGGATCGCGACATGCAGGGCGACTGGGAGCCGGCGCGGATCGTCGATCTGGTTGGCGATCGCGATCGGTCGCCACAGGGCCGGGTCGCCGTAGAACGCGGCCGGCGACCTGGCTGAGCGTCTCGCCCTGGCCGAGCCGGTACAGCCGGGTGTAGTCGGCGGTCTGGCGGCGGACCTCCTTTGCCTCCTGGAGCGCGGTCTTCCACTCCTGGAAGGTCACCTGCAGCCGGGCGCGGACGGGCGTGCCGTCCTCGAGGAACATGGTGTACTGCTGGTTGACCTTGGCCAGCACGCCGGTGAAGGTGAGCCCGCCCCAGGCGAAGAGGACGACCGGCGGCGCGTGCGTCTCGGGGTTGATCGCCATCAGGTCGACGACCTTCTGGGTCAGCTTGCGGACGTCGCTGCCTGCCGGGTTGATGGTGCGGCTCGCGTGCGTGTGCGCCTCGTAGGTGTCGAACACGAGCTCCATCTCGAGCGTGCGCAGGTTCCCGCTGACGAACTGCAGCAGCGGGGTGCTGAGCCCCGGGATCGCTGCCTGGGCGAAGTTGTTGTCCTTGTTGAGCGTGTACTCGTTCGGGTTGAACAGGACCTCGATGCGCTCGCCGGTGTCGAGGTTCGTCAGCGTCGCGTACTCGAGCGCCACGGGCCTCACCGCCCCCCGAGCCGCTCGCGCTGGGCGATCGCCCGCCGCTCGATGCGGCGGATCACCTGGTGCGTGAGAGCGTCGAGATCGGACGGGGTGAGCGCGGCGCCGACCGGCGCCGGCCGCTCTGCGGTCGCGCGCGGCCCCTGGGCCAGAGGCGCCGCGGGCCCCGGAGCGGCGGCCGGCTCGAGCCGTGCCGGCGGGCGTCGGAGCACGACCATGCCACGAGCGTCGGCCCCGCGTGTCCCCGGCTCGCCGCGGGGGCCGGCCGGGCCGGCCGAGCCCGGCGGACCGGCGCCGGGCTCCGCCACGGCGCTCCCCGCGCGCTCGAGGCGCTGGGTCTCGCGAGTCATCGTCGAGTGCGGGCGGTGGACGATCTGCAGCCGCGTCTCGCGCCGCCGCGCGGGCTCGCCGCGGGAGAGCGCGGCGGCGGCCGGGTGGATGTGGGTGATCGCCACCGGCGCCGCCTCGCTAAAGCGCAGGACACGTCGAACGACCCGGCTGAGCACCCAGCCGCGCAGGTCGGCGTGCCGCAGCACCGCCACCTCGCGCAGCGGCCGCGGGCGCAGCGCCAGCACCGTCGTCACCGGGCGCCCGGCCTCGATCCGGCGGCGGCCGGCCAGGCTCAGCGCGGGCGGGCGCCGGAGCCTGCCCCCTGCCGGGCGCAATCGCCCGAGCGACCCCCGGATCCCCCTACGCACTCGCGGACTCCTCGTTGATCCGCTCGTTCAGCCGGGAGATCTCACTCACCCACCGCCTCCGGTCGGCGTGCTCGAGCGACAGGAGGCGGTCGTGATCCCAGTGAAAGTGGTAGGCGATGAACGCTACCTCCTCGTGGACAGCGTCGAGGGGGTAGCCGCGAACCCCCCCAGGCCATCGACCTCCACCGTGAACTCGTGCTGGCAGTCGGGACACTGGACCCGCAGTTGTTCGGGATCCAGGCTGTTGATCCGGTTGTAGAGGTCCTGGAGGTACGCGAGGTCGGTCGCGTACAGGTCCTCGATCACCTTCGGCGTGATCTGCGCGACGGTCCCGAGCCGCGTCACCACCCGAGACAGCAGAATCACGACCAGGTACGCGGCGTTCTGCTCGACCCGCGGGTCACGCAACGGCAGGATCTCGTCGGCGGCGGTGGCGCGGCGCATGACGCCGTCGCGGTGCAGCGTCTCCTCCCCGTCGAGGTAGCCGATCGGGAGAGTGAACTCGAACTCGGTCTGTATCACGCCTGCTGGACCCCCTCGTGGGCGAGCTCGAGCGTCTGCACGCTGAGGTCGCTGCCGCCGGCGTTGTAGCTCGGGCCGTCCCATTTCGTCGGCCATGCATCGACGAAGTTCCAGCGCGCCTTCTCGTTGCCCTGCATGTCGAGCTGGACGATCGAGCCGTTCTTGCGCTGGACGGTGCCGGTCAGCGCGGTCTGGTGCCAGTCGTAGAGCTCGGTCGAGTCGGTCAGCCCCCACTTCAGAACGATGTTCGGGTACCGGATCCGCCCCGGCAGCTTGCTCACGACCCCCTTGCCGCCCTCGGGGTTCTCGACCACCTCGATCGAGGATCCGAGTCCGGTGCACTCGCGGAACGACGCCTGCGTGATGCCGTCGATCTCGACCCGGAAGAGAAAGCTGGAATAGGGGTCAACCCTGGCCGCGGTTGCCATCGGCCCTCCTCATGACTCTGTGATGCTGGTGCCGCCCTGCCAGATGCCGATCCGGACGACGATGAACTCGGCCGGGTACGCGGGCCGGACCCCGATCTCGATCGTCAGGTAGCCGAGCGCCATCTGGTCGGGCGGGTTGAGTGCGTCGTCGATGCGGACGTAGAACGCGTCCTTGGCCGTGGCCCCGAACAGCGCCCCGTCGTTCCACACCTTCGTCAGGAACGCGGTGATCGTCCGGTTGAGCTTGCCCCACAGCTCGAGGTTGTTCGGTTCGAACACGGCAAACCGGATCCCCTCCGAGATCGACGCCTCGAGGAATAAGAACAGCCGCCGGATGTTGACGTACTGCCAGTTCGTGTTGCCGGCGACCACCGCCGTGGTGCGGGCGCCCCACGACGTCGGCGGTCCGCCGGTGAAGGTGCGGATCACGTTGACGCCATAGGTCAGGTTGAGCAGGCCCTGGTCGACGTCGCCGAGCACCCGCTCGACGCCAAGCGTCCCCTGCAGCACGGCCTCGAGCCCGGCCGGCGCCTTGTGCACGCCGCGGGTGGTGTCGATCCGCGCGTACACCCCGGCCATGTGTCCCGACGGCGGCACGAGCAGGTTCGGCGGAGCGACCGCCGGGGGCGGGCTGCCGGGCGGCGGCGGCGCCGGCGGGACGAGCACCCACGGGTAGTAGAGCGCGGCGAACCCGTTGAACGACTGCACCGGCCCGACCTGGTCGGCCACACTCCCGGGGCCCGTGATCGGAGCGCCCGGCTGCGAGTCGAGGATCGCGAACCGGTTGCCGATCATCGACGCGGTGCCCTGGCAGTGATCGACGAGCGCGGTCTGCACGGCGACGTCCTGGCGGTCGGGGATCGCGACGATGTTGACGCTCAGGTTGACGATCGCGTCGAGGCCGTTCTGGTAGTCACTCGGCAGCAGCGAGGCAAGCGCCTCGTTCTGGCCGCCGGCCAGGTTCACGGTCTGGGCCTGGGGCAGGTTCTCGAACGGCTTCTCCGGCGGCGGCGGAGCCGCGGGGGACAGGGTCACGAGCTGCGACAGGTTGTTGACCGCGAGCGCGAAGTAGTGCGGGCTCGTCGGCTCGACCGATAGGAAATGGTAGTTCTCGACCTCGCTGCCGTCGGTGATCTCGAGGTCGAACTCCCGCGAGGTCGCGGTCAGCGAGGCGAGCGCGTAGTCGTTGACGACCGGCGCGGCGAGCGACACCCGGTAGGTCATCAGCGGCGGCGGCGAGGTGCTGAGCATCGTCGTCTCGACCGTCACTGCGCTGACGACCGCCGCCTCACTGTTCGTGCCGTCGCTCAGCTCGAGGTACGTCCCGGAGGTGAGGAACGTCGGGTCGTCCGGGGAGCTGACGGTGCACCGCACGACGGTGTCCTGGCCGCCCTTGAGGTCTGGCAGTCGCAGCGCCGCTCCGGCGGCAGCGGACGGCAGCGTCTGGCTGAGCGTGATCGTCTGGCCGCTGATCGTCAGCACGCTCGCGCGGTGGGTCGGATCGCCATCGACGATCACGTTGTCGCCGGGGCGGAACTTCAGGGCGTCGTCGCTGCTGGTGAACGTGATCGCCGTGCCCGACACCGAGAAGATCGTCGCCGCATGCGCGAAGGCGGCGACGTGGCCCAGCGCCTGGGTTTCGGTGACCACCACCTGGATCGAGTTGCCGGCCGCACCCGGTGCGTCGGCCTGCACCGCCACGGTGGGGCTCGGAGTGGCCCCGCGATCCTCGAGCGACGTCATCGCCGCCGCCGCGTTGCTGATCCGGACGACATACGCGAGCTGGCCGCCGTTGGTGAAGAAGCCCTGGACCGCGTACCAGAGGTAGAAGCCGGGCAGCGGCTGGCTGCCGTAGATCTGCTTGAACTGGTCCCAGCTGGTGACGAGCGTCGGCTTAAGGATCGGACCGGACGCTGTCGGCCCGAGGAACGCCGCGGTGCTCGTGCCGACACCCTGGATCGGCGGGCCCGGGGTGAACTCATCGATGTAGACCCCGGGATAAGAGACGGAGACGGCCACGCGAGGACCTCCCTAAGCGTTAGTGCCCAAGGCGCAGTGACCAGGTGCCCCCCGGTCGCATCACCCACAACTGGGGGCGATTAGACCACCCGGCGGGGAGCTTGTCTAGTGTAACTGGGGAATGTTTTCACCACCCACACTCTGATTAACTGAGTGTCGCATTCTTCGAATTATTGGAGTGACATGACGCCGCAATCGGTAGGGACAGATTGTGTGCGTCCCGCCATGTCGGCGAGCTAAGCTGCGGGCTGCTTGAGGTGGCCCGTCGCGCGCGCCGGGTGACCGCATCGGACAAGAGGGCCCCGTGATCGATCATCTCGACGAACTGCTCCGTCAGCTGTTCTCGACACAGATCGCCGGGCTGGGCGCGAACCAGATCGGCTTCAACCCCCCCGACGTGGACTGGCGCAACCTCGTTCAGGGAGGCAGCCAGGTGATGCTCAACGCGTACCTGGTGGAGCTGCGCGAAAACACCGCGCTGCGCTCGAACGACCGGATCTCCGAGAGCAGCGGCGGCGTCACGATCCAGACGCGCGCTCCCGCCCGGCTCGACTGCCACTACCTGATCTCGGCCTGGAGCCCGGTGCGTCCCGGACCGCTGGTCGAGCCGGCGATCGACGAGGACGTGCTCCTGTACCAGGTGATCCGGGTGCTGATGGATTGGCTTCCGCTCGACGCGACCGCGATCTACGCGCCGGCGGCGGTGCCGGCCGGCTTCCCACTCGAGATGCTCGACCCGCCGCTGCCCGCCGTCGTGTCGCCGCCTGAGACGTTCCCGAAGCTTGCCGACTTCTGGATGCGAATGGACGCGATCTGGCGGCCGGTCGTCGACCTGATCGTGACGCTGCCGGTCGCCCACGCCGGCCGCGCCACCGGACCGCCGGTGACGACGCTGTTCGGGGAGTACGGCACGGTCGAGCAGCCTGCACTCGAGGAGCAGGTGGCGATCGGCGGCGTCGTACGGCTGAGCCCGCCGGGCGACCCCCTGCCCGGCGCCTGGGTGCGCCTCATCGAGGCCGACCAGAGCGCCACCACCAACCCGGCTGGGCAGTTCATCTTCATGGGGGTCCGGCGCGGGTCCTACACGCTCGAGGCGGGCGCGCCCGGCCACGCGACCGTGTCGCGGGCGATCGACGTACCGTCGCTGAGCGGCGAGTACGACCTCATGCTCAACTGAGCACTGCCGGGCGCATTCCCCGGAGCCGGCGCTGCGCCGCAGCCGCCCGACGGCTGATGTCTAGCGCGCCGGCCGGCGCCTGCGCGTGTTCGCGGGGCGCCTGCGCGTGTTCGCGGGGCGCGGCGCTGCTCGTCGCCGGGGTTGCGTGAGCTCGAGACCGTGGTCGAGCCCCAGCTGGCCGGCAAGCCTCGTCACGTCATGGTGCTCCTCCGGTGACAGGAGCGTGATCCCGATGCCGGGCCGGCCGGCGCGGCCCGTGCGGCCGATCCGGTGGACGTACGTCTCGCTGTCGGCGGGCGGGTCGAAGTTGATCACGTGCGAGATCCGCTCCACGTCGAGCCCGCGGGCCGCGACATCCGTGGCGACGAGCGTGTCGACCGCACCCGACTCGAACCGGGCCAGTGCCTGCTCGCGCTGACGCTGCGACTTGTTGCCGTGCATCGCCACCGCCGTGACTCCATGCGCGGCCAGGCGCTTGACGAGCCGGTCGGCCCCGTGCTTGGTGCGTACGAAGACGAGCGTGAGATCACGGTCGCGGCGGAGCTCTCGGACGAGCGCCTCGACGCGATGCTCGTGCGTGACGTGCACGAAGCGGTGCTCGATTTCCCCGCTTGCGCGGCGCGACCCCGGGTTGTGCTCGTGGGTCGCCGGATCGTGGGCATATCGGCTGGCGATGCGTCCTGCCTCACCGTCGAGTGTGGCGGAGAAGAACAGCGTCTGACGCTCCTTGGGGCACGCGGCCACGATCCGGTCGATCGCCGGTCGGAAGCCCATGTCGAGCATCCGGTCGGCCTCGTCGAGGATCAGCATCCTGACGTTGCGCAGGGTGAATACGCCCCGGGCGAGCAGGTCCTCCAAGCGGCCCGGGGTGGCGACCAGCACGTGCGAAGTGGCGGCCTCCTTGGCCTGCTTGATCAGGCCGACGCCGCCGTAGACCGCCGTGACGCGCAGCGCTCGTGCGTGCGCGATTCCGCGGATATCCGCGACGATCTGCGTCGCGAGCTCACGCGTCGGCGCGAGCACGAGCACTGATGGACGCCGGTCCTCGGCCCGGGTCCGCTCGACCACCGGGATCCCGAACGCGAGCGTCTTGCCCGAGCCCGTGGGCGATTTCGCGATCACGTCTCGCCCGGCGATCGCGTCGCCGATCACGGCGCGCTGGATCGCGAACGGTTCGGTGATTCCCGCCGCGGACAGCGCAGCGGTGACGGCAGCTGACACGCCGAGATCGGCGAATGATTCTGTTGACATGCACAACTCCTTGACGGCACGTTGGGCCGCGGACGATTCGGGAGGCTATGGCCGACCCGAACCGCTGAGTGCGGAAACCCAAGCAAGCTGCCTCGCGGCCTGTCGCACAGACCGCTACGTCAAACCTAGCAGGTCACCTCGGGGCTTCCTCCGAGCCCCGGAGTCAGCCGACTGGGCGATGCCTCATGCGGCAGCCGGCGCGAGGCTCCGGCGCGCCTGCGCGAACGTGACCAGCCGACCCGCCTGTTCATCCCACAGCTTGAGCCGCACGCTGCGCAGGCCGTCCCACAGCGACAGCGTCGGGACCGCGGCGAACATCGGGCTCGCCGCGTGGGCGCGCGGGAGGTTGTAGTTCGGGATCCGGGCGTTGAGGTGGTGCACGTGGTGCAGCCCGATGTTGCCCGTGAAGAACTGCAGCAGCCCGCGGCAGCTTCAGGTACGAGCTCCCGCGCAGGGCGGCATCGGCATAGGTCCAGCCATCCTCGCTCTGCCAGTAGGCGTCCTCGAACTGGTGCTGAACGTAGAACAGCCAGATGCCTATCGATCCCGCCAGCAGCGCGGCCGGCGCCCACACGATCAGGAAGTCCTGCCAGCCCATCAGCCAGGAGGCGCCTCCGATCAGGACGACGAGCGCGGCGTCGGTCGCGAGCACGCTGTTGCGCATTCGCGGCCGTGCCCCGCGGGCCACGATCCGGGGTCCGACGACCATCGCGAACACCGGGCCGAAACCGAACATCACGACCGGATTGCGGATCAGCCGGTAGCCGATGCGGCCCCGCCTCGAGAGCGCCCGGTACTCGGCGACGGTCAGCGTGACGATGTCGCCGACGCCGCGCTTGTCGAGGTTGCCCGAGGTGGCGTGATGAACGGCGTGGTCGTGCTTCCAGCGGCGAAACGGCGACAGGACGAACAGGCCGAGGACGGTGCCCACCATCGTGTTCGCGCGCCGGGACGGCAGCAGCGAACCATGGGAGCAGTCGTGGAAGACGACGAAGACGCGGACGAGGAAGCCGGCGGCGGGAATCGCCAGTACCAGCGTCAGCACCGGCGAGATGCTGAGCGTCAGGTACATGACGATCGACAGGGCGAGGTACGGCACCGCCGATGTCGCGACGGCAGACCAGCCGCGTCTGTAACACGGCACTGCGAACGGCGCGAGCGTCTCACGCCATGGCGTGCGGGTCGATCCAGCGGTCATTGGAGCTCCGTTGCGGTGAATTGAAGGATGTGGTGATCGTTCCACCGGGCCCCTTGGCGCACCAGGTCGCGCGCACTGAGGGGGCCGTCGCGGTCTGGCCGACCCTTGACCACCGACCAAGCCGGGCGGCAGAGGTTGGGCGTCCGCGCTACCTGCGAGTCGCTCCTCGCAGCGGGGCCACCGGGGAAATTACACCAACTGGCGTACGGAGGGCGTCAGCAGGGCGCGGGCTCACGCCTGCCAAGGGGGCCGCGGCGGCGGTCCGGCGGTCAGGTCGACCTTCTCGGGCGCACGCGGGCCCTTCTGCTCCAGGTGCTCCACCGCCGCTTTGCGTTCGGCGACCAGCTGACGGCGAGTCAGCCGCTCGGCCCCCGGCGCGATCAGTAGACGACCGCGCCACCGCCGGGCACGACGTACACAGCGCCGCCGCCGGGGACGACGTACACAGCGCCGCCGCGCCGTAGCCAGGGTCGTAGCCACCGCCGCCGTAGCCAGGGTCGACGTAGCCATAGCCGCCGTAGGCGCCCTGGCCGGGCCCGTACCCGCCCGTCGAGACCGACACCGCGAACGACGAGCCGTCGGTCGACAGGTCGCCCGGCGCGGCCTCGCCGCCGAGCTGCACCTGCTGGACTGTCCAGTTCGGGTCGGAGATCGAGCCCGTGTGGCCGCCCACTGTCGTAGCCGCAGCGTCGGTGAATGTCACGGTGCCGAAGTCGGCAAGCGGGAGCACCTGAAGACTGCCCTGCGACGACTCAGCCGCGGGAGCTTCGGCGATCCACTCGGCGCTCGACACGTCGGGGTTGCTCATCGGGAGCGTCCTGCTCACCGACTTGCCGGTCGTCGCATTCGACAGCTCGACCGTGACCTCGGTGCCGTTGACCGTCACCCGGGCGGAGATGTGGTCGCCGGGCTTGACGGCGAGATCGAGCCGCTGCTGGGCGGCCGGCACGAGCTCGTACCAGGCGTAGTACGACGTCCGGCCGTCGACGGTCTCAGCGGAGGTCCCGACCTGCTCGAGCGCCTGCGACTGGTTGCTGGAGCCGCCGAGCCCGACCCAGAAGGCCGAGTAGCCCTGTCCGCCGCCACCCGACACCGACGGTTCCGTCCAGCTGCCCGAGACGGTCGAGAAGCTCTGCCCGCTCGCGCTCTGGGCGACGTAGCCGGCCCAGTTGTTGCTGTCCTGCTGCTGGACGTCGACAGCCTGCGTGGACGCACCGGCCGCGGTGAGCGCGCCCAGCGCCAGCGTCGCGGTCACCGCCGCCAGTGTCAACGCCCGGCGGGCCGGCAATCCGTGTCTGCTCATCGTGTCTGCCTCTTCGGTGTGTCAGGGGTGGTACGTGGTGCATCCCTGACTCTGCGTCCGGCGTCGAAGAAACGCTTGGGAGCCGGCGAAGAACTCGGTATGAACCGGACCGGTCAGGACGCGGTGCCGGGTGAGCGTCAGACGCTCGCGACCGCCACGAGCCGCACCGGCCGTAGGCGGATGACGATGCGCTCGTCGCGCGCCCGGGCGATCGCCGTGGCGGCGGCCGCGGAGCCGCGGACGTACTTCTCGGTGATCCGGTTCGTCCACGTGCAGTGACGGTCGGGGAACAGCTCCGCGTCCCCGATCCCCCGCACCTGTCGGTTGGGCCGTTGCCCGTCGTCGCGTTCGGGTGCCTCGACGTCGACGCACAGCCCGGCCCGAGGGTTCATCGACAGGCGCCGAAGATGCGGGCGGTCGGCGATGCTGGTCATGTGGAACGCGCCGTCGGCCACACGAACCACAGCGGCGTGACGTGCGGAAAGCCGTCGCCGTCGAGCGTCGCGAGATGGGCGCATCGCCAGCTCGCGCGGGGTGCTGGGAGAGGACTGGTTGCTATTGCCCCCGTATACCGGGGTCAAGAGCAACCCGCGTGACGGGCTAGCGCTGCTCCTGGATGCGGATCAGGTTGCCCGCGGGGTCGCGGAAGGCGCAGTCGCGCACTCCGTAGGGCTGGTCGGTCGGCTCCTGGACGACCTCGGCGTCGCCGGCCTGCAGCCGCTCGAAGGCGCCGTCGAGGTCCTTGGTGGCGAGGAGGAGGATGGCGAAGGTGCCCTTGGCCATCATCTCCGCGATCGTGCGGCGCTCGTCGTCGGTGACGCCCCGGGTGGCGGCCGGCGGGTACAGGACGATCGACGTGCCGGGCTGGTCGGCGGGGCCAACGGTGATCCAGCGCATCCCGCTGTATCCGACGTCATTGCGGACCTCGAAGCCGAGGGTGTCGCGGTAGAAGGCGAGGGCTGCGTCCGGGTCGTCATGCGGGAGGAAGCTCGAGTGAATGGTGATGTCCATGCCGGTGAGGCTAGTTGCGGCTCGGCGAGCGCGCTTCTCGATTCCTGACCGGTCTCGTCACCTGCTTCGCCACGCAGGACGGCATCCCCGCGGTCGCGCGCGCCTGCTCGCGCCGGTAGGTGCTCGGCGGGATGCCGACGAGCTCGGTGAAGCGGCTGCTGAAGGTGCCCAGCGACGAGCAGCCGACCTCGAAGCACACTTCGGTCACGCTGAGATCGCCACGACGCAACAGGGCCATCGCGCGCTCGATGCGCCGCGTCATCAGGTAGCCGTACGGCGACTCGCCGTAAGCGAGCCGGAACTGACGGCTGAGGTGCCCGGCCGACATATGTGCGCCACGGGCGAGCGCCTCGACGTCCAGCGGCTGCGCGTACTCCCGGTCGATCCGATCGCGAACTCGGCGCAGCAGCGCGAGGTCGCGGAGGTGCTGCGCCGCGGCGGGGCTGCTCGTCACCTGCCAGATGATTCCATCTCGCGCCGGCGTGGCCGGCATCCCCATCGCGGGATGCAGAGTCGCCAGCGTCCCGCGGCTCGCCTACCGGACGCCGTCGAGGTCAGGTCCCGACGTAGTCCGCGAGGTGCTGACCGGTGAGGGTGGTGCGGGCCGCGACGAGCTCCCCGGGGGCGCCCTCGAAGACGACCTGGCCGCCGTCGTGGCCGGCGCCGGGGCCGAGGTCGATGATCCAGTCGGCGTGCGCCATGACCGCCTGGTGGTGCTCGATGACGATCACCGACTTGCCGGAGTCGACGAGCCGGTCGAGCAGGCCGAGCAGGTGCTCGACGTCGGCGAGGTGCAGCCCGGTGGTCGGCTCGTCGAGGACGTAGACGCCGGCTGGGCGGGACCGTTTCTCGACCATGTGGGTGGCCAGCTTGAGCCGCTGCCGCTCACCGCCGGACAGCGTCGTGAGCGGCTGGCCGAGGCTGAGATAGCCGAGCCCGACGTCGGCGAGCTGGGCGAGGATCTGGTGCGCCGCCGGCGTGCGAGGCGGTCGCGTCGCCGTCGCCGAAGAACTCCTCGGCTTCGGTCACCGACATCGCGAGCACCTCGCTGATGTCCCGGCCGCCGAGGTGGTACTCCAGCACCGACGCGTCGAAGCGCTTTCCCTCGCACTCCTCGCAGGTGGTGGTGACTCCGGCCATCATCGCCAGGTCCGTGTAGATGACGCCCGCGCCGTTGCAGTTGGGGCAGGCGCCCTCGGAGTTGGCGCTGAACAGCGCCGGCTTCACGTCGTTGGCCTTCGCGAACGCCTTGCGGATCGGGTCGAGCAGTCCGGAGTACGTGGCCGGGTTGCTCCGTCGCGAGCCGCGGATCGCGCCCTGATCGATCGACACCACTCCGTCACGTCCGGACACCGAGCCGTCGATCAGCGAGCTCTTGCCGGAGCCGGCCACGCCGGTGACGACGACGAGCACTCCGAGCGGGATGTCGACGTCGACGTCGCGCAGGTTGTGCGCCGTCGCGCCGCGGATCTCCAGCGTGCCGGTGGGCGTCCGCACGGTCTGCTTGAGGGCGGCTCGGTCGTCGAGATGACGCCCGGTGAGCGTGTCGCCCCCCCGCAGCCCCTCAACGGTGCCCTCGAAGCAGACGGTCCCGCCCGCGGTGCCGGCACCGGGGCCGAGGTCCACGACGTGGTCGGCGATCCCGATCGTCTCCGGCTCGTGCTCCACGACGAGCACCGTGTTGCCCTTGTCCCGCAGCCGCAGGAGCAGGTCGTTCATCCGCTGGACGTCGTGGGGGTGCAGGCCGATCGTCGGCTCGTCGAACACATACGTGACGTCGGTGAGCGAGGAGCCGAGGTGGCGGATCATCTTGACGCGCTGGGCCTCGCCGCCCGACAGCGTGCCCGACGGCCGGTCGAGTGACAGGTAGCCCAGCCCGATCTCCGCGAACGAGTCGACGCGTCTGCTGCAGCGCCTCGAGCAGCGGCGCCACCGACGGCTCGCCGACGCCGCGCACCCATTCGGACAGGTCGCTGATCTGCATCGCGCACACGTCGGCGATGTTGACCCCGCGTGATCTTGGACGACCGAGCCGCTTCGCTGAGGCGGGTGCCGTCGCAGGCGGGGCACGTGGTGAACGTCACCGCCCGGTCGACGAACGCCCGGATGTGCGGCTGCATCGACTCCGTGTCCTTGGAGAGCATCGACTTCTGGACCCGCGGGATCAGCCCCTCGTAGGTCATGTTGATGCCCGCGATCTTCATCCTCGTCGGCTCGTGGTGGAGGAAGTCGTGCAGCTCCTTCTTCGTGTACCTGCGGATCGGCTTGTCCGGGTCGACGAAGCCCGACGATGCGTACAGCCGATAGTTCCAGCCACCCGCCGTGTAGCCAGGGATCGTGAGCGCCCCCTCGTTCAGGGACTTGCTGTCGTCGTAGAGCTGCGACAGATCGATGTCGGTGACGGCGCCCCGGCCCTCGCACCGCGGACACATGCCGCCGGTCCGGCTGAAGCTCGCCTTCACGGTCTTGCGCTCACCGCGTTCGACCGTGATCGCGCCACTCGCCCGGATCGAGGGGACGTTGAAAGAGAACGCGTTGGGCGACCCGATGTGCGGCCGGCCGAGTCGGCTGAACAGGATGCGCAGCATCGCGTTGGCATCGGTGACCGTGCCGACCGTGGAGCGCGGGTCGGCCCCGATGCGCTGCTGGTCGACGAGGATCGCGGTCGTCAGCCCTTCGAGGACGTCTACCTCGGGCCGTGCGAGCGTCGGCATGAAGCCCTGCACGAACGCGCTGTAGGTCTCGTTGATCAGCCGCTGGGACTCCGCGGCGATCGTGTCGAACACCAGCGAGCTCTTGCCGGAGCCCGACACGCCGGTGAACACCGTCAACCGGCGCTTCGGGATCTCGATGCTGACGTCCTTGAGGTTGTTCTCACGGGCGCCGTGCACGCGGATCACATCGTGGCTGTCGCCGACGTGCGGCGCCGGCGACCGCGTGTCAGTCCTCGTGGCCACGCTCATCGTCTCATGGGTCCTGGAGCAGCCCGAGGACGTTGCCATCGGGGTCGGTCACGGTGGCCACGAGACGGCCGCCGCCGACGTCGTGCGCGGCCTCGTTGACGGTCGCACCCGCGGCGGTCACCTCGGCCAGCTTCGCCTCGATGTCCGACACGTGCCAGTAGGCCACCGGCGAGGTCATGCCCTGCGGTCCACCGCCCGGCACCAGCCCGATGTGCTGGCCCTCGACATCGAAGCCGACGTAGTAGGGGGCGTCCGCCTGCGGGGCGATGCCGAGCAGCGCGGTGTACACGGCCTTGGCCGCGTCGAGGTCGGACACGGGATGCAGCACCGTCTTGATGCCCTGGGTGGAAGAGCCGGTCATGGTCACTCCTGAAGTCGTGGGTCGCGTCGATCCGGCATGTCTGCTTGGGGGCCCGAGAGGCCCGGAAACCGACAGCCCGATCACCCTGTGCGGTCACTGTAGCCGGGGCCTCATGACCACGCTTCTCGATTCCTGACCGGTCTCCTCGCCACTCCCGGCGGGCCGGCTCGGGCGCGCCCTAAGCTGTCGGGCGTGGCTGCCACGGGTGCGCACATGACCGGTGGGGAGGGGCGTGTCCGCCAGGACCACAGGGTGACGTTCGCGGTGCTGGCGGCGGCGGCGGTGTCCTACGCGCTGCTGCAGTCCCTCGTGGCGCCGGCGCTGCCGGACATCCAGCATGCGCTGCACACGTCGGTCAACTCGGCGAGCTGGGTGCTCACGGCGTACCTGCTGAGCGCGTCGATCGCGACACCCCTGATCGGCCGGCTCGGCGACATGTACGGCAAGGAACTGCTGCTCGTCGTCGTGCTCGTGCTGCTGTGCGCGGCGACAATCGTGTCCGCGCTCGCGACCTCGCTGCCGGTGATGCTCGCCGGGCGGGTCGTGCAGGGCGCCGCCGGCGGCGTATTCCCGCTCGCGTTCGGGATCATCCGCGACGAGTTCCCGCGCGAGCGCGTGGCCGGCGCCGTCGGGATCATGTCGGCGCTCGCCGGCGTGGGCGGCGGCGCGGGCGTCGTGCTGGCGGGGCCGATCGTCCAGAACCTGTCGATCCACTGGCTGTTCTGGCTGCCGCTGGTCGTGCTCGTCCCGGTCACGATCGCGGTGCACGTGCTCGTGCCCGAATCGCCGGTGCGCGTCGCGCGCCGCATCAACTGGACCGGCGCGGCGCTCATGTCGGTCGGGCTGGCCGGGGTCCTGCTGGCGGTGAGCGAAGCGCCGGTGTGGCACTGGCTGTCGGCGAAGACGCTGGTGCTCCTCGCGGTCGGGATCATGCTGCTCGTCGTCTGGGTGCGCAGCGAGGCGCGCAGCGCGCACCCGCTCGTCGACATGCAGATGATGCGGATCCGCGGGGTGTGGACGACGAACGCGGTGGCGTTGCTCCTCGGGTTCGGGATGTACGCGTCGTTCATCCTGCTCCCGGAGTTCGTCGAGACCCCGGCGCGGCTCGGGTACGGGTTCGGCTCGTCGGTCACCGGCGCGGGCCTGTTCCTCGTGCCCTCGACGCTGGCGATGCTGATCGCCGGAGCCCAGACCGGACGGCTCGAGCGGCGCTTCGGCTCGAAGCCGCCGCTGCTCGCGGGCGCCGCGGTGACCGCCGCGTCGTACGCGCTGCTCGCCGTCGCGCGCACGGAGCGGTGGGAGATCTACGTGGCGGCGCTGCTGCTCGGAACCGGCATCGGGCTGGCGTTCGCGGCGATGGTGAACCTGATCATCGAGAACGTGGGACCGACCGAGACCGGGATCGCGACCGGCATGAACACGGTCACGCGGACGGTCGGCGGGGCGTTCGGCGGCGCGGCTGTCGCGTCGATCCTCGCCTCGACGGTTGGCGCGACCGGCTATCCGTCGATCCACGGGTTCACCGTCGCGTTCGTGGCCTGCGCGGTCGCGCTCGTGCTCGGCGTCGTCGTGGGGCTGGCGATCCCGCAGCGGCGCCCGGCCGACGCGTTCGCGCCGCACGAGACCGGAGAGCTCCAGGAGGTCGCCTCGGGCTGACGCTATCCGACGGCGCCTGCGCGACATGCCCGAGGCGCCGGGCGCTGACCGCGCCTAGCGTGGCCGAGACGCGAGCTGGTCGCCGCGCCTCCGAGTAGCCGCTCCCGCAGTGGAGGAGCGCCGTAGCCGCGTGTAGGCTGCCCGCCGTGGGGCGCGCGTTAGGCTTACCCGCGTACCGTCGTCTGCTGGGCGCGTACACGTTGAATGAGCTTGCCTGGCTGGCCGGATCGGTCACGCTCGCCGTGCTCGTGTACCGCCGCACCGGGAGTGCGCTCGGCTCGACGGTGTTCTTCCTGTGCTCCCAGTTCGTGCCGGCGCTGATCGCACCGCTCGTCGTGGCGCGCGTCGACCAGCGCTCGGTGCGCAGGATGCTGCCGCTGCTGTACGCGCTCCAGGGCATCGCGTTCTTCGCCCTCGCCCTGCTCGCCGGCGGCTCGTTCGTGCTCGGCGCGCTGCTGGCGATCATCCTGGCGGGGGGCACGGCGGCGCTCGTCGCCCGCTCGCTGCTGCGCGCCACGACCGTCGCGGTCACCCAGCCGGCGGGGCTGCTGCGCGAGGGCAACGCGCTCGCCAATGTCGCGGTGTCGGTGTGCCTGCTCGTCGGCCCGGGACTCGGAGGGCTCGTGGTCGTGGCCGGCGGGACGCGCACCGTGCTGTTCGCCGACAGCGCGCTGTTCGCACTGATCGCGGTGATGCTCGCCGCCGACACGGCGCTGCCCGCGGCCGAGGTCGCCGCCGCTCCGACCCGCTGGCGCGACGCCTATGCACACGCCCGCCTGCATCCGATGATCCTGTGGATCTTAGGTATCCAGGCGGTGGCGATGGTGTTCTTCACGATCTCGATCCCGATCGAGGTCGTGCTCGCCCAGCACACGCTGCACGCCGGACCCGACGGGTACGGCGCGCTCGTGTCGGTGTGGGGCGCGGGCGCGATCGTCGGCAGCGCACTATTCGCGCGCGCCCGGCGCGTGTCGGCGGCGCGGCTGATCGCGATGTCGTCAGTGTCGCTGGCGGCCGGCTTCTGGGTGATGTCGCTCGCCCCCTCGCTCGCGGTCGCTCTGGCCGGCGCGCTGCTCGGCGGGTTCGGCAACGGGCTCGAGGCGGTGGCAGCCCGCACCGCGCTCCAGGAGCAGGTCGAGCAGCGATGGATGGCGCTGATCGGAAGCGTGAACGAATCGATGTTCCAGCTGACACCCGGTGCCGGGATCCTGCTCGGCGGCGCGATCACCGCGCTCGCCGGGCCGCGGGTGGCGTTCGGTGTGGCCGGCACGGGAGCGCTCGCGGTGGCCGCCGCCGCGTGGGCGATCCTCAGCCGCGCGGGAACCCCGCACGCGGTCGACCCGCCGGCCGTGCCGGTGCCTGTCGCGGCGCTGGCGCCCGACGGTCACTTCGTCCGCGCCACCGACGCCGACGGGTACTGAGCGTCAGGCGGCTTCGGCCGGCACAGCCGCCGGGCAGAACGCGTCCATCCACTCGGGGAACGCAGCGGCCGGAATCGGACGGCTCAGGTGATAGCCCTGGGCGAGGTCGCAGCCGAGCGTGTTCAGCCGCTGGAGCGTCGCCTCGTCCTCGACGCCCTCGGCGACCACGTGCAGCCCGAGGTCGTGGGCGAGGTTGATCGTCGAGCGGACGATGATCATGTTGCTCTCGTCCTCGAGCATCGGCGAGACGAACGAGCGATCGATCTTGAGCTCGTCGATCGGCATCCGCTTGAGGTAGGCCAGCGACGAGTAGCCGGTCCCGAAGTCGTCGACTGACAGGCGTACACCGAGGGCGCTCAGCTCGCTGAGGGTCACGAGCGCTCCCTCGGGATCGGCCATCAGCATGCTCTCGGTGATCTCGAGCGCCAGCCCCTCGGGCGGCAGGCCGTAGGTGGCCAGCAGCGTGGCGACCTCCTGGGGCAGCGTGCGGTCGAGCAGGTTGCGGACCGACAGGTTGACCGACACGGTCAGGTGACGCCCGGCCCGGTGCCACTCGGCGCACTGGGAGATCGCCTGCTCGAGCACGTAGCGGGTGAGAGGGCCGATCAGCCCACTCTGCTCGACGACCTGGATGAACTCGCCGGCCGCGACCATCCCCCGGTCCGGGTGCTGCCAGCGCAGCAGCGCCTCGGCGCCGCGCACACTGCCGGTCTTGGCGTCGACGACGGGCTGGTAGAAGAGGACGATCTCCCGGCACTCGAGCGCCCGGCGGAAGTCGCTGAGGATGTTGAGGCGGTGCAACGAGTGGCGATCGTACTCGGGCGAGTAGAGCTTCCAGTCGCTCCCGGTGTCCTTGGCCACGTACATGGCGACGTCGGCGCGGCGCAGCAGTGTGTGCGCGTCCTCGCCGTCTCCGGGGAAGCGTGCGATCCCGATGCTGGCGCCGACGCCGAGCGACATCTCGTCGAGCAGGAACGGCTCCTGGATGCAGACGGCCAGCTCGAGCGCGAGCCGCTCGAGGCTGTCGACCTCGGACGCGCGGGTGGCGGCCACCAGGATCGCGAACTCGTCGCCGCCGAGCCGCGCCACCAGCCCGTCGGGGCCGATCGCGGCGGCGAGCCGCGGGCCGAGCTCGCGCAGCAGCTCGTCACCGTAGTGGTGGCCGAGTGTGTCGTTGATCTCCTTGAAGCGGTCGAGGTCGAGCAGCATCACGCCGAAACCGCCGCCGGTCTGTGCGGCCACCGCGATTTGGGACTCGACCGCGGAACGGAACCGCTCGCGGTTGGCCAGCCCGGTGAGCTCGTCGGTGGTGGCGCGGCGGCGCAGCTCCTCGCTGCGATGCTTGGACTTCAGCAGCTCGCCGATCAGATACTGGAACAGGACGAGCACCAGCCCGAACAGCCCGAGCCCCAGCTCCCCGAGCGCGACCGACACGTACGCCGAGGCCATCGTCAGGAGGCCCGAGAACAGCTCGGCGGGCAGCAGCGGCAGGAACACCTCGCGCGTCATGTTGAGCAGCGAGCCGCGGTCGAGGTAGCACTGATACGCCCCGACGCCGATGTAGTTGACCGCCAGCGCGACGACGAATGTGGCGAACACGAGCAGGTAGTAGGCGGCCTCGTTCGGGTTCGCGTGCGTGAGGACGATCGCCTCGTGGAAGAACAGCCCGGCCACGAGTGGTCCCCAGGCGAAGATCAACAGGTTGTTGCGCAGGTAGTGGCCGGCCTCGCGACGCCGCAGCCAGCCGGCGGCCTCCGTGACCAACCCGACGCAGGCCGCCGGGGGGCCGCCGAGCACCACTGCGACGAGCACGACGCCGAGGAAGCTGCCGGAGATCTTCAGCCCCGTCGCGCCGGTCTCCACGTACATGAGCGCGCTGACGATCGAGAACGCGGTCAGCATCACCATCGTGACCACGTTCCAGTGGGCCGTACCCGCGCCCGCGACGACGACGGCGATCAGCCCCGCGAGCGCAAATCCGTGAACGACCAGGACGCCTGGTCCAGGCGCCCGGACACCCGACGAGGATCTCGCGTCCGTGCTTGCCATCTCCCGTGGTATCGGGCATTGGCGACCAGGGCTGAACTCAAAGTGTCCACCCCTGGACACTTCGATCAAGGAACTCGTCGCTCGCGCCGAAACCCCCACTGCACCAACACATACCGAAGGAGCGCGGGGGTCCCGCCCCACGCCCCTTCGGCCTCAGTGATCAGCCTCCGTGGTACGGCATAGGATTCCCTCCTTTGCCGGGAGTAATCGTGCTAGTGAGCGCTACGCGGTTACCCGGTCGAGGGACGTCTAAACCGCACTCCCGCGCGAGGTTGACCCCTGGCCGCTGCCGGCGCATTCCCGGCGCCGGCGGCGGTCGGTGCCAGTCCGCCCGCAGGCCGGCGAACCGCCGGATTCCGGACCGGCGAGTCAGCCGTTGCGGACTGCGCCTGGGTTGTCGCGCAAATCCGGCGCCTTCGTGCACGGCCTTGGCTCCGTGGCCGCTGCCATCAACGACGTCCGGTGGCCCGGCGATCCTGCGCCGTTGACATCGCTCCGGTGCGAGATAGGGTCCAGCCATGAGCCTCCGGCTCGGCCTGGCCATGGTGGTGGTTGCGATTACGGCTGCACTCGCGCCAGCCGTCGCCGTCGCCCACGCGGGGTCCCCCGCGCTCGCCGCTCTCGCGCATACCGACGCGCACACCGGCGCGCGCGCCGTGACCGCGCAGGGCGGGGGCCAGTACACGGTGCCCCCGACCAACAGCGGAGCGCTTGGGATCTCGAAGAACACCTGGGGCAAGGCGAGCGACGTCGCCAACGGCGTGGCGGCCGTGGCGGCCGGAGTCGCGGCGTACTCGGCCGGCGTCGCGGCCGGGTTGTCGATCCCGACGCTCGGGATGAGCGTGCCGACCGCAGGGGCGGTGGCGCTCGGGGCGGGCCTCATATCGGCGGGGGCGTGGACGCTCGGCTCGGTCTTCTCCTACCTGTCCCGCGACCCCGCGGACAGGCGCTTCCGGACGATCTCAAGCCGCGGTTCCCGACCGTGCCCACGATCCAGATCGCGCCCCAGTACGCGAACATCGGGTCCGCGCTCCGCGCGCTGCTGCGCAACGAGGTGCACCTGGTCGGGCTGTCGACGGCCTTCGTCACCTCGATCAACCGCGTCACCGGCGCGCGGCGGGCGCACGCGACGGTCTGGGTCCATCGCCAGCAGCGGGCCGCCGCCGGGTACGCGCGCGAGGCGGCCAAGCTCCTGTTCGGGTTCGAGCGCCAGCGCGACGCGATCGCCGCCGCCTACGCGGCCGACGGCATCAACCTCGTCGTCCCGGCGTCGGCGGTTGCGCAGGCGAAGTCACAGGTCGCCTCGTCCGGACTCAGCCCGAGCATGCTCGCGGGGCTGAAGATCCTCGCGTCAGCGACGCACGCGAAGTCGCTCAAGCACCGGATCCTCAACACCAAGGCGATCCTCCGCTCCGTGTCGGCCGCCCCGCCCTCGGGATTCGCGTTCAACGCCACGCTCCCGAGCCCGACGCTGGCGCTCAAGGAGGACACGGTCGCGGGCGCGCTCGTCGGGTACGCGAAATCGGTCACCGGCACGCACCGCCACTGACACACCAGGGGGTCGGTAGCCTCGGGCGCATGGCCCAGATGATGAAGGCCGTCGTGGCGACGATCGCCGCGATTGCGGCGATGGCCGCGCCGGCGAACGCCCGGAGGGTGACGATCGGACACTCGGTGCAGGGCCGGCCGATCGTGGCGTGGTCGTTGGGCAACGATCAGGCGAAGCGGACGATCCTGGTGATCGGGTGCATCCACGGCAACGAGTGCGCCGGGCTCGCCATCACCTCGGCGCTCCGACACCGGCGCGTGCCCGCGGGCGTCCAGCTATGGGTCATCCCCGAGCTCAACCCGGACGGGACGGCCCTCGACACACGGCAGAACGCGCACGGCGTCGACCTCAACCGCAACTTCCCGTACCGCTGGCACATGATCACCGACCCCGTCTACTACTCGGGACCGCGGCCGGTGTCCGAGCCGGAGACGCGCGCGGCGATGCGGTTCGTGCGGCGGATCAGGCCGGCGGTGACGATCACCTACCACCAGCACATGGACCTCGTCGACATGGCCGGCGGCGACCGCGGCGTCGCCCGCCGCTACGCACGAATCGCCGGTCTGTCCCCGACCTGCCTCACGTTCCTGTCCGGCGAGGAGACGCGGTGGTCGAACCACACCTTCCCGGGGACGACCTCGTTCGTCGTCGAGCTCCCGGCCGGACCGGTGCCGCCGGATGCGCTGGCGCGCCATCTCAAGGCGATCCACGCGATCGAGCTCGGAGAGCGGACCGGGTCGCCGACGCACTGCGACTCGATCACGACGGCCTCGTAGTAGGGGTGCGAGCCGGCCGGACGGCGAGCGCCGGGCCGCCAGTCGCCGGCGCCTCGCGCGCGCGGGACTACGATCGGGACCCGTGCTGCGCGAGGAGATACGCCCGCCGGAGTCCGGGCTGCTGGCGCGGGCGCCGTCGGCCGGGCTCGTGCTGGGCGCTATCAGCTCCGTCCAGTTCGGTGCGGCCCTCGCCGTCCACCTGTTCCCGTGGGTGGGGCCCGTCGGGGCGGTCGTGCTCCGCCTGACCGCGTCGGCGATCGCCCTGAGCACGGTGTGGCGGCCCCGGATCCGGGGCCACACGCGCGGCGACGTGCTGCTCGCCGCCGCGTTCGGCGCCGTGCTCGCCGGGATGAACCTGGCGATCTACGGAGCGATCGACCGGATCCCGCTCGGGATCGCGGTGTCGCTCGAATTCGTCGGCCCACTGACGCTCGCCGTGGCCGGCTCCCGGCGGCCGATCGACATCGTCTGGGCGCTGCTCGCCGCCGCTGGGATCGTCGCGCTCACGCACGCCGGTTCGGGTGGCGTCGATGGGCTCGGGATCGCGCTGGCACTGCTCGCCGGTTGCCTGTGGGGCGGCTACATCCTGCTGAGTGCGCGGGTCGGCCGCACGTTCGACCGCGGCTCCGGTCTCGCGCTGGCGTCGTGCTTCGGCACGGTGTTCGCTCTGCCGGCCGGGATCGCCACGGCCGGATCGCACCTGCTCGAGCCGCGGGCGCTCGCGCTCGGCGCCGGCGTCGGGATCCTCTCCTCGGCGATCCCGTACTCGTTCGAGCTCGAGGCGCTGCGCCGGATCGCCGCACCGGTGTTCGGGGTGCTGATGAGCCTCGAGCCGGGCGTCGCCGCACTCGCGGGATTCCTCGTGCTGGGGCAGCACTTGACGGCGCGCACAGTGGTCGGGATCGCGATGGTCGTGACGGCGTCGATCGGCGCCTCGCGGGCCGCCCGCCGCGCGCCGGTCGACGGCTGAGTGGATATCGTGGGGCGCGTCGGAGGCGAGCCCGCATGTCAGCCCGGATCAACCACGTCAGCGTCAACGCCCGCAATCTGCGGGAGTCGGTCGAGTTCTACGTCGACCTGTTCGGCGCCGAGCCGATCGCCACGCCCAACTTCGGCCTGCCGGTCCAATGGCTGGCCCTCGGCGGCACGCAGCTGCACCTGTTCGAGCGCGACCTGCAGCCGACGAGCCACCATCACTTCGCGGTCACGGTCGACAGCCTCGAAGTCGTCTACCGCGCAGCCGAGCGCCGCGACGCGTTCGACGACAGGGCGTTCGGGAACCGTCTCATCGAGCTCCCCGGCGACATCGTGCAGCTGTACGTGCGCGATCCCGCCGGCAACCTCATCGAGGTCGACCAGGACGGCGTCGACCGGTTGTCCGACGATCTCCGCGCCCGGCTCCGCGGTCTGTGGGAGTTCAATCCCCAGACCGACGAGCACATGAGCGCGCGGCTGTTCGTCCCGTAACAGCTGAGAGATCTCTCAGCAATTCCTCAGGCTCGGGCCCGACAATGTGCGGGCGGTGAACGAGCAACAGGAGCAGTTGCGGGTTCTCGTCGTGGACGATGAGCCGAACATCGTCGACGTCGTGTCGATGGCGCTGCGCCATCACGGGTTCGACGTGGCCGCCGAGGGCACCGGCGCCGGCGCGGTCTCCCGGGTCCGCGAGTGGCACCCCCACGCGCTCGTGCTCGACGTGATGCTGCCCGACATGGACGGCTTCGAGGTGGCCAAGCGGCTGTCCGAGCAGCACGCCGGCGTCCCGATCCTGTTCCTCAGCGCCCGCGACGCCACCGCCGACAAGGTGCGGGGGCTGACCACCGGGGGCGGCGACTACGTGACCAAGCCGTTCAGCCTCGAGGAGCTGATCGCCCGGCTGCGCAACATCCTGCGCCGCAACGGAGCGCTGAACGAGCGCTCAGGGCGGCTGTCGTTCGCCGACCTCGAGCTCGACGACGACACCCGCGAGGTGACGCGCGGCGGGCGCTCGATCGAGCTGACCGTGACCGAGTACCGGTTGCTGCGCTACCTGATGCTCAACGCTCGCCGGGTGCTGACCCGCGCCCAGCTCCTCGATCACGTCTGGAGCTATGACTTCGCGGGCGACGCCCGCGTGCTGGAGACGTACATGAGCTACCTGCGCAAGAAGATCGACACCGACGGCGTCCCGCTGCTGCACACCGTGCGGGGGGTCGGCTACGCGCTGAGGCTGCCGAAGGAATAGCCGATGTCGCTGCGAACCCGACTGCTGGCCGGGATGCTCGTGCTCATCTCGGTGGCCCTGGTGGTCGCGGCGGCCGCGATCTACGAGGAGCAGCGCTCGTTCCTCGACAACCGGCTCGACCAGCGGGTCGTCGCGGCGGCGGCCCCGATCTCCTACGAGCTGGGCGTCGACGCGCGCCTGCTCAAGCGCCCGACGACCGACCACGACACCAAGCCCGACGGCGCCAGGGAGGACGTCTCGCCGCTCGGCAAGGGGCTGGCCGGCTTCCTTCCCACCGGCACCTACGGCGAGCTGATCGGCGCGCGCGGGCGCCTGCTGCGCGGTCCCGTCACGACCAGCTACGGCGAGGCCCAGCTGTCCGCGCCGAAGTTCCCGACGCGGTTCCCGATCACCCACCCCAGCTCGACGCCGAGGCTGTTCACCGTCCCGTCGGACGGGAACCCAGACCTGCGCTACCGGGTGGCTGCGCTGGCGTTGCAGTCGCGCGCCGGCGCGGTGATCGTCGCGGTCCCGCTGCGCGAGGTCGACGACACCCTGCACGGGCTGTTCATCACCGAGCTGATCGTCGTCGCCCGCGATCATCCTCGTGCTCGTCGGGCTCGGGTGGATCGTGATCCGGGTCGGCCTGCGCCCGCTCGACCAGATGGGCCGGGTGGCGAGCGCGATCGCCGACGGCGACCTCTCGCGCCGCGTGAGCCCGACGAACAACCGGACGGAGGTCGGCCGCCTCGGCCTGTCGCTCAACAAGATGCTCGTCCGGATCGAGGAGGCGTTCGACGACCGGGCCAACAGCGAGGAGCGCCGGCGCCAGTTCCTGTCCGACGCCTCCCATGAGCTGCGCACGCCGCTCGCCTCGATTCGCGGCTACGCCGAGCTGTTCCGGCTCGGCCCGGCGCAGGGCCCGGCCGAGCTCGAGCGGGCGATGGCCCGGATCGAGGCGGAGGCGGCGCGAATGGGCGTGCTCGTCGAGGATCTGCTCGCGCTCGCCCGGTTCGACGAGCTGCCCGAGGCGCAGCGGACCCGGGTCGACGTCAGCGAGCTCGGCGCCCACGCGATCGACGATGCCCGGGCCACGGCCCCGGGGCGGACGCTCACGTTCTTCGCGCCGGGACCGCTCGAGGTCCTGGCGAGCCCCGACGCACTGCGCCAGCTGCTCGCGAACCTGCTCGGCAATGCCCTGATCCACACGCCCGACGACTCGCCCGTCGAGTTGATCGTCAGCACCGACGGCGGCGAGGTGACGATCGAGGTCCGCGATCACGGGCCGGGGATCCCGCCGGGGGCCGAGGAGCAGGTGTTCGAGCGCTTCTGGCGGGCCGAGGGCGGCCGCGCGCGGGGACGCGGCGGATCGGGGCTCGGGCTCTCGATCGTGCGTGAGATCGTGGCCGCGCACGGTGGGACGGTCGCGGCCTCCAATCACCCGGATGGCGGCGCCCGGCTGATCGTCCGCCTTCCCGCCGCACCCGCCGTTCCAGCGCCGGTTCCGGCGGCTCCACGGGACGAGCAGGCGCCGTCGCCCGCGCGCACCTGAGCGGACTCAGCAAATTCTCAGCTTTTTCCCGGGGCGGACTCAGGCGCGGCACCGATCCTGGTCTCAGTGAGCCGCCGGTTCGACAACCGCCGCCTGCTCGTACCGCTCGCAGCCGCTGGGCTCCTGACGCTGCTGGTGGGGGCGATGGTCGATCGCGACGCGTCGGGTGCGGCTCGGCGCGCTCGCCCGATCCAGGTGTCGCTGACCGTGGGCCCGCTGAGCCGTGCGGTGCCGATGCCCCACTCGTTTCTGGGGCTGTCGACCGAGTACAAGTCGCTCCCGGTGTACGAGCAGAGCGGCGCCGCACTCGCGCGGATCCTCGCCCTGCTGCGCGTGCCCGGCGACGGCCCGCTGTTGCTGCGGGTCGGCGGGAACTCGGCCGACCACACGTTCTGGGACCCGACCGCCGGCGCGCGGCCGGCGTGGATGTTCCCGGCCACCCCTGTGTGGCTCCGGCGGCTGCGCCGGCTCGTGCACCGCAGCCACATCCGGCTGATCTTCGACCTCAACCTCGTGACCGGGACCGCCGACGACGCCGCCGCGTTCGTGTCGGCCGCGCGCGCGGTCCTCCCCCGCGGTTCGATCGCCGCGCTCGAGATCGGCAACGAGCCCGACATCTACAGCCAGCGCTTCTGGCGCGCGCGGACGCTCGGCTCGCTGATCGCCGACCGTCTTCCGCCCCGGCTCACGCCCACCGGGTACGACGCCGACTTCGCGACCTACGCGCACACGCTCGCCGCCGTCGCCCCGGGGGTGCCGCTGATCGGCCCCGCGATCGCGAACCCGAACCGCAGCGCAGCCTGGGTCCGCAGCCTGCTCGCCGCCCCGCATCCGGGGTTGGGCGAGGTGAGCGTCCACGCGTATCCGTTCACGATCTGCACCCGGGCGAGCTCGCCGCGCTACCCGACGATCGCCCGGCTGCTCGGCGCTCGGGCCACCGCCGGTCTGGCCCGCACCGTCGCCGATGCCGTCCGCGAGGCCCGCGGCGCCCACCTCCCGCTGCGGATGACCGAGCTCAACTCCGTCACCTGCGGTGGCCGCCCGGGCGTCAGCGACGCGTTCGCGACGGCCCTGTGGGCCCCGCAGGCGCTGTTCTCCCTCGCCCGGGCCGGCGTCAACGGGGTGAACGTCCACGTCCGCACCAATGCCGTCAATGCGGCGTTCGCGCCAGCCACCGGGGGCCTGGCCGCCCGCCCGCTCCTCTACGGCCTGATCATGTTCGCGCGCACGCTGGGACCGTCGGCCGCGCTCGTGCCCGTCCACTTCCACGCTGGGCGTTCGACGGCCGTGGGCGGGTGGGCGGTGCGGGTTTCGCCGGGCTTCCTGCATGTCCTGGTCGTCAACCACGGAGCGCGCCCGGCCAGCGTGGACCTCCACTTGCCCGCGCGCGGAGCCGCGAGCGTGGAGCGCCTGCTGGCCCCATCGGCCAGGGCCAGGACCGGGGTGACGCTCGACGGCCAGCGGCTCGGCGCCGACGGTCGCTGGCGGGGAGCGCCGGCGCCGGGCGCACTGGCGCCGAGTCGCACCGGATATCGGCTGGGCATGCCCAGCTTCAGCGCGGCGCTGGTGTCGGTGCCGCTCATGTCGGGGGCGCGCTGAGGAGATGACGGCCCTGAGCGATTCGAGAAGGAGTCACCGGATGACCACACTTCCCGCCACCCGTCGCGCGACAGCGCTGGCGGTCACGGCGATCGCCGCCCACGAGCTGTCCGCGGTCCGGGCGATCGTCGAGCGGCACGGCGAGGACTCGCTCGCCCCCTTCATCGTCCGACCCGACAAGGCGTTCCATATCGACTGCCGAGGGCGTCGCCGCCTACCGGGTGATCGGCGAGACCGCCGTCGTGTCCGGCGATCCCGTCGGGCCGCACGGGTCGGCGCCGGTGGTGATGGCCAGCCTTCTGCAGGCGACGCGCGCCCACGGCTGGCGCGTGGCCGTGTATGGAGCCTCGGCGCGCCACCTGGACGCGTATCGCCGGCTCGGGCTGCGAGCCGTGTGCGTCGGCGAGGAGGCGGTCGTGCGCCCGGAGCGGTTCACGCTGCAGGGGCGCCGGGTGCGCAAGCTGCGCCAGTCCGCGCACCGGATCGAGCGGCGGGGATGGCAGATCGACGCGCTCGACGGTCGCGAGATCGATACCGAGCTCGAGGCGGAGATCGACGCGCTCGAGGCGCAGTGGCGCGTCGGGCGCGGTCGCCTGCTCGGGTTCGCGATGGGGATGGGCACCGCCGAGACGGGCGTCCGTCCCCAGGATCTGTACCTGCTCGCGCGCTCGCCGGACGGCCGGCTCGGCGCCGTCATGCACTTCATCTCGCACTGCGGGAAGCTGTCGCTCGACACGATGCGGCGCGTCGGCGAGACGCCGAACGGGCTCAACGAGGCGCTCGTGTGCAGGGCGCTCGAACTGGCCCGCGAGCGCGGCGTCCCCGAGGTGAGCCTCAACTACGCAGGCCTCGCGCCACCTCGTCCGCACCGAGCCGACCGGCGGCCCGCTGCGGAGGGCCGCGATCCGGTTGCTCGTCGGCGTCCTCGGGCGGCGCTTCCAGATGGACCGGCTCGTGCGCTTCAACAGCAAGTTCACGCCCGAGTGGCGGCCGCGCTACCTCGTGTACGAGTCCCGGCTCGGGCTCCCCCGCTCGGCGTTCCGCGTGCTGCAGGCCGAGGGCTACATCGCCGAGCGCGCTCGCCGGCCGCGGCGTCGCCGGGCCGGGCTGCGGCGTGCACCGGTCCGGCTGCAGCCGCCGGCCGCGGGCGCCGAGGGGCGGATCGGCCGGTGAGCAGCCGGCTCGTACGCCGGGCGGCGATCTCGGTCGCCGCCGGCACAGTCCTGATCGTCGGCCTGATCGGCGCCTACAGCTACGGCCAGGCGTACTCGCAACACCGCGGCTTCACGAGCATCCTCCAGCTCCCGCGGGCCGGCACGCGGCAAGCTGCTCAACGTCAACTTCTACTCGCGCGCGCTGCACCGCCTGGCGTACTACCTCGTGTACCTGCCCCCCGGCTACACGCCCACGCGCCGCTACCCGGTCCTGTACCTGCTGCACGGGATGCCGGGCCGACCGCAGGTGTTCATCGACATCGCGAACATGGACGTGCGGCTCGACAACCAGCTCGCCCGGGGGCACGCCCGGCCGATGATCATGGTGTTCCCCGACGGCCGGATCGGCGGCAGCACGTTCTCGGACTCCGAGTGGGCGAACACCCCGTCGGGCGACTTCGAGAGCTACGTGCTCAATGTCGTGCACGACGTCGACCACCGGTTCTCGACCCTGGCCAAGCGCCAGGACCGAGTGATCGGCGGGTTCTCGGCCGGCGCTTACGGAGCGCTGAACATCACGCTGCACCACCTACCCGTGTTCGGATCGGTCGAGCTCTGGTCGGGCTACTTCACCCAGTCGCGCACGGGCGTGTTCGCCAACGCCTCGCCGGCGACGATCGCCGCCAACAGCCCGCTGCCGTACGTGCCGCAGATCGGCCGTCAGCTCACCGCCGATCCGATCCGCGCGTACATGTTCGTCGGCCGCGACGACGAGTCGAGCCGCCAGCTGCTGCGGATGGTGCAGGCGCTGCGGGCGCGCGGCGCGAGCGTCCGCTACGCGATCTACCGCGGCGGGCACGACTGGCAGGTCTGGTACCCGCGGCTCAACCAGATGCTGACGATCGCCTCGCAGGACTTCTCGGGCCGCTGAAGCTCCAGCGCGCCAACCGACGAGCCGGCTGCGACGCCGGCCGGCATTCGCGCTGCTGCCGCGGCGGCGGTTCCACCGCGCTCGGCACCGGCACAGGGCGAGGAGGCTCGTGTTCCCGTGATCGGCTCGCTGATCCTGGCGATCGCCTCGGCGGCCGCGATCAACATCGGGCTTCCTGCTCCAGCACCGCGGTCTGGCGCAGCTCCCGGCGGGCAGCCGCGCGCTGAGCGCGCTGCGCAACCCGACGTGGGTGGCGGGGCAGGCGCTCGGCTGGCTCGGGTTCGGCGCCCAGGTCGTGGCGCTGACGATCGGCCCGATCTCGCTGGTGCAGGCGTTCGCGGCCGGCGGGCTGGCGGTGTCGGTCCCGCTCGCCTCGGGAATCTTCCGCCACCACGTCGCGCGCATCCAGATGCTCGCCGTGCTGCTGATCGCCGCCTGCCTGGCGACGCTGCCGCTGGCGCTCGGCCACCATCACCATCCGATGCGCACCGGCGTGCTGCTCGGTGCCACGCTGACCGCGATCGTGATCGCGGTTGCGCTCGGGCTACGTGGCCTCGCCAGCCTCCAGGCGGTGGCCGCGGGCATGTTCTACGGCGTCGCCGACGCGGCGATCAAGGCAGTCTCGGTCCACTGGGGCCACCACGGCATCGGCGGCGTCCTGTCGCCGTGGACGGCGCTCGCGGCCGCCGCGACGTTCGGCGGCTTCCTCACCTTCCAGGCCGCGCTGCGGCGGGGCGACGCGGTCAGTGCGATCTCGCTGATGACCGCGCTGACGGCGGTGCTCGCGGTCGGATTCGGGGCGCTCACGTTCGGCGAGTCGCTCGGCGCCGGGCCGGCGGCGGTGGCGGCGCACCTGGCCGCGATCGCGCTCGGTGCTCGGGTGCGTTCCGCTGCTCGCCCAGGCCCAGGAACAGATTGCCGGGGAGATCCCGGGGCTGGTGACGACATGAGGGCGCTGGCCGCGGTCAGGCGCGGGCTCGTGTGGCTCGGCGCGGCGCTCGCGTCACTCCTGATGCTCGTGCTCGCGGTGCTGGCCGGCACCGGCCTGCTGTACGCGCTGCGCAGCACACCGATCCTCGCCGACGGGCCGCGGATCCACGACGCGCTCCCGCTCCTGCAGCTGGCAGGGCGCGACAGCCAGCCGCTCGGCCACGTGATCGTCGCGTGGCTGGCCGCCGGGCTCGTGCTCGGGCTGGCGCTGATCCGGTTCCGGCCCCTACGGCGTACCCTGGGAGTGGCGGTGCTCGGACTGCTGCTGCTCCTGTTCGCCTCCGATGCATCGTTCGCCCTGGCCCGCAACCTGCACCTGACCCACGTGCTCGCTCACCGCACCCCACCGCTCGGCGCCTGGATCGAGGCGCTCGTGCTGAGTACCGGGTGCGCGCTGCCACGACCGCTCGCCGCCGCCCGGCGACCCGTGCGCTGGGGCCAGCTCGCTGCCCGGCTCCCGGTGCCCGGCAAGGCGGTGTGAGGGAAACAGCGACGCGTCGCCTGTTCACGGCCGCCCTGGCGGCGGCTCTCGTGCTCGCCGGATCGGCCACCGCGCTGATCGGCGCAACCGCGCATCACCGCCGCAGGGCGGCGGGCAAGAAGACGCCGGGCCCAGCCTCGACGGCCTCGGCGAGCACGACGACCGCGAGCGGCCCTCCGTCGGCGCCGCGCTCGCTCGACATCACGTGCCCGTCCCCCGCGCTCGGCGGCACGCTGCCGACGCTCGTGTCCCTGCCGACCGGCTATGACAGCAGCACGTCCCGGCGCTACCGGGTCATCTACTTCCTCCACGGCCTCCCGGCCACGCGCAGCTCGTACACCGCGTACACGTTCATCGGCAACGCGGTGGCGCGAGGCACTCACGGCGGCGATCGTCGCCGCCCCCCAGGGAGCGCGGCGTGACGGCGACGACCGCGAGTACCTCGACTGGGGACCCAAGGAGAACTGGCCGGCGGCGATCAGCCGCGACCTCACGGCCTGCATCGACAGCCGCTTCCGCACCGTCGCGGGGCGCACGGGCCGCGCGCTCGTCGGGCTGTCGGCGGGTGGCTACGGTGCGTTCGAGATCGGGCTGCGCAACCTGGCCACGTTCGGGGCCGTCGAGTCGTGGAGCGGGTACTTCATGGCCACCGACCCGAGCGGGCTGAAGGAGCTCGACCTCGGCTCGCCCGAGGCCAACGACCTCGCCCAGGTCCCCCAGGGCCCCCAGCTCAAGGCGGCGCTCGCCGCCGATCCCGCGTTCGTCGGATTCTACGTCGGCAACCAGGACAGCCGGTTCTACCAGCCCAACGTCGTCTACGACGCGGCCCTGACCAGGGCCGGCGTCTCCCACCTGTTCCGCATCTACCAGGCCGGGCATGACACGTCGCTGTGGCACGCCGAGGCGCCGGTGTGGCTCGGCTACGCGGTCGACGCGCTCGCTCGCGGGCCGGTAGTGGGTCTCCCCGGAACGTTGTGCCTGAAAGGGCGAGGTCCGGGGGCCGCTGGCCGAGGACGCAGGAATCGATGCGTGGCCCTGCGACGTGAGATTCCGAGGACAGCCGGATGACCCGGGCGCGGCCCGGGCTTGGCGAGGCTGGATGCCGAGCGGGGCGCGGCCCGAGCAGGCGCCGCCAGGGGTGCCTCGCATGCGTGCGAACTTTGCAACGGGGCACTGGATGATTGATTCCGCGTTGATGTCGGGTGGTGGCGCCGTCCGAGGCGGCGGGGGACGGGTCCGGGGCGACGACGGCTGTGGCAACGAGGAGGGAGGGGCGGCGAGGCGGCGGCGACCGCATGGCGGCGGCGGCGTAGCGGGCGGCGCCCGCGCGGTCGCGAACGAGCCCTAACGTGACACCGTGCCACCGGCGCGTCGGCGACGTAACGTTAGGGCCGCTGGGAAGCCTTAACGCGACACGGAACCGGGTCCGGTGGCACCGTGTGACGTTAAGGCTCGCCGGGCTGGCGCTCATCACCCTCTCCCCAGCCGCCGTTTCAAACCGCCGAGGCCCGTCCCTTTGTGTCACGGACGCCGGCACACCGCACCGGCCCGCCCCCCCGCCGCTCAGCGCCGCGCGGCGCCCAGCACCCAGCCGATGAACACGCCCTGGAACGGCAGCCGCGCCCACAGCGCGACCTTGCCGCCCGGCACATCCGGATAGCGGTCGGGGTTGAGCGCCATGTGGAGGTTGGCCGGGAACACCGCGACGAGCGTCGCCGCCAGCCACCAGCCGGCCAACCGCCGCCAGCCGCGGCTCATCAGCCCGACCCCGCCCGCGATCTCCGCGACCCCGCTGGCGTACACCATCGCCTTGTGGGCGGGCACGTACGGCGGCATGATCCGCCTGTAGGTCCGGGGGATCACGAAGTGCATGACGCCGGCGAGCACGAAGAAGGGCCCGGCGAGCGAGCGGACGGCGCGCATCGCCGCGGCACGATAGCCCACCAGCACGGCCGCCGCCGATCGCCGATCTCCGCTACCGGAAGGTGATCAGCGCGGCGGAGGCCGCCGGCAGGCTGAGCTCGTACGAACCGCCCTGGTTGCGCAACGACGTCGTCCTCGGGAACGGCACCCGGCCGTTGTTCATCCCGGGGGTGAAGCTCCGGCCGCCGAGCGTCACCGGGCCGGTCGAATAGGCGCCGCGCGACTCGAAGCCGCTCGACGGTCGCCGTCCCGCCGACCGGGCTCGTGACCCGGACCGTGTGCGAGCTGCTCAGGCTGTCGTTGATGAGCACGAGCCGGATCCTGTGGTCCGGAGCGAGCGTTGCCCATTCGCGGATGTCAGGCTGGGCCGAGGCGTGGATGCGGAGGATCGTCGACCCGGCCGGCGCCGCCTGGGCGAACATCAGCAGCCCGTAGTACTCGGGATGGACTGTTCCCTGCCAGCGGTTGCCCGACTGCTGGAAGTCGAAGATCGCGTTGGCCGAGTTCGGGAAGGTGTGGATGTTGACCCCGTCGACGCCGTCGGCGGCCATCGCGAACAGAGCATCGAGCACCCACAGCGCGGAGGCGAAGGTGTCGCTCACGCCGCGCCGGCCGCCGCAGGTGACCGAGTTCATCTCGTCGATCCGGAACGGGATCCGATGCTGGTGGGCGAGCGTGACATACGTGGAGACACCGGTCGAGAATCCCCCGGGAGGCGCCGGTCGCGAGCAGGTTCGGCACGGTGGGATAGCTCCCCGAGTGTGCGGTCGGTCACGCACCCGTTGAGCCCATAGCGGTGGAAGGTGACCATCGACAACGACGGCTCCGCGGCCAGGAAGCGCGGCAGCGCCGACAGCCAGTGGATGTTCCCGGTCGAGAACGCGGCCAGCGGCAGCTTCCCGACCACCTTGCGAAAGCGCGAGAACTCGCCGGTGTAGGCCGCCACGTCGTAGCCGGCCCTCCGTGCCAGGACGGGGATCCCGTGGCGCTTGAGATACCAGGGCACGATCACCCCGTGGTCGACCTCGTACCAGGGGACGACGGCGTAGAGCTCGGGCTCGTTGCCGATCTCGACGGCCTGGATCGCCGCCTTGGGGATCTCGCCGGACACCGCGCGCGCCTCGGCGGCCGTGATCCGGGTCCGGTCGGCCTCGAGGTTGAGGCCCAGGATCAGCCGGCCGCCGAGCGCGTCGGCGAGCGTCCGAATGCTCTGCAGCAGCTGCGGCGTGAGCGTCTCGGTCACCCCGAGCGGGCGGCGCATGTGCGGGACGGGCAGCCAGATCCGGTCGGTGCTCTCGCCCCCGATCCGGATCACCGGCCGCTGATCCGGGGTGAGGTTGCGGATCAGCTCGACGAGGACGGGGTTCGGGACCTTCGGATCGTGGCCGATGAACGACGGCACAGTCTTGTACTCGAACGCCAGGCCGACGAAGCCGCGGCTCACCGGGCGGCCAATCGCGGTGCGGGAGATCGACACCGACACCGGCGTCGCCGAGGACGACGATCCGACCGCGGAGGCGCCGCCGATCCCCGCCAGCGCGAGCACAGCCGCCAGCGCGGCAGCTGCCAGGAGCCGGCGTGATCTCGTGGCACGGCGCACGACTCCACGCGAACTGTCTGCGATCTGCAAGTACGAACCCCCTGGACGTCGTTCGAACGGGTCGCCATTGAAACACCGGCCCCGGGCGATTGTCTCGCATCTCGGCGGGAAGGAATCGCCCCGCCTGGCGTCCTCAGTTCCAGAACCGGCCGCTCAGGCCGGCGCGACGGCGCGCGTGGTGCCGCGCGCGCAGGAGGTACACCTCAGATGCGGTCCTTCAAGTCGTTTCGATCGCTGAGCCGACGTGCACGGGTGCTCAGCGTGCTGACGGTCACTGCGCTGGGCGGCGCGGCAGCGCTCGCGGTCCCCGGCGGAGCGTCGGGGAGCTCGGCGACCCCCGGCGCCTACCAACAGACGAACCTGGTCTCGGACATCCCGGGCGTGGCTCGGATCACCGACCCCCACCTCGTGAACCCGTGGGGCATGTCCGCGAGCCCCAGCTCTCCGTTGTGGATTTCTGACAACGGCTCGAACGTGTCGACGCTGTACACCGGCGGCAAGCGCGGGAGCCCGCCGCAAATCGTCCCGCTCGTGGTGACGATCCCCGGCGGCGCGCCGACCGGGACGGTGTTCAACCCGACCTCGTCGTTCGTCGTCACCAACGGGCGGACGAGCGCCCCGGCGAACTTCATCTTCGACTCCGAGAACGGCCGGATCACCGCCTGGAGCGGCGCCGTGCCCCCCAGCACCGTGGCCAAGAACGAGTTCACGAGTCCGACCGCGGTGTACAAGGGACTCGCGATGGCATCGACCGCCAATGGCCCGATGCTGTACGCGACGAACTTCCACGACGGGACGTCGACGTGTTTGACGGCCACTTCCGCCAGGTGCTCGGTACCGGGCGCGTTCACCGATCCGAGCCTCCCGGCCGGCTACGCCCCGTTCGGCATCCAGGCGATCAACGGCTCGCTGTACGTCAGCTACGCCAAGCAGGACGCCGCCAGGCACGACGACGTGCAGGGACCCGGCCACGGATTCATCGACGTGTACGACACGAGCGGGACCTGCTGCGCCGGCTCGTCTCGCGTGGGGCGCCTCAACTCGCCGTGGGGCCTGGTCGCTGGCGCCCCACACGTTCGGCGCGTTCAGCGGTGATCTGCTCGTCGGCGACTTCGGCGACGGGCTGATCCACGCGTATGACCCGATCACCGGCGCCCCGCTCGGTGAGATGGTCAATGGGGACGGCAATCCGATCCAGATCAACGGCCTGTGGGGCCTGCGCTTCGGCAACGGCACGATGGGGTCAGCGAACACGCTGCTGTTCACCGCGGGGATCGGCGATGAGAGCCACGGCCTGTTCGGCGAGCTGACGCCCCGCTGAACCTGGGCCGCGCCGGGCGCTGAGCGCCCGCCGAGGCGGATCGGCGTGGGGCCCGTGACAGCCGGGCCCCACGCCCCACCCCCGCCGGCGATCGCCAAGGGCGGACAGGTCCGCTACGCGTCCGGCAGCACGAGCTGGCTGATCGAGAACGCCGCCCCGGCCGGGTCCGCCAGGACCGCACGGCGGAACATCGGGATCTCGTGCAACGGCGCAATCACGCTGCCGCCGAGCTCCGGGCCGCGTGAGCGGCGCGGCCGGCGTCGTCGATCCAGAAGTCGACGCTCCAGAACGAGCCCGGGGCATCCTGCGGCGCGGCGCACATCGCCGCGACCACGTCGCGCGGGACCGGTTGCTGCGGCTCGCCGCCGACGTAGCCCGGCAGCCGCCACAGCGTGACGCCCTCGCCGAACGACTCGGCCTGCCAGCCGAACACGGCCTCGTAGAACGCGGTCGCAGCGTCGGGGTCGGTGCTCTGCAGCAGGCTCATCGCCCATGCCGACGGCTCGTTGACGAGCTGGGCGCCGTGACGCGCCGCGGGCTCCCAGACGCACAGCACACCCCCGGCCGGGTCCTGCACGATGGCGCCCCGGCCCGCCGGCGGGGCGTCGAACGGCCCCGCCACGACTGTGCCGCCGGCCGCCCGGACGCGCTCGAGCGCGTCCTCGACGCTGTCCACGCTGACATGGGTATTCCACGCGGCGGGGGCCGCGCCGGCCGGCTGGCGAGCCGACCCCGGCCACGTCCCGCCCGCGCAGCCGAGCGACGAAGTAGCGCCCGGGGGATCGCCGGGCATCTGGCCCGGACCCGCGAACTCCCACCCGAACAGCTCCGCGTAGAAGCTCGTCGCCGTCTCCGGATCGTCCTGCAGGTTCTCGACCCAGCACGGCACGCCGGGCTCGTATCCGTGGCGCTCGCTCATGGTTCCTCCTTCTTCTCGTGCTCGTCGTGTCGTCGCGACCGTACCAGACTGGAGTTGGTTTTTCCAACTCGATAGATGTTTTTTCCTATCGCTGTCGCTACGATGTACCGATGGCCGGCAAGCGCTCCTATCGCGACCTCTGCGGGATCGCGCGCGCGCTCGACCTGGTCGGCGAGCGCTGGGCGCTGCTCGTCGTGCGCGAGCTCCTGCTCGGCCCGAAGCGGTTCACGGATCTGCGCACCGGGCTCCCCCATGTGAGCCCCGACGTGCTCGCCCAGCGTCTGCGCGAGCTCGAGCAGGCCGGCATCCTCACCCATGAGCGGCTTCCGCCGCCCGCTGCCGCGCAGGTGTATGCGCTCACGCCGTGGGGCCGAGGACTCGAGCCCGTCCTCCTCGGGCTCGGCCGCTGGGCGAGTGCGACAGCACCGCCGGAAGGCGCAGTGTTCGGCCCCGACTCGGCGATGCTCGCGCTCAAGTCGCTGTTCGATCCCGGCCGCGCCCACGGCGTCGACGTGCGCGTGGAGCTCCGGTTCGGCGATCAGCGCTTCCGGGTGACGGTGGTCGCTGGCACGCTGACGGTCGAGCGGGGGCCGGCCGCCGACCCCGACGCCGTGGTCGAGACGTCTCCCGGGGCGCTGGCGGCGGTCCTGTGGCACGGGCGGGGGCTCAGCGCCGCGGTGGCGGCGGGCGAGCTGGCGATCGCCGGCAACGCCACGGCCGTGGGCGAGCTGTTCGGGCTGTTTCCCCAGGGGTCGGGCGGGCGCTCGGCGGTCAGCCGGACCACAGGTACGAGCTGAGCCCGAGCAACTCGAGCGGCCGCCCGACATTCGGGTGCACCGCCCGGTCGATCTCGAGCTCCCACCCGCCGCGCCGGGCGTTGGCCCGGGCCATCACGATCACCCGCAGGCCGCTCGAATCGATGAAGCTCAGCTCCGAGAGGTCGAGCCGGACGGGCGTGCCGTTGCGCCGCAGCCCCGCCAGCCGCGCGCGCACGCGGTCGGCCACGGCCAGGTCGAGCTCGCCGATGAGCGCGATACGGAGCGCACCGTCGGCGTCGTGGGCCTGTCGCATCTCGAAGCGGCTCAGCATCCCCGGTCGCGCGGAACTCTCTCACGCCGGAGCCGCTCAAGCAAGCGGCTCGGTCAGCGCCGGGACGGTGAACTGCGCCCGCGCCCGCCGCGCCTCGGCGTGCACGTCACAGCCGTCAAGGTGGTCGTTGACGAGGCCCATCGCCTGCATGAACGCGTACACAGTCGTCGGGCCGACGAACCGCCATCCGCGCCGCTTGAGCTCCTTGGCCAGCGCCCGCGAATCCGCGGTGTGCGGCAGCGCCCGAAGCGCCTCTCGATCCAGCCCGCCGGTCCGGGCGGCGGGCTCGAACCGCCAGGCGAACGCGGCCAGCGAGCCCTCGGCCTCGACCAGCTCGACCGCCCGCTGCGCGTTGTTGATGACCGCCTCGATCTTGCCGCGGTGGCGGACGATCCCGGCGTCGGCGAGCAGCCGCTGCACGTCGCGCTCGCCGAACCGGGCCACCGCGTGGAAGTCGAACCCGGCAAAGGCGCTGCGGAAGGCCTCGCGCTTGCGGAGGATCGTCAGCCACGAGAGACCTGCCTGGAACCCCTCGAGGCTCAGCTTCTCGAACAGCCGGCGGTCGTCGCCGACCGGGAAGCCCCACTCGCGATCGTGATAGACGCGGTAGATCTCGGGGCTGTCGCCCCAGAAACAGCGGGCGACCCCGTCGTCGCCGCGGATCACCCCGTCGGACACGCTCATCGTCGCTCGATCCTACGGAGGACCGAGCGGCGCGGCGCGCCCAGCGGCGCGAGGACTGCTACGCGGCGATCTCGACGGCCGGCTCGGGCGGCGCCGGCATGACCGACGTGTCGACGCCGTGGTAGGCGGCGTAGGCGTAGGGGTGGTCGAACACGTCGCGCGGGCTCTCGCCCTCGTGCACTTGTACGGCAGAAGGCGGCCCCCGTCCGGGAGTCGACGACGCTCACAGCCAGCTCACGGGCCTCCTCGCACCACAGCAGGCGAACGCTGATCCCGTCGTTCATCCGGTGGTCGAGCTCGCGCATCGTCATCAGCTGGACGTTCATGTCATTCCTTCCGGATCTGCGTGCCTGGGTGAGAGCGCCGGAGCGGATCGCTCAAGGACAACATCGGGTGTTCGGGCCCGGAGGTTTAGCTCCTGCACCGACGCGCGCGGCAGAGCAACGTCTCGTAGTGGACGTCGATCGCCCCCCCGTGACATTCGATCGCGTCGCCGACGGCGGCCAGCAGCGCCTCGAGGCGCCCGCCGCCGAGCATGATGTGGTCCGAGTGCGTGCGCAGCAACCGCGTGTAGCGGTCGGCGGGGTAGCTCGTCGCCCAGGCGTAGGTCCCGACCTCGGGCTCGCCGAACTCGGGCGCCGCGCTCAGCTCATTGCCCCAATCGCCCCACAGTTCCGGCTCGGTGTCGGTGTCCGGGTGCATCGGTCCGGGGTCTGGCCCGAATTCCGGCGCGGTGCGGTGATATGCATCTCGCAGGTCCTCGCGCAGCGGCGAGTCCTCCCACCGCGGCCGGTTCCAGAACAAGGCAAGCGCCCCGCCCGGCTCGAGTACCTCGGCCGCTTTCGCGTAGCGCAGCTCGGGCGCCACCCAGTGCCACGCCTGAGCCGCGTACAGCAGGCCGAACCGGGCGCCGCCGGGGTCGTAGCGCTCGAAGTCGGTCTCCTCGATCGTCACCTCGTCGAAACGGGCGCTGTTGCGCCGCGCGAGCGCCGCCATCTCGGCGCTCGGCTCGACCGCGTGGATCCGCAGGCCCCGCTCGGCGAACAAGACAGTCGCGCGCCCCGTGCCGGCGCCGACCTCGAGCGCGGAGGTCGCGCCCGAGTACGCCACGACGTCGTCGACGAGCGCCGCCGGGTACGACGGGCGCGAGCAGTCGTACAGCTCGGCCACGCTGCCGAACGCGAGGCGCCGCTCGGTTGCCACCAACTACAGTCAAGCAGGGTGAAGCAGTACTACGACGCCCGCGCCCCGGAGTACGACGAGTGGTACCGGGGCGAGGGAGTGTTCGCCGCCCGCCAGCGCCCGGGGTGGAACGACGCGGTGGCCGGCCTGACCGCCGCACTCGCCGCGCTGCCGCCGGCGCACACGCTCGACGTCGCCTGCGGCACGGGGTTTCTCACCCGCCACCTGCCCGGGGAGATCACCGGGCTCGACCAGAGCCGGCGGATGGTCGAGATCGCCCGGGCCCGCCTCCCCGGCGCCAGGTTCGTGGCCGGAGACGCGTTTGTGCTGCCGTTCAGCGACGGCGCATTCGAGCGCGTGTTCACCGCCCACTTCTACGGCCATCTGCAGCCCGACGAGCGCGCGCGGTTCCTGGCCGAGGCCGCCCGCGTGGCCGGCGAGCTCGTGGTCGTCGATTCCGCCGTGCGACCCGACCACGATCCCGAGGAATGGCAGGAGCGGATCCTCAACGACGGCTCGCGCCATCACGTGTTCAAGCGCTACTTCGACGCCGCGGGGCTGCGGGCCGAGCTCGGCGGGGGCGAGGTCGTCGTGCAGTCGCCGTGGTTCGTCGGCGTAGCCGCCGCGGCTCAGGCGGCTGCCGCCGTGAGCGGGTCGCCGTAGCGCGCCGCCACGTCGGTGAGGATCCGGAGCATCGTCTTCGCCGCCGGCACGACGCCGGGGCCGCCGATCGTCGACGCGACCACGCGCCGCGCGGGGCTGGCCGGGGCGAGCGCCCGGACGACGATCCCCGGGTGCACGCGCGTGAGGGCCAGCCGCGGGATCAGGGCCACGCCCACCCCGGCGGCGACGAGGCCCTGCACGGTCTCGTAGTCGTCGGACTCGAACGTCACGTTCGGCTCGTAGCCGGCCGCGAGGCACGAGCGGACCACGTGCCGCGCGCACGGGCTCGACGCCGACGTCTGGACCCAGTCCTCGGCGCGCAGGTCGGACAGCGTGAGCGCCGGCGTGGCGGCCAGGGGGTGCTCGGCCGGGAGCGCCACGTGCATCGGGTCGTCGAGCAGCCGCACGTTGCGCAGCCCGGTGCCGGGGCGCTCGCGCGCGCCCGGGAACTCGAACAGCAGGGCGAGGTCGAACTCGCCCGCCTTCAGCCGCGGGGCGATGTCCTCGGGCTCGCCCTCGGCGAGGGTCAGCGTGACGTCCGGATGGCGGTGGCGGAACGTGGCGACCGCGACGGGCATCAGCGTCGCCCCGGCGGACGGGAACGAGGCGACCCGCAGACGGCCGCCGCGCACCCCGAGCACCGCCGCCAGCTCGGCCTCGGCCGCTCCGACCTGAGCGAAGATCGCCTCCGCGTGATCGACGAGCGTGGCGCCCGCCGCGGTCGGGCGGACGCCGCGCCGGTCACGGATGACGAGGGTCGCGCCGGTCTCTGCCTCGAGCCGCGCGATCGCCTGCGAGACGGCGGACTGGGTGTAGCTGAGGGCCTCGGCGGCGGCCGAGAACGACCCGCGCGAGACGACCTCGGTGAGCACCTTCAGGCGGCCCAGATTTAGCATAAGCAGATTTTATAGACAGGATGATCAACTTCACTAGCGCTGATGGAAGGGCCGTGCCATGCTCGCGTCGAAGTCTGCGCCACGACACCGCCTTCCTGGATGACTGGAGCCCACGGATGACCACCGCCATCGTGTCCTACGACGACACGCTCAACGATCACGACGCACTGATGCTCGGCCGCTTGCTGGCCGGTGCCGGGGCCATCCTGACGCTCGCCTATGTTCGCCACACGACCCAGACGGAGGTCGCGCGCGAGGAGCTCGAGGAGCACGACGCCGAGGCCCTGCTCGAGCGCGGCGCCCGCTGGCTCGGCGACGTCGATGTCGACCGCCGCGTGATCGTGAGCGCCTCGACCGGCGAGGGCCTCAAGCGGCTCGCCGCGGAGGACGACGTCGACATCGTCGTGTTCGGCTCGGACTACCGCACCGCCCCCGGCCACGTCGCCCCGCAGCACTCGACCCAGGCGCTGCTCGAGGGTGGGACCGCCGCGGTGGCGATCGCGCCGGCCAACTACCGCGCCCAGCGTGACGCGGAGATCCGCCGGATCGGCGTGCTCGCCGGCCCCGGCGACGAGGCCGCCCTGCATACCGCCCACGCGCTGGCAGACGCGCTTCGACGCCGCGCTGACCACCGACCTGCGCGATGTCGATCTGCTCGTCGTCGGCTCGCGCGCGGAGGCCCACGAGGGCCGCGTGATGGTGAGCGCCCAGAGTCAGAACGCGATCGAGAACGCCACCGCGCCGGTGCTCGTGCTGGCCCGCGGCGTGGCGCTCGAGTTCGGCTCCCCGCTGGCGATCTACTGAGCCGCAGCCGGGCGGCGGGGTCGCTCCGAGAGGGACCCCGCGGCTATGGTGGCGAGCGTCTGCGCACACTCGTCGTCTCGGATTTCCACCTCGGCAACCGCCTGCGGCGCGACGTGCTGCGCCACCCGGAGCCGCTGCGGCGGCTGCTCGCCGCGCTCGACGGCGTCGACCGCCTCGTACTGCTCGGCGACGTCGCCGAGCTCCGGTCGGGCCGCCGCCCGGCAGTCGCTGAGCGTCGCTGAGCCGGTGCTGCGGGCACTCGGCTCGCGGCTCGGGCCTGACCGCGAGGTCGTGCTCGTGCCCGGCAACCACGACCTGCCGCTCGTCCGCGAGTACGTCCGCGCCCCCGGCCGGGACCTGCACGTCGACTCCGAGGTGCCGCTCACCGCCTCACGCGCGCTGACCCGGGTGGCCTCGTGGCTGGCACCCGCCCGGGTCACCGTCCATTACCCGGGCGTGTGGCTCGCCGACGGCGTGTACGCGACCCATGGCCACTACCTCGACCGCCACCTGATGCCGGAGTCGGCGATCGGGATCTGGCGCGGCCTGTTCGGGCGGCTGCCGCGGGACGGCGCCCGTCCGATCGACTACGAGCGCACGCGGCGCCCGTCCCTGGTCCGCACCGCGGGCCGGTTGCCCCGGCCGGCGGCGACGCTGCTCGAGCAGGTGGCCGAGGTCGTGCGCGCCGCCACGATGCCGCGGGTGCGACGAGGGCTCGTGTCCCGCCGGTTCGCGCCGCTGATCGCACTGCTGCTCGGACTGCAGATGCGCCGCGCGAGCATCCCCGCGTTGATCCACGTGGTCACACAGCTCGGGATCGACGCCGAGGTCGTGGTATTCGGACACGTGCATCGGCTCGGCCCGCTGCCCGGCGAGGACCTGGGCGTGTGGCACGGCCCGAACGGGCGCCCGCGGGTGCTCAACTCCGGAGCCTGGGTGTACGAGCGCGTGCTCGTCGACCGGGTGACTCCGCCGCATCCGTACTGGCCCGGTGGAGCGGTGCTGCTCGAGCCGGGAGCGCCGCCGCGCGCGGTCGGCCTGCTCGACGGGCTGAGCGTCGCCCAGCTCCAGTGATCGGGCCCGTCAGGGGAGCAGCAGGTGGCTGTCCCCGAACTCGTGCCACAGGTAGCCGTCGGCCAGTGCCGCGTCGTAGGAGGCGGCGACCAGCTCGCGGCCGGCCAGCCCCTCGAGCATCAGCAGGTGCGAGGCCTCAGGCTCGTGCCAGCCCGTGATCAGACCATCGACGAGCGTCGGCGGCCGCTCCGGCGTGATCACGACCGTCGTCCAGCCGGAGGCGGGCGCGATACCCCCGCCCGCGGTGGCGGCGCTCTCGAGAGCGCGCACCACCGTCGTGCCGACTGCGATCGCGCGCCCACCGCTCGCTCGGGTGAGCTCGACGAGCCGGGCCGTGGTCGCGGGGACCTCGAACGGCTCCGGGTACGGGGGCTCGTGGCGCTCGGGCGAGGACACGCCGCAGTGCAGGGTGATCGGCGCGACGGCGACGCCGGCGGCCACGAGCCGGGTGATCAGCTCCGGCGTGAAAGGGCGGCCCGCGCTCGGCATCTCCGCGCTGCCCGGCGTCGTCGCGTACACGTTCTGGTAGGCGCTCAGCGGCCACGGGGCCGCGACGTAGCCATAGCGGATCGGCTCGCCATAGCGGTCGAGGTGGGCGTGGAGGGTCTCCTCGTCGCTGTCCTCGCGGCGGTAGCGCGCGAGCATCAGCCGCGCGCCCGACGCGTAGGGGGCGACGAGCTCGAGCGCCGCCCCGCCGGCGAGGCGCAGCGTCTCGCCGGTCTCGCCGCGCCCCGGATCGGCGCCGTTGGGGCTGCGCAGCTCGACGATCCACCAATGCTCGCCGAGCCGCGGCGCGCGCGTGGAGACGTGCACGCGCACCGCGTCGCCGGCGCTCGTGATCCCGGCCGCCGCGGCCGGGATCGTCGCCGATACGTTGACGACGAGCAGGTCGCCGGGGGCGAGCAGCTCCGGCAGGTCGGCGAACCGGTGGTGGGAGATCCCGCTCCGGCCGTCGGCCGACCAGCAGCCGCACGCAGTCGCGGCGCAGGCCGCGGGCCTCGGCCGGCTCGCGGGCCTCGAGCGCCTCGGGGCAGCTCGAATGCGAGGGCGGTCACGCTCTGGCTCCTGCCTGCATCAGGGTGCGCGCCTGGTAGCGGCCGCTCGGGAGATCGTCCTCGATCAGCCGGATCAGGCCGGGGACGCTCTCCTCCGGCGGCGGACGGTCGGAGATGTCCTCGCCGGGGAACGCCTGCTGGTGCATCCGGGTGCGCATGTCGCCGGGGTCGACGGCGTACACCCGGAGCGCGGGCTGCTCGGCGGCGAGGATCGCACTCAGCTGCTCGAGCGCCGCCTTCGAGGAGCCGTAGCCGCCCCAACCCTCGTACGGCTCGACCGCTGCGTCGGAGGTGACGTTGATGATCCGGCCACCGTCGGCGATCCGCGGGAGCACGAGCTGGATCAGCGCCAGCGGTGCGATCACGTTGACGGCGTACACCTGCTCGAGTTCGGGCAGCGGGTACTCGGCCAGGTGCGGCTGCGGGCTCGGGCCGAGCACGCTGGCGTTGTTGACGAGCAGGTCGATCTGCTCGCCGGCCGCGCTGACGAGCGCGCGGCGGTGGGCGGGGTCGGCGACGTCGCCGGGGATCGCCGCGACCTCGGTGATCGCGCCCAGCTCGCGGGCTGCCTGCTCGAGGTCCGCGCCGCCCCGGGCGTCGAGCACGAGCGCCCAGCTGCGGTGTGCCAGCGCGCGAGCCAGTGCCAGCCCGAGCCCGCGCGAGGCGCCGGTGATGATTGCGATTGGCATGCCGCCCACGGTAGGCGGGGTGGGGCCGGGTTACCAGCGGCAATTGGTCCTAGGACCAGGGGCGTAGGCCGGCCGGCTCAGTGGTCGGCCACTTAGACGCGCTTGCTCATCCACACCGCGTCCTCCGCGTACCCGAGCGAGCGGTACAGCGAGCGCGCCGTGTGGTTACAGCCGAACACGTTGAGCGCGATCCGGGGGATGCCGAGCCTGCGGGCCTGCTCCTCGGCCAGCTCCATCGCCGCCCGCCCGTAGCCACGGCCGCGGTGGCCGGGATCGATCTCGATCGCGTATACCCACAGGGCCGGCCGTCCGTCACTGCGAGCGCGCCCGCACCACAGCGTGCCGACGCGCTCGCCCTCGGCCTGGACCGCGAACACGAGCTGCTCCGCCGAACGCTCGCCCCCGGGAACAGCGCGTCGGTGTCGGTGCGGGCCTTGGTGTGTGCGGTCTCGGGGTCGATACCGGCGTGCTCGATCATCTGCCGGGCGTAGCCGTCGATCGCCTCGGGGATCCAGGCCGCGAGCTCGTCGTCGGTCAGCTCCCGCAGTGTGACGGTCACGGGCGCGACTGTACCGCCGGCTCGCCGGGTGGCTCGGTCCGCGGGCGCTCAGGGGGTCGCTCCGGCCCTCGTCCGACGGGCCGCTCTGGCGCCGGGGCCAGCCGGATCGTGAACACCGCGCCGCCGCCCGGTGCGTTGGCAGCCTCGACGCGCCCGCCCATCGCCCGCGCCAGCTCGTCGACGATCGCCAGTCCGAGCCCCGACCCGACCGCGCGCTCGCTTCGGTAGCGGTCGTACAGGTAGAAGCGCTCGAACGCGCGCGGCAGGTCGTCCGGGGCGAGGCCCGGGCCGGTGTCGGTCACCGCCAGCCGGCCGGGCGCCGCCTCGACGGTGACCACCCCGCCCGGGGGCGTGAGCCGCAGTGCGTTCTCGATCAGGTTCGACGTGGCCTGCAGCAGGCGGCCCTCGTCGCCGAGTGCCTCCCGCGGGATGGGAGACGGTGCCCGTCAGCTCGAGCCGACAGCTCGTGCGCGCGCGGCTGGTGGCGCTCGACCGCACGGGCGGCGATCTGCCGCGAGGTCGACCGGCTCGCGGGCGACGGCGAACTCGGCTCGCCCGAAGCGGGCGAGCTCGAGCAGGTCCGCCGACGAGCCGCTCGAGCCGGTCGGCCTCGGAGGCGATCACCTGGCTGCCCTCGGCCGGGCGCGATCGCGCCGTCGCTCACCGCCTCGGCGTAGCCGCGGATCGAGGTCAGCGGCGTCTTCAGCTCGTGGCTGACCGACTCGAGGAAGCTGCGCTGCGCCTCCCGGGCGCGCGCCAGCTCGGCCGACATCTGGTTGAACGAGCCGGCGAGCCCGGCCAGCTCGTCCTCGCCCTCGCACCGCGGACCGCGACGCCGGCCTCGCCGGCCGCGAGCCGGGCGGTGGCGTCCGCCAACTCGCTCGATCGGCCGGGTGAGCCGCCGCGCGAGCAGGTAGGAGCTGATCGCCGCCAGCAGCGCGCCGCCGAGGCCCGCGAGCAGCAGGCCCCAGAGGAACGGCCGCCACTCGGCGAACGCGAGCCGGGCCGAGCGGATCGAGCACGATCCGGCCGGCCGGCGTGACCCGAGCGGCGTACAGCAGCGAGCGGCCGAGCGCAGAGATCGAGCCCTGGGCGTCGCCGCTCGACGGAGATCGCCGCGAGGACGCCTGGGCGGTGCGCGGGCCAAGCCGCCGCGGGCGGCGGCTGGCCGACGCCGTACACGTGCTGGCCGGCGCCGAGCGCGCCTGGGGCGCCTCCGACGGTGGCGACGACATCGGCCTGGCGCTCGAGCGCGCTCATCCGCTGCGAGGAGATCTTGTGGCGCACGACCACGATCGAGACGCCGACGGTCAGCGCGCACGACAGCGATCGCGGCGGCGGCGACGTAGGTGAAGGCGCGGCGCCGGAGGGTCACGCGGCCGCCTTGTAGCCGATGCCCGCGGACCGTGCGGATCAGGTCGGGGTAGCCGAGCTTCTTGCGCAGCTGGGCGACGTGGACCTCGACCGTGCGCGTCTGGCCCGGCGACAGGAAGCCCCACACCGCCTCGAGCAGCTCGTCCCGGGTCACGACCTGGCCGGCCTGCCGCAGCAGGTACTCGAGCAGGTCGAACTCGCGCTGGGTGAGCTCGACCTCGCGCCCGCCGGCCCGCACCTCGCGGGCGCCGGCGGGCGAGCGTCACCGGGCCGAGCGTGGTCACGTCGTCGGGCGCGCGGCCGTGCCGCGGCGCGGCGCAGAACAGCCTTGACCCGGGCCGAGAGCTCGCGCGGGCGAGAACGGCTTGGCCACATAGTCGTCGGCGCCGAGCTCGAGCCCGACCACGCGGTCCTCGACCTCGTCGCGGGCCGTGAGCATCACGACCGGGACGCGGCCGTCGATCCGTCGGCAGACCTCGAACCCGTCGATCCCCGGCAGGCCGATGTCGAGCACGACGAGCGCGACCGCGGTGTCGGCGCGAGCTCGGCAGCGCGTCCTCGCCGTGCGGACCCACAGCGCGCGTGTAGCCGTCGCGCTCGAGGTAGGTGCGCACGAGCGCGCCGATGTTGGCGTCGTCCTCGACGAGCATGATCAGCTCGCCCATTGGCCGGAATCGTAGGTCGCCGATCGCGCGCGCCCGATCGGGTTCTTTACACGCCCCTGACATTCGCCTGACCGGCCGCCTTTCAGGCCTGGTGCACGATCGTCGGGCAGGTCGATCGACACCCCACGAGGTGAAGCCACGATGTCATCACGCAAGTCCTTGAAGGTCGGCGCGGTCGCGGTGAGCTGCGCCGCGCTCGGCGCGGGCGCCAGCGCTATCGCCAGACGCCGGCGCGTCGACCGGCGGGTCGGCGAGCACGTCGTCCAGCGGCGCCACGGGCCACGCCGCCGGCCTGCACGGCCGGCGAGCGCTGCTGCGCCGCGCGGTCCACGGCGACGTCGTCGTCGCACCCGCGCTCGGCTTCGCCACCGTGACCTTCGACCGCGGCACGGTCAAGTCGGTCTCCGGACAGCAGCTGACGCTTGACCGAGGGCACGAAGACGAAGGCCTACAAGACCGTCACGCTCACGATCCCGTCGAGCGCGAAGGTCCGCGACGACCGCCGACCGGCGACGCTCGCCGACGTCAAGCCGGGCCAGCGCGCCGCGGTCATCAAGGCGCCGAAGCGGACGCTCGTGATCGCCCGCACGACCCGCACACGCCGTAGTCCGCCGGCGCCGACGGGCGGCCGGTCAGCGATACCCGACCAGCCCGTCCCGGACCGCGAGCAGCGCCGCCTGGGTCCGGTCGGCGACGCCGAGCTTCTCGAGCACGTGGCCGACGTGGGTCTTGACCGTCTTCTCCGAGATCCCGAGCTCGAGCGCGATCCGCTTGTTCGAGCGCCCGCCGGCGATCAGCTCGAGCACCTCGCGCTCGCGGCGGGTGAGGCGGTGGCCGCCGGGCTCGCTCGCGGGCGCGTGGGCGCCCGGGAGAGCGTCGAGACGAGCCGGGCGGCGACGGTCGGATCGATGATCGTCTCGCCGGCGTGGGCGGCGCGGACGGCCCGGGCGAGCTCGGCGGGCTCGGCGTTCTTGAGCAGGTAGCCGGCGGCGCCCGGCCTGGATCGCCGGCAGCAGCCGCTCGTCGTCGAGGAAGCTCGTCAGCACGACGACCTCGCGCCGGCGGAGCCCGCCGCGCGCAGCCGCCGCATCGCGGCGACGCCGTCGAGGCTCGGCATCACGAGGTCCATCAGGATCACGTCCGGGGAGCCGCTCCGCGGCCCGGGCGAGCGCCTGCTCGCCGTCGCGCGCCTCGCCGACCACCTCGATCCCGTCCTGGAGCTCGAGGAACGCGCGCAGGCCCTCGCGCACGACCGCGTGATCGTCGACGAGCAGGACGCGGATCACGCGCGCCACCTCGAAGCGCACGGTCGTGCCGGCGCCGGGCGCGGAGCGGATCTGGAGCTCGCCGCCGAGCTCGCGGGCGCGCTCCTCCATCGAGGTCAGCCCGAGATGGCGCGAGCGCAGCTCGGCGCCGCCGGGGTCGAAGCCGATCCCGTCGTCGGTGACCTCGACCGTCAGCACGCGGTCGCGCTGGGCGAGGCGGACCGAGACGTGGTCGGCGCGGGCGTGGCGCAGCGCGTTGTGCAGCGCCTCGTTGGTGATCCGCAGGATCCGACCTCGCGCTCGGGGTCGTGCCCGGCGAGCGGCGCGTCGGTGTCGCAGCGCGATCGCGACGCCGTGCACGAGCGAGAGCATCCCGACCTCCTTGCGCAGCGCTCCCTCGAGCCCGTCGCGCTCGAGGTCGGGCGGGCGCAGGCCGAGGATCAGCGAGCGGAGCTCCTCGAGCGCCTGGCGGGCGAGCGGTCCTGAGCCGGTCGAGCTGGATGCGGGCCGCCTCGCGGGTCGCGGTCGAGCTGGGTGGCGGCGGCCTCGGCGCTGAGCACGAGCGAGAACAGCGTCTGGCTGACGACGTCGTGGAGCTCGAGCGCGAGCCGGTTGCGCTCGGAGAGCACCGACAGCTCGCGGCTGCGCTCGTACAGCCGCGCGTTCGTGATCGCGATCGACGGCGTGCGCGGCGAGCAGCTCGATCAGCGCCTGGTCGGCGACGTCGAAGCGTCTGGCCGGTCGATCTTCTGGGTCAGGTAGAAGACGCCGATCACCTCGCCCTGCGCGACGATCGGCACGCCCAGGAACGAGCGCATGTCCGGATGCCGGCGCGGCCACCAGCCCCGGAAGCGCGGGTCGTCGTGGATGTCCTCGGTCCGGTACGGCGCCGAGGACTCGAGCATCGCCCCGAGCATCCCGTGCGTGCGGGGCAGCGGGCCCATCGCCTCGATCAGCTCGTCGCTCATCCCCGACACCAGGAACCGCCGGAAGCCGCCGATCCCCGTCGGGGATCCCGAGCGCGGCGTAGCGGGAGCCGGCCAGCTCGCGCGCGGCGTCGACGAGCCGCTGCAGCACGTCGTCGACCGAGAGTTGCGAGGCGACGCCCAGGACCGCGTCGCTGACGGCCTTCAGCGCGGGGCTCAGGGGCTCGCTCACGTCAGTGACGATAGCTTTGGGGTGTGCCCCGCCTGTGGTACTGCGACCCAGGTCGCGATCTTCCTGTGCGTCGCCGCCGGGATCGTGATCGCGCTCATCCGGCTCGCTTGAGCGGGGCGACGCGGCGGGCGCGGCCAGGTGCACGGCGGGCGCAGCGCAGAGTCACGATGCGCGCATGTTCGCCTCCATCCTGGTCGGGACCGATGGCTCGGCCACCGCCACGACCGCGGTTCGCTACGCGATCGACCTCGCCCGCGAGCTCGGCGCCCGGCTGCAGATCGTCAGCGCCTACGAGCCCGTGTCCGGCCACCGGCTCATCGGGCGACCGCACCGAGCTGCCCACGGACCCGCAGTGGGAGATCCACGCCCGCGAGGACGTGCTGGCGATGCTCGAGACCGCGCGCGAGGAGGATCGCAGCGTGGGCGTCGAGCAGGTCGAGACGTTCGCCCGCCAGGGCGACGCGGCCGATGCGATCCTCGACATCGCCGAGGAGGAGCGCACGGACCTGATCGTCGTCGGCAACCGGGGGATGACCGGCGCCAAGCGGTTCCTGCTCGGCTCGGTGCCGAACAAGGTCTCCCACCACGCGCCGTGCTCGGTGCTGATCGTCCGGACTACGTAGGCTGGGTCCGCTGGCCCGGCCGGGCGGTGGCCGCGGCGGCGTCGACGAGCCCGAACCCGTAATTCGCGTTCGGCCGCCCGGTCCCGAGCGGACGTGCGGTGCTCTCGAGCTGCTGCCGGATCTGGCTCCGGCGTCGGGTGCCGGCCGAGCACCCGGCTGGCGATGACGAGCGCTGCAGTCGCCGACACGTGCGGGGTGGACATCGAGGTGCCGAACATGTCGCCGCGGGATCGAGAACCGGTCGCGGGTCGCTCGGGTCGGCGAAGGTCAGCGAGTAGATCGGCGGCAGCGAGCGGCTCGGGATGGCAGCTCGGGTCGCCGGCCGACCGCCTTGTCCTGGCCGCCGCCCGGCGCGACGACGCGCGAGTCCCGGGCCGCTGTTCGAGTAGCGGCCGCGCACCGTCCCTCGTCGTGGCGCCGACCGAGATCACGCTCGGCGCCCTGGCCGGGTAGGCGATCTGGCCTGCAGTAGTCGTTGCCCGAGGCGGCCACCACGACGACCCCGCGGCGGGCGGCGAAGCGGATCGCGCTGAGGATGTCCGGGATGTCGCCGGCAGTGACGTCCGGGGTGAACTCGAGACTCAGGTTGATCACCTGGGCACGATGGTCGATCGCGTAGCGGATCCCCCTGGCGATCGTCGCCGCGTCGCCGCTGCCGAGCGCGTTGAGCACGCGCACGGGCATGATCGACGCGCCGTACGCGAGCCCGGTGAGCCCGATCCGGTTGTTCGTCGACTCGGCCAGGATCCCGGTCACGAACGTCCCGTGGCCCTCGCGGTCGAGCGGGAAGCGGTCGTGGGCGACGAAGTCGTAGGGGTGGACGAACCGGGTGCGGGTGAAGTCCGGCGACTTGCGGAACTGGCGCCACTTGCGGTACGCGACCCCGGTGTCGAGCACCGCGATCGTCACCCCCCGGCCGCCGGGCCGGTGGTCGCGCATCAGGTGCTCCCAGGCGAGCGGGGCGTCCACCCCGGTGCCGGGCAGGAAGTTCCACTGCAGCCGCTCCCACCCGCCCCGGGCGTGGGCGCCGCGAGCGCGGCCCGGGTCGTCCGGGATCCAGCCCCGGTTGCCGTCCGCGTGCGCGATGTAGTTGGGGACCGCGTAGGCGACGCCGGGTTGGTGGGCGAGGCGGCGGATCGCGGTCGTGACCGGGGTGCCCGTGGGGAGGGTGAGGACCGTGCTCGTCGGGGTCCGCGGGCGTGGCGGTGGCGCGGGCACCCATCTGTCGCTCGATGTCCGCGGCGACCGGCGCGTACGGGCCCGGGAGGGTGCCGACGACGACCTCGTTCGGGACATACTCGGCCGCCCGGCTCGGAGCCGCGGCGGCGAGCGCGCCGATCAGGACCGCGACGAGGGTCGCGATCACGGTCGCGGAAGCGACGCTTCGACGGGGGCGATGATGGGTTGTCACGGACGGGAGCTAGAACCGGCGAGGCGACCAGGTCCCGGAACATCCGTGCGCGGCCGAAGTTGCCCTAGTGGGTCTGCCCAAAAACGTTGTGCTTGAAAGGGCGAGGTCCGGGGGCCGCTGGCCGAGGACGCAGGAATCGATGCGTGGCCCTGCCACGTGAGATTCCGAGGACAAAGGCTAGTGGTCATCCGGGCCCGCCATTTCGGGTGCAACGTTTTGGGGAGGCCCACTTGCTGAACGGTACATCGCCACAGCAGATTCCCGGTCCGGCGACAGTTCACACGTGGCTGGCGCCAACCTGGACGGAAACACCATCGCCGTCGGGACTCCTTCCCACCCGCCCATAGACTCGCCCCAGCACATGAGCTCCCGCTTCTTCCCCCGCGACGAGTACTTCATGCGCCTCGCCCTGCGCGAGGCCGCCCGCGCCGAAGAGCACGACGACGTCCCGATCGGCTGCGTGATCGTCAAGGACGGCGAGGTGATCGCCACCGGCCACAACGAACGCGAACTCCGCTCGGACCCCACCGCCCACGCCGAGCTCCTCGCCCTGCGCGAGGCCGCCCGCGCCCTCGGCTCCTGGCGCGTGCTGGACGCCGTCCTGTACGTCACCCTCGAGCCCTGCGCCATGTGCGCCGGCGCAATCGTCCTCGCCCGCGTCCCCCGCGTCATCTTCGGCGCCAGCGACCCCAAGGCCGGCGCCGCCGGCAGCGTCCTCGACGTCCTCGCCACCCCCAGCTCAACCACCGCCCGGTCGTCCAGTCCGGACTCCTCGGCGACGAATGCGCGGATCTCCTGCGGGTGTTCTTCGCCACCCGCCGTTAGCCGTCGTCTGAGGCGCCCGCGGCTCGGGCGGTCGGTCACGGTCGGTCGGTCTCGGTCGGTCTCGGGCGGTCGGTATCGGTCGGGCGGTCGGTGACGGTCGGGCGGTCGGTGACGGTCGGGCGGTCGGTAACGGTCGGGGGTGGGTATCTGGTGGAAAAATAGTCGTGATTCGCCGTACCGCAAGATTAACCACTAAACGGTGTCACAGCGTCGTGTCACCCCCCGGCGGACGGCCGAAGGGCCTGGGTATCCAGCGGGAAAAATAGGCCCGTTAGATACCCAGGCTCAGCGAAAGCGGCTGCGAGCGCCCCCTCCGCCGAGCGCCCCGCCCCCGGTTCCCCGCCGGCCGGGCGCGCCGGCCCGGCCCGAATACCCGACGAAAATCGCCGTGATCCGCCATGCCGCAGACATGGACCACCAACGTGTCGCAGCATCCCTTCACCGACCCGCGGAAGCCCGAAGGGCCTGGGTATCCAACGGGACGAATAGTCCCGCCAGATACCCAGGCCCGGGGCTCGCGGCGGCCGAAGCCCGGTTTCACGGCGGAACCACGCGCCCAGGCCGGGTCCTCTACCGTTCTGGATCGCTCTCCGGAGAGGTGGCAGAGCGGTTGAATGCGCCGGTCTCGAAAACCGGTATACCGGCAACGGTATCGGGGGTTCGAATCCCCCCCTCTCCGCTGAAGGTCCCGGCCTTGCGGACCGCCGCTCGCGGGGTCTCCGCTTCCGGCCGGCCAGGCCCGAGGACGCGGCCCGCCCCGAACGATCGCGCGGCGCCGGGACGCAGGGCGGCGTTGAGCCGCGGGGCCAGCGCCGGCAGACAGACGTCCGCTCGGCCCCGGTCACCCGTGCACATGTCCGTGTGTTCGCGTGAGTTAAAGGTCACACTGAGTCATGGTGACCGCCGGTGATACTCACCCGAGGTTCTGACGTAGAGCGCACCGCTGGGGTTCCAGACGGCGGCAGATTTCAGAGGTGGGGTGGTGTCAGCAGTCCGCGAGTCGTTGAACGAGGTGCCGGTTCGGTACCGCCCGCTGGTGTCGCAGTGCATCGACATCGCCGACCGGCTTGCCGCACACGATCTGTGTGAGGACGTGCTCCGCGGCATCGAGGAGACGTATTCGCCGGTCCGCATCGGGATACTCGGCGAGCAGAGCACGAAGGCACCCGTCATCAATGCGCTGGTCGGGACGGACGCGCTCGATCCGGTGCGGGGTCATGGCCGCATCCGCCGGATCACCGCCGGTTCGGAGGATCGACTCGTGCTGACCGCCGGCGAGAGGACGGAGCTGCCGCTCGATAGCGAGAGTTGGGCCCGGGTCGAGCGCCTGTCGCCCTCGGTCGACGTCGCGGTGGAGGTCGACAGCGACACACTGGTGCGCCTTCACGCCGACCTGATCGACTTCGCCCCCTCCCGGGACCTGCGCGTCGGCGGGGCTGACTGGCGGGCACTTCAACTGTGTCACCTCGTCGTTCTGATCATCGACGCGCCCAGCATGATCACGCGCACCGAGGCTGACCTCATGCGTGATCTCGCCGTGCGGACGGGCCCGCCGTGTGTCGGCGTACTGGTGACGGGACTTGGGAACGTCGCGGCAGGTGAACGTGACGCGGTGGTGAGTGGCATCGAGCGCGTCGTTCGGCGCACCACGAACGACGCCGACGTGCTCGTCCTCGACGACGCCACCGCGGCCGCGCCGGAGATTGAGCGGCTGCTGTCCGATGCCGGCCAGGAGGAGCGGCTGCGGGGCGGCCGCGACTGGCAGCTCGCGTCGCTTCTGCGCGGACTGCTGCTCGACCTCTCTGACCTCGCGGCGGAACGAATGCGCGTCGGCGCACTGCACGCCGGCGAGCGCGAGGCGGAGCTCGAGAACATGGCCGCCCGCCATCGAGCTGTGCTCGATGCCCTGGCAGACGTCCGCAGCGCCGTACGCGATCGGGGCACCGCCGGGCTCGACCGCCTGCGGGGCGAGCTCAACGGGGTCCGGAGGGACGCCGTCCGCACGCTGCTCCCGGAGCTCCGGTCCGCCGAGGACCTCGGTATCTGGTGGACGGACGACCTCCCCGACCTGATGGACGCAACGCTCGCCGACGCCGTCGCGCGGCTGGATGCGCGGATCGGAACGATCGTCGGCGACACGCTCGCCTGGGCACACGCCGCCCTCCTCGACGCCGGGGTCCAAATGCGAGCAGCGGCCGACGTGCCTCCCCGTCCGGGCTCGAGGTGCCCGCCATGCTCCTGCCCGAGCAACCGTCCGACCTGCGGCGACGGGTCGCACGCATGAGCAGCGAGGCGCTGAAGGTCCTCGGCCCGATCCTCGGCGCGCTGCTGTCCGTCCCCATGGTCGGCATCGATCGGGCGCCAGACGCGGTCTTCGGCCGGGGGATCAAAGCCGACACGGCACGCGCGCGCCGAGTGCTCGAGAACCACGTCGGCCGGGTGCTCGCCCAGGTCTACGAGGACGATCGGGCTCGGGTCGACGCGGCGTTGAGCGACTTCATGGAGGCGTTGCGGGATGAGATCACGGTGTCCTACGACGCCACACGGTCGTCGCTGCAGCGCGACCTGACGGCGGGAGCCGCGGCGGAGCAGAGCTTGCTGCACGAACTCGAGGGGGCACTGAGCGCCCTGCACAACCTGAGGAGCGCGACATGAGCGTGGTCGGAGCGACCTATGCGGATTTCGAACAGGTGCGGGCGATGCGCCTCCTGCTCGAGGAATTGATCGGACGGCAGCGAAAGGTGATCTCGCGGCTCCCGCTCGACTCGGTGGCGGCGCGCTGGGACGGAGAGCTCGAGGCACTCGAGGAGCGGGTCCAATCCGACACGTTCAAAGTGCTCGTCCTCGGGCAATTCAACCGTGGCAAGAGCACGTTCATCAACGCGCTCATCGGCCGGGCGGTCCTTCCGAGCTACGCGACGCCCACCACCGCGGTGATCAACGAAGTGAAGTACGGAGAGGAGCCGCGCGTCCTACTCCACCCACGTCCTGACGACGGCTCGGAGAAGATGCCACCGCCGGTCGAGATCCCGGTCGACGAGCTCGAGGAGCACGTCGTCGTCGACCTCGCCGAGATCGATCGCCCGAACCCATACGTCCGCGCGGACTTGTTCTGGCCGCTGGAGCTGTGCCGAAGCGGGGTCGAGATCATTGACTCCCCGGCCTGAACGAGGATCGGCTGCGTGAGAAGACGACGCTCGACTACCTGAAGCGAGCGGACGCTGTCGTGATGGTGCTCGACGCGACTCAGCCCGCCACCGCCGACGAGCGGGATTTCTTCGTCGACGTGATCGCACCGTTCGGACACGACGACATCTTCTGGGTGTTCAACAAGATCAACAACGTCGAGCCGCGGCAGCGAGCCGCGGTCGAGGCTCACGCCCGGAACGTCCTCAGCGCCTACATCAAGTACGACCACCGGATCTTCTTCGTCGACGCGAAGGGCGCTCTCGACGCTCGCGTCGAGGGCGACGAGGACGCTCTGCTGGACTCGAACCTGCCGCTCGTCGAGCGCAACCTCCAGGGCTTCCTGGCCAGGCAGCGGGGGCGCAGCAAGGTGATGGTCCCGACCCATCAGCTCCAGCGTTCGGTACGCGACGTGGGCGCCGCAGTGGCGGGGGAGCGCGAGCTCCTCGACGCGACGGTCGACGACCTGCGCGAGGCATACCTACGCAACCAGGCGCCGCTCGATCGGCTGCGCGGGCGGGTCGGCTTGATCTCCCGCAACCTCGACCACGAGCTCGACCGCACGTTGAAGTCCGTCGCGGCGCTCGCGGAGGAGTTCCTCAGTGAGCTCACCGCCCGCATACCGACGCTGATGAGCGAGGCGGAGCTCAGTCGCCCCGATGACTTCATCAACCCGGTGAAGGTGACGAAGGAGGCGAAGCTGATTCAGCGCGACCTCAGCAACGGCGTCACCACGGCGCTCACCAACGAGTGCACGAAGTGGGTGAGCACGACGCTGGTCAAGCACGTCACCGGCGAGCTCCAGAAAGTCCAGAAGGACCTCCGCGAGGACGTCGCCGACTTCGAACAGGAGCTGCACGAGATCCGCGTCGATCTGTCGCCGGTGGGCAAGTCGCTGCCGAAGCTTCCCGCGGATGCTCGGTCGGAGAGCACCGGCATGCTCCGGCCGCTGCCGAGCGCTCAGTTCGTCGGCTATCAGTTCGCGATGGGTGCGGTCGGCGGTGCGGTGCTGGGCGGCATGGGCGCGTTCGGGATGGGCATCCTCACCGCGGTCCTCGGGCTCGGTGGGGGGATCATCCTTCCCGCGGCGTTGATCGCGGTCGCCGTCGGGATGGCGGCCGGCGTCGCGCCTCAACGCAAGGAGCTGGGCAACTGGCTACGTCCCCGCCTCGCCAAGGCGATCGCGGAGCAGTGGACAGCCCAGGCCGAGCGGATCCAGAAGCAGGTCGTGGTCGACACCAAGAAGCTGCTCGACCAACTCCGGGCCGAGTTCAAGAGCGACCTCACCGGACAGGTGGCACTCGTCGAGGAGCAGGCGACCGCCGCCTTGGCCGAGATGAACCGAGGGCAGGACGAAGTGGATGCCCGCAAGCGCCAGCTCGACCTGCTCGCCACCGAGCTCGACGAGATCGAGCGGGACGTGGACCGGCTGATCGATCACGTCGATCAGCTGGACAGCGGCGTTCCCGCCATGTCGGGCGCGTAGCCGAGGGCGCGCCAGTCGGGCGCGTAGCCGAGGGCGCGCCATGTCGGGCGCGTAGCCGAGCGCGCGGCTGCTGAAGCGACCGGCCGCGCGCTCGTGCTTGCGCACGTCCGGCCGATCCTGCATACTGAATCGGTTCACTGAACCGGTTCACCGTGCCTCACGACGCCCGCCCGCACGTCATCAGCGACGCCGACCCGCAGGACCTCGTTGTCATCGGGGGCGGGGTCATGGGGCTGTTCACGGCTTACCACGCGTCGGAGCGGTTCCCCCGCGTCGTCGTGCTCGAGCGAGGCCGGATCGGGGACCCGGCGACTGCCTCGTTCGGCCGGACGCGCTCGTACCGGAGCGACTATCTCGATCCCGCCTATGCCCGGCTGGCCCGCGAGGCGTTGCGGCTGTGGGAGGCGTTCGAGGCGCGGACCGGGAGCGCAGGTGCTCGTGCGCTGCGGGTGCATGAACATCGCCAAGCGGTCGGTGACGCCGCGCCTGGCGAGCACCTACGCGGCTCGGAGCTTCCGCGTGCTCGAGGAGCTCGGCGTCCCCCGCGCCGCGTACAGCGCCGAGACCTTGCGCGCGCGGTTCCCCGATCTCGACGCCGACGTGGGGTACGTCGACCTCGACGGCGGCGTGGTCAACCTCCCGGCCGTCACCGCGGCGCTGCGCAGGACGCTGGCCGCACGCGGCGTGCAGATCGTCGAGGGCGTGGCGACGCGGCGGGTGGCGCGGGCCGACGGGCACGTCCGGATCACGACCGACGCGGGGGCGTGGACGTCCCGGTCGCTCGTGGTGACCGCCGGCCACGGGACGAACGACGTGCTCGCCCGGATCGACGGCGCCGCGCTGCACGTCCCGATCACGCGCGACCGGCCGATCGAGGCGCGCTACTACACCCCGCCGGCCGACGCGCGGCACCGGTTCACGTCCGAGGCGATGCCGGTGCTCGCCTACCTCGACACCGGGATCTACTGCCATCCGATCGTGGACGGCCTCGTCGACCGGGTCAAGATCGGCTACTACCACCCGCCGGATCTGCCGCGGGCGAACACCAAGATCGACGGCGTCGCGTCGTTCGTCGAGGAGTGCCTCCCCGGGCTGCGCGGCGCGGACTCCGAGCCCGTCACGGACGTCGACGGGTGCGACTACGACCTCGTCGGCGATGACGAGTTCGTGCTCGGCGACGTGCCCGGCTTCCCTGGTGCATACGTCGGCGTCGGGTGGCGCGGCACCGGCTACAAGTTCGCCCCCTGGGTCGGTCGCACGCTCGCGCAGCTCGCGCTCCAACGGGGCACCGTCTACGACATCGGCCGGTTCACGCCGGCCCGTTTCACGAAAGGAGGAGCGGATGCAGATCCGACCTTCCGCCCGAAGTCTGTCGCAGCGTCTTTCTGAGGGGATCGTCCTCGGGGCCGAGGGCTACGTCTTCGAGCTCGAACGCCGTGGCTACATCAAGGCCGGCCCGTACGTGCCGGAGGTGGTCCTCGACGCGCCCGACGCCGTGCTGCAGCTCCACCGCGAGTTCCTGCGCGCGGGCGCCGAGGTGATGGTCGCGCTCACCTACTACGCCAACCGCGAGAAGCTCCGCGTCGTCGGCCGGGGCGACGACCTCGAGGAGATGAACCGGACGGCCGTGCGGATCGCCAACCAGGTCGCGCGCGAGGGCGGGGCGCTGGTCGCGGCGAACATCTGCAACACGTGGTCCTACGACCCCGCTGACGCGCAGCGCACGGGGGCGATCGTCCGCGCGCAGTACGAGGAGCAGCTCGGCTGGGCAGTGGAGGAGGGCGTCGACTTCGTGATCGCCGAGACGAACGACTACCTCGGCGAGGCGATGATCGGGCTCGAGGTCTGCCACGAGCTCGGCCTCCCCGCGATGGTCACGTTCGCGAGCGTCGACCCAGCGCGCACGTACGACGGGTACGAGTACGTCGACGCCTGCCGCCGGATCGCCGACGCCGGCGCGAGGATCGTCGGGCTCAACTGCTCCCGCGGCCCGGACACGATGCGCCCGCTGCTGCAGGAGATCCGCGCGGCGGTGAGCTGCGCCGTGGCGGCCCAGCCCGTCCCGTACCGGACCTCGGAGTCGACGCCGGCGTTCGAGTCGCTGACGCTCCCGAGCGGGGACCGCGCATTCCCGATTCAGCTCGAATGCTTCTCCTGCACCCGGTTCGAGATGGCCGAGTTCGCGCGCTGGGCCCGGGCCGCGGGGATCGACTACCTCGGCGTCTGCTGCGGCGGGGGTCCACATCACGTGCGGGCGATGGCCGAGGCGCTGGGCCGGGAGACCCCGGCAAGCCGCTACTCGCCGGCGATCGATCTGCACCCCGTGCTCGGCACGGCGACCGCCGAGCACGCCGAGATGGGCGGCTGGGTGGCGTGACCGGCCGCGTCACGCCCTGACGCGGAAGACCAGCCCGTCGCCGCCGCCGTAGCGCTGGCCGACGTAGACCCAGCCGTCGTGGACGCCGAGCCCGACGACCGGCTCGTCGAACCCGCCGATGAACGGCCGCGCGCGGCCGCCGCCGATCGGCATCGAGACGACGAGCCCGGACCCGCCGCGATGGCCGAGGAACTCCGACAGGTACAGGCGCTTGCCGAGGATCCCGACCCCCATCACGTCGGTGTGCGGCCGGAACGTCTTGAACGGCTTGGCGAAGCCGTGGCAGACGGTCAGCGCCGTCCAGTTGCACGCCGGGAAGCCATAGTTCTGTCCGCGTCGGACGCGCAGCAGGAAGTCGGGCGGCTTCGCCGCGCCCTCGTCCTGCCCGAGGTCGGAGACGAACGGCGAGCTGGAGCCCCTCGGGAAGGCGAGCTGCCACGGCTGGCGCATCCCGGACGCGAACACGCGTAGATCCGTGCCGTTCGGCTTCAGCGAGAGGATGTCGTACAGGTAGGGCGTGCTCGCGGGCCCGTGATCGTTGCCGTTGGTGAGCCCGACGTCGACCCCGACGTACAGCCTGCCGTCGGCGCCGAATGCCACGCCGTTGAAGCCGTCGAACCCCGGCGGCGCGGTGTAGATCTGCCGGCGACGCGTGAACGACGTCCCGTTGAACCCGCTCCAGGCGAGCAGCTGGAACGTCTCGCCCGTCGCGGTGACGGTGGCCGAGCTGATGTACAGCGTCCCGCGGCGCCAGGCGAGGCCGGCGACGAAATCGGGTGAGCCGGCGAGCCGGGTCGCCCGGCCACGCCCCACCAGGAACACGCCGCCGTCCGGCCGGGCGGCCCCCTCGGTCCCGCCGTCCCCGGCGAACACCTTGCCGGCCCCGAACGCGAATGAGGTCGGGGTGCGCATGCCACCCGCGACGAGTGCGACGCGATGCCCGTTCGTCGCCGTCGGCCGCGCCGCCGCGGCGCCGCCCGCTCGCCCCGCACAGGACCGCGGCGGCGGCGCCGAGAACCAACCGCAGAGCTCGTGAACGCATCGACCCTCCTGGCCCGGGATCTCGGTGACGGGACGGTCGGCGGCACGACCGACGGCACGGCGGATCCCTAGAACGAACGCCGTGCCGCCAGCATCAAACCGGACCGCGACCGAGAGTTGCGTCCCCGGCCTGCACGGGAACCCACGTGCGATCTCGTTCGCCGACTTCGGGTCCTCGTGCATCGCCGGTCGCTGCAGCCCAAACGTTACGGGAAACACAGCGCAGTCGTTGCATGTAACGAAAAGGCCCCTCTGCAGCCCAATCGTCACGGGAAACAGCGCGCAGTGGTTTCGCGTAACGAAAAGGCGACCTGCCGACCGCGGTCCGAGTCGTGGGCACATCCCCACCACGGGTCGACCGGCTATTCCCACCGTCCGGTCGACCGGCGCATCCCACCACGGCTCGAACGACGATCTCCGCACTCCCAAGCCACTGCCGCCGCGCCTCGCCGTGGCAGATCAGCTCGGGCCTGACGACCGCGCAGCCGCTGCCCGGGTGCGTGGCCGCCGCGTTCAGAATGCGCTACGTCAGATCGCGATCGGATTCCTGAATCGTGCGGCCCTCCGACTCGACGCCGGGCTCAGGTGCGCGCCGAGCCTTGAGAACGTCCTGGATCCCGAGGTCGTACAGGACGGCCGCGATCGCGGCGCCGATCAGCGGCCCGACGATCGGGACCCAGAAGTAGTCGTTGACGTTGCCGTAGTTGCCGGGCATCGCTTGGCTCCCCCAGCCCGCGATCCAGGCGAACATCCGCGGGCCGAAATCGCGGGCGGGGTTGATCGCGTAGCCGGCGTTGGCGCCGAACGAGATGCCGATCGCCATCACGACCATGCCGACGATGAACGGCCCGAGGTTCGCGCCGACCGGCAGGTTGAACTCATCGGTGATGGCGAACACGAACAGGGCGAGGAAGAACGTGCCCACGATCTGGTCGATGAGCGGGCCGAGGACGTTGTGGAAGTAAGGCGCCGGGAACGTGGCGAACGTGCTGTAGGTCGCTTTCGACGCCGCGGTGCCCTTGACGATGTGGTTGACCTCGTCGAAGTGGTTGATCGCGTTGTTGTAGACCAGGAACACGAGAGCGGCGCCGAGGAAGCAGCCCAGCACCTGGGCCACAACGTAGCCCGGCACCTTGCTCCACGGCAACTGCCGGCGGATCGCCGCCCCGAGCGTGATCGCGGGGTTGATGTGCGCGCCCGTGATCCCGCCCGCGACGTATACCGCGAACGCCACCGCCAGCGCCCAGCCCCAGGTGATCAGCAGCCAGTCACCCGACGATTGGAGGGGCCCAGCTGCGCTGCGCCCCGAACCGACCAGCCCCCACAGCATCGCCACCACCCCGTCTCCGAACGAGATGAGGATGAAGCAGCCGAAGAACTCCGCCCACATCTCGCCGATGAACCCCTGCCGCCAGCGCAGCGGGAGGGGTTTGACTGCTCGTCCGCGGGCCACTGTCGCCATCGGGTCCTCCTACGTGCCGATCGAACGTATCGTGATACGATATCGTATAACGATATGAATCTCGTGCAATCGGATTTCGAGCACCTGCTCCAGCTGCGCACGGGTCTGAGGCGGTTCCTGCGCTGGAGCGAGCATCAGGCGATCGGCGCCGGGATCACCCCGGCCCAGCACCAGCTGCTCCTGGCGATCAAGGGCCACCCGGATCCCGCCGGGGCGACGATCGGCGATGTCGCCACATACCTCGTGCTCCGCCACCACAGCGCGGTCGGCCTCATCGATCGCGCCGCGCGCGCCGGGCTCGTCCGCCGCGAGGCGGACCCCGCCAACAGCAGCGTTGTACGCCTCGCTCTTACGGACGCCGGCTCCGACAAGCTCGGCGTGCTGGCCGCGGCCCATCTCGAGGAGATCCATCACCTCGCTCCGGCCATGCAGTCCCTCTGGGGCGCGCTCGAACCGGTCGGCACGGCAACGTAGATGGAGGCCCTCATGGACACGCACCGATCTTCGAGCTCGGCAGACCAACCGGTACAGCCAGAGATCCCACGGTCGCGCTTCGCGCGGGGGATGCTCGAACACGAGCGCACCCCCGAGGAGATGCGCCTCGGCCGGTTCAGCGACGGTCAGGCGGCCGCGCCCCTTCACCCGGCCGAGCCGCACCGCGGCCGGTTCAGCGAGGGCGTAGAGACCCTCGGCGACGAGGACCTTGAGAAGCACATCCGCCGGCGTTTCAGCGAGGGCCTCGAGACCCACTCGTAGCTCGGACGGTCAGTCGCCGCCCGCCGCTGTTGCCGTTCTCCTAACCCTTGCCCTTCGGCTTGGCCTTGTCGTGCGGCTTGCCCTTGTCGGGCCCAGGGCCATGACCGTGACCGGGGGCGGGCGGCGTGGCCGGCGTGGTGGGGGGGGGGCGCGGGCGTGGTGGTCGGCGCGGGCGTCGTGGCCGGGGTCGATGTCGCCGGCGGCCTGGTCGTGGTCGTGGGCGGTGCTGTATGGCGCGACGCGCGCCCGGTGGACGACTTCCCCGGCGATCCTGAGCCACCGCCGGACAGCAGGGCGATCAGCAGGATCGCCGCCACGACCGCGGCCACGCCGTAGGCGATCCACAGGCGGCGCGGGTCCCGGTAGCGGCGGAACGGGAGCTCGCCCGCCGCGGCACCGGCAGCGGCGGCGGCCCCACCGGCAGCGGCGGCCCCACCGGCAGCGGCGGCCCCGCCGACAGCGGCCGCCCGACCCCGACGGGCAGCGAGCGGCGTGGTCGCGGCCGTCGGGAGCCGCTCGGTGGCCGGCACGAGCGGCGTCGTGCCGGCGATCGGGCCGCCTGCATCCGGGACTGCGGCCAGCCGGTCGCGGACCTCGGCCGCGCTCGCAGGGCGGTCGCTCGGGTCCTTGGCGAGCATCTGCATCACGAGCGCGTCGAGCGCCGGGGAGACACGGTCGTTGGCGGCGCGGAGCGGATCGGGCTCTGCGTTGGCCTGCTGGTGGAGGATGACGCCTGGGGCGTCCCCGTGGAACGGGGGGCGGCCGGTCAGCAGCGCGTAGAGCAGGCAGCCGAGCGAGTAGATGTCCGAGCGCTCGTCGGAGGGATGGCCAAGCGCGCGCTCGGGCGCCATATACGCCGCGGTGCCGACGACCGACAGGTTCTGGGTCAGGGTCGTGGCCCCGCTCGTGCGGGCGATGCCGAAGTCGAGCACCTTGACCGAGCCGTCGTCGGCGATCATCACGTTGGCGGGCTTGATGTCCCGATGGACGATGCCCGCCGCGTGGGCGGCGACGAGCGCCTGCGCAACGCCGGCCGCGATCGCCACCGCCTGCTCGGGCTCGAGCGGCCCGTCGTGCAGGATCGCCGCGAGGCTCCGGCCGGAGACGAGCTCCATCACGATGTAGCGCGCGTCGTCGTCGCTGCCGGTGTCGTACACGGCGACGACGCCGGGGCTGCTGAGCGCCGCGGCTGCCCGCGCCTCGCGCTCGAACCGGGCGACGGTCACCGGGTCGTGATCGTCGACCAGGCCGGTCAGCACCTTGATCGCGACGGTGCGGCCGAGCAGTGTGTCCTGCGCCCTGTACACGGTGCCCATGCCGCCGCGGCCGAGCACTTCGCCCAGCTCGTAGCGTCCATCGGCCAGCATGCGGCGCGGGTCGTCCATGCCGGGATTCTCGCGGTCCCGGGCGCGGCCTGGCGCCGCCGCGCATACAGTTACGCGCCATGAACGCGAGCCCGACCCCCGATGTGATCGTCGTCGGCGCGGGCCTGGCCGGGCTGGTGGCCACCCATGAGCTGGTCAAGGCAGGCCGCCACGTGCTCGTCGTGGAGCAGGAGAACCGCGCGAACCTCGGCGGGCAGGCGTTCTGGTCGCTCGGCGGCCTGTTCTTCGTCGGCAGCCCCGAGCAGCGGCGGATGGGGATCAAGGACTCGCTCGAACTGGCATGGCAGGACTGGATGGGATCGGCCGGCTTCGACCGCGAACGCGAGGATCATTGGCCCCGCCAGTGGGCGCGCGCGTACGTCGAGTTCGCCGCGACCGAGAAGCGCCGTTACCTGTACGACCTCGGGCTGCGGGTCGTGCCGCTCGTCGGATGGGCCGAGCGCGGCAACGGCCGCCCGGACGGCCACGGCAACTCGGTGCCGCGCTTCCACCTCACGTGGGGCACGGGCCCCGAGGTCGTGCGGGTGTTCCTCGAGCCGGTGCTCGAGGGCGAGCGCCGGGGCCTGGTGCAGTTCGCCTTCCGCCACCAGGTCGATGAGCTGATCACCGAGGACGGGGCGGTGGTCGGCGTGCGCGGGACGGTGCTCGAGCCGTGCGACGGCCTCGAGCGCGGCCAGGCCTCGCCGCGCACCGCGGCCGGCGAGTTCAGCCTCCGCTCCCGAGCCGTGGTCGTGACCTCAGGCGGGATCGGCCACAACTTCGACCTGATCCGCCGCAACTGGCCGAGCCGGCTCGGCCAGGCTCCGGAGCACATGATCTCCGGCGTGCCCGCGTACGTCGACGGGCGGATGCTCGAGATCTCCGAGGGCGCCGGCGCGAACATCGTCAATCGCGACCGGATGTGGCATTACGTCGAGGGGATCCACAACTGGAACCCGATCTGGCCCAACCACGCGATCCGGATCATCCCCGGCCCCTCGTCGCTGTGGCTCGACGCCAACGGGGACCGGATGGAGGCCCCGAACTTCCCCGGCTTCGACACGCTCGGGACGCTCCGGCGGATCCTCTCGACCGGCTACGACTACTCGTGGTTCGTGCTCAACGAGTCGATCATCGCCAAGGAGTTCGCGCTGTCGGGCTCCGAGCAGAACCCTGACGTGACCGCCAAGGACCTCAAGCTCACCGCCCGCAGCCGGCTCGCCTCGGGCGCGCCCCCGCCGATCGAGGCGTTCAAGCGGCACGGGGTCGACTTCGTGGTGCGCGACGACCTGCGCGCGCTCGTCGACGGGATGAACCAGCTGGCCCGCGGCCCGCAAGCTCGATTACGACCACGTCGAGCGGCAGATCGTCGCGCGCGACCGCGAGGCCGCGCACCCGTACTCCAAGGACGCGCAGCTGATGGCGATCAACAACGCGCGCCGCTATCGGGGCGACAAGCTGCGGGTCGTCAAGCCCCACCGGCTGCTCGACCCCGATCACGGACCGCTGATCGCCGTGCGCCTCAACATCTGCACGCGCAAGACGCTCGGCGGGCTGGAGACGAACCTCGACGCGCAAGTGATGCGGGCCGACGGCTCGCCGTTCCCGGGGCTGTACGCGGCCGGCGAGGTGGCCGGGTTCGGGGGCGGAGGCGTCCATGGCTACAACGCGCTCGAGGGGACGTTCCTCGGCGGCTGCATCTTCTCCGGGCGAGCCGCGGGACGCGCGCTCGCCCGCCTGCGGTAACGCGCTCCCCCGCTCCCCGCGCGCTGCGGTAAGCGGCCAGGCGCGCCCGCCCGCGCGCTCCAATAAGCGGCCAGGGGCGCTGCGGTAGGCGGCCAGGCGATCGCCGCGGTGAACTGTCGTGCGCCCCTGACTTCCCACATAAACGGCGATATACAAATGCAAAACCACATCGCACCCCAACTAAGTCAACACGCACCATGTATCTGGAAGAGCGCCAAGCAGCGATCATCGAGCGGGCCCGGTCCCGTGGGCGAGTTGACGTCGCCGAGCTGGCCAGCGACTTCGGGGTGACGTCGGAGACGGTCCGCCAGGATCTCACCGCGCTCGAGCGGCCACGGCCTGATCCGGCGGGTTCACGGTGGGGCGATCCCGATCGGGCAGCTGGAATTCGAGCCGGGGCTGCAGACGCGCGATCAGACGATGGGCCCGGAGAAGGCCCGGATCGCGTCGGCCGCGCTGGCCGAGCTGCCGGGCGAGGGCGCGATCCTCCTCGACGCGGGCACGACAACCGCGCGGCTGGCCGAGAAGCTGCCCTCCGACCGAGAGCTGACTGTGGTCACCAACGCGGTGCCGATCGCAATGGCGCTGTCGACACGGCCGAACATGACGTGCTGACGATCGGCGGCCGGGTCCGCGGTCGGACGCTGGCGATGGTGGACGAGTGGGCGATGCGGATCCTCGCCGACACGCTCGTCGACGTCGCGTTCATCGGCACGAACGGGGTGAGCGTCGAACGGGGGCTGACGACGCCCGACGTCGCCGAGGCGGCGGTGAAGCGCGCGATGCTGCGAGCCGCCCGGCGCGTCGTCGTCCTCGCCGACCACACGAAGGTCGGAAACGACTGCTTTGCCCGCTTCGGCGACCTCAAGGACGTCGACACGCTGATCAGCGACGATGGCCTCGACGTCGGGCTCGCAGCCGACCTGCAGGCGGCCGGGCCGCGGGTGGTGCTGGCGTGATCGTCGCCGTCACGCCGAACCCCGCGCTCGATCGGACGATCGAGGTCCGCCGGCTCAGGCCCGGGGAGCTGCACCGGGTGCGCCGCACCGACGCGAGCCGGGTGCACGTCCGCCGGCCCGGCGATCGCGGTGCTGCAGTTCCCCGACGGCGTCGACTGGGACGGCCAGCAGGTCAGGTGGCGATCGCGGTCGCCTCGGCCACCGACGAGCACGTGCGCATCCTGGCCGAGGTGGCCGGGTCATCTCCGACCCCGACCAGGCGCGAGCAGCTGCGCGACGGCGAGCGATCCCGCCGAGGTGCTCGGCGCTGCTGAGCCCTCGGCCGACCACGAGGAGGCCGTGACCACGATGAAGGTGGCCCGCTACTACGCGCCCGAGGATCTCCGGATCGAGGACGCGGCAGTGCCCGAGCCGGGCCCGGGCGAGCTGCTGCTCAAGGTGCACAACTGCGCCACCTGCGGGACCGACGTGAAGATCTACTACCACGGCCACCACCACATCACCCGCCGCGGGTGCTCGGCCACGAGGTGGCCGGCGAGGTGGTGGCGCTCGGCGAGGGCACCACCGGCTTCGCGGTCGGCGACCGCGTGCAGCTGATCGCCGCGGTGCCGTGCGGCGACTGCCGCGAGTGCCGCCGCGGGCACATGACCGTGTGCGAGCGGCTGACCTCGATCGGCTACCACTACGACGGCGGCTTCGCCGAGTACTGGTCGTCCCCGAGCTCGTGCTGCGGGTCGGCGGGCTCAACCGCATCCCCGAGCACGTCAGCTTCGAGGAGGCGGCGATGACCGAGCCGCTCGCCTGCGTGCTCAACGGGCAGGAGCTGGCCCGGGTCGGCGAGGGCGACGACGTCGTGGTGGTCGGCGCCGGGCCGATCGGCTGCCTGCACGTGCGGCTGGCCCGCGCCCGGGGCGCGGCGCGCGTGATTCGTGGTCGAGCGCAGCGCGGAGCGGCTGGCCCTGGCCGCGGAGCGGCTCGAGCCCGACGCGGCGATCCTGGCCACCGAGCAGGACCCGGTGACGGCGATGCGCGAGCGCACCGAGGGCCGCGGCGCCGACGTCGATCCTGGTCGCGGCGGCCTCCGGGCAGGCGCAGGAGCAGGCGCTCGAGATGGCGGCCCCGCGCGGGCGGGTCAGCCTGTTCGCCGGCCTGCCCAAGGACGCGCCGACGATCACCCTGGACTCCAACCGGGTCCACTATCGCGAGCTGTCGGTGGTCGGCGCGGCCGGCTCGACGCCGGCGCACAACGCCGCCGCGCTCGGGCTGATCGCCTCGGGCGAGGTGCCGGTGCAAGGACCTCATCACCCATCGTCTGCCGCTCGAGCGGGTGCACGAGGCGATCGACGGTGTGCGCAACGGCGCGGGCATCAAGTACGTGATCGAGCCATGACCAGCGACACGGCGATCACTCAGACGCGCGATCGTCGGCTCCCGCGTCGGGCTCCACGCCCGGCCGGTGGCGCTGATCGCCAAGAAGGCGGCCAGCCTGCCGGCGACCGTGCGGATCGGCACGAGGGCGCCAAGGGCCCGGTCGACGCCCGCAGCGCGCTGTTGCTGATGACCTTGGGCGCCGGACACGGCGACGAGGTCGTGGTCGAGGCCGAGCGGCGAAGGCGCCGGCGAGGCGCTGGCCGAGATCGTGGCGATGGTCGAGGCCGACCTCGACGCCGATCTCGGCTCGGCGCGCCACCCTGCCGCCGTGTAGGAGACTCCGTCGGGCGGGCAACCCGTGGCCCCGGCCGCGCGGGCGGCGCGGCTAATCGGCCGCGGGCTTCGGGCTCACGTGCTGGTAGCCGAACCGGCCCTTGATGCAGAGGTTGCCGCGGGTGATGTCGTGATCGGCCGGTGAGGTGACCTTGACGATCTGGTTGTCCTGCACGTGCAGGGTGAGGCTGCAGCCGACGCCGCAGTACGGGCAGATCGTCTCGGTCTCGGTCTGGCGCGACTCGTCCCACGCCGCCGCCTCGCGCAGGTCGTGCTCGGAGCGGAACATCAGCGCACCGGTCGGGCACACGGCGATGCAGTTGCCGCAGTAGACGCAGGCCGAGTCAGGCAGCGGGTTGGCGTACTCGGTCGAGATATGGGCGTCGAACCCGCGCCCGGCGGCGGTGATCGCGAACGTGTTCTGATACTGCTCGCCGCACGCGTCGACGCACTTGTAACAGAGGATGCACTTCGAGTAGTCGCGCACGTACAGGTCGTTGTCGACCTTCGTCGGCTGGTGCACGGTGGCGGCCGTCTGACCGTCGGGGCGCGCGTGATGGCCTGTGCGCGTGTGGTCGCGATCCTCGCTCGGCGGCGCCGGCGGCCCGTAGCGCGCGGGGTCGGCATCGTAGCGCCGCAGATATTCCTGGGCGGCCGGGGTGATCGACAGATCGACGGAGGACGCGAGGAACTCGATCACCATCTTGCGGCTGCGACGCACGCGCTCGGAGTCGGTGCGGATCACCATCTCGTCCTCGACCTTGCGCGAGCAGGCCGGTATGAGCGTCCGCGCGCCCTCGAGCTCGACAACGCAGATCCGGCACGCGTTCGCGGGAGTCAGGGTCTCGCCGAAGCACAGGGTCGGGGTGTCGATCCCGAGCTCCTCGCAGGCGTCGAGGATCGTCGAGCCCTCCGGAACCTGCACCGGCTGCTCGTCGATCGTCACCGTGACGAGACGGGCCGGGGGATCGATCGGGACGATCGGCAGTTCGATCACGATGGTCCTCCTCCGTTGAACACACCCAGGCGGGTGATCGCCGACTCGATCGCCGACGATGCGGTCTGGCCGAGCCCGCAGATCGAGGCGTCGCGCATCGCCTCGCCGATCTCGGCGATCAGGGCCAGCTCGTCCTGCACCGTCCCCCGCGTACGGCCCGACGCCAGCCGCGCGAGCGCCTCCTCCTGGCGCACGGTCCCGACCCGGCAGGGGACGCACTGGCCGCAGCTCTCGTCGCGGAAGAACGCGGCGATGACCGGCAGCAGAGAGGCGACGTCGACCTGCTCGTCGATCGCCAGCACGACGCCGGAGCCGAGCGTCGTGCCGGCCTCGCGCGTGTCCTCGAACGTGAGCGGCAGGCCGAGCTGGTCCGGGGTGACGAAGCTGCCGGCCGCGCCGCCGAGCAGCACCGCCCGCAGTGTCCCGCCGGCGCGCACGCCGCCGGCGAGCTCGAGCAGCTCGCCGAGCGTGGTGCCGAACGGGACCTCGTAGGTCCCCGGCTGCGCGACCGTGCCGGACACGCAGAACAGCTTCGGGCCCGTCGAGCGCTCGGTGCCGATCGCGGCGTAGGCGACCCCGCCCTCGCGCAGGATCGGGATCACGTTGACGAGCGTCTCGACGTTGTTGACGACCGTCGGGTAGCCGAACAGTCCGTGCGTGACCGGGAACGGCGGCTTGTTGCGCGGCTCCCCGCGGTAGCCCTCGATCGACTCGAAGATCGCCGTCTCCTCGCCGCAGATGTAGGCGCCCGCGCCCTTGCGCAGCTCGATGTCGAACGCGAAGCCCTTGCCGAGGATGTCGCCGCCGAGCAGGCCGCGGTCGTGCGCCTGCGCGATCGCGTGCTCGAGGCGCTCCTGCGCCTGCGGATACTCGCCGCGCAGGTAGATGTAGCCGTGCTCGCATCCGGTGGCGTAGGCGGCGATCGTCATCGACTCGATCACCCCGAACGGGTCGCCCTCCATGATCACCCGGTCCTTGAACGTCCCGGGCTCGGACTCGTCGGCGTTGCAGATCAGGTAATGCGGGCGCCGCGGGGTCCGTGCCACCGCCTCCCACTTGCGGCCGGTCGGGAACGCTGCGCCACCGCGGCCCATCAGCTTTGAGTCGAGCACCTCGCGGATCGTCCCGTCGGGGCCGAGGTCGATCGCCCGGCGCAGCGCCGCGTAGCCGCCGTGGGCGCGGTAGTCGTCGAGGCTCGACGGGTCGACCGCGCCGATCCGGCCGATCAGCTTGAGCTCGCTGTCACCGGCCTGCGGGGGCACCACGTCGGGGGGCGGCTCCGGACGGGATCCGCGCAGCACGCCGATCAGGCCGTCGGCGTCGACCCCGGTCAGCTCGCGCTCGAGCGGCTCCGCCCCGGTCTGGATCACGAGCGCGGCGGGCGCGCGGTCGCACTGGCCCAGGCACGGGCTCGTCAGCCAGCAGGCGCCGCCGGCGTCCTCGCCCTCGGCGGCGACATGCTCTCCGAGGGCGGCGATCAGCTCCTGCGAGCCGGCGCACCGGCAGGCGAGGTCGTCGCACACGTGCAGCACGCGCGGCGGGCGCGGCTCCATCGAGAACAGCGCGTAGAACGTGGCTACGCCGTACACGTCGGCGGGCGGAATCGTCAGCCGCCGGGCGATGTAGTTGAGCGCCCCCGGGCTGATCCACCCGGCCCGCTCGTGCAGCGCGTGGAGCGTCGGCAGCAGCCGCTGGCGCTCGGCCCGCGCGCTGTGCCCGCCGTGGGCGGAGTGCCCGTTCTCGACCCGGTCCGCCCCGGCCCACTGCGAGACCGGCGGGCCGAGGAACGCGTCGACGGCGTCGCGCTCGGCCTCGGAGGGCTCCGCGTCGAGCAGCCGGATATCCACTAGCGGTCGGCCTCGCCGCTGGCCGCGGACGCCGCGTGGCGCGCCGCGCCGTTGCGCTTCTCCACCCGCACCGCCGACGCCTTGAACTCGGCGGTCCCCGAGCGCGGATCGGTCGCGTCGATCGTGAGCACGTTGACGTCGATCTGGTCGGGGAAGTGGAAGGTCATGAACGCGAGCCCGGGCCGCAGGCCGGAGTCGAGCCGCACCGGAGCCTCGATCGAGCCGCGCCGCGAGCTGATCTGGACGATCTCGCCGGGCTCGACGCCGAGCCGGTCGGCATCCTCGGGGCACAGGTCGAGCGTCTCCCCGCGGCGCAGCGGCGAGCCGTACAGCCCGGACTGCACACCGGTGTTGTAGGAGTCGAGCCGGCGTCCGGTCGTGAGCCGGATCGGGAACTCGTCGCTCAGCTCGTCGACCGGCGGGCTCCACTCCGTGACCGAGAACGGGGCAGGGGCGCCACCGACCGGCTCCTGCCACAGGCGTCCGTGGAGGTACGTCGAGCCGGGGTGATCCTCGGTCGGGCACGGCCACTGGATGCCGTCGAGCTCCTCCAGGCGCGTGTAGCTCATGCCGGCGTGCATCGGGCTGAGCGAGCGCAGCTCGTCCCACGCCTGCTCGAGCGTTGGCTGCCCCCAGTCGTGGCCGAGGCGGCGGGCGAGCTCGGCGATGATCCAGTGGTCGTCGCGTGCCTGGCCGGGCGGGTCGAGCGCCTTGCGCATCCGCTGCACGCGACGTTCGCTGTTCGTGACGGTGCCCCCGTCAGCCTCGCACCACGAGGCGGAGGAGGGCAGCACGACGTCGGCCATGTCGCAGGTGCGGGTCATCAGGATGTCCTGGGCGATCAGGAAGTCGAGGCCCTCGAGCAGCTCGAGCGCCTTCTTCGAGTCGGCCTCGGACTGGGCGGGGTTCTCGCCCATCACGTACAGCGTCCGCAGCTCGCCGCGCTCCATCGCCTCGAACATCTGCGACAGATGCCAGCCCGCGTTCGGAGGCAGCTTGCAGCCCCACGCGGCCTCGAACCGGGCGCGTGCCTCGGTGGTCTGTCTGCACGTCCTGGAAGCCCGGGAGCTTGTTCGGGATCGCGCCCATGTCGCCGCCACCCTGGACGTTGTTCTGGCCGCGGAGCGGGTTGAGCCCCGAGCCGTAGCGTCCGACGTGGCCGGTGAGCAGCGCCAGGTTGATCAGCGACAGCACGTTGTCGACGGCGGTGACGTGCTCGGTGATCCCCAGCGTCCAGCACAGGATCGCGCGGTCGGCGCGGGCGTAGCGGTGCGCGAGCTCCCGGATCGTCTCGGCCGGGACGCCGGTGACGCGCTCGCCCGCCTCGAGCGTCCACGGCTCGACGGCGGCGCGGTACTCGTCGAACCCGGTCGTCGCGCGCTCGATGAAGGTGTGGTTGGCGAGGCCCGCGTGGATGATCTCGCGGGCGATCGTGTTGGCGAGCGCGATGTCGGTGCCGACATCGAGCCCGAGCCACGTGTCGGCCCACTGCGCCGAGCCCGTGCGGCGCGGATCGACGACGTGCAGAGACGCGCCGCGATGCACGGCCTTGAGCACGTGGTGGAAGAAGATCGGATGTGTCTCGCGGGCGTTCGATCCCCACAGGATCAGCAGATCCGTCTCCTCCACCTCTCTATAGGACGACGTGCCGCCGCCCGCACCGAACACCGTCGCCAGACCGACGACGCTGGGAGCGTGTCAGGTGCGGTTGCAGGAGTCGATGTTGTTCGACCCCATCACAGAACGGACGAACTTCTGAGCCAGGAAGTTCACTTCGTTCGACGCCTTCGAGCAGCTGAACATGCCGAACGAGCGCGTCGCGTCCTGTGAACGGGCCCGGGCCAAGCCTGTGGCGGCGACATCGAGCGCCTCATCCCACGTCGCGGGGCGAAGGGACCCGTGCTCGCGCACCATGGGCTCGAGAACCCGGCCGCGTTGCTTTCGCATCAATCACCTCCCTCCCTCGACTCGAGGGACTCCAAGACGCTGCCGTTCGCGCAGGCGAACGCGACCAACCTTACCAGCCCCCCAAGGAGTCGATCCCGGCTGAAAGTCAGGTTTCCGACCCGGCGCGTGTAACGTGCGCGCCGTGACCCGGTGGCGAGGAGCGGCAGTGGCGATCAGCCTCGTGGCGGTCCTGGCGGCGTGCGCGAGCGCGTTCGCCCGCACGCAGACCGCGCAGTCGGGGACCGTGTCGGCCCGGTACTCGTTCAGCGGCCGGTTCCCGACCTACCGCGACGAGCGCCTGTCGATCACCCGGGCCGGGGTCGTCGCCTACGACGAGCCGGTGACGTCGTCGTTCTGCGGGACCGGGTGCGCCCCGGGAGCGCCGGAGGCGGGCGCCTCGTCGCTCCAGATCGCCGACCTGAACGCCGACGGCGAGCTGGAGGTGCTCCTCAGCCTGTACAGCGGCGGTGCGCACTGCTGCTCGATCATGCAGGTGTTCGCGTTCGACCCGTCGACCGGCGGATACGTCTCCTCCGAGCACGACTTCGGGGACTCCGGCGCGCGCCTCGAGGACCTGGGACCGTTGCCGGGACTTAAGTTCGTCACCTCCGACGACCGATTCGCGTACGCGTTCACCGACTTCGCGCACTCCGGGCTCCCGCTCCAGATCCTCGCGTTCGAGGGTGGCCGGTTCGTCGCCGTGACCCGGCAGTACCCGGCGCTGATCGCGCGCGACGCGGCCCGGTGGTGGCGTGCCTTCCGTCACAGCCACGCGGACGGGGTCGGGCTGATCGCCGCCTGGGCCGCCGACCAGTACCTGCTCGGTCATCGCGCGCTCGTCCACCGCACGCTGGCCCGCCAGGCGCGGCTCGGCCACCTCCACTCCGGCGTCGGACCGGTGCTCCCGAGCGGGCGCAAGTTCGTCCGCGCCCTGTACCGGTTCCTGCGCCGGCACGGCTACGGGGGCTGAGCGGCGACCGCGGGTGCGGGTCGACGTCCACCAGCACGTCTGGACCGAGCCGCTCGTGGAGGCGCTGGCCGCCCGCCGCGCGCTGCCGCGGGTGCTCCGCGGCGGCGGCGGCTGGATGCTCCATGTGGCCGGCGAGCGGCCGTCGGCGCTCGAGGTCGACGCCGCCGACCGGCGGCGGGAGCAGCTGCGGGCCGACGGGCTCGACGCGGCGATCGTGGCGATCTCGAGCCCGATCGGCATCGAGGCGCTGCCCGCCGACGAGGCCGAGCCGCTGATCGCCGCCCACCTGGCGGGCGTGGCGTCGCTCGGCGCCGGGTTCGGGCGCTGGGGCCCGGTGACGCTCGCCTCCGAAGACGCCGCCGACGTCGACCGCCGGCTCGAGGAGGGGTGCGCCGGGGTCTCGCTGCCCGCCGGCGCGCTGGCCGGGCGGGGGACGCTCGAGCGCGCGGGGCCGTGGCTCGAGCGGCTGGCCGCGCGGGGCGCCCCGCTGTTCGTCCACCCGGGTCCGGGCCTCGTCGGCGGCGCGGGGGACGCCGGTCCCGGCGCCGCCCGGCGCGAGGCCGATCCGGACGAGCCGCCCTGGTGGTCGGCCCTCACCGGCTACGTGGCCGGGATGCAGGCGGCGTGGCTGGCGTTCGCCGCCCACGGCCGGCGCGCCCATCCGCGGCTGACCGTGATCTTCTCGATGCTGGCCGGCGGGGCGCCGCTCCTGAGCGAGCGGCTGGCCACCCGGCGCGGCCCCGACATCGAGCTGCACGATCCGCTCACGTTCTACGACACCTCGAGCTACGGCCCGGTGGCCGTCGCGGCGATGGCGGACCGGGTCGGCGCCGCCCAGCTCGTGTACGGCTCGGACCGCCCGGTGATCGAGCCGCTGGCCACCGATCGGGACGCCGCGCTTCAGGGGGCCGGGGCCCGGTTCGTCCCGTCCTCCAAGAGGACGCCGCCCGCCTCGTAGTAGCCCGCAAGCAGTCTCTTCTGCGACGCCCCTGCGGACGGCGCCACGCACCCGACGTCAGACGCGGAATCCAGCTCTAGGTTGGCGTGATCGCGTAGCCCTCGATGCTGACGAGACCGTGCAGCACCTTGAGGCGCAGGTGGTGCGCGCCCGGGCGCAGCCGCATCGCGTACACGATCCGACGGCGGGCCCGCCGTCGTGAGCTGAAGTGCACACGACGGGTGATCCCGCCGATCGTCACCCGCGCCACCCCGCCCCGGCGGCCGGTGTCCCCGATCAGGCTGATCGAGGTGCCGGTGAACCTCAGCCGGAACGTGGCGCCCGGGCGCTTGGAGACGATCGCGTGGCCGTTCCAGGCGCGGGCTTCGCGGTGCAGCGACCAGCCACGCCCGTAGTGGCCGCCGGGGGGCCGGGCGCCGGTCGGGATCACGGTCGTGGCCGTGGCGATCTGGCTCGTCTGGCCGGCCAGGTTCGTGGCCTGCACCTCGAACGAGTACGTGTGGCCGAGCGCGCCGGTGAACGTCTGTGAGGTGCGCTGGGTGAGCATGGCGATCGGCGCGTACGTCGAGTGCGGGGCGCTGAGGTCACGGGCCTGGACGAGGAACGTGGCCAGCGGGGTGCCGTTCGCCGTGTCGGCGCTCCACTGCAACGGCACCCGGCGCGTCGTCGACACCGACGAGAGCAGCGGCGGGGCGGAGATCGTCGCGACCGGCGGGTCCGGGCCGCACTGCCGGTTGAACACGTCCGAGCCGAACGTCGTCTCGCCCGGCAGGTTCGCGAACGCGAGGTGCGCCAGCCCGAAGATGTCCTCGACGCTGCGCAACATCGAGTAGTGGTTGTAGGCCGTCTGGGTGACGGTGCCGGACGCGATGCACGGCGACAGCATCACCGCTCCGACCTGCCCGCCGCCGGGACCGGACTCGCCGGGGTCGGCGGCGGCGGGGCCGGGGATCTCGCCACAGCACGAGCTCGTATCGCTGGTCGCGGCCTCGTCGAAGGTGATCAGGAGCAGCCCGTCCTGGCGGAAGGCGGCCGAGCCCGTGATCCGCGGCACCCAGGTCTGCAGGAACGCGTCGGCCTGCGAGAGCCCGCCGGGGTCTCCGTTCGCGCAGGGCGAGTCGTGGCCGTCGTCGCACAGATTCGGTGTGATGAACACGTAGTTGGGCGTGGCGGCCGGGTTCGCCAGGTCCTGGGGCAGTTGGTTGAGGTTGACGACGTGCGCATCGCACGACGCGGTGTCGTCGATGATCGAGTGGAAGTAGACGAACGGGTTATGCCGGGTGGCGTACTGGTCGGTGGCCGTCGCGCGCTCGGTGCCGTCGGGCGTGTCGATCGCCGGATGGGCGCACGTGGCGGGCTCCCGGGAGGGGTCCGCGCCCATGTCCTCGTCGTAGCTGCGCCAGGTGAGCCCGGCGGCCGACAGCTGGCCCGCGATCGTCTGGATGGCGCTCGGGTACACGCACCCCGTGCCCTGCTCCTGCCCGTTGGCGTCGGTGGACGACGCGGGGAAGTCGGCGAATACCATGCAGTCGTTCTGGGTCATCGTGTTCGGCGCCTGACCGCTGATCATCGCGATGTAGTTGTCGTTGCTCGCGTGCCCGATCGAGTAGTAGTTCGGGACGTAGGCGCCCTCGGAGACCAGCGTCTTGGACAGGTACGGCGCCGGCGAGCTCGCCCCGAACGTCGTGGAGGCCGACTCGTTCTCGAGCACGATGATGAACACGTGCCGGATCGGCGACGCGGCCTGCGCGGCGGTGGCGATGACGGTGGCGCCCAGCCCGGCCGCGAGCGCGACCGCGAGCGCCACGCGGCGCGGGCTCATCCTCCCGTGACGGTCCGGTGGCACCCGAGCAGGTTGACGCTCAGCGGCCCGTCGCTGGAGATGTGGACGGCGACGTTGCAGTCGGCGCCGGCCCGGGCGACGTCGATCGTGGCGGTGGCGATGTTCGTGGCGGTGATGTCGATCGAGTCGCTCGCCGAAGCGGAAGGGGTGCTCCCCCAGGTCTTGGCGAAACTCGCGAAGTGGAGCGTGCCGAGGTTGCCGCCGTCGAGCTCGCCGATCCCGACCTGGAGCGGCGAGGGCGTCGGGTCGCCCACCCCGAAGCGGTGCGACACGGCGTCGATCTCCCCCTCCGGATCGCCGTTCGAGCTCGTGTGCGTGGTGCTGCGCAGGGTCAGCCCCGAGACCCAGTAGGCGTGGTCGCCGACGATCCCGAGGCTCGGGCGGTCGCGGGCTCCGTCGACCACGTACGTCACGTGCGGGGGGTTCGGGTCGACGGTGGCCGAGCCGAGGAACGCCGCCGCGGGCGCGTACTGATCGTTGATGGCGAGCTCCAGGTGATCCGGGAACACGGGCGAGCACATCGACGCGTTCGGGGCCGTGGGGCACGGCTGGTAGGCGTCGAGCTCGTAGCGGTAGCCGAGGTTGGCGAGCGCCGTCGCCGTCGCCGTGTAGGCGGGCGGCGTGACCAGCTCGTCGGCAGTGTTGTTCCACATCAGCACCGGCACGTTGCGCAGCGAGGCGAGCACGTCGTTGTTCGTCTCCTCGCCGACAGTCGGCTGGGCCCGGGCGAACAGGTCCGGGAACTGCGCCCCGAGCTTGAACGTGCCGAACCCGCCCATCGAGTACCCCGTGATGTCGGTGTAGCTCGGATCGAGCTTGTAGTGGCGGGCCACGTCGGCCCACACCTCGAACACGTCGGCGCCGCCGAGCCCCTCGTAGAACTGATCGGGGCCGCGGGCCTCGGGGGTGATGACGATCGACGGCTGCGGGCGGTCGCCGAACTGCGACTGGTTGCGCGTGCCCAAGTACTGGTTGTAGTTGGCCGACAGCGAGTGAAGGAGCAGGGTCAGCCCGTACCCGGACGCGGGCGCCGGCGCCGGCGCCGGCGGGACGTAGATCGCATACGGCTGCAGCCGGCCCTCGTACTCGGGCACGCACGAGCTCGGGTCGGACGCGCCCTGGAACCCGCACTCCTTGGCGAAGTTGGCGCCCTGGGCCGGCTCGAAGTGGCTGGCCAGGATCCGATCGATCGGTCCGGTGCGAGGGATGCCCGAGCCGTCGCGGACGTGGCGGGCGAGCTTCGCGAAGCTGACGTTGGCGAAGAACGGCGAGATGTCACCCGCGGCCAGCGCCGTGCCCTGGGCGCGGTCTCGCCACCAGGCCGCGTTGAGCACGGCGGCGAGGCCGTCGGTCGGCGACGGCGCCGGCTCGGCGGTCCGGAACGCGACGTTGAAGAAGGCGGCCGGATGGGCCGCGTTCCCCCGCCGCCGGGGTGGGTGGCGTCGGCGACCGCCTGCGGCAGCAGGTAGGCGCCCGTGCTCGCATCCCACAGGCCGACGCCCACCGCGAGGCGGACCGTGCGCCGCCGCGGATTCCACTGGCGATGACGGACCGTGACGGTGATCTGCCGCCGGCGCAGGTTGACGCGCACGGCCGGCGCGCGTCCGCGGACCGGGGCGTTGCTGCCCGCATGGACGAGATCGGCGACGAGCCGGCCACCGGACGACGGGTGCACGGTGAGGAACAGCCGCGCGGGGGCGACGACGTTCGCGCCGTCGGGGAACGGCTGCGGCTGCCCGGGGTCCCGCCGATCGCGATCGAGAACGCGATCAGGGCCGGGTTCTCGAGCGTGTTGAGCGTGATCCGGAACGCCGTGGCCCGCTTCAGCGGCCGCACGCGGAACTCGACCAGGTCGGCCGCGTCGTTGTCGTACCCCGGCCCGGTCGGGTACGTGTAGGTGCCGTTCGGCTTGGAGAACAGGTCGCCCTGGCTGGTCGCGCGCGGGTCGGTCGGGTCGGGCACCTCGCGCGCGCCGTGGTCGTCGTACAGGTAGTCCTGGTAGAGGAACTCGCCGTCGCGGTAGGCCGTAGCCCCGGACACGAGCAGCGGGCGGGCCTTGAACGGGCGGGCGTTCGTCAGCTGCGGCGCGATCGCCGGCGCTCGGTACAGGATCGCCGGCCCGGGCCGGGGTCCCGCGGGGGCCGCCACGTGATGACGGCGACGGTGGTGATGGCGGCGGTGGTGGTGATGGTGTTGGCTGGCAGCCGCCACCGCAGGAGCCCCTGCGGCGAGCGCACTGGCGGCCAGCGCGACGATCGCTCTCCTCATCGCCGCGAAGCGTAACGGCTGGGCGAGTTCTTACGGTTCGGTTCCCGTCGTCTTAACGGCCCCTTGTCGAGGTCTTACCGTTCGCTGTCATCCGCTCACAGAGCCTTGATGGGCGCCGTGGGCGGTGCTCCAATGACGGGGACTCATCCGGTCCGCCGTGGGCACGAGTCTCCAGCGCGGGGCCCACGCCGGATCGGCCGGCGCTGGTCCGTCAAGCAGTGGTCGCTCGCGTATATGCGTGAGGGGCCACGAGTGAAAGGAAGCCCCCATGCGCGTGCTCGCACGCATCCGGGCGGGCGCGGCCCTCGCCGCCCTCGCCTCCCTGGCGGTGGCTGCCACGGCGTCCGCCTCCCCCACCGTCGGCCACGTCTACGTCGACGACAACACTGCCCCGCTCAATACGATCGCGGTGTTCAACCGACACGCCGACGGCACGCTGACGCCCGCCGCCGGCTCGCCGTTCCAAGCCGGCGGCCGCGGCACCGGTTCCGCGATCGGGTCCCAGGGCGGGGTCCAGATCGCCGACCACGGTCGCTACCTGCTCGCCACCGACGCGGGCAGCGACCAGGTCTCGGTGCTCCCGATCGCGTCCGACGGCCGGCTCGGGCAGCCCAGCGTCACTGCATCGGGCGGGTCGGAGCCGGTGAGCATCGCCGTCCGCGGCCGCCTCGTGTACGTGGCCAACGCCGGCACCGGCGGGAGCGACTACAGCGGCTTTCGCCTGGCCGGCGGCCGGCTGCGGCCGCTGCCCGGGTCGACCGTCCCGCTGCCCGACTCCGCGACGCCCGGCGACGTGCTGTTCAACCCGGCCGGCACGAACCTGGTCGGCACCCGGATCGGCAGCTCGGAGATCGACAGCTTCGTGGTCGGTCCCCGCGGCCTGCTGACCCCGGCCGCCGGGTCGCCGTTCGCGGCCCAGGGGCCCGGGCCGTTCGGCGCCGAGTTCCGTCCCACCGAGAGCGCCCAGCTGTTCGTCTCGAACGCCCATGGCGGCTCCCGGCACCGGGAGCGTGTCCGCGTTCCACGTCAACCCGGCGGGGACGCTCACGTCGATTGGCGCTTCCCCGTTCGGCGATCAGCAGACCGCGCCGTGCTGGGTGAAGATCACGCCCGACGGGCGCTACCTGTTCACGACGAACACGGTGTCCGGGACGATCTCGCGCTACCTGATCGCGGGCGACGGGTCCCTCACGCTGCTCGGCAGCACGCCGATGCACGGCGGCGGCGGGCTCGGCCCGACCGACATCGGGCTCAGCCCCGGTGGCGGCACGCTGTGGGTCCTCGACGCGGGCACGCGGGCGCTCAGCGGGTTCGCGGTCGCCGGCGGCCTGCTCAGCGAGTTCGGCAGCTCGCCGACGCCGCTGCCGCGGCACGCGGCGCCGTTCGGGGTCGCCGTTAACTGACCCACGGGACGCGACGGGCTGGGCGCTGCCGGGGCGCCCGGCCCGGGCCGGCGTTCTGAGAGCATGGGCTCGTTGAGACCGACGATCGTCGCCTGTGACCTGGACGGCACCCTGCTGCGCTCGGACGGCACCCTGGCCGAGCGCACGAGCCGCGCGCTGGCGATCACGCGCGCGGCCGGCGCGACCGTGGTCATCTGCACCGCCCGCCCGAGCCGCTGGCTCCGCGCGCTGGTCCACGTCGTCGGGCCTGACGCCGTGGCGATCTGCGCCAACGGCGGGGTCGTGTGGGACCTCCGGTCAGACGCGCTGATCGAGTGCTCGCCGCTGATGCCCGTCGCCGCGCGCGAGGTCGTCGCGCGGCTGCAGGCAGCGGTCCCTGGCGGCGCGTGGGCGGTCGAGCGGACCACCGGGTTCGCTCGCGAGCCGGCCTACTACTCGCGCTGGCCGGTCCCCGCGGACACCCCGGTGGCGGCGGTCGAGGCCCTGATCGAGGAGCCGGCGGTGAAGCTGATGCTGCGCCACGACCGCTACCTGGCCGACGCCCTGCTCGAGCTCGCCGTGCCGATCGTCGGCGAGCTCGCCGAGCTGAGCCACTCGAACTCCGCCGACAGCCTGCTCGAGATCAGCGCCGCCGGGGTGAGCAAGGCCTCGGCACTGGCCCGCTTCTGCGCGCAGCGGGCCGTCGACCCCGGTCAGGTGGTCGCGTTCGGCGACATGCCCAACGACCTGCCGATGCTGACCTGGGCCGGGCACGGGGTGGCGGTGGCCAACGCCCACCCGGAGGTGCTCGAGGCCGCCGACGAGATCACCGCCTCCAACGACGACGCGGGCGTCGCGCAGGTGCTCGAGCGGCTGTTCGCGCCTTAAGCTCACCCGGCCCGTCGGATGACGGGCCGGGCTCGCTGCGGACGGGATCTCTTCAGATCCCGGTTGGGTCAGGCTTCCTCGTTGCCTGACACGGTGTAGGCGCCACTCGTGTGTCGACCACCCCACATCGGGCCTCCCGCGGTCCACGGGGGGCCTGGACAAACGTCCGAGTGAGCCATCTGGACGGAATCTGGACACACGTCCGGTGCCGGTTGGACGTGCGTGAGAGCGGGACTGCACGACGGGCCTCGGCGGCTCGCCCACGCGATACTGGTGAGATGAGCTCTTCGCCGGAGCGCGGTGACGCCGGATTCCGGTCTCTCTACAGCCACGGGTTCGTCCGCGTCGCGGCGGCGGTCCCCCACCTCCGGGTAGCCGACCCGGAGTTCAACGCCGAGCGCACCACCGGGCTCGCGCGCCAGGCTTCGGACGCCGGCGCCGCCGTCGTCGTGTTCCCCGAGCTCGGGCTCTCGGCGTACGCGATCGACGACCTGCTCCACCAGCGCGCACTGCTGGACGCCGTGCTGGCCGCGCTGTCCGAGCTCGTCGCCGCCAGCGCCGAGCTCGCGCCCGTGCTCGTCGTCGGTGCCCCGCTGCTCGCCGAGGGCGGGGTGTTCAACTCCGCGGTCGTGATCCACCGCGGCCGGATCCTCGGCGTGGTGCCCAAGAGCTACCTCCCCGAGTACCGCGAGTACTACGAGAAGCGCCAGTTCCGCGCCGCGCGCGACGTGATCGGCGGCGAGATCCGGCTGCTCGGCGAGCCGGTGCCATGGGGCGGCCGACCTCGCTGTTCGCGTGCGCCGACCTTCCCGACCTCTGCCTCCACGTGGAGATCTGCGAGGACGTGTGGACGCCGATCCCGCCGAGCACGCTATGGCGCGCTGGCCGGCGCGACGGTGCTCGCGAACCTGTCGGCGAGCAACATCACCGTCGGCAAGGCCGACTACCGCCACCTGCTGTGCGCGGCTCGCAGTCGGCGCGGACGATCGCCGCCTACATCTACACGGCGGCCGGGCTCGGCGAGTCGACGACCGACCTCGCCTGGGACGGCCAGGCGCTGATCTACGAGAACGGCGACCTGCTCGGCGCAGGCCGAGCGGTTCGCCGCCGACGAGCAGCTGATCCTCGCCGACGTCGACCTCGACCGGATCGTCTCGGACCGGGCGAGCACGAGCAGCTTCGGCGACTCGATCCACGACCACCGCGAGCGCGTGCGGCGATGCGGCGGGTGCGAGTTCGCGCTCGGGCGCGACGCGGCGCGGCGCCGGCCTCGCCCTGCGCCGCGAGGTGCGCGCGCTTCCCGTACGTGCCCGGCGGACCCGGCGCAGCCGCAACGAGCGCTGCGAGGAGGTCTACAACATCCAGGTCCGGGGGCTCGAGACCCGGCTGCGCGCGACCGGGATCGAGAAGGTCGTGATCGGCGTCTCCGGCGGGCTCGACTCGACCCACGCGCTGATCGTCGCCGCCCGCGCGATCGACCGGCTCGGGCCTGCCCGCGCACGAACGTGCTCGCGCTACACGATGCCCGGGTTCGCGACCGGCGAGCACACGCTCGGCAACGCGCGGCGCGCTGATGGCGGCGCTCGGGGTCAGCGCCGGCCGAGATCGACATCCGCCCGTCGGCGCGGCAGATGCTGACCGACCTCGGCCATCCCGCCGCCGGCGGCGAGCCCGTCTACGACGTCACCTACGAGAACGTGCAGGCGGGCGAGCGGACCTCGCACCTGTTCCGCCTGGCCAACCACCACGGCGCGCTCGTCGTCGGGACCGGCGACCTGTCCGAGCTCGCGCTCGGGTGGAGCACGTACGGCGTCGGCGACCAGATGTCGCACTACAACGTCAACGCGTCGGTCCCCAAGACGCTGATCCAGTTCCTGATCCGCTGGGCGATCGACACCGACCAGTTCGGAGCGGAGGCCGAGCGAGGTGCTGCGCTCGGTGACCGAGACCGTCATCTCACCCGAGCTCGTCCCCCACGACGACCCCGACTCCGAACGTCCCCGGCCAGGACTCGCGAGAGCGTCGTCGGCCCGTACGAGCTCCAGGACTTCTTCCTCTACTACGTGCTGCGGTTCGGCTATCGGCCGAGCAAGGTCGCGTTCCTGGCCGAGCATGCCTGGCGCGATCGCGAACGCGGGCGCTGGCCCGACCTGATCCCGGCCGAGCGCCGCCACGAGTACTCGCTGCGCCGAGATCAGGCACTGGCTCGAGGTGTTCCTGCGCCGCTTCTTCCAGACGAGCCAGTTCAAGCGCTCGGCGATCCCGAACGCGCCGAAGGTCGGCTCGGGCGGGTCGCTGTCGCCGCGCGGCGACTGGCGCGCCCCGAGCGACAGCGTCGGCCGCCGCCTGGCTCGCCGAGCTGCGCGACGCGTCGAGTGCCCGGGCTCCGACGCTGAGCGCGCCTACGCCGGGCGCTTGCACGAACTGCTCGCGCAGCTCGGTCTTCTTGAACTTCCCGGTCGCGGTGCGGGGGATCTCGTCGATGAACTCGAACCGCTCGGGCAGCTGCCACTTGGCGAAGTCGCGTCGCGAGATGCTCGCGGAGCTCGTCGGGCTGACGCCTGCTCGCCGTCCTCGAGCACGATCGCCGCCAGCGGGCGCTCGCCCCAGCGCTCGTCGGGGATCGCGATCACCGCCGCCTCGGCCACGGCGTCGTGGGCCATCAGCAGGTTCTCGAGGTCGACCGAGGAGATCCACTCGCCGCCGGACTTGACGAGGTCCTTGGAGCGGTCGCAGATCCGGATGCAGCCCTGCTCGTTGATCTTCACCACGTCGCCGGTCTGGAACCAGCCGTCGTCGGTGAACTTCTCCTCGCCCTGGTCGCGGTGGTAGCTCGACGACGACCCACGGGCCTCGCACCTCGAGCTCGCCCATCGTCCTCGTCGTCCCAGGCGATCAGCTCGCCGTCGTCGCCGCGGGCCCGGATCTCGACGAACGGCCCGGGGATGCCCTGGCGCGCGCGGAACTCGTACTGCTCCTCGGATGAGGCGTCAGCCGAGGTCGGAGGGGACGCGGGCGACACTGCCGAGCGGGGAGGTCTCGGTCATCCCCCACGCCTGGATGATCGTCAGGCCGTGCTTGTCGAACCCCTCGAGCATGCTCCGCGGGACCGCCGAGCCGCCGACGATCATCCGGTTGATCCTGCTCAGGTCCCAGCGGTCGGGCTCGTCCTGGAGTGCCTGGAGCACGGCCATCCACACGGTCGGCACGCCCGCGGTCACCGTCACCTTCTCGTCGGCCAGCAGCTCGAGCACGCTCTCCGCGTCGAGCTTGGGGCCCGGGAGCACGAGCTTGGCGCCGGCGAACGCGGCCGTGTAGATGAGACCCCAGGCGTTGGCGTGGAACATCGGGACGACCGGAAGGATCGTGTCGCGGCCCGAGGCGCCGATCGTGTCCGGCAGCGCCGCCACGAGCGAATGCAGCACCGTCGAGCGGTGCGAGTAGACGACGCCCTTCGGCCGCCCCGTCGTGCCCGACGTGTAACACATCGCGGCCGCCCGGCGCTCGTCGGGCTCGGGCCACTCATCGAGCGCCTGCTCGCCGCCGGCCAGCGACTCGTAGTCGATCGCCCCCTCGGGAACCTCGCCCGAGTGCGAGACGACGATCACGTGCTCGAACTCGTGCTCGTCGCGGAAGCCGTCGAGCACCTCGAGCAGCGTCTCGTCGACGATCACCGCCTTGTCCTCGGCGTCCTGGGCGATGAACCCGAGCTCGTCGGGATGCAGCCGCGGGTTGAGCGTGTGGATCACGGCGCCCATCGCCGGGATCGCCGAGGTACGCCTCGAGGTGCTCGGGCTGGTTCCACATCAGCGTCGCGACGACGGTCGCCCTCCTCGATCCCCAGCTCCTTCAGCCCGGCGGCCAGGTGCTTGGAGCGCTCGATGCAGTCGCCGAGCGTCGTGCGGTGGATCGAGCCGTCGGGCCGGCGGGAGACGACCTCCCGCGCGCCGTAGAGACGCTCGGCCCGGTTGACGATCACCGTCAGCGACAGCGGGAAGTCGTCCATCATCCGGCCCTGGCGCGTGGCTTGGCTCATCGTCTCCTCCTGCTCGATCGCTTGATTCAGTTCCGCTGTGTCCGACCAAGCATGATCGCGCAGTCGGCGCGGCGCAAGCGTCTACGCGGCCACGAGCTCGGGCACCGGCTCGCGGACGGGCGCGGGCGTGCGCTCCACCGGCTCGGTCGCCTGCGGCGGGCGCTGCCGGGGCGGCAGGGCCAGCCGGACGATCTTCTTGACCACCGAGCCGAACTGCGTGCGCAGCGGGCCGGTGTTGTACGGCAGCCCGTAGCGGGCGCAGATCTCCCGCACCTCCACGGCGATCTCCGCGTAGCGGTGGGCGGGGATGTCCGGGAACAGGTGGTGCTCGATCTGGTGCGAGAGGTTGCCGCTGAGGATGTGGAAGAGCTTGCTCCCGGTGAGGTTGGCCGAACCGAGCATCTGGCGCACGTACCAGCCGCCACGTGTCTCGTTCTCGACCTCTTCCTCGGAGAACTCCTCGACGCCCTCGGGGAAGTGGCCGCAGAAGATGATCATGAACGACCAGATGTTGCGCACGACGCTGGCGGTGAGGTTGCCGGCGAACACGAACGGGGCGCCGGGGCCGGCCAGCAGCGGGAACACGACGTAGTCCTTGAGCACCTGGCGGCGGCCCTTCTCCCAGATCGCCCGGAGGATGTCGCGCTTGTCCTCCCAGCTGACCTCGCCCGCCTCGATCCGCTCGACCTCGAGGTCGTGGACGGCGACGCCCCACTCGAACAGGAGCATCAGCAGCGTCGCGTAGATCGGGTTGCCGAGGTCGCGCGGGCGCCACGGCTGGTCCTCGGACATGCGCAGGACCCCGTAGCCGATGTCGCGGTCCATGCCCAGCACGTTGGTGTGCGTGTGGTGCATGTAGTTGTGCGAGTAGCGCCACTGGTCGCTCGGGCACGCGGTGTCCCACTCGAACCGCTTGGAGTCGAGCGCCGGATCCTTGGTCCAGTCGTACTGGCCGTGCATCACGTTGTGACCGATCTCCATGTTGTCGAGGATCTTCGACAGCGACAGAGACGTCGACGCCGGCGATCCAGGCCGGGGGCAGGAAGCCGAGGAACAGCAGGCCGCGGCCGGCGACCTCGAGCCCGCGCTGGGCCTTGATCACGTTGCGGATGTACTGCGACGTCGCGCTCGCCGAGGTCGGCCATCACGCGGCCGCGCAGCTCGTCGAGCTCCCGGCCGAGAGCCTCGACCTGCTCGTCGGTCAGTTCCGGATGGGCGGTGGGCATTGGTTCAGTCCTCCTGGGGTGGTCAGATCTCGAGGGCGACGTCGCCGGCGGGGACGGAGATGCACAGCTGGATGTCCTCGTCCTCCTCCTCGGAGACCTCGCCGGTGCGGATGTTCTGGACGGCTCCGGCGCGCTTGCGGCAGGTGCAGGTGTGACAGATGCCCATCCGGCACCCGAACTCGGGGCGCAGACCCGGCGGCCTCGGCCTGCTCGAGCAGCGTGCCCTGGGCGATCGGCGCCGTGCGGTCGCTGCGGGTGAACTGCAGGGTGCCGCTGGCCGGACGGCGCCGCGTGACGGTCAGCCGTCGGCGGCGTGAACGTCTCGGAGAGGACGCGCTCGCCGCCCCACAGCTCGTGTGACGGCGTCGAGCAGCCGAGGCGGACCGCAGACGGCTGTCACAGCGTCCGCGCCGTATCGGTTCACGGTGCTCGCTGTCGACAGGTGGCCACCCCCCTCGCGGGTGGCCACGTACGTCGACGGTGAGGTTGCGATGGCGAGCGGCGAGGCGGTCGAGCTCGGGGCGGTACAGCCAGTCGTGCGCCGTCCGCGCGTAGTGGAGGAAGGCGATCTCGCCGTCATGGCCCTCGTCGAGCAGCGTCCGCAGCATCGAGAGCACGGGCGTGATCCCGCTGCCGCCGCTGATCAGGACGAGCCGCTCGGGCGCGCTCGAGGGAGCATGAACGTGCCCTGGGCCTCGCCGAGGTGGAGGATCCCGCCCGGTCGGCGCGCGATCGGTGCAGGTGGCGCGAGACGAGACCCTCCGGGTGGGCCGTGACGGTCAGCTCGAGCAGCCCGTCGCCGCGCATGCTGGGAGCCGACGGGCGAGTACGTCCGCGTTCGCCGGACGCCGTCGATCTCGACGCCGACCTTGACGAACTGGCCGGCCTCGAACCCGTTCCAGGCGGCGTTGGGCCGACGGTCGAGCGTTACGCTGCGAGCCGTCTGGCGCCGCACCGAGACGATCCGGGCCCGCGCATCGCGGACGGTGATCTCGGGGCGGATCAGCTCGAGGTAGCGGTCGATCCCGTGCGGGCCGACCATCAGATCGACGAACGAGGAGCGGAGAAAGCGGCGGGTGGAGTGGTCTCGGCGGGCATCGGTTCACGAAAACTTAGTGGACAGTTGTACACCTATGATTACAGTAGGTTTCCGGTTCAGTCAACCCATAAACTCAGGCTCTGTGAGCATCCGCACACAGCCCTTGGTGAACGGTCGTACACATGAATCGCAGGTCACGTTGAGTCGGCACATCGTCGATGAGCTGCTCGGAGTCGCGCCCGCGCCGGACCCAGTCCGAGCGCCGCCGGCACACCCGCCAGGCGCTGCTCGAGGCGGCGCTGCTGGCGATCGAGGCCGGCGAGAGCTTCGACGCCCTCAGCCTGCGCAGCGTGGCCCGGGCGGCCGGGATCGTCCCGACCGCGTTCTACCGCCACTTCGCGAGCATGGACGAGCTCGGCCTGACGCTCGTCGAGGAGTCGTTCCGGACGCTCCGGGCGATGCTCCGCGACGCCCGCGGCAACCTGCCCCCGCACGCACATCATCCGGCGCTCGGTCGAGATCCTCGTCGGCTACGTCCGCGAGCACCGCCAGCACTTCACGTTCGTGACCCGCGTCGGGTCGACCGGCAACGTCGTCCTGCGCCATGCGATCCGCAACGAGATCCGCCTGTTCACGAGCGAGCTGGCCACCGATCTGGCCCGGTTCCCGGCGCTGCGCGAGTGGACGACCGACGGACCTCCAGCTGCTCGCCGGGCTGCTCGTCAACACGATGATCGCCACCGTCGGGCGCGATGGTCGACGCGCCGGTGGCCGGCGCCCGAGGCCGAGGACGAGATCGCCCGCGACGCCGAGAAGCAGCTGCGGATGATCCTGCTCGGCGCCGCCCACTGGCGTCCGCGAGGCCGCGTGCGATCGCGGTAGCGTCCCCGGCGCGATGTCGATCGCCCGCCCGCCCGAGAACCCGTATCCGGAGCCAGTCGTGGTCGGGCTGGGGCGATCCCGCGCAGGTCGCGCGCGCTGCCCGACGCGGTGGTCGCGCTGCTCCGCGACGGCCTCGGGGTGGCACGGCCCGGCCGGCGCGCGGGGAGATCTCCGCCGTGTCGACTGCCTGCGTGCCGGCTGCGCGGACGAGGCGCTCGGGCGACTGCGGGCGTGGTCGGCGCCGGGCACGTCGCGGCTCGATCACGAGGCACGGGTCCGCCACGCGCGCGGCAAGTCGACGCCCGACCTGCTGCTGCTGCGCGGCCGGCGCGCTTGCCGCCGGCCCCGGACGCCGTGCTCGAGCCCGTGCTCCCACGACGAGGTGCTCGAGCTCCTGCGCGCGTGCTCGCGAGCGGCGGATCGCGGTCGTCCCGTTCGGCGGCGGGACCTCGGTCGTCGGCGGCGTCGAGCCGGACGCGGCGGGCTTCGCCGGGCTCGTGGCGCTCGACCTGCGCCGGATGAACGCGCTCGTCGTCGCTCGACGAGGATTCGCGGATCGCCAGCTCGAGCCCGGGCTGCGCGGCCCGCAGGCCGAGGCGCTGCTGGGCGAGCGGGGCTACACGATCGGCCACTTCCCGCAGTCGTTCGAGTACGCGACGCTCGGGGGGTTCGCGGCCGCGCGCTCGAGCGGCCAGGCCTCGGCCGGGCTACGGCCGCTTCGACGACGTCGTGGTGTCGATGCGGGTGGCCACGCCGGCGGGCGAGCTGCGGCTCGGGCGGGCGCCCAAGTCGGCCGCGGGGCCGGACCTGCGCCAGCTCGTGCTCGGCTCCGAGGGCGCCTTCGGGGTGTTCACCGAGCTGTCCGTGCAGGTGCGCCCGACGCCGGCGCGCTCGGTCTACGACGGTTGGCGGTTCGGCTCGTTCGCCGAGGGGATCGCGGCCCTGAGAGGGCTTGCCCAGGACGGCCCGCTGCCGACCGTGCTGCGACTCTCCGACGAGGCCGAGACGGCGCTCAACCTCGCCCGGCCGGCCGAGCTCGGGACGGGCTCGGGCGGGTGCCTGGCGATCGTCGGGTTCGAGGGCGATGCCGCGGGGGTCGGGGGCCCGGCGGTCGAGCCGCGTCCTCGCGGCTGGCCGCGGGCGGCGGCGAGCCCGCGCAGGGCGCGGGAGAGGCGTGGGCGCGCGACCGCTTCCGCGGCCCCTACCTGCGCGACGCGATGCTCGACGCCGGCGCGATCGTCGAGACGCTCGAGACGGTCACGTTCTGGTCGCGGTCGGCGAGCTGTACCCGGCCGTGAGCGCGGCGCTGCGGGAGGCGCTGACCGCCCAGGGCACGCCGCCGGTGATCCTCTGCCACGTCTCGCACGTGTACCGGGCGGGCGCGTCGCTGTACTTCACCGTCGGCTGCGCCCAGCTCGAGGATCCGATCGCCCAGTGGCATGCGGCCAAGCGCGCCGCCGGGGAGGCGATCGCTCTCCGCCGGCGGCTCGATCAGCCATCATCACGGCGTGGGCAGGGATCACATCGAGTTCTACGAGCGCGAGATCGGACCGCTCGGCGTCGCAGATGCTGCGCGCGGTCAAGGCCGACGCTCGACCCGGCCGGGATCCTCAACCCGGGGATCCTGCTGGCGCGCCGGACGGATGAGTGCCTTCGTCCAGCCGCTCGCCGAGCTGATCGTCCGCTTCGGCGCCAACGTCCAGCCCGGCCAGATCGTCGCGCTCGCCACCGAGCCCGGCAAGGAGGCGCTGACCCGCGCGGTCGCCGAGGTCGCCTACGAGCACGGCGCGCAGTTCGTCGACGTGTCGTACTTCGACCCGTGCGTCAAGCGCGCGCGGATGCTCCACGCCGACCCGGAGACGCTCGGGTTCGTGCCGCCGTGGTATGGCGAGCGCGGTGCTGGCGCTCGGCGAGCACCGCGTGCGCCCGGATCAGCCTCACGGGCCGTCCGACCCGGACGCGCTCGAGGGGCTCGACCCGGCGCTCGTCGGGCGCGACATGCTCCCGGCCGTGCACGAGAGCGGCCTGGTGCTCAACGATCGCACGACGAACTGGATGGCGGCGCCGTGCCCGACCCCGGGATGGGCCGGAGCTCGTGTACCCCGACCTCGACCCAGACGCCGCGCTGGCGCGGCTCTGGGAGCAGATCGCCCACGTCTGCCGGCTCGACACACCGGATCCGATCGAGGCCTGGGAGGAGCGGATCGCGGCACTCGAGCGGGTGGGCGGCAAGCTCGACCGCGCTCGCGCTCGACGCGGTCCGCTTCGACGGGCCCGGGCACCGCGCTGACCGTCGGCCTGTACCCCGGATGCCGCTGGATCTCGGGCCGGATCACCACAGTCGACGGGATCATGCACGCAGCCAACCTCCCGACCGAGGAGGTGTTCACCACCCCGGACCCGGCCCGCACGGAGGGGGTCGTCCGCTCGACCAAGCCGCTGTGGGTGGCCGGCACCGAAGATCGAGGGACTGCGGGTCCGGTTCGAGGACGGGCGCGCGGTCGAGATCGATGCCGACCGCGGAGCCGGCGCGCTGCGCACGATCGCAGACCGCGACGAGGGCGCCGCCCGGCTCGGCGAGGTCGCGCTCGTCGACCGCGAGGGCCGGATCGGGCCGCTCGAGACCGTCTTCTACGACACTCTGCTCGACGAGAACGCGGCCAGCCACATCGCCCTCGGGCAGCGGACTGGGGTTCGCGTTCGAGGACGAGGACCGAGCGCCCGCGATCAACACACAGCGACGATCCACGTCGACTTCATGATCGGCAGCGACGAGGTCGCGGTCACCGGCCTCACGCGGGCGGGTGACGAGGTGCCGCTGCTCCGGGACGGCAGCCTGGCAGATCTGACCGGGCCGGTCCGCGCCGTGGGGTCTTGCCGCCCGGGGCGCGAGGCGCGGTACGCTAGCCCGCGATTCCCCGGAGAGGTGCCGGAGCGGTTGAACGGGCGCGACTGGAAATCGCGTAACGGGGGTTAACCTCGTTCGGGGGTTCGAATCCCCCCCTCTCCGCCATTTGGTCCTTATGCGAACCCAGCCCCGCTCGGGGCTGGGTTCTCTTTCGGGAGCCCGCCGGCGCCCGCCGCAGCACCCGTGGGCGCTGGGGGACGCGCCGAGGCCCAGTCCTCCAGCAGCCGTTTCGGTGAGCCTGGGTATCTAACGGGCCTATTTTTCCCGCCAGATACCCAGGCCCTTCGGCCGTCCGCCGCCGGGGTGACACGACGCTGTACCACCGGTTAGTGGTTAATCCTGCTTCAGCGAACACGGCGATTTTCGATCAGATGCGCAGGCGTTGGCCTTCCGCCGGCGGGTGAAATGAAGCGTTGACACCGTTTAGTGGTCAATCTTGCGGTATGGCGGATCGCGGCTGTTTCCCCATCAGATCCCGAGGCTCCCTGCCGATCTCGCGGCACGCAAATGACGACCGCCCGGCTCCATCAGGCTGCCGACGAAACCCTCGAGTAGTCCGGAACTGTTCGGTCTTTGTGTGCCCTCTCCGCCGGCGTCGGCCGCCCGCCGTGGGGCGGCCGCGCGCCCCCATACGCCTCCGCGGCACGTGCGGGACCCGACGACTGGACGGATCGATGATTGTTAACTTCCGATGAAACAAGGCAAGATAGTTATTAGACTTCGGCGTGAGAGGTGGGAGGGAGATCGGTCATGCCACAACGGGTAGGTGTCTGAGAACGAGATGGTCAACTCGAAAGCGATGTCGCGTCCGGCCCTGAGGCTGGTGGGAGAGCCCTCCCAGACACCCATCGAGTACACGTGGTTCTGCGGACATTGCGCAGCGCCCGCGCCGACCTCGGTCCCTCCCGCCCCGTCCGCACGGGTCTGCGACGAGTGCGGCCTCGGTCTGCTGCTCGAGACCCGGCGCGACCTGGCCCCCGGCCCGCGCGACGCCTACGTCGTGATCGACGCGCAGCTCCGAGTCCAGGGGGTCTCCCGCCAGGCCGAGTCGCTGCTCGGGGTCACCGAGGAGATGACGGTCGACAAGCCGCTGACCGAGCTGCTCGTGCCCGCCGACGCCGAGGCACAGGGCGCGTCCCGGTTCGCCGCGGCGATCGCCGAGGCACTCGCAGGAAACGACGCAGTCCGGGCGGTCGTCCGGCCCTGGAACACGTTCGGCGTACGCATGCGGGCCAGGATCGTAGCCTGCGGGCCGCCACGGGCAGCGCTGCTCGTGCTCGACGACTCGCCCCCGCGCCTGCGCGCGGTCCGCGACTGATCGTCAGCCCCGCGGGGACTCAGGCCGCGGCGCCGAGGACAGCCGGCGCGCCATAGCGCACGAGCGCGTCGGGCATCGCCACCGTGCCGTCCTCCCGCTGCCCGTTCTCGAGCAGCGCGATGATCGTCCGCCCGACCGCCACCGCGGTGCCGTTGAGCGTGCACAGCTGGGCCGGGCGACCGCCGTCGGCCGGCCGGTAGCGGATGTCGAGGCGACGGGCCTGGTAGTCGGTCGTGTTCGAGGTCGAGGTCAGCTCGCGGTAGCGGCCCTGCCCGGGCAGCCAGGCCTCGCAGTCGTACTTCTTTGCCGCCGAGGCGCCGAGGTCGTTGACCGCGATGTTGACGACTCGGTAGGGGATCTCGAGCGTCTGCAGGATCCCCTCCTCGATCTCGAGCAGCCGCTCGTGCTCGGCGAGCGCCTCCTCGGGCGCCACGAAGCTGAACATCTCGACCTTGTCGAACTGGTGCACGCGGAAGATCCCCCGCGTGTCCTTGCCGGCCGCGCCGGCCTCCCTGCGGAAGCACGGGGAGAACCCGGCGTAGCGGCGCGGGAGCTCGTCGGCGGACAGGATCTCCTCGCGGTGCAGCGAGGCGAGCGCTACCTCCGAGGTGCCGACGAGGTACAGGTCGTCGTCGGGCAGCCGGTAGATCTGCTGCTCGGTGTCGGGCAGGAAGCCCGTCCCGTACAGCGCGTGCTCGCGAACGAGCACCGGCGGCACGACCGGCTCGAACCCGCGCTCGCGGAGCGTCTCCATGCGCGAACCGCACGAGCGCCAGCTCGACCATCACCAGGTCGCCGCGCAGGTAGGCGAACCGGGAGCCTGACAGCCGGGAGGCCCGTTCGGTGTCGATCATGTCGCCGGCCAGCGCCAGGTGGTCGCGGCCGGTGGCGCCGGCCTCGCCGACCTCCTTCAAGACGGTGTCCTCATCCGGAGCGTCGTCGGCGGGGAGGTTGGGGAGTGCTGCCAGCTCCGCGTCGAGCTCGGCCCGGAGCGCGGTCTCGCGATCGCTCAGCTCGCGCCCGCGGCCGGCCATCGCCGCCAGCTGCTCGCGCTCCTCGGGCGTCGGCGGACCCTTGCGGCCCTTGCTGGCCCGGTTCTGCTCGGCCCGGAGCTCCTCGGCCTCGGTCGTCAGCGCGCGCCAGCGCTCGTCGAGCTCGAGCACGCGATCGATCGCCGCCGCCGCCTCGGGGCCGCGACGCGCGAGCGCGGCTCTGACCGCGTCGGGCTCGCGACGGATCAGCCTGACGTCGAGAACGGCGCGGCTCCTACGCGGCTGCCGGCCGGCAGCGTCCCGATCGGCTGCGACTGGCAGGGCGGCACGCCGACCGCCTTCGGGGCGGCGCGTCCCGCGTACGTGGCCACGAACTCCGCCACGTCGCGCGCCTGCTGGCCGACGACGACGTTCTGGGGCATGATCGCGCCGGAGAAGCCCCCGTTCTCGATCGCGTACAGGACACGGTCGATCGGGCGCTCGCAGCGCACGTTGAAGTTCGGCCCGTTGACGATCTCGCGCGTGCGGACGTTGGCCGCCGATCCCCGGGCCGCCGCGTAGGAAAGCGTGTGGCAGCCGGAGCACCGCTGGTTGAACAGCACCGCGCCCGCATAGGTCGTCGGATCGGACTTCGACGCCGTGATCTTCGCGGTTCCGCATCCCGCGGCGAGGACCGCTGCCGCGGCCAACGCACTCATGATGAGGATGACCTTCAGCGGCCTGAACATCTGGCCGGAGATCATAATCGGGATCCTCATGTCAGCGCCCCGCGCATCCAAGCTGGGCCTCCTGGCGGCGTGCGCGGTGACGCTGGGCGGCTGCTCGAACACCCGCGCGGTCGGCGCCGATCACGTCCTCCACGTGGCGATCAACGAGTACCGGCTGAATCCGGCGAGCGCCCGCGTGAGCGCCGGCGTGCTGACGATCGAGATCCACAACTACGGGCGGCTCGCCCACAACCTGGTCGTGTCCGAGAACGGCCAGACGACCGGCTCGACGAAGCCGCTGTTCCCCGGCCAGAGCGCCGAGTTGAGCCTCAACCTCGCGCCCGGCACCTACCAGTTGACCTCGTCGATCCTCAACGACCAGGCGCTCGGGGCGTACGGCACGCTGCGCGTCACCGGGTGAGCGGGGACGCCGAGCCGGCGGCCGCCGTCGAGATGAGTGGCGGCCCCGCGGCGGCCAGGCAGGAACCGCGGCGGCCAGGCAGGAGCCGCGGCGGCCGCGGCGAACACCTGCGGGAGCCCCGGCGTCGGTCGATGAGACGTCGCTGAACTTACAACCGCGACCGTCCTCCCACGGCGGCAACCAGAGGGGGCCGGCGCCGGGGCCTGTTCTTTTTCGGGGCGCGCGGCGGCCGATCGCGGCGCGCGGACGCGCGACGGCAGCACTTCCCGCGCGCGCTATAACCCCCCCGCGATGCCGCTCGCCCCCGATCCCGAGCTGTTCCGCGAGGTGTTCGGCCGCTTCGCCACCGGCGTCGCGGTGATCACGAGCGCGGCGCCGACCGGCAGCGGCGGGATGACCGCCAATGCGCTGTGCTCTCTGTCGCTCGATCCGCTGCTCGCGCTCGTGTGCTTCGAGAACCGGGCTCGGACGCTCCCGATCGTGCGTGAGTCCCGGCGCTTCGGCGTCAACATCCTCAGCTCCGAGCAGGAGGACCTCGCCCGCGTGTTCGCCTCGAAGCTGCCGGAGGCCGAGAAGCTCGACAACGTCGAGCACCGGTTCGAGCACGGCGTGCCGATCATCGCCGGCTCGATCGCCTGGGCGGCGTGCTCGCTCACCGAGCTGATCGCCGGTGGTGACCATACGATCGCGATCGGCGAAGTGCTCGGGTTGGGGCTCGGCGCGGGCGCGCCGCTGCTGTGGTTCGGCGGGAGCTATCGTCGCTGGGCCGACGGCGGGGCCCCCCGAGCCTGACCGCCCGGCGCCCGCTCACCCCGCCGTCGCCGCGGCCCGGGCCAGCAGCACGACGATCACCAGCGCGGCCAGCGCCATCACCCCGATCTCGCGCTGGACGATCGCGACCACGACCGCACGCTGCTCGGCTTCGGGGAGCTCGCCGACCTCGCCCGCCGACTCGTACCCTCGGGATCCGAGCACCATCTCGGCCGACACGATCCGCAGTTGCTCGGCGATGAAGCTGACGAGGATCGGCAGCAGCCCGTAGACGACGTGCAGGCCGGGCGGCTTGTGACCGATCAGCACGAGCACGCCGCCGAGCGCCACCTGCACGACGACGATGGCCTGGCCGGTGCGCAGCACCCGCCAGAACCAGGGTCCGCCGTTGCCCCGCCACCACCGCCACGCCCCCCACAGCCCGGCCACTGCATTGAGCGCGATCGCCAGCACCCCGATGACGAGATGAACGTCCTTCACGGCCGGCGATCGCCGTCTAGAAGAGGCGCACGTGGGTAACCGTGGGCGATGCGGCCGACGGGCCCGTTCACGGCGCCGCGAGGGCGCCGAAGATAGCCGCATTTCGCACTAAGTAACACTCTGTTACAAGCTATGCCTTCGCGGTGATATAACGGATCGCAGATGCTGAGAACGTACCTCCCGGCGATCGTCTTCCTCATCCTCGGTACCGCGGTGGGTGGGCTGTTCTCGGTTCTCAACATCTTCCTCGGCACGCGGCACCCGAACCGCTCGAAGCAGTCGCCCTACGAGTGCGGGCTGCCGTCGGAGATCCAACGTGGCTTCCGGTTCGGGATCAGCTTCTACCTGGTGGCGATGCTGTTCATCCTGTTCGACATCGAGGTCATCTTCCTGTATCCGATTGCCGTGCAGCTGCGCGCGTTCGGCCCGTTCGCGCTCAGCGAGACGATCGTGTTCGTCGTGCTGCTGATGATCGCGTTCGTGTACGTGTGGCGGCGAGGAGCGCTCGAATGGAAATAAAGCGTGAGCCGCTGGACCCGACCGACTTCCGCGTCCGCCAGCTCAAGGCCCGTGACATGCTCCGTGGCGACCTGGAGGGCGAGGACCTCGAGCGCTACGTCGAGGAGCGGGTGATGACGACGACGCTCGAGAAGGCGGTCGCCTGGGCTCGCGGCAACTCGTTCTTCCCGCTCACGTTCGGGCTCGCGTGCTGCGCGATCGAGATGATGTCGATTGTGGCCGCGCGGCTTGACATCGCGCGCTTCGGCTTCGAGGCGTTCCGCGCCTCGCCGCGCCAGGCGGATCTGCTGATCCTGTCCGGCCGCGTGTCGATCAAGATGGCGCCGGTCGTCCGCCGCATCTATGACCAGATGCTCGACCCGAAGTGGGCGATCTCGATGGGCGCCTGCTGCTCCTCGATGGGCGTGTTCAACAACTACGCGCTCGTCCCTTCCGACAAGTTCATGCCGATCGACGTCCACGTCCCCGGCTGCCCGCCGCGGCCCGAGGCGCTCGCCCACGGGATCCTGCGCCTGCGCGCCAAGGTCCAGGGCAGCGACCGCGAGGGCTGGCGCGAGCGCTACGACGCGATCGGCACCGAGGAGATGCCTCCCGGACGCAGCGCGCCGACGCAGGAGTGCGCGGCGATCAACGTCTTCACAGGCCCGGGGACACCGCCGGTGCCTGACGCCACGGCGCTCGAGCTGACCGCCCAGGAACTGCGCGACGTCGACGCCGATTGCATCCTCGACACCGCGTTTCACCGCGGCCGGGCCACGCTGATCGCCAACCCGGAGCGGATCCACACCGTCCTGCGCCACCTGCACGGCCAGGGCTACACGTTCCTGGCCAGTCTCCACGGCGTCGACTACCACCCCGAGGAACCGCGCCTCGGCGTCCTCTACGAGCTGCTCGACATGGAGCGCGTCGAGCGGATCACGGTCAAGGCCCGAGTCCACACCGAGGCCTCCCACATGCCGTCGGTGGTCGAGCTGTTCCCGGGCGCCGATTTCCCCGAGCGCGAGGTGTACGACATGTTCGGGGTGATCTTCGACGGGCATCCGGACCTGCGCCGGATCCTGATGCCCGAGGACTACGAGGGCTTCCCCCAGCGCCGCGATTTCCCGGTCGGCGGCGAGCCGGTCCTGTTCACGTACAACGAGCAGCAGAGCTACGGGAAGTGGTCTTGAGATGGGCATGACCGAGGACTACCGCCGGCGCGAAGAGTCGATCACGGTCGCCGCAGAGCCAGGCGAGACGCACGAGCTGATGACCCTCAACATCGGCCCGCATCACCCCGCCACGCACGGCGTCCTGCGCCTGCTGGCGACGCTCGAGGGCGAGGTCGTCCGCGACATCCGCCCGATCATCGGCTACGTCCACACGGGGATCGAGAAGACCGCCGAGCAGAAGGCGTACTGGAAGGTGATCCCGGTGGTCGAGCGGATGGACTACCTCGCCTACTACTTCAACGCGATGGCCTTCTGCGGCGCGGTCGAGACGCTGCTCGGCCTCGAGGTCCCGCCGCGGGCGCAGTACCTGCGGGTCATCCACCTCGAGCTCAACCGGATCATGTCCCACCTCGTGTGGCTCGGGACGAGCGCGCTCGACCTCGGCGCGATGTCGATGTTCTGGTACTGCTTCCGCGAGCGCGAGAAGATCCTCGACCTGTTCGAGATGTCCTCCGGCCAGCGGATGCACACGCGCTACATCCAGGTCGGCGGCGTGATGGAGGACATCCCGGTGGGCTTCGAGGCGAAGCTGCGGGAGTTCATCGCCGACATGCCCCGGCGCGCCGACCAGTACGCCGACCTGCTCGAGAAGAACGAGATCCTGATCGAGCGCCTGCGCGGCACCGGCGTCGTCGACCAGGAGACGATGCTCCAGCTCGGCGTCACCGGGCCGCTGCTGCGGGCGACCGGCAACCCGTGGGACCTGCGCAAGGCCGCCCCGTACTCGAGCTATGACCACTTTGAGTTCAAGATCCCGGTTGGCACAGTCGGCGACAACTACGACCGCTTCCGTGTCCGCCACGCCGAGTTCTACGAGTCGGTGAAGATCATCGAGCAGGCGCTCGACGGCCTGCCCGAGGGGCCCCACATCACCACCGACCGCAAGGTCGCGCTGCCCCCGCGCCATGAGCTGGCCACCTCGATGGAGGCCCTCATCCACCACTTCAAGCTGGTCACCGAGGGCTTCCGCGTGCCGCCCGGCGAGACCTACTACCCGATCGAGGGACCGCGGGGGGAGCTCGGCTGCTTCGTCCGCGCCGACGGCTCAGCCAAGCCGGCCCGCGTGCACATGCGCGACCCCAGCTTCGTCAACCTGCAGGCGCTCGCGGCGATGGTCCGCGACGGCTACATCGCCGACCTGATCGCCACGCTGGCGATGCTCGACCCTGTCCTGGGGGGAATCGACGGTGAGCGTCGCGGCCTCGATGAGCCTCGGGTCGATTCCCCCGGTCCCCCGCTTCGGCCACGGCTCGCGCGTCCCCGGCTGGGACGAGGCGGTCGACCTCTCGAAGCCCCCGGCGGTCGTCCCCGACCCGGCCACGACGCCGGTCCCGGACGGCCTGCGCACGGCGATCGAGGCGTCGATGGCCAAGTACCCCGACCGCCGCTCGGCCGCGATCCCCGCCCTGCACCTCGCGCAGGACCGCTACGGCTGGTGCTCGCCGGAGGCGATCGACCAAGTCGCCGCGGTGATGCAGCTCACGCCCGCGTACCTGACGAGCGTGGCGACCTTCTACGACATGTTCTCGACGGTCCCCACGCCCAAGCACGATGTGTACGTGTGCACGAACATCTCGTGCTCGCTGCTCGGGGCCGACGAGTTCTTCGAGGCGATGACCGCCGCGGCGAGCGGCAGCGCCGACGTCGGCGTGCGCTCGTTCGAGTGTCTGGGCGCCTGCGACATCGGGCCGATGGCCTCGGTCGACGGCGAGTACGTCGGGCCACTGTCGATCGAGGATGCGGACCTGATCGTCGAGGACCTCGAGGCCGGCCGGCCGGTGCTCGAGCACAAGCAGCTCCGCTACCGCCGCTGCGCGGATCCCGGCGTCGGCGACGGCGCCGACGAGTTCAGCCCGCCTGGGCCCGACGCACCGCGGGCCGACACCGTCGGGCTCGGGCCCGAGGACGCCGAGCTCGACCGTCCCGGGCCGTCCGCCGCGATCGAAATGCCGGCCGATGAGGCCGCCGAGCACGAGGGCGATCAATGAAGATCCTTTTCGACGGCATCGACGAGCCGGGCCTCAACACGCTGCCCGTGTACGAGCGGCGCGGCGGCTACGAGGGCCTGCGCAGTGCGCTCGAGATGTCGCCGGACGAGGTTCTCTCGAACATCATGGACTCCGGCCTGCGCGGCCGGGGCGGTGCCGGCTTCCAGATGGGAAAGAAGGCCTCGTTCCTCCCCCACGGGGAGATGGACAAGTACCTCGTGTGCAACGCCGACGAGTCCGAGCCGGGCACGTTCAAGGACCGCGAGCTGATGCAGAAGAGCCCGCACATGCTGATCGAGGGGATCGTGATCACCACCTACGCGGCGGAGATCGACCGGGCGTTCATCTACATCCGCGGCGAGTACGAGTTGCAGGCCGACATCCTCGAGGCCGCGATCGCCGAGGCCGAGCGCGCCGGCTACCTCGGGCAGCGCATCCTCGGCTCCGACCACTCGCTGAAGCTCGTCCTGCACCGCGGCGCGGGCGCGTACATCTGCGGCGAGGAGACAGGCCTGCTCGACTCGCTCGAGGGCAAGCGCGGCAACCCGCGCCTGAAGCCCCCGTTCCCGGCGATCGAGGGCCTGTACCACGGCCCGACGCTGATCAACAACGTCGAGACGCTGAGCACGGTCCCGCACATCATCCGGATGACCGGGGCCGAGTACGCCAAGATCGGCACCGAGACCTCGACCGGGACGAAGCTCGTGTCGGTGTCCGGCGACGTGCAGCGCCCCGGCAACTACGAGATCGAGCTCGGAATCCCGTCCCGGGAGATCATCTACGACCTGGCCGGCGGCCCGGCGGACGGCCGCAAGGTCAAGTTCTGGTTCCCGGGCGGCTCGAGCTCGCCGGTGCTCACCGGCGACGACCTCGACCTCCCTTACGACTTCGACGCGCTTGCGAAGGCCGGCTCGATGCTCGGCTCCGGCGCGATCATCGTCGCCGACGACACGCGCTCGGTGCTCGACGTGGCGCTCAAGCTCGCCAAGTTCTACGCCCACGAGTCGTGCGGCAAGTGCGTCCCGTGCCGGGAGGGCACGAACTGGACGCACAAGATGCTCACGCGCATCCAGACCGGCGAGGCGACGCCGATGGATCTCGACATCATGGCCTCGGTCCAGGAACAGATCATCGGCAACTGCCTGTGCGTGCTCGGCGACGCGATGGCGATGCCGATCGGCTCGATGGTGGAGAAGTTCCGGGCCGAGCTGGAGCAGGAGATCGAGGCCGCGAGGGCGCGGTCGGGCGCGGGGGCATTGGAGGAGTCGTCCCGATCACCGGCTTCGCCGGCGGTGCCGCGTCGCGGACGAATACGCCGGGCCGGTGCCCGTTCACTAACGCCCGCCATCCGCATGCCCCGCCCCGCCCAGAAGCCTATCCAGCTGACCATCGACGGCCGCGAGATCCACGCGATCGAGGGCTCGATGCTGGTCGACGCCGCCAAGCAGGGCGACGTCGAGATCCCCTACTTCTGCTACGAGCCGAAGCTCGGCAATCCCGTCGGCGCCTGCCGGATGTGCCTGGTCGAGATCGAGGGGATCCCGAAGCTCCAGACCTCGTGCTCGACCCCGGTCAAGGACGGGATGGTCGTCCACACCCAGACCGATCGCGTGCGTCACGCACAGAACGCGATCGTCGAGTTCCTGCTCGTCAACCACCCGCTCGACTGCCCCGTGTGCGACAAGGGCGGCGAGTGCCCGCTGCAGGACATCACGTTCGGCTGGGGTCTCGGCCGCTCGCGCTTCATCGAGCCCAAGCGCCACTTCCAGAAGCCGCTCGCGCTCAGCCCGCTCGTGGCGATCGACCGCGAGCGCTGCATCCTGTGCTACCGCTGCGTGCGCTTCTCGCAGGAGATCTCCGAGGACTACCAGCTGATCTTCACCGAGCGCGGCGCCGACACGTTCGTGGGGACCCACGACGGCCACCCGTACGTGGCGCCGTTCAGCGGCAACATCATCGAGCTGTGCCCGGTCGGCGCGCTCACCTCGCAGCCGTACCGCTTCCGCGCCCGGCCGTGGGACATCGAGAGCGCCGGCGGGATCTGCACGCTGTGCCCGTCGCAGTGCAACGTCACCTTCACCGTCCGCGACGAGAAGGTGACGCGGGTTCTCGGCCGCGACCACCCGCTCGTCGACGACGGGTGGCTGTGCGACAAGGGCCGCTTCGCTTACCAGGCGATGCACGTCGACGAGCGGATCACGACGCCGCTCGTGCGCGACGGCGGCGAGCTGCGACCGGTCTCATGGGAGCGCGCGCTGAGCGCCGCAGCCGCGGTCGGCAAGCACAGGGGACGGGTCGGCACGCTGATCGGCGGCCAGGCCACCAACGAGGAGGGTTTCCTGCTCCAGCGCCTGATGCGCGAGGGGCTCGGCTGCACCGACATCGACTCCGGCGTCGGCGGCGTGGTCGACGCCGGCCTGGCCCGGGCGCTCGCCGCGCCGGCGATGCAGGCCACGGTCCCCGACCTCGAGTTCGCCCACACCGTGCTCGTGCTCGGCTGCGAGCCACTCGACGACGCGCCGATCCTCGATCTGCGGATCCGCAAGGGCGTCCGCCGCCGCGGGGTCCAGCTCGCGATCGCGAGCGCCCGGCCGAGCGCGCTCGACCCCAACGCCCGGTCGATCCTCCGCTACGCGCCTGGCGGGGAGGCGGCGTTCCTCGCCGCGCTCGCATCGGTGCTGAGCGACAGCTCGGCCGACGTCGCCGACGACGTCCGCGGGCTCGCCGAGCTGCTGCGCGACGGCGGCGAGGACGTCGTGATCGTGTGGGGCGAGCGGCTTCACCCGGCCGCCCTGCCCCACCTGATGGCGATCGCCTCGGCGCTCCGGCTGGCGGAGCACGCGGGCGCGGGCCTGATGGAGCTGCCGGCCGGCGCCAACGGCCGCGGACTGCGCGAGGCGGGCGCGATCCCGACCGCCGGCCCCGGCTGGGCTGAGCTCGACGACGAGCACCAGGGCTATGGCGCCGCCGAGATCGCCCAGGCGGCCGCCGACGGCGAGCTGACCGCTCTGTACCTGTTCCAGACCGACCCCGTGCGCGACCTCGCCGACCGCGGGCTGTGGGAGAAGGCGCTGCACGCAGCCGGGCTCGTCGTCGCCCACGCCTCGGTCCTCACCGACGGCATCCGCGAGCACGCCGACGTGATCTTCCCCGCCGAGTCCTACGCCGAGAAGGAGGGCACGCTCGTCCATCCCGACGGCCGGGTGCAGCGGTTGCGCACTGCGATCGCGCACCCGGGCGAGGTTCGCGCGGGCTGGTCGGTGATCGCCGACGTCGCCGCACGAGCCGGGTTCGACATGCAGGTGCTCACGGCCGGGATGGCGTTCCGCCAGCTCGTCGACGCCGTGCCGTTCTACGCCGGGCTGACGCTCGAGGAGATCGGCGGACGCGGCGTGCGCTGGCCCGAGCGCTCCCAGGCCTCGGCGATGCCGGCGGGATCGATCCCCACTCCGAGCGCCCCGGCGGCGCAGGCGGCGCCGTCGAACGGCGGACTACGGCTCGGGCTCTACCGGCCGATCTGGGCCGCCCCCGAGGTCGAGATCTCGCCGGCGCTGCACTTCGCGATCGCCCACCAGCAGGTCGAGCTCTCGCCCGCCGACGCCGGGAGGCTCGGAATCGTCAACGGCGACAGCGTGGTCGTTGCACAGCTGGATGACGCGGGGACGCGGCTGTCCGCCAGGGCCGCTGTCCGCTCCGGTGTCCCCGACGGCGCGGCGTTCCTCGCAGACGGGATCGACGCCGACTCCGCCAACGCGCTCACCAAGGCGCAGATCGAGGTCATCAAGCGATGATCCTGCTCGGCAACGCCTTCTACTTCGAGCCCTGGTGGGTGCAGATCGTCAAGACGCTCGTGATCTTCCTGGTCGCGTTCGGGATCCTGCCGATGCTGACGATCTACGAGCGCAAGCTGCTCGGGCGCTTCCAGGGCCGCTACGGCCCGAACCGCGTCGGTCCGTTCGGGCTGCTGCAGCCGCTTGCCGAGATCGTCAAGTTCGCCACCAAGGAGCCCTCGCGCCCGACGACCTCGGTCGGATACCTGTTCCGGATCGCGCCCGCGATCGCGATGCTCACCGCGATCGGCGGCCTCGCGCTCGTGCCGTTTGGCGACGTCCAGCACGTCTTCGGCCAGCGGGTCGGGCTGTACGGGATCGACGTCTCGATCGGCCCCCTGTACGTGTTCGCGCTGGCCGGGATCTCGTTCTACGGGATCATGCTCGGCGGCTGGGCATCGGGCTCGAAGTACTCGTTCCTCGGCGCGATGCGTGGCGCCGCCCAGCTCATCTCCTACGAGGTGTCGCAGGGCCTGTCGCTGGTCGGCGTGGTGATCACCGCCCAGACCCTGTCGCTCACCGGGATCGTCCACGCCCAGGCGGGCATGTGGTACTTCATCCCGCAGTTCGCCGGGTTCCTGGTCTTCCTGATCGCCTCGTTCGCGGAGACGAACCGCGCCCCGTTCGACCTCGTCGAGGCGGACGCCGAGCTCGTGGCCGGCTACTTCACCGAGTACGGCGGAACCCCGTTCGTCGCCTACCTGTTCTCGGAGTACATGAACATGTTCGTCGTCTCGGGGATCGCGGTCACCGTGTTCCTCGGCGGCTGGATGCTCCCGTTCGGGATCCATCCCCCCGGCTGGGTCGACCCGATCGTCGTCCTGGCCAAGATGATGATGTTCATGACCTTCTTCATCTGGATCCGCGCGACGCTCCCACGCCTGCGCTACGACCAGCTGATGTCGTTCGGGTGGAAGATCCTGCTTCCCCTGGCGACCCTCAACCTCCTGGTAACCGCGATCGTGGTGGCCTCATGACCCCGTACGACCCTGGCAGCGACGTCATCGAAGTCCTCCGCCACCCGGCCCGCGGGCCGGCGGCCGGCGCCTACCGCGCGTTCGGCGAGACGCTGCGCGGCCTGAAGACGACCTTCGCCCGCGTCGTCGAGGGCCCGACGACGATCCAGTACCCCGAGCAGAAGACGCCGGTCTACCCGCGTTTCCGCGGACGCCACAAGCTCCACCGCTTCGAGACTGGGGATCCCGCCCACCCCGGGCTCGAGAAGTGCGTCGGCTGCTCGCTGTGCGCCGCCGCCTGCCCGGCCGACTGCATCCGCGTCGTGGCCGCCGAGAACACCCCGGAGAACCGGGTGTCGGCCGGTGAGCGCTACGCGGCCGTCTACGAGATCAACCTCAGCCGCTGCATCTTCTGCGGCTACTGCGAGGTCGCGTGCCCGTTCGACGCGATCACGATGGGGCATGACTACGAGATGTCGGACTACACCCGCTCGGACCTCATATTCACCAAGGAGATGCTGCTCGCCGAGCCGCTGGAGCGCACCCCCCTGCGACGGGAAGGCGAGTAGGTGGAAATGCTGCGGATTCCCAGAGCGAGTTCGCTGAGGCGGACTCGCGGGAGGCATGGGGGCGACGTCCGTTGAGCGCCGTGTTGTTCTTCATCGCCGCGATCGGCGCCCTGAGCGGAGCGATCGGCGTCATCACGCTGCGCAACCCGTTCTACAGCGTGCTGGCGCTCGTCTTCCACCTGATCTCGCTGGCCGCCCTGTTCCTGCTGCTGCGGGCCGAGTTCGTGGCCGCCGCGCAGGTCGTCGTGTACGCGGGCGCGGTGATGGTCCTGTACGTGTTCGTGGTCGCCTACGTCGGCGGCGGCGAGGACCTGGCCGGCGGGACCGCGCTGCGGATCCTCGGACCGCTGTTCGCACTGGCGCTCGTCGTCGAGCTGTTCATCGCGATGCTCGGCTCCGGGCTCAAGGGGATCTCCGGCAAGGGCGCCCCGTACGTGCTCGGGTTCGGCACCCCCCGGCACATCGGAACGCTGTTCCTCACCAAGTACCTGTTCCCGTTCGAGGTCGCCTCGCTGCTGCTGCTCGTGGCGGCGATCGGCGCGGTCGTGCTGGCTCGCCGGCGGCGCGGGCTCGAAGGTCCCGACGAGGAGCTTCAGGTCCGGCTGACGGTGCCGCGCCCGGCCTACACGGGCACGATGGCCGAGGCCGCCGGGACCCGCGGCGCATCCGACGTGGCCGAGCCGGCGGCGCAGCCGGTCGGGGTGGCGGACAACCGGCGAGAGGGCGGCTGGTAGCGCGTGGCGATCGGCTGGTATCTCACAGTCTCGGCGCTGATCTTCTGCATCGGAGCGGCGGGCGTGCTCACGCGGCGCAACCCGCTCGTCGTGCTCCTGTGCCTCGAGCTGATGCTCAACGCGGCCAACCTGGCGCTGGTCGCCTTCAGCCGGATGTGGGGTCGTGAGGACGGCCAGGTATTTGCGCTGATCGTGATGGTCGTAGCCGCCTGCGAGGTCACGGTCGGGCTCGGCCTGATCGTCGCGATGTACCGCCGCCACCTCCCGATCGACGTCGACGAGATGAGCGAGCTGCAGGGATGAGCGCGACCACGTTCGGCTGGCTGGTCCTGCTCTGCCCGCTCGTCGGGACCATCCTCATCGGCCTCGCATTCCGGCGCCTGCCCGGCAGGGCCGCCGGCCTCGTCGGCACGCTCGCGATCCTCCTGTCGTTCGTGTTCAGCGTCGGCGCGTTCCTGTCGCTGCTCAGCCGCAGCCCAGAGCATCGCCAGGTGACCTCGTCCCTGTGGGACTACGCGGTCACCACCGGCCTCGACGCGAAGCTGTCGATCCTCGTCGACCCGCTGTCGGTGTTCATGGCGCTCGTCGTGTCCGGCGTCTCGACGCTCATTCACCTGTACTCGGTCGCGTACATGACCGAGGACCGAGGCTACAACCGCTACTTCGCGTACCTGAACTTCTTCGTGTTCTCGATGCTCGTGCTCGTGCTGGCCGGCAACTTCGTGCTGCTGATCGTCGGCTGGGCGTTCGTCGGCGCCGCGTCGTACCTGCTGATCTCGTTCTGGTACCGGCGGACGACCGCCACCCGGGCGGGCATCAAGGCGTTCGTGATCAACGTCGTCGGCGACGTCGGGCTGGTGCTCGGGACGTTCTTCATCTTCAAGCACACCGGCACCGTCGACTTCCTCAAGACGTTCCACGCCGTCCCCCACGTGTTCGCGCACAACTCGCCGGACCTCGTGGCCGGCTGCCTGCTGCTGCTCGTCGGCGCCTTCGCGAAGTCCGCCCAGGTGCCGCTCCACACGTGGCTCCCGGATGCGATGGAGGGCCCGACCCCGGTGTCCGCGCTGATCCACGCCGCCACGATGGTGACCGCCGGCGTGTACCTGATCGCGCGCATGCACCCGCTGTTCGAGCAGGCGCCGACCGCCGCCGACGTCGGCGCGATCGGCGGCTGCCTGACGCTGCTGATCGCGGCCACGATCGGGATCGTCGTCACCGACCTCAAGCGCGTCATCGCCTACTCGACGATGTCCCAGATCGGCTACATGATCATGGGCGTCTCCGCCGGGGCGTACTCGGCCGGCCTGTTTCACCTGATGACGCACGCCTTCTTCAAGGCGCTGTTGTTCATGTCCGCCGGCTCGCTGATCGGCGCGATGGCCGGCGTCCAGAACCTCGACAAGATGAGCGGCTTCCGCAAGGCGATGCCGTTCACGTTCGGATGCTTCATCGTCGGCGGCCTCGCCCTCGTCCGGGCTGCCGCCGTTCTCGGGCTGGCTCTCCAAGGACGATGTGATCGGCTTCCTCGACCACCGCGGCGGCGGGTTCGAGATCCTCGGGATCCTCGGCTATGCCGGCGCGCTGCTGACCGGCATCTACACGTTCCGGATGATCTTCCGCGCGTTCTTCGGCGAGCCGTGCGAGGAGGCCCGTGAGCTCGAGCACGGCCACCTCGCACACGCAGAGGTGCCGAGGAACCCGATGACCGGCGAGGAGGAGGACACCGACGTCGGCTTCCCCGGCCCGGCCCACGTGATCGCCGAGCGCGAGCTGCCGATGAAGATCGCGATGGGCACGCTCGCCGTGCTGGCGGTGATCGGCGGCGCCCTGCAGATCCCCGGCATCGACGAGGCGGTCACGAAGTTCCTGCGAGCCGACGTTCGCCGACTCGCGGCTCGCCCACCTGCACGTCGGCAACGGCCCGGCCTGGGTCGGCCTGGTGATCGGCGCCGTGATCGCCGTGATCGGCATCTCGATCGCCTACCGCCTGTGGGTCGCCGCCCCCGGCGTTCCGGTGCGCCTGCGCGAGCGGTTCGGGGCCGTCCACAGCTTCCTCTCGCACAAGTGGTACTTCGATGAGCTGATCGACTGGATCGTCGTCCGGCCGTCGCTGTGGTTCGGCCGGCTCGTCGAGTCGGTGCTCGAGCGGATCGTGATCGGCGGCGGGCTCACCGGCGGCACCATCGGGATCGTCCGCGCCGGGTCGGCCGCGGTCCGCCGCTGGCAGACCGGATTCCTGCGCTACTACGCCGCGGCGATGATCGTGTGCATGGCCGGGCTCGGTCTCTACTTCCTGATCCAGGCGAGCTGATGCAGCCGCGTGTCCATCCCACAGCCGCCGCCGAGGTCATCAGCCGGTGACGCTCTCGATTCTCATCTGGCTCCCGCTGGTGATCTCGCTGCTGGCGACGCTCGCGCCTCGCCCGGTGGTCGGCCGCGCGGTCGCACTCGGCAGCCTGCTCCCACTCGCGGTGGCGATCTCGTTCATCGCGCGCTTCCACCCCTCGCACTCCGGCCTGCAGTTCGTCACCGACAAGACGTGGATCGCCGCACTCGGCATCCACTACAAGCTCGGCCTCGACGGGCTCAACGTCGTGCTCGTGCTGCTCACCACAGTGCTGTTCAGCGGCGCGTTCGTGTGGGCGTCGTTCCGCGAGTGGGACCGCGCCAAGCAGCTGTACTTCCAGTTCGGCCTGGCGGAGAGCGCCGTGCTCGGCGCGTTCTGCTCCCAGGACCTCGCGCTGTTCGTCGCGTTCTTCGACCTGATGCTGATCCCGTTCTACTTCCTGTCCGGGATCTGGGGCACCGGCGACAAGGTGCGCGCGACCACGAAGCTCGTGATCTACACGCTGATTGGCTCGTTCTTCATGCTCGCCGGCGCGATCGCCACCGGCGTGCTCGCCTCGAGCCGGCATCACGCCGGCCTGACGTTCGTGATCTCGACGCTCCAGCACCTGCCGTTGTCGCACAGCTCGCAGGAGTGGATCTTCCTGTGCTTCGCGATCGCGTTCATGGTGAAGATGCCGATCGTCCCGTTCCACGGCTGGCTCGCCGACGGCTACAAGGCGATGCCGATCCCGGCTGTGGCGGTGTTCTCGGGGATCCTCTCGAAGGTCGCCGCCTACGGGTTCCTCCGGATCGTGCTGCCGCTGTTCCCGTACGCGAGCCGGCATTTCCAGACGCCGATGCTGATCATCGCGCTCGTCTCGATCCTGTGGGCGACCTCGCTCGCGTTCACCACGCCGGACGCGCGGCTCGTGGTGGCCTACTCGAGCGTCGCGCAGATGAGCTTCATCACACTCGGGATCTTCTCGCTGCGGCCCGAGGGCGGGCAGGGCGCGATCCTCCAGATGGTCAACCACGGCGCTCGTCACGGCCCCGCTGTTCTTCATCGTCGCCGCGCTCGCTGCCCGCGCCGGCGGCTCGGAGAAGCTCCGCGACATGGGCGGGATCGCGTTCCGGGCGCCGGTGCTGGCGACGCTGTTCCTGATCGTCGCGTTCGCCACCCTGGCGATGCCCGGCTCCTCGAACTTCGCCGGCGAGTTCCTGATCCTGCTTGGGCGTGTTCAAGGCCAAGCTCGCGATCGCGATCATCGCCTTCCTCGGCGTCGTCGGCGCGGCCGTGTACGCGCTGCGGGTGTTCATCGGCGCGATGCACAACCGGCTCGGGCCCGCAGGTCGACTCGCGTGAGATCGGCTTCTCCGACGCCGCCGCGCTCGTCCCGATCGTCGTCGCGATCCTCGTGCTCGCGTTCTATCCGCAGTTCGTCCTGCGGCGCAGCGAGAACAGCGTCAAGGCCTCGGTGGCCGCCGCCAACCCGACCGCACCGCTGGTGGCCTCGCGATGACCGTCCTGGCCAGGATTCCCGGCCCCCACATCGACTGGGCGAGCCTGTCGCCGTTCGTGGCTCTGGCCGCCGGCGCGCTGGTCGTGCTGCTGGTGGGGCTGCTGCGCTCGGCCGTCGCCCGCCAGCCGGATCGTCCCGGCGCTGACGCTCGTGACCTTGGCCGTCTCGATCGGGCTCGAGATCGCGCGTTTGCACCATCACCGCCTCGATCATCTCCGGCGCGCTCGCCGTCGACGACCTGGCGCTGATCCTCGACCTCATCTTCGCGATCTCGGCGAGCGGCCGCGGTGCATCCTCTCGTTGCGGGCGCTCGCCCCCGATGAGGCCGGGCACGGCGAGTATCACTCGCTGCTGCTGTTCAGCGTGCTCGGGATGGCGATCCTCGTCTCGGCCCAGAACCTGGTCACGCTGTTCGTCGGGATCGAGCTGCTGTCGATCCCGCTGTACGTGCTGTGCGCGGCCGAGTTCCGCCGCGAGGGCTCGCTCGAGTCGGGGCTCAAGTACCTCGTGATCGGCTCGGTCGGGTCGGCCACGCTCGTGTACGGGCTGGCGCTCGTGTACGGCGCCACCGGGTCGACCGACTTCTCCGGGATCGCGCTGCGCGCTCAAGGGCCACGTGCTCGGTGATCCGCTGCTGTTGACCGGGATCGGCCTCGTGATCGTCGGGTTCGCGTTCAAGGCCTCTGTCGCGCCGTTCCACCAGTGGACGCCCGACGTCTACGAGGGCGCCCCGACCCCGATCACCGCGTTCATGGCCACCGCCACCAAGGCCGCCGCGCTCGGCGTGTTCCTGCGCTTCTTCGACGTCGCCGTGATCGGCGAGCAGAGCACGTGGGCGCCGGCGATCGCCACGATCGCCGCGATCACGATCATCGTCGGCAACGTCGGCGCGCTCGGCCAATCCTCGCTGAAGCGGATGCTCGGCTACAGCGGCGTCGCCCAAGCGGGGTACATGCTCGCCGGCGTCGTCGTCGGCACCAAGCTCGGGATCGAGGCCACCGTGCTGTACCTCGCGGTCTACCTGGCGATGAACACTGCCGCGTTCGCCGTCATCGTCGGCGCCGAGGAGCAGGCCGGCGACGCCGGCGACGACCTCTCCTCCCTGGCCGGTCTTGGCGCCCGCCGCCCCTGGCTCGCGTGGCCGATGACGATCGCGATGCTCGCGCTCGCCGGGATCCCCGGCACGGTCGGCTTCATCGGCAAGTTCCAGCTGATCCACGCGCTCGTCTCCGGCAGACTACACCTGGCTGGCGATCGTGCTCGTGATCGGCTCGATGATCTCGCTCGGCTACTACCTCCGCGTGATCGCCACGATGTGGATGGGCGGCTCGATCGTCGGCTCGATCATCGGCTCCACCGTCGGCGCGACCGTCGGCGCGACCGTCGGGCGCGCGGCCCCGGCGTCCGGCGGGCTCGCCCCGATCGCCGGGGGAGCGCCCGAGGCCGATCTCCCCGCTGGCGCCGCTGCCGCCCCCGCCGCTGCCGGGCCGGGGATCGAGATCACCGTCGTCGCCGCCGTCTTCGCAGCCGCGTCGGTGTTCTTCGGGATCTTCCCCTCGCCGCTGTTCGATCTCGTCGCCCACGCGGGCAACGCGATCGGCGGGCTGCTCTGACGTCTGACGCGGTCCCGGCGGCCTGCTCTGACGTCTGATGGGAAAATCGCCGTGATCCGCTGTAAAGCAAGATTAACCACTAAACGGTGTCACAGCGTCGTGTCACCCGACGGCGGAAGGCCGAAGGGCCTGGGTATCCAACGGGAAAAATAGGCCCGTTAGATACCCAGGCTCACAGAAAACGAGCTGCGCGCCCGGGAGGACTGCGCGGGCCTCTGCGCAACCCCCAGCGCCCGGCGTGCTGCGGCGGGCGCCCGCCGACTCCCCGCCGAGAGCGCCGCTCCCCGGAGCGCCCCGTCGCCCGCCCCCCGGTTCCCCGCCGGCCCCCTGCGCCGGTCCGAGTACCCGACGAAATCGCCGTGATCCGCCAGCCGCAACATTGACCACGAACGTGTCGCGGCGTCATTTTCACCCGCCCGCGGAAGGCCGAAGGTCAGAACAACTCACGCGGTCCCGGCGCCGCGAGCATGCACGGGGTGCCAAACTTGTCGGCACGCGGCGAATTCGGCAGCTCAGGCATCTATCTGATGCACCAGCTGCCGAGCTCGACCCGCCGCCCGAGTTTGGCACCCCATGCACCCACAGCGGGCGCCCGTTTGCGCCGACGGGCCCTGGGTAGCCGATCGATATGGAAGAACGCAAGAGCGACACCGCCGAGACATTCGGCGACCATGAGCCCGCCGGGGGCGTGTCCGACCAGAACGCCGAGGAGGCGCCCGCTCCCGGTGGCTCCGGCGGCTCCGGCGGCTCCGGCGGCTCCGGCGGCGGCAAGGATGGCAAGGACGGCAAGCGCGAGCGCCGCGAGGACGACGCCAATCCGGGCGGTTCCGGCGAGCACTCGCAAGCCACCGGGAACCCGCGCAACGCGGGCTGAGCCGGCCGCGGACCCGCGCGCGCTGAGCCGCGGCGGCTTGAGCGCGGCCGGCGACCTCCGGCCTCCCCGCTACGATCAGCCGCCCGTGGATTACCCGGCCGAGACCTTCACCGACGAGGAGCGCCAGCGGCTCGCCCCGCACTTCACCAACCTCGACCGGCCGGTGTTCGCGCTCACGAACATGCCGGAGACGGTCAAGGGCGCTCTGTTCGCACGGTATTCGCGGTACCCGGGCACGCTGCGGCGGCTGTTCCTCGACGAGTTCGCGGACGAGATGCCCGCCGAGACGCCCGCGTACGACACGGCCGAGAACGAACGGGCGGCACAGCTCTACGAGCGGATCTTCGTCGGCTACGGGGACGACTCGGTTGCCCAGCTCGGCGGCGCGCACGTGGCGTGCGAGTACGTCTCGAACGTGCTCACGAAGATCCTCCAGCGGCCTCGGCTCGGCGCGTACCTCGAGCAGTCGACCCGGTACATCGCCTATGACCAACCGATGCCCCCGCCCACCGGCGGCTACCGCTACTACCGGGACGCCGAGCTCGGTCCCGAGTACGCACGGGCGATGGACACGCTGTTCGGGATCTACGCAGCGGCGCTGCCGCGGGTGATCGCATGGGCCGGGCGAGAGTTCCCGCGCGCGGACGACGAGCCGGCGGCGGCCCACGCGCGGGCGATCAAGGCGAAGTCGCTCGACCTGCTGCGCGGCCTGCTCCCCGCCGGCTCGCTGTCGCACATGGGGATCTTCGCCACCGGCCAGACGTACGAGCAGCTCATCCTCCACCTGCTCGCCCACCCGCTGCCGGAGGCGCGCTCGTTCGGGGCGATGATCCTCGACGAGATCAAGGCGGTGATGCCGAGCTTCGTCGCCCGGGTCGAGCGCCCGGACCGTGGCGGCGCGTGGGTGGAACACCTGCGCTCGCGCGCGCAGGCCGGCGAGCGGTGGGCGCGCCGGCTCGGGCTCGAGGGCGCGGACGCGCACGCCGACTCGGGCCCCGAGGTCCGGCTCACGCAGGTCCGGGGCGACGAGGAGGATCTGCTGGCGGCTCTGATGTTCGAGTCAAGCGGGCAGGGCGAGACGGCGATCCGGGACGCGATCGCCGCCCTGGACCAGCACGAGCGCGCGGAGTTGCTGAGCGATCTCGTCGGCGAGCGCACGAACCGCCGCCACCGCCCGGGACGCGGGTTCGAGGCGCTCAGCTACCGGTTCGAGATCGTCTCGGACTACGGCGCGTTCCGAGACCTGCAGCGCCACCGGATGCTCACCGTCCAGTGGCAGCCGCTCACCCCGGCGCTCGGGGCCGGCGTACCGGTGCAGGTCGAGCTGGCGGGGTGTGGCGGCGAGTATCGCCGCGCACTCGAGATCTCGGAGCGCGAGTACGCACGCCTGAGCGACGCGGGGCTGCGGACGGCCGCCCCGTATGCGCTGTGCCTCGGCTTCCGGATCCGCTACGTGCTCGACCTCAACGCACGCGAGGCGATGCAGCTGATCGAGCTGCGCTCCGGCCGGGAGGGGCACCCGAGCTACCGCGCGGTCGCGCACGAGATGCACGCGCAGATCGCCGCGGTCCACCCGGCCGTGGCGGCGGCGATGACCCACGTCGACCGGGAGACCGAGCCGCGGCTCGAGCGGATCCTGTCCGAGATGCGCTCGCACGCCCGGGCAGCCGCCCGATAGAGCGGTACCCGTGGCACACTGGTTGCGGGGAAGGTCCCGTCGGAGGCGGCGTCCTGACTCTGTGAGGCCCCGACGCTAACGGAGGTAGATCGATGTTGAAGGGAAAGCGCCTGGTCGTGCCCGTCGCGATGCTCGCGACGCTCGCGGTGGCCGCATCGGCGCCGGCGAGCACATCCCACGGCACGCTCATCAAGCAGCGCAATACGAAGCTCGGTCAGCTGCTCGTCAGCCGCCGCGGCCATCTGCTCTACCTGTTCAAGCCCGACTCGCGCAACAAGGACGTGTGCGTGACGAAGAGGCTATGCACCCAGGTGTGGCCGCCGGTCACGACCAAGGGCAATCCGGTCGCCGGCACCGGCATCAGCCAGGCGAAGCTCGGCACGATCAAGCTCCCCAACGGCAAACGCCAGGTGACCTACCACGGCCACCCGCTCTACACCTACATCGCCGACAAGGGCGGCGGCGACACCAGCTATGTCGGCCGGTACTCGACCGGCGGCCGCTGGTGGGCGATCACAGCCTCAGGGCAGGTCGTCAAACACCAGTAGCTCGTCGCGACCCGCCCAACAGGGCCACGACCACCCGGGAGAATCGCCCTGACGGCCGCCCAACAGGGCCCGCGACCCACCCGGGAGAATCGCCCTGACGGCCGCCCCAGCCCGCGACTGCCCTCAGGGCGATTCTCCCAATGCAATCGCCCTCAAGGCGATTCCACTACATCTCCTGGCCGCCGTTGACGGCCCACACCTGCCCGGTGATATACGACGACGCGTCGGCACACAGGAAGTGCACAACCCGTGCGACCTCGTCGGGCCGGCCGAGGCGGCCGAGGGGGATCTGGGCGCGGATCTTGTCGAGGACCTTCTCCGGGATCGATTCGAGCATCTCGGTCTCGATGAACCCGGGGGCCACGGCGTTGACGGTGACGCCGATGCCGGTCGGATCCGCCTTGCCCGAGCGGGCCAGGTTCGAGGCCGCCTCGCGGGCCATCGACATCGTCAGGCCGAACATGCCGGACTTCGAGGCCGCATAGTTCGTCTGGCCGATGTTGCCGATCTGGCCGACGATCGAGGAGATGTTGACGATCCGGCCGGTGCCGCGCTCGAGCATGTGATGCAGCGCGGCCTGTGACATGAAGAAGGCGCCTGACAGGTTGACCGCGAGGACCTTGTACCAGTCCTCCTCGGGCATCTTGAGCATGCTCTTGTCGGCGGTGATGCCGGCGTTGTTGACGAGGATGTCGAGCTGGCCGTGCTGGTCGACGACCTCCTGGACGGTCCGCTGGCAATCCTGGGCGGAGGCCACGTTGCCCTGGTGGATGCTCGCCGTGGTGCCGAGCTGCTCGAGCTCGTGGCGGAAGCTCTCCGCCTTCTCCTGGTCACGGCTGTAGCCGGCGGCAACGACGGCGCCCTGGTTGGCAAGGCTGCGGCCGATCGCTGCGCCGATACCGCGGGTCCCGCCGGTGACGAGGGCGACCCGGCCCTTGAGCTTCTCTCCGACAAAGCTGGCGGTGCGCTCACTTGCGTGCACTGTTGCCATTGCTGTTGCTCCCTCTCCTCGTTTTCTTCGATCTGTCCGTCAGCCAGCCGGCGATGTCCGGCCAAATCTCGTTGCGGGACCGCGACCCCGCCATCAGGCCAATGTGTCCGCCCGGGCGGTCGAGCCGCGTGATGTCCTTGCTTCCCACCAGCCCGAACAGCGGATGCGTTCCCTCCGGCGGCGCGATGTGATCCGCCCCGGCGGTGACCACGAGCAGGCTCTGATCGACCCGGCTCAGGTCCACGCGCTCGCCGCGTAGCCGCATCCGGCCATTCACCAGCCGGTTCTCCTTGTACATCCAGGTGATCCACTCCCGGTATGCCCGGCCCGGGAACGGCGGGTTGTCGCCCACCCACCGGGCCATCGACTGGTACGCCTCACGGCGGGCCTCGCCCTTGAGCACGCTCTCCCACAGCGTCCGGTACGTCGTCCAGTAGTTCGTCACCGGCTTCATCAGCTTGTTCGCAAAGTCGACGGCGCGGCCGGGGATCACGCCGTAGCCGTCGGCGACGAAGTCGACGTCGAAGGACTCGCGCCCGACCCAGGTCGTGTACAGCGCGCCGCGCGTGTCGACCGGGGTCGTGAGCAGCACCATGTTCCGCACCGGGCTGTCCGGATGGGTGCCGCCGTACAGCAGGCACAGGGTCCCGCCGATGCACCAGCCGAGCAGCGACAGCTCATCCTGGCCGCTGGCCCGCAGCACCTCGCGGATGCCCCAGTCGAGCTCGTCGCACACGTACTCGCCGAGCCCCATGTCGGAGTCCTCCTCGTCCGGGCTGCCCCAGTCGATGAGGAACACGTCGTAGCCCTCGTTGAGCAGGAACTCGACGAACGAGTGCCCCGAGCGCAGGTCGAAGATGTCGGGCCGGTTGATGAGCGCGAACACGAGCAGCACCGGAATCGGGTGCTTGCGCTTGTCCGAGCGGTAGCGGTACAGCGTCGTCTTGCGGTGCGTCCACACGACGTCCTTCGGGGTGACGCCGATCTTCGCGTCGTCCTGGGTGAGCAGGATGTTCGTGAACTCGAGCGCGGCCGCCGGAGTCCGGACGAGCTGCTCGAGCGGGTTCATGAGGCGCTGCCGGATCGCGACCGCGACGAGCCGCCCCCGTTGCCCGAGCCGCTGCGGCTCGATCCGCCCGCTTTCCGGCGCGAGCCGCCGGAGCTCTGCGTCTCGCGCTCCTCGCGCAGCTGCTCGACCTCCTGGAGCACGAGCTCGAGCTTGTCCTCGGTGCGGGCGAGCTGGCGCGAAAGCCGGACGATGTCCTGGCGGCCGGCGAGCCGGAGGTTGCGGAGCACGAGATCAAGGGTGTCGTTGCCGAGCTTCGTGATCGCCACGATGTTCTCGGTCACGCGCGCCAGCACCTCACCGAAGCTGTCGCGGGCGACCACCTGCTCGAACGCCCGGGCCGTACGGGTCTCGCTCTCGTCGTACAGGCGCTTGGCCTCCTCGGCGGGACTGGGATGTCGCTCGTCGGCCATCCACTCCTCCTGGCTCTAATCGCTCTCGTGTAGTTGCTTCCCCTGGACAGGGTATGCAAACAGACTCGCAAACGCATGTATTTGCGCGCTCTTGTGAAGCCCCGAGCCGCGCCCGGTCAAGCCCCCGCGGCGAAGCGGCTCGGCGGCAACGCCGTCGTGCGGCACTCGCTGCGGCTGCACGCCGCCCGGTCCGGCGCCCGGCCTGACGCCGCGCCGGACTCCAGGTGCTGTCCATCACAAACGGCGTATTTCAAGTCTCGTGCCAGGGCGTCGATGGGTATTGGTGATGCCCTGGACGCCGATCCCCAGTTCGCAGCGTCGTGGGGCGCGAGTCTTCGCGCCTCTGTTGCGCCTGCGAGCTCGACATCCCGCATTGGGATTCGGTGCGCGGCTGGGGCTGGCGTTGGTGATCACGCTTGCGGTGGTCGGCGGAATCGGCTACTCGCTGGTGGCGCGCCAGCTGCGGCAGGAGCAGACCGCGAGCTACGCGAGCATCGTGCACGCGGACGTTCAGGGTTTCGAAGCGATCGGTCGAACGTCGCATCGACCGCACGCGCATTGGCGCAGATCGACCAGCTACTGGACGCGGTCGGTCATCGCCCAGGAGTGCTGGAGGCGATCCTCGTCGATCAGAGCCATACGGTCAGAGCTTCAGGAATCGATCAATGGGGGGATCGGGATCAAGGACTCTGACCCGAGGATCAACGCGGCGCTGCTGCACGGAACGACCTACTCAGGGCACGAGGCCGACCCGCGGCGCAATCCGAAGGACTTCGAGTTCGTCGTTCCAATCCAGCTTGCCGAGCGGCCGTTATGCGCTGGAGGTCGGCTACGACCATCGGTTCCTGGACGCGGATCTCGCCTCCCTGCGAGGGACGCTGGCACTGGTCGGGCTGCTGGCGTTATCGATTGGCGCGCTCGTGTTCTACCTGGTTGGGGGCCGCTCGCTGGTGCGCAGCCACCGCTACGCGCTCGTCCGCGCGATGCGCGACGGGCTGACGGATATGCCCAACCAACGCGCCTTCCAGGATGATCTCACGCTGGCCATCGCGTCGGCGAAGTACCACGATGCGCATCTCGGGCTCGCCGTCCTTGACATTGACGACTTCAAGCTCCTCAACAACCGCTGCGGCAATGCTCACGGCGACGCAATACTCAAGCGTGTCGCAACCATCCTGTTGGCGGGCAGGATCGAGGATCGTGCTTACCGGCTGGGAGGGGACGAGTTCGCGATGCTCTTGCCGCGCGTGGACGCGCTGGGCGGCGGGCGTTTCGCGCGGCGGCTGAGTCGTCAGTTGACCGACTCCGAGGCGATGGTCAGCATCGGCATCTGCGATCTGCGTGTCGGCGAGTCCGGCGAGTTGCTGCGTGCCGAGGCGGACGCCGCGCTGCTTGAGGCCAAACGTGGCGGCGGGCACTGCGTCGTGTCGTTTGACGACATTCGCGACCGCGTGGTCATCACGACCTCAGAGAGCGCGGATGCGGTACGGCGGTTGATCGATGAGGGCGGCCTGCGTACCGTGCTGCAGCCGATCTGGGATCTCGGCTCGCAGACCCTGCTCGGCGTCGAAGCGCTGATGCGACCCGACCCCAAGTACGGGTTCTCGAGTCCAGCCGAGGTCTTCGACCTCGCCGAGCAGATCGGACACATGCACGAACTCGACGTGCTCTGCGTCCAGAGTGCCCTCACTCACGTCGCGCCCGAACTCCCCGACGGCGCGTTGTTGTTCTTGAACCTCTCACCCCAGACGCTCGACATCGACGCCGACGGCAACGACTGGTTCTGCGGGCTCATCGAGCGCTCTGCCGCTGACGCCCGAGCGCGTGGTGGTCGAGGTCACCGAACGCTTCGCCGGACGCAGCGCGTCGATCCTCAAGTCACTCTCGCGTCTGCGAGATCAAGGCTTCAAGCTCGCCCTCGACGACGTCGGGACCGGCAACTCAGGCCTCGAAATGCTCCGCAAGGTCGGCGCCGACTTCGTCAAGATAGATCGCAGCATCGTCAGCGCAGCCACCGATCGAGCGCAACGCCCGCGCGGTGCTGATGGCGATGGCGACCTACGCTCGGCAGACCGGCTCGTTCGTGATCGCCGAAGGCATCGAGGACCAGGAAACCCTCGACTTCCTCGGCGAGATCGAGGACCGGGACCTGCGGCCCGACCGGATCATTCAGGGCGGCCAAGGGTACGGGCTCGGGCGCCCTGGCCCACATCTCGCCTCAGAGCCACCCGGCCTGCTGCCGCACGCTGTACTCCACCTGCCCGCCGGCGAACACCAGCTGCTCATCGATGCTCCGGTCGCCGGGTAAGCATCACGCCCGTTTCCGTGGGTACTCAGTTTTCCCGGCGCGCAACCGTTTTCTGTGAGCCTGGGTATCTAACGGGCCTATTTTCCCGCCGGATACCCAGGCCCATGGCCTTCCGCCCCGCGGGTGCCTCCGGCGACGCACGTTCAGACGCGCAGAGCTGCAGGCACGTCATGACGTAGCGGTTGACGAGAACATCAAGGCCCTCGGAGGCGATGCCGATGCCATTTGTGTGGCACGGATGACCTGCACCTGGGTGGCTCGAAGAGGCGTGTGGCTTCTGGCTGCGCTGTTGTTGGCCTACGTGGTACAGCTGACGGTGGGTCTGATCCCCAACCCGGGCGGCGAAATGGTGACGAAGTGGTCTCCGCTCGTCATCTTCCCGGCCGCGGCAGCTGTTGTGCGGGGCACGGGTTCCGTCGGGACGGGGAGCGCGTCGCGTGGCTGCTGCTCGCCCTGGGCCTGTTGCTGTGGGGCTGTGGGATCAGCTATTTCACGATCTTCCAGTGGGACGTGGCGGTCGTCCCGACGCCGTCGCCCGCGGACGGCTTCTGGCTGGCGGTGTACCCGCCATGGTATGCGGCGTGTATCCTGCTGTTCCGCGCTCGCATCGGCGCGGTCGGATGGCGAGTTGGCGTGGACGGTCTGATCGGCGCCCTGGGCATGGGCGCGATCGCCGCGGCGATCGTATTCGACGCGGTGCTGCACAGCGTGGACGGTTCAACCGCGGCCATGGTCACGAACCTGGCCTATCCGATTGGCGATTTGCTCTTGCTCTCGCTGGTGGTGGGCGTCGATGGTCGTCGGCGGGCGCCGGATGGTTGGCACGTTCGGATGGATCGCCGCCGGCATGTGCGCTTTCGCGGTGGCCGACAGCATCTACCTTTATCAGTCGGCGGTCGGTAGCTACACCGCCGGCACGCCGCTGGAGGCGGGCTGGGCTGTGTCCGCGGTGCTGATCGCCATGGGCGCCTCGCGTCCGGTTCCCGCATTCGGTGCAACGCGGAGACGAAAAGCGCATGCCGTCGATCGTGGGGCCGGTCACGTTCGGGCTTGCTGGACTCGGCCTGTTGATCGTCGACCATTTCCAGCGCACCAACCTGCTGGCTCTGACGCTGGCGTCATTCTGTGTGCTCGCCGTTCTTGCCCGGCTCCGGATGACCTTCCGCGACAACGTGCGGATGCTGTCCAGCAGCCGGCATGAGGCCAAGACGGACGCGCTGACCGGAATCGGCAATCGACGGGCGCTGGTGAACGACCTTGAGGATGCGCTAGCCGCTCCGCAGCCCCGGGGGTGACGATGCTGATCCTCTTCGACCTCAACGGGTTCAAGCAATACAACGACGCCTATGGGCACCCGGCCGGCGACGCGCTGCTGGCACGTCTTGGGGCGCGCCAAGCAGCGGCGGTCGCACAAGGGGCGCCGCGTACCGCATGGGCGGCGACGAATTCTGCCGTGCTCTGCCGCACTCGAGCACCGCGACGGCTGCACTGACCTGATTGCGCGCACCACCGCGGCTCTGGCCGAGTGGGGCGAGGGCTTCTCGATCGATTGCTCGTTCGGCGCCGTCGTGCTCGGCGAGGAGTGCTCAACGGTTGAGGAGGCGCTGACGGTCTCCGATCGCCGGATGTATGAGCACAAGCGAAGCGGCCGGACCTCGGCCGGGAGACAGGCAACCGACGTGTTGCTTCGAGCGCTGGCCGAGCATCACCCAGGCCTCACGGATCACCTCGACGGCGTGACCGAGTTGGCGGTCGCGGTCGCGCGGGGACTCGGGCTCGATACCGCCGCGATCGAGCACATCCGGCTAGTGGCTCAATTGCACGACATCGGCAAGGTGGCGATACCGAACGAGATCATCAACAAGCCGGGGCCGCTGGACGACGCCGAGTGGGCGTTCATGAAGGGGCACACCCTGATCGGCGAGCGCATCCTGCTCGCAGCCCCGGCTCTTACACAAGTCGCCGAGGCAGTGCGATCGAGCCACGAGCGCATCGACGGCGCGGGCTACCCCGACGGCCTCGTCGGCGAGGAGATACCGCTGGCCTCTCGCATCGTTTTCGTTGCGGACTCCTTCCAGGCGATGATGTCGCAACGCTCCTACCGAAATGCCATGGCGTTCGATGAGGCCATCGAGGAGCTCCGCCGCTGCTCCGGATCACAGTTCGACGCCGAGGTGGTCAACACGTTCGTAGAGGCCCTGACCGAGGGCCACGTCACGGGCATCTGCCGGCGCGACTCTGCAGCGCCGATCCTCAGCAGCGTCGCCTAGCTGTAGTTCCCTGCCCGTCACTTCGCGAGAGCCACGGCCGTCAGGCATCGCACCGCCGAGCACCGCAGCAAAGCCAATTACCCGGGCAACCGCTAGCTTTCGCGAGAGCGTCCCCCACCGATGATTTCTCGTCGATTCGGCGGTCTTGGCTCACATGACACCAACCACATGCCACATGTCCATCTCTCTCGACGGCTTCGTCGCCGGCCCCGATCAGAGCCGCGAGAACCCGCTCGGCGTCGGCGGCCTGGAGCTCCACCACTGGCACCTGGACGAGCCCTTCCATGAAGCCGACGCCCGCGTGCGCGACGAGCTCATGAAGCCCTGCGGAGCGTACGTGATGGGCCGCAACATGTTTGGCCCGGTTCGGGGCCCGTGGGACGTGGACTGGCGCGGGTGGTGGGGCGACGAGCCGCCCTATCACGCTCCGGTGTTCGTTCTCACCCACTACCCGCACGACCCGATCGCGATGGAGGGCGGGACGACGTTCCACTTCGTCACCGAAGGCTTCGATGTCGCCTTTGAGCGCGCGAAGGCGGCGGCCGGCGACCTCGGCGTCGACATCGCCGGTGGCGCCTCCGCCGTGCGGCAGGCGTTCGCGGCGGGCGTGATCGACGAGCTCATGCTCGACGTCGCTCCCGTCCTGCTCGGCGCCGGCGAGCGCCTGTTCGACGGAGTGCAAGACCCCGGCCTACAGCCGGTCGAGGTGATCCACTCCCCGCTTGCGACGCACATTCGCTACCGCATCGGCCGCTGACTCGCTTGCCTGACGGCAGACGGCCGGATCGTGTTGCGCGCAGGGCCACGACCTGGGACATGCAGATGCCAGAGGTGATGCAGTTCGACGCAGAGGTCTCGCAGCAACTCGAGGCCGCCTACCTGACCCACGACATCGTCGAGCAGCGCCGGCTGCAGCTGGCGGCGCTCGATCTCAAGCCCAGCGAGAACGTGCTCGATATCGGCTCGGGCCCAGGCCTGCTGGCGGCACAAGCCGCGGCGACGGTCGGGACGAGCGGTTCGGTGCACGGGATCGATCCGAGCGAGCAGATGCTGGCGCTCGCCGCGCGCCGCAGCGAGCCGGTGGCGGGCTCGGCTCCGGTGCGCTTCCAGGCGGGCGACGCGTGCGCGCTGCCGTTCGCCGCTGAGAGCTTCGACGCCGCCGCGGCGGTGCAGGTCTACGAGTACGTGTCCGAGATGCCGGTGGCGTTGGCCGAGGCGTACCGGGTGCTGCGGCCGGGCGGGCGACTCCTGGTGGTCGACACCGATTGGGACTCGATCGTTTGGCGCTCGAGTGATGTCGGGCGGATGCTGCGCGTCCTGGCGGCGTGGGACGAGCATCTCGTCGATCCGTACTTGCCGCGCCGACTGACCGGCCTGCTCGAGGAAGCGGGGTTCACGGTCGCGCGCCGCGAGGTGTTGCCGATCCTCAACGCCGGCTACGACTCGCAGACGTTCAGCGCTGGGGTGATCAAGTTCATCGCCGGGTTCGTCCCGGGCCATCGCGGCGTGACCGAGGCCGAGGCGCAAGCGTGGGCAGCCGATCTGACTGGCCTCGGGCGCGAGTACTTCTTCAGTCTCAACCGCTACCTGTTCCTAGCGGTCAAGTGATCCAGCCGGGCCCCGACTCTCGCCTCGCGCTTTCCGGATTACGCCCTGCGAGTACGGGGGATGCCCTGCGCGAACCGGAAGATTGCCTCGGGGTCATACTTGCGCTTGGCAGCGACAAGACGGTTGAGATTCGTGGCGTAGTAGGCGCGCTGCCAGTCGGCGAGCGCCGGGTCGATGAAGTTCTGGTAGGCCTGACCGTTCGAGTAATGCCCCAGCGCGTCGCTGAGACCGTCGAGCCAGCGCAGGTTCGACGCCACCCTTCGTGGCCGTGTCCTTGTGGCTCCACGAGGCGCCAACCACGAACAGCCACGAGGCGTCGCGGTGAACGAAAGCCGTGGCGGCTGGCTTTACCCGATTCAGGGCGCCCGCCCAGGCGAACATCGCCAGCCCGACCGCGCTGCTTGTTCGAGCTGCCCGGCCAGCGGCGCAGATGCGTGATCGCCGTGGAGACAAACTCTCCGATCGGCGGGAGGTGGCCGCGCGGGCAGATAGGCCGAGCTCTCGGTGAACCTGCCGACCGGGACTTCATCCTCGAGAAACTTCAGCGCGCCGATGTATGACTCCGGCCGGATTGTGAGCGTGTGCGGCGCCGCGGCCTTGATCACCGGGGCCAGGAGGCGGCGAGCTCCGACGCCGGGCCCCAGTACTGGCCGAGCGCGCGGGCCGTGAGTTTTACGTTAGGCGGACGGCCGGCCAGGTCGACACCGATCCGGCAGGAGAAACCGTCGGGGGCGTTGGCGACAGCCTGTTGCACGGCCTCGAAGGCGGCAACCGTGTCCGATTCCTTCCAGGTGATCGAATAGACCGAGAAGGTGGGTGCCGGGTGACTGCGCATGGTAAACGCCGTATGGATGCCAAAGTTGCCGCCCCCGCCTCCCCGGCAGGCCCAAAACAGTTCGGGTTCGGACGTTGCCGAGGCGGTTCGCACCTCGCCGTCGGCGGTCACCACCTCGGTCGAGAGCAGGTTGTCGCTTGCGGTGCCGATCTTGCGGGAGTTGAACCCGAACCCTCCGCCGAGCAGAAACCCACCCACGCCGACGGTGGGACAGCGGCCGTAGGGAATCACCACGCCGTGGGCCGGGAGCGCGGCGTAGATGTCACTGTTTCGCGCGCCCGGCTGGATGTGCACACGGCCAGCGCCATCAACGGAGATTCTCTTCATCCGCTCGAGACTGATCACAAGCCCGCGGCCGGTCGAATAGCCGGCATAGCTGTGTCCGCCGCTGCGAGGGATCGGCCGGATGTCGGTGTCGCGGGCGAACCTCAGCGCAGCCTGAACGTCAGCAGTGTCGGCCGCGAGCACGACCGCAAGCGGGCGCTCCGCCGCGTAACGCCGGTCATAGGGCGGCGCGACCCTGGCGTAACTGGCGTCCGAGGGCAGGACGAGTTGCTCCCCTCAGCGATCGTGCCAGCATCCGCCACTGCCGCTGGGACGGGCCGTCACTGCGCGTCCGCGAGGCAAGGGCAGGGACTGCGCCGTCCAGAAAAACCGCGAGTCCGGCTACGGACGCGGCCCGTCCCGACGCAACGAGAAATGAGCGCCGGCTGGTCCGGAGATCCTGGGCGAGCGAATCCACGCGAGATTTCGGGAGCCTCCCCCCGCCAGCGACGCTCTGCTGGGTGCTCACAGCCGCGCAATGATGACACAGCGCCGCGGGGAGGCGGGCGTTTCCGGCTCGCGAAGCCGAAGATTGCCTGCGCTTACGTTCACGCTGTCCGCCGTCCGGACTGGTCGTTCTCGATCTCGTCGATGTCTTCGGCCGTGAGCTCGAGACTGCCGGCGGCGAGGATCGGGTCGACCTGGTCGGGTCGGCGGAATCCGACGATCGCGCCGTCGACGGCCGGGTTGTGCAGCGTCCAAGCGACGGCAACCGCACCTGGTGTCGTGTCGTGTCGGTCGGCGACCGTTGTCAGTCGCTCGACCAGGTCGAGGTTTCGCGACAGTTGCGGCTCATTGAAGCGTGCATCGTGCGTGCGCCAGTCGCCGTCCGACAGGTTGGCGATCCGCTCGCGCGTCATCGCTCCGGTCAGCATTCCGGAGCCCATCGGGGAGTAGGCGATCACACCGATCCCGTGCTCACGAGCGTAGGGAAGAATCTGTCGCTCGATCTCTCGCTCGATCAGTGAATACTGCGGCTGAAGGGTCTCCACCGGCGCGATCTGCTCGATCCGACGCAGTTGCTCAACGTCGAAGTTCGAGACACCGATGTGGCGCACCAGACCTTCCGCCTTGAGATCAGCCAGCGCCGCCCACCCCTCCTCGATGTCAGCGTCAGGGATCGGCCAGTGGATCTGGTAGAGGTCGATCGCCTCCATCTTCAGCCGCGCCAGACTGTCGCTGACCTCGCGAAGAATCGAGTCGCGGTTCAGGCTGTGGTCGACGCGGCGGTCCGGTCCTTCCAGAAGCGAACACTTCGTGAACACGTACGGCCGATCGCTCATGCCTTGCAGCGCGCGGCCGACGACCTGCTCGGAGTGACCGAAGCCGTAGGCGGCCGCGGTGTCAATCCAGTTGATCCCCTGCTCGAGGGCATGGTGGATCGCCGCGATCGACTCGTCATCGTCCTGCGGCCCCCAGCCGTGCTCCCAATCGCCGCCTCCGATCGCCCAGGCTCCGAGGCCGAGGCGCGTGATCTCGAGATCGGTCTGCCCGAGCGGTCTGGTTGTGAGTTGTGTCAAGGTCATGTAGATCCCTTCGATTCTTGGGTTGGCGACTTGAGGCTGGCCCGCATGGATGAGAGGGCGATGAGCGGCGCGATCGGCTCATGTCTCGCCTGATGGGAAAATCGCCGTGATCCGCTGTAAAGCAAGATCAACCACTAACCGGTGTCAGGCGTCGGGTCACCTGCCGCGGCGGAAGGCCGAAGGGCCTGGGTATCCAACGGGAAAAATAGGCCCGTTAGATACCCAGGGCCGATGGGAGCGGGCCATCCCGGCCGCATACGCTACCTCGCCGCCGGTCGCCGCGGCGGTGCCTCGCGCAGCAGTTGAGCAACCGTGCTCAGCGTTGCGACTTCTCGCCGGGCTCGGCCGCGAAATCCATCATCGCGCGTATGAACACGAGGATCGCGAGCAACGCGACGGTGCCTCCAAGCACAACCGCGAGCGTGCTGGCGAGCGACGCCATCGCTATGACGGCGGCGATCGTAACCGCCATCGACAGGATCGCCTTGATGACGAACGACATGCCGCGAGTCTCACCGACACGGTCGCAGGGACAGCGAATCTCACCTATTCAGGCGCCATGGGCGCGTCAAGCTCATAGATCGCTGCCAGGTCCTGGTCACCGAGGTTCTCGCCTGCGGCCATGAAGCGCTCGAGCGTCGCCTCGAGCAGCGGCATCGTCGTATGGGAGCTCTGCTCGACTTCCCGTACGAGCTCGAGGTCCTTTCAGGGCAAGCCGGACCGGAAAGCCGGCTGGATACTCGCGGCGGATCATCTCGTTCAATTTCTGCACGGCGTAGGGGGAACCCAGCGGACCGCCGTCAAGTAGGGCGATGAACTGCTCCTGATCGAGCCCCATGACTCGGCAGAGGTGCATCGTTTCTGCCAGGGCGGCGACGCTCGTGATCATCCAGTGGTTGGCCGCCATTTTCAGACGCGAGCCCATTCCGGCCTTGCCCACCCAGAGCACCCGCGACGCCAGCGCGGCGAAGATCGGCTCGACCGCGCTGCGTGCGGAGTCCGGACCAGAGGCCAGGATGGTCAGCTGACCCTGTTCTGCGGGACGCGTGCTGCCCGAGACGGGCGCGTCGACGAGCGTGACCGCGTGCGCCTCGGCCACCTGCGCCAGCTGGTCCGCCTCGGCCGCGCCCACACTGCTCATCTGCAACCAGATGGTGCCTTCGGGCCAGTCCTCGAGCAAAGGTTCAAGGACCTCGAGCACGACGGCGGCGGTCGGGAGCATGGTGATCACGACCCCCGCGCCGCTGACCACCTCGCGCGGTCCTTCGGCCGGCTGCCCGCCGCGACCTTTAAGTGCACGAACTCGCTCGGAGTCGCGGTCCCACGCGGCGACCGGGATGCCCCGATCAAGGAGCCGATGGGCCATGGCGGTGCCCATCAGGCCGACGCCGAGCAGCCCGACTCGAACCTTCTCCTCATCGGCCTTGGCGTTCATTTCCTGTGCTTGCGAAACGGCATCGGTGTCAATTTGGGGGCGCATGTAGCACTCCAGTCGTTCGTTCGGTCTTGGGAGAGCTCTAACGCTGACGCGCTTGCATGAGAGAGCGATGAGGAGCAGCGGCCGATGCCGAACCCCGCTCATCTCGCGTCTGTACCTGCCGGACGTTGGCCTCGATCGTCGAATCGCCGTAAGCCCGGGCGACCGAGACGCGGTGATGGCCGTCCTGAACGAAGTGCAGATCGCGGATGCGGTAGACGTCGATCGGGGGCATCGGGTGACCTCGCTGGCGCGCCGCAGCAATCCTCTGCCATCTGGTTTGCAGGCGGCGGGTCCGAGGGCGAAACACGCGGTCGAACTCGTCTGTCCGCCGGCTGACTGTGCCGACGATCGATTCCAGAGCGATCTCTTGCACGCCGACGTCGTGTACTGCGAAGCGTCCGACAGTCGCCATCACTTCGTCGAATGACAGCATCCCCGATGCAGGCCGGGGGTTCATCGTCAGGCGCGAGGCGAGTGTCGCGAGTGACTCGCGTCGACGCTCGCGGGCGAAGGCCGCGGCGGCGTCGGTCTCCGGAAATCCCGTTTCCCATCGAAGCGGCATGCCCCGATCGTCGACCGCTCCGATGAGAGCCAGATGAGCGCAAGCCGCCGGCGCGGCGATCACCTTCGCGGTCTTCGGGCTGTTGACGTCGCTCGTGCCGAGCTTCTTCTATGCGGCCTTGTGGCCGCTCGCGCTCAGCCGGACTGCTCGAACTCCCGCTGGCGCAACTCGATCCGGCGGATCTTCCCGGTAAGCGTCTTGGGCAGGTCGTCGACGAACTCGATCTTGCGCGGATACGCGTACGCCGACAGGTTGTCGCGCACGAACGCCTTGATCTCCTCGGCCAGCTTGTCGGAGCCCTCGTGCCCGGCGGCCAGCACGATGAACGCCTTCACGACGTTGCCGCGGCGCTCGTCGGGCGAGGCGACCGCGGCCGCCTCGGCCACGGCCGGGTGCTCGAGGCACGCGGACTCGACCTCGAACGGACCGATCCGGTACCCGGCGGCGATGATCACGTCGTCGGCGCGTCCCTCGTACCAGAAGTAGCCATCCTCGTCGGCACTGGCCGCGTCCTTGGTGTGGAACCACTCGCCGCCGAACGTCTCCTGGGTGTCCTCCTCGGGACGGTTCCAGTAACCGAGCGGATAGTGGGGGTTCGATCGCGCCCGCAGGCAGATCTCGCCGCGCTCGCCCTGCGCCACCGGCTTCTCGTCCTCGTCGAGGATGTCGACGTCCCAGCCGGGCATCGGCCGCCCCATCGACCCCTCGCGCACGTCCATGAACGGGAAGTTGGCGCACAGCGGATAGGACTCGGTGAGCCCGTAGTAGTCGAGCACGGTCACGCCGTACTGCTCGCGGAACCAGCGGATCGCCTCGGGGTTGAGCGGCTCGCCGGCCGAGCACACGATCCGGAACTTCTGGGGGTAACGCGTGCCGGCGTCGGAGATCGACATCATCGAGCGGATCGCCGTCGGTGTGCCGAACACGTTCGAGACCTCGTGGCGGGACAGGAAGGCGAGCTGCTTGTGCGGGTCGAAGCCGCCCTCGCGCTGGTACACGGCCTGGACCGCGCCGTAGCGCCACGGGCCGATCAGCGGGCAGATCCCAGCCGCCCACGCCCACTCGCCCATGCCGTGGAAGATCTCGCCGTCCTGGACGTCGTGGCAATACACGAACTCCTCATGGGCGAGGATGTAGCGGTGGGCGTGGAGGATGCCCTTGGCGAGCCCCGTCGTCCCGGAGGAGTAGTACAGCTGCGCCGGGTCCTCGGAGGAGGTGTCGTGGACCGCGAACTCGCTCGACCCGCCGGCCAGCAGTTCCTCGTCGAGCAGGAGCACATGCTCGACGAGCGAGCGCTCCACGCGGTCGGCGTTGGCCGCGTTGGTGACGAGCACCTTCGCCTGCGAATCGCCCACCCGGTGGCGGATCCCGTCGTTGCCGTACAGAACCGACATCGACAGGAGCACGGCCCCGGCCTTCCACGTCCCGAAGAAGGCGGCCGCCGTCTCCGGTGTCGGTGGCAGCAGCATCGCGACCCGGTCGCCGGGCTCCACCCCGTGCTCGACCAGCACGTTGGCGAACCGGTTGGAGGCGTCCTGCAGCTCCCCCCAATCCACGCGTCGCACCGTCCCGTCGAAGTGCTCGTGGATGATCGCGAGCTTGTCGCGGGGATGCCGGTCGCAGACGTCGGCGGCGATGTTGTAGCGCTCGGGAACCTCCCACCGGTGCTTCGCGCAGGCATCGTCGTAGGAACGGAACGTGGTGGCTGAGCTCATGCCGACATCATGCCCTCCCACCCTGTTGTGAGCAAGCGGGAGCGCGCGGCGCCGCAGCGCGGCGAGGCGCGGGGCGCGCGCACGCGCGGCGGGGCGGGGCGCCGCATGCGCGGCGGGGCGGGGCGCCGCATGCGCGGCGCCCCGGGCCCCTGGCTACAGCCGCTGGTAGTGGCGGGCGACCGTGACCTTCGTGCCGGTGCCCGTCACGATCGTGATCAGGTAGCGCCCGTGCCGGATCCGGCGCAGGGCGCGGAGCCGCACGTGTGCCACGCCGGAGCGCACGACCGCGTTGCCGGTTGCGTACGTCCGGCGCCCGCGGGTGACGTCGACGCTGACGGTGTGGCTGCCCGGCGCGAGCACCGAGACCTTGCAGGTCGTGTGGGTCTTCTTGTGCCGGCCCTTGCCCTTGGTCGTCGTCGTGCACTTGACGATCGACGACGAGCCGTTCTGCCCGGCCGGGCCCTGCGGGCCGGTGGGCCCCGTGTGCGCCCGCGTCGGCCCGGGCGGAACCGGTGGCGCCGGCGGGACCCGTGTTGGCCGGCTCGACCGCGAACAGCGTCTCGTCGGTCCGCGTGTCCGCATGCGAGTCGGTGAGGGTCCAGTCGGAGAAGTACCGGCCCTGCGGGACGCCGGTCACCCCGAGCGTCTCGAACGGCCCGACGGCGTCGCTGCCCGGCGTCATCGGCCCGGTGAACGCCGTGGCTGTGCGGGCGTGGGTGACGATGCTCTGACGCACGGACGCCACCTGGGTGAGGACCTGCTGGGTCGTGCCGACGCCATTGAGATCGGCGTAGGACGTGAACGTCCCGCCGGCGATCGCGTCGTCGTCGGACGGGATCTCATTCGACATCGACGGGACGTTGAGCAGGGTCGCGCCTCCGCTGCGGTCGTCGAACTCCTGAAGCGTCAGTCCCTCGCCGGCGAAGCTGCCGGTCGTCGAGCACAGCAGCTCGTTGAAGGCGAACTGCTTGTTCGCCACGCAGTCGCCGCGCTCGGTGCCGTCCCTGGCGATGTCGACCCTCAGCTTGAGCACGTTGAGCGTCGTGAGCGCGCGCGTGCCGCCGCTCTGATGCAGCACGATCGTCTGGTTGTCGGCGAGCCCCGTGAGCAACCCGGTGCCCTGCTCCACGACGAAGCCCTCCGCCGCTCGAGACGACCGAGTTGCGAGCGTCGTCGTGCTGCCGCCGCTCGATGCTCACAGTGAACGTGTTGTTGTTGAGGTTGCTGGCAGATGACCTGGCCGCTGACCCGGTCGACGGTGCACGTCGGGGCCCCCGAGCCTTCGGCCGGTGCCGCGCCCGACGCCGATCAGTCCGACGTCGGAGACGGTCGTCAGCGTCGAGTCGCGTCGCCGGTGCTGCGGGTCCATGCTCGCTGCCCACCTCGACGGGCCTGGACGTGGTTGTCGTCGGTGAGCGCGGTCGGTGAGCTTCGCGACCGCAGCGCGTCGATCGTGTTGTCGAACGACGTCGCCAGCGGCGTGCCGCCGTCGACCGAATAGCTGAGGCTCGGCGCAGCTCGCCAAACGCCGCGATCGTCTTGCCGTCGGGCGAGATCGTGGCGTCCCAGCGCCGGCGAAGTCGAGGCCGCTAGTAGCGTCGGTGCCCGGCGGCAGCGATCGTGCCCGACTGGGGCCGCCGGAGTACTGACACCGCGAGCACGTCGCCCTCGGCACCGAAGCCGTCGCGCGGGCCGGCTGACGGCGGGCACGATCGTCAGCGCGTCAGCCGCCGTTGACGTCGGTGGTCGCAGTGCCCTGGGCGACGTGCCGAAGTCGTGTCTGCGCGTGGGCCGGCCGCGATCGAGCGCGAGCGGTGACCGTGACGCCGCTGACCGTCTCCCCGAGGTTGCCGGCCAGCGACGGCGCAGTAGCTGCGTGATGGTGATCGCGGGCGATCGGCACCACCGGCGACCGGCGGCGCTCGCCACTTCGACGCGGTGCCGCCGTGTCTGCTGGTCGGTCACGGTCTGGATGCACACGAGCTGCGTGGGCGACATCGGCCGGCGGCACACGGTGTAGGACTCTGGGTGTTCGCGCCACCCGGCGAGCGGGTGCGTGGTGTCGGTCGAGTAGTACCAGTTGTAGCGTGGCTGTTCGAGGAAGTCGTCGGGATTGGGCGGCGTCCACGAGCCCGCTCTCGCAGAACAGCTGGTTGCCCGGTTGGGCGGTGCTCTGCCTGATCGACGGCGGCGCTGTGTTGATCGGCGGCCGGGCCGGCGGTGACCGTCGCGGAGGCGGCGCTCGGGCCCGAGGTCGCGCTCGCAGAAGTCGCCGTTGCCCTCGTCGGTCTCGGTCTGTTCGCAGACGATCTTGTGGCCGATGTCGCGGGCGCGCCACCTGGAAGCCGTTGACGAGTCCGTCGAAGCTCTCGGCGATCGGGTTTGTTGAGATCGGTCGCAGTAGAACCAGAGGTAGTCCGTCGGAGTCGGGGTGCCGCCGTCGTTGCTGGTCCAGTGACGGCCCGACGACAGATGAGCATCTGGCCGGCCTGGGTGGTGCCGGTGATCGTCGGCACCCCCGTTCGTCGACACCGACCCGAGCGCGGCCGCGGGCAGTGTCAGTGCGAGCACGCAGGCGCTGAGCAGCGATGCGCTAGAGAGCGCAACATGGATGAGACCTCCTGTTTGTGTCTGACGCCCCCAGACCGAGTCAACGGGCAACCCCACCCAGCGCCCCCAGAGCGCGGCCTTGCGCGCGGCAACATGTCAGGGCGGTCGCAGCCCGCGGGGGATTTCTCAGAATCGGGAGCTTCGCGCCCGCGGGCCGTGTCGGCGCGCGAGTAAGCTTGCGGGCTGGAAGTCATGAACTGGCTGCTCGGTGTCCTGATCGGGATCGGGATCGGCGCTGTTCTCGCCGCTGCTTGGCGCGCCATTCGTGCGCCGCGCGCGGCCCGCACGCCGGCCGCCGTCGGGATGCAGTCTGCGCTGCACGCCGCCACCTCGACGCTCCCGCACCTGCGCCGCGGCCTGATCCCGCGCTCGGCCGAGCGCGCCGTGCCCCATCTGCGGGCGCTGACCGGCGCGGCGGCGATCGCGCTCGCCGACACCCGCGCCGGTGCTGGCGATCGATGGCGAGGGTCGCGAGCAGGTCCGTCCCGGCGACCTCCTGTCGCGCCTGCTGGCCACGCACGCCAGATGATCGCCTGCACATCGTCCCCCGGCTGATCTCGTCGGATCCGACCTGCCCGCTGCGCTCGGCGGTGCTGGCGCCGCTCACCACGCAGGGCCGGCGGGCGGGCACGCTGATCGCCTTCTACCGCTCCACCGGGCGGCCGAGCTACGCCGAGCTCCGCGTCGTGCAGGAGGCCGCCAGCCTCGTGTCCGCGCAGATCGAGCTGTCGGTGCTGGCCGAGCAGGAGGAGCGGCTCGCCCGCGCCGAGCTCCGCGCGCTCCGCGCCCAGATCTCGCCCCACTTCATCTACAACGCGCTGGCCGCGGTGGCGGGCAACATCCACGCCCGGCCCGACGAGGCCCGTGAGCTGCTCACCGACTTCGCCGAGTTCACCCGGTACCTGTTCCGCGATGGTCGCTCGTACGTGACCCTCGGCGAAGAGCTCGGCCACGTCGAGCGCTACCTGCGCCTCGAGCGGGCCCGCTTCCGGGACAGTTTGCACGTGACAGTCGACGTGCCCCAGGAGACGCTCGGAGTCGTCGTGCCGGCGCTGTCGGTCCAGCCGCTCGTCGAGAACGCGGTCCGCCACGGCGTCGAGCGCCGCGCGGGGACCGGGCAGATCTCGATCAGCGCCCAGGTCGTGGGCAGCGACGTCGAGCTGCGCGTACGCGACGACGGCACCGGGATCGAGCCCGACCGCGTACCCGCGCTGCTGGCCGGGACGGGCGGCGGGATCGGGCTCTCGAACGTCGACTCCCGGCTGCGGGCGACGTTCGGCGACCGTTACGCGCTGCGGATCGAGTCGCATGTCGGCGAGGGAACCGACGCCGTGATGACGGTTCCGAACCTCCGCGGAGAGAGCGCCGAGCCCGAGCTGGCCGCGCTGACATGAGCGCCGACCGGCTGACGATCCTCGCCGTCGACGACGAGCGCACGCAGCTCGAGGACCTCGCCCGCCTGCTGCGGAGCTTCCCGAGCGTCGAGGGCGTGGAGTGCGCGTTCGACGGCCACGACGCGCTGATGAAGGCCTCGTCCCAGCCCTATGACGCGATCTTCCTCGACGTGCGGATGCCCGAGCTCGACGGGCTCGAGCTCGGCCGGGTGCTGCGGCGGTTCGCCGCGCCGCCGCAGCTCGTGTTCGTGAGCGCCTACGACAACGCTGCGGCGGACGCATTCGAGCTGCACGCGCTCGACTACCTGCGCAAGCCGGTCAGCCGCGTGCGGGTGGCCGAAGCGCTCGAGCGGGTCACGACGGCGCTCGAGCACCCGACGCCGGCCCCGGGCAACGGGCGCTCGCAGCACGAGCCGGACGGCGAGTTGATCGCGGTGGCGAACGTCCGCACCGGCTCGACCCGGCTCGTGCCGCGGAGCGCGATCGTGTACGTGCAGTCCAACGGTGACTTCGTCCGGATCGTCACCGAGGACGGGCGCTACCTGCTGAGGGCGACGCTCGGCGAGGTCGAGCGGCGCTGGGAGCAGTACGGGTTCGTGCGCGTGCACCGCCAGTACGTGGCCAACCTGCCGAAGGCGGTCGAGCTGCGGCCGCGCCTCGGAGGCACGGCCGAGCTCGTGTTCGCCGACGGACAGTGCATACCGATCGCCCGGCGCAACGTGTCGGAGCTCGGGCGGCGGCTGGGAATCTGACTCTCCTACTCCGCGGCCTGCTCCTCCTTGATCTTGCCCTCGAGCTGAGCCATCACGTCCGGGTCACGCAGCGTGGTGACGTCGCCGAGCGCACGGCCCTCGGCGATGTCGCGCAGGAGCCGGCGCATGATCTTGCCGGAGCGGGTCTTGGGGAGGTCGTCGGCCCACACGATCCGCTTCGGACGGGCGAACTTGCCGATCCGATCGGCCACGCGACTGCGGATCTCCTCGATCAGCTCGTCGGATCCTTCGCCGTCATCGCCCTCGAGCGTGACGAACGCGCAGATCGCCTGGCCGGTGTCCTCGTCGGCCTGGCCGATCACCGCCGACTCGGCCACCCGCGGGTGCGAGACGATCGCCGACTCGACCTCGGCCGTCGAGAGCCGGTGGCCGGACACGTTGACCACGTCGTCGATCCGGCCGATGATCCAGAAGTAGCCGTCCTTGTCCTTGCGGGCCGCGTCTCCGACCAGGTATGTCTCCTTGCCGAACTTCGAGAAGTACGTCTCGACGAACCGGTCGTCCTCCTTGTACAGCGTCCGGAGCATCGACGGCCACGGACGAGTGAGCACGAGCAGGCCCTGTCCGTCGTCGACCGGCTTGCCCTCACGCTCGTCGACGACCTCCGCGGCGATGCCGGGGAACGGCCTCGTCGCTGACCCGGGCTTCGTCGAGACGATTCCCGGCAGCGGCGTGATCATGATCGCGCCGGTCTCCGTCTGCCACCACGTGTCGACGATCGGGCAGCGTTCGCCGCCCACGACGACGCGGTACCAGAGCCACGCCTTCGGGTTGATCGGCTCGCCGACCGACCCCAGCAGCCGGAGCTTGGAGAGGTCGCGCTTCTCGACGTGCTCGACGCCCCACTTCATGCAGGCGCGGATCGCGGTCGGAGCGGTGTAGAACAGGGTCACCCCGTACTTCTCGCACAGCTCCCACCAGATCCCCTTGTGCGGGTAGTCCGGCGCGCCCTCATACATGACGCTCGTGGCGCCGTTGCACATCGGGCCGTAGACGATGTACGAGTGGCCGGTGACCCAGCCCACGTCGGCCGAGCACCAGAAGACGTCCTTCTCGGGCCTGAGGTCGAACACCTCACGGTGGGTGGTGCTGACGCCGGTCAGGTAGCCGCCGGTCGTGTGCAGCACGCCCTTCGGCTTGGCAGTCGAGCCGCTCGTGTAGAGCACGAACAGCGGATGCTCGGCGTCGAGCTCCTCAGCCGGGCACTCGTCGCCGGCCTTCTCGCAGATCTCGTGGTACCAGACGTCGCGACCGTCCTTCATCTCGCAGTCGGCATCGGTGCGCTTGACCACGATGATGTGCTCAAGCGAGTCGAGGCCGGCCATCGCCTTGTCGACCTGCTGCTTGATCGGCGCGGTCTTGCCCTTGCGCCGCGCGCCGTCGACGGTGATCAGCGCCTTGGCCTCGGAGAACTCCATACGCTCGCGGACCGAGTCCGCCGAGAAGCCGCCGAACACGACGTTGTGCGGGGCGCCGATCCGCGCGCAGGCGAGCATCGCCACGACGACCTCGGGGACCATCGGCAGGAAGATCCCGACGATGTCGCCCTTCTCGATTCCCAGGTCCTTGAGCGCGTTGGCGAACTTCTGCACGTCGCGGTGCAGGTCGGAGTAGGTGACGTCCTGCTCCTCTCCCTCCTCGCCGCGCCAGTGAAACGCGACCCGGTCGCCGTTGCCCGCTTCGACGTGGCGATCGAGGCAGTTGTAGGACGCGTTGATCTTGCCGTCCTTGAACCACTTGTAGAACGGCGGGTTGGAGTCGTCGAGCGCCTCAGACGGCTCCGAGAACCAATGCAGCTTCTTGGCCTGGCTCATCCACCAGCCCTGCCAGTCCTTGTCCGCTTCGTCGTAGATCGACGCGTCGGACAGGTTTGCCTGCTTGGCGAAGTCGTCCGGCGGATCGAAGGTCTCGATGTCGAGCATCTCCTCGAGCCGCGACTCGAGGGTCTCCTCGCTGACCGGAGTCTGTGCCGTGTCTGCCATAAAAACGCCTCTCCTTGTGAGCCGGGACTCGGCCGTCACGCCGGGGTGACGGCGAGGGGGCCCGGCCAAAGCCGGCGCCCCCGCGTCTGCCGCAGCGTTGCGGCGATTTGCTTGTACTAGTTGTACCCCGAGACCGGGCCTCCCTACAGCGGTTAACGGCTGAGTGGGAAGACCGGGAGCACGTCACGGCCGAACGTCGAGGCCAGCACCGCTGCGATCGCGGCGTACCACGCAGCGATCGCGGTGAGGATGCCGAGATAGCCGCCAAGCTTGACCGTCCCGTTGATCGTGGACGTGCCGCCCGCCAGCGCGGAGTTCCCGATGCCGAGCACGATGAACGTGATCGCGAGCAGCAGGAAGACCACCGCGACAGCGCCGGTCGTGCGCAGCGAGGCGAAGAACATCAGGGTCGTGAAGATGCCCCATGTCCACAAGTACAGCCCAAGCCCGCTGTCGAGCTCGGTCTTCGGCACGCCGGCCAGGCGACCTGGACGAGGAAGTAGAACGAGATCCAGAACGCGCCGTAGGAGCTGAACGCGACGGCGCCGAATGTGTTGCCGGTACGGAACTCCCAGATACCCGCCAGCAGCTGGGCGATGCCGCCGTAGGCGAGCGCCAAGCCGAGCACGCCGGTGAGCCCGGTGTGCGCCGACCAGGTCGGCGTTGATCATGCTGAGCATGAACGTCGTTGCGGCAAATCCGGCGAGGCCCAGCGGCGCTGGGTTGGCCGGCGCCCACCCGTGCGTGGAGACGGGATCTCCGGGCGCGGGCGCCACGTCGGCTTCGCGTGGCGATGTTCGCCATCTTCTCTCCTCCTACGTGGAAGTGGGCTGACGACGCGAACGCTAGGAGGCCGGCAGAGCCTCGCAATCGCGAGATCGCCCGAGCGGTCCTGAGTTGCGCTGAACGGTCGCTGAACGCGACGAACGGTCGCCGTCGGCGGCTCGCCATCACCCGTGAGAGGACTCCTCAAGGCCGGCCCCGATGCCCCGCCCCCGGCGTGGACGGGGGCTGGGGCAGTCTCGGCCGGGGCGTTACCCACAGCGCGCCGAGTCCGGCTCCGACAAAACGCCAACGTCGGAGCAAAGGGGCGCAGAAGACGGCCGGGCAACTATGTTGGGGTGTGATCCGGACGGGCGGAGGAGGGGTGTTTCGCCCTTGTCGGACCCGCACAGCGGGACCGGTCCGTGGAGCACTCATCGGCGCGGCTCTGAAGCGGGTTGAGAGCCAACGGACGAATGTCCGATGCGGGTCTCCGCGCGAGGATCAGCTGCGGCGCTTGCGCTTGCGCTTCGGCGTCGCCGCGCGGGTTCGAGTGGAGGCGGCCGGCTCTCCCGCCGGCGCCGCCGGGGCCGCCGGAGCCGGGGCGGGCTTCATCCGGCCGCCGCCGCGCCGAGGCGCAGGAGCGTCGCCGCGCTGCTCGCGGAGCTCGGCCATCGTCGGCCAGCGCTCGGCGCGGCCGGTCGTCCATGCTGGCGGGTCGCCGCCGGGCCAGCGGCCCGCGAACAGGTAGGCGATGGCGCCGAGCCAGAAGATCTGGATCGCGATCGCCGGCGGGGAGCCGATCAGCAGCATCCCCGCGACGCCGACGACGATCCCGCAGTAGCCGAGGAACTTGGTGAGCAGGCCGACCCGCATCGCGTTCAGCGTGATCAGGATCAGCCCCAGCTCGAGTGCGAACTGAGCGGCGATGTCGAGCGTCTGGAAGATCGGCAGGATCGCGCCGCTCGTCAGGTGGTTGGCCTCCTGGTAGGTCTGGCTCCCGTGGCTGACGAAGTCGTTGGACTTGATCGCGAGCAGGATCGCGTACACGATCCCGCCGATCGCCGAAACGGCGGCCCCGGCGTAGGCGACGATCCGCAGCGCGGGTGCCATGTCCGGCTTGCGCGCCTTGGCGACTTCGTACAGGTAGCCGAGCGTCAACGCGAACGTCCCGAGCGCGGCGGCCTGCACGCACGGCGCCGAGCACGTCGAGCGGGAACCGCTTGTGGATCGTGATCAGCTGGACCGTCAGCTCGGTGACCTTCGCCTGCGGCCCCGACAGCTGCAGCGCCGATGCGAGCACGAACAGGACGGCGGCGCCGGCGGCGACGAACGCGGCGCGCTGGCGGGTGCGCGCCTCGTGGGCGAGCGTCGCCTCGCTGTCGACAGGTGTGGCGTCGGTGCTCATCCGGGCGCCAATGCTAGTGGTCGTGCGGTGGGTGCCACTTGTGGGTGGGCACCGTTTGCGGCGCGCCGGTACCGTCGGCTCGTGTCTCCGATTGGCGCGTGCCCGGCCTGCGGCGGACAGCTGACCGCGTGGCGCTCGGTGCGCTCGGCCGAGCCGGCGCTCGGCGAGCGGCGGTTCGCGCTGCGGCGGTGCCTGTGCTGCGGAACGGCGGTGACCGAGGGCGAGGCCGACGATGCGCTGCACGAGACCGGCGCCTACCGGCCGGGGACACCCCGGCTCCAGGCCGTCGCGCGCCCGGCGCTGCGGGCGTTCGACGCGCAGCGCCTGGGGCTGGTGCGCGCGCTGGCCCCTCCGCCGGCCCGTCTGGCGGACGCGGGCGCCGGGCGCGGGCGATTCGTGGCCGCGGCGCGGGAGGCGGGGTACCAGGCCGTCGGCGATCGAGCCGTCGGCCCGCGGCGCCGAGGCCGCCGCGGCGCTCGGCGTCCCCGTTCAGCGAGCGACGATCGCTGCCGCCGACGTGACGCCGGGCTCGCTCGACGCCGTCACTCTGTGGCACGTGCTCGAGCATCTCGACGACCCGGGCGAGGCGCTCGCGACGATCGCCGGCTGGCTCGCGCCCGGCGGGGCGCTGCTCGTCGGGGTCCCGAACCTCGCGAGCCTCCAGGCGCGGATCGGCGGCGATCGGTGGTTTCACCTCGACGTCCCCCGGCACCGCGTTCACTTCACCCCGGCCGGGCTCTCGAGCGCTGCTGGGGCGCCACGGGTTCGAGCAGGTCCGGACCCAGCATCTGCTGCTCGAGCACAACCCGTTCGGCATGTGGCAGACGCTCGTCAACCGGGTGACCGCCACGCCGTCGTACCTCTACAACCTGCTCAAGCGCAACGCTCCGCTGCGCTCGCGGGACCTGGCGGCGACGATCGCCGCTGCTGCCGCTCGCGCCCGCCGCTGCCGGGCTCGAGGCGCTGGCCGGACTCGCCGCGGCGGGGCGGGACGATCGCGGTGCTCGCCCGGCGCCGGTGAAACGAGCTCGCGGGCGAGCTACCATTGCAGGCATGGAAGGAAGCGGATTCGGCGGCATGTTCGGCGACCCAGATGAGCTCCAGCGCCGGCTCGGCGAGTTCGCCGAGCAGATGCAGGGCGCGCAGCGGCTCGCCTGGGCCGACAACGCGATCAAGCTCGCCGTCGATCTGACCGTCGCGGCGATCAACCGCGCCAACATCCAGGGGACCACGGAGCAGCAGGCGGAGCAGCTCCGCGCTGTGATGGCCGTGATCTTCCCCGAGGCCGTGACGCTCGTGCGCGAGGCGCGCGAGGGCCTGCAGTAGCCCCCGGCCTGTCGACGCCCTACGCCGTGGCGCCGAGCGCGCCCAGCACGAGCTCGTCGTGCTCGGCCGGCTTGACCTTGCGGAAGATGTGGGTGATCGCGCCGTCCGGGCTCGATCACGAACGTCGAGCGCTCCATCCCCATGTACTTCTGCCGTACATCGACTTCTCGACCCACACGCCGTACGCCTCGGCGACCTAGTGGTCCTCGTCGCCGAGCAGCGGGAACCCGAGGCCGAACTTCTCGTCGAACTTGGCGATCTTCTTCGGCGCGTCGGGCGAGACGCCGAGCACGACGGCGCCGGCCTGCTCGTAATCGGGCCGGTGGTCGCGCACGCCGCACGCCTGCGTCGTGCATCCCGGCGTATCGGCCTTGGGGTAGAAGTACAGGACGACGGCCTTGCCCCTGAGGTCGGAGAGCGTGACGGGGTCGCCGTTCTGGTCGGGCAGGGTGAAGTCGGGCGCCTGGTCGCCTTCGCTGAGCATGGCGCTGGACCCTACTTCAAGAGCCGCGAGAGCCGCCGGTCCTTGAGCAGCTTGCCCGTCGGTCTGGCAGGTCGGGCAGTAGCACATCACGTAGTCCTCGTAGAACACCGCCTCGAGCCGGTCGCCGCAGCGCGGGCACGGCTCGCCGTTGCGGCGGTGGACGGTGAGCGGCATCGGCAGCTTGTCCTTGATCGGCAGCGTGATCGTCTGCTCGTAGTGGGCGATCGCGCCGACCGAGCTCGTGCGATCGTCGCCTCGCGCAGGCGGTCGGCCTCGTCGGGCTCGAGGTCGTTGCCGCGCTTGAACGGCGAGAGCTTGGCGGCGTGGAGGATCTCGTCGACCCACGAGCGGCCGATCCCGGCGATCACGTGCTGGTCGCGGAGGAGGGCGTACAGCGGGCGGGCCTGGTCCAGCAGCTCGCCGAACGGCGGCGGGTCGGGCCACGCCTCCGGGCCGAGCGCGGCGAGCGTCTCCTCCGCCTCCACGTCGCCGGAGCGCAGCAGCTTCACCCAGGCGCGCTGCTTGGTCCCGAACTCGCGCAGCCGCAGCTCGCGCCCGTCCGTCGAGCCGCACGAGCAGGCGCGAGGTCTTGTCGCGCAGCGAGGCGCGGGTGTCGAACAGCTGCAGGCGCCCCGCCGACATCAGGTGGATGAGCAGCGTGAGGTCGCCGTCGAGCTCGATCGAGGAACAGCTTCCCGCGCCGCCGGATGCCCTGGATCGTCCGGCCCTCGATCGCCGACAGCGGCGGGTCGAACGTCTTCAGCGCGTTGATCCCGGGCGTCAGCGCAGACTCGATCGTGGCGCCCGCGATGGCGGCGCCGATCAGACGCGCGGTGATCTCGACCTCGGGCAGCTCAGGCATCGCTGCTACGAGCGTACTTCGGGCGAATTGATCAAGTTGTTCGGCACGACTTCAGCTTTTCTTAGGTGGAGGGCCAAGACTCCTCTGCATGAGCGATCTCCTCCTCATAGTCGGAGCCGGCGAGGCCGATGAGCGCTGCTCCACGAGGTCGCGCGGCGCCGGCCGCAGCGGGTGACCGTCCTCGTCCGCGAGGGTCCCGGCGACCAGGCGTGGGACGACACGGAGGCCGCCGAGGCCATCCGCGATCGCCTCGCGCACCTGCTGAGCTCGATCGAGCTGAGACCGGGCGCGACCGTGGTCGGGCTGGCCGGCGGCGAAGAGCAGCTCCTTGGCTGGCGCTTCGACGGCGTGATCGACGCCGTGCCGGCGCTGGCCGCCTGACCCCTCACCGCGCGGAGCGCCTGACGCGTCGCGGCGACCGCGCGGAGCGCCGCGCCGTTCGCCGGCCGATCAGGCAGCCGCGGGCAGGCTGAACCGCACCCGCGTCCCCTCCGGCGGTCTCGGGGAGCCAGATCCGCCCGCCGTGCGCCTCGACGATCGCCCGCGAGACCGCCAGCCCGAGCCCGGCGCCGGCGCTCGTGCGCGCGGCGTCGGCGCCGCCGCGGTAGAACGCGGTGAATACGTGCTCGCGCTCCTCCGGCGCGATTCCGTCGCCGGTGTCGGCGACCTCGATCTCGATCCGGTCGGCCACCGGCTCGGCCCGCACGACGACGCTGCCGTCGGCCGGCGTGTGGCGGATCGCGTTCTGGATCAGGTTGAACAGCACGCGCTGGAGCTTCTCCGGGTTGGCGCGCGCGGGGCCGAGCGCGTCCGGGACCTCGGCGGTGACGGCCACGCCCTTGCGGTCGGCCTGCACGCGCATCGCCTCGACCGTCTCGCCGACGAGCTCGGACAGCGGCACCCGCTCGAGCGACCAGTTGATGTCCCCGGCCTCGAGCCGGGAGAGCTCGAACAGGTCGTCGATCAGCGCGCTCAGCGCGTCGATGTGGGTGCGCATCCGCTCGATGTACTGGCGGCGGACCTCCTCGTCGACGACCTCGTCCCCGACCGCCTCGGCGAGCAGCCGCAGCGAGGTGATCGGGGTGCGCAGGTCGTGCGAGACGGCGGCGACGAGATCGCGGCGGGCGCTGTCGGACTGATCGCGCGCCGCCTCCTCGGCCCGCAGGCGCTCGATCATCGCGTTCGCCGCAGCGGCCAGCTCCGCCAGCTCGTCGCGCGCCGCGGTGCGGATCTCGACGTCGCGCTCGCCGCGGCCGACGGCCGTCAGCCCGTCGCGGATCGCCGTCAACGTCGCGCAGGATCCCGTCGCCGACGAGCTTGGCGGCGAGCATCGCCACGACTCCGGCCGCGGCCACGATCACGGCGACCACGAGAGCGGCGTGGTCGGAGACGATCATCAGCGCCCCGATCACGACGAGCGCCACGAGCACGGGCGCGACCGCGATCGCCACCGCCAGCGCGAACTGCCGCGGCAGCGAGCCGGCCCACCCGCGGGCCCGCGACGCGATGCGCTGAGCGCCCCTCATGGCTGGAACCGGTAGCCGACGCCCCACACCGTCTGGATGTGCTGGGGCTGCTCGGGATCGGCCTCGATCTTCGCCCGCAGCCGGCGGATGTGGACGGTGACGGTCGAGGTGTCGGTGTAGAACGAGTACTGCCAGACCGCGTCCATCAGCTGGTTGCGCGAGAACACCTGGCCCGGGTGGCGGGCGAGGAACAGCAGCACGTCGAACTCGCGCTGGGTGAGCTGGGCCTCCTCGCCGCGCACGAACACCCGCCGGGCGCCGGGGTCGATCGTCATGTCCGAGAGCTCGATCGGCGCCTCGCGCGCGGGAGTCGGAGTCGATCCGGCGCAGGACGGCGTCGACGCGCGCGACGAGCTCTGCCGGCGAGAACGGCTTGACGACGTAGTCGTCGGCGCCGAGCCGCAGCCCGATCACCCGGTCGGACTCCTCCCCCTTGGCGGTCAGCAGGATCACCGCGGTCCGCTCGGCGATGCTGCTCGCGCAGGCGGCGCATCACCTCGAGGCCGTCGATCCCGGGGAGCATCAGGTCGAGCACGACGAGGTCCGGCCGGTCCGTCGCGGCGGCCTCGATCGCCTGCAGCCCGTCGGCGGCGACGCTCGTGCGGTAGCCCGCCCGCTCCAGATAGCGGGACGACGACCTCGGCGATCGTCGGCTCGTCGTCGACGACCAGCACCGAGCCCCGCGAGTGGTCGTCCATGCCGCGATTGTCGCAGCCGCTCCAGGCTCGACCCAACAGCCGCCGCGGTTGTTCACGCACTGTTCACCCGGCCGCGGGCGGTAGGCTGCGCTGTCCGATGAGCGCCACGCTGGCACCGGACGACGTGGTCCGCACCCACGATGAGGCGGCCGCCAACTCCCGCCCCCCGCTGCTCGTGATCGACCCGCTGCGGTCGTTCCTCGTCGACGGGGGCCTCGAGGCGCCGGCCGATCTCGACGCCGTGCCGGTCGGCGAGGGCCACTCGTGCGTGACCTTCGAGCTCTCGACCGGAGTGATCCTGCGCCGGCCGCCGCGCGGCCCGCTGCCCCCGAGCGCCCACGACGTGCTCCGCGAGGCGCGGCTGCTGCGCGCGATGGAGCCGACGCCGATTCGTTGCCCGCGCGTGCTGGCGGTGTGCGACGACGAGAGCGTGATCGGGGCGCCGTTCTACGTGATGGAGCGGATCGAGGGCGAGGTGATCACGACCAAGGTCCCGGCAAAGCTCGACAACCCGGCGGAGCGGCGGCGGATCGCCGACGAGCTGATCGACGCGCTGGTCGAAGTCCACGCGGCCGACTGGACGTCGCTCGGGCTCGACGGGTTCGGCAAGCCGACCGGTTACCTCGAGCGCCAGCTGCGGCGGTTCACCGGCCTGTGGCAGCACAACCAGACCCGCGAGGTGCCCGAGGTGGAGCAGATCGGGCGCTGGCTGTCGGACAACATGCCCGAGTCGCCGCCGGCCACGATCGTCCACGGCGACTACCGGCTTGGGAACACGATGTACGACGGGGCGGCGCCGGCCCGCCTGAAGGCGATCTTCGACTGGGAGATGGCGACGATCGGCGACCCCCTCGCCGACGTCGGCTACATGATGATCCACTGGGCCCGGCCCGGCGACCGGGTCAGCAAGCGCTTCAACCTGAACAGCGTCACGACGCTCGACGGGTTCCCCGAGCGGCAGGAGCTGATCGCCCGCTACGAGGAGCGCTCGGGCCGCTCGATGCCGGCGCTCGACTGGTACGTCGCGCTCGCGCTCTGGAAGGCGGTTGTGTTCATGGAGGGCAACTACAAGCGCGCGGTCGAGGGCTCGACCGACGATCCGTACCTCAAGTCGTTCGGCGAGGGCGTGCTGGAGCTGGCCCAGCGGGCGCTCGACGTGACGCGGAATGGATTCTGAGGACGCGGACAACGGACACCGTCCGGGGCTGCTCGTCGACTACGGCGGCGTCCTGACCCAGAACCTGTCCGGCTCGTTCCTCGCCTTCTGCCGCGCCGAGGGGCTCGACCCGAGGACCGTCGGCCGGCTGATCAAGCGCGACCCGGAGTGTCACGAGCTGCTCGTCGGCCTGGAGACGGGAACGCTCCCGGAGGAGGAGTTCGAGCAGCGACTCGGGGCGAAGATCGGCGTGGCGGAGCCGGCCGGGATGATCCGCCGCCTGTTCGCCGGCACCTACCCCGACGCCGTGATGCAGACGGCGGTTCTGCGTGCGCGCCGAGCCGGGATCCGCACCGGGCTGTTGTCGAACTCGTGGGGCACGAAGCGCTATGACCGTGGGCGGCTCGCCGAGCTGTTCGACGCCATCGTGATCTCGGCCGAGGTCGGGCTTCGCAAGCCCTCGCCGGAGATCTACGAGCTCGGCGCCCGGCGGATCGGGCTCGAGACCGGGCAGTGCGTGTTCATCGACGACGTCGAGGCGAACCTTCAGCCGGCCGCGTCGCTCGGGATGGCGACGATCCACCACGTCGACGCCGGCGCTTCGATCGCGGAGCTCGAGCGGCTGCTCGGAGTGGCGCTGCGGTGAGGACGCCGGCAGGTGGCGGCCGGGCTCGCGGCCGTGTGCGTTGTCGCGTGGGTCGTGGCCGGGTGCGGCGGGTCGGTCGAGCTGTCCGACAGGCAGCTCCGCGCCACCGCGACGCGGGCCTGCACGCTGGCCTCCCGGCAGGCCGACCGGATCCCTCAACCGTCGAAGCCGTCCGGCGGGGCCGCATTCGTCGCCCGGGGGATCGCCGTGCTCGAGCCCGAGTACCGCAGGCTCAAGGCCCTGCACCCGCCGAGCGACCTCGCCCAGGTCTACGACATCTCGCTCACCGCCTTCCGCGGCAAGCTCGCCGCGATGAAGGCCGCCGTCCGCCACCTCCACCACGGCCTCGACCCCGTGATCGCGATGAAGACCCTCGAGTCCCAGCTCGCCCCGCTCGAGACGAGCGAGAACGGCGCCTGGCAGGCCCTCCAGGTGCCCGCCTGCCTCAACCGCTGAGCGCCCGCACTGGTTGCCGCTTTGCTCCAGTTCCCGGAGTTAGACTGCCGCCAGACCAGCCCCGCCGCCGCCGTGAGGAGATCGCCGATGCCGTCGTACAAGCCGGGAGACATCACCAAGGGCGTCGTCCAGCGCGTGGCGCGCAGCGGGCTCGATCTCGTCGATCGCGGCGTCGACTGGTGGCAGCTGCCGCTGCCGGCTCAGCTGCTGCAGCTGGCGCACTTCCGGGAGGACCTGCGGCGGTTCAACCTGTACGACACGGAGGCACCGGAGAACGGATCGGGCGTGGCGGTCACCGCCGAGCCCCCCGCGTACCGCACCTACGACGGCTCGCAGACCGACCCCGAGCACCCGGCGATGGGCAAGACCGGCACCCGGTTCGGGCGCAACGTCCCCCTCGACGCCACCTACCCGGAAGAGCAGGACATGCTCGACCCGAGCCCGCGGGAGGTCTCGAACCACCTGCTGAGCCGGGACAGCTTCAAGCCCGCCACGTCGCTCAACGTGCTCGCCGCCTGCTGGCTGCAGTTCCAGAACCATGACTGGTTCAGCCACGGCGACAACTCGGAGACCGAGTTCCTTCAGATCCCGCTCTCCCCCGATGACGACTGGGGCGGCGATGCGATGGAGGTCAAGCGCACGAGCCCCGACTCGACGAACGCAGGCGGCAAGCTCCCGCCGACGTACGTCAACAAGGTCACCCCGTGGTGGGACGGCTCGCAGCTGTACGGCTCGACCGAGGAGCGCAACCGGATGCTCCGCTCCGGCGAGGACGGCAAGCTGTCGATGACCGACGACGGGCGGCTGCCCGAGGAGACGGCGACCGGCCTGCACGGGATCGACCTCACCGGCTTCAACGACAACTACTGGGTCGGCCTGGCGATCATGCACACGCTGTTCGCGCGCGAGCACAACGCGATCTGCGACATGCTCAAGGGCCACAACCCGACCTGGGACGACGAGAAGCTGTTCCTCACCGCGCGGCTGGTCAACGCGGCGCTGATCGCGAAGATCCACACGATCGAGTGGACCCCCGGGATCCTCAACCACCCGGCGCTGCACCGGGCGATGAACGCCAACTGGTACGGGGTGCTGCCGAAGTGGGTGAAGAAGACGTTCGGCCACATCGGCTCGGGCGAGCTGATCTCCGGGATCGTCGGCTCGCCGCTCGACCACCACACCGCCCCGTACTCGATCACCAGCGAGTTCGTGTCCGTCTACCGGATGCACCCGCTTCTCCCCGACGACTACCAGATCCGCTCGTGCACGGACGACTCCAAGCGTGGTCGACATCGACTTTGAGCCAATCCAGGGCCACGGCACGCGGGCCAAGCTCGACGAGTACGGGATGAACAACTGGATCTACTCGCTCGGGCCTCGCCCATCCGGGCGCGATCACCCTGCACAACCACCCGAACGCGCTGCGCAACCACACGCGCGCGAATGGCGACCGGGTCGATCTCGGGACCGTCGACATCCTGCGCGACCGCGAGCGCGGGGTGCCGCGCTACAACGATTTCCGCGAAAAGCTCCGCAAGCGGCGGATCGAGAGCTTCGAGGACCTCACCCCGAACCCGGAGTGGAACGCGCAGATCAAGGACGTCTACCGGGGCGACATCGACAAGGTCGACACCCAGGTGGGCCTGCTCGGCGAGCAGCCGCCGCCCGGGTTCGGCTTCAGCGACACGGCCTTCCGGATCTTCATCCTGATGGCGTCGCGCCGCCTCAAGTCCGACCGGTTCTTCACCAACGACTATTCGCCCGAGGTGTACACGCCCGAGGGGATCGAGTGGGTGGAGGACAACCTGTTCGGCGACGTCATCCGCCGCCACCACCCGGAGCTGGCGCCGGCGCTTGAGGGCTCCGAGAACGCGTTCGCGCCCTGGAGGGCCGTGCGATGACCCGCCTGCTCGCTCTCCTGACGGTCGCGCTCGCCTCGGCGGCCGCGTGGCTGGCGCTCGGCTCCCATCAGGCCGCCCGCGGGGCGCTTCCGCTGCCGTCCGCGCTCAACCCGCCGACCGACCTGCCGCTCGCACTGAGCCAGGGGACCGGCCAGACGCCGGCCACGGCGCCGGTGCAGCAGAACGCCGAGCCGCCGCTGACGGCGACGCCTCCGCCCACGTGCGGGCCGGGGTCGAACCCAGTCGGCGATCCGATCGACGGGCGGGTGACCGCTGCCGAGCTCGCCGCCCCCGCCGCGGCCAAGGGCTACAACTGCAATCTCACGTTGATCGGGCACCAGGGTCAGACGGGCGGCTTCAAGGTGTTCCGGTACATCGACAGCCAGGGCCACGAGTGCGCGTTCTACGACACCGCGCTCCTGTTCCCGACCAACGCGATCAACCTCGGAGGCCCGTCGCTCGGCGTCGCCGTGCTCGACATGACCGACCCCGCGCACCCGGTCCAGACCGACACGCTGACCGAGCCGCCGATGATGTCGCCGCATGAGTCGCTCAGCCTCAACGCTCAGCGCGGGCTGCTCGCCGCCGTGCTCGGCAACCCGGCCACCCAGCCCGGCCTCGTCTCGATCTACAGCGTGGCCGCCGACTGCCGCCACCCGGTACTCGACTCGACGCAGCTCGCTGGCGCGGTTCGGACACGAGGGCAACTTCTCCCCCGACGGCAACACGTTCTACGCGGCCGGCACCTCGGTCAAGTCGATCACCGCGATCGACGTCACCGACCCGACCCACCCGAAGGCGATCTGGCAGGGCAACGAGTACTCGCACGGGCTGACGCTCAGCGACGACGGCGACCGCGCCTACGTGGCCGACCCGATCAACGGCCAGCTGCTGATCCTCGACACCTCGCCAGATCCAGAACCGCACGCCGAACCCCCAGGCCCGGGAGATCAGCCGGCTGACGTGGAACTCGGTGACCATTCCGCAGAACGCGATCCCGATCACGGTGTCTGGGCATCCGTACATCCTCGAGTTCGACGAGTACGCGTTCCGCTTCAACGCCACCACCCCCCCGGACACCGTCGGCGCGGCCCGGATCATCGACATCGCCGACGAGCAGCACCCCCGGGTGGTCTCGAACCTCCGCCTCGCAGGTCGACCAGCCCGCCCAGCACCACGAGGCCTCCGGCGATCCCGGCACGCTCAACCCCGCCCAGAGCTACGCCGCCCACTACTGCAGCGTGCCCCGCGAGGTCGACCCCGAGATCGTCGCGTGTTCGTTCATCACCTCGGGGTTGCGCGTGTTCGACATCCGCGACCCGCTTCATCCCAAGGAGATCGGTTACTTCGTGGCGCCGCCCAAGGCTGCCGACGAGAACGGCTACAACGGCAGCAACTTCGCGATGTCGAAGCCGGCGTTCGCACCCGAGCGGCGCGAGATCTGGTACACGGACGGCGGCAGCGGCTTCTACGTGCTGCGGGTGCCGGCGAGTCTGTGGCCCGACCCGACCAGCCTCCCCGGCGGCGCCTCGACGATGCGGTCGTGCCCGGCCCCGAGCGGCCGGCTGGCCCGCGGCCACCTCGGCGTGATCGGGCTCGGCCAGCCGCGCGGGCCACGCCCGCGAGGAGCTGTCGAACTTCTCCACCCGCCATCACTCCGACTGGGATTTCTTCTGCCTGTCCGGCGGCGGGATCCGCGCCGGCTACCCATCGGCCCGGCTGCTGCGCTCGCTGCACCGCGGGCAGCGCCACCGCGTGCGCGGCCGGGTGATCATCGCGCTCACCTCCGACCGCTTCTACGCGCTGCGCGGGATCCGGCCTCAGACCAAGCTCTCCCGGGCGATCCGGCGGCTGCACCCGAGCTACCACTTCCGGATCGGGCGCAACGTCTGGTACGTGATCCGGGGCCGCGGGCCGAGCGGCGTGCTCAAGGTCCGGCACGGCGTCGTCCAGGAGGTCGGGATCGCCGACCGGAGGCTGACGGGGTCGCGCCGCACCGCTGACCGATTTCTGACAAGCTTCAAATAGGTCGTTGACTTACGCCGCGCGCGTCGCTAGCGTGCGGCGTCTCCCGGCAGGGGAGAGCGAATCGGCCAGGGGTAATCGCTGGTCAGACGTGGCCGGTTCTCGTTCATAAGTAGCGGCAACATCATCGATCGGGTGAACCCGCGTCTGCGGTTCACCCTTCCCAAACGAGGGGGCATCCACGTATGCACAAACCAAGTGTTCATGACGCCTTGGCGTCTGGTCCCGTCGCCCGCGGGTGGCGACGGGCGTCCACAGTCGGAGTGGCGGTCACAGTCGCGGCCCTGTCCACCGGAGCGGTCGCCCAGGCGGCCCCGCGGCCGTCGATGGCGCCGCATCCGGCCCGCGCCAGCCACGCGATCGCACGTCACACCACCGCCAGCCGCCTCGCCATCACGACGACGGCAGCCACGCTGCACGTCAACGGCGCGACCGGCAGCGACGCCGGCAACATGCCGGCTGGCGACCCATCCGTGCAGGACGATCGGCTACGCCCTGAGCGTGGCCCAGTCGGGTGACACGATCCAGGTCGACCAAGGGCGATGTATCCCGAGCAGCTCGATATCACCAAGAACATCACGATCAAGGGCGCCGCCTGCGACGGCGCACGGCGGCGACCGATCATCGAGCCGACGTCGCTGACGACGTCCGGAGACAGCGACACCGATCAGCACGAGCACCCCGCAGGGCTGTGATCGTCATGGTCGAGCCGGGTGTCACGGCCGGGAACCTGAGCAACGATGCAGGTCAACGGCTCGCCGGACCGGAGCGAACACGTCGTTCACCGACTGCAGCGAGCGACTACTCGGGTGTCTACTACCGCGACGCCGGCGGCACGATGATGGGAACGACCGGTGCGAGCGTGCGAGCAGCTGTCCGGCAGCTTGGGCGGCTGCCAGCCGGGCCTGAACGGCGGGGTGTACGTCGCGACCGACTCGAGCTCGACGGCTCCCTCGGTGGCAACGGCGACCCAAGCGTGTGGGTGGCTCCCATCAGCGTGGCCCGCCAGCAACGTCACGATGAGCAAGGTGAACGTGAACACAGTACCAGAAGAACGGGATCACCTGCGAGGACGTCGGGAACGATCGTGCACGATCAGTGGCTCGAACGTGAACGGCAACGGCGCGACCGGCGTGATCGGCCCAGAACGGCATCGAAGTCTTCGGCGCGGACGCCTCGATCACCAGACGAGCGGTCACAGAAGAACAGCTACACCTCGCCGGCGTTACGCAGTCCGGGAGACTCGTACACGACGGCGGCCGGGCATCCTCGCGATCAACGCCGGCAACGCTCGACGATCAACGGCACGCCACGGTGAAGCAGAACGACGACGAACGTCTACACGCTGTGGTTCCCCGGCGGCTTCGGGCACGTGCCGCCGCGTCCCAGGGCGACCTGGAACGATCACAGAACAACATCGGTCGAACCAACGGCACCAACAACACGGGCCAGCCGCGGGTCCTCGAAGGTCCCCGTCGGAAACGGCGTCGGTGACGGAATCGTCCTCGACGGCGCCGACCAGCCGGGCGGAACCGCGACCGTGACCGGCAACGCGGTCGAGCACCAGCGCCGATCTCGGGCATCGCGCTGCTCGAGACGATCGGCGCCAGTCGTATCCGGCAACATCACCGAATGGCGAGCAAGGCCGACGGCATCTACGTCGGCGATCAACCCGTACAACGGGACGTCGGGCATCACCGTGAACCAGGGTCGAGCAGCGGGCAACCAGGTGAGTCGAACAACACGTCGAATTCGAACCGTGCACGACGGGATCCATGGCCGACACCACGGACCAGGCGGCGAACAACACGTTCATCGACCAACATCGCTCGCAGAACAACAGCCACTACGACGCGGAGGACCAGTCCTCCGGCAGCGGAACCGGCCTGACGGCGAACACGTGGAGCGGGAACATGTGCACTCCGGCCGGGGACGGCAGCCCCGAGGCGACCTGCACCAACTAGACGGCAGCAGTCGTGACCGGTGGGGGACTTCGGTCCCCCACCGGCCGCCGTCTCACCCCGCGGCGATCAGAGCCACCCCGGCCAGCGCCGCGACGATCCCGACCTCCTGGATCCGCCGCACCCGCTCCCCGAGCACGATCCGGGCCAGCAGCACCGTGGCCAGCGGATACAGCGAGGAGGCGACCGCCACGACGCTCAGCAGGCCGTGGCGGGTGGCGATCGCGTAGAGGCCGTTGGCCGACAGGTCGAGAACGCCCATCACGATCAGCGACGGGGCCCGTCCGATCTCCCGCAGGCCCGGCGGGCGCAGCGCGATCGCGGCGCCGGTCAGCATCGCCACCGCCGGCGCCCGCGCTGGGCGAACAGCGCCCACACGACGTCGTGGCGCGCGCTCGCCCGCAACCCGACGAAGAACGTGCCGAACCCGAGCGCGGCCAGCAGAGCGAGCAGGATGCTCGTGCGCGAGACGGGATGTTCGTGCGAGCGCCTGATCGTCCTCGCGGCTGGCGAGCACGACCCCGAGCACCGCGGCCAGGATCCCGGCCACCTGGAGGCCCGCCGGGTGGTCTCCGCCGGCGATGCCGACGATCACCGGCACCGCCACCGCGCTGGCGGAGATCGGCGCCACGATGCTCATCGTCCCGATCGCCAGCGCCCGGTAGAACGCGGTCAGCGCGATGACCCCGGCGACCCCGCCGCCCACCGCCGGCAGCAGCTGCACGAGGTCTGGCGGCGCCGTCCGTGGATGATGACGAGCCCGGTCGCGCCGACGAAGCCGACCGCCTGGCTGACGAGCATCACCCGCAGCAGCGGCAGCCGCCGCGCCCGAGTGCCGCCGACGAAATCGGCAACGCCCCAGCACAGCGACGAGCAGAGCCCGAGCGCGAGCGCCAGCATCGAGCCCGCGCGCTGGCCGGCCGGCTCACCGCCCGTGCCCGTACAGGAGCTTGAACACCCGCCGCAGCAGCAGCGTGCGGCGCGCCCGGTAGGGGAACATGAACGGCTCGCGCTTGAGCGCGCGGCGGGTCACGAACAGCGACTGGACCTTCGTGTACTTGCGGATCCCGCCGGCGCCGTGGCGGCTCCCGAGCCCGGAGGCCTTCCAGCCGCCCATCGGCAGGTTGAGCGACGGAGTAGTTGATCTGGGCGTCGTTGACGCACACGACGCCGGCCTCGACCTGGCGGGCGAGCGCCTCGCCGCGGCGCACGTCCCGCGTCCACACGCTCGCCTGAAGGCCGTACGGCGAGTCGTTGGCGAGCCGCACGCCCTCCTCGGCGTCGGCGACCTTCATGATCGGCAGCGTCGGGCCGAACGTCTCCTCCTGCATGATCGCCATCGTGTGGTCGACGTCGACGAGCACGGTCGGCTCGTAGAACCGGCCCGGGCCTGGGCGGCGATGGCCGCCGACCAGCACCCGGGCCCCCTTCGCGACGGCATCGCGCACGTGCTCCTCGACGATGTCGATCTGGGGCGGGAAGATCACCGCGCCGACGTCGACGCTGCCGGGGCCGCCGGCGGGGCCCCTGGCGCAGCCGGCGCACGTTCTCGCTCACGCGGGTCACGAACTCGTCGTACACGGGCGCCTCGACGTACACGCGCTCGACCGAGATGCACACCTGGCCGGCGTTGTTCATCGAGTAGAACGTGGCGGCGTTGGCGGCGCGCTCGACGTCGGCGTCGGCGCACACGATCATCGGGTCCTTGCCGCCGAGCTCGAGGTAGCAGGGGACGAGCGCGTCGGCGGCGGCCTTCATCACCGCCTTGCCTGTGCGTGTCGAGCCGGTGAACATCACGCAGTCGACGGCGCCGATCAGCGCCTGGCCGGTCGAGCCCATCGCCGGTGGCGACCTGGAACACGTCCTCGGGGAGCCCGCACTCGCGCAGCATCTCCTCCATCAGCAGCGACGACAGAGGCGTCACCTCGCTCGGCTTGAGGATGACGCTGTTCCCTGCGGCCAGCGCCGGGATGCAGTCGCCGAACGAGTTCGCGATCGGGAAGTTCCACGGCCCGATCACCCCGACCACGCCGACCGGCGCGTAGCGGATCACGAGCCGCTTGCCGATCGCCACCGGGCTTGTCCATGATGGAACGCGCTCGTCGGCCAGGTACCGGGGAGCGTGCTTGGCCCAGAACCCGAGCGCCGTGACCGTGTAGCCGAAGTCCGAGAGCTGAGCGTCCTCCTGCGTCTTCCCGGTCTCCGAGACGACCACGTCGAGAACGCGCTCGGCGTTGTCAAGCATCCACTTCCGTGCGCGCCGTAGCACCGCCGCCCGGCCGTCAAAGCCGAGCGCGTCCCAGCCGGGCTGTGCGGCCCGGGCCCGCGCGGCGAGCGCGCGCATCTCCTCGGAGTCGAGGCTCGGAACGGTCGCGACGAGCTCGCCCGTGGCGGGGTTCTCGACCGGGATCCCGCCCGGATCCCGGGCGCCGTTGCCCCCGCCTCGGTCTGCTGCTCGGCACTCGCCACTGTGTCTCCTCGTTCGCCCGCCGGTCAGTCGAAGGCTACCCGAGGGTCGATCCCCAGCTCGCGGAGCACCTCCTCGGTGTGCTGCCCGAGCAGCGGCGGCGCCAGCGGCGGCTGCGAGGACGGCGGAAGCAGGCGGATCGGACTGCGCACGAGCGGCAGCTCGCCGATCGTGGGGTGCTCGACGAGCACCGTGGCCGGGTCCCCGGCGCGGGCCGCGGCGGAGAACGCCTCGCGCACGCCGCGGACGATCCCGGCCGGCACGCCGCGGGCCGCCAGCCGCTCGAGCCACTTCTGCGCGGAGCGCGTCCGGAACGTCTCCCCCAGCGCTGCGACGAGCTCCTCGCGGTGTGCGACGCGCCCCGCGTTGGAGGCGCATGCGCTCGTCGCCGGCGAGGTCGGGGCGCTCGAGCGCTTCGCACAGCCCCTGCCAAAGCCCGTCGTTGGGCGCCGCGACCGCCGATCCACCCGTCGGCGGTCTCGAACGGCTCGTACGGGACGATGCTCGCGTGCGCGTTGCCATAGCGGCCGGCCTCGTTCCCGGTGCTGAGCGCAGCCTGGGCGACGTTCACGAGCCCGGCGAGGCCCGCGTCGAGCAGCGAGACCTCGAGCCGCCGGCCCTCGCCGGTCGCCTCGCGGGCGCGCAGCGCAGCGAGGATTCCGGCGGCCGCGTGGACGCCGCACGAGGACGTCGACGATGGCGACGCCGGCCTTGGTCGGCAGCCCGCCGGGATCGCCGGTGATGCTCATCAGCCCCCACTCGGCCTGGAGCGATGAAGTCGTAGCCGGGCCGGCCCGTGCGGGTGCGCGGCCGGACCCGAACCCGGTGATCGAGCAATAGATGAGCGTCGGGGCGCAGCGCGCGCACGTCCTCATAGCCGACGCCCGAGCCGCTCGGCCCCGCCGGACTGAAGTTCTCGACGACGACGTCCGCGCTCTGCACCAGCCGCTGGACGGCGGGGCGAGTGCGCTCGTCGGCGAGGTCGAGTGCGACGCTGCGCTTGCCCCGGTTGAGCGACAGGTAGTAGGTGGCCTCGCCGCCGTCGAATGGCGGCCCCCAGGTGCGCGTCTCGTCGCCCGAGCCGGGCCGCTCGACCTTGATCACGTCGGCGCCGAGATCGGCGAGGAGCATCGTGCAATACGGGCCCGCGAGGACCCGCGAGAGGTCGAGCACCCGGATCCCCGCGAGCGGCAGGCTCGCCTCGCCGCGGCGTCCGGCACGTGGCCGGAGTCGCCCGCGCGGGAGCGTCGCTCATCCGCTGGCGGCGCGTGCGTGGAGCCTCGCAGCCCGTGCGCGATCGCCTCGGCGATCATGCCGAAGTGCTCCTCGTCGGCGGTCAGCGGCGGGGAGACGGCGATGCCGCGCGGCCAGCGGGCGCACGAGCACGCCCGCCTCGCGGGCGGCCATCGACCGTTGCCGACCGCGCCCGGATCCGCTCGAGCACGTCTCGGCCGACAGCTCCACCGCGGCCAGCAGTGCCGACGCCGCCGCGAACCTCGGCCACAGCCTCGTCCTCGGCCAGCGGCTCAGCGCCTCGAGCAGCGCGCTGCTCGTTCTCTCGCCCGCGCTGCGAGCAGCCCGTCGCGCTCGAGCAGGCCCGATGTTGGCGATCGCCGCCGCGCAGCAGGTGGCATGGCCCGGCGTAGGTCGGCGCCGTGGCGAAGCACCGGTCCGCCCGGGGCGCTCCAGAACGGCTCGGCCACGCGGTCGGAGACGACGACGCCGCCGAGCGGCAGGTAGCCGCTGGTGACGCCCTTGGCGAACGTGATCATCGCCGGCTTGACGCCCGAAGCGCTCGCATCCCGAACCAGCTCCCGAGCCGGCCGAAGCCGCAGATCACCGAGTCGATCACGAGCAGGATCCCGGTGCGGTCGCACGAGCTCGGCGAGCGCCCTCGATGTAGCCGTCGACCGGCGGATAGCACGCCGCCGGCGCCGATCACAGGCTCGACGAAGATCGGCGGCCATCCGCTCGGCTCCGGCCCGCTCGATCGCGGCCGCCATCGCCTCGAGCGAGTCGTGCTGGACCTGGAGCGTCTCGACCTGCGGCCCGAAGCCCACGCGGTTGGCGGGGATCCCGGCCAGCGCGGTGCCGAACCCGTGGGTGCCGTGGTAGCCGGCGGTGCGGCTGATCAGCAGCGTGCGGTCGGGCTCCCTGACTCGTACCAGTAGCGCCGGGCGAGCTTGGCGGCGGTGTCGACGGCGTCGCCTCCGCCGGAGCCCAGGAACACCCGCGCGGGCATCGGCGCCCGCTGCGGCGAGCATCTCGGCGAGCTCGAGCGCGGGCGCGGTTGGCGAAGTCGCCGAACCCCGAGTACGCCTCGAGCTTCGCGACATCTGCGCGGCGACCGCCTCGGCGATCTCGCGGCGGCCGTGGCCGACGTTGGCGTACCACAGGCTCGCGGTGGCGTCGAGGTAGCGGCGTGCCGTCCGTGTCCCACACCCACACGTCCTCGCCGCGCTCGATCACGAGCTCGCGCTGCGGACGGCGCCCATGTCGGCGAACGGGTGCCAGAAGCGCGTGTCGTTGTTGCTCATCGCCGACCGTACCGCGATCACGCTGGCCGATTGCCAGGTCTGGCGACCGGGACTCGACGCGATGGCGAGCGGCGGACGGCGCGCTCTACTGCCGGGTCGAGCTCGATCGACTCGATCTGTCGGCGGCTCCAGTCGGCCGGTCGCGGTCGCCGGTGGGCGAGCGCCTCGATCGCGTCGACGGCGTCCATCCCGGCGCGTGACCTGGCCGAACACGGTGTGCTTGCCGTCGAGCCAGGGCGCGCTGTCGGTGGTGACGATGAAGAACTGCGAGCCGTTCGTGTTCGGTCCGGCGTTGGCCATGGCCAGCGCGCCGCGGACGACCTTGTGGTGGTTGATCTCGTCCTCGAACTGTGTAGCCGGGGCCGCCGGTGCCGGTGCCCTGCGGGCAGCCGCCCTGGATCATGAAGTCGGGGATCACGCGGTGGAAGATGATCCCGTCGTAGAAGCCGTCGGCGGCCAGCTTGCGGAAGTTCGCGACCGTCTTCGGCGCGTCGTCGTCGAACAGCTCGAGCGCGATCGTGCCGTGGGTGGTGTGCATGTTGGCTGTGCTCATGCATGCGAGCCTACGCGGTCCGGGCGCGAACGGCTCAGGCTCGCGTCGGCTCGAGCCGGAGCGCGTGGCCCCGGACCTCGGTGCCGCTGACCTGCTCGACGACCCGCTCGAGCCTCGCTCTCGGGCACCTCGACGAACGCGAAGCGCTCGAGCACGCGGACGTTGCGGACCGACTCGCCGTCGAGGCCGGTGGCGGCGGTGATCGCGTGGATGATGTCCGAGGGCTCGAGCCCGGCGGCGCGGCCGCCGGAGACGATCAGCTTGCGCGCCGGGACCGTCGCCGTTGACCGAGACGTGCGGCTTGGAGTGCCGGCGCGGGCCGCGGCTGGACCGGCGTCGGCGCGACGTGCGCGTCCTCGACCCACGGCGAGAGCTTGACGCCCGCGTGCTTCTCGATCGCCTGGATCTCGCGCCGCTGGCGGGGCTCGTAGAAGGTGATCGCGCGGCCGCTGCGGCCGACCCGCGCCGGTCCGGCCGATCCGGTGCACGTACACGTCGGGCGAGGTCGGCACGTCGAAGTTGATGATGTGCGAGACGCCGGCGATGTCGAGCCCGCGGGCGGCGACGTCGGTGGCCACCAGCAGCGGCAGCCGCCCGTCCTTGAACGAGATCATCACGCCGTCGCGCGAGCCCTGGGTCATGTCGCCGTGCAGCGCCTTGACGTTCATGCCGCGGTCGCGCAGCGTCCGGTAGAGCTGGTCGCAGCGGATCTTCGTGCGCACGAACACGATCGCCTGCTCGGGCCGCTCGGCCTCGAGCACCTCGACGAGCCGGTCGGCCTTCTCGCGCGCGCTTGACCTCGAGCGCGAACTGCTCGACGGTGTCGACGGTCAGCGTCGCCGTCTTGACCTTGATCGTCACCGGGTCGTACAGGTACTGGTCGGCCAGCCGCCGGATCTCCGGCGGCATCGTGGCCGAGAACAGCGCCGTCTGGCGGCTCGACGGGGTCAGCGCGAGGATCCGCTCGACGTCCTCGAGGAAGCCGAGGTCGAGCATCTCGTCGGCCTCGTCGAGGACGACGAACCGGCACGAGTGGAGCATCAGCGAGTGGCGCGAGATCAGGTCCTTGACCCGCCCGACGGTGCCGACGACGACGTGGCCGCCGGCGCGCAGCTGCGCCTGCTGGGTGCGGATCGGCGCGCCGCCGAAGACGGCGACGACGTCGACGCCCTTGCGCTTGCCGTAGGCGCGCAGCGCCTGCGTGACCTGGATGCAGAGCTCGCGGGTCGGCGTCAGGACGAGGCCCTGGACCTCCTGCTCGGACGGATCGACGTACTGGAGCATCGGCAGGCCGAAGGCCGCCGTCTTGCCGGAGCCGGTCTGGGCCTGGCCGATCACGTCGGAGCCCTCGAGCAGCGGCGGGATCGCCTGCTCCTGGATCGGGCTGGGGGACTCGTAGCCGACGTCGCGGATCGCCTCGAGGATGTCGGGCGCGAGCCCGAGGTCGGCGAACGTCGTCATGTCGCCCCTGCACGATAGACGGCGCGGGGTCTTGAGGCCAGGCGGTACGCGCCGATACGGCCCCGACGCGGCCGGCTCGGGCCGGGTCTGACCCGAGCACGATTCGGTCGCCTAATCTTTCAGGTACCTCAGATTCGGTGCCTAACCTCTAGGAGCCTGGATGAGCTGCACGCGAGCACCGCATCGACGCCATCGTCTGGCGCATCAGCGCCGTCGTGATCGTCGGCTCGATCATGTCGATCCTCGACACGACGATCGTCAACGTCGCGCTGGCCACGCTCGGCCACGAGCTGCACTCGTCGATCGCCGAGATCCAGTGGGTGGTGACCGGCTACATGCTGTCGCTCGCCGCCGTGATCCCGGTCACCGGCTGGGCGGCGCGGCGCTTCGGCGCCAAGCAGGTCTACCTCACCTCGCTCGTCCTGTTCACCGCCGGCTCGGCTCTGTGCGGGCTGGCCACCTCGACCACCGAGCTGATCGTGTTCCGCGTGATCCAGGGCGTCGGCGGCGGGATGATCCTGCCGATCGGCCAGCTGATGATGGCCGAGGCCGCCGGCCCGCAGCGGATGGGGCGCGTGATGAGCATCGTCGCGGTGCCGGCGATGCTGGCGCCGATCCTCGGCCCGACGCTCGGCGGCCTGATCGTCGACAACGCGAGCTGGCGCTGGATCTTCTACGTCAACCTCCCGATCGGCGTGATCGCCGTGATCGCCGCGCTGCGCGTCCTCCCCCACCCCGAGCCGGGCACCCGCCGACCGGCTCGACGTCCGCGGCCTGGCGCTGATGGCCACGGGCCTGCCGCTGCTCACCTACGGCCTGGCCGAGATCGGCGCGACGGGCAGCTTCACCGCCGACCAAGGTGGTCGTTCCCGATGCCTCGCCGGGCTCGCTCTGGTCGCCGCCGTTCGTGCGTGCACGCCCTGCGCGTCCCCAACCCGCTGCTCGACCTGCGCCTCTACCGCCGGCCGACGTTCTCCTCGGCCTCGTTCGCGATGTTCTGCCTCGGCGCCGCGCTGTTCGGCGGGATGATCCTGCTGCCGCTCTACTGGCAGGGGATCCGCCACGAGAGCGTCGTCGACACCGGCCTGCTGACCGCCCCGCAGGGGCTCGGCATGGCGCTCGATGATGCCGCTCGCCGGCAAGCTCACCGACCGGCTGCGGCGGCGGGCCGCTGGCGCTGTTCGGCGTGGTCGTGACCACGGTGACGCACGATCCCGTTCGGCCTGATCGGCGCCCACACCTCGATCACCTGGCTGTCGGTCGCGATGCTCGTCCGCGGCGTCGGGATCGGCTTCGCGTTCATGCCGGCGATGTCGGCCGCGTTCGCCTCGCTGGAGCCGCTCCGAGCTCTCCGACGCGACCCCGCAGCTCAACGTCCTGCAGCGCGTCGGCGGCTCGATCGGCACCGCCGTGCTGGCCGTCGTGCTCCAGCGCGCGCTGCGTCGGCGCGCACACGCTCGCGGCGCGGCCGCGGCCTACGGCACCGCGTTCTGGGCGTCGGCCGGCCTGACGGCGCTCGCGATCATCCCGTGCATCATCCTCGTCCGAGCCGAGCGCGCGGCGCGGGCGGCCAAGCGCGGCGGCGCCGCCGCCGGGCCGCCGAGGCGATGTCCGAGGCGATCGCGGCATGAGCGTCGCGCGCCGACCGCGACGCGCCGCCGACGCGGCTCGAGCCGCGAGCGCCGTCGAGGCTGTCGACGTCGTTCAAGGGCGCGCTGGCCGCGGTCCGGCGCCTGCGCGGCCGCGAGACGCACCGGCCGGGCGAGCTCAGCTATGCCCAGTACGGCCTGCTGTTCGGCCTCGCCGAGCGGCTGCGAGCTGTCGGCTCGCGAGCTGGCCGACGGCGCCGAGCTCTCGCCGGCCACCGTGACCCAGATGCTCGACAGCCTGGCCGCCGCCGGGCTCGTGCAGCGCGTGCGCTCGGACCGACAAGCGCGTCGTCCTGACCTCGCTCACCGAGCGGGGCGAGGCGCTCGTCGAGGAGCGCCGCGCCCGCTACGAGCCGCGCTGGCGGGCGGCGCTGTCGGAGTTCTCCGACGAGGAGCTGCGTACGCGGCCCGCGTGCTCGACCGCCTCCGCGCGACGTTCGACGAGTTCTCCGAGAGCTGAGCGCTTCGCCGGCGGGAGGGCCTCGCCCGGCCCGCGGCTGACCGGTGCCTGGGATGCCAAAGTCGCCGCCCGCGGGCCGAATCTGGCACGCCATGCAGCGTATTGATGCACGGGATGCCGAAGTCGACGAGCGAGAGGTGACTTTGGCACCTGGTGCACGCGACTCTCGCCTCGGGCGGCGAGCCCAGACCCTGCCCTCTCCTCACCTCCGGAGGTTCGGTGGCCGGGCCCGCCGTCCGCGTCGCCGCAGTCGCGGGATTGGGCGCGTTTTGACAAGGGGTAGGGATCGGCGTCGCGGCTGCCCGTGCGGCGGGGCGGGGTGGGCGGTCCGGTGCCGCTCTGCACGGAAGCCCAAACTCGCTCTCCGACACCGAGATGGTCGCCTGCTGCAGGCATACCTTGCACGCCAGGCCGCGCTCGCCGGGATGAACCCGACTGTGGGCTCTCATGCAATGTCAGAGCCACGGGGGTGCATGGGATGCCGAATTCGGCGTCACGGCTCCGAGTTCGGCGCCCCGGGCATCAGATTGATGCACCGCGTGCCGAACTGGGGCGGAATTCCCGAGTTTGGCACGTGGTGCACGCCCGCGAGACCGCGATCATCCGCTGCTTCAGATGCGGGTCGGTCAAGCGATGCACGCGCACCGGGCGGCACACCTCACGTTCCCCGGCATCAGGCGCACGGACGGCCGACGGCCCCACCAGCGAGTGGTGGGGCCGTCCGTCCTACACAGCTCTTGCTGATCTACCCGGGTCTCCGGGTTAGTCCGAGCTAGCCGACCGTGAACGGGGTCGGGCTCGTGACCTTGCCGATCGGGGCCGTCGTGTTCTGAACGGTCACCGACCCGGTCGTCGCCCCGCTCGGCACGACTGCGTCCATCTCAGTCGCCGAGACGTGGTTGACGCTGACCGACTGGGTCCCATTGAACCTCACCACCGAGGTGACGGTGAAGCCGACGCCCGAGATCACCACGGTCGTCCCGACGGGACCGCTGGTCGGCGAGAGGCCGGTGATCGACAGCGTCACCTTGTAGTTGGTGGCGCTCGCCACGTCGCCTTGCCCGTTGTTCACGGTGATTGGCCCGGTGACCGCCCCGTTCGGCACGACGGCCTTGATGCTCGTCCCGGAGGTGAACGTGACCTTCGGCGAGGCGAGAGTCGTCGACGACGGGCCGGTGAACTTGACCGCCGTCCCGGCCGTGAACCCGGTGCCGGTGATCGTCACGGTGCTCCCGGTGACCCCCGAGGTGGGGGCGAACGAGGTGATCGTCGCCGGTCCGAACGCATACGTGTCCTTGGTCGAGGTGGCGCTGGTGCCACCCACCGTGGCGACGGTCACATCCACCGTGCCTGCCGCGTGCGCCGGAGCGACGGCGGTCAGCTGGGTGGCCGAGTTATACGTCGTCGAGGTCGCCGGCGTGGAGCCGAAGCTGACCACGGCGCCGGAGACGAAGTTCGTCCCCTTGACGACGATCGTCTCACCGCCGCCCGTGGTGCCGTCGCTCGGCGACACGCTCGTCACCGTCGGAATCCCGGCGTAGGTGTACTTGTCCTTCGCCGAGACCGCGCTCGTGCCGCCCGCGGCCGTCACTTTGACGTCGACCGCGGCCGCGGCATGCGCAGGCGCCGTCACGGTGATCTTCGTCGCCGAGTTGACCGTCACCGGGGACGCGGGCGTGGTGCCGAACACCACCGTCGCCCCCGAGGTGAAGTTGGTCCCGGTGATCACCACCGTGTTCCCGCCCGCCGGCGCACCGCCGGTCGGGTTCAGCAGCGTGACCGTGGGCTTACCGGCGAACGTGTACTTGTCGGCTGCCCCGGTGGCGCTCGAGCCCTGGGCGGTCGTGACGACGACATCCACCGTGCCGGCCGCGTGGGCCGGCGCGGTCACGGTCAGCTGGGTCGGCGAACCGACGTTCACCGACGTTCCCGCGGTGGTGCCGAACTTCACCGTCGTGGCGCCGGTGACGAAGTTCGTCCCCTGCACCGTCACGACCTGGCCCGCGGTGATCGGCCCGGCGCTCGGGTTCACGTTCGTCACCGTCGGCGCGCCGCCGCTGCTGACGTAGGTGAACTGGTCGGCCGACGACGTCGGGCTCGTCCCGCCCGGAGTGGTCACGGTCACGTCGACCGTGCCCGTCCCGGCCGGTGAGGTGGCCGTGATGTGGCTCGAATCGGTCACCGAGACCGAGCTCGCAGCTGTCGCGCCGAACTTGACCGCGCTGGCGGCGGTGAACCCGGTGCCGGTGATCGTCACCGAGGTCCCACCCGCATCCGAGCCGGTGTTCGGGCTCACGCCCGAGACCGTCGGCGCCGCCACGTAGGTGTACTGGTCGGCGCTCGAGGTCGCGCTCGTTCCACCGACGGTGGTCACCGTGACGTCGACCGTGCCGGTCCCAGCCGGCGCCGTCGCCGTGATGTGCGAATCGTCGGTGACCGAGTAGCCGGTCGCCGCCGTCCCGCCGAACTTGACCGCGCTGGCGCCGGTGAACCCGGTACCCGTGATCGTGACCGAGTTCGTCCCCCCGGTCGGGCCGCTGCTCGGGCTCACGCCCGAGACCGTCGGCGCCGGGACGAACGTGTACTGATCAGCGCTCGACGTCGAGCTGGTGCCGCCCACGGTGGTCACCGTGACGTCCACGGTGCCCGTCCCGGCGGGTGCCGTGGCCGCGATGTGGCTCGAGTCGGTCACCGAGTAGCTGGTCGCCGCCGTGCTCCCGAACGAGACCGCGCTCGCCCCGGTGAACCCGGTGCCCGTGATCGTCACCGACGTACCGCCGGACGCCGGCCCCTGCGACGGGCTGACGCCGGTTACGGTGGGCGGAGGCGCGTAGGTGTACTGGTCCGCGTTCGAGGTGGCGCTCGTGCCGCCCGCCGTGGTCACGGTGACGTCGACCGTGCCGGTGCCGGCCGGGGCGGTCGCCGTGATGTGGCCGGAGTCGGTCACCGTGTAGCTCGTCGCCGGGTTCCCGCCGAACGAGACGCCGGTGACTCCGACGAACCGGGTGCCGGTGATCGTCACGCTCGTCCCGCCGCCGGCCGCCCCGATCGACGGGGACACGCCGCTCACAGTCGGCGGCTGTGGAATCACGGTGGCCACGACCGACGTCGCGTTCGTGCTCACCGAGTACGAACGGTCGCCGAGGTCGGTGCCGGTGATGCTGCTGAAGCTGCCCGTGATGCTGGTGGCCTTGAGCACCGTGAATGTGCTGCCGATCGGCGGCGTGAATCCGTTCGCTGTCACCAGGGCGAGGGTCCCGCCCAGCGTGGCGGCACCGGTCTCGGAGAGCTGGCCGTAGCTGACGCCCGCCGTGGTCGTCCCGCTGATCGGGATCGACAGCGTGCCGGTCGGCTTGTACGTGCCGGTGAGCGTCATCGGGCCGCCCGAGGACCCGGTCGGAACCACCTTGCCGGCGCCGGTCAGGTTGCCCAGGAGCTGACCGTTGCCGGTGAGCGTTCCGCCGCTGATCGTCAGGTTGCTCGAGCCCGAGCCCGACTCGAGCGTCGCGCCTGTGAGGACGGTCGTCTGGCCGCTCGTCTGGGTGAACGGCTTGGCGATGAACGTGCCGCCCTCGACGGTCAGGGTGCCCGTGTTGGTCAGCGCGCTGTTGTCGGTCAGCGAGCGCTTCACGTCGAGGCTACCGCTGTTCGACAGCAGCCCGACGAGCGCGTTCGTGCTCGTGCCGGCGACATTGATCGCGGACGGGCTGGCACCGAGGATGACGTTGGCTGCGTTCGTGGTCACGCCCGCGGGGAGGCCGAGGATGCCGCCCTCGGTGTCATACGTGCCGCCGGTCAGCGTCCCCGAGCTCAGATTGCTCAGTCCCTGCGCGTTGAGTGTGCCCTTGACGGACTGGAGCGTTCCCTGGTTGTTAAACGTGACGCTGATGGTGGATGAGCCGCCCGCCGCGCCGTTGTGAGTGATCGTGCCGAGGGTGTCGTTGACGAACTGGTTGCCCAGCCCGTCGTAGTCGGCCAGATTCGAGCTATCAGCCATCGTCAACGTCCCGCTGTTCTCGAGCGTCGACCCCTCCTGCAAGTACGCAGTGCCCGTCACGGACGTCGACCCCGACACCGTCAGATGCACCCCAGTCCCGGAGGTGGGATACGACCCCAAACCCGGGTTAGTCAGCGTCGCCGACCCAGACACCGCGAACGACCCAGGACCCACCAGCGACCCATTCAGGGTCAGGTTCGTGGTGTTGACCGTGATCCCCGAAGCCGCCGACAGCGACCCATCCACCTGGAACGTCCCGGTGTTGGTCAGGTTCGACGCCGCGTTGAACGTGACGGCGCCGGTGATGTCAACCGTACCGGCGCCGGAGACCGTCGCGCCGGTCGACTCCGCCCGCGTCCCGCCCAGGTCGAGCGTCGAGCCCGCGCCGGCCGAAAACTGCCCGGTGTCCGAGCCGGAGCCCGAGCCACCGCCGTAGTTCAGCGTGCCCCCGGTCACCTTCACCAAGCCCGCATTGGGCGACGTAACGCCCACGTACGCGGTCTGGCCCGAGCCGCCCGGATACGACAGCGTGCCGCCCGAATCGTTGACGAACGAGTTGCCCCCGCCGTCGTAGTCGTACAGATAGGCGCCATCAGACAGCGTCAGCGTCCCGTTGTTCTCCAGTTCGGAGCCAGCGCTGAGATACACGTATCCCAGCACCGACGTGGCTCCCGACACGGTCAGATGCACAGCCGTCCCAGCAGCGCCGTAAGTCCCCAGGAACGAGCTGCTGCCCAGCGTCGCCGGCCCGGACACCGCAAACGAGCCGGGCCCGATGAGATAGCCGTTCAACGTCAGGTTCGTGGTGTTGACCGTGATCCCCGAAGCCGCCGACAGCGACCCATCCACCTGGAACGTCCCGGTGTTGGTCAGGTTCGACGCCGCGTTGAACGTGACGGCGCCGGTGATGTCAACCGTACCGGCGCCGGAGATCGTCGCGCCACTCTGCTCGGTCCGGGTCCCCCCCAGATCAAGCGTCGTCCCGGCCGCCGCGGTGAACTGCCCGGTGTCCGAGCCGGAGCCCGAGCCACCGCCGTAGTTCAGCGTGCCCCCGGTCACCTTCACCAAGCCCGCATTGGGCGACGTGACGCCCACGTACGCGGTCTGACCCGACGACCCCGGATACGACAGCGTGCCGCCCGAATCGTTGACGAACGAGTTGCCCGCGCTGTCGTAGTCGTACAGATAGGCGCCATCAGACAGCGTCAGCGTCCCGTTGTTCTCCAGTTCGGAGCCAGCACTCAGATACACGTATCCCGGCACCGACGTGGCCCCCGACACGGTCAGATGCACACCCGTCCCAGCAGTGCCGTAGGTCCCCAGGAACGAGCTGTTGCCCAGCGTCGCCGGCCCGGACACCGCAAACGAGCCGGGACCGTTGAGATACCCGTTCAACGTCAGATTCGTGGTGCTGACCGTGATCCCCGAAGCCGCCGACAGCGACCCATCCACCTGGAACGTACCCGAGCTCGTGAGATTTGAGGCAGCGTTGAACGTCGTCGCCCCGGTCACGTCAACCGTGCCCGCCCCGGAAATCGTGGCGCCGGTCGACTCCGTCCGCGGACCGCCCAGGTCCAGAGTCGAGCCGGCTCCGGCTGTGAATTGTCCGGAGTCGCTGGAGCTACCGGACCCACCTCCGTAGTTGAGCGTCGCCGTGGCGCCGGACACGCTGACCGTGCCGGCGTTGGAGGACCCCACCTGGACGTACGCGACAGCGTTGGCCCCCCCCGCGTACTGGACGGTGCCGCCTGCGTCGTTGACGAGCTGGTTGGCGGTGTTGCTGTCGTAGTCGATCACGTCGGAGTTGTCGACCAGCGTCAGCGTGCCCTTGTTCTCCAGCTCGGAGCCAGCTGCTGAGATACAGATCCCGGCACCGACGTGGCCCCCGACACGGTCAGATGCACGCCCGTCCCAGCGGTGCCGTAGTTGCCGAGGTGCGAGTTGCTGCTGAGCGTGGCCGGTCCCGAGACCGCAAACGAGCCGGGGCCGTCCAGAGAGCCGTTCAACGTCAAGTTGGTGCTGTTGACCGTGACTCCTGAGGCCACCGACAGGGTGCCGTCGACCTGGAACGTGCCCGAGCTAGTCAGATTCGACGCCGCGCTGAAGGTCACCGTCCCGTTGGCGGCGACGTCGACGGTGCCCGCACCGCCGACCGTTGCGCCGCTCTGCTCGGTCCGGACCCCGTCCATGTCGAGCTTGGCGCCGGAGGCCGCGTTCCACGAGCCGGTGTCGTTGACGTTGACGGTGCTGAAGTACCCGTAGTCGAGCTCGCCGCCGTTGACGTTGACCGTGCCCGAATTCTGGGCAGTGATCCCGAGGTCGGCGAACTGCGGGGCGGGCGGGGCGGACGGTGTGTAGTTGAAGACTGCGCCGGCGTCGTTCTGGAGCTTGTTGGCGCTGTTGCTGTCCTGGTTGTAGAAGTAGGCGCCGTCGCCGAGCGCCAGGGTGCCCTTGTTCTCGAGGATGCTGCCGCCGTAGAAGAGGAGGGTCCCAACGGTGCTCGTGCCCTGCAGGATGAGGTCGGCGCCCTTCGCCGGCGTACCAGTCGTGCCGAGCGTGATGCTGTCGGCGATCGTTGCCGGGCCGGTGACGGTGACCGAGCCGGGGCCGATCAGGGTGCCACTCAGCGAGAACGTGCCGACCGTCGCGGCGCCCGTTCTTGATGCTGGTCAGCCCCGCGCCGCTGTTGACGGTGAGCTGGTTGATCGTCGAGGCGTTCGGGGTGGTGCCAGAGCCGAGCGTCAGCGTGCCGGCGGTGACGGTCAGGCTCGGCCCGCTGGCCGGCCAGTTGATCCCGTTGACGGTGATGTTGGTGGAGACGTGACCGCGGTCCTCGTCGGGCTCGTCGCCATGCAGACGTAATCGGTCGATGCCAGGGATGTGGCCGGTGCCGGTCGCCGTCAGCGTTCGCGGCCCAGTTGGCCGGCCAGGTTGAACACCGCGCTGATCTTGCCGGTCCAGTAGGTCCGGTGCACGCCGAGGCTGGCGGCGGCGCCGAGACCGACGAGCCCGAGCACGACGGCCACGCATCGCGGCCAGCCCGGGGATGAGGAGCATCCGTCGCCGTCGCATCCACGCGCGGCGCGCCGGACGCTGGGAGGCGGTCAGTGCGCCAAGCTCGGACTCGAGCGTGTCGGTACCCGTCGCCGGGTCGTCGGTGAGTGAACGCGGCGTCTCGTCGCCGCTGCCCGCGGCGGGGCCGTTACGCATGATCATCGAACGGACTCCTTCTCGACGAGTGCCGTTGCGGTCAATGCCCCGACCGAACAGGCCGTCGCGTCAAACCACCCCAAGGTCGTGTGTCGACCCATCATTTGTGTAACCCCCGTACGTCCTGCCGAGCCTATGTCTCGATTAACCCCAACCGCGACGCCCCTCCATCCGGCGGGCGCCGCTAAGGCGAGGAAAGTAACCGCGCTGTCGGCTCGCGTCAAGTCGGCATGCGGACCGCGAGCGGGCCGATTTCCGCAAATACGGAGTGGAAATGCAGCATACGCAGGGTTAATGAGGATTTATAGGGTGTGAGAAACCCGTCGAGATGCGGCGTCCCGCGCTTCGGATCACGCACGCCGAACCGCTCGATCCCCTCGGAGGCGAACTCGACCGTTCCCGGGAGGAGGATCGGGCGCCGGAACGCCACCTCGACGGTGAACGCACCGGGCAGCCGCGGCTCGAGCGCCGCCAGGCAACGTGCCTTCGTCCACATCCCGTGGGCAATCGCCGAAGGGAACCCGAACAGCCGCGCGCTCAGCGGGTGCATGTGGATCGGGTTCAGATCGCCCGACACCGCCCCGTAGCGGCGGCCGAGGTCGCCGGCCAGCCGCCACGTGGCGCTGCCGAGGAGATCCTCCGCCGGTGGCACATCAGGTGTGGCCGCGCCCTCCGACCCTCCGGGGCCGCGGCGCAGGTTGGTGGAGACCTCCTCCCACACGAGCTCCTCGCCGACCCGGGCCTCGGTGCGCAGGGCGAACTGGCGCCCGCGCGGATGGGGCTCGAGCGGCGTCGCCCAGACCCGCAGCGCGAGCCGTTCGCCCGCCCGGATCGGACGGTGCTGGCTGATCCGGTTGGCGATGTGGACGAGCCCGATCGCCGGGAACGGGAAGCTCGGGTCGGTCATCAGCGACAGCTGCAGCGGAAACGCGAGGATGTGCGGGTAGGTGACCGGGAGCGTCTCCCGGAGCGTGAACCCGCACACGCGCGCGTAGGCGGCGAGCCGGTCGCGGTCGACCTCGACGTCCGGCATCACGAGCGTGCGATCCGGCACCTCTCGCGCCCGCGTGGCGCCGATCACCGGCAGCCGCGATACCCCGGGGATCATCCCGATCCCCGCCCGAGCGAACATCGGGAGCAGCCCCGGGGCCTGGCTCAGCTCGCGCTCGTTCGATCCGCGCTCGTTCGATTCGCGCTCGTTGGATTCGCGCTCGCTCATCAGGCGCCCAGCAGGCTCTGGCCGCACACGCGCACGACGTTGCCGGTCACCCCGCCCGAGGCGGGGCTGGCGAACCAGGCGATCGTCTCGGCGACGTCGACCGGCAGCCCGCCCTGGGCAAGGCTGTTCATCCGCCGCCCGGCCTCGCGGGTGGCGAGCGGCATCGCCGCCGTCATCGCCGTCTCGATGAACCCGGGGGCCACCGCGTTGAGTGTGCACCCGCGCTTGCCGAGCTCCGGCGCCCACGCCTGGACGAACCCGATCACCCCCGCCTTCGAGGTCGCGTAGTTCGTCTGCCCCGCGTTGCCTGCGATTCCGCTGATCGACGACACGCACACGATCCGGCCAGGCTCGCGGATCGCCTTGCGCGTGAACAGCTCGCGGTCGATCCGCTGCGGCGCGCCGAGGTTGATGTCGAGCACGAGGTCCCACAGCTCCGCGGACATCCGCCCAAGCGTCCTGTCGCGGGTGACCCCCGCGTTGTGGACGACGACGTCGACCCCGCCATGATCCTCGAGCAGGTGGTCGGCGATCTGGACCGGCGCCGTTTCGTCGGTGATGTCGACGGTGAGCGAGGAGCCGCCGAGGTTGCCGGTGACGGCGTCGAGGTCGGAGGCCTGGCCGGGCACGTCGAGCCCGACGACATGAGCGCCGTCGCGCGCGAGCACCTCGGCGATCGCGGCTCCGATCCCGCGCGAGGCGCCGGTGACGAGCGCCACCTTGCCGGCCAGCGGATGCGCCCAGTCGAGCGGATCGCTCGGCCCAGCCCCGGACCCCACCCGCACGACCTGGCCGGACACGTACGCCGAGCGCGGCGAGAGCAGGAACCGGAGCGTCGACTCGACGTGCTCCTCGCCGCCGGGCGCCACGTACACGAGCTGCGCCGTCGACCCGCGCCGGACCTCCTTGCCGATCGAGCGGCTGAGGCCCTCGAGTGCGCGCTGAGCGATCGCCTCCGGCGGCTGATCGCAGGCCTCCGGCGGGGTACCGAGCACGATCACCCGCCCGGACGGGCGCACCCGCCGGATCGCGGGATGCAGGAACGCCCACGCCTCGTGGAGCTCGTCGCTCGTGGCGATCCCGGTGGCATCGAACACGAGCGCCTTGAACGTCTGATCCGACGGCGCCGTCTCGGCGCTGAACACCGCCGCATCGAGGCTCGCGGCCGCCGCGGCCGAGCGGACATCCTGGTCGAGCGGTGTGTGGACGTCAGCCTGCACCGCGGCCAGTACCTGCGCGATCGCGCCGACCAGCCGGCTGCCGTCCGCGGCGCCGAACAGCACCGGGCCGTCGATCACCGGCCCACCGGGCTGGAAGCGGTCGAGCCGGGTCGGGGCGGGCAGCCCCACCTGCTTGGAGACGAGCTTGCCGATCGGTGTGTTGATCAGCTGCTGGTAGCGGTCGGTCATCCGGCGGCCTCCATGATCGCGGTCACTCCCAGTCCCCCGGCGGCGCAGATCGAGATCAGCCCGCGCCCGGACCCCTTCGCCTCGAGCATCTTCGCCAGGCCGGCGACGATCCGACCGCCGGTGGCGCCGAACGGGTGCCCGGCGCCGAGCGATCCGCCGTTGACGTTGAGCTTGTCGCGGTCGATCGGGCCGAGCGGCTGTTCGCGCCCGAGTCGCTCGCGGCAGAACACCGGGTCCTCCCACGCCCTCAGCGTCGAGAGCACCTGGGAGGCGAAGGCCTCGTGGATCTCGTAGTAGTCGAAGTCCTGGAGGCTCAGCTCGTTGCGGTCCAGCAGCGCCGGCACCGCGTAGGCCGGCGCCATCAGCAGCCCCTCGCGTCCGTTCACGTAGTCGACCGCGGCCGTCTGGGCGTCGACGAGGAACGCCTGCACCGGGATCCGCCGCTCGGCCGCCCACTCCTCGCTTGCCAGCAGCACGGTCGAGGCGCCGTCGCTGAGCGGCGTCGAGTTGCCGGCTGTCATCGTCCCCTCCGGCCCACCGAACACGGGCTTCAGCTTCGCGAGCTTCTCGACGCTCGAGTCCGGGCGCAGGTTCTGGTCGCGCTCGAGCCCGAGGTAAGGCGTCACGAGGTCGTCGAGGAACCCGGTGTCGTAGGCGGCCGCGAGGTGGCGGTGGCTGGCCACCGCGAGCTCGTCCTGCGCCTCGCGGGCAATGCCCCACTCGCGCGCGGTGATCGCCGCATGCTCGCCCATCGACTTGCCCGTGCGGGGCTCGGCGTTGCGCGGGATCGCGGGCACGATCTGCTGCGGGCGCAGCCGGGACAGCGCGCGAATCCGTTGCCCGGCCGATCGTGCGCGGTTGGCGTCGAGGAGCACCGCGCGCAGGTCCTCGTTGATCGCGATCGGCGCGTCGGAGGTCGTGTCGACGCCGCCGGCGATGCCGACCTCGATCTGGCCGAGCGAGATCTTGTTGGCGACGAGGATCGTCGTCTCGAGACCCGTGCCGCATGCCTGCTGGACGTCGTAGGCGGGCGTCTCGGGGGCGAGCCTCGAGCCGAGCACCGACTCACGCGTGAGGTTGAAGTCGCGGCTGTGCTTGAGCACAGCGCCGGCGGCGACCTCGCCGACCGTCTGGCCCTCGAGCCCGAAGCGGCTCGACCAGCGCGTCCAGCGTGGAGGTCAGCATGTCCTGGTTCGAGGCTCTGGCGTATGGGCCGTCCTGGCGGGCGAAGGGGATCCTGACTCCCCCGAGCACGGCCGCGCGACGGGCGCGTGAGTTCATCGGTACAGCTCCTGGATCGATTGTTACAGGAGCGTAGGCTAGGGCGTCCGGGCCGGTCGCGCGGGGCGGTCAGGCCGACTCGTCGGTGTGGGTCTTGGTGGCCGTCGTGAACGCGCCACCCGCCACCGCCCGGCGGACGATGCCCGGCAGCAGGATCCGAGCCGCCGCCGCGAGCCAGTACCACCGCGGCACGTAGCGCTCGGCCTTGCCGCCCGGTCCGGCCTCAAGGATCGCGTCGACGACGGGCTCGGGCTCGGTGACCATCCACCGCGTCCGCACCGACCCCAGCAGCTCGGCGGCCGGGAAGCCCTCGGTCCGCACGAACCCCGGCAGCACCAGGCCGACGTGGATGCCGTGTGAGCCCTCCTCCGCGTGCAGCGCGTCGCTCCACCCGGCCAGCGCGAACTTGCTCGCCGAATACGCGCCCGAGTTGGGCCGGGCCACTCGGCCGGCGGTGCTCGCGACGTTCACGATCGCCACCCGCCGCCCCGAGCCGGACTCGTGCGAGGCGGCAGCGCGGCGCAGCAGCGGCAGGAGCGCCTCGGTGAGGCGGACGGGCGCCTCGAAGTTGAGCTTCATGTGACGCTCGATGTTGGCCCACCCGGTCTCGTCGAACCGGCCGCGCCACGCCGCGCCGGCGTTGTTGACCAGCAGATGGAGCTCGGCGTGCTCGCGCTCGACGGCGTCGCGCACCCGCTCGGCGGCGCCGGGCTCGGTGAGGTCCGCGGCGATCACCGTCGCTCCGCCGAGCTCGCGGGCCAGCGCCTCGAGCTTGTCCTGGCGGCGGGCGACGAGCACGAGCCGGGTGCCGGGCTCGCGCCCGAGGCGGCGGGCGACGGCCTCCCCGATCCCGCTCGATGCGCCCGTGATCAGTGCGACGAACGGCATCAGGCTTCCGACTTGAGCGCGAAGTACAGGCCGGTGACCGGCTCGCTGCGGCGCGGCAGGTGGACGAGCATCTTGCCGAGGTTCGCCCCGGGGACGATCTCCACGAGCTCGTCGCGGATCTGGCGAATCAGCAGGCGTGGGTTCGCCTCGACGCTCGCGTAGTCGATCACCAGCACGTCGAGCGCGGGATCGAGCTCGCCCGGCTCGACGTACGTGGTGAACTCGAACGCGGTCCGCCCCAGCGGCGAGTCGCCCATCCGGTACAGCGGCCACAGCAGCTTGGCCGGCCACCGCGCGCTCTCGGTGAGCGTGTTCTCGCCGCGGTGGCGGTCGGGGTAGAACCTCTTGCCGAGCCACGGCATCCACGCGCGCGTGAGCGCGCCGATCACGCGGTCGGCAGCAGGATGCATCGTCCACGCGACGAGCAGCCCCTCGGTCTGCCCGGCGATTCCCTGCGCCGGGCGGCCGGCGACGAACAGCTCCTGGAGCTCCCCGAGCGCTTCCGCCCGGTCGCTCCGGGCGCGGCGCCCGAGCTCCTCGATCCAGCCCCAGGCGCGGTCGCGCGCGCCGACCGGATCGCCCTGCGCCTGCTCGCGCAGCGACTCGACGCGGGCCGCCACCGGCCCCTGGTGCGCGATCGGGTCCGCCTTCGATGTCCGGGACCGGGTCTGCTGCGCCACTGCGTCCTCCCTTGGTGGTTGCCGCTGCCGGCGGCGATCCTATCCGGCCCCGAGCATCGCTCGCGCCCGCAGCGCCAGCTCGAGCTCGAACCGCCCGTCGGCCGACTCGAGCGTGCCCCCGAGCAGCTCCCGGAGCTTGCCGATCCTGTAGCGGACGGTCTGCGGATGGACGTGGAGCTCGGCCGCGATGCCAGGCGTGTGGCGCTGGTGGGCGAGCCATGCCGCCAGCGTCCCGAGCAGCCGCTCGCGCTCGGCCGCCGGAAGCGCGTCGAGCGGCGCGAGGCGGCGCGCGATCAGCGTGCGCGCGAGCTCCTCGTCGCGCAGCAGCATCACCGCGGTGAGGTGCTCCTGCACCCGGATCGCGCCCGGCCCGCTGAGCCGGCCGCGGTTGACGAGCTCGAGCGCGACCCGCGCCCAGTCCAGCGAGCGCCGCGTGCGGGCCGGCTCGACCGCCGGTCCGAGGGCGGCCGGCAGCCCCCGGAGCGCACGGTCAAGCGCCGCCGCGCGCCCGGGGCCTTCGGGGTCCGGGACGATCAGGAACGAACCCTCGCCGTCAGCACCGGCCAGCGTGTCCGGATCGAGCCCGCGGACGACCTCCGCGGGCGCGTCGGACGCCAGCGCGGCGACCGCGAGCGTCCGGGGCGGGGTCCACCGGGCGAGCTCGGCCGCGTGCGTGATCGCCTCCGGATCGGGGCCGTCGCGATCGGCGAGCAGCGAGGCGAGCCGTCGCCTGCGCCGGGCGATCTCGCCGGCCTCGTCGGACTGGATCCGCAGATAGCCCTCGACCACGTCGGCGGCCAGCTCGTCGCTGTAGAGGAAGATCGCCTCGGCCAGCACGATCACAAGCTCGGCGTCGATTCCGGCCCGGGCGGCGATCCGGGCCGCGCCCCGCCAGGCGGCTCGGGTCCCGGTGCGGAACGCGGCGCGCAGCGCGTCGAGGCTGCGCCCGGCCTGGAACTCGGCCTCGCCGAGCCGCCGCCACACTTCGCCGGTCTCGCCGCCGGGCGGCGTGCCCTGCTGTGCGGCGTCGAGAAACGCCTCGACCGCGCGCTCGATCCCGAGCCGGATCCCGATGCCCTCGGGCGCCGCCAGGACGTCCGCGTAGACCGGATTCTCGGCCCGGATCGTGGCGATCACCTCGTCGACGAGCGGCGCGATCCCCTGCCGGACGGCCCCCACGGTCTCGGGCGGCAGCCGCTCCCCAATCCACGCGTGGTCCGGCATTATCAGATTGTGACAAGCCGATCGCGTGAAGACGTTGTCCGAGGCCCTGGAACGGGCATGTCACGGCAGCGTAGGGTGCACAACATGAGCACGACCGGCCGGCGCAGCATCACCGAGACACATGAGCGGATCGCCCAGCTCGGCTGGGAGCACAGCTACCACGAGCCGATCGTCCGCTACCCGACCCGCTACCGGTTCCCGCACAAGGCGAAGGACCCGATGAAGCACATCATGCGGGAGTACCTGCCGATGGAGCTCGAGAAGGACGAGCGCGTGTACGGCGGGCTCGACGCCGCGGTCCGCGCCGACATGCCGAGCAAGGCCCACGAGCGCTGGCTCGAGATCCTCAAGCCGTTCATCGTCGTCACCAACTACGCCGAGGTCGGGGCCGGCCGGTGCATGTCGATGCTGATGGACGCTGTCCCCAACAACGAGCTGCGCAACGGCTACCACGTCCAGTTCGTCGACGAGATCCGCCACACGGGGATGCAGATGTCGCTCGCCCGCTGGTACGCGAAGAACGTGCCCGATCCGGCCGGCTGGAACCTCGGGCCGAAGGCGTTCAGCGGCTCGGTCCTCACGAACCCAGGGCTGAACATGCTCAGCCACTTCATCGTCGGCGACCCGATCCAGTGCGCGTTCACCCTCCAGGTCGTGGCGGAGACCGCGTTCACGAACGTCGTGTTCGTGGCGCTGCCGGACGTCGCCGCGCGCAACGGCGACTTCACGCTGCCGACCACCTACCTGTCGGTGCAGTCAGACGAGGCGCGGCACATCTCCAACGGCTACGCGACGCTGCTCACCGTCCTGCAGGACGACCACAACGCGCCGCTGATCGAGCGCGATCTCCAGCAGGCGTTCTGGATCAACCACGCGTTCATCGACATCTTCGCAGCAGTCGTCATGGAGTACTTCTCACGCGACCGCTCCGACCACGAGTCCTACCTCGACAAGTGGGACCGCTGGGTCCGCGACGACTGGCACCGGGCTTATGTGCTGAAGCTCGGCAAGCTCGGCCTGAACATCCCTACTGATGTCTTTGACCGGGCGCGCGAACGGCTCGTCAACGGGGTCCACCATCGGCACGCGATGCTCGCGTTCGCCGCCTGGCCGCTGTCGTTCTGGCGCTTCGACCCGCTCGACGAACGCGACTTCGAGTGGTTCGAGAACAAGTACCCGGGCTGGTATGCGCAGTACGGAGCGTTCTGGGAGGCGTTCCGGCACGGGACCCACCCGTCCGAGAACTTCCTGCCGCTGAGCTTCATCAACCTCGCCCCGCCGTTCTGCTGGACCTGCCAGGGACTGTGCGTGTCGGAGCCGGACCGCCGCCACCGCGTCGTCGAGGGGCGCACCCGGTTCTACTGCTCGCGCGAGTGCCTATGGATGGACGAGTCCAACCCGGGCCGCTACGCGGGCGACCGCAACTACCTCGACCGCTATGACGGGTGGGAGGCCTCGGAGGTGATCCGCGACCTCGGGTTCGTCCGCGCCGACGGGGAGACGCTGATCGGCCAGCCGCACCTCCGCTCCGAAGGACGCTGGACGCTGTCGGACATCCGCAGGCACGGGTTGAAGCTCGTCTCTCCGAACATCCGGGTGGCGGCCGAGCTCGGGCTGCCGTCGGGCGACTGGAGCGGTGGTGCGCGTCCGGTTTGAGCCGATCGGCGAGTCGATCGAGTGCGGTCCCGACGAGACCGTGCTCGACGCCGCCTTCCGCTCCGGCTACAACCTCGTGTACGGGTGCCGCGAGGGGCAGTGCTCGGCGTGCAAGTGCTTCCTGCTCGAGGGCGACGCGGAGCTGAAGCCGTACTCGACGTTCGCTCTATCGGACTCCGAGCGCTCGAGCGGCTACTCGCTCATGTGCCGGGCGATGCCCGCGGAGGATCTCGTGGTCGAGCTGCTCCACTACGACACCGACGGCTACCGGCTCGAGCACGCGATCGAGACCGTGACGGCGGAGGTCGAGTCGGTGGCGCAGCTCACGTCCGACATCGTCGGGCTCGTTCTGCGGTCGGACGGGTTCTCGTTCACGCCGGGTCAGTACGTCGATCTCCACGTCCCGGGGTCCGATGGCGCGCGGCGCTCGTTCTCGATGGCCAACCTGCCCGGCGACGGCCGGATCGAGCTGATCATCAAGCGCTATGAGGGCGGCCGGTTCTCGGCCCTGCTCGGCGGGACGATCGCCCCCGGGGACACGCTCGAGCTCACCGGACCGTACGGCTCGCTGCGGATCCGCGAGTCCGAGCGGCCGATCCTGATGATCGCCGGGGGATCCGGGATGGCGCCGATCCTGTCGCTGCTGCGCGAGCTCGCGGCGTCCGGGTGCCCGCGGCCCATCCGCTTCTACTACGGCGCGCGGACCGAGGCGGATCTGTTCTTGGTGGATGAGATCGCCGCTCTCGGCGAGGCGATCGGCGACTTCCGCTTCCACCCGGTGATCGGCGGGTTCGTCCACGAGGCGGTCGACGACGAGCTCGAGCAGCCCGATGTGTACATGTGCGGGCCGCCGCCGATGGTCGAGGCGGCCGAGGCGATGCTCGCCGGGCGGGGGATTGCCGGCGATCGCATCTTCGTGGACAAGTTCACGGCGAGTGCTGACGCACTCGCTGGCGAGATTTCCCAGGGGGAAATCTCGGGGGCCAGTGCTGACGCACTCGCTGGCGAGATTTCGCAGGGGAAAATCTCGGGGGCGGCCTCGGAGCGGGACTTTGGGTGGTTTGAGCCCGCGGGGCGGCGGGCGTCGCTGTACGAGGACGTGACGATCGACACCCAGCCATCGGTCCACCGCCATCTGCAGCGCGACTGGCCGCTGCGGTTCGAGGACGGCCGCGGGACCTGGGACGACGCTTCGACGGCGCTGCGCAGCGGCGACTGGTTCGCGTTCCGCGATCCGGGCGAGCAGTGGGAGCGGCCGTTCTACCAGTCAGCCGCGGCGGCCGAGCGGCACCTCGAGGCGGCCGTCCGAGCGGCCTGCGCCGACGGACTGCTCGCCGACTACTCGCCCGAGTGGGTCGCGTTCCTGCGCGAGACCCTGCAGGTGCCGGCGTTCGTCGAGCACGGGCTGTGGTTCGCGCTCGCCACGATCGGCCGCGACTGCCTGTCGGACTCGGTCGCCACCTGCGTGTGCCTGCAGGCGGCGATGAAGCAGCGCTCCGCCCAGGCGATCGTCCTGTACGCGATGGACCTCGAACGCGACCACGGCCCGTTCCCGATCGACGCCGCCCGCCGGACGTTCCTTGAGGACCCGACCTGGCAGCCCGCCCGCCGGTTCCTCGAGCGGCTCGCCGCCACGCCCGACTGGGGCGAGGTGATCGTGGCCGCCAACGTCTGCTTCGAGCCGACCGTCGGCACGTTGATCCGGCGCGAGCTCGGCATCCGCGCCGCCGCCGCCAGCGGCGACACCGTCACCCCGGTGCTCGCCCGCGCCGCCGGCCAGGAGTGGAGCTGGGCGCGGGGGTGGACGGTCGCGCTGCTGCGGATGCTGCTCGCCGACCGCGACCACGGCGCCGCAAATCGCGAGACGATCGTCGGCTGGGTCGAGCGCTGGCAGCCGCTCGCGGTGCAGGCCGCCCGAGCGATCGCCGGACGCGCTCCGGCCCCGGTCGACCTCGAGCCGCTGCTCGGCGGCCCGCAGGTGATCCTCGCCGACGCCGAGCCCGCTCCCGAGCACGCCCCGGCTGCCGGCCGCCGGGTGCGGCCTGCGGCCGCGCGCCGGCGGGTGTCGAACGGCGCCTTCGCCGAGGACGGTCACGACTACGTGGGGATCGTGATGGCGAAGAGCGCCGAGGGCGACGCGGTGGCCGAGATCCTGGCCCGCCGCGCGGAGGTCGAGGTGATCGAGCAGCCGTCGTTCTGGGACATCCGCGCGCGCGAGCGCCTGTCCGTGCCGTACGCGGACGTCTCCGAGCAGCTCGGCTACGCGATCGACGCCTACTCGATCCAGCACGAGATGTCGACCCACTACGGCCGGATGGTCGCCACCGACGACGCGCTCATGCTGTTCTCCGATCCGACCGAGGCGATGCAGTACCTGATGTCATGACGCGCCCTCGGCTGCAGGCCCTGATCGCCCGCGGGGGCGACCGCGTCGCCGACACGGCTCCCCGGCGTCTCGTCCTGGCCTCGGTGCCGGCCGCAATGCGGCGCCGGTTCGACCGGGCGGCGGCCGACGGCCTGGAGGCGACGTTCGCGCTGCGGGTCCGCGGTCAATCGGGCGCCGAGCGCGCGTTCGCGATCCGGATCGCCGGCGGCCACTGCACGGTCAGCCCGGGCCCGGCGCCGGAGGCCGGCGCCGCCGTGAGCATCGGCGCCGAGGACCTCGTGCGGCTGGCCAGCCAATCGGTGAGCTGGCCGACCCTGCTCTCGAGCGGGCGGATGGAGCTGTCCGGGGACCCGTTCCTCGCGCTGCGGTTCCCGACGCTGTTCGGGCTGCCGGCCGCGGTCCCGTCGCGGGCTCAGTTCGTGCCGGCCGAGAACACAGCGTTCGACTCGTAGCCGTCGAACGTCACGCTCTGCGCGAGCGGCAGGTCGGTCTTCACGATCACGCAGTAGGTGCGGGCGCCCAGGGCGCTCGGCACGCATGTCCGATACACGTGCCCGGTCTCGATCACATACGTGCTCACGAACATCAGGTTGCGGCGGAACTCCGGCGGCGCGCGATCGCCGATGAAGGCCTGGGCGCGCTTGATCGCGTCGCTCATCGTCGCCCGGTCGTGGAGGATCGTCGGGCGGTGGGCGAGACCCGCGCTGAGGAAGATCGCCGCCACCGCGAACAGCGCCAGCCGGCCGCCGTAGTCCCGCGCGACGACCTGCGGAAGGTCCTTGCGCACGCGCCGGATGAGGCCGCCGAACGGGTGCGGGAACAGGATCACGGCGATCACGTTCGCCACCAGCGCCGACAGCGCCGCGCCTCCCACCGACTGCGAGTCGCCCGACGACGGCAACGTGTGCGCGATCACGGTGTCCAGCACGACGACGGCCGCGAACGCGGGCCACAGCCAGTCGCCGCGCCGCCGCCAGCGCAGGCGCACGAGCCAGCCACCATCCATGCATCGAAGGGTAGAGCCGGTGCAGCGCTCCGGATAACCCGAGTGGTGGAGTAAGCTCGGCGCTACCCGATCGAGGGCGCGGCGGCGATCCCGCCAACCCCTCAACCCCGGGCCGGGCGGAGATCCCGTTCGGCCCAAGGACGAAAGGGATATCGCATCGATGGCGACCCATACCGCTGAACCGACCGCGGGCGCGGTCGAGCACCTCAAGCTCGAAGATCGAATCTGGCTACTGCGCGCGATGCTCCTCATGCGCGGCCTCGAGGAGCGCGCGATGACGCTCTACCGCCAGGGCAAGGTGCCGGGCTCCTTCTACGACGGATTCGGACAGGAGGCCGTGTCGGCCGGCGCGGCGTTCGCGATGTCCCCCGAGGACCGGCTCTGCATCCTCCACCGCGACCTCGCCGCCCACGTGATCCGCGGCGTCACACCCGCACGCATCCTGGCTCAGTACATGGGCCGCGCCACGGGGATCACGCGCGGGCGCGACGGCAACGTCCACTTCGGGGACCGCACGCTCGGGTGTGTCGGGATGGTCTCGATGCTCCCCGACATGATGCTCGTGGCGACCGGGATGGCGATGGCGTTCCGGCTGCGCGGCGAGCAGCGCTGCGCGCTCACCTGGTTCGGCGACGGCTCGACCTCCCGCGGCGACTTCCACGAGGCGATGAACTGGGCCGGCGTCCAGAAGCTGCCCGTGATCTTCGTGCTCGAGAACAACCAGTTCGCGTACTCGACCCCGATCAACAAGCAGTTCGCCGTCGACCCGGTCGAGCGGGCCGCCGCCTACGGGTTCGTCGGCGTGACCGTCGACGGCAACGACGCCGAGGCGATGTTCGAGGCCACGTTCGAGGCGCGCCGGCGCGCGCTGGGCGGCGACGGCCCGACGCTGATCGAGGCGGTCACGATGCGGATGCACGGTCATGCCGCCCACGACGACATGAAGTACGTGCCCAAGGAGCAGGTCGAGGAGTGGCGCAAGCGCGACCCGATCGACATGCAGGTCAACCGGCTGAGCGCCCTCGACGTCGACATCGACTCGCTGCGCGCGTCGGTGACCGCCGAGATCGACGCCGCCGCCGCCGAGGCGCTGGCGGCGCCGATGCCCGACCCCGAGGACGTGCTCAGTGGCGTGTTCTGCGAGGGCGAGGCCGAGCCCCTCGGCGACGGCGTGCCGCGCTGGAGCGGCTTCCAGCCGGAGGGGGTGGCCTGATGCCGACGCTGACCTATCTGCAGGCGATCTCCGCCGGGCTGCGTGACGAGCTGCGCGCCGACGAGCGCGTGATCCTGATGGGCGAGGACATCGGCGTGTTCGGCGGCGCGTTCAAGGTGACCGACGGGTTCGTCGACGAGTTCGGCACCGACCGCGTGATGGACACGCCGCTCGCCGAGTCCGGGATCATCGGCTGCGCCGTCGGCGCTGCCGTCGTCGGGATGCGCCCGGTGTGCGAGATGCAGTTCTCGGACTTCATCTCCTGCGGCTTTGACCAGCTCGTCAACGTGGCCGGCAAGATGCACTACCGCCAGGGGCTGGCGGTGCCGATCGTCGTCCGCCTGCCCTCCGGCGGCGGCTTCTCCGGCGGCCCGTTCCACTCCCAGAACCCGGAGGCGTGGTTCATGCATTCGCCGGGGATCAAGGTCGTCGCGCCGTCGACCGCCGAGGACGCCAAGGGTCTCCTCCACGCCGCGATCCACGACCCCAACCCGGTCTGCTACATGGAGCACAAGCACCTGTACCGCCGCGTCAAGGGTGAGGTCGCCGAGGGGATCTACGAGACACCGTTCTCGGCGCGCGTCGCGCGCGCGGGAAGCGATCTCGTCGTGATCGCCTACGGCGCGATGGTGGGCGTCGCGCTCGAGGCCACCGAGGATCTCGACGGCGCCTCGATCGAGGTGCTCGACCTCCGCTCGCTCGTCCCGCTCGACGAGGACGCGATCCTCGACGCGGTCGCCCGCTGCTCGAAGGTCGTGATCATCGACGAGGCCAATGCCACCTGCGCCGCCGGTGCCCAGGTGGCGGCCCTGATCGCCGAGAAGGGCTTCGAGGACCTCGACGGTCCGGTGATCCGGGTGGCCACGCCCGACGTGCCGATCCCGTTCTCCCCGCCGCTCGAGGCAGCCGTGCTCCCCGGCGTCGACCGCGTGAAGGAGGCTTGCCGTGAGCTCCTCGCGTACTGACCTCCTCGTCGACGTGACGATGCCCCAGATGGGCGTCTCCGTCGTCGAGGGCACGATCGTCGCCTGGCGCGTCGAGGTCGGCGACCGGATCGCCGCCGACGAGACGATCTGCGAGATCTCGACCGACAAGATCGACACCGAGCTCCCGTCCCCCGCCACCGGCATCGTCGCCGAGATCCTCGTGGCGCTGGAGGAGACCGTGCCCACCGGAACGGTGCTCGCCCGGATCGCCGCGGGTGAGGGCGGCGCGTCCGGCGAGAACGGCAGCCCCACCCCGGTAGCCACTGCGGGGCCGCCCGCCGCCCAGGCACCCGCCGCGGGGCCGCCCGCCGCGGGGGCGCCCGCCGCCCAGGCACGCCGCGGGGCCGCCCGTCGCCAGGCACCCACCGCGGGGCCGCCCGCCGACACAGCGGCGACCGCCCCCACCAATGGTGCAACTGAATCCGGTGCATCGCCGTCAGCGCCCGCCGGCAACGGCGCAGCCCGCCCGGCCGCGGGGCCGGATCGGCGGCGCTACTCCCCCGTCGTCCAGCGGATCGCGGCCGAGCATGGCATCGACCTCGCGCAGATCGAGGGGACCGGCCGCGGCGGCCGCGTCCGCAAGCAGGATGTGCTCGCGTTCGTGCAGGGGGCGCCCGAGCCGCCGCTGCACATCGAGAGCCCGTATCGCCCGGATCCGCCGGCTCCGAATGCGCCCGCTGCCGCCCCGCCCGTGGCCGCCTCGGCCCCCGCCCCCGCCCCGGCCGCGGTGCCGCTCGCCGGCGCCGGCCAGCTGTCGCGGATGCGACGCTCGATCGGCGAGCACATGAAGCGCTCGCTCGAGACCGCGGCCACGTGCACGACGTGGATCGAGGTCGACATGGCGCGGGTCGAGGCCGCGCGCGCCCGGCACCGGTTCACGGCGCTCCCGTTCGTCGCCCGGGCGGTGATCGCCGCGCTGCGCGAGTATCCGGCGCTGAACGCGACCATGGAGGGAGCGGTCTACACCCAGCCCTCCGACGTCAACCTCGGAATCGCGGTCTCCCTCGGCGAGGACGGCCTGATCGTGCCGATCGTCCACAAGGCCCACGAGCTGTCCGTCGAGGGCCTGTCGGCGCGGATCAGGGATCTGGCGCGGCGCGCCCGGGCGCGTGAGCTGACCCCCGACGACGTGCGCGGCGGCACCTTCACGATCACCAACCCCGGCCAGTACGGGTCGATCATGGCCACGCCGATCATCAACCAGCCACAGGTGGCGATCCTCGACCTCGAGGCCGTGATCAAGCGGCCGGTCGTGGTGACCGACCCCGACGGCAACGACTCGATCGCGATCCGGCCGATGACGATCCTCGGCCTGAGCTGGGATCACCGGGCTCTGGATGGGGCCCTGTCGGCCCAATTCCTGGCCGCCGTCAAGCGTCATCTGGAGGGATTGACCGAGGCGTAGGATCAGTGGCATGACCGCTGAGCTGTGGGTGTGCCACCTCGGGATCGTCGAGTACCGGGAGGCCCTCGATCTCCAGGAGCGGCTGCGCGCCGCCCGCCAGGCCGAGGAGCTTCCCGACGTGCTGCTCACGCTGGAGCACTGGCCTGTGTACACCCGGGGCCGGCGCTCGGGTCCGGGCGAGCTCCCGATGGGCGAGGACTGGTACCTGATGCAGGGGATCGACATCGTCGAGACCCGCCGTGGCGGCAAGGTCACCTACCACGGCCCCGGCCAGCTCGTCGGCTACGGGATCATCCGCGTCGACGACGTCGTCGGGTACGTCCGCACGCTCGAGCGCGCGCTTGTGACCGTGCTCGCCGAGTACGGCGTCGACGCCCGCGCCCGCGACACTGACGGACCCGACTACACCGGCGTGTGGGTGCAGGACCGCAAGATCGCCTCGATCGGCGTGCACCTCCAGCGCGGCGTCGCCTGCCACGGATTCGCGCTCAACGTCGAGAACGACCTCCAGCCGTTCTCGTGGATCGTCCCCTGCGGCCTCGACGGCGTCCGGATGACCTCGCTGATCAAGGAGACCGGTCGCCTGGCCGGACAGATGCCGTGCGTCCGCCGCCGGGCCGCATGGCAGCTCGCGCAGGCGCTCGGCCGTCGCCAGCGGCTGGTGAGCCGGGCACGCCTGGAGGCGATCGCGGGCGCGCTACCGGTCGCGCATTAGCGTCGCGATTGCCGGCCGCGCTACCGGTCGCGCATAGCGTCGCGACCGTCGCCACGATCTGGTCCGGCTGGCGCTCGACCTGCCGCTTCGTCGTGCGCACCGGCCGCCAGCCGGCGACCATCGCCCGCTGACTGACCCGCCGGTCGTACTCGAACGCCTGCCGCGTCCGGTGGGTCCGGAACCCGTCGGCTTCGACGAGGATCTTGTGCGCGCGCCAGACGAAGTCCGCCCGCACCGCCGGGCCGCCGTCCCCGAAGTCGATGAACCGGTTGAGCTCCGGCGCGGGCAGGCCATGGCGCCGGACGGTCGCGAGGAACTGCTCCTCGAGCTCGCTCCACGAGACCGTGCTCCCCACGTAGTGCTCGGCCAGCACCGATCGGATCACCCGGGCTCCCTTGCGCGTCGCGTTGCGCTCGAGCTGATCCTGGATCGCCGTGAGATCGAACGCATCCATGCTCTCTGCCTGGTCGAGCGCGCGCTCGACGCTGCGGCGCGGGATGACCTCGGCGAGATCGAGTTGGGTACGGGCGATCGTCGTGCATCGGATGCCCTCGACGATCGTGATGTCGGCGTCGGTCAGGGTGAGCGAACGATGCGAGCGGATCCCGGGATGCCGCCGCTGGTGTCTCCCAGGCACGGTGACGTCGATGCGAGTCCCGTCGGTCCGGCGGAGGTCGTGAAGCGCCGCCGCCGTCCTGTGCGACAGCACTGCGCCGGGCCCGCACGCATACACGGCCGCGAGCCACCGGCCGTTCCGGGTCAGCAGCTCCGCCGGGACGAGGCCGTAGACGCACTGGTAGAGGCGATAGAGCGTCCCGGCGCCGACCCGCTTCCGGACGGCCGAGGCGGTCAGTCCGAGCCCGATCAGGTCGGCCAGGGTGAATACGCCCCACTGCGCCTCCCCGAGTTCGGCCACCGCGCGCATCAGATCCACGGACATCGCTCCCGATCGTCCCGCGAATCCCGTCACACGTGGGTGCCAACTCTGTGCCAATTCCGCACGCCACGCGGCCCACGTGCCCCGCCGCAGCACGCGGGGCGCTTGGGGGGCGCGCCGAGGCCGGCGCAGTCCTCCCGGGCGCGCAGCCGTTTTCCGTGAGCCTGGGTATCTAACGGGCCTATTTTTCCCGCCAGATACCCAGGCCCTTCGCGGACGCGGCGCGAGCGGGCTCACAGGGACGCGCGGCGCGAGCGCGCGGCGCGAGCGGGGTCACAGGGACGCGCGGCGCGAGCGGGGTCACAGGGACGCGCGGCGCGAGCGCGGCGCGAGCCCCCTGCGACCCCGCGCGGGCGCAGCGCTAACGTGTGTCGCATGCCCACCCGCTCCCGAGCGAATCCCGGCGGCAACGCCGATGTGCTGACGGTGCTCGGCGGGGAGGTGCAGCCGCACCGGGGGCGCAAGCCGCCGTGGTTCAAGGTGCCGGCGCCCGGAGGGCCGAAGTACCGGGAGCTGCAGAGGCTGATCGCGGCGCAGAACCTGCACACGGTGTGCCAGGAGGCGGCGTGCCCGAACATCGGCGAGTGCTGGCAGCGGGGGACGGCGACGTTCATGATCCTCGGCGACACGTGCACGCGCAGGTGCGGGTTCTGCAACGTGCAGACGGGCAAGCCGACGTGGAACGACCCGCTCGAGCCGGCCCGGGTGGCCCGCTCAGTCGCCACGATGGGCCTCCGGCATGCGGTCATCACATCGGTCGATCGCGACGACCTCCCTGACTACGGCGCGTCCGCGTTCGTCGGCGTCATCCGCCAGATCCGGCGCCAGTCGCCGCGGACGAAGGTCGAGGTGCTGACGCCCGACTTCCGCGGTGAGGAGATGCCGCTGGCGAGGGTGATCGCCGAGCGCCCGGACGTGTTCAACCACAACGTCGAGGTCGTCCCGCGGCTGTATCCGCTCGCGCGCCGGGGTTCGACGTTCACCCGTTCGTGCCGCGTCCTGCGCAACGCCAAGGAGATGGGTGGCGACGACGTCGTCACCAAGTCCGGGCTGATGGTCGGGCTCGGCGAGAGCTTCGAGGAGATGGTGGACACGCTCGGGACGCTGCGCGAGCACGACGTCCAGGTGATCACCGTCGGGCAGTACCTGCGGCCGACCGAGAACCACCTGCCGATCGTCCGCTACTGGCACCCGGACGAGTTCAAGGCGCTCGAGACGGCCGCGTACGCGCTCGGCTTCGACCATGTGGCAGCCGGACCGCTCGTGCGCAGCAGCTACCACGCCGACCAGCACGTCGCCCAGGAGGAGGCGGGGTTCGGCCCGCTGGCGGAGGTGGGAGCGGCATGACCCCGCGCCGCCGCCGTGCCCTGCTGATCGCCACGGTGGTGATCGCGCTCGGGCTGATCCTGGCCCCGGCCGCGCTGGCCGGCGCCGGCGGAGGGTCGTCGGGCTTCAGTGGCGGAGGCGGCGGTGGCGGCGGTGGGGGCGGACGCGGCGCCGGCCTCTACATCCTCTTCCAGCTCCTGTTCCGGATCGCGCTGCTCGGACACGGGCTCGGGCTGCTGGTCATCATCGGCGCGGTCCTGATCTACCTGTTCATGCGTAGGGCGAACACGACGGCGCGCGGCTTCTGGAGCGCCCGCCAGAGCCGCGGCCCGGCCGCGCGCAAGCGCACGAAGGAGCGCGAGCGGCGCGCGGAGCTCGCGGCGGCCGAGGCGGCCGACGAGGACCCGGCGTTCGCTCCCGACCTCGTCCGCCCGGCGGCCGCTCGGCTGTTCGCCGACATCCAGCACGCGTGGGACGCCCGCGACCGCCGGCGCCTGCAGCGAGCTCGTCGGCCCGAAGCTGATGCGCGAGTGGGAGCGCCGGCTCGACGACTTCGACCAGCGTGGCTGGCACAACCGGGTGATCCCGGTCGGCGAGCCGACGGTCAACTACGTGGGGCTCGAGAACCGCGGCAAGGACAAGCAGGACCGGGTCGTCGTCCGCATCGAGGCGAAGCTCAAGGACTACATCGAGGACGCGAACGGCGTCCACTACAAGCGCACCGGACGGCTGTCGGAGACGACGCGGATCCGGGAGTACTGGACGCTCGGCAAGAATCCCGACCGCGAGGGCTGGATCCTGATGTCGATCGAGCTCGGCGGCGAGGGCTCGCATGCGCTCGACGACGCGCTGGTGGCGACCCCATGGTCCGACGAGCAGTCGCTGCGTGATGAGGCGCTCGTCGAGCAGGCGGCGGCCGAGGCGCTGCCCGAGGACGTCAAGCCGGCCGAGGTCGCCGACCTGCAGTTCCAGGGCGACGCCCGAGCCGCGGCGCTCGACCTCAGCCTCGCCGACGGCCGGTTCGCGCCGGACGTGCTCGAGGTGGCCGCCCGCCGGGCCGTGGGCGCCTGGGCCGAAGCCGTCGACGGCTCCGAGCGCGCGCTGCGCGCGATCGCCTCGCCGACCGCGGTGACTCAACTGCTCCACCCCGGTGACCCGAGCGAGCGGACCCGGCTCGTCGTGCGCGGTCCCCGGGTGCGCCAGATCCGGATCACCGGCCTCGACGCCGCGGCCGAGCCGGCGACGATGAGTATCGAGGTGGAGATCTCGGGCCGGCGCTACATCGAGCAGCGTGACACCGCGGCGGTCGTGTCCGGCAGCCAATCCAAGCGAGACCAGCTTCTCCGAGCACTGGACGCTCGCGCTCACCGGCGACGACGCCGAGCCGTGGCGGATCGCCCGGATCGACGCGCCGCTGGCCCGGCGCTGATCCACGCGCCCGCGGACCACCGGCCCCGCCCGGCCGGCAGGCCACCGGCCCGAGCCGCCTCCGGGCCAAATACGCTGGACCGCGGATGATCCCGATCAAGGACAACATCCCCACGGATCGCTTCCCGTTCGTGACGGTAGCGCTGATCGTGCTCAACGTGATCGCCTACCTGCTGGCGATTCGCCACGGGGGGTCGCTGATCAGCGGGCCGGACACGCAGGAGGTCCTGAAGTACGGGGCGATCCCGCGAGCGCTCACCCACCCCGGCATCCACTGCGCCGAGGTCGTCCGCGAGTCGGCGTTCGGGCCCGGTCAGCCCGAGCTGCTGTGCAACTCACGTGAGCTGGCCGTCAACGGGATCGCCGCCCAGAACCCGCTGCCGGTGTGGGAGACCGTCCTCACCTCGATGTTCATGCACGGCTCGATCATCCACATCGGCGGCAACATGCTGTTCCTGTGGATCTTCGGCAACAACGTCGAGGACTCGATGGGGCCGGCCAAGTTCGCCGGCTTCTACCTGCTCGGCGGGGTCGCGGCGCTCGCGCTGCAGGTGGCGATCGCTCCGAGTTCGACGGCGCCGACGATCGGCGCGTCGGGCGCGATCGCGGCGGTGCTCGGCGGCTACATCCTGATCTATCCGCGCGCCCGCGTGCTGACGCTCGTGTTCATCATCCTGTTCTTCACCGTGATCGAGCTGCCGGCGTTCGTGATGCTCGGGATCTGGTTCGCCGAGCAGGCGGTGTTCGGCGCCGCCAACCTCACCAACCCGACCGGCGGGGGCGGCGGGGTCGCATACTTCGCGCACGTCGGCGGGTTCATCTTCGGGATCGCCACGATCAAGCTGCTGGCCACGCGCGTCAAGCAGATTCCGCCGCGGATCCCGGTGTACTGATCGCTTGCGCTCGGTCGTGCTCACGATCGCGGTGCTGTTCATCGCGGGGCTGGCGGCGCTGACGGTCACCGACTTCATCCGCAACGGGGTGACGGCGCTGGGCGTGCTCGCGCTGCTGATCATCGTGCTATTCCTGACCGGCATCGTCGGCGCCCTGCGGCACCCTCCTCCCAACGAATGACGGACCTCGGTGTCCTCCAGGAGGGTCGCCCGCGCCGGAACGAGCGTGAGGCCCGGCGCCGCCGCGAGCGCCGCCGGCGCCGGATCCGCCTCGTGCTCGTCGTCGTCGGGATCGGTTTCGTCGCGCTGCTGGCGTTCATGGCCACGGGCGCCACCGACCCCCCGCGGAAGGCCGCCCGGAGCCCCCGGAGCCCAGTGACTCGGCACGTGGCCGCGGCCCACCGCCCCGGGGTCCCGACCGCTCACGGTTTCACGCTGACCCCGGCGGTGCATCCGATCGGGATCCGGTTCAAGCGCGGCCTGCGCAGCGGGCTCCTGTTCGACCTGCACAGCGGCCAGGTGCTGTGGCAGCAGGACCCGACGGTCCGCGTGCCGATCGCCAGCCTCACGAAGATGATGACCGCGCTCGTCGTCACGGCCCGGACGAAGCCGACCGACCAGGTGATGATCACCAGGGACGCGATCGACTTCTCCGGCTCCGGCGTCGGCCTGCTCCCGAAGGGCAGGCGGGTGCCGCTGCTGCCGCTGCTCTACGGGCTGCTGCTCCCGTCGGGCAACGACGCCGCGATCGCGCTGGCCGAGCACGTCGCGGGCACCCAGGACCGGTTCATCGCGATGATGAACGCGACTGCGCGCGGGCTCGGGCTGACCTGCACCCACTACACGACCGTGTCCGGGGTCGTCGATGCCGGCAACTACTCGTGCGCCGACGATCTCGCGGTACTCGCCCACGCGGTCCTGCAGCAGCCGCTGCTGCGCCGGATCGTCGGCACGCGCAGCGCGATCCTCCCATTCCCGATCAAGGGCCGCAAGCTGTTCCTGTACAACAACAACCCGTTGCTGCTGATGCGCTATCCCGGCGCCGACGGGGTGAAGACCGGCTACACGGTGGCGGCGGGGCCGTGCCTGGTGGCGGCGGCGCGGCGCGGCCGGCGCTGGTACGGCGTCGTGCTGCTGCACTCGGTCAACCCGGGCGGCCAGGCCGAGCGGTTGCTGGGCGCGGCGTTCGCGCGACGCTAAAGGTGCGCTCGGGCGCCAGGCGAGCGTCAGCCGCCGGGCGAGCGTCACGCCGCAGGGCGGAGCCGCGCGCATCAGGCGCTCTCCCGCAGCGCCGCGGCGGAGGGCTGCGCCCCGGTCCCGATCATCTCGCCGACGACCTCCCCGCTCGCCGGCTGCGAGAACAGGAAGCCCTGGCCGAACTCGCATCCCTGGGCGCGCAGGCGGGCCAGCTGGGCGAGCGTCTCGATGCCCTCTGCGGTGACCCCGACATCGAGCGCACTGGCGATGCTGAGCACGGCGCTGACGATCGCGCCGTCCTCGGTGTCGCGGCCGAGGCCGCCGACGAACGAGCGATCGATCTTGAGCGCGTCGATCGTCAGCCGCTTGAGGTAGCTGAGCGACGAGTAGCCGGTGCCGAAGTCGTCGAGCACGATCCGCACGCCGAGTGCCTTCAGCTCGCCGATGATCCGCGCGCACGCGGTGCGATCCTCAAGCAGCGTGGTCTCGGTGATCTCCAGCTCGAGCCGCGAGGGCTCGAGCCCCGTCGACTGCAGCGTGCCGGCGATCTGGCGGGTGATGTCCGAGTGGACGAGCTGGCGCGGCGAGAGGTTGACCGACACGCAGATCGGCTCGGCTCCGGGGCCCGCGCTCCAGGTGGACGCGTGACGGCAGGCCTGCTCGAGCACCCACGCGCCGATCGGCACGATCAGGCCGCTGCTCTCGGCCACCGGCATGAACGCGGCCGGCTCGAGCAGGCCGCGCTCGGGGTGCTGCCAGCGCAGCAGCGCCTCGGCGCCGACGATCCGGTTGTCGCGCAATGAGATGACCGGCTGAAACAGGAGCCGCAGCTCGTCGCGCTCGAGCGCCTGGCGCAGGTCGCTCTCGATCGCCACGCGCTCGATCAGCCGGGCCCGCATGCCCTCGTCGAAGACCTCGATCCGGCCCTTGCCGCCCGCCTTCGCCCGGTACATCGCGGCATCCGCGTCGCGGAGCAGGTCGTGGGCCGCGGTGTCCCGGACGTCGTCGGTGACCGCGACGCCGGCGCTGACAGTGATCGTGTGGGTCATCCCCTCGATCCTCACCGGCCGGCTGCACGCCTCGGCCATCCGCTCGGCGATCGCCACGGCCGCCTGCTCGTCCGCCAGGTCCTCGCACAGGACGACGAACTCGTCGCCGCCGAAGCGGGCGATCGTGTCGCCGGGGCGCAGGGCAGCGTTGAGCCGCGGGGCCAGCGCCAGCAGCAGCAGGTCCCCGACGTCGTGGCCGCGGGTGTCGTTGACGAGCTTGAAGTCGTCGAGGTCCAGGAACATGACGGCGATCCGGGCAGCCGAGCGGCGCGCTCGGGCCAGCGCGTGCTCGAGGCGGTCGAGGAACAGGGCGCGGTTGGGCAGGCCCGTGAGCGGGTCGTGGCTCGCCTGGTGGGCGAGCGCATCGGCGGCCTGCTTGCGCTCGGTGACGTCGCGCACGGCGATCGACAGGAGCGCGCCCTCCTCGGTGTCGACCGGGCTCAGCGAGATCTCGATCGGGAACTCCGACCCGTCCCGGCGGCGCCCGCAGAGGCCCGCCTCGGCCACCGGGTCACCCGCGATCGGCCTGCGGTACCAGGCGCCGGCGCCCTCGCGAGCCGGCAGCAGCCAGTCGACCGGGAGGCCGAGCACGTCGCCGCCGTCGTAGCCGAACAGCTGCTCGGCAGCGGTGTTGACGAGCGAGATCCCGCCGGTCTCGTCGACGATCACGATCGCGTACGGCGCGTTCTCGAACAGCGAGCGGATCCGCTCCTCGGCCATCTTGGCGCCGGTCACGTCCTGGCCGGTGCCGACGATCCGGATCGGTCGCCCGCCCTCGTCAACCTCCACCCGGCCGCGGCACTCGAGGATCCTGACGACGCCGTCGAAGCGGTTGATCCGGATCACGAACACCCACGAGCCGCGGGTGTCGTACGCCTCCTGGAGGATCGCGTTGACCCGCTCGCGGTCGTCGGGATGGATCCGCTCGCGCCAGGCCTGCAGTCCGGGACGGAACCAGGCCGAGTCGGCGCCGAGCATCCGGTAGAGCTCATCGGACCACGTGGTGGTTCCAGTCCGAAGATCGAGCTCGAAGCTGCCGATGCTGGCCAGCCGCTGGGCCTCCGCCAGTGCGTGCTGGCTCTCGGCGAGGCGCCGGACGGCGTCGGCGGCGCTGCGGCGCTCCTCCATCACGGCCCCGACGAACAGCGCGACGCTCGTCGCGACCAGCGCGAACGCCTGAGCGCGGGCGAGGTTCCAGTCGGCGCTGCCGACCGCGAACCCGCCACGGCTGCGGACGGTGAACCACAGCCCGATCCCGAGCACGAGCAGCCCGCCGAGGGCCGCGCCGCGCTGGCGGCACACGACGGCGAGCACGAGCAGCAGCGGATAGACGAGGTAGCCGAAGCCATGGTGGAAGCCCAGCAGGAACGAGGCCGCTACGACGATCACCCCGGCCCCGACGGCGAGCTCGATCGCGTCGCGGCGGTTCGGCCGCCGGGAGACCGCAGCCATCAGCAGGCCGCCGCCGACAAGCACGGTGCCGCCGGTGTCGCCGAGCAGCCACACCCACCAGGCCGACCCGGCTTCCGAGCCATGGAGCACACCGGCCGCCACCGCCGCGCCGAATGCGATCCCAACCCCCAGCAGCGAGGCGACGAGACCGCCGAGCAGGATCAGCGCCGCCGCGTCCGGCAGCCGCTCCAGCGTCGGGCGGAAGCGCACGAGGCGCAGAGCCAGTACCCCGGCGAACGCGGCCGCCGTGTCTCCGACCGCCAGGCCGAGCACGGCGAGCGCGGGGAGCGAGGTCGTGACGCCGGTCAGCACCGCGCCGACAAAGACGCCCGGCAGCATCCGGTAGCCGCCGAGCATCACGGCGGCCAGGGCGAGCCCCGAGGCCGGGGCGAGCGCCGAGATGACCTCGGCCGCGCGCGCGTGCGCGAGTACGATGCCCAGCCACGACGCGCCGAGCAGGGCGACGGCGAGCACCAGGTTCGCGATCAGGATACCTGCCGCATCCGGGATGCGAACAGCAACGGCGGGTGGTGAGGCCGCCGCTGGGGGACCACCCGAGCCGATCCCCGCTTCTCCCACCACTGAGGGTGTGTCGCGGACCATCTGCAGCGAATATCGGCGGGGCGGCTTGAGGACTTGAGGGCTTTTGCACGGCATTTTGTCCGGCGTGCGCAATAGAGCTGCAAATTGCGAGAACCGGGCGTCAACACCCGACGTCGGCGGATTGCAGGGCAAACGCGCGCCTTGCCGGGGCACCGCCTGGGCAGGATTGCGGCGGGGCGCGGCTTGGGTGCGGCGGGGGCGCGGCGGGGAGCGGATGCCCCCGCGCGCTGGGGTGCTAACAATCGGGCCATGCGCGCGAACCGCTCGATGCCGAGCGCAACCGTGATCCCGGTGCTCGTCTACGAGGACGTGCCGGAGGCGGTCGAATGGCTGTGTGACACGTTCGGATTCCAGGTGCGCGTGAGGATCGGCGAGCACCGCGTGCAGCTCGCGGTCGGCGACGGGGCCGTGGTCGCGGCCAGTCGCCGCGTCCCCGAGCGCGGCAGCCAGGATCCGGTCGTGCTGCGCCCGCCGCGTCGGGGCGAGGTCAGCCACACAGTGATGGTGCGGGTCGAGGACGTCGACAGCCACTTCGCCACCGCGCGCCGCAGCGGCGCCCGGATCCTGCAGGAGCCGACCGATTTCCCGTACGGCGAGCGCCAGTACTCGGCCGAGGACGTCGAGGGGCACCGGTGGGCGTTCTCGCAGTCGATCAGGGACGTCGCCCCGGAGGAGTGGGGCGGCGAGACGGTCGGCGGCTGATGGCCAAGACCGCCGTCGTCCTCGGCGCACGCAACCTCGGCGGAGCGATCGTCGAGCACTTCATCGAGCTGGGCTGGAACGCGGCCGCGGTGGCGCGCAGCGACGAGTCGCTCCAGAACGTCCGCCGCGCCGGCGCGCTGGCGCTCATGGCCGATGCCTCCGAGCCGGACGCGCTCGCCGGGGCTCTCGCCACCGCGCGCGAGCACTTCGGCTCGCTCGATGCCGTCGTCAACGCGGTCAGCGCCAGCCGGCCGCCCGGCGGCGGGCCGTTCGGCGGCGGCGAGCTCGCCGAGGCGGACCTCGACGGGTTCCGCGGCTGGACCGTGGCAGTCGCCGAGCAGGCGTTCGTGTTCCTGTCGGCCGGCGCAGCGGCACTCGCCGACCGTGGCGGCGCCCTGGTCCAGATCACCGGCGGCTCGTCGCGCCGGGCGATGCCGGGCAAGGGCCTGTGGGCGGCGGGTGCGTTCGCCACGCGCGCGCTCGTCCAAGCCGCCGCCCAGGAGCTGCGCGGCCGCGGCGTCCACGTCGCGCTGCTGGCGGTCGACGCGACGATCGAGTCGCCGAAGACCGCCGCCTTCACCGAGGGCCAGCCGAAGGACGCGCTGGCTGATATGCACGGCGTCGCCGAGGCGGTGGCCTTCCTCGTGCAGCAGGGCGCCCGGACGATGACGCACGAGTTGACGGTCACGCCCGCCGGCGATCGCTGGGTGCCGTAGGCGAGCACCCAGGGGGCGCGGTGGTCGGAGACATCCTGTGGACCCCACCCGCCGACCTCGAGCAGAGCACCGAGGTCGGCCGATTCATCGCCTGGCTGCGCGAGGAGCGCGGCCACGACCTGGCCGGTTACGACGAGCTGTGGCGCTTCTCGGTCACCGAGCTGGAGGGCTTCTGGGGAGCGATCTGGGACTTCTTCGGGATCCGCGCCCATGCGCCGTACGAGCGGGTTCTCGCCCGCGCCGAGATGCCGGGCGCGCAGTGGTTCACCGGCGCGCGGCTCAACTACGGCGAGCACCTCGTCGGGCGCGACGAGGACGTCGGCCGGGTCGCGGTGCTGGCCCGCTCACAGACGCGCGGGCCGATCGACCTGACGTTCGGCGAGCTGCGCGAGCAGGTGGCCCGGGCCCGATCCGGCCTGCAGCGGCTCGGCGTCGGCTCCGGCGACCGCGTCGCCGCCTACCTGCCGAACATCCCGGAGACGCTGGTCGCGTTCATCGCCACCGCCAGCCTCGGCGCGATCTGGGCCACGTGCGCGCCCGAGTTCGGCGCCCGCAGCGTGATCGACCGCTTCGGCCAGATCGAGCCAAAGGTGCTGCTGGCCGTCGGCGGTTACGGCTACCGCGACCGGCATGTCGATCGCCGCGCCGAGGTGGTGGCGATCCGCGAGCGCGTACCCTCGATCGAGCACGTCGTCCACGTCCCCTACGGCGAGAACGACCTGCCCGGCGCGATCGGCTGGGAGGCACTCCTCGCCGAGCCGGCCCCGCTCGCGTTCGACCCGGTGCCGTTTGACGCACCCGCTGTACGTGCTGTTCTCCTCGGGCACGACCGGACTGCCGAAGGCGATCGTCCACTGCCACGGCGGCCAGCTCGTCGAGCACCACAAGAACCAGGGCCTCGGCTGGGATCTCAAGCCGGGAGGCCGGCTGCTGTGGTTCTCGACGACCGCGTGGATGATGTGGAACGCACTCGTCTCCGCGCTGCTGCTGCGCAGCTCGATCGTGATGCTCGACGGAGACCCGACGTGGCCCGACCTGCTCCAGCAGTGGCGGCTCGCCGAGGAGCTCCGGCCGACGGTGATGGGCGTCGGCGCCGCCGTACCTGATGGCCTGCCGCAAGGCCGGCCTGCAGCCGGGGCGCGACCTCGACATCAGCTCGATCCGCGCGTTCTGCACGGCCGGCTCGCCGCTGCCCGCCGAGGGCTACCACTACGTCTTCGAGCAGCTCAGCCCGGGCGGGCTGCTGATCAACGGCTCGGGCGGGACCGATGTGTGCTCGGGGCTCGTGTCGGGGTCGTTCGGCCAGCCCGTGTACGAGGGCGAGATCTCCGGCCCGTGCCTCGGAGTCGACGCCCGCGCGTTCGACGCCGACGGTAACGAGGTCGTCGGCGAGCTCGGCGAGATGGTGATCTGCCGGCCGATGCCGTCGATGCCGGTGGCCCTGTGGGGCGACGGAGACGGAACGCGATACCGCGACTCGTACTTCGACCGCTACCCCGGGATCTGGCGCCAGGGCGACTGGATCATGTTCACCGAGCGCGGGAGCTGCGTGATCACGGGCCGCTCCGACGCCACGCTCAACCGGGGCGGAGTGCGGCTCGGCACCGGCGAGTTCTACGCCGTGGTGGAGGAGCTGGCTGAGGTGTCCGACGCGCTCGTGATCCACCTCGAGGACCCCGGGGGAGGCGCGGGCGAGCTGCTGCTGTTCGTGGTCACGGCCGACGGCGCGGAGCTCGACGACTCGCTGCGGGGACGGATCGCCGCCGCGCTGCGGGCCGAGCTCTCCCCGCGCCACGTCCCCGACGCGATCCTCGCCGTGCCGGGCATCCCGCGGACGCTGACCGGCAAGAAGCTCGAGGCGCCGGTCAAGCGGATCCTGCGCGGCGAGCCGGCCGACCGCGTCGCCAGCCGCGACTCGCTCGTCGCCCCGGCCGCGCTCGACGCGTTCGTCGCGTTCGCGCGTGAGCGCGCCGCCGTCGGGCTGAGCCACGCCTCGATCTGAGCATGGCGACCGACTGCAGGGATGCGAGGCCTCGACGTCAACGGCGATCCCTGAGCACGAGCCGGAGCGCTGGGCAGTGCGCGGGGGCAGCCTCGCCCACCGGCTCGACGCGTGGACGACGATCCTGGCCGACACCCACCTCGGGTTCGAGGTATCGGCCACGCGGCGGACGCCCGCCCAGTTCACCGGCGCGGTGACCCGGCGGGCGCTCGGCGACGTGATGCTCGTCGACTGCGCCGCGTCGCCGTTCCGCGGCCGGCGCCGGCAGGCGGTCGTCGCCACCGCCGGCGATCAGGCCCGGCGCGAGAACGTGCTCGGGTTCCAGTTCGTGTGCAAGGGCGTCGAGCTCGTCCGCGAGGGCAGCCGCCAGCTCGCCCTCCAGGCCGGCGACGTCGTGCTGTGGGACGGCCTGCAGCCGACCGAGGTGGAGATCGTCGAGCCGTTCTACAAGCGCACGCTGCTGTTCCCGCGTGACCGCGTGCTCGCCGTCTCGCCGAGGCTCGGCGAGCTCGATGCCCTGCCGGGGCTCGGCGACAGCGGCCCCGCCCGGCTGCTCGTGCGCTACATGAACGCGCTCGCGCTCGAGCTGCCGCACCTCGAGCCGACCGCCTCAGCGGCCGCCGCCAGCGCCGCCCTCGAGCTGCTGCGTGCCGCGGTCGAGCCGGGTCTCCCGACGAGCCGCTCGACGACCCGAGCCGCGGTCCGGGCCGAGATCCGCCGCTACGTCCGCGCCCACCTCCAGGACCCCGAGCTCGGTCCCGCCTCGATCGCCCACGCGCACGCGATGTCGGTGCGGGCGCTGCATGCGCTGTTCGAGGACGCGGACGCGTCGGTGGCCGGGCTGGTGCGCGCCGAGCGCCTCGCCCGCTGCCTCGAGGACCTGCAGCGGCGCAACGGCGGCTCGGTGACCGACATCGCATTCCGCTGGGGGTTCTGCGACGCCGCCCACTTCTCCCGCGTCTTCAAGCGGGCGTACGGGTCGACGCCGAGCGAGATCCGTCACGCCGCTACCGGTCCGCAGCGCGGCGATCGATCACCCTGACCGCCTTGCCCTCGCTGCGCGGGAGCGTGCCGGGCGGGCACACGGTGACCGCGATCCGCAGGCCGGTCTGCTCACGCATCACGTGCTCGACCCGGGCGCGCAGATCGCCGGCGTCGTGGCCGGCGGCGGGCTCGCACTCGAGCGTCAGCTCGTCGAGCGGGCCGTGGCGCTCGGCGATCAGCCGGTAGTGGGGGCTCGCGCCCGGGACCCCGAGCAGCACGTGCTCGACGTGCGAGGGGTGGACATTGACCCCGCGGATGATGAGCATGTCGTCGTGGCGGCCGCGCAGGCCGGTGAGCCGCGCCGTCGTGCGCCCGCATGGGCACGGCCCGGCGTCGAGCGTGCCGATGTCGCGCGTGCGGTAGCGGATCAGCGGCAGCGCCTCCTTGGTGAGCGTCGTGAACACGAGCTCGCCCTCCGCCCCGGGCGGGAGCCGCTCGCCGGTGCCGGGGTCGATCGCCTCGACCAGGAAGTGGTCCTCCTGGACGTGCAGGCCGATGCGCTGCTGGCACTCGGAGGCGACGCCGGGGCCGCACATCTCCGAGAGCCCGTAGAAGTTGTGGGCCCGCAGCCCGAGCGCGGCCTCGATCTCGCCCCGCATCGCCTCGCTCCACGGCTCGCCCCCGAACAGGCCGAGCTTCAGCCCGAGCGCGCGCGGGTCGCCCCCGGCGTCGGCGATCGCCTGCGCGATCACGAGCGCGTACGACGGGCTGGAGACGAGCACGTCGGCGCCGAGGTCGGCGAGCAGCATCGCCTGGCGGGCGGTGAAGCCGCCGGACACCGGAACGACGGTCGCGCCGATCCGCTCGCCGCCCTGATGGAACCCGAGGCCGCCGGTGAACAGGCCGTAACCGTTCGCGTTGTGGATCAGCATCCCCGGCCGGACGCCGGCCATCGTCATCGAGCGGGCCATCAGCTCGGTCCAGATGTCGAGGTCGCCCTGGGTGTAGCCGACGACGGTCGGCTTGCCATGGGTCCCGCTCGAGGCGTGCAGCCGAACGAGCCGCTCGCGCGGGACCGCGAGCAGGCCGAACGGATAGGCGTCGCGCAGGTCGGCCTTGGTCGCGAACTCGACCGCGGCCACGTCCTGCAGCGAGCGTACGTCCGAACCGGCGGCGATGCCGGCCGCGCGCAGCCTGGCGGCCCCGACGGGCTGGCCGGCCAGCACCCGGTCGATCGTCGCGCGCAGCCGGACGCAGCTGCAGTTCACCGAGCGCGTCGGGCTCGAGCTGCTCGGCCGGGTCCCAGACCTCAGCCGGTGCGCTCATGGGCTCTCCAGTGGCGCTCGAGGTTCGCCACCAGCGCCGGGCTGAGATGGCAGTCGGCCTGCTCGCGGGCATACGTGGACATGTACTCGCGGAACAGGTCCAGCGGCTCCTGCCCGACGCGGATCGCCCGGCGGTTGGCCGCCGCGTTGATCAGGCCCGAGCTCGTGAGCGCCTCGATCCGCCGCTCGATCGCCGCATCGACCTCGTCGGCCTCGACGACCTCGTCGCACAGCAGGTCGGCGTCGGGCTCGCCCGCCGTCCACTCGCGCCCGGACAGGATCGCCTGGCGGGCCGCGCGGTCGCCGACGAACCGCGGCAGGCGCAGGTTGGAGGCGCCCGGGATGATCCCCTCCTTGCGCGCGGGCAGGTACAGGCGCGCGCCGCGGGCGGCGATCACGTGGTCGACCGATGTGCAGCAGCTGGCAGGCGCCGCCGATCGCGTAGATCTCGACAGCGGCGATCCACAGCTTCTCGACCCCGGTCGACAGGCCCTCGGTAGAGCTTGTTGACGTACCCGAGATCGCGGGTCAGGTAGAACAGGAAGTCGATCTGCCCTCGGTACAGGTGGGTGAGGTTGATCCCCGAGCCGAACACGCGCCGGCCGGCGTAGCGCGGGTGCTCGACGAAGCCACCCCGGAACACGCCGATCTCGATCTCCGGGTCGCAGCAGGACCAGGTCGACCGCCCATTCGGTCGGCCCGAGCGTGGCGTCGTCCTCGGCGTTCAGGTGGTCGGGGTTGCGCAGCTCGACGACTCCCGCGCGGCCATGTCGGGTGACGTGGGCGGCGCCGAGGTCGGCTGTCCCCGTGGCGCGGAAGTCATCGAGGCGCTCGAGCGCCTCCCGGGTCGGCGCCAGCATCGACTCGACGACGTGTCGGCCGGTCCGCGGGTCGGCGAGCACGTCGGCCACGAACTTGCCCTGGGCGCGCTCGAGCCCGTGCTTATCGGCCAGCGGCCGCGCGCGCTCGGCCACCATCGCCTCCCGGGTCGGGAGCGTCCCGGGCGCGCGCTCGGCGGCGGCGTAGACGACCTCGTCGAGCCGCAGCGCGACCGCGCAGCCGTGCGTCAGCTCGTCGTAGATGGCCGTCGCGTTCATCTGCTCAGCTGCAATATATGGTTGGCGCGATGGAAGGACTGATGGAGGGCACGGCGGGCATCGTGACCGGAGCGGCCAGCGGGATCGGCCGCGCGTGCGCGCTTCGCTTCGGAGCCGAGGGAGCGGCCGTGGTCGCGGCCGACCTCGAGTCCTCGCGCGAGGCCGGCGAGGAGGTCGGCGCGCGAGATCGTGCAGGCCGGCGGCCGGGCCGAGTTCTTGCCCTGCGACGTCGTCGAGCTCGTTCGACAACGAGGCGCTGGTCGCCCACTGCGTGCGGAGCGTTCGGCCAGCTCGACTTCGCCCACAACAACGCCGGCATCGGCGTCCACCAGCTGCTGCACGAGACCCCGGACGAGGACTTCGACCGGGTGATCGCGGTCAACCTGCGCGGCACATTCCTGGGGATGAAGCACCAGATCCGCCAGATGCTCGCCCAGCGACGGCGGCGCGATCGTCAACACCTCCTCCAACGCCGGCCTGCGGGCGGTGACGATGCTGAGCGCGTACGCGGCGAGCAAGCACGGGATCCTCGGGCTGACCAAGAACGCGGCGGTCGAGTACGCCGGCCACGGGATCCGTGTCAACGCCGTGTGCCCGGGCGCGATCATGACGCCGTTGATGGCGGGCCAGCCGCCGGAGCGCCAGCAGGAGATCCTCGCCCCGCAGGCGATGACCCGGTTCGGCGATCCGGCCGAGGTGGCCGCCGCGGTCGTGTGGCTGTGCTCGCGAGCAGGCATCATTCATCACCGGCGTCGCGCTGCCGGTCGACGCGGGCTCCGTGGCCTGGGTTTCGGCCCACCGAGCGTGATGGCTGCCCGCCGCACTACAGCGCGTGCAGCGCCTGACGAGCTTCTCCGATTCGATCAACAACGGAGGTTCGAGATCGTGACCACAATGTCTGGAAACGGCCGCGGAGTCATCGGCCAGCGCGATCCGCCGCCGCGAGGACCCCCGGTTCCTCACCGGCACCGGCCGGTTCGTCGACGACATCGTGCTTGAGGGCGCCCTGCACGTGACGTTCGTGCGCTCGTACCTCGCGCACGCGCTCGTGCACGGGATCGACACCGAGGCCGCCGCTGCGCTGCCCGGGGTGCAGGTGTTCACCGCTGCCGACCTCGAGCTCGGCAGGGCCGTGCCGCCGCCGTTCGTGCAGATCGACGAGCGCATGCACCGCCCGTTCGTGGCCTCGCGAGCGCGTGCGGTTCGTCGGCGACATCGTCGCGGTCGTCGCTCGCCGAGACGCGCGCCGAGTCGGTCGACGCCGCCGAGCTCGTGGAGGTCGAGTACGAAGCGCTGCCGCACGTGACCGAACCCGCGCGACGCGGCCAAGCGACGAAGTGCTGCTGTTCCCCGACGTCGGCATCGAACACGAGCCTCCACGTGCCGCCGAACGAACCCGATCCGCGACCTGTTCGACGACTGCGACGCGGTCGTGCCGCGGGACCGTCGTCAGCCAGCGGATCTCGGCCTGCCCGATCGAGCCGCGGGCGACGATGGCCGAGGTCGGCGAGGACGGCCGGCTGACGATCTGGCTCTCGACGCCAGACCCCGCACCAGGACCGGTTCGCGCTGTCGGCCGACGCTCGGGCTCGACCCCGGCCAGGTGCGCGTCGTGGCGCCCGACGTCGGCGGCGGCTTCGGCGGCAAGGGGCTGTGCCCCGAGGACGTGATCCTCGCCCGCGCTGGCCCAGAAGACCGGCCGCCCGATCCGCTGGACCGAGACCCGCAGCGAGAACCTCGTGGCGATGCACCACGGGCGCGCCCAGTGAGATCGACTTCGAGATCGGCGGCAGCCGCGAGGGCGAGGTCAAGGCGCTGCGGCTGAAGATCCTCCAGGACGCGGGAGCGTATCCCGGCTTCGGCGCGTTCCTGGCGATGCTCACCGCGCTGATGTCGAGCGGCGTGTACCGGATCCCGACGATCGAGATCGACGTGCGCGCGGTGGCCACGAACACGACGCCGACCGGGCCCGTGCGCGGCGCCGGCCGCCCGGAGGCGACGCAGATGATCGAGCGGGCGATGGACGTGTTCGCCGCCGAGCTGTCGCTCGACCCGGCCGAGGTCCGCCGGCGCAACTTCATCGCCGCCGACGCGTTCCCGGCCACGACCGCGTCGGGAGCCAGCTACGACATCGGCGACTACGCGCGGCGCGCTCGACCTCGTGCTCGAGACCGCCGGCTACGACGAGCTGCGCCGCCGAGCAGGCGGAGCGGCGCGAGAACGGCGGCACGATGGCAGCTCGGGATCGGAGTCAGCACCTACGTCGAGGTGACCAACGGCGGCGGCGAGGCGGAGTTCGGCGCGGTGCGAGATCACCGCCGCGGGCGACGCGATCGTCCGCACCGGCTCCTTCTCCCACGGCCAGGGCCACGAGACGACGTTCGCCCAGATCGTCGCCGCCCAGACCGGGATCCCGGTCGAGCGGATCATCGTGCTCAAGGGCGACACCGACGAGGTCGCGCGCGGGTTCGGGCACGTACGGGTCGAAGTCGACCCAGATCGGCGGCGTCGCCGCCAGCCAGGCCTCCGAGAAGGTGGTCGACCTCGCCAAGCAGCTCGCCGCCGAGGAGCTCGAGGCGAACCCCGAGGACATGCGGCTCGACATCTCCGACGGCGGCCAGCTTCCACGTCGCCGGCGCGCCGGAGCCGTCGCTCGAGCTGGGCGGAGCTGGCCGGCCGCCTCGACGCCGGCGGGCGGCTCGACGAGCTGCAGGCCGAGGTCGACTTCGAGCCGGACGCAGCCCACGTTCCCGTTCGGCGCCCACGTGGCCGTGGTCGAGGTCGACACCGAGACCGGAGCCGTCCACCTGCGGCGGATGGTCGCCGTCGACGACGCCGGCCACATCATCAACCCGCTGGTCGCCGAGGGCCAGGTCCACGGCGGCCTCGCGGCCGGGATCGCGCAGGCGCTGCACGAGGAGCTCACCTACGACGAGGACGGCAACCCGCAGAACGCCAACCTGGTCAGCTACGGGATCCCGGGGCCGACCGAGCTGCCGTCGTTCGAGCTCGCCGAGATGGAGACGCCGACCCCGGTCAACCCGCTCGGCGCCAAGGGGATCGGCGAGTCGGGCACGATCGGCGCGACGCCCGCCGTGCACAGCGCGGTGATGGACGCGCTGCGGCCGTACGGCGTCGGGTATGTGGAGATGCCGCTCACGTCCGAGCGCGTGTGGCGGGCGATCCAGGCGGGGGGCGGCGGGAGCTGAGGCGCCGGTCACGAGCGGGCCGGCTCGGGCTCCTCGCCGACCGCCACGGGCACCAGCGCCACCGGCAACTCGCCGCCGAGCTCGTTCCCCTCGTCGTGGTGGTAGATCCCGCCCCGCAGCGCAGAGGCGAACGCGGCGATCAGGCACGCGACGATCGCGAACCCGAACGCGTACACGAGCGCCGTGTGGAACGGCGGCGAGATGAGGCCGGGGAAGAACGTGCGGCCGGTGAGCACGTGCTGCTGAGCGGCCGGGAGCGCGCCGAGCACGTGCGGGCCGAGCAGAGACTGCATCGGGTTGTAGCCGAGGAACGCGGCGAACAGGCTGGCCACCGGCGGCAGGTGCGAGATCCGCGTCGCGTCGGCGGCCGGCACCTGATGGGCGATCAGCCCGCTGTGCAGCGCGCTCGGGAGGTCGGCGGCCAGGCCGACGATCATCAGCGAGAAGAACACGCCGATCGACAGCACCATCGCGGAGTTCTGGAACGTCGCGAGCATCCCGGCGCCGGCGCCGCGCTGGCTCGGCGGCAGGCTGTTCATCACCCCGGCCGAGTTCGGCGAGGCGAACAGGCCCATCCCGATCCCCATCAGCGCGAGGATCAGTGCGAACAGGATGTAGGAGAAGTTGACCGGCAGCGCGATCAGCAGCGCGAACGCGATCGCGGCCACGACCATTCCGCCGGTCGCGAACGGGCGCGCGCCGTAGCGATCCGACAGCCACCCCGATGCCGGGCCCGCGATCAGGAAGCCGGCGATCATCGGCGTCATGTAGATGCCCGCCCACAGCGGTGTGTCGGAAAAGTTGTAGCCGTGGCGCGGGAGCCAGATCCCCTGCAGCCAGATGATGAGGATGAACTGCAGGCCGCCGCGGCCCATCGCGGCCAGCAGCGTGGCCAGGTTGCCGGCCGTGAACGCGCGGATCCGGAACAGCTCGAGGTGGAACATCGGCTCGGACACCCGCCGCTCGATCGCGCAGAAGATCCCGAGCACGATCAACCCGCCGATCATCGTCGAGAGGACGAACGGGCTCGTCCACCCCATCGTGTGGCCGCCGTAGGGCTGGATCCCGTACGTGATCCCGATCATCACGGCCACCAGGCCGACCGCGAACGTCAGGTTGCCCCACCAGTCGATCTTGGCCGGGCGGCGCTGCGCCGAGGTCGCGGAGCACCCGGGCCGACCAGATCGTGCCGAGCAGGCCGACCGGCACGGAGACGATGAACACCAGGCGCCAGGCGATCGGGGCGAGGACCCCGCCGAGCACGAGCCCGAGGAACGAGCCGGCGATCGCCGCGATCGCTGTTGACCCCGAGCGCCAGTCCGCGCTGCTCCTTGGGGAACGCGTCGGTGAGGATCGCGTTCGAGTTCGCGAACAGCAGCGCGCCGCCGACACCCTGGCCGACCCGCATGGTGATCAGCCACAGCGCCGCACTGCTGCCGTGCATCCAGGTGATCGTCAGCAGGATCGAGAAGCCGGTGAAGATCCCAAAGCCCAGGGTGAACATCCGCGCCCGGCCGTAGATGTCGCCGAGGCGCCCGAGGCTGACGAGCAGGACCGCCGTGACCACGAGGAAGCTGAGGATCATCCACAGCAGGTAGCTGGTGTTGCCGGGTGCGAGCGGGTTGAGGTGGATCCCGCGGAAGATGGCCGGGAGCGCGATCAGCAGGATCGACGCGTTGATCGTCGCCATCAGCATGCCGATCGTCGTGTTCGACAGCGCGATCCACTTGTAGTCGAGATGCAGCAACCGGTTCATCGGGGGGCCTCCTTGCGGGTCGTGGCGGCCGTCCGTGACAGCAGCTCGGTGCGGGACAGTGGCTCGGTGCAGACCGTCAGCGCGCTGATCTGCAGCTGCGCAACGGTGCGGCGCAGCCGCCGGCTGTGGGCGAGCAGCCCGGAGCGCAGGACGAGAAGGTCGTAACACCCGCAGGCGGTCACGCGCTGCAGCTCGCGCGCCGTGTCGCGGCCGAGCAGCATCGTGGTCAGCGGGATCGCCGCGGGAATCACCTCGGCGGCCTGGGCGAGGCGGTGCCCGGCGCTCGTGGTGAGGTCGAAGTCGACGACCGGCGCCACCCGGGTGGCGAGCGCCATCGGCGCCAGCCAGCGGACGACCGAGCCGGGGTCGGTGCTCATCGCCAGCGTCATCCGCGCGCACTTAAGGTCGGCCAGCTCGACCGCCTTGTCGAGCACGCTCCACATCGACTGCGGGTGGTCCTCGAGCAACACCAGCAGCTGCCGGTACCCGTTGCAGCTCACGCTCGCTCCTCGAGCTTGGCGATCAGCTCGTCGAGGATCGCGATCGCCCGCGCGAGCGTGGCGACGTCGGCGTCGTCGAGGATCGCCATGTCCTCGTGCAGGAGCGCCCGGTACTCAGCCCGCAGCCGGTCGAACACCTCGCGCCCGGCAGCGGTCAGCCCAACGAGCACGACCCGCTTGTCGTTCGGGTCGGCGATCCGCTCCACCCAGCCGCGCTCCTCGAGCCGGTTGACCAGCAGCGTGATCGCCGGCTGGGTCACCCCCTCGAGCGCCGCGAGCTCCGTGATCCGGTAGCAGCGCGTCGTCAGCGCCCGCAGCACCGCGGTCTCGATCCGCGAGACCCCCACCGTCGTCCGGGTCAGGAACAGCCGGCTGAGCGCCGCCGCCCGCTGGGGCAGCGCCTCCGCGATCTCGTCACGGCTCGGGCCGGTGCGGAGGGGCGGAGCCTGCATGATGCGTTTATATTAGTACATAATGGACCTGTGGGGTCCGGTCGCCTGCACGCCCCCCCGTGTATGGGATGCCAAATTCGGCGACCGGCGCCGAGCTCGGCACGTGGTGCATCGATTTGATGCTCCAGCTACCGAATTAGACGGGATCCGGTGAATTCGGCGCCTGGTGCACGCTACAGCCATCGGAGCAGCTCCCCCACCCCGTCGATCACGGCGTCGGGGCGTCGCGCCGGCGGCACCCGGGCGAGGTCGATCGCGCCGCTGATCCCGGTGCGGACGAGGACCGTCTGGGAGCCGCCGAGCTTGCCGAGGGCGATGTCCATGCCGAGGTCGTCGCCGACGACGATCACCTCGCGAGCTGGGGACACCGAGGCGGGCGCTCAGCTCGGCGACCGCGGCGCGGGAGGGCTTGCCGAGAATCCGGGGGCGGGCGCCGGTGACCTTGGCGATCGCGGCGGTGATCATCGCGCCGCGGCTGTAGATCATTCCGTTGGCGCCGGCGTAGCCGCGGGCGTAGCTGCTGGTGTACAGGGGAGCGCCGCGCTCGATCGCGCGCGCCGCCCGCTCGAGCTGGGGCACCTCGATCACGTCCTGGTGGGCGACGAACACGATCTCGGCCTCGCCGTCGGCGGACAGCGGAACCCCGGCCTCGGCCATCCACGCGCGCACGGCGTCGGAGGCGAACGCCTGGACCGGCGCGCCGGGGTGGCGGCGCAGCAGGTGGGTGATCGCGCTGTCGACCGGGGTGATCACCTCGTCGTCGTCGATCGGGATCCCGTCGGCGCGCAGGCCGGCCGCGACGGTCGCCGAGCGGACGTGGCTGGCGTTCGTGAACAGAGCAACGCGCCGGCCCGACGCGCGCACGCGGCCGAGCACCTCGACCGCCCCCGGCTGCGGGTGGGCACGGCCGTCGGCGCCGCGGTGCAGCGAGCGTCCCGTCGACGTCGAACACGAGCGCGCGGGCGCCGGCGAGGCGCAGGCGGTGCAGCTCATCCGCCACGGCGCCACACGATCCGCTCGTCGCCGCTGACGAGCTCCATCCCGGTGATCGACTCGCGCCGCGCGAGCTCCTGGAGCAGCGTCACCACCGGCGCCCGGCCCGGGCGGGCCGCCGGCGCCGGGGCCGGGCTGCCGCGGGCGGCGATCATCGCGTCGACCTGCTCCTCGGGCATCGTCAACCGGAGCAGCAGCTCCTCCTCGGAGATCCGCGTGCCGAACCGCGCGCGGGCGCCGTCGAGGCGAGATCGGCTCAAGGGCGCGCAGCTTCGCCACCTGGGGCAGCGCGAGCACGCGCTCGGCGATCGCCGGGTCGACGGGCGCGGGCGGCTCGCCGTAGTGGCCGAGGAAGTAGCGGATCGTCTCGTCGGAGACGGCCGCCCAGCGCCGGCCGTCGATCACGTTGCGCGTCGCCTGGCTGGCGATGAACTGCGAGACCGGGGTGACGATGATCGGGTAGCCCATCTCCGCCCGCACGCGGGTGACCTCGTCGAGCACCGCGTCGAACAGCTCGGGGCGGCGGAGCTCCTCGAGCATCCGGCGGGTCGTCGTCACCATCCCGCCGGGCAGCTGATGCGTGTAGTAGACGGCGTCGAACTCGCGTGGCGCTCCGGCCGGCAGCCCCTTGGCCCGCGCGAGCGCGTCGAAGTGCGCGGTCACGGCGGCCTGAGCGTCGAGGTCGAGTCCGTGCGCGAACCCTGACGCCTGGAGGTTGCGGGCGGTGCTCACGACCTCCGGCTGCGAGGTCCCGCGCGACAGCGCTCCCGACGCGGTGTGGACGACGTCGAACCCGGCACGGACCCCCTCGACGTACACCAGCGGCGCGAGCCCGATCGTGCAGTGGCTGTGGAGCTCGACCGGCCTGCCGCGCGCGGCGGCGATGAACGGCGGCGCGAGCTCGCGCACCGCGTCGGGCGGTCAGCAGGCCGCCCGGATCCTTGAGGTACAGCCGGTCCATGTCCACGCAGTCGGCGAGCGCGGCCGCGCGCTCGGCGTAGTAGGCGTGGGTGTGGACCTCGCTGATCGAGTACGTGAGCCCGATCACAACGTCCTCGATCCCCGCCGCCCGCGACATCTTCGCCAGGCGCTTGAGCCGGTCGGGGTCGTTGGACGGGTCGGCGATCTGGAAGCGGCGGATCCCGTGGCGGGCCACGAGCCGGAACGACAACGCCATCACGTCGGGGTCGGCGGGCACCCAGGAGATGAACCGCATCCCGGTCGTGATCATCCCGAGCGGGGTCTCGGGCATCGCCTCGGCCACGAGCCGGATCCGCTCCCACGGGTCCTCGCGGTGGAAGCGCACGGACACGGCCAGATGGGTGCTCGAGGTGAAGTCGAGCGCGTGGTAGCCGACCCGGTCGAGCACCGGCGCGATCGCCACCACATCCGGGGTCGTCAGCCCGGTGGCGCTCCACAGGCTCTGGTTGCCGTCGCGAGTGGTCGTGTCGACGAAGCCGATCGTGCGGGTCATGCGAGCACGTCGCGCGAGCCAGTCGGTCGACACCGCTCCGGCACGGAAGTCGGGATGGCCGAGCACGCTGAGGAGCAACGCCCGGTTGGTCTCGACGCCCTCGACGTCGACATCGGCGAGCGCGTCGATCAGCAGCTCGATCGCGTCATCGCGGTCGCTGGCGTGAGCGATCAGCTTCGCGAGCAGCGAGTCATAGAAGGGCGGCACGACCGCGCCCGGCTCGCAATGGGTGTCGACGCGCAGGCCGTCGCGCTCGGGGATGCAGAACAGCGACAGCCGGCCCGGGCTCGGCCGGAAGCCGTGGGCGACGTCCTCGGCGTTGAGCCGGCACTCGATCGCGTGGCCGCCGGCGTCGACCTCGTCCTGGCCGAAGCCGAGCGGATCACCGGCGGCGATCCGCAGCTGCAGCGCGACGAGGTCGCGCCCGGTGAGCGCCTCGGTGACCGGGTGCTCGACCTGGATGCGGCAGTTGATCTCGAGGAAGAAGAACTCGCCACTCGTCGGCATCGAGCACGAACTCGACCGTGCCGAGGTTCCGGTAGCCGATCGCCCGGGCGACGCGACCGCCGCCGCGTGCAGCGCGCCGCGCGATCGGAGCCGGGAGCGCCGAGCGCCGGGGCCTCCTCGACGATCTTCTGGTAGCGGCGCTGGACGGAGCAGTCGCGCTCGCCGAGGTGGACGACGGCGCCGTGGGCGTCGGCCGCGATCTGGACCTCGACGTGCCGCGCGGTCGGCACGAAGCGCTCGACATAGACACGATCATCGCCGAACGCCGCGCCCGCCTCGCTGCGCGCCAGGCCGAGCGAGCGGGCGAGCTCGGCTGCGATCGCGGCGCGAGCTTGATCCCGCGCCCGCCGCCCCCGCCGGCAGCCTTGATCAGCAGCGGATACGCGCAGCCCGGCGGCGTCGTCAGCCGACGCCGATCTCGCGGCCCTCGAGCACGGCAAGCCCGGCCGCGGCCGCCTGCTCGCGGGCACGCAGCTTGTCGCCGGCGAGCTCGAGCACCTCCGCCGGCGGCCCGACGAACGTCAGCCCGTGCTCGCGGCCCGGCCGGCGAGCCGCGGGTTCTCGGACAGGAAGCCGTAGCCCGGGTGGATCGCGTCGCAGCCGGTGCCGAGCGCGGCCTGGACGACCGATGTCGTCGCGCAGGTAGCTCTGCGCCGCCGGGCCGGGACCGATCACCACGCAGCGGTCGGCGAGCCGCGCGGCCATCCCGTCGCGGTCGACGTCGGAGGCGCCGACGACGGTCTCGAGCCCGAGCGCCTGGCACGCGCTGGACGATCCGCACCGCGATCTCGCCGCGGTTGGCGACGAACACCCGCTTCATGCCGGCTGCACGCGGAACAGCGGCGCGCCGTACTCGACCAGCTCGGCGTTCGTCTGGCAACCTCGACCATCGTCCCGGCAACACCGGCCGGGACCGAGTTCATCATCTTCATCACCTCGATGATGCAGACGATCGTGTCGGGCTCGACCCGGCTGCCGACCTCGACGAACGGCGGCTTGCCGGGGCCCTCGGCGCGGTAGAAGGTGCCGAGCATCGGGGACTCGATGGTCTGCATCCCGTTGGCGGCCGTGGCGCTCTGCGGAGTCGTGTCGGCCGCAGCCTGCTCCGGGAGTCGCGGACCAGCGGACCGCTCGTCGCAGCGCCCCGCCCCGCACCACGTGCAGCCGGAACCCCTCCGTCTCGACGCAGCAGCTCGTCGAGCTCTGAATCGTCGATGATCCGCAGGATCTCGCGGACGTCGTCGTCACTGAGCGCCATGAGCCCCGAACGTCCGCATCACGAGCGAGATCGCGTCGGCAGCCTGCGCGGGCCGCTCACGTGCGGGCAGCCCGGTGACCGGACGGGACTGCAGGACGTAGAGCGTCCCGGTCGCGCGCTCGATCGCCCATTCGATGTCCTGGTGTGAGCCGAAGTGCGCGTGCACCCGGCGGGCGACCCCCATGAGCCGGGCGACGTCGTCGTCGCGCAGGCAGCGCGCGCTGCGCCGCTCGGCCGGCACCTCGCGGCGGATGGTCCCGGAGCCGCCCGGGTCCGGGACATACTCGACCTCCTTGTCGTGCACCCGCTCGCGCACGACCTCGCCGGTGACCTTGCTGACGAGCACGTCGTCGGGCGTCACCTCGCCGCCCACGACCGCCGGCCCGAGCCCCCAGCTCGCGTTGATCGCGACCATCGACGGATCGCCGCTCACCGGATTGCAGGTGAACATCACGCCCGCCACCTCGGCATCGACCATCAGCTGGATCGTCACCCCCATCGCCGCCTCGGGCGCGGCGTCGCCGAGCCGCTCCCGGTAGCTGACCGCCGGTGTCGCTGCCCAGGCTCGCCCAGCAGTCGGCGACGCGCGCGCACACGTCGTCGAGGCCGCGCACCCACAGGAAGGTCGCCTGCATGCCGGCGAACGTCGCCTCGGCGCTGTCCTCCCCGATCGCGCTCGAGCGGACAGCGACCGCGGGGCCGACGCCGTCACCGACGCCGTCGCCGACGCCGACGCCGTCGCCGAGCGCCGCGTATCCTCGCGCGACCGCCTCGCGGACGGCGCCGGACATCCCACCGGCATCGATCGCATCGGCCGCCAGCGCGAACCCGGGGGGCACCGGGATCCCGGCGGCCAGCAGCTCACCGAGGCTCGCGCTCTTGCCGCCGAACCGGAGCGCGTCGCCGCGGCGCAGCTCAGCCAGTGGGCGCGTCGGCTCCATTGCCAACCAGCGTCACGACGCCCGCCGTGCCGTCGACGCGGATCGTCTGTCCGGTCTTGATCTGCGACGTGGCGCGGCCGGTGCCGACGACGGCCGGCAGGCCGTACTCGCGGGCGACGATCGCAGCGTGCGACATCACGCCGCCGACGTCCGTCACCGTGGCCTTGATCTTCGAGAAGATCGGCGCCCACGCGGGCGAGGTGCTGCCGCACACGAGGATCTCGCCGTCGCGGATGTCGGAGAACTCGGCCAGCGAGCGCACGACACGGGCGACGCCCTCGACCGACCCGGGCGAGGCGGCGGCGCCGTTCAACTCGGTGCCGCCCTCCTGCTGGCGCGCCCACTCCTGCACGCGCTCGGTGGTGATGCCCCACAGCATGATCGTCATCGGGTCCGTGATCGCATCCGGGGTGATCCCGAGCGCGGGCGGCGGCGTCCAGTCGGCGAGCTTCGCGAGCAGGTCCTCGCGCCGCTGCACGATCGGCGGCCAGTGCTTCGGGCCGAGTGGCGTGTCACCCGTCGCCCAGCTGAGGACGAGCTCGTCGAGCGCCTCGGCGACCTCGTAGCGCGACAGGTGGAAAACGTCCTCGGAATCCGCGAGGAAGCCGTGCTCGGCGAGCCGCGAGCCGAACTCGCGGATCTTGTTCCACCAGCGTGTGAGGAACCAGTAGTCGCAGAAGAACTTGTGCTCCTCGACGTACGGGAACACGGTGCGCGACAGCCCCAGCAGGTCGTGGAACGGGCCGCGCGCCTGCTCGTCGAGCAGCGCGCCGTACGCCTCGGCGAGTCGGTCGCGCTCGCGCTCGATCTCCTCGGTCGGGCGCTCGATCTGCTCCCCGGCCTTGAGCGCGGCGACGTAGCCGATCAGCGACGCGTACGGGATGCTCGGATCGTCGAGCCAGCTGCGGTAGTAGTGGTAGAGCCCGTCGCCGGTGGCCATGTTGAACCACGGGTCCTTGACCTTCGCCAGCGCGTCCAGCCACGCCCGGCCGGCGTCGCTCGTCTCAAGCTCGGCGTCGATCTCGGCCGGCGTGCGGCCCTGTACGAAGGCTCCGTCGACGCCGGACTCGATCGCGGTCCGAGCCAGGCGCCGGAGCTCGGCGTCGGGCCGGAACAGCAGCACGTCGATGCCCGCCACCATCTGCGCGATGTGCTGGTCGGGGATGTCGGGCAGGTTGGCCTTGCAGAATTCGGCGAACGTCGAGTACGCGCCGTACCCGAGCAGCAGGAACTCGAAGTGGTGCTGCCACATCAGGTCGCACATTCGCAGCACGCGGCCGTACGCGCTCAGCAGCTCGTAGAAGGTCGTGTTGCGCTCGTCGCCGAACGCCACTTCGTCGTCCTCGTACTCGGGGAGGACCGGGACGACGAGCGCGTCGAGCTCGGCGATCAGCGCCTCCATCTTTGCCCGCCACCGCGGGTACAGCTCGGCCCAGTTCTGGAAGTAGTAGCCGGCCCGCTTCTGGAAGAACTCGGCTCGCTCGGCGATCTTCGCCGGGTCGGTGACCGGATTGCCCGAGATGTAGATGTATCCGTTGACGCAGCGGTAGTCGATCCCCATCGCCGGGGGAACTGCGAACACCCGGTTCTGCCACGCGCCCACCGCTTGATACGGCGAGTCGATGCAGATCGCGTCGAACGCCGGCATCGGCAGCGGGAAGTGCATCGAGTTCCAGAACCAGAACCGGTGCTCATCGGCGGGGCGGCGCTCGTCGAACAGCGCGTAGTAGGGATACATCTCCTCCCACCCCTCGCACCCGGACGGCGTCTCGATCGAGAACGGACTCGGAAAGGCGCCGGGCGTGGGCGCTGTGCTGGCCATTCGAACCTCCCTCGCGGAAACCGCTCGCCTCACGCCCGGTCGAGCTCGCTCGCGGGCGCGGGTCCTGTATACGTGACCCGCGGCGGTCAAGTCAAATGAGGAGCTGGGCACGATGGCGCGGCCGTGCTCGACCAGATCATCGCCGCGCGCTGATCGGCAAGAACGGCAGCGCGCGATGGCTGGACCAGGCCCCGGGCCGGCGGTAGCGTGGACGTCCGACCCTCGGCGCAGAGAGGAGAGCGGATGGGCGACATCGAGCTGCTGGCCCTGTACTGGACGATCGCCGGGCCGGCGGACGTGCACGTCGGCCGCGAGTGGTCGACGTTCTCCTGGCGCGACCGCTGCGCCGAGGCGGCCCGCGTCGGCTTCGCCGGCCTCGGCCTGTGGCACGCGGACATCGAGCACCAGCTCGAGTCGAGCTCGCTGCCGGAGATGAAGAGGGTGTTCGACGACGCCGGCCTGCGCTACCTGCAAGTCGAGTTCCTGGCCGACTTCTTCGTCCCCGAGGGGGACCCGCTGCGGATCGAGTCCGATCATCGCCGGCGGCTGCTGTTCGAGACCGCGAACACGTTCGGCGCCCACCACATCAAGGTCGGGAACATCCCGGGCACCCCGTGCGAGCTCGGCGCCCTCACCGAGGCGTTCGCCGAGCTCTGTCGGGACGCTGCGCGGCACACCGACGCGATCATCGTCTACGAGTTCATGCCGTTCGACGTCAACGTCAACACACTTGACGCCGCGCTCACGCTCGCGCGCGACGCCGGCCAGCGCAACGGCGGCCTGGCGATCGACACCTGGCACATGGCCAAGCTTGGGATCGAGCCGTCGGAGATGAGCCGGATCCCGCGCGAGCATCTGAGCTGGGTCGAGCTGTCCGACGGCCAGGTGGAGAACATGGAGGACCTCGTCGACGAGACAGTCAACCACCGGCGCCTGCCCGGCGAGGGCGAGTTCGACATCCCCGCGTACGTCGAGGCGTGCCGCGCCGCGGGCTATGCCGGGCCGTGGGGCGTCGAGACGCTGTCGGAGGTGCTGCGCAGCCTTCCGATCGAGCAGGAGTTCGACCGCGCGTACGCAACAACCGCCGCGCAGTTCGCCGGCGTCAGGAGATGAGAGGAGCCCCGATGGCCGAGCTCGGCAGCGAGCGCCTGATCTGGATCTATACGCAGATGCTCCGGATCCGCGAGTTCGAAGAGCGTGTCAAGCGAACGTTCGAGGAGCACCCCGGGGTGATCCGCGGCCACACGCACCTGGCCGACGGCGCCGAGGCGTCGATCGTCGGGTCGCTGGCGACGCTGCAGGACGGCGACCAGCTGATGACGACCTACCGCTGCCACGGCTACCCGATCGTGCTCGGCACCGACCCGAAGGCGATGATGGCCGAGATCTACGGCCGCCAGGACGGGCTGTGCGGCGGCTACGGCGGCTCGATGCACCTCGTCGACACCGCCCGCGGATTCCTCGGCACATCGGGGATCGTCGGGCAGGGCATCCCCCAGGCGACGGGTGCCGCGTACGCGGCCCAGATCCGAAATAGATCCCACCACCCGCCCCCAACACCGCACCACCCGCCCCCAGCACCCCAGGTCGTCCTGTGCTTCTTCGGCGACGGCGCCTCCAAGCAGGGCGCGTTCTCGGAGTCGCTCAACGTCGCCTCGCTGTGGAAGCTCCCGATCGTCTACGTGATGGAGAACAACTCCTACAACGTCGTGACCAGGGTCGAGCAGGAGGACGCCAACGCGGCGGCCGGCGAGCCGCTCGCGACGAAGGCGAAGGCCTTCGCGATGCCCGGCGTGACCGTCGACGGCGGCGATCCGCTCGCGGTGCACGCGGCGGTCGGCGCGGCGGTCGAGCGGGCCCGCCGCGGCGAGGGGCCGACGCTCGTGGAGTCACTCGTCTACCGGCTGAGCGCCCACGGCAACATCATCGCGCCGCCCGGCGTCCCGCTCCACTTCCCCGAGCACGAGGCGATCGAGGTGTTCGGCAACCCCGGCGAGTACGAGGCGGCCAAGCGCGGGGACCCCGTGCCCCGGTTCCGTGGCCGGCTCGTCCAGGACGGCACGCTGAGCGCGCAGGACGGCGAGCGGATCGCCGGCGAGGTGCAAGCCGAGATGGAGGCGGCCGTCCAGTTCGCCCTCGACAGCCCGTTCCCCGCGCCCGAAGCGGCGCTCGAGCACGTCTACGCCTAGTGCCCCTGACGCAGATAGCGAGGACAGCGACATGCCCCACGAGCTTCCCTACATCGCCGCCATCAACGAGGCGATCCACCTCGAGATGGCCCGCGACGACAGCGTCCTGTACTTCGGCCAAAACCTGGCCACGACCGAGAACGACGAGTTCGTCAAGGCGTTCGGCCACGATCGGGTGCGGGTGACCCCGATCTCCGAGACGGCCGAGATCGGGATGGCGGTCGGCGCTGCGCTCGCCGGGATGCGCCCGATAGTCGAGCTGTACATGGCCGAGTTCATGCTCGTCGCGATGGACCAGGTGGTCAACGAGGCGCCGCGGTTCCGGTACATGAGCGGCGGCGCGGTCAAGGTGCCGCTCGTGCTCAAGGCCGGCTACGGGTTCACCGCGGGCTGGGCGGGCCAGCACACGGGCTCGATCTACGGGATGTTCATGGGCGTCCCCGGGCTCAAGGTCGCGCTCCCGTCGACGGCCGCCGACGCCAAGGGGCTGATGGCCACCGCAGTGCGCGACGACAACCCCGTGTGCTTCTTCCACCACTATCTGCTGACGCTCGAGCCCGGCGAGGTCCCCGACGGCGAGCACCTCGTCCCATTCGGCGAGGCGGCGATCCGCCGCTCCGGAGGCGACGTGACTCTTGTGGCCACGGGCTGGATGGTCGGCAAGGCGCTGGCCGCCGCCGAGCAGCTGGCCGGCGAGGGGATCGAGGCCGAGGTGATCGACCCGCGCACGTTGTCGCCGCTCGATATCCCGACGATCCTCGCCTCGGTGGAGAAGACCGGCCGGGTGGTGCTCGTCGACCAGGCGCCGCGGCACGCGTCGGCCTCGGCGGTGATCGCCGGCGAGATCGCCGAGCAGGGGTTCTCATCGCTCAAGGCGCCGATCGTCCAGGTCACCGGGCTCGATGCCAGCATTCCCTACAGCGAGCCGATGGAGGCCTACCTGTTGCCTGACGAGGCGAAGATCGTCGGCGCGGTCCACCAGGTGCTCGGGTCGGCGCCGGTCGCCGCCTGACCACGAGCTCGCTCCGTGGGCCGGCTCGACGCCCGGACCGCGCACGAGTTGCTGCGCGCGATGTGGCGGATCCGCTGCTTCGAGGAGCGGGTCGTACAGCTCGCCCGCGCGCGGCTCGTCCACGGACTGATCCACGTGAGCATCGGCGGCGAGGGCGTGGCGGCCGCGATCTGCGGCCAGCTGCGCGACGACGATCCCGTGTACAGCGGCCACCGCGCGCACGGTCACGCACTCGCCAAGGGCGCGCCGATGCCGCGCGTGATGGCCGAGCTGATGGGCCGTGCCACCGGTGTCTGCCACGGCCTCGGCGGCTCGATGCACCTCGTCGACGCCGAGCACGGGTTCCTCGGCGCCACCGGCGTGGTCGGCGGCAACCTGCCGCTCGCGCTCGGCAGCGCGCTCGCCGGGCGGCTGGCCGGCACCGATCAGGTCGCCGTCGTGTTCTTCGGCGACGGCGCCGTCCAGGCGGGGCACTTCCACGAGACCGTCAACCTCGCCGCGCTGTGGGCGCTGCCCCTGATTTTCGTGTGCGAGAACAACGGCTTCGCGGAGTTCACTCCCCGCTCGGCCCACACGGTTCTCGAGCGGGTGAGCGATGTCGTCGCGCCATACGGATTCGCGCGGGAGACGGTTGACGGATCCGACCCCGCCGTCGTGTGGGAGGCGTTCGGCGGGTTCCTGGCGCGGGCCCGGACCGGCGAGGGACCGATGCTGCTCGAATGCCTCACAGAGCGCCGCCGCGGCCACTACGAGGGCGACGCGCAGGCCTACCGGGAGGCGCTCGCCGAGCAGGACTGGGAGCGCAGGGATCCGATCGCGCGGCTCACCGCCCTCGGCCTGGCGGAGGGCTGGTTCGACGACGACGCGGCGGATCGCGCGCGCGCCGGGGGCGAGGCGGCCGTCGAGGCGGCGGTTGCGTTTGCCCGCGAGAGCCCGTACCCGGCGCCGGAGCTCGCCGCGCGGCTCGTGTACACGAGTCCGGCATGAGCGAGGGGGCGTGAGCGAGACGACGTTCGTCGAAGCGGTACGGGCGACGCTGGCCGAGGCGATGCGCGCCGACGCGCGCGTGATCGTGCTCGGAGAGGACGTCGCCGAGGGAGGTCCGTACACGGTCACCGCCGGCCTGGCCGAGGAGTTCGGAACCGACCGCGTGCGGAACACACCGATCAGCGAGGGCGCGGTGTGCGGGGTGGCGATCGGCGCCGCGCAGTCGGGCCTGCGGCCGGTCGTCGAGATCATGTTCATCGACTTCATCACGCTCGCGCTCGACCAGCTCGTCAACCAGGCGGCCAAGGCGCGGTTCATGTCCGGCGGGCAGCTGTCGGTGCCGCTCGTGCTCCGCACGCAGGGCGGCGCCGGCCAGCGCGCCGGGGCGCAGCACTCGCAGAGCCTCGAGGCGTGGCTCACCCACGTCCCGGGCCTCAAGGTCGTGATGCCGAGCAACGCCGCCGACGCGGCCGGGCTGCTGGCCGCCGCGATCGCGGACCCCAACCCGGTCGTGTTCGTCGAGAACAAGGCGCTGTACTTCCGCCGCGAGCCCGCCCTGCGGGCCACCGCAGCGCCGATCCCGCTCGGACAGGCGCGCATCGTGCGGCCCGGGCACGCGCTCACGGTCATCGCCACCTCCCGGCTCGTCGGCGAATCGCTCCTCGCCGCGCAGCGCCTCGCCGCAGACGGCATCGAGGCCGAGGTGATCGACCCGCGCACGCTCGTCCCGCTCGACATCGAGACGATCGGGGACTCGGTGCGCCGAACCGGCCGCGCGGTGATCGCCCACGAGGCGGTGGTTGCCGGCGGGTTCGGCGCCGAGCTGCTCGCGCGGGTGCACGACGCCGCGTTCGAATGCCTCGAGGCGCCGGTTCAGCGCGTCGGGGCGCCGTTCACTCCGGTGCCGGTGAGCCCGCCGCTCGAGGACGCCTACCGGGCCGGTGCCGATGACGTGTACGCGGCCGCACGGACGGCTCTGACCTGGGATCAGCCGGCCTGACGCTGCGCTCAGACCCGCTCGGCCTCGGCCTCGTCGGGCAGCGCGATCAGCGCCGCGCCCGGCAGCCGCTCGAGCACCTCGCGATGGCGCATCACGATCTCGAGGTTGGTGAGCGCGATCCGCGCGTGCTCGCGGGCGAGGCTCTCCGCCCGGGCGCCGTGGCGGTGCTCGATCGCCTCGATCAGCCCGTCGTGGTGGCGGTGGGCGATGATCAGGATGTCGCGCGACTCCGGCAGCTCGGCCTCGGCGAGCACGAACGCGCTCGGGCCGGCGAACGGGAGCGACACGACCGAGTCGAGCGCGCGGCTGAGCAGCGGGCTACGGGCCAGCCTCAGCAGCCGGGCGTGGAAGCGCTCGTTGAGCTCGAGGTAGCGCTCGAAGCTGCTCGTAGTCGGTGAAGTGGACGAGCTCCTCGATCGCGTCGTTGACCTTGCGCAGCGCACGGAGGTCGCGCGGGGCGGCGCCGCGCTCGGCGGCGAACCGGGCCGCCGTGCCCTCGAGCACGCCGCGCAGCTCGATCGCGTCGCTGATGTCCTCCTGGGTGAACTGGCGCACGACGTAGCCGCCGCCGGGCAGCTCGCTGAGCAGGCCCTCGTGCTCGAGCTCGGCCAGCGCCAGCCGCAGCGGCGTGCGCGAGACCCCGATCCGCTCGACGAGCGGCAGCTCGGACATCCGCGCCCCGGGCGCAAACTCCCCGCTGAGAACCAGCTCCCGAAGGCGCAGGAGCGCCCTGGTGATCTGGGTTCGATGGGAGGAGCTGGCCACGTCAGTTGCCGCCGCGCCCGAGCGGTAGCCGGGGCAGTCTAATTCAAGTGCAACAGTTGCATGCAAGATCCCCACGCAAATGCCCTGAAACGGACCGGATGCGTGTGTTTCGCACCAAGTTGCATGCAGCCTGCGTGCGAACTAGTATCGCGGCGTACCTCGGACTCCCGGGGCGAGTTCACAGAACTTGTGAGAGAGGAGAAGTCGGTGAGCACGTATCACGACGTGCCGCGGGTGCGGCTCGGCCTGGCACTCGCCGCAGTCACCCTGCTGATCGCGCTGGCCGGATGCGGCAGCAGCAGCAGCAGTAGCAACGCCGCGAACAGCGGCGGGGGGACCAGCTCCTCCAGCAGTGCCAGCGGAGGCGGCGGCAGCAGCAGCGGCTCGACCGACACCTCGAAGTGCGGCACCAAGCCCGGGGTCAAGGCGACCGGGACGCCGATCAACATCGGCACGATCGACACCAAGCAGCCGGGCACGGACTTCAGCGACGGCCCGAACATGATCACGGCGTACTTCAACTGCGTCAACGACAACGGCGGCGTCAACGGCCACCCGCTGAAGCTGTTCGTCCAGTACGACCAGACCCAGCCGGCGCAGATCGCGGCCGCGGCCAAGCAGCTGATCCAGACCGATCACGTGGTCGGAATCGTCGGCGTGTTCGACCTGCTCGAGTGCACGATCGACCAGAGCTACTGGAAGAGCCTCGGGATCTACGAGATGGGCGCCGGCATCGCGCCGGAGTGCTGGTCGACGCCGAACAGCGCGGCGGTCAACATGGGACCGCGGTACAGCTCCGACGGAGCCGTCCAGTATGGCCTCGCTCAGCACCCGGACAAGATCGTGTTCGTCCAGTCGAACGTGCCGGGCACCGGCTACATCGCCGCCGGACCCGCGGCGCTCGCCAAGGCCGCGAACGTCCCGATCACCGAGCTGACCGAGAACGTGCCGATCAACGACGCGAACTCCGTCGCGCTCGACCTCGTCAACAAGGCCGGCTCGAACGGTTGGGTGGTGCTGAACTTCACCCCACCGGAGGCGCTGCTGATCCTCCAGGCGGCGCAGAAGCTCGGCCTCGAGGACCGCGTCAAGGGCTGGGGCTGCTCGACCCCGTGCAACACCGACTTCGTGGCCAAGGCGCTGGGACCGAAGTGGAACCGCAAGCTGTTCGTCAACGCCGAGCTGACCGACGCCGACGATCACAACGGGCCGGAGATGCAGCTCTACAAGGCGATCCTCGCCAAGTACGGCCAGAGCGTGGCCGGCGGCATCGGCTCGTTCAGCCAGATGGGCTTCCTGCTCGGGAAGTTCTCGGTCGGAGCGCTCGAGACGATCAAGGGCCCGTACACGATCAAGACCGTCAACGCCGCGTTCAAGGCGATCAAGGACCAGAAGACCGAGTTGCTGTGCCAGCCGTGGGTGTACGGCAACTACCCGCTGCACATTCCCAACAACGCCGACTTCACGACGACGCCGGACAATGGGAAGATGGTGACGGCTCAGGGATGCTTCAACATCTCCTCGGCCGATCCGCAGATCGCGCAGTACCGCAAGGCGGCAGGCACGGCACCCTCAACGAATCCCCCGTCGTCCTGAGGGGCGGCACCGACACCGATCAGGGCGCTGAGGACGCATGCCAAGCTGGACTGACGTCGAGCAGTTCCTGGTGACCGGCCTGTCGCTCGGAGGGGTGTACGCCCTGTCCGGCGTCGGGATGGTCGTCCTCTACCGGGCCACCGGCGTGCTCAACCTCGCCTTCGGCGCGGTGGGCGCGTTCGCCGCCCTGGTCGCCTGGCAGCTGATCAACCACGCCGGCTTCGGGTTCTGGCCCTCGTTCGCGGTGGCCGTACTCGTCGCCGGTGGGGTGACGCTCGCCTACGGGATGGTGTTCGGGCCGGCACTGGCCGCACGCGACCCTCTCGTCAAGGCCACGGCCACGCTCGGCCTGACGCTCGTCCTGCTCGGGGTCATGGATCTGCTGTGGCCCTCGAGCGGCGGCGCGTCGCGGTCGCTGACGATCCCGACGGACAACAACTCGTTCCAGATCGGCCAGATCTCGGTGACGTACACGAACGTGATCGCGCTCGTCCTCGGGCTCGTGATCACGGTCGTCACGGCGGCGTTCCTGCGCTTCACCAAGCTCGGGACCGCGATGCGGGCGATGGCCGACGACCGTGAGATCACAGCCACGCTCGGCGTCCCGGTGCGGCGGGTGACCGCGGCGGCGTGGTTCGGCTGCGGCGTGCTGTCCGGGATCGCCGGCGTCCTGCTCGCGGATCTGGTCGCGCTCGACGCCACCAGCCTGACCTTCCTGGTGATCTCGACGCTCGCGGCGACGCTGATCGCCCGGCTGCGCTCGATCGCGATCACGTTCGTGGCGGCGATCGTGATCGGCGTGGTCGACGCTGAGCTCACGCCGATCTCCTCGCTCTCGAACTACCGCGACATGACGCCGTTCGTGCTGGCGGCGATCGCCCTGCTCGTCCTCAACCGGCGCCGGGTGATCTCGGTCGGGCGCCAGGGGGTCTGAGTGGTCGCTCCCTGCGGGAGGGCCCGTTCGTGGTCGCTCACGTAAATACGGTCGCACCGAGAGGTGCCACTGGTGGATGCCGGGCAAGGACGCAGGAGTCGTGGCGTAGCAGCGCTACGCGAGACTCCGAGGACATAGCCCGGCGCCGCCAGGGGTGCCTCGAATGCGAGCGTATTTATGGGAGGGGCCACTAGTGGAGGGGGCTCAGGCGGAGACCACCGAGGGCGCCAGCACGGCGACCGACGCTCCGGAGGCCCCCGACCGCATGAGCACCACGTCGCGTCGACCGAATGCGCGGTCGTTCGTCCGGCCGGCGATCATCGCCGCGCTGCTGATCGTCGTGGTGGTGCTGTTCCCGTCGATCTTCAGCCTGTACTACCTCGACGCATGGACCCAGGTGGCGATCTACTCGATCGTCACGCTCGGCCTCGGGCTGCTCGTCGGGCGCGTCGGAATGGTGTCGCTCGGGCAGGGCGCAGTCCTGGCGATGGGCGCTTGGGTGGCGGCGCGGCTGCTGTTCGCGACATCGCTCCCGTTCCCGCTCATCCTGCTCGCGGCCGGCGTGATCACGATGGCGCTGGGCACGGTCGTCGGCCTGCCGGCCCTGCGGATGAGCGGCCTGTACCTCGCGCTGATCACGCTGATGCTCGCCGGGGCGATCACCGTGGCGCTGTCCACGATCAACTTCCCCAACGGCGGCCACGGGTTCACCGGCTACAACGCGGCCAGCGTCCACATCCCGCCGATCCGGCGTCCATCGGTGGCCACCAGCGACCAAGCGTTCTTCCGCTACGCGATGGTGGTGGCGGTGCTGATGTTCCTGCTCGTGTTCGTCCACATCCGCGGGCGGCCGGGACGGGCGTGGGCGGCGATCCGCCAGAGCGAGTCGGCGGCGCTCGCGGCCGGGATCAACACGACGCTGTACAAGCTGTGGGCGTTCGCGCTGGCCTCGTTCGTGACCGGCGTGGCAGGCGGCCTGGTGGCCGGCAGCTTCCGCTACCTCAACTCGCTCACGTTCTCGACCCAAGACTCGATCACGCTGCTGGCCGTCGTGCTGATGGGCGGCGCGTACAGCCTGTCGGGCGCGGTCGTCGCCGCGATCCTGCTCAAATTCCTGCAGGCGCTGCTCAACGACTGGGGCCTGTCGCCGGACTGGCTGACGATCCTGTTCGGGATCGGGGTGCTCCAGGTCCTCACCACTGCGCCTCGCGGGCTCGTCGACCAGGTGCCCAGGGACGCCGCACGCCTCGGGCGGTTCCTGCTCCGGCGCGCCGGGCGGCGGCCGGCGGCCACGGAGCGGCCCGGATGATCCGGGTCTCGGGCCTCACCGTGCGGTTCGGCGGGGTCACCCCGCTCGACGGGATGGACGTCACGTTCGAGGCCGGCACGTGCGGGCTGATCGGACCCAACGGGGCCGGCAAGACGACCTTCTTCAACGTCCTCAGCGGGTTCGTCCGCCCGGTCGCCGGGACAGTCGAGGCGTTCGGCGAGGACCTGCTCCGGATGGCCCACTTTCGCCGTGCCCGGTGGGGCGTCCGGCGGACCTTCCAGACCGAGCAGGCGATCGAGGAGCTGTCGGTGTTCGAGAACGTGGCGATGATCCACGAGCACTCGAAGCTGAGCGGTCGCTCACGCCGCGAGGACGTGCTCGGCGCGATCCGCTTCGTCGGGCTGGATGTGGATCCGTTGAGCAAGGTCGCCACGTTGAGCGCGCGTGACCGGCGGATGGTCGAGGTCGCCCGCGCCGTCGTCGGCCAGCCGCGCATCGTGCTGCTCGACGAGCCGGCCGCTGGGCTGCCCGACCAGGAGACCGTCCACCTGGGCGAGCTGATCGCGAAGATCCCCGAGCACATGGGGGCGCTGGTGATCCTCGTCGATCACGACATGAGCCTCGTCTCGGCCTGCTGCGGGAAGACCGCGGTGCTCGACTTCGGAAAGCTGATCGCCGCCGGACCGACGAGCGAGGTCCTCCACGACGAGAAGGTCATGCGCGCGTACCTCGGCACCGAGGAGGTCGAGTGAGCGACGAGCTGCTCGAGATCAAGGGACTGAGCGTCGAGCGCGGCGGGCACACCGTCGTGCACGAGGTGTCGCTGGAGATCGCGGCCGGTCAGACGACGGCGCTACTCGGCCCCAACGGCGCCGGCAAGTCGAGCATGGTGCTCGCGCTGGGCGGCGTGCTCAAGCCTCTCGGCGGCTCGGTGATGCTCGGCGGTGCCGACCTCGCCGGGCGCCGGCCCGAGAAGATCCGCCACGCCGGGCTGGCGATCGTCCCCGAGGGCCGGCGGCTTCTGCCCGAGCTCACCGTCGAGGAGAACATCCGCGTCGCCACCTACACGCTGCCGCGCGGCGAGGCGGAGGCGGGACGCAAGCGAGCGCTCGAGCTGTTCCCCGAGCTGGAGAAGCGCCTCGGCGTGTCCGCGCGGTTGCTGTCCGGCGGCGAGCAGCAGATGGTCGTGCTCGCCCAGGCGATGGTCTCGCGCCCGCGGTTCGTCGTGATCGACGAGCTGTCGCTGGGGCTGGCCCCGCTCGTCGTCCAGCGGCTGATCCCGACGATCCGCGCGATCGTCGAGACCGGGGTCGGCGTCCTGTTGATCGAGCAGTTCGCCACGGTCGCCCTCGGCCTCGCCGAGCGCGCGTACGTGATCGAGCGCGGCCGGATCCAGTACTCGGGGACCGCGAAGGAGCTGCGCGAGCAGCCGCAGCTGCTGCAGTCCGCGTACCTGCTGCGCGGCGCCAAGGTGAACGGCGCGCCGCCCCCACTCGTGAGAAACCGCAACCAAGCGAGGTAGACATGGCGAACGCGCCGACAGCGGACGGCACCCGAACCGGTGGCCGCCGCAGCACTCCCCCGTTCCGCGCGGACCACGTCGGGAGCCTGCTGCGCCCTCCGGCCCTGCTCGCCGCCCGCGAGCGGTTCGCGGCCGGGGGCGTCACCGCCGAGGAGCTCCGCGCGGCCGAGGACGCTGCGATCGCCGACGTCGTGAAGATGCAGCACGAGGCGGGACTGCAGTCGGCCACTGACGGCGAGTTCCGCCGTGCCTCGTGGCACATGGACTTCATCTACCAGCTCGGCGGGATCGAGAAGGCGCCGGGCGACATCAAGGTCCAGTTCCACAACGAGCAGGGCGACATCGAGTTCACCCCGGCGGCGATCCATGTCGGCTCGAGGGTCCACCTCGCCAAGACGATCTTCGGAGAGGACTTCGCGTTCCTGCAGAGCCTCGTCACCGATGACGTCACGCCGAAGCTGACGATCCCCTCGCCGAGCATGGTCCACTACCGCGGCGGGCGGGCCGCGATCGACCCCGCGGTCTACCCGGACGTCGACCGGTTCTGGGCCGATCTCACGGCCGCCTACGCGGACCAGGTCAAGGCGGTGGCGGACATGGGCGGGCGCTACCTGCAGTTCGACGACACCTCGCTCGCCTACCTCAACGACCCGCGCCAGCGCGCGATGATGGCCGGCCAGGGCGAGGACGCCGAGCACCTGCACGAGTCCTACATCCGCCACATCAACGAGGCGCTGAGTGCCAAGCCCGACGGTGCTGACGGTCACGACCCACATGTGCCGCGGCAACTTCCGGTCCTCGTGGGCGGCCGAGGGCGGCTACGACTTCGTCGCCGAGGCGCTGTTCGGCGAGCTCGGCGTCGACGGGTTCTTCCTCGAGTACGACGACGCCCGGTCAGGCGGGTTCGAGCCGCTGCGGTTCGTGCCCAAGGGCAAGATGGTCGTGCTCGGGCTGGTGACGACCAAGCGCGGCGAGCTCGAGAGCAAGGACGTGCTCAAGCGCCGGATCGAGGAGGCCTCGCAGTACGTCCCGATCGAGCAGCTGTGCCTGTCGCCGCAGTGCGGATTCTCGTCGACCGTCGAGGGCAACGTACTGTCGTTCGACGAGCAGAAGGCGAAGCTCGCCTTGATCGTGGAGACCGCCGCGGAGGTGTGGGGGGACTGAGCGATGCGCGCCGTGGTGACCGAGGGCGTCGGCGCGATGTCGGTGCTCGAGCGCCCGGATCCCCCGGCGCCGGGGGTCGAACAGGTGCTCGTCCGGCCCGCCGCCGTCGGCCTGTGCGGGTCTGACTATCACTACTTCACGGGCGAGCTCTCGGCGGAGGCGGGCGGTGCGACCTTCCCCCGCGTGCAGGGCCACGAGGTCGCCGGGACGATCACCGCGCTCGGACCCGGCTGCCGGCCGGAGCTGGCCGTCGATCAGACCGTGGCGCTGTGGCCGCTCACCGCGTGCGGGGACTGCTACCCGTGCCGCGTCGGGCGCGCGAACACGTGCGACAACTTCCAGCTGATCGGAATCCACGTCGACGGCGGCCTGCAGGAGCAGCTGCCGATCGCCCAGGATCACGTGTTCCCGATCCACGCCGCCCACCCGGCGGTCGCGGCGCTCGCCGAGCCGGTCTCGATCGCCGTCCGCGCTGTGCACCGCGCGCGGATCGAGGCCGGAGAGCACGTCGTCGTGCTCGGCGCCGGGCCGATCGGCCAGTGCGTGTGCCTGCTCGCTCGCGAGCGCGGAGCCGAGGTGCTCGTCGTCGACCTCAAAGAACGGCGGCTGCGGCTGAGCGCGCGAGATGGGCGCCGAGACGTGCGTGTGGGAGAGCCCGGATCAGGTGGTCGCGTTCGCCCGGCGATGGGCGGGTCACGGCGGGCCGCCGGTCGCCGTAGACGCGACCGGGGCGGCGCCCGCCGTGCGCGCGATGATCGACATGGTCGCATCCGCCGGGCGTGCGATCCAGGTTGGGATGTCGCTCGCCGAGGTGACGATCCGGCTGGGGAGCCTGACCGAGAAGGAGCTCGACGTTCTCGGCGTCTGCTGTTGCGGCACCGGCGATTTCGGCGAGGCGGTGGCGGCGGTCGAGCGCAACGGGCCGATGCTGGCCCGCCTCGTCAGCCACGAGTTCCCGCTCGCTCAGGCCCCGGAGGCGATCCGGTTCGCGATGGACAACCCCGATGACGTGATGAAGGTGGTGATCCGCGGTGACTGAGGTCTACGACTACGTGATCGTCGGGGCCGGCTCGGCCGGGTGCGTGCTCGCAGGCGCGGCTGACCGAGGACGAGGACGTGAGCGTCGCGCTGCTCGAGGCGGGGGGCGAGGACACGCAGCCGGAGATCCACATCCCCGCCGCCTTCCCGGCGCTGTTCAAGTCCGACCTCGACTGGGACCTGCTCGGCGAGCAGGAGCCGGGCCTGGGGGGCCGCCGGCTGTACCTGCCCCGCGGGCGGATGCTCGGCGGCTGCAGCTCGATCAACGCGATGATCTACATCCGCGGCAACCGGGTCGACTACGACGACTGGGGGATCGACGGCTGGTCGTACGACCAGGTGCTCCCGTACTTCAAGCGCTCCGAGGACAACGAGCGCGGCGAGGACGCCTTCCACGGCGCCGGGGGCCCGATGTCGGTGTCCGAGAGCCGCTCGATGCACCCGCTCGTCGACGCGATGCTCGAGGCTGCGCGCGCCGCAGGCCACGAGGCCAACCCCGATTTCAATGGTGCGCGCCAGGAGGGCGTCGGGCGCTTCCAGCTCACCCAGCGGGGCGGGATTCGCTTCTCGACGGCCGACGCGTTCCTGCGCCCGGCGCTGGACCGGCCCGGGCTCTCGGTCCTCACCCGGGCGCTCGCGCTGCGGCTCGTGTTCGAGGGCGATCGCTGCGTGGGAGTCGAGATCGCGCGCGACGGCCAGGTCGTGACCCTCCGCGCCGAGCGCGAGGTGATCGTCGCCGCGGGGGCCTACCAGTCGCCGGTGCTGCTGATGCTGTCGGGGATCGGGCCGTCCGATCAGCTGGCGCCGTTCGGGATCCCCGTGCTGTCCGAGCTGCCGGTCGGCCACGGCCTGCAGGACCACTGCATGGCCCAGGTCAACTATCTCACCGACGAGCCGTCGCTGTTCATGGCCGTCAACCCCGAGAACATCGCGCTGCTCGAGTCCGAGGGACGCGGGCCGCTGAGCTCGAACATTCCCGAGGCCGCCGGCTTCTTCCGCACCCGCGCCGGGCTCGACGCCCCGGACGTCGAGTTCCATTTCGCGCCGTCTTTGTTCTACGACGAGGGGCTGACCGCGCCCGCCGACCACGGCTACTGCTTCGGGCCGGTGGTGATCAAGCCGACGAGCCGCGGGCGGGTGATGCTGCGTACGCCGCTGGCCTCGTCGAAGCCACGCGTGCTGTGCAACTTCCTGGTGTCCGAGGAGGATCGCGCGAGCGCGCTGGCGGGGATGAGGATCGCCCTGGAGATCGCCGCCCAGGCGCCGCTGAAGGCGGTGGAGCGAGCGCCGTTCAGCGTTCCGGAGGGCGACTCCGACGCCGAGATCATGGCGTTCGTCGAGCGCGTCGGCCAGAGCGTCTACCACCCCACCTCGACGTGCGCGATCGGCGCGGTCGTCGACGATGAGCTGTGCGTGTACGGGTTCGACGGGCTGCGCGTCGTCGACGCGTCGGTGATGCCGACGATCACGCGCGGCAACACGAACGCGCCGGTGATCATGATCGCCGAGCGAGCGGCCGACCTGATCAGGGCCGCGGCGGGGTTGCCGGCCACGGCCGGGATCGCCTAGGCCCCCTCGTCGCTCATCCCGGGATCCGGCTCGTGGGCGGGATCGGCGGTCCGGTGGCGGTCCCGCTCACGTCCGGCGTGCCGTACGTGTGGAACGTGTCGATCGTCTTCACCCCCCACGCCTGGCCGCGCGCGCGCTCGGCCTGCGACCACACGACGGTCTCGTACGCGGGGTCGTAGATGAAGTGCGTGCCGGTCGTCACTTCGACGCGGTTGCCGCCCGGCTCGTACACGTACAGGAACATCCCCTGGGCGATCGCGTGCTTCGACGGCGCCGCCTCGATCGGCACGTCGGCGTCGAGCATCAGGTCGGCGGCGCGGAGCACCTCCTCGCGGGTGTCGACGAAGAACGCGAGGTGGTGCAGGCGCCCGTTCGCCCCGGCGGCATCCCCGACGTAGATCAGCTCGTGGGCGGCGATCGTGAGGCTCATCCAGGCGCCGGCCTCGGACCCGTCGTCGTTGACGATCTGCTCGTAGCACCGGAACCCGAGCAGATCCTGCGCGAACGCGCGGTTGGCGGTCACGTCGTTCGCCAGCAGGTTGACGTGGTCGAGCCGCTTGACCGCCGCGGCCCGGCCGACGTTGCGCTGGGGGACGTTCTTCAGCGCGGGGCGCAGGTGCTGCGGAGGCTCGTAGCGGTCGGCCTCGTAGTAGAGCTCCATCACGTGGCCGTCGGGGTCGGAGAACCGGTACGCCGGACCGTGCCCGTGGTCGCCGTCGATCCACCCGAGCCCGAGGCCGGCGGCCTCGATCGCCTCGACGCGCCGCTGCAGCCCCGCCTCGCTCCAGGCGCGGATCGCCATGTGCCCGATGCCGGGGAGCGCTGACTCGGTGAGCTTGAGGCTGTAGCGCTGGTAGTCGCCCCACCCGCGCAGGTACACCGACTTGCCCTCCCGGTGCTCGATCTCCATCCCGAACAGCTCGGTGAAGAACCGCAGGCTGTCCTGCGCGAACGGGGTCAGCAGCTCCGCGTGGCCGATGTGGGCGAGGTCGTGCAGCGGCTCGGTCATCGCGCGAGCTTCTCGTGCAGGCCGTCGAGCTCGTAGGAGAGCGCGCCCGCCTCGAGCTGCGCGCGCTTGACGGTCTCATCGCCGGCGCGCTTTCTCGAGGCCTCCAGCACGTCGCCGATGCGCCGGCGCGGGACGACCGCGACGCCGTCGGCGTCGAGCACGACCGTGTCGCCCTGATTGATCTCCGCCCCCCCGACCGTCACCGTGCCGCCGATCTCCCCCGCGATGTCCTTGGTCGCGCCCTTGACCCGCACCCACCTGGCCCAGATCGGCAGGCCGAGCTCCTGGAGCTCGCCGACGTCGCGGATCGAGGCGTCGACGAGGATCGCGGCGGCCCCGCGGACCTTGGCCTGGGTGGCGAGCAGCTCGCCGATCAGCGCCACCGGCCGGGCCTCGGGCATCGTCAGCACGAGCACCTCGCCCGGCTCGAGCTGCGCCATCACCGCGTGGACCATGAGGTTGTCGTCCTGGCCGCAGCGCACGGTCCGCGCCGGGCCGGCCGCCCGCGAACCGGGGAGCACCTGGATCAGGTCGGCGTCGACGTAGCCGCCGCGGCCGCCGGCCTCGTACACGGTGGCCGAGCCGAGCTCCGCGAGCTCGCCGTAGACCGTGTTCTCTGTCGTACGCTCGCCGCTCATAGCGCGGTGAGGACCTGCGGGCGTCACCCGCTGGAACGCCTCCGCCTGCCGGATCGCGTTGTCGCCCGACGAGCGCCGGGCGTGGTTGCCGCGGTGGTCGGCCCGCTCGGCGTAGTAGCTCTGCAGGTACCGCTGCGCCTCCATCTCCGCCATCGCCGCCTGCTTCTGCTCCATCACCGCGGTGATGTCGACGAACGTCGTCGGGGTGAAGTTGCACAGCTCGGGCTGGTGGGGCTCGAACAGGAGCAGCTCGGGCGGCTTCACCGTCGCGAACGCGCTCTGCACGCCGGCGCCGGCCGCCAGCCTGCGCGCCCGGTTGACGGCCGCGTAGGCGACCGGATGGTCGGGGTTGAACGGATCGGTGTCGGTGTGGGTCACGAGCACGTCCGGCGCGAACTCGCGGATCACGATCGGCGATCCGCAGCAGCGCGTCGGTGTCGATCTGCAGCGGATAGTCGCCGAGGTCAAGGCAGGTGAAGTCCGCGCCGAGCGCGGCGGCGGCGCGCTCGGCCTCCCCGTGACGGATCCGCTTGACGTTCTCGACCGTCTGGCCGTCCTCCTTCCACAGCTCGCCCGGACTCGCCGCGCTCGCCGTAGGACAGCGCGATCACGCTCGCGACGCCCCCGTTGGCCGTCGTGACGGCGATCGCGCCGCCCGAGCGCCACACGAAGTCGGCCGAGTGGGCGCCGATCACCAGCATCCGCCGGCCGCTCACAGCGGCCGCGCCCCCGCCACCCGGCGCGTGTTGACGACCGCCATCGCGTGCACCTCCTCCTCGTCGAACCCGGCCGCGAGGAACCGGTCGACCATCAGCGCCAGCCCGTCCTCCACCTCGGGGTTGAACGTCTGGCCGAGGTCGGTCGACGAGCACCGAGCGCGCCGGTCCAGCGGCGCGGGTGTTTCCGATCAGCCGCTCCCAGCTCACCTTGCCCGTGTGCGGGGTGGTGAAGCACCGCTCCAGCAACGCCCCCCGGTCGGCGAGCGCCGTCTGGTCCTCCACCGTCAGGTTCTGGGAGGGGAACTCGGGGTGCGTGACGACGATGTCCTTCACCCCTGCCTCGAGCGCCGCGTCGACGACCGCGAAGATCTCGTCGCGGCTGAGGTGGCCGGTGGCGAGCACCATGCCATGGCGGGCGATCAGCGCGATCACCTCGTGCGTCTCGTCTCGCAGGAGCGACCCTCGTCGTCGACCACGGGGACGGGCGGGATCTCGATCCCCTGCTCGCGGAGCTCGAGCTGGAGCTTGACCCACACCGGGACCTTGGCGGGTGGGTGGTTCGGATCAACCTCCCGCTCGTGGGACTCGTTGACCGAGTCGACGGTCGGGAACCACACGGTGCGGGCGCCCTCGCGGGCCGCGATCTCGACCGCCAGCGGGTTCATCCCGCCGACCGCCCGGTTGAGCGCGATCGCGCCCTTGACGTCGATCCCGGGCACGGCGGCGGCGACGACCTGCGCCCGCTCTGCCGTCGAGCCGTAATGGGACTTGAGCGTGAACCCGGCCATCCCGAGCTCCAGGAAGCGGCGTGCGAGCGCCAGGTCGTCGACCTTCCGCGGGACGACGTCGGGCGCGATGTGCAGATGGGTGTCATACGCGCCGCTGGAGCAGCTCGCGGGCGCGGTCCGAGGGGCGCGGATCGCTCACTGCCGCCCGCCGTGGCCGTGGCGGTGCTCCCCGGCACGCTGGGCGAGCGCATCGGCGACGTGACCGAGGTGCGTGCGCATCGCCTGCTCGGCCACGGCTCGGGGTCGCGGCCTGCGACCGCGTCGACGATCGCCTTGTGCTCGGCGAACGACCGCTCGCTGCGGCCGGGCAGCAGGATCGTCCGGTACTGGAAGCGCACGAGCTGCGAGCGCAGCGTCGTGATCAGCCGGCTCGCGGTCTCGTGCCCGGCGATCCGCAGGAGCCGCGCGTGCAGCACCGCATTCTCGTCCGAGGCCCCGAGCAGGTCGCCGCGGTCGAGCCGGCTGCGCATCTCGGCCAGGATCGCCCGCAGGTCGTCCACGTCGCCCCGGCGTGGCCCTGGTGGCGGCCTGGCGCGCCGCCAGCCCCTCGAGCACCGCCCGCGTCTGCAGGATCTCGACCGCCTCGCGCTCGCCCACCAGCCGTACCCGCGCGCCCCGGTGGCGCTCGTGCTCCACGAGCCCCTCCTGCTCCAGACGCGCCAGCGCGGTCCGCACAGCCGACCGCCCGATCCCGAGCGCGACGAGTCAGCTCGGCCTCGACGAGCCGCTGGTTCGGCTGCAGCCGCCCGGTGACGATCGCCGCGCGCAGGGCGTCCTCGGGGCGGGCATCCTTGGGGCGGGCATCCTTGGGCGGGCATCCTTGGGGCGGGCGCCTCGGGCCAGGCGGATTGTCGACAATCTTGTCGGCGATGCGTCGAAGCGTAGCGCGCAGGGATGTCACGGGCGCACGAGCGCACCCTCACTCCGGCGCGAGCACGATGTCGTTCTCGACCGACACCCACTCGCCGCTCGACCCCGCCCGGCCGGTCGGGATCGTCGGTGTCCGCTCGAGGCGAACGACCGGATCAGCGACGGCTTGACCGCGAACACCGCGTCGGAGTCGAGGTACTCGGAGGCGCCGTCGAAGATGTGCGTCGTCAGGGTCTGGTAACCGTCCGCGCGGACGATGATGTGGAGGTGGGCGGGGCGCCACGGGTGGCGCCCAGTCGCCTCGAGCATCTGCCCGACGGGACCGTCGGAGGGGATCGTGTAGGGGACCGGGCGGACGCCCAGGAAGGCGTAGGTGCCGTCGCCGCGGGTGCGGTAGCGGCCGCGGAGGTGGTCCTCGGGGGCCTCGGGGCGCTGGACGGCGTACTGCCGGTCGGCGCCGTTCTGCCAGACGTCGAGCTCGGCGCCGGCGATCGGCGAGCCGTCGACGGACAGCACGCGGCCGTGAACCCAGGCCGGCACGCCGGCGCCCGCCGACTCCGACGAGGCGATCATCGACTCGCCGTAGGCACGCTCGGGCGCGCCGGGCACGTAGAACGGACCGAGTACGGTCGACTCGGTCGCGCCGGCCGGCGCAGCGTGGGCCCGGGCGTCGACGACCATCGACAGGCCGAGCGCGTCGGACCACAGGATGAACTCCTGGCGGTGCTCGTCGGTGATCTCGCCGGTGGCGGTGAGCACCGCGATCAGCCGGCGCCACTCGGCCTCGGTCAGCTCGAGCTCGCCGGCGAATGCATGCAGGTGGCGCACGAGCCCCTCGAGCAGGGCGCGCAGCCGCGGGTCCGGGCAGTCGGCGAAGCTCGCGACCACCGCGGCTGTGATGTCGGCGGGAGAGGTCCCCATCGAACGCCGGCCCATCATCCCGTGTACCGGCGCAGCGCGCAAAGCCGCTTGCTCGCCCGTGCAGGGCGGCTTGCCCGCGAGCCCGGCCGGGACTACCGTGACCGCGAACCGAGAGGAGACAGATGCGGGTTCTCGACGAGCAACGGGCGGGCGTGGTCCGCGCCCTGTGCGAGCTGATCGTCCCCGGGTCCGGCCGGACCGGTCCCGAGGTGTACATCGACGCGCTGCTGCAGCGGATGCCGCGCGAGGATCGCGACGCGACACTCGCCGCGTTCGACGCGCTCGCGCAGTCCGCCGCCCAGGGGGCCGAGGCGCTCGCCGAGCACCAGTTCACTCCCGAGTTCGCCGCTGTCCGAGCACTCGCCTGCGAGGCGTTCTACAGCGACTTCGTCGCCCCCGGCGCGCCTGGCCCGGGCGCGTGGGAGGAGATCGACTTCGCCCCGCCGCTGGCCGCCCGGCTGCGCAAGGACTGGTCGTACCTGGGGGTGGGCGGATGAGACAGCGCTACGAGGTGATCGTCGTCGGCTCCGGCGCCGGCGGCGGCCTGATCGCCGGCGAGCTCGCCGAGCACGGCCGCGAGGTCCTGCTGCTCGAGGCCGGCCCGCACAAGACGGCCGCCGACTACATGCGCTGGGAGGCCCGCGCAAACCACGAGCTCTGGTGGCCGATCGCGTTCGCCGAGCCGCCCGCCCCCGACCAGCCGCCGCTGCTCCTGTTCCGCGGCCGGTGCGTCGGCGGCACGAGCGCGATCAACACGAAGGTCGCGCTGCGGCCCAGCGCCCAGGACTACGAGAAGTGGCACGCCGCCGCCGGCCTCACCAACGACAACGGCGAGCCGTTCTCCGAGCCGGACCTGCTCCCCTACCTGCACAAGGTCGAGCAGCGGCTCGGCGTCCGCGAGCGCAGCGACTGGCAGCGCTGCGTGCATACGGTCGTCCCCGGGTTCGAGGCGATGGGGGCCGGGCTCGAGCCGGTCATCTCCTACACCGACGCGAACTGCATGCGGTGCGGCGCATGCCTGCAGGGCTGCCCCACGAACGCGGGCAAGAACTCGATGAACGTGTGGATCCACCCATCGTGGGTGGAGGGCAGGCTTGATCTGCAGGCCGACGCCACGGTCACGCGGATCAGAATCGAGGACGGCGAGGCGACCGGTGTCGAGTTCACGACGGCCGACGGCGAGACCCATGCCGTTGACGCCGACGTCGTCGTCGTGGCCGCCGGCGCGCTCGCCACACCAGGCATCCTGCTCCGCTCCGGACTCCGGGAGCACGCGGGTGACAGCCCGAGCAGCAGGCTGATCGGACGGCACCTCGGGTTCCACGCGGCCCGGCTCGTCGAGGGCCTGTTCGACGAGATCCAGGACGCGCACATGGTGTACCCGATCTCGGCCCACTGCATGGCGTTCCAGCGCGACGAGGACGGCGGATTCCTGGTCGAGGCGGCGACGATCCAGGACCCGATCGGGTTCGCGGCCGCACTGTCGGACGAGACCGGCGTGCCGCTGTGGGGCGAGGATCTGGTCGAGAGCCTGAAGCGCTATCGGTACTTCACCGGCCTGCTGACGATGGTCAACGACGAGAACACCGGGACCGCCTGGGTCGACGAGACCGGCCGCGACCGCTACTCGTACGCGTTCACCGCCACCGAGCAGAAGCGGATCGACGACTCGCTTCGCTTCGCCCAGGATGTGCTGCGGGCCTCGGGGGCGACGCGCGTGTTCCATACCGGCGTGCTCTCGACCCACGTCCAGGGCAGCTGCCGGATGGGCAGCGACCCGGCGCGCTCGGTTCTCGACGCCCACGGCGAGTCACACGACATCAGGCGGCTGTTCGTCGGCGACGGCTCGGTGATCCCGCGGACACTGTCGGTCAACCCGTCGCTGACGATCATGGCGCTCGCGAGCCGCCTCGCCGACCACCTCCACGCCGGAGCTCACGGGTACCTGGCCACGCCCGCACCGGCAGCCGCCCCAACCCCCGCGGGCACGCGGACCTAGACACCCCGTCGAGAATTCCCCGGGCACCTTGAGCGCCGGGGGCATGCGGCCGATGGCGAGGACAATCATGTCGTACGTCGCTGCCCAGCGGTCCCGCCCGTCCCGTCGAGAGTGGCTCCGGCAGGGAGACATCGCGCCGATCTATGCCGTGCTCGCCCTCGCCGCTGTCGCCTTCGTCGTGTACGCCGCGGTCCGGCCTTCCGGCTACACCTCGACGCTGATCGACGGCTGGGGCGTCGATGCGTTCGAGCTGACGTGCGCCGGGCTGTGCATCGGCGCCGGCGTGAGGGGCGGGCGCTTCGCCGCCGCCCCGCTGGCGCTGGGCGCGGCGCTGACGGCCTGGGCGTTCGGCGATACGACGCTGACGATCGAATCGCTGGGCGGAGCCACGCCGCCGCTGCCGTCGGTCGCCGACGCCTTCTACATCACCTTCTTCCCCCTCTCGTACATCGCCGTCGTGCTGTTCATCCGCGGCGAGACCCGCCGGCTCAGCTCGCCGAACTGGCTTGACGGCGCGGTCGCCGGACTGGGCGCGGCGGCGGTGCTGTCGGCGTTCGCGTTCTCCGGCATCGAGCGCACGGCGCATGAGTCCGGGCTCGCGCTCGCCACGAACCTCGCGTATCCGGTGGGCGACGTGCTCCTGCTGCTGCTCGTGATCGGCGGCAGCGCGGTCATCTCCGGCCGGCGCAAGGCGCCGTGGATGCTGCTCGCCCTCGGCTTCGGCATCAACATATTCGGCGACGCCGCCAACCTGCTGCACCAGTCGATCGGGAGCTCGCACATCGGCACGCTCATCGACGCCGTCGCCTGGCCGACCTCGTCGCTCATGCTGTCGTTCGCCATGTGGATGCGCCCGGGACCGGCCGATCCGCTCCGCGCCCGCAAGAGTCCCGGGTTCGTGCTCCCCGGCCTCGCCGCCGGGGCCGGGCTCGTCGTCCTCTACCTCAGCTCGCTCGAGTCGATCAACCGCGTGGCGGGCGCGCTCGCCGCGCTCACGCTCGTGCTCGTCGTCCTCCGCACGTGGCTGTCGGTCCGCGCCCTGCGCGCCCATGTCCGGCGCCGCCACCACCAGGCGATCACCGATCACCTCACCGGGCTCGCCAACCGCCGCCGGCTGTTCGACGCGCTCACCGCGCTGTTCGCCGAACCAGCCGCCGAGCGCCCGCCGTTCGCGTTCCTGTTCATCGACCTCGACGGCTTCAAGCGGATCAACGACTCGTTCGGCCACCCGGTCGGGGACGAGGTCCTCGGGAGGGTCGGGTTGCGGCTCCAGAACTCCCTGCGCAGCACCGACCTGCTCGCCCGCGTGGGCGGCGACGAGTTCGCAGCGCTGCTCCTCGGCGCCGACGCCCTCGAAGCCGAGCGGGTCGCCCACCGGATCATCGCCGACCTCGTCGAGCCATTCGCGATCGACGCCGTCAAGGCCCGGATGAGCGCGAGCGTCGGGATCGCGCTCGCCCCTGTCGACGGCGCCGACGCCGAGTCGCTGATGGCTTGCGCCGACGCCGCCATGTACCGCGCAAAGCTGGCCGGCGCGTCCGTCGCCCGCTACGACCACGCGGTCGACCGCGCCGGCGACAAGCTCCGGCTCGCGGATGAGCTGAGCGCGGCGATCGACGCCGGCGAGCTCACCCTGCACTACCAGCCGCAGCTGGCACTGACCGAGCGCCGGGTCGTGACTGTCGAGGCGCTCGTCCGCTGGCAGCACCCCGAGCACGGCCTGGTCGCGCCGCTCGCGTTCCTCCCGCTCGCCGAGCAGGCCGGCCTGATGCAGCGCCTCACGGCGTGGGTGCTCGACGCCGCCGTCTGGCAGTGCGCGGAGTGGCGCCGCGCCGACCGCCCGGTACAGGTGTCGGTCAACATCAGCGCCGGCGACATCGTCGACCCCGGATTCGCCAACGTGGTCGCCGACACGCTCGAGCGCCATCGCGTCCCCGCCGCCGCGCTCGTGCTCGAGATCACCGAGACGAACATCATCCGCGAGTTCGCGCGGGCCAAGTCGGCCGTCGCGCGGTTCCGCGAGATGGGCGTCAGCGTCTCGATCGACGACTTCGGGGCGGGCTTCACGTCGCTCGCCTACCTCAGCGACCTCGCGGTCGGCGAGCTGAAGCTCGACCGGCGGTTCATCGCGCCGCTGTCGGGCGGCCTGCGCTCGCGTGACTCGGAGCTGGTGCGCGCGACGATCGAGCTCGGCCACGCCCTCGGGCTGCAGATCGTGGCTGAGGGCGTCGAGGACAGCGCAACCCTGGAGCTGCTCGGCGAGCTCGGATGCGACGTCGCTCAGGGCTATGACATCGGCCGACCCGTTCCCGCCGCCGAGCTCGAGCTGCCGCCGCGCCGAGCTGCCGCGCGCCCGAGGCCGCGCGATCCCCCGAGGTGGCGATTGATCACGTGAGCCGAGCCGCCGCGCACCGAGGGCTGACCGGGCGATTCGCGCCGTTCGCGGGCGCCGCCGTGCTGACTTGGGTCGCCGTGCCGATCGGGTCGCACCTCGACGTCTCCCAGTACCTCGCGTCGCTGGCGTTGCTCGTCATGGCGATCACGCTGGGGATCGCGACGCTGCCCGACGGGGACCGCGACCGCATTGGGCTCGTGGAGAGCGCCGTCGTGTTTCTGCTCGCGGCCGGTCTGCTGCGCAACGCGGCCGGCGGCATCTCTTCCGCGGCCGGCGGGATCTCGCTGATCCCGGTGCTGTACGTCGCGCTGTACTCCCGCTCGCGGCGCGACCTGGTGATCGTGCTCGCTGGGGTGGCGATCTTCTACCTCGCTCCGATCCTGCTCGTCGGGCCGCCCGCGTATCCGCAGAGTCAGTACCGCGCCGCGCTGCTGTCGGTGACGGTCAGCGCCGTGATCGGGCTCACCACTCAGCGGCTCGTCGCCGACGTCCGCTTCCAGGCCGGGCAGGCGCGCGACCGGGGCGTGATGCTCGAGCAGGTGAGCCACGCCATCCACCTGCTGTTCGTCAGCGACCAGGCCCGCACCGACACGTGCCTTCAGGTGCACGCGATCAGCAAGGCGAGCGTCGTCGTCCTTTACGAGCCTGATCCCCTGACCGGCGCGCTGCACTGCACCGGCTCGGCCGGCAATGGTCAGCCACCGCTCGGCATCCGCGCCGGTGACCGGTCGGCGGTGGCCGAGGTGTTCGCGGGCGGGCGCGCCCGGCTGGTCACCGACAAGGTCGAGGACCATCTCGGCAGCGTCGAGGTGTGGCGTGCCGCCGGGTCACCCCCCTCCGTCCTGCTCCAGCCGCTCCTGACCGACGACGCGGTGCTCGGCGTGCTCGTGGTCGCCTGGCCGGGCGATGTCGAGCCGGACAGCCCGCAGGTGACGGTCGCCGAGCTGCTCTCGGACAAGGCAGCGGCGGTGATCGACCGAGCCGACAGGATCGAGCACCTCACCGGCGAGGCCCAGTCGGATGCGCTCACCGGCCTGCCGAACCGCCGGGCCTGGGACGCCGCGCTCGCGCGCGCCGCGTCGGCCGATCAGCCGATCGCGGTGGCGATCCTCGACCTCGACCGCTTCAAGGAGTTCAACGACACGTACGGCCACCCCGCCGGCGACCGGCTGCTGAAGGAGACGGCGGCCGCCTGGCGCGACGAGCTGCGGGCCGGAGACTTCCTCGCCCGCCTCGGCGGCGAGGAGTTCGGCGCGATCCTGGCGGCGGCAACGTTCGACGGCGCCATGGACGCGGTCGAGCGTCTGCGCCACCAGGTCCCGCAGGGCCGCACCTGCTCGGCGGGAATCGCGATCCGCAAGCCCGGCGAGAGCGCCGAGTCCGTCATCGTCCGCGCCGACGCCGCCCTCTACCAGGCCAAGTCCGAGGGCCGGGACTGCACCAGGGTGAGCGCCGGCCAACCGGTCCGCCGGGTGATCGGCTCCGACCCCGGCTTCCGTCGCCGAGCCGGCTCCGAGTCCGCCCGGCCGTAAGGCCCCTCACGGCCGCGAGCAGGTCTCCCCGGTTCTGGAAGGCCGATCAGGCCACCGCGACCTCGAGCACGAGCGGCTCCCGCCGCGCGGCAAGCGACGGGACGACCTCGTCGAGCGCCTCGACGAGTTCCGCGTGGCGCTCCACGCGGCGTGCCGGGCACCCGAGCGACCGGGCGATCTCGGCGATCCGGATGCCCTCGAACCGCGGCCACGGACCGCGGCCGCCGCGCTCTCGGGCGAGCGCGTCCATGATCTCGTAGCCGCCGTTGGCGAGCACCACGAGCAGCACGCCGACGTCGTAGTGGGCGGCCGTCCACAACGACTGGATCGCGTACATCGCCGAGCCGTCGCCGACGATCGCCACCACCGGCCGGTCGGGCGCGCCGAGCCGCAGGCCGATCGATCCGGGGAGCCCGAACCCGAGCCCGCCGTTGGCGTTCGAGACGAACCCGAGCGGCGCCCGGGCCGGGATCCGCTCGAGCAGCTCGGGCCGGCTCGACGGCGTCTCCTCGACGACGATCGCGTCGGCGGGCAGGCGCTCGGCGAGCGCGGCCAGCACGTGCCCGGGCGCCAGAGGCCCCCCGGCGGCGGGGGGAGCGGGCGCGGGCGGCGGGCGATGCAGCGGTGACGATCCCGCGGGCGGCGCGCCCCTTCGATTGCGGCCGCCGCCGCCCCGGCCGCGGGCGCCGGACGAATCGCTCCGGCGAGCGCCGAGCACACCGGCCCGACCGGCCCCACGATCGCGATCTCCGCCGGGCTGCGGTGGGCCTCGGCCGGATCGGCGGTGATCACCGCGACCCGCGCGGACGGGTCGACGAGCGCAACCGGCTCGTCGTACAGATAGGCGCGGAACGCCCCGGTCCCGATCGCCACCACGAGGTCGTGACCGGCGAGCCTCTCGGCCATCCGCCGGCGCATCCACGGCAGGTGTCCGGCGAACAGCGGATGGTCCTGGGGGAACCCGGCTCGATGGCCGAACGCCTCCTGCCACACCGGGCAGCCGAGCCGCTCGGCGAGCGCGACGACCCCGGCCCAGCCCTCGCGGGAGTCCGCCCCCGCCCCGACGACGAGCGCCACCGAGGACGCGTCACCGACCAGGTCGGCCAGCGGCGCGAGCGACTCCGGATCGACGGCACCCGCCCGCACCACCGAAACGGGCGCATCGACCGCGAGCGGGTCGGCCTGCTGCTCCCAGTCGCCCATCGGCACGACGACGAGGGCCGGCCCCGGACCGGCCAGCGCCTCGTGGTGGGCCCGCGCGATCGCCCCGGGAACGTCCTGCGGCCGAGCCGGAAGCGAGGACCACACGGGGTAGTCGCCGCCAACGCGCTCGAGCGACGCGGCCGGTGAGGAACGGGTCCATCGCGATCTGGCGGCGGTCCTGCTGGCCGACGAGGATCACGAGCGGGGCGCGGGAGTCGCGGGCGTTGGCGATGGCGTTGATCGCGTTGCCGAGCCCGGGCGGCGGTGTGGAGGTTGACGAACGCCGGCCGCCCGGTGGCGAGCGCGACCCCGGTGGCGATCCCGACGACCGATCCCTCGTGGAGCGCGAGCACGAACCGGAAGTCGTCGGGCAGGTCGGTGAGGAAAGTGATCTCGGTCGAGCCCGGGTTGCCGAAGATCGTCGTCAGCCCGTAACGGCGCATCACGTCGAGCGCGGAGTCGCGGACGGTCACGAGCGCCACCCGGCCAGGTCGCGCTCGATCTGCGCAGCCGTCTCGGCAAGGCCGGGCAGCAGCGAGCGGCGGATCGATTCGAGCGTCCGGCGGCTCGCATGGGTGGAGAGGTTGATCGCCGCCACGACCTGGCCGTCGCGGTCGCGGATCGGCGCCGCGATCGAGCGCAGCCCGCCCTCGAGCTCCTGGTCGACGAGCGACCAGCCCTGGCGGCGGACGCGGTCGATCTCGCGCCGCAGCTCGGGCTCGCTCGTCAGCGTCGCGCTCGTCAGCGCGGTCAGCTGCACCCGGGCGAAGAAGTCGTTCAGCGCCGCCTCGTCGAGGCCGGCCAGCAGCACACGTCCCATCGAGGTCGCGTAGGCAGGGAACCGGGTGCCGACCGAGATCGCCACGGTCATGATCCGCTGGGTCGGCTCCCGGGCGACGTACACGATCTCGGTGCCGTCGAGCACGGACACCGACGAGGACTCGTGGACCTGCTCGACCAGCTCGCGCAGGTGCGGCTGGGCGAGCTCGGGGAGCGTCAGGCTCGAGAGGAACGAGTAGCCGAGCTCGAGCACGCGCGGCGTGAGCGAGAAGCGGCGGTCGCTGCCGCGCACGTACCCGAGCTCCTGCAGGGTGAGCAGGAACCGCCGCGCCGCGGCCCGGGTCAGCCCGGTGGCGCGGGCCACGTCGGCGAGCGTGAGGCCGGGGGCAGGCGCGCTCAGCGCGCGCATCACCGCCAGTCCCGCGCTCCAGCGACTGGACGAAGGATCGCTCGCGCGCCGGGGCCGGCGCGTCCGGGTCAGAGATCGAAGAAGACAGTCTCGCCCGGCCCCTGCAACCGGATGTCGATCGCGTACCCGTCGTCGGACGGCTGCGCGATCAGCGTCTGGCGGCGCGCGGCCGGGACCGAGGCGAGCACCGCGTCGGCGGCGTTGGCGTCGGCTTCGTCGGCGAAGTAGATCCGGGTCACGCAGCGGTGCAGCATGCCCCGGGCCATGACCGTGACGTCGATATGCGGGGCTTGGACCGTGTCGCCGGGCCCGGGAACGGGACCCGGCTTGACCGTCACCAGCTCGAAGCGCCCGTCGCCGTCCTCGACGGCGAACCGCGCGAAGCCGCGGAAGCCGTCGAACCTGGAGGGCTCGCCGTAGCCGTGGAGGTCGGCGAACCGTCCCTCTGGGTCGGCCTGCCAGGTCTCGATCACCGCGTCGGGGACCGGCGCTCCGGCCCCGTCGTACACGGTCCCGCTGATGATGATCGTGCCCGGGGTGCCGTCCGCGACGGCGTACGGGCCGCGGTCCCAGGGCAGCCCGATCGCGAAATACGGGCCGACCGTCTGCGATGGCGTCGTCGCGAAGATCACGGCGCCTCCTCGAACGGAGTCTGCCCAGGCCCGCGCAGGTAGATGTCGAACTCGTAGGCGAGCGCCCAGTTGGGGATCGTCTCGTGGATCTGGAAGCGGGACACCATCCGCGCGCGAGCGGCCGGATCCGGACCGAGTTGAAGATCGGGTCGTACGGGAACAGCGGGTCGCCCGGGAAGTACATCTGGGTCACGAGCCGCTGCGTGAACGCCCGCCCGAGCAGCGAGAAGTGGATGTGGGCGGGCCGCCACGCATTGTGGTGGTTGCCCCAGGGGTAGGGCCCGGGCTTGATCGTGGTGAACCGGTATCGGCCCTCGGAGTCGGTCACGCACCGCCCGGCGCCGGAGAAGTTCGGGTCGAGCGCGGCCGGCCAGCGATCCCACTTGTGCTTGTAGCGCCCGGCCGCGTTCGCCTGCCAGATCTCCACGAGCGTGCCGCGCAGGGGCTTGCCCTCGGTGTCGAACAACCGCCCGTGGACGATGATCCGCTCCCCGATCGGCTCCTCCGCGTGCTGGCGGGTGAGGTCGTTGTCGAGCTCACCCGTGATCAGCTCGGGGCCGAGCTGCGGTCCCGTGATCTCGGTGATCGTCTGCGGGAGGTAGACGAGGGGCTGCTTGGGGTGGCGCAGCGCCGTCGACTTGTACCCCTCGAAGTCCATGTCCGGATGCGTCCCCGGCGGCTCGCGCTTGTAGCTCGTCGGGGTCTCCGAGATCGCGTCGTAGATCGCGTGCTCCGCCTTCGTGGTCACCTCACACCTCCAGGACGACGGCCAGTCCCTGGCCCACTCCGATGCAGATTGCGGCGACGCCGTAGCCGCCGCCGCGGCGCCGGCACTCATACGCCAGCCCGCTCAGGATGCGCACGCCCGAGGCGCCGAGCGGATGCCCGAGCGCGATCGCGCCCCCGTTGGGATTGACCTTCCGCGGGTCGAGCCCCTTCCACTCGCCGATGTCGGCCAGGCACTGCGACGCGAACGCCTCGTTGAGCTCGACCACGGTCACATCGTCCCACCCGATCGAGGCCCGCTCGAGCGCGATCTCGGCCGCCCGGACCGGCGCGATCCCGAACACGTCGGGGTCGACGGCGGCGGCCCCGCGCGACACGATCCGGGCCAGCGGCTCGCGCCCGCATGCCGCGGCGCCCACTTCGTCGGCCAGGAGCACGGCGCCCGCGCCGTCGTTGAGCGAGGACGAGTTGCCGGCGGTGACCGTGCCGTCCTTGACGAACGCGGGCTTCAGTCGCGCGAGCTTCTCGAGCGACGTGTCGGGCCGGATCCCCTCGTCGCGCTCGAGCTCGGTGTCCGGGACGGGCACGACCCAGCCGTCGTAGAACCCGTCCTCCCAGGCCGCCGCCGCCCGCTGGTGGCTGCGCAGCGCGAACGCGTCCTGCGCCTCGCGGCTGATCCCGTACAGCCCGGCGAGCTTCTCGGCGCTCTGGCCGAGCGAGATCGTCCACTGGTCCGGCATCTCGGGGTTGACCATCCGCCATCCGAGCGTGCTCGAGTGCATCTGCGCGTGGGCCTGGGGGAACGGCCGCTCGGGCTTGAGCACGATCCACGGCGCGCGGCTCATCGACTCGACGCCGCCGACGACCGATCACCGAGGCGTCGCCGGACTCGATCGCGCGGCTCGCCTGCATCGCCGCGTCGAGGCTCGAGCCACACAGCCGGTTGATCGTGGCACCCGGGACGCTGGTCGGCAGCCCAGCGAGCAGCGCCGCCATCCGAGCCACGTTGCGGTTGTCCTCGCCCGGCCTGGTTGGCGTCGCCGAACAGGACGTCGTCGATCCGAGCCGGATCGAGGTCGGGCGAGCGCGCCAGCAGCGTCCGCACGACGTGGGCCCCCAGATCGTCGGGGCGCACGCCGGACAGCGCTCCGCCGTAGCGGCCGAACGGGGTCCGGACCGCGTCGAGCAGGTACGCCGCGCTCACCGCGCGACCAGCTCACGCAGCGCGGTGAGCTCCTCCTCGGTCGGCGGTTCGGTGGTGTGCAGTTCGCTTGCCACCTTCAGGTCCCAGCCGGTGGCCTCGCGCACTTCGCCGACGCCGACGCCGGGATGGATGTGGGTCAGCAGCAGCTCCTTCGTCGTCGGGTCGGGCTCGAGCACGCCGAGGTCGGTGATCACCGCCGTCGGGCCCGCGCCGCGGAACCCGAACCACTCCCGGGCGCCGGGGCCGTCGCCGTGGCCGACCGTGGTGAGGAAGTCGAGCTGCTCGACGAACGTGCGCCGCGTGTGCGGGGCGATCACCATCACCTCGCCGCAGCTGGCCGCGATCTCGGGCGCGCCGCCGGCGCCGGGCAGGCGCGCCTTGGGGCTTGCGTAGTCGCCGATCACCGTCGAGTTGAGGTTCGCGTAGCGGTCGACCTGGGCGGCGCCGAGGAACGCCACCGCGATCCGGCCGGCGCCGATCCAGTAGTTGAACATCTCGGGGACGGACACGATGAAGTCGGCCGTCTCGGCGAGCTCGCCGTCGCCGATCGAGAGCGGGACCCGGTACGGCTTGGCGCCGATCGTGCCGGACTCGTACACGAGCACGAGGTCGGGGTTGTGGACCATCCGCGCGAGGATCGCCGCCGTGCTCGGCCGCCCGACGCCGATGAACACGCTCGGCGCATCGGCCAGGCGGCGCGCGGCGACGACCGTCTGCATCTCGCCGGCGGAGGCGCGCGTCTCGGCGATGGCGCTCACCTGACCGCCGCCTCCGGTTCCGAGCACGTGCTCGCTCATCCACCGCGTGAACTCCTCGCGGTCCCGGCTGATCCGGTCCCAGAACTTGTAGAACGTCGTTGTCGCGCTCGGTCAGCCCGAGGCTGTAGGACGGCTGCGCCCCGCCGGGCGCCAGCGCGACCACGTCGATCACCCAGGTCGGCAGCAGCACGCCGCCGGGCTGCGGCTCGATCACGTCGACGATCCGGTCGACGGTGACGAGCGAGCGCGCGGGCGGCGAGCACCGCCTCCTTCTGCACGCCGGGGATCCCCCACAGCTGGACGTTCCCGTCCCGGTCGGCCTCCTGGGCGTGGATGATCGCCACATCGGGCTCGAGCGCCGGGACCGCCACGAGCTCCTCGCCGGTGAATGGGCAGGTGACGGTTGCCACCCGGGTGAGCGACATCAGGTCGGTGCCGAGATACCCGCGCATCAGCGCGCACGGGAGCTTCGCGGCGCCGGCTGCGAACCGGTTGGCCATGCCCGCGTGGCTGTGCTCCTCGATCTCGACGGGCCGCGGCCACCCGTGCTCGATCGCGTCGCGGAACCGGTGCAGCGAGCCGACGCCCGGGTTGCCGCCGTAGGAGAACACGAGCTTGCGCGCGGCCCCGACCCCGATCATCTGGTCGTACAGCAGGTCCGGCGTCATCCGGATCAGCTCGAGGTCGCGCCGGCGCTGGCGGAGCAGCTCGTGGCCGGCCGCGAACGGAATCAGGTGGGTGAAGCCCTCCAGGGCGACGCTGTCGCCGTCGTGGACGAGGTCCGCCAGGGCCTCGCGCAGGTCGACGATCTCAGCCATTTTGTGCGCTATGCGAACGTACAGATGCTATGCGAACATCCTACCCGAAACTGTCCGGGGACCTCACAACGCCCGGTAGCGTGTTCGCCATCGCCCCCGACGCCACCGACCCCGCCGACCTGGGCGTCCTCGAGGCGGCCGAGCTGCTCCGCTCCGGGCGGCTGTCAGCGCCGAGCTGACCGCCGCCTGCCTGCCCGGATCGAGGCGCGCAACGGTGGGCCGCCGACGTTTGACGGGGCGCCCGAGGCGATCAACGCGTGGGCGCGCGTGTATCCCGAGCTGGCCGCCGAGCAGGCCCGCGAGGCCGACGTGCGCCGCGGCCGCCACGGCGACGCCTCCCGCGCCGCGGCCGCCACGGCGACGCCGCCGCGCTGCTGTGCGGGATCCCGCTCGCGGTCAAGGACCTGTACGGGGTGGCGGGCCTGCCGCTCACCGCCTCGAGCCGGGTGCTCGAGGGCAACGTCGCCGACGCCGACGCGGTGGTGTGGGCGCGGCTGCGGGCCGCGGGCATGGTGCTGCTCGGCCACGCCCACACGCACGAGTTCGCCGCGGGCGGGACGACCGATCAGGTCGGCAACCCGTGGGCGCCGCACCGAGTGGCCGGCGGCTCGAGCGGCGGAAGCGCCGCCGCCGTGGCGGCCGGGATGGCGCCGGGCGCCCTCGGCTCGGACACGTGCGGGTCGCTGCGGATCCCATCGGCCTGCTGCGGTACGAGCACGATCAAGCCGACCCACGGGCGGCTGCCGCTCGACGGGGTGATCCCGCTGGCCCCCTCGCTCGACCATCCGGGCCCGATGGCCCGCACGGTCGCCGACTGCAGCGCGCTGCTGGCCGGCTGCAGCGCGATCCACGGACCGACGACACCGCGCCCGGGGCCGCGCCCGCTGCACGGTGTGACGATCGCGCTCACCGAGCGCACCGGAGCAGGCGGCGCACCGAGGCCGCCGTCCTCGACGGCCTCGACCGCGCCCGCCAGGCGTGCGAGCGGCTCGGCGCCCGCGTCGTCGAGCTGCCGGCGCCGTGGACGATGGACTGGGAGGACCTCGACGATCGTCCTGATGACCGAGGTGTGGCGATACCACGCGCGCACGCCTCGGCGCGGGAGCGTTACCGCCCGGCGATCGCCGAGTTCGTCGAGATCGCGCGCGCGCTTCACGCACGAGCCAGCCGTACGCGGCCGCCCAGCGGCGGCGCGATGAGGGCCCGGCGCGTGGGAGCGGTGGTTCTCCGACCACGCCGTCGACTTCGTGCTCGAGCCGACGCTTCCGATCGTCCCCTCGGCCGCGGGCCCGGCTACGACCGCGGGCACGCCGGCGGGCCGGGCGACCCGATGATCGCGCTGACCGCGCTGTGGGACCTGACCCGGATGCCGGTCGCGGCCCTGCCGGTGAGCTGGGACGTCGGGGTATCGCTGATCGCCCCCGCCGGCCGCGAGCCGGAGCTGATCCAGGCGGCGATCGACCTCCAGGACGCGCGCGCTGCCGGTCCCGCGCTGGAGCCCGTCGGCCCATGACACTGCGGTTGCTCCGATGCGGCCGATCCACTACCTCAACGTGTTCGTCCCGTGGCGCTCGTGTGAAGCTCGCCGGCGGCGCTCCGGCGCCGGTGACGTTCTTCTCGCTCGGCGCTGGCGGTCGTGCCGGCAGCGGCGCTGATGAGCGACGCGACCGAGCAGCTCTCGGCCCGCTCGGGGCCGGGGATCGCCGGCCTGCTCAACGTCACCTTCGGCAACGCGCCCGAGCTGATCATCGCGTTCTTCGCGCTCATCGACGGGCTGCAGGAGGTGGTCAAGGCGTCGCTGGTCGGCTCGGTGATCGGCAACTCGCTGCTCGTGCTCGGGGCCGCGATGCTGTCGGCGGCCGCAAGCGGACCCGGCAGACGTTTGACCGGACCGCGGCCCAGACCCACCGGGCTTTCTGCTGGTGACGGTGGCAGCGCTGATCGCTCCCGCCTCCTGCTCTGTCTCCGCGGGGAGGGGCTGCCCGGGGTCGGCGTGATGCGCCATTCGTTCGGCAGCCAGGCCGAGCACCTGTCGCTGGCCGATCAGCATCGTGATGATCGCCGTGTACGTGCGCCGGGCTGCTGTTCTCGCTGCGCACCCATCGAGACCTGTTCACGCCCGACGGACGAGGACCGGAGCCGGGCGCGAGCCTGGTCGCATGCGTCGGGCGGTGCTGACGCTCGCCGCCGCCGGCGTGCTGGTGGGCGTGATGAGCGAGCTGCTGGTCGGCTCGATCGAGCACGCATCGCAGCGACATCGGCCTGTCCCAGTTCTTCGTCGGCGCGTTCGTGGTGGCGATCGTCGGCAACGCGGCCGAGCACTACGTGGCGCGTCGTCGTCGCGGCCAAGGACAAGATGGACCTGGCGGTCAACATCGCGATCGGCTCGAGCGCCCAGATCGGCCTGTTCGTCGCGCCGGTGCTGGTGCATCCTCTCGTTCGCCTTCGGGCCGCGCCCGATGGCGCTCGTGTTCAACGGCTACGAGCTCGCGGCGCTCTGATGCTCGCCGCGCTGATCTCGACGACGCTGATCTCCGACGGCGAGTCGACGTGGTTCGAGGGCGTCCAGCTGCTCGGCGTCTACGTGCTGGTCGGGCTGGTGTTCTACTACGCCTGAGTGGGGTTTCCGTGGGTGTCGGCGTCCGCGGGACGGTGGGTGCCCACAGCTCTCGGACGGCGACGAGCCCGGATCGCACGGGATACGCTGACCCGGAAGATGCCGACAGTCCTGGTCACCGGCGCGGGCCGCGGAATCGGGCGCGCCACCGCCTTGGCGCTGGCCGCCCGCGGGTGGACGGTGATCGCGGGCGTGCGGAATGCCGCCGACGGCGAGCGGCTGCGCGCCCAGGACGGGAGGATCGAGCCGATCGTGCTCGACGTGACCTCCGAGGCGGACATCGCCGCGCTCGATGGCGCGCTCCCCGGAACGGCTCGACGCCGTCGTCAACAACGCGGGGATCGTGGTCGACGGCCCGGTCGAGGGCCTGGCGCTGCCCGAGCTGCGCCGCCAGCTCGAGGTCAACGTCGTCGGCCAGGTCGCGGTCACCCAGGCGGTGCTGCCCCGGCTGCGCCGCCACCGCGGGCGGATCGTGTTCATCTCGTCGGTGAGCGGGCGCTTGTCCACGCCGTGGACGGGCGCCTATAACGCGTCGAAGTTCGCGATCGAGGCGATCGCCGATGCACTGCGGATCGAGCTGCGGACGTGGGCGATCCCGGTGATCCTCGTCGAGCCGAACTCGACCGACACCGACCTCTGGCGGACCGCGCTGGACAAGGTCGACGCCACCGAGGCCGCGCTGAGCCCCCAGCACCGCGCGCTGTACGCGGTCCAGGCGCAGGGCATGCGCCGCGCCACGAAGGTGATCCAGCGCCAGGCGGTGCCGGTCGAGCGCGTCGTCCAGGCGATCGAGCAGGCGCTCAGCGACGAGCGGCCGCGGGCGCGCTACCCGGTCGGCGTGCAGTCGAGGGTGCAGCTCGTGCTGAGCGCGCTGACGCCGACGCGGGTGATGGACGCGCTTCTCGCGAAGGCCCTGGGCGTCCCGCGCGCGCCCGGCTGAGACCTCGTCAGCGAGCGGGAGCGGGACGCGGCACGCGGGGGCGCTGGAGCGGCGTGCAGAGCCGGCGCGGTCCTCCCGGCGCGCAGCCGTTTTCTGTGAGCCTGGGTATCTAACGGGCCTATTTTTCCCGCCAGATACCCAGGCCCTTGACCTTCCGCCTCGCGGGTGCCACGACGCTGTGACAACCCGCGGCGAGCCCTAACGTCACACGGTGCCACCGCCGGCCGTCGCAGGTAACGGAAAGGCTCTTCCGGAGCCTTAACGTGACACGAGACCCCGGCCGGTGGTCCCGCGTAACGTTGGGGCTCGACCACCGAGGGGCGTGTGCCGCGCCCGGCGCTCCCGCGCTGAGCCGATCGCTGGCGTTCGCGGCGATGCGCGTCACCAGCCTCGGGCGTTGAGTCCCTGAGGCTGGTGATGCGGCGAACGGCCGGGGCTGCGGCCGCGGCCTCCGTGGGCGCTGCGGCAGCCGTATCGGCCGCGGCCAGGCTGCCGAGGTCCAGCCCCAGCTGCGCGGCCAGCTCCGCGATCCGCTGCTGATACACCCGGACAGCGCGTCAGTCCCGGTCGGCGAGCAGCCGGTCGAGCACCCGGCCGTACCCGTCGCCGACCGACAGCGACAGGTGGCCCTCGTCCTCGTGCAGCTCGGCATGCGCACCGCTGACGTGGGCGGCGAGCCACTCGCCGTGGGCGTACGGGACGAACCGGTCCTGCCTGCCCTGCCAGATCGTCACCGGGCGGTCGATCGCGGCGACGTCGAAGCCCCAGTCGCCGAAGAATGCGATGTCGTCGTCGAGCCAGCCGTCGATCCCGTGGCGGAGCGCCAGGCCGGTGTCGCCGGCCATGAAGTCGGCGAACTCGCCGGACAGCGTGGCGCGGTCGACGTCGGACAGGAGGTCGCCGAACGCCTCGCGCACCCGCTCGCCCGTCATCTCGCCGCCGAACTCGCCGCGCATCCGCTCGAGGAAGGCGGCCAGCTCCGCGTCGCCGGCCTGCATCGCTTGGAACTCCTCGAGGTTCTCCTCGCCCATCCCCTCAAACCAGCTCAGCCCGTCGGCGGCGAACGGGGCGACGCTGCCGATCGTGGCGGCGGCGATCACCCGGTCGCCGAGCAGCGCCGCGCACGCGAGCGCGTGCGGCCCCCCGCCCGACAGACCGACCACGAACAGGCGCTCGATGGCCAGGGCGTCGGCCACCGCGGCCACGTCGGCGGCGCAGTCGGCGATGGTGCGGCCCGCGTGACGATCGCTGTGGGCGTAGCCGGGGCGCGAGTACGAGACATGGCGCAGCCCGCGGTCCGCGCCCGCGCGGGTGCGGCCGGCGAACAGCTGCCCGGTCGACGGCGTCCCGTGGTGAAACAGGACCCAGTCGCCATGCGACGGGCCCTGGACGTCGACGTCGAGCTTGCGTCCGCCCGGACCGGTGATCAGCATGGCGGCGGACGATACCTCGCTCAGGACTTCAGGTCGGCGAGCGCGGGGCAAGAGATGTCCGCCGGAGCGCGAATACCTCCGGATGCCGGTCGGAAAGGCGACAGCCAAGGACGAAGCGCACGGGCCGTTCACGTTCGTCGTCCCGTGCTTCACGCAGATCGACGAGGAGCGGATCCGCGACCACCTCACTCGCGACCACTTCTTCTGGCTCGACCTCACGAACCCGTCCCCGGACGACCTCACCCGGCTCGGCGGATTATTCGGCTTTCACCCGCTGGCGCTCGAGGACACCGAGCACTTCCACCAGCGGCCCAAGCTGGACAACTACGGCGACTACGTGTTCCTGGTCTTCTACGGCGGCTGGGGCGAGCACTCCGGCGACGAGGACCCGCTGCGCGAGGTGCACATGTTCATCTCCGGGCAGTACCTGATCACGCTGCACAGGGAGGCGCTCCCGTCGCTCGACCGCCAGCGCGAGCAGCTCGACGGGCGCGTGCTGCACAGCGAGCAATTCCTCCTCTACCGCGTGCTCGACGCGCTCACCGACAGCTTCTTCCCGGTGCTGGCCGACATGGACGACGAGATCGACGACCTCGAGCAGGCCGTGCTCCAGAATCCGACCGACGCACAGCTCGGGCGGCTGTTCGCGCTCAAGCGCACGCTGGTGACGATGCGCAAGGTCGTCAGCCCGCAGCGTGATCTGTTCGCCCGCTCGATCGACCAGATCGGCGAGCTGCCCGGATTCGAGCTCGACGAGCAGGACTACTTCCGCGACATCTACGATCACCTGATCCGGATCAGCGATCTGATCGACTCGTATCGCGATCTGCTCTCCGGCGCCACCGACCTGTACCTGTCGACCGTGTCCAACCGCCAGAACGAGGTGATGAAGCAGCTGGCCGTGATCGCCACGGTGTTCCTCCCGCTCGGGTTCATCACCGGCTTCTTCGGCCAGAACTTCGGCTTCATGGTCAACCACCTGCTGAACGCGACCTGGTCGTTCTTCGCGCTCGGCCTCGGCAGCATCGTGGCCACCGTGATCGGGCTGCTGTTCCTGTTCCGCCGCCGGGGCTGGATGTAGCGGTGGCCGGCTCCCAGCGCTTCACGTTCGCGTTCGCCGAGTCCTACCGGCGCCCGGCGGCGCTGTTCGGGATCACCCCGGGCCGGGCCTGGGTCGAGGTCGACGAGGACATGTTCGACGCCCGCTTCGGACGCTGGCGGGTGCGCACGCCGCGCTCGAACATCACCGATGTGGAGGTCACCGGCCCGTACCGGTGGTTCAAGACGGCCGGCTCCGCCCGGCTGGCCGTCACCGACCGCGGGCTCACGTTCGCCACCAACGGCGATCGCGGGGTGCGCGTCGAGTTCGCCTCGAAGGTCCGGGGGATCGACCCGCTCGGGCTGATTATGCACCCGGAGCTGACCGTCACCGTGGCCGATGTCGACGGCCTCGTGGCCGCGCTGACCGACAGCGGCTAGGGCGCGAGGCGCTCGATCCGCCAGCCCCCGCCCTCGGCGGACCGGTAGAGCAGGCGGTCGTGCAGGCGGTCGGCGCGCTGCTGCCAGAACTCGTAGCTGCGGGGCGTCACCCGGAACCCGCCCCAATTGCCGGCCAGGTCGGGATCCCGTCCCTCGAACCGGGCTGCCAGCTCTGACACCCGCTGCTCGAGGAAGGAGCGGTCGGGCACCGGCCGGCTCTGCGGCGAGGCAAGCGCGCTCAACTGGCTGGCGCGGGCCCGGGTGCGGGTGTAGTCGGCCGATTCGCCGGTGCTCGTGCGTGCCACCGGTCCTTCGATCCGGACCTGGCGGCCGAGCACCGGCCAGTAGAACAGCAGCGCGGCGCGCGGGTTGGCGGTCAGCTCCTCACCCTTGCGGCTCTCGTAGTTGGTGAAGAACACGAACCCGCGCTCGTCGAAGCCCTTGACGAGCACCATCCGCACCGAGGGGGCGCCGTCGGCGTCGGCGCTGGCCACGGCGGCGGCTTCCGGGAGGTCGATCCCGGCGGCCGTCGCCTGCTCGAACCAGGCCGCGAACTGGCGCAGCGGGTCGGCGTCGACGTCCTGCTCGCGTAGCGGCGGCTCGCTGTAGTCGGGCACCAGCCCATTATGCGGGGAGGCGCTCTTCGTCACCGTCCACCGCGTCACCGGCCGCCGGATCGTGATTGACTCGGGTTCAACCGTCCAGGGAGGTGCTGATGTCGGTACGTCGTAAGGGAGCCTGCGTCGCGAGCGCGGCAGCGGTGGTGGCCGCAGTCGCGGGGCCCGCGTCCGCCTCGGCGGCGACGCTCGTCACCGATCGCGCCTGCTACGACTCCGTCAACGGGGCGATGATCACGGTCGGAGGCCAGGGGTACACGCCAGGGGACACGATCGATCTGCAGGGCGACGGGATCTTCACCAGCGTCGGGGTCGCCGCCAACGGCGAGTTCGTGACCCAGGTCCCGGTCCCGACGCTCCCGTTCATCGCACCCGGGGTCAAGGGCAACGCGATCACCGCCAGCTCGGAGTCGAGCGGCGCGAGCCTCGCCACCGCGCTGTTCGACGTGGCGAACTTCGCCGTGCAGAGCAAGCCGAACTCCGGCCCGCCGAGCAAGACCGTCCACTATCGGTTCTCGGGCTTCATCGGCGGCAAGCCGATCTACGGCCACTACATCCTCCATCACCGCGTGCGGGTCACCCACCGCTACGGCATGGCGAAGGGGCCGTGCGGGATCCTCAAGGCGAAGGCCAAGCTGTACCCTGGCCGCCACCCCGCCTACGGCGACTACAAGATCCAGTTCGACCAGAGCAAGCGGTACAGAAAGAAGAATGTGCCGCGGCTCGACGTCAAGTTCACGATCTTCCGCAAACTCCGGTTCTGATGGCTCGACCGCTGTGAGGGTCGGTCTCGTACTCGGCGCCGGCGGGGTCCTCGGCGGCGCCTGGCTGTCCCGGGGCCTCGATGTCCTGGCCGCCGAGACCGGCTGGGATCCCGGCCGCGCCGATTACATCGTCGGCACGTCGGCCGGCGCGATGATCGGCGGCCTGCTGGCGTGCGGCGTCCCACCGTGGTTCATGGTCGCTCACTCCGCCGGTGACATGGAGACGCTCCGGTCGGTCGGCGTCGACCGCGAGCGGGCAGGCTCATCGCGACCGGTGTACCGACTGCACCGCGGGCTGCCGGGAGTGGGGCCGGGCTCGTGGCGGCTGGCGCTCGCCTCGCTCGCCCGGCCGACGCAGTTCTCACCGGGCGCGCTGCTGGCGGGCTGGGCGCCGCGCGGGATCGTCTCCGCGCAGCCGCTCAAGGACACGATCGGGCGCGTGGCCGCAGAAGGCTGGGCGCCCCATCCGCACATGTGGGCCGTGGCCTGCGAGCACGACACCGGCAGGCGGGTGGCGTTCGGGCGCGAGGATGCGCCGCCCGCGCGGCTCGCGGACGCGGTCGCCGCCTCGTGCGCGATCCCGGGCTTCTACCACCCGGTGCGGATCGGGCGGCGGGACTACGTCGACGGTGGGGTCGCGTCCCCCTCGAACCTCGATCTGCTGGCGGGGCTCGGGCTCGACCTGGTGATCTGCCTGAACCCCACCTCCTCGCTCGACGCCGCGCCGCCGCGGACCCTCGGCGAGCGGGCGGCGGCGGCGGTCCGGACTGCCGCCGGGCGACGGCTCGGCAGCGAGGCCAAGCGCGTCCGGGGCGCGGGCACGGAGGTCGTGCTGATCCAGCCGACGCTCGAGGACCTGACCGCGATGGGGCCGAACCTGATGGGCTCGCGCCGGCGTCCGCGGGTGCTCGAGGTGGCTGCGCGCACGATGGCCGATCAGCTCGAGGCCACGGGCCTGCGCGAGCGCCTGGCCGGCGCCCCCAGGGGTCGCTCCGAGCTCCTGCGCCGCCCGCCGGCGTCGGAGCGGCTCGACTTTCTCGCCCTGGCGCGTGAGCGCTGGGAGCTCTCGGCGGCCTGAGCATCCGGCCCGGGCGGCCAAGCCGCCAACGGCGACCCGCGCGTGACGCCGCTCAGAGCGTGTTGAAGCAGCCGTAGATCGTGTACAGGGGGTTGACCACGTTGTGGCCGTGGGCGTCGCGCATCAGCTGCTGGCCGATGAACGCGGGCGGCGACTGCGCCTTGTAGCAGCCGTCGGAGTTGACGCTCACGTCGTAGGTCACCGGCGTCGGCTGGGGCGGCAGCGAGCCCGGCGTCGGGATCAGCACGTTGAGCGTGCACACCCAGTCGCCCGGGCCCCGCGGCACGCTCCCGCGCCTGCTGCAGCTCGGGAGCACGATGTTGAGCTTCGAGCCCGGCGCCACCTGGCGGCCGAGCTCGCTCTGCTGGAGCACCGTGAGGTTGTTGAACACCGGGATCAGGTTGCCCCGCACCCGGGCGGGGGTGATCCCGACCGGCCCCCAGTTGCCGGCCACGGCCAGCACCGCGATGGCCACGGCGAGCGCGACCGCGACCCGGACCGGAACGACCCAGCCCTGGCGACGGACGACCGGCGTGCCGGCGAAGTCGCGTCGGCGGAGCACCCGCCAGGACAGCGCGAGGCACACGGCGATCCACACGATCGAGACGACGATCGCGATCACGAGCGACCCATAGAACGGGTGATCGGTGAACAGCGCGTGCCAGCCGTTGAAGGCCGACCCGACCAGCAGCATGTGCACCCACACTCCGCTCCCGACGAGCAGCAGCAGCTGCATCGCCAGCGCGCACGATCGCGGGACCGATCACGCCCATGATCCCGTTGCGGGTGAGCACCGAGAACAGCACGGCGAGGCTGCCGAACGCCAGCGTCGGCAGCAGGCACAGAATCCACCCGACGAGCACCAGCCCGAGCAGCTTGCCCGGCGAGATCAGGGTGCCGCTCAGGCTGACACGACCGAGTGGGCGCCGGCGAACAGGATCCCCGCCACCAGGCTGGCGACCGCGGTCAGCATCACGCAGCCCGACGATCAGCACGGTCCGCGGCGAGCAGCTTGCCGGCGAACACGTCGCGCCGCGTGCACGAGCGGGTGAGCACGAGCTTCCAGGTGCCGTAGCGGTCCTCGGAGGAGAACAGGTCGCCGGCCACGATCCCGGCGATCAGCGGGAACCCCCACGCACCCGCGAACGCGAGCAGCACGAGCGACGAGGCAAACCCGGACGAGTGCACCCAGACTCCGTACAGGGTGTCGGTGGGGCTGCCGGTCTGGATCCGGAGTACCGCGCCGAACATGAACGGCCCGAGCACGCACACGAGCGCGACGAGCCGGATCGCGAGCTGCGAGGAGAGCTTGCGCCGCTCGGTGCGGAACACGCTGCGCACCGCGCGAGTGCCGGCGGCGCGCCGCCCGGGCGCCCGCGACGGCGGCTCCGGCGTCGCGCTCACGTGCGCACCGCGTCGCTGTGCGCCTGCGCCTGCGGCGGCGCGCCCGGGAGCTCGGCCGCCGGGCTCGGCGGTGAGCGCGAAGAACATCGACTCGAGCGGGCTGACCGTGCAGCTCGAGCCGCCGCACGGCCACGCCGGCCCGGCCGAGCTCGAGCACGTAGCCGTCGAGCGTCCCCGGCGGCCACGGTCAGCTCGAGGCCTGCCTCGCGGCCCGCGCCGGCATCGACGCCGGCGACGCTCGCGGGCGATCCGCATCGCCCGCGCGTCGTCGCTCGTGGCGAGGCGCGTACGCCGAGCGCCGGCGCGCTCGCGCGCAGCTGGTCGGCGGTGCCGTCCCAGGCCACCTGCCCGCGGCGGATCACCGTGAAGCTGTCGCACACGCCCTCGACCTCGGTGATCTGATGGCTCGAGACGAGGATCGCCACGCCGTCGGCCGACAGCTCGCGCGACGAAGCGCGCCCATCTCGCGCACGCCCGCCGGGATCGAGGCCGGCGGTCGGCTCGTCGAGCAGCAGCAGCCGGGGACCGCCGCAGCAGCGACGCGGCGATCCCGAGCCGCTGCTTCATCCCCGACGAGTAGCCGTTGACGCGGTCGCCGCCGCGCCCGCCGAGGCCGACGCGGTCGAGCACCGCGTCGACCTGGTCGCGGCGCTCACCGCCGTCGAGCTCGGCGACGAGCTCGAGGTTGGCCCGCCCGGACAGGTAGGGATAGAAGCTCGGGTCCTCGACGAACCCGGCCACGCCGGCCATCCCGACCGACTCGGTGGCGCCGAGCTCGCGCCCGAACAGCTCAACTGTCCCGGCGTCGGCGCGGACGAGCCCGAACAGGATCCGCAGCAGCGTGGTCTTCCCGGCGCCGTTCGGGCCCGAGGAGTCCACGGACCTCGCCCTCCTCGACCACCAGATCGACATGGTCGAGGGCGCAGGTCGTCTCGAAGCGCTTGAGGACGCCAGTCGCACGGACCGCTGCCACAGAGCCACACAGTAGCGAGGCTCGCTAAAGCTGAGGGTGGGTCAGTCGGTCCAGAAATCCTGGACCATCTCGCCGTCGCCGCCCTCGGGCCGGTCGGCGCCGATCGCGATCAGCTCGAGGCCGTCGGGGCCGCCCTCGAACGCGCGCACGACGTTCGGCGCCACGCGGACGGTGTCCCACTGGCGCAGCTCGACGATCTCGTCGTCGAGGCGCATCCGGCCCGAGCCGGCGACGACCACGTAGGCCTCCTCCTGCTCGCGATGGCGATGGCCGTAGGGAGCCTTGTAGTTCGGCCCGTAGCGGAAGTAGCTGACGCCGAGATGGTCGGAGTCGAGGTGCTTGCGGGCGAACCGGGCCTCGATGCTCGGGCCGCGGTCGGCCGCCGAGTCATCGACGTCCATGAGGTTCTTGATGGAGTAATCGGTCACAGATCGGAGTCTATGGGGCCCGGGTGCGCCCCACCCCGGGCGGGCATCAGCTGCCGCGGGGGCGCGGTCGCGGGGCGGGCATCATGTTGGCCGATGCGCCTGCACGTGCTGAGCGATCTCCACCTCGAGCGGGGCGCCGCCGGTGCCGGCCTGGATCGAGGCCGACGTGGCGATCCTGGCCGGCGACATCGGCGCGGGGACGCGGGGCGTCGCCTGGGCTCGGAGCTGGGCCGACGGCCGGCCGGCCCTGTACGTGGCGGGTAACCACGAGTTCTACGGGCACGCGATCCCGGAGCTGATCGGCGAGCTGCGCGCGGCGGCGGCCGGCTCGGGGGTGTCGGTGCTCGAAAACGACGCGGTCGTGATCGACGGTGTCCGGTTCCTCGGCTGCACGCTGTGGAGCGACTTCGACTTCGACGGGGCCGAGCGCCGAGCGCAGTCGATGCGGGTCTGCGAGCGCGTCGTCAACGACTACAAGCAGATCGCGCTGCGTCCCGGCAACCGGACGCTGACGGCGAGCGACACGCGGGACTTCCATCTCGCCTCCCGGGCGTGGCTGGCCGAGCAGCTGTCCGAGCCGCACGCCGGGCCGACCGTCGTCGTCACGCATCACGCCCCGGTGATCCGAGGCCGGCCGCCGGGGCCGCTGCTGCGGGCAATCGCCGGCGCTTTCGCCAGCGACATGACCGAGCTGATGGGCGGCGAGCGGGTCGCGCTGTGGATCTATGGCCACACACACCGGGTGGCCGACCTGGACGTGCGCGGCACGCACGTGCTCAGCAATCCGGCCGGCTACCCGCACGAGCCGGTGGCCGGGTACGACCCGGGGCTGGCGATCGACGTCGCGTCGTAAGCGCGCTCGGGGGTCCGGCCCGCCAGCGATACTGTGCCGGTGCGCCGCGCCGCCCTGCTCATCGTGCCCGCGATCGCGCTGGCCGGCTGCGGCAAGCTGACGATCAAGGAGTCCGGCGCCGAGCAGGCAGTCGCGAACGTCGTCGCCAAGCAGAGCGGGTTTCACCCGACCAACGTCAAGTGCCCGTCCGGCGTCGACGCCAAGGTCGGGAACACCTTCGCCTGCCACTTCACCGGGCCGAAGTCGAAGCCGTACACGGCGAACGTCAAGATCACCAAGGTGCAGGGCTCGCGCGTGGTGTTCTTCGTCGACGCGCGCCCGAGCTGAGTCGAGCCGGCCCGGCGCACGCCGTCGGCGATCGCCCGCGCCACGAGCCGCGCCGCCACGACCTCGACCGCGTCGTAGGGCGCCTCCACTCCCCCGCCCGCGAGACAGAAGATCGTGTCGCCGTCGTACATCGTGTGCGCCGGCCGGATCGCCCGGGCGATCCCATCGTGGGCGACCGTGGCGAGGCGGTTGGCCTGCTCGACGGTGAGGCGGGCGTCCGTGATCACCGCGCCGATCGTCGTGTTCGCGCCCGGCGTCGCGGGCGTCGCTGCTCCCGGCTGCGGCGCCGACCCCGGGCCGTCGGCCGGGGGGGTCGTGAGCCGGGCGACCCACTCGTGGCGCTCGTCGTCCCACACGCCGCCGACGCTGTTGACGACCATCACGGCGGCGACGGTCGCCGGGCCGGCCGCCGCGCTGGCGATGCCCACCCCGCCTGGCCGCACATCAGATGGGCCCCCGCCCTTGGCGACGGTGGCGCCGGTCCCCGCCCCGATCGCTCCGGTGGCCGGCTCGCGCGTGGCCGCGGCACAGGCGGCGTAGCCGGCCTCGGCGCCCGGGCGGGCGCGGGGGTCGCCGGTCGGGAGGTCGAAGATCACCGCGCCGGCGACGATCGGCACCCGCACGGTCGCGATCTCGTATCCGTGCCCGTGCTCCTCGAGGTAGCGCATCACCCCCGCGCCGGCCTCGAGCCCGAACGCGCTGCCGCCGGTGAGCAGCACCGCGTGCGCCTGCTCGACGAGCGTGCCCGGCCGCAGCGCGTCGGTCCCGAGCGTCCCCGGCGCCGCCCCACGGACATCCACCCCGCCGACCGCGCCGGCGGGGGCGAGCACGACCGTGCAGCCGGTGCGCCCGCGCTCGTCGGTCCAGTGGCCGACCGAGAACCCATCGGGGAGCGCCGCCCCGGGTTCATGCCACCCGCAGGACGAGCTTCCCGCCCGGCCCCCCGCGCTGCTCGAGCAGCGCGTGAGCCTCGCCCGCCTCGGCGAGCGGGAACACCTGCGAGACGTTCGCGCGCAGCAGGCCCTCGGACGCCATCCGGGCGATCTCCTCCATCCCCACGCGGTCGGGCTCGACGAGGATCCCGGTGACCGTGATCCGGTCGCCCGCGGCGGCCCGCAGCGGCTCGAGCTCGGCGCCACTGGGCACGGTGATCAGCATCCCGCCGTCGGCGACCACCGGGACCAGCCCCTCGGTCTGCTCGCCGCCGACCAGGTCGAGGACCACGTCGGCGTCGGTGATCAGGGCGCCGACGCGATCGACGGTGTAGTCGATCAGCTCGTCGGCCCCGAGCCTGCGCAGGAAGTCGTGATGGACGGCGCGGGCTGTCGCGATCACGTGCGCGCCCGCCGCCTTGGCGACCTGCACGGCGAGGTGGCCGACCCCGCCCGCGGCGGCGGTGATCACGACCCGCGAGCTGATCCCGACCTTCGCCGTGTCGACGAGCGCCTGCCAGGCGGTCAGCGCCGCGAGCGGCAGCGCCGCAGCCGAGATGTCGTCGAGCTCCTCGGGGGTGGCGGCGAACTGGCGCGACGGGGCCGTGACGAACTCGGCGTAGCCACCAGCCTCGTGGGGGAACCGCGGCATCCCGAACACCCGGTCGCCCGCCGCGAACCGGGTCACCCCGCGGCCCACCTCCTCGACTGACCCGGCCACGTCCCATCCGACCGTGAACGGGGGTTCGCCCAGCATCGCCCCCCGCGCGCGGGTCTTGTAGTCGACCGGGTTGACCCCCGCCGCCGCCACCCGCACCAGCACCTCGGTCGGGCCCGGGGCCGGGCGCGGCACCTCGCGCAGCTCGAGCACCTCGGGGCCGCCCAGCCGGTCCTGCCGGATCGCGCGCATCGTCGGGTGGTGAGAGTCAGCCATGGGAGCCTCCGGGGAACGCGGTACGGCGCCACCGTATCGCGCGCCGCGATCCGCCCAGTGACACATGTCTCACCGGCGGCCACCGTGGCGGGGGTACCGTGAGCCCATGATGTTCGCCCGCGAGCCCCGAGGAGACGGCCGCGGCCGGCTGTGGGAGCGGCTGTTCGCCGGCTTCGGGCTCGGCCTCGGACTGACCACTGCGGTGACCGGCGCGATCCCGCAGCCGCCGATGATGGTGCAGGTCGCCCCGATGTCGACGCCGATGCCCGACCTGAGCGTGGGGTCGATGTCGACGCAGCCGCCCGACCTCGCAGTCGCCGAGCACCTCAGCGCGTTCGGCGAGCAGGTGGCCGAGCCGTTCGCCGAACAGTCGGCCGAGATGCTCCAGCTGCGCCGCGAGCTCGACCACGCCGCCGAGCAGGCGCTGTGGCTCGGTCCCCGCGTGCTCGACGCGCCCGCACGAGCTCGCGTAGGCACTCCGCCGGTCGTGCCCGCGCCCGTCGGCCCGCCTTGACGGGTTTGTCATGCTGGGCCCATGAGCGATCTGGACCCCGGCTGCAGCCACCTCAAGACCATCACCGTGACCGAGCTTCCCGACGCCGTCGACGGCTGTGAGGACTGCCTGCGTGAAGGCGGGGTGTGGCTCCACCTGCGGATCTGCCTGGAGTGCGGCCACGTCGGCTGCTGCGACGACTCCCCCGGGCGGCACGCGAGCCATCACGCGGCCGACGCCCGGCATCCGCTGATTCGCTCGCTCGAGCGGGGCGAGGAGTGGTGCTGGTGCTTCGAGGATCAGGTCGCGATGCTGATCCCGCAGATCCACGGAACCACTCGGATCCCCCCGTCTCCGATGCTGTCCTAGTGGACGCGCGCCACCCAGCCATCCTGGCCGTCGACGACGAGCCGGCGGTGCTGGGGGCCGTCGCCCGTGACCTGCGCCGGGAATTCGGGCGCGACTACCGGATCCTCCGCGCCGGCTCCGGCGCCGAGGGTCTCGAGGTGCTGGCCGACCTCCGCCGCCGGGGCGACCCGGTCGCGCTGCTGATCGCCGATCAGCGGATGCCCGGGATGGAGGGGACGGAATACCTGCTCGACGCGCGCAAGGTCTATCCCGACGCGAAGCGCGTGCTGCTCACCGCCTACGCCGACACCGAGGCCGCGATCCAGGCGATCAACGAGGTCGGGCTCGACTACTACCTGCTGAAGCCCTGGGACCCGGCCGAGGAGCAGCTCTATCCGGTCGTCGAGGATCTGCTGAAGACGTGGCAGGCCGGCGCCGCGATCGAGGCCGGCGGCGTGCGCGTGGTCGGCCACCGGTTCTCGCGTGACACCCACGACGCTCCGCGACTTCCTCGCCCGCAACCGCGTGCCCGGCCCGCTGGCTCGACGTCGAGCGCGACGCCGAGGCGCGCGAGCTGTTGACCGTCGCCGAGGTCCACGAGGACCGGCTGCCGGTCGTCCTGCTCGAGGACGGGGACGGTGCTCGAGCGCCCGACCGTGCTCGAGCTGGCCGAGCGGCTGGGCGTCGCCAGCCAGCCCATCTCCGACCACTACGACCTCGTGATCGTCGGCGGCGGCCCCGCCGGGCTCGCGGCCGCCGTCTACGGCGCGTCGGAGGGTCTGCGGACGGTGATGATCGAGCGCGAGGCGCCGGGTGGGCAGGCCGGGCAGTCGAGCCGGATCGAGAACTACCTCGGGTTCCCGGCCGGGCTGTCGGGATCGGACCTCGCCCGCCGGGCCACCGACCAGGCGCGGCGGCTCGGGGCCGAGCTGCTGACGGTGTCCGACGCGGTCGCGCTGCGGGTCGAGGGCGCCGGACGGTTCGTCGAGCTGACCGGCGGCGTCGAGCTGAGCGCCAACTGCGTGCTCGTCGCCTCGGGCGTCTCCTACCGCAAGCTCCCCGCGCCGGGGTTCGCCGATCTGACCGGCGCCGGCGTGTACTACGGCGCGGCGCTCACCGAGGCGCGCTCGTGCGAGGACCAGCACGTGGTCGTGATCGGCGGCGCCAACTCGGCGGGCCAGGCGGCGGTGCTACTTCGCCGGCTACGCCACCCGGGTGTCGATGCTCGTGCGCGGCGACTCGCTGGAGCGGTCGATGTCGTACTACCTGATCGAGCAGATCGCGGCGCAGCCGAAGATCGAGGTGCTGACCCGGACCGAGGCGGTCGCCGCCGAGGGCGAGCACGGTCGCCTGGCCAGGCTGCGGCTGCGCGGCCCGGACGGAGCCGAGCGCCTCGAGAACGCCGACGCGTGCTTCATCTTCATCGGCGCCGCGCCGCGCACCGACTGGCTCGACGGCGTCGTCGCCCGCGACGAGCGCGGGTTCATCCTCGCCGGCCTGGACGTCCGCGAGCACGGCTGGCCGCTGGCCCGCGAGCCGCACACGCTGGAGACGAGCGTGCCCGGCGTGTTCGTCGCCGGCGACGTCCGCGCCCGCTCGATCAAGCGGGTAGCGAGCGCCGTCGGCGAGGGCTCGATGGCGGTGTCGCTGATCCACGAGTATCTGGCCAGCGCAATGACCGCGCCGACCGTCGCCGAGCTGCGCGAGGTCGACCTGTTCTCCGACCTCGACGACGCCCAGCTCGAGCGCTGGGCGGCCGCGGCCGAGGTGAGCGAGTACGGGCCCGGAATCGATCGTCGGCGAGCCGGACGAGCCCGCGACCGGCTGACGCTGCTGCTCGAGGGGACGATCGAGGCGTTCGCCGTCGACGGCGCGCAGGTCGAGCCGATCGGCGACCACATCGCGCCCACCTGGATCGGCGCGATCGCCAGCCTGACCGGCGGCCCGATGGCCGTGCGGCTGCGCGCGAGCACGCCGGTCCGACTGGCGACGATCCCGGCCGAGACGTTCGTCGAGCTCGCCGATCGAGCATCGGCCGGTGTTCCACCGCGTGATGGCGCGCTGTGCGGCCGGTGGTCGGGCGGATCACCGCGATGGAGCAGAACCGCGAGCGGCTCGCGTCGCTGGGCACGATGGCCGCCGGGCTCGCGCACGAGCTCAACAACCCGGCCTCGGCGGCGAAGCGGGCCGCCGCCGATCTCGCCGAGGCGCTCGAGGTGCTCTCCTCGACGATCGGCATGTTCGTCGAGTCGGGGATCGAGCGCGAGCAGGCCGCGCAGCTGGTCGAGTTCCAGCGCCGGGCGCTCGCGGCGCCCGACGCGTCGCCCGCCGATGTCGGCGCTCGACCGGGCCGACGCCGAGGACGAGCTCGCCGACGCGCTCGACGAGGCCGGGGTCAGCCGACGGCTACCGGATCGTCGAGCCGCTGGCCCAGGCGGGCGTCGACCGCGCGTTCGTCGAGGAGGTCGCCGCGCACGCCGGGCCCGCGACCGAGGCGACCCTGCGGTGGATCGCGGCCTCGGTCGCGGCCCGCGGGCTGGCCGGCGAGCTGGCCGAGTCGACCGAGCGGATGAGCGGCCTCGTCAAGGCGGTCAAGTCGCTACGCGTTCATGGACCGCGGGCGAGCTCGTCGAGGTCGATCGTCCACGAGGGGCTCGACACGACGCTCACGATCCTCGGGCACAAGCTCAAGCACTGCCAGATCAAGGTCAACCGCGACTACGACGACTCGATCCCGCGCGCTGGCCGTGCGCGGCGCCGAGCTCAACCAGGTGTGGACGAACCTGCTCGACAACGCGATCGACGCGCTCGGCGGGACGGGCACGATCTCGATCGCCACCCGCCGCGACGGCGACTGCGTCGAGGTCGACATCGGCGACGACGGGCCCGGCGTCCCGGCCGGAGATCCGCGAGCCGCCTGTTCGAGCCGTTCTTCACCACCAAGGAGGTCGGGCACGGGACCGGCCTCGGGCTCGAGACGGCCCGGCGGATCATCGTCGACCGCCACCACGGCAGCCTCACGCTCGAGTCGCGTCCGGGCGGACGGTGTTCCGCGTCGCGCCTGCCGATCAAGCAGGCCGCGTGAGCGGAGGCCCCGCGGTCCGGGCCCGGCGACACCGGCGCCCTCGAACGTGCGCCGGCTGGCGCTCGTGGCCGCGATCCTGGCCTCGACGATCGCCGCTGTCGACTCGACCGCGGTCAACGTCGCGCTGCCGGCGATCGGCCGCGACCTCGGCGGCGGCTTCGCCGCCCAGCAGTGGGTCTCGAACGCCTACCTGCTCACGCTGAGCGCGCTGATCCTGCTGGCCGGATCGCTCACCGACCGGCTCGGCGAGCGGCGCGTGTTCACGGCCGGCGTCGCCGGGTTCGGGATCGGCTCGGTGCTGTGCGCGATCGCGCCGTCCGTCGAGGTGCTGATCGCCGCCCGGGCGCTGCAGGGCGTGGCTCGGGCGCGCTGCTCACCCCGGCCGCGCTGGCGATCATCGTCGCCGTGTTCCCCAAGGAGGAGCGCGGCGGAGCGATCGGGACGTGGACGGCGTGGGGCGGGATCGGCGTGCTCGCCGGCCCGCTGCTCGGCGGCCAGCTCGTCGACTCGGCCTCGTGGCGGTGGATCTTCGCGATCAACATCCCGCTGGTGCTCGGCGCGCTCGCGCTGTCCCGGGTGGCGGTGCCGGGCCGGGCGCAGACGAGCGATGACACCCGGATCGACGGCGTCGGGGCGGCGCTCGCCGCGACCGGGCTGGCGGGGATCTCCTTCGCGCTGATCGAGGAGCCGGTGCTCGGGTTCTCGAGCCCCGGCGTGTTCGGCGCGCTCATCGCCGGGATCGTGCTGCTGACGAGCTTCGTCGTGTTCGAGCGGCGGGCGCGATCGCCGATGCTCCCGCTGGGGCTGTTCGCGCGGCGGAACTTCGCGGTCACCAACGCCCAGACGTTCGTGATGTACGGCGGGATCGGGATCCTCGGCTTCTTCGTCACCATCTACCTCCAGCAGGTGGCCGGCTACAGCGCGCTCAAATCCGGCGTCACCGGGCTCGTGCCGACGGCCGTGATGTTCCTGCTCTCGGCGCGGATGGGAAGGCTCGCCGACCGCTACGGCGCCCGGCCGTTCCTGACCGTCGGGCCGCTGCTCGTCGCCGCCGGGTTCGGGCTGATGCAGCGCTACGGGACTTCGGTGTCGCTGTTCGGCGACGTCGTGCCGGCGCTGCTCGTGTTCTCGCTCGGCCTGGCGCTGACCGTCTCGCCGCTGGTCGCCACCGTGCTCGCCGACGCCGAGGAGTCCGATGCCGGGATCGCCTCGGCGGTCAACAACGCGATCGCCCGCACGGCGGGGCTGGTGGCCGTCGCCGCCGTCGGCGCGATCGTCTCGGCCTACTACGGTCACCTGCTCGACCAGCGGCTCGCCGGGCGCCTCCCGGCGTCGAGCACCGCCGCGGTCCACGAGGCCAAGCGCCACACGTTCGGCACCATCGACGCCTCCAAGATCCCGCCGGCGCAGCGGGCGTTTGTGGCCCGCACCGCGGCCCACGCCTCCGAGGACGCGTTCCACATCGCCGTCGGGATTGGTGGCGGGATGCTCGTCATCGCCGGGCTCGGCGGGCTCGCGCTGCGCACCCAGCGGCGCTCCCCGGTCTCGGCGGGCGGGTGCGCAGGGGGCCAGTTCTCCGGCGCCCCGCGCGCCGCGGCCCTGGCGGATCGGATCGACGTCGCATCCGAGGACGCACTGGTGGCGATGGGGCGCGAGTGAGCTCAGGAGGCTCGGAGCGCGAGGCCTCGGGGGCGACCACCCGCGAGACCGCACTGGCCCGCGGCGCGCTGCCGCCGCTCGATCGCGCGACGATCCACCCGTACGAGGACGCCACCCCCGGCCCGGTCTACTACCAGCGCGCCGCGCACCCGGTCGGGCTCGAGGCCGAGGCCCGCCTGAGCGAACTCGAGGGCGGTCGGTCGCTGTTGTTCCCGTCCGGCTCCGGCGCCACCACCGCGCTGATGCTGGCGATGCTCGGACCGGGTTCGCGCGTCGCGATCGCCGAGGGCGGCTACTACGGCACCGTCGGCCTGCTCAGTGGCGAGCTCAGCCGCTGGGGCCTTACGGTGGCGGAGTTCGACCAGACCGGCGACCCGCCGCCCGCCGATCTCGTGTGGCTCGAGCCCTGTTCCAATCCGCTGATGACGTTCCCCGATCTCGATCGCTCGATCGCCGCCGCCCACGCGGCCGGCGCCCGAGTCGTCGTCGACAACACCGTGCTCAGCCCGCTGCTGCTCCGCCCGCTCGAACACGGCGCTGACTTCGTCCTGCACAGCGGCTCTAAGATCCTCGCCGGCCACCACGACGCCCTGCTGGGCGTGGTGAGCTGCGCCCGCGAGGAGGACCACGCCCGGCTCGCGGCGTTCCGCGGCGCGTCCGGGATCGTGGCCGCGCCCGACCCGGCGTGGCTGCTCCTTCGCGGTCTGAAGACGCTCGGCGTGCGAGTCCCGCGCCAGTCCTTAAGCGCGCTCGAACTCGCCGGTCGCCTGTCGGATCACCCCGCCGTGGCGTGTGTCCGCTACCCCGGTCTCGGTGACCCCGTCGCCGCCCGCTACACGCCCGCGTTCGGCCCGCTGCTGTCGTTCGACGTGGCCGGTCCCGCCAAGGCCATCGCGGTCGAGCGCGCGCTCCGCCTGATCGAGAACGCCACCAGCCTCGGCGGCGTCGCCTCCACGCTCGAGGCCCGCGCCCGCTGGGAGGGCACGCGCGTCCCCGAGGGCCTGCTGCGGCTGAGCGTCGGCCTCGAGGATGTGGATGACCTGTGGGCCGATCTGTCCCGCGCCCTCGACGCGGGGGGTGGCCGGGAATAGCATCGGCCACCACACCGAAAGGGGTCGCCGTGGCAGCGAACGACGAACGGCAGGTCGAGGAGGCGGTCCATCGCCTGCTCGAGCTGATGGACGCGATGGACATGGGAGGCGTGGCCGCGATGTTCACCGATGACGCGCAGGGCATCGATGAGATCGCGCGCCAGTGGACGCGCGGGCGCACGGCGCTCAACGCGTACCTGTCGCAGGTCGAGGGCTCGGTGTCCGACGTGCACTCGGAGCTGAGCGACGTGCACGCGTCGGCGTGGGCGGACACCGGGCTCGTGACGTTCGTGCTCGACCAGACGTACACGATGGACGGCGCGCCGCAGACCCTGACGGCGCCGACCACTGCGGTGTTCCGGCGCGAGGACGACACCTGGAAGGTGGCGCTGATCCACTCGGTGCCGCTGCCGGAGGCGCCGGCCGGCTGAGCGTTCACACGGGTTCGAGGTGCACGATCTCGAACCCGAACCGCTCGGCGAGACGCGCCGCGACGAGCGAGCGGTGGCACGCCTGCGCCGTGGCCTCGACGCACATCAGGGCGCCGATCCCGTGGACGGGCAGCTGCCGCACGACGGGCTCGAGCGGCACCAGGTCGAGGATCTCCTCGGTGTAGATCCGGATGTACTCCGGCGCGAGTCGCACCCGGGAGCGCTTGCCCACCCCCTGCCGGTCGTCGTCGCGGTACTGGAGGTGGCGCAGCTCGGTGTCGGGCGCCAGCTCCGGATGGCGCTCGTAGCCGATCCGGGCGTCCGACAGCAGCGCCTGCAGCCGCTGCGCGTTGGCCCACGAGTACTGCGGGCCGCGCACGCCGCGCCGCTGGCGGACGTCGAGCACCTTCGTGACCCCGGCCCCGTCGAGCGCCGCCACGAAGGTGCGTGCGTCGTACCCGTAGACCCCGATCGTGGCGATCCGCGGCACCGCGCAGCCCGACCCTCAGCCGCGAGACGGTGACTCGCGGACGACGTCGCGCGCCGGCTTATCCTCGCGTAGTCCGAGATACCGCGGGTGCCGCAGGCGCCCCGCGCTCGTCCACTCGCTGAAGCCGATCTGCGCGACGAGCTCGGGCTCGACCCATTGGGCGGTGGGCTCGCGGATGCTCGTGGCGTCGGCGAACGGCGGCGCATCCCGGCGCAGCGCGCGCAGCCGCGTGCCGAGCGACGCGAGCGTGTGGACGTCGAACCCCGTCCCCACCTTGCCCGCGTAGCGCAGCGCGTCGCCGTCGTAGTAGCCGAGCAGCAGCGCGCCGAACTCGGTCCGCGAGCCCCGCGGCGCGGTGAACCCGCCGATCACGAGCTCCTGGCCCAGTTCGCACTTGAACTTCAGCCAGTCCTTCGAGCGCGTGTCGGTGTACGGGCTGTCGGCGCGCTTGGCCACGAGCCCCTCCCAGCCCTTCCGGCAGGCCTCGGCGAAGAACGCCTCGCCGTCGCGGTTGCGGTGACTCGAGAACCGCAGCGCGTCGTCCTCGAACCGGAGCATCGTGCGCAGGAGCCGCTTGCGAGTCGCGCAGCGGCAGCGCGCGGACGTCCTGGCCGTCGATCCAGGTGACGTCGAAGATGTAGAAGAACACCGGCACGTGCGTGCGACCGCGCTGGGCGAGCTTCGCGAAGCTCGTCTGGCCGTGGTCGAAGGCGACGACCTCACCGTCGACGGCGAACCGCGTCTGAGGCTGGGCCTCGAGCGCGGCCGCGATCTCGGGGTAGCGCCCGTTGAGGGACAGGTCGTTGCGCGACAGCAGCCGCACGGCCCCGCCGTCGCGGATCGCCACGCAGCGCACGCCGTCGAGCTTGCGCTCGAAGATCCATCCGTCGTCGCTGAAGCGCTCGTCGGTGAGCACCGCCCTCATCACGCGCGCGTGCGCGGGCGCGGGCGCGGGCGTGACGAGCCCGCGCTCGTCGTCGGAGAGCTCCATCGGCGTAGGCTCGCACACCGCCGATGGCGTAGAACTCCGTTCATGGCCAAGCCGCAGGAAACGACTGTCGACGCGGGCGGCCGCGAGGTGCGGGTCAGCAACCCCGACCGGGTCATCTTCCCGTCCGGGGAGCGCCTGGGCGCCCGTGACCAAGCTCGACATCGTCCGCTACTACCTGGCCGTCGAGGACGGGATCATGCGAGCACTGCGCCGGCGTCCGACGACGCTCGAGCGCTGGCCGAAGGGCGTGCACCCCGGGATCGTGCTGTCCACGCGCGATCGTGGCGGCGGCGACGCCTTCTACCAGAAGCGCATCCCGCGCGGCGCGCCGGAGTTCGTGGAGACGGCGCGGATCGAGTTCCCCTCCGGCCGGTCCGCCGACGAGGTGTGCCCGACCGAGATCGCGGTCGTCGCCTGGGCGGGCCAGATGGGCACGATCACGTTCCATCCCTGGCCGGTGCGCCGCAGCGACGTCGACCACCCCGACGAGCTGCGGATCGACCTCGACCCCCAGCCCGGAACCGACTTCGCCGACGCCGCGCGCGTCGCCGGCGAGGCGCGGGCGCTACTCGAGGAGCTCGGGTACGCCGGGTTCCCGAAGACCTCGGGCGGCCGGGGGATCCACATCTACGTGCGGATCGAGCCCCGATGGACGTTCACCGACGTCCGCCACGCCGCGATCGCCTTCGCCCGCGCGCTCGAGCAGCGCCTGCCCGACCAGGTGACCACAAGCTGGTGGAAGGAGGAGCGCGGCGAGCGGATCTTCATCGACTTCAACCAGAACGCGCGCGACCGGACGATCGCGTCGGCGTACAGCGTGCGGCCGAAGCCGGGCGCGCCCGTGTCGGCGCCGCTCGCCTGGGAGGAGGTCGCCGACGTCGCCCCGGAGGACTTCACGGTGGCGACGATGCCGGCCCGGTTCGCCGAGGTTGGCGACCGCCATGCCGCGATCGACGACGTCGCCCACTCGCTGCAGCCGCTGCTCGACCTCTACGAGCAGGACGGGCGCGGCGACATGCCCTACCCGCCCGACTATCCGAAGATGCCGGGCGAGCCCAAGCGCGTGCAGCCCTCCCGGGACCGGGACCGGCCGCGGGACTGAGCGCGCTCAGTCCCGCGGGACCGAGCGCGCTCACGGCGACTGGGGGAGCTTGACCTTCGCGCCCTTCTGCGCGGGCGCGGACGGCGGTGGGACGACCGGCCCGATGTCGCCGTCGGGCGCCTCGTCGAGGTCGACGATCACGGGTGCGTGGTCGCTCGGGCCGCGGCCCTTGCGCGCCTTGCGGTCGATCCATGCGGCCTTGACCCGGCCCGCCACGTTCCCGCCCGCCAGGACCAGGTCGATCCGCATCCCCAGGTCCTGGTGGAACATGCCGGCGCGGTAGTCCCAGTAGGAGAAAACGCGCTCGCCCGGCCACCGGTCGCGGACGACGTCGTGCAGGCCGAGCCGCTGCAGATCGGCGAGGGCCTCGCGCTCGGGCGGGGTGACGTGGGTCTGTCCGATGTACGCCTCGGGGTCGAACACGTCTTCGTCGGTCGGCGCGATGTTCATGTCTCCGCACACGACGACGTCGTCGGGGCCGTCCCTCACCATGTCGCGGAGCGAGGCGAGCCACGCGAGCTTGTAGCGGTAGTGGTCGGAGCCGGGCTCGCGGCCGTTCGGCACGTACACCGAGACGACCCGGACGCCGCTGCACGTCGCCGAGATCGCCCGCGCCTCCTGGTGCGGGAAGCCGGGGCCTCCCGGCAGGCCGCGGACGACGTCGTCGAGGCCCACCCGGGAGAGGATCGCCACCCCGTTCCAAGCCGCCTCGCCGTGCGCCACGGCCGCGTAGCCGCGCTTGCCGAGCTCCTCGCCGAGCAGCTCGTCGAACGCGTCGTCGACGAGCTTCGTCTCCTGCAGGCACACGACGTCGGGCCGGCGCTCATCCAGCCACGGGAGCAGCCGCGGCACCCGCTGCTTGACCGAGTTCACGTTCCAGGTCGCGATGCGCACGGATCCACGGTAGCGAGCCCGCCCGGCACGGTTATGGAGCACCTGATTCCGGGTAGTTGACACGCGATGAGGTCTGCCGCGGAGAGCGGACCTGACACGCGATGAGGTCTGCTGCGGAGAGCGGACCTGACGGGGAGAAGAACCGCATGACCGCACGCACGAAGCGTCATCCAACCACACAGAGAAAGTCCACCGGCCGATCCAGGCGCCCGCCGATCGCCGCTGGCCTGATGCTCGCCGCCGTCGTCTCGCTCGTGTGCGCCCTGCTGTCCGGCTCCGCCGGCGCGCTGAGTCTTCCCTCGAAGACGACGGTGCCATCGCTGACCGTCCCCTCGGTCACGACGCCAGTCGGCACCTCGCCGTCGGTCACCACCCCGTCGGTCACGGTCCCGTCGGTCACGGTCCCGTCGGTCCCGTCGGCCCCGTCGGCGCCTTCGGTCCCGTCGGCGCCGTCGGTGCCCTCGGTCACGGTGCCGTCCGTGTCCGTCCCGTCGGTGTCGCATGGCGCGCCGGCGGTGTCGACCCCCGCCGTCCGGACCCCGCCGATCTCGGCCGCGCCTCCGGCGTCACCGCCGACCGGGTCGCCCGCTTCCTCGTCCGCCGCCACGTCGTCCGCCGCGGGCTCCGCGTCGTCCTCCGCCGCGGGCTCCGCATCGTCCTCCGCCGCATCCGCCCCCGTCGCCACTGCCCAGTCCGCCTCGGTGCGCCAGGCCGCCCGCCGCCACGCGGCGCAGCGCGCGGCCGCCCGCGAGCAGCGCCGGCTGCGCGAACTCGTCCAGCGCCTGCACGGGTGCCTGTCCGCGCTGCCCTCGCAGGCGCGCGAGGTCCTCATGCTGCGCAGCGGCGTCGGCTCCGGCCGCGCGTACAGCAGCGGCCAGGTGGCCCGCAAGCTGCACATCGCCCCCGGGCGCGAGGCGCGCGTCGAGCGCACCGCGGTCGCCGACCTGCGCCGCTCCGCCTCGACCGGATGCGCGAGTACCGCCTCGATCACGCCGCTCCAGGTGCCGGCCCAGGACCGGCTCGTCGCGGTCAGCCCCGCGCTGGCGGGCACCGGCTCCGCGGTCTCCGTGAGCACGTCGGTCCCGGCCCAGCCGGCCTCCACCCCTCAGCACAGCGTCAAGGCCGCGACCCATTCGCGGAGCGCCGGCACGACGCGCACCCCGGCGATCGAGGCCGCGGCCGTCGCCCAGCTGCCGGGCTCGAACGGCATCGAGACGCTCGTCGTGCTGCTCGCCATCGTCGGGCTCGCGATCCTCGCGGGCCTGTCCACGATCGGCCGCCGGATGGCCGTCCGCCAGGGTCTCGCTCCGGCCGGCATGTCGGTCGCGGGCGCGGCGATGGCGGCCCCGATCATGAGCGCCGCCGCCGTTCACACCGTCGCCGAGTCCGAGCGCGACGAGCAGACGGGTGAGTACCGGGCTGGCGCCGCGGCCGCGAGCGCGACCGCGACCGCGGCCGTCGTGAGCCCGCCCGAGGAGGAGTTCGAGTGGGTCACTGCGCCGCCGCGGGTGGCTGAGCCGGTTGCGGAGCCCGAGCCGATGGCCGAGCCCGAGCCGGCGCCGGTGGCCGAGGCCGCGCTCGAGCCGATCGCCCACACCCGGCCGGAGCGGGCGAGCGAGCCTCCTAGCCGCGCAGCCGGTCGCCGAGCCCGCGCCGGCCCCTGCCGCTCAGCCGGCCCCCACCTCTCCGCCGCTCGCTCCCGCCGAACCAGGCCGTCCGGTCATCAGCAGCCAGGAGTGGCTCCGCGCCCACCGCTCGCAGATCGCGCTCGCGCTCACCGCCGCAGCCGGCGGGACACTCCGCGCGATGGCTCGCAGTCGCCGCCGCCGGTCCTAGAACGCTCCGGGACAACAGGCGGCGGTTTGTGGGCTTCCGGTCCGGCCGGTCCCAGACCGAACTGGTTGCTATTGACCCCGATATCCGGGGACCAAGAGCAACCACTCGGGACAACCGGGCTTCTGACCGGCCCCGCGGGGGCGGCTCCGGCTTGACTCGCGCCCCTAGCATTTGGGAGGATTAAGGCGTCAGTCGCCCGGGGCTCGGGGCAACTGTGAGAGAGGAGGTGTTTGACGCCCGGCCCTCGGCATGGCAACAGGTCGGCACTCCCGTGCCGGCTCATCCACGGAATGGAGGGGTGTAGTGCGTTTAGCCCACGTCAGCCTCGGAGCCCTCGTTGCTGGAGTGCTCATGGTCGGGGCGTCTACTGCTTCGGCAAACCCGAACGATGTCATCTGCAGCGGCCCGGTCACGTCGAACGTGGCCCACGATCTGATCGTGCCGGCCGGGAGCTTCCAGTGCATGATCACCGTCGGCGTCCAGATCGGACACGACGTCATCGTGCAGCCGGGAGGTCACCTGTGGGATCGCGGTGGCCAGGTCGGTCACGACATCACGGCGTCCCAGCCGGCCGGCATCGGCATCGGCGGGTTCGGGACTCCGCAGGGCGGCTCGGTCGGCCACGACATCACGATCGACGGCGTCACGGGGTCCGGTCCCACGCGGGACAACTTCCTGTGCAACACGCACGTCGGCCACGACGTGACGGTCGAGAACAGCGCAGCGTCGGCCACCGCCTGGGACATCGGGGACTTCCAGCCCGAGTGCGGAAGCGGCGGTCTCACCACCGGTCACGACCTCAACGTGATCAACAACCAGAACTCGGTTGACGTCTCGGACAACAACGAGGGTCTTCCCCCGCCGCCGAACGCGATCGGGCACGACCTCAATGTGTTCGGCAATGCGCTGGCGCCCGTCGTCGAGAGCAACACGGTCTCCCACGACGCCAACTGCCAGAGCGACCACACCACCGACGGCGACGGCGTTCCGAACGTCGCCGGTCACAACAACACCTGCAACTAGCTACAGGGACCACCCCCCGGGGCGCGGTGAGGCTGCGCTCCCGGGGTTCGGTCGCCCGGCATGCCGCCGTCCGCCTGGGTCAGGATGAGCAGGCGTGGTCATGCATGGCGGACCCGTGTCCCGCCGCTCACCGGGGCGTGATTACGTCACCCAGCGGACGCGTGTTGAGAACGTCGCCCGGAGCGGCCCAGCCGCGGCGTGCCGTCGCCACCGCGAACTGCATGTTGTCTAGGCCCTGCACAGAATGCGCGTCGGTGGAGCAGACGACGCGGAGCCCGGCCCGCAGGGCGTCGCGGACGTGGGGGCCGCTCAGGTCGAGCCGAAGCGGGAGGCCGTTGACCTCCACGGCCACCCCCTCCTCCAGCGCGACCTCGAACGTCCGCTCCAGATCGAGGGCGTTCTCCGGCCGGCGGTTGATGTAGCGACCCGTGGGGTGGCTGAGGCAGCGCACGAACGGATTGCGCAGCGCCTCGATGACCCGCCGGGTCATCTCGTCGCGGGGCATCCGCTGGCCGCCGTGCACGCTGGCCTGCACCCAATCGAGCTCGCCGAGCACGTCGTCGGGGAGGTCGAGGCGACCGTCGGGCAAGATGTCGCACTCGATGCCCCGGAGGATGCGAAACGGCGCCAGCAGTTCGTTCGCCGCCGCGATCTCCTCACTCTGCCGGCGCACATCGTCGCGCGAGAGTCCGGGGACGGCACCGACCGCGGGCGTGTGGTCGCAGATGGCCACGTAGTCGTAGCCGCGGTCGCGTGCGGCCCGGCCCATCTCCGCGACGCTCGCGCGGCCGTCGGACCACGTCGTGTGGCAGTGCAGATCACCGCGGATCTGCCCGAGCTCGACGAGCCGAGGCAGCTGTCCGGTGACGGGCTCCTCGCGCAGCTCGGGAGGGCACCACGGCACCCCTAGCTTGCGGTAGAGCGCGCGCTCGGTGCGCGCCCGCGGCAGCGGCTCGAGCGCGGCAACGTAGGCAGGAGCGCCGGTGGCCCGCACGAGCGCGGTCCCGAGCTCGGCGGGCGGGCAGATCGTCAGCTCCACCGCCACCCCCTCGATGGTCACTCCCAGCGCCCGGCGCTCCTCGCGCTCGACGATCGCGACAACCTGGGGTAGCGCCGCGAAGCCGGCCAGCACCGGGCCAGGATCGGTTGCTGCGCACACCACCGCCAGCCGCTCGCACGAGTCGCACCAACGTCGAACGTCGCCGGCCACCTCGCCGCCGAGGGCCGCGGCGATCACACCCGACAGCTCGCGTGCGCCGGGCAGGAGCAGCCCCGGACGCGCACCCGGGGCCGGCTCGCGCGCCAGGGCCTCCACCAGCCGCTGCTCGGTCTTGGCGCCGATCCCCGGGACCGCCCGGAGCCGCCCGTCGGCCGCCGCCGCGCGCAGCTCGTCCGCGGTGCGCACGCCGAGCGACCGCGCGATCTGGATCGAACGCTGTGCGCTCAGCCCCAGATAGCGCCCGAGCCCGACCAGATCGGGAGCGAGCTCACGATCGAGCTCGGCCAGCTCGGCGATCTCGCCCGTCTGCACGAGCTCGCGCAGCCGGGCCTCGATCCCACGGCCGATTCCGGTGAGCTCCTGCACCCGCCCGGCTCGTACCAGCTTCTCAACGCTGGCCGGCGTCGCCCGGATCCGCTCGGCCGCCCGCCGGTACGCGCGCGCCGTGTACGGGTTGGCGTCGGCCAGCTCCAGCAGCATCGCGAGCGACTCCAGGCGGTCGGCGATCCGAGCGTTGTCCACCCCGGACAGTCTCGCCGGTTGGAGTCGTGAGCGTTCTGCGCCAGGCGCCCGACTAATTCCGAGTCACGAAGGTCGGAAATGTGCTAGCGTCGTTGGTGCGGTAGACCGCTCGCCGGGTCAAGGCGGCATCTGAGCCGGCAACCGCCACATTCCTCGTCGGCGAGGACGACACGACCGCCAAGAACGTCGACGGAGCAGAGGACACGACATGAAAGCTACGTTCCCCATCGAATCCCACACCTCGCCGGCGCCGGGAGTCATTCCTGAGCCGTCACTCGTACACGAGGAACCCGCCGCCTCGACTTCTCAGGCCAGCCGGCCAGCAGACGGTGCGACGACCCGGCCGTCGGCTCGGCGTTCCCCGTTCGCCCGGCTGCTCGCCGCGCTGCGCGGTGACAAGTACATGGTGGACGCCTACCCGCCGGCCGCGTCGCCGGCGAAGGATGGCTGAGTCATGCGCGAGCGACACTTCCCACGCCTGTGCCGTTCCTGTGACGCGCCGATGGCCCGCCAGGAAGATGCCTGCTGGAGCTGCGGAGCGGTATGGGATGACCGCCCGGCGAGACAACGCACGCTGCGCGTAATTCCCGGCGGCGCCCCCGGCCTGCTCGAGGGCGCAGATCAGCCATCCGCTGCCGCGGTCAACGCCGAGGCGCGCGTTGCCGCGCAGGCGATGCCGTAATGGCGACCGCCGCAGAGACCACTCTCACCGAGACTGAGCAGCTTGCGGGTATCAACGCCGACTACGAGCAGCGCTACGGGTTTCACGATGCCGAGAACTATCTGTACAAGGCACCGAAGGGGCTGAATCGGGAGATCGTCGAGAGGATCTCCGAGTTCAAGTCCGAGCCGGGGTGGATGCGCGAGTTCCGGCTGAAGGCGCTCGAGCATTTCTTCGCTCGCAAGCAGCCCACGTGGGGCTCGCCGATGCTGGCCGAGCTCGACTACGACGACATCCGGTACTTCGTGCGCGCGTCCGAGACGCCCAGCCGGTCATGGGATGACGTGCCCGAGGACGTGAAGCGGACCTTCGACCGCCTCGGGATTCCCGAGGCGGAGCGAAAGTTCCTGTCCGGCGTCGGTGCCCAGTACGAGTCCGAGGTCGTGTACCACCAGGTCCACGAGGATCTCGAGAAGCAGGGTGTGATCTTCACGGACATGGACACCGCGCTGCGCGAGCACGAGGACCTCGTGCGTCAATACTTCGCGACGATCATCCCGGCCAATGACAACAAGCTCGCCGCGCTGAACTCTGCGGTGTGGTCCGGCGGGTCGTTCGTGTACGTGCCCAAGGACGTTCACGTCGAGCTGCCGCTGCAGGCGTACTTCCGGATCAACACCGAGAACATGGGGCAGTTCGAGAGGACGCTGATCATCGCTGAGCCGGGCTCGTATGTTCACTACGTCGAGGGCTGCACCGCTCCCACGTACAGCTCTGACTCGCTGCACTCCGCGGTGGTGGAGCTGATCGCGCTTCCGGGTGCACGCATCCGTTACACGACCGTCCAGAACTGGTCGACGAACGTCTACAACCTCGTGACCAAGCGCGCCGTCGCGTATGCCGATGCGACGGTCGAGTGGGTCGACTGCAACCTCGGGTCCAAGCTGACGATGAAATACCCCAGCATCTACCTACTCGGAGAGCGCGCCCATGGCGAGGTCCTGTCGATCGCGTTCGCGGGCGCCGGGCAGCACCAAGATGCGGGCGCCAAGATCATCCACGCCGCCCCGAACACGACCTCGAACATCTTCGCCAAGTCGATCTCCAAGGACGGCGGCCGCGGCTCCTACCGCGGGCTGCTCGAAATCGCCAAGGGCGCCCACGGCTCCAGGTCCAAAGTCGTATGCGACGCATTGCTGCTGGACGAGCACTCGCGCTCGGACACCTACCCGACGATCCGGATCGGCGACGACGACGTCAACGTCGCCCACGAGGCGACCGTCTCCAAGGTCGGCGAGGAGCAGCTCTTCTACCTGATGTCCCACGGCATCCCCGAGGAGGAAGCCTCGAAGCTGATCGTCAACGGCTTCATCGAGCCGGTCGTCAAGGAACTGCCGATGGAATACGCGGTCGAGATGAACCGCCTGATCGAGTTGCAGATGGAAGGCTCGATTGGCTAGCCGCCCGACCCCGCGGCCGCCTCATCGCGGCTCCTCTGAGCTTGACCGCCGTCAGGCATCGCCCCCGCTCTCGTAGCGCAGCTGTGCCTCCTCGACGAGCTTGACCATCTGCCAGTAGGCGATGAGATCTCGCTCTGCATCGGTCGTGTTCGCGAAGAAGCGGCGGGCAATCGTCAGCTCACCCCGATCGGGTCCCGCCGCCTGCTCGGCAATCCAGGCGCTGTCGATCCGCTTCCTGACGATCAAACCAATCGCCGACTCGATGTCCGAGCCGGTGCAATCACCGAGGCGCTTGAACACCCCGCGATCGATCTCGAGTGACTCGTCTGGATTGACCTCGCCCATCTCCACATGATCCTCTCGCACTCAGACACTCGAAGGTAGAGCCGGCGCGCGATTCGCTTTGAGGGGCACGACCTGCTAGACCGTGTAGTGCGGGCGTACAACCGGCCTTGTGATGACTCGAGCCGGTGGCCCACGCCCCCCCGTCCTCGGCTTCCATGTGGTGCGACAGATCCAGCCGATCTGCGCCGAGTGCGGAGCGCCGCTGCAGGCGGACAGTCGGAATGACTCAAGGAGACAGTGATGCCAGCCAAGCACAAGGTGACCGTTTCGGTGCGACCGATAAACAATCGGCCCAGTTCCGCCGATCGACGAGCTGCGGAGATCGCCTTGCTTGCGGGCAGGCAGGCCGAGCTCAAGCAAGAGTCCGCTGAACGTCGCGCCAAGCGCGCCGCAGCCGCCGCTCCGCCGGGGCCTGCGCCGCGCGCTAGGACTTCGCCGGGGCGCAGCGACTCGCTCTGATCGGCCGCAGATCTCGCAGTTCACTCAACCCACGTCCCGGGTCCCGTCGCTTCGCCGGCGGGCCGTGCTGAGCATCCTCGGGGCCGTGGTGGTCGCCGGCGCACTCGGACTCGAGCTCGCCGGCCGGCGGGGTCAGTTCACCGCGGCAATCCACGCAGCCCCGATCTCGATCCTCGTGTCGGTCGTGCTGCTCCAGATCGTCGCCCTGATCGCGCGCACGGAAGCGTGGCACGTGTGTGTCCGCGCGACCGGCGCTACGGTCGGCCGCCGTCGCCTGTTCCGTGCGGCGGGGGTCGGGTACCTGGCGAGCGTGATCAACGGATCGCTCGGCGTGGCGGCCCGGATCGCCTCGCTGCGCAGAGCCGCTCCCGAGGACAGCCCCCGCGTGCCCGCGCTGCTGGCCGCTGAGGTCCCGATCATCAGCGTCGAAGTCGCGCTGACAGCGATCTTCTCCTTCACGCTGATCGGCCCGCTTGGCTTCCCGTGGTGGGCGCCCGTCATAGCGATCGCACTCGCGGGTGCCGCGGTGTTCGGCCTGGGCCGTCTCTCCAAACACCGACGCCTTGGACTCTGGTCCGGCTTGGCGGTCATGCGCCGTCAACGCGGTCGCATGATTGCGCTGGTGGTGCTGGCCATCTGCATTCAGATCGCCCGCAATTGGTTGGTGCTGCGCGCGATCGGAGTGCACATCTCGGTGTTCGACTCAATCGCGCTGTTGATCGCGATGTTCACGCTCGGTCAGCTCCCAGTCGGGCCGAGCCTCGGACCGGCAGCTGCGGTGCTGATCCTCGGCTCACACGGCGTCGCGGCGGCCGCCGCGGCAGGCGTCCTGCTGGCGGTCACCTCGACCGTTGGCTCCGTCTGCTACGCCGGGTGGGCCGTCGCAGATCGCCTGATTTGTCGCCAACCTGCTGTGACCCCGGAGCTCTCCGTAACCCGCGAGGTTGCCGTCGGGGCAATCCGGGCGTGAGCTGAGGTCACGCCGGCACGCCCGGCTTGACGCGGGGCTTGACGCCCGGGCTTGACGCGCCGGGCTTGACGTGCCGGGGCAAAGCCGGAGAGGTTCGCGAACGTGCTGCCGACACCGAGGGCCGTGATCACGCACAGCATCGAGATCAACCGCAGCCCTGGGGACGTCTTCGCCTATCTCGACCAGCTCGAGCGGCATGGCGAGTGGCAGGGCGAAATCGTATCCGCGACGCGCGAGACTGACGGGCCCGTCGGCGTGGGGACGCGCGTCCGCGAGATCCGGAAGATGGGGCGTCGAGAGATCGATGCGAGCTACGAGATCACCGAGCACGACCCGCCGCGCAGGACGGCGTTCCACGGAACCGTCGGTCCCATCAGGCCGGTCGGGACCGTCACGATCGAGCCGGCCGGCGACGGCTCCAGCTCTCGCGTCTCGATTGACTTCGATCTCGTCGGCTACGGCTTCGGCAAGCTGATCGCACCGCTCGCCCGAAGGGACGCGGCCAAGCGCATCGCGGGCTACCAGGAGCGCTTGAAGGACAGGCTCGAAGCGGGCGCCTGATCCCCGCGCGGCGTGTCCGCTGCGCAGCCAGAACGCCCAGTGGAGCCAGCCGGGATCGAACCGGCGACATGCGAGGGGCGCGAAGGCTGCTTTGACATAACGTGACGCTGGCGTTACGTTATGGCGCGCGATGGTGCGGACGCTAGACCCTGGTGTCGATGACGCAATCTCAGCCGCCGCGCTGACACTGCTGGTCGAGTACGGCTTCGCGCGCATGACAATCGAGGCGGTCGCGAAGGTGGCCGGCATTAGCAAACCGGCGATCTATCGCCGCTTCAGCGACAAGGCGGCGCTGGTCGCCCACGTGATCTCCCGTCAGCTGCCGTCGCTTGACCCGCCCGACCTGGGTGACTCACGCGCCGAGCTGTGGCTCGCGGTCGAGCAGGGCCTCCCTGCTGACGGTCCGTCATATGTGAAGCTGATTGGTGGGCTGATCGCCGAGCAGGACCGCCATCCGGAGCTAATCGAAACGTTTCGCCAAACGATCCTGCTCCCCTCGGCGCGCCACCGTGCGATCGATCATCGAGCGGGGCCAAACCCGCGGTGAGATCCGCCGGGGCATCGATCCCGAGGCGGCGCTTGAGTTGATGGCCGGCCCGTTCGTCGCTCGCGTGTTCGCCGGCCTGGACACCGGCGCGCGCTGGCGCCGGGCCGCGTTTGAGACGTGGTGGGAGATCCTCCGAGAAAGGCCAGCCAGATGATCAAGTTCACCGTCCAGACCGAGATCGCCCGTCCCCCCATGGAAGTGTTCGCCTACGCGACCGACCCACGCCAGCTCGCAACGTGGCAGACCAACACGATCTCAGCCGTCGTCGAGGAGGATCGACCGCTCGGCCTTGGGACGCGGGTGCGCGAAGTGCATCGCGCCCCCGGCGGCAAGCAGCTCGCCTCGCTCGTTGAGGTCTCCGAGTATGAGCCCGGCCGCGTATTCGCGTTGCGGATGCTCGAGGGAGCACTACCCATCCACGCGCGGATGACGTTCGAGCCCACCGAGGCCGGCACGCGAGTCCAATTCGATGCACACGGCCGGGCCAGCGGCGCGATGCGCCTCGCGGAGCCCTTCCTGCGCCTGACACTCAAGCGGCAATTCGCCGGCTACTGCGTCACGCTCAAACAGGTGCTCGAAACCCCGCCGCCCACGACGGTGTTGGCTTAGCGCAGTACTCGTGGCAGCCCGAACGCCGGTAGGATCCCGGTGTCTCCGAATCGGGTCAGGCCTGAGATCCGGTTGCCCTGGAGTGTCAGCACGAGCATGCTGTTGAAGCGTGCGATTGACGTGTGCGGATCGCCGACGTAGGTCGCGAATGCGGGCTGCCCGTTCGCGCGGGTCGGCACGAGCCGGGTCGGGCTGTTGACCCTAAGGGAGAACCGGTCGTGCAGGAAGGTGGAGATCGCGTCCTTGCCGCGCAACTCGCCGGGTTCGGGCGGCATCGTATAGAGCGCTTCGTCGGTCAGCAGCGCTACGATCCGGTCGGCGTCGCCGTCCTCGAACGCGTCGGCGAACTCCCCGAGCAGCTCGAGCTCGACGGCCGAGCCGGGTAGCGGCGCGCGCTCGAGGGCGTCGGTGCTCAGCGGCGTCCGTGACTCGAGCGTGGCCCGCGCGCGCTGCAGCGCGCTGTTGACTGACGCCTCGCTGGTGTCGAGCATGTCGGCGACCTCCGCTGGCTTGGAAGCCGAGCACGTCGCGCAGTACGAGCACGCTCGTTGGCGCGGCGCGAGCTGCTGCAGGCCGACGACGAACGTGAGCGCGACGGCCTCCTTGGTCTCGTAGCGCGCGTCGGGTCCGGGCGCGAGGTCGGCGATCCCCTCGAGCATCACGTCCGGGTAGGGCTCGAGCCACAGCGGCTCGGCCGTCCGGGTCGGCGCCGGCAGGTCGGTCTGCAGCTCGGGCGCGCGGCGGGCGCGGGCGCGCAGCGCGTTGAGACAGCGGTTCGTCGCGATCCGGTAGAGCCACGAGCGCATCGATGCGCCTCCCTCGAACTTGTCAAGACCGCGCCAGGCCGCCAGCAGCGTCTCCTGGAGCAGGTCCTCGGCGTCCTGGAGCGAGCCGAGGATCCGGTAGCAGTGGAGCTGCAGCTCCCGCCGGTACGGCTCGACCAGGAGCGGAATGCCTCCCCGTCGCCGGCCGGCTCGTGTCAGCACGGTTGCTTCAGTCATCGCCCTAGCAGGACACCGAACGCGCCGGAAAGTCATCGCTCGATTCTCGCTCCCGCGGTGTCTACGACAACTGAACCGAAGGAGGCTTGAGCGATGACAACAGACCGGGAGTGCTTTGGCCCCTGGGCGCTCGAGGGCCGCACGGACGTGAGAGATCCCCGCGCTTGCTTCCGACCCAGCGGCCCACCGCCGACCACAGCAAGGCCAACCCAAGCAGGCGATCCGATGACCAAGATCGGCCTAGCGATTTCCGCCGATCAAATCCGGATCGCCACAACCGGCCCACGACGGTGTGGAGGCCGGCGCGCAGGCGTTGCCGAAGGCTCCGGGCCGGGATGGTCCCCATGGCTAGCGAACGTCCAACGAGGACGTCGGCTGGCCAGAGAGGAAAGGCTGAATCGATGGAGCGGCAGCAAAACCTCGAGCGCCGAGGCGCCAATCCGGTGAGTACGTCCCCGGTCGCCGGCATCCCGTCTGACGATGACGCGGCCAATCTCGCGAGAGGTTGGCGGACGACCTGCCGCGACTGGTCCTGCTCTTGCAGGCCGGGAATACGTTCAGCTGGCTCGGCTACGGATTGATCCTCCCGTTTGAGATCATCTACCTGCACCAGGTCCGCGGCTTCTCGACGCCCACCGCCGCTTGGTGTTCGGCGCGATTCTCGGCGCGGGCACCCTGGCGACACCTCCCTCGGGAGCCCTGCTCGACCGTTTCCGGCCCAAGTCGATCCTGATCGGTGCCAATCTCGCGAGCGCAGTCGGCTATGCCGGCTTTGCGTTCGTCGACCGGCCGTGGCAGGCGTTCGCCTGCGCGGTGATCGGCGGTGCAGGAGTCGGCGTAAACCGCACCGCGAACAAAATGTTGCTCCTCACCCTGGTAACGCCAGAGCAGCGTGTCGCCTCGTTCGCGCTCGGGCGAACGGCACAGAACGCCGGCCTCGGAACCGGCGCGGCCGTCGCGGGTTCGTCATCTCCTCGGCACAGGACCTGCGGTCGTTTCAGGCGCTATATCTGTTCGACGCGATCACGTACGTCGCGTTAGCGCTGGTCGTACTGGCGGTGGTGCCTGATCGACCCGCCGCGGGGGCGGACACGGCCGGGGAAGAGGATTTCGCGCGGTCGCCCGCGACCGCAGGTTCCTGATGCATCATCGCTGTGAACCTCGTCCTCATCATCATCGGCTACGCGCTGTTCGCGAACATCTTGGCGCCGTTTGTGAAAGCGCATACAAGCGCCGGTCCGGGTGCGATCGGGCTCCTCTTCGTCTTCAACGCCTTCTTCGTCGCGTTCGCCCAGCTCCCCGCGACGCGTCTCTTCAAGCGGATGCACCGAGCTCGGATATTCGCG